>NZ_OZ241975.1:1512500-3653316 GCF_965204195.1 Candidatus Poriferisodalis sp.
CACGAAAGTTGGCAACACCCGAAGCCAGTGGCCCAACCCGCAAGGGAGGGAGCTGTCGAAGGTGGGGTGAGCGATTGGGGTGAAGTCGTAACAAGGTAGCCGTACCGGAAGGTGCGGCTGGATCACCTCCTTTCTAAGGAGTCACCTCCGAGAATGAGACCACCGTGGTCTCAGATCTCAGACGGAGATTCCCAGTTGGAGCACTGGTGCTGTCTGTATCAGTTTGCTGGAGTAGATCTTCAGCCGATTGCAGCCAGCTCGTCCTCTGTTCTGCTGCCAGGGAGCGCTGCGTCGCGCCTTGACGCCGCGGCTCTCTGATAACTGCATAGCGATGCACGAGCATCAAAGTCCTCTGTGACTGTCACATTTGAGACTGTGGCAGAGGAAATTTGATTCTTCGAGACTGAGTATCGATATACCAAGCTACGAAGAGCCAATGGTGAATGCCTTGGCGCCGAACACCGATGAAGGACGTGATAGGCTGCGATAAGCCACGGGGAGCCGCCGAATAGGCTTTGATCCGTGGATATCCGAATGGGGAAACCCGGCACCTCTAATCGGGTGTCACTCCTGCCTGAATCTATAGGGCAGGTAGAGGGAACGAGGGGAATTGAAACATCTCAGTACCCTAAGGAAAAGAAAGCAACAGCGATTCCCGGAGTAGCGGCGAGCGAAATGGGAAGAGCCTAAACCGAATCCGGTGGTAAAGCCTGGTGGCGTTGCCGGATCGGTGTTGTGGGACATCCCCGACCGAGCACCAGATCGGTCAAGGAGTTACAAAGCAGGCAGATAGCGGAACCGTACAGGAAAGGCGGGCCGCAGAGGGTGACAGCCCCGTACGCGAAATCTGCTTGCCTCCTGGGATTGCTCCCGAGTAGCGCCGGTTCCGTGAAGGCCGGCGTGAATCTGCGAGGACCACCTCGTAAGGCTAAATATGTGTCGGCGACCGATAGCGAACTAGTACCGTGAGGGAAAGGTGAAAAGTACCCCGGGAGGGGAGTGAAATAGTACCTGCAACCATTGGTTTACAAGCAGTTGAAGCGCTACTGGGCACTTGTGTCCAAGCGCGACAGCGTGCCTTTTGAAGAATGAGCCAGCGAGTTACGGTGTGTGGCAAGGTTAACCAGTGATGGGAAGCCGGAGCGAAAGCGAGTCCGAATAGGGCGCACAGTCGCATGCTGTAGACCCGAAGCCGTGTGATCTATCCATGGGCAGGGTGAAGCGGAGGTAAGACTCCGTGGAGGCCCGAACCGACCTAGGTTGAAAACTGGGCGGATGACCTGTGGATAGGGGTGAAAGGCCAATCAAACACGGTGATATCTGGTTCTCCCCGAAATGCATTTTGGTGCAGCGTCGCACGTTCAGCCATGGAGGTAGAGCACTGATTGGGCTAGGGGGCCCACAAGCTTACCGACCCCAGTCAAACTCCGAATGCCATGGCTCCAGAGTGCGGCAGTGAGTCCACGGGGGATGAGCTTCGTTGGACGAGAGGGAAACAGCCCAGAGCGCCGGCTAAGGCCCCTAAGTGTGTATTAAGTGGCAAACGATGTGGGATTGCCCAGACAGCCAGGAGGTTGGCTTAGAAGCAGCCACCCTTGAAAGAGTGCGTAACAGCTCACTGGTCGAGTGGTCCTGCGCGGATAATGTAACGGGGCTAAATACACCGCCGAAGCCGCGCCTTTGAGTTCGCTTGCGAGCGAGCTCGAGGGGTAGGGGAGCGTCGTGCCTGCAGCGAAGCCGGAGCGTGAGCGCCGGTGGAGCGGGTCCGAGTGAGAATGCTGGCATGAGTAGCGAGAGAGGGGTGCGAATCCCCTCCGCCGTAAGCCCAAGGGTTCCTGGGGAAGGCTGGTCCTCCCAGGGTTAGTCGGGAGCTAAGGCGAGGCCGAGAGGCGTAGTCGATGCACAACCGGTTGATATTCCGGTACCACCACGTGCGCGCCCAGTCCAAAATGCGGTTGCTAAGGGGCTGTCCTCCCTTCGGGGAACGACGAACCGACCCACCGCACCGAGGACAGCAATGAGGGGACGCAGGAGGATAGGTGAACCCAGGCGATGGTAGACCTGGGGTAAGCGAGTAGGACGGGGACTAGGTAAATCCGGGCCCCATGAAGTCCGAGACGCGATGCCGAGCCGCTACAGGCGAAGTCATTGATTCCATGCTGCCTAGAAAAGCCTCTAGCGAGTTCACGTGGTGCCCGTACCTAAACCAACACAGGTAGGCAGGTAGAGCATACTCAGGCGAACGGGAGAACTGTGGTTAAGGAACTCGGCAAATTGCATCCGTAACTTCGGGAGAAGGATGACCCTACGAAGGTGACGGCACTAGCTGCCCGAGCCGGAAAGGGTGGCACAAAATAGGGGAAAGCGACTGTTTACTAAAAACACAGCAGCGTGCGAAGTCGTAAGACCATGTATACGCTGTGACGCCTGCCCGGTGCCGGAAGGTTACGGGGAACGGTTAGCTCTTCGGAGCGAAGCTGTGAACCTAAGCCCCGGTAAACGGCGGCCGTAACTATAACGGTCCTAAGGTAGCGAAATTCCTTGTCGGGTAAGTTCCGACCTGCACGAATGGCGTAACGACTTTCCCACTGTCTCAACCACAGACCCGGCGAAATTGAAGTACGAGTAAAGATGCTCGTTGGCTACAGAAGGACGGAAAGACCCCGTGGACCTTTACTATAACTTGGTATTGGGTTGTGGCACGTGTTGTGTAGGATAGGTCGGAGACTAGGAAGCGTATGCGCCAGCATGCGTGGAGTCACCCTTGAAATACGACCCTGCTCATGTCGGAACTCTAACCTAGGACCCTGATCGGGTTCGGGAACAGTGCCAGGCGGGTAGTTTGACTGGGGCGGTCGCCTCCCAAATGGTAACGGAGGCGCCCAAAGGTTCCCTCAGACTGGTTGGCAATCAGTCGTCGAGTGCAATGGCACAAGGGAGCTTGACTGTGAGACATACAGGTCGAGCAGGTGCGAAAGCAGGGCATAGTGATCCAGCGATTGCGTGTGGAAGCGTCGTTGCTCAACGGATAAAAGGTACCCCGGGGATAACAGGCTCATCTTCCCCAAGAGTCCATATCGACGGGAAGGTTTGGCACCTCGATGTCGGCTCATCGCATCCTGGGGCTGAAGCAGGTCCCAAGGGTTGGGCTGTTCGCCCATTAAAGCGGTACGCGAGCTGGGTTTAGAACGTCGTGAGACAGTTCGGTCCCTATCCTCTGTGGCTGTAGGAGATTTGAGGAAAGCTGTCCGTAGTACGAGAGGACCCGGATGGACGCAGCTCTCGTGTGCCAGTTGTTCCGCCAGGAGCACGGCTGGTTGGCGACCTGCGGAAGGGATAAGCGCTGAAAGCATCTAAGCGCGAAGCCTGTTCCAAGATGAGATCTCCCACTGGTACAACCAGGTAAGGCCCGTGGCAGATAACCACGTTGATAGGCCGGATGTGTACGCACAGCAATGTGTTCAGCAGACCGGTACTAATCGGCCGAGGGCTTGGTATCGGTACTCAGCCTTGAGGAAGCGCACCCGAGCGTGTGCTGCTCGTGCATCGCGTGCAGGAGTCTGCACCGACAGATCTCCGGTGGTTATGGCGGCAGGGCCACACCCGTTCCCATTCCGAACACGGAAGTTAAGCCTGCCCGCGCCGATGGTACTTGGGGGCAATTCCCCTGGGAGAGTAGGTCGCTGCCGGAACCCTGAACCCCCGTCGTGTTTGCGGCGGGGGTTCTTCGCGCTTGCGGGCCTACCCTCGTGGGGTGACGCAGAACCGGCGCCCGCCTCGCAAACCGACGCGCGGGCGACCCGATCGCGACCGTGGCCAGCGGCAGGATCGAAGCCGTCGCGGTCAGCCTGATCGTGGTCCCCGGGGCCGTTCTGATGGCGATGATCAACAGCGTCGCGATCGCGGTCGGCGGCCCCAGCAGCGCCGCTCGGACGCTCCGCGGCGACCCGATAAGCCCGTCGACGAGGTGGCATCCCGGGCGGCTCGCCGCACCGACTGGGGTGGGGTGGCCCGCAAAGGCGCATCGGTGCTGCGGCCGATTCCCGGCGCCGACCGGGGCGACGCCTACGCGGCAAAGGTGCCTGAGCGCCAGAGCCCGCGACCTCAGCAGCCACCGCCGCCCGAGCGCGCCAAGCATGCGCCGCAGGACGCACCGCGCCGTCGTCGCTCCAAGGTGCGACTTGAGGTTCCTCAGCTCGATCCGGTCGGCGTGCGGGGCATGCCATCGGCAGAACAGCAGCGACTGGCGCAGCGATTGCGCGAGGCAGGGGAGGACTTCCTGGCTGAGCGCTTCGGGGATGCCCTCACGACGCTGCGGCCGCTGGCATCACGCTATGCCGCCATTGCCGAAGTGCAGGAGCTGTACGGCCTGACGCTGTACCGACTCGGCCGATGGACTGCTGCGTCGCACCGGCTCGAACAGTACGAGCAGCTGACGGGAGCGGTCGATCAGCTGCCGGTGCTCGCGGATTGCTACCGGGCGCTCGGACGGCTCAACGAGGTGCACGACGTGTGGGATCGGCTGAGGCACGCCGATCCTGATGCCCAGACGATCACGGAGGGACGGATCGTGGCAGCCGGAGCGCTAGCCGATGAAGGCAGGCCGCGTGATGCCATTCGCCTGCTTGAGGCGGGTCCGTTGCGTCCTAAGCGGCCCAAGGAGCATCACCTGCGGCTGTGGTACGCGCTAGCGGACCTGTACGACCGGGTCGGAGACCTCCAGCGGGCCAGGCGTGGATTCGCCCGGATCGCGGATGTCGATCCCGGCTTCGTGGACGTCGAGGATCGGCTTGCAGCGCTCGGCAGCCACGACAGCTGACGAGCTGTTCCGGGTCAGCCTTCTCGCGGAACCGCGCGGATAGAGTGAGTCCGTCATTCGGCGTGCGCCGCCCCCCGTACCAGTCCCTGGTACCAGCTCCAAGACCGGTGCCGTCAGATAATGCGAGGCGAACCGTACATCGTGACCACCGACATTGTGCGCCTGCTGGGTGAGCAGGCCTCTTATCTGCTGGACCACAAATGCGAAGGCATCGGGCGCGACTTGCTTACGCTGCCCGGGCCCGACTTTGTAACCGATGTCGTCGCCGGCACCGACCGTTCGCCGCAGGTCATGCGGAGCCTCCAGTCGCTGTTCGACCATGGCCGCCTCGGCGGCACCGGTTACGTTTCCATCCTTCCGGTGGATCAGGGAATCGAGCACTCGGGTGCTGCGTCGTTCGCGCCGAATCCGATCTACTTCGATCCGGCCTCCATCGTGGAGTTGGCGGTCGAGGGCGGCTGCAATGCCGTGGCCACGACATTCGGCGCGCTCGGAGCGGTTTCCCGCCGCTACGCCCATCGCATCCCGCTTATCGTCAAGATCAACCACAACGAGTTGTTGACCTACCCGGCCGCCTACGACCAGATCATGTTCGGCTCGGTTCAGCGAGCACATGAGCTCGGAGCTGCCGGCGTCGGCGCGACGATCTACTTCGGCTCGGCTGAGAGCGGCCGCCAGATCACCGAGGTGGCCGCGGCATTCGAGGAAGCGCACCGCCTCGGCATGTTCACCGTGCTGTGGTGTTACCTGCGCAACTCGGCCATCAACCAGTCGGCCGAAGGCGCCGACGGCGAGCCGACTCAGGTAGACAACCACGTGGCGGCCGACGCCACCGGACAGGCCAACCACATCGGCGTCACGATCGAGGCCGACATCATCAAGCAGAAGCTGCCCGAGCACAACGGCGCCTTCGTCTCGGTACCGGGCTTCGGCAAGACGCACGCTGCGGTGTACGACCAGCTCACGACGGACCATCCGGTGGACTTGTGCCGCTGGCAGGTGGCGAATTGCTACATGGGACGCGTCGGGCTCATCAACTCCGGCGGCGCCAGTTCGGGGGCTACCGACGTGGCCGAAGCCGTCACCACCGCAGTCGTCAACAAGCGAGCTGGCGGCATTGGGCTGATCTCAGGACGCAAGGCGTTTCAGCGGCCCATGGCCGAAGGCGTCGAACTGCTCGGCGCCATCCAGGACGTCTATTTGGACCAGGCGGTGACCATCGCCTGAGGCGTGATCCGACCCGGCTGCATCCACCCAGCCGCGGCTAGCGTGGTCGCCTGGAGCGGCCGCATTCCCCCCAAGGCCCTACTACTGCGGACCCATTCCCGCCAGGAGCCCTTCCCCTAGGAGACACAGTGACCGATACCGCATCGCGCGAACTGCCGCTGCAGGAGATCGACGAGGTCATCATTCGCTTCGCCGGTGACTCCGGTGACGGCATGCAGCTCACCGGTGACCAATTCACGAGCATCTCCGCAGCGCTCGGAAACGATCTGTCGACGCTGCCGGAGTTCCCCGCTGAGATCCGCGCCCCGCAAGGGACGCTTGCCGGTGTCTCGGCGTTCCAGGTGCGCATCTCCGACTTTGACATCACCACCCCGGGCGACGCTCCGACGGTGCTGGTGGCAATGAACCCGGCGGCGCTGAAGGCGCAGCTGCACAACCTCGCTCAGGGCGGCGCACTGATCCTGAACACCGATGCCTTCAACGACCGCAACCTTGAGAAGGCCGGCTACTCCAGCAATCCGCTCGATGACGGCACGTTGGACGACTACCGCTCGTACCCGGTGCCGATGAGCCAGATCACCCGCGACGCCGTGGCCGAGCACGGCGTGAAGCCGCGGGATGCGGAGCGTTCCAAGAACTTCTTCGCACTCGGCCTGATCTCGTGGATGTACACGCGGCCGGTCGAGCCGACGCTCGAGTTCATCAACACCAAGTTCCGGGGTCGCGAACAGGTCATCAACGCCAACACCGCAGCGTTCAAGGCCGGCTACAACTTCGGCGAGACAGCTGAGATCTTCGAGGCTCACTACGAGGTGAAGCCAGCCCCGCTGACACCTGGCGAATACACCAACGTGAACGGGAATACGGCGCTGGCTTGGGGCTGCGTCGTGGCAGGCCAGCTCGCGCGTTTGCCAGTGTTCCTCGGTTCGTACCCAATCACGCCGGCCTCGGACATCCTGCACGAGATGTCGCTCAAGAAGAATTTCGGCGTGCGGACATTCCAAGCCGAAGACGAGATCGCTGCTGCGGCATCAGCAGTGGGGGCGGCCTTTGGCGGTGCGTTGGCCTTTACCTCCACATCGGGTCCCGGCTTGGCGCTCAAAGGCGAGACGCTCAGCCTCGCCGTGAGCCTCGAGCTCCCGATGGTGGTGCTCGACATCCAGCGCGGCGGCCCGTCGACCGGCTTGCCGACCAAGCCCGAGCAGGCAGACCTGATGATGGCCATGTACGGGCGGCATTCCGAGTCGCCGCTGCCGGTTGTAGCGCCGCGCAGTCCTGCGGACTGCTTCGACATCGCGATCGAGGCGTCTCGCATCGCGCTGAAGTACCGGACGCCCGTCATCGTGCTGTCCGACGGCTATCTGGCGAACAGCTCCGAGCCGTGGCTGCTGCCCGATGTCGATGAGCTGCCGGACATCGGTGTCGACTTCGCGACGGAGTTCAACGGCACCAACGAAGACGGTGACGGCATCTTCCTGCCGTACTTGCGGGATCCCGACACGCTGGCTCGCCCGTGGGCCATTCCCGGCACGCCGGGGCTGATGCACCGCGTCGGTGGCATCGAGAAAGAGGACGGCACCGGCAACATCTCCTACGAGCCCGAGAATCATCAGTTGATGGTGGATCTGCGGCAGGCCAAGATCGACGGTGTCGACGTTCCCGATGTCGAGGTCGCCGGCGAGGCAAACGCCGATCTCGCCGTACTGGGCTGGGGCTCCACGTGGGGTGCCATCGACGCTGCCGCCGGACGGCTGCGCGACGACGGCCACCGGGTGGCGCATGTGCACCTGCGGCACCTCAATCCGCTGCCTGCGAATCTCGGCGACGTGCTGCGGCGCTACCGGGCCGTGGTGTGTCCCGAGATGAACAAGGGGCAACTGTGTGATCTGGTGCGGGCGAAGTACCTGATCGACGTCGAGCACATCGGCAAGATCGACGGTGTGCCGTTCACGACCGGCGAGGTGACTGCAGCGGTCCGCAAGCGCCTGGAGGAGCTGGCGGGCAGCTAGGCGCCAACGAGACGATGACCCACGAGTACAAGACCACCGAATTCAGCAAGTACAGGTTCAGCGAGTACAGACAGAGGCGAACAGCACGATGACCGACACCTCGATCACGCCGACTACACAGCCCGGAGACTGGGCCTCCGACCAGGAGGTCCGCTGGTGCCCGGGCTGCGGCGACTACTCCATCCTCACGGCGATGCGGATGCTGATGCCGAGCCTCGGCACCGAACCGCACAACACGGTGTTCGTGTCGGGCATCGGCTGCGCTGCCCGGTTCCCCTACTACATGAACTCCTACGGCGTGCACGGCATCCATGGCCGAGCACCCGCCATCGCCACCGGCTTGGCGATGGCCCGGCCCGATCTCGACGTCTGGGTGATCGGCGGCGACGGCGACATGCTGTCGATCGGCGGCAATCACCTGATCCACGCATTGCGCCGCAACGTCAAGATCAAGGTGCTGCTGTTCAACAACCAGATTTACGGCCTGACCAAGGGCCAATTCAGCCCCACGAGCGAGATCGGCAAGGTCACCAAGAGCTCGCCAATGGGCTCGCTCGATGCGCCGTTCAATCCGCTGGCCGTGGCGCTCGGTGCCGAGGCGTCGTTCGTGGCGCGCACGCACGACATGGACCGCCAGCACATGATGGACACGTTCCGGCGGGCGCACGAGCACGACGGCGCCGCGTTCGTGGAGGTGTTCCAGAACTGCAACGTTTTCAATGACGGCGCTTTCGAAGGGGTCACCAAGAAACAGAACCGCGATGCCAACCTCATCCCGTTGACGCACGGCGAGCCCATTCGCTTCGGGGCCGACGGCGAGTTCGGGGTCATCGACGAGTCAGGCTGCGCCCGGGTTGTCCACACCGCCGATGTGAGCACCGACGAATTGCTCACCCATGACGAGACGAAGCACGATCCCTCGACCGCCTTCATGCTGGCGCGTCTCGCGCGCGGACCGTTTGAGCCCACGCCGGTTGGCGTGTTCCGCGCCGTGCGGCGCAGCGAGTACGCCATGGCCTCCACTCGGCAACTGGCGGCGGCTCAGCAGAAGCAAGGTGCCGCTGACATTGCGCAGCTGCTGCGCTCACGCGGCACTTGGTACGTCTGAAGACACCCCTTTCGTCGCGTAAACCACTGCGGTGCGCCGCGGGCGCGCTGGTACTTTCGGCTGCATGAACGCCGTCCGACGACGCTTGGACAACGAGCTCGTGCGCCGTTGCCTGGCCTCGTCTCGCGCAGCGGCGCAAGTGCTCATTTCCGACGGCCGGGTTCTCGTGGGGGGCTCGGTCGCACAGAAATCGTCTCGCATGGTGTCGGCCGCCGAGCCGGTCCAGCTCAGCGGCGAGCCGGCACGGTTCGTGTCACGCGGCGGAGAGAAACTGGATGCTGCGCTGGGCGAATTCGGGGTCGACGTGGCGGGGCGGCGAGCGGTCGATGCCGGCGCTTCGACGGGCGGTTTCGTGGATTGCTTGCTGCAGCGGGGCGCGGCGGAAGTCGTAGCGATCGATGTCGGCTGGGGGCAGCTGGATGCCCGCTTGCGGGCCGACTCCCGCGTCACCGTGCGAGAACGGTGCAACGTGCGACACATCGGACCTGCCGATATCGGCGGCCCGGCGGACATCATCACCGCCGATCTGTCGTTCATCTCGCTGCGCACGGTGATGGCGAACCTGGCGGCGTGCACGGCACACGGTGGCGAAGCAGTGCTGCTTGCCAAGCCGCAGTTCGAAGCCGGCCGGCGCGAGGCCTCGCGCGGCAAGGGAGTGGTGCGCGACCCCGACGTGTGGCGGCGAGTGGTGAGCGACGTGGCCTCGAGCGCTTCCCGCCAGGGCCTCGCACCCACCGGTGTCGCCGCATCGCCGTTGCGAGGCGCCACAGGCAATGTCGAGTTCTTCTTGCACTGCCGTCGCGCTGCCGATCACGAATGCCGACCGCCCGTCGATGCCCGATCCGAGTCGTTCGATCTTGACAGTGCCATCGAAACGGCCATCGAGACCGCACTCCGTGCCGCTTCTGAGGGGGCACCGGCATGAGCGACGTGCTGATCATCGCCCACGCCGAGCGCGCGGAAGCGCTGACGGCTTCGAAACAGCTGGTGGTCTGGCTTGAGGGCGAGGGTCATGGTGTGGCAATGGGCGGCGTGGAGGCAGCGGCAATCGGCCGCCCTGAACTCGGCGTCGACGAACCGATCCCGACCGTCCCGGATCTCGCTGTGAGCATCGGCGGCGACGGCACCATGCTGCGCTCGTTCGATCTGGTTGCCGCCGCGGGCGTGCCAGTACTCGGCGTCAACGTCGGCCATCTCGGCTACCTGACCGAATTCGAGCCGGCGCAGCTCACCGACATGGTCGCTGCCGCGCTCGGGGGGTCGTTGGATGTCTCGGAGCGGATGATGGTCAGTGCCCGCGTCCGGGACAGAGGTGCCCATGACGTGGGCGCCCAAGACGCCGAGACATGGACCGGGCTGAATGAAGTCGTGCTCGAGAAACGCGACCCGGGGCACACGGTCCGGCTGGAAGTGTGGCTCGACGGAGACGTGTTCGCGACCTACGCGGCGGACGGCCTCATCGTGTCCACGCCGACGGGCTCTACGGCGTACAGCCTCTCGGCAGGGGGTGCGGTCGTCGCTCCGACGCATTCGTCGTTGCAGGTCACTCCGGTTGCGCCGCACATGCTCTTCGATCGTTCGCTGCTGCTGCCGCCCGACACCGAGATCGGCATCCGGGTGATCAGCGAACGGCCGGCGCTCGCCGCCGTGGACGGGCGCTCAGCCGGCTTGCTGACGACCGGCGATGAACTTGTCGTCACGCGCGCCCCGTACGACGCACGGTTCGTCACCGCCGGCGGCGACAGCTTCCATCGTGTGCTGAAGCACAAGTTCGGCCTCAAGGACCGCTGATGCTCGTGGAGCTGGCGGTGCACGATCTTGGCGTCATCTCCCATGCCAACCTGGTGCTCGGCGCAGGCATGACAGCGCTGACCGGCGAGACGGGCGCCGGCAAGACGCTGGTGGTGCAGGCGGTGCAGCTGCTCATGGGCGGGCGTGCAGATCCGGCGATGGTGCGCGCCGGCGCGGTCGAGGCAGTTGTCGAGGGCAGGTTCGTGCAGGCCGACGGGGCGGAGCGAGTGCTGCGCCGTGTGATCCCCGCAGCGGGTCGCAGCCGTGCCTATGTGGACGGAGGCATGGCGTCGGCGGCGGAGCTCGCAGAGCTCGGGGCCGGGCTTGTCGACCTTCACGGGCAGCACCAGCACCAATCGCTGTTGCGCGCTCGCACTCAGCGCGAGGCACTCGACCGCTGGGGCGGCATCGATGTGCGCCCGCTGGCGGCGGCGCGTGGCGAACTGAGCGCGCTCACGGAGAATCTGGCTGCGCTCGGCGGTGATGCGCGAGCGCGGGCGCAGGAGATCGATCTCCTGCGGTATCAGGTGGACGAGATCACGTCGGTGCAGCTGGACGACCCGGACGAACTGCGCTGGATCGTCGAGCGGGAGGATCTGCTGGCCGATGCTGCATCGCACCTGGCGGACGGTCATGCGGCCCGCCAGGCACTCGCCGGAGACGAGGGCGCTATCGACCGGCTGGGAGCTGCGGCGGCCTTGCTGGCCTCCCGGAAGGCGTTCGCCCCGGTGGGCGACCGCTTGGGTGCTGTGGCAGCGGAGCTCGATGACACCGTTGCGCAGCTGAGGGGCGTGCTCGAGACGATCGAGGACGACCCGCAGGCGCTCGCCGACGTCCGCGCCCGGCACCAGCTCCTGCGCGAGCTCACCCGCAAGTACGGCGACACGCTCGCCGACGTGCGCGAGTTCGGTGCGCAGGCAGCGGAGCGTCTGTCGCAGCTTGAACGTCACACCGAGCTGGCCGCCGAGCTGGAGGCCGGTATCGACGCGGCGCAACGCCATGTCGAAGCCGAGGCTCATGTTGTGGCTGCAGCTCGTCGAGCGGCTGCACCTGGCCTCGCCGCTGCGGTGAGCGAGCACCTGACATCGTTGGCGTTGGCGGGCGGCACGCTGGAGGTCAGCGTCACCGGCGAGGCGCCGAGCGACGGCGTCGAGTTGCACTTCAGCGCGAACCGCAGCGCTCCGCCCGGCCCGTTGTCGAAGGTGGCATCGGGTGGTGAGCTGGCGCGCGTCATGCTGGCGCTGCGGCTCGTCCTGACCGCTGGCCCACCGACCCTCGTGTTCGACGAGGTCGACGCCGGCATCGGCGGCGAGACCGCCGTCGCCGTCGGTCAGGCGCTGGCTTCGCTCGCCGGCCAGCACCAGGTGCTGGTGGTCACGCATCTCCCGCAGGTCGCGGCGTTCGCACATCACCAGGTGGCCGTTCGAAAGACTGACGATGGCAGCGCAGTGGCTTCAAGTCTCGTCGCCGTGACGGGACCTGATCGCGTCAGCGAGCTGGCGCGGATGCTCGCCGGTCAGCCTGCATGGGCGAGTGGCCGCCAGCACGCGACTGAATTGCTGGAGGTGGCCGCCGCGACGCGGGGCGGCGCCCGAGAGTGAGCATGTTTCGCTCGCGTTCGCTGTGGAGACGCCAGCGCTCGCGCCGCGGCCGCAGCCACGCGGGGATCGCGGGACGGTGCCGCGTGGACCGTCGCACCAAGAACCTGCTGCGCCGCTTGGAACGCGGCGATATTGCGGTGATCCACCACGCAGATCTCGATCGGGTCGCCGCCGACGGACTTCTGGCCGCGGGCGCGATCGCCGTGATCAACGCAGAGCCGACGATGACCGGCCGGTACCCGGCGTTGGGCGGCCTCACGCTCGCGCAAGCAGGTGTGCCGGTGCTGGAGGACATCGGCGAGGGAGTGTTCGCGTCGCTCCAAGACGGCGAGGAGCTGGCCATCGCAGGCGATGAGGTAATGCGCGGCGATCAGGTGATCGGGACCGGGTACCGGCGCGATGCCGAGCACTTCGAACGCGTGCTGGAATCGGCGCGCGTGGCGGTGCGCAGCGAACTCGGGAGCTTTGCCCGGAACACGCTCGAGTACTTGGAGCGGGAGCCGCAGGTTCTCACCGATGAGCTGGAGATCCCGCCGCTGCGGCACCAGTTGCGACGCCGGCACGTGCTGGTGGTGGTGCGCGGCATCGACTATCGCGAAGATCTGGCGGCACTACGCCGGTCGGGCTACATGTCGGATATGCGGCCCGTGATCATCGGTGTGGACGGAGGTGCTGATGCACTGCTCGAGGCCGGTCTCGTGCCCCACATCATCATCGGCGACTTCGACTCGGTGTCGCCGCGGGCACTCGAGTGCGGGGCGCAGCTCATCGTGCACGCCTATCTCGAAGGCGGCGCGCCGGGCGCGGTCCGCCTCGACGACGCCGGATTGAGCTACGACGTCATCGCCGCGCCCGGAACCAGCGAGGACCTGGCATTGCGGCTGGCGTTCGAGCAGCGAGCCGAGCAGATCGTCGAGGTGGGGTCCCATACGTCGATGGTCGACTTCTTCGACAAGGGCCGCAGCGGCATGGCATCCACCTTTCTGACCCGGATGCAGGTGTCTCCGGCGCTCGTGGATGCGAAGGGCGTGAGCCGTCTCTACCGCACCCAGGTGCGCAAGCGCGACATGGCGATGCTGATCGTTTCGGCGCTCGTCACCATCGGCGTCATCGCCGCAGTGACCGAGCCGGGCCGGCTCCTGCTGCGCACCCTGTGGATCAACATGGGCCTGTAGATCGGTCGGGCGTATGGTCAACCTCCGCTACCACATTGTGTCGATCGCGGCAGTTTTTCTGGCCTTGGCGATCGGCCTGGCGTTGGGCTCGACGTTCGTGGACTCAGTGCTGGTGAGCAACCTGGAATCACGCGTGGACCAGTTGCAGGCCGACACCGAATCGGCGATCGAGCGACAGGCCGAGGCCGAGGCGGAGCTCGGCGAGGTTGAGGCAGCACGCGACGCAGCGCTCGCGAGCGTTGAAGCGGCGCGATCCGTGCGGTTCGAGGTGGAGGATCTCGTACGGCCGTACCTTCCCCAAGGACGACTGAGCGGCACGACAACGCTCATCGTCGCCCCGGAATCCACGGACCGGGCCGCAGTAGCGGCCATTCGCGCACGTCTCGATGCAACGGATGCGCGCCATGGCGGGGTGCTGTGGCTCAGCGATGACCTCCGCCTGCACAACTCAGGTGTGCGCCAGAGCATCGCCGACGCCTTCTCGCTGGCAGGTGACAGCCGCAACGCCGTGCGCAGAGCGCTTCGCTTTCTGCTGCCTCAGGCGCTGTTCAGGCCAGCAGAAGCCGGGTCCAGCCAGATACTCGCCGACGATGTCAACGCGGTCACCGACTTCGGGGCGCTTGACGGTTTCTCTCGCGGCTTCTCGGCGGTCCCGCCGACACGCACGGCGCTTACCTTGCTCCGTGATTTGGAACTGGTGACTCATGACGGCACTGGCGCCGTCGCGCTGCACCTGCTTGGCGGGGAGCAACTGCGACTTGTGGTGGTCACCGATGCGGCGGCGGCCGGGTTGAACCAGGACTTTGTTTTCGACCTGTTGAGGGCTGCCGTCGATGACGGGCACTCGGGCACCGGCGTCATCGTCGAAGTACCTGCGCCCGGGGCAGCAGGCGTTGGCTACGGCGCAGTGCTGGAGCGAGTCCGGTCCGACCCCGTGCTCGCAGGATCGTTCTCGAGCGTCGACGATGTCGAGACTTTCTCGGGCGATCTGGCGCTGCTGGTTGCGCTGGAGCGGCTGCCTGCGGTCGATCACTTCTCGGGAGCCGATCTCAACCACGGTCTGGGCCCGTCATGACCCACGCCGTGGCGATCGTGCCTGCCTTCGACCGGGCGGACACGGTGGGTGCCACGGTGACGGCGCTGCGAACCGTGCCCGATGTGCTCGACGTCATCGTGGTTGACGACGGTTCCCGGGACCGAACAGCGGCTGCCGCTGCGGCCGCAGGAGCGCGCGTCATCGAACTCGCACGTAATCGCGGCAAAGCAGCAGCGGTCGCCGCAGGCATCGCGGCGTCCGGTGCCCCCGACGTCTATCTCCTCATCGACGCCGATCTGGGCGGCTCAGCCGCGCTGGCGGGTGATCTTCTGCAGCCAATTGCGCTAGGCGAAGCCGACATGACGATCGCCGTCTTCGATGCTGCTGAGGGCCCGAGCGGGTTCGGGCTCGTCAAGGCGTTCGCGGCACGTGTCCTGCGTTCCGAGACGGGACTGGAACTGGCTGAACCTCTCTCGGGTCAGCGCGCCGTTCGGGGTCCGCTGCTGAGATCGCTGCAGCTCGCGCCTGGATTCGGTCTCGAGATCGGTCTGACGCTCGATGCGGCCGACCGAGGTGCCCGCATCAGCGAAGTCGAGATCGGATTCAGCCATCGGCAAACCGGGCGTGATCTCAGCGGCTTCGCGCATCGAGCGCGAATCGGGCGACACGTCTACCTCGCCGTGGCAGCCCGCACCGGCTGGCCGAAGGCGGTCTACTGCCTGGCCGCCTCACTGGCGGCCCGCGTCACCTCGGCGGCTCGCGGAGTGCCGGTGCGCGACCAGGGGCAGCAGCTCGGGCGCGCGGCACGCCAGTCATGGCAGCGAGCACGGCAGCTCGGACCGCCGCGCTCGCTTCGGAACCTGCGGCCTTGGCGTCCTCTTCGGCGGTTGCGGAGTCTGCCGGGGGGACGCGGTCGCCGGCCGACGAGCGATTCGTAAGCCACGTGCGTTGCTGCACTACCCGCATCCAGTGACTATCAGCGCTGGCATCGCCGTTCGGACTGCTGCCGCATTGGCATTGATCCTCGTCGGCTCGGCGGTTGCGGCGGCGCTGCTGTGGCGTCTGGCGAGACCCCGGATGCGACGGCAGCGCTGGACGGGGGTCAACTACCGCGGCCAGCGGATCATTGCGACCTCGGGGCTGCTCGTCGTCGCCGTCGGCGTTGCCAGCGCAAGTGTCGTGGCGGCCTTGGCACGCCGCGCCACTGGTTGGTTTGCCTACGTCTCCGGCTCGATAGGCCGTGCGCCAGCCGAAGTGTTCGAAGGGTCGGGTCCACTGGATCTCGTGCCTACAGACGCGCTCCGCACTCCACCCGTGGCCAGCGCCACGGGCGCGGTGGCGACGGCATCGGCTCTTGTGGCCTTCGGATTGCTGGGATATCGGGATGACACCCGGGGCGATGGTGATGCGAGCGGGTTCGCCGCGCACCTGGCGCGCAGCCTGCGCACTCGACGGCTCACGACCGGAGCGCAGAAAGCACTCGGTGGGGGAGCGGTTGCGCTCCTCAGCGTGCAGATTCTGCTGTTCGGCAACGTCGCCGTCTTGTGGAGCAGCAGGGGATGGGGCGACGGGTACGCCGTGATGCGCTCGTTTGAGCACCTCGTGATCGGATCACATGAGTCCTGGACCATGATTCCGTGGTTGCGGGGGGCTGCGGTCGTAGCGCTGAGCGCCAACCTGCTGAATCTGCTCGACCGAGCGCCGGGCCGAGCCACCAAGGCTGCGCTGGCATGGTGGCTCTGCGGGCTCGTGCCTGCCGCTGTGTTCGGTTCCCCTTGGCCGCAAGGATTTCGGTTCGCGGAGGTCGGCGCTGGATGGTTCGCATGGCATTCGCCGGCCCTGTGGGCTGCGGGTGCCGTTGGCGCCGCGGTCGGTTTGCTGCGCAGCGAACTGGCGGAAGCGCACAT
The DNA here is from genome assembly GCF_965204195.1 of Candidatus Poriferisodalis sp. Taxonomy (GTDB): domain Bacteria; phylum Actinomycetota; class Acidimicrobiia; order Acidimicrobiales; family Poriferisodalaceae; genus Poriferisodalis. The sequence continues at coordinate 1,529,174 of NZ_OZ241975.1, forward strand.
GCTTGGCGACACCGGCGTCAATCCGCTTGGCGCTGCGCTGGGGCTGGCCACCGTCGCGATGTCCCCGGCGTCGGTCGAGTGGGCGGTGCTGGCGTTTTTGGCGGCCCTGAACCTGGCGAGCGAGCGCTGGTCGTTCAGTCGGATCATCGATGCAGTGCCGCCGCTCCGCTGGCTGGACCGGCTCGGTTCGCCCTACCGCAACTGAGTCTCCGACACCCATGCCCGCTGCATGGCAGCGGCGCTCTGCTCTATGCCCGTTGCATCGCAACGGCGCAGTGGCGATGCTCGGTCAAGCGCTCGTCGAGGCTGGGATGAACGATCTGGCCGCCGGAGACAACCGGGCGACCAGCCACGATCGTGTCCCGGGCCGACAGGGGGCCGCAGCGCAGCCATGCCTCGATGGGATCGGAGAGGGCGCCTGCGAACGCCGGCCCGTCAAGCTGCCACACCACGAGGTCACCGCATGCACCGGGCGACAGCTCGCCGATCTCGCCCTCGCGGCCGAGGCACGCTGCGCTGCCACGAGTCGCCAGGTCCAGGGCCTCGCGCGCAGAGAAATATGTCGTGCCGTCCCGTTCTGCATCGCCTCCTTCGGCGCCATCGACGTTCTGGCCTGCGGCGCCGTCGGCAGGGCGACCGCTGTCGAGGCCCTTGTCGGCGCTGAGGTGCCGCTGGCCGTCGCGCAGACGGCCGACCAGCAGGGCGTTGCGCGCCTCGGTCCACATCGATGCCGAATCGGTGCTGGCCGAGCCGTCCACCCCCAGGCCCACCGGCACGCCCGCAGCCCGCAGATCGCGCACCGGCGCCAGCCCGACGCCGAGCAGCAGGTTCGAGCTCGGGCAGTGCGCCACGCCGGTGCCCCAGGATCCCAGCCGTGTGATCTCGGTCGCATTGGGCTGCACGCCGTGCGCGATCCACGAACGATTCGAGCCCCAGCCGCAGTGCTCGAAGTAGTCCACCGGTCGCATCCCGAACATCTCGATGCAGAAGCCGTCCTCACCGGGGTCCTCGCACAGGTGGGTGTGCAGGCGGACGTCGAGGCGTTCCGCCAGTTCGGCCGTCGCCGTCATCAGCTCGGTCGAGACGGAAAAAGGCGAGCACGGCGCCAGCGCGATCCTGACCATCGCGTCGGGCGAGCGGTCATGGTGCACGCCGACCAGCCGCTCCGATTCCGCCAGGATTTCCTCAGGCGATTGGCAGACCTCATCGGGCGGCAGCCCGCCGTCGGACTGGCCCAGCGACATCGAGCCGCGGGTCGGGTGAAAGCGCATGCCCAACTCGGCGGCCGCGGTGATCTCGGCTGTGATCAAGTCGCCTGCACCCCGGGGATGCACATAGAGGTGGTCGGTGCTGGTGGTGCAGCCGCCTAGCGCCAGCTCGGCCAGACCTACCCAGGCAGACAGGTACGCGCCCTGCTCATCGAGCCGCGCCCACAGCGGGTACAGCGTGGTCAACCAGTCGAACAAGCCTCCCCGAAGCGCCGGAGCGTACGACCGGGTGAGGTTCTGGTACATGTGATGGTGGGTGTTGACGAGCCCGGGCGTGACAAGGCAGCCGCCGGCGTCGATGCTCCGGTCTGCTGTGGGCGGCATCTGCGAGGCATCGCCGACCGCGCTGACGAGTCCGCCGGTGATGGCGACCCAGCCGCCGGCAATCTCGCGCCGCTGCTCATCGCACGTCGCCAGCAGTTCGGCACCGTGCACTAGCAGATCCGCCGTCGCAGCCGCCTGGGCTTTGTCTGATGCGTCGTTCATGATGTTCCGTCCGGCCGGTTGTTCACTCGGGGCGACGATCTCGGCGGATCCGGCAGGCAATTGCCGGACTTCCGTGAGGATCAGCCAACCTCAGCCGAAGCGACGGTAGCTTGATGACACATGCGAGAGCGTCCACCGAAGATGCCGCGTGGCTAAGCACATTTTCGTCACCGGCGGAGTTGCCAGCTCCCTCGGCAAAGGGCTCACGGCGGCCTCGCTCGGCCGGCTGCTGGCCGCCCGGGGACTGCGGGTCACCATGCAGAAGCTGGACCCGTACATCAACGTCGACCCCGGCACGCTCAACCCGTACGAGCACGGTGAGGTGTTCGTCACCGACGACGGCGGCGAGACCGATCTTGATCTCGGCCACTACGAGCGGTTCATCGACGTGTCGCTGACCCGTGATTCGAATGCGACGACCGGCTCGATCTACCAGAAGGTGCTCGCCGACGAGCGACGGGGGGAGTATTTGGGTCGGACTGTGCAGGTCATCCCGCACATCACCGACGAGATCAAGGAACGCATCCGCAAGCTCGCCGACGGCGACGTGGACGTGGTCATCACTGAGGTGGGCGGCACCGTCGGAGACATCGAGATCCTGCCGTTCCTCGAGGCCATCAGGCAGATGCGTCTCGAGGTCGGCCAGCAGAACGTGTGCTACGTCCACGTCACGCTAGTGCCGTTCATCGGCCCGTCGGGCGAGCAGAAGACCAAGCCCACGCAGCACTCGGTGACCGAGCTGCGCAGTCGCGGCGTGCAGCCCGACGCCATCGTGCTGCGCAGTGAGGGTCCCATCGAGGACGGCCTGCGCAACAAGATCTCCAACCTCAGCGACGTCGAGCTGGCTGGCGTGGTGAATGCCCCCGATTCGTCGGTCCTCTATGAGATCCCGATGGTGCTGCGGTCCGAAGGTCTCGACAGCTTTCTGTGCGGGATCCTCGGCTTCGAAGATGTCGAGCCCGACCTTGCGGACTGGGAGGCGATGCTCGCACGCATCAAGGCGCCGCAGGCGACGGTGCGCGTCGGCATCATCGGCAAGTACGTGGCGCTGCCCGATGCCTACCTGTCTGTAGTGGAGGCGCTCCGCCATGCGGCCTCCTACCACGGTGTCGAAGTCGACATCGAGTGGATCCACTCCGAGGAGATCGAGGGGTTGCTTGCTGCGGGGCGGCTGCGTCACCTCGACGGGATGGTGATCCCAGGAGGATTCGGCTCCCGGGGCATCGAGGGCAAGATCGCCGCGGCTGCGTACTCACGTGAGCATGACATTCCGTGCCTGGGCCTGTGCTTGGGGCTGCAGGTCATGGTCATCGAGTTCTGCCGCAACGAGCTGGGCCTGCTGGGTGCCAACTCGACCGAGTTCGACGCCAACACGCTGCACCCGGTGATCGATCTCATGCATGCGCAGCGCGGTATCTCCGACAAGGGCGGCACCATGCGGCTCGGCGCATACGTGGCCAGGCTGGCGCCGCGCAGCCGCGTGGCGGCGATGTACGGCGACACGCTGGTCAACGAGCGGCACCGGCATCGTTACGAGGTGAACAGCGCTTACCGGCAGCGGATGGAAGAGGGCGGCCTGCAGTGCAGTGGGCTGTCGCCCGACGGGCGGCTGGCAGAGTTCATCGAGCTGGACGGCCACGCGTTCTGGGTGGGCACCCAAGCCCACCCGGAGTTCAAGAGCCGTCCTAACCGCCCGGCCCCGCTGTTCTGCGGACTGGTGGGCGCCGCGCTGGCGCGAGCCGAGGGACGCAATCCTCAGCTGCTGCCGGCATCGACTGGAACAGGGCCGCTGGGCACTGAACCCTTGGCCTAGACCGACGCCTCGTTCTGGCGCGATCTTGACCCACGTCAGTGCAGGCTGACACATTGGATAGGCGATGCCCGCTGCCCTGGTCATGGAAGCCGAGGACTACTTGGGCTGGCTGTCCAATGAGCGAGGACGGTCAGCGCGCACAGTTGCGTCGTACCGGTCCGACCTCGATGCGTTCGCGGGATGGTTGGCGGCACGAGATGTCGACTTGCTCGGCGCCAGCTCAACTGAAATCGCCGCCTACCTGTCGCACTTGCGTGATGATCTCGGACGGGCCGCTTCAACCGTCGCTCGGGCTGCGGTCAGCCTTCGCGGCCTCTACCGGTTCTTAGTAGCCGAGGACTTGACGACGGGCGATCCTGCAGGCACGCTCGACGTGCCCCGCGCGCCTGCCGGGTTGCCGCGGGCGTTGCGGCGCGATCAGGTCGAGCAGCTCCTGGCATCCCCCGTGGGCGACAGCCCGCTGGTGCGACGAGACCGGGCAATGCTCGAAGTGCTCTACGGCATGGGCCTGCGGGCCAGCGAGCTGGTGGCGCTGTCGCTGGGCGACGTCGACCTCGACGAGAGGCTCATGCGGGTGTGGGGCAAGGGCGGCAAGGAGCGCGTCGTGCCGGTGGGGCGTCACGCCGCCGATGCCGTGGGCGAATGGCTCAGCGGCGCCGGGCGCGGGGCGCTGGAGCCTGCTGCGTGGCGGTCGAGAGACGACGCCGCAGCGGTGTTCCTGAATGCCCGGGGCCGCCGCATCACCCGCCAGGGCGTCTGGCTGATCGTGCGCCGCCACGGCGACCGCGTCGGTCTCGGACCCGACCAGCTCACCACCCATGTCCTGCGCCACTCGTGCGCAACGCACATGCTCGACGGCGGTGCCGACATCCGCAGCGTGCAGGAACTGCTGGGTCATGCGTCGATCTCGAGCACCCAGCGCTACACCGCAGTGTCACAGGAACGGCTCACCGAGGTCTACCGCCAAGCCCACCCCCGCGCCCGCTATTGACATGAGAGACTCAAACAGAAGACCAGCCATCCCTGATGTCAACCGGCACAGCTGGGCGTCCTTGAGGGGAGTGGTCAGTTGATCCTTCTCGCCAACCTCGACAATGTCCGCTGGGAGCCCTTGCTGCTGATTGGTGGACTGGCGGCTGGGGTGTATTTCCTGCCATCGATGGTGGCGTTATTGAGGAGGCATCCCAGAGCCGGCACCGTTATCGCACTGAACATTCTGGGCGGGTGGACCGTCCTCGGTTGGCTGGTTGCGTTCTTCTGGTCCTCATGGTCGTCCATTGATCGAGACAAAGCGCAGCATGACTCGAATGAAAGGGAGTCGTGGACCCAGCGCGCCAGCCGGATCCTGCGCTCGGATTCTGATTTGAACACCTAGGTGTTGAGCGCATTGTCGAGAGGGGTGCGTAAGTCACCCCAGAGCCTCCACGAAACCCGGGGTGATTCATCCCGACGAGTGACCGGATCACATACCGCACCCGATGAATACCATCAGGGCCGGTTACACACAGAATCTGACAGGTCCACCTTGGCTAGGCGGGTCGGCGTTGCGGGGTTCGGGTGGCTGAAGTCGGGGTCGGCCGTCGGGAGGGGTGTGGATCTTGCGGCCGTGGGTGTGGAGATCACGGTGGCACGGCCTGCACATCGACGCGAGGTTCGGAACTTCGGTGAGGCCGTCGTTCTCGTAGTAGTCGATGTGGTGCGCCTGGGTGTGCTCGGAGGTGAGCTTGCAACCGATGCAGCCGCCATCGCGCACCGCAAGAACGAGGCGCTGGGCGTCGTTGGCGTTGCGTGTGCGTCCCAACGCGAGTTCTGACCAGTCGGCTTTGAACATAGCGGGCAGCACCTTGGCGTCGACGGCGAGCTCCACGAGCATCTGCGCCGACAGGGGAGTGCCGTCGTCGAGGCGGGGGTTGGCGAGCCGATCGCTCGTGACGTCGTAGTCGGCAACGATGATGAGGTTGTTCTTGGCGTGTCGTGCTGAGGCGGTGCCGGCGACAAGCTCGCTGAGCGCATCGGCCAGCAGTTGGCGGCGTGTCGGCATCGGACTGTCGCTGTTCGTGTTGCTGCAGGAACTGCCGTCGCCGGATGGGCCTGAGTGGGCGCCATCGGCACCGCCGGTATCGAGTTCGGCGCGGCGGCGCAGCGACCGGAGTTGGGCTTCGAGCGCAGTGCTGAGCTCGCGCCCGGTGAGGAAGTCGAACTTGCCGTGCAGATGCCACATGCCGTCGTCGCCCACCCGCAGCGACGCGAAGCGTTCATGACGCTGCAACGCCAACTCGGCGTCGATGGGGCTCAGGTTCTCGGCGGCAGCCTCGGCTGCGAGGTCGGCTTCGACCTGCTGGCTGCGGTAGGCGAGGGGGTGCCGGGCGATCGTGTCGGAGGGATACACGCGGGCAAGCTCCAAGAAGTCGTCTTCGCTGCGGCGGTGTTTCTTGGGCGCCTCGCGGGCAATCACCCTCGCATGCGACATGTGAATTTCGCCGGCCTGCATCGCGTCGAGCGTGCTGCTGAATCCCTCCGAAACCAGGCTCTCGGCCAGGCGGGCTTCTGAGCGGGCCTGCGCGCAGTTCATGCGCGTCTGATCGCGCAGGATGTACGCGGCGGATTGCGCACCGTTGCGCGACGCCAGCTCACCCACCGCCGCCAGGTAGCGGCCCTCGATACGGGAGCGCTCGGCCGCCAACTCGACGACCAGCGCCTTGAGTTCGCAGCCGCTCAGCGCCCCCAGATCGACACTGCAGTCGGCCGTGCCGCCGCCGGCCCACACCGCCGCCTCATTGGGCCATGCCGACCCAGCAGCGGGCCAAGTCGACGCCAGGCTGCTGTCGGCTTCGGGTGCGTCTACGTAGCCGGGGGCGAGTTCTCGCACGACGTCGCCGAACATGAAGAGAGCATACATTTGTATGCAGACAAATGCAAACACTCGCGCGCATCAATTTCAGGAAATTTCCTGGCACGCACCACGAGCTGTGAGTGCGTTGACGCCCCATCTGGCTTGGCCTGCGTGCCCTCTTCGAGGGCCTGAGGCAGTTACTTGGGAAGGAAGCCCATGGCCTCTTTGGCGCGGGCCAAGGTGCCGCATGCCACGGCCTCGGCTTTGTCGGCGCCGGCGGCGATGATGCGGGCGAGCTCGGCGGGATCTGCGTCGAGCTCGGCCTTCTTCGCCGCGATGGGCTCGAGCATCGCGATGACCGCGTCCGCTGTGTCGGTCTTGAGCGCTCCGTACTGGCTGTAGCCCGACGCCGAGTCAGCAGGGCTCCGGCCTGTTGCGGCACCCAGGATCGACAGCAGGTTCGAAACGCCCGGCTTCGTGTCGGGGTCGTAACGCACCTCAGACTCGGAGTCGGTCACTGCGCGGGCGAACTTGCGTGCAATGTCGGCATGATCATCGAAGATGCCTATCGAGCCTTGGGGGCTCTCGGCCGACTTGGACATCTTCGACGTGGGGTTCTGCAGGTCCATGACGCGGGCACCGACCGTGGGGATGGCAGCCTCCGGAATGACGAACGTGTCGCCGTAACGGGAGTTGAACCGCTGCGCCACATCACGTGTCAGCTCGAGGTGCTGGCGCTGGTCGTCGCCGACCGGCACTCGATCGGCGTCGTAGATCAAGATGTCGGCTGCCATCAACGCCGGATACGTGAAGAGGCCGGCCGAGACGTGGTCGCCGCCCATCTCGCCCCCCTCCGAGCGTGCCGACTTGTCCTTGAACTGGGTCATGCGGCGCAGCTCGCCGAGCGACACTGTGCACTCCAGCAGCCAGGACAGCTCCGTGTGCTGGGGCACGTGGCTCTGCACGAAGAGCGTGCAGACCTCGGGATCGAGGCCAACCGAGATCAGCGTGGCCATCGTGCCCAGGGTGGCTTCGCGCAGCTGGGCCGGATCCTGCTGGACCGTGACGGCATGCAGGTCGACGGCGCAGTAGAAGGCGTCGGCATCGTGCTGGTCGATCGCCCACTGCCGCAGCGCCCCGAGATAGTTGCCGAGGTGTACGTCGCCGGTGGGCTGGATGCCCGAGAGCACTCGTGTCATGGCGCCTGACGGTACCGGAACGGTGTCCGCGAGAGCCCTGCAAATATCCCGTGCCGCACAGGAATGCCGCGGTACCTTCGGGCCGCGTGGCCCACGAGGTTCGCACCGAGGCCTTCGCGGGCCCGCTCGACGTGCTGGTGAAGCTGGTCGTCTCCCAAGAGGTGGACATCTGGGACGTGTCATTGACGCGCCTGGTCGACGACTTCGTCGCTGTCATGGCTGCTGTGAATGTCAGCACCGCTGACGTCGAGGGCAGAATCGATATTGACGCTGCCAGCGAATTCGCCCTGCTGGCAGCGACGTTGATTGAGCTGAAGTCCCGCCGGCTGCTGCCGGCCCCGCCGGTCGAATTGGATCTGGAGGAGGAACTGGCGGCCTACGGCCTGCGCGATGCCGCACTGGCCCGGCTGGTCGAGGGGCGCACGTTCGGCGCGGCCGCAAGGCTGCTGCGCGAGCGCTGGGACGCCGCGGCGCTGCAATGGCCCCGCACCGCGGGTCCCCCCGAGCGCTTCCTGGTGTTTGCGCCGGACCTGCTCGCGGGAGCATCTCGAGATGACCTGGCCGCGGCGATGGAACGGGCGCTCGCGCCGCGGCCCGTGCCGCGGGTCGACGTCAGTCACCTGAGGGCCGCCGGCATCACGGTGGACGAGGCGGCGGCGAAGATCGTCGAGCAGCTCGCATCGGCGGGCCCAGCGACCTTCCGGGAGCTCACCTGCGACATCACCGAGCGCATTGTGGTGGTGGTGTACTTCTTGGCGGTGCTCGAGCTGTTCGGATCGGGCCTTGTCGAGCTGACCCAGGCCGAGCGCTTCGGCGACATCGGTGTGGAGTGGATCGGCGACGGGGCAGCCCTGCCGGCGGCGGCCGGCGGCTACGGGGAAGACGCTGCGTGAGCGGTACCGCGCGCGGCCTGAGACTGGTCAGCGATGAGGGCCGCACGGTCGCTGAACCGCTTGATGCGCCGCAGGACACGCCCGCTGCACCCGCGACTCGCCCGCCGGCCCATCCGTCGATTCCCGCCGACGGCGGCACCGTCAACGGCGCATCGGAGACGGCGAATGGCCTCGTTGACTTCGCAGGGGAAGCTGGCGCCGACGACCAAGGGCTCGGCGCGTCGCGATCGATCGATGATCATGAGCTGTATGCAGCCGTCGAGGCTGTGCTGATGGTGGCGACCGAGCCGGTGCCGGTCGATGTGCTGGCCATGGTCACTGGCGCACCCACGGCAACCGTCGCGACGATCTGCAACGAACTCGCCCGGGAATATGCCAGAGCCGATCGGGGCTTCGCTCTCATGCAGGTGGCTGGCGGCTACCAACTTCAGACCGCCGCAGCGGTCGCGGAATACGTGGAGCGCTTCGTGGGGAGTCGCCGGTCAGCCCGCCTGTCCGCGGCGGCGATGGAGACCTTGGCGGTGGTCGCGTACAAGCAGCCGATCTCACGTGCGCAGATCAGCGCCATCCGGGGCGTCAATGCCGACGGCGTTGTTCGCACGCTTGCAGATCAGGGCTACATCGCCGAGGTCGCGCGCGATCCGGGTCCGGGCAATGCCGCTCTGCTCGGAACGACGGCAACCTTCCTCGAACGGCTGAGCCTCGACAGTCTCGACGACCTGCCGTCGTTGGCGGAGCTGCGCGTGGACCCTGAAGCGGTCGAAGCCATGGACCGCCTCGCAGTGCCCCAGCACGGCTAGCCGTCGTGACACCCGCGGGCGCGCCGGACCACGGCGACGCAGCCTCGCCCGACGGCGAACAGGACAGTGCCCAGGGAGGTCTGGGCCGCAGCATGCCGGATGACCGTGAAGCGGTGTCGCCCGACGGCGAACAGGACAGCGCTGAGCGGCTGCACAAGGTCATGGCCCGTGCCGGCGTTGCCAGCCGCCGCAAGTGCGAGGATCTGATCGCTTCGGGACGCGTCACGGTCAACGGCACAGTTGCCCGGGTCGGAGACCGTGCGGACCCGGCAGATCGGATCGAGGTCGACGGTGCCGTCGTCACGTGGGACGCAGCGATGGTCCACTACCTGGTGAACAAACCGCGCGGCGTGCTCAGCGCGGCATCGGACGACCGGGGCAGGCGCTGCGTGACCGATCTGGTGCCTGCTGCAGCTCGCGTGTATCCGATCGGGCGGTTGGACGCCGACTCCGAAGGGCTGATCATCGTCACCAACGACGGCGAGCTGACTCACCGGCTGACGCATCCGTCGTGGGGAGTGCCCAAGGAGTATCTCGCCCATGTGGATGGGGTGCCGGCACGCGGGGCGCTGGCGCAGTTGCGCACAGGTGTCGAGCTCGACGATGGGCCCACCGCGCCTGCTGCCGTGTCGATGCCCCAGGCGTCGGTGCTGCGCATCGTGATACACGAAGGCCGCAACCGCCAGATCCGCAGGATGTGCGAAGCCGTAGGACATCCGGTCGTGCGGCTGGTGCGCACGCGCATCGGGCCGCTCACCGACCCCGGACTGCGCCCCGGCGAGCACCGGATGCTGTCCGCCGATGAAGTCCGTGAGCTGCACCGCGCCGCGAAGCGGCGCAGCGATTGACGCTGACCGCCAACGACGCGAGCAGTTCGGCAACGACGCGAGCGCTGTGGCGCAGCAGTGCGCTGCTTCGTAGGCGTCGAGGAGTGCTGTTCGACGTACTCGCCATGTCACAGGCAGCGACCACAATGGGAGTGACACACGGACGAGCCTTGGCATGCCCGACCCGAACCGATACCAGCACACAGGAGCACGCAGATGAGCCTCGCTGAGACGTACCGGCTGTCGGGGCGCTACACCGACGACAGCGGCACCACGTTCATGACCGGACTGCAAGCCCTGGCTCGCCTGCCGATCGAACAGCTGCGGGCCGACCGGCGTGCGGGCCTGCGCACGGCGGCGTTCGTGTCGGGCTATCCGGGTTCGCCACTCGGCGGCTACGACGCCGCAGTCGAAGCTGCCCGCAGCGCCACGGATCTGCCGATCGTCCATTCATCGGCTGTCAACGAAGATCAAGCCGCGACGGCCGTCATGGGCAGCCAGCTGGCCACCACCCGCCCCGATGCCACTTACGACGGCGTCGTCGGGCTGTGGTACGGCAAGGCACCCGGCGTCGACCGCGCGACCGACGCGCTGCGCCATGCGGTCTTCGCCGGCACCGATCCGTGCGGCGGTGCAGTGGCCATTGCCGGTGACGACCCCGCTGCCAAGAGCTCCACGATCCCGTCGAGCTCGGCTGGCTCGATGGCCGACCTGCACATCCCAGTGCTGTACCCGGGCACGCCCGCCGAGGCGCTCGATCTCGGTCGCCATGCCATCGCCATGTCCCGGACGACGGGGTTGTGGACGGGCCTCAAGATCGTGGCCGATGTGGCGGACGGCGCTGCGACGGTCCTGCTGGATCCTGACCGGTTCGATCCGGTCATCCCGCTCGTCGACGGCGAACCGTACCGCCACCGGCCCGACGGCTACCTCCTCACGCCCCACACGGTCGACATCGAGCGCGAGATCGTCGAGGTCCGCTACGAGCTGGCCATCGCGTACGCCGCAGCTAACCGCTTGAACGACGCCACTATCGATCCGCCAGACGCCTGGATTGCGATCGTGGCCTCAGGCATCACCTACCGCGAGGTTCGCGAGGCACTGCGGCGGCTGGGCCTCGATAGCGATGAATCGGTCCGGGACGCAGGTGTCCGGCTCGTGCGGATGGGCATGCCGATTCCGTTCAGCCCCGATCGGGCCCGGCACTTCGCCCGCGGGGTCACGGAGATCTTCGTGATCGAAGAGAAGAGTCCCAATATCGAGTCGTTGCTCAAAGACGCCCTCTACAACCAATCGCACCATCCCCGCATCGTCGGCAAGACCGATGAGCGCGATCAGATGCTGCTCAGCTCGTACGGAGCTCTGACAGCCGATGAGCTGATCGAGCCGCTGCGCGGGAGGTTGGAGGCTCGCATCGGTGACCGGCTGGTGCAGCGCCAGCCGGAGCGCGTGCGCATCGAAGTGGCACTGGCACCCGGGCAGAGCCGCTCGCCGTACTTCTGCTCGGGTTGTCCGCACAACCGGTCCACCGAGGTACCCGACGGCGCCCTCGTGGGCGCCGGGATCGGCTGTCACACGATGGCGCTGTTCATGGATCCGGAGCGGGTCGGCGACATCGTGAGCTTGACGTGCATGGGCCAGGAGGGCACCCAGTGGATCGGCATGTCGCCCTTCGTCGAAACGCAGCACATCTTCCAAAACCTGGGCGACGGCACCTATTTCCACAGCGGCCAGCTGGCGATCGCCGGCGCGGTGGCCTCGGGCACCAACATCACCTACAAGCTGCTGTGGAACCGGGCTGTCGCCATGACGGGTGGGCAGGATCCCGCCGGGCAGCTGGAGGTGCCCGACGTGGCCGCCGGGCTGCTGGCGGGAGGCGTGGCCAAGGTGCTCATCACCACCGACGACCCGGCTGGCTACCGCGGCCGTGCGGTGCCTGCCGGTGTCGAGGTGTGGCATCGCGATCGCCTCACCGAGGCCCAGGAGCTGCTCGCCGGCATCGACGGCGTCACGGTGCTGATCCACGATCAGCAGTGCGCGGCCGAGGCGCGACGGGCCCGCAAGCGCGGCACACAGCCCACGCCGCCCAAGCGAGTGCTCATCAACGAGCGGATCTGTGAGGGCTGCGGCGATTGCGGCGCCAAGAGCAACTGCCTGTCGGTGCAGCCGGTCGACACGTTCTTCGGGCGCAAGACCCGCATTGATCAGACGTCGTGCAACCTCGACTACTCGTGCCTCGACGGCGACTGCCCGTCGTTCATGACGGTGACCGAGCCGGGGCCGTTCCGCACTGCGGTGCGCGAGATGCTGGCGCCGCTGCGGCGCAAGCGAGCAGCGAGCGGCGGCGATGGCTCCGGCGACGGCGCTCGACCCGAGCCGCCCGCTGAGCTACCCGATCCGGTGCCGCTCGTCGGTCCCGACGAGGTGTCGGTGCGCATGTGCGGGATCGGTGGCACCGGCGTGGTGACGGTCAACCAGGTGCTCGGCACGGCAGCAATGTTCGACGGCTTCGAGGTGCGAGGTCTCGACCAGATCGGGTTGTCGCAGAAGGCAGGCACGGTGGTGGGCGATCTGCGGCTGAAGCGGATCGGCGGGCCGGCCACGGCACGCCTCGGCAGCGGCCAGGCCGATGTGATCGTGGCCTTCGACCTGCTCGTAGCGGCATCGGCGGCAGGACTCGACGTCGCCGACCCGACCCGGACCATGGTCGTCGGGTCGACATCGCCGACGCCGACCGGCGCCATGGTCGCCGATCCGAGTATCGACATGCCCGCGACATCCGAGCTGCTCGAGCGGGTGGCTGCGGTCACTGTCGACGGCAAGCAGCACTGGGCCGATGTCGCTTCGCTGGTGACCGCACTCTGCGGCTCTGCGGTGACGGCGAATGTGTTCGTGGTGGGCATGGCCGTCCAGGCGGGCGCGCTGCCGATCACGCCGGCGAGCGTGGAGGCGGCCATCGAGCTGAACGGCGTTGCGGTCGCCCAGAACCTCGTGGCGTTCCGCTGGGGCCGGGCGATGATCTGCGATCCGGCGGCGGTGACCGCGGCCGCGGCGCGGCGCACGGCGAATGCGGCCGACCCCGATGCGAGCACTGCCACGGGCACCGGTCCTGACATCGCGATGCCCGAGCGGCTGGCGGCCCGTATCGACGAATTGACCGATGGGCTCGCGCTCAGGGAAACAGCGGGAGAACCCGACGAGCTGCGTACGGCGCTGCGCCGGTATGCAGCCGAGCTGTGCGCCTACCAGTCAGAGGATCTGGCAATGCAGTTCCTCCACGCAGTCGAACGCGTGGCGAGCGCAGACCGGGCAGCGGGAGACGGCTCCGGCCGGCTGACAGCCGTCGGGGCAGCAGGGCACTTCAAGCTGACGGCCTACAAGGACGAGTACGAGGTGGCCCGGCTCATGTCCGATCCGGAGGCGAATGCTGCGGCGCGGGACTTGGCTGCGTCGGTCGGCGGCACGGTGTCGTGGAGCCTGCACCCGCCGCTGCTGCGAGCCCTGGGGCGCACGGGCAAGATCCGGTTCTCGACAGCATGGCGGCCGGTATTCGCGCTGCTGGCGCGCGGCAAGCGCCTCCGGGGTCGATGGTGCGATCCGTTCGGCCGCACCGAGGTCCGCCGGACCGAGCAAGCGCTGCCTGGCGAGTACCGGACGGCGCTCGAGACAGCGCTCGAAGCGCTGGAGCGCGATGCCGGCGCAGCGCGTTACGAACAGGCGGTCGCCATCGCCGGGCTGGCTGAGCTGGTCCGCGGCTACGAGGACGTCAAGATGGCCACGGTGGAGACGTTCCGCACGGAGCTGGCAGCCCACGTCGCCGAGCTGGCGCCGCCCGACTGAGCCGCCGGGGCCCAGCAGGCATCTCGCCGGCCCAAACCGGCGACGTTCAGAGCCATCGGTACCCTTCGTGGCGTGGCCTCGAGTCCTGCCGAGACAACGCAGTTGCCGTCGCCTGCCGGTGCAGCGGCGCCGCCGCGCGCCAACGAACCGGCGGGCCGCGCCCAGGTCGTGGGCACGGGCCTGATCGGCGGATCGGTCGCAGCGGCACTGCGCAAGTCGGGATGGCATGTGACGGGGCGCGACGCCGTCGGCGATCACGCGCAGCGGGCACTCGAGCTCGGCTGTCTCGATGCGGTCGGCACCGACCCCGAGGCAACGTTCTGCGTGGTGGCGGTGCCCGCAGCGATGCTGGCCGACCAGGTTGCGATCGCACTCGCCGACACCGCCGCTGCGGGCGCCGTGGTGACCGACACCGGCAGCGTCAAGACGCCGGTCGCCCAGGTGATCGCCGATGCACGCTTCGTGCCGGGCCATCCGATGGCCGGCTCCGAACAGGACGGCATCGAAGGCGCGAATCCCGACATGTTCGCCGGTGCAGTGTGGGCCCTGACGCCGAATGAAGCCACCGACGACAGCGCCCTGCGTGCCTGCCAGGCAGTGCTGGCAGGTTTCGGGTCTGACGTGGTGACGATGACGCCCGAACGGCACGACGCTCTCGTTGCGGTAGTGAGCCATGTGCCGCACCTCGCCGCCGCGTCGCTGATGTGCCTGGCCGACGATCGAGCCCTCGATGACGCACCGCTGCTGCGCCTGGCGGCAGGCGGTTTTCGGGACATGACCAGGATCGCCGCCGGACACCCGGGCATCTGGCTGGACATCTGTGGTGAGAACCGCGATGCCATCGTGAACGTGCTCGACGAGTTGTCCGAGCGTCTGACGCAGATGCGCGACGTAGTCGCCGGAGCCGACCGTGAGGGACTGCGCGCCGTGCTCACTCAGGCGCGGCGCGCCCGCACCAACCTGCCGTCGCGCTATGTGCGGCCACAGGAGCTGCTGGAAGTGCGGGTACCGATCCCGGACCGCAAGGGCCAGATCGCAGCCATCACCATGCTCGCAGCGGACTGCGACGTGAACGTGGCCGACATTGAGGTGGCCCACTCGACTGAGGGGGCCGAGGGTGTGCTCGTGCTCGTGGTGGCGCGAACCGAGGCGCAGCGCTTTCTCGCGGCTCTGGCCGGGCAGGGGTATCACCCCACCACGCGCGATCTGGCATGAGCGCAGGGCGGGTCATCGGGGTCATCGACCCTTTCACCAATGGCGCATCGGGCACGGCGCTGTTGCCGGGTTCCAAGAGCATCACGAACAGGGCCGTGCTGTGTGCGGCCCTGGCCACCGGGCGCAGCACGCTCGACGGGGTCCTGTTCGCGGACGACACCGAGGCCATGATCGAAGCGGTCACTGCCCTCGGAGCGGTAGTGCGGGTGAATCGCGGCAAGCGTCGGCTCATCATCGATGGCATCGGCGGACGGCGCTCGGTATCGCATGACGCGCCAGACGAGCCGGTCATGGTGCACGCGCGCTCGTCGGGAACGACAGCCCGCTTCATCCTGCCCGTGGTCGCCGCCCTCGGCGGCCGCTGGCTGCTCGACGGCGATCCCCAGCTGCGCACGCGCCCGCTGGACGATCTGCTGGCGGCACAGCGCTCGCTGGGCGTCAAGGTGCGCGAACTCGGCGAGCACGGCTGCCTGCCGATTGACGTGTCATCGCAGGCCGTCGACGATGCGAGCGCTGTTCTGCGTCACATACGGATCCGGGCCGACGCTTCCAGCCAGTACGCGAGCGGCCTGCTGCTCGCCGGCCCTCTGCGCGGCGGCATTCATGTGGAGATCGATTCCGATTTCGACGCCGTCAGCCGGCCCTACATCGACATGACGGTCGCGGTCATGGAGGCCTTCGGCGCGAACGTGACCGTCCCGAGTGCCGATCGCTTCGTGGTGACCGAAGGCCGCTACCGGGCCGCCGACTATGTGATCGAGCCCGATGCGTCTGCCGCGAGCTATGTCTGGGCCGCTGCTGCCCTGTGCGGCGGCAAGGTGCGTGTCGAAGGGCTCGGCAGCCACAGCATCCAAGGCGACGTGCGATTCGCTGAGGTCCTCGGCGAGATGGGGGCAGATGTCACCGTCAGCGACGATGCCATCGCCGTCGGTGCGCCGCCGAGCGGAATGCTCCTCGGAGGCTCGTTCGACTTGCGCGACTTCTCCGACACCGCTCAGACGCTGGCTGCGGTGGCAGCGTTCGCGGAGGGCACCACCTCCATCGGCGGCATCGGATTCATCCGCCGCAAGGAGACCGACCGCATCGGCAACACGGCCACCGAGCTCGTCAAGCGCGGCGTCGATGCCGTGGCCGAGCACGACGGCATTACCGTCCGAGCGAACCCCTTCGGGCTCCGGGCGGGCTTGGTCGACTGCCACGGCGACCATCGGATGGCGATGGCGATGTCCCTGATGGGTTTGCGCGTGGCCGGGATCGACATCGACGATCCCGATTGCGTCGCCAAGACCTTCCCCGACTTCTTCGATGCGATCGAGGCGCTCCGCGGCTCCCGTGAACCAGTCTCGGAGCAACGGGTGACGGTGATCGCGATCGACGGTCCCGCCGCTTCCGGCAAGTCCAGCGTGGCCCGCGCAGTGGCCGGCGAGCTCGAGATGGACTATCTCGACACCGGCGCGATGTACCGGGCGGTGGCGTGGGCGGCCTTGCAAGCTGGAGTCGATCTCGATGACCTCGCGGCGGTAGCGGGTATTGCCCGCAGCGCCGATATCCAGATTTCGAGCGTGAGCAACGCCCAGCAGGTGATGGTCGACGGCGCCGATGCCACGGCGGCGATCCGCAGTGCAGAGGTGGATCGCAGCGTCAGCGTGGTGGCGGCCAACCCCCAGGTGCGTTGGGTGCTGACCCGACGCCAGCGCGACTGGGCGAATTTCGTCGGCGGGGGGGTGATGGAGGGCCGCGACATCGGCAGCGTGGTGTTCCCTGACGCTTTGCTGAAGGTGTTCCTCACTGCTGCGCCTGCGGAGCGGGCCCGCCGTCGCCTCGCCCAGCAGGCCGACTCGGCGGGCGGCGTCGACGATGCGAGTCACGACGACGGAGCCGTCGCAGCGCTGGCCGCGGAGTTGAGCGAGCGGGATCGGTTCGACTCGGGCCGGGCCGACTCGCCGCTGCAGGTGGCACCCCGCGCGGTCATTGTCGACACCAGCGAGCTGTCGCAGGATGAGGCTGTCGAGATCATCACCGCGCTGTATCGCCGTGCGGCTGGGCTCCAGGTCCCGATCCGTCCCAGCTCGGTCCAAGGCCGATGAGCGGATCGGGCCGGCCCGAGACCGATCTGCGCGACAGGCCGCTGAACATGGCCGTCTACAAGATCATGAAGTACGCAATCTGGGGCGTCTTCCGGGCGTGGAACCGGATCTCCGTTGATGGGCTGACGAACCTGCCCGACGGCCCGTGCGTGTGGGTGCCCAACCATCGCAGCTACATCGACACGCCGATCCACGCCGCGATTCCTGCGCGGATGCGGGTGATGGGCAAGGACTCGATGTGGAAGTACCGCTTTCCGGGCTGGCTGTTCACGACGATCGGCTGCTTCCCGGTGAACCGTGACGCGCCGGATCGGGCAGCGCTGAGGACTGCGCTAAATGCGCTGACCGACGGCGACGACCCGGTCGTGATGTTCGGCGAGGGCGAGCGCAAGGACGGGCCGCGGGTGCTGCCGCTCATGGACGGACCGGTGTACCTGGCGGCGCGGGCGCAGGTCCCGATCGTGCCCGTCGGCATTGGCGGAACTGCCGCAGCCATGCCGAGAGGCGCCAAGTTCATGTACCCCCGCCGGATCAAGTTCATCGTCGGCAAGCCGATGGACCCGCCGCCGCTGGGACCGAGTGGCCGGACATCACGACGAGCAGTGCGTGAGTTCACCGAGGAGCTGCGCGAGCGCATCCAGGAGCTCTTCGACCAGGCCCAAGCCGACGTCGGCACCCCCAACGTCCACTGAGCCAGGCGTTCGGGCTATAGCCGCAGTGGACGCGCGTCAGCGGTAGGCGTCTCTGCGTGGCGTGATGGCGGTGACTCGGATCACGTCGTCCGAGACCCGGTAGATGATGCGATGGCTCCTGCCGAGGCGGGCCGAGCGGAAGCCGCGCGGGTTGCCTTGCAGCTTCTTGCCGAGCGCAGGGTTGTTGTTGAGGCGCCGGATTATCTCCATCGCCCGCTGGCGTTGCGACTGAGGCAGCCCTCTCAGCGATTTGGCTGCACTGCGTGACAGTTCGGGCACAGCCCTGATCTTGTGTCGCTAGATCTCGTCGAGTCGAATGAATTCGCCTGCGGCGAACTCGGCCTCGCCCTGCGCAATGGCCGCCATCGTGTCGTCGTCGCTCAAGATGTTGAGCGTCTCGACGAGCGACTCGTACTCGTCACGCGAGACGATGACTGCTACCGGCCGGCCGTGCTTGGTGATGACGCACTGTGTGCCGGTGCGATCGATCTCGTCGACGATCTCGCTGAGGTTGCTGCGGACGTCTGTCAGCGGCGCCGTCGATGGGATGGGTTCCAGCCGTGATGACACAGTAGAAGTGTACAGTATTCCGTGCAGAAGGTTCGACGGCTTCTCAACTCGCCGGGCCCGCGAGCGTGGCCAGCACATTGCTGGCGGCGATGGACCGATCCGTGGCGCGAACTCGCGCTCTGGGGGGCACAGCGAGGCTGGCATGAACGGCCGCTTGCATGGCGTCGAGCAGGTCACGCAGCTCTCGCGGCGGGGGGAAGTACTCGTCCTCGTCGGTGATCGTCACCTCGGTAGTGCCCCCAGCGGGCGCCAAGCGTGCGATCACCGCATCCACGAGCTCTTCCGGCGCGGAAGCCCCGGCGGTGACTCCTACCGTGCCGCGCAGGTCGTCGGGCAGTTCAGCGGCGGCGTTCACACGCAGCACGCGCTCGCAGCCTGACTCCGCTGCCACCTTGGCCAATGCCATGGTGTTCGACGAGTTCGCTGAGCCGATGACGACCACGGCGTCACAGGCCGCAGCGATCTCGGCCAGTGCGCTTTGCCGATTGGTCGTGGCGAAGCACAAGTCGGAGCGACCCGGCATCCAGACGTCGCCGAAGCGATCCTTCGCGGCTTCGGCCACGTCGGACCAGTCGCGGTGGCTGAGCGTGGTCTGGGCCAGCACTGCCACGGGTGCGTCGGTGTCGTCGAGCAAGTCGACATCGGCAGGTTCCGAGACCAATGAGATCGACTCGGGCGCCACCGCCATCGTCCCGACCGCCTCGTCATGACCTTCGTGGCCTACATAGACGACCCTGAAGCCCTTGCCAGCACGTATGCGGACCTCGTGGTGCACCTTGGTCACCAAGGGGCAGACGGCGTCCACCACGTAGCCGCCGCGCCGCCGGGCCTCGGCGACGACATCGGGTGCCGAACCGTGCGCTGAGAGCATGAGCGGCCGACCGGGCGGCACTTCGGCGACGTCGTCGACGAACACCACGCCGAGTCGCTCGAAGCGATCTACCACGAGGCGGTTGTGGACGATCTCGTGGTAGCAGTACACCGGCGGCGGGAATGAGCGAACGAGCCAGGCGAGCGCCTTGATGGCCATTTCGACGCCGGCGCAGAAGCCACGAGGCGCCGCCAGCAGCACCTGGTCCACAGCCACCCAGTTGACGTTACCGACGCCGTGAGAGCTTCCTATCCTGAACCCATGTCCCGGCCGGTTGTGGTGGCGGTGCAGCCCGACTCGGCGGCCGAGACTGCCGGGCTGACGCCCGGCGATGAGGTGGTGTCGATCTCGGGCGTCATCCCGACTGATGTGATCGCCTGGCAGCTGCTGGTCGACGAGGCGGATCCCACGCTGGCGGTGCTGCGCGACGGGCACGAGATTGCCATCGACATTCCGAAGGCCGCTGGCGTCCCGCTGGGCGCCGAGGTGCATGCGGCGATCTTCGACCGGGTGCAGACCTGCGACAACCACTGCGAGTTCTGCTTCATCTACCAGCTGCCCCACGGGTTGCGCCGGAGCCTCTATCTCAAGGACGACGACTACCGGCTGTCGTTCCTGTACGGGAACTTCACGACGCTGACCCGTTTTACCGAACTGGACCTCGAACGGGTGCTGGACGAGCGGCTGTCGCCGCTGTACGTG
The DNA here is from genome assembly GCF_965204195.1 of Candidatus Poriferisodalis sp. Taxonomy (GTDB): domain Bacteria; phylum Actinomycetota; class Acidimicrobiia; order Acidimicrobiales; family Poriferisodalaceae; genus Poriferisodalis. Next base: position 1,549,270 of record NZ_OZ241975.1, read on the forward strand.
TCGATCCATGCCACCGATCCTGACGTGCGGTCTCGAATGCTCCGCAACCCGCGCGGCGCGACAAGCCTGCGATGGCTGAGCGCGCTGCTCGGCGGGGGCATCGAGGTTCACGGTCAGGTCGTGGTGTGCCCGGGCGTGAACGACGGGCGGATGCTGGCCGACACGCTGGCAGGCGTGCTGGATCGGTTCCCGTCGCTGGCGACGCTGGCGGTGGTGCCGCTCGGGGTCAGCTCCCACCAGCGAGAGCCGGCCATGCGCCCGCACACGGCCGCGGAAGCTGCGGCGGTCGTCGACCTGTGCGAGGAGTGGCAGCAGCGCTATCTGGATGTGCTCGGCCGCCGGCTGGTGTTCGCTGCCGATGAGTACTACCTGCTGGCGGGTCGACCCTTTCCCGCAGCGGCGACGTACGGCGACTTCCCGATGCACGAGGACGGCATCGGCATGGCGCAGGCATTCTCCCAGGAGTTCTGGGCGGCCGGTGAGGCCGCCGACGGCGGAGATGCCGGATCCGAACGCGGTCTCAGGCAGCGCGCGCCGGCGGCGGGGTTCTTCTCGTGGGTGGACGGGGCGCCGGCGGAGGGCTATCGCGCAGTGCGGGTGCCCGGACATGGCGCGAACCGCAGCGGCGAGATTGACATCGACGGATTGCCGCTCAGTCTCGGACCCCAGCCGACGTCGACGCCGGTGGCCGTGGCGCTGCCGGGATCACCCCGTCATGGCCCTGCTCGAAAGATCCGCCCTACCAACGGCGAACCAGCCGCCCAGCCCATCGGGATCCTGACGGGCACCTACGGAGCTGCCGTGCTGGCACCGTTGGTGAGCCAGTGGCACGCAGATGCCATCGCCCGAGAGAAGCCGAGCCCGCCGGAGGCACGGGTCATCGAAGTGCCCAACAGCTTCTTCGGCGGCAACATCGGCGTGACCGGCTTACTCGCCGGCGTCGACATCGCCGCCGCGTTGGCCGCCGAGCCGGTCGAGCATCGCTACCTGCTGGCCGACGTCTGCCTGTCGGGCGGGCAGTTCCTCGACGGCATGACACCCGCCGAGCTGCCCCGGCACGTCGAGATCGTCCCGACGAACGGCAGCGCCCTGCGACAGTTGCTTGACGCTGCCGCCGCAGCACCGTCCGCTGCGGCCCCTCCGCGCGACACTGCATCGCACACAGAAGGTGCCTCGCAATGAGCGCCGAACTGCCCGTGGTGGGCATCGTGGGTCGGCCGAACGTCGGCAAGTCCACGCTGTTCAACCGGCTTGTCGGCCGCCGCGAGGCGGTAGTGGCGCCCGAGCCCGGCGTGACGCGCGACCGCAAGGCAGCTGAGGCCGCCTGGCGCGGGCACAAGTTCATCGTGGTGGACACCGGCGGGTGGTCCGCCGACGGCGACACGCTTGACGGCAAGGTGTCCTCCCAGAGCGAGCGCGCGATGGGCGACGCCGACGTGTTGCTGCTGGTGGTCGACCTCACCGTCGGCATCACCGAACCCGACGCTCGCATCGCCGCCATGCTGCGGCGCAGCGGCCAGCCCACCTTGGTGGTCGCCAACAAGGCAGACAGCGGCACTCGTGATGACGGTCGGTGGGAATTCAACGGCCTCGGGCTGGGCGAAGCCTGGGCCGTGTCCGCCCTCCACGGCCGCAACGTCGGCGATGTGCTCGATCGGGTGCTTGACCTGTTCGAGCTCAGCGCGGACGAGGCCGCAGACGACGAGTTGGACGAGACAGACGAGTTCGACGAGTTCCAAAACGCGGCAGCCCCCGACCGTGACGGGCCCAGCAGCGAGGACGAAGCGCCCGTCGATCCCGAGGCGGCGGTGCCGGCGGTCGCCATCGTGGGGCGGCCCAACGTCGGCAAGTCGACGCTGTTCAACCGGCTCATCGGCGACGAACGGTCCGTTGTGCACGACCAACCCGGCACGACCCGTGACACCATCGACACCCTCGTGGAGACCGAGGCAGGCCCGGTGCGGTTCGTCGACACCGCAGGCATGCGCCGCAAGGCGCGGGTCGACGCGGACACTGAGTACTACGCCAACTTGCGGGCGCTGCGGGCCATCGATGCCTGCGACGTATCGCTGCTGGTCATCGACGCCACTGAAGGAGTGACGGCACAGGACCAGCGTCTCGCCGAGCGCATCGACGCCGCGGGCTGCCCGATCGTGGTGCTGCTCAACAAATGGGAGACGCTGGATGCCGGGCATCGTGAAGGCGTTTTGGGGGAGCTGGCGCGTCGCCTGCACTTCGTCGGCGAATCACCCGTGTTGCGCATCAGCGCGCTGACGGGTCGGGGCGTGCATCGGCTGGTGCCCGCAGTCTCCGCCGCGATGGAGGCATACGAATCGAGAGCGCCGACTGCCAAGGTGAACGAAATCGTCCAGCTCGCGCAGTCCGTACAGCCGGCGCCAGGCGGAGCACGGGTGCTGTACGCCACCCAGGCCGCAACGCAGCCGCCGACGTTCACGTTGTTCGCCAACCGGGAGCTCCCAGCTACCTACCTGCGATACCTCGAGCGCCGCTTGCGCGAAGAGCTGGGCCTAGCGAAGACGCCGCTCAAACTGCGAGTGCGCCGACGATGAGGCCGCTGTCCAGACGCGGAGCGCCCTCGACCGCCCAGCGGCAGAATCGTCGCCCGCTTCCAGACGGACCTCGTCATCCCGGCCGGCGCAGGAGCGGCGAAAGCGACCAGGCCCAGCAGCGGCGTTCGGGGGCGCCGTGGCACTTCTGGCTCGTCGTCATCATGGCGACCGTGTACTTGGGCTGGCGTGCGGTCGAAGGCGTCGTGTGGCTGATCCAGTGGATCGCTGGCGTCATCAGTTGAGCGGCTCGACGTTGAACTGTCCATTCAACCCAGCCGGTATCGTGCCTGCGGAACGGGCTGTGGCGCAGTCTGGTTAGCGCACTGGTCTGGGGGACCAGGGGTCGGAGGTTCAAATCCTCTCAGCCCGACCACAGCGGGGTTTGTCATGGCAAAGGGTGTGCCAGCGGTTGCTCCGGGCGGCAGGGTGTCACGGCGGCTCGCCACAGGAGTCTTCGCATTTGAAGGCGACGACTCCGATGCGGATCTCCGTCAGCAGTTCGGCGTGGCCACGCTCCTGCAGACCGTCCGCGAGCTCAGTGGCCTGAAGTTCATCCGGCGCGACATCGGCACCGCGCCCGAGCTCTTCTACTACGTCCGCAAATGGACCCAGCAGCGCTACCGCGACTATCAGATCGGGCACTTCGGATTTCACGGCAAACCTGGAGAACTCTGGCTGAGCGGCTCCACCAAGGTGACCCTGGAGGAGCTCGCCGACGTGCTCGACGGACGGGCCGGCGGACGGATCATCTATTTCAGCTCGTGCGAGATCATGCGCACCGACGACGCGGCCTTGCGGCAATTCCAGGAGCGGTCCGGAGCTGCGGCGGTGATCGGCTTTCTCGAGCGGGTCGGCGGCAGCTTGGAGCTCCCGGCATTCGAGCTTCTGCTTCTGCAGGCGCTGAACGACGACACGAGGATGGACGCTGTGGAGGACCGTATCCGCCGCCAGCATCCCTATCTGTGCGAATTGCTCGGCCTCAAGATCATTGACTGATCGGCGGTGTTCCCGAGGGGCAGCAGGGAGCAACACACGGCTGGCGAGCGCGGTGCAATGATGTGCCTGACGGAGCGAAGGGGAGCGCCGATGAGCGAGACCGCAACTGAACATCGCAAGCCCGAGATTTCGGTCGTGCAGGAGCCAGGGCGGGTCACCGTCCGGGTGGACGGCGTGGTCGTGGCCGATTCCACCTCGGCTCTGGTGCTGACCGAAGGACGGCTCCCACCGCGCCACTACCTGCCGGTTTCAGACGTGAAGATGGAGTTGCTGCACCCGACTGTGCTGTCCACTCATTGACCGTGGAAGGGCGATGCCAGCTACTGGTCAGTAGCAGTCAACGGTCAGAGCTACGACGACGTCGTGTGGTCCTACCCCGATCCGATCCCCGAGATGGCGGAGATCGCCGGTCTGATGAGCTTCTATGCCGAGCGTGACGAGGTAGATCAAACCGTCAACTAAGCGGCGGAGCCGATCAACCGAGGGTTGCGGCGAGCTCCAGCGCCTCGTCCCACGTCGGGTGGTTGGCCAGCAGGCGGCGGAATCGCACGAATGGCCTGATCGCGTCGAGCGCCATCACCCCGCTCAGGCGGCCGTTGTGCCGGTAACCGGCCAAGAACGAGCGACCTGAGTCTGGGCCATCTTCAGCCGAGCCGACGAGCACCTCAACATCGTCGTCGGCGTCGGGATGTCCAGCAATCTGGATGCGGGCGTCGTACTGGTCGGACCACACGAAGGGAACCGAGTTGTACGGCTGAGCTTCGGCAGGCGCGACCAGGTTGCGTCCCACCGCCATGCCATGCTCGACTGCCGCCGTCCAGTGCTCGACCCGAACCGGGTCGGAAACCCCCAGCGGCCCCAGCCAGCCATTGCCGGCGCGCGCAACATCGCCCACGGCATAGATGCCTTGCGGCCCGCAGCACAGCGTCTCATCACAGACCACGCCGTTGTCGATCTGCAGTCCCGAGCCTTCCAGCCACGCCGTGTTGGGTACTACCCCGATGCCGACGACCACGAGATCAGCGGGGACGCGACTGCCGTCAGCCATGGCAACCGCTTCGACACGGTCGGTTCCCAGCACGCCGTCGACGCCGATGCCCAGCCGCAGCTCGACGCCGTTCTGGCCGTGCAGCGCGCCGACCCGCGTGCCCATCTCGGCACCTAGCCCGCGCACCAGCGGGGCCGGGGCCGCTTCGATCACCGTCACCTCGCAGCCGCGAGCCGCAGCAGAAGCGGCGACCTCCGAACCGATGAAGCCGCCGCCCACCACGGCGACTCGTGCGCCGGCGATAAGACCTTCTCGGATGGCCATCGAGTCGTCGAGGGTCCGCAGTGTGTGCACGCCTGCCATGTTCCCGACGCCGGGCAGCGGTCGAGCCGCTGCGCCGGTTGCGATGATGAGGCCGTCGAATGGCACTGTCTCGGCGCTGCCGCCTGCCGCCGGGGCGACAGCGACCGTGCGAGCTGCTACGTCGAGCCCCACCGCATGGGTGCTCAGCATGACCTCCACGTCGAGATCTTCGTAGGCGCCCTCCGGGTCGAGGGCCAGCGAGCTGGGATCGTTGTCGCCAGTCAGGTATTCCTTCGACAGCGGCGGCCGGTCGTAGGGGAGATGCGGCTCGGCGCCGATGAGCGTCAGCGGCCCGTCATGGCCTGCAGCGCGCACGCTGTGCACTGCGCGCGCGCCTGCCAGCGACGCACCGACGACGACGATGCGATTCGGTGTGTTCGACACATCAGCAGTGTGGCACCTCCGGCGCGAGCGAGGACTGGTTGTCAGGGTGCCGCCGGCCGCTGCCGCCTAGCCGGATATCCAGCGCCTGCAAGGGTTCGGGCGCCCGCCCCACCCTCGCTGCGCAGCCGTCGGGGCGAGGCCTGCCGCACTGCGAGCGCGCGGTCCGCCGATCGGAATTCCCGCAGTTCCGGTTGAGTATTCCGACGCTGCGGCTGACGCGCTATAACTGTTCCTCACATCCGTGGAATTACACCGGTGTCATTTTCGCCGGGTGGATGGCAGTCGGGCCGCATGCGGCACAGGCTGCGGGGAGCGAGAGATTCGTGGAAATGGCAGTCCGCACCACAGACATGGACGGCCTCGGGCGATCGGACGGCCCGAGATGAGCGTCACCGAGGCAGCGCCTCCGTCACCGACGGCCGAGGCTGCGCAGCAGGGCCCAGACACCCCCGGCATGCGCGTGCAGAAGCGCGACGGCTCCATGCAAGCCGTCGACGTCAACAAGATCGTCCGCGCCGTCGAACGCTGCGCCACCGAACTGGCCGGTGTCGATCCCATGCGGGTCGCGACGCGGACCATCTCGGGTCTTCATGACGGCGCCACGACCACCGAGCTCGACGAGCTGTCGATTCGCACGGCCGCTGCGCTGATCTCTGAGGAACCGAACTACTCGAAGCTGGCCGCCCGTTTGCTGGCCACCTACATCGACAAGGAAGTCCGGAACCAGAACATTTACTCGTTCAGCCAGTCCATCTCCGAAGGCGGCGAGTGCGGGCTCATCCATCCCGATGTGGTGGCATTCGTCGCTGCAAACGCCCGCAAGCTCAACGATGCGGTCATAGCGCAGCGCAACGGCGATTTCGAGTTCTTCGGGCTCCGCACCGTGTACGACCGCTACCTGCTGCGGCATCCGCAGCGCCGGACGGTCATCGAGAACCCGCAGTACTTCCTGTTGCGCGTTGCCTGCGGTCTGTCGCAGACGGCCGAAGAGGCCATCTCGTTCTACGAGCTCATCTCCAGCCTGCGCTACCTGCCGTCGTCGCCCACGCTGTTCAACTCGGGCACGGCCCACCCGCAGATGTCGTCGTGCTACCTGCTTGACAGCCCCACCGATTCGCTCGAAGGCATCTACGACCGCTATTCCGACATCGCCAAGCTTTCGAAGTTCGCCGGCGGCATTGGCGTGGGCTGGCACCGGGTGCGGTCACGCGGCTCGCTGATCAGCGGCACCAACGGCCTGTCGAACGGCATCGTGCCGTGGCTCAAGACGCTCGACTCGTCGGTTGCGGCTGTGAACCAGGGCGGCCGGCGCAAGGGCGCTGCGTGCGTGTACCTCGAAACGTGGCATGCCGACATCGAGGAGTTCCTGGAGCTGAAGGACTCCACCGGCGACCATGCCCGGCGCACCCACAACCTGAACCTGGCGAACTGGGTGCCCGACGAGTTCATGCGCCGGGTAGAGAACGACTGGCAATGGTCGCTGTTCGATCCCAAGCAGGTGCCGCATCTCACCGACCTGTACGGCGACGAGTTCACCGATGCGTACCGGGAAGCTGAAGCTGCCGGACTGTACGAGCGGCAGGTGTCAGCCCGCGAGCTGTACAGCCGCATGATGCGCACGCTCGCCCAGACCGGCAACGGCTGGATGACCTTCAAGGACGCCTCGAACGCCAAGTCCAACCAGACCGGCGGGCCCGGCAACGTCATCCACCTGTCGAACCTGTGCACCGAGATCCTCGAGGTCACCAGCGACGCCGAGACGGCGGTCTGCAATCTCGGCTCGGTCAATCTCGCCAAGTTCGTGCGGCAGGGCCCGGATGGCGGCAGAACCGTCGACTACGACGCACTGGGAGAGGTCGTGCGCACGGCGGTGCCCTACTTGGACCGCGTCATCGACATCAACTACTACCCGACGCCCGAGGCCGCCCGGTCGAACGAGCGCTGGCGTCCGGTCGGGCTGGGCGTCATGGGCCTGCAGGACGTGTTCTTCCAGCTCAATCTGGCGTTCGATTCGCCTGAGGCGGTCGAGATCGCGGCCCGCATCGCCGAGGAGATCTACTACTGGGCGGTCTGGTCAAGCTGCGAGCTGGCTCGCCAGCACGGGCCGCACGGCGCGTTCGACCAGACACGAGCCGCTGCGGGAGAGCTGCAGTTCGACCTGTGGGGCATCGAGCCGTCCCAACCTCAACGCTGGGCCGAGCTGCGCGAGCGGATCGGCCAGCACGGGCTGCGCAATTCGCTGCTGGTGGCCGTTGCGCCCACTGCCACCATCGCGTCCATCGCCGGCTGCTACGAGTGCATCGAGCCGCAGGTGTCGAACCTGTTCAAGCGAGAAACGCTGTCGGGTGAGTTCATGCAGATCAACCGCTACCTCGTGCGAGAGCTGCAGCAGCGTGGCCTGTGGAGCGAGGCCATGGCCAACAAGATCAAGATGGCCGAGGGTTCGGTGCAGGCCATCGCCGAGATCCCCGATGACCTCCGCTCGGTGTACCGCACTGCGTGGGAGCTGCCCCAGCGGGCGCTCATCGACATGGCCGCCGCACGGGGCGCTTTCATCGACCAGAGCCAGTCGCTGAACCTGTTCATGGAGAGCCCCAACATCGGCAAGCTCTCCTCGATGTACATGCACGCCTGGAAATCGGGCCTGAAGACCACGTACTACCTGCGCTCCCGACCGGCGACGCGCATCAACCAGACCACGACCGACAACGCATCTCCCAGCAATGGCGCCCAGCGCGATGGGGGCCAGCCCAACGGCGGCGCCGCAACGCAAGCGACCGTCTCGACCATGCCCGACCCAGCCGCGGCGGGCTCGGCCGCCGCGGTCATCGACACAGCCGCCGACACAGCAGCAGCCGATGCCGTGGCGTGCTCGCTGGAGAACCCCGAGACCTGCGAAGCCTGCGAATGAGGCGTCGCGAGCAATTTGGCAGAACCACCTGACACAGACAGAGGATCCCCATGGCACTCGTGCAGACAGCGCCCGAATTGGGGCCCGAGCCGCTTCCAGACGGCGGGTCGCAGACCGGCCCGGGCGCCGGTTCCGCTGTCCGCAGCGGCAACATCCTGGACCCTGGCTTCGAGCTGACACTGCGGCCGATGCGGTACCCGCAGTTCTTCGACATGTACCGCGACGCCATCCGCAACACTTGGACGGTCGAGGAGATCGATTTCTCCGACGACATCGTCGACCTCAACCGCAAGCTGGCGCCTGCCGAGCGGCACCTCATCAACCGGCTCGTGGCGTTCTTCGCCACCGGCGACTCGATCGTCGCCAACAACCTGGTGCTGAACCTCTACCAGCACATCAACAGCCCCGAAGCTCGCATGTACCTGAGCCGGCAGCTGTACGAGGAAGCGCTGCACGTGCAGTTCTACCTGACGCTGCTGGATCACTACATCCCTGATCTCGATGAGCGAGCGGCGGCGTTCTCGGCCATCGAGAACATTCCCTCCATTGCCGCCAAGGCCGACTTCTGTTTCCGCTGGATGGACAGCGTGTGGTCGCTCGACCAGCTCTCCACCGTCGAGCACCGCAAGGCCTTCCTGCTGAATCTCATCTGCTTCGCGGCGTGCATCGAGGGGCTGTTTTTCTTCGCGGCATTCGCGTACGTCTATTTCCTGCGGTCGAAGGGCTTGCTGAACGGCTTGGCGGCCGGCACGAACTGGGTGTTCCGTGACGAGTCGGCGCACATGAACTTCGCGTTCGAGGTGGTGCGGACGATCCGCTCAGAGGAGCCCGACCTGTTCGACCAGGATCTCGCCGATCGGATCCGCGAGATGATCGTCGAGGCGGTCGACGTCGAGACGCAGTTCGCGCGCGACGTGCTGTCAGGCGGCGTGGCGGGCATGTCTGTCGCCGACACTCGGTCCTACCTGGAGTTCGTGGCCGATCAGCGGCTGGCCCAGCTCGGGCTGCCGAAGAACTTCGGCTCCAAGAACCCCTTCTCGTTCATGGAACTGCAGGACGTGCAGGAGCTCACCAACTTCTTCGAGCGCACCGTCGCCGCCTACCAGGTCGGCATCGAAGGCGAGGTCGCCTTCGACGAGGACTTCTAGGCGAGGTCGCCTTCGACGAGGACTTCTAGGCGAGGTCGCCTTCGACGAGGACTTCTCGCTAGGCGTCCGCCGACCCGTCGAAGGCTGCCATCAGCTGGTCCACCGCAGCGGTCGGCGTCAGACGGTCGGCTCGCACTTCGTCTTCGAGATCGGCCAGCAGGTCCTGAGCACGCGTCGTCAGCCGTGCGCGCATGCGCTCAGTCAGCATGGCGCGCATCCAGCGCACCCGCTGATCCGCCCGGCGGGCTGCCAGCTCGCCCGATGCCGACATGAGCCGGCGGTGCTCGGCCACGTGGTCCCACAGCGTCTCGAGGCCGTCTGCGGTCAGACCTGAGCAGGTGATCACCGGGGGAGTCCAAGTCGGCGACGCCGGCTTGGTCATGTGCAGCGCCAGCTGGTAGTCGCGTGCCGCGTTGGCGGCCCGCTCGACGTTGTCTCCGTCGGCCTTGTTGACCGCGATCAGGTCCGCGATCTCGAGGATGCCCTTCTTGATGCCTTGCAGGTCGTCGCCGGCGCCCGGCAGCATCAGCACCACAAAGAAATCCACCATGCCGGCCACGGCCGTCTCTGACTGGCCGACGCCCACGGTCTCGACGAGCACCACATCGAATCCCGCTGCTTCCAGCACCAGGATCGTCTCGCGGGTCACCCGCGTCACCCCGCCGAGCTGTCCGGCCGTTGGCGAGGGCCGTACGAAGGCATCTGGGTCATTGGCCAGTGCCGTCATCCGGGTCTTGTCACCCAGGATGGAGCCTCCGTGCAGCGCCGACGTCGGGTCGACGGCCAGCACGGCCACACGGTGACCCTGCTTCGTCAGCGCAGTTCCGAGTGTCTCGATGAGCGTGCTCTTGCCCACGCCGGGCACACCGGTGATGCCCACTCGATGCGTACCACCGGTGTCGGTCAGCAGCTCGGCGAGCAGCTCCTGCGCCGGTTCGGCATCGTCAGCCAGCCGCGACTCCACGAGCGTGATGGCCTGGCCGATGGCGGCGCGGTCGCAGGCGCGCACGCCAGCGGCAAGCTCAGCGACATTGACTTCGGCCATCGGTAGCAAGGTACCGGGAGCCACGGCGACGGCCTGCCTGCGCGGACCGGCACTTCGGGCACAATGTGCGGGTGGGATTGCTGAAGCGGATGCGCACGGGGGACCGTTCTCACCCCGCCGAGCAGTACCTGAACCAAGGCGACCACCTGCACGCACTCGTGCCGGCGCAGGGCGGGCTGCACCCTTTCTCGATGCTGGTGATCGGCGTGGCGGCGCTGGCCGGCATCGTGCTGACGGTGGATCTGCCGTGGGTGCAGGTCAGCCTGATCTCCACGACGGTCTTCGCGACAGCAGCAGTGCTGACTATGTCGCGTTACCGCCTGCTCGCACTGACCGATGCCGACATCGTGGTCATGCGCACCCGGGCGCTGAGGCCGGCCAAGCCGGTCGAGCTGCTCGACCGCATCGAGCGCACAGCGCCGTTCGACATCCGCGGCTCGGCGTGGGGGCAGATCGTCGTCGGCGACGAGAAGCTGTGGGTGCACCGCCGCTACCACAGCCACCTAGAAGAAGCCGACGCGCGGCTCGCGGCCGCGCCGCGCGGCATGCGAGCGGCGTCCAGCTCGGCCTACCGCGCCGCTCGGGCCAAGAAGAAGGTCCGCAACGTGGGACGCCGCCATCGTTGAGCCTGCGGCCGCGGCAGGGCTCTAGCCAGTCCCTTCGAGCAGATCCAGCATCTCGGCCGCAGCTTCGGCGATGACCGTTCCTGGCGGGTAGATGGCGGCGGCGCCTGCCGTGCGCAGCGCGTCGAAGTCCTGCGCCGGGATGACGCCGCCGACCACGATCAGGATGTCGGGCCGGCCGAGCTCGCCAAGCGCTTCTTTCAGCGCCGGCACCAGCGTCAAGTGGCCCGCGGCGAGCGATGAGGCGCCGACGACGTGGACGTCGTTCTCGACGGCCTGGCGAGCTGTCTCGGCAGGTGTGCTGAACAGGGGGCCGATGTCGACGTCGAAGCCGAGGTCGGCGTAGGCGGTGGCCACCACTTTCTGGCCCCGGTCATGGCCGTCCTGGCCCATCTTCGCGATGAGGATGCGCGGCCGCCGCCCGGTCTGTTCGCCGAAGGCAGCAACCCGTTTGCGTACGGCATCGACAGCGGCTGCCATCGGACCGGTACTGCCGTCGCCTGCGTCGCCCGAACTGTCGCCAGCCATCTCGCTCCCGTACACGCCGCTGATCGTGCGTATCTGGGCAGTGTGCCGCCCGAAGGCGTCCTCCATCGCCGCGCTGATCTCTCCCACGGTGGCATGGCAGCGCGCCGCGTCGACGGATGCGGCCAGCAGGTTGCCCTCGCCGCTGCGGGCTACCTCGCGCAACGCGTCCAGCGAGCGTTGCACCACATCGGCGTCGCGGTCGGCTCGCAGACGGTCCAGCTTTGCTAGCTGGGCGCTTCGCACTTCGGCGTTGTCGACGCGCAGGATGTCGACTTCATTGGACAGCTCAGACCTGTAGCGGTTGACCCCGACAACCGTGCGCTGCCCGGCCTCGATGCGGGCCTGGGTGCGCGCGGCGGCTTCTTCGATGCGCATCTTGGGGATGCCGGCCTCGATGGCGCGAGCCATGCCGCCGAGATGCTCGATCTCGTCGATGTGGGCGGCAGCCCGCTGCGCCAGCTCGGCGGTGAGCCGCTCCACGTAGTAGCTCCCGCCCCAGGGGTCGATCACCCGGGTCGCGCCGGCTTCGTGCTGCAGGAACAGCTGCGTGTTGCGGGCGATGCGCGCGCTGAAGTCGCTCGGCAGCGCCAACGCCTCGTCGAAGGCATTGGTGTGCAGGCTCTGGGTGTGACCGTCGACGGCGGCCATGGCCTCGATGCAGGTGCGCACCACGTTGTTATACGGATCCTGGGCGGTGAGCGACCAGCCCGAGGTCTGGCAGTGCGTGCGCAGCGACAGCGACCGCGGATTCTCGGGCTCGAAGCCGGCGACCAGCTTGGCCCACAGCAGCCGGGCGGCGCGCAGCTTGGCGACCTCCATGAAGAAGTCCATGCCGATGCCCCAGAAGAAGCTCAGGCGCGGGGCGAAGTCGTCGATGCCCATGCCGGCGCCGATGCCGCAGCGCAGGTACTCCAGGCCGTCGGCCAGCGTGTAGCCCAGCTCGAGGTCGGCAGTCGCCCCGGCTTCCTGCATGTGGTAGCCGGAGATGGATATCGAGTTGTAGCGAGGCATCTCGGCCGAGGTGAACTCGAAGATGTCGCTGATGATCCGCATGGAGGGCTGGGGCGGGTAGATGTAGGTGTTGCGGACCATGAACTCCTTGAGGATGTCGTTCTGGATGGTCCCGGTGAGCTGCGCGGGCGCGACGCCCTGCTCCTCGGCCGCCACCACGTAGAGCGCCAGCACCGGCAGCACCGCCCCGTTCATGGTCATCGACACGCTCATGCGGTCGAGCGGGATGCCGTCGAACAGCGTGCGCATGTCGAGGATCGAATCGATGGCCACACCTGCCATGCCCACGTCCGAGCTCACCCTGGGGTGGTCCGAGTCGTAGCCCCGGTGGGTCGCGAGGTCGAAGGCGACCGACAGGCCGCGCTGGCCTGCGGCCAGGTTGCGCCGGTAGAAGGCGTTGGAGTCTTCGGCGGTGGAGAAGCCGGCGTACTGGCGGATGGTCCACGGCTGGTTCGTGTACATCGTGGGGTACGGACCGCGCAGGTACGGGGCGAAGCCGGGGTAGCCGTCGAGGTACGTGCGCCCTGCGGGGCTGTTCCCGCCGGTGTCGGGTCCGCTGTCGTAGAGGTCGGCGACGTCCGCAGCGACGTACAGCGGCGCGATGTCGATGCCTTCGGGCGTGGTGCTGGGAGCGGGGGCGCGGCCGGTCTCGGAGGCGAATCGCTCCGCCCACGCTGCTCGTGCCGACGATTCGGGCGGCGTCGATGATCCAGGGCGGCTAGCGCCGTTCGAGCTCGCCTGGGCCGACCCGGTGTCGTCAAGCTGAACGTTCGAGAAGTCGCCGATGACGCTCATGACCCTGCATCTCCCGTCACAGCTTCGTCATTCGTCCCAGTCTCGTAGGGCGCTGCCCAGCGGTGCACGCCCAGCCCGACCGCAGGCGTGCCGGCCAGTTCGCCAGCGGAGACGCTCGCCCCCGAGTCCTGCGCAGCCTGCGAGTCCACGAAGTCGGTGACGCCGACGAGCACGTGCTGGCCGGCGGCGATCTGCTCGTCGCGCAGCGCTCGTTCGGCGGCGATCGATGCCTCCAGATCGCCGCTGGCCATCGCAGCGCACATGCCGCCGGTCGCTTCGATCTCCCTGAAGCGGCGCCAGGCTGCGTGCGCCAGCTTGCGCGTGAGGTCTTCGAGGTACCAGCTTCCCCCGGCGGGATCGATGACCGATCCGATGCGGCTCTCGTGACGAAGGATCAGCTGCGTGTTGGCGGCGACGCGCCACCCCAGGCCGCTGGACGGCGCCCCAGTGCTGACGGCGTCGAAGGGGCGGACCGTGATGGCGTCGACGCCGCCGTTTGCGGCGCCGAAGGTGGCCGTGGTGGCGCGCAGCATGTTCACCCACGGGTCGACAGCGCTCAGCATGGCTGTCGCCGTGACGGCGTGGAGCCGCATCGGCGGCCCCTCGCCGCCGACGCCGTCGACGCCGTCGACGCCGCAGGTGCCGAGCACACGGGTCCAGCACATCCGCAGCGCCCGGCACTTGGCGGTCACCACGAATGCGTCGGGTCCTGCGGACAGCGTGAAGCCCAGCAGGCCGGCAGCCGCAGCCGGGTCGAGCCCCGGTCCGTCGGCGTTGTCGCAGAGCACCCGCAGCCACGCCACCCCGGTCGCGAGCATCGCCGCCAGTTCGGTGGCGTCGCCGGCGCCGGCATCGGCGAAGACCGACCCGTCAGCCTCCAGTGGCACGGCCCCAGGCGAGCGCTGCGCAATCTCGGCGGCGCTGCGCGCTGCGCTGCACATGGAGGAGTCGAGCGTGGCGCAGTCACCCGGATTGGCCCAGTGCCAACCGCTTGCGGCCGCCGCGATCGGGTCGAGACCCAGCCACGAGCGCAGCCCTGCGAGCTCCACACCGTGACGGTCGAAGACATCTAGCAGAGCCGCGGCGTGCGCGGGCGATGCGCCGGACTGCAAGTGGATCGCTACGCCGGCGCCGGCCGCATCGCCGATGCCTGCCGCGAGTGCGACGGCATCACCGTCGGCGTCCCAGCCCCGGGCAACAGTGACGGCATCCACGCCCGATGTCGTGTCCACGGCGACGGCATCGGGCGTGCTCGCGAGTCGTACGTCGTGGATCTGGCGCACCTCCCAGCCCAGTGCGCCGCTTGCGGCGGCGGCGCCTCGGGTGAACGGTGCACTGCCGGGCAAGCCTGACGGATCAGCCTCGGTGCCGTGGCGATGCGCGGTGTACAGCGGGGCGGTCTCGATGCCGTCGAGCAGCGTCGAGTGGAGCGACGACAGCGGCTCGCCCCGCAGCGCGCCTTCGGCCGCGGCCTCCCAGTCGCTCTCGGAGACATCCGCGAAGCCAGGATCGCTGAGCGCGGTGTCGTGCTGCGATGGGGATGTCTCGGCCACGGTCCGCAGGGTAGCGGTCACCTTCCGGACGGGAATGTGGCTCTCTCTTAGTGATTTGCGGGTGACCGTGGCATCCTTTCCCGCATGAATCCCCCCTCATCGGCCGACGTCGCTGTCGCGCATTCAGCTGAGGGGAGCGAGCTCCCTCCGTATCGCTACAACGCCGAGATGGCGAACGAGATCGAGCTGCGCTGGCAGGAGAGGTGGAAGGCCGACGGCACCTACCGCACGCCCAATCCCGGCACGTCGCCGGCGGATCCGGCGACCAACAAGAACAAGCTCTTCATTATGGACATGTTCCCCTACCCATCGGGTTCGGGACTGCATGTGGGGCATCCGCTGGGCTACATCGGCACCGACGTGTATGCACGTTTCAAGCGCATGTGCGGCTACGTGGTGCTGCACCCGATGGGCTACGACGCATTCGGTCTGCCTGCTGAGGAGCATGCCCGCCAGACCGGTGAGCACCCCCGCGTCAACACGGAGCGGAACATTGCCAACATGTCGCGCCAGCTTGCCCGGCTGGGGCTCGGGCACGACGACCAGCGATCGCTGGCCACCACCGATGTCGAGTACTACCGCTGGACGCAGTGGATCTTCCTGCAGATCTTCAATTCCTGGTACGACGCCGACGCGCAGCGGGCCCGCCCGATCGCTGAGCTGATCGAGCTGTTCGAGACCGGGGGCAAGGCAACCACCAGCGGTGCTGTGTGGGCCGAGATGAGCGACGTCGAGCGGCGTACCGAGCTCGACGAGCACCGTCTGGCCTATCTGGGCGAAGCCCCGGTCAACTGGTGCCCTGCGCTGGGAACGGTGCTGGCCAACGAGGAGGTCACCAACGAGGGGCGGTCCGACCGGGGCAACCATCCAGTCTTCCGCCGCCCGATGAAGCAGTGGATGATGCGCATCACGGCATATGCGGACCGGCTGCTGGCCGACCTCGACCGAGTGGACTGGTTCGAGAGCGTCAAGCTCATGCAGCGCAACTGGATCGGCCGAAGCGAGGGCGCATACATCAGCTTCGCGACCGACGCCGAGCCCGGCAGTTCTGGCTTAGCCATCTCCAATGCGAACAGCTCCGGCCCAGCCATCGAGGTATTCACCACCCGTCCCGACACGATCTACGGGACGACGGCGATGCTGCTGGCGCCCGAGCACCCACTCGTCGACGAGCTGGTCGCAGACGTGTGGCCCTCTGGCACCGATCAGCGCTGGACCGGGGGTGCCACTACGCCCCGTGAGGCCCTCCACGCGTACCGGGCCCAGGCAGCAGCGATGACCGACTTGCAGCGCCAGACCGAGCGCGACAAGACCGGCGTGTGGCTGGGCGTGAACTGCCGCGTGCCCACAAGCGGCGCGCCGGTGCCGGTGTTCGTCGCCGACTACGTGCTGATCGACTACGGCACGGGCGCGGTCATGTCGGTGCCCGGAGAGGACCAGCGCGACTGGGACTTCTCCGTCCAGTTCGGGCTGCCGATCATGCGCACCGTGCAGCCGCCGCCAGACTTCGACGGCGAGGCCTATGACGGTCCCGGGCCGGCCATCAACAGCGATTTCTTGAACGGCTTGGAAAAGGCCGACGCCATCGACGCCATCTGCGGTTGGCTGGAGGAGCGGGACTGCGGCCGCCGCACGGTCACCTACAAGCTGCGGGACTGGCTGTTCAGCCGGCAGCGCTACTGGGGCGAGCCGTTCCCGATCGTGTTCGACGAGACGGGTCTTGCATTGGCAGTGCCCGAAAGCGAGCTGCCGGTAGAGCTGCCCGAGCTGATCGACTGGGCACCCCGGGCGCTGGACGAGTCGTCGGAACCTGAACCGCCGCTCGGCCGTGCCACCGAGTGGGCCACCGCCACCTACGACCTGGGCGACGGCGAGCGCACATACCGTCGTGAGCTGAGCACGATGCCCCAGTGGGCCGGATCGTGCTGGTACTACCTGCGCTACCTCGATCCCGCCAACGACGACGCCTTGGTGGATCCCGAGGTGGAGCGGTATTGGATGGCAGACCCCGATGGCGGCGTCGGGGGCGTCGACCTCTATGTCGGCGGCGTGGAGCATGCCGTGCTGCACCTGCTGTATGCGCGCTTCTGGCACAAGGTGCTGTACGACCTGGGTCACGTGAGCGGCCCCGAGCCGTTCGGCCGGCTGTACAACCAGGGCTATATCCAGGCGGCTGCCTACCAGGACAGCCGGGGCGTGTACGTGGAAGCGTCGGAGGTCGTCGAGCGCGGCGGCAAGTTCTTCTGGGGCGACGCCGAGGTCACCCGCCACTTCGGCAAGATGGGCAAGTCGCTGCGCAACGCGGTCACGCCCGACGACATCTACAGCGCGTACGGGGCCGACACGCTGCGGACCTACGAGATGTTCATGGGTCCGCTCGATCAGGGTCGCCCGTGGGAGACGCATTCGGTGATTGGCTCGCACCGGCTGCTGCAGCGGGTGTGGCGGAGCCTGGTCGACGAGCAGACCGGCGAGCTGACGGTCGCCGACGTCGCGCCCGACGCTGACCTCCAGCGGATGGTGCACCGGACCATCGCCGCAGTCACCGACGCCATGTCGGATCTGCGGTTCAACTCGGCGATCGCTCGCATCACCGAGCTGAACAACGAGCTGACCCGCCGAGGCGGTCCGACGCCCCGTTCTGTCGCCGATGTGCTGGTGCGCTTGCTGGCACCGCTGGTGCCGCATCTGGCCGAGGAGCTGTGGTCGAAGCTCGGGAACTCGACCACGATCGTCTACGCGCCATTCCCACAGGCAGACCCCGCACTGTTGTCGGCCGAGGTGATCGAGGTGCCCGTGCAGGTGAATGGCAAGGTCCGCAGCCGCATCACGGTCGACGCCGGCATCTCGCCGGCCGATCTCGAAGCCGCCGCCAAGGCCGATGATCGCATCGTCCAGCTCACTGCTGGCGCAGACATCCGGCGCGTCGTCACGGTCCCCGGCAAACTGGTGAACATCGTGCTCAGCTAGGCTCGGCAGTGGACCGATCGGGAATCGAGCCCGACGCCGAGCGTGTGAAGTGCCGCGGCGGAGAACCTTCTCTCGGCCCTTGGCCTTCGGGTCGCTCGGAGCCGCACCGGTTCGCTGGTGCGGCTCTTCGCGCAGGCTGGCCCTGTAGGGGCTAAAAGCATGAGAGGCACCGCGCTCGGCGGGCGATAGACGGCTGTACGCCGCGGCGCAAAGGTAGGCCGCGTGCCAAGCTCTTGCGACAGGATTGTTTTGCGGAGGTTCCAGATGAGCGGCAAGGAACGGCGCGCCTTGGGCGTGACGGAAACCGAGACCCACGGCGGCAAGCTGGCCGCCAAGGCGCTGAAGGCGGCCGGGGTGGAGTGCGTGTTCACCTTGTCGGGCGGGCACGTCATGGGCATCTACGACGGCTGCCTCGACGAGGGCATCGAGGTCGTCGACGTCCGCCATGAGCAAGCAGCGACGCATGCCGCCGACGCGTGGGCGCGCCTGCACCCGGGCAAGGTGGGCGTGGCCATCCTCACCGCGGGCCCCGGGGTGACCGACGGCGTCACCGGCGTGGCGAATGCATGGCGGGCCAACTCGCCGATCCTGGTCTTCGGCGGCCAGGGGCCGTTCAAGCACGCTGGCCGTGGCTCGCTGCAGGAGATGGACCACGTGTCGCTCATGCGGCCGGTGACGAAATGGTCGGGTGCATGCGGCGAAACCCGCCGCATCGCTGAGTACATCGAACTGGCCGTGCGTACGGCACTCAGCGGTGTGCCCGGCCCGGCCTTCCTCGAGATACCCATGGACATCCTGCACGGGCCGGTCGATCTCGATGCCGTCGAGGTGCCCCGGTTTCGCGACTACCGGGTGGCCGCTGCGGCTGCAGCTCCGCTGACCGAACAGGCGGCCCAGCTGATCGCTTCTGCGGAGCGGCCCGTCGTGATGGCGGGCACGGCACTGAAATGGAGCGAGGGCGGCGACGCGTTAGCGGCATTCTTGGATGCCACGTCCGTGCCGTGCTACGTGAACGGCATGGCACGCGGGGAGATCTCGTGGGATCACCCGTCGTTCCTCTCGCTCACTCGCAAGGAAGCACTCGAAGCCGCCGACGTGGTGATCCTGGCCGGCACGCCGCTCGACTTCCGCATGAAGTTCGGCCGCGCCATCCCCGCCGACGCCCGCATCGTGCAACTCGACCTCGACGAGACGCTCATCGGCCAGAACCGCCCCGCCGATGTCAGCCTCGTCGGCAACCTCGGTGCCAACTTCGATGCGCTGCTGGACGTGTTCAAGGCCACCGGCGTGACCGTGGACGCCAGCGCACAGCTCGCGGCGCTGCGCACGCGCGAAGCCGAGCTGGACGAGGCCCGCAGCGCCGAGCTCAACAGCGACGAGGTGCCGATCGACCCGCTGAGGCTGTGCCGCGAGATCGCCGACGCCGTCACCGACGACATGATCGTGATCGGTGACGGCGGCGACATCGTGGCCCAGGCCTCCAAGGTGATCCGGGTGCCCAGGCGCGGCACCTGGATGGACCCTGGCCCGCTCGGCACCCTCGGCGTCGGGATGCCGTTCGCGCTGGCGGCGCAGAAGGCGCACCCAGACAAGCGGGTACTGATCGTTTACGGCGACGGCTCGTTCGGGCTCAACGGCTTCGAGTACGACACTGCCGTGCGATTCGGCCTGCCCATCGTGGGCGTGGTCGGCAACGACGCTGCGTGGGGCCAGATGCTGCGGCCGCAGGCTGGCCTCTACGGCCAGGACCGGGTGGTGGCCACCGAGCTCAACTACACCCGCTACGACAAGGTGGTCGAGGCCATGGGCGGTCATGGCGAGCACGTGACCGAGCCTGACCAGATCGCACCTGCGCTTCAGCGAGCCTTCGACTCGGGTATGCCGGCACTGGTCAATGTGGAGATCCGCCAGGACCGCGGCGCCATGAAGGGCTCCACCTACGTATAGCCGGAGCCGCACTTCCGCCGGTCGGCTCTACGGCAGGATGTCGTGGGTGCCGCAGCGGCGCCACTCGATGTGCCGCAGTCCTTGCCGGGGCGGGTTTCCCAGGGAAAATGTGGCCCGTCCGTCGTCTGCCCAGCGGAATTCGAACAAGCCGTCGACACCATGCAGCTTGCTGACAATTCCCTTCCGGAACCAGTGTCGGTTGCCGGATTCGATCTCTCGCAGATCGGCAACGAAGAGTGCGAGTGCGGTGTAGAACTCTTGCCGTTGTGCTCTCGTGAGCTTCGCAATGTCGCGGCGAAACCGCGCGGAGGAGGCGTACGTCGGCACGATCCCTGGTCACTCGGGAGCGGTGTCGTATGGAATTGATTCGAGATGGGCGACGAATTCTTCGTCGGTGTAGATGACGCCAGTGGAGTCTTCGAGAGGAGGTCCCTTGCCCTGCGATTCGATGATGTCGGCCAGAGTGACGGGGCCGGGCTCGTACAGGTGCGACTCACCGGGGCGCGAGGTCGGCAACCAGGCGATGATGTGGGCCGACTCGTAGCTCACGGTCACCAGTCGGCGCAGGTGGCGAATCAGATTGAACGGCTCGTCTGCCCAGTCGCGCCACCCGTTCGGATCGTCGATGATGCCTGATGCCTTGTCGTGCTTGACGCGGAGGCTGTCGATGGCCCATTGCAGCGGGGTGCGCCCCGAGACGGTGTAATGCACCGTCTCGACTGGAATCCCCACAAGCTGGCACCGGTTGTTGACCACCAGCACCGTGCGGTCTTCGGTGCCGTCAGAGCCCTTGCCCCAGCGCATCCGACCCTCGATCCGGTATGCGCTGCCGTCGGCGTCGCCCTCGTCTGGCTCGCCATCCACGAGGCACTGCACGGGGTACTCGTCGACGGTTTCGTAGCCGATGTGGAGGTCCATCAGCTTGCGCCCAGCTGCCCGGAACGGCTCGAAGTCGTCGGCCAGCGGGATGCGCGGCAGGTTGCGTTGCAGGTCGTGGCGGTAGTCCATGCGCCATTCCGGCGAGTGCATCACGCCGTACAGGTACTCCCAGATGTCGTCCTTGGAGATGTCGGGGCCGTACTTGGCCTGGAACTGCTCCAACGCCCAATCGGTGACGTTGTCCGAGGTAGTTGGTGTGCTGGCGTCGGGGAGCGGCAGGGAAAGCGTCTCGGTCATCGCTGTTGTGTCCGGGGGAGGGCGCGGCCGGCTGGGTCCAGAGCGTGCAGATCGGGGAGCACTCGAGTTGCCAGCGTGGCGAAGGTCGTGCGGGTGGACGGCGTGCTCAAGAGGATTGCCTCCATCGCGGCAGCGCGCGCGTCTGTTGAGAGCCCTTTATCGCTGCGATGTCGGGCATGGTGTTCGTCGCCAGTGCTTGGAAGGTCATGTTCGAGGCCCCTGAGATCAGGATCGTCGTCGTGGGATGACCCGGGCGGGCTGGTTGGTGCCGACGGCGCAGAGGTCGACGATGCAATCGGTCGCCAGTGTTCCGAAGACTGACCGGTTGCTGGGCGCCGTGATGCAGATCCCGGTCGGTCGGTCGGTCGGTCGGTCGGTCGGTCGGTCGGTCGGTCGGTCGGTCGGTCGGTCGGTCGGTCGGTCGGTCGGTCGGTCGGTCGGTCGGTCGGTCGGTCGGTCGGTCGGTCGGTCGGTCGGTCGTCAGCGTCTATAGCAGATTCGGTCAGTGGGAAGAGGTCACTTGTGGCCCTCGCCTGAGAAATGATGCGATGGTCCTCGTAGAGCCAGAGCTTGGTAAACGGCCGGTACAGCACCTCGCGAATGCGGCTGTCGTCGAACTCGATTTCGAGGTTGCGCTTGAGCGAGTTCTTCAAGGTGTGCGTCCACTTGATGGTTTCGAGGTCATCGTTCGCGGTGATGCTCTCGAAGGATGCACCCTGTTCCACGGCTTGGCGTGCGCGCTCGTAGGCCCCGATGAGTGCGGCCACTTTGGTTGAGAGCGCTTCCCGGCTGAACGCGTAGACGTAGGCGTCACAGTTCGTCTTTGCACCGAGGACGCTCTCCTCGGTGATGGCAGCTTCGCTCGACGAATTCCGGCTGACCGTCAGAACGGGCAGCAGATCCGAGAAGGAGCCGTCGGTGAGGTTGACCCAGTCGTGGGCGTCATTGACGGGGACCGCTTGGAACAGGTCGCTGGTGACGTCGCCAAGTCCTGCGAGCCAAGCGAACTTTGCGTCACGAGTCGAGTACTCGGGCGCTCCGACGTAATGCAGCGTGGCGGGACTTGGGCCACTGCTCGGGTTGCGAACGAGCACGGTGAGTTGCACGCCGTTGCGGGAGCCTTGGCCGAATATCTTGTCGCCCTCTCGCCGGTACTCATCGCCCGACTTCATCGCGTCACCGAGCAGGTTCACGACGTAGATGTCGGTGAACTCGTCTCGCAACGACGCACGCATTCCTGCAAGGGAGGGTGCATTCGAGAGCGAGTTCGGATGCACCATGGCGATGACACCAGGGCGATCTCCAGTGCCTTCTGGGGTGTCGAGACGGTCGCACGCCCAGCGGAATGCCTCCACGTACAGGTTTCCCGAGGACGGCCCGGCGCCGCGGCCGGTGACTTCGCGGTGCCTGCGGCCGTAGGTGTCGCGGACGCGTTGTTCGATGTGAGGATGCTCGACGTTCGGGTTGTCGTCGCCTGCCGACTTCTGGCCGGCCGACCATGGGGGATTGCCGATGATGACTTGGATGGGGAGTTCGTTCTGCTGTCGGGCGCGGGCCGAGTTGTAACCAATCGTTCCCGTTCCGGGCAAGCTTGCGGGGTCGTGCGAGAACGTGTCGGTGAGCACGATGCCGCTGAATGGTTCGTAGCTTCCCGTGCGGTCCCGGTAGCCCTCTTCGATCTTGATGGCGGCCAAGTAGTAGGCGAGGAGCACGATCTCGTTGGCGTGGATCTCTTGGACACTGCCGCCCGGCACCAGCGGGTTGTGCGTGTTGACGAACTTGCGCTCCAAGTCTTCGTCTGCGATCAGCGGCTCGCCGTCGCTGTTCTTCTGGGTGAGCAGACGGTTGATGAACGTGCCCGTGCCCGTGAAGGGGTCCAAGATGTGGACATCTTTCGAGGTCAATCCTCGTCCGAACTCTTGGCGCAGCACAGCGTCGACCGACCGCAGCATGAAGTCCACCAGTTCCACAGGCGTGTAAACGATCCCCAGCCGAGTGATCTCGGCGGGCATCGCCTCCTTGAAGAACGACTCGTACACCTCCAGCATGATCTTGAGCCGGGCGTCAGAGTCGGCCGCGCCAGAGAGGCGGTTGCGGACGCTGTCGTAGAACCGGTCCAATGCGACCGTCTCGTCACGAAGCCGGATGTCGGCAGCCTTGAACTCGTCAAGCAACTCGTTCAAGGCGGCGGAGATCGGGTTGCGGTCGGCGAAACCGCTGCCTGCGAACAGCGCATCGAAGACCGGCATCGTGACCACATGCTGGGCGACGAGCACCGCAAGGTCGCCAGACGGCAAACTTCCGCCGATGGTGGCTTCCATCTGGTCGCCGAAGCGCTCGAACTTGGCGGCCAAGTCAGGGTTGGCCCCGACAGCGGTCCGCACATGCTCAGTAATGGTGCCGGTGATCCGTGCCACCTCACGGCCCCAGCGGTCCCAGTACTGGCGATCCCCGCAGGCGGCCACCAGCCGTGACGCAATGGCGTGCTCGAAGGGCAGACGCTGCTGGGTCACCTTGCCGTCGATGTCGCCGCCGTCTTGCTCGCATTCACACTCGGCGTCGGCCCGACCGCATGTGCTGCATACGCCGCTCGGCAGGATGCTGATGGGCAGCCGTCCTGTCAGGTCGGCTGTGTTGATCGCGACGTCTAGGCGTTCGTCGTGTGAGCGCAGGGCTTTGAGGACCTTCCAAACGGCCTTGAAGTCGGAGCCCGACAAGACTTGGTCGTCGAGCAGGCTTGCGCCGGAGGGAACCACCACCGGCAGGATCACGTAGCCGACATCTTTGTGTTCGGCGCGCCGCATCACGCGGCCGACGGCCTGTATGACGTCGATCTGTGACTGCTTCGGTTCGAGGAAGATCACGGCGTCCAATGCCGGCACGTCGATGCCCTCAGTGAGGCAGCGGGCGTTGGTCACAATGCGGCAGGCGCCGCCGGGATCGCCTTGTCGCAGCCATGCAATCGTGTCGGCCCGTTCGAGAGCGTTCTTCGAGCCGTCGACGTGGCGTACGTCGCAGCCGAGCAGTTCGGCCCTATCGCCTGTCGCCGTCCGACCATGCACCGCTGCAGCCACTGCCTCGACGACGGGGTTCCAATACCTCTCCACCAGTTGGGAGTTGCGGATCCGGTTGGTGAAGGCGATGACTCGCTGGGCAGCGTCCTGCGGGTTGACGGCGCCCGTGACACGGCCCTCAGCGGTGGTGGTAGTGGGATCGGCCAAGCCGTCCCAGCAGCCGGCGAAGCGAACTGCGTCGTGGATGCTGAATGGCCGATCGTCGTCGATCACGATGCTGTCGTAGGCATCGAGCACCGGGTTCTCGGCCACCGCGATGACCAGCACCTTGTAGTCGGTGAGGTGGCCGCCCTCGACGGCGTCGCCGAACGACATGCGGTACAGCTCCGGGCCGTAGATGCTCGGATCGTCCATCGAGAAGACGTCGAAGTCGCGCTCGTGTTCGTCGGCTCGGCGCCTGGCTGCCTCGGTGTACACGCGAGGTGTCGCCGTCATGTAGAGGCGCTTGTGGGCTCGCACGCGCTCAGGGTTGTGAATGAAGGAGTACGGGGTGATCGTTCGACTGTCTGCCTTGCCCTTCTTCGGCGCCTTCGTGTCCTCGATGCCGGTGGTGCGGTGGGCCTCGTCGCAGAGCACGAGATCGAAGGGGGGAACTTGGGTGTCCGTGCCGTCTCCAGCCTGCGCGTCAGCGATGAGGCTGAGCGATTGGTAGGTGCAGAACACGACGGTCATCGCGTCCGAATCGCTCATGGCTAGCTGCGCTGCGATGCGCTGCGGATCAGTGGTGACCGGCATTGCCAACTCGGCCAGCGGCGCATCCTCGGCTGCGTGTCCGGCGCGAGTATCGGAGCACACGCCGATGTAACGATGCGCAATGTCGGGATTTCGCTGGCGTGCCCATTCGCGCATCGTCTGGTTCATCAGGGCGATTGAGGGCACCAAGTACAGGACCCGCCCGCCGACGCCGGCCTGCTGTTCGGCAATCCACAGCGAGACGACCGATTTGCCCGTTCCGCAGGGCAGTACGAGTCGTCCGCGGTCTCCCGCGGCGAGCCCGTCGAGCACCTTCGCTATCGCCTCAACCTGAAACGGCTTGGGCGTATGGCGCGGCTGGGGCGTGAAGCGCAACTCGGTCGGGTCGTCAAGGCACTCGTCCCAGTTGATCGGCCACGACTCGAGGTCGCTGCGGTGCAGCACCTCGCACCGCGGCGATGCCTGTTCGACCATCGTCCGCGCTTGCGCGGTCATCGGCGACGTCAGCACGAGCAGGCGTGCGGAGAACGCCGAGCCCGACGATGCCGAGATGAAGGAGTCGACCTCGGCCTTGCTGATTCGACCTTCGATGTGCGCTTTGGTTTGGATAGCGCACAGTCCTCCGCCTGCCTCGGGGGTCTGCTCGGCGACGAGGTCGATGCCGACATCGGCCCCGTAGCCGTGGGCCTCGCGGTCGGGCCATTCCATCCAGCGCCAAACGTGCTTGAAGCGCCGGGGGCCATAGAGGTCCGGGTGTCGTGCCAGAGCAGCTTGCATCAGCCTCTCGAACGCGCTGCCGCGGGCCTGAGGCGTGTCATAACGCTCGCTGAGCATTGCCAAGAGATCGGCTTGCTCCGTCGTTGCCGTTCGAGTCGATGCCATCGACCGATTCACGCCACTCGCGATCCTGCACCCACGTGCCGCACAGTACCGGCCTGTCCGGCGAGCAGCCACGGCGAGCGGCCTCCGCGCCGTTGACGGGAGTCTGGACGAGCGTTTCATCGTGGGGCAAGCCGGGGGCAGCATGTCACTGTTGCCTGCGGTCGGAATCGGCCTCCGGGGGACTTGTGCGGGATTCCTGCCGGTAGGTGGCTGCGCCACCGGCCGAGAGTGCGGCAAACGCAATATCTGCCGTCACATCGTCTTCGACGAGGCGGTCGAGCGCTTCCTGCTCTTCGGCTTCGTCGCCGGACAGCAGCACGGCCCAGAGATCGTCGACGAATCCCACGAGATGACATCATTCAAGTAAAATTCATGATGTTCAAATGGTTTTCAGGTACAACTGAGTTCATCGAGTTCGCGTGAGCTGATGCGGAGCGGACTTGGAATCCACCGTCGTTCTACGCTCGGCGCATGTGCGGACGGTTTGTCTCAGCAGCCAGTCTCGAGCAGATAGCAGCGCACTTCGACACCCCGCTGCCGGGTTTCGACGCACCCCGCAGCTACAACGTGGCACCCACTACCGACATCGTGGCCGTGGTGGCCGACGACCACGCCCGCCAAATCGAGACGTTCCGCTGGGGCCTCGTGCCGCAATGGTCCAAGGACCCCGCGAAGGGCCCGCCGCTGTTCAATGCCCGATCTGAGACTGCGGCGACGAAGAACTCCTTTCGCAGCGCGTTCAAACGGCGCCGCTGCATCGTGCCCGCCGACGGCTTTTACGAGTGGCCCCGGGCACCGAAGGGCACGTCTCGAGATGACCGGCCCCTGCCGCACTACATCACCCGCGCTGACGGCGCCATGCTCGCGATGGCGGGCATGTGGGAACGCTGGTCACCCCCTCCAGCCGGCGATGCAAACGACGGAGCGGACGCAGATGCCCCCACCGGTCCACGCCAGGCCCTGCACTCGGCAACGGTGCTGACCACCGCCGCGAACAGCTTCATGGCACCGATTCACGACCGTATGCCGGTGCTGCTGGAACGCTCGCAGTGGGAGACGTGGCTCGACCCTGCCAACGACGATGTCGAGGTGCTGTCGGCCATGTGCGCTCCTGCTGCCGAGGGCATTCTGCACTCGCATCAAGTCGGCCGCGCCGTCGGCAACGTCCGCAACAGCGATGCCAGTCTCATCGAACCCGCGGACCCCACCGAAGCGGCGCCAGACCGGCTTTTCTAAACCAGCGCGGCGCGGATGGCTTCGGCGGGCCCGCTCAGCTCCTCGGCCGAGGCCATGGGCAGCGGTCGGGCGAAGTTCATGTCGGCCATCGAGTTCACCGGGCACACATGAATGTGGCAGTGAGGCACTTCGAATCCGGCGACCACCAGCCCGATGCGTTCGGGTCTCAAGGCCCGCATCTGTGCCTGGCCGATGCGTCTCGACACATCGAACAGGTGCGCCTGCAGGTCCGCCGGGACATCCAGCCAGTGGTCAATCTCGGCGATCGGCACGACCAGCGTGTGACCCGGCGACAGCGGATTGATGGACAGGAATGCAACACAGCGGTCGTCGCGCCACACGAACGTCCCGGGCAGCTCGCCTTCGATGATCCGCGTGAAGATCGTGCTCATGCGCGCAGCCTAAGAGGCTGAGCCGACTGCATCTCAGTACTGTGAGCCGCGTGAGCGAGGCCTCCGATGCGCCGCCGGTCCCCGACCCTGGGTGGCGGCCATTCACCGTGCCGAACCTGATCAGCCTGGCTCGTCTGTGTTGCCTGCCGTGGTTCGTGTGGCTGGTGTTCGGTGCCGAGGACCGCTGGTTTGCCGCACTGCTGCTCGGCGCTCTCGGTGCCACTGACTGGGTCGACGGTTGGGTGGCGCGTCGCTTCAACCAGGTCTCCGAGCTCGGCAAGATCCTGGATCCCACTGCCGATCGGCTGCTGCTGCTGGTCGCGCTCGTCGTGATGATCGCCGACGGCTCGCTGCCGCTGTGGATCGCGGTGCTGGCACTGTTCCGCGAAGCAGTGGTCGCTGTGGCGGCGCTGGTGCTGGGGGCCCTCGGCGCTCGCAAGATCGACGTGACCTGGTGGGGCAAGACCGGCACGTTTCTCATGATGTTCGCCGTGCCGTGCTTCCTGGCTTCCCACAGCGACATCGGCGTGGCGGAGGCCTTCGGAGTGGCAGCCTGGATATTCGTGGCGACCGGCCTGCCGATCCATTACTGGTCGGCGGTGGGCTACATCCCCCAGGCCTTCGATGCAGTGCGCGAAGGGCGCACCGGCAGCGCCAGCGGCTGAGCTATCGGTGTGACAGCTATCCGGTAGGTTCGCGAGCATGGAGATACCCGCCGAGCTTCGCTACTCGAGCGATCACGAATGGGTGCGCCCTGCCGATGGCGGGGTGCAGGTGGGCATCACCGATTTCGCACAGGATGCGCTCGGTGATGTCGTGTATGTGGAGTTGCCCGAGATCGGTGCTCAGGTCACCGCCGATGAGCCAATGTGCGAAATCGAGTCCACCAAGTCGGTTTCGGACATCTTTGCCCCGGTCTCGGGCGAGGTGGTCGAGGTGAATGTCACCCTTGAGGATGAGCCGCAGCTGGTCAACGAATCGCCGTACGGCGACGGGTGGATCTGCGTCATCGCCCCGACCGGCGAAGCGGCTCAAGCGTCGGCCGAGATGGAGGCGCTGCTCGATGCCGATGGCTATGCCGCGCTGATCGCCGAGGACATCTGATCGTCATGGCCATCGTCTGCGCCGTGTGTGGGAAGTCGAGTGCCGATGACGCCCGGTTCTGTTCCAGCTGCGGGGCGCGCTTGGACGCTACGGCTGATGCACCCACCGAAGTGCTCTCGCCTGTCGGCGTCACCGAGGTCCCGCCGTACAGCGGCCAGGCGGAACTTGTGGTCACTTCCGGGCACCGTTCGGGAACTCGGTTCGAATTGGCCGGCGACCGCGTCACTGTGGGTCGGCACCCCGACAGCGATGTGTTCCTCGACGACATCACCGTGTCACGCCGTCACGTGGTGCTCGAGCTCGGCCATGGGGGCCACATCCTGTACGACGTGGGCTCGCTGAACGGCACCTATATCAATGGCGTTCGCACCGATGGCGAGGTCATCTTGCACAGCGGCGACGAGCTGCAGGTGGGCAAGTTCAAACTGCTCTACCTGGTTGCCTCGGTCGGGCTGTGAGCGCCCAGTCCGAACCTTCCTCACCTGGAGCACGACTGTCGATCGGCGAGGTCGTTGCGCTGCTGCGGCCCGAGTTCAGCGATCTGACCGATTCCAAGATCCGGTTCCTCGAAGATCGCAAGCTCATCTCGCCGGCCCGCACGCCGGGGGGCTACCGCAGCTTCGGACCCCACGACATCGAAGTGCTGCGCTGGATCCTCACCCGTCAACGCGATCAGTACCTGCCGCTCAGCATCATCGGCGAACGGATCGATCGGGGCGAGCATCTGGCGGACATCTGGGGCATAGGGATCACCGACGCCGTCGAGTTGCCAGCCGCCGCTGAGACAGCGCCTGAGTCTGAAGAAGCTGGCGGACACGCAGCTGGTCTGACTGGCGGGACGCCGGCTGACGACGGCGCCGTCGACCCAGATGCTGGCGACCAAGACCTCGACAACCAAGACCTCGACAACCGAGAGCCCGTCGTCCGGGCAAGCGAACCGGCTGAGGTACCGACTCCTGGTGGCGCTGGACTGCCGTGGGCTGCAGAGGACGACACCCGCACCTATAGCGCAGCCGACCTGAGTGCCGAGACCGGGCTCACCCTTGACGAGATCGCTGAGCTGACCGACTTCGGGTTGCTCGTGCCGCTCGCCGACGACGACGCGACACGGCTACTGCGGCCACAGCCCGGTGCAACACCATCCGACCCAGTGCAGGCCTCGTTGGGCCTAGAACCGCCCGAGCCGCGCTACGGCAGCAGTGCGCTGCTCATCGCTCGCATCTCGCGTGAGTTCGCCACCTACGGCCTGCAGGCTCGCCACCTGCGTGTCATCCGTAATGCCGCGGCGCGGGATGCTTCCATGTTCGAGCAGGGCATCCAGCCGATACTGCATGCCGGCGGTGCGTCGGCGGAGCTCGACGCGCTGCGGTCCTTGGGCCGTTTGACGGCGCTGTGCGAGCGCTTGCGGTCGGTGGTGATGGGGGAGGCGTTGCGCCGTTACCGGCAATAGCACCAGGTCACTCCGGGCTCGGTGCTCGCAGGGGCCGAAGTAGTGTGCGGGCATGGTCGAGATGGAGCTTCTTGGCGTGCAGGTGGAGATGCCCTCGCAGAGCCCGCTCTTGTTGCTGCGTGAGACCGGCGGTTCTCAGCGGGTGCTGCCGGTGGTCATCGATACGCCCGAGGCCCAGGCGATCTATCGCGGCATCGAGCAGATCCGCGTGCCGAGGCCCCTCACGCACGACCTCATGGCGGCCATCTTGGACGTCCTCGGAGCGACGCTGGTCAAGGTGACAGTCACCGACCTGCGCGATCGCACCTTCTTCGCCGAGATGGAGGTCACCATCGGCTCGGACACCCACACGATCTCCGCCCGGCCGAGCGATGCCGTCGCACTGGCCGTGCGGGCCGACACGCCCATCTTCGCCAGCGAGTCGGTGCTGGACGAAGCGGGGCAGATCATCGAGCTCCCCGCGGATCCCCCCGACGATGTCGACCCCGATGAGCTCCTCGACGAGTTCAAGCAGTTCTTGGACGACGTGCAGCCCGACGATTTCGGTCCTGCGGCGGAGGCCGGCGAAAAAGAGTGAGGCACGGCGGCCCCACCGCCGCTGCGGCCCGATCGATTGTTCGATGCTCGTCCTGAGGGGCCTCTTGCGCTGGCGCGACTGGTCCCCGTAC
Organism: Candidatus Poriferisodalis sp.; assembly: GCF_965204195.1. Lineage (GTDB taxonomy): Bacteria > Actinomycetota > Acidimicrobiia > Acidimicrobiales > Poriferisodalaceae > Poriferisodalis. Next base: position 1,579,777 of record NZ_OZ241975.1, read on the forward strand.
GCTTTGTGAACGTGCAGATCACAACCCGGTAGTTCGCAGGGTGTGATTTGCTACGCGTGACCCACGCAGGAGAGGAGATACCGATGGCAGGCCAGCAACCAGCTTCCGACCCTGTGCCGACGACGTCGCAAGAAGCCGATGCGCCGTCACAGCCTGCCGCCACCTCGGCGAGTGCCGACGTGTCTGGCGAGGCCGCGCCGGAGGTGGCAGGAGCCATTGTCGAGGGATTCTCCAGCAAGCAGGCTGAGAAGATCGTCGGGATCAGCTACCGCCAGCTCGATCACTGGGCCCGCAAGGGCCTAGTGCAACCATCAGTCGCCCAGGCCGAGGGCAGCGGCTCTCGGCGCCGGTATTCCTACAACGACCTCGTCGAGTTCAAGATCGCGAAGAAGATGCGCGACCAAGGCATCGACCTGAAGTCGATTGCCCGAGCGTTCGACTATCTGCGCAACCAACTCGGCGGCGAGGTTGCCTCGGCGAACATCGTCATCAGCGGCAGCGACGTGTTGTGGGCTGACGACGACCGGGTGCTCAGCCTGCTGCGCCAGGGTCAGGCGGCGATGCTGACCGTGCTGCCGGTGGCGGGCGTTCGACGTGAACTCGACGCGGACGTCGTGAAGCTGCTGCCCGACGAGCCCATCGCCACCCAGCTCAGCCTCGACTTGGAATAGCGAACTCAGCCCGGGTCTTCGGCGGGCGCGAACTGCAGCGACGCCGAGTTCATGCAGAACCGGTCACCGGTCGGACGGGGACCGTCTGGGAACACGTGGCCGAGGTGCGCCCCGCAGGCCTTGCACATCACCTCGGTGCGGATCATGCCGTACGAGCGATCGACCTCGGTGTCCACTGCCTCGCCGGAAACAGGCTGGGTGAAGCTGGGCCAGCCCGAACCGCTCTCGAACTTCGTCGCTGAGTCGAACAGCTCGGCACCGCACACGATGCAGTGGTACGCGCCGACGTCGTGGTTGTCCCAGGTGTCGCCCGAGAAGGGGCGCTCGGTTCCTGCCTCCTGGGTGACGTGGTACTGCATCGGCGTCAGCCGCCCGCGCAGCTCGGACTCGGTGAACGTGACAGCGCGTGCTGTCTCAGATTGCCCAGCCATGGGCACCACGGTAGTGACACGGCCGGCCCGAGTCAGGTCGCCCCGGCGGGCTCGGCGTTGACGGCGTGGACGATGTCGATCATCGCCGCCAGCGTGTCCAGCCGGGCTGCGGCGGTCGGCCCTTCGGGTTGCAGGCGCAGGACGTCCACGCCGGCGTCTCGGTACGCCCGCACCTGGTTCATGACCTGTTCGTGGGTGCCCAAGAAGTTGGTCTCGGTGACGAGTCGATCCGGAACTGCGGCCGCTGCTGCGGCCCGGTCGGCGTCCAGCCACAGACGCTGCACGTCGCGGCATTCTTCCTCGAAGCCGCCGCGGCGGTAGGCATCGTTGTAGAAGTTGGCAGTCGCCGACCCCATCGCGCCCAGCGTGAAGGCGATGCCGGGCCGTCGGGGCGCGATGAGAGCCTCGAGGTCGTCGCCGAACTCGACGGCGCCCCCGACCTGGCAGGCGACCGAGCCCGGCGGGCGGCCGGCCGCTGCTGCGGCGTCTGCCACGTGACCCCAGGTGGCCTCCGGGCAGCTCGGCACGAAGCACACGCCCACCCAGCCGTCGGCGGCCTCACCAGTGTACCGCAGCGAGCGCGGCCCGAGCGTGGCCAGCCAGATCTCGATCGAGTCGTTGGCGGGCTGCGCGAGGCGCAGCGACTTGCCCTGCCCGTCGGGCAGGGGAAGCACATGGTGGCGGCCGTCGTAGGCGATCTTCTCGCCGGCGAAGGCTTGGCGGCAGATGTCGACCGTCTCGCGCAGCCGGCCCAGCGGATCGGCGAAGCGCACACCGTGCAACCCCTCGACCACTTGCGGCCCGCTGACGCCGAGCCCCAGGATGAACCGGTCTCCGGTCATGGCCGCCAGCGAGAGCGCGGTCATCGCGGTCATCACCGGAGCGCGGGCCGAGATCTGCAAAATGCCCGTGCCGAGCTGGCAGCGTTCGGTCACCGCAGCGAGGTAGGCGAGCGTGCTGACGCCGTCCATGCCCCATGCCTCGGCAGACCACAGGATGTCCACGCCGAGGCGGTCGGCCTCTCGCAGGAACTCGACCTGTTCGTCCCAGTCGCGCCGCTTTCCCGACGCCGGTCCTCCGAATCCGATGGCTGTGCGCACGCTCGGAACCCTAGATCGCTAGTGGAGGCTCAGGCGGGGTGCAGGGTCACCAGCCCGCCGAGTTGCGCGAGGTCCTGCAAGGCCTGGTCGTAGAAGAAGCGCGCTGAGCATGCGTCACGCGCCCATGCCTCCTCATCCGACGTCGGGGAGCGCCCGACGGCGCCGATGCTCAACTCGCCGGTGGAGGCGGAACTGATGATCGTGCGATTACCCACGAGCAGTTCTTCGAGGGCATCGCTCCGATCACCCGGCTCGTCGAACACGAACAGCCGGCCGCCATCGGTGACAAACGGTGTGACGTAGTAGGTGCGGTCGCCTGCAGGCGTCTCGGTGTCGAGTCGCAGCATGAGCACGCCGTCAAACGGAGCGAACGGGGCAATGGGCGCAAGCGGCGCCTCGCCTGCTTCGGCGGACTCGGGAACCACGGCGGGCAGCGTACCGAGCGGCAGATCGGCGCATCGGTCCGCCTTTTCACTAGGTTCAGCATGCGACCCGCCTCGGAGCGGATCACCTGGCGCAGGGGGTAACGAACCATGTCAAGCGAACAAGCCCGGTCAAGCGAGCAAGCTGGCTACTTGGACACCGAGTACTTCGGATTCGAGCAGGCGCTGGGCTCGAACGGAGTGCTGACGGTGACGTTCAACCGGCCCGAATCAATGAACGCTTCCACCCACTCGATGAAGCGCGACCTGATCGAGCTGATCACCCAGGCTCAGATGGATGACGCTGTGCGGGTACTGCTGTTCACCGGTCAGGGCCGGGCGTTCTGGGCCGGAGACAACCTGGGCAGCTACGAGGCGGAACATCCCTCGGCCACGCCGGAGATCTTCGGCGGGCACCACAACGCCGCTGGCACGTACAACAGCCTGCGGACGATCTCCCAGGCCGTCAACACCGCAGTGCGCCGTCTGGACAAGCTGACGGTCGCGGTCATCAACGGCTTCGCCATCCAGACGGGTTTCAGCTTCGCCCTTGCTTGCGATTTCCGGATCGCGGCACGATCAGCCCGGATGGGATCGGCGACGCTTCGCTTCGGCCTGCTGCCCGACGAGGGCGGCCAGTGGCTGCTGGTGCAGCACCTCGGCGTCGCCAGGGCGACCGATTTCATGATGCGCAAGCGGATCGTGGACGCCGACACCGCACACGAGCTCGGGCTGGTGCACGAGGTGGTCGACGACGAGCAGCTTCCCGCTGCGGCCGCCGAACTCGCAGCCGAAATGGCCGACGGACCGCAGGTGGCCATGCGCATGCTCAAGCGATCGATCCTGCTGGCTGCCGAGATGACGTGGGAGCAGTCGCTCGACGAGATCGCTTCCAAGACGGCGATCACCGATCACTTGCCCGATGCTGCTGAGGGCGTCTCGGCCTTCCTGTCCAAGCGGCAGCCCGAGTTCAACGACTGGCTTCGCTGAGCGCCGTTGCCCGCGCTGCGGGTGGTGGCATACTTCCGCCGTGGAGCACGCTGAACAGGTCAGCCACATCAAGACACTGCTGGCGCGGCTCGACTCCGGCACCAACGTGGATGCCGGCGGCGTGCGCTACAACCCCACGTCCTCCTATACCGACCGCGAACTCGCACAGATCGAGCGGCGGGAGTTCTTCGACACTCACCCCCAGATGGTGGGTCTGTCGGGCGACTTACCCGAACCGGGCTCGTTCATGACCCAAGATGATCTCGGCACGCCGATGCTGCTCGTGCGATCGCCGAGCGGCCGGTTCCGGGCGTTCGTGAATTCCTGCCGCCATCGCGGCGTGGTCGTCGAGACCGAGCCGCGCGGTCGCAAGCGCCGCTTCGCCTGCCCGTTTCACAACTGGACCTACGACGCCGACGGTGCGCTGGTCGGCCTGCCCAAGTCGGATCACTTCGGCGAGCTCGACCGCGACGACCTAGGGCTGGTGGAGCTGCCGGCAGTCGAGCGCCACGGCCTGCTGTGGGTGCATCCGCGGCCCGGTGGCGCGCTCGACCCCGATGCGCTGCTGGGTGACGAGCTTGCCGCCGACTTCGCGGGCTGGGACTTCGGCAAGCTGCAGTGGCTGGGCTGTGACACCTACGAGGTCGGCTGCAACTGGAAGCTCGCCATGGACACGTTCGGCGAGACCTACCACTTCCCCGTGCTGCACTCCGACACGCTGTCGAATGATTTCTACGGCAACGTGCAGTGCTACGACGAGTTCGGGCGCCATCACCGGCTGATCCTGTGCCGTCGCTCCATCGAGGACGCACGCGAGCGGCCGCCGTCGGAGTGGGACATCGCCCGCTACGGGCTGCCGGTGTACTGGCTGTTCCCGAACGTGCAGCTCATCCCGTCGCGCGAGGTGCTGTTCCTGGTGCGGGCCTATCCCCACCCGACCGAGCCCGGCCGTCACACGAGCCAGATCTCCTTCTACCTGCGGCCCGGCATTGCTCGCGACGACGCCGAGTTCGACTTCATGGCTGAGGCGTCGCGTGCATTCAGCAACGTCATCCGCGACGAGGACTACGTGATGAGCGCCAGCCAGCAGCGTTCAGCCAATGGCGGCGCGCTCGAACACGTGGTGTTCGGCCGCAACGAGCCGGCGTTGCATCACTTCCACAACACCTACCGGGCTGCGCTGGGCCAGGAACTGCTGCCACTGCACTCGACCCCTTGAGCGGGTGTCGCGGCCCAACAGGCCGCCGGGCGCTCAGCCGCTCACAAGTTCTTCGAGCGCTCCCAGCAGCATCCTGACGTTGCGCATCCGGGCCGTGTGCCCCATGCAGCCGATGCGCCACACCTTGCCGGCGACGGGTCCGAGCCCGCCGCCCACCTCGATGCCGTAGCGCTCCAGCAGAGCACGGCGCCCGGCAGCGTCGTCGAGGCCGTCCGGCAGCGTGACAGTGGTGAGCTCGGGCAGGCGGTGGCCCTCTTGGGCCCACAGCTCGAAACCGAGCTCGGGCAGGCGCGCGTGCAGTTCGTCGCCGCAGGCCTGGTGGCGAGCCCAGGCGTTCTGGAGTCCCTCGTCGAGCACGGCGCCGAGGCCGGCGTGCAGCGCATAGAGCATCGAGATCGGCGCGGTGTGGTGATAGGCGCGGGCGCCCTCGCCCACGACGTACGCCCGGATCATGTTCAGGTCGAGGTACCAGCTCTGGGGCCGTTCGACGAGCGATTCCAGTGCCCGATCGCTGACTGTGAGGGGCGCGAGGCCGGGGGGCACACCGAGGCATTTCTGCGTGCCGCTGTAGGCGATGTCGACGGCCCAGCCGTCGATGTCGACATCGATGCCCCCCAGCGACGTCACACAGTCGACGAGCAGCAGGGCATCGCCCTTGCCCTGGCCGAGCGGCGCGATGTCGTTGCGCACGCCGGTGGATGTCTCCGCATGCACGACGGCGATGAGCTTCGGCGAGGGGTGGGCGTCGATCAGTCGCTGCGGATCGATGGCACTGCCCCAGTCCTCGTTCACCGCCACGACGTCTGCACCGCACCGGGCTGCCACGTCGCACATGCGTGTGCCGAAGACGCCGTTGACACCGATGACCACCGTGTCGCCGGGTTCGACGAAATTGCAGAACGCAGCTTCCATGCCTGCCGAGCCGGTAGCGCTGACGGGGAAGGTCAGCAGGTTCTGGGTCTGCCAGACAGCGCGCAGGCGTTCATTGATCTCGTCCAGCAGGGCGATGAACTCGGGATCGAGGTGGCCCAGCACGGGCCGGGTGAAGGCTTCGATGACTTCGGGGTAGGGATTGGAGGGTCCCGGCCCCATCAGGATGCGGTCGCTGCGGGTCACGGGCCCGCACGGTACCGGCCGCATGTCGATGACGTTCGGTTCCGCAGCGTCGGTGCAGATGACGTCAGCGCGATTCGAGGGGCCGCAGCAGGGCGATAAGGCTGGAGGTGTCCCAGCGGCCACCACCGAGCTCCTGAATGCGTTTGTAGAACTGGTCCACGAGGGCGGTGACCGGCAGGGGAGCACCGTTGCGTTGCGCTTCCGACAGCACGATGCCGAGGTCCTTGCGCATCCAGTCCACGGCAAAACCGAAATCGAACTCGTCGGCGGCCATCGTTGTGCCGCGGTTCGACATCTGCCACGACCCCGCCGCGCCCTGAGAGATGGTGTCGAGCACGGCGTCGAGATCGAGACCGGCACGGCGACCGAACTCGAGTCCCTCCGACAGTGCCTGGACGAGACCGGCAATGCAGATCTGGTTGACCATCTTGGTGAGCTGTCCCGCGCCGGCTGGGCCGATCAGCGTGACCGCCCGCGCGTAGGAGTCCATGACCGGTCGCGCCCGCTCGAAGTGCTCGGCAGCGCCGCCGCACATGACGGTCAGCACGCCGTTCTGCGCGCCCGCCTCGCCGCCGGACACGGGTGCATCCACGAAGCCGATCCCTTGCTCGGAACACGCAGTGGCCAGCTCACGGGCCATGTCGGCCGAAGCAGTGGTGTGATCCACGAGGACCGAGCCCTCGACCATTGCCGCCAGCGCGCCGTCGTCGCCGTAGGTCACCGCGCGCACGTCGTCGTCGGCGCCGACGCACATGAACACGATGGCTGCGCCATCGGCGGCGTCTGCCGGCGTTGCAGCCACCCGACCTTGGTGCTCGCCTGACCACCGTTGCGCGACGCTCGCGGTTCGGTTGAAGACGGCCACGCGGTGGCCCGCTGCAGCGAGGTGGCCCGCCATGGGGAAGCCCATGACGCCGAGCCCGATGAATCCGACATCAACCGGCACGGTGGACTCCATGGTTCTCGTTGAGCATTGCTCGTACCTCGTGTTTGCGTACTTTGCCGAGCGCCGTTCGGGGGAGCTGATCGGTCCAGAACACTGCCTTGGGATGCTTGAAGCGTGCGAGCTGCCCGTCGAACAGCCGCAGGAGATCGGCGTCCTCGATCTCGGTGTCGTCCGCGACGCTAGGAGCGGCCGCCGGCCCGGTTGCCCGCACGGCCACGATGACGGGCACCTCGCCCCATCGCTCGTCGGGCACGCCCACGACGGTTGCTTCGGCGACCAGATCGCTGCGGGCCAGCACCTCCTCGAGCTCCGCGGGGTAGATGTTCTCGCCTCCCGAGATGATCATGTCCTTGCGCCGGTCGTCGATGAAGATCCAGCCCTCGTCATCCGCGTGCCCGACATCGCCGGTGCGGAACCACCCGTCGCTGAGCGCCTCGGCAGTGGCCTCGGCATCGCGCCAGTACTCCCGCAGCACGCTCGGCCCCCGCACCCACAGCTCGCCGCGCTCGCCCGGCGCCGCGTCCCTGCCGTCATCGGTGACGATGCGCACTTCGCACATGGTCGAGGGCTTGCCGCACGAGCCCGGACGGGTTGCTGCTTCGTCGCAGCGCAGGTGCACCGCTATCGGGGCGGTCTCCGTGGAACCGTAGATCTGCCCAACCGGCACACCCCGATCGAAGAAGGGCCGGGTGGCAGCCGCCGGCACGGGCGACGACCCGGTCATGATCCCGTGCAGCGAGCCGAGATCGGCGGTGGCGAATCGCGGGTGGGCGGCAACGGCGGTCAAGGCGGCGGGCACCAGCACGGTCCACGTCGGCTGCCACTGCTCCACGTCGTCGAGGAACTGCCCGGCGTCGAAGGCCCGCTCGATGAGCGCCGCCGCACCTCCCAGCACAGCAGGGAGCGTCTGGATGTTCAGCCCGCCGACGTGGAACAGCGGGATCGTGGTGAGCACCCGGTCGCGGCTCGTGAGGTCATGAGCGTGGGTTGAGTTGACGGCGTTCGCAGCCATCGCCGCTTGGTCCAGCACAGCCCCCTTGGGATGCCCCGTCGTGCCCGAGGTGTAGGCCAGCAGCACCGGATGGGCGGGGGTGCCCCGACGTGGCGGTACGGCGCTCGTGGCACTGGGGCACTCGGGCTCGTCAGGCAGCACCCGGATCTCGCACCCCGCACCGATCGATTCGGCATGCCGCTCGAACGTCGAATCCACCACCAGCAGGCTGGGTCCAGCGTGGTCGAGGATCCACCGGTGCTCGGGCGGCGCCAGGCGCGAGTTCAACGGCAAGTAGATGGCGCCGAGCCAGGAGCATCCGAGCATCAGCCGCAGCGCGGCCGGCCGGTTCGGGCCGAGCCACGCCACACGGTCGCCCTCGCCCACGCCGGCACCGGCCAGCCAGCCGGCCGTCGCGGCGATCTGGTCTGCGAATGCGCGGTACGTGTGCTCGACGCCTTCGAACGCGACGGCGGTCGCAGACGGCTGCCGGTCGGCCCACCGCTCGACACGCGCGGCAAGATCGGCCCCAGCGGACAGTGGTCCGGGATCGCTCACGGTGCCTGCAAGATGTGGATGGGTGCCGGCTGCGGGCTAGCTGGCTCAGGCCAGGTCGCCCTGCAGGGCGCCTTCGATCACTACAGCCTCCCTGTCGAGGAACACGCTGTGATTGCGCATGGGCAGGTCGAAGTGCCCCAGCGTGTGGCGCCCGGCGTGCTCGTTGGCGCCCGTCGAGTAGAGGAAGTTGCCGGCGAAGGCTCGCTGCTCGGTGCCGTTGGTCTGGCTCCGGTCGTACATCGACAGGGTGTCCCACCGAGCGCCGGGGTTCATGCCCCAACCCACGTGGCTGGTCGCGTACGCCTCGCGGTCGCCCCAGGCATCGGTGTAACTGCGGAACAGCGCCGCGTCGGTGCCGACTCCCTCGACGTCCACGACATAGTCGTCCTCGATTCTCAGCGTGACCGGCGACTCGATGTACCGCTTGAAGGTGAGGTTCATGTCGCCACGGTCCATCACAATCGTGCCGTTCACAGTGTTGGCTTTGGGGAAGGCCAGGCAGAGCCCGCCAGGCCAGTGACTGATCGTGCCCGGCCGGGCGGTGTAGCCCCATCCGCCGCCGCACGGCGCTCCGTCGACGTCGACGACCAGATCGGTGCCCGCTGCCGAGGTGACGTGCATCTGCGAAGCTGCGATCAGCTTCTTGATACCGACCTTGACTTTCGGCTCGAGGTCCGGCTCTGGCGAAAGACGCTCGAGAGCCTCCGGGTGCTCATTGGACACCATCAGGATCCGGGTTCCCTCGCCCAGGATCTTCGGGAGTTCCGGAGCGTGCAGCAGCCCTTCCACCGTGCAGTCGACCACGAAATCCACCGCACCGAGGGCCGCGAGCACTGCCGCTGAGCCGGCGATGGCGTCGGACGCGCCCGTCGACCTCACCGGCACCGGCGCCGACTGGCGAGGCGTCGGCACCACGACGTGGACCGGCGGCGTGCCGAGCCGGTCCAGGGCCAGTTCGGCCAGGTTCACGTTCACGGCCCTGCTCTGGCTCTCGGACAGGATCGCTGCTGTCTGGGGCGGTTCGACGCCGCACATCTCGAAAACCGACGAGAAGGCGTCGATCCACTTCGCTTCGATTCGCTCGACCAGCATCTGGTCCTCCAGATTCCCGCAGTCTGCTGACTATGCGCCAAGTTAGAGGCTGTGCGGAGCGCCGCGGCCGTTGGGTGTCAGGCTGCTTCGACGGCGGCGAGGTGGGCGGCGTCGTTGAACCGTCGTACCTGCCAGAGGCGCCGCCCGTTGAAATCGAGCAGCTCCAGCTCGGTGATGGCGGTCACCGAGGTGACCACGCCGACGCCCCGATGACTGGGCGGGATGCCGAAGGCCATCGCCATGGCCGCAGAGGCGATGCCGCCGTGGCACCCCACAAAGATCGTCTTTCCCGCATGGGCTGCGGCGATGTCGTTGAGCGCCTGTGCAACTCGGTGGCGGAAGCCTGCGCGGCTCTCACCGCCGTCCACCACGGGCGCGTATGGCTGGTCCATCGGCTGGATGAACCCGAAGCGCTCGCGCGCCGCCTCCCAGGTCATGCCGTCGGCAGGTCCGAGCCGCATTTCCTCGAGGTCATCGTGGAGATGGACGTCGAGATTCCCGCGCTCGGGCCCGCTGCCGAGTACTGGCAGCACGATGTCGGTGGTCTCGCGGGCCCTGGGCAGCGGCGAGGAGTAGACGACGTGCACCTCGGGTTCGCGGCCGCCAGCGAACCGGTCGCGCAGCGCCGCCGCTTGAGCGCGGCCCCGGTCGGTGAGGCCCCGACACCCCTGGGGTCCGCCGACGATTCCTTCGGCCATGGCGACGGATTCGCCGTGCCGGACGATCAGCAGCCGCGAGAGCAGTTGCTCGTCAGCCATATCGCCTGCTGCCGACATCCACACCGGAAGACTCTAGGTGCTGAGCCCGAGCGGCCCGGTGAGCGGCACTGTGCTAGCTCACCGTGGCTGTCGAACTGCGGTGTTGCGAGCCGTCCGCCCCGCGTGACGTGCGCTTCCGCGGGGCGTCTGCGGCATCGGCCGACGGGGCCACGTCGTGCAGGGCGGTGAACTTGAGAGAGCAAGGGTCGAAGACTGCCACCGCTCCACTGCGCGCCTCGCGAGCGACATGCGTGCCGGGAATGTGCTCGGCCGCCGCGACCGCATCGGCAACCGCGTCGGCCAGGCAACCCGATTGACGCGAGAACACAAGCGCCTGGACGCCGTCGTGGGCCGCTGCAGCCGGGCGGGAGTAGCCGGCGCCTTCCAGCCGCTCGACCGTCGAAGCAACGGTTAGGTCGGCGCCGTCGACAAACAAACAGAATTCATGCGTGGTCATCACAGGCGCGTTACCTCTCGCTGCATCGCTTGATGCCGGAAGCCGTGGTCGCATGGCCAAGCGTCCGGCCGGTCTGCGGCACTCTAGTAGCGATTGCTTATCTACCGTCAAGAGCTTTAGTTTCAAATAATTTCCATATTTTCCGTGTAGTTTAGGAATCTGTCTCTGGCAATCTGTTCGGGGTGGCCGCCGGCCCGCACGCCGTAGCGGGCGTGCATTCGCTAGCGGGACAGTCTGGAGCGCCGCGCCGACGCGACCGGAAAGTGCCTGGGCCGTAGCATGCGGCCCGATGACAGGTGACACGGGGATGTCAACGCCGCAGCACATCGCCTATCGAGCGATGGTGGCCTCCGACGTCGGCTCGGTTCCTGTGGGGTGCATGGGCGAACCCGACGAACTGGCAGAGCGGATCGCCAGCCTTGGATCCGCTGCGATCCTGGCATTCGAGGGAGACCGCCACGTCGGGCAGCTGCAGTTCCGGAGGTACATCCCCGGACAGCGAAGCCCCAACAACATCTGGGATCCGGTGTACTGGATGGACTTCGACGGCCGGGCACCGACCCTTCCCCCCGGCACGATCAGCGTCTTCTGCTATCACGTCGGCCAGCTTGACGACACCGACGACCGCGATAGCCGCTACTTCGGTCGGGGCATCGGGGCCGGGCTGCTCGACCGCATGCTGGAGTGGGCGTCCGCCACCGGCGCGGCGGCCGTGGTCGCGAAGGCGTCGCCGTCGTTGAGGCCGGTGATGGGCTTCATGGGCGGTCAACCCGTCGAGGTCTACGAGGAGCGAGGCTTCCAGACTGTCGCAAGCTGGTCCGACCCCGATCTCGCCGAGGCGGTCGTCGAGCGTGGCATCGCGACCACTGAACAGCTCCCGGCCGCGGCCACCGTCAGCTGCTGCGTCCTGAACCTTTCCGAGCGCCGCTGACAGAGCCTTCGGCCGATTCCCGAGCCGTAGCCTGCAGGACGGCGAGTAGCGAACACCGGAGGTTGTGATGGGATCGATCACCTCAGACATCGAGCCAACCGTCGATCCGGCCGAGGTGGGCTTCGACGCCGGTCGGCTGGAGCGCATTGCCGCTCATCTGGATCGGTATGTCGACGACGGGCGCCTGCCGGGCGTGTCCGTGCTGCTGACGCGCGGCGGCCAGACCGCCTACACACACCGCTACGGCCAGCGTGACTGTGAGCGGTCGCTGCCGGTCACCGCCGACACCATCTATCGCATCTACTCGATGACCAAGCCCATCGTGTCGATCGCCGCGATGCAGCTGTACGAGCAAGGGTGCTTCCAGTTGAAGGATCCGGTCTCGCGTTGGATCCCGGAGTTTGCGAACGCACGCGTCTTCGCCGGCGGCAACGTGATGCAGTACCAGACGCGAGAACCGGCGAGCGAAGTGACCGTCCACAGCCTGCTGACCCATACCTCCGGCCTCACCTACGACTTCCACTTCGCCAACGAGGTCGACGCGCTGTACCGGGCCAATGGCTTCAACTGGGGTGCCCCCGGCAACCTCGAGGAAACCTGCGAAGCGCTCGCATCGCTCCCGCTGCTGTTCGATCCGGGCACCGAGTGGAACTACAGCTACTCCACCGATGTTCTGGGCCGTGTCGTCGAGGTCGTCTCGGGTCAGTCGCTCGACGAGTACCTCGTCGACCACGTGACCGGGCCGCTCGGCATGACCGACACAGGCTTTCAGGTGCCACCCGCCGACGTCGAGCGCTTTGCGGCCAACTACACAACAGCCACGCTGGCGGCACGCGAGGCACCGGGCAACACGGGGCCGGCGCCCCCGGCTTACCGGCCCGACGACCCGGGCCTGGCGCGCACGCTGATGGATGACCCGCGCACGTCGGCCTATCTGGGACCGCCCAAGATCCTTTCCGGCGGCGGTGGCCTGGTGTCGACCATGGGCGACTACCACCGCTTCACCCAGATGCTGCGCAACCGGGGCGAGCTCGACGGCGCCCGCGTCATCGGCCGGCGAACCCTCGAGTTCATGGCCAGCAATCACCTGCCTGGCGGCACCGATCTCACCGAGTGTGGCCGGGCATTGTTCTCCGAGGCGGCCTTCGACGGTGTCGGCTTCGGGCTGGGTTTCTCGGTCGTGCTCGATCCTGCCAAGGCCAAGGTCGTGTCCAGCAAGGGCGAGTTCGCCTGGGGCGGGGCTGCGTCGACAGCATTCTGGGTGGACCCGGTCGAAGACATCACGCTCGTCTTCTTGACGCAGCTGCTGCCCTCCAGCGTCCACCCGATCCGCCCAGAGCTCAAGGCCCTCGTCTACCAGGCGCTGGCGTGAGGCGGTTCGCTGCTCTTCGCGAGGAGCGCTGATTGACTGCGCACATGGCAGATTTCGACTTGGTCATTGTCGGCACCGGCTCGGCCAATTCCATTCCCGGCCCCGAGTTCGACGACTGGTCGATTGCGATCGTCGAGCGCGGCACGTTCGGCGGCACCTGCCTGAACGTGGGCTGCATTCCCTCCAAGATGTTCGTGTACGCGGCCGATGTGGCCGACACCATTGCGACGGCAGGCCACTACGGCATCGCTGCCAGCTTTGACAGCGCCGATTGGCCTGCCATCCGGGATCGCGTCTTCGGCCGCATCGATCCCATCGCCAGCGGGGGCCGCGACTACCGCTCCGGCGTCGAATGCCCCAACATCACCGTGTTCGAGGGCGATGCCCGCTTCGTGAGCGATCGGCGCCTGGCGGTGCGTATGGCCGATGGCAGCACTGAATCGGTGTCCGGGCGCCACGTGGTGCTCGGCGCCGGCGCTCGGGCGTTCCTGCCGCCGTACCGCGGCCTGGGCACCGTGCCGTTCCACACCTCTGACACGGTGATGCGGCTGGATTCGCTGCCGGAGTCGATGATCGTGCTTGGCGGCGGGTACATCGCCTGCGAGCTGGGCTACGTGTTCTCGGCGCTGGGAACCAACGTCACAGTGGTCAACCGGGGTGAGCGGCTGCTGCGAGCCGAGGACGACGATGTGTCTACGGCATTCACGGCAGCGGCGCAGCGCCACTTCGACTTGCGCCTCGGCTCGACGGTGACGTCAGTAGGGGGTGCAGCCGCGGAGTTTGTGTACGCCGCCGACGGCTCGCCCAGTGCCCATGGCAACTCCTACACGGTCGAGTTCACTCGTGGCGGTCATGCCGAGTCCGTGAGCGCCGATGTGCTGCTGGTGGCCACCGGGCGGGTGCCCAACGGCGATCAGCTCGCCCTTGACCTCGCAGGCGTGGACGACGAAGACGGCCGTGTGCTGACCGATGAGTTCTACCGCACCTCGGTGCCGGGCGTCTGGGCCTTCGGCGACCTGTCGAGCGAGACTCAGCTCAAGCATCTCGCCAACGCGCAGGTACGGGCGCTCAGGCACAACCTGCTCGTGGCCGAGGGCCAGGCGGACGGTCCTATGCGCACAGTCCGGGAAGACCTGGTTCCCCATGCGGTGTTTTCGCACCCACAGGTCGCCTCGGTCGGTCTCACCGAGCGAGATGCCCGGGCCGCGGGACTGCCGATCTCGGTGGCCAACAAGCCCTTCGGCCACACGGCGTACGGCTGGGCGATGGAGGACACCGCCAGCTTCGCCAAGCTCATCGCACACGCCGAGACCCGCGAGCTGCTCGGCGCCCACATCATCGGGCCCCAGGCATCCACCCTGATCCAGCAGTTGATCCAAGGCATGGCCTTCGGACAGACCGTCGACCAGATGGCCCGCGACCAGTTCTACATCCACCCCGCGCTCACCGAGGTCATCGAGAACGCGCTGCTTGAGCTGTAGGCGGCTCAGACGCGTTCAGTCCACGCGGCGGGCGTCGGGAATCAGGTTGATCTCCCAGATCACCTCTTCGAGTCGATCCTCGGCGGAGACCGCCTCGTAGCGGCACGGTCGCTCAGGCGTGACTGTGGAGGGCGCCGGCACCAGGACCGTGGACGGGCGTGGGTGGCAGAACTGCACCACGCTGAGCCGGCTGGTGTGCTGGCCTGGGTCGGCCTTGACACGGTGCCAGCCGGCCCCGATCAGACCATTGGTGACGTGCTCCAGCATGATGCCCGAGTTGACGATGACGTGATCGTGCGGCGGAGCGGCATCGACCCACTCGCCGTCGATGCGCACCTGCAGGCCGCGGTCGGTCGCTCGGGGCAGGGCCGTGATGAGGTTGATGTCGGTGTGCTCGTCGGCCCAGATGTGGCCTTCGCTGCCGCCGCCTGGGGCATGTGACATCGGCGGGTAGTGAATGGCCCGCGACAGGTGCGTGCCGTAGGTGGTCATCCTGTCGAAGTAGGTCTCGTGGGCGCCGATACCCTCCGCGATGACGCGCAGGAAGCGTCGCTGCAGTTCGACGAGCCGCCGGTGGAACTCGGTGAGAATTGCACCGGCGCCGTCGATGTCGTCATCGGGAAAGATCGACGGACGGTACCAGCGGCCGTACTGAACGGTGAGCGGGTGGCCGGCAGGGGGCTGATCGCTCCAGTTGAACATCTCCTTCCAGTCGGGAAGGTCGGAGATGGCGGCGGTCTCGGTGAGCGGACCGGTGTAACCGCGGGCGCCGAACGACTCCGCGTCGACGTAGTGCATCTTGGCGTCGGGTTCGAGCGCGAAGAACCCGTTGAGCACGCCGTAGGCGTCGTCGAGCAGGCCGCCCGAGAGATCGTGCGCCGTGTAGACGAAGCCGGTTCGGAGGCTGGCCATGACGCCCTCGGTCACCGCCCTGCGCTGCGCCGCCGAACCGTGCTCGAAGGCCAGCAGGTCCACGTCGAGGATCTCGTCCATAGCGCCCTTCAGTCTTCTCGCTGGCGCGCCAGCCAGGTCTCGTAGCGAGCGGGGTCGGTCCATGCGCCGGTCGCTGCGTCGAAGAGCGCTGCCTCGGGCGCCATCAGTGCCTGGTCGGTGGTGCGGGCTTGAGTGCTCGACACGGCGCCCACCCAGTCGGGCAGGTCGAGTACCAGTGCGGCAGGGCAATCGTGCGGCGGGCGAGCGGCAATCGCCACCGCCGGCAGTGCAGCGATCGACGCGTCCCGCTGTGCTGGGTCGTTGCCGTAGAACACCGGGTCGTGGATCTGCTGCCACTTGTCGGCGCCCATCACGATCACGTCAAAGCCGGCTGCGATGTCCGACAGCAGCTGCGCGTCGGTGACATCGATCTCCAGCCAGTCGATCGGCGCGGCGACCTCTTCGAGCACGGCGATCCGGTCGGCGAGCCGCGGGCGCTGTACGTCCTCCTTCGCGAGTGCCACCCGGCTGACCGACCACACCAGCACATCGAGGCGATGCTGACCGACCACGGCCTCGCTGATGGCCAGATGGGCGGTGGTGGGCGGGTTGAACGAGCCGGGAAACACCCCCCGCCGCCGCGCACGTGCCGGCGACGATGATGATCCTGCCGCCGAGGTCGCTGTCGCTGCGGAGTCGCCGGCCATGCCCTGCGAAGCGACCACTGCGAACCTCAGCCTGCGTCTGTTGCGGTGTCTCCGGCGACGGCACCGGCGATCGCGATCGATCCCGCCGTGCCGCTGCTGCCGTCGGCGAGTTCGCCGATCACTGCGGCGTCGTGGCCGTGGTTGCGCAGCTCGCGCACGGCGTCGTGGGCGCGTGCGGGATCGCAGCTGAACAGCAGGCCGCCCGAGGTTTGCGGATCGCCGAGCACGGTGCGGGTGAGGTCGTCGCCGCCGTCGAGGCGCTCGGCGAGGTGATCCAGGTTGCGGCCGGTACCTCCGGGCACGAAGCCGCCGGTGGCGAGCCCGACCACATCGGGCAGCAGCGGCACTGCGCCGGCATCCACCACGGCCCTCGCCTCGCTGGCTGCGGCGAGCTCCGCGAGGTGTCCCAGCAGTCCGAACCCGGTGACATCGGTGGCCGCGGTGGCTCCTGCCCTGATGGCTGCGGCGGCGGCTGCGTCGTTGAGCCGGCACATCTCGGCCACGCCGGCCTCGTAGGCCGCGTGCAGATCGCCGCCCGGCTCGGTGGCCTCAGGGCCGGAACGCTTCAGCGCGGTTGCGAGCAAGCCGGTGCCGAGCGGTTTGGTCAGCACGAGCGCCTGGCCCGCGTGCCCGCCAGCATTGGTGAGCAGGCCCGCTTCCCCAGCGTTAGCAGCGATGGTGCCAGTCACCGACATGCCATAGACCGGTTCGGGCCCGTCGATCGTGTGACCGCCGGCCACCACCCAGCCGCCGTCTGCCGCGGCATCCGCGCCGCCGGCGAGCACCTCGCCCAGCAGGTCCAGCGGGAGCACATCGCGGGGCCAGGCCGCCAGGTTGAGGGCGAACAGCGGGCTGGCACCCATGGCGTAGATGTCGCTGGCCGCATTCGCGGCAGCGATGCGCCCCCATGTGCGCGCGTCGTCGACGATCGGCGCGAAGAAGTCGGTCGACGTCACCAGCAGCCGGTCGCTGTCGAGCCGCCACACGGCGGCATCGTCGCTGGTGTCGGTGCCGACCACCAGGTCCGGGTGCGATGGGGGGGTCAGATGGCGCAGAGCCTGCGCCAGCTCGGAGGGTCCGAGCTTGCACGCTCAGCCCGCACCGTGGCTGTACTGGCTCAGCCGGAACGCCGGGCTGTTCGCAGTGCTGTCGGTCGGCACAGCGGCAACGGTACCGAGATCGTCCCCGATGGTGTGTCTCGTTGCCGTCTCGAGCGACGGAATCTAGCCATAGCTGCGGATGGCGTCGACGATGAGTTCGAGCGCGGTCGCGGCGTCGATGCTGTAGGCCACCTCGCAGTTGGGCGTGGCGTCGGTGCCTGGCCGCTCGTCGGCGACGGTCATTCCTCGGGTCACGTCGCCACTCGTCTCCACTTCGACATGTCGGGCGCCGAAGGTGAACAGCTCAGGGTGGGTCACGGCAAGCACCGCACACGGGTCGTGCATGGGCGCTGCATCCAGCCCGGCGCGCTCGCGGTAGCCGGCGAGGTAGAAGTCGAACAGGCCCGCGACGAACTCGGGCACGATGCCGCCCTGCGCCCGCAGAGCGGCGGTTTCGCTGGGCCCGACGCACAGCTGGTGGGTGAGGTTGAGCCCTGCCATGCGCACCAGCGGCGCCCCGGTGGCGAACACGATCTGGGCGGCATGGGGATCTGCCCAGATGTTGAACTCGGCGGTCGGCGTCACATTGCCGGGGCCGACAGCGCCGCCCATGAGCGAGATTCCGGCCACCCGCTCGACGATGTCGGGTGCCTGGCGGATGGCCAGCGCAACGTTGGTGAGCGGCCCGACTGGCACGAGCCACACATCGTCGTGGGCTCGCGCTGTGTTGATGATGACGTCGACTGCGTCGTTGCTCGCTGCCTCGAGGTGTACGTCGGGGCGCGGCGGCCCGTCGAGTCCGGTTGCCCCATGGGCACGCGGCGCATGGGCTGCGGGCACCAGCAGCGGCCGGTCCGCGCCCGCATGCACCGGAAGGTCGAGCCCGGCGAGCTGGCACATCAGCAGCGCGTTTGCCGTAGTCATCTCGAGCGGGGCATTTCCTGACACCGTGGTGATGGCCAGCACGTCGCACTGTCGGGCTGCCAGCAGGATCGCCACCGCGTCGTCGTGGCCTGGGTCGCAGTCGAGAATGATCTTCGGTGTCGCCATATCGACTGCTTCGGGGTCTGCGCGGGCTACAGCTTGGTGATGCTGGGCGCGGGGGCGTCGGTCTCGCCCCAGTAGTGGGGGAGACGCAGGTAGCCGAAGCGCGTCAGCTCGATGGCCGATGGCAGCCCTTGGATCTCCTTGATCCGCTGGATGGAGCGGATGTGCGAGGCCATCTCGTAGAACAGCATCCAGATCGCGCACTCGAGCGTGTTCACGATCATGCGCTCGTCGTCGGGATCATGCCAAGCACCCCGGGGAAGCACCGTGATGGCGTCATCCCAGAAGAGCGTGCTGTGACGTGATTCCACCATCTCGCGGAACGTCTCGATCGGATGGGACGCGACCACGTAGCGCATCCAGCTCAGGCCCAGGTCCAGCTTGTCGAGCAGATCGGGCACGTCCCAGAACAGCTCAGGATCCAGCCGCAGCCCGTGCTTGTTGTTGCGCCCCTGGTGATGCTCGGCCCACACGATCGGTTCGGGAATGTCGCCGTCGGGCCACAGTAGCATCCCGCAACGCCGCTTCGCGAAGATCAGCGACACCCAGGCGATGTGGCTGACCTGCCGCCGGATCGACCACCACATCAGCTCGCGGTCGGGGGACTGGTCGTCGAGGTCGATCTGCGCATCGCTCAGCCCGTCGACCTCGGCGCGCAGCCACAGGTCGATGTGGGAGAAGTACGGCATCGTGCCGGCCGCGTCGTCGGCCGGCATCTCCAGCACTGAAGGATCGACTCGTGCCATGCCCGAACGCTAGCGATCTGCCCACCGTCGAGCCGGGGTGCTGGACCGCACCGGGTCGGCGGGGCTCGGCACCAGCCAGTCCGAGGTCAGTCAGTTTCGAAGGCGCGAGGGTCGGGGCAGGCGCACATGAGGTTGCGGTCGCCGTAGGCCCCGTCGATGCGGCTCACCGGCGGCCAGTACTTGTCGGCCACGAGCGTCGGCACCTTGGTGCCCGCCGGGTACGCGGCCTCGGTGCGCGAGTAGGGGTGCTCCCACTCGTCGGCCAGCACGTCGATCGCTGTGTGGGGTGCGTTGGCGAGCGGGTTGTCGTCGGCGGGCCACTCGCCGCCCGCAACCTTGTCGATCTCGGATCGGATCGTTGCCATCGCATCGCAGAACCGGTCGATCTCCGCCAGCGATTCGCTCTCGGTGGGCTCGATCATCAGCGTCCCCGCAACCGGGAACGACATCGTCGGGGCGTGGAATCCGAAGTCGATGAGCCGCTTGGCCACGTCGTCCACGCTGGCCCACTCCGAGTATGGCCGCAGGTCCACGATGCACTCGTGCGCGACCAGCCCGTAGCGGCCCTGGTACAGGATCGGGAAGTGCTCGCCGAGTCGCGAGGCGAGGTAGTTGGCCGACAGGATCGCCGTCTGTGTGGCTTGGGTGAGCCCCTCGGTGCCCATCATGGCGATGTACATCCACGGGATCGGCAGGATGCCCGCAGAGCCCCACGGCGCCGATGAGATCGCACCCGGCCCGGTGTCGGGGCCGGCGTCGGGCGCCAGCGGGTGGTTGGGCAGGTACTTGGCCAGGTGCAGGCGGCATGCCACCGGCCCGATGCCCGGCCCGCCGCCGCCGTGGGGAATGCAGAACGTCTTGTGCAGGTTGAGATGGCTGACATCCGCGCCGAAGGTGCCCGGTGCGGCGAGGCCGACCAGGGCGTTGAGGTTGGCACCGTCCACGTACACCTGCCCGCCTGCTTCGTGCACCTTGAGACAGACCTGCCGGATGCCGTCCTCGTAGACGCCGTGGGTGGAGGGATAGGTGGCCATGAACGCGGCGAGCTGATCGCCGTGCTCGGCGATCTTGGCGTCGAGGTCGTCGAGGTCGACATCGCCGTCGTCGGTGCAGCCCACCACCACCACCCGCATGCCGGCCATCACCGCAGACGCAGCGTTGGTGCCGTGCGCGGAGGAGGGGATGAGGCACACGGTGCGGTGGGTGTCGCCGCGGTCGTCGTGGTAGCCCCGGATGGCGAGCAGCCCTGCCAGTTCGCCCTGCGACCCGGCATTGGGCTGCAACGACACGGCGTCGTAGCCGGTGATCGCCGCCAGCCACCGTTCGAGGTCGGCGATGATCTGGCGGTAGCCCTCCCACTGCTCGGGTGGCGCGAACGGGTGGATGTCGGCGAACTGCGGCCAGGTCACCGGGGTCATCTCCGCTGCGGCGTTGAGCTTCATCGTGCAGCTGCCCAGCGGGATCATCGACCGGTCGAGCGCCACGTCGTAGGAAGCCAGACGGCGCAGGTAGCGCATCATCTCGGTCTCGGAGCGATACGAACCGAAGGTGGGGTGCGTGAGGAACTCGCTGGTGCGCCGCAGCTCGCCCGTGATGCCCGACGGCGCCGAAGCCGCCAGTGCTCCGACCGATTCGCTGTCGTGCGTCTCGCTGCCCCCCAGAGTCCCGAACGCATCCAGCACCGCGGCGACCGTGCCCTCGTCGCAGGTCTCGTCGAGTGAGATGCCGACGGTGTCGCCGTCGATGCGGTGCAGGTTGATGCCGGCGCTGAGTGCTGCGGCCAGCACGTCGTCGGCACCACCGGAGACCTCCACCGTCAGCGTGTCGAAGAACGTGTCGTTGCGTACGCGCGAGCCCAAGTTGCGTAGGCCGGCGGCGAGCGCTGCGGTCAGCCGGTGCACACGCTCAGCGATGCCGGTCAGGCCGTCGGGGCCGTGCCAGACCGCATACATCGAGGCCATCACCGCAAGCAGCACCTGCGCGGTGCAGATGTTGCTGGTGGCCTTCTCGCGCCGTATGTGCTGCTCACGGGTCTGCAGTGCCAGCCGGTACGCGGTCCTGCCGGCCGCATCCACCGAGACGCCCACGAGCCGCCCCGGCATCGAGCGGCGGTGCTTCTCGCTGGTTGCCAGGAACGCCGCGTGCGGACCGCCGAAACCGAGCGGCACACCAAATCGCTGCGAGCTGCCCACCACAATGTCGGCTCCCTGCTCACCGGGCGGCTGCAGCACGCAGCACGCCAGCAGGTCGGCGGTGACGGCCGCAACGGCGCCCGTGCTGTGCAGAGCTTCGATCACCGGTTGAAGGTTGCGGACGGCGCCGCTGCTGCCGGGGTAGGCCAGCAACGCGCCGTACACCTCGGCAGGCGCCAGATCGTTTGCCGGGTCGCCCACCACGATGTCGATGCCGAGCGGCTGCGCACGCGTGCGAACCACGTCGATGACCTGGGGATGGCAGTCGGCATCGACGAAGAAGCAGTCCGGCCCGCTGCGTGTGATGCGCCGCGCCATGGCCATCGCCTCAGCAGCCGCGGTGCCCTCGCACAGCAGCGATGAGTTGGCGATCTCCATTCCCACCAGGTCGCACACCATCGTCTGGTAGTTGAGCAGCGCTTCGAGCCGCCCTTGGGAGATCTCGGGCTGGTACGGCGTGTACGCCGTGTACCACGACGGGTCTTCCAGCACGCCGCGCCGGATGACGGCGGGCGTGAGCGTGCCGTAGTAGCCCAGCCCGATCAACGAGTGCACCTGCGTGTTGGCGTTGGCCAGCCAGCGCATCGCGGCGGTGGCTTCCGTCTCGGTGAGGGGCCGGTCGACGCCGTCGAGCACGATCGGCTCGTCGATCCGGATCTCGGCAGGTACGGCGGCATCGATGAGGTCGCTGAGCGAGCCGAACCCGAGCCGCTTGAGCATCACGGCGACGTCGTCGGGCTGCAGGCCGATGTGACGTGCTGCAAATGCCCCTTCTGCGCTCGTAGGTACCGGGGGTTCACTCATGCGCCATGCCTCCGTGCAAGGGGCCTCGTGCGGTCTCGTTCATCGTCAGTGCCATAGCTCCGTCTGTCATCACGACGGTCGCCAGTAGCGGTGCTCCGCGAACGGCAGTGGGGCGACCTGGCACGGCTCAGGACCCTTGCGGCCCTGGGCGAACAGCTCTGTGCCGTCTGCCGAGTGCTCGGCCGCTACGTAGGCCATGGCGATCGGTGCTTCGACGGTAGGGCCGAAGCCGCCGCTGGTGACCATGCCGACGCTGGTGCCGTCGGAGGTGCTCAGAGCGGCGCCGTCGCGAATCGGCCGACGGCCGTCGGCTGCGATGCCGACCCGCTGGCGCGGCGGCCCGTCACGTAGCTGCGCAGTGATGATCTCCGCGCCGGGGAAGCTGGACTCGGCGCGCCGGCGCTTCGGGATCGACCAGCCCAGTCCGGCCTCGGCCGGGGTCGCCGCCTCGGTGAGTTCGTGGCCGACCAGTGGCAGGCCCGCCTCGAGTCGCAGCGTGTCGCGGGCGCCGAGCCCTGCCGGCGACACTTCGTCGCTTCCCAACAGCAGCCGTGCGATATGGGTCGCCTCGCTCGCAGGCATGGCGACTTCGAACCCGTCCTCGCCGGTGTACCCGCAGCGCGACACCTCGCACTCGACCCCGTCGATCGGCAGCGTGGATGTCGACATGAACGCTAGGTCTGCGGCTGCCGGCGCCCAGCGATCCAGCACATCGACGGCTGCGGGCCCCTGCAGCGCAATGAGCGCCAGATCGGTGCGGACTTCGATGCGCACACGGCCGTCGTCGGCGCCGCCGTTGGCTTCCCGCAGCATCGACAGGTCGGCGTCGGTGCGTACCGCATTGACCACAATGCGCAGACGATCGGCATGACACGACACGATCAGGTCATCGAGCACGCCGCCTGCAGCCGTCGTGAACTGCGTGTACCTCATCCGTCCCGGTGCGAGGCTCGTGATAGCGCCCGGTACGCGGCGTTCCAGCCAGGCCGCCACATCGGGCACGTCGTCTCCGGCCGCGGGGCGCAGCTCGACAATGCCCATGTGGCTGACGTCGAACAGCCCCGCCATCGTGCGTGTGGCGCGATGCTCGGCAACAGTGCCGTCGCCGTAGCGCATGGGCAGCGCATGACCGCCGAAGTTGACCATCCGGCCGCCGAGTTCGGTGTGCAGGTCGAACAGCGGGGTACGTACGCCGCCGTTGGCGTCAGTCATCAACCGGTCCGGCTCAGCTTCAGTCGGCCAAGAGCTCGGCGATGCGACCCTTCGGACGTCCGACAATGGCGCGGTTGCCGCGTACGATCACCGGGCGCTGCATGAGCGCCTTGCGCTGGCTCAGCAGCTCCACCACTGCGTCGGGATTGTCGACGTAGTCGTCTGCGTTCAGGTTCAGCTTCTTGAACTGCGAGTCCTTACGCACCAGGTCTTCGACGGGGTCCTCCAGTATCGACACCAAGTGTTCGAGCGTGTCCCGGTCGGGCGGCGCCTTCATGTAGAGGACGACATCGGCCTCCACTCCAGCTTCCTCGGCGACCGCCAAGGCGTTCCGGGAAGAGTTTCAATGCGGGTTGTGGTAGATCGTCACCTCGGCCATGAGGCCGAAGTTACCTGCGCGAGACGCCCAAGTCTGGACAGGCGGCCTGGGAGTCTGCCGGCCAGTCAGCCAGCCGGTCAGCCAGCCCATCGGCCAGCCGGGGATCAGGGCAGCAGCGTCGACAGCGGCCGCTCAGCGCCCAGCGGCGTGGCCGAGGCGTCGGCGGCTTCGACTTCCTCGCGTGTGACGCCCAGCATGAACAGGATCGCGTCCAGGTACGGCACGTTCACGGTGGTGTCTGCCGCATCGGCCACCACCGGCTTGGCGTTGAAGGCGATGCCCAGCCCCGCCGCCGTCAGCATGGGGAGATCGTTGGCGCCGTCGCCCACCGCCACGATCTGCTCTAGCGGCACGCCCTCGATGTAGGCGAGCTGTCGCAGCAGCCGCGCCTTGGCTTCGGCGTCGATGACCTCGCCGACCACCTCGCCGGTCAGGCGGCCGTCGCGGATCTCCAGCTCGTTGGCGTAGGCGTGATCGAACTTGAACCGCGTCGCCAGGTGATCGGTGAAGTGCGTGAATCCGCCGGAGATGATCGCCACCTTGTAACCCAGCCGCTTCAGCGTGCGGGCGAAGGTGCGGGCGCCCCTTGTGAGATTCATGTGCACGATGGCCGTGTCGATGATCGAGACGGGCTGGCCGGTCAGCAGCCGCACCCGCTTGCGCAGTGATGTTTCGAAGTCGATCTCGCCGGCCATGGCGGCGGCGGTCAGCTCCGCCGAACGAGCCTCGTGGCCGGCCTCGGCGGCCAGCAGGTCGATCACCTCGTTGCGGATGAGGGTCGAGTCGACATCCATCACGATCATGCGGGTCGAGCGCCGTGACAAGCCGTGAGGCTGGACGGCGATGTCGATCCGGCGCTCAGCGGCCACCTCGATCAGGTCGGTGCGCAGCTTGTCGCTCTCCGCGCCCTCGACCAGGAATTCGTAGCTCCACACCGGGAAGCGGGAGAGCCGGTGAATGCGGTCGATGTTCCCACCGCTGGTGGCGATGGCCCCGGTCACGACCGACAGGTCCGCCGGCTTCAGTTCGGGCGCCAATGCGGTGACCACGAGGCGCTCCGCGTGCTTGGTCGGCGTGGCGTCGACAACCTCGAAGTTCATCTCCAAGCCCCGCTCGTAGCCGAACAGCAGCACCTCTTTGACCAGGTCCCGGCCTGCGGGAACCGTGATCGCGAGCCCGAGCGTGAGCTGGCGGCGCACGACTACCTGCTCCATGTCCTGCACTTCCGCGCCGGCATTGGAGAGCAGCGCCAGCAGGTCGGTGGTGATGCCCGGGCCGTCGGGGCCGGTCACCCGGATGAGGATCGTGTCCCTGGACGCGGCGCCGGTTGCATCGTCCAAGGCATCGTCCGCGGCTTCGTCGGCAGCATCGTCCTGTGGGGCCATCGGATCGCGCAGGCTACTTGGCCTTCGAATCGGGCCAGGATCGAGCCTTGAATGCAGATCATGAACGCCGACCACGTGTCACGGTGTTGTCGTGGGACATTGAGTCCGATTCGTGCCTCCGGGTGAAGCGAGCAGACCACCGGGGCGTAGGCTGAACGTATGCCGAGCTACCGATCTGTCACCTCTACAGCAGGCCGAAATCAGGCCGGGGCTCGAGCCTTGTGGCGTGCCACCGGCATGACCGACGACGACTTCGGCAAGCCGATCATCGCCATCTCCAACTCGTTCACCCAGTTCGTGCCCGGCCATGTCCATCTGAAAGACCTCGGCCAGCTCGTCGCCCGCGAGATCGAAGCCGCCGGGGGCGTGGCGAAGGAGTTCAACACCATCGCCGTCGACGACGGCATCGCCATGGGCCACGACGGGATGCTCTACAGCCTGCCGTCGCGAGACCTCATCGCCGACGCGGTCGAGTACATGGTGAATGCGCACTGCGCCGATGCGCTGGTGTGCATCTCCAACTGCGACAAGATCACCCCGGGGATGCTCAACGCCGCGATGCGGCTGAACATTCCGACCGTGTTCGTTTCCGGCGGTCCCATGGAAGCCGGCAAGACCAAGCTGGCCACCCAGAAGGTCGACCTCATCAACGTGATGGTGGTGGCCGCCGACGACTCGGTCAGCGACGAGGACGTCGCCGAGATGGAGCGGTCGGGCTGCCCCACGTGCGGTTCGTGCTCGGGCATGTTCACGGCCAACTCCATGAACTGCCTCACCGAGGCATTGGGCCTGTCGCTGCCCGGCAACGGGACGGTGGTGGCGACCCACGCAGACCGCCGTGAGCTGTTCCTCGAGGCGGGGCGGCTGGTGGTCGAGCTGTGCCGCCGCTACTACCAGGAAGACGACGCATCGGTGCTGCCGCGCTCGATCGGCAGCTTCGAGGCGTTCGAGAACGCCATGACGCTCGACATTGCAATGGGCGGGTCCACCAACACGATCCTGCACCTGCTGGCCGCGGCCCAGGAGGCAGAGCTCGACTTCACCATGGCCGACATCGATCGGCTGTCGCGCAAGGTGCCCAACATCTGCAAGGTGGCGCCTGCGTCGGAGTTCTTCCACGTCGAGGATGTGCATCGCGCCGGGGGCGTCATGGGGATCATGGCCGAGCTGAACCGGGCGGGCCTCATCGCCAACCAGGTGCCGACGGTGCATTCGCCGACCATGTTCGATGCCATCTCCAGCTGGGATGTGGCCACCAACGACGACGCGTCGCTTGCCGAGTTTTTCCGGGCGGGCCCGGCGGGCATCCCGACCCAGGTCGCGTTCAGCCAGTCCGAGCGCTATCGCACGCTGGATCTCGACCGCGAGCGGGGCTGCATCCGCTCGGTCGACTGCGCGTACTCCGCCGACGGTGGGCTGGCGATCCTCTACGGCAACCTCGCCCCCGACGGCTGCGTCGTGAAGACCGCCGGGGTCGACGAGTCGATCTGGGTGTTCTCCGGCCCGGCCCATGTGGTCGAGAGCCAGGACGAAGCGGTCGAGCACATTCTCGAGGGCGAGGTCGTCGCCGGGGATGTGGTGGTTGTTCGCTACGAGGGTCCGCGAGGCGGCCCTGGCATGCAGGAGATGCTGTACCCGACGTCGTACCTGAAGTCCAAGGGTCTCGGCAAGGCGTGTGCCCTGGTCACCGACGGGCGCTTCTCGGGCGGCACGTCGGGCCTGTCGATCGGCCATGTCTCGCCCGAAGCGGCAGCAGGCGGGCTCATCGGGCTCGTGCGCAGTGGCGACATCATCGAGATCGACATCCCGAATCGCACCATCAATCTCGCAGTTGACGATGCCGAGCTGGAGCAGCGTCGTGCCGAGCAGGACGAGGCGGGCTGGCAGCCGGCCGAGCCGCGCCCACGCCAGGTCAGCACCGCACTGCGGGCCTACGCGGCAATGGCCACCAGCGCCGACAGGGGCGCAGTGCGCGACCTGTCCCTGCTGGGCTGAAACTAACGCTGAAGGTCGGCGTTGCCAGGGACCCGCTTGAGGGTTCCCTCCGCAGAGCCGATGCTGTCGCCGTAACCTCGCACGCGTGATGGCCGGCGGCCCGACACATCTCGACTCGGCGCGCGGCTGGGTCACGGCCTGTGGCGCGGCCCTCAGCGTCATGGCGGCGTTCGGGACCATCTACAGTTTCAACGCATTCGCCAAGAGCATGGCGACCGAGTTCGGTACCGGCCACGGACCGATCAGCCTTGTATTCGGCATCACGGTGTTCTTGTTCTTCGGCAGTGCTGTGGTTTCCGGTCGCTTGTATGACCGCTTCGGTATCGCGCCCCTCCTGGTTATAGGCGGGTCGATGTTCTGCGGCGGCCTCTTCGCTATGTCGCACGTATCGGTGCTGTGGCACGGATACGTGCTGTTCGGCGTCGGCTTGGGCTTCGGCGGCGGTCTCTTCAATGCACCGTTGTTCGCGCTGACGGCGATGTGGTTCGCTCGTCATCGAGCTGTGGCCCAAGGGCTCGTCGCCACCGGTTCGGGATTGGGAACGATGCTCTTCGCGCCGCTGGCGCAGTGGTTGCTGGAGATCCATGGATGGCGTGGCGGCATGAGGGTGCTCGCGATTGTGGCAGCCGGGATCTTTGTGACGGCGCTGTTCATGATCAAGCGGCCGCCAAAGATGGAAATGGGTGATGCCGCTCGTCATGTTGCGCTCGTCGTGCGTTCCGCACCTTTCTGGCAGATGGCAATCGCAGGCATCTTCTTCACGGTGGCGGTCATCGGTTCGTTGGGCTCCGTGGTCACGTTTGCCCAAGACGATGGCCTTCCGGCACGAGCGGCGGTAGCGCTGTTCACCATCATCGGCTTCGCAAGCATCGTGGGGCGCATGGCGCTCACCAGCCTGGCCAGGCCGCTGGGTTCGGTCCGGCTGCTCAAGATCGCCTTTTTCGGATTGCCCATCGCATACACGGTTTGGTTCTTTACGACACGAGTCGGTGGGCTGGAGGCGAAGTTCGTCCTTTTGATCGTGTTCGCATCGATCCTTGGGGTGTCCTACGGCGGCTTCGTGGCGCTGCTCGGCGACGTCACCGCTCACCTATTCGGCTTGGCGGGCCTCGGTGCGGTCATGGGCATGTTGTTCTTCAGCTCCGGCACCGGCGCGCTCTTCGGTCCGCCGCTGATGGGATTCACAGCAGATGCCACCGGCGGCATCGGTCTGCCGATCGTCATCGCTGGCCTCATCGCGGCAGTGGGGGTTGCGGTACTGCTGCCCATGACGCGCCACCCGGTTCCGCTGCCGACGTATGTGGGACCACCCGGTGTGTCGCCGCCGCGTCCCGCTCCGCTCGCTGCCTCGCCTCCCCGGCCGCTGGTGCCGCCGCAGTCGGTCATGCGCGGGCCGAATGGGGAAACCGTCGCGCCGATGATCAGGCCGGTCGCTGACCCGCTGACGGCCGCACAATCGCTGCCGCTCTCGGCTGCGCTACGCGGCGCTCCGCCCGAGGTGTTCTGGCCGACGCTGGTTGAGGGCGCAAGCGAACAGAACGGCGCAACTGCACCGGTGGCCGTGGCGGACCTGGCCCGCAGCAATTGAGCTGGATCGCTGGTTCACTTGCTCGGCACGAACTGGCAGATACAGCAGACGCGATGACCTCGGAGACGAACGGCGTGAGCGACCGACCACTGGAACCGCAGCCGACCGACGCTGTGTCCCGAGCTCCGGTCCCCGTGCTGAGAGGCACCGTGCAGGAGGGGTGGATCGACTACAACGGCCACCTCAACGCCGGCTATTACCTCGTGGCCTTCGACGACGCCATCGCGCCGTGGATGGATTACATCGGCATGGGCACCGCCCATCGTGAGGTGCGTGACATCACGACGTTCTCCGCGGAGAACCACATCACCTATGTGCGCGAGATCGGACCCGATGAGCCGTATGTGATCTCGGTCCAGCTGCTGGGCTTCGACCGCAAGCGAGTGCACGCATTCCAGGTCATGACCCAGACTCGCGACGACTACCTCGTCGCCACCTGCGAGGTCATGTCGCTGCACATCGACGGCCCGACCCGGCGTGTGGGGCTGATGGCCGACGAGCCCTACCGTCGGCTCGGCGAGATCTGGGAGGTGCACCAGCATCTGCCACTGCCGCCTCAGGTCGGTCACGTGATCAACATCCGGCCCTCGGACGAGGCCTCGCTGCACCCCGACCTCGCCTGAGGCCCGCACACGACCGAAGCAGCGGCATCGCGTGGAGTGTGCTGGCGTCTGCCTCGTCGCGCCGCCCAGTCCCGCAACAGCCTCGGTGCGGCCCGCGGCGCCCTGACTATGTTGCGGCCGTGGAGATCTTCGGCGTGGTGAACGCCTCTCCAGACTCGAAGGCCAAATTCTCCGTCGTAGAGGGCTGCGCCGAAGCTGCCGCCCGCGGGGCCGAGCTGCTGGCGGAGGGCGCCGATCATTTCGACCTCGGCGGCGAAGGTTCCACGCCAGGCAGCGACGAGGTCAGCCCCGACGATGAGTGGCAGCGGGTCGAAGGGCCGCTGCGAGGGCTGCTGTCGCTGGGCGCGGACGTGGCGATCGACACCCGCAAGCCCGAGGTGGCGCGCCGAGCCCTCGACGCCGGCGCAACCGTGCTGAACGCGGGCGACGCTTTGCAGTCACCCGAGATGATCGAGCTCGCCGCCGAGCGCGAGGTCACCGTGGTGCTGCCGTTCATGCTGGGGCGTGACTTCCGAAGCGTCCGCGATGTGCGCGGTGACCCGGTGACGGTCATGGTCGAGTGGTTCGCCTCGCGGATTGAACGCTTGCGCGAGGCGGGCGTGAAACAGCAGCTGCTGCTCGACTGCGGCGTGGGCTTCGGCCCGCACGACATGGACTGGCCCGAACGGGCGGCGTACCAGCACGCCATCTACAGCGGCCTAGGCGAACTTCGCCGCTTCGACCTGCCCCTGTACGTGCCCGTGCCTTGGCTGCAGACACCCGACCGCCTAGAACTGCTCGACCTGGCGCTCTCCCAAGAGCCCGACTACGTACGAGCCCACCGCCCCGCCCAAGTCCGCGAACACCACGCAGCTCTCACCACCACCAGCTAGGGCCGCGTCCCATACGGCAGTGTCGTTGTCAGACTCGCGTGACGGTGACGTTGTCGGCGTAGTCGGCGAGCGCGCTGAGGTCGTCGATGTCGCCGGTGAGCACGGTGCCGCCGGGTTCGGCCGTCGCCACCACCAGAGCGTCCACTGCTGAGCCGCGCCGGGCGAACGCTCGCAGCACACCGGCCCGGCGTGCCAGCGGCTCAGAGACTTCTTCCACCACGGTGCATGACTTCAGCAAGCGATTGACCGCTGCATCGGTTTGCGGCCTTCCGCTCAGCGACTCGGCCAGCACGACGGTCGGAACGATTGGTGGCCAGGTAGAACCCTGCATCAGGAAGTCGATCAGTTCTGCGCTCTGACGCCTGCGCCCAGATTCGGCCAGGCGGCTCAACCCGCCCGAGTCCAAGACCAACGACGTCATGATGCTCGCCGAAGCCGTCAGTCCTCAGGAAGGCTGGCCTGCCGCGCCGCAACAGCTTCCGCACCGGCACGCAGCGACTCGATGATCTCCCGAGCCTTGTTCTCAGCCCACTCAGTTTCCTCGGCGGTGGGTGGCCCCAACTCGGCGAAGACCTCTTCGACGTACTCCTGCGCCGCACGGATCTTCTCTTGGCGTTCGCAGTGTGCTCGCACGGCATCCTGCAACAGGCCCGACGCCGAGAGTCCTTGCGACTTGACAATGTTGTAGAGCTCGTCGGAGAGATACACCTGCATCCGGGGCATACGCCCAATATACATACAACCGCCCAGCGCACAATTCGAAGCCGGATCGGTCCCTGTTGTCGCGGCCACCGCAAGCCATCACATGACGCCCCGGGTGACCTGCACGTGACCCGAGTGCCGTCCCCACGAGCCCACACAATCGACTACCGGCAGAGGGGCAAGACCGTGGTGCCGTTACCGGGTTGCCCCCAGTGGATCAGTGCGGTGACGCTCGGGCCTCGGATTGGCCATTGGTGGGCCCCAGGGGCGTGGTCGGCGGTTGGAGTGCGAAGCCGGGGGTGTCGGGGTTCCATTCGACGGTGAAGCCCTGTTGGTGGATCTTGTCGTTGTGGCAGTCGGGGCAGACGGTGACGAGGTTGTCGTAGTCGGTTCGTCCGTCGTGTTGCCAGTGGTCGATGTGGTGGTGCTGGCAGCGTTCGGGCGGAATGCCGCAGCCGACGCAGCCCTTGTCCCTGAGCGCGAGGGCTGCGCGCTGCATGTCGGTGGCGCTGCGGCTGGTGCGTCCCATGCGCAGATCACCGGTGGCGGCTTCGAAGATCGTGGGCAGCAGTTGGGCGTCGACGGCGATCTTGGCGATCTCCCCGATCGGGATCGGGGTGCCGTCAGCCAGCCGCCCATTCGCGAGCCGGCGGTTGAGGGTGTCATAGTCGGCCACCACGATCAGCGACGCGCCCGCAGGACGCTTCGCGTCGGGGTCCAACATGAGCTCGGTGATGGCGTCCGCGGTGCGTTGTGGGGGAGTGCGCCGTTTGGCGCGGTCTTCGTTGCGGAACAGCCGCCGCTCGGCGGCGGCGATGGCGGTGCCGAGTTGTGCGCCGGTGAGGGGGTCGACTTCGAGGTGCACGACGGTCATGCCGTCGCTGTGACGAGTCAGGATCGTGCCAGTGCGTGCTTGGCGCTGCCGCTCGAGCACCGATGCGCCGTGGTCACAGGACACGTCGGCGACATGGCGTGCGACGGTGCGGCGGAACTCGTCATAGCCCTCCCGCTGCGCCCGCGCGGCCAGCATCGCCTCGTCGATCGGGGCGTCGCCGGCGGTGCGGGCGATCAGCTGCGCGTGACCCACCGGCACCGATCCCGCGGCGAGCCCGGCCCGTGTGGCGTGCAGATCGCCCAGCCGCACAGCGTCGCGGACCTCGCCGCGCGCTCTGCGACCCGAAACCGCCATCTCGTGGGTAGCAGCATGCGCAGCAGCGCCGTCGCCGCTGCGGCGAGCGATCTCGCCCAGCGCGTCGGCTTTCATCGCTGCCAGACGCGATTCTGCCCGAGTGATCTCACCCAAACGGGCACGCAGATCCGACCCGCACAGCCCGACCACACACACCCCGCCCAACGCACCCTCAGCCCCAGAACCCGCTCCGCTCTCACCGGACGCAGCGGCAGCAGAGGCCGCGGCTCCCGAGAGAGCACCCTCGCGCTCTGAGGCAGTCTTGGCATCGTGGAACGGTGCAGCGGCGGAGGCTGTGGCCCCGGCTTGAGCGCCCTTGCCCGTTGAGCCGGACCCGGCGACGCCCGCTGGGATCGCAACCGGCAGGGCGGCTGTCGCGGGTGCGCCGCTGTGCCCCGAATTGGTCTCGACGCCGTTCCTTAACATGGGAACAACCGTACGAGGGGGGTGTGACAGGGTCACGACGCTTACCCCAACCCGACAGCGCTGCACCGATCGTGGCCTGACCTACGATCCTCCGACGTGCCGCGTGGTCGGCGGGTCTCCGGGAGGATCAGTGGGGTTGGAAGACGTACTTGCCAAGGCGCGCACCGAGTTGTCGCCCGGAAATCTGGGGCTCGAGACGAACGTGCAAGTCAAGGTGGTGCGCCCCATCCTGCGCAGCTTGGGATGGGACGATGCTGATTCTTCGCATCTACGAGCCGAGTTCAAGACTGAATACGGCCGCGTCGATGAAGCACTTCTCGACGAGTTTGGCAGCCCGTTGGTTTTCGTCGAGGCCAAGAAGCAAGGTCACCTGAAGGATGTGACCCGCCACTACAAGGCGCTGAGGCAGATCTTTCGCTACGCCAGGTATCGAGAGGTGCCGATCCTGCTGCTCACCGATGGCGAGACGTGGGACTTCTACCTCCGCCGGGCTCCAGGACCGCCGGCAGAGCGTCGCTTCCTGCGGCTGACCCTGACAGAGCCCGTCGATATCGAGCAAGCGGCTTCCGATCTCCGCACATATCTCAGTCGGGACGCCATGCTCCAAGGCGACTCCCTACGTGCCGCCCGTGCGCGGTTGAAGCGAGAGACGGCACGCGGCAAGAGGCGACGCGACATCGCGGCCGCGTGGCAGAGGTTGCTGGAGGCGGGCGACAAGTCTCTGCGGTCGTTGATCGCCGACAGGGTCGAACGAGAAATCGGCAAACGGCCCCCGGCTGCTGAACTCACCGACTTTCTTCGTCAACAGAGCGCGCATGCGCTGCCGAAAGACGACCCGACACCAGCCTCACTGCGGCCGTACACCTACGACGAATTGTTCCCAGACGACCTGCCCCGAACGGATTACACCCAGGACGAACTCGACCACCTATCGCCAGAAGAGATGTCCGACGTCATCGAATGGTGGGCCGAGTGGGGGCTGGACGAGCCCGCAGAGTCCGATTCGGCCTCGGATGATTCGAGCCAGGTCGTTGAATTCGTGCTGGCTGCACAGCGCACCCACGACGGTTGGGCGACTGCTGCCAATGAGATCCGTGAAGCCGCCGAGGAACACGACGATGAGCAGACGTATCTCGAAGCCATGCCGATGGCGGAACTTCGACAATTCGCGAAGCGTCTTCAGGTCCGGCCAGGCGGCCGAAGCAAGCAGGACCTCGTAGAAGCACTGGTCGAGTGCCTCGACTGGTTCTGACGGGCGCAGGCACCGCTCCCGCTGAATGTCGCCGGCACGCAACGCCCCGTCGAGAGGGGCGACGGAAAGCACGACCGGCGAAAAGCCGTAACCCCGGCTGTTTGCCGTAGCAGGGACGGTTCCGGGGTCTTCAAGGAGGACGCCACGCGCCGCAGCGACGAGGTCAGTGGCCAAGCGCGATACCGGCTAGTTGCAAGTCACTGCGCCGCCTCTCACTGGGCCATGCGACGCCGACGGCCGACGCACACGGAAGCAGTCGGTTCGCCGCATAGGCACCCTCACGACCGGCCTCTCGTGCAAGACGGCATGGCTCCTGCGGTCCGGTTGCGGCCGGCTTGTACTTGCCGCTTCGCAGCAGCGTCGCCTCGCACAAGCCGTTGGCGGCACTCGCAGGCTCGGCTACGGTCACGGTTGTCACGCACATAGCCCCATGCCTTGGGGCGGTTCATCACCAGTGGAGAGGCCCAGCCGGGTCCCTTCGGGCGTGATGAGCCCGTGCGTGACACACAGACTTCTCCACCGGAGGGACCCACCATGCCGAGAATCATCGCCGCCGCGGTTGCCATGATGCTGCTCGTCAGTTGTGCCAATACCGACCGCGAGGCAGATGCCTCGAGCACCGAGCCGGACACGACAGAGGCTCCCACCACAATGACAATGCCGACCACCACGGTGGCTCCTACCACGACCGTGCCGTCCACGACCACCTACGCGCTGACTGTCACCCTGTTCGACGAAGAGCGCTTCCGTCCTCTCAGCGACCGTCAGTGCAGTAGAGCGACCGATCCCGGCAAGAGCTTCGACAACGTGCCGAGCGCTACCTACTCACTGGTCGATCAAACCAACAACATCATCGGCATTCTGTTCCCGGTGGTCGAGCAACAGCCAGACTGCACGTTTGCCTACACGGGCGAATTCGAAGCGCTGCCCGATTTGTTGTTGATACGGGGTCCGCGGATGCAGCAGAACGGCTTCCCAGTGCGCCGCAGCGACTGGGCCGAGAATCGAGCAGTGGCAGGCCAGATTGTCACGCTGCTTGTCGATCTGTCTCTCAGCGTGAACACCGACTGGCTCGACTGAGGCACAGCATCAAGTTCGTCCGCGGCCACCAACGCAAGCAAGTCAACTCGACATGGCCGTGTCGTGCCGGCCCTGATCTACGATCCTCCCAACCGTCGTGCGCTCGTCGGTAACCAGGGAGGATTCGTGGGACTGGAGGAAGCGCTCGTCAAGGCGCGGGCCACACTCGAATCGGGTGATCTTCACAGCGAGGCTGCGGTCCGGCTCGCGGTGATCGTGCCAGTGCTGACGGCGCTCGGGTGGGACCCTGCCGATCCAAAGCAGTGGGTTCCGGAAATGCCGGTACCGAGCGGTCGGGTTGACGATGCGTTGAAGAGCGATTCGGGTATGCCGCTGGTGTTCGTGGAAGCCAAGAAGCACGGCAACCTGAGCGCGAAGGCTGAAGAGCAGCTCTTCGACTACGCAGCCAAGCAAGGCGTCCCAATGCTGGTGTTGACCGATGGAGACACTTGGGATCTGTACTTGGCCATGGCAGCTGGCGAACCCCATGAGCGTCGCTTCGCGCATGTTGAACTGACCCAAAGCGGCGACATGGCCACGATCGCCGAAGACCTCTCAAGATTCCTGCAGCGCGACGCCGTGGTGAATCAGCAGGCGAACTTTGCAGCACAGCAACGGCTTGCAGAGGTGAATGACCGCCTCAAGGGCAAACGGGGACTGGCTTCGGGGTGGTTGTCGCTCCTGCAGGAAGGCGATGATCTTCTGCGTGAGCTGTTGATCGACCGGGTCGAGGAACGCACTGGTTCGCGTCCATGGGCCGAGGATGTCGATGCGTTTCTCGCAGGGTTGGCTGACCGGCTCGGCTCATCAGCGTCTCCGCCCAAGCCGGATACGGGATCGACATCCGGGCGCGCTGAAGCTCGTCGACGGCGCTCGGCAGCAACTCGCGGAAAGGGCCCGGCGATAGGCGCTGTACTGGACGAGGCATTCGACATGCCCTCGACGCCTCCGGCAACATCGACTTCGCAGACGAGTCTCAGAGGTTTCGTGTTCCGCGGAGAGACCTTCGCAGCACCAAACGGCAGCGCAACATTGGTGCGCCTCGTCGAGACACTGGCGGCTGCGGACCCTCACTTCCTTGAACGATGGGCCGCCTACAACCCGAGTGGCAGGCTCAAACGACCGCGTGCCGTTCGCTCCGGCCACGAGCTGCTGCGCAGCGAGAAGAGTCAGGCGTGGTTCACGCCACTGCGTGCATATGAGGATTGGTGGATACTCACCAATCTGAATAACGCTGCCAAGCTGGAAGAGATGAGGCGGATGACCGAAGTCGCGGGATTGACCTGGGAGGCCGACGTTAAACCGCTCCCTTAGGCCTCGGCGGTTCTCCGGTGGTTTGGCGCTTTGGTCAGCGGCAGAGGCCAGTCGCCAGCAGGTTCGAGGGCTATCTGGGCGTGA
Organism: Candidatus Poriferisodalis sp.; assembly: GCF_965204195.1. Taxonomy (GTDB): domain Bacteria; phylum Actinomycetota; class Acidimicrobiia; order Acidimicrobiales; family Poriferisodalaceae; genus Poriferisodalis. Next base: position 1,615,942 of record NZ_OZ241975.1, read on the forward strand.
TTGTGGTGTGGGGTGAGTGAGCGCCGGTTGCGGTCCCCGTCAGATGCGCCGGCAACTATCGCGCTCTTCGAGGCCGATTGTCTTCTAGATCCACTGATTGTCCACGTTGACCGTCGTATTGGCGCAGTGGCCATCTGAGTAACCAGGCCAACTAGCGCTCAGCCATCGTCGCTGCTGTGCCGACGCCGCAGGAAACATCCAGAGCCACAGAAGCGCCTCTCTGGGTAGCGGGCAAGAACTCCTTGAATTGCTCGTCTTCCTCAGCCGTCTTCGCTGCCTCGGACATCGTCTTCCTGTAGTTCTCCTTTGCCTCAGGGCAGGGAACCGCCATGGCCCTGCGGCACCGTTCTTCGTTTGCATCTGCGAAACGGGCAGGGTCGACACCGGAGGGCAGCAAGGTGGCCAACATCTTGAGGCACTGCTCAAGAGTCACTCCTGGAGCTTCGGTCGTAGTCGTGGGGGCTGCGGTACTCGTGGTCGGAGCGATTGTCATCGTCGAAGTTGCTGTCTCCGTAGTTGTCGTCGAAGCGGTCGTGGTCAAAGTCGTCGTGACGGCAACGGAAACATCTGCCTCACTAGAAGCGGGCACCTCCGACGCGGTCCTGTCCGCCTCGGCTTGGATGGGGTCGCTGCCACAGCTGGCGAGCATCAGCAGAGCTACGAGGCTGGCCGCGAACTTTTGCACCACGGTTCCCTAGTGAAGTCGTGGCGTATCGGTGGAGGGCAGGAGCTGGGTCAGCCGGCGACGGGTTCTAGGGCTACCCGGACGTGCTTGTGGTGGGGGGTGAGTGAGAGCCAGTCACGGTCTTCGATGTCGGTGAGCTCGTTGACGGCCACGCCGTGGATCTTGTGCTCGCCGTCTTCGTCGGGATATTCGGTGCCGAACCCGTGGGGGAGTGTCACGTGGCCGGCCATGACCGTGTCGGTGACCTCGGCGGGTGCTTCGGCTTCGCCGCGCTTGGAGACGATCCGCACCCGGTCGCCGTCCACCACGCCGAGCGTGGTGGCGTCGTCGGGGTTGATCCGCAGAGAGCCGGCCTTGTCCTTCTTGCGCCACTCGGGATCACGGATCACATCGTTGGCGTTGGACGACCGGCGCTCGCCCGCCGAGAGCACGAACGGGAAGCGGTCCTGCCCGATGGCCGGCTCCTCGTCGGCCAGCGACCGGAACTCGTCCTCGAGCTCCTCGATGTACAGGTGGATCTTGCCGTCGGGGTGCGCGATCCGGTCCCACGTCTGGGAGTACTCGCTGACGCTGTAGATCATCCCCGACGGCGAGTTGACGAGCTTGTCGAACAGGTTGCTGGCCAGTTCCAGCCCCTCGCCCTCGACGCCCGCGGCCCGCACCTCGTCGGGATAGCGCATCGAAGCCTGCATGGCAGAGCCGAACATGATCGCCGCGGGCGCCATGTTGCCCAGCGTCGGCCCCAGCGAGTCGTAGAGAACGACCGGCAGCTTGGCCCCCACATCAGGATCCGACGACGACGCCTGTCCCAGCACCTCGATGAACGCCTCACGGCCCTGCTGCGCCGCATCGGCCAGCCCATCGGTGCCTGCGGGGCGTCCGCCCATAGCAGCCACCAGCCGGCTGTGGATCTCGGCCTCGGGCAGCGACTCGCCCAGCGGCTCGAGGATCGGGTGTCGCACCTGGAAGTAGTTCGCAGGCATCTCGCCGGCGAAGAACGTCGCCTCGGGCTTCTCGTACTGCGAGCAGGCCGGCAGCACGTAGTCGGCCGCCCGAGCCGTCTCGGTCATCGCCACGTCGATCACCACCAGGCACTCCAGCTTGGCGAAGGCCTCGCGGAACCGCTTCGAGTCGGGCAGCGTGTGCAGCGGGTTCGCCGACTCCACGATCATGCCCCGGAAGCGGTTCGGGTGATCGGTATCGATGCAGTCGGGAATCGCCGCGCAGGCAACGAGGCCCGAGAGCATGGCGTTGCCGGTGACGGGATCGACCTCGCCCTCGCCAGAGTGGCCGCAGATCGGAGCGAGCCGCAGCGGCAGGTTCATGCCGCCCGGCTTGGCGAAGTTGCCGGTCACCAGGTACAGCAGCCGCTGCAGCCAGCTGTTCAGCGTGGAGTGGGGCGCCATCTCGATGCCGAGGTCCTCCTCGGTGGACAGCGACTTGGCGGTGCCCATGGTGCGTGCGGCGGCACGCAGCTCGGCCTCGTCGATGCCGCACTTGCGAGCACAGTCGGCGATGTCGGCGCCCGAAATCAGGTCGCGCAGCTCGTCCCAGCCGGTGCACTGCTCCGCGAGGAACTTCTCGTCGGTCAGCCCCTCCTCAACCATGATCGCCAGCAGAGCCGCCAAGGCCCACGCATCGGTGCCGGGGCGGACGCGCAGGTGATGATCAGCCATCGCCGCCGTCTCGGACACCCGCGGGTCCATCACTACGAGCTTGCGCTTGTCGTCGTTGCGGATCTTGTTGAGCTCGTTGCGCGACTCGGGGAAACCGTGGCTCTGCCAGGGGTTCTTGCCGATGAACACCGCGCAGTCGGTGTGCTCGAAGTCGCCCATGGCACCGAGGTTCTGCTTGCCGAACATCTTGCCCTGCGCCCAGAACATGCCGGTCTTTTCTTGGGCGAGCGCATTCGAGCGGTACTTGACGCCCAGCGTCTGCAGCACGCCGCGGGCATACGCACCGGGGAAGTGGTTGCCCTGCCCGCCGCCGCCGTAGTAAAGGATCTTGTCGCCGCCGACCGAGTCGCGGATGCCGGTCAGACGCTCGGCGACTTCGGCGATCGCAACATCCCACGACACCTCTTCGAAGGTGCCGTCGTCGTTGCGGCGCAGCGGGGTAGTGAGGCGGTCGCGCCCATTCTGGTAGTAGTCGATCCGTAGGGCCTTCTCGCACGTGTAGCCCTTCGAGGCGGGGTGCTCCTTGTCGCCGCGCACACGGGTGATCTTGCGACCGTCGAGCCGCACCTCGATGCCGCAGTTGTTGGAGCACAGCACGCAGGCGGTCTTGTGCCAGACCTTGGTGGGGTCCTCCTCGGTGTCGTTGGTCGCCGCAGCGGCGGCTGGAGCGCCTGTGCGCTTGGCTCGAAGTGCTGCAAGTCGGGCGTTGGCATCGGACATGGTGTTTCCTTCGGCGGCAGGCGGCGTGGACACGACAAGGCTACGGCGCGACCGGGCCCGCTGCCGGGAACCGAGGCGACGCCGTGGCCCGCTCGCCGGGTCGAGCGCGCGTCCGCGCTAGCTTCGGGCCATCCGGGGCACCGCCGCGCCCCGCCAATATTTGGCCCCAGCGGCCTGCAGGAAGGAATGCCCGTGCGGATCAGTGTGGATGCCGACAAGTGCCAGGGCCACAACCGCTGCTACTCGCTGGCGCCGGAACTGTTCGATGTGGACGACTACGGCTACGCCACCGCGGCCGGCGACGGCGAGGTGCCCGCAGGCATGGAAGACAAGGCTCGCCTTGCTGCTGCCAACTGCCCGGAGTACGCGGTGCTGATCGAGGAGTAGCCCCGCGAGCTTGGCCGACACGAGCAGGGGTGGGCGGGCTGCGCCGACTCGGTGTGCGTCCCGGGCAGCAACCTCGGTGCTGATCGCGGCCAACGCCGCAGTGCCATCTAGCCGGCTGCTGACATGCGTCGACGCAGGGCGGCCAGGCTGCGGCCAGCGCCCCAATCGTTGGCCTCCAGTGCCAGGAGCAGGTCGACGAGGTTGCGGTCTCGTGCCGCGCACAGCTCAGCGACTGGTTGATCGCCTGACTGCTCGTCGGATTGGGTGATCAGCGTGGCGATGAACTCGGGGGTCAGTTCGGGCACGTCGGTGAGCTTGGTCCACGGCTGCTGCAAGGCCGGGCCGAAGTGCTCGATGAAGTGCCGGAAGCCGCCCTCGCCGCCTGCGGTGGCGTAAGTCTGGAACACCCCCATCTGCGCCCAGCGCAGCCCGAACCCGAGGCGCATGGCGTCGTCGATCTCGGCGACGGTGGCGACGCCGTCGTGGACGAGCCACAGCGCCTCCCGCCACAGGGCTTCGAGCAGCCGATCGGCTACAAAGCCGTCGACCTCAGAGCGCACCCGCAGCGGCGCCATCCCTGCCGCGTTGAACCAGCCCATCGCCCTTTCGATCGTCAGCTCGGAAGTTTGGCTGCCTCCCACAACTTCGACAAGCGGCAGCAGGTACACGGGATTGAACGGGTGGCCGACGACTAGCCGTTCCGGGTGCTGCATTTCCGCCTGCAGCTCGCTCGGGCGGATGCCCGAAGTGGAGGACGCGATGACGGCATCCGGCGCAGCAGCGGCCTCGACCTCGGCATAGACGGCCTGCTTGATCTTCACTCGCTCTGGCACGCACTCGTGGATCAGAACAGCGTCGATCACGGCGTCGCCGACCTCACTGGTGAGAATGACCTCGCCTAGCGCTACGGCGTGCGCTCGCTCGCTTCGCTCGCCGGTCTCGCGACTCAGCAGCCCCAAGCGTTCCCAGGCGGCTCGCGCCGCTTCAAGGGTGGACTCGACCTGACGTGACGCAGTTGGCAACGGGTCGTAGACCTCCACGTCGACGCCGCAGAGCGCCCAGCGAGCAGCCCACGCCGCGCCTATCACTCCCGCACCCACGACCGCGACGCTGCCGGGGAGTTCGCCGTCGGCAGCGTCCGCGTGGCCGGTGGGGCACGGGTCAGTCAAGACCGCTTCAGCTCGAGCTTGTCGCGGACTTCTTCGGGGCCGATGACCCGGTAGTTCATGGCTTCGAGGATCTGCTTGGCCCGCGCCGTCAGATCGGCATTGGTGGCCAGACGCCCGCGTTCGAGATACAGGTTGTCTTCGAGGCCGACCCGGGCATTGCCGCCGGCAACCGCTGCCAAGGCCACGTACGGCAGTTGGTCGCGCCCCAGTGCGAACGCCGAGAACGTCCAGTCGTCGGGCACGTTGTTCACCATCGCCATGAAGGTGTTCAGGTCCGGCGGAGCGCCCCAGCGGATGCCCATGCAGAGCTGCACCATCACTGGCGCCTCGATCACCCCGGCTTCCACCAGTGATCTGGCCTCCCAGAGCTGACCGGTGTCGAAGGCCTCGATCTCGGGCCGCACGCCCAGCGCCTGGATCTGGCGGGCCATCTCCATCAGCGTGTCGTGCGTGTTGGTGGCCACGTAGTTGCCCTCGCCGAAGTTCATCGTGCCGCAGTCGAGCGTGCAGATCTCCGGCCGCAGCTCGCGAACGTGGGCCAGACGCTCGGTGGCGCCGGCCATGTCGGAGCGCAGCGGGTCGGGCGGCAGCGGTTGCTCCACGGAGCCGATCACGAAATCGCCGCCCATGCCGGCTGTGAGGTTGAGCACCACGTCGGTGCTCGATGCCCGCACCCGCTCCACCACTTCGCGGTAGCAGTCGACGTCGCGGCCTGCGTCGCCGGTGATCGGATCGCGCACGTGCACATGGCAGATCGCAGCGCCTGCTTCGGCGGCGTCGATCACGTTCTGGGCGATGTCGGCAGGCGTGTAAGGCACCTTGTCGGACTTGTCGACCGTGTCACCCGCACCGGTGACAGCACAGGTGATGAAGACATCAGGCATCAGCGGGATCCTCCCTTGCAGCGCGGCGCAGCAGTACGCGCAGCCGCGAATAGAACTCGTCGGTGTCCATGTAGGTGCCGATGAGCCGCCGGCGCGTCCCCGGATGCGGTTCGAAGGCATCTCTCCCGTGCAGCACACGCCGGTTGTCGAACACCACGATGTCACCGGGCCGGAACGGGTACCGCATCTGAAATAGCTCTGAGCCGGCCGTCTCGCTCAGCAAGCGCATCGCTGCGTACGCACGGTTCACTTCGGCGGTCGGCATGGCCGGAAAAGCCCTCACCGGGTGGAACGCCCGGTAGGTGTACGGAACCCTGCCGTCGCCGGTGTCGATGACTGGGCCCTGCCAGCGATGGTCGTGCTCGGGCGAACGGTTGAAGAACACCCACTCCAGCGTGGTGAGCGCCTCGAAGGCATCGGGCTCAACCGCCCGCAGGTGCTCGGCGATGGCCAGGCCGTCGGCCATGGTCGACCGTCCGCCCTCCACGCTGTTCTCCACGCAGTGCAGCAGCTGCAGTCCCGGCGGAACCTCCCGGGTCGGCAAGTCGGTGTGGGGCGCCAGCCGCTGCCCGGTGTTGGCCAGCGAGGTCGGCGTGATGTCGACATCGACGTGCCAGGTCAGTCCGAAGTTGGAGTCGCGCATGGCGCCGATGAGTCCCGCCGTCTGTGCAACCGTGTCGGGACCGGTCCCGCAGTCGGCAAGGCGAATGAGCCCGTAGCACGCAAGATCGCACAGTGCCGCAGCGAGCGCGCTGTCGTCACAGAGCACAGTTGGACCGTCGTGAGTGACCGGTTCACTGTGCTCAGCCGCAGTCCACGGCACGGGAGCGGGAACGACCGCGAAGGGTCGGTGCATCTGGTCCGCGACATGGCGCAGCCAGCCCGGATGGAACGTGGCGTCGCGATGCTCGGGCTCGAAGGTCACCGCGAGCGCCCCGCCGTCCAGGTCGATCCGGCCGAGGCACAGGTGAGCATCGATATGGGCGGGGTCGAGCTCGCACTCGCGGGTCACCGGGTCGATGCCGCCGGCACCGGGCGCGTTCTCGCGCAACCACTTCGGATGGCACTCGAGCGTGGTCCCGTCGGGCCATTCCAGCGCCGCGGTGCCACTCGCGGTGAGGCAGGCCGAAGCGAGTGCCGCCCACGGGTACGTGTAGTAGTCCGGAGTGGGGCAGTCCGCAGCGGGGCAATCCAGCGTGGGCGGATGGGCATGAACCCGCTCGGTCACTGGGCAGATTGTCTCACAGCCTCGGTTGTATCCCGGCACATCCGAAGGCCGTCTTGGCCGCTGCCGGTGCACGGTGCACGTGCTATCCGGCGTGCCAGCGAGACGTCGGGAAACTGGGCGTGCGGCCTGCCTAGATCCCTTCGGCGGCTGCGAGACCTTCCGGGTCGACGTCCTGGCCGGCCACCATGGCGGCAAAGATCTCGGGCGGTTCCTGCCAAGGATCAGCCAGGCTGCCGGCTCTGGCCGCCTCGATGGCCTCCCACACGCGCTGGGGGCTCATCGGCATGTCGATATGCCGCACGCCCATATGCGCCACGGCATCGATGACGGCGTTCTGCAGCGCCGGTGTCGACCCGATGGTGCTGGCCTCGCCGATGCCTTTCGCTCCCAGCGGATTGAGCGGCGAGGGCGTCTGGGTGCTGTGCACCTCGAAACTGGGGAACTCGGCGGCCGACGGGAACAGGTAGGTCATCAGCGTGCCGGTCTGCGGGTTGGCGTCGTCGTCGAAGACCACTTCCTCGTACAGCGTCTGCGCAGCGCCTTGGGCGATGCCGCCGTGCTGCTGGCCCTGCAAAAGCAGCGGGTTGATCACCGTGCCCGCGTCGTCGACCGCGATGTGTCGCAGGTAGTGGATTTCTCCCGTGTCGGTGTCGACCTCTACGACTGCAATGTGCGCGCCGAACGGGAAGCTGGCCTCGCCCTGGTCGAAGTCGAGCTGCGCTGCGAGCCCCGGGTCGATGGGCTCGCCCCGTTCGGCCGCAGTGCTCTCGGCTTCGGTCGGGTCACCGAGCAGCCCGTCCGGTGCATCGTCGACCGCCGTGGCCAGCTGTGCCCAGTCGACGGATCGAGCCGGCACACCAGCCACGCTGAACGTGCCCACCGCAGCGTCGAGCACGATGTCGTCGACGCTGGCTTCGAGCAGGTGCGCCGCTAACCGCTGGGCTCGATCGATGAGCACGTCGGTGGCGTTGGCAACGGCCGAGCCGCCCACCTGAACCGACCGGGAGCCGCCGGTGCCGCCGCCGCGGGGCACGAGGTCGGTGTCGGACTGGATGAAGCCGATGCGCTCCACATCGATGCCGGTGCGGGCCGAGACGATCTGGGCGAAGGTCGTGTGATGACCTTGCCCGTGGGCGCTGGTGCCGACGCGGATAGTGGCACCGCCGTCGGGCTCGATGCGTACCGCAGCGAACTCGCTGGTCAGACCGCCGGCGGTGATCTCGACGAAGCTGGCGATGCCGATGCCGAGCTGGCGCACGTCGCCGCGCTCGCGCCGGGCGCGCTGATCGGCCCGCAGATCGTCGTAGCCGGCGAGCTCGACGGCACGCCGCAGGGGCAGGGCGTAATCGCCGCTGTCATAGGTGACGCCGGTGAGCGTGTCGAAGGGGAAGGCGTCGGGCGAGATGAAGTTGCGCAGCCGGATCTCGATGGGATCGATGCCGGTCTCGATGGCGGCCTGATCGACCAGCCGTTCGAGCAGGGCAGCTGCCTCGGGTCGCCCAGCACCCCGGTATGCGCCGGTGGGCGTCGTGTTGGTGACTGCCGTGGCCACGTCGAACCGAATGGACGGAAAGGCATACGTGCCGTTGGACATGCGCTTGGTGCCTGCCGGCAGCATCGTTCCGATGTTGGGGTAGGCGCCGGTGTCGCCCACCAGACGCACGCGCAGCCCGGTGAACGTGCCGTCGTGCCGCACGCCGAGCTCGACGTACTGCACTTGCGCGCGGCTGTGCGCCAGCGTGGTCATGTCCTCGCTGCGTCCCGGCGTCCAGGTGACCGGTCGACCCAGCCGATCCGCCAACGCCGCCACCACGGTGTGCTCGTGATACAGGCCGGCCTTGGCGCCGAAGCCGCCGCCGACGTGCGGGGCGATGACGCGCAGCCGCCCGGCGTCCCAGCCGAGTGCGTCGGCGAGCTGCATCTTCGTGAGGTGCGGCATCTGGGTGGCGCAATACACGGTCATCCGGCCGTCGTCGCCGGGCACAGCGGCGCACGAATTCGGCTCGAGCGGCACCGCCGCGATCTTCTGGTTCACGTAGCGGCCCCGCACGATGTGATCGGCGCCGTCGAGCGGATCGGTGCCGGGCGGGTCGGTGATCTCTGTGGCCACGTTGTTGGGCCGCTCGTCGAAGAGAGCTGGAGCGCCAGGGGCCAGCGCCGCCTCGGCATCGGGTGCTGCGGGCAGCGGTTCGTAGTCGACGGCAACCAGCTCGGCGGCATCGACTGCTTGCACCAGGGTTTCGGCCACCACGACGGTGACCGCCTCGCCCACGAAGCGCACCTTGCCGACCGCCAGCGGGGGACGGGCGAACTCGTCGGCCACAGCGACGAAGCCATGGTGCGGCGCCACGCCGAGCTCCGCTGCGGTGAGCACCTCGATCACGCCCGGTGCCTGCTGTGCCTCGCCGGTGTCGATGCCCCCGATGCGTGCATGGGCAACGGGGGAGCGGACGAACACCGCGTGGCACATGCCGGCCGCCGAGTGGTCGTACACGTAGCGCCCGCCGGCGGTGAGCAGCTCGGGGTCTTCGCTGCGTCGGACTTCGTTGCCCAGGATCGATCCGGCCATGGGCGGCGAGGCTAGCGACGGGCCGCTGCGCCATCCGGCTCGTTACGCTGCCGCCGTGACCGGCGGCGACGTGTACACCCACGGCCATCAGCCTGCGGTGGTGGCACAGCACGCGCGGCGTACCGCTGAGGACTGTGCGGCTTTTGCGCGGCACGTGATCGAGCCCGATGCCCGGATCCTCGATGTCGGCTGCGGACCGGCGTCGATCACCGTCGGCCTCGCCCGCTGGGCGGAACGAGGTCACGTCACCGGCATCGAAGTCACCGATGAGATCCTGGCGACCGCGGCAGCCACGGTGGCAGAGGCTGGCGTCGGCAACGTGACGCTGGCCAACGAGTCGGTGTACGAGCTGCCCTATGACGACGGCACGTTCGACGTGGCGTACGCGCATCAGGTCTGCCAGCACCTGTCCGATCCAGTGGCCGCGATCTCCGAGATGGCTCGGGTGGTGCGCCCCGGCGGCTGGGTGGCCGTGCGCGACTCCGACTACTCGACCATGCGGGGCTACCCCTCGAGCACCGAGATCACCCGCTGGCGAGAGGTGTACCGGCAGGTCTGCCGCCACAACGACGCCGAGCCCGACGCCGGCCGCCACATGTATGCGTGGTTCCGTGCTGCCGGGCTGCCCGATGTACAGATGTCGGCGTCGGTGTGGCAGTTCTGGACTCCCGAGACGCGCCGCAACTGGGGCTACTCGTGGGCGGATCGCTGCCTGCACACGAGCTTCGCTCGTCAAGCCGTCGAATACGGCTATGCCACATCAGACGAGATGGAACAGATCGCCGCCGGTTGGCGAGCATGGGCCGACGATCCCGACGGCTATTTCCACTTCATTCACAGCGAGGCGCTGGCGCAGGTCACCTGAGCGACTCGGCCAGGACAGTCTCTAGCTCGGCGTCGTCGGGCGGGTCTGCGCCCGGACGGGTGCAGGTGATTGCGGCGGCTGCGGCCGCACGTTCGGCGATTGCTCGCCATTGCCGCAAGTCGAGCGCGGCGAACGCAGCCCGGTCGGCGCCGAGCAGTTCCCACAGCGAAGCCAGCACAGCGCCCACGAACGAGTCTCCGGCGCCGACCGTGTCGACGATGTCGACGGCCGGCGCCGCCACATCGGTGGCGCCGGCGGCGGTATACACCGCAGCTCCCTCGGCGCCGCGGGTGATGATCACCGCGGCGGCTCTCCCGTCGAGCAGTTCCCCGGCGCAGCTCTCAGCGGAGCGTCCGGGCCAGATCCACTCGATGTCCTCGTCGGAGGCCCGGTAGAGGTCGGTGGCCTGCAGCCACCACTGATGGAAGTGGTCCCAGCGCTGCCGGCTTGAGATGACCGCCGGTCGGACGTTGGGATCCAGCGAGACGATGCCGTCGTGACGTTCCGCGAGCCGGGCCAGGACATCGGCCGTGCGCCCGCGGAACATGCCGAGCGTCCCGCCGTGCACGATGTGCGGGCCGGCCCCGATCGGCGACAGGTCGGCCGATCCGAGCGCGGTGTCGGCGGTGTCGGTTCCCTCGAATCGGAACGATGGGCTCGGCGTCAGGCTGATGATGGCGCGTGCCGTGGGCTCGGGACCTCGTTCGGCTGCGCGCAGGTCGACCCGGTTGCGCTCAAGGTGCTTCCAGATGAGCTCGCCGTCGGCATCGGTCGACACCCGTCCGATGAATGCACTCGGCGCACCCAGCCGGGCTGCGGCGATCGCCGCGTTCATCGGCCCACCGCCGGGCACCGAGACGGGCTCGTCACCGCCCAGCACGTCCACCAGCGCCTCGCCGCAGCAGACGATCATCCGGCTGCCCTCACCGCGCCGCCGTCATGCCAACGCCCCCACTACGGCAGTCTCGCCCGCGGGCGCAGCCAGATGACGACTCGGCGCTGCGCCCGCAAGACTGTCGGCCATGTCTGCTGCGACGCCGGTTGCCGTTCCCGACAACTATCCCGCTCTCGTCGACCGGGCGGCCCGACTGTTCGGCGGTTCCGAGGCAATCCGCGACGGCGACATGTCGATGACCTTCGCAGAACTGGCGGAGCGCTCCGAGGCGTGCGCGGCAGCGCTGGTGGCGAATGGTCTCCAACCTGGCGATGCAGTCGGGTTGTGGGCGCCCAACGCATGGGAGTGGGTGGTCGCAGCCATGGGCACGCTGCGCGCCGGCGGTGTCATCGTGCCGGTCAACACCCGGTTCCGGGGTCGCGAGGCCGCGTATGTGCTGTCGCGGGCGAGGGTCAAGCTGCTCTTCACCGTGGTCGGCTTCCTCGGGTACGACTACGTGGCTGACCTCGAGGCCGCCTCCTCAGACGGTCACACCATTGATTCGCTCGAGCGCACAGTGATCCTGCGCGGCGACACGCCGCCGGGCACCACCTCGTTCGACGAGTTCGTGGCCGCAGCCACTCCCGACGGCTTCGCAGAAGCTGCGAGGCGCGCAGCCGCTGCCGCGGGCGACGACCTCGGCCTGGTGATGTTCACTTCCGGCACGACCGGGCTGCCCAAGGGGGTCATGATCCGACCGGCGTCGATCATCCGCAGCTTCAGCCAGTACGCCGACGAGCTGGGCATGCGCGCCGGCGATCGGATGCTGGTGATCAACCCGTTCTTTCACGCATTCGGATTCTGCGGCTCGATCACGCCGTGCATCGTGAAGGGGGCCACGATCCTGCCCCATCCCGTATTCGAGGTTGAGGCCGTGCTGGAGCGGATCCAGTCCGAACGGGTGACCGTGCTGCCGGGCCCGCCAGCAATCTTCCAGTCGATGGTCAATTCAGCGGGCCTCGACCGGTACGACACCTCCAGCCTGCGCTCGGCGATCACCGGAGCGGCGGCGATTCCCGTGGAGACGGTGGTGGCGATGCGCGAACGGCTCGGTTTCGAGACGGTCATCACCGCGTTCGGCATGACCGAGACGCACGGTCTGGCCACGATCTGCTCGGCCGGCGACCCGCCGGAGCTGGTGGCGTCCACGAGCGGGAAGGCGCTGGCAGGCATCGAGCTGCGAGTGGTGGATGACGACGGTCACGACGTGACTGCTGGCGAGCCGGGGGAGCTGCTGGTGCGCGGCTACTGCGTCACCACGGGCTACCTCGACGATCCCGAGCAGACCGCCAAGACCATCGACTCCGATGGCTGGCTGCACACGGGCGACATCTGCGTGATGAACGAGCTCGGCTACATCGACATCACCGACCGCAAGAAGGACATGTACATCAACGGCGGCTTCAACGTGTACCCCGCCGAGGTGGAGAACGTGATGTCCGAGCATCCGCTGATCGGTCAAGTGGCGGTCATCGGCGTGCCCGACGAGCGGCTCGGCGAGGTCGGCGCCGCATTCGTGGTGCCGTCGCCGGCTGGCGCTCCTGAAGCCGATGCGTTGCGGGCTTGGTGCCGCGAGCAGATGGCCAACTACAAGGTGCCTCGCCACTTCTGGAATGTGGAGGCGCTGCCGCTGAACCCGTCGAACAAGGTGCTCAAGACCGACCTGCGCGAGCTGGCCGCCGAACGTCTGGGCGCGGAGCTGGCTGGCTGAGTGTCCGGTCGGTCCAGCCGCTCAATCCTGCTTGGACTTGCCGGCGGCCTTCTGGTTTTTCTTCCAGATGCGGACCTCGGCGAGCGCATCAGGGCCGTCGATGTCGGCCACTGAACGCGGCTGACGGTCGGCGAACGGGCCGGCCACAGCCTTCCAGCCGCGGGGTGCTACGCCGAAGCGCTTTGCCAGGATCGCCACGAAGATCTTGGCCTTCTCGTCGCCATACCCGGGCAGTGCCCGGAGCCGGTCATACAGCGCCTTGCCGCTGCGAACGTCGGCCCAGATGGCGCCGGCATCGCCGTCGTAGTGCTCGACGATGTGGCGTGACAGCTCGCCGCAGCGCTTCGCCATCGATCCGGGGAAGCGGTGCAAGGCCGGCTTGGTCTTGAAGGCGGCTTCGAGCTCGTCGGGATCCATCTCGGCGATGGCGGCCGGCGAGAAGCGGTCGCCCAGCCGTTCGGCCAGCCGGATCGGGCCCTTGAAGGCCCATTCCATCGGGATCTGCTGGTCGAGCATCATCCCCAGCAGCAGTGCAAACGGGTCGTCCCGCACGAGCTGATCGGCCTCAGGATCGCCCGTGACCGCCAGCGTCCCCCCGATGTCACCCGCGCTGCTCGCCATGGAGCCGCACGCTACTGCGACGGAACTGGCGACGGTGTTGGTGAGTTCGCCGGAACAGGAAATGAGTTTGCGGCGCGCACGGTTCCGCGTATGGTCAGGGCATGGAGTGGTCGAACGTGGGGCCGACGCTGACGGTGTTCGTTCCGATCGCCATCGCGTTCGCCGGTGGCGTGTGGGCCGTGATCAAGTGGGGCTTCGGGGGAGTCACGGACCGCATCGATGGGGTCGTCGATCTCGTCAACTTCCGGTTCGATGACCAGAACGACCGGGTTGATGCCCGTTTCGACGCGGTCGACCACCGCTTCGAGTCCGTGGATGTCCGGTTCGACGCAATCAACCACCGGTTCGATGCGGTCGACCACCGGTTCGAGTCCGTGGATGCCCGCTTCGATGGGGTGGATCACCGGTTCGACGGGGTGGACCACCGGTTCGAGGGGCTGGACAAGCGCATTGACGGCATCGACCGGCGCATCGACGAGATGCGTGTAGACGTCAGAGCGATCGTCAACCGGCTGGACGTGCTGCAGGCATCCATCGCAACCGCATAGACAGCCACTGGCCCGAACGGTCCCGACGCCTTTATCGAGGTCCGCCGCGCAGTCTTGACACAGAAGAACGAATGACACTTAGCCAACGGGCGAAGGCAAGGTGATGGACCTCAGTGACATCGAGGCGGGGGCGCGGCTGACAGGCGTGGTGGCGGGCAGCGACGTCACCGTCGTGGCTGTTCAGATGCACGGGACGGTGTCCGCCACGCTGACCTACCGCACCGCGGGTGGCCAGCTCGGTGAGCGGCTCATCACGGTGGCCGATCTCGCCGATGTCAGCGAGGTAGCGGAGAGCCACTGGTCCTTCGATGCGGACGGGGCGATGTTCAAGCTGGCCTCGGAAGCCCGGCGCATGCAGATGGCCCACCTCGCCGACCCGTTTGCAGCGGTGGACACGTCGAACATCGACCCTTACCCGCACCAGATCGACGCCGTCTACAACCGCCTGCTGACGCTCAAGCCGTTGCGGTTCCTGCTGGCCGACGACCCTGGTGCCGGCAAGACGATCATGTCGGGGCTGCTCATCCGCGATCTGATGCTGCGCGGCGACGTGGCTCGATGCCTCATCGTCGCCCCAGGCAGCCTCGTCGAGCAGTGGCAGGACGAGCTGTGGGACAAGTTCGGCCTCAGCTTCGACCTGATGTCGCGAGAGAGCGTTGAGGCGTCCCGCACAGGCAATCCATTCGTGGAGCGAAACCTGCTGGTCGCTCGCATCGACCAGGTGGCCAGATCAGACGAACTGCGTGCCCGCCTCGCGGCGTCCGAGTGGGATCTCGTGATCGTCGACGAAGCCCACAAGATGTCGGCTCACCGCTACGGCGACGAGTTGCGCCGCACCAAGCGCTTCGAGGTCGGCGAAGTACTCCGCGAGTGCACCCGCCACTTCCTGCTGCTCACGGCCACGCCCCACAACGGCAAGAACGAGGACTTCCTGGCGTTCATGACGCTGATCGACCCCGAGCGGTTCGAGGGGCGCCTGCGAGCCACGAACGGCAGCGGCGGGCCCAGCGAAGTGCCCGACGTCAGCGACGTGATGCGTCGGCTGGTGAAGGAGAACCTGCGGACCTTCGAAGGCAGGCCGCTGTTCCCGAAGCGCTACGCCCAGAGCCTGCAGTTCGAGCTGTCAGAACCTGAGAACGAGCTGTACGAAGCCGTCACGGCCTACGTCCGCGACGAGATGAACCGGGCCGCTCGCATGACGGCCGAAGGCGACGCCCAGCGCGGTGTGATCGTCGGATTCGCGCTCGCTGGCTTGCAGCGTCGGCTCGCGTCTTCCCCGGCAGCGATCTACCACTCACTGCGGCGCAGGCGCGATCGCTTGGCCGGCCAGGCAGCGGAACTTCGGCAGCTCGCTGCCACGGGCGCGCCCATACCCGTGCCCGAACTGCCTAAGGGAGTCCGCATCGCCGATCTGGAGGACTTCGACTTCGACGACTTCGACGAATCGGAGCTTGCCGAGCTGGAGAGCCTGACGGTCGATGCCGCCACGGCGGCCGCCACGGCCGATGAACTCGATGCCGAAGTGCGAATCCTGGACCGATTGGTGGAACTGGCCGACGGCGTTCGCAACAGCGGCGTGGACGCCAAGTGGACCCGATTGCGAGACCTGCTGCGTGCGGAGCAATTCGGTTCAGAGCAATTCGGCGCCGACCCTGATGACGGAGGCAGCGCCCGCAAACTGATCGTGTTCTCCGAGCATCGAGACACCCTCGACTACGTCGCAGGTCGCATCACCGCAGAACTCGGCCGGCCAGATGCCGTCGTCACCATCCACGGCGGCATGCGGCGACAGGACCGCCGAGACACCCAAGACCGGTTCCGTGTCGATCCCACCGTGTCCGTGCTCGTCGCCACCGACGCAGCCGGCGAGGGCGTGAACCTCCAGGTCGCCAACATGATGGTCAACTACGACCTGCCGTGGAACCCGAACCGCATCGAGCAGCGCTTCGGACGCATCCACCGGATCGGTCAGCGCAGGCCGTGCCATCTCTGGAACCTCGTTGCGCACGAGACGCGTGAAGGCCAAGTCTTCGAGCGGCTGTTCGCCAAGATCGAGCAGCAGCGCGAGGTGTACGGCGACCAGGTGTACGACGTGCTCGGCGACGCGCAGATCAACGTGTCGCTGCGGGATCTGCTGATGCGGGCGATCCAGGCCGACACCGACCCTGCGCATGCAGAGTGGATGGACACCGTCATCGACGGCGAGATCGGAGAGCAGCTGCGCGAAGTGCTCGAGGAACGGGCGCTCGTGGCAGGGCTGGCTGATCCCGCGGCCAACGACGAAGTGCGTCGCCGGATGGAGGAAGCCCGGGCTCGCCGGCTGCAGCCGTGGTTCGTGCACGACTTCTTCACCCAAGCGCTGCAGCTGTACGGCGGGCGTATCTCGGGCCGGGAGCGAGGCCGCTACGAGATCACCCGAGTGCCCGCGACAGTGAGAGCCACTGCCGATCCCGCTCTCGGCCCCGTGCAGGATCGCTACGCGCGGGTGACCTTCGACAAGGACCACATGCAGCCCGAAGCCGGAGCAACTCGCACCCCGGGTCCAGCCGGCGACAGGGCCGAGCTGATCTCACCCGGCAGTGCGTTGCTGTCGGCGGTGGCCGGCAAGGTGCTCGATGATCACGGCCACACGCTGCACAACGGCGCCGTGCTGGTGGACAGCAGTGACCCTTCGACAGAACCACGACTGCTCGTCTACCTGGACCACGTGGTGACCGACGGCCGATTGGTGAACGGTGCCCGTCAGGTGGTGTCACGCCGGTTCCAGTACGTGGAGGTCGACCAGCAAGGCACTGCCAGCGACCCGGGCGCCGAGCCGTACCTGGAATATGCGTCACTGACTGCCGAGCAACAGGTGCTGCTGGCCGGACAGCTGGACACCGCATGGGCAGGCCCCGCGGCCGAATCGGTTGCCCGCGATTGGGCGATCGAGCACCTGGCAGGGCCGCACCTTGAGTCGGTTGCCGCGGTGGTGCAGGACCGCGTGGAGCGAGTGAGTGACGCCGTTCGGGTTCGGCTGGAGTCTGAGATCCGCTACTGGGACCGACGCACGAACGAGATCAAGACGCAGGAGATTGCGGGCGGCAAGCCCAAGCTGAATTCAGGCCTCGCCCGGAGGCGAGCCGACGAGCTCGCCGCGCGGCTGCTGCGCCGCCGTGCGGAACTTGCATCCGAAGCCGATTTGCACAGCAGCCCGCCAACGGTGGTCGCCGCCGCGGTGATCGTGCCCCAAGGCTTGCTGGAAGAACTGGCCGGGGCCGCACCCGACCCGACTGCTGCGGCCGACAAGGCGGAGACCGATCGACGAGCCGTGGCAGCCGTCATGGCCGCCGAGCGCTCCTTGGGCCGTCAACCGACCGAACAGGAACACGCGAATCCCGGCTTCGACATCATGTCTGTCGACCCTGTGACCGGCAACCACTACTTCATCGAGGTGAAGGGCCACCTGCCTCGCACCGACGAGATTCACGTCAGCGCCCGCCAGGTACGCCAAGCCCAGAACGACCCAGACCGCTGGCGGCTCGCCGTGGTCTCGGTGCCCGACAACCCCGACGCCGAGCCCCAGGTTCGCTACCTGGTCAAGCCTTTCGCTGGCACGACGATGCCAACTGCCATGACGAAGGTCGCGCTGAAGGTGGCGGCGCTACTCGCCGACGCTGGTCCTCCCCGCTGATCTGACCGCGCTTCACTCTGCCAAGGAAGCTCGCCTCTAGATCCCAAGGCCGCGGCTTCTGGGCTTCGACTCTCGGGATCGGCGCTGGTCGACAGACTTGCCGCAAAGCTCCCTTGCGGCGTCGGCAGACACGCCGACAATCTCGGCGATTCGGTCAATCGAAACGCCATCGTCACGAGCTTCAGCGATGGCGTCGAGCATCAGTGCCTCGTCGGCAGAGCGATTGCGCACCACGCGCCAGAGGCGGTACTCGGCGATCGGCACCTGCTCGGCTTTGTCTGGATCGAACGACTCGGCGTAGTCCGCCAACTCCTCTGACCTCTCGACGATCTGCTCGCGAGTGAGCCTCATAGCACTCTCCTGAGGTACTGCTCTCTTGCGGGCATGGCGTGAAAGATGGCCTCGGCTTCGTCATCATCAGAGTACCCGAGGGCGACTTCGAGGTACCTGCCGCTGTAGTCGGCTCCGACGATCATCTCTGATCCATTGTCGAGGTAGAACGCCCCAATGGCATTCCGGTAGGCGTGGTGGATGTCGGCATCGGAAATCCCGTGTCTGCGGGCGCTGTCGAGAATGGGAACGTCATCCGACATCGCCGACGGAAGCTAGTGGCGGGAGATCTCGCCCAAAAGTTATTTTCAGTCAATTTCAATATTGCGGGCCGGCCGGCATCCCAACTTGAGCGTTCCTTCCAGTGCACCAGCGCCCGGGCGCTAGGAGGACAAATTGGTTGGAGTCGATGTGAGCGCGTCGGGTACGATGCTTGTTCCCTACAAGTCCGTAGTTACACCCTTGGAAGCAGCCATGAAGGCAGCTCGCCCACTCGGAGCGCATCTCCCGACACTCACCGAGGTGCAAGCCAACGTGCGCGCCGGCGCGGCGGCTGCGGGCAGTAGCGATCTTCCGGACAATCTCGCCTGGCGCGATCTCTGTGCTGCGCCGGAACTGGTGCATCAGCGCCTCTCGACCCGGCTGTGGGAGGGGCGGTGTCCTGCACTGGTCAGCGACTTCCCGTACCCGAAACTTGGCAAGGACGAGCAGCGGCGCATGGCGTTCTTGGACGTCTACGACGCTCTCTACTTCCGCATTATCACGGGACGTGTCGCGGCAGCCATCGATGCGGCCCTGAGCCCAGACGTAATGAGCTACCGACTCGAACGTGACCAACCGGCCTGGTCGTGTCGTGACATCAAAGAGGCATTCCGGTTGCGAACAGAGCGCGGCGCGGAACTGCTCGCCAATCGCGACTGCACGGCGCTGATGGTCACCGATATACGGAACTACTTCCCCTCGATCACTCCGGAATTGCTCACCGAAGTTCTCGAGCACATCTGCGCGCCGACCGGCGCGGCGAGCCTCCTTGAGGGTTTTCTGCGTGAGCTTGAGACCATGGGAGCACCCAAGGGCCTGCCGATCGGCCCCGAGGCATCCGGGCTGCTCGGCAACGTAGCGATGCTTCCGGTTGACGACGCTGTTGCGTTCTCGGTCGTCGGGCATGTTCGGTACACCGACGACAGCTGGCTGTACATGCGGTCAATCGGCGATTGGCGAGCCGTGTTCGAGCAGTATCGCGAAGCAGCTTCCCAGTGTGGCTTGGACATCAACACCGCGAAAGTGGGCATACACGCCAAGGCCGATGGATCAGCGGAACGAGCGATGCAACACGAACGCATCGCCTACTTGACGTCGGGCGAAGCTGGTTACCGTCCGCCTAACTGGGTCGCAGCGGAGTTTCGCGATCGGGTGGCATCTGAGCGGCCCGACTGGGCGATATGTGGTTTCTTGCTGGGCAATCTAAGGTTTCACCGGCACACGGGCGCGTTGGCCTCGATCTACGAGAACCCGGCAGTGATGCGCGAATTGCCGAGGCAAGCTGGGGCATATCTCGGAGAACTCGCTGTCGACAAGCAAGCACGTCGCTCGATCGACCATGATTGGCTGACAGAGCATGCGACTGGTCCCCGTCGGCCAAGAGAGGTAGCGGGTCGGCTGCAGGCCTGCCGCGCAGCCAGCCGGCTCAAGCTGAGCAAGGCGCACGGCAAACAAATGGAGTCCTTGGCGACCGACCCCGACCTGCAGCGGTACGTCCCTTTGCGAACGTGGGCCGCGACCGCCTGGGGCTCATCCCGTGCCCACCGACCTGGTCGCGCCGTCGAATACGCATGCGAATTCGGAGATTTCTCTGTGCGTCGTGCCTTCACAGCCACGATTCCCGCTGACGCATCCACCTCCCGGAAGCGTTCTCAATGGCGACGCAGGTTGCTCGCCGCAGACGCCGATCTCGAGCCGGTTGCTCAACGGCTGCTGTGACATCAACGTCGCGCCGCGGCACTTGCCCTCGTCGCAAGCGGTGAGCATTCCGAGATCGGGACGATTGGTCTAGTGGGAGGCTACGCACGGAGTAGGCCATCGGTCTCAAATCCGACGGCACTTGAGCGGCGACCTAGGTAGCGGGCTCTTCAGCGTCGCGGGCGCTCTTGATCACTGTCCGGTGTGTGACGGTCATCAGTTTGATCTGCGATGCAGAGACAACGATGTACCCGGGCTCGTCAAGTGGCTCACAATTCGGCGGCGGCACGATGTATCTAGGACTCGTCAACGCTAGGTCCCGATTCTGATGGTCTTCATGACTTGAGTTGTGAAAGACGAGTTCGCCTTCGACGCAGCCCCCTCCGAGCAATTCAATCCGGACCGTCGGCGGTAGCGCATTTGGGTCGGTGGCTTTGCCACGTGCCACGAGCCGCCTGGTCCAAGATGCCCGCGACTCGTCCACGCCCTCGCGAAACACCCTCCACCACACCGAGACATCACGGTCGACCTTCTCTCGGAAGCACTCCGCTGTCGCGAAGTAGCCCATGAGCGCCGCAACCGCGATCGCGATTCCATAGGTCAGACATATCCAGGCCGCGACATAGGGCAGTTCGGCGCGGAGATACACGCCTGGGTCGTCAAGGAGACCGCCGACGTCTGGGGTATGGCTTGGGGTAGCGGCCCGAATGGCTGCGAACACCCATGCCGCTGATACCGATGCGGCCGCGCCAATCGCCAAGACAACGGCGGTGCTGGGCTCCCGATGCCGCACGCTTGCAGGCACTCGAAGCCGGACCTGTACAACTCGCCGGTAGACCAATCCTGGTGCTGAGATGGCGGCGACAACGGCCGCGGCAACTAGCGCCGTCGCCAACATGGGGTTCAGTCAGAAGGCGGCGGAGCGTCGCTTGGAGGTGGTGTCTCCCCGAGTTGTTCAGGAGCGACGGGCTTAGGCGTCGGCAGCTTCGCTTGGGGGACTTTCGAAGAGTCGCGCTGCAACTCCTGCGGAGTACTCGGGGCGGGTTGTGGCCGCGGCGACTGTGGCGGTTTGCGTCGAGTCATGAGGTTTCTGACCTCCGATGGTCTTTCTCGGGTTTCTGAGGTTGTGCATCCTACCTCGTGCGTCAATTGGAAATTGCCTCTCTGTAACTACAGTTGTGTAGCCAGAGAGGCAGCGAAGGACGCGGCACTCAACCCTCTCAGGCCTCGATCGGCGAGAGCCAGCCCAACAAATGGGAGCGGCTACGGTCACCCGTCGTGAACGCAATCGGCCGAGGACCAAAGCTGATCGAAGTGGCGTTGCCGTTGGCGACCATCAACGCCGCCTCGGCGCAAGAAAAGAAGATCCGTTCGGGGCATCCATCAAACATTCATCAGTGGTGGGCACGAAGGCCGTTGGCGACGGCGCGGGCGGTGATCTGGGCGTCGCTGGTGGACGATCCCTCTGCCGTTGGGTACCGGGATCCAGCCGGCAACCTGCTCCTGACGGAGGAGGCGCAGGAAGCGGAGCGGCAACGGCTATTCGGGGTCTTGGAACAATTGGTCAAGCGGGAAAACTCCAGCAACGTGGACGTGCTTGAGGCAGCTCGAGCCGAAATCGACCGCGCATTCCCAGAGGGACCGCCGCCGATCCTTGATCCGTTTGCAGGCGGCGGGGCCATTCCACTCGAGGCGCAGCGACTCGGTCTGACGACCCTAGCGGGGGATTTGAACCCGGTCGCGGTGCTCATTACCAAGGCGATGATCGAGATTCCGCCCCGATTTGGCGGCTGCGCGCCAGTGCATCCCGGCATTGACAAGGACTTGACAACGTGGGAAGAAACGCTAGGTATCGCAGCCGATGTGGAGGCATATGGGCGCTGGATGCGCGACGAAGCCGAGCGGCGTATCGGTCATCTGTACCCCGATGCGATAGGCGCTGATGGTGAGCGGCGAACGCCTATCGCATGGATCTGGGCGAGAACGGTCGAATCGCCCGACCCGAGCTGGTCTGGATGTGTGCCGCTGGTCGCCTCGTGGATGTTGTCGAAGAAGCCCGGGAAGCCCAAGGTGTGGGTCGAACCGATCATTGATCGCGAAACACAAACTATCAGCTACGAGGTCCGAAAAGGCCGCGAGCCTTCACATGAGCGCACAGTAAGAGCTGCAAATGGAACTTGTCTCGCGACGGGCGCTGCGATTCCCGGTTCAAGCATTGACCACGCGGCCTCGCAAGGCCTAATGGGTGCCGTTCCGATGGCGATAGCCGTCGAGGGTCTCAAAGGACGAGAGTATCTGGACATCGATCGCGTTCAACTAGATGCCATTGAGGTTGCGGCCTCAGCGAAGGCCTCAGTCGACATTTCGAAGCTGCCTCGCGGGACAACAAGGGGAACGTTCGGAGGCAATGCCCAAGGTCGCTACTACGGCTTTTTCGAATTCGCGGATTACTTCTCAGATCGACAACTCGTGGCGCTTACGACATTCTCTGACTTACTCACCGAAGTGGCCGATATGGTGCGATCTGATGCGAAAACGGCGGGGATGGCCAGCGACGGAAGGCGCCTGCGTAACGGAGGTGCTGGCGCTGATGCCTACTCAGATGCGGTCGTAACCTATCTCGCATTTGCCATAGACAAGCTCGCGGAGCTCTCAAACACCCTAGTTGTCTGGGAACCAGTCGCTCAATGTCCTCGCGATATTTTTCGGCGTCAAGCGATTCCGATGACATGGGATTTTGCAGAAGCGAACCCCTTTAGCCGAAGTTCCGGCTCATTCATGACTTGCCTTGCGAACTCCCTTAGGGGACTGAGGAGCATTGGAATTTCGCGCGGAGGTCCCGCAGAAGTATCTCAAGAGGATGCGCGTGCCCGCTTAGATGGCGCCGCGATATCGGCAATTTCAACAGACCCACCGTACTACGACAACATCTCATACGCCGACTTGGCAGACTTCTATTACGTGTGGTTGAGGCGTAACCTTTTTGATATCTGGCCAGATGAATGCTCGACCGTTCTAACGCCGAAAGCTGAAGAACTCATCGCAAATCGGTACCGTACTGGTTCCAAGGAGTCAGCTGAAGCCCACTTCGAATCAGGAATGGCCGAATTCATGAGTAGGCTAGCTGTACGCACTCATTCAGATGTCCCGGCGACCATCTACTACGCCTACCGGGCGACTGAATCGCGCGATGGCGAGATCCGATCGACCGGCTGGGATACATTCCTGCAAGCAATCGTTGATTCAGGACTCAGAGTGACAGCCACTTGGCCAATGCGCACCGAACTGACTGCTGGCCTCAAGGTTGGCATCAATTCCTTAGCTTCGTCAATAGTGATCGCATGTAGGCCGCGGACGGCGAATGCACCGATGGCGTCTCGCGGAGAATTTATCGCCACCCTACGAAACGAATTACCTGAGGCAATGCGGCTCTTGCAGTCGGGCAACATTGCACCCGTCGACATGGCGCAATCCACTATCGGACCAGGGATCGAAGTGTTCTCTCGATACGCCAGAGTTGTCGAGGCAGACGGTACTGCGATGCGTGTTTCGTCGGCGCTATCAATCATTAATGACGTGCTGGGCGAGGTCTTAGATGGCGAAGAAGCCGAGTTGGACCGTGACACGAGGTTTGCACTCACGTGGTTTGCAGAACACGAGTACAAACCCGGGTCGTCAGGCGATGCGGAAAGCGTTGCCAAGGCCAAGAATACTTCGCTCAGCGGTCTCACTGAGTCGGGCATTGGCGAAGCCCGAGCCGGCAAGTTTCGGCTCTATCAGCGTGACGAGTTGGATCCCGATTGGGTGCCGGCCGAAGATGATCGGTTTACGATCTGGGAGGCGCTGCAGTACCTCGTCGCTGCCTTGGAGCGTTCCGAGAGCGAGGCTGCCGACCTGCTACACACCCTCGGCGGCAACGGTGACCGAGCTCGACAGCTCGCTTACCTGCTGTACCAGAAGGCGAACGACAGGGGTTGGGCAGCCGAGGCCAATGCGTACAACACCCTCATCACAGCCTGGCCCGGACTGTGCGAAGGAGCATTGGTGGCGGCAGCCCGTGCTGCGGCGCCGCTTGCGGGTCAGATGTTCTGACGCCCGATCGGATCATCGGGTATCCCGGCGTCGAGCCCGCACGCAAGAAACACCGGCAGCCATCGCCCACGCGACAGCTGGCCCAAGTCGCTCCGTGTCGTGCTGGCGAAACAGGGCACCGGCATCGTTGTGACACCCCCCTGGTGGGATCTTCGTCATGAGATCACAGCTCAAGGGGAACGCAACACCATGAGATGCCAAATTCGCATGCCGTGTCGCAAGAAGGGCTGAACGTGGCTGGTGTGATCGGCTTCGTGACGCTCGCCGCGCTCGGCGGCAGCCTGTTGTACATCGTCGCCAGCATCGGCCGATGGCTCGCCGAGCCTCAGTATCCGCGGCGGTCTCCGGTTCATGTCGTGGTCATCGAGGAATACGATTTCTTCGATGATGATCCCGATGGCGGAGACCCCGACGGCGGCCAGCCGCAGGACATCCCAGACAACGTGGTCCCTCTGCATTCGCAACGTGTCGAACCAGGTGACCTGAGGATTGCCAACGATCAGCCACTTCGCTGAAGCCGCCCGCGCCACAGTGCCCGTCGCCGACCAGGCGCTCTGACTGCAAGCGCGAGTTGAGGTCGCTAGCCGCCGTCGTCGCCCCGGCTAGCGCGCGTGCGATGCCGGTTGATGCCGAGAGTCCTGATGTCCGTAGCGTTGCTCGGCTGCGGCTGCATCGATGCCGAGAATCTCGCCGATGCGTGCCCAAGTGGTGCCCGCAGCTCGGGCTTCAGCTACCGATTCGGCAAGTTCAGCGGCGTCGGCAGATCGGCGACGAGCGGCGCGAATGAGCAGGTACTCCACACCCGGCACGACCTCTCCCTCGGACGGATCGAACGACTCCATGTGGTCGGCGATCTCGTCGCACCGGTCGACGGTGTCAGCGTGGGTCCACTTCATCGTGCTACCCGCCAGAGTCGCGCGTATTTCGGGCGTGCGCGCATCGCGTGAATGATGATGTCGACATCGTGCTCCGGATCGTACAGCACGCCTATTTCCAAGGGGAGTCCGTCGGCTCCTGGGCCGACGAGCATGTCGAAGTTCTCCCTCTCGAGGACCACGACATCCGGCCGACGGTACGCATGCAGAATGTCAGCAACGCCGATGCCGTGACGGTGAGCTGACGGACGGATTTCGGGCTGAGTCGCTTGCCAGCTCACCAGCGTGCAACGTACGAACCCAAGGTGCGCGACGCCAGCTATTTTCCCCGCAGGAGGCACGCTGTCGCGGGCCAGATGTTCTGATCGTCGCGGCGCGAGATGTCACAGCCCGGTGGAATGATGTGGCGGCTGTCTGTGCTGTCGGTCGTCGAGAGGTGCGCATTCCATGGTGATGGCGAACGTGGAGCGGGTCTCGAAGGCGCTTGACCTGTTGAGCGACGGTCTGCGGCCCAAGTGCGAGCAGACCTGGCAGGGCTACTACGGGGACGACTGGCTGGCCGCACTGCGGCGGCAGCTACGCGGCCCCCAGAGTTCCGGCGATGTGAGCGATATTGCCTTCCTGCTGAGCGGCATGAAGGCCACTTGGAACGAGATTTTCGGGCATGGCTTCTCACCCTCGATCAGGTCGCTCGTGTTCGAAGTTGGAGAGACTCGCAACAATTGGGCGCACAAGCAGCAGTTCTCCTCCGATGACACCGTCCGGGCGCTCGACTCGATGGAGCGTCTCCTTGAGGCGTTTGGCGACACCGAGCAGCGTCAGCAGATTCGCAACTCGCGCCGAGACCTCATGCGGCAGATGTTCGACGAGGAAGCGCGCTCTGAGCGGCGCCGCACCGCTGCCAAACCCACCGAGGGGCAGCCACAAGCAGGGCTGACACCGTGGCGAGAGGTCATCACACCCCACAGCGACGTGCAGACAGGCCGGTTCGACCAAGCCGAATTCGCCGCGGACCTGTACGAGGTATCCCAAGGCACCGCTGATCACGAGTACCAGGACCCTGAGGCCTTCTTCGCTCGCACGTACCTCACGGTCGGATTGCGGGAACTGCTGGTCGGCGCCACCCAGCGTCTGTCTGGCAACGGCGGCACGCCAGTGATCGAGCTGCAGACCAATTTCGGCGGCGGCAAGACCCACAGCATGATCGCGCTGCACCATCTCGCGTCAGGTGTGCCGGCAACAAGGCTGTCAGGCGTCTCGGAGATGCTGGCTGAGGCCGACGTCGATCTGCCGCCGAAGGTCAATCGGGCCGTGCTCGTGGGGCAGGTCATGTCGGTGGCCGACCCCAAACGGGTCAGCGCCGACACGGCATTGCACACGATGTGGGGGAATCTCGCCTACCAGCTCGGAGGCCAGGAGGGCTACGAGCTGGTACGCACCGACGACGAAGCCGGCACCAACCCAGGCGAGAAACTGCGCGAGCTGTTCCGGCGTTACGGCCCTGCGGTGGTGCTGATCGACGAATGGGTGGCGTATGCCCGGCAGTTGCCCGACGCAGGCGCCGACAGTCGGCGCGTGGCCGCAGGCGACTTCGACACCCAGTTCACCTTCGCTCAGGCGCTCACCGAGGCGGCGGCAGCGTCCGACAACGTCGTGGTGTTGGTGACGATTCCCGCATCGGACATCGAGACCGGCGGACCGCGTGGCCACACGGCGATGGAACGGCTGAAGAACGTCGTCGACCGCACTGCAACCCCGTGGCAGCCGGCTTCAGCGGACGAATCCTTCGAGATCGTGAGGCGACGGCTGTTCGACCCCATCTCGCCGGAGAACGCGCGGGTGCGCGACGGCGTCATCCGGGCCTTCAGCGAGATGTACCACGGCGCCGCCGATGAGTTCCCGCTTGGCAAGGGAGAAGCCGACTACCGGCGGCGCATGGAGCTCTCGTACCCGATCCATCCAGAGCTCTTCGACCGTCTCTTCGAGGACTGGTCGGCGCTCGACAAGTTCCAGCGGACCCGTGGGGTGTTGCGGCTGATGGCGATCGCCATCTCGCAGCTGTGGCAGCGCGGCGACCAGTCGCTGCTGATCATGCCGGGCAACCTGCCGATGGACTCTGCTGGGGTTGCGAGCGAGTTGAAGAAGTACTTGGAGGAAGGCTGGGACCCAGTCATCAAATCGGACGTTGACGGGCCTAACGCGCTGCCGCTGAGCATTGACAAAGCGTTTTCGCACTTCGGCCGGTTGTCGGCAACCAGACGTGCGGCCCGCACCGTCTACATGGGCTCGGCACCACGGCCTGACGGCAAGCGTGGCGTTGACGTGAAGTCGGTGGTGTTGGGCTGCGTTCAGCCCGGCGAGCCCACGGGACAGTTCGCTGACGCATTGCGTCGGTTGTCAGATCAGGCGACGCACCTCTACGTCGACGGTTCGCAGTACTGGTACTCGCTGATTCCGAATGTCACGCGCATCGCTGCCGATAGGGCTGCGTCCAACTTCAGCGATCGCGACGCCGACGACGTAGTTCGCGAACGGATCGCAGCGCAACGAGACCGAGGCAACTTCGTGGCTGTGCACCCGTTCGCTGCCGGACCAGGGGACGTGCCCGACAACGACGACGGCACCCATTTGGTGGTACTCGAACCCGAGGCCACCCACTCGGCTGGGGACCAGAACTCGCCGGCCGTCAAGCTGGCCGAGCGCATCGTCACTCAGAGAGACGCCGGCCCCAGGTTGAACCAGAACCTGCTCGTCTTCGTGGCTGCGGCCGCGAATCGACTCGCTGAGTTGCGCGGCGCAGTCCGGTCGTTCCTCGCTTGGAAATCGATAGTTGCGGAACACGTGCCGTTAGATCTCACCGCCCAGCAGAAGCAGCAGGCCGACACCAAGCTGGCAGATGCGTCCAAGCAGGTCGACAGCCTGATTGCAGAGACGTTCACGCAGGTGCTGGTGCCATCTCGGGCCCCCGGTACCGCCGACATCGACTGGCAATTCACCCGGGCTTCCACGACGGGCGACATCGGCGAGCGCATCAGCCGCAAGCTGGGAACGGAGGAGAAGCTGATCGGCCGCTATGCCGGCGTGCGAGTTCGCATGGACCTCGACAAGCACAGCCTCTGGACCAAGCGCGGCGATGTCTCTCTCGGAGCCCTGTGGGAGGCCTACGCCCGCTATCCGTACATGCCCCGCCTCATGTCGCGCGATGTGCTCGAACAGGCAGTCAGCAAGGGCGTGTCAGAGTTGAACTGGCAGCAAGAAACCTTCGCCTATGCCGAGGCCCACGACGGCGACAGCTGGGTTGGCGTCCGCACTGCACAGCACATCGTGCCGTCGGCCGGTGGCTTGCTCATTCACCCTGACTTTGCTCCTGAACCAACTCGACCCGAGGAGTCCGGCGAGGACGAGCCGACCGATCCCGGCGGCGTGGCGCCACCTGGCGGTCGGAAGACACCGGGCGGAGGCGCAGAAGATCCGGACCCTGGCGGCGACGATCGTCCCAGCCCCACCCAGTTCTACGCCCAGTTCCATCTCGACAGCCTTCGAGGAATCCAGCAGCTCAGCGACATCCTCGAACACATCGCCGCACACCTCGGGCCTGACGTTGAGCTCGAGCTTGAGCTACGCGCTCGGAACGCCGACGGATACGACGACGGCACCCGCCGAACGGTCAGCGAGAACGCCCAAAGCCTCAATGCCCAAGCCGCCGAATTCGAATAGCCGGATCACTGCGGGTCCTTGACGGGCAGAATGCCGCTTGTGGATAGCTGCGTCTTCTGTCGGATCGTGGCTGGCGCTGAGCCGTGCCACCTCGTCTATGAGGACGAACGCCATCTTGGTTTCTTGGACATCTTTCCGAATACCGAGGCGTTCAGCGTGGTGATGACGAAGGAGTGTCTTCCTAGCGACATCGCACGAGTAGACGGCCATGTTGCTGCGGGCCTGTTTGAGGCTGCGCGCCGGGTTGCCGTCAAGATCGCTGCTGCGTACGAGGACGTGGATCGCTGCGCGATCGTGTTCGAGGGAATGATGATCGATCACCTGCACGCCAAGGTCATCCCGCTGCATCGGACGGCCGGAGTGCAGCCGAGTCCCGAGTCGGGGACGACGGCTCGTGGTGACCAGTACTTTGAGGCGTATCCCGGCTATGTGACCACCGAGATCGCGGCCAGTCGGGCAGACGACGAACACTTGGCTGCGGTTGCCGCCAAGATCAACTCGCAGGGCAGGCGTTGATGGGCGAAGCAGTTCCGTTTCCGGCCACCCAGCCGCTGGGCTACGAGTGGCTGGAGGGCGAGCCGGCGTTCGATGCCGAGCGGCATCTGCAGCTTGAGGATCCGGCCGAGGTGCTGATGCTGGCCGATCTCGGTTACGACGAAGCCGAGATTGCGACGAAGGCCACGCCGGTGGCGCTGTCGTCGCCGTTCCGGATGCTCAGCGACGAGGGCTCGGCGATCATGCTGGAGACCGCCCGGCGGCTGCGCTGCTTCACCCGCCCGGCGGGGGAGCGCATCGAGCGGACCGTGCGCGGCGGCTGCTATCGCTCACGCTGGCTGCGTGACCTCTGCCTCAGCCCCGAAGCGACAGCGCACCTCGAAGCGATCTACGGCATCGAGATCGCCCCGCACCCGATGCCGGTGCACCTCGGCCACATCAACTACGAGCCGTCGCAAATCGATGTCGGCATCGACAAGTGGCATCACGACACGTTGCCGCTCGACTACGTGCTGGCGGTGACCGACCCCGCGCGGGTTGCCGGCGGGCGTTTCGAGTGGTTCGGGGGCACCAAGCACGAGGCCGCCGCGCTGGCCGATGCCGGCGAGCAGGTTTCGGCTGAGCGGTCGGTCGCTCCCGAGTTTCCCGGACCCGGTTATGCCGTCGCGCTGCACGGCGACATGGTGGTGCACCGCGCCGGCCCGCTCGACGAGATGTGCGAGCGCATCTCGATGGTGAACGGCTACGTGGCGACTGGCGCCGCGGTCGACGAGCAGAGTCGCACGTCCGACCTGATCGGCATCGACGACCCAGAGGTGCTGTGGACCGAGTGGGCCAAGTTCGCGGCCTGGCGGAGCAAGGATCGCTTGGCACACCTGATCGACGAGCTGGAGTTCACCTCCGATCGCGACGCCGTCATCGCTGAGTTGGAGAACGCGATCGGTGACGCTCAGCGTGCCGTCGAAGAGATGCGCGCTGGCGAGAAGGGCCTGCTGCACTACGGCGACTGACCGGCCGAACTCGCAGCGGCGTCGGTTGTTGCGGCACTGCGAGCGATCCATCGGTTGAGCGGCAACCCCGCGGTAGTGCCGAAGCGTGAATGGTCGCAGGGTCGAGGCCCGGTTGCGATGGCGCGCAGCGACCGGTCGATTTGCGATGCTGGCGCGATGCAAACGCAGATGCTCATTGGAGGCGATTGGCGAGGCGCCGCTAGCGGCGAGCTGATCGACGTGCTCGATCCTGCCACCGGCGACGTTGCCGCTGGCGTCGCAGCAGGCACACCAGCCGATGCAGTGGCCGCGTGCGACGCGGCTGCTGCAGCGCAGCCTGGGTGGGCGGCCACCGCACCGCGTGTCCGCTCGGAGATCCTGCGCGACTCCCACCGCATCCTGATCGAGCACACCGACGAACTGGCCGACCTCATCACGCTGGAGAACGGCAAGCCCCGCGCCGACGCCGTCGGCGAGGTGGCCTACGCCGCTGAGTTCTTCCGCTGGAACGCCGAGGAAGCCGTGCGCATCCACGGCTCGATCAGCGTCGCGCCCTCGGGTGCCAACCGCATCATCACCCGCCACCCGCCTGTCGGCGTCGTGGCCATGATCACGCCCTGGAACTTCCCGGCCGCCATGATCACCCGCAAGCTCGCCCCGGCACTGGCCGCCGGCAACACGGTGGCCATCAAGCCGCCTCGGGAAGCCCCGCTGACCTCGCTGCGGGTCGCCGAGCTGCTGGCTGAGGCGGGGGTGCCGCCGGGCGTCGTCAATCTCGTGCCCACGGCCAACTCGGGCGCCTGGCTCGACGCTGTCGTGGATCACCGAGCGGTGCGGATGCTGTCGTTCACCGGCTCCACCGAAGTCGGCCGGGTGCTGCTGAAGCGCTGCGCCGACCGGGTGCTCAAGGTGGTGATGGAGCTCGGCGGCAACGCGCCGTTCGTCGTGTTCGCCGACGCCGACCTCGAAGCCGCCACGTCCGGCGCCATGGTCGCCAAGATGCGCCACTCAGCCGAGACCTGCACGGCAGCCAACCGGTTCTTCGTGGAGGCACCGGTTCACGACGAGTTCGTCGAGCGGCTGGCGACGGAGATGGGCGCGATGAAGGTCGGCAACGGCAGCGATCCCGACGTCACCTGCGGCCCGATGATCAACGGCGCCTCGGTGCAGAACATCGATCGGCTGGTGCGCTCGGCAGTCGACGGGGGCGCCACCGCTGTCACCGGCGGCGCGGCCATCGACGGCCCGGGCTTCTTCTACGAGCCGACGGTGCTCGGCGGCGTGGAGCCTGGCGCGCCCATCACCCGCGAGGAGATATTCGGTCCCGTCGCACCCATCTCCAGCTTCACTGACACCGACGCCATGATCGCCGCCGCCAACGACACCGAGATGGGCCTCATCGGCTACGTGTACACGCAGGACCTGGCCAAAGGCCTGGCAGTCAGCGAGCGCATCGAGGCCGGCATGATCGGCCTCAACCGTGGTGCTGTGTCTGACCCGGCGGCTCCCTTCGGAGGCATGAAGCAGTCGGGCCTAGGCCGCGAGGGTGCCAGCGAGGGCATCTACGAATTCTGCGAGACCCAGTACATCGCCGCCGAGTGGTAAGCGGCTCGGCGCAGGCGCTCAGTCGAGGAAGCTGGGATCTCGCTCGACGACCTTGTCGTAGATCGGCTGGTAGCTGAACCAGCCGGCCAGCGGGCTGCCCGTCTGCGACGCCGTGAGCTTGGCGGACTCGTGGCGGATCGAGATCGGCGTGCCGGCGGCTTCAGCCAGCAGCTGGCTCTGGCAGGTGCGCTCCATGGTGATGAACCACCACGCAGCCTCGTCGACGGTGTTGCCGACGGTGAGCAGCCCGTGGTTCTGCAGGATCACCGCCTTGCAGCTGCCGAGCGCCTGGCCAATGCGCTTGCCTTCGGACGTGTCGAGCACCACGCCGGTGAAGTCGTCGAACAGGGCGTGGTCTTCGTAGAAGGCGCAGGCGTCCTGGGTTAGCGGGTCGAGCAGGCGGCCGAGGCTCGACCACGTCTTGCCGTACAGCGAGTGGGTGTGGGCGGCGGCGATCACGTCGGGCCGGGCCTTGTGCACTTCGCTGTGAATGGCGAAGGCCGCCTGGTTCAGCGGGTAGCGCCCCTCCACGATGTTGCCGTCGTGATCCACCAGCAGCAGGTCGGACACCTTGATCTGGCCGAAACCCACGCCGAACGGGTTGACCCAGAAATGGTCGGTCCATTCGGGGTCGCGCGCCGTGACGTGGCCGGCCACGCCCTCCTCGAAGCCGAACAGCGAGAACGCCCGGTACACCGAGGCGAGGCGCTCCTTACGGTGCTGCCGCTCGGCCTCGATCGTGTCGAACGTCGGCGCCTGCGGCATCGGGATCTCGGCGAAGGGGTCGGCGGCGGAGTCAGTAGTCGTCGTCACGAGGGCCATCGTACGACGCTCGGGCCGCCGTGACCGAGGAGCTGTGCCGCGTCTTCGCAAAGGACGCCGGGCATCGCGGTCGTGACTTCGGCCGTGATTCGGCTACTGCGACTGCACCCGCGTAGTGTCCACCCGGTGAGCAGGGACGACGCTGGTGCAGCGAGCGGCGCGCCCGTGCGGTGCCTTGGCGGCGTACGGGTGGTGGAGCTGACCACAGGCATCGCCGGGCCGTACGCGGCGCGCTTCCTGGCCGATCAGGGCGCGGAAGTGGTCAAGGTGGAGCCGCCCGGCGGCGACCCGTACCGGTCCGACCCGGGCTTCCAGGCGGTCAGCCGCAACAAGCGCTCGGCGGTGCCCGACGGCGTCGAATGGGAACGAGCCCCGCTCCCGGCCGATGTCGACGGACCGCCGGCGTCTCTGCCCGGCATCCTGCGGCCGGCGTCGTCGTCGATGGCCACGCCGCCGCTGGGTGGACTGCTCGCTGGCGCCGATGTCGTGTTCGTGCCCGACGGTCCCACCGCTGCGGCCGTTCGAAGACATGCTCCGAGCGCGGTGATCATCTCGTGCCCGACCTGGGGCGACCGGGGACCGTACGCGACCCGTGCAGGCACCCCGTCGCAGGTGGCCGCCGTGACCGGCATCGGCTGGAACCAGATCAGCTACTCCGAAGGCCCCGTCGAGTTGGTGGTGCCGCTGGCCTCATACGGGGCCGGAATGCTCGGGGCGATGGCAGCCGCAGCGGGCCTGTACGCACGGCGAGCCCACGGGTCGGCACCGACCTACACCGTTTCGGAGGTGTCCGGCTCGGGTGCCATGCAGATCGGCGACTTCGAAGTGCCCGAGATGGCCGACCTCGACCGCGACGGCTCCTGCCCGCTCGGCTCGGCCGGCCGGCTTCCCGTGTACCGGCTGTTCCGGGCCGCCGACGACCGCTGGATGTTCGTGGCCTGCGGCACCTATCCCTTCTACGTGGCGATGCTGCGAGCCCTCGGCCGCGAAGACCTGCTGGGCGATGAGCGGTTCCCGGACCCGCCGTGGGGCCTGCTCGATCTCGAGCCGCTGGCGGAGATCACGCCGATCCTCGAAGAGGCGTTCGCCCAGCGCACGCTTGCCGAGTGGCTCGAGGTCTTCGCAGTGCACGATGTGCCCTGCCAGCCGACCCAGACCCGCGACGAGTTCGTGGGCTCGGCGCTCGCGCAGGTCAACGGGCTCGACACTGTGGTTGAGCACCCCGAACTCGGGACAGTGCGCACCCCGCCCCAGCCGATGTGGATCGACGGCACCGACGAGGTTGCGTTGCAGCCAGCACCGCGCCTCGGCGAGCACACCGCCGCAGTCGAAGCCGAGCTGGAAGCCGGTGCATGGCCGGCCCAAGCGGTATCGGACCCCTGGGTGCCGGGTACCGCACCGTTGCTCGGCGTCAACGCTGTCGACCTCAGCTCGTTCATCGCCGGACCGGTCATCACCCGCCATCTGGCGATGCTCGGTGCCGAGGTCATCAAGATCGAGCAGCCCGGCGGCGATCCGTTCCGCGTGCTCGGCCCGTATTTCAACGGCTGGAACCAATCGAAGCACTCGATCTGCCTCAACCTCAAAGACGCTGCCGATCACGTCGTCATGGCGCAGCTCGTGGCCGGCGCCGACGTCATCGTGGAGAACTTCCGCCCCGGCGTCGCGGCACGCCTCGGCGTCGCCGATGAGGATCTGCGGCGCATCCGCCCCGATGCGGTGCTGGTGAAGAGCCCCGGTTACGGCCGCGACTCGTCAATGGCGGACGTGCCGGCCTTCGATCCGCTGCTGCAGGCTCTGGGCGGGATCATGGCGGCGCAGGGCGGCGATGACGAGCCGGTGTTCCTGACGGTGCCGGTGCACGACGCCGCCACGCCGATGATCGCCGCGTTCGGCGTGCTGTGCTCGCTGTACCGGCGGCAGGCCGACGGCCACGGAAGGACGGTGCGCACGTCTCTCACCCAGACGGTCATGGCAGCACAGGCAGCCGAGTTCGTGCAGTACGAAGGGCGGCCGCCTGCCGAGATGGGCGGCATGGACTACCGGGGCGCCGGCCCCGAGCGCACCTACCTCGAGGTGCCCGATGCCGACGGTCCCGAGTGGGTCTGGCGCCAGACGACACCCGAGGGCACCAGCGACCTGCCGGTCGAGCGGCGCGGCTTCGTGGGGTCCGCAGTCGCCGTCGATAACAGCCACGTCGTCGACCTGCCCGAGACCGAGTGGGGCCCGATGATCCAGCTCGGCTCCCTCGTCGGCGGCATCGACGTGACAATGCGCCGAGCCCCCTACCTGGACGAGCACCGAGCAGAGATCACCGCCGAGCTCGCCACGCCCGGGGACTCCGGCACGCAGCCTGCGGCAGCCGACTGAAGGTTCCGACTCGGCTCGAACAGCGGAATCTGCGTCACTACGGTGAGCCCATGGCCATGGCGCGACTTGCCTCCGAGGATCTGCCGATGCTGCGCGGCACGGCAGCCTTCACCGCCGATCTGCCGTTGCCCGAGGGCTGCTTGCACGCAGCGTTCGTGCGCTCGACGGTGGCCCACGGCGACCTGCGCAGCGTCGATCTGCGCGAGGCCGAGCAGGCGCCAGGCGTCGTCGCCGTCTTCGAAGCGGCTGGGCTGGGGTTGGAGCCGCTGGAGTACTACCGGGCCACCACGCTCGGCGGCCAGATGGCCCGGCCGCTGCTGGCCACCGAGCGCGTCCGGTTCGTCGGTGAGCCGATTGCCGTCGTGCTGGCCGACTCGCCCAGCCACGCGCTCGACGCCGCCGAACTGGTCGCTGTCGAGACAGACGATCTGCCGGCGGTCGTCGACGCCGAGCAGGCTGCAGCCGGCGACGTGCTGCTGTTCCCCGATGCGGGAACGAACGTAGTGCGGCCGCTGGATCCGCCCGACGGCGGCGGCTTCCTGTCACCGCCCACCGAACTTGACGATGCAGCTGCACCTCCTGCCGAACCCGGTGAGGATCCCTGCGACGGCGCGCAGTGTGTCGTGGAGCTGGTCTGCGAGAACGACCGGCTCACCTCGCTGCCAATCGAGCCGTGCGCCATCGTCGCGACGCCCTTCGAGCTGCTCCGGGGCACGCCGCTGGCGCAGGGTGCTTCGTCTGACTGCGAACTGGACATCTGGAGCACCGGCCAGGGCGTGCACAGCGCGCCGTACCTGTACCGGCGTTTGCTGGGCATCCCGGTCACCGCGGTGCGGCTCCGCGAACCGCAGGTCGGCGGCGGGTTCGGCGGCCGGGGCGACCCCATGCCGGAGTTCTTCGTGGTGGCCCGGGCCGCCCAGCTGCTCGAACGCCCGGTTCGCTGGGTGCAGAGCCGCCAGGAGCAGTTCGTCTCCATGCCCTACGGGCGGGGCCAGCGGCACCGCATCCGGATGGGTTTCGACCCCGACGGCCGCATCGTCGGGATCGACGTGGTCATGTGGTGCGACGCCGGTGCGTACCCGCACATGGCACCGATGCTGACCGCGGCCAGCTACCGCCAGAGCACCGGCCTGTACCGCGTGCCGCGGCTGCGCTACCGCATCAGCTCCGCGGTCACGAACGCCCCGCCCACCGGTGCCTACCGCGGCGCCGGCCAGCCCGAGGTGAACGCAGCGCTCGAACGGGCCATCGACGCCGGCGCCCGCAGGCTCGGCCTAGATCCTGCCGACGTTCGCCGCCGGAACCTCTTGCGTGCTGACGAGCTGCCGTTCGACACGGGCACCGGCATCGTGCTCGACAGCGGCGACCCGCATCGCGCGCTCGATGCTGCCCAGGAGCTCATCGACGCCGAACGCTGGCAGGCGCTGGCAGTCGAGCGCCGAGCAGCCGGCGGTCGCTCGGCACTGATCGGGATCGGGTACGGCTGCTACAGCCAGAGCGCAGGCAGCGGCGACGATCCTGACTACGCCTCGCTGGAGCTGGGCACCGACG
This sequence comes from Candidatus Poriferisodalis sp., assembly GCF_965204195.1. GTDB lineage: Bacteria > Actinomycetota > Acidimicrobiia > Acidimicrobiales > Poriferisodalaceae > Poriferisodalis. The sequence goes on from NZ_OZ241975.1 coordinate 1,652,417, forward strand.
GGAGCGTGCTGGTCACTTGCGGCAGTCACGGCCACGGCCAGGGTCATCACAGCCTGTGGGCCCAGATCACCAGCGCCCGGGTCGGGATCGCCGAAGGCGCCGTACGGGTGAACGACGCCGATTCGGTGACGTCGTCCTACGGCGGGGTGACCGGCGGTTCGCGCACCGCGACGGTGCTGGGCAGCCAGATCGCCGAAGCCGCGACCGAGCTGCGTACCCGCATCTGCGAAGTGGCGGGAGAACTGCTTGAGGCCAGCCCCGCAGACATCAGCCTCACCCCCGACGGTGCGCACGTAGCCGGCGTGCCGTCCCGGCTGACGAGCTGGACCGACATTGCCGCAGCCGCACCGGAGGGAATCAGCGCCACCGTCACCGAGCGCAGCGCCGAGGTGACCCATCCCTACGGCACCCACGCCGCGGTCGTCGAGGTCGATGCGGAGACAGGCCGTGTCGAGCTGCTGGCGTTCGCCGCGGTGGACGACTGCGGGCGGATGCTGTCGGAGGCATCTGTCGAGGGCCAGCAGCACGGCGGCGCGGTTGCCGGCATTTCCCAAGCGCTGATGGAGGCAGGGCAGTGGGACGCCGACGGCACCCCCCGCACCACCACGCTCGTCGACTATCTGATCCCTGCCGCAGCCGATGTGCCCTCCATCGACACTGCCCGGCTCGGCACGCCGACCGAGCGCAACGAGCTCGGTACCCGCGGCATCGGTGAGAACGGGGCCATCGCCGCCCCACCCGCCGTGCAGAACGCCGTCATCGACGCGGTCGCCCACCTCGGCGTCACCCACATCGACATCCCGCTCACACCCCAGCGCGTCTGGGAAGCGATTCGAGCCGCTCAATAGCAAAGCAGTGCTTGAATGCAGGCAAGCGACCCCGGAGGCACCCATGGTCGAGCCGGATTTCCTGCACTTCGATACGCTGGCGCTGCACGCCGGCCAGCGGCCCGACCCGACCACCGGGGCGCGAGCCGTGCCGATCTACCAGACCACATCGTTCAGTTTCACCGACACCGAGCAGGCGGCCAGCCTGTTCAACCTCGAGATCCCCGGCCACATCTACAGCCGCATCTCCAATCCCACCGTTGCCGTGCTCGAGGAGCGGATCGCCGCGCTCGAGGGCGGCGTCGGCGCGGTCTGCACGGCCAGCGGCATGGCGGCGTTCCACCTGGCATGCGCCACGATCGCCTCAGCGGGCGACCACATCGTGGCCAGCCGCAACATCTACGGCGGCACCCACAACATCCTGAGCCTGACGCTGCCCCGCTTCGGCATCACCACGACATTCGTCGATCCCCGCGATCTCGACGCGTGGCGCAATGCCATCCAGCCCAACACCAAGGTGCTGTTCGCCGAAACGCTGGGCAACCCCAACATCGAGGTGCTCGACGTGCCGGCCGTCGCCGCGGTGGCCCACGAGGCCGACCTGCCGCTGATGCTCGACGCCACGTTCACCACGCCGCACCTGATGCGGCCCATCGAGCTGGGTGCAGACATCGTGATGCACAGCGCCACCAAGTTCCTCGGCGGCCACGGCGTGGCTATCGGCGGCGTCGTGGTGGACGGCGGGCGCTTCGACTGGGCCGCGTCGGGCAAGTTCCCGACGCTCAGCGAGCCTTATGCGGGCTACCACGGCATCGCCTTCACCGACGAGTACGGGCCGCAGGCGCTTTCGATGCGGGCCCGAGCTGAGGGGCTGCGCGACTTCGGCGCCGCCATGAGCCCGGCGGTGGCGTTCCACCTGCTGCAGGGCGTCGAGACCCTCCCGCTGCGCATGGACCGCCATGTCGCCAACACCGAGGCCGTGATCGAGTTCCTCACCTCTCACGATGCCGTGAGCTGGGTGAGCCACCCGTCGGTGCCGTCGCACCCCGACCACGAGCTGGCCAAGCGGCTGCTGCCGCGGGGCGCCGGCGCGATCCTGAGCTTCGGCGTCGAAGGCGGGCGCGAGGCCGGGCGGCGGTTCATCGAAGCAGTGCGGCTGGCGTCGCATCTGGCCAACGTGGGCGACGCCAAGACGCTCGTGATCCATCCCGCCAGCACCACCCACCAGCAGATGAGCGCTGAGGATCTGGTCGCCGCCGGCGTCGGCGAGGACCTGGTGCGGCTGTCGGTGGGCCTCGAGCACCCGGGCGACATCATCTCGGACCTGTCCCGCGCCCTGCGGGCATCGCAGAAGGGCTGAACCGATGACAGCGACCGAGACGTTTTCGCTTGATGTCCGTGACCATGCCGTCGGTGTGGCCGCCGGGGGAGTGGTGCCCGATGCGGCGTCGGCGGCCGAGGCGCCGGTGGTGCTGCTCGTGCACGGCGCAGGCATGAACCGCACGGTGTGGCAGCTGCAGACCCGCTGGCTGGCGCACCACGGCTACACACCGCTCGCCATCGACTTGCCGGGTCACGGCAACAGCGAGGGCGAGCCGCTCGGATCGGTGGCCGAGATGGCCGACTGGCTCGGCGACGCCATCACCGCCGTGGGGGAGCGGCTGGATTGCGCCCAGGTGCGTCTTGTCGGCCATTCGATGGGGTCGCTGGTCTGCACCGAGACGGCGGCCGCCGACGGTGATCGCATTGCTCGCCTGGTGCTGATGGGCACCGCAGCGGGAATGCCTGTGCATCCGGCGCTGCTGGGCGCTGCGGAGAAGAACGAGCTGCTGGCACCGGAGCTCATGACCGCATGGGGACACGGCAACCGGGCGCATGTCGCCACCAACCCCACGCCCGGGCTGTGGATGCTCGGCGGCAGCGTGGCCCTGCTGGAACGAGCCGACGACGGCGTGATCCACGCCGACCTGTCTGCCTGCGCGGCCTACGAGGCCGGTGATGTCGCCGCCCGGGTCAAGTGCCCGGTGACGGTGATCGTGGGCAGCGAGGACAAGATGACCCCGCCGCGGGCTGCAGCGCCACTGATCGCCGATTTCGCCGACTGCGATGTGATCCATCTCGCCGGGGCTGGCCACATGATGATGAACGAGGATCCCGCCGCGGTGCGCCGAGCGCTGGCCGCTGCCCTCGCCTGACGGCAGCCGGAATCGACGAACTTCGGGAGTGCGGCGCCCTGCGGCGCTCGTTGCCGTGCTCGTCGCTGCGGCATCTGCGGTTCGCGCTGTGCATGCCGTGCGCGCTTCGCGCGGTGCTGTTTGTGCGCGGCCCTCGCACGGCTGCCATCATGTGCCGGCGGCAATGTGACACGACCTGCCGCAGAAGGAGCCGGACATGGCAGTCGAGCGATTTCCCGTCGAGGCCTCGCACATCCTGATGTTCGCGAGGTCGATCGGCGACACGAACCCGATCTACAGTGACCCGGCGTACGCCGCCGGCACCGAGGTCGGCTCGATCATCGCGCCGCCGACGTTCGCGCAGTCGAGCGCGCAATTCGACCCCGACTACTTCCTGCGCCCCAAGCCCGACAAGAAGTGGTTCGGCAGCGGCCGCACCGCCTCGGGCACCCTGGTGCGCGACCTGTCCGAATCCGACGGCGACGACGTCGCCGACGAGCGTGAGGACGACAAGCAGTCCGGCGCCGCGGCAGGCGGCCTGCACGCCGAGCAGCATTTCACCTATCACCGGCATCTGAAGCCCGGCGACGTGCTGCACACGGTCACCTACGACGGCGAGCGCTGGGAGAAGCAGTCCAAGCGGGCAGGCATCCTCAAGTTCTCCGAGGCCGTCACCGAGTACCGCGACGAGGACGACGAGCTGGTCATCACGGCCAAGGGCGTCGGCGTCGTCACCGAGAAGGTCATTGACAACTAGCGGTTCGCCAAGGCCACGAACGCAGCACTCACCACCCAGGAAGGCACACAGACATGGCACTCAGCGCATCGCAGCTCAACGTCGGCGACAGCTACTCCGAGCAGATCGTCGACGACCTCACCCGCACCCAGATCGTCCAGTACGCCGGCGCGTCAGGCGACTACAACCCGGTCCACACCGATGAGAAGTTCGTCACCGAGGTGGCCGGCTACCCGACGGTGTTTGCCCACGGCATGCTCACCATGGGCATGACCGGGCGCATGGTCACCAACTACGTCGGCGACGGCCGCCTCACCTATTACGGCGTGCGGTTCACCAGCCAGGTGTGGCCCGGTGACACGCTCACCGCCAAGGCCGAGGTTGCCGACATCCGTGACGAGGACGGCCAGAAGCTGGTCGATCTCACCATCACCACCACCAACCAAGACGACCGGCCAGTCCTCACCGGCCAAGCCACGGCCCGCCTCGACGACTGAGCGGCGCTAGCCCTTCGCCCATTGGGCGCCGTGTTGGCTCTTCGCCCGTCGGACGCGGTGCAAGCCGCTAGCCCTTCGCCCTTCCGGAGCGGCGTTAACCCTTGGCGCGGCCGGCGAAGCCGAACAGCTTGCCGGCGACCTTGCGGATCTGGATCTCCTCTGAGCCCTCGGTGATCCGGTAGCGGCGGTGGTGCCGGTAGATGTGCTCGAAGGGCATGTGGCGGCCGTAGCCGTTGCCGCCGCAGCTCTGCATGGCCCGATCTGCCGCGTCACAGCAGAACCGGTTGCCCCGGTAGTTGCACATGGCCACCTTGTCGGTGATCTCCATGTGATCGACGCCCTCGTCCATCTCCCAGGCGGTCTTCCAGATGAGCGCCCGCACCATCTCGGCCTCGGTGTACAGCTCCGCCAGCGGGAACTGGATGGCCTGATTCTGCGCCAGCGGCTTGCCGAACGTGGTGCGGTTCTTCACATAGTCGACCGCCACGTCGATGCAGTGCAGGCCGGCGCCGACCGATGACGCCGCTTGGCGGATCCGGTTCTCGTGCACGAAGAGCTGCGCTGTCTGCAGGCCCCGGCCCTCGGTGCCCAGGATGTCGTCGTTGCTCACCCGCACGTCGGTCAGCCGCACATGGGCGTGGTCGGTGGGCATGTTGAAGGTCCACATGAACTTCTCGACTGCGAAGCCGGGCGTGTCGACCGGCACGATGAAGCAGGTGATGCCGTGCCCCTCGCCGGGGTTCCCCGAGGTGCGGGCGAAGATGTAGTCGTGGGTGGCGTGGTGGAGCCCGGTGTTCCAGTATTTCTCGCCGTTGATCACCCACTCGTCGCCGTCGCGCACGGCGGTGGTCTCCATCCAGGTGGCATCGGAGCCGTGCAGCGGCTCGGTGAGGCCGAAGCCGATGCGCGCCTGGCCCTCCAGCATCTTGGGGATCCAGTACTCCTGCTGGGCCGGTGAGCCGTAGCGCTCCATCATCAGCACGGTCGGGAAGTTGCCGATGATCGAGTTCTCGTTCTGCAGGTCGTTGTGCAGCCCGAGGCCGCGGCGGGCCAGGTGCTCGCGGATGATCGCCATGCCCAGGTTGGTGCCGTTGCTGCCGCCGAAGCGCTCGGGCAGGTGCCAGCGCAGGAAGCCCGCCGAGTCGGCCTCCTTTCGCATGCGGACCAGCAGGGCTTCCCATTCCGCATTGGGCAAGCCGTCGCGCTCCCAGTCGGTGCGCGAGTCCTCCCGCCGGTGGTCAAAAAAGCGGATGTTGTCGTCTTCGTTCTCGATGGGCTTGATGACGTCGTCGATGAACGTGTCCAGGTCGTCGAGCAGCTGGGCGATGTCGCCGGGGATGGTGAAGTCCATGCGCGGCAAGCTACCCGGCTGCCTGCGGCCCCCGCCGACCCGGCGCGCCGCCCGCGCAAAAAAACGATGTGCGCGTAACTACGCCAATGGCGTATACCATCGGCGATGGATGGACGCCTGTACACGGTCGTAGAAACACCTACGTATCTTGCGGACGCCACGGCATTTCTGTCTGAGACGGAGCGTGAAGAAATTGTCAACCGTGTGGCTGCCAACCCGACTGAGGGGGTTTCGCTCGGAGGGGGCATCCGCAAGATGCGCGTCAAACTGCCAGGACGCGGTAGGCGAGGTGGCGCCCGGATCGTGTTCCTGTTTGGAGGCGACCAGATGCCGATCATCCTGCTAGCTGCGTTTAGGAAGAATGAGAAGGCCGGCCTCACGCCCAAGGAACGTCAAGCACTCGTCGACATCGGCAGGCGCCTGTCTGCTGGCGATGGGGGGCTGAAATGAAGTCAGCATTTGACAAGATCAAGGCTGGCCTCCGTGACGCTGAGGCGTATCTGGACGGCGAGCGAAGCGGTTTCGTGACTCACGAGGTGGTGGTCGCCGAGCCAGATGTCAGAGCGATCCGTGCCAGAACTGGGCTCTCGCAGGATGCGTTCGCTCGCAGCATCGGTGTCGCGCCGAGCACATTGAGAAACTGGGAGCAGGGACGCCGTCGCCCCCAGGGGCCCGCTCGCGTGCTCTTGGCACTGCTTGACCAGCAGCCCGGGATTATTCAGGAACGGCTCGGCGCCGTGCGGCGCTAGCGGTCTGGGCGTGGACGCGCGGGAGGATGCAACAGCAATGAAGATGTCGGTGTTGGTGTGGTCGGATTACCTGTGACCGTGGTGCCACTTGGCACGGGCCCGGGCGGTCCGCCTGGCTGAACGGCACGATCTCGACATCACCTGGCTGGCGTACGAGATCCATCCCGAGGTGCCGCTCGAGGGCGTCGAGGTTCGCATGAGCTTCGAGCGAATTGCCTCGTTGGCCGAGGCTGAGGGCATCACGTTTGTGGTGCCCAAGCGCCTGCGCAACAGCGCCAAAGCGCACCAAGCTGCGCTGGCAGTCGAGCATGCCGACTCCGACGCTGCCGAGCGCTACCACGACCGGTTGTACGCGGCCTACTGGGAAGACGAGCTCGACGTCGCCGATCCTGACGTGCTGGTCACCCTGGCGGCAGACGTGGCCATCGACCCAGACGTGCTGCGGCGCGTGGTCGCCAACGACGAGCTGCTGCCAGCGCTGCGGGCGTCGATGGCTCGAGCGAACGAGTGGGGGATCAGCGCGACACCCAGCTGGCTGTTCGACGGTCGCCTCGTGATCCCCGGAGCGCAAGACGACGACTTCATGGCGGATGTGATCACCCGGCTGCGCGAGCGACCCGCGCCGCCCACCGGTTGAAACTGCTTCGACGGCCTCGATGCCGAGTGGGGCGCTGCGCTGCTAGGCGCCGTGTCGGCCGCCGGCATCCGGCGGCGGCGCTACGGGCAAGCCGTGCCCGATCCAGCCCTCGATGCCGCCGTCCAGATCGGTGGCCCGTGCGAAACCCAGCTGCTGCAGTTGGGCCGCGGCGAGGCTCGAGCTGTAGCCCTGGTTGCAGACGATGACCAGATGGTCGTCGAGATCCGCCGCGGTTCCCTCCGACGCGCCCGAGTCCGGGTCGAGGCGCCACTCCAGCACCAGCTGCCCGATGTGCTCGGAGCCCTCGATGACACCGGTCCTCTCCCTGTCATCTCGTGGCCGTATGTCGATGACACGCAGTTGCGGCTCGCCGTCGCCGCTCCCGGCACCCATCAGCTCGGCTAGCTCAGCAGGAGCGACACGCTCCAGTCCCGAGCGCGCCTCGTCCAGCAGTTGGTTGATCGTCTTGCGCTGAGGTTCAGGCACTGCTCAAAGTTCCCCATGCCGTTCTGCCAGCGATCCTAAGACGCACTGCCGCGCCCCAAGGCCCGCCGGTCCGCCGTCGATGTACAGCTGCGTTCCTGACAAGCGCATTGTTGCTGGGGCCTTTGGGCCTGGCCAGGGCGGTTTGTGCCTTGTCTGCGCCTTACAGAGAGCCAAAGAGGCGCCGTCGCTCGCGATCTCGGCAACCGGCCTTCCACCCTTCGACGTAATCGTGAATGTTGTCAGTCACGATCCCATTCTCATCCTTGGAGAATGCCGACTCGGGATTGCTGGCCCACATCACATGGCCTTCAACCGGAGGGCCAAACGCGCCGTCCCCGTAGCCGTCCTGAAACGCTGCCTGCCGCTGCACCAGAGCGTCCGCTTCTTCGCTCATCTCATCTCTCGCTTTGTGCGTCTGAGACGAACGCTAACTAGGTCAAACCGTTCTGAGCGTTCCACACTGAGCGCAGTACGGCTTCTTGTTCATGGCCCAGAGCCACCACGTCAGCGCTACCTTGCGCCCGCGGGAGTGCCTGAACTTCACTGCCGTCGATCCGCAGATAGGGCAAGGCGTGACTGCCGCTGTCACCTTGCCCTTCACGGCTGCGCTCTCCCTCCTTCGTTCTTGCTCGCGCTCTCTTCGTCCGGCCTGCGCAGTCCTCCTTGACCGCAACACCAAGAAGAGCACTACGAAGAGCGCGACCATCACGAACGGCAACGCCTGAAGCCAGAAGTCGGCCCAAGGGTCTGACATGGCGGTGTCCTCTTAGCGGAAGTCGGGTTCTGTGCCTTCAGGTACCGGGCCGACCACAGGAGGGAACCAAGTTTCTCGATCCCGCATCGTAGTTAGACAGCACCGTAACGCCGATGTCTGAAGTCAGGCCGGGTTGTCGATGAACTCCACCCAGTTGCCGTCCGGGTCTTCCACCATGCCGACCACCACGCCTGGCCGCGCTTCGAGCCGTCGCCAGATGATGTTGGCCCCGGCATCCTCGCAGGCGGTCATGACTTCCTCGAAGTTGCCCACGTTGAACGTGAAGTAGCGCAGCCCGGTGGCACCGGTTATGCCGCCCGTGGCCCCCGTCGGCACGTCGGCCACGGGCACCACCAGCTTGAGCAAGCTCTTGTCTGCCCACAGCCGGTGCATCTGGGCGATGCCCACCTGCTCCATGTTGAGCGTCGCCTCGAATTTCAGTCCGAGCACGTCGCGGTAGAACGCGAGCATCTCGTCGCCGTTGGTGGTGACGATGCCGAGGTCGAAGCCCTCCTTGGTCGGTTGCAGTGCCACGTTGTCTCGCTCTCGTCGGGCTGTGATCTCAGGCAGTGAGCGTAGGGCATGCAACCCCGTTAGGCGAAATGGCAAGACTCGCTGTGACAGTGCATCGTCGCCGTCAATGAGAGTCCGGCCGTCCCTGGTCGTGCCCACGAACGCTCGGCGCTGCTAGGCGCACCACATCGATCGCTGGAGCCCATGATCGCTACGCTCAACTGCTTGCACGCGAGCTTCAGCAGGCGCCGGGGGATGTGAAGTGTTCCAAACAGGGCAAACGATCAAGAAGACACTGGAAGAGATACATCGGCACGATTTGGTACTACCGGCCATTCAGCGGGAATTTGTTTGGCAGCCGGAGCAGATCTGCCGACTCTTTGACAGTCTCATGCAGGGCTATCCATTTGGCACTTTTCTATACTGGAGAGTTGAACCAGATAACTGTAGTAAGTTTCGGTTCTTCGACTTCGTCCGTGACTATCACCAACGCGACAATCCACATTGCCCTCCACTGCCCGAGCAGCACAACCGTCGACTGACAGCCGTGCTGGATGGCCAACAACGTCTTACTGCTCTGAATATCGGACTGCATGGCTCGATGGCCACCAAACAACCCCGCTTATGGTGGAACAATCCCCTCGCATTTCCCAAGACGAGGCTCCACATCGATCTGCTATGGCAACCTGATGACGACGAGGAAGTCGGAGTCAACTATCGCTTCAGTTTCCTTACCGACCGTCAGGCCGGATCCGGCCGAACTCGAGCGTGTTGGTTTCGCGTGGGCGAAATTTTGTCTATCGCAGACCCTGGACCCGCAATGACAGCGTGGCTAGTGGATCGCGTATCCCCAGATGAACTGCCGCGTGCGCATAGCGTGCTGTTTCAACTCTATCAGGTGGTACACAGCAATCCTCTAATCGCCTATTACGAGGAAACTGACCAAGATCTGGACAAGGCGCTTCAGATTTTCATACGGATGAATGACGGTGGGACTCCACTGTCGTTCTCTGATTTGTTATTGTCCATCGCTGTTGCCCAATGGAAACGCCATGATGCTCGACAGGAAATTCATGACTTAGTAGATGAACTCAACCAAATTGGCACTGGATTCCGCTTTTCCAAAGACTTCGTCCTCAAAGCGGGCCTGATGCTCAGCGATGTTGGAAGCCTCCGATTTCAAGTCAACAATTTCAATCGATCGAACATGGCTACATTCGAAGATTCCTGGAATCAGATCAAGTCCTCACTTGCTCTAACGATTCAGCTGGCTGAATCATTCGGGTTCAACGGGCAGAATCTAGCGTCGCATAACTCACTCCTGCCTATTGCGTACTACCTGCACCGCAAAGACGGTGCCGATGCATTTCTAACTCATGGTAGTTTCGCTGCCGATCGCACGGCAATCCGTGAATGGCTCATGAGAAGCTTGCTCAAGGCAGGGATATGGGGCAGCGCGGTTGACACTCTATTGGCGCAACTACGAAACGTTATCAGAGATTCGAGCGATGCCTCGTTTCCGGTTGCAGACCTGGAATCTGCTATGGCTTCGCTTGGCAAATCACTGACATTCGTCGATGAAGAAATCGAGGATCTTGCCGATGTTCGCTATAGTGATCGGCTCACGTTCGCCTTACTCTCGCTGATCTTTCCCTTCGTGGACCTCAACGACCATTTTCACCTAGACCATGTCTTCCCGAAGCATGCATTTGGCTCACAGAATCTGAGAGATGCGGGCCTCCCTTGGGAATTACACGCAGAGTATCAGAGCAAATGCGATCGTCTTGCGAATCTCCAGCTGTTGCAGGGCCGTATCAACAGTGAGAAGGGCGCAACGATGCCCCACGAGTGGTTGGCTTCAAGGTTCGCAGCGAGCGAAGCCCGCGAGTACCGCATGCGACATTTACTCGGCGACGTACCGTCGTCGCTCGCTGAATTCGAATTGTTCTATGAGCAACGACGGGAACGGCTCAAGGAGCGCATCATCGAGGTGCTTGGCCGTCGATGACCCACAGCACCCGAGTCGGCGGCGTGGTCAGTCGTAGCTGGCGCCGAGGCCGGCGCGGGCGTCGGTCTGGATGCCGTACGGCGGGATCGGGTAGCGCAAGCCGTTTCGCGCCAGTGCCTCCATGCCCTCGACTGCCACCACCAGGTCCTCGGGCGTGAGCGCTATCAGCAGCTCGTCTTCCATCACGCCGCCGTAGCGCCGCTCGGCGAAGCAGGGCAGCGACACGCTGGGCTCGCCGGTGCGCAGTGCCCGGCCCCACGAGTCGGCGCAGGCCGATTCGCCGACGCAGCCCCATTCCAGCTTCTTGTACTCCCGCCACTGCAGGCCGTTGATGAAGATGATCATCTGCGCCGGGGTGGCGTAGATCATGCAGACATCGGGCGGGTCAAGCCGCTTCGACGACAGCGGCGAGACCACCATCGCCTCATAGGTGCCGTAGGGCACGAAATCCATAGCGTGCTGGTGCGCCGAGGCGTCTTCCAGGGTCTCGTACCACACCCCGGCCATGCGGTCGCCCGACAGCCACTTGTCGTCCTGGGGGTGCAGCCCGATGACCGCCCCGCACTGGGCGCCCACAAGGTCGTCCATGGTGATGCCGACGGTCCAATTCAGCCGGCACGCCATCCCCACGATCTGGTCGGTGGTGTGGATGGCCTTCGGGCGGCGTACCCGCGGCACTTCGTTCATCGCCTCGACCGTCTCGAAGAGCTTCATACCGATGGGTGTCGTGCGGATGCGCAGCACGGCCTGCAGCCGCGCCAGCAGCTCGTCCCAGTCGATGGACTCGGTGCGCACGTGCGCTGCGGTCTCGGTGCTTGCCTCGGCGGTGTCGGTCTGAGTCACGGCTTCCCCCTTGTCCACCGCAGCCATGAAGTTCCCGGAGTTTCCGGCTGCGGTGTTCGGGAGGTCACGCTAGTTCGGCGACCACTAGCGTGAGCCGCCGAGCGAGCAGAGACCGGGTCAGCAGATCGGGTGATCGGAGACGGGGCAATGGCAGACGGACTGAGGGTCGAGCGGGACGGGCGCGTCGGGCTGGTGATCATGGATCGCCCGCCGCACAACTTCCTGAGCTACCGCCAGGTGCACGACATTGCCGACGCCATGGTGGAACTCGAAGAGGACATGAGCATCGGCTGCGCCGTGCTGGCCGCCGAGGGCCGCTCGTTCTGTGCTGGCGCCGACTTGGGCGGCGAAGGCGTCGGCGGCGGTACCGAAGAGAAGGTCGGCGGCAGCGCCACGCTGCAGCTCTACCAAGGGTCGGGCCGGCTCTTCGATGTGACGCTGCCCATCGTCGGGGCGATTCATGGCCCCGCCATCGGCGGCGGCTTGGGCTTGGCGATGGTGCCCGACATCCGCATCACGTGCCCCGAGGCCCGGTTCTGCGCCAACTTCGCCTCGCTGGGCATCCACCAAGGCTTCGGCATGAGCGTGACGATGCCGCTGCTGCTCGGGCCTGAGCGTGCCGCGAAGGTGCTGCTGGGCGCCAAGCGGTACAAGGGCGACGAGGCGGTGGACCTGGGCTTGGCGGACGAGTGCGTGCCCGCCGATCAGGTGCGCGACCGTGCCATCGAAGTGGCACGTGAGATCGCGACCAATGCGCCGCTGGCGGTGCGGGCCATCAAGGCCACGCTTCGACTCGGTCTCGGTGACAAGGTGCGCGAGGTCACCCAGCGCGAGGCAGCCGAACAGCTGCGCCTGTCGGGCACCGAAGACGCCCGCGAGGGCATGAAGGCCGTCAGCGAACGCCGCCCCGGCAACTTCGTCGGCCGCTAGGCCGAGCAATAGGCCCTGGGCCGCTAGGCCGAGCAATAGGCCCTGGGCCGTTAGGCCGAAGGAGGGCTCGCTACAAGTCGACTCCGGCGAGGTGCGTGAGGGTGGCGAGGTCGTGGACTTCGAGCCGGCCGCGACGGCTCGCATCGAACCCCCAGCCCTTGAAGCTCAGCGTCCACAGCTCGTCGCCGATCACGATGCTGCGCACGATCCTCCGCGGCTCGTGGTTCGGCCAGCAGACCGAGATCGACTCGTCGCCCCGCAGCAGACCCAGTCTCGCGGCCTCGCCTTCGAAGGAGGGATCGTGGTAGCAGTCGAAGCCGGTCATGCCCGCCTCGCCGGGCTCGCAGGCCAGCACGCCGCTGCCGGTCTCGACGATCAGGTACTCGATGTCGGAGGAGAACTCGCTGCGTTCGGCTGACGGCAGGTCGTCGACGGTGAGCTTGCGGCAATCGGTGATGCCGGGGCGCTCGTCGGGATCAGCATGCGACACACGGCCGAACTCCTCGATGGACCGGTCCTCGACACGCAGCACCACCGCCCCGGAGAAGTCCTGCCACACCGTCACCGGCACCACAGCGAGCCGTTCTGGCGCCCACCACAGAAACGCTCGGTGGTCCCAGCCGACGTCGTGCCATCCGTCGGGTGCAGCCCACACCGACACCTCGCGGGGATCGGCGAGGTTGCTGACGTCGAACAGCGACACCTTCGCGCCGGTGATGCGCCCTTCGAGATCCGCATCGGCGCCCACGCCGAGCACGAGATCGTCGCTGATGGGATGCAGGTAGCTGGAGAACCCGGGAATCTTCAGCTCGCCGATCACGCGCGGGTCGGCCGGAACCGACAGGTCGACGGTGTAGAAGGGGTCGATCTGGCGGAACGTGACCACGTAGCCGATGTCGCCGGCGAAGCGCACCGACTGGACGTTCTCGCCCCGGCCGATGTCGCCCACGCTGCCGATCTCGACCAGCACGTCGCCCTGCTGTTCGAGCACCCGCACATGCGACTCCGACTCGTCGCCCCACGGGTTGCGCACGGTGGTGACCACCCGCAGGTAGCCCTCGTGCTCGGACAGCGAGAACTGGTTGTGGATCTCTCCTGTCACCTCGCCCGACGCCTCGTAGCTGGCGCTGCCGTCACCGGAGATGTCGAACCGGTGCAGGGCAGTGCGGCGCTCCTGCCAGGCACGCCTCCAGCCGTCCTCGTCGTCGGCGAACTGCTCGGGGTCGAACCAGCGGGTCGTCGCGACGTACAGCGAATCCACTGACGCGTACACCGTGTCGCCGGGGGCAGTGACAGCGGTCGACGACGATGGGTCGATGTCGCCGCTGACTGGCACGCTCATCACGGTGCTGATGCCGAAGCCGGAGAACACCGACGGGGCATGCACATCGGCGCAGTCGGTGAGCTGCTGCCCCCCGGCGACCTCGCCGTTGCCGGTGGCGTAGCGGGGCAGCCAGTCATCGAGCGTCGAGTTCAGCACTGCCCTGCGGTTCACCCGCTCGGCGGTGTCCTCGCCTTGGGAGCTCTGCGGGTACACGAACGAGAAGTTGTGATGCGGGTCGTAGCGCATGATGACGCGTGCGATGCCGCCGACGCTGCGAGCGCTGAGGTAGTCGCCCTCCACTCGCATGGTGTCGACGATCGACAGCCGGCCGTCGATGAGGTCGATGCGCTGCAGCACCGTCTGGGGCACGTGAAAGTCGTCGTCGAAGAAGCGCACGATCAGCAGCAGGCTGTCTCCGTCGATGAATAGCTCCGGCGACCAACCCTCGGCCACAGTGATCGTGTCGATGACCTGACGCCGAGCGACATCCACGACGACGAGCTCGCCGCCTGACAGTGTGAAGATACGGCGACCGTCGGTCTTGACGAAATCGGCCTCGTCGACACCTCGTTCCTGCACATTGGTGCCCGAGAAGTCGACGCCCTCCACCGGTGCAGTCGCAGAGAGGGCGCCGCTGTCGCCATCGGCCATTTCCTCGTCAGCCATGTCCTCGTCGAGGCCGAACCAGCCGCCGCCGCCAAAGCCCCACGGGCCGACCCGTGCTGCGTACTCAGTACGCAGGTGCTCCAGCAGTGCACCGCAGTCGTCGAAGTGCACCAGCGCAGCCGTGAGGACGATGTCGTCCTCACCGAGCACGACCACCGGCAGATCGGGATCGCCGGCGGGATCATCAGGACTGCTGCCGGGATCAGACGTCCCGGTGCACGCGGTGGCGAGCAGTACCGCGCAGGCGAGAGCGATGGGGGTCCGGTGCAAACGCCGCATGTCGTGTGTCCCCCGCCGCCGTGCCGGTCGAACCGGGATGCTGAATCATCATGATCTCATGCCAGCCCTGTGAATCGTGTTCAGGGCGGCCACTGGGCGCGACATCATGGGAGCTATGGACAGCATGCGAGTCGCGATCACCGGTATTCGAGGGCTAATCGGCGGCGCACTCGCCGCGAGTTTGCGCGCGGACGGTCACGAGGTGGTCGGCATCTCGCGACGGCCCGGCTCGGTTGATGCTTCGAGCGCCGCCGACGGGGCTGGCCAGTCGACGGTCGCGTGGGACGTGGCTGAGGGGACCATCGACGCATCTGCACTTGAGGGGCTCGACGCCATCGTCCACTTGGCGGGGGAGAGCATCGGCGGGCGGTGGACTGCTGCGCGCAAGGCAGCGATCATGTCGAGCCGCGTCGATTCCACCCGGCTGCTTGCCGGGGTCATCCGTGAGCTCGAAGTCAAGCCATCGGTGTTCGTATGCGGCTCGGCGATCGGCTTCTATGGCAACCGGGGCGACGAGGAGCTGACCGAACGGTCGCTGCCGGGCGACGGTTTCCTAGCCGACGTGTGCATGCGCTGGGAGCGCGCCGCGGTGCCGATCTCCGATGCCGGGGTGCGATTGGTGCGTATCCGCACCGGTCTCGTCGTGGGGCCCGGTGCCGAGGCCATTGAGCGGATGGCGAAGATCACGCGGCTCGGTGCCGGCGGCCCGCTGGGATCCGGTCGCCAATGGTGGAGCTGGATCAGCCTGGAAGACGAGGTGCGGGCTATCCGTCATCTCATCGACAGCGATGCCAGCGGGGCGTACAACCTGACAGCGCCCAATCCCGTCCGTCAGCGCGACTTCCAGCGTGCGCTGAGCGCGGCGCTAGGACGCCCATCGTTCCTGTCGGCACCGAAGTTCGCGATCCGAGCAGCGCTCGGCGAGATGGGCCAAGCGCTACTGCTCGACTCGACACGGGTCATGCCCGACGCCCTCACCGAGGACGGCTTCGAGTTCAGCCACCTCGACCTCGCAGGCGCTCTCGCCGCCGCTGTCTGACCGATCGCTGCGCTGGCCGATGGCCGTGAGCAGCACATCCGGTTCGTACGAGCGCTCGCGGTGTGCTCGATTGATCGTGCGCAGCCGGTCACGCGGGATGCTTGGGCTTCTAGCGTGACCGGCATGGCACAGAGCGATGGTCCTGGCAACGATGCTGGTGGCAACGGCGCCGCTGGCGCGCTGGGCGTGACCGTCCGGCGCGATCGGTGGGGGATCGCTCATGTCGAGGCGTCGTCGGCCGAGGCTGCGTTCGCCGCGCAGGGATGGGTGGCGGCCGACGACCGGATCTGGCAGATGGAGTGGGATAGGCGCCGGGCCATGGGCCGCTGGGCCGAGGTGGTTGGGATGGTCGGCGCCCGTGAGGACGCCTTCTTCCGTCGGCTCGGGCTGGCCGCGATCTCCCAAGCCGACTACGCGGCGCTCGACGGGCGCACCCAGGCGATGTGCGAGGACTATGCGCGCGGTGTGAACCGATGGCTCGCCACACACGAGGACGCGCTGCCGGCCGAATTCGAGCACCACCCGGCCCCGCCCGAGCCCTGGGAGCCGTGGCACTGCGTGGCCGTGTACAAGCTGCGCCACATCTTCATGGGAACCCTCACCCGCAAGCTGTGGCGGGGGCGGATCATGGCCCAGGCTGGCCCCGAAGCTGTGATGGCCACGGTCGGCGACACCGAGGCCGATGCGGCGATGGTGCCGGGAGAGGGACCTCGCCCCGATCTGCTGGCCGACGCAGCGAACGTGCTCGATGCGTGCGCGGCCGACATGGCGGGGCTGGCGGCAGCGATGGACTCCGACGGAGCGTCCAACTCATGGGCGCTCAGCGGGGAGCGCACCGCCAGCGGCAGGCCGCTGCTGGCCGGCGATCCGCACCGCGGCATCGAGTTCCCGAACGTGTACCACCAGTGCCACCTGCGCTGCGACGAGTTCGACGCGATCGGGATGGGCTTTCCCGGCGTGCCCGGCTTTCCCCACTTCGGCCACAACGCGGAGGTGGCGTGGGGCATCACGCACGGCATGTGCGACGACACCGACGTCTTCGTGGAGCGCTTCGAGCCTGGCTCGACGCTGGGCGAGCCGTGGTGGATCGAGCAGCTCCAGATCCGGGGCGAGGGCACCGTCGAGGTGCTGTGCGGCTCCACGCCGAGGGGTCCAGTGGTGCTCGGCGATCCTGCCGACGGCGTTGCACTGTCGATGCAGTGGACCGGCATGTTCGGCCCCGACACGACGCTGGATGCCCTGTGGCCGATGCTTGTCTCGGGATCGACGGCCGAGCTGATCGAGGCGGTCAGGCCGTGGGTGCTGCCGGTCAACAACCTGCTGGCGGCCGACCGGGCCGGGTCGATTGCTTTCAAGATCCGGGGACGTGTGGTCGAACGCCAGCCGGCGAGCCGCTGGACGCCGGTGCCGGGCACCGATGAGTTCGCATGGGATGGCCTCGAACCGGTGCCGTTCGAGGACCTGCCGGAATGGACCGACCCCGAACGCGGCTTCCTCGTCACAGCCAACAACCGCACCGCCGACGGCGGCCCGTACATCTCGCTGGACTTCGCCGGCCCGAGCCGCCACGACCGCATCTGCGAGCTGGTGACGCCGATGACGGGTGCCACGGTGGCCGACATGAGCGCCGTCCACGGCGATGTGACGTCGCTGGTGGCCTCCAACGTTCTCGGCCTGATCACCGAGTACGCGGTCGAATGCGGCCACGAGCTCTCGCACACGCTGCTCGACATGCTCGCCGACTGGGACCAGCGCATGACCGCCGATTCGGCGCCGGCGACGATCTACGCGGTCATCAAGCGGCGGCTCATCGAGGCAATCATCGAACGACTCGGCATCGTCGGCGCCCAGCTGGGCGCGGCGGGATGGCCGCCCGCCGCAGAAGCCAGCCGGATGGCGGCGGGCGCCGCCACGCGCATGCTCTGCGAGCGCAACCTCGACGTGGTCCCGGGGCTCGACAACCCCATCGGTCGGCGCATGGCCACCAGCGCCTGCGTTGACGAGACCGCGGCCGAGCTGACTCAGCGGCTCGGCCCCGATCCGCACGCGTGGACGTGGGGGAAGGTGCATCGCATGGCCTCGCCGCACCCGCTCGCGTCAGCGCTCATGACGGCGCGGGATCTGCACCCGCCAGTCGACGGCTGCGCCGGCGACGGCGACACGGTCCGCCAAGGCGGCACCGCGCCCGAGACGGGCGAACGGGCCATCCACGGCTCGGTTGCCCGCTACGCATTCGACCTCGGCGACTGGGACAGCTCCGGTTGGGTAGTCCCACATGGCGTGTCGGGCGTGCGCGGCAGCGGCCACGATCTCGACCAGCGTCAAGCTTGGCTGAACTGCGAGCTGCTGCCGATGTCGTACAGCCCGCAAGCAGTGGCCTCAGTCACCGTGCATGAGCACGAGCTCTAATCCGGCGTCCCAGCACTGCCGCTGCAGGCGCGCTGCGATCGGGTCGTTGTGAGCTCCAACCGGGACGCTGCGCCCTTCCTTCGTCGGCACCGATTGTCTCCCGAGGCCTCCGCCTACAAGGCCCGACGCAAGCCGTCGGTGCCGATCCAGATGCCCGATCTGACCGACCATGCGGCGGTGGAGCGCTGGCGTGCCGAAACCAATGCGCTGTGGGGAGACGACGACGACCCAGCGGTGCCTCACGGCCGAGAGGTCATCGGCGGCATCGCCTGTCGAGTGGCCGGCCCGCCCACCGGCGCGCCGATCCTGGTTTATGCACACGGCGGTGGCTATGTGCTGGGCAGCGCGGCTGTGGCGATCCCGATCACCGCACGCCTCGCAGCCACTGGCTTGCGCGTGGTCTCGGTGGACTACCGCCAACCGCCCGAGCACCCGTTTCCCGCGGCACTCGACGATGTCCTGGCCGTCTACCTCGCGCTCGCCACCGGAGACACCCCAGTGGCGCTCGCCGGTGACTCATCCGGGGGAGCGCTCGCTCTCGGCGCCGCGGTGACTGCGACAGGTCAGGATCTGCGGCCCTCCGCGATCGCTCTGTTCAGCCCTCTGCTGGACCACGTTTCCGTGCCCGGCAACCCGCTCGCCGACGACGAGGGACGCCGCCTCATCGACTGCTACGCCGGCGACGTCGACCCTGCTGATCCTCGTCTGTCACCGCTACGCGCTGATCTCAGCGGATTGCCCCCCGTGCTCGTTCATGCAGGGGCCGATGAGCCGCTTGCGGCCCAAGCCCGCGAGTTCCAGCGCAAGGCCGCGGCCGCGGGCGTCGACGTCACGCTCGACCTCTGGGAGCACATGTGGCACACGTGGCACTACCACGACCTGCCCGAGGCCGATCAAGCCCTCGCCGAAGCCGCTGCCTTCCTGGCAGCACAACTCACCCCGGCAGAAATGTAGTAATATTGCTACTTATGAGCAGTTCACACGCGGCGGGGCGGCAGATGACGAGCCGGGAATTCAACCAGGCGACCGGTGAGGCCAAATCGGCCGCGCACCGCGGGCCGGTGTTCGTCACCAACCGCGGCCGGCCGACCCATGTGCTGGTGACCTACGAGGACTACCGGTTGCTCGTCGGCGGCGGCCGGTCGCTGGTCGACCTGCTGGGCACGACGCTTGGCGCCGGCGACATCGACCTTCGGTTGCCCGACCGGACTGAGCTCGCTCAGCCGGCTGAACTCGACTGATGTACGTGCTTGACACCAACGTGGTGTCGGAGATCCGCCGCGCCGCGTCCGGACGAGCCGAGCAACGCGTCATCCAGTGGGCTTTACGCGTCGAACCAGCGCTCACGTACATCTCCGTGGTGACCTTCATGGAACTGGAGATCGGCGTGCAACTCGTCGAGCGGCGCGACGAGCCGTCAGGCGTGATCCTGCGGCGATGGCTGGAGGACGATGTGCGGGCTGCGTTCGAGGGCCGCACGCTCCCGGTGGACATCGAGGTGGCGAGGATCGCAGCACAACTGCACGTTCCCGACCCTGCGCCAGTGAGTGATGCCCTGATCGCGGCGACCGCTATGGCGCATTCGATGACCGTCGTCACACGCAACACCAGCGACTTCAGCCGCTTCGACGGCTTGGACGTGCTTAACCCCTGGATCGAGGATTAGTTCACGTCTGCCGGGACTCGGTGCTCAGCCGTGCAAATGGGACGTAACGGCCGCGACGACGGCTTCGGATTGCTCGTAAGGGAGCATGTGGCCGGCGCCGTCGACCAGCTCGACGGTCGCGTCGGGCAGGGCCGCCTGCCATGCGTCGGCATAGGCGGGCGGGATCAGCCGATCTTGGCGGCCCCACACCAGCAGCGTGGGCACCGTCACCCGGTAGGCCCGCTCGGAGAAGCGCCGGTTGGGAATCGGGAACAGGATCTTGCCGGCCATGCCCTGCTGGCGGGCCCGCGCCACCATGAAGCGCGTCAGCGTGGCGTTGTCGGAGAAGTCGGCACCGCCGGTCAGCACCTCTTCGCCGACGTTGGGATCAGCGAAGAGCACCTCGGCAAGCTGGTAGGGGAGCATCGCGAAGATGTCGGGAATCGGGTGGTCGCCCAGCCACATCCCCGCAGGGCACAGCAGGGCCATCCGAGCCACCGACTGGGGCGCCAGCGCCGCCATCTCCGCGGCAATCATGCCGCCCATCGAGTGGCCCATCAGGTGCAGGCCGCCGCCCGTGGCGCCGTTGCTGGGGCCGCCGGTATCCAGCAGGCCCATCTCGGTCGCAACGTCCCAGCCGTGCAGCGCGAAGTCCAGCATGTCGGACAGGCGGTCTTCGTCGGTGTGCTCGCTCCACGCGGGCCACACGGGTGCCACCACGCGCAGCCCGGCAGCGGCTAGGCCTGCGAGTACCGGTTCGTCGCCCAGCCAGCCGCCTGCGCCGTGAAGCGCCATGACCGTCGCGGCGTCAGCCCCAGCCGCATCAACCTCGGCTGGCTCGTAGACGCGCACTGGTGCCGTCACGTCCCGCCGCGTCGTGACGACGACCTCTTCGAAGGCCGGCGCAGGCGCCGTCTCGGTGGCGCTCATGCCGCCGGACCCCGGGGTGCCTCGGGGTAGCGGCGGGCGTCGGTCATGGTGTCCTCGGGACGCACCCGCTCATCCATCGGCTTGCACCACCAGTCCTCCGCGTCGGCAAACTCGTCGCCCCAGATGCCGCGCAAGCCCGGCATCACCTTCTCCGCGAAGAGCTGGCTCGAATAGCGGGTCTTCCAGTCGGGCATGTTCCCCATGTGCAGCAGGCAGAACACCGTGCCCACCCGCAGCCGCTTGATCATGTCCTCCATGCGCTCGCGCACGGTGTCGGGCGAGCCCGCAATGACGTAGCCGCCGTCGACCAAGTCCTTCCAGGTCAGCCGCTTGAACAGCGCCTGGTTCTCCTTGCGGAACTGGTCGAGCTTGCCCGCCTGGATGGTCTTGACCGTCCGGTAACCGGGCGGGTCGGCGAATCCGGGGAACACATGCAGGCAGCGGTTGAAGAAATACAGCATGTGCTCGCTGTAGAGCTCCTCGGCCTCGGCGTCGGTCGCCGCCGTGCAGATGATCTGCGCGAACCCCGCACGCCCCGGCGTCATGGACTTGTCGAGCTCGCCGACACGGTTCCAGTACCCGTCCATCAGCGTCTGGCCCGCCAGATAGCCGTTGAAGCTGAGGTAGGAGTAGTTGTAGTCGTTCTCCAAGCAGAAGTCCCACGTCTCGATCGAGCCGCCGCCAGGGATGTAGATCGGCGGGTGCGGCTGCTGGATCGGCTTGGGCCAGCAGTTCACGTAGCGCAGCTGGGTGTACTTGCCGTCGAACGCGAATACGTCGGGGTTGGTCCATGCCTCCATGATCAGGTCGTGGGCCTCGTAGTACTTCTCACGGGTCAGCGCGGGGATCTGCCCGTAGGTGAAGTTGGTGTCCATCGGCGTGCCCACCGGGAAGCCCGCCACCAGCCGGCCGCCGCTGAGGCAGTCGAGCATGGCGAACTCCTCAGCCACGCGGTGCGGCGGGTTGTACAGGGCGATCGAGTTGCCGATCACGCAGATCGCCGCCTGTGAGGTCCGCCGGGCCAGGCCCGCAGCGATGATGTTGGGGCTCGGCATGATGCCGTAGCCGTTCTGGTGATGCTCGTTGACACCGATGCCGTCGAAGCCGAGCTCGTCGGCGAACTCGAGCTGATCCATGTACTCGTGGTAGACGCCGTTGGCGCGCTCGGGGTCGAACAGCGAGCCGTCGATGTCGACCCAGACCGACCGATGCTCGGTCTTGAAGTCGTCGGGCAGATCGGGCCACGGCATCAGGTTGAACCAGCAGAACTTCACGGTCATGTGGGGACTCCTTCGGGGCTTGGGCTCGGGCGAAGCAACGGTTGCGGCTACCGCCGGGTGACTTGGACGGGGAGGTAGGTGTAGCCGTGAATGAACGACGAGAGCGAGCGCTGGGGCTCGGCTTGGACTTCGATGCGCCCGAAGCGCGGCAAGATCTCCTCCCACAGCACCCGCAGCTGCAGTTCGGCCAGCCGGCTGCCGAGGCAATAGTGGAAGCCGTAGCCGAACGAGAGATGGCTGGCGGCGTTGTGACGCTCGATGTCGAGGTCGTCGGCATTGTCGCCGAAGACGTCCTCGTCTCGATTGGCTGACACGTACCACATCAGGACCTGATCGTCCTTGCGGATCTGCTTGCCGCCGACCTCGCAGTCCTTCGTGGCAGTGCGCCGCATGTACGACAGCGGTGTCTGCCAGCGGATGATCTCCGGGACGAAGTTGGCGATGAGATCGGGATTCGCGATGAGCTTGTCGTACTGATCGGGGTACTTGTTGAGCGCATACACGCTGCCCGACATGGTGTTGCGTGTGGTGTCGTTGCCGCCCACGATCAGCAGGATCAGATTGCCGAGGTGGGCTGCGGCGGGAAGGTGGCTGGTGGCATCGCCGTGGACCAGCATCGAGATCATGTCGTTGCCGGGGTTGGTCCGCCGCTCTTCCCAGAGCCGCTCGAAGTACGGGAGGCAGTCGGCGAACTCCTCGCGCCGCTGGGCGCTGGTCTCGACGATCCCGTCCGGGCCGGGGATGGTGGTGACCAGGTCGGACCATCGGGTGAGTTTCCGGCGGTCTTCCAGCGGGAAGTCGAACAGGGTCGCCAGCATCAGCGTGGTCAGCTCGACCGACACCGTGTCGACCCAGTCGAACGTCTCGCCCTCCGGCAGGGAGTCGAGCACCTTCGTCGCGCGTTCCCGGATGAGCGACTCAAGGTCTCGCAGGTTGGTCGGGGCCATCATCGGCTGGACAGTGCGGCGCTGGCGGCGGTGCTCGGGCGCGTCCATGGTGATGAACGAGTTCAGCGGTGGCGTCGCAGGCAGATCAGTGTCTGTGGGCGGTCCGATGGTGATGCCGTGAGCCGAGCAGAACGTCTCGTCGTCGCTCTCCACGTCGCGGACGTCGGCCCATTTCGTGACTGACCAATAACGTCCTGCCGAACCCAGCTCGTTGAGGTGGACGGGATCTTCCCGACGCAGGCGTGCGAAGTGGTCGTGCCAGCGGTCCTCGCGAAACAGATGAGGGTTCAGCGGGTTGATCTCATCGATGGCGAGATCTGCGGCGGGTGGGACGCCCGCGCCGAAGTGCGCTTGCTCTCGGTCGGGATTCACCGCGCTGCCGGCCCGCCATTCCTCCCGTTCAGCCTCGGTTGCAATCGCCATGCCGGCTCCCTCGCCACTCTGTGCTCTGCGCAGGGCTGTGTTCCGGCCGCGTGACGCCAACCGGCCCGCCAACTTTACGGCGAGGGTTCGCGTGGCAGGCCCAGCACCCGCTCGCCGATGATGTTGCGCTGGATCTCGCTGGTGCCCCCGGCGATGCGCATGCCCGGCGCGTACAGGAATGCCTCGGTCTCGTCTGAAGCCAACATGGCGTCTGCGCCGCGCAGGCTGGCGCCGATGGCGACCTCGTCGTAACCGAGTTCGCTGTTCGCCAGCTTGGCCACTGGCGCCATGCGCGGATCGGCGCCGTGCAGCTCCATCAGCGCCGCCAGGGCATTTCCCCGAGCGTGCAGCTCAGCGAGCGACTGCCGACCCAGCGGTCCCGCATCGCCTGCCGCTTCGATCATCTTGGTGAGGCGTTTGCGAAGGCTGATGACCCCGGAGGAACCGGCGCCGCCCCGCTCGTCTTCCAGCACTGCCATCGCGACGCCCCAGCCGCCGCCGCGCTCGCCCAACAGCGCATCCGCGGGCATAGCGACGTCGTCGAAGAAGACTTCGCAGAATTCGCTGTCGCCGGTCATTTGCTTGATCGGCCGCACTTCGATGCCGGGCAGCGTCATGTCGAGCAGGAAGAAGCTGATGCCGCGGTGCTTGGGGGCATCGGGCTCGGTGCGGGCCATCAAGATGCCGTACTCGGCGAACTGGGCGTTCGACGACCACACCTTCTGGCCGTTCAGCACAAAATGGCTGCCGTCGGGCACTGCAGCGCTGGTGAGCCCGCCCAAGTCTGAGCCGTTGCCGGGCTCGCTGAACAGCTGGCACCACAGCACCTCGCCCGTCAGGATCGGACGCAGGAATTGCTCACGCTGGCGCTCGGTGCCGGTGCGCATGATGGCTTCGCCCGCCAGCACGATCCCCTGCAGGTTCAGGTAGGGGGCAACGCTCGCGCGTTCGCACTCCTCCATCCACACGCCGGTATGCGCCCGGGTCAGCCCACGACCGCCGTGCTCGGTCGGCCAATGCAGCCCGGCCCAGCCGTGGTCGTAGCAGTAGCGCTGCCAGACACGGGCCTGATCATGCAGCGCAGGCACCAGGATGGCGCCGTACGCGGGACACGCCACGCCCGCTTCGACGGCGTCGCGCAGGAACGCAGCCGCCGTCTCTCTGAACGTCTCCAGATCGGACGCCGTCGATGGGCCAGCGAAGGTGTCAGTTGCCGCGTTCATGACGTTCACCGTAGCCGTGGCTGTGCACCTGTGACCAAGATCGACGGCTCGCCATCTGGTGTGCAGGCGCAGTCGTAACATCGCCATATGGGCGACCTCGACCACACCGATCCAGCGCTGACCAACCAGACCATCGATCTGCTGCAGCAGATGATCCGCAATGCCTGTGTCAACGACGGGAGGGTCGAATCGGGCGAGGAGGTCCGCAACAGCGACCTGCTGGAGACGTACCTGGAAGGTCCTGGCGTCGACATGCAGAGCTTCGAGTCCGAGCCGGGGCGCCGATCACTGGTGGCCCGCATCTCAGGCACCGATCCGTCGGCGCCCAAGCTGTGCCTGATGGGCCACACCGACGTGGTGCCGGTGAACGCCGACGGCTGGAGCCGTGAACCTTTCGGCGGCGAGCTGGTGGATGGCGAGGTGTGGGGACGCGGCGCGGTCGACATGCTCAACCTGACCTCGTCGATGGCAGTGGCGTTCCGTCACATCGTGCGCAGCGGTTACCGGCCGAAGGGCGATGTCATCTATTTCGGCGTCGCCGATGAGGAAGCGGGCGGCACCTACGGCGCCAAGTGGATGGCCGAGCACCACTGGGACGCCATCGAGTGCGACTACGTGCTCACCGAGTTCGGCGGCATGCCGAATCACACGCCGCAGGGCACCAAGATCACGTTGGCGGCGGGGGAGAAGGGGATCGGCTGGCGCCGGCTCACCGTGCGCGGCACGCCCGGCCATGGCTCCATGCCGTTCGGCACCGACAACGCCCTCATCAAGGCAGCCGAGATCGTGCGCCGCATCGCCGAGTACCGGCCGGCGCCTCAGCTCACCGAGATGTGGCAGCACCACGTCTCGACGCTGAGGGTCGACGACGAGACCCGCGAAGCGCTGCTCGACCCGGGCCGCGTCTACGACGCTGTCGCAGGCATCGACTCACCGGGCCTGGCGCGCCACCTGCACGCGTGCAGCCACACCACGTTCAGCCCGAATGTCGTAGGCGGCGGCAACAAGACCAACATCATCCCCGACAAGGTCGAGATCGAGGTGGACATCCGCACTGCCCCGGGCGATCCCGTCGCCGTGAACGAGCACCTGCAGGCGGCGCTCGGCGAGCTATTCGACGAGGTGGAGATCGAGCACCTCCACGACGACCCGGCCAGCTTCTCGCCGACCAATACGCCGATGTGGCAGCTGCTGAGCGAGCTGATGGCGAAGGCTCACCCAGGTGCGCCGGTGATCCCCCAGCTGATCGTCGGCGCGACCGACGCCCGTTTCTTTCGCCTGAAGGGCACCGTGGCCTATGGCGCGGGGTTGTTCAGCAACCGGGTGAACTCCAACGATTTCATGCTGCGGTTCCACGGCAACGACGAGCGCGTCGATGTCGATTCGCTGGCGCTCACCACGCAGCTATGGATCGACGTCGTCAAGAACCTGGGCGACGCCGTCAGCAGTTGAGCCGCGAGCCAGCCAGCTCGAGCCGGAACAGCTCCGGTCAGCTTGTTGTGACCTGTTGCGATCAGCCGGTGCAGGCCACCCTTGGCTCAATGTGGGGGAGCCGTCCGGCTCGCAGCGAGATCACCGCGCCAGCCTCATCCACTTCCCACACCACCCGCTTGTCGATGTCGGGGGCGTCGACCGGTACGTACTGGATCGCCGAGAGGCCGGGCCCGTCTTCGATCCTGTCACCGAAGGCCTCGACGATCTCGCTCCGGGTGGAGCCGATGCCGTAGCCCGAGATCGTCGTGATCGGACCGGCTTCGATGTCGACCCGGACAATCTCGGCGTTGACGGCCAAGAACCGGACGCCCTCGGGGCCGTTCTGAACTGTGTAGTAACGGCACGCGTCGCTGCCCCCGGGCACGGCGATCAGCAGTGCTCCAGCAGCGGTGCGGGCGTCATCGAGGGAATGGCCGATCTGCACCGGGCCCAATCCGGCCGTCGAGAGCTTCGACTCGACTGTCACATCGGGGCCGTCAGGCTCGTCTTCTGCCATCGCGTCATCGGCCGCAGTCGTCGTCGGAGCGGCAGTGACCATGGTGGGGGTGTCGGCCTCTGTCTCGGTCATGGCCCCGTCTTCACCGGCAGTGGTCGTCGTCGCGTCCGTTTCGTCGTCGCTCAACAGACCGCAGGCGCTGACCAGCAGCGCGATGGCCGCAGCTGCAGCCAGCACACGCCAGCGCGCGGCAAAGTTTCCGAGGCGGGAGTCGAGTTGGTGCACGGCATTCGCCCTTCCAGTTGCGCTCCGGTGGGGAGTCGGCATCCAATGCAGAGTACCGAAGCCCACGCACGAGGGGGGAGACAACAGCGTGATGGCCCGATGCGGCTCTAAGCTCGGCTGTCGCGAACTGGGACGAGCAGGGGAGCGCGCGATGTCGCACGACACGGTCATTCGAGGCGGCCTAGTGGTCGATGGGACCGGCAGCGACGCCAAGGTTGCCGATGTCGCCATCGACGGCGAGCGGATCACGACGGTCGGAGAGGTGCCCGACGCCGGACGCACCGAGATCGACGCCGCGGGCAAGGTGGTGACGCCTGGCTTCGTCGATATCCACACTCACCTCGACGCGCAGCTGGCCTGGGACCCCATCGGCTCGAGTTCGTGCTGGCACGGTGTGACCTCAGTGGTGATGGGCAACTGCGGTGTCACGTTCGCTCCCGTGAAGACCGAGGACATCGAGTACATCGCCGAGGTCATGGAGTCCGTCGAGGACATCCCGAAGAAGTCGATGATGCAGGGCCTTCCGTGGGACTGGCGTTCCTACGGCGAGTATTTGGCCTTCTTGGACGGCATGCCCAAGGGGCTCAACGTCGGCGGCATGGTCGGCCACGTCGCCGTCCGCTGGCACACGATGGGCCCTGACAGCCTCGACGAGCGTCCCGCATCGGAATCCCAGATCGCAGCGATGTGCGAGCTGGTGGACGAGGCGATGGGGTCCGGCGCGCTGGGCTTCTCGACCTCGCGCACGCTGCTCCATCGCACGCCTGACGGACGCCCGATCCCGGGCACGTTTGCCGATGACAACGAGCTGTACGCCTTCGGCGATGTCCTGGGCCGCCATGGCCGCGGCGTGTTCGAGTCGGCACCTCGCTTCGAGGCTGCCGGGCCGGACTTCGCCGGAGGCCGCCACGAGATCGAGGTGCTCGGCGAGATCACTCGGCGCAGCGGCCAGCCCAGCACATTCGGCTTGGTGTATTCGGCGCGCAAGCCCGAGATGAGCGACCTGGTGCTCGGCTACGTCACCGAGCAGAACGCCGTCGGCGCGAACCTGCGACCGCAGACCACCTGCCGTGCCATCGGCGTCGTGCTCGGCATCCAGCACCGCACTCCGTGGGATCGGGCGGGCGAGACGTGGCGATCGCTGCGCGACCTCGACGTGGCCGGTCGCCTCGAGGCGATCCGCGATCCAGCGACCCGTGCGGCGCTGGTGGCGGAGGCCAACTCGTCGGACAAGAACTCGACGGGCATGGCGAACTCCCTCGTCGACCTGAGCCGGCTGTACCTGCTTGATGCGGTCAATCCGAACTACCGGATCGGGCCCGACGGCACGCTCGAGGCTCAGGCCGCGGCCGCCGGTGTGACCCCGGTGGAGCTGTTCCTGGATGCGACCGATCGCTCCGACGGGACCGTGATGCTGAGCCTGCCGGTGCTGAACCAGGACTTCGACGCGATCGAGCGGATGCTCAGCCACGACTCCATCGTGATGGGCCTCGCCGACGCAGGGGCTCACGTCGGGCAGATCATGGACTCCAGCCAGCCCACGTTCTTCTTGAGTCACTGGGTGCGGGACAACGGGTTCTTCTCGCTGCCCGAGGGCATACGCCGGATCACCTCCGACACCGCCGACCTGTTCGGGCTGGTTGACCGGGGGCGGCTCGAAGCCGGGCGGTTCGCCGACATCAACGTCATCGACGTCGAGGGCCTGTCGCTGTCGGGTCCTGAGTACGTGTACGACTTTCCGGGCGGTGCGGGCCGCTACATCCAGCGGGGGGCCGGCTACGACGCCACGCTCGTGAACGGGCAGATGTTCATGCGCGACGGCACCCACACCGGTGCGCTCACCGGAAAGACACTGCGCTCCACTGATTAGTGCGAACGCCGAAGCTTCGCCGGCGTTCGCCCGAAAAGGGCCATCGCAGGTAGCGTCGCTGCTTCATGGCTTCTGCACCTGCAATGAACATCAACACCGATGCGATCTGGCGTGTCACGCTCGACACGTCCAAGGGCCGCATCGTCATGGACCTCGATCCCCAGCTTGCGCCGGTGACGGTGAACAACTTCGTCAACCTGGCCCAGGACGGCTACTACACGGGGCTGACCTTCCATCGAGTCGTGCCCGACTTCGTCATTCAGGGCGGCTGCCCGGAGGGCTCGGGACGCGGGGGCCCTGGGTATCGCTTCGCCGACGAGCCCGTGAAGGCGGAATACACGCTGGGCGCCGTCGCGATGGCCAATGCCGGGCCGGACACCAACGGCAGTCAGTTCTTCATCTGCATCGACGACTGCCGCGCCAAGCTGCAGCCCGCGTACAACCTGTTCGGCTACGTGACCGAGGGAATGGACGTGGCCCTCTCCATCGCCGTCGGCGACACGATGGACACGGTGACCGTCGAAGAGATGCCTCGCAACTAGCGCGAGTAGCGTGGCCGCGGCGGCACCAGCAAGGAGAAGCCGGATGAATGACACAGTGCTGTACGAGGCCGATGACGGCGTAGCGGTCATCACGTTGAACCGTCCCGAGCGCTTGAATGCTTGGACCGGCGAGCTGGGTACCGGCTACTTCGACGCCCTTGATCGGGCTGCCGCCGATCCTGACGTCCGCGCCATCGTGGTGACCGGAGCGGGCCGGGGATTCTGCGCCGGTGCCGACATGGACAACCTGCAGGGAATCAGCAGCGGCCAAGGCGAAGGCTCCGACGAGGCCCCGGCCCGCCTGCGCAACGAGCGCCACGACTACGCCCTGTCCATCCCCAAGCCGGTTGTGGCGGCGGTCAACGGGGCATGCGCCGGGCTGGGTTTTGTGCACGCCATGATGTGCGATGTCCGGTTTGCGGCTCAGGGCGCCAAGTTCACGAGTGCGTTCGTGCGCCGCGGCCTCATCGCCGAGCATGGCGTCTCGTGGATGCTGCCCCGCGTGGTCGGTCCGTCGAATGCTCTCGACATTCTCATGTCGGGCCGCGTCTTCCTGGCCGACGAGGCGAAGGACATGGGCGTGGTCAGCAGAGTCTTCCCGCCCGACGAGCTGCTCGACGAGGCCATCAGCTACGCGCGTGACCTGGGACGTTTCAGCGCTCCGTGGTCGATGGCCCAGATCAAGCGCCAAGTGTGGGGACAGCTCGACGAGGCACGCAGCGACGCCCTGGAGGAGTCCAACGCGCTCATGCGGGAATCGCTCACACGACCGGACTTCAAGGAAGGCGTCCAGAGCTTCGTGGAGCAGCGCGACCCCAACTTCGAGCCGGTCTCGGCTGCCTCTGATTGATCTGGGTCTGAGTCATCTGGGAGCTGATCGACTCCCTGCCCACATGGTTCTGGCACCTGCCGGGGCGGTGACACGACTGTGAACGACACGCTCGTCGCGTTCGCCGTGCTGGCCTGGCTGGCGTACTTGGCCAGCCGGCTGCTGGCGCGACATCACCTGCCCGAGTTGGTCGCTTTCCTCATCGTCGGTGCGCTGCTGGGCCCGTCGGGGCCGCCGTTCATGCAGCTGATCGACGAGCCGTCGCTGATCGCGCTGCGCCCCGTCACCGAGGTGGCGCTGGCGGTGCTCATGTTCGTGATCGGCGAG
Organism: Candidatus Poriferisodalis sp.; assembly: GCF_965204195.1. Taxonomy (GTDB): domain Bacteria; phylum Actinomycetota; class Acidimicrobiia; order Acidimicrobiales; family Poriferisodalaceae; genus Poriferisodalis. The sequence continues at coordinate 1,682,870 of NZ_OZ241975.1, forward strand.
CGAGTCTCGGTGCGGGCACTGAGAGCCGCGAGATGGACGCTCACGACCGGCGTCATCCAGTTCGCACTGAGCGCCGTCGCGGTGTTCTGGGTGACGAGCAGGCTCGGTGCCGACCGTCCGGTCGCGCTGGTGCTCGGCGCGCTCGCCGGTGCTGGCGCGCCGATGACGATCGCGCACATCGTGACCTCCGTACGTGCCCGCGGCAGCTATCCCACTGGCATTGTCGGCACCCACGCAGTGTCGGACGCGCTCGCAACCACCACCTTCGCTGCGGTGCTCCCGATTGCGCTGCTGCTGTCAGACGAAGCTGCTGATATCGGCGGCGCCCTGGTGAACTTCGTCCAGCTGGGTATCGGCGGTGCGGTGCTGGGACTGATCCTGGGCTGGTTCATCTCGCGGCTCGGATTCCAGATCGAGACATCGGGCGAGCTGCTGCTGTTTGTGCTGGTGCACATCGTGATCGCGTGGACCGTTGCCGGATTCGCCGAGATCTCGCTGCCGCTGGCAGCGCTCGTCGCAGGCGCCACGGCGGCGACGGTGTCACCGCAGGCATTCTCGGTGCGCCTGTTCAGGACGATCAAGACCATCGAGCAGCCGCTCTACCTGCTGTTCTTCGCGCTGGCCGGTGCGTCCATCCACCTCTCCGATGTTCCCAAAGTCGGGCTGGTCGGCGTCGCCTACATCGTCGTGCGCGTGGCGGCCAAGATCGTCGGCGGCCTCGCCGGCGGCCTCACCGGGGGCCTCGGCTGGCGGCGATCATTTCGGCTGGGGGTCAACCTGACGCCTCAGGCGGGTGTGGCCGTCGGCCTTGCGGTCCTCGCTTCCGAGCGCTTGAGCGACGTCGGTTCCGATGCCGGCGTCGAGGCCGCCACCGTGGTGCTCGGCGCCGTGGTGCTGTTCGAGCTGATCGGGCCCCTCTTCGTTGCGCGGGACCTGCGTGATTGGTCGTCCGAGGAGGACGACACCGGCACTGCTCCCGAAGAGTTCGAGCTGCCCGCACGTGTGCTGGTGGCAGCTCCGGTCCCGGTGGAGCTGCCCGAATGGCTGATCGACCAGGCGGCCCGGTGGCGCTCGTCGCTGGTGGTGTTGATGCCAGGGGAGCGAGATGAGCCCCACGCGGCACAGATCGGGGAGCGCTGCGGGAGCCGCGATGTCGACTTCGAGTTCCGTTCGCTGCGAAACGAGAGCTTCACCGGTGCGGTGGTGCGCTCGCGCAGCCAGCACCAGGCGGACCTCGTCGTCCTGTTCGCCCCGCGCCCCCCGGCCGGCGCCTCCCGGCTCGTGCTGCTGCCGTCTGAGCGCATTGCGCGCCAGCTTCCGGTGCCGGTGCTCACCTTCCCGCTGAACTTGCCGGAGGACGACCAGCCGCCCCGGCCTCGCCGGCTGCCGTGGCAGAGCCCGGGGCGGGGCGAGTGAACCAGCCAGCCGGCGAACCGGCAGGAGCGGGTCCACCGGACGCCACTGAGGCGCTGGTCGGGGCGGCACGCGAGATCGCCGCGGACGCGGGGGCGCTCACGCTGCGATGGTTCGGCCGTCGCGATCTCGGCGTCACCTGGAAGCGGGACGGCACCGAGGTGACCGAAGCCGACCGGGCGGCGGAACGCCTCGTCCGGGACCGGATCGGTGAGCAGTTTCCCGATGACGCGATCTTCGGCGAGGAGGAGGGCGGTGCGATCCGGCCCGAGGGCCGGACATGGATCGTCGATCCCATCGACGGGACGCGGGGCTTCGTGCGGGGTGTCCCTCTGTACGCGACGCTCGTAGCGCTGGTGGATCCGCACGGGCCGCTGGTGGGAGTCATCGACCTGCCCGTGCTCGGGCAGACGCTTGCCGCTGGCAGAGGCACCGGCTGTTGGCTGGATGATCATCGCTGCTCGGTGAGCCATCACGCTGAGCTCAGCGGAGCGCTCGTCAACACCTCGGACTACAACACCTTCGAACCGACCCAATTCGAGGCGTTGCGCTCCCGTGGCGCGATGATGCGCACGTGGGGCGACGCATACGGCTACTTCCTGGTCGCCACCGGGCAGGCTGAGGCGATGATCGATCCGGTATGCGAGACATGGGACCTCGCGCCGATGCCAGTGATCATGTCAGAGGCCGGCGGCATCTTCACCGACGTCGACGGCCGGCCCGAGTACCGCAACCGCAACGGCATCGCTACCAATGGTCTGATTCACGACGCAGTCGTCGATGCCATGGCCGCCCGTCCGAGGAATAATCATGCCGAGTGAAGCTCGCCGCAGGGCTGAACTCCAGCTGCCCGAGCGCGACCGAATGCCTCGCTGGGTGCCGCGCGCGATCGGGCTGGCCCTGCTGGGCGTCGTGGGTCTGGCCACGGCGGCGTGGCTGCTCGACCGGCTGCGAGGCCTCTTGGTGGTGCTATTGGTGTCGCTGTTCCTGTCGTTTGCGATGGAGCCGGCCGTCAACTGGCTGGCGCGCCGGGGATGGAAACGCGGGCTCGGCACAGCGGTCGTCTTCTGCGTCTTCGCCGCGGCGACGCTGGGGTTTCTGGCTGCCATGGCATCGGTCCTGGCCGACCAGATCACCAAGCTGATCGATGCTGCGCCCGGCTATCTGGCCGATATCGAGCGATGGGCCGACGACCAGTTCGGCATCCAGATCAGCACCGACGATCTGCGAGCCCAGTTCACCGAAGGCGGTACCGCTGCATCGCTGCTGGGTGACGTCGCTGGCAACCTGGTCTCGGTCGGCTCGACAGTGGTCAACGTGGCGATACAGATGCTTACCGTTGCCCTGTTCACCTTCTATCTCGTCGCAGATGGCCCGCGGCTGCGCCGTCTGGTCTGTTCGGCGCTGGTGCCGTCGCGCCAGGCCGCGGTGATGCGCGGCTGGGAACTGGCCATCGACAAGACGGGCGGCTACATCTACTCCAGGACGCTGCTCGCGATCGCGGCATTCTTGGTGCACTGGGCCGCCTTCGCCATCATCGGCGTGCCGTTCCCGCTGCCGCTGGCGATGTGGGTGGGCGTGCTGTCACAGTTCGTTCCGGTCGTCGGCACGTACTTGGCTGGCTTGCTGCCGTTGCTCATCGCGTTGCTCGACGAGCCGATCAGCGCCTTGTGGGTCGCCATCGTGGTGCTCGCATACCAGCAGATCGAGAACTACCTGCTCGCGCCCCGGGTGACCGCCCACACGATGAACATCCATCCCGCTGTCGCGTTCGGCTCGGTTCTCGTGGGCGCAGCGCTGCTGGGTTCAGCCGGAGCGCTGCTGGCAGTTCCCGCTGCTGCGACCATCCAGGCCTTCGTGTCCACCTACATCAAGCGGCACGAGCTCATCGAATCAGAACTGTTCGAGACCCACGAGGACGAGCCGGATGTCGCCGATGAACCGGAGACTATTGAAGCCTCCGGCAGCCCGTCCCCCGATGCCGGTCATGACGATCCTCGTTGACGAGGCCCTGTGGCCGTGGCGAGGGCGACGCTGGGCGCACCTCGCCTCCGACGAGAGCTACGAGGAGCTGCACCGGTTCGCAGAGCTCATCGGCAAGCGGCGGGCTGCCTTTCAGGGCGACCATTACGACGTCGACGAAGCCGAACGGGAGCTTGCCTTGGCTGCGGGCGCCGTTGCGGTCAACAGCCGCGAACTGGTGGCCCGGCTGCGGGCGGCAGGGCTCAGAAGACCTCGAGGTGTTCCATCACCGCGTCGATGAAGCCGAAGTTCTTGGGCGTGGCGAAGTGGTCGCAGCCACGCAGCTCGGTGAACGAAGCATCTGCCAGGGCGTCGAGCAGCGGGTCTGCCGGGCCGGCGAAGTCTTCGGTACCCAGCACCACCCGCACCGGATGGGTGATGCGTGCGAACTCGTCGTCGCCGAGCGGCGCGTGCTTGCGGCGCATGAAAGCGGCCAGCGCCTGACCGTCTTGGTCTGGCTCGGCGGCATAGCGGGCGAAGGTCTGGGCGTGCACGTCGTCGGCCTCGGCGTCCCCGGAGACACCGCGTGCAATGCGTTCAGCCTGCTCGTCGTCGCGTTCGAACAGATTCCGTCCGACGCCCGACACCACGAGGCGGTCGAAGCGCTCCGGTGCCATGGCCGCCATGGCCAGCAGCGTGCGTGATCCCATGGAAAAGCCGACGCCGTCGACGGTCTGCTCGCCGACTTCGGCCGCAAGCCGCTCCACCAGCTTGGCCTCCATGTCGGCGTAGCCGGCCGGGTCACGGTGCTTTTCGGCCGAGCCGTGGCCTGGCAGGTCCCACGCGATGACCTCGCGCCCGCCGTCGGCCAGCAGGTCCAAGATGCCGGTCGGCTGCCACGTGCTCGCCACCGAGCCGGTGAAGCCGTGGAGCAGGAGCACAGGGTTCGCCATGGCGGGAAGTCTGGCAGAGCCGTGACATACCCTGCATCGGGGCGCTGAGCACCCGCGCCCCGCTGAACGACACCCCAGAGGTAAGACGCGAACCATGAGCACGACGACTGCACCGCCCATCCGGATCGCCAACTGCAGCGGATTCTTCGGAGACCGACTCTCCGCTGCCCGCGAGATGGTCTCCGACGGGCCGATCGATGCCCTCACGGGCGACTGGCTCGCCGAGCTGACGATGCTGATCCTGTCGCGCATCGCCGCGAAACGACCCGGCGCCGGCTACGCCCGCACCTTCGTCACCCAGATGGAGGAGGTGATGGGGACATGCCTGGACCGCGGAATCAAGGTCGTCTCCAATGCCGGGGGGCTGCACCCGGAGGGCTGCGCCGATGCGGTGTCCGATGTCGCGGATCGGCTGGGACTGAGCCCGTCGATCGCATATGTGGACGGCGACGACCTCACCGACCGGCTCGCCGAATTGATCGCGTCGGGCAACGACTTTGCACATCTCGACACCGGCCAGCCGCTCGGCGACTTGGCCGACCGCATCGTGACGGCGAATGCCTACATCGGCTGCTGGGGGATCGTCGAGGCGCTCAACCAGGGCGCCGACATCGTCATCACCGGTCGCGCGACCGACGCAGCGGTCGTGGCAGGTCCCGCAGCGTGGCATCACGGCTGGACCCGCGACGACTGGGATGCCCTCGCTGGGGCCATCGTGGCGGGGCATGTCATCGAGTGCGGAGGTCAGGCCACTGGCGGCAACTACAGCTTCTTTACCGAGATTGCCGACATGACCTACCCGGGATTCCCGTGGGCCGAGGTTGCGGCGGACGGTTCGAGCGTGATCGGCAAGCACGCCGGCACCGGCGGCGAGGTCTCGGTCGGCACCGTCACGTCACAGCTGCTGTACGAGATCCAGAGCGAGCGGTACTTCAACCCCGACGTGGTGAGCCGCTTCGACACCATCGAGCTCTCCCAGATCGGACCTGACCGTGTGCGCATCGGCGGCGTCCGGGGCGAGCCGGCGCCGCCCACGCTCAAGGTGGCCATGAACTACCAGGGCGGGTACCGCAACCAGATCTCGATCGGGTTGACGGGGCTTGACATCGAGGCCAAGGCCGAGCTGATCGAGCGGCAGTTCTGGCACGCTTGCCCGTACGGCCCCGACGACTACGAGACCGTGGTGCGCAAGTTCCTGCCGACGCACAAGACGGATCCGGCCTCCAACGAGGAGGCAGTCGCGGTGTACAAGATCATCGTGAAGGACCCCGACGAGCGCAAGGTCGGCCGGGCGTTCTCCAACGCTGGAACAGAGATCGGCCTGTGCTCCATTCCGGGCATGTTTGGCACCGGAGGCGGCCCGGGACCCGGCCAGCCGTTCGGCGTGTACTGGCCGGCGCTCGTCGACTCCGGGCTCGTGCCGATGAACGCCGTGGTGGACGGCCGGCGCACGGTGGTCGACAGCACCCCGCCGGAGGTCTCTTTCGAGAGCGTCGACGTGGCGACGCCCGACCGGATCGAGCCACCAGGTGGACCGACCAGCGCCGCCCCGCTCGGCACGCTGTTCGGCACCCGCTCGGGCGACAAGGGCCCGAATGCGAACCTCGGCATCTTCGCACGGTCAGCCGAGGCCTACTGGTGGCTGTCCGACTACCTGACAGTGGAACGCCTCGCGGAGCTGATGCCCGAGGCAGCCGAGCACTCGGTGGATCGCTACGACCTGCCCAACATCTGGAGCCTCAACTTCATCTTCCACGGCCTGCTGGAGGAAGGCGTGGCAGCTTCGACTCGTCAGGATCCCCAGGCCAAGGCCCTGGGGGAGTACCTGCGGGCCAAGATCGTCGAGATGCCCGAGGCGCTGCTGCCGTAGAGAGCGCGTTTCGTCAGCGGTGCTGGAGGTTCTGCAGGGGCATGCGTGGGCCGTGGCGGGGCGGCGCCCCAGCCGACTTGGCCAGTGCCTGCACCCGGGCCCGCTGCCCGCGATAGGGCTCGAGCAGCTCCAGCATGCGGTCGTCGTCCCCCCGCCGCTCGCGGGCCAAGTGCCAGGCAACGTAGTTGGGGATCTGGTAGTCGCCGATGATGACCGAGTCGGGATCGCCGTGGCAGAGCAGCACGACGATCGACGCGGTCCACGGGCCGATGCCCCGGACAGTCTGCAGGCGCTCGCGAGCCGCCTCCGGCGCGAGCCGGGCCACGCGCTCCAGAGTTGCTGCCCGGTGAGCGAACGCGATGATTGCCTCGGCGCGGCGGCGCTCGACATCGAAGCGGTGGAACTCGTGGTACGCCAGCGAGGCCATGAGCCCGGCCGTCGGCGGCAGCCGGAGCGTTTCGGGCGCGGGACCAGGCGGCCTGCGACCCCAGCGCCGCAGGATGCCCTGCCACGAGTTCTTGGCGTTCAGTCCGGGCACCTTCTGGCCGCAGACGGTGGGGACCACGTGTTCCCAGATCGTGCCGGTGGCTGTCAGCCTGCGCGTAGCCCAGCGGCGCACCCACCCGGCCACGACTGGGTCGTGGGGCACGAGCGCAGCGGGCTCGTCTTGGCTGCCGAGCAGCGCCGGCACGCTTGCAGCAGCCTCCGATGCGCCTGGTCCCCAGCCGATCACCTCGGCGCAATGCCCGCTGCGGGTGATGCGCAGCGTGGCCTCGCCTGCAGGTGTGTCCTGGGCGCGCCAAATGTGCGGGCCGGCGTACAGCACGGGACCCAGCGTTCCCTTGCCGCCGACCCGTCCGAGCGACCTGCCGGCGTCCAGCGAGTAGTCGAATTCGAAGCGCTGCCGCAGATCGGGCGACTGGGTGCTCGCGGCCGCTCCCGGCCTGAGCCCGGATCGCATCAGGACATCGCCTAGGAGGCCGGCTCCGCGATCACCGGGTTCGTGAGCGTCCCGATCCCCTCGATGGTGATCGACACGTCGTCTCCGTCGCTCAAGAACGCCGGCGGTTTCCAGAAGGCCCCGACTCCCTCAGGAGTGCCTGTGGCGATGATCGTGCCCGGTTGGAGCGTGAATGCCGTTGAGAGGTGCGCGACGATCTCGTAGCAGTCGAAGATCAGATCGTCGGTTTTGGCGTCCTGGCGAAGCTCGCCGCTCACCTCGGTGACCAGGCGGCAATTGTGCGGGTCGATGGAGTCACTGGTGACCATCCACGGTCCGCACGGCCCATGGGTGTCCCACGACTTGCCCATCATCATCGTCGGGCTCGCTCGCTGCCAGTCGCGCACGCTGACGTCGTTCATGATCGTGTAGCCCGCGATGTAGTCCGGCGCCTCGGAGGCTGACACGGCACGAGCGGCGCGCCCGATGATGACGGCCAGCTCGCCCTCGTAGTCGATCATGTCCGGCGCCGCAGCCGGAATATGGATCGGCTCGTGGGGCCCGATGATGCAGTTGTGGTGCTTGTTGAAGATGATCGGGACCGATGGGGGCTCGCGGCCGCCTTCGGCCGCATGGGCCCGGTAGTTGAGCCCCACGGCGAGGATGGTCGGCGGGCGGCCGACGGGCGACAGCAGGTTCGCTTCGTCGAGCGCCGTGGTGGGGCCAGTGGCCATCGCGTCGACGGCGGCCACCACGTCACCGTCGCACGCTTCGAGCAGCGACGGCAGATCTGTGTGATCGCATTGCAGGGTCGCAATGCCTTCGTCAGTCACGATGCCCAGCGCGGGCTGTCCGTCTACGAGATGTCTCCCAATGCGCATGCGCCGACGCTAGTGCGAGGCCGCACACGGGACGCGGTGGACGCGCTGGCGATGCTCGCCCCGCAGCAGCGCCGATTCGGAAGTTCGCGCTTCGGCATTGTGCAAAGCACGCATCAGTGGCACTCTGGCGCTCCATGGCTCGCCATGGCGCCGGGGGCGAAACCCCCGGCGTACTCGACTCTGTGCATGACCCGGTCACGGGGCTGCCCGACGTGCGCGTCTTTGCTGTCCTGCTGGATCGCAAGCTGTCGCTGGCGCGGCGGGCCCTGCAGCCCCTCTCGGTCGTCCTCTTCGAGGTGGACGGATGGGACGAGCTCAGCGGCACCCAGGCACGCGTTGCCCAGCGGCTTGCAGCGCGGCTGGTGCGAGGCACGCTGCGTGAGTCCGACAGCGTCTGCCACTGCACCGACGGAGTCCTCGCCGCCATTCTCGATGACACGCCGCACAGCGGTGCCGTGTGGGCGGCTGATCGGGTGCGTCGCGAGGTAGCCGCGCGCTCCTATCACACCGGCGTGACGCTCTCGATGGGGGTGGCGAGCTATCCCACGCACGCACTGGAAGCCGCCGAGCTGCGCGACCGTGCCTACGCAGCGCTGTTCGTGGCCCGGTCGCTGGGACCGTCCCGGCTCGAGGTAGCCGACTCCGGCGCTCAGTAGCCGGCTGCTGAGCCGGTCAGCGCCCGTGGATCGGCGGCTCCGGCGAGCACGCCGTCGTGGACCTCGATGAGGTGCGCATGCCCGAAGGCGTTGTCGTGCGCAGCATCGGTGCCGACGCGGTGGCCTCGCTGTCCCAGATCGGCAATCCCGCCCGCGGATGCCCAAGCGGCATGGCCCTCGATGCGGAGTTCCAGGTTGTCGGCGTCGGCCCAGGTGTCGAAACCGGTTCCGGCGGCCGCCCCCCAGCGCCAGCGCCCCGAACCGATGGCGCGTGCCGGCTCTTCGCCGCAGGCGAGCGAGCGCGCGAGCACCTGCAGCAACACCTGCGGCTGGGCGTCGCCGCCCATCGTGCCCACGACTGCGCGCAACGAGCGGTCAGTGCGCTGCACGAGCGCCGGTGCGAGCGTGTGAGGCGGCCGGCGCCCAGGTCCGTACTCGGCCGGGTGACCCTCGTCGAGGCTGAACCCGATGCCGCGATTGTGCAGGCTGATCCGGTGTGTGGGGGTCCACAGCCCCACGCCCCAGCCCGACGCGTTCGATTGGATGAGCGACACGCCCATGCGGTCGGCGTCGACCGCCGCGAGGTACATCGTGTCGCCGGTGCCCGTGCCCGCACCGAGCGGCGAAGCGATGTCTGGCGAGATTGCCGACCGGCGCGGGGCGAGCCGGTCGGGCGAGATCAGCACATCGCCGTCGGCGCTGTCGGAGAGGACCTCAGGCCGGTCCCACCCTGCCTGCTTCGCGGCCTCGGCCAGCAGGTGGGCGAACAGCGGATCGTCGGGATCGGACGGCAGGTCCAGACCGTCGGCGATCCATGCTCCGGCCAAGGTCAGGTAGCCCTGCGAGTTGGGGGGGACCGTGAAGATCGCGTGATCCCAGGCGGTGGTGCACAGCGGCGTCACCCAATCCGCTTGGGAGCGTGCCAGATCGGCCCCCGTGTACTCGCCTCGGCCCAGTTCGATGAGGTCGCTGCCGAAGTCGCCTTCGTAGTAGGCCTCCCGCCCTCCTTCGACGATCTCGCGCAATGCGGCGGCGACTCCGGGCCGGCGGATGAGATCGCCTGGCTGGCTGCCCGCCGGGTAGTCCCCGGAGTTGGCGGCCCCGTCGAGCAGCGTCGTGGCGGCGGCCCCGTGCGGTGAGAGGGGGAAGCCGCCCTCGGCAAGATCGATGGCGGGGGCCAGCACGTCAGCCAGCGGCGCACGCCCGAACCGCTCGTGCAATGCCAGCCACCCGTCGACGCATCCCGGAATCGGGACGCTGCGAATGTCGGCACGGAATCGCATGCGGGTTCGGCCCTCGGAGCGCAGACCGGACGCGTCTGCGCCGCTGCCGGCGCGGCCGCTGGCATTGAGCGCCGCGGGCGGTTCGCCGTCGGCGTGGTGGACCAGTGCCCACAAGTCGCCGCCCATGCCGCACATGTGCTGGGTGGTGACCGCGAGCACGGCCGAGGCTGCCACTGCCGCGTCTGCTGCTGAGCCGCCGGCGCGCAGCAGCGCCACTCCGGCGTCGCTGGCGAGGTGATCGACGCTGCACACCATGCCGCTGCGGGCGTAGCGAGTCGCGAACGGAACCTGCGGTCGGGAGCGGCTCATGGATCGAACGGTAGACCCGCAGTCGTGCCCGTGCGTCAACCGGGTTTCGGCAGCAGCACGTTGGGGTTGAGGACGCCGTCGGGGTCGAGGGCCCGCTTGATGGCGCTGAAGGCCGCCAGCTCCGCCGGGGTGCGGTTGAGGTGCAGCTGCGACAGCTTGGCCGTGCCGATGCCGTGCTCCGCCGAGATGGAACCGCCGAGGGAGGCCACGTAGCGGAGCACGGCGTCGTCCACGCTCTCGGCCGGCTCCGCCCCTGCGGGGCCGAGCACGTTGACGTGCGCGTTGCCGTCGCCGAGATGGCCGAACAGCAGCGGTCGGGCGTCGGGATCGGCTGCGTGCACCACAGCGGGGACCCCGTCCACGAATTCGGCGAGACGAGCCGCCGGCAGCGTCACGTCCAGCTTGTGGGGGATGCCCGCCGCAGAGATCGCCTCGGTGACGCTCTCGCGGAACGCCCACAGGCGCTGGCGCGCAGCAGGTTCGAGCGCGACCGCTGCATCAGTGACGAGATCTTCCAGCTCGGCAACGGCCGCGCCCAGCTCATCGCTGGGATCGGTGCGTGCTGCCGCTTCGGCGATCAGCCACGCCCCGCCGCCTGGGGAGCCGTCGACCTGAGTGTCATTTGACGTGCCGCCGATGCGCCCGACGGGCGGGGCGGTGCCCAAGTGCTCCGACACGACCTCCATGGCCCCCTCGAAGACGGCCTCAAGCGCGTGCAGCGAAGCAACGCTGCGGCGCAGCGCTGCGGCTGCGCTGACGGCATCTGCCGCCGTCTCGAACGCCAGCAAGGCGGTCGCGCGCTCGGGCTGGGTGGGGTGCAGTCGCAAGCGCACCCGCGTGATGACGCCCAGCGTGCCCTCACTGCCCGCCAGCAGAGCCCCGAGGTCGTAGCCGGTGTTGTCCTTCTCCAGGCCTGCCAGGTGGCTCACCACGGTGCCGTCGGCGAGCACCGCTTCGATGCCCACAACCTGGGCTCGCATGGCGCCGTAGCGCAGCACGTTGATGCCGCCCGCGTTGGTGGCAACCATGCCGCCGATCGTGGCCGAGTCGCGCGCCGCAAGGTCCACCCCGACGCTGAGGCCTGACGCGGCAACATGCGCTTGGGCATCGGCCAGCGTCACCCCCGCACCCAGCGTCACCTGGGAGGCCAGCTCGTCCACCGGCTCGCAAACGTTCAACCGACGCATCGACAGCACCGCTTCACCTTCGAGCGGCACGCTGCCGCCGACCAGGCCGGTGTTGCCCCCCTGGGGCACGACGGCGATGTGGGCGCCTGCCAGCACGCCCATCACGGCGGCAGTCTCGGCAGTGTCGCCGGGTCGAATCACCAGCGGTGTCGCGCCGGCGAAACGGCGGGTCCAGTCGACCGCGTAGCCGGCGGTGATCTCCGGATCGCTGAGCACGTGCGCTGGGCCCACGATGTCCGCGAGCTCGTCCATGACGGCGGGAGAGATCGCCTGCGTGCTCATGTGACGGCCTCGCCGCCTGCGGGCCATGCTCCCCGCTCGGTCATGACCTCAAGCAGGACCTTCGGCTCGTCGGTCATCACGCCGTCGACGCCGATGTCGAGCAGGCGATCCATCTCGACGGGATCGTCAATGGTCCACACGTGCACGGCCAGCCCGGCCCGGTGCGCATAGTCGACCAGTCGGCGGGTTGCGAGCGGGATCGGTCCCCGCCGCAGCGGGATCGACGCGATTCGACCCCGGAACGGCCGCTCGCGCCGCCTGTGGCTTGGTGAACCTGATCGGGCCGAGCGACGGGGCCGCGCAGGCAGCCCCGCGAGGCTCAGCATCCGCAGTCGGGCGATCTCCCGTGGGCTGAAGCTGAGACATGCCGCGTCGCCATGCGCTTCGTCGACACGTTCGAGGCGTTCGTCGGAGAACGAGCCGATGCACACCCGCTCAAGCACGCCCGGCCGCCGCAGTGCCTCGATGAGCGGCTCGACAGCGGCATCGGTCTTGGGGTCAATGCTGATGCGTACGTCGTCGAAGGCGTCGAGCAGCTCCTCTAGCCGAGGGATCGGCTCGCCCTCAACACGTGCTTGAGACACTTCTGCCCAGCTCATCTCCGAGATGCGCCCGCCACGGTCGGAAGTGGGCGCGAGCTCGTCGTCGTGAAAGACCGCGAGGACACCGTCGGATGTCGCTTGCACATCAGTTTCGAGATAGCGGTAGCCGAGCCCCACGGCGCCCTCGAATGCGGCCATCGTGTTCTGCGGCCACACGGCGCTGCCGCCTCGATGGGCAATCGGCACCGGCCCAGGCTCGTCCAGGAACGGGTGCACAGACGTCACAGCGCAAGTATCGCCGCTCGCCTGCTTTCTGCCGCCAGAACAGGGCACGACGGCCGCCAGATGGGGCCCGGCGCTGCCACCGGTACCGTCACGTCGATGTCAGACGGCGACGCGACCGCACAGGACCCCTCTGACGATCACCCGTCGCCGGCGGATGCCTTCGCCAGCCTGGCGGCCAGCGAACCGGTGCCGCTCGACCGGGCGGCCTTGGCCATAGCGGCCCACTGCCGCACAGACCCGGTCGACGAGGCCGCGGCGCTGGCTGAGCTGGACCGACTCGGTGCTGCGGTGCGCGAACCCACGCCGGACGCAGTAGTCGATCTGCTCTTCGGCCAGGAGGGCTTCGGCCCGAACCGTGGCGGCTTCGCCGACCCTGCCAACAGCTACTTGGACCTCGTGGTTTCTCGTCGGCTCGGCATCCCCATCACGTTGGCCGTCGTCACCATCGAGGTGGCCCGCCGCGCCGGCGTCGTGCTGCATGGGGTGGGCATGCCAGGCCATTTCCTGGTCGGCACACCCGATCCAGACGTGTTTATCGACGCCTTCGACGGCTACCTCATCGACCGGGCGGGTGCGGCAGGGATCTTTGCCCGCTTCGAGTCGCGGCAGGCGTTCGATGATTCGTTCCTGCAGCCGACCCCGGCAGAGACGATCCTGCTGCGGATGCTCAACAACCTGCGCACCTTGCACATGCGACGATCCGACTCGCCCCCGATGCTGGCCGTGCTGGAGCTGCTCACGCGGCTGGGTGACTGCCCGCCGGAGGAGTTCATCCGGCTCGGACAGGCGCTGTCAGCCCTGGGACGCCCCGATGAAGGCGCACGCCGGCTCGAGTCCGCAGCAGAGAGGTTCGGCGGTTCTGCGGCGGATCAGCTCAACGGTGCGGCGCTGCGCCTGTGGGCCCAACTCAACTAGCCCTGATTCGCTATTGCGTTCACGCTCGCGCACGGTGAATCACACCAGAATTCGGGGCCGCGCCGGTGCGCCTGCCCGCCACCTCTATCCCCTGCCGGAGGGCTAGAAGCCCCGCCTCGGTTACACCCCCCTGCGAACATGAACAATCATCGGCATACGAAACTGCCGACAAGCCTGAACGCCAATAAGGTGACGGGCGGTGGTGTCATGGAGATCGGGATGCGTCATCAGATCGACATCTCATGCCGCGGGGCGACATGCCAGTGACTGCCCGGACGAAGCCGCACGAACTCGATGCGATGCCTCTGTTTGCCGTCGCTGACCGGGTGGCCGAACTCCTGAAGGCGACGTATGCAGATTGGGAGAACAGGCACCGAGCCGAATGCCCCTGCCGATCCCGCCGACGTACGGATCGCCCGGGACACCGGGCGCAAGGCACACCTTCGGAGTCGCTCGATGCCGACCCCGAAGAAGACGGCCGGGTGCCATGCGCATCCGCGTGCGAGCACGAAGTCGCCACTGACAGGCATGTCGGTCGTCTACTTGAGCGCATCGATTCGGCCAGCCACCGCCCGACCGTCACAGAAGTCAGCGCATTCGTACGCATGGTTCCGAAGAAGGATCGTCCGGACATGGCGCGGCATCTGATGATCCACAGCCGCGTTGCATGTACCGACCTTGAACCGCGCTGCGCGAATTGCCCTCTCGTGTCGTTTTGTGACACCGGCCGTAGTCGCGTCACGTCTCAGCGAGTGGTCCACACTGCGGTTGATCTCTTCGGTGGCGCCGGTGCGCTCGGGTTGGGGTTCAGGCGGGCTGGCTTCAGCATCGTGGCGGCTATTGAGGTCGAGCGGAATGCCGCGCAGACCTATCGCTTGAACCATCCGGGTGTGCCCGTACTCGAGGCAACGGTCGAGAAGATCACGGCGGACCGGCTGCGAACTTGGTTGCCGAACTTAGCGGCTCCGGCGGCAGTCATCGCCGGGCCTCCCTGCCAGGGTTATTCGGCGGCTGGCGCGCGCGACGTCGACGATGAGCGAAACCTGCTCTTCCGACACGTCGGACGCATCGCTCGCCAACTTGGTGCACGATCGGTCGTGGTCGAGAACGTTCCCGGTTTGCGCCGCGTCAATGGCGTCACATACACCGACAAGATCACTTTCTCGCTGCGGCGCTGCGGGTACCGGACTTGGAAGCAGCCCGTCGCTCTCCGAGCATCCGACTTCGGCGTGCCGCAGAATCGCCAGCGGCTCTTCTTCATCGGGGTAAAGCCGGGGATCGACTTACCTGAGGCGCCGCCACCCACGCACACGCGACCCGACGACAGTGCGTCAGATTTGTCGCTGCCACAGACGCCCTCTCTGGCAGAGCGTCTGGAAGACCTGCCACGTCTTGAGCCCGGCGCGGGGGCAGAACGGCTGCGGCTCCCGAACGGACGGGTCGTGTTGAATTCCCAAGCGATGGCACACTCTCCGAGAGTGGTCGCGAAAATCAGAGCGATTCCGGCCGGCGGAGGTCCGATCTCGTATCGGCGGCTCGAGAGCGACTCAGCCCGTACTTTGGTGGCGGGGCATCGTGCGTTGCCGGTGCATCCTGAGCAGCACCGTACGATCACGGTTCGCGAGGCGGCACGCATCCAAGGCTTTCCTGATGAGTATTTCTTCTGTGGTCCGCGCTCCACGCAACCGTTGCAGGTCGCGAACGCAGTACCGCCGGCGCTCTCGGAAGCGATTGCTCGGCAGCTTCTTAAGTCATTGGACGCAGCGTGAGTCTCGAGCCCGATGCTCAGGCGGCCGCTGACGCCAAGCTGACTGCGGAGATCAGGGCCAGCACTCGGGACGAGCCAGCCAGTGCTCGCCTGACCACAGATGAGCGCGTGTTGGCCCGCGTCACTGACGGGATCTACCGGCAACCGGGGTCAGCTATTCGAGAATTGGTGTCCAACTCGTACGACGCTGACGCGACCCAAGTGGTCATCAAGACCGATCGGCCACGATTCGAGACCTTGACGATTGAAGACGACGGCAACGGCATGACGCCTGATGCGCTCGCCTACCTGCTCCATCACATCGGGGGCAGCGCGAAGAGATCACCGGACGGCGGCGACCTGGGCATCACAGGCAGAGGCGACCCGATGCACAGCCCGAGCGGTCGGCGGCTGATCGGCAAGATCGGGATCGGCCTGTTCTCAGTGAGCCAGCTCACCAACCGGTTTCACCTTGTCACCAAGACACAAGGAGACGATTGGCTCACTGTCGCGTCGGTGGTGCTTCGTCAGTATTCAGATGACGGCCCGCCTGAGACTGACGATGAAGGCAAATACGAAGCAGGTCTCGTGCAGATCTGGCGCGAGCCAGCTTCGGAACCAGAGGCCCACGGCACAACGATCACGCTGACCGGCATCCGGCCTCAAACCAGTGACACGCTTCGCAGCAACCAAGTGTGGGCAGCCATCGACGCGGACCCGTCGCTGGAAACAGAGGAATCGCGAGCGGTCGAGCCCCCGACGTTTCACATCGGGCGGGTCAAGCGCGACGACCCATCACGTCTTGAGGGCGATGCAGACCCCTACGACTGCCTGCCTTGGTCACCCGGCGATGACCCCGATGCCGCTTTCAGAAAACTGGTTGACGCCGTCTGGG
The DNA here is from genome assembly GCF_965204195.1 of Candidatus Poriferisodalis sp. Lineage (GTDB taxonomy): Bacteria > Actinomycetota > Acidimicrobiia > Acidimicrobiales > Poriferisodalaceae > Poriferisodalis. The sequence continues at coordinate 1,698,990 of NZ_OZ241975.1, forward strand.
GGCAGGTCGAGGGGAAGTCGACAAATCCGCGGCTCCGTGACATCTTCGACTACTACCTGCAAATGGTGTGGCAGCTCAGCCTGTCCATACCTGCGCCCTACGTGCTCGGAAGCCCCTTCGAACTGGCCATAGGCGACGGGATGTACCTCTACGAGATCCCGAAGGCGACGAGAACGGCGGCCCAGAGGTTCGAGTTGGCCGAAGGTGAGACGATCCTTGAGACGCGTTCGATCGGACATGGCGCCAGTGTCGGCGATGACTTCGCCGTCTACATCGACGACCTGCGTCTCGCTCGGCCCGTCAAGTTCACGGACCTGCCGATGACCGCCCACGCCGTTCGCAAGCCGATCCTGTTCGTTGGCCGTTGCCGCGAGGAGTTCGAGGGCATCCCTCATGAGCTGTCGGCAGGACCGCTCGAGTTCGAGGCATACCTGATCTGGGCACCGAAGGTTGCGCCCACTGAACATCAAGGCGTCCTGGCTCGAGTGCACGGCTCCAGCGGAACGTTGTTTGATCCAACCTTCATTCGCTACCAGGTATCCGAGCAGACCCGTCTCAGGCAGATCACCTGTGAGATATTTGTCTCTCAAGGCTTCGAATCAGCACTGAACATCGACCGGGAGTCGTTCAACTTCGCGCACCCGCACGCCGTGTACATCACCCGGTGGCTGCATGCCACACTTCGGCGCGTCGCGACCGAGCAAAAGCGAATCGCTGCCGAAATTCGGACCGACCGCAAGGCTGTCGCCGAAGCAGAGCAACAGGCTGCGTTATCGAACGTCGCTCGGAAGGCATGGCGGGAGGAGTCTGACGACCCCGGCGCAGAGCCGCCCCACGTCGTCTTCGCCGAAGAACGCGACGAATCGCTATTCGAGGAACCTGGCACCTACCGATTCCGGCGGGAGCCCATTCTCGGCGAAAAGACCGCTCGGCCCACAGCCGCGGAAACGACAGCCGAGAAACAGATGGAAGCACTGGTGCAATTGCTCGCTGCCTTCGACGTGCTCGACAACCTCTCGGAGCGCCAGCAAGAGCGGCTTCTGGCTGGCATGCGCGAGATCCTCGAGGCATCTGCGTAGTGAGCGATACCTCGGGCGAAAACGATGAACTTGTCGCGGGCATTTTCGGCACTCTCGATTACGACCCCACCGAACTAGAGCGGAGAGAGTTCAAGCCATGGCATCGGCCGAGGAAGCAATTCGTACGACGCGAGCAGTGGGCCGAGCAGGTTAAGCGGCTGTATGCCGATCGACCGATTGAGGAGCCTCTCCGTTATCTGGGTCTGCCGGGCACCGACCTCATCGACCTTAGGTACCTGTATGAGCAGATATGCCGGCCAGACGGCAGGCCGTTGATATTCCTCGGGTTCAATTCAGAAGCGCAGCCCCGCAGCCCCGCCCGGCGCGAGCTGGACATCTCGCTCTACGAGGTGCGCCGGCTTCCGAACGTCGAGCAGCAGTCGGATGTGATTCAGGACGACTTCCGGCGCATCAGCGACGAGACCTCGATTGCGTGGAAGCGTGCAAGAACCCTCGGGCCGTTCGATGTTGTCAATATCGATCTGTGCAATGGACTGGCATCCGACTCGCCCACGATTCACCAGTCGATCTATAACGCCTTGAGCCAAGTGACGGCCTTGCAGGCGCACAGCTTGACACCTTGGCTGCTGCTCATCACGACTCGAATCGGCCCGAATACGTTCGATCCCGACGCCGAAGCGGCGATTCTGCAGTGCTTCCACGACAACGTATGCACCTGCGACGGATTCGCCGAGGAGTGCCAGCAACTCCTGGGGCTCGATGTGGAGACCATCGACGCCTCTGCGTGCGCCGACGCCGACTATCTCAAGCTCATGATCGTGGCTTTGGGCAAGTGGCTCGCGAAACTCGTTCAGGCTTCAAGAACTAGCCAGGTCGTGCTGGCAAGCACGCTCGGCTATCGCGTGGTCGAGAGCGCTCCGTGCGAAGATCTGGTCTCGATCGCGCTGCGATGCGACCCGATCATCGCCCGCCCCGAAGACGCACTGTCTCCGTCCCCGCCACAGCCATTCGACGAGTGCAAGACCGCCAAGAGAATTGTGAGGCGCACGGCTCATCGGAAGGACGTCGACTCCCTGCTTGAAGCCGACTCGGACATGCATGAGACGCTCGTCGTTGAAATGGAAGATCTCTTGACGGCGGCTCGCTACGGTGCTCCGCGATACCGACCATGGCTCAACTCACGGGCTTGATGAGGGTGACTGGGCGCAGGTACAACTGAGTCGGAGTAGCCCCAGCGGACTGGCGTTTCTTCTCCGTCGTCAACGAACGAGCGGCCTGTCGGCGACGCACCGATCGGCGAACCCGTGCGCCTGGTTACCCGGTCGGCGTCAGTCGCTCACGCCGTCAAGGCTGGGGAGGCATCTGTCGGCTAGGAGTTGGCGAGGTCGTACGCGACTATGGCCTCGCTCAGAGCTGTGATGGCTTGTCGGCGTGTATTGAAGTACCTGATTGCGTCGTCCCAGAGATGAGACGAGTGACGAGAAGGGCACAGCGTGTCCGTGGGCAGATCGTCGCCGATCGGGTAGTGGCAGTCCGCGAGTAGCGATTGAAGACCCTCCGCTGTGATGGCCCATTCGTCATTGACCAGGCAGATCAGCGGTCCACGGGGACCTGCCGATTTGTCGTCTCCGGAGCGTGCGGCGAACGCGATCTGGAGACTGAGCGCGAGCGCGTCGAGTGCTTTGGCGAAGTCAAACTCGCCCCTTCCGTCAATGTCGTCGGCGAGCAGATGGCGTTCAAGAGTCCCGACGATGTCCGTGGCGGACTGCTCAGGCTGCCAGAGCACCCCGACCGGGTTCTCCTCATCAGGACCGTAGCGGGGGTCCCACTTTGTCGGATCGAGCGAACCGAATAGCACTGGGCCGAAATTCAGCCACAGTTCTGAGACGCTGCCGTACTCCATCAGGAATGCAAACAAGTCCGGCCCTTGCACGTCCGCCGAGGTGCGCAGCCGGAACATGTGAGGGTTGAACAGCCGCAACTCCTCGCCCAGCCTCAACGCGTTAGCGACGGTCTCGCGAGAGGCAGCGGAACGAAGCTCCGTCACCGCCGCCGCTATCTCGTCACTTACTGCCCCGCGTTGTTCGGCCTGACTGGTTGCCAGTGTCTCCAAGTCCATCAAACGCTGGGCCAGTGGGGCCGTCTCCACTTGGACAGCGTCGCTCACGGCGGCCTCAACTCGACGGACGAGGCGCGGTTCCAAGACGACTCCCACAAGTAGAACTATCAACCCGGAGGCGAATGCCAACAATGCGTTCGACCAAGACTGAAGGGTCCATCCGTCACCTGCGACTCCGATGAGCAGGAGCACCAATGCAGAAACGGCAAGGACGACTGCCAGCGGCCAATGGATGCGCCTTCTCACCTCACTCCGATCATGTCCGCCCCTGACGCCGCCGCTCCGCTGTTGACCGGCTGCACACGCATTGGCCGATTATTGCCAGCGAATGTGCTGGCTCTTGGGATCCCGTCCTCGTCGGATCGGGGGATGGCCCGGAGAGCCAGGCCCCGTCATGCCTGCTGAGTCTGCGAGTGGAGCGGCGTTGCTTCTGCGGTCAGGGGCGGAGGGTGCCGGTCATTTGTTCGTAGAGGCCGAAGAGGTGTTGCAGGCGCTCGGATTCTGATTTGAAGGCGGGACGGGAGCGGTAGAGGCGGTCAACGGCGCGGTCGAGGTCGCGGTGGGCCTTGCGCAGGTCTGTCGGCATGAGATCGGGGTCGTAGAGCTCGGCGAGCGTGGCATCGGGATGCGCGGAGCGGGCGTCGAGCACGGCCTGAGCGGGAGTGTCGAGTTTGGCTGACGTGCTGCCGTCGGTGAAGCCTTGGGGTACGGGGAAGGTGTTGTAAACGATCCCGACCGAGTACTGGAAGTCGCTCTTCATGCGGCCGGTGACGGCGCGTATCCATGCCATGTGCATCGCGGAGCTCAGGAGCGCGAATTCGGCGAGGGTTGCGTCGAGCAGGATTCTGAGCTTGTTGCTTGGCACCGAGGGTGGCCCGAGCCAGCCGAATGGCACGTACTCGCGTCGTTCCGAGCTCACTTCTGGGAGCACCAAGAAAGGATGCTCGGGAAGTACGTTGACCTGCCACGCTCGGGGTGTTTGCGCCAGTTGCCGAGTGGATGCTCGCTGGCTGGCTTGCCGGTACTCGCGTGCGGCCTTGACTCGCTCTTGAACGAGCGGCAGGCTTGCCAACACGGCGGGCGAAGCTTCGTGGAGGGTGAGGATCCAGCGTTCGCCGCCTTGGAGGTACTCGCGAGCCCCGACATAGGGACGCATGAATGGTGCCGCATCGGGTTCCTGCGTCAGGAAAACATCGCGCTCGCCGCGGCTGAAGATGTAGTGGCCGCCGTCGATGGGCTGGGAGCCGGTGAGCAGTCGTCGCATCCCGTTGATCGGTCGGCCCACCTCACTCACAACTTGGCGCGGGTTCTTCAGCCTGGTGCCATCGAGCAGGTAGGGGGTGATGATCTTGCAGGTGCCGACGAGGGGTTCGCCGTTGATGTCGGGGTAGGTGTACAGCGGCCGGTCAGTGGGGGCGTGCTCGGCTGGGTCGAGGCCGAGGATGATGACGTGCACATGTGCTTTGCCGCGTGCGTCGGAGCCCCACGCGAAGGTCCGGTGAGCGTATGAGATGTCGAGGTCGTGCCGTTCGAAGATGACCGGCCAGAACTGTGCGACCTGTTCGCCTTGGGTGATCGAGTTGGTCGCGACGAACCCGATCCGCGGCGGGCGTTGTCCGAGGCCGGCTGCGGTGTCGGTTTGGCGGAGGTACTCGGCGGCGCGGATGAACCAGGCGGTGACGTAGTCGAGCGTGCCGCCGCTGCCGCCGAGCTGGGCGATGCGGTGCACCTGTGCTCGCTGCTCGGAGCTTTGGAACTTGGCGCCGATGAAGGGCGGATTGCCGAACACGAACGAGCACTGGTTGGGCGGCAGAAAAGCTGCCCAGTCGAGTTCGAGCGCGTCGCCGACCTTGATGTGGGGTGACTTCTTGAGCGGGATGCGCACGTAGGGCTCGCCGAAGGTGCCGGCGAGCTCGCGGTTCATGAGGTGGTCCATCATCCACAGCGACGTGGCTGCGATGCGGGCGGGGAATTCGCTGATCTCGATGCCGTAGAACTGATCGACGTCGATGACCGACTTCACCTCGAACGGCATGACCTGCTGCGCCGTCGCGCGGGCGCGGGCTGCGATCTCGTCGAGAATGTCGATCTCCAACAAGCGCAACTCTCGGTAGGCGATGATCAGAAAGTTGCCGCAACCGCACGCGGGATCGAAAAAGCGCAACTCTCCGAGGCGGTCCCTGAGGCGGTACAGCTCGGCGACGACATCGCCGCTGTGCTTTGCGCACAGTGCGTCGTACTCGGCGCGCAGGCCGTCGAGGAACAGCGGCTCGATGACGCGAAGGATGTTCTGCTCGGTGGTGTAGTGGGCGCCTTGGGACCGGCGCTCGATCGGCTCCATCACCGACTGGAACAGCGCACCGAAAATCGCAGGCGACGTCTTGGACCAGTCGAACCGGCACGCGTCGAGCAGCGCCGCGCGCATCTCGCTGTCGAAGGCGGCGATCGACAGACGCTCCGCGAACAGCTCACCGTTCACATAGGGGAACTTGGCCAAGTCCTCGTCCAGCTTGGCTTGCCGCTGCTCCGTCGGCGTGTCCAGTACCTGGAACAACTGCGTCAGCCACAAGCCAAGATCAGCGCCGTCGACTGAGGTGCGGTCCTCGATGAGGTGCAGGAACATGTCCTGGCGAGGGAAGATCCCTGAGTCGTCGGCGAACATGCAAAACACCATCCGCACCAAGAACCGCTCGAGATCATCGCCCCGGTAGCCAGATTCGTCGAGCGCGTCGTGCAGGCGGCCCATGAGCTCTGACGCCTCGATGTTGACCGGGTCCTCCTCTCGGAGCGCCCGCCGCCGCTGACCGACGATGAACGCGAAGTTCTCCACCTGATCGGCCAACTCGGCGAGCGGGAACCGGATTTCCTCGCGCGTATCGCGGTCGAGCAGTTCGAACGTCTTGAAGTCGCACAGCAGCTGGTAACGGGGCCGCTCGCGCTCCGCGAGGGCGTCGAAATAGTCACCCGCCTGCTCCGCAGCCGCTACCAAGCTGCGCCCGGCGCTCTTCTGCTCCACCAGCAGCACACCGGGCCAGAACAGGTCGATGAAGCCGCTGCGATTGTCCAGCTTCTTGACATGCTCCTCGTAGCGGGCCACATCGCGCCGCCGCTTGCCGAACACCTCGAAGAACTCGTTGTAGAACGTCTGGGTCTCGCCCTTCTCGTAAGAAGCATCCGCCCAATCCGCAGCGAACTGGGCAGCGCGCACCCTGATCTCGTTCCACGAGAGCATCACGGCAACCTAACGGACTGCGTGAATCCCAAGTGGATGGGGCAAGATGGCGAGAGTTTCGGGCAGCGCAGGGCCAATGCGGAGAAGCGAAGCCCTACCAAGTTCGCCAGGTCTTGCGTGCCATCGACTTGATGGAGACAGGCAATGAATGAACCTCGATATCAGTATCGAGCGTCGTGGTCCGAAGAAGACGGCGCCTGGATCGGCGTGTGCAATGGGTTCCTGCTGGTGAGCCACGTCGCTGCGACCGAGGCGGACTGTCTCCGCGGCATTCGTGCGTTGGTGGACGACATCGTGGCAGACCTACTCAGCAACGATGAAACGCTGCCCCAGCCGCTGCCCTGGGATGACTTCGATGCTCCGCTCGTTGACACGGCAGTGGGCTTGACGAACTCACCAGTCCGCTCATAGGCCGGCGGGCAGCGCCAGGGTTGAAGTCGTCAGCGCGGGCAGCGGATGGGTTGGTCGAGCGCAGCTCGGAGCGCAGTGATCTCACGGCCATGACGATCGAGGGCCACTTCGGGTAGATCATGGCCGCGACAGTGGTCCGCAGCGTGTGCGGCAATCTGGAGGGCTGCCGTGGCGTGCGCCCGCAGGGACTCCTCGTCGAAGTGCTCCTCCGGCAGATCGGCTGAGTAGGCAGCCGCCGAGCGCCAGACATGCAGTGCGCCGAGGTCGATGCCGCTGTCTTGGGCGGCGTCGCGAAACGCGCCTCGGACGGCTATGGGTTGTGAGTCGATGAGCACGTCGATGCGGTGGTCGTAGGGCGCTGCTTTGCCGAGCGCGGCGACATGCGTGGCTTTGGCGGCGCACTCGATCACCATGTGGACCTCGCCCATGGCCCGCATCCATCGGCGGTCCTCGTGAAATGCCAGTTCGTCGCGGTCGCCGTCCTCGGCAGCGGCGGACTCTCGGGCCGTCGGTCGCAGCCAGTCGGTGAGGGCAGCGACCGCGTTGGTCATGTCGGTGAGGCGGTGCTGCAGCTCTGCTGTGGGGTCCGCGGGCAAGCCGATCTCCTTGTCCCAATCGATGTCTTGGCGGTGGCCCGCTTCGGCGAGCTCGACTGCGTAGCTGGCGATGCGCGCCTCGACGGAGCAGGGCACTTTGGTGGTTCGCACTGCCCACTCCGGCGCGTCGGTGACCATCACATCGACGCGGTGGCCCGCTGCGTCCCCGGCGCGGCGTTCAAGGTCGCAGCGACGCCCGCGGCGCCCCCTGTAGTCGCCAAGGTCGTCGTAGATCGCCACTAGATCGATGTCGCTGTGCTCGCAGCCCTGGCCACGGGCCACCGACCCGTACAGCAGCACCCGACCCACGCCCGCAGCCACCAAGGCATCAGCCGCCCGCCGCGCGTCGCTCATGCCCGGTGCGCTAGGCGCGACGGTCGCCAACGATGCCTCCACAGCCGTGGACGATGCCATGACCCCACTGTATTCGTCCGCTGGTGCGGCACCGCCGCCGCCTACCTCGCCCGCAAAGCCAAAGCATGCACGACCTGACGCGAAGGCCCCCGAGCCCGCAAACGCCACCTCACCAACCGAGTCATCTGCAGAATGTGGCGTGACGAAGAACGCCGACAACACACCCGAAAACAGGCCGCCTGACAACCTCACGTGCCAAGGGAGCGTCGGACAGTCCCGACCACGGATCGTATGTGCAAGTCGCGCTCCATCTCCAGCCCAGCGCAGCGGCGCCGAAGACGAACCAGCTCGGCGCGCTCGTCAGCGTCGAGTGTCTCCTCGTCGGTCTGCTGTCGCGCTACGTTTGCCCAGTCGCCCAGTGTCTCCGCATGAATTCCAAGATTCCTCGCGACCACAGCGATCGGCTCGCCGGTCTCGGCAACGATCCTCACCGCGCCTGCGCGGAACTCCGGCTAGGACCCTCTTCGTGTCTCAGGCGTGTCTCCCCCTCATCCAAGAGCATGCCTCCTAGATTCCGGGGGAAGCCCACAACCTGAACTGATCGGGGTGCTCCATTGCTATTGCTGGACCACCGGAGCGAGTCTCTCGTATCCTCCTCGACCATGACTTTCGCTTCTCGCGTCCCAACCACGGCCGCGGCACCTGGACCAATGCCGGGGGGGGTAAAGCCCGTCCGCTCGGCAGTCCTCGCCGCACTGGTGGTGGCCCTGCTTCTGCCGCTCTTGGCTCAACCCGCGGCGGCCCAGCAGCAGCCTGATACTCCCTCCGGTCTGGCCCTGGTGCCGGGCGACGGAGCGTTGACAGTCAGCTGGAATCCCCAGCCTGGGCTGCGCCACTTCGTGCGATGGAGCGTGCCGGGGTCGGGTGTCTGGTCGAACCCGGTGAGCTTGAGCAGCGGCGGGGTGCAGCAGAGGGGCGTGCTGGCCGCCCAGGGTGCCTCGTCGTACCGGATAACCGGGCTGACCAACGGGCAGATGTACGCCGTGCATGTGCGGGCTTCGGCCGGTGCGTCGCTGATCGTGGCCAGCGAATTCACGCGTGTATTCGGCACTCCCGCGGCGGAGCAGTCACCCGGCGTGGTCGCGACTCCGGCCGGGCTGACCGTCGCCGAGGGCGCCGGCGGCCAGTACAGGCTCGCCCTGACCAGCGCGCCCTCCCACGACGTCACCGTCACGCTGGCGAGCGCCGACGAGGGGGCCGTGACCGTCGCCCCCTCGTCGCTGGTCTTCACCTCTGTCGACTGGGGCATCGCCCAGCCGGTGACCGTCACCGGCGTGGCCGACAGCGACAACGATGACGAAGTCGTCAACATCAGCCACACCTTCACCAGCGACGACAGCGACTACTCCGGCCTGGTGCCGGGCACGGCGACCGTGTCGGTGGACGACGACGAGCCGTCCGGCGACGCCGTCCTCAGCGGGCTGGAGCTGTCCGCCGCCGGCCGGGGGATCGGCTTCGCCTCTGCCACGACCGACTACGCCGTGAGCGTCCACAACAGCGTCGCCTCCACCACCGTGACGGCCACGGCCCGCCACGGGGGAGCGACGATTCAGGCAGGACTGGCGGGCGCGACGGCGCCGGCGACCAGCGGCGCGGCCAGCCGCGCCATTCCGCTGAGCGTCGGCAGCAACGTGATCAAGGTGGTGGTGACCGCGGAGAGCGGCGCCGCGACCACCTACACGGTGACGGTGAGACGGGAGGCGTCCAACGAGGCCGGTCCCCGCAACCCGCGGCTGATATCGGGCACCGGGCAGCTGACGCTGCTCTGGGACCACGCCGACCCGACCATCACGCCCGACCCGCAGGATGCGGGCGACGAGTTGAACGGGTACAAGATCCGCTGGAGCGCTGCCGGTTCCGGACAGTGGTCGAACCCGACGGGCGAGCACGGCGAGAGGTTGCGGCACAGCGAACCGACGGAATACACGATTCGGGGCCTCACCGACCGCACGAGGTACGCAGTCCACATCGCATCGGTGGGCAGCAGTTCGTGGACGAAGGTGTTCGCGGTGCCCGCGCCCCGGCCGGCCCCGGACGGAATGACCCTGACGCCAGGCGACGGGGAGCTGACGCTCACCTGGGAGCGGCCAGACGACGATCCGTTTCATGTCGTGCGCTGGCGCGAGGCCGGATCGGGCTCGTGGCTCAACCCCGCGGGCACCAGCATCGCAGGCGCCCAGGCCAACGGCGTGTTGATCGAGCCGGGCACGGCCGTGTACAGGATCACGGGCCTCGCCAACGACACGGAGTACGAGGTTCAGCTCAAGGCCCGGCCCGACTCCGGGCGCGACGAGCAGTCGGGCAGCGTGTCCACTGCGGGATCGGAGTGGGCAATGGCATCGGCCACGCCGGCCTCCTCGGCGAAGACGTACTCCATCGCCGACACGGTCGTCCGGGAAGGCGACGACGCGACCCTCACCGTCACTCTGAGCCGTCCGGCTCCTACCGGCGGGGTGGTCTTCAGCGTCGCTGCCGATTTCAGCGGCTCGGCCTCCGCGTCCGATGCCGGCATCGCGCCGCTCGCGGTGACCGTGGCCGAGGGCCTCCGCAGCGTCTCGTTCATCATCCCCGTCATCGCCGACTCAGAGGTCGAAGCGGCGGAGACCTTCAGCGTCACCGTGGTCCCCTACGCCGCGGGCTGGACGGCCGCGGCTTCAGCCGCGAAAGGGCGGCGCGCCGACACCGCGACCGTGACCATCGTCGGGCCCGACGCCACGGTGACCCCGACCTCGCTCGCCGTGGATGAGGGCGCCACCGCCACCTACACCATCGCGCTCACCAGCGCGCCCACCCACGACGTGGTCGTCACCCCCGCCAGCGGCGACGCCGACGCCGTAACAGTCAGCCCAGCGTCGCTGACCTTCACGCCTTCGGACTGGCACACGGCGCAGCCGGTGACCGTCAGCGGCGCCAAGGACACCGACAGCGACGACGAGAGCGTGTCGGTCACCCACACCGTCACCAGCGACGACACCGCCTACAGCAGCCTGACGCCGGCATCGGTCTCGGTGACCGTCGCCGACGCCGGCGTGGCGGTGGTGGCCGACCTGACCTCGCTCGCGCTGGATGAGGGCGCCACCGCCACCTACACCATCGCGCTCACCAGCGCGCCCGCCCACGACGTGGTCGTCACCCCGGTCAGCGGCGACGCGGCCGCTGCCACCGTGAGCGGCGCGTTGACCTTCACCGCCAGCACCTGGCAGACGCCGCAGCCGGTGACCGTCACCGGCGTCGAGGACACCGACAGCGACGACGAGAGCGTCACCGTCACCCACACCATCACCAGCGACGACACCGCCTACAGCAGCTTGACGGCACCGACGGTGAGCGTGGCCGTGACAGACAAGGCGAATCTGGCCGCAGACGCCACCCTGGGCGCCCTCGAGCTGTCGGCCGCAAGCGGGGGCATCGGTTTCGCTTCCGCGACCACCCTCTACACCACGCGAGTCCACCAGAGCGTCACCTCGACGACGGTGACGGCCACGGCCCACCACCCGGCGGCGACCATGACGGTGAGCCTGCGGGGAGGAACCCCCGCGCCGCTGGCCGACGGCGCGGCCGGCGACCCCATCGCGCTGAGTCCCGGCAGCAACATCATCGAGGTTGCGGTCGCCGCACCCAACGGTGCCGCCAAGACCTACACGGTGGAGGTGTTCAGGGAGCGCAGCGCCCAGTCCTACCCCCGCAACGCGCGGCTGATATCGGGTTCGGAGCGGCTCACGCTGGTGTGGGACCGGCCCTCCGGCTCTGCCCCAGACCCCTTGTATGCCATCCGCTGGCGCAGAGCCGACTCGGGCGGGTGGCTGAACCCGCGCGGCGTCGCTGGGGTGACCTTCAGTGTGGTCGCCTCCAGCCCGGCGGAGTACGCGATATCCGGCCTGTCGAACGGCAGGATGTACGCGGTCCAGATCAGGGAGAGTGCGTACAGCCCGTGGGTGGAGGTGTTCGGAGTCCCCGGCACGCTCGACAAGCCCACGGGCGTGACGCTGACGCCCGGCGACGGCGAGTTGACCATCGCCTGGGACGCTCCGCCCGATGACGTGTACCACGCCGTGCAATGGCGGTGCGCGGACATAGATGTGCCCGGGTGCCGGAACCAATCCTCAAAGAGCATCTTGGGCACTCCGGACAACGGTGTGCCGGTCGAGCCGGGCGCAACCTCCTACACCATCACGGGGCTGGTCAACGCCCGGCAATACGTCGTCTTCGTCAAGGCGCGTCCCTCCGCGGGCCAAGGCGAGGCCCTCGGCCGCGCATCCAGCGTGGGTACGGCGTGGGCGGAAGTGCGCGGCGCTCCCGCCGCCGGGACCAAGGCCTACTCCCTCAGCGGAGCGACAGCCCGCGAGGGCAGCGACGCCGTGCTGGCGGTCACCCTGAGCGAGGCCGCGCCGTCCGGCGGCCTCCCCTTCAGCATCGCGGCCGACTTCTCCGGCACTGCCTCCGTCGGCGACGCCGGCAACGTTCCGCTCAGCGTGACGGTGCCCGCGGGCACCCGCCGCGCCGCCTTCGTCATCGCTGCCCTCGCCGACGCCGAGGCCGAGAGCAGCGAAGCCTTCACCGTCGCCGTCGCCACCGAGGCGGAGGGCTGGACGGCTGCCTCGCCGGGCGCGGCCTCCGCCACGGTTACCATTGTCGACGCCCCGGCTGCCGCGCCCCAGGTCTCGCTGGCCGATGCCGCCATCGAGGTCGACGAGGGCGCAGGCTCTGCGACCGTGACCGTGCAGGTCGCCGGCAGCAATCCCCGCGCTGCCGAGGTCACCCTGACGGTGGCCGACGGCACCGCCACCCGGGGATCGGACTACGGCGGTGACTCGACCATCACGGTCTTCGTGCCCGCCGGTGTGAACGGCGCCACCGCGGCACTGGGCATCCCGATCGCCGACGATGCCGACGAAGAGGACGACGAGACATTCACCGTGACCATCACCGGGGTCTCCGACGGTCACAGCATCGGCAGCCCCAAAACGGCCACTGTCACCATCGCCGCCAACGACGAGCCACCGGGTGTGACCGTCGACCCGACCACCCTGGCGGTGCTGCGCGGTCACCAGGCGACCTACACGGTCGCGCTCGACACCAAGCCCGCCGATGTCGTGACCATCTACCCCACGAGCTCCAACCCGCAGGCCGTGCGACTCAGCGGTGCCCTGTTCTTCTACCCGTCGAGTTGGGACATCCCCCAGACCGTCACCGTTGAGGGCCTCAAGAAGACCGACCAGAGCTTCACCATCACCCATCGGGTCAGCAGCAGGGACAGCGCGTACTCGGGCATCACGGTGGACTCTGTCTCCGCCACGGTGAAGGTCCGCACCTTCTCCATCGACGATGTGGCGACAGACGAGAGCGAGCACGCGGAGCTGGTCATCACCCTCAGCGACCCCGCGCCCCCCGGCGGCGTGACCTTCGGCGTCGCCGTGACCTACCCCGGCACGAACCCCGCGTCGGCGCAGGATCTGGGCACGCCGCTGCCGAGCACCGCGACCGTCGCCGACGGCGAGACCACGGCGCGGATCACCGTGCCCATCGCCGACGACGACTTCGTGGAGAACAGCGAGACCTTCAGGGTGACCGTGTCCACCAGCGCGCCGGGCTGGTGGAAGAAGGGGAACGGCGCAGCCATCGCCACGGTGACCATTGCCGACGACGACGAGGCAGGTGTGACCGTCACAGCGCAGGATCCCATGAGCCTGCGCGAGGGCGGCAGCAGCAGCACCTACACCGTCGTGCTCGACGCCGAACCCGTCAGCAGCGTGACCATCACGCCCACGAGCTCCGACCCGCAGGCCGTGCGAAGCAGCGGCGCGGTGACCTTCCAGCCGTCGGAGTGGGACAAGCCCAAGACCATCACCGTCTACGCCGTACAAGACGACGACAACCTCGATGAGCAAGTCACCATCAACCACGCCGCCTCCGGCTCTGTCGGCTGGACCACCCTGGCCGTCGACTCCGTCAACGTCGAAGTTGCCGACGACGAGCCCGGCGTGGTCGTCACCGCGCAGGATCCCGTGAACCTGACCGAGGGCGGCAGCAGCACCTACACGGTCGTCCTCAAGGCCCGGCCCGCGAGGGCTTTGAGGATCATTCCCACGAGCTCCGACCCGCAGGCCGTGCGAACCAGCGGCACGGTGACCTTCCAGCCGTCGGAGTGGGACAAGCCCAAGACCATCACCGTCTACGCCCTGCAGGACGACGACAACCTCGACGAGCAGGTCACCATCAGCCACGTCGCCCGCGGCTCTGTCGGCTGGACCACCCTGGCCGTCGACTCCGTTGCCGTCGAGGTCGCCGACGACGAGCCGAAGTCGGCCGACGCATCTTTGGCGTCGCTGTCGCTGTCGGCCGGCGGCGCCACCCGCGACATCACCCAGTTCGGCGGCGCCACCGACCTCGCCTGGGCAGTGAAGTTCGACACCACCAGCCTGACCGTGACGCCGGTGACCGCCCACGCGCACGCCCGGGTGACGGTGGACGGCACCGCGGTCGCCAGCGGCGAGGCGAGCGGCGCGCTCACCCTGAGTCCGGGCGCCAACGCCATCGAGGTGGTGGTGACGGCCCAAGACGGCACCGCCGTCACCTACACGGTGACGGTGACCCGGCATGCAGCGCCGTCCAAGCTGACGCTGACCGCGGCCAATGCTTCGGAGAGCGAGGGCGTCGGCACCGTGACGGTCACCGCCACGCTGGACAACCCGGCGGGCTCGAGCGGCGTGGCGGTCGCGCTGACCGCGGCGAGCGGGAGCTCGGCAACCGCCGGCGAGGACTTCACCCTGCCCGGCCAGTTCACCATCGCGGCGGGCAGGACGGTCGCCACCGCCGAGGTCAAGGTCGTCGACGACGCCGTCGAAGAGGACGACGAGTCGATGGTGCTCGGCGCTGCCACCGCGGCCGGCATCGCGGTCACCGGCGTCACCGTGGAGATCACCGACAACGACACTGCGGCGCTGGTGATTGCCGCGCCGTCGCTGCTGCGGGCGACCGAGGGCGGCACGGCCGCCTACCACGTCGCGCTGGGCAGCGAGCCCGCTGCCGCCGTCACCGTCACGCCGGTCAGCGCGGACCCGGCCGTCGTCACCGTGAGCGGCGCCCTGACCTTCGACGCGCAGAACTGGAAGACGCCCCAGCCGGTGACCGTCACCGGCGTGAAGGCTGCTGACGCCGCCGTCTCCATCACCCATACCGTCACCAGCGACGACCCCAAGTACGCCGGGTTGGCCTCTGATCCGCTGAGCGCCGTCGTGGAGGACGCCGCCGCCGGCGATGCGGCCCTCGTCTCGTTGGAGCTGTCCGCCGCTCCGGGCAGCATCGGCTTCGCCGCTGCCGTGCCCGTCTACTCGGTCAGCGCGCATCACAGCTTCTCGTCCACCACGGTCACGGCCACAGCCCGCCGGCTCGGCGCGACGATGACCGCAGGACTGCGGGGCGGGACGGCTCAAGCGCTGGCCAACGGCGTCGCCAGCGGTCCCATACCCCTCAGCCCCGGCCAGAACTTCATCGACGTGGTGGTGTCGGCACCGGACGGCACCGAGAAGACCTATGTCGCCGTGGTGACCCGGGAAGAGGCCGGCGAGGCCGCTGCGCGCAACGTGCGCCTGATACCGGGCGACGGCAGGCTGACCGTGGTCTGGGACCACGCCGACCCGACCAGGGCGCCCAGCTCCGACCCCCTCGACCGGTACAACCTGCGCTGGAGCGTGCCCGGCTCGGGCCGGTGGCTGAACCCCAAGGGGCCACTAGGCGACGGTCATCCGCACAACGAGCGGACCGAGTACACCATCTCCGGCCTCTCCAACGGCACCGAGTACGCGGTCCAGATTCAGGCCATGGACAGCACCGAGGGGCAGCAGTCGGCCAGCACTAGACCGTGGGTGAAGGTGTTCGGCACTCCCGACACGCTCGATGCGCCCACCGGCGTGACGGTGACCCCCGGCGACGGCGAATTGAGCATCGCGTGGGACGCTCCGCCCGACGACGTGTACCACGCCGTGCGCTGGCGGTGCACCGACCGCCAGGACGCCTCGTGCCTGAACCCGCTCGCCGACAGCATCCTGGGCGACCAAGGCAACGGCGTGCTGGTCGAGCCGGGCGCGACCTCCTACACCATCACCGGGCTGACCAACGCCCAGCAGTACACCGTCGAGGTCAAGGCGCGTCCCTCCGCGGGCCACGGCGAGTACAAGGGCCCCTCCAGCGCAGGCTCGTCGTGGGTGGCGGTGAGCGGCACGCCCGCGGCCGGGGCCAAGACCTACTCCCTCAGCGGCGCCAAGGTGCGCGAGGGCGGCGACACCGTGCTGGCAGTGGCCCTGAGCGAGGCCGCGCCCTCCGGCGGGGTCGCCTTCAGCATTGTGCCCGACTTCGCAGCAACGGCCTCTGAGGACGATGTCGGCAACATTCCGGTCAGCGTGACGGTGCCCGCGGGTGCCCGCCGTGCCACGTTCGCCGTCCCCATCGGGCGCGATCAGAGCAGCGAGGGCGATGAGACCTTCGCCGTCACCGTCACCGCCCAGGTCCCCGGCTGGACGGCCGCCTCGCCGGGCGCCGGCTCCGCCACGGTGACCATCGTCGACGGCCCGACCACGGTGCCCGCTGCCTCGCTGACCGTCACCGCGGTCGAAGTCCGCGAGGACGCGGGCCACGTGTCGCTGACCGTGCAGGTGCCCAGTCACAACCCCACTGCCGCCGAGGTCACCCTGACGTTGGCCGACGGCACCGCCGCCCGGGGATCGGACTATCGCGGCAGCAGCACGGTCACGGTCGTCGTGCCCGCAGGGCTGAAGGGCGACACAGCGGAGTTGTCCATCCCGATCATCGGCGACACCGACAGGGAGGACGACGAGACCTTCACGGTGACCATCACCGGAGTCTCCGACGGCCACAGCGTCGGCAGTCCCGACGCGGCCACCGTCACCATCGCCGACTGGACAGCCGGCATGACGTTCGACCAGTCCGCCTTGGAGGTGCCCTCAGGCGCCAGTGTCACCTACACCATCGTGCTCGACGCCGAGCCCCGCCGGGCCGTGACCATCACGCCCACAAGCTCCGACCCGCAGTCCGTGCGAGTCAGCGGCCCGGTGACCTTCCTCCCGTCGCAGTGGAATGTCCCCAAGACCGTCACCGTCTACGGCATCAAGGCGTCCGACCAGAGCATCACCATCGCCCACCGCTCCAGCAGCGTGGACCCCCGCTACGACGGCGAGACCGCGTCACTCGCAGTGACCGCGGCCGAGGGCAAGTCCACCGACGCCACCCTGAGCGCGCTGCTGCTGTCGGCGGGCGCCATCGCCCCGGACTTCGGTGCCGGGATCACCTCCTACACCCTCAGCGTGCCCAACAGCACCGCCTCCACCACAGTGACCGCGACGGTGGCCGCCACCGGCAAGGCCACGCTCAAGGCCGGCTTGCAAGGATCGCTTGCCGCTGCGGTGAGCGGCCAGGCCACCAGCGCGATCAGCCTGAGCGCCGGCGCCAACACCGTCGAGGTGGAGGTGACCGCCGAGGACGGCAGCACCGAGACCTACGCGGTCACGGTCACCAGGGGCGGCACCGGTGTGCCCGGCGCCCCGGCCGGGCTGAGCGCCCGAGCCGCTGTCACCGCACTGAACGTGTCGTGGCAGCCGCCCGCCGACGTCGGCGCCAACGCCATCGACGGCTACGACGTGCAGTACAAGACCACCGCCGCCGCCGACCAGACCGCTGCCACGGCCGGCGATCCCTCCACCGGCTGGGTGGACGCCGGCCACAGCGGCACGGCCACTGCCGCCACCGTCTCCGGGCTCGCCAACGGCACCTCCTACGACGTCCGGGTGCGGGCCACCAACGGCGTCGCCCCGGGCGGGGCCTGGGCCACCGCCTCGGGCACGCCGTCCTCGCCGCCGATCTGGATCACCGAGGCCGTCGCGGGCGGCCCCGGCGAGCTCGTGGTCAAGTGGTCGAGGGGTCCCGGCGTGGACACGGGCTACCACTGGCGTTGGAGGGTCAAGTCCCCTCAGGGTCCGTGGCTTCCCAGCGCCCAGGGAGAGGGGAGCTTCAGGACGCGGGGAGTGACGCTTACCGGCCTCGCCGAGGGCGAGACCTATGAGGTGCAGGTGAATGGGGTTGCTTGGAGGAGCATCGGCTCGCCCACGCCGTGGAGTCCCATCGCGCAGGGCACCGCGGGCGAGGCGGCCGAGCCCAAGACCTTCTCGGTCACTTCCGCAGTGACGGCTGCGGAGGGCGAGGAGGCTGAGCTTTCCATCACGCTGAGCGAGGCCGCTCCCACCGGAGGCGTCGAGTTCGATGTGACAGTGACCTACGGCAGCGACGCGGACGGCGCCGACTCGGGCGACGTGACCCCGCCTGGGGCCACCGTGACCGTCGGGAGCGGCGAGACCAGCGCCACGGTGTCGATTCCCATCGCGCGAGACACCGGCGAGGAGGACGACGAGACGTTCACCGTCGCCTTCGCTCCCGCCGGAACCGGCGCGTCCGAATGGGCCGAGAGCTCCGTCGGCGCCGGGACGGCGACGGTGACCATCACCGACACGACCGAGACGGTGAGGTTCAAGCGCACCAAGGTCAAGATGGACGAGACCCGCGACGGGCCCAACCACACGGTCAGGATCACGCGCACTGGCGACGTCACCAGGCCGGTGGAGGTGACCCTCACCTTCACCAGCGGCACGGCCGCCTCCCCGGACGACTACAGGGCCTACGAGGGCAGCCGGCGCACGGTGACGATCGCGGGCGGCAAGCGGCACCGGGATGTGCTGATGCCGATCGTCAACGACAAGGTCGCCGAGGACACCGAGACGTTCACGGTGACGCTGACCACATCCACGAGCGGTTACGCCGTGGGCGACTCCCTCGTGGTCAAGATCGTCGACGACGACATCGCCGGGGTTGTGGTGCGCCAGACCGCGCTGACCGTGGATGAGAAGGAGACGGTCACCTACAAGCTGAAGCTGGCCACCAAGCCCACTCACAATGTGACGATCACCGCGACCAGCAGCGACCCCGAGCAGGCATTGCTGGGACGCGAACCGGCCAAGACGCGCACCTTCACCCCCGAGAACTGGAACAAGGCCCAGACCTTGACCGTCCGCGCCAAGCCGGTCGGCGACGCCGGCGTCACCATCAGCCACACCGCCGTCAGCGACGACCCCAGCTACGACCGCATCGCCATCGACCCGGTGGCCGTGACGATTGCGAACGTGCTCGACCTTCCTGACGCCGTGAACAACCTGCAGTTCTCGGTCGAGGGAACCAGCGTCACGGTGACTTGGACCGCGCCCGACACCCCCGACCAGGTCAGCCGTTACTACGTCAAGGTCATGCCCGCCGACGGCAGCGCAGTCGAAGCGAACGAAAGGCTCAGGCGACCCCAGGCTGCGGGCGAGCAGATGTCGGAGACGTTCGGGAACCTGGTCCCCGGCGCGACCTACAAGATCAGCGTGCGAGCCGTCGGCACGGAAACCTCGGACAAGGGCGAGCGAACCTGGACCGAGGAGTTCACCGTGCCGCCAGCCGCATAGGCACCCGACCGGCACGAATGGAGTGCGTCTGCTGGCGAGTGCCGATGTGTATCGCGATGATGCGCACCGCAGGTTGTCGAATGCTGAGCGAGCGGGCTAGAGGCCGATGGCAAGGTCTGGGCGGCCTCGCAGGTGGGTGCGCTCGTTGACTGAGAGCACGCTGCGGTGACCGTGGCTTGATGCGAAGACTCGGGTGACCGACGTGTAGTCCACGTCGAACTTCAAGAAAGCGTCCGGATCGAAGCCGAGGCAGCGAGCCAGATACGCATTCACGACGCCGCCGTGGCACGCCAGCGCGACCCGCTGGCTGCGGTGGTCGGCGACTATCCGGTCGACCGCCTCGTTGACCGTCGCGATGAACTGGGCCGTGCGTTCGGCGTCGCCGAACGATCCGGTCGCCAGCTCGTCCCACCGTTCCCGATCAGTCTCCTTCAGCACCTCCATCGGCACGTAGGCGGGGGAGTCACGGTCGAATTCGCTCAGCCCCTCGCGCACCGTCGGCTGCAGGCCGGTCACCTCACCGATGGCCTCGGCGGTCTGCAGTGCCCGCCGCATCGGGCTGCTGTACAGGGCATCGACGCCCATCTCGGCGAGCCATCCCGCGATCGCCGCAGCCTGCTGCTGGCCGATCTCCGACAGGGGCGGGTCCGCGGGCTGCCCGTCGTGTCGCACGACTCGTTCGGGCTGGCCGTGGCGGACGAAGACGAGTTCCACGGCGGGTGACCCTAGAGGGCGAACGCGTCGCCCCAATCGATGGCTGAGCGCCTTGACGGGAGCGGTACCGTGGTAGCACATGGCAAGACGGACCAAGATCATCGCCAGCGTCGGGCCAGCCTGCAACGACGAGGCGACCATGACGGCCATGATCGGAGCGGGCGTCGACGTCTGGCGTCTCGGGCTGGCCCACGGCACGCTCGACGAGCAGGTCGAGACGTTCCGGCGGCTGCGTGCCGTATCGGCAGAATCCGGGCGGCACATCGGGATTCTCGTAGACCTGCCGGGTCCCAAGGTGCGCTGCAAACCGTTCCCCGAAGGCGGCTGCGACGTCACTGAGGAGGCCGTGCTTTCGCTTGCCATCGACGGAGACGCCAGCACGGCGGATCGGATCGTGGTCGACTACGAGGGCCTGCTGACCGACGTGGGCCCTGGCGACCAGCTGTCGTTCGGCGACGGCAACGTCGTGCTGGTGGTGGAGGACCGCGCCTCCAATGCACTCAAGACGCGTGTCCTGCACGGGGGCCATCTCGAAGGCCGGCCGGGCCTGCATGTCGACTCGTCCAAACTGCGCATCAGCACGCCGACGCCTCAGGATCTGAAGCTGGCTGACACGTTCATCGACTTGGGCACCGACATGGTTGCTCTGTCGTTCGTCCGCTCGGCGCATGACATGCGGCGCTTGGGCGTCGAGCCTCACCCCCGCGGCCCGCTGCTGGTGGCCAAGATCGAGACCAACGCCGCTGTAGAGAACCTTGACGGGATCATCGAGTCGTCCTCGGCAGTCATGGTGGCGCGTGGCGACCTTGGCGCTGAGTGCGATATCGAGGAATTGCCTCACTTGCAGAAGCGGATTATCGAGGCCTGTGTCGCACACGGCCGACCGGCTATCACCGCGACACAGATGCTGGAGTCGCTGCTGCACTCGCCGGTGCCGACACGGGCGGAGGCCTCCGATATAGCGAACGCGGTGTTCGACGGCACGTCCGCTGTGATGCTGAGCGGCGAGACGGCCATCGGCCACGATCCCGTGAATGCCGTGCGCACCATGGCTCGCATCACCGAGCGAGCCGACGAACGTTTCGACTACGAGGCGTGGTGGAACCGTCTGCTGTCGGTGCGCAGGCTGGACGAACGCGCGGCTGACTACCTGCGGGTGACCGACGGCATCACGCAATCGGCGTCGAGACTGGCCACCGAGCTGGGCGCACAAGCCATCATCTGCCTGAGCCGCTCGGGGTTCACTGCCCGCAGCATGGCCAGGTTCCGCCCGTCGATGCCGCTGCTGGGCCTGACGCCCGAGCCTCGCACCGCGATGCAGCTCTCGCTGTCGTGGGGGACGCGCCCGCTTGTCTTCGGCGAACGCCTGACCCCGGCCGAGTCGGCACTTGAGGCAGTGCATGCGGCGACGCGTACCGGAGTAGTGCGAAGCGGCGACATGGTGGTGGTGGTGTCGGGGTCGAGCCCCGAGTCGCACGCCACCGACAACCTGCGCGCCATGCGAGTGCCCTGACGGAGGCTGAGCCCCCCTAACCGGTGTCGATGTCGATATCGACGTCGATGCGGGAGGGGTCGATGCGGTCGGGCCCGCACAGTGGATTCTGTGGCACCTCCACCTGGCGGCCGAAAACCTCGCACGAGCAGGTGTCCTGGCAGTCGCGCAAGCCGGACCATTGCACGGCCAGCACTACTGCGCCGCCCACCAGCACCACCGAGACAAGCACGGCCACCATCAGCCGGCGTATCAACCGAAGCGCAACAAAGGCCGCTGCAGCCAGAGCAGCGATCCCGCTGACCAGAGCGATGCTCAGGCGGTCGGCGTCGAGCCATTCGGGCAGCACTCCATCAGAGAGTACGCAGCGTCGCTGCAGTGCCCGTGGACCGCTCCCGGGCCGGCGCCAAGGCGCTCAGTAGAGTCGAAGTGGCTCTTACGACGCTCCACGAGGTTTCACACATGGCGGCCACACCCATAGACCTTCGTCCGGGCGGCCTGCCCGAGACGGTGCTGGACCCGGCGCCTCCGGACGCCATTGCGGCATTCGAAGCGGCGATGGCACAGCCGGTGGCCGAGCGGGGCGCTGCGCTGTCGGGGGTGGCAGCCCGCTGGCCGCGGCTGCTGGAGGCATGGGCGGAGCTGGGGCGCAAGGCGGCGAGCGAGGGCCGCCACATCGAGGCCTACGCCTACTGCCGGGTGGGGTACCACCGGGGGCTCGACGCGCTGCGCGCCGCCGGATGGCGGGGGAGCGGCTACGTCCGCTGGGCGGAGCCCACCAACAGCGGCTTCTTGTGGTCGCTGCTCGGCCTGGGGCGCTGCGCTGCTGCCATCGGCGAGCACGACGAGGCCGACCGGTGCGCCGGTTTCCTGATGCAGCTCGACCCCGGAGGCGAGCCCCCGACAGGCGAGTGGCCGCAGGCGTGAAGCCTGCCGGCGTCGTGCTGTGCGGCGGCGCTTCCACGCGCATGGGCAACGACAAGGCCGGCCTTGAACTGGCGGGCCAACCCCTGGCCTTGTGGGTCGCCGGTGCCCTTTCGGCCGCGGGCGCGGACCCTGTCGTGGCGCAAGGCGGCAATCCTCCGCCGCCGCTCGTGGCCGAACCCGACAGCTCGCCACGAGCCGGACCGCTCTCGGCCCTGATCGATGCGCTGGAGCGCCACCGCGATGTGCTCGTCTGCCCGACCGATGTGCCGACAGTGCCGGCCGAGCTGCTTGCCACCCTGGTTGAACGCGCCCACAGCACGCGCGCGCCGGTGGTGTTGGCTCGCAGTGACCGCCCGGAGCCACTCATCGGCCACTACGCCCACGAATCGCTCTCGATGCTGCGAGCGGGCCTGCAGGCCGGTGCGCGCGGGCCGAGGGAGGCCTTCGACATCGAGAGCGTCCCGACCGTGCCGGTGAACCCGTCCGATGTTCTGAACGTGAACACGCCCGCCGATCTCGTCGCCGCCGAAGCGGTCTTGGCGGCTCGTGAAGCGGCCCAGTCGGAAGCGGGCTGACGCACATGGCACGTCGCAACGACCGGCGCCGCCACAGCGACTCGTCTCGCCAGGCCTCGCCTCGCAGCGACTCGTCTCGCCAGGACTCGTCTCGCAACCACCGGCGCCGCAGCGGCTCATCTCGCCGGGATGCATCGCAGCACGAATGGGTCGACACGCAAGCGGGCCTCGAGGCACTGGTCGCCGATCTGCTCGCCACTGACTGCATGGCCATCGACACCGAGTTCCACCGTGAGCGCAGCTACCGACCGCAGTTGGCGCTGGTGCAGGTTGCCTTCGACGAACGGGTCGCGCTCATCGATCCCACCACCACCGATGTCACGGTGCTGGGCGATGTGCTGGCGGCTGATGCGCTCGTGGTCATGCACGCGTGCGCGCAGGACATCGAGGTGCTTTCCCAAGAGTGCGACGCCATCCCGTCGAGGCTCTTCGACACTCAAGTAGCTGCCGGCTTTCTGGGCATGAGTACACCGTCGCTGGCGGCGCTCGCCGATCGCCTGCTCGGCGTGCGGCTGGCCAAAGGCAACCGGCTGACCGACTGGTTCGAGCGGCCGCTGCGACCGGCCCAGCAGCGCTACGCGGCCGACGATGTGGCGTACTTGATCCCCCTGCTTGACGAGCTGCGCTCCCGGCTGACGGCGCGGGATCGCTGGCAGTGGGCGCTCGACGAGTGCGAGCAGTGGAGACGACCTCCCGGTCCGCCGCCCGATCCTGCCCAAGCGTGGACCCGGATCAAGGGAGCACGCCAGCTGCGCGGGCCTCAGCGAGCGGTGGCGTACCGGCTGGCTGCCTGGCGCGAGCGCACGGCCAGCGAACGGGACATCCCGGTGCGCTTCGTGCTGTCGGATATGGCGCTGCTGTCGATCGCGCAGCGCCGCCCCCGCAGCATCGATGATCTCGGCGGCTTGCGGGGGGTGGACGGCGGTCAATTCCGCGGCGCGGCCGGCGATCGGATCATGGCCGAGGTGCAGCGCGGTCTCGACATGGCGCCGGGCGACATCCCAGCCAGTGCGCTGCCGGCGGGACCCAACGTGGATGCTGCGCTGCAACCGGCAGTCCCTCTCGTGGGCGCCTGGGTCGACGAAGTGGCACGCTCGGAGGGCATCGATCGCAGCCTGCTGGCAACCCGCTCCGACATCGCCGCGCTGCTCGCCGGCGATCCGGCATCGAAGCTGAGCTTGGGCTGGCGGGCCGAAGTGGTGGGCGACGGCATCAGGTCGCTGCTGGCGGGCGAGGCCGCACTTGCGTTTGATCCGTCGGCTGGCCTGCAGCTTGAGCCGCGGCCCGGCGGGGTGCGGTGAACAGTGCGAATGACACGCAGCGCCGCGCCCCAAACGGTAGGGTGGCAGGGCACTTCGTAGAACACAGATGCCCTATCCGCCGCGGATAGGGGCACATCCGGACGCAGGCAAACGAAGCCTCGCAGTCGAGCACGAGGAGCCAGCCGGTGAAGAAGGGTCGACATCGCCGCTATGAAGAGGCTCGCAAGTTCCAGCGGGCCACGGCGGAGCGTTTCACCATCGAGGACTACGACTTCGACAACTCCGACCGTTTCGGGGTGGAGCCCGGAGATCGTGACATGGTCGACGAGGAATCGGCTCCCGACGACCAGTACGGCCATCTTGCCGACAAGTACGACGACTATTCGGATCTCGAAGCCAAATACGCCGACTTCGATGCCGACGCTGACGAAGAGGCCCCCCAGCGCGAGAGCGCCTGACTAGCCGCCGGGGCGGCGGACTGCAGGGTGGGGGAGTAGCTGGGCTGAGGCGACGCGCTGGTCGAGTTGGGTACGCAGCTCGGCGTAGATCGTCGGTCCGCAGATCGCTGTCAGCTCGTCGCGGAGGGCCCTGAACACGGGCTGGGTGCCGATGTGGGCGATCTCGGCGGACGTGCACCACCAGGCGACATCGGTATCGGGGCCGCCCCAGTCGCGCAGTTCCCATTCCCGCACCATCGTGTAGACGTGGCCGGTGACGGTCTCGTGGTCCTCGCGGCGCAGCGGCGCCTGCCAGCAGATCTCGGGCTTGGTGTCCATCGGCCGCCGGCCGGCGCGCTCAGCCAGCAGGTGGAACGCGCAGCCGGCGCCTGCGGGGTAATTGGCTCGGTTTGCGAACACGCACGCCCCGTCGACCACTTGGGTGCGCCACCAACCTTCACTGTCCTGCCAGAGCGCCTCTGCGGGATCGCGGCGGTGCTGCCAGATCTCCGCGTCGAGTTCGGCGATCATCTCCCGGACGTGCGCAAGGTCGTCGTGGCCGTTGAGATAGGCGCCGTGGCTGCAGCAGCCCAGCGCCAGCTCGGGTGCCGGTTCGATGTCGATGCCGGGGCAGCCGGCGCCGTAGATGCACGTCCAGTCGCTGGCGAGAAACGTCACATCGAACAGCCAGGTGCGATGTTCGAGCGGATCTTCCAGCGACAGCCACTCCCGGGTGTCGTCGCCCAGGCTCCAGCCATCGGAACCCACACCGATATCAGAAGCCATCCGCCCCGAGCCTACGGTACGGTCGGGGCGTGACTTCCGAGGACAACGCGGCCGATGGGGCCCTGCTTGCTGACCTGCGTGGGGTGCTCGGCGACCGGGCCCGCGACAACGACTTCGAACGAGGCTTGTACAGCCGGGATGGCTCGATCGAGGGCAGCCCGCCGGCGATCGTGTGCCTGCCGGAGTCTGCCGCCGAAGTTGCCGAGATCGTGCGCGTCTGCCGGCACCACAGCCGGCCGTTTTTGGCTCGTGGCTCGGGAACGGGCTTGACCGGGGGAGCGGTGCCCGTCGGTCGCCCGGTCGTGGTGGCTACCTCGAAGATGGACCGCATCGTCGAGATCGACACCGCCAACCGGATTGCCTGGGTCGAACCGGGAGTGCTGAACCTCGACCTGTCCCGCGCGCTGGCCCCGCACGGCTTCCACTTCGCACCGGATCCCTCCAGCCAGCAGGTCTGCTCGATCGGCGGGAACATCGCAAACAACTCCGGCGGGCCGCACTGCCTGGCGTACGGCGTGACAACAGCGCACATCTCGGCGCTCGAAGTGGTGCTGCCGTCCGGCGAGACGACCGTCTTCGGCGGGGTGGACGCTGAGCCGCCGGGATTCGACCTGCGCGGGCTCTTCGTCGGGTCTGAAGGCACCATGGGCATTGCCACCAAGGCCGCGGTGCGGCTGACGCCGAATGCGCCAGCGGTGCGGACCCTGCTGCTGGACTTCGACGATGTCAGCGAGGGCTCCGCGGCAGTCAGCGCCATCATCGCGGCTGGGCTGGTGCCCTCGGCGCTGGAGATGATGGACCAGCGCGCCATCGAGATCGTGGAGGCATTTGCCCACGCCGGCTACCCGACCGGGGCCGCTGCGGTGCTGCTGGTGGAGTTGGACGGCTTGCCGGGCGGGGTCGAGGCGGGCGTGGAGATCGTGCGAGAGGTGGCGCTGAAACACCACGTCGGCCACGTGCGAGTCGCGGCAGACGACGCCGAGCGGGCGCTGCTGTGGAAGGGTCGCAAGAACGCCTTCGGAGCAGTGGCGCGGATCAAGCCCGACTACTATCTCCACGACACGGTCGTGCCCCGCTCGAAGCTCACCGAAGTGCTCGAGAAGGTGTACCGGATCGCTGATGCCTACGGTTTGATCGCCGTCAACGTTTTCCACGCTGGCGACGGGAACCTGCATCCGATCCTGGCGTTTGACCGGCGCGAGCCCGGCGTGGACGAGCGCGTGAAGGCAGCGGGCCGTGACATCGTTGCTGCGTCCATCGAAGCCGGCGGCGTGCTCACCGGCGAGCATGGGATCGGCCTGGAGAAGCGGGACTACATGGGGATGATGTTCAGCGCCCACGACATGTACACCCAGGACCGGGTGCGTGAGACGTTCGATCCCGACGGCCTCGCCAACCCGCTCAAGATCATCCCGACGGGCTCGCGTTGCAGCGATTCGTTTCACCAGCACGTGCCCGAAGGTGCCTGGGTGTGAGTTCGCAGCCCAGCAGCGCCGGCTCGCCGCCGGCAGCAGCGACCAGCGGATCGGCCGATGCCGGGGCCAGCCTGGCTGCGAACATTGCAGCGGAGGTGACTGCGTTTGCCGGCGAAGTCGGCATCAGCGATCCGGTCACGGTGGTGGGCGCCCAAACTCATTGGGACGCCGGCGGCGCCCCGCTTGCGGGGACGCGTAAGGTCCGAGCACCTGCGGGTGTGTGGGAACACGAACCGTCGGAGATGACGGTTCGCTGCGGTGCCGGCACGACGGTGGCTGAACTGGCGACGCATCTTGCTCGAACCGGCCAAATGGTGCCGCTCGACCCTGCCGATGACGCGGCGACCGTGGGCGGGGTGCTGGCGTGCGGCTTCAGCGGGCACCGGAGGCTCCGTTACGGGCACGTGCGCGATCTCGTACTGCAGACACGCCATGTCGACGCCGCCGGCAAGGTCGTCACCGCGGGCGGTCCCACGGTGAAAAACGTCTCCGGATACGACTTGGGCCGCCTGCTGGTGGGCTCGCTGGGAACGCTCGGACTGCTGGCAGAGGTGATACTGCGGACCTTGCCGGTGCCTCCCGCCGCGCAATGGCTGGAGGGCGACGGCGACCCGTTCGCGGCATTCCAAGTGCTGTACCGGCCGAGCAGCATCCTGTGGAACGGTTCGCACACCTGGATCCTGCTGGAGGGCGACCCAGCCGACGTGGCTTCGGAGGCGAGCAAGCTGACGTCAGCGGGATTCGGTCCTTGCGACGGCCCGCCGGTGATCCCTGGACCCGGCCGCGAATCGCGCACGCCGTCGGGACTGCACGAGCTGGCCGGCACACCTGGCGGGTGGATTGCAGAAGTCGGTGTCGGTCTGGTGCATCGTGACGAACCAGTGCAGGCTGCTCTGGTCTCGTCGGCGAATGCCGCGCTGATGTCTCAGCTCAAGCTGCGGCTGGATCCTGACAATCGCCTCAACCCCGGCCGGAGGGCCTGGTGAGCCCCGTGGGCGAACGATCGGGCACAGTGAGCCCCGTGGGCGAACGATCGGGCACAGTGAGCCCGGTGGGCGAACAGTCGGGCACAGTGGGTACCTTCCCGCTAAAGCTCGACATCGACAGCGACACGCTCGCCTCGTGTGTGGCATGCGGCATGTGCCTGCCGCACTGCCCGACGTACCGGGTGACCGGCGAGGAGTCGGCATCGCCGCGCGGTCGCATCGCGCTGATGCGCGACGTTGCCGAGCGCGGCGAGGCCGATGCCGCCTTCGTGGAGTTCATGGACGCCTGCATCCAGTGCCGCGGCTGCGAGACAGCCTGTCCGGCGGGCGTCCACTACGGCCACATGATGGAAGCCACCCGCGAGGCGTTGACAACCCAGACCCGCTACCAGCCTCGCCTGCGACGGCTCGCCTACCGCGCGGTGGGCATGCCCCGACTGCTCGGCTTCGGGTCGCGCCTGCTGGCGCTCGCTCAACGGCTTGGCGTGCTACGTGCCGCACGGCTGATCGGTCGGATGCGGCCGTTTCATGCGCTGGGGGCCGCGGTCGGTGCCGTGCCGCGAATCCCGCTGCGGCAGCGACCGCTGCGACCCAGCGGCGACGATGTCTGGCTGTTCACCGGATGCGTCATGGACGCGTGGATGCGTGACACCCACCGGGCGGTGCAGGCTGTGATTGAGGCCACCGGTGCCGGCGTTGCGCTGCCACCGGCCGGAGCTGCCTGCTGCGGCTCGCTGCACCTCCACGCGGGACTGGCCTCCGACACCCGGCGGCTCGCGCGCAAGGTGATGGCGGCGTTGCCCGGCGAGGCCCCGATCCTGATCGACTCGGCGGGCTGCGGCGCCACGATGAAGGAATACGGCCACCTGCTGGGCACCGAAGAGGCCCACCAGTTCGCTGGACGCGTGCAGGATGTGCACGAATGGCTGGCAGCGCGGATCGACGACCTGCCCGCTGGCGCGGCGACCTCGCCGGATGCCAGCGGCGCCGAGGCCAGCAGTCCAGGCGTCGGCAGTGGAGCGCAACGCCTGCGGATCGCGGTTCAAGACCCGTGCCACCTGCGTCATGTGCAACAGGCGCACCTGCCGGTGCGAGCGGTGCTCAGCCGGTTCTTCGACATCGTCGAGCTGGACGATGACGGGCTGTGCTGCGGCGCTGGTGGGGCGTACTCCCAGCAACATCCGGAGATCGCCGGAGCAGTGCGGGAGCGCAAGGTGGCCGCCATCGAACGCACCCGTGCAGGCGTCGTGGCCAGCGCAAACCCCGGATGCACGTTGCACCTGCAGTCCGCAGGCCTTGATGTCCGTCACCCGCTCGAGATCGTGGCCGAGCACCTGGACGGCGGCACGCAGGCATGAATGACGAGATCGCCGAGCTGGCAGACCGTCTCGACGACACGGCCGAGCGGCTCGCCGAGCTCAGCATCGAGCTGCTGCAGGGCGCTCTCGCCGATGCCGACACCAGCGACCAGCGCGCCCGGCTGGAGCGCAGCGTGACCCGTGCGCGGCGGGCCACGCACAAGGCAGCCTCGATCCTGCGGGAGTCGATGGGAGCGTCAGAGCCGTTCGACGACTAGAAGCCGACGAGCGGTCCTTACCCGGGCAGACCGTTCAATAGCCGCTCGAGATGCGGTAGAGCTCGCCGATGAGATCGTCGTACTGGCCGATGGCCAAGGCCACGGCGTAGGCCGCGCCGACCGTGGCGCCGGCAATAGCGAACGGCAGCCGATCCAGCAGCCTGCCGACGGCGGGTAGGGCGTAGGGAGCGACAGCAATGAGCAGCAGCGGCAGCAGAACGCCGACCATGTAGACGAACATGAGCCCGAGCGTGCGTGGGCCGGCGGTGGAGGCATCATTGAGGATGTCGCCGAGGAGTTCGCCGACGCAGGGCCGCCACAGCCAGCCCGCCAACGCGCCGCCCACGAGGCCTGCGCCGGTGGCGAGCGGCGACGAATGGCCAGACGCCCGCCACGCCGCCACGTAGGTGCCGGCGGCGACGATGCTGGCGATCACCACGGCCGCACCTCGCGCCGAGACCCACCAGTGCCCGGCTGCCTGTGCCCACGCCAGGAACGCAGCACCTGCGATGTAGTACAGCGCCGCCGTCAGCCGCGCCCTGCGAGCCACCAGCACCAGTGCCAGCCCCGGCACCAGCGCCGTGAGTGTGCAGGCCCACGTGATGACGCTGATTCCCTCGGTGAGGGTGTCGAAGATGGTGCTCACGGCCGCCGGCCCGGGCTGCCTAAGCGCTCTCTTGGGCGAGAAGTCGCTCGACGGTGGCGTAGAGCTCGCGGTAGGTGTGCGCGCCGTCGCCGCGGCGGTCGAAGCGGATCTGGTTGTCGCTGTCGATGATGTAGACGCGGGGCCAGTAGCCCGTCGGGCCTTCCTGCCAGACGTGGAAGTTGTACTTGGTGGTGTCGAGAGCGATCGGCCAGACCACGCCGAGTTCGGCAGCGGCCTCGATGATGTTGTCGACGTTGGCCTCGTAGCCGAACTCGGGGGAGTGGACGCCCACGACCTCCACGCCTCGATCCCGGAAGTCAGCGTGTAGCTGGGCCAAAGCGTCGAGCGTCTTCTTGCAGTTCCGGCAGCCGAACGTCCAGAACTGCACCACCGTGATCTCGTTGTCTGCCCGGATCTCCTCGAGAGACGTGGCCCCGGTGTTCAGCCAGCCGTCGAGCTTGCTGAGTGTGAACGCGGTGCCAAGCACCGGAATCGGCTCGGGTGCCTCCGTCGTTGTCGTCGGCACCGGTGTAGCAGTCGTCGTGGTTGCCGTCTCTAGCGTCGTGGCCTCAACTGCAGCCGTCGTCGGCGATGCCTCGATCGGTTCCGCCTGCGGCGTCGTGGTCGGCGCGTTGGCAGCCTCAGTGACGCCTAGGCCATCGTCGGGTTCGTCGACGGCAGTCCACACGATGAGCGCAACGCCGACGAGCAGAACACCCGTTGCGACAGAGCGCGAGACAGAAGACTTCATCTCAGGCGCAGCGTACGCCCCACCCGACTCGCTGCTTAGACGCGACTGCTGTGTCCGATGCGCAGTCGCTAGACGCGACTGCCGAGCGATTCGAGCGGGATGAGCTTGCGGTCGGTGGCGTTGTCGGTGGGCCGCAAGATGCGGCTGCGCACCTCGGGGGCACCGTCGGCGTTCTGGTAGCCGGTGAGACGCTGGCGAGTGCGGCGCCCGAGGGGCTCCGCGATATCCCGGAAGTCCTGCTCGGTCAGCCCCTGGCCATGCTGCGCTCCCGCAGCACGCGAGATGTTCTCATCCATGAGCGTTCCGCCCATGTCGTTGGCACCCGCCCGCAAGATCTGCTGGGCCCCGGGTGGGCCGATCTTCACCCACGACACCTGGATGTTGTCGATGAGCCCCCGGTAGGCAATGCGCGGCACGGCGTGCATCAGCAGGGTCTCCCGGAAGGTCGGACCCCGACGGGCGCCCTTGCGCAGGTAGATCGGGCTGGCCATGTGCACGAACGGCAGGGGCACCCACTCGGTGAACCCGCCCGTGCGCTTCTGCAGCTCGCGGGTGGCCACGATGTGGTTCGCCCAGCTCTCCGGATGCTCGATCGATCCGAACATGATCGTGATGTTCGAGTGCAGGCCCACCGCGTGCGCCGCCTCATGGCATTCGAGCCACTCAGCGGTGTTGATCTTGTCGGGGCACAGCACTGCCCGCACCGAATCGTCGAGGATCTCTGCAGCAGTGCCCGGCAGCGACTTCAGCCCCGCCTCCTTGAGCCGCATGAGGTAGTCGACGAGCGACTCGCCGAGCCGCTTGGCCCCCTCGATGACCTCAAGGGCCGTGAACCCGTGCAGGTGCATGTCGGGCACCACATCGTGGATTGCCCGGCAGACGTCGATGTAGTAGTCGCCGTCGAAGCTGGGGTGGATGCCGCCCTGCAGGGTCACCTCGGTGGCGCCCAGCTCGGCGGCCTCGATCACCCGTTCCTGGATGTCGGCCAGCGTCAGCATGTACGGCGTGCCCCGCAGGTTCAACGACAGGGGTCCCTTGGAGAAGCCGCAGAACTTGCACTTGAACGTGCAGACGTTCGTGTAGTTGATGTTGCGGTTGTGCACCCAGGTCACGATGTCGCCCACTGCTTCGCGACGCAGCTCGTCGGCCACCTCGCCGATCGCGACCACCTCGGGTCCGCGCGCGGAGAACAGGGTGACAATCTCTTCGTGCCCGACTTGCTGACCGGCCATCACCCCGTCGAGCACCTCGCGCACAGCCCCGCGGGCATGCGAGGGGCCGCCCATGATGTTCGTGGGCAGGTGACCGGCGCCGCCTGAGTACCACTGGGTGGAGTTCTCGTCGGCCACCAGCACGTCTGCGCCGGAGCCGGCGTTGAGGTTCTCCATGGTGCGTTCGGGCATCTGGCCGCCGGGGTCGTCACGGCCGAGGCCTTCGGCGTCGGAGCGGTCCATCACCGGGAACCGGTTCGTCTCGGCCAGCCAGCGCTCGGGCCGCAGCGCGAACTCTGGGTAGATGGTGAGCCGGGGAGCGAGCGTGAATTCGCGTGCTTCGGTGACCTCCCGCAGGCGATCGAGCGCCGGCCACGGGCGCTCGGGATTGACGTGGTCGGCGGTGATCGGTGAGACGCCGCCCCAGTCGTCGATGCCGACGTCGAGCAGCCCGCCGAAGTCGTCGGAGAGATTGGGCGGGGCCTGCAGGTGGATGTCGGCGGGCAGGATCAGCCGTGCCAGCGCGATGGCCTGCGCGTACTCGTCGGGCGGGCAGGCGGGCATGTTGTGCATCGATGTGCCCGCCTTGGGCAGGAAGTTCTGCACGATCACTTCCTGGATGTGGCCCCAGCGGGCGTGGCTCGCCGCGATGGCCTCCAGCGCCGCCAGCCGGTCGGCGAGCGACTCGCCGATGCCCACGAGGATCCCGGTGGTGTACGGAATGGCCCCCTCGCCGGCGGCTTCGAGCGTGGCAAGCCGCCGAGCCGGCTCCTTGTCGGGCGATCCCCGGTGGCAGTCGAGGTGGGGGTTCAGCGACTCCAGCATCATCCCCTGGCTGGGCGACACCTCGCGCAGCACCGCCAGCTCGTTCGCGGTCATGGCACCTAGGTTGGCATGGGGGAGCAGCCCGGTCTCGTCGCGCACGAGGCGGCACATCTCGACCAGGTAGTGGACGGTAGAGTCCCAGCCGTGCTCGGCAAGCCAGTCCGCCGCTGCGGGGTAGCGCAGCTCGGGGCGCTCGCCGAGGGTGAACAGCGCCTCGTGGCAGCCCGCCCGGGCGCCGCTGGCGGCGATCTCCAGCACCTGCTCGGGCGTCAGGTACGGCGTGTCGAGTCGCGCCGGGGGCTGAGCGAACGTGCAGTAGCCGCACTTGTCGCGGCACAGCATGGTGAGCGGGATAAACACCTTCGGGCTGTAGGTCACCCGTGTGCCGAATGCCTGGTCGCGCACGGCTGCTGCCCGCTCGGCAAGCTCAGTGAGCGGCAGCGCTGCGAGTGCCAGCGACGCCGCCGAGGGCTGCGGGGCTACGGCAGCGCCATTGGATGAAGCGCCGTTGGCTGCCGGATCGTCCACGCTGTGCGACGGTTCGATGATGGTCACAGGGCCCCTCCGTTCGTGGGCTGCTGTTGAAAGGCTGTGGCGGTGGCGGCAGCGGCGACCTCGTGGCCGCTCAGTCCCTCCCTGGGCGCTTGGTCGCGAAGCGACGTGTCGCTGCGGCTGGACCGGCTGCGGATGCGAGTGGGGCTGACCGGCTCGTCGCAGGCGGGGCACCGGGTAGCGATCTCCAGCGGTGTCCCGCAGTCGGCGTGCACCAGCACGGTGGGCGCATCGCCGTCGTGGCACCAGCGGTCGCCCCAGGCCATCAGCGCGAGCAGGCTGTTCGACAGGTCGAGGCCCTTGGCAGTCAGGACGTAGTCGTACCGGACCGGTCGGTGCTGGTAGGGCTCCTTGGCGACAACGCCTGCGTCGACGAGACGGCCGAGCCGGTCGGCCAGCATGTTGCGAGCGATGCCGAGGTCGTGCTGCATGGCGCTGAAGCGGCGCACCCCGCGGAACAGATCACGCAGGATGAGCAGCGTCCAGCGGTCGCCCACGATGTCGAGGGTTGCCTGGATGGAACAGCTCGGCTGGCCCGTTGTGGCGGTCTTCACGGCCGCGCACACTACGGCAGTCAGTTTCGGTTTGCAACCGACCCGCCCAGCGAAATCTCAGGCGAGCGAATCAGCCTTCGTCTGCAGCGATACCAGCAGCTCGTCGAAGCTCTTCGTGAAAGCGGCGACGCCTTGCGCCTCGAGCGTGTCGGCGACGCCGTCGAGGTCGATGCCGTGCTCCTGAACGGCATCGAGCACGTAGCTGGCCGCGGACTGGTCGGCATCGACGGTGCGACGCAGCTTGCCGTGATCGCAGAAGGCCGCCAGGGTGTCGTCAGGCATGGTGTTGACGGTGTGCGGGCCGATGAGCTCGTCGACATACAGCGTGTCGGGATAGGCCGGGTTCTTCGTGCTGGTCGATGCCCACAGCGGACGCTGCACCTGGGCCCCGAGCGCAGCGAGCCGCTCCCAGCGGGGCCCGCTGAAGATCTCGCCGAAGCGACCGTAGGCGGCTTGGGCCTGCGCCACGGCGGTGCGCCCCCGCAGGCCCAGCGCGCTGGGAGTGCCCACAGCGTCGAGCCGGCGATCGACCTCGGTGTCGGTGCGGCTCACGAAGAACGAGGCCACGCTGGCCACACCCGACAGGTCCGCGACGCCGGAGGCGACTCGATCCTCGAGCCCGCTCAGGTAGGCCTCGGCCACCTGCTCGTAGCGAGCTACCGAGAAGATGAGCGTCACGTTGATACTGCGGCCCTCGGCGATCATCTGGCGAATGGCGCCGAGACCCTCGAGGGTGCCGGGGATCTTCACCATCAGGTTCGGTCGTGCGATGGTCTCGTGCAGCTCTCGGGCAGCCTTGGTGGTGGCCGTCTCGTCGTGCGCAAGCGATGGGTCCACCTCGACCGACACGAACCCGTCGGCGCCGCCCGACGTCTCGTGGACCCCTTCGAGCGCCCCCAGGGCGCCCCGGATGTCGCTGGTGACCAGTTGCCAGTAGGCGTCGTCAACCGAAGTGCCGCCGCACACGAGGTCGCCGAACTGCTCGTCGTAGTCGGGCGACGATTCGATGGCCTTCTGGAAGATTGACGGGTTCGACGTGAGGCCGCGGATGCCTTGTTCGACCCAGGCGTCCAGCTCGCCACCGGTGATCCAGCCCCGGCGAAGATTGTCGAGCCACGGGCTCTGCCCGCACTGGGAATACAGCCCTTGTAAGCGCCCGTTCGTAGTGCTGCCGTTGCCACCGTCGGTCATGGAAGCCTTCCTGTGCGCGTCCCTGCTCAGGTTCTACAGCAGCGCGCGGGCTGCGTCGGCGATGCAGTGTCAGCTTGCCGGCCATCGCGTGGCGGTGGTGCCGTGAGCACGGGCCTACAGCAGTGCGCGGGCTGCGTCGGCGATGGCCGGTGCGGTGAAACCGAAATGGTCCATGAGGTGGTCACCCGGCGCGCTCGCGCCGAACCGGTTCATCGTGACGGTGGCATCTGCGTAGCGGTCCCAGCCCATCGCCGAGCCCGCCTCGACGCCCAGCACGGGCACCCCCGGGGGGAATACCGCGGCTCGATACTCAGCGTCTTGGGACTCGAAGAGATCCCAGCTCGGCATCGACACCACCGAGCTGGCGATGCCGTCCGCGGCGAGCAGCGCGGCCGCAGCTGTGCAGCACTGCACCTCGCTGCCGGTGCCCGCCAGGATCACCGCTGGCGCTGGTGTGTCGATCAGCACGTAGGCGCCCGAGGCGACCTGCGATGGGCGGTCGGTGCCGTCGAGCACTGGGACGTTCTGGCGTGTCAGCACCAGCGCGGTAGGGCCGTCTCGCTCGACTGCGATCTGCCACGCCTGAGACGTTTCGTTGGCGTCGGCCGGCCTGATCACGCACAGGCCCGGGATAGCGCGCAGCGATGCGACGTGCTCAACCGGCTGGTGCGTGGGCCCGTCCTCGCCCACGCCGATCGAGTCATGCGTCCAAACGAAAACGGTCTTGGCACCGCTCAGGGCCGCCAGCCGTACAGCGGGCCGCATGTAGTCGCTGAAGACCAGGAACGTGCCGACCACCGGCAGCACGCCGCCGTGCAACGCCATGCCGTTGGCGACCGCGCCCATGGCGTGCTCGCGGACACCGAAGTAGAGCTTGCGCCCGCTCGGATTGGCGGCCGACAGCACCTCGGCGGTCACGTTGGTGCCGGTGTTGCCGGTGAGGTCGGCGCCGCCGCTGATGAGGGCGGGCACGGTGTCGAGCGATGCGTCGAGCACGCGATTGGCGGCGACCCGGGTGGCCATCTGGGTACCGGCCTCGAAGGTCGGAAGATCGGACAGTTCGCCGTTCACTGCGCCGGCCGACCAGAGCGCTTCGAGCCAGCCGCGATCGTGGCCGCTGGCCGCGAGCCGAGCCTCCCATTCGACGCGCTCGGTTGCGCCATGTGCGCCGGCTGACCTGTAGGCCTGCACCACGTCGTCGTCGACTACGAACGTCGCTTCGGGGTCCATGCCCATGGCCCGCTTGGCTGCAGCGATCTCCTCGGCGTCGGTGATCGCGCCATGCGCTGCCGACGTGTCGGCCGCCGAGGGCATCGGGTAGCCGATGTGGCTGCGGACGATGATCATCGAGGGACGATCGCTGACCAGCGTGGCCTCGCGGATCGCGCGCTCGAGAGCGTCGGTGTCTTCGGCGGCCTCGCCGAGGTCGGCAACGTGCCAGCCGTACGCCTCGAAGCGACGAGCGGCGTCGTCGCTGAGCGCCAGGTCGGTGCTGCCGTCGATCGTGATGTGGTTGTCGTCGTACACGGCAACCAGGCGGCCGAGCTGCTGGTGGCCGGCGAGCGACGCCGCCTCGTGGCTGATGCCCTCCATCAGATCGCCGTCGCTGACGATCACGAACGTGCGATGGTCCACCAAGTCCGCACCCAGGCGGGAGCGCAGGCCGCGCTCGGCCATCGCCATGCCGACGGCGTTGGCAAAGCCCTGCCCCAATGGGCCGGTGGTGACCTCCACTCCTGGCGTGAGGCCGTATTCGGGGTGGCCGGGCGTGATCGATCCGAGCTGGCGGAAGTCTCGGATGTCGTCGAGCGTGACGCCGTAGCCCACTAGGTGCGCCATGGCGTAGACGAGCATCGAGGCGTGGCCGGCCGACAGGATGAACCGGTCGCGGTCGAGCCAATCTGGCGCTGCGGCGTCGTAGCGCAGGATGCGGGTGAACAGCACATGCGCTAGGGGCGCCAGTGCCATCGCCGTGCCGGTGTGGCCGCTGTTGGCCCGCATCACGGCGTCCATCGCCAGCGCCCGGATGGTGTTGATCTGCCGGGCTTCGAGAGTGGTGTTCATGTCGCTCGGCTCATCATTGCCCATCGGCGTCAGAGAACAGCGCCATCGAGGCGGTGAAACCGTGCACGTACGAGCGCGCTCCGACCGGGCCGATTTCGCCAGCGCAGAACATGCCGGCCACCTCGGCCGACGTCTGGTCCACGAGCGCCGACGCGTCGTGATGGGGAGCGTCGAACAGGTGGGTGCCCCGGCCGTTGCACGTGAACAGCAGGGCGCCCTCGGTCTGCAGCGAGTGCGCGAGCGCGGCGCGCAGGTCTTCGTCGGCGGTTTCGGCGTCGCGCACATGAAACTGCACGGTCGCGCCGATCGGCGCCTCGTCGCCGATGGCAATGGCGCCGCTGTCACGGTCTGCGCCGAGCACGCCGCGGATCAGGAAATCGCCGCGCTCGAAGTCGATCTTGCGCTCGTCGGTCACCCGGCCGACATGCAGCCCCCGCTGCACCAGGCGCTGGTCAGCGGGGTCGAGCTTGGAGAACACCTGCTGCAGCCGCTCAAACGGCGGCATGCCCCCGAGCGACTTCACCACGTTGCCCTCGGCCTCGGTGATGATGTAGGGCTGGCCGATGGGTCGGCATCCCTGCGAGACCAGGTGTGTCACGGTGGCGCTGCCACCCACGATCAGGGCCGCAGCGCCGTCGCGGTGCACGCCGCCGTCCACGACGATGCGGTTGCCGCCCGGCATGGGTGCCCCAGACGACAGCCCGCCCAACACGCTCACGTCGGGCCAGCGCTCGGCCCAGTGCCCGAGGGCGGCATCGACGGGGTAGGAGTACGGATCGGCCAGCACGATCATCGAGAGATCGCCGGCGGCGTGTACTTCGTCGAGCGCGGCCGCGAGCGCCTCGTCGTCGGCAGCCGGATCGGGCACCCCGCCCAGCCGGACAGCGCGCGCCCGCGGCGCGTTGCCGCCGCCCAGGCTTCCCACCCACAGCACCGCGGCGGTTTCTTCCTCGATCTCACGCTCGCCCGCAGCCACCGAGACCGCCGTGGTGCCGATGAATGCACCGGGGTTGAGCAGCTCGAGCACTGCCGCTGCGATCTCGTCGGTGTTGCCCATGTGCTCGCCCGAGGTGAACAGCACGGCGACATCGGGTTGGACTCCCAGCGTCTCGAGCACCCGTCCCACGATCTCGCCGGTAGCGATGCCGGGATCGGCGTGCTGGGACAGTCCGACGGTGAACGGCATGCGTGCCTGGCCCGCCTAGCCGTCCTGCTGCGCGGGCGTGCCGGTCCAGCCGCCCGTGGCCGGCTCTGCAGCCGGCGGCGCAGGCTCGTCGGCGGGCGGGTTCATGGTGAGGGGAACGATCAGCACGTCGCCCTGGTCGACGCGGCAGTGGGCCTCGATCGTCGACGGTTCATCGAAGGTCAGCTCGGCTTGGACGAGGTTGTAGCCGAACTTCCCGGGCTCGACGCTGAGCGGCTGCACATTGCGCGCCACCTGCTCATCGCCGCGCATGAATCTCACTTCCAGCGCCGCCAATCCGGTGTGCGAGGCGGGACAGCGCACGAGCACGAGCATGTGCGGCGTGATCGTCACCGGGAACGGTCCCGGGGCCGCCGTCGAGAAGTGAACGCCGCCCAGATCGATGCGGGCCGCGCCGCCCGCGGCCTGGCGCATGTCGAAGTGCTCGATGAACAGAGCGGACATGATCTGCACGCTGTGGATCGTAGGCGTGCTGCGCACCTGTCAGGCGAACGCATTTCGGCGTGCTGCCGAGAGGCTCAGCCTCCTAGATTGCTCGGCATGGCACACAGCGAGAAGTTCGATGGCGAATACGGGCCCAGCACCTGGGGCTGGGTGAAGGAGCAGGCCGATGCTTACGAGGCGTCGAACGGCAGCGAGGCCAACACGCTGCGCGATACCGGGCTGCCGATCATCGTCATGACCACCGTCGGGCACCGCACCGGCCTCGTGCGCAAGGTGCCGCTGATGCGCGTGGAGCACGAGGGCGAGTACGCGATCGTCGGCTCCAAGGGCGGCGCCCCGGCGCATCCGGGCTGGTACCACAACCTGATGGCCGATTCGACGGTGTTGATCCAGGACGGGCCTGAGCCGTTCGAGACCACGGTGCGCCTCGTCAGCGGAGCCGAGCGCGCGGCGTGGTGGGAACGGTGCGTGGACGCTTTCCCGCCCTACGCGGAGTATCAGGCCAAGACAGACCGCGAGATCCCGGTCTTCATCTCCGCCCGCCGCGACTGACCTAACCGCTCCAGTCCGGGGTTTGTCGGAACAGACACATGCGTTCACGTCGTGCGCTGGTTGCAGTCAGGGAGTGGGCGGGATCACATACCGAGGCTGTCTGGACCGTCGGATTGGTTGCCGTCAGCCTGCTAAGCGTCGCGCTGTGGTTGACTCTCACGGGCGAAGAGCCCGCAACCGGCGAGAGATTGGCCGCTCCCGATACCTCCACACGAGACACGCCATCTACTTCGGTATCCATTGACGCGTGTGCTACGGCGCGCGAAGCCGAACGCCGGGCTTCCGTTGATGTCGCTGCACTCAACGGCGAGATGGATGAGCAGGTCGCACTAGCCCATCGGGACAGCGAGGCCGCGGCGGAAGAGTTCAGGGGCAACGTTGCGGCCGCCGTAGCGGATGCGAGGGACCGCGCAAGGGCGGTG
Organism: Candidatus Poriferisodalis sp.; assembly: GCF_965204195.1. GTDB lineage: Bacteria > Actinomycetota > Acidimicrobiia > Acidimicrobiales > Poriferisodalaceae > Poriferisodalis. The sequence continues at coordinate 1,738,955 of NZ_OZ241975.1, forward strand.
GCCGATCCGCGCGACCCTGACGGGGAGTACGCGGGGTCGCTGGTCTCTCTTGCCATGAGCGTCTCTACCGAGGCCGCATCGGAGCTCATGGAAGCGAGAGTCATCGCTTCGGAGCGAATCGACAGGGAGCGCGATGAGCAAGAGGCTGAACTGGCGATTCGTCATGTGTCCGCGTTCTCAGACGTAGCGGATTACGAGGCGCACCAGCGGGCAATCGAGGATGTCGAGAGCTATACGCGTTGGCGACAGCAACTACGTCAGCGGGGCTTTGACTCCGATCGTTTCGATGCCCAACATGACCGATTTCTTGAGGAATGGACGCAGTCCATTAGCGCGTACACAACAGCGGGCGCGTTCGTCGGCGATGTGCTCTGGCAAGTAGCTGCGATCACAGAGCGGGAGTTGAGCCAACACATCCTTGAGGGACAGCCGTATGAGGCATCCGCGATCGCAGATTCTGCAGAGACCAGCGCGCGCGAGATCTGGGCGGCGATGCGTGCACGTTCCACGGTCCCCGAGCACTACCGGGATGCGGAAGCCCAAGCGATCTTCGATGCGGCTCGCGTCGTCGGCAGAGCCGTTCATAACTCGCCGGGTCCGCTCGTCGAGATCGCCGCCGAGCATGTGCAACGCCTCGTAGCCATCGAGAACTCGCCACTCGCCGATGCAATTGATGACGCGAACGCCAATCTACAGCGCGCTCGGGCCGAGGTAGACGATGCCTGTGAAGCGTGAGGGGTGTAGCTGCTATTGCGAGCGCACGGTCGCACAGGTCACGTCACCGGGTGGGTGATGCGAGCGGTACGTCATAGAGCGCGCGCGGCCAGTCGCGGACTTGCTAGACGCACTCGGAGTGAGTGCCGCGGGACCGGTGCTGTGCACCGAAGCCTTGCCCGAGCGATTCCCGAATCGAATGAAGTGCCCCGAAGGCAGCGGAGCGTCTGCGCGATCACTTGGCCGCGGCGCAGAGATGTGTGGTTCTAGGAGCGTTACGCTGCGGACATGCCCCACTCGCGTCTGCGCACTCCGGTCGGCATTGATCGTTCCGAGACGGACCTGTTTCTCAGCCTCACAGCGCCGAGGTTGCGTTCGTCACTCGCGCACTTGAACCCGCGGGGGCCATGGAATGTGTATGTCTCCACCGTCCTCAGCCTCGGCGATCGTCAACGCGTCGATGAGTCGGCACAGGACAACTGGAAAGCAGCCACAGGACAATCGTTCATAAGCTGGACACTCGCTGGCACGCATATTCAACGTGCCATGGATGACTTGGCCGAAGCGGGATCAGCGAAGCCGTGACCGGAGAGGAAGTCTCGAAACAAGACAACCAATCTGACGAAGAGGTCGAGCACTACGAACGAACGACGAGCCTCAGCTACGCCGGTCCGCTACCGCCGGCGTCCGAGTTCGAACGCTACGAAGGGAGGTTATATCGGGTGTTAGCCAAAGCGTCACCAGTTCAGCCGGAAATCCCCATCGCTCGGGACGTTGTTGCCGTCCAGTTCGCACCACTCGGCACCTAACGCGTTGCCGACCGGCTCGCCGCCCTGCACCAGACACAGCGTCTCAGGACCGCACGCGTAGCCGTACACGATCAGCACGACGAGGATGCTGGCAATGATGATCTTCGGCTTCGTCCAGAACCGCTTACGCGGCTCCGACTGAGCTTCGTCGTTCACAGGTGGGTCCCTTCGGTCAGAGGGTCGGGGTCTGTCGTGAACACCAACGCAGCCGAGCCGAAGGGACCCGTGAAGGACCCTCTGGTTTCTCGACTGCACCCCGAAGGGCGGTGTTCACGACAAGCGCGACCGTAGTGGACCGCTCAGACCGCTTCCGCGAACTGGCGTTTGATCCAGCCCTTGTCCGTAAGGCACGCCAGCAGGTACTCCATCGGCTTATCGCCTTTCACGCTGTTGCAGTGCCCGCACAGCAGTTGCAGGTTGCTCAGGTGATCGGTGCCGCCCTTGGCTCGGGCGATGATGTGATCGACGGTGAGGTTCTGAATCTTGAAGTGCGTTGAGCAGCCGTTGCAGTAGCCGCCTTGCTCGCCGTACAGCCACTTCTTGTTCTTGGTGCAGTTGTAGGCGGGCAGCTTCCCCAAGTCGGTGCGCTCGGGTATATCGGTGCGGTGCAGGCCGTCGTACAGCACCCCTACTTCGTCGTGCATCCGCATAGCCACTAGCTCGGCAGCTTTCGGGGATATGTCGATCCCGACCCATTGGCGTCCGCTCAGTGTGGCAGCGATGCACGCGGTAGCGCAGCCGCAGAACGGGTCTAGCACCACGTCACCGGGCTTGCTCGATGCCTTGACGATGCGCTCCAACAGCGCGAGCGGCTTCTGCGTCGGGTAGCCGACCCGTTCTTTCGCCCACGGCATCACTCCGTGGTGTTGCCACACGTCTTCGCCCAGCTTGCCGCGTTCGTCACGTTGCGAGCCATCGGCGCGACGTTGGCCGTCTGTCCACTTGTGCGGTGTCCGCACATCGTCGGCGTTGAAGGTCCACGAACTGCCTGCCGTGTAGAACAGGATCACGTCGTGCTTGCGCGCCCATCGCTTCTTGGATGCGCCACCGCCGCCGTAATGCCAGATGAACTCATTCTGGAACTGCTGGCTGCCGAACACGTCATCGAGCATCAGCTTCAAGTAGTGGCTCGCGGTCGGGTCGCAGTGCAGGTACAGGCTGCCGGTCGGTGACATCAGCCGCCGCATTTCCATGACGCGGATCGCCATGTAGATCAGGTACGACATCATGCTGTCGCCGTGAATGCGCCGGGTGGCGTTCAGCAGGTCGTAGAGACCGGGCTGTTCGTGCTTGATCTCGCCATGCCACGCGAGGTTGATGTCGTCTAATCCCCATGTGTCCTTGAACGCTGCCCCGGCTGCTTGTGAGCCGATTGGGGCGGCGTAGTCGGCGTTGGAGTTGAACGGGGGATCGAGGTAGATCAGATCGACGCTGTTGCTGTTCATGCCTCGCATCACGTCGAGGCAGTCACCGGTCCAAATCGTCTGGCTAGCGAAGTTGCGGGGGGGGGGGGGTCACTGCTAGCGGTCCCGTTCATAGCGCCAGTTCTTCTTCGCGGGGGCGCGCATCACCGCGGCCACGACATTCTCGAAGCTGTCGGGGATCGGCTCAGCGAGTTCGCGGTCCGTGCGTTCGGGCGCGTCAGTTTCGGGGGTGTCCGGTGTGTGTGCCATACGCTCCCTACCGTACTCCCGTGAGCTACCACGGCTCGCAGTAATCACGCTCAACCGCTGTCCCTGCGGGAGCGTTCGCTACAAGCTCGGCATACGGCAGCCGCTTGCCGTTCATGCTGTTGACGGTCAGCGTCAGTTGGTCCGCGGTGTCGAGCGGGCGGTGATTGTGGCGACCGGCGAACTCCGATACGTACCGGTGCAGGTGCTTGTCGGACATCTTGTGGTACGTCCCGACGTAGCCCCGTTTGAGCATTGACCACAGGGACTCGATGCCGTTGGTGTGGACTTCGCCGCGGACGTATTCGCCCAGCGAGTGCAGCACCGCGTGGTGATTCTGACGGCCTCGATAGGCGGTAGCGCCATCGGTGAACACGGTCGTAGCGGGTGCCGCGTGGGAGTCCACGAACTCCCGCAGCGTGGGCGCATCGACAGCCTTCACGACTTCCGCTGAGACCTTGCCAGTCGCCCGGTCCTTCGCGCCCACGACTGCGGCCTTGTCCACGCCACCCCTGCCGCTGATCCGACGCTCCCGATCCTTGGCGTGCATGTTCTTGGCTTTGCCGCCGATGTAGGTCTCGTCAATCTCTACGGGACCGTCGAAGAAGCTGAGCGACTGCTGATCGGCCCACGCCTCACGAATCCGGTGGCTCAAGTGCCACGCGGTGCGGTACGTCACCCCCAAGTCGCGGTGCAGCTTCATCGAGCTTGTGCCCTTGATCCCCGTGACCATCAGGTACATCGCCAGCAGCCACACCCGAAACCCGAGATTGCTGGCGTGCATGGGGGTGTTCGTGCGCACGCTGAAATGCTTGCGACACGTCCGGCAGCGGAACGGCTGCGGCTTGCGGTTCTTGACGATCTGCACGTTCGCAGAGTCGCAGCCGTCGTGCGGGCAGCGCGGCCCGTCAGGCCAGCGTGCCTCAGCCAGATACCGCTCGGCGGCGGCATCGTCGGGGAAGCGGTCGAAGAACTCCATCAGCGTCATGCCCTTGCGCTGATGCTGTCCGGGGGCCTTGCCTTTGCTCATGTCCCCAACGTAGAAGGGGGGTGTGACATCAATGGCTAACACCCGATATAACCCCCCTACGAAGCGGCCTCGCCGGGCGCGGGTAAGTCGATCTTGGAACTCGCTGACAACAGCTCTCGGCGTTCTCACGAAGCTCAACTCGACAGCAACCGGACAGCGAGGCACATCACTTGGTCCGTGGTGACAATCGTCGGCATAGTTGCGGCGGTGGTGCTTGTCGTCTCGTTGGCGCTCATCGATGCGGGCGCCGAAACCCTCGGTGCTATCGGCAGCATCACTGGCGCGGTGTTCATCGGCTTGGGGGTTCTGTCGCAGTGGATCCATGCGCGGCGGTCAGCGCAGGACAACGGCGAATAGGCCCTGTTGCCCTCCGACACCGGGGGTCTCAGGCAGGGGGTGAATCAGATCTGATCGCTCTGCCCGCGGTGACCTCGGATCCGCGCTCCAAGCGCCGTACGCGGGGCGAGGGTTAAGCGCACAAGACACGCAGACAAACGGCGGAGCGCGGGTTCTCGGTGGCGCCTCGCGCTAGCACCGCGCGTCGTGACCCGCAAGGACCGCTTCGAGGTGCCGCACCCGCTCTTCCGTGTCAGCGCCGTTCCATGCTTCCCAGCAGTCGTTGTCGAAGTTGTGCTCGTCGTACCAGTAGCCGCACGCGGTCGAAGCCTTGGGCTCTTGCCTTAGCGTTTTGTGTCGCCGCCGGATGCGCCGGTTCGCTTTCCCTCGGGCGAATCCCGCAGCGGCCATCTCACTTTGGAGGGCGAGCAGTTCATCAGCGCAGTGGTTCGCTGCCTGTTCGCCCTCAGCTTCGTCGGTCGCCCGGTTGTCGCCCAAGATTCGGTGGTGTTCTGCCGTGACTTGCATTGTGACACGGTTCGCAGAGTGTGCTGCTGCGGTTCTCCTGCGCCGCTGCCGGGTGACCTCGAGAAACAGACCGGTCAGAGTGGGTTAATGGCCGTTGGAGCTAGGTCGGGCGTGTATGGCTAGCGCCGGAGCAGCTGGCGGTAGACGTCGGCCGCTCGTTCAAGTTCGGCGATCTCGACCCATTCGATCGCCTGGTGGGCCTGATCGATGGAACCCGGGCCGAACACCACGATCTGGTCGGCCACCTCGCTGTAGCGCAGCGCATTCGTGCCGAAATCGGCCACGGCGGGGCTGTGGCCTGACATCTCCGCCATTGCGGTGACCAGATCGCTGCCAGGTGCCTGGAAGAACGCATTGCTGCCGAATCCGTTCGCCAGCTGCACCTTGACGCGGGCCGGAAGGGCGGCGGCGCGTATCAACTCGGTGAGACGGGCGGTTTCTTTCTCGTAGTCCTCGCCGTTGGCGATGCGCCTGCCGACGTACAGCTCGCAGTGGTCGGGGATGATGTTGCGGGCCCGCCCGCCGCCCATCTCGTTGACCGACACGGTGCCGGCGCCGAGCGCGCCGACCTCGCGCTGGCTCGCCAAGCGCTCTTGCTCGGCGTCGATGGCGGCAACGATGCGGGCCCCGGCTGACAGCGCGTTGATGCCGAGATGGGGCTTGGACGAGTGCGCTGCACGGCCCTCCACCAAGACTTCGAGACCGAGCCCGCCCTTGTGGCCGTACACCGGTGCGCACATCGTGGGCTCGGCCACGACGATCTGTTCGCGGCGCTCGTTGCGTTCGAGCAGCCGGTCCCGGTACGCGGATGCGCCGGCCAGGCCGCCGCCTTCCTCGGAGATCGTGCCCACCAGCTCGACGGTGCACATCGGCTGCTGACCAGCAGCGGTCATCTCGGCCAGCACGGCGAGCACGACGGCCATGGTCGCCTTGGTGTCGACCGAGCCCCGCCCCCACACTCGTCCTTCGCTGATGCGACCCTCAAACGGGTCGCCTTCCATGTGCTCGACGCCGACGGTGTCGAGATGCACATCGACGGCGAGCATCCGCTCGGTGCGGCCGGCGAAGCGGGCATACACGTTGGGGCGCCCCGGCTCGATCTCGTCAAGCTCGACCTCGGCGCCCAGCGCTGCCGCTCGTTCGGCCACCCAGTTGGCCATGTCGGCTTCGGCGACGGTGCCCGAACGCGGTCCGTGATGCAGCGGGTTGACGCTGGGGATGCGCACCATCTCGCTCAGCAGCTCGGCAATGGAATGGCCGGTGGCGGTGTCGTTCGTGGTGTCTGTCGCCTCGCCGTTGCTCATGAGTCACCTCTTCGTGGCGGAGCGTACGCGCAGCCCGATCACCACGCGGTGAACGACGGCGTGGGGTCGGCCGAAAAGCACAGTCGATCCGGCAGCCCGACGCCGTACCGTGGTGGCCTATGTCGACTGGTTCTGCGTCTGCTGGCGGTTCGCGTGTGCTGGCCGAGCTTCCCGTGGGGGAGCGGGTGGGCATTGCGTTCTCCGGCGGGCTCGACACCTCAGCAGCAGTGGCGTGGATGAACGAGCGCGGCGCGCTCGTGTGTGCCTACACGGCCGACCTGGGCCAGTACGACGAGCCGGACCTGTCGGGGGTGCCGCAGCGGGCGCTCGACTACGGCGCCCACGCCGCACGCCTGGTGGACTGCCGGGCCGAACTCGTGCGAGAGGGCCTGATGGCGCTGCAGTGCGGCGCGTTCCACATCTCGACGGCCGGCCGCACGTACTTCAACACCACGCCGCTCGGCCGAGCGGTGACCGGCACGATGCTGGTGGCGGCCATGGCCGAGGACGGCGTGGACATCTGGGGCGACGGCTCGACGTACAAGGGCAATGACATCGAGCGCTTCTACCGCTACGGCCTGCTGGTCAACGCCGGGCTGCGCATCTACAAGCCCTGGCTGGACTCGGCGTTCGTGGACGAGCTGGGCGGGCGGGCCGGCATGAGCGAGTTCTTGGTCTCGCGCGGGTTGCCGTACCGGGACCCCACCGAGAAGGCCTATTCCACCGACGCAAACATCTGGGGCGCCACGCACGAGGCCAAGCAACTGGAGGACCTGGGCACGTCGATGGAGATCGTGGAGCCGATCATGGGCGTCGCCCACTGGGACCCGGCGGTCGGAATCGACACTGAGGACGTCACGATCCGCTTCGAGGCCGGTTGGCCGGTCGCAATCGGTGGGCGGGAATTTTCGGCCTCAGGCGATGAGGGCAGCGATCACGTCGCGCTGGTGCTGGAAGCGAATGCCGTCGGCGGGCGCCACGGCCTCGGCATGAGCGACCAGATCGAGAACCGCGTCATCGAGGCCAAATCGCGCGGCATCTACGAAGCGCCAGGGATGGCGCTGCTGCACATCGCGTATGAGCGGCTGCTGTCGGCGATCCACAACGAGGCCACGCTCGACAACTACCGCACGATGGGCCGCCGGCTGGGCCGATTGCTGTACGAGGGCCGCTGGTTCGACCCCCAGGCGCTGATGCTGCGCGACTCGCTGCTGCGCTGGTTGGGTTCGTCGGTTTCGGGCGAAGTCACGCTGAGGCTGCGCCGTGGCGACGACTACTCGGTGCTTGACACCACCGGCCCAGCGCTTACCTACGCAGCAGATCGGTTGTCGATGGAACGAGTCGAAGACGCAGCGTTCGGCCCAGGCGACCGCATCGGGCAGCTCACCATGGCGAACCTGGACATCGCCGACAGCCGGGACAAGCTGGCGGCTTATCGCGACACCGGCCGGCTCGGCCCCGGCGGCCTGGCCGAGCTCGACACCTAACCGCTGCGGAAGCCGTCGAGGATGTCGTTGAAGGTGGCGCTCGGCCGCATGGCGGCTTCGGCGAGCGCGGGGTCGGGCAGGTAGTAGCCGCCGAGGTCAACCGGCACGCCTTGGCATTCCACGAGCTCGGTGATGATCTGGCCCTCGTTCGCGGCCAATGCCGCCGCCAGCGGGGCGAATCGTTCGGCGAGGTCGGCGTCTGTGCCTTGGCGGGCCATCTCGTCGGCCCAGTGCTTCGCTAGATGGAAGTGGCTGGCGCGATTGTCGGGCTCGTTCACCCGGCGGCTGGGAGCGCGGCCTTCTGCGAGCCACGTGCCGATCGCAGCGTCGAGGGTGTCAGCGAGCAGCTGCGCGACGGGGTTGCCGGCCACACGGGCCAGATGTTCGAGCGACACCGCCAGGGCCAGGAATTCGCCCAGGCTGTCCCAGCGGAGGTGGTTCTCGGCCACCATCTGCTGGACATGCTTGGGCGCTGAGCCGCCGGCGCCGGTCTCGAAGAGTCCGCCGCCGGCCATGAGCGGCACGACCGAGAGCATCTTGGCCGACGTGCCCAGCTCGAGGATTGGGAACAGGTCGGTGTTGTAGTCGCGCAGCACGTTGCCGGTGACCGAGATGGTGTCTTCCCCGCGCCGGATGCGCTCCAGCGAGAAGCGGCAGGCATCGGCCGGGGCCAAGGTCGTGATGTCGAGCTCGCCGATCGAGGCGTCGTCGGCCTGCCGTTCCGCCAGCCGGGCATCGACCTTGGCGATGAGCTGCGCATCGTGGGGCCGGTCGGCATCCAGCCAGAACACGACCGCAGCACCGGTGAGCTGCCCGCGCTCGACGGCCAGGTCGACCCAGTTGGCGATGGCTGCGTCGTTCGTGGTGCACATGCGCCAGATGTCGCCCTCGGCGACCTGGTGGCTCATCAGCACCTCGCCGGACTCAGTGGCGACCCGCATGGTCCCGGCAGCATCCACCTCGTAGGTCTTGTCGTGACTGCCGTACTCCTCGGCCTTCTGGGCCATGAGGCCCACGTTGGGCACCGAGCCCATGGTCGTCGGGTCGTACGCGCCGTTGGCGCGGCAGTCGTCGATCACCGCCTGGTAGATGCCCGCGTAGCTGGAATCAGGGATGACGGCCTTCGTGTCGTGCTGGTTGCCCTCGGCGTTCCACATCTGGCCCGACGACCGGATCATGGCCGGCATGGACGCGTCCACGATGACATCGCTCGGCACGTGCAGGTTGGTGATGCCGCGATCGGAGTCGACCATGGCCATGCCCGGGCGCTCCGCCAGCGTGGCAGCAATATCGGCCTCGATGACTTCGCGCTGCGCTGCAGGCAGCGACTCGACGGCGGCCAGCACGTTGGCCCAGCCGTCATTGGGGTCTGCACCGGCGGCCGCGAGCGCTTCGGCGTGCCGGTCGAACACCGGTGCGAAGAACGCTCGCACTGCATGTCCGAAGACAATCGGATCGGCGACCTTCATCATCGTGGCCTTGAGGTGCAGCGAGAACAGCACGCCACCCGCGCGGGCGTCGGCGATCTGATCATCGAGGAACTCGCGCAGCGCGGTGACCGACATGAACGTGGAGTCGACGACATCGCCGGCACCGACGGGGACCTTGCGCATCAGGCGAACGTTCCCGTCGTTGTCCACATGCTCGATGCTCAGCGAGCTGGCGCCGCCCGCCGTGACCGACTGCTCATTCGAGCGGAAGTCGCCGCCGGACATCGTCGACACGTGGCTCTGGCTCTGCTGTGACCAGGCGCCCATCGAGTGGGGGTACTGGCGCGCGTATTCCTTGACGGCGCGGGGGGCGCGGCGGTCGGAGTTGCCCTCGCGCAGCACCGGGTTCACCGCCGATCCCTTGACACGGTCGAAGCGCTCGCGAATCTCGCGCTCGGAGGCGTCTGCGGGATCGTCGGGATAGTCGGGGACTGCGTAGCCCTTCGATTGCAGCTCGGCGACGGCGTCCTTGAGCTGGGGGACCGAGGCAGAGATGTTCGGCAGCTTGATGATGTTGGCGCCGCGGTCCTGGGTCCACTCGCCGAGTTCACTCAGCGCATCGCCGATTCGCTGATGCGGCTCGAGCATGTCGCCGAAGGCCGCGATGATCCGCCCTGCCAGCGAGATGTCACGTGTCTCTACATCGACACCTGCAGCATCGGTGAACGCCGTGATGATCGGCAACAGCGAGTAGGTCGCCAGCGCAGGCGCTTCGTCGGTGTGGGTGTAGACGATCTTCGAGCCGGTGCTGTCGGGCGAGGAGGACATAGCGATTGGACGCTACCGCCCGCCGGGGAGTCGCCGCCCGTTGAGCAGAAACTGCTCAGCCGGTGGCGTGCGTGGCGGCGGAGCTGCCCGCCAGCCGGCCGAACACCGCACCCGCGGAGAGGCCCGAACCGCCGGGATAGTTGCCGTAGAACAGGCCGCCCACCAGCTCGCCTGCGGCATACAGGCCACTGATCGGCCGCAGGTCGGTGTCGATCACGCAGCCGGTCTCGTCGATGCGCAGGCCGCCGAACGTGAAGGTCAGGCCGCACGTCACGTGGAATGCGGAGAACGGCGGCGTTTCGATCGGCATCGCCCAGTTCGTCTTGTCGGGGCCGAGGCCCTGGGTGCGGCGGCCGTCGAGCACGTTGGGGTCGAACGGGACGCTGCGGTCGACCGCTGCGTTGAACTCGCTGATGGTCGCCAGCGCTCGCTCGGTGTGCACGTCCTCCATGCGCGCGCAGAGCTCTTCGATGCTGTCGGCGGTCACTTTGGTGACCTGGCGGATGCGGTACTCGTCGCGCAGCAGGTGCTCGGTGTTGGCGTCGAAGACCTGCCAAGCCGAGTGCCCTGGTTGGGCCAGGATCTCGCGTCCGTAGCGGGCGTAGGTGTAGTTGCGGAAGTCGGCGCCCTCGTCCACGAAGCGCTGGCCGTCCTGGTTCAGCACGATCGAGAACGGGTAGCTGTGCTTTTGGAAGCCGTCGCCGACGGCGAGGTCGCCGAACTCCGGGGCGTTGTAGTCCCACGCCACGGCGTGTGCGCCACTCCAGTTGCCGTACGGCATTGCGCCGATGTCGAGCGCCATTGCGATGCCGTCGCCGGTGTTGAAGCGCGTGCCGCGCACCTTGGCCAGGTCCCATCCGGGACCTAGGTAGCGGGTGCGCCATTCGGCGTTGGCTTGGAACCCGCCGGCTGCCAGTACGACGGCACTGCATTCGACGTCGATCAGGCGGCCGCCGCGCCGCACGCGAACGCCCCGCACAGCGCCGCTGTCGTCGGTCAGCAGCGAGCGTGCTGCGGCTTCGTGCCACAGGTCGATCTGGTTGCGAGCCAGCGCCGCCCGCAGCGATTCCACGAGTCCTTCGCCACCGCCCACCGACTCCACCGTGAGGCCGCCCCAGAACGTGAAGTGCCCGTCCACCTTGAAGGCTTGGCGTCCCCAGATCGGCGCGAACCGCACGCCGTGGCTCGCCATCCACATCAGCGTGCTCTTGCTGCGAGTGACGAGCGTGTCTGCCAGTTCGGGATCGCACCGGTAGTCGGTGATGCGGCCGAGATCGGCGTAGAACTGCTCTTCGGTGTAGGTGCCGAAGTCGGTCATCTCCACCTCGGCGTCGGTGAGATCGGGCACCAGCGCTCGCAGGTCGTCGACGCCGTCGTAGGCAAAGCGGATTGCGCCGGCGGTGAAGCGGCTGTTGCCTCCGGCTTCGGCCTCGGGCGCCCGTTCCAGCACCAGCACTTCGGCGCCGCCCTCGTGGGCCGCGAGCGCCGCGCACATCGCCGCGTTGCCCGCGCCCACCACCACCACGTCGTAGCGCTGCGGTTGCTCCTGCACAGCCGCGCCGGTCTCGCTCACGCCGGGCGAGCCTATGTGCGGTGCTTGGTCCGCGCCCGAACCGCGTCATGCCAGCGGCGCTCGGGTCCTGTGCCGGTGTAGACGCGTGAAGCATCCGGGTCGGCAGCGATTCGCAGCAGAACGGTCCAAGCTGGCGGCGTACGCTGCGGCGATGAGCGAATCCAGCACAACCGACGACGCTGCGAACAGCGACGTGGTGATCGACCATGACCGCCTCGCAGAGTTCATCGCCGAGATCTTCCGCCATACGGCGTGCTCCGATGCCGAGGCGGAGCGCATCGGTCGCAGCCTTGTCGGGGCCAACCTGGCGGGTCATGACAGCCACGGCGTGATCCGCTCGGCGCTGTATGTGGACTTGCTGGCCAACGGCGTCCAGCTCGCCGACCAGGAGCTCAAGGTGCTGATCGACTCGGGCGCGCTGCTGCTGGTGGACGGCCAGTACGGCATGGGACAGACGGTCGGGCCTGCCGCAGTGCAGCTCGGCATCGAACGTTGCAAGGAACTGGGCGTCGCGGTGGTGGGGCTGCGCAATGCGGGCCATCTCGGCCGCATCGGCGAGTATGCCGAGATGGCTGCGGCCGAAGGCCTGGTCTCGGTGCACTTCGTGAACGTGGCCAACAGCCGCCTGGTGGCCCCGTTCGGCGCCAAGGCCCGACGGATGGGCACCAACCCGTGCGCCTATGGCGCGCCCGTGGCCGGTCGCCGCCCCGTCATCCACGACTTCGCCACGTCGGTGGTGGCCGAGGGCAAGGCTATGGTCGCCTTGCATGGCGGCCCGGCCGTCCCTAGCAACGCCCTGGTGTCCGGCGACGGCGAGATCACCGGCGACCCGCGGGTGCTCTACACGTTCGAAGAGGGAGAGCGCCCCAACTCGATGGACGGGCCGGGCGCGCTGCGGGCGATGGGGGAGCACAAGGGCTCGGGCATCTCGGTGATGTGCGAGTTGCTGGCCGGAGCGCTTACCGGCACCGGCACCGCCGGGCCGCGCCGAGTTCGCTTCGCCAACGGCATGCTGTCGGTGTACGTCGACCCGGCCCAAGTGGACGCGGCAGTCGGCGAGACCGATGACGGCTATAACGGCATCGCGGCCGACTATCTCGACTGGTTCTACGACGCCGACGCCATCGATCCCACCGAGCCCGTGAAGCTGCCCGGCGACGTCGAGCACGAACGGCGCCAGCACCGCATGGCCAATGGCATCACGCTGCCCGCCGAGACGTGGGAGAGCATCTGCGGCGGCGCCCGAGCCGCCGGCGTACCAGAGTCAACGATCGCCACCGCAGCTGGCAACTGACCCGACGTACGCGGGCCATCCCGGCTGGTGACACGGAGCTTGACCGAGAACTCCTTAAACGTGTTACGTTTAAGGAGTGTGGATCCATGAGTCGGCCTACCGCCATGGCGTGGCCGACGACGAGATCCGTCACGCTTGGAACAACGCTATGGGCTTCTACGACATCGACATCGAGCATGAGCCGATCAAGAGCCTCTGTATCGGGCCCGACCGCGCGGGAAATCTGCTCGAAGTTCTGTATCTGCAAGCCGAAGACGCCGACCTCATCATCCACGCAATGCCGCTACGACGGGCATTCCGTGCCTATCCCACCAAAGAACATCTATGAGTGACGAAACCGACCCCAGCAACGTGCGCAACAGCTTGACCGATGACGAGATCAACGCCATCGCCACCGATTTTGAGAACCGGGAATTCGAACCCGCTGAGCTGACCGCCATCCGCAAGACCCGCCGACGCTCTCCGCGGCTTGGCGAGGCGAGGGCAGAGGTGTACACATTCCGAGCCCCGCCGAGCTACAAGCGTCGCATCCAAGAGCAGGCCGCAGCCCAGGACGTGACTGAGAGCCAAGTCATCCGGGATGCGCTTGACGCGTACCTCTCGGCGTCGTAGCCCAGTTCGCAATATCGATCCGTTGAGGTGGCCGCAGCTCTCAGAGCTGCTCGCACGTAGACCTTCGTAGTCCTACTCGTCGAGGGTGGGGCCGGTGCCCTGCACGCGGGTCTGGCGCATGTAACGGCGCCAGCGGTCGGCGTCGTAGCCGGCGCCGCGGTGCAGCAGGCAGCGATTGTCGTAGATGACCGTGTCGCCCGGGCTCCAGCGATGCGCGTACTCGTCTCCGGGACGGGTGGCGGCCTCGTTCAGCTCGTCGATGAGCCGGCGGCTGTCGATGCCGTGCCAGCCGACGATCGACCGGGCATGCGAGCCGGCGTAGTAGTTCCTCAGGCCGTTGCCGGGGTTGGTGCGCACGAGCCGCTGGGGGATCGGCGGGAGTGATGCGGCGTGATTCGGATCGACCGGGGCGACCCTGGTCCGGCTGAACACGTAATCGTGCAGCACCACCAGGTCGTCGATCTCGGACTGGCGCTCGGGGCTGAGCCTGGCGTACGCGGCCCGCTGGCTCGCATACAGCGTCTCGCCGCCCTCGCCGGGCACCTCGTAGGCGCACAGGATCGACACGTACGACGGCACGAGCCGGAATGACGAATCCGAGTGCCAGAGGTTGTTGCCCTTCTGGTTGTGGGTCAGCGGGTGTGATTCGTCCCGCTTGGTGTCGGCGTCGATGACGTTGCCGATCGTGCCGAAGTACTCGACCTTGCCCGTCTTGCCGAACACCACATGGTTCGGCTCGGGTTCGCCGAGGGTGCGGGTAAGCGCAAGCTGCGCTTCGTCGGACATCTGCTGGTCCGGGAAATGCAGCAGCGAGTAGGTGTCGACGGCGTCGTGCAGCTCCGCAACCGCCGCGCCGTCGAGCGGCTTCGACAGGTCGATGCCGCTGACCTGGGCGCCGAAGTCAGGATGGATGGGCTCGAACGTCAGCACTGGCTTCTCCCTCGGTCGGCCCCGCCATTGATTCTGGCCGCAGGCAATTCTGTCCGCCAGCCTCTCGCGGTCAGCTCTCGTGGCGGGCCAGCGAGCCGCCCGCGGCTGCCAACCGCTCCAGCAGCGGGCTCGGCGTCCAGTGGTCACCGCCCAGGGTCTCGTCGTAGTGGCGGATGCGGCCCAGCACCTCGCCGAGCCCGATCTCGTCGGCCCAGTACATCGGCCCGCCGGTGTAGATGGGCCAGCCGTAGCCGTTGATCCAGGTGACGTCGACGTCGCTGCCCCGCAGCGCGATGCCCTCGTCGCGGATCTTGGCGCCCTCGTTGACCATCGGGTACAGGCAGCGTTCGAGGATCTCCTGATCGGTGACATCACGCAGCACGGCTCCCCGCTCAGCGGCGAAGTCGCGGATCATCTGCTCGACCTCCGGGTCGGGCGTCGAGGCCCGGGTGTCGGGGTCGTAGATGTAGTAGCCGCGGCCGTTCTTCTGGCCCCGCCGGCCCGACTCGCACAGCACCTCGCGCACCGTCGAGCTCGACGACGTGTCCTCGCTCCAGCCCACGTCGAGCCCGGCCAGATCGCTCATGGCGAAGGGCCCCATGGGGAAGCCGAAGTCGTACACGACCTTGTCGATCTGGGCCGGTGTGGCACCCTCCAGCAGCATCTTCTCGGCCTCGATGCCGCGCATGAACAGCATCCGGTTGCCGATGAAGCCGTAGCAGACACCGCACAGCACCGGTGTCTTGCCGATGCGCTTGCCGATCGACATGGCAGTGGTGATGGCCGTGTGCGACGTGGCATCGCCGCGCACCACCTCGAGCATCCGCATGACGTTGGCGGGGGAGAAGAAGTGCATGCCGACGACGGCCTCAGGCCGTGACGTGGCCGAGGCGATCTCGTTCACATCCAGCGCGGACGTGTTGGTGGCGAGCACCGCGCCCGGCTTGCAGATGCCGTCGAGCTGGGAGAACACGTCCTTCTTGAGCGCCATGTTCTCGAACAGGGCCTCGATCATCAGGTCGCAGTCGGCGAAGTCGCCCATGTCGGTGGAGCCTTGGAGCAGGTCCATGCGGGTCTGCACATCGTCTGACGAGATGCCGCCCCGCGCCGCGGTGCGCTCGTAGTTGCGTCGCACTACTCCGAGGCCTCGCTCGAGGCTGGCCTCGTCTCGTTCCACGAGGGTGACCGGGATGCCGATGTTGGCGAAGTTCATGGCGATGCCGCCGCCCATCGTTCCTGCGCCCAGAATGCCGACCCGCGCGATGTCCACGGGCGGCGTGTCGCAGGGCACATCGGGCACCTTCTGGGCCGCTCGCTCGGCAAAGAAGTAGTACTGCTGAGCGTTGGCCTGCGAACTGCCCATCAGCTCGCCGAAGATGCGCTGCTCGGCGGCGAGCCCGGCCTCGAAGTCGCCGCTGGCCCCGGTCTCGACTGCCGCCTCCACGCAGCGAACAATGCAGTCGGCCGCTTCGAAACCTCGCGTCCGCCGGGCGATCGAGGCCCGGAAGGCGGCGAACTGCTCGGCGCCGAAGCCTTCGAGGCGATCGTTGCGATCGCGGATACGCGGGCGGGGCATGCCTTCTGCCACGGCTCGGCGGGCGAATGCCACCGCTCCCGCCTCGAGATCGGCCAGCGAGTCGCCCACGATCTCGTTGATCAGGCCGCATTCCAGGGCCTCAGAGGCGCCGATGGGATCGCCGCTGACCATGATCTCGAGCGCCCGCTGCGGGCCGGTGATGCGCGGCAGGCGCTGCGTGCCGCCGCCGCCGGGCAGCAGGCCCAGCTTCACCTCGGGCAGGCCGAACTGGGCTGTGCTGATGGCGACCCGGAAGTGCGCGCACAGTGCGACCTCCAGCCCGCCGCCGAGCGCGGTGCCGTGGATCGCAGCCACCACTGGCTTGCTGCAGTTCTCCATGGCTTCCTGGCCGGGCACGAGGGCGGGGGGCTTGGGCGGCTGGGAGAACTCGGTGATGTCGGCGCCGGCGATGAAGGTTCGCCCGTCGCAGATGAGCACGATGGCCGCTGCGTCGCTGGCCTCGGCGGCTGCCATGCCGTCGATGAGGCCTTGGCGCACGTGATAGCTCAGAGCGTTGACGGGCGGGTTGTTCACGAAGAGCAACGCCACGTCGTCGCGGCGCTCGAGTCGGACCGACTCGGTGATCTGGCTCTGGTCCTGGGTTGTCATGGCCGCAGCGTACGCAACGACGGCCCTGCCGGACCGGGCTGGTGCGTCCGACCAGACGAATCGGCACCGAATTCTCCCCGATGCGGACAGGGCCCGGCGATACGCTGCGGATGTCTTGGACGACTGCAACGCCCAAGCCATCCCCATGGAGCGCCGGTGACTGACAAGCCCGACCCGTTTACGGTCCCCTTCGGGACCATCTTCTGTGACTGGATGACCACAGCCCGCGCCGACGACGGCCCGTACGTCTACGGCGGGGGAGCTGAGCCGTTCGGCGATTTCTCCATCAGCCCGGCGGCGCACGTACTGCACTACGGCAGCGCGATCTTCGAAGGGCTGAAGGCACACCGGCAGGTGGACGGCTCGCTGGCGATCTTCCGGCTGGACCGGCATGTGGAACGCATGGTGTCCAGCGCGCAGCGGCTGCGGCTGCCGGCCATCGACGGCGGTGTGCTGCATCAGATGTGCGTGGACGCAGTGGAGGCGAACGCGGGTGAGGTTCCCGACCCGCCCGGCTCGCTCTACATTCGCCCGACGCTCATCGGCACGGAGCCCGACATCGGTGCCGCGGCCCGCCCGACGCGCAGCGCGCTGCTGTACGTCGTCAACTGCCCAGTGGGCGACTACTTCAAGGGCGGCGTCCGGCCGCTGACCTTGCTGGTGGAGACCGACATTCCCCGTACCGTCCCGCAGTTCGGCATGGTGAAGTGCGGCGGGAACTACGCCATGGCGCTGGCGCCCACGCTGGATGCCATGGCCGGCAACGAGGCCATCGACCAGATGCTGTTCGCCACCGGCGGAGACATCACCGAGACCGGGGCATCCAACTTCTTCCTGGCCGACGACCAGCGGGTCGTGACCCGTCATCTCGACGAGTCGTTCCTGCACGGTGTCACCCGGTCGTCGGTGATCGAGCTGGCCGCGTCGTTGGGCTACGAGGTCGAGGAGCGCTCGATCGACCCCGAGGAGCTGGTCGAGTGGGCCGAGCGCGGCGAAGCGTTCCTGTCGGGAACGGCCGCGGTGCTCGCCCCCGTCGGCACCATCCTGTTCGAAGGCAAGACGCTCACTGTGGGCGACGGCCAACCGGGCCGCAACACGATGCGGCTGCGCCAGGCACTCGTCGACATCCAGGTCGGTGCTGCGCCCGATCCCTTCGGCTGGCGCACACCTGTGAAGGGCTGACGGATCGGGTTGCCATGAGCAATCGGGACACCGGCCGCATCGTGTCCTGGACGGCAATGGAGCACGGCACCGCTGACGACTACGCGTTCCTGGACAGTCAGCACTACGCGCACGTCCGAACGGGACTGGTCGACAACCTGCTGAACATCCTGCAATGCCTGCGGGGACCCACGCTGGGGTACCCGATCGACCGCTACGACCATTCCCTGCAATCGGCAACCCGGGCATTGCGAAACGGCGAATCGACCGACCTCGTGGCGGCGGCCCTCCTGCATGACATCGGTGACGCATTCGCGCCCGAGAATCACAGCGCCGCCGGTGCTGCCGTCCTGCAGCCCTATGTCGACGAGCGCACGCACTGGGTGATCGCCCATCACGGCCTGTTTCAGGGCTACTACTACTTCCACCACCTCGGTGGCGACCGAGACGCCCGCGAGCAGTATCAGACCTCGCCCCACTACGACGCTTGCGTGGACTTCTGCGAGAACTACGACCAGAACTGCTTCGACCCGAAGTACCCCAACCTGGCTGCCGAAGACTTCCGCCCCCTGCTCGACGAGGTCTTCAGCCGCCCCTCACAGGTCCCTGCTACCGCCCCGCTCACCTAACTCGCCACACCGCCGGGACGCTGCTGTCCGCCTCACCAGAGAGTGGCGACGGGAAATTCCTCAAATGCCGGGTCCCTCGTGACGAGCGTCAACGATTCGATCTCGGCCTGCGCCGCCAGCATCCGGTCGAATGGATCCTTGTGCGCGGCCTCGTAGCTGCCTGCCCGGAGTGCCTGCTCATGTATGACGGGCAGGTGTAGAAAACCGTCGGCGGTTACTGATGCGCCGAAATGCGGAACGAGCTCAATGAAATCGCCGAGTCGGCCCATTCTTGACTTCGTGGCCATCTCCCATGCGCTCACCGCGCTCGCGAACACCAGAGCATCTGAATCGGAAATCGCTTCGCGGGCGACTGGTGAAAGCGATGGATGATCAGCCCACCACCACAACAGCGCATGGGTGTCGAGCAAGAGGTCGTTCATTCGCCTTCCCACGCAGCGAGTTCATCGTCGGGCAAGGGGTCGAAGAACTCCGGCGGGATCTTCAGCCCGCGGAATCTGCCCGGCATCCGTCGAGTCGCGGCTGGCACATACGGAACGAGACGGGCACACGGCTTGCCCGCCCGCGCAATCACGATCTCCTCACCGGCCTCGACTCGGCTGAGCAGCTTCGACAGGTGTGTCTTCGCCTCGTGCACGTTCACCATTGATGACGATGTCATGCTTTCTCAGCCTTTTCAAGTTATTTTCGCTGCAACGACGCTTATGAACTTAGTCTAGCGACTAGACTAAGTAGTTGTAGCAGCGGCGTCAGCTGCAGGCGGGAACCTTCACGTGGCATTCCGAGTACGGGTGCAGCGGGGCCAATCGCCGCACTTCCGCTCAAGCGCCGACTGCGAACTTCTACAAAGTAGAACTTCGCAGTCGGCCGGCAGCAGGCCGTTCACAGTCGCCTCCTGCCCCTGCTCTCGCCGGAGACGATCCAAGACGGGCAGCAGAGTATTCCCAGAACGCGCTGTAGGACATTCCCCAAACGCGCCATGGATCATTCCTGGAACGCAGGGCACGTCTCAGCTTCGCTCCGATTGCGACAATTTCGGCAGGCTGACCACCGTTGCGTTGCCGACATGTTCGTAGCGGCCCGGAGTGCAGGTGAGGATGATCACTTGGCAGTCGTCACCAGCGCTCGAGATGGCAGCGCCCATACGCTCCAAGCGAGCCGGATCGCTCCATCGGTGACACGCTCACCGAGCACTGAATCAGGAAGCTGTGCCCTAGCTGTCTCCAGCTTCCGCAGCGCGTCTGCGGCTGCGCTGACTGCGGCGTCGAGCCACGCTTGGCTAAATCTCGGCTGGGCCTCACCGCCTAGACACGGAGACGGGTCAGAGGCGGGTGATGGGGTCGCCGGTGCGGACGGTGCCGGGCTGGACGACTCGGCAGTTGACGCCCCGCATGCGCAGGTCGCGGCCTTCGCCGGTGTTCACGAACCGCAGGGCGTCGCGGCCGAAGCGGGCTGCGAACTTGGCGCAGCCTCGGTGCGGTTTGGCCGTGACCTCCAGGATCGCATCACCGAGCCTCAGTTGGGCGCCGGCGGGCAGCGTCTCATGGCTGATGTCGAGGTCTGCGTAGATCTGGTCGCCGGCGAGCGGCCAGCGTTCGACCGGTCCGATGACGGCGGCCGCCGCACGGGTGCTCATGATGGTGATCTGTGCATCCGGGTGCGGCCCGCCATCGGCTGATGTCGGCGAGCTTCGCTGGTTCCACGTGTCGCCCGCGACGCCCTCGGCATCGTTGATCTCGGCCACGTCGAGCACTTCGCGGGCATCTTCGCCAGGGCGGCGAACAATGAGATGGATCGTGCCGGCGCTGCGGGGCGCCCCGCGAATGTGCGGCAGCGCCGCTTCCAGCTCGGCGGTGCTGCGGTGGCGCACCGGGTCGCTGCTCGCAGCCTCGGCGACGGCGGTGGTCTCTGCTGATGCGTTCATCGAGATGCGTCCCAAAAGTTCGTCGGCAGACTCAGGAGCTGACGGCCAGCTCCAACGCAGGATTATCGCACCGGCGCGTCACCTGCCGAAGTGAATTCGAGCTGACGGTCACGCGCCACGGCCTCGGGACTTCGCTCAGCGGGGTCGCCGAAGCCGCCGCCACCCGGGAATTCCACGATCAGGCGACGGTCGCCGGAAATCACCGAGCGGCCTTTGGAGCGCACTTCCGTGCCGTCGTCGAGCGACAGGCGGCCCAGCGCGCCGGGTCCGCCGCCGTGCCGGCCGCGCGCCGGGTACACGGTTCGCTCGTAGGTCGCGCTGATGGAGAAATCACGCGCTTGGCGGTTCTCCAGCTCGATGACTTGGCCGAGCCCGCCCCGGTACTTGCCCTGCCCGCCGGAATCGGTGCGGAACTCCTTGCGCCAGAACACGAGCGGCGAGCCGATCTCATTCACCTCCACCGGCATGTTGCGCACGCCGCTCGGGAAGGCCGTTGCCGACAGGCCGTCGGCCTGCGGGCGGGCGCCGGCACCGCCCGAATGGAAGCTCATCAGGATGTACCGCTCCAGCTTGCGCCGGTCGGATTCGTCGCCCGATTGCCCAACCGTTGTGCGGGAGCGATTCGTCGCGCCGACGCCGGTGTCGGGCTCCCACATGCCCGTGCCGAGCAGGTTCCACAACGACGACGTGCCCTCCGCCGGCACCCGCTCGGGCACTATTTGGCTCAGGCAGCCGAACACGGCATCAGGGAGCAGTTGGCCCATGACGTGACGAACATTCACCGCTGCGGGGTGGGGCGCATTGAGAATGCAGCCCTCGGGCGCTCGCACCCGCACGGCATCGAGTGAACCCGTGTTGTTGGGGATGTCGGGGCCGATGATGCAGCGCACGCCGAATGAGGTGTAGGCGTCGGTGTAGGCCATCGGCACGTTGATGCCCCAGCTCGACTGCGGGCCGGTGTCGTCGAAGTCCACGTCGATTCCGTCGGGCCCGGCGGTCAGCGAGCACACGATGTCGATGGGATGCTCCATGCCGTCGACGCGCATGGTGGAGTTCCACGTGCCGCTCGGCAGCTCGCCGATCGCATCGAGCATGGCCCGGTGCGACGACGTGATGATGTGCTCCGCCAGCTCATCCAAGTCGGCTATGGCGTACTCGTCCATCATCGAGATGAGGCGGGCGGCACCGGTTTCGTTGCAGGCAGCCAGCGAGTGGATGTCGCCGATGACCTGCACCGGGTCGCGGACGTTGGCCTCGATGATCGCCACCACGTTCGGGTCGAACACGCCGTCGGTGGCGAACTTCAGGATCGGCAGGTACAGGCCCTCGTGGTACACCTCCTTCGAGTCGGTGGTGAATCCGGCGCCGCCGATGTCCACCACGTGGCTCGTGCAGGCGAACAGCGCCACCAACTCGCCGCGCAGGAACGCCGGCGTGACCACCACGATGTCGAACAGGTGGCCGGTGCCCTTCCACGGGTCGTTGGTGAGGAAGATGTCGCCCGGGCGCATCTCCGACGCCGGGTAGCGATCCAGGAAATGCAGCACCGAGTAAGCCATGGAGTTCACATGGCCCGGCGTGCCCGTGACCGACTGGGCGAGCATCCGCCCCTGGGGGTCGAAGATGCCTGCCGACAGGTCGCCGGCCTCCCGGGTCGAGGTGCTGAAGGCAGCACGCACGAGCGCCCGTGCCTGTTCCTCGGTCACCGAGATGAGGCGGTTCCACTGCACGCCCAGCCGTACCGCGTCGAGGTCTGCAGTGGCATCGGCGGCCGTATGCGGCGCCGAGACACCGGTGAGCCGCAAGTGCCCACCCGCCGTGACTGTTGCCACTGCTCCAGCGGGCAGCAAGGTCGTGGTCTGGTCCTCGGTGATCAATGCAGGCCCGGCCAGCCACGCGCCCTCGGTGAGGGTGTCGCGCTCGAAGACTGCATGGGGGACGGCTCGGCCAGTTGTGGTGTCGGTGACGAGCGCAGTCGCGTCGGAGACAACCGGTTCGTCGGCGACGGTCGGATGCAGCGAGACGGCGGGGGCCTGCGGGGTACGGACTTCCAGCAGCCAGCTCAGGATCTCGATCTCAAGGTTGCCGATGTGGCGCGTGTAGAGCTGCTGGTAGGCCTTCGTGAACGAGGTGCGCAGCTGGTTGCGCACCTCGGCGTCGCTCGGGCTGTCGATGTCGTCGGCGAGCAGCGCTGCAGCGTCGACATCGACGGTGATCTCATGGCCTTGACCGCGGTAGCGCATCAGGGCTCGCACGTGCGTGGCCGTCTCGGCACCGGGCGCAGCAGCGTGCACGATCGCATTCGACTCGTCGGCCATCTCCCGGAGCAGCCCTGCCAGGTTGGCTACTGTCAGCTCGCTTACGCGGGCATGGCGGGTCCGCACCGACTCGTGCGCTACCGGCGCGGCCAGAAAGCCGATGGCCGAACCCACGCCTGCACCCGCAGGCACCACGATGTCGTCGATGCCCAGCTTGGCGGCTACCCGCGCCGCGTGCAGCGGCGCCGCTCCGCCGAATGCGATGAGCGTCCCGCGGCTGATATCGCAGCCTTGATCCGCTGCGTGAACACGACCGGCATTGGCCATGTTCTCGTCGACGACCTCGGAGATGCCGATGGCAGAGATCGTCGTCTGTAGACCCGACGGCTCCGCCAGCGCAGTCCCGACGGCCTTGGCAGCGGCGTCGACGTCGAACGTCAGCGTGCCACCAGCAAACCGCTCCGGTGCCAGCCGGCCCAGCACCGCATCGGCATCGGTCACCGTCGGCTCTGTTCCGCCGCGCCCGTAGGCCGCGGGACCCGGCTCGGAACCTGCGCTGGCCGGACCGACGGTGATGCGCCCGAGCGCGTCGAGGCTGGCGATGGATCCGCCGCCGGCCCCGATCTCGACCATCTCGATCACCGGCAGGCGCAGGGGCAGCCCGCTGCCGGCCAGGAAGCGGTACTCGCGGCCGACCTCGAATTCCCGGCTTGTGCGGGGATGACCGCCCTCGACGATGCACAGCTTCGCCGTGGTGCCGCCCATGTCGAAGCTGAGGGCTCGTTCGCAGTCGAGGCCGCGGGCGATCTCCGAGGCCAGCAGTGCGCCGCCTGCGGGTCCGCTCTCGATCAGTCGCACCGGGAAGCGCAGCGCCTCAGCGAGCGTCCCCAGCCCGCCGCCGGAGGTCATGAGGAACACCTCGCAGCCCAATCCCAGCGCTGCGAGCCGTGCATCGAGATCGGCCAGGTACTGCCTCACCAGCGGTGCGATGTAGGCGTTGGCGCACGCAGTGGAAAAGCGCTCGTACTCTCGGATCTCGGGGCAGACCTCGCTGGAGAGAGTGACGGTCGCCTCGGGCCAGCACTCGGCCAGTATCTCGGCGGTGCGCTCCTCGTGGCGGGCGTCGAGGTACGAGTGCAGGTAGCCGACGGCCACGCTGGTCACGCCGTCGGCTGCCAATGATGCCGCTGCGGCCCGCACCGCCTGCTCATCCAGCGGCAGCAGCACCGCGCCGTCGGCGGCGAGCCGCTCGGGTATGCCGATGCGGCGGTTGCGCGGCACCAGCGGCTCGGGCCGGCGCATGTACAGGTCGTACTGCTCGAACCGGTTCTCGTGCGCCATCTCGACCGAGTCGCGGATGCCCTGCGTGGTCAGCAGTGCCGTGCGTGCGCCCCGGCGTTCGATGAGGGCATTCGTGGCGAGGGTGGTGCCGTGGATGAACACGCCAACCTCCGCGGGCATAACGCCTGCCTCACGCAGCACACGCTCGACGCCGTCGAGCACAGCGTCGGCCGGCGCGTCAGGCGTCGTCAGCACTTTGGCGGTGTGCAGCACCGGTCCGCCGCCGCTGACGTCGTCGACCTCCAGCGCGATGTCGGTGAACGTGCCGCCGATGTCGGCCGCCAGCCGGGCGCGTGCGCCTGCCATCGGCCCAGCGTAGGCGCGTCGTCGCGGAAGGCTGCGGGGCTACCGTGCAGGCGTGGCGAGTGGCGACCAGCGTGGCGGCAGGCCGCCGGCGGGAGCCGGTGCGGGGCTGCGCGTCGGCATCGTGCGGGCGACCTGGAACGCCGAGATCGTGGACCGGTTGGCAGCCGGTGCCCGGCGAGGCCTCGATGAGCTCGGCGTCGCTGAGACAACCGAGGTGACGGTGCCCGGTTGTTTCGAGATCCCTTTCGCGACACAGGTGCTCGCTCGCAGCGGGCAGGTCGATGCGGTCGTCGTCATCGGGGCCGTGATCCGTGGGGAGACAACCCACTACGAGCTGGTCAGCGAGGGCGCCGCGCAAGGCGTGATGGCCGTTCAGCTGGAGACGGGCATTCCGGTCGGCTTTGGCCTGGTCACGGTGGAGAACACCGAACAGGCCGTAGCCCGCAGCGAGGGCGCCGGAGGCCACAACGTCGGTGAGGACGCGGCCTGTGTGGCGGTGTCGATGGCCCTGCTGGCCCGCGACTTCCCTGCTGGCTAAGCGGGGTCGGGCCGCATCCGCACGAGCACTTTGCCGACGGCTTCGCGTTCGTCGAGCAGCCGGTAGGCCTCGGCGCTCTGCTCGAAGGGCAGCACCTGCCCGATGGGCGGCTTCACGGCACCCGATTCGATCATGCCGAGCAGGCGTTCGTGAATGCGGGCGGGGATCGTCGGGTCAGCAGCCACGGCTTCGCCCCAGGCGGCACCGACGAGGCTCACGTTGCGCAGCAGCAGCCGGTTCACCTTCACGGTCGGGATCTCGCCCGCCGCGAACCCCACCACGACGAGCCGCCCGAATCGTGCCAGCGCCCGGATCCCGTCGAGGAAGCGATCCCCGCCCACCGGGTCGTAGGTCATGTCGACGCCTCGGCCGCCGGTGAGCTCGCGCACTTCGTCCTTCCAGGTGTCACTGATGAGCACGATGTGATCGGCGCCGGCCGCCCGGGCGATCTCGCCCTTTGCCTCGGTGGAGACCAAGCCGATCACCGGCCCGGCGCCGACCCCCTTGGCCACTTGGATGCCTGAGGTGCCCACGCCGCCCGATGCGCCCAGCACCAGCACCGACTCGCCCTCGCGCAGGCCCGCCCGGTCGATCATGCAGAACACGGCCGTCTGGTAGTTCATGACCAGCGCGGCACCTTCTTCGAAGGAGAGTTCCTCGGGCAGCGTGAACAGGTCGCGGGGTTTGGCTGCCACCACTTCGCTCAGGCAGCCGTTCGACCACACGCACACGCGGTCGCCGGGTGAGTAGCCCGAATCGGCGGCTGCCGAGCGCACCACGCCTGCGGCCTCGATCCCCGGTCGGAAGGGCGGGTCGGGGCGGTACTGGTAGAGACCTTGGCTCTGGAGCAGGTCGGGGAACGACACGCCGCCGCAGACGATGTCGACGATCACCGATGCGCCGTCTGCATCGGCCACCGGTTCGGGAGCGTCCACGACGGCGACGCCGGCCGGGCCTGTGAGGGACTGCACTTCCAATGCACGCATGGCGACACTGTTTCACAAGAGGCGCAGACGGGCACAGCGAACGCGAGAGCACCTGTGCAGTGGCGTCGTGCCTTGGGAGTGCAAGTGAGGCCGCTGGTACTGTTGGCCGCGCGGTCCGTCTGCACCGGGGGCCACCGGGCATGCGGACGCTCAAGCAGAAGCAGGGGAGAACCATGCGGTACTACTCGTGTGACTCGCACGTGGTCGAGGCAGCCGAGATCTATGCGGGACTGACGGACAGGTTCGGCGATCGGGCACCGTTCATCAGCAAGGACTACAACGACAAGCCGGGCACCTGGCTCGTGCTCCCCGGCGGCATCCGCCCGGTGCCGGTCGGCCGGCTGGGCATCGCCGGCGCCAGCCTGTCCGACCCGGCCACCCACGCTCGCATCGAGCAGGGATACGACGGCTTCAACCCCGGCGTGATGGATCCGACCGCCCGGCTCGACGAGCAGGCCCAGGACGGCATTGTCGGCGAGGTTATGTACCCGAGCCTGTCGATGTTCACGTTCGCTATTCCCGACGACGAGGTGCGCGACGCCGCTTTCCGCAATCACAACGACTGGGTGCTCGACTACTGCTCGGTGGATCGCAACCGGCTCATCGGCGTCGGCTGCCTGCCGCTGCCCGACGTGGAGCGGGCCATCGCCGAAATCGACCGCTCAGCGCAGCTCGGCGTGCGCGGATTCGCCATCCCGGCCCACGTCGACCCAGCCAAGCCGTACTGCCATACCGACTTCGACCCGTTCTGGGCCCGCGCCCAGGAATTCGGCGTGCCGCTCACCATGCACATCTTCACCGGGTCCAGCCTCGAGGGCGGCATGCCCGAGCATTGGGGCACGCCGGGTGGCCACCTGAAGGGCTACACGCTGGCCCACACCACCATCGCCAACACGATCATCGACCTCATCTGCGGCGGGGTCGTGGAGCGTTTCCCGGACCTGCGCTTCGTCTGCGCCGAGTACGAGACCGGCTGGGTCGGCCACTTCAAGCAGCGCCTCGACCACGCGGCGTACCGCACGCCGTGGGAGGTGTCCGACGAGCTCACCATGAAGCCGTCGGAGTACTTCGACCGGAACTTCTGGGTCACCTTCGAGGATGACGTGGAGGGCGTAGCGACACGGCACTCAATCGGTGTCAGCAACCTGCTGTGGGGCAATGACTACCCGCACCACGATTCGATCTGGCCGAACTCGCGACCGATCCTGGATGAGATTCTCTCGGGCGTTCCTGATGA
Organism: Candidatus Poriferisodalis sp.; assembly: GCF_965204195.1. Taxonomy (GTDB): domain Bacteria; phylum Actinomycetota; class Acidimicrobiia; order Acidimicrobiales; family Poriferisodalaceae; genus Poriferisodalis. The sequence goes on from NZ_OZ241975.1 coordinate 1,766,065, forward strand.
CGAGAAGGAACAGATGGTCTGGAGCAACGTCCTCGAGCTCTACAACCTCGATCCCGATTCGCTCCCAGCAGCCGCTTAGGCGGCGCGGCTCGCGGCTACGCCGCGCAGTGCTTGTTGCTCGCCGCTTAGGCGGCCTGGGCTTGTTGCTCGCCGCTTAGGCGGCGACGAGAGGTCCCAGGTGGGCGCGGATGGATTTGGCTACGCGCTCGCCGTTCTCCATGGGGCCGAAATGGCTCAGCTCGGCGAAAGCCTCGAGCCGGCCGTTGCCGAGCGACTCGGCGATGGGCTGCGCGACCTGGGGCGGGATGGTGTTCCACATGGCGGGGGAGTCGCCGCGGGCGACAACCGTGGGGCACATCACCGCGTTGAAGGCGCTGTAGTCGACCGGCTCGCCCGACTCGTAGATGCGCGCCTCGGTATCGCCCGAGCACGACAGCCGCACAGCGTCGTCGCCTGATGGGTAGGTGCCGATCTCGACATAGGCCCGCACTGCCTCGGGCTCGCAGCCAGAAAACGGCGGCTTGGAGACGAAGCGGTCGTACGCCTCGTCGATCGTGGCGAAGCGGATCCGTCGACGCCGCGACGCCACCACGAGCTCGTGGTCGGAATCGGGCATCGGGAAGCCGTCGGGCACCAGCACCGGCTCGTACAGGTACAAGCCCCGGTAGCTGCCCGGATGCTGCAGCTCGGCGAGCAGCAGGCTGGCGGCCCCCAGCGAGTGGCCGGCGGCCAGCATGGGCTCGCCGCCAAGGGCGTTCACTGCGGTCAGTACCTCTTCCACGAAGCGCGCCCGCTCCACCGACATGTCGTCGTGCTGCGGACGCGAGGCACCGTGCCCCCGGAAGTCCAGTCCCCAGCAGCGGAACGTGTCCTGCAGGTGAGGCACCACGGTGGCCCACATGCCGGCGTTGAGGCCGTTGCCATGCGTCAGGAGCAGGGGCGTTCCGCGCCCGCCGAGATCATGGAGCACTGCGTGTTCACCGTCAGAGGTGGTCAAGCGCATCATCGCCGCCGCACGATAGTGCAGACTCTCGCCATGGCGAATTTCACACGTGGCTCCGTGGACATCCATTACGACGACTACGGCTCGGGCTTTCCCCTGCTGCTGATCGCTCCGGGCGGCATGCGCTCGGCGGCGTCGTTCTGGGAGCAGACCCCCTGGAACCCGATCACTCAGCTGTCCGACCGGTACCGGGTGATAGCGATGGACCAGCGCAACGCGGGCCGTTCGACAGCGCCGGTCTCGGCCGACGACGGTTGGGCCACCTACACGGCCGACCAGCTTGCGCTCATGGATCATCTCGGCTGCGAGCAGTTTCACCTGGCGGGCATGTGCATCGGCGGCCCCTACATCATGGGGCTGATCCAGGCGGCGCCCGAGCGGGTCGCGAGCGCCACGCTGTTCCAGACCATCGGGCTCGACGAGAACCGTCACGCCTTCTACGACATGTTCGACGACTGGGCACAGGTGATCCGCGATGACCATCCTGAGGCCGACGACGCGGCCTGGGACCAGTTCCGCTCGAACATGTACGACGGTGACAATTTCCTGTTCAACGTGGACCGCGATTTTGTTGCAACCGTCCAGACGCCGCTGCTGGTGCTGCTCGGCAGCGACCTGTATCACCCCGAATCGTCGTCGCGGATCGTCCATGAGGCTGCACCCAACTCCACGTTGATCGAGGACTGGATGGACGGCAGCGGGCGGACCGAGGCGATGGACCAATTCGCCGCATTCCTCGCCGCACACACCCCCTGAGCCGGGCCCCGCGGGGAGTCGGTGAAACCGGCATTGTAGGCTCGCCAGTGGTGGCTCTGAGGCCGGAAAGGGAATGACGTGGGTCGTCGAAAGCAATCTCGAATCAGTCGTTTCCGGTCTGAAATCGGCTCGTTCTTGTCGGGCATATCTCGCAAAAGCTCACGGCGCCAACCACATCCTTTCGAGAAGGCCGCCCGGACGATCAAAGAATCCTCACACGTCGCTCGGGGGACAGGAACGGGTCCTGCCCATCGCACGAGCCCGGTCGACAAGGGCATCGAGCAGGTCGCTGCTGAGGGTTACAAGCTCGACGAGGGTTCGCACCGCGGCTGAGCCGGAGGGCGCGGCTCGAGACATCTGCAAACGGAGCTGCCGTCGGGCCGCGTCGAGATCTGTCGGCGAAGGCGGCGAACGCTACGTTGCCGCCTATGGCGAACAGCAGCGATTCGTACGTACCCGGGCCGGCTAGTGCGCGGCTGGACGGCAAGGTGGCAGTGGTCACCGGGGCAAGCCGGGGCATCGGCGAAGCCAGCGCGCGAGCACTGGACGGCGCGGGTGCCCGGGTGGTGCTGACCGGTCGCACCACGGCAGATCTGGAACGCATCGCGGATGAGCTGCTGCACGATCCGGTGGTTCTGACTGCCGATCTCGCTCCAGCCGGAGCGGGCACCGACTTGGCTCGGCGAATTCTCAACGAGGTCGACGGCGTCGACGTGCTGGTCAACAACGCGGGCATTCCGATGCGGCGCACACCGGCTCAGCTCACCGAGGCCGACTTTGACCTGGTCTTCTCGATCAACGTGCGCTCGTTGGCGATGCTGAGCATCGGGCTCGCACCGTCGATGATCGCCCGCGGCGGCGGCTCGGTGATCAACATCAGCTCTGTGGCCAGTGTGCACGGACCGCTCGGCCGCGTCGCCTATTCCGGTACGAAGGGTGCCGTAGACGCCATGACTCGAGCACTTGCAGCGGACTGGGGCCCCGACGGCATCCGGGTGAACTCGATCGCGCCCGGTCTGATAGCGACCGCCATCTGGGAGGAAGCACGCAACAACGTGCCAGGCCTCATCGACGATCTCGCCGGGCAGATTGCGCTCAAGCGCTGGGGCTTCGGCGATGACATCGCCGACGTGGTGCTGTTCTTCGCATCGGATGCCTCCCGCTATGTCACTGGCGAGACGCTGGTGGTGGACGGCGGGTTGGCCCGTGTCACGGCCTCGAACGCTCCGCCGGCCCTCCCAGAACTCGAGGACTGAGCAGCGCCCTAGCGCGCGAAGGGCGCCGGACCGCAGTCCGGCGCCCTCCGTTGTGCGCCTGAGCCGTCAGCCCTGCTGGGCTGCGGCTGCGTTCAGAGGTTTACGCAGCGGCGCGTGCTGCGTCGAGCCAGGCGTCAACCGTGGCCCGGTTGTTGGCGATCCAGTCAGTAGCCAGATCACCCGGGGCAGCGCCTTCGCCCTGCTCCACATTGGCCAGCGACACCTCGATCACCGACAGCTTCACTGCTTCGAGCAATGCCGCCGCTGCCGGGTTGGCAGCGAGGAAGTCGTTGTTGGCGGTGACCAGGATGTCAGCCGCAATCCAGCCGATCGGGCACAGCCCGTCAGCATTGTCGGCCGCTGACGGGCACTGGTCCGGGCCGATGGCTGCATAGCCGCCAGTGCCGTCCTCGCCACGCTGCGAGTGCTCCTCGCCGCCCTCGGTGCCAGAGGGGTTGGAGTCGTCGAGGATCTCGTCAACACCCATCCAGTACACGTTGTCGCCCGGACGCAGCTGCGTGATGTACGCCGACGGTGTCCAGGTGTAGGCCACCATCGGGACGCCCTCGTTAGCCGAGTCGACGGCTTGGGCGAACATGGCGTCATAGCCGGCGATCGTCTGGTTGATGTTGTCCCAGCCCGAGAACAGGATCTGGTTGGTGATGATGTTGTCGCAGGTCCACGACTCGGGGCAGCCGAAGATGTCGGCGATGCCGTTGCCCGGCACCGGGTCAGTCTCGTCGAATGCGGCCAGTGCGTCGGCGTTGCTGTTCAGCGCATCCATGGTGTACACGCCGAACTCGTCCGCGAACGACTTGGTCACCAGGAAGCCTTGCAGGCCGCCGGCGATCATCTCCTCGCCCAGCACCGTCAGGTGGTCGCCGACGAGTGAGCCGTCAGGCAGCTCGCCTGCGAGCCATGCCAAGTGCCCCGGATACCAGCTGTTGGCCCAGAAGTCCATCTGACCCTCAGCCATGGCGATGTAGCCGAGGTTGGGCCCGAGCTCGAGTTCGGCCGGGTCGCTCACCGTGTAGCCCAGCTCCTCAAGCAGCTGCTTGTAGAGCTCTGCCTGGAAGTAGCCGGTGCTCCAGTTGGCGCGGCCCATGGTGACGCTGACACCCTCACCGGGGGTCATCGACATCTCTTCTTCCATCGGCTCTTCTTCGACCATGGCTTCGGTCGTGGCGGCGGGAGCCTCTGTTTCGGCGGTCTCGGTGGCGTCGTCATCGCCATCGTCGCCGCACGCAGCAGCGAATAATGCGAATGCTGCTAGTAGCAACAGCAGCTTGGTCCATCGTTTCGATTTCATTGCGGAGATCCTCCCTGATCTGCGACAGATTGCGTCACGCGGCGCTCCTAGTTGCGACCACGCATGTGCGGCGCCATTCGCCCGGCTCGACGAGGGCTCCTTGCGCAGCAGCGTAGTCGGGCCATATGCGCGCCTAACACCCTAGACCGCGCATACATGTTCGGAGTGCTTTGGGCAGCGTGAATCGATGGTCAGCCCGTGTTGGCGGGAATATCGCCGTAGATCTTGTTCCGCTCGAATTCCGAGAGGGTGCCGCGGGAGGTTGCGAACATCGTGAATCCCGCCGCCAGCACCAGCACGGATCCAACGCCAGAAACGAGATTCTCGTCGGCGACGCGGACGATCGTCAGGATCCATGCCAGGGGCAAGATCGCAACGCCCATGCCGATGCCGCCTACCAGGGCGCTCCAGCGATAGCGGCGCGCCTCATCAATCCCGGTCAATCCGATCGCAGGCACGATCATGACGAGTCCGACGAGCCCGCCAATCAGCGTCCAGATGCCTATGCCGGCGCCTTCGGATTCGAATCCGTCGTGGATGATGTCGCCTTGTCGTTTGGCTTGAGCGATCTTGGATGCGATGTCGGCTGCCTTCACCCCTTCAAGGGCCAGCTGCCGATTCTCTTCGCGCCGCAGTTCCTGCGCTCGGATGTCGTCGCCAGCTGCTTCGGCTTCGTCGGCGCCCACTGCCGCAGCACGCGCTGCCGCCAAGGCCGCTGCTCCGTCGGCGGCGATCTGGTCAAGCTCGGCCTGCAGTTCGTCGTCGATCACCGATTCGGCGCGCGTGTCGAAACTCCAGCCGGCATAGCCGCCCATGACGAGCAGCAGCACGGCGAACGACCCGCCCAGCAGGCGTCCCCAGCCGATGTTCGCCGGCAGTGGTCGTCGTGCGGTCATCGGTGCCCGCCAGAGCCAGAGGCACGCGGCCGCGCTCGCCACGATTGCGCCGATGACCGCCAAGTAGATGCCGATGCCGACGCTGAAGATGCCGAGTTCCTCCACCTTGTCGGGTGGTCGGGCGAACAGGTAGGCGACTGTCGCGATGAGCGTTGCCAACGAGAAGACCGCGGCCCCGTGCGCCGACATCCAGCGCGAACCTCTGCCGGGTCGGAACAATGTGTTGACGGCTGCGAATAGCGACACCGCAGCCATCACCCCGATGAAGATCCCGAACCACGAGCCGCCGGAAGCCGAGAGGCCATTGAAGTTCTGAGAAATGAAACTGAGGTCGCCGACACAAACGAGCTCCGTGCCGCCCTCGGCGAGCGGGTTGAGGGACTGCTCCTCTACCCACTCCCCGGAACAGTCCATAGAGCGAAGATCGGTATCGGCGCTGCGTGCGTAGGCGGAGACGAGACCGGCATTCGCGTTCCAGGGCAGCAGCAACGCGACGAGCGTGATGACCGCACCGATGGCTGTGGCGATGACAGCGCCACGTTCCCGGGGGCCCACAGTCTCGAATGCCTCGTCGGGTACGGGAGGTTCGGCATCTCTGGCAGTCGTCTCGGCAGCCTCGGTATCGACGAGCAGCTCCTCGGGGGTCCGCCGGTGCTTCCAAGCCTGGGTAATCCGGCTGAGGAGATTGCCCGAATCGCCTGCCTCGGGCTGGCTGAGTCGATCCAGGACAACAGCCACCAGGAAGAAGGCCAAGCCCGCAGACCCAGCCAGTGCGATGTCGAGATTGTTGATGGCACGGAACAGCAGACTGCCCAAGCCGCCTGCGCCCATGATGGCGGCGATGCCGAGCATCGATATGGCGAGCAGCAGAGTCTGGTTGAGACCGGTCATGATCGCCGGTCGTGCCAGCGGCAGCTGGACGTCGGTGAGGACACGCCATTCAGGAGCGCCGTAGGCGCGTGATGCTTCGACGACGTCTTCGGGAACCTGCCGGATGCCGAGGTTCGTGAGGCGGATCAGCGGCGGCAAAGCGAACGTCATCGTGACCATGGTGGCTGCGACGAAGCCGATCTTGAAGAAGAAGACGAACGGCAGCATGTACACAAACGAGTGAACGACCTGCATCGCATCCAGGATTGGGCGGACCACCTTCCATGCGCCATCGACGCGCCCGCACAAGACCCCGATGGGTATGCCGACGATCACGCACACGAGAACGGCCACGCCGATGAAGCCGATGGTCAACGCTGTTTCTCGCCAGAAGGCTTCGCCGAGCAGACCGCAGACCAGCAGGCCGATGAAAGCCATGAAGCCGACTTGGAAGTTCCGGATCAGCCAGCCGATCAGGAAAACCGCTATGCACACCGTCAGCCACGACATTTGCAGCAGCCACTCATTCACGATGATGTTGATCAGCGTGTCGAACGGCCACTTGATGACTCCGATGGTGGCCTGCAGGTTGTTGTCCACCCAGAACACGGTCTGTTCCACCCAGTCGCCGACTGGGATCTGCCAGTTGTCGAGCACGGTGTTCTGCCGTGCTTGCGCTACGACGCCCGACGTGCACTCCAAGAGATCGCCCTCGGCATCGACGAGTGCGTCTCGGCAGTAGATCGTTTCGCCGTCGACGCGGTAGGCATGGGTGCCGGACGAGATGATCTCTTCAGACCTGAAGCGGTACCACCACACAGCGACGAGCCCGATGAGACCGCCGGCCGCCATGCCGTAACGGCGACCGATCGCTCCGCCGAAGAGCAGGAGCGCCGGGACGATGAAGAGCGCCAGCAACAGTGCCCATTCGACGCCGGTCGTTGCCCAGTCGGCCAAGCGATCACCAGCCTCAGGTGCAGTGACGACGTCGACGACTTGGTCAATGAAATGGCCCGACTCGCTTGTTTCTTCGCCGTTGGCCTGGGCGAGGAGCATGGCGGCGCTCACATGAACACCTCCCGCTCGAAGTCGTCTATCAGCTGTTCGACTCTGCCCATCTCCTCCATGATGAGACGGGGATCCAGATTCCCGACGAGCGTGCCGTCATCGTCGACCACGGCAATCGAGAGGCCGCGCCCGGCCGCTGCGTAGAGCTCGTTCAATGTGGCGTCCGGGCTGCACCTGTCGAAATCGGAGCGCAGCGCCTTCTTGAGGTCGTTGCTTCCCATGCCACGGGCCCGCAAACCGTCGGCCGCTGTCAACAGCGAGACCGGCTTGCCCGAGGAGTCGCAACAGAATCGGCCCGCAATGTCCTGGCAGAGGGTCAGCGCATCACTGAGCGAGATGTCGGCCGGGATCGGCCTGGGCTCCGACATGACCTCGTGGACCTTGATCACCCGTCCCTGATCGACGTCCTGGACGAATTCGGCCACATAGCCAGTGGCTGGCTCAGTCAGGATCTCTTCGGGTGTGCCGATCTGTACGACTGCGCCGTCCTTCATGATGCAGACCCGGTCGCCGATGCGCAGCGCCTCGTTGAGGTCGTGGGTGATGAACAGAATCGTCTTGTGGACCTCGGCTTGGATCTCCATCATCTCGTCTTGCATCTGACGCCGGATGAGCGGGTCGAGTGCGCTGAACGCCTCGTCCATGAGGAGGATGTCCGGATCCGAGGCCAGCGCACGAGCGAGACCGACACGCTGCTGCATGCCGCCGGAGAGCTGGGCGGGCCGGTGATCGGCGAACGCGGCCAGTCCGACCAGCGACAGTGCCCGCATGGAGGCTTCATTTCGCTCAGAGCGGTCGACCTTCTGCACCTTGAGCCCGTAGCCGACGTTGTCGATCACTTTGCGATGCGGGAAGAGGGCGAAGTGCTGGAAGACCATCCCCATCTTCTCCCGCCGGAACTCCTGCAGGTCGGTCCCGTACAGCTTCTGCACGTCGACGCCATCCACCAGCACTTCGCCGTGGGTGACATCGTGCAGCTTGTTGACCATCCGGATGGCGGTCGACTTGCCGGAACCTGACAGGCCCATCACCACGAAGATCTCGCCCCGGTTGACCGAGAAGTTCACATCGGTGAGGCCGACGACATGGCCCGAGAGCCGCTGAACATCGTTCTTGGGCACGCCGGAACGAGCCAGCTCGAAGGCGCGGCCTCTCGGCTGCGGCCCGAAGATCTTGTAGACCTCGCTGAGTCGGATGATCTCGTCGCCCTCGGCAGCGCCGTTGGTCGGGCTGTTGCCTGCGTCGTCGCTCATGTGCCCCCCTTGCCGATCCCGTGCCACGTTAGGCGCGCCGCAAGTACCGGTCGGTAATCCGTTCGCAACCGTCCGGAGGGATCGAAACAGATTGCAGTCGTGAAAGGACAGAAAGCGCCCGGACGTGTGCGATCCTGTTGGCCGTGACGCGCTTGGGGTTCCTGCTGGACAGCGGCGCGTGCATCGGTTGCCACGCGTGCACGGTGGCCTGCAAGAGCGAGCACGACGTGCCGCTCGGCGTCAACCGGACGTGGGTCAACTACGTCGAGACCGGCGAGTTCCCGCAGACGCAGCGGCACTTCGCAGTGATGCGCTGCAACCACTGCGACGACGCACCCTGCATCGCGATCTGCCCGACTGGTGCGCTGTTCCGGGCATCCAACGGCGTGGTGGATTTCGACGATTCCCGCTGCATCGGCTGCAAGGGCTGCATGAACGCGTGCCCGTACGACGCGCTGTACATCTCGCCGGAAACCGGCACCGCGCACAAGTGCAATTTCTGCCAGCACAAGCTGGAAGTCGGGCTCGAGCCCTCGTGCGTGTCGGTCTGCCCGACACGGGCTATCACCGTGGTCGATCACGACGACCCGGCGGATCCGGTCGCAGACCGCATCCGCTCCGAGGACCTGCTGGTGCGGGCGCCCGAGCGCCGCACCCTGCCCAAAGTGCACTACGCGGGCACCGTGCCCGAGGCGTTGGATCCGCTGGCGCGCCCGGTGGCTGACGACGGGCTGATCTGGGCCGACTGGACCGGAAGCGCCTCCTGGCCGGCAGCGTCGACAGCGCCGGCGGCACGCACGGCCTACACCGTGTCCCATGACGAGCCGTGGGGAGCCAAGGTGGCCGGCTACATGGTCACCAAAGGGGTGGCGGCCGGGGTGATGCTGTGGGCCGCTGCCGCGGCGCTGCTGGGCTGGGACGACCGTGCCGCCGTCGCCACGGGACCGGCGGTGATCGCCCTGGTGGCGCTGGCAGTGACGGGCGTGCTGCTCATCGCCGATCTGAAACGGCCCGAGCGCTTCTGGTACCTGTTCGCCAAGGGCCGGCTCCGCAGCTGGATCACCGCGGGGGCGTGGGTGATCATGATCGACGCGACGCTGGTGATGCTGTGGGGCATCGCGGGCTTGTGGGGCGGTTCGACCTGGTTCGTGGTGCTGATCGGCCCGACGGCCGTGTTCTCGTTGCTGACCGCTGCATACACGGCGTTGCTGCTGCGCCAGTGCCGAGGCCGGGTGCTGTGGGCCGACCGGCCGGCGCTGTTGCTCATCGGCCGGCTGGTGGGTGAAGCCCTGCTGGGGGGCGGTGCGGTGTGGGGGGCCTTTGTGGCCCTCCGAGCGAGCGGCGCAGCGTTTGCCTGGGCTCCGGTCGTTGCTGCCGCGGTCTTGGCATGGCTCTACCGGCACGACCGTGCCTACCTGCGTGCGGCCCAGGCGGTGCCCCTGTCATGAGCGAGCACCGCTCGAGCGAACAGGACTCCCCGCCAAGGCCAGCAGTGCAGCTCGGTTCGGCGGCTCCGCACGACCAATGGCATGACTGGTCGGAGCTCGACGCCGCAGCGTGGCCGGAGCGTGTCGAGCGCAACTACACCCTGGTGCCCACCACCTGTTTCAACTGCGAGGCGGCGTGCGGGCTGGTGGCCTATATCGACCGCGACACCGACGAGGTCGTTCGGTTCGAAGGCAACCCCGAGCACCCCGCTTCCCGGGGTCGCAACTGCGCCAAGGGCCCCGCCACGATCAACCAGGTGCACGACACCGAGCGCATCCTGTACCCGCTGCGCCGGACGGGTGAGCGCGGCAGTGGCGGATGGGAACGCGTCAGCTGGGACGAAGCGCTGACCGAGATCGCAGCACGCATCCGTACGGCCATCGTCGAAGGCCGCCGCAACGAAGTCATGTACCACGTCGGCCGGCCGGGCGAAGACGGCTACACCGAGCGCGTGCTCACGGCGTGGGGCATCGACGGGCACAACAGCCACACCAACGTCTGCTCCTCCAGCGCCCGGGTCGGCTACGCGACGTGGATGGGCCACGACCGGCCCTCGTCGGACTTCGCCAACGCTGAGGTCATCTTCCTGATCTCGAGCCACCTCGAGGCCGGGCACTACTTCAACCCGCACGCCCAGCGCATCATCGAGGCCCAGCAGCGGGGAGCGACGGTGATCTGCGTCGATCCGAGGCTGTCGAACACGGGGGCCAAGGCCGATCACTGGCTGCCTGCGTGGCCCGGCACTGAACCGGTCCTGCTGCTGAGCCTGGCCCACCTGCTGCTTGAGGCAGGCACGTGGGACCGAGCATTCGTGCACCGCTGGACGAACTGGCAGACCTACCTGGCCGAGACCCGGCCCGATCTGCCGCCGACGTTCGAGTCGGTCGAGGTGGCGCTGCGTGACGCCTACGCGGAGTACACGCCTGAGCGGGCCGCAGAGCTGTGCGGGGTGGACGCGGGCGATCTGCGTGAGATCGCGCATGCGATCGGCGGAGCGCTAGGCCGGTTCGCCTCTCACAACTGGCGCGCCGCTGGCGCGGGCAACCTGGGCGGCTGGCAGACCGCACGGTGCCTGTTCCTGCTCAACGTGCTCACCGGGTCGGTCGGCACGGTGGGGGGCACCACTGGAGCGGGCTGGCACAAGATGAAGCCGGCGCCGCCGCTGCGGCCGCCGCCGGTGGAGCACTGGAACGAGCTGTCGTGGCCGCGCGAGTACCCGCTCAGCCATCACGAGATGTCGATCCTGCTGCCGCACTTCCTGCGCGAGGGCAGGGGCAAGCTCGACACGTACTTCACCCGCGTCTATAACCCGGTGTGGACGAACCCCGATGGGTTCAGCTGGCTGGAGACGCTGAGCGATCCCGAGCGGGTGGGCTGCCATGTTGCGCTCACGCCGACGTGGTCGGAGACGGCGTGGTTCGCCGACTACGTGCTTCCGATGGGCGTGGGCTCGGAGCGTCATGACCTGGCGTCGTTCGAGACGCACGCAGGCCAATGGCTGGGCTTCCGCCAGCCGGTGATGCGCCGGTATGCCGAACTGAAGGGAGCCGAGCTCGGCCCCGAGAGCCGGACCCACGAATTCAACCCAGGCGAGGTTTGGGAGGAGAACGAGTTCTGGATCGACCTGTCGTGGCGGATCGACCCCGATGGCTCGCTCGGCATCCGCCAGTGGTTCGAAAGCCCGTCCCGCCCCGGCGAGCCCATCAGCATCGACGAGTACTACGAGGCCATCTTCACCGACGAGGTGCCTGGCCTCGCCGACGACGCCGCGGCAGCGGGGCAGACGCCGCTCGAGTTCATGCGCGACCGGGGCGCTTACGCAGTGCGCGGCGATCCCTACGGTCACCACGAGCGAGTCGTTGAGCCCGCGCAACTGGCTGGCACCGTCTTGGGCGACGACGACGTCCACCGGCCGTCGCGCGACACCGTCGGAGGCGCCACCACGTCGCTGCCCCCGCTCGGCGACGGCTCCGTGGCGGTGCAGGTGGCAGGAGCGGCCCGTGCCGGGTTCCCGACGCCGTCGCGCAAGCTGGAGCTGTACTCGACGACGCTGGCCGAGTGGGGCTGGCCCGAGCATGCGACACCCGGCTGGATACCCAGCCACGTTCATTGGCAGCATCTGGATCTGGCCGGCAACGAGCGTATTTTGGTGCCGACGTTCCGCATCCCGACGCTCATCCACACCAGGTCGGCGAACGCCAAGTGGCTGGCGGAGATCAGCCACCGCCATCCGCTGTGGATCCACCCTTCAGACGCCGAGGCTCTCGGCATCGATGTGGGCGGCCTCGTGCGGATCAGCACCCGCATCGGCCACTTCGTCATCTCGGCCTGGCGCACCGAAGGCATCCGCCCCGGCGTGGTGGCGGCCTCGCACCACATGGGCCGCTGGCGCCTCGACCCCGCCGCTCAATCACAGACTGAGCCCCCAGACGAGCGACCGAGGTCCTGGGCTGGCGGTCCTGCCGAGATCCAGCGCGACGGCACCGTGTGGCTGCTCCGGCGCACCGGGTCGATGGCGCCGTTCGCCTCCGACGACCCCGATTCTGAGCGGGTCTGGTGGAACGACACCGGCGTCCACCAGAACCTCACGTTCTCGGTGCAGCCTGACCCGGTCTCGGGCATGCAGTGCTGGCACCAGCGGGTGCGCGTGGGGCCGGCCGAACCCGGCGACCGCTACGGCGATGTGATGGTCGATACCGAGCGCGCCCGGGCCGCCTATGAGGAGTGGCTGGCGATGACCCGACCGGCTCCCGGTCCAGGCGGTCTGCGCCGCCCGACGTGGCTGGCACGCCCCCTCAAGCCCACCTCCGAGGCCTACCGCCTCGATTCCTGAGCCGGGCGTCAGCTCGGTTTGTGCGCCTTGCGGGAACCTGCTTCCCAGTCCTCCATCTCGGGTGCTTCCGTGATGGTGCCCAGCACATTCAGCTGCGGGGCTTCGCGCAACGAACGCTTCAGCTCTGCAAAGCCCGGGAAGCGCGCGAGCTCGATGACGGCATTCCACAGCGGCACGGCCTGTTCGTCGGAGGGAACCCGCGAGATCACCGGTCCGAAGAACGACAGGCCGTCGGGCGGCTCGAACGTGATGATCGGCGTGCCGACGTCTCGCCCGGTGCGGCTCAGGGCAAGCTCCGTTTCGGCTTCGATCTCGGCATCCCACGACTCGTCGTCGACCGTTGCAGCGAAGTCCGTCGGCAGACCGGCAGTAGCCAACGCCTCAGCGGTGTGCGCTGCGGTGCCGATGCGATCCCGCAGGCCCGAGCCCTTGGGCATCTCCCAGTAATGCTGGCCCATCGCGTCATACAGCGGGCCCATCACGTCACGGCCCAGCTCGGCTCGCACCTTGGCAGCCACCCGCAGCATGCGCAGTCCAGCGGTATGGCCCTGCTCGTAGCCGGCCGGAAACTCAGTGGCGTAGTCGCGGTGCTTGTTCAGGATGCGCAGCGAGATGAAACGCCAGTCCACCGAGTAGCCCGTCTGGGCAACCACCTTCTCGACCCAGCGCGACGTGATCCAGGCAAAGGGGCACACCGGATCCCAGAAGAACTCAAGATCGGGAGGTGCCTCAGCGCCCTCGGCTCCCCGTGTAGTACTCATGCGCGCATGGCTAGCACATGGGCTGTCCAGACATGAGTGGTCCTGACGGTGTCACGCCGGCGCCGGAGATGGTCGAAGTAGCCGAAGGCGTCGAGCTCGCGCTGCATCGGCTGGGCGGCGACGGGCCGCCGTTGCTGTTCGTGCATGCCACCGGCTTCAACGGCCGAACCTACGGTCCGCTCACCAGCCGCCTGACCGAGCACTTCACTGTGTGGGCACCTGATCTCCGCGCCCACGGCTGGAGTCCGCCGCCCGCCGAACGCGACTTCCTGTGGACAACGCTGGCGAATGATCTGCTGGGCATCGTCGATCATCTGGGCATCGCTCACAGCGAGTTGGACTGCGTCGGGCATTCGATCGGCGCCGCGACGCTGCTGCTGGCCGATGCGCAGCGGCCCGGCACCATCCGGCGCATGTATGGCTACGAGCCGGTGGTGTGGCGCATCGAAGACCAATTCGGGCCGGGCGAGAACCCGTTGATCGCGCTCACCACGAAGCGCCGGGAAGAATTCGCCTCACGCGGCGAGGCCTTCGAGCGCTTCGCATCGCGGCCGCCGTTCAGCGGGGTGCGGGCCGATGCGCTGGCGAGCTACCTCGCCAACGGGTTCGAGGATCTGCCTGACGGCTCCGTGCGGTTGCGCTGCCGTGCCGCAGACGAGGCGGCAACCTACGACGGCGAGTGGGTCTCCACGACGGCTCGTCTCGAGGGCGGCCAGACGCCGGTGGTCATCGGCAAGGGACTCGAGATGACCTTCGAGGACATCGGGGTTCCCGCACATGAGGCATTGGGAAACTCGCGGCTCATCACCTACCACGGACTGGGGCACTTCGGGCCGTTCGAGGCGCCCGACGTGATCGCGTCAGACGCATTGGCGACCCTGCTGGGTCAGGAACCGGCGGCCGCGCAGCCGGAGACGAAGTCGGCCAAGTAGCCGGCGATGCGCTCAGGCTGGTCGCGATGGGCGACGTGGCCGCAGTCGGCAAGCAGGTGGCCGGTCGCGTTCGGCGCTGACTGGACGATCGTCGACACCTGCGATTCGGTGCCGTACTGATCGCCGTCGCCCTGCAGCACCAGGACCGGGCAGTCGATGCGTTCCAGCAGCGGTCGGATGTCCCAGTGGCGAAATCGCGGTGTCAGCCAGACGTCTCGCCAGCGCTCGAAGGCGAGACGGGGGTGGTCGTGGTGGCGGGCGAGTCCCGAGATCACCTGCTCGCGCTGGCCGTCGATGGCGCGTATGCCGTCGATGCAGATGTCCTCGATGAACGAGTGCGGCGCGATGACGGCAACGCCGAGCGGCACCACTGATGCCAAGCCCGCTGCGATCAGCGAGATGGATGCCCCGTCGCTGTGACCGACGAGAATCGGCCGGCGGGCGCCGAGCTCGTCGAGCACGGCAGGCAGCACCTCGGTGGCCTCGCGTTCCATGAACCCGTCGCTGTAGGCCTCGGGCAGCGGGTCTGAACGGCCGTAGCCGCCGCGGTCGTAGGCGACAACCTCGAGCCCGCACCGGCGCGCCAATACCTCGGGCAGGTCCCGCCACTGCGTGATGCTGCCGAGGCCTTCGTGCAGCATCACGATTACCGGGCTGTTCCCGGTGCTGATGTGCCGGCTGTCGGTGCCTCCGGGAGAGATCCGGCGGTATGCGATGCCGACCGAGTCAACCTGCAGGCGGCCGTCCACGGTGACTGTGTTGCCTGATTCGATGGCGCTTGCGCCGCTATCGCCTGGTGCAGAGCCCATGGCGACTACAGGCGCACGTAGTCGTATTCGACCGGCCTGGTGTTGATGCCGCGAGCCGGGGGAGCGATCCAGCCAGCCATGCGTCCCGGCTCGTAGACGGGCGACATGAGCGACGTGATGTAGTCGCGGTCGTCGTCGGTGGGGAGCCAGTCGCCGCACGACGCTTCCCATTCGGCCCTGCCGACCACCCTGCCGTCGGGCGTGATGTCGTGCGGGGCGAACACGCCCACGGCTCGGTTGAAGCCCGGGTGCGGCAGCTTGAGCTCGAAGTCGACGCCGGCCTCGGCGATCAGGCGGTTCCAGCGCCGCAGCCCTTTCTCGCAGTCGTCGGAATACGAATCGCGCAGCTGCAGGTTCACCACCTGCAGCGAGGGTCGGTCCACGGTCGCCAATGCGCCGTCGACCACCTCGGTGCAGGCGAACGTGGTGGAGGTGAGCACGTGATCGTCGTGGTAGCTCGACTCGTCGAACCTTCCTTTGAGGCCGGCGGTGTAGAAGTTGGCGCCGTTCGTTGAGGCTTCCGCTCCGAACAGGTCGAGCGAGACCGCGTAGTGGAAGTTGATGTATTTCTGCAGCGTCGGCAAGTCGACGACGCCGAAGGGCCGGACATCGTCGGTGTCATGCTCGACCATCACCTCGCAGGTGCGCTGGGCAACGCGTCCCATGCCGGTCGCGCCCACGAACATGTGGTGCGCCTCCTCGCGCAGCATGAACTCGCAGGTGCGGCTGAGCGGATCGAACGCCGATTCGGCCAGCGCACCGAGCTGGTACTTGCCGTCACGGTCGGTGAAGTAGGTGAACGCCAGGAACGAGAGCCAGTCGGAGGTCTTCTCGTTGAAAGCGTTCAGGATGCGGGGATTGTCGGGGTCACCCGAGTGCCGCTCCAGCAGCGCCTCGGCCTCCTCACGGCCGTCGCGGCCGAAATGCGCGTGAAGCAGGTACACCATCGCCCACAGGTGGCGGCCCTCCTCGACGTTGATCTGGAACAGGTTGCGCAGGTCGTACAGCGACGGGGCTGTGTGGCCGAGATGTCGTTGCTGCTCCACCGACGCCGGCTCGGTGTCTCCCTGCACCACGATCAGGCGGCGCAGGTCGCTGCGGAACTCGCCCGGCACCTCCTGCCACACCGGCTGGCCCGCAGATTCGCCGAAGCCGATGCGGCGGTCGGGCTTGGGAGCCGACAGGAAGATGCCCCAGCGGTAGTCGGGCATCTTGACGTAGTCGAAATGGGCCCAGCCCTCGGCGCTGGTGTCGGTGGCCGTGCGCAGGTAGACGTCGTTTCCCGAGAAACCGGCGGGGCCCAGCTCGTCCCACCAGCGGGCGAACTTGGGCTGCCACCCTTCGAGTGCCCGCTGCAGACGGCGGTCGTCTGCGAGTCCGACGTTGTTGGGGATGCGCTCGCTGTAATCGATTTTGCTCACGGGCGCTTCCCCTCGTCGCCGCGGAGGCCGAATTTACACACGGTCTGTGGCGTAGTTCGGGCGAGTGCCGGTGCCGTAGCGGGTCAGCGCGCCGTTCGGGCCGGTGGCGTTCGGGCGGATGAAGATCCAGTTCTGCCAGGCCGACAGCCGGCCGAAGATCTTGGTGGCCATCGTCTCGGGGCCGCAGAAGCGGTGGTTGGCCTCCATGGCGGTCAGCGCGTCGGGCGAGAAGGCGGCGCGCTCCTCGATCGCCAGTCTCAGATCGTCGTCCCAATCGAGGTCGTCGGGAGTCGCGGTCGCCAGCCCGACCTCGGCCGCAGCCTGTGCATCGAGGGCGGAACCGACGGTGTCGCGGGCGGCGGCAATGGCTTCGTCATCTCCCCAGAGTCGAGACTGCAGCCGGGTGAGGCCGTTGGCCATGGGCATCGATCCGAGGCTGATCTCGGTCATGGACAGCGCCGGCAGGTCGGCCTCTGGGCTCGGGGGTCCGCGCAGTGCTCGCACGGCCATGCCCACGGCATCGTCGGGCCGCTCGTCGACGAATTCGCCCTCCAAGATGTAGGTGCGGTCGGCCGCCAGTGCCACCTCGGCGAGCACGCCCGCGAAGCACGAGCCGGGCTCGATCCCGGCGATGAGCGTGCGAGCGGTGAGATCAAGCCGCGACAGGGTGCGACGCCAGAGCAGGGCGGTTTCCCGCTCGGCATGGTTGGCGGGCTCGCACAGCGCCCGGTCGTGGGCGGTGACGCTTGCGCGGCTGCCCTCGGTCAGCAGCACCAGCGTGCCCAGCTCGGGTTCGTTGAAGCGCAGATGGCACAGCAGCGCATCGAGCTCCCGTGCCGCTCGCAGCGGCCAACGGGGATCGGGGCTTGCGCTGATCAGCACCTCGGCACAGGCCCGATCGCGGTCCGGTGCCATAGCGACGAACTCGCCGATCACGCTGCCGTCCGGGGTGGGCGAGATGCCCAGCGGTTCCAGCTCCACCGGCTCGCCGTCGGCGCCGGTTTGGGCGGCGCGGCTGTCCTCGGCCAGTGCAGCGGCTCTGACGCTGACGGCTTCGTCGAACGACGTACGCGGTGCCAGCTCATCCACCAGGCCCCACTCCAGCGCCACCTCGCCCCGCAGGCCCTCGGCTCTGGTGGCGAACACATCGGCGCGGTCGCGTCGCACGTGACGCTTGTCGGTCAGCCGGGTCAGCCCGCCCGTTCCCGGCAAAACACCCAGCAGTGGCACCTCGGGCAGCGATACGGCGGTGTTCCGGTCATCCACCAGCAAGATGTGATCGGTCGCCAGCGCCAGTTCGTACCCGCCTCCCGAGCATGCGCCTCCCACCGCAGCGAGGAATCGCAGCCCGCTGCCGGCCGATGCCTCTTCGAGTTCCAGACGGGTCTCGTTGGTGAACTTGCACAGGTTCACCTTGTGGGCATGGGTTGCAGCGGCCAGCGCCCGGATATTGGCTCCCGCGCAGAACACCCCCTCGTAGCCGCTGCCGATCACCACGCAGCCCACCTCGGGGTGCTCGAAGCGGATGCGGCGGACGGCGTCGGCGAACTCCAGCTCGACGCCCATGTCGTAACTGTTCAGCTTCAGCTCGGCGCCGTCGAAGATGCCACCGTCGGGCTGCACGTGCATCAGCAGCGTGGCGATGGGGCCGTCGACGTGCAGCGTCCAGTGCTTCCACGGACGGAGATCGCCGAAGAAGTCGAGGTACACCCCGGTGTCTGCCGGCCGCGTCTGTGCGGTGCTCACACGATGAGTGTGCATCGTTAGTGTTCGCTTCGACACCCACGTGTCGAGAATGCGCCGACCAGACGAGGAGGACAGCGTGAGCGCGAATGCCGTGCACCGATTCGTCATCGAACCGGCAGAGGCAAGTCCTGACGCCACAGCGATCGTCGATGCTGCAAGCGGGCAGCACACGAGCAGGGCCGAGATGGTGGCGGGTGCGAAGGCGGCTGCGGCAGGGCTCGCCGAGCGCGGCGTGCAGCCCGAGCAGCGGGTGATGATGTGCGCGGCCGACACGCCCGCGTTCCTGTGGTGGTTCTGGGGCGCGATGTGGATCGGCGCTGTCCCGGTGCCGGTCTCCACCATGGTCCGCCGGCACGATTACGAGTTCCTGCTGCACGACAGCCGCGCTGTCGGACTGGTGTATTCGCCCCCGTTCGCCCCTGAGGTGTTGCCTGCAGCCGACGGCCAGCCGTTCCTGCGCTGGACGCTCGACGATTCCGACGAGGGACTGCTGGGCGACCCCAGTGCGGCTCCGGAGCCCTTCGCTGCCGTCGACGATGACGTCGCGTTCTGGCTCTACACCTCGGGCACCACCGGGCAGCCCAAGGGCGCCATGCACCGCCACATCGACATGTCGGTCTGCACCGACAGCTACGCCCGTGGCGTCCTTGACATGGGGCCCGACGACGTCGTCTATTCGGTGCCCAAGCTGTTCTTCGCCTACGGGCTGGGCAACTCTGGCTATTTCTCGTCAGGCACCGGTGCGACAGCCGTGCTGAACGCCGACCGGCCCGAGCCGGCGGCGGTCGCCGAGCACGTTCGCACCCACCGGCCCACGCTGTTCTTCAGCGTGCCCACGAACTACGCGCAGCTGCTGGCCGCGGATCTTCCCGACGACACGTTCTCGTCGGTGCGGCAAGGCATCTCGGGCGGCGAGCCGCTGCCTCCGGAGATTCACCGGCGCTTCGCCGAGCGATTCGGAGTGGAGATTCTCGACGGCATCGGCACCACCGAGCTGGCCCACATCGCCATCTCCAACCGGCCGGGCGCGTCGGTGCCCGGCACGACGGGCACGCCGCTGGATGGCTATGAGGTGTCGCTGCGCGATGAGCACGGCAACGAGGTGGCCGATGGCGATCCGGGCGCGCTGCACGTAGCGGGCGGCTCGGTGATGACCGGCTACTGGAATCGCACGGAGCGCACCCGCGCGGCGCTGCAAGGACGCTTCCTGGCCACCGGCGACACCTACATGCGCAACCCCGACGGCACCTATACCTACATGGGGCGTTCCGACGACATGCTGAAGGTGGGAGGCATCTGGGTGTCGCCGATCGAGGTCGAAGGCTGCATTCTGGAGCTGGATGATGTGGTGCTCGCTGCTGTGGTCGGCGGCGTTGATGACGCCGGGCTGACCAAGCCGCACGCGTTCGTGGTTCCCACCGAGGGCGCGGATCGCGACACGCTGCCCGAGCGCGTGCAAGCCCACGTGCGGGAGCGGCTTGCGGCGTACAAGTACCCGCGGTGGGTGGATGTGGTGGAGGAGCTGCCGCTGACCGCCACCGGCAAGGTCAAGCGCTACCTGCTCCGCGACTAGCTAGGTGCGCCCGCTGCGAAGGCGGCAGGACCCTCTGCGACCAGCGATCCAGCAGGTTGCAACGTGGCAGAGTCCCCTGCCGCCTCCGCGGCTAGGGCATCCGTTCAGCCCCAAGCGCGTGTGACAGCGCGGGGGAGTTCTTCGATCCACTGGATGAGGTCGTGGCCGCAGACACGCTCGGTCCAGTCGTGCGGCGATTTGGCGAAGTGCAGCCACGCCGCCCACGCCTCGGTGGCCTGATGGAAGCCGCCCTCGAGCGTGCCAGCACAGAGATGCACGAACGGCGCCTCGGCGGCATTCCAGTTCATCTGCTCGTTCGGCGGCATGCCGGTGGAGTACGCCATGGCGTGCCCGTACTTGTCGCGGTGCATGTGTCCGACCGCCAAGGCGTGGCCGCCGCCGTCGGATGCGCCGAACACGCCCCGCTGGCTGCGGTCGTCGGAGACACCGAATGACTGCTCAGCCCAGGCCGACAGCTCTTCCACGAAGAAACGCTGGTGACGGTCGAAGCGATCGTTGTCGAAGCCCGGCAGGTATTCCATGGCCCGCTCGTTCCCGTAGCCGCCCATCGGCGCGGAGTGGGCTGCGACCAGCACGAAGCGGGGAACCGTCTCGTTGGTGATACCGGCGTCGAGTCGCCGGATGTAAGGGCCGATCATGCCGCCGTCGGTGGCATACAGCACCGGCAATCGCTCGGCGGGGGAGTGATTGGGCGGCAGGTACACGGTGATCGTGCGCTTGGTGCGCAGCGAGGTGCTGTCGAGCGTGTGCGCCTGGGTAACACCGCGCAGCTCGTCGTCGGGGTGAGACGGGAGCTCGGCAGGCGCATCCGGGCCCCGGAAACGGTGCGGGACCGGGCCTCGCTGGCCGCCCAGCAGGCCTCCGCCGGCGTCGAGCGGCCAGAAGCCGTAGCCGATGACGGCCTCGCTGAGCCGCTCGATGCGCACGCTGAGCGCCCACAGATCGCCGTCGCCGACGCCAGCGTTGCTGCTGCCATTGCCGTCTCCGGCACCGACTCGCCACATGGGCAATTCGATAACGGGACCGGGCAGCAGGCCGACATCGTCACTGCGGCATGCGAAGGTCAGCTCGTCGCCGTCGGCCCAGCAGCCTTCGGGGTGGGCGGCGAGCTGTGCAGTCAGGAATTCGGGAGAGGGGTCGCGCCACACACGGCACATGCGCTGACCCGGCGGCAGGCCGCCGTCAGCGGCACGTTCGCGGGCGAGCTCCCGGTTGCGCCGGTCGATCTCGGTACGCCGTTGGTCGAGGGTGGGCAGCCCCATCCGCTCTCGGGAGTCGTCGTCGACGCTGCCGTCGACCGGTGCCAGCACCAAGTCGCCCAGGTGGGTCGTGACCACGGTCCCGAATTGCTGGGGCCTGCCGCTCAGCAGGCTCATCTTGTCGGCGCATTCGGCGAAGACGGCGCCGGCGCCCGGCACGCCGTCGCGGTGGGCGCGGGCAGCCAGCTCACCGGCGATGGAGAACATCTGCGGGCCGCCGTGGACGCTCAGCGCCCGGGCAGCTCGAAGGGCATTCGCTCCTTGGGCCTGCTGCAGTTCCGGTGTGCGGGCCAGGAGCTGCACGAGCATGGGCACCTCGGCTGGCTCGGCCATCTCGATGCGGGCCAGCAGGTCGCCCACTTCGTCGCCGCTGCTGTTCATTCCGCGCTCCGAGTTCCGTATCGTGCCTGATCGCGCTGCGAGGCTACTGTCGGCGCCTGAACCGCTGCCGGGGCCGCCGGCACCGGCGCCATACGCGGGTGCACTCCGGTGTACCCGCCTGAGACAGAGGAATCCCGGTGAGCGAAGAACCCCTGGTTTTGGTCGAACAGCGCGGCTACGTGCAGATCCTCACGCTGAACCGCCCGGATGCGATGAACGCTTTCAACATGGCGCTCTCAGAAGCGCTCGGCGAGGCACTTGACGAGCTCGATGCCAATCCCGATGTGCGTGTCGGCGTGATCACCGGCGCCGGGCGGGGATTCAGCGCAGGCATGGATCTCAAGGCATTCGTCAGCGGCGGCGGGATCGATGCGATGCCGAACCCGGCCGGCCGCGGCTTCGGGGGCATCGCCGAACGCAGCGCGGCCAAGCCGCTCATTGCCGCGGTAGAGCGCTTCGCCCTGGCGGGAGGGCTGGAAGTGGCGCTGTCGTGCGATCTGATCGTGGCGTCGGAAGGCACCATGCTCGGCATTCCCGAGGTAGGTGTCGGGCTGTTCGCAGGTGCCGGCGCGCTGCTGCGCCTGCCGCGCCAGCTTCCCTACAGCCTGGCCATGGAGATGGCGCTGACCGCCGAGCCGATCACCGCCGAAGTGGCGCAGCAGCACGGCATGGTGAACCGGGTGTGCCCGAAGGGCGAGGCAGTGAACGTGGCTGTCGAGCTCGGCGAGCGCATCGCCCGCAATGCGCCGAAGGGCGTGCGTGCCTCCAAGGCGCTGATCCGCAATGTGCTGGGCGTGTCCGAAGACGACTTCTGGGCATTCCAGCAGCCCGCACTCGAGGATGTCTTTGCGTCGTCGGATGCCATCGAGGGCGCGACCGCCTTTGCCGAGCGGCGCGACCCGAACTGGGAGGACCGCTGAGCCGTTGGGCTGAACGAGGCGACATACCCCGCGGCGCCGACTACGACGACCGCTGGGCCCGCAAGGCGGCGCGTGGCGAATCGATTCACGGCGAAGCCGACTTGGTCGATTCGCTGCTGCCGCGAGGCGGCAGCGTGCTTGATGCAGGGTGCGGCACCGGCCGGGTCGCCATCGAGCTGGCCCGGCGCGGCCACCACGTCGTTGGCGTCGACTTGGACCCCGCCATGCTCGACCTCGCACGCAACAAGGCGCCCGAACTTGCGTGGATCCAGGGCGACCTGGCCAGCACCGTCATATCGAGGGATTCCGGCATTTCGGGCGACACCGGCGAGCGGCGGCTGTTCGACGCTGCGGTGGCCGCGGGCAACGTGATGATCTTCCTCGAACGCGGCACCGAGGCCGCGGTGGTGACCAACATCGCTTCGCACCTGCGACCCGGGGGTGTGCTCGTGGCGGGCTTCCAGCTCAGCGACGGCTACCTGGCGCTGCACGTGTACGACGCACTTGCCGAACGCAATGGGTTGGAGCTTGAGGCCCGCTACTCAACGTGGGAAGGCGCCCCGTTCGACGGCGGCGACTACGCGGTGTCGGTCCACCGCCTCACAGGCTGACGCTCAGTCGGTAGGCAGGCGGGCGAGGAGCTCGATCTTGCGCTCCTCGTACTCGTCGAAGCTGATCTCGTCGTTGTCGAATTGGGTCTGCACCTCTTCGACAAGGCGGATCAGATCTGCCGCAGACAGCTCCTCGTCGAGGTTGCCGTCGAGCACTGCGCCCGTGCCCTCGGGCTCGGGCGTCTCGTTGACCAGCGGACCGCTCTGGGGAATCTTGCCCATGCGCTTGGCGCGCTTGGCCTCGGCCTTCGCCTTCTTGGCCCGGTCCCTCTGCAGTTTCTCGAACGTTGTGCGACCGGCAGCCATGTCAATACCTCGCGTCTGTCCAGCGGACCATGCTACTGGCGACCTGCCCCAATCCGAATGCAGGCGAGAGGTCAGCCGGAGGGCCAGGCGTGGTCGGCATAGTGGGTGCGCAGGAGTTTCTTGTCGATCTTTCCTGTGCCCGTCAGCGGGATCTCGTCTGCGACGACGATGTCGTCGGGAAGCCACCACGACGCCACCCGGGGCCTGATCGCGTCGAGCACGGCGCCGGCATCGAGGGTGGCACCGGCGGCGAGCTCGACGATGAGCAGCGGTCGTTCGCCCCAGCGCTCGTGCGGCAGGCCGATGACCGCAGCGGCCGCCACACCGGGCGCAATGAGCGCAGCGTTCTCCAGCTCGATCGAGCTGATCCACTCGCCGCCGCTCTTGATGACATCCTTCGATCGGTCGGTCAGGGTCAGGTAGCCCTCGGCGTCGAGAGCACCCACGTCGCCCGTGCGCAGCCACCCGCCCTCGGCGGGCGACAGGTGCGAGTCGGCGAACGCGCCGGGGTCGGCGAGTTCGCCGAGGTAGTACGCGCCGCACATCCACGGACCCCGTGCCTGTATCTCGCCGACGCTGCGACCGTCATGGGGCAAGACGTTGCCTTGGGCGTCGACCACGCGCAGCTCGATGCCATACAGCTCGCGGCCGGCTTTGGCTTGGCGGTCGCGCTGGGCGTCACGATCGCTGCGCTCGACCCGGTGCGTGAACCGACCCGACGTGCCCTGGGTCATCTCGGTCATTCCCCAGACGTGGCTGACCGTGACGCCGTAATCGTCCTCGAGCGTGTCGATGAGCACCCGTGGCGCGGCTGAACCTCCGACAGCCACTTTCTGCAAGGAGGGCACGCTTCGACCCGTGTCCTGCAGGTACTGCACGACGCCGAGCCAGATCGTGGGCACTCCCGCCGAGAACGTGATGTCCTCGGCTTCGATGAGATTCACGAGGGCCTCGGGGCTGAGGTCGGGGCCTGGCAGCACGAGCTTTGCGCCGCTCATCGCGGTGGCGAACGGCAGTGCCCAGCCGTTGACGTGGAACATCGGCACGGTGCCGAGCACGGCGTGGCCCGAGTGGACGTCGTGGCCGTCACCGGTGCAGGTGGCCCAGGTCTGCAGCACGATCGACCGGTGGCTCTGCAGCACGCCCTTGGGGTTGCCGGTGGTGCCCGACGTGTAGCAGAGCGTTGCGGCCGCACGCTCGTCGAAGTCGGGCCACGCCGCAGGGCCCGGTGCGGCTGCGATCCAGTCCTCGTACGCGATCTCGCCGGGAAGGCCCGCAGGCGCATCGAGCCGGCCGAGCACCACCCAGCGGCGAACCGTCGGCGTGCGCGGGGCGAGGCGCACAGCGATCTCGACAAACGACTGGTCGACCAGCACCACGCTGTCGGCGGCGTCATTGAGGATGAAGGCGAGTTGGTCGTCATGCAGCCGGGGGTTGACGGTGTGCAGCACGGCGCCGATGCCGGTGATGCCGTAGTAGGCCTCCAGGTGGCGGTGGTCGTTGCACGCAATGGTCGCGACGCGTTCGCCTGGCCCGATGCCGTCGGCGACCAGCGCTCCGGACACCAGCCGGGCCCGCTCGGCCACCTCCCGCCAAGTACTGCGCGTGGTGACCCCCGCCGAGTCCACAGACACCACATCGGTGCCGGCATGGCTGCGGGCCGCATAGGAAATGAGGCTCGAGACCAGCAGC
The DNA here is from genome assembly GCF_965204195.1 of Candidatus Poriferisodalis sp. Taxonomy (GTDB): domain Bacteria; phylum Actinomycetota; class Acidimicrobiia; order Acidimicrobiales; family Poriferisodalaceae; genus Poriferisodalis. The sequence goes on from NZ_OZ241975.1 coordinate 1,791,229, forward strand.
GGCCGATCCATGGTGTCGCCGAGCAGCATGGGCTCGGCGGGCCCTGTCGTCATCGGCGACGACTCGATGCCAGCCGCCGTGGGCCTCCGCTCATCGGAGCAGGCTGAAGAAGGCGCGCACGTCGTCGACGAACAGCTCGGGCTGCTCGAAGGCTGCGAAGTGGCCGCCCGCGGGCATGTCGGTCCAGTGACGGATGTCGGAGTAGATCGGCTCAGACCATGAGCGCACCGGGGGGATGATCTCGGCCGGGAACTTGGCAACGCCGGTCGGAACGTCCACTGTCATGCGGGGGAGCTGCCGGAAGCTCTCCCAGTACAGGCGGCCCGACGAGGCTGCGTTGGCGTTCAGCCAGTACAGCATGATGTTGTCGAGCATCTCGTCGCGGCCCAGCGTGTTCTCTGGATGCCCGTCGCAGTCGGTCCAGGCCCAGAACTTCTCCAGGATCCACGCTGCCTGCCCGGCAGGCGAATCGGTGAGGCCGTAGCCCAGCGTCTGGGGGCGGGTGGACTGCTGCTTCGAATAGCCGGAGTCCCAATCGTTGTAGTGCTTGGCCTTGGTGAGGGCCGCAATCTCCTCGTCGTTGGGCTCACGATCCTTGGGGCGGCTGCCGCGCATCACCATGTTCAGGTGGATGCCGATGCAGCGGTCGGGGTGACGGCTGCCGAGCGCGCTGGTGACCGCTGATCCCCAGTCGCCGCCTTGCGCGCCGAAGCGGTCGTAGCCCAAGCCGGTCATGAGCTCGGCCCAGCAGTCGGCGATCTTCTCGATGCCCCAGCCGGGCTCGGTCGGCTTGGCGCTGAAGCCGTACCCGGGCAGCGATGGGCAGATCACATGGAAGGCATCGGACGCATTGCCGCCGTGTGCGACCGGATCGGCGAGCGGCTCGATGACCTTGTGGAACTCCACCACCGAGCCGGGCCAGCCGTGAGTGATGACGATCGGCATCGCGTCGGGCTCGGGGGAGCGGACGTGGATGAAGTGCACGTCCATGCCGTCGACGTCGGCCATGTACTGGTCGAACCGGTTGAGCGCGGCTTCGCTGGCTCGCCAGTCGTAGGTGTTGGCCCAGTAGTCGCAGACTTCCTGGACGTAGGCGAGGGGGATGCCTTGGGACCAGTCCTCCACCGGTTCGGCGTCTGGCCAGCGGGTTCTTGCCAGGCGGTCTTTGAGGTCTGCCAGCTGCTCGTCTGGGACGTTGATCTGGAACGGTTCGATCTGCATCCGAGCACGGTAGTCGGCTGGTGTCGTCGGCTCCCGGGGTGTGCCAGGGCAGGCGCAGCTGTCAGTCGTAGATGAAGCCGAGTTCGGCGGGCGCGGGGAGCTCGCCTCCTATGTGGCCGTCGGCCCGGAGGCTCTTGATCTCGGCGGGGGAAAAGCGGGCTACCTCGGCGAAGACCTCGTCTGTGTGTTGATCGAAGCGGGGGGAAGGGCCCGCTTGGTTCGGGCGGACTCCATCCAGAGTGAACGGTGACGCGATGTGGCGCATGGGGCCTGTTACTGGGTGATCGACTAGCTCTATGCGGTTGGCGACTGGTTGGTGGTCGGGTGCGGTCCATGGGTCCCAGCAGAACTCGGTGCGGGCGCTGGCGGCGTGCAGCGCCGTTTGCAGGTCAGCGCGGGTCCGGGCCGGTTGGCCGCCGTTGTTCTTGATCTCTTCGAGCAGGCCCTCGATCACGTTGACGGCGTTGTGGCCACGGGCAGGATCGTCGGCCGATCCGTCGGCGATTACGGCTAGGTATCCGTCGGTGCCTCTTATGAAGCCGCTCCAGGCGGTGTTGGGTTCCCGGTTTCCCATGCGGCCGATGTCTCGGCCGGTTGTGGAGGCGAGTACGAGTGCTTCGCCGCTGTGCTGCCAGGTTCCTTCTTGCTGGGAGACGTCGATTTCTATGCCTCGACCGGTGTGCTCGGCGTGGTGCAGTCCGCTCAGCAGGGCGAAACCGGCGGTGATGCCGGCGATCGGGTCGGGGAAGTAGATGTTGGAGATGCGGGCGCCTTCGTGCTCGTAGCCCTGCCGGTGACCCATCCCGCCCATGGCCTCGATGATCGAGCCGAATCCCACAGCGCCCGCATAGGGGCCGTCGACGCCGAACGCGGGCATGCGCACCAGCACGATGCGTGGGTTGACCTCGGCCAGCGTCTCGAAGTCGAGCCCGAGCTGGGGCAGCACGTGGGCCGAGAAGTTGGCGACCAGAGCGTCGCAGTTGCGCACCAGCTCCATGAAGGCGGCGCGGCCCTCGGGCGTGGCGAGCGTGACGACGCAGTCGCGCTTGCCCTTGTTGACGGCGTTGAAATGCCCGCCTGCCTCGTAGAAGCGATTGTCGTGGACGAGATGCTCGAGGCCGGGCGCCATGCCGTGGTCGTAGGGCCGCTGGGTGCGGAAGCCGTCGAAGGGGTTCTGCGCCTCGATCTTGATGACGTCGATGCCGAGCGGTGTGAGCAGGTTGCCGATGTACGGCCCGGCCCACGCAATGGTCATCTCGATCACCCGCAGCGCACGCGCGGGTCGCAGTGCCGCCGTGGGCGTATCGGCAGCCGGGCATGCGTCGGCACCCCGATCGCTCACTCGTTGCATCGGCACGGGCAGGCCTGGTGCGGCGAAGGGCTGGATGGGCGCCAAGGCGGTTGCTGCTGGTGTCTCGACTTCGCCGAGGAAGCCGCGGTCGGCGAGATGTTCGTCTGCCAGCGCGTCGAGCGGCGTCATCACCATGCCGACTGCCCAGGGCGTCTCGAGCGCGAACTGGAACAGCTCCCGCTTGGTGCGGGCGGCATACCAGGGCTCGATGACTTCGCGAATCTTGTCGATGTGGCGGGCCCGGCGGTGGCGGTGGCTCAACTCGGGATCGTCGATCCACTCGGGCATGCCGAGATGCAGGCACTGCATCTCCCAGTCGTCCCGCCGGATCGAGCCCGGGCACACGTAGCCGTCGGCGCAGCGGATTGCACCCGACGGATACGCCGTGGGCGGGTGCGGCCCCACCAGCGGCCGGCGCCGTTGGCAGTGCAGCGAATCGCAATAGCAGAGCTCGACGGCGGTCAGCAGCGCCCCCAGCCACGACACGTCCATGTGCGTCTCGGGCCGTCGCCGGATGAGGTGCGCGGCCCAGGCGGCAAGACCGCCTGCGCAGTACTGGGCCTGCCAGCCTGGAAGGCGCAGCGGTTCGGCACCCTCGTCGCCGTTGAAGCCCAGGAAACCGGTGGCGGTCTGCACCAGCAGCTCGTCGGCGATGACGCCAGGGTCGTCGGCATCAGCACCCCAGGCCGTGACTGTCACGAGCTTGGGCACGCGTTCGCCCTCTGCCGCACGGGCCGCCAAACGCTCGGGATCCCACGGCCCGCCGGCAAGCCCGGCCAGCGTGTCGTTGGCGATCACCACGTCCGGCCACGACCCCTCCACGCTGTCGGCGGCGCAGTTCAGCTTCGCCGCATTCAGATGCACATACAGCGGGCTGATCTCATCGGGCCCCAGCGGGACATCGTCAACCGGTTGACTCCGTGCAAGGTCCCCGCCCGGCGGCTCCACCTTGACCACGGTGGCCCCCGCACCCGCCAGCAGCCGTCCGGCATACGGCCCTGCGATGCCGGTGGCCAGCTCCAGCACACGCATCCCCGCGAGCGGCGGCGGCACAGTCTCGGCGGCTCCATCGGCCGGGGCAGGCATCGGATCACGGTACCGCCCGGCGGCCCCGGCACACCGGGCCGACATCGGGGCTGCCGTGCTTGCTGTGGCGGGCTCAGACGGGGGTTCAGTAGGGTCCGAAGATGAGCTCCGAACAACCGTCCAACGGTCAGCACAACGGCGTCACTGTCTGTCTGAGCTTCGACTTCGATGCGGTCTCGATCTGGACCGGCCCCCGAGGGTCACGATCGCCCAACCTGACCGCCCGCGGCGAGTTCGCCACCATTGGCGCGCACCGTCTGCTCGACCTGCTCGACGAACGCAGCCTCCCGTCCACCTGGTTCATCCCCGGCCACACCATCGACACCTTCGGCGACGTGTGCGCCCGGGTGGCCTCCGACGGGCACGAGGTGGGCTACCACGGCTACTGCCACGAAGCGCCCTCGTCGAAGCGGGACGAAGCCGACGAGCGGGCCATCCTGACCCGGTCGATGGACTGCCTGGAACGGCTCGCTGGCGGGCCGCCGGTCGGGCACCGGGTGCCAGGCGGCAACTGCGGCGACCGCTGGATCAGCCTGCTCATCGAGCACGGCTTCTCCTATGACTCCTCCATGGCCCGCAACGACTACGCGGCCACGTGGTGCCGGCTGGGCGACGTGCCCACCACCGACGGCCCGCACCAGTTCGGCGACGAGGTCGACTTGGTGCAGCTGCCGTTCGACTGGATCCTCGACGACTGGCCGTACTTCAGCTACGACGGGCCGACCGTGCAGGGGCTGCGCACGCCCGATCACGTCTATGACGTGTGGTCGGCCGAGTTCGACTACCTGAACGACCGGGTCGGCAGCGGGGTGTTCGTGCTCACCATGCACCCTCAGTGCATCGGGCGGGGCAGCCGGATGCTGATGCTCGAGCGGCTCATCGATCACATGGCGGCGCAGCCGGGCGTGACGTTCGCCACCATGGCCCAGGTCGCCGACGACTTCCGGGCTGCTGCCACGCCGGGGGACCGCGCCGGTCGTCGCCTGTAGCCGGCGGTCTGCGGACCACAGCCAGCAGCCAGCGGGTAGCTTGCCGCCGACACGGCGACATGCTGGTGCGGCTGGCGCATGGGGGAATGCTGATGCTGGCGCATCACGAGGCAATGCTGATGCTGGCGCATCACGGGAGCGGGAAGGCGAGCGCATGATCGGACGACCGAGAGCGGCGGTGGAGGGCCTTCCGCAGTACAAGCCCGGCCGCTCCGCGGCGCAGGCCGAAGCCGAGCACAACCTGGTTGAGGCGATCAAGCTGGCATCCAACGAGAACGCCAACGATCCGCTCCCGTCGGTGGCCAAGGCAGTGTCCGAGGCCGCCTTGGGCATGAATCGCTATCCCGACCATCGCTGCATGGAGGTGCGCGAGGCGCTGGCCGACCGGCACGGCGTCGGGCTGGATGAGGTCACGGTGGGCTCCGGCTCGGTGGGGGTGCTGCAGCAGCTGTTCGCCGCCTACATCGATCCCGGTGACGAGGTGGTGTATCCGTGGCGTTCCTTCGAGGTGCACCCGGTGTTCTGCGCCATCTCGGGCGCTCAGGCGATGACGGTGCCGCTGGTCGACCACGCGTTCGATCTTGACGGCGTCGCTGCCGCGGTGACCGACCGCACCAAGCTCGTTGTGCTCTCCACGCCGAACAACCCCACCGGCACGGTTTGCAGCACCGCGGAGCTGCAGCGCCTGCTGGCAGCGGTGCCGCCCGATGTGATCGTGGTGATCGACGAGGCCTACCGGGAATTCGTCACCGATCTCGCCGTGGCCGACCCGATCCAGACGGTGCTGCCGGACCACCCCAACGCCTTGGTGCTGCGCACGTTCTCCAAGGCGTACGGCTTGGCCAACCTGCGCGTCGGCTACGGCGTCGGGCACCCCGATGTCATCGGTGCGCTCGACAAGGTGGCGCTGCCGTTCATCGTGAGCGGTATCGCTCAGGTAGCGGCGCTGGCCTCGCTTGAGCCGCAGGCCGGCACCGAGCTGGAGGAGCGTGTCGCCGGCATCCTGGCCGAGCGCGACCGCGTCAGCGCTGCGATGTCCGATCTGGGCTGGCCGGTGGTGCCCAGCCAAGCCAACTTCGTGTACCTGCCGGTCGGCGATGGGGCGATGGAACTGTTCGTCCGGCTGGAGAAGCAGGGTTTGGTGACTCGCCCCTTCGAGGGCGAGGGCGTGCGCATCAGCCTGGGCACTCCGGCCCAGAACGACCGGCTGCTGGCAGCGCTCGGACCGTTCGACCGGACCAGCTGAGCCGCGCCGGTCGAGTCAGGCCGCGGCTAGACGGCGGCCTCGCTGATCGCCTTCCACAGCAGGTCCATCTGGGTGCGGTCGGTGCGCGACTGGCCAACTGCCACCCGGATGATGCTGCGCCCGTCGAGCTTCGACGGGGTCAGGTAGGCCACGCTGCTGTCGTTCACCGCTGCCGCGACGGCGTCGGTGGCGCGGTCGGCAGCCTCGGCCGCCGCATCGCCGTCGGCCGCAGCGCGGCAGCGGAAGCACACCAGCGAGAACGGGTGCGGGGCCACGATCTCGAACCGGTCGTCTTCGCGAAGCCGCTGCGCAAACTCCTGGGCCATGGTCACGTGATGGCGCACCATCTGGCGGATCCCCGTTGCGCCGTAGCTGCGCAGCACCCACCACAGCTTGAGGGCCCGGAAGCGCCGGCCCAGCGGCACTTGCCAGTTGCGGTAGTCGATCACGTTGCCGGCATCGCTCTGGGTGTTGCGCAGGTAGGGCGGGTCGATCGACAGAGCGTCAGTCAGCGCCGCCTTGTCGGCGACGAAGAAGGCCGAGCAGTCGAAGTTCACCATCATCCACTTGTGCGGGTTGAACACGTAGCTGTCGACGAGCTCGACGCCGTCCTGATGATGGCGGAACTCGGGACAGATCATCGCTGTGCCCGCGTACGCCGCGTCGACGTGGTGCCACAGGCTGTGCTTGATCGCGACGTCAGCGATGGCTTGCACGGGGTCGACCGCGGTGGTGCCGGTGGTGCCGATCGTCGAGCCAACGAAGGCCGGCACTAGCCCCGCGGCGAGGTCGGCTTCGATCGCTGACGCCAGGGCATCGGGGCGCATCGCCAGGCTCTCGTCGGTGTCGATGAGGCGCACGGTGCCGAAGCCGGCCACGTTGGCGCCCTTCTCCACAGAGCTGTGCGCTTGCGCCGAGGTGTAGGCCACCATCTGCGTCGCGGGCTGGCCGCTGCGCTCGGCAGCGCGGTGGCGGGCCGCCACCAGCGCGACGTGGGTGGCGTCCGACGCGCTGCCCTGCAGCACGCCGCCGCCGCTGGCCGTCGTCTTCCAGTGCTCAGGCAAGTCGAGCAGGTCGACGAGCCAATCCAGCATGTGGCTCTCGACCTCGGTCAGCGCCGGCGAGGCCGCCCACAGCAGACCGATCAGCCCGAGACCGGCCGACACCGTGTCTGCCAGCACCGAGGGCGGCGAGTTGTTGGCGGGGAAGTAGGCGAACCAGCCTGGGTGCTGCCAGTGGGTGACACCTGGCACGACCACCCGATCCAGATCGGCAAGCAGGTCGTCGAACGGCTCGGGTTCTTCGGGCGCGGACTGGGGCAGCAGCTCCCTGATGTCACCCGGCTGCACGCTCGAGGCCACCGGCAGCGACTCGATGCGCTCCCAGTAGTCGGCGATCCAGTCGATGACCGCCCGTCCGTGCTCACGGAACTCCTCCGGCGTCATGTGCGGCGGAGGCGAGGTCGGCCCCGCGGACCCATTGGGCTCGGTCGCGTCCATGGTGCCGACGCTACTTGTGGCCCATCTCTGAGCCGCCGCCGGTCGTTGCCGTAGTGTGTGCGGGCTGAGCGAGAAGGAGGGGCGCGATGACCGACGGGGCGGCAGGCGCAGCTGCGACTTCGGGTGTCGTCGGGTACGACGTTCCCGCCGTCGAAGCGTGGATCAGCGAGAACGTCGACGGTCTCGAGCCGCCGTTCGACTGGACGCAGCTCGAAGGCGGCCACAGCAACCTCACCTACAAGCTGACCGCCGCCGACGGCATCACGGCGGTGGTGCGCCGCCCGCCCATGGGCGAGCTGCTGCCCAAGGCGCACGACATGGGGCGGGAGTTCACGATCATCAGCGGTCTGGGGCCCACGGATGTGCCGGTGGCCATCGCGTACGGCTACTGCGAGAGCCCCGACGTGACCGGGGCGCACTTCTACGTCATGAGCTACGTCGAGGGCAAGCCGCTCTTCGAGTCTGCCGATGCCCGCGAGCACCTGACTGCCGAGGGCCGGGCCCATGTGGGCATGTCGTTCATGGACGTGCTGGCGGCGCTGCACTCGGTGGATCCCGACGACGTCGGGCTGGGCGAGCTGGGCAAGAAGGAGGACTACGTCGGGCGGCAGATCCGCACGTGGTACCGCTCGTGGACCGCCTCGGCCGAGTCGGCCTCCTACGACACGCCGGTCGTGCACGAACTGCACGATTTCCTGCAGGAGCGCAAGCCCATCCAGGGCCCCGCCCGGGTGGTGCACGGCGACTACGGACTGCACAACTGCCTGTTCAATCCCGCCGGCGAGCTGCAGGCGGTGCTCGACTGGGAGATCTCCACCCTCGGCGATCCGCTTGCCGACTTCGCCTATGCGCTGAACAGCTGGACCGAGCCGAGCGACGACATCCTGGAAGGCTCCGACCCTCCGACGCTGGTTGACGGCTTCGTCGGCCGCGCCGACCTCATCGAGCGCTACGAGCAGCAAACCGGCGCCGACTTGTCAGACCTGGCGTACTACGTCAGCTTCAATCACTGGAAGTCGGCCTGCATCATCCACGGCGTGTATGCCCGCTACATGCGCGGCCAGAAGCCTGCCGACGATGTCGACTTGGACCTGTACCGGGCACGCATCGGGCGGGGCATCGAGCTGTCGGCCGCCGCCGCCGAGACGATCTCCTAGCGGGGCATGCCGCGCACCGACTGGAACCCGATCCTCCGGGGGGAATTCGACAAGCCGTACTGGCCGATCCTGCAGCAGTTCGTGGCCGACGAGCGTGCCCAAGGCGCGGTGTACCCGCCGCACGACCAAGTCTTCGCCGCGCTGCACTTGACGCCCTACGCCGATGTGAAGGTGCTGATCCTCGGCCAGGACCCCTACCACGGCCCCCGCCAGGCGCACGGGCTGTGCTTCTCGGTGCCGCATGGCATCCAGCAGCCGCCGTCGCTGCAGAACATCTTCGCCGAGCTGCGCGACGACCTCGGCGTCGAGCCGCCGTCGCACGGGAACCTTGAGGGGTGGGCGCGCCAGGGCGTGCTGCTGCTGAACGCGTTCCTGACCGTGCGTGCCCGTCAAGCTGCCTCGCACCGTTCGGCCGGCTGGGAGACGTTCACCGACGAGGTGATCCGGGCGGTCAGCGCCAAGCCCGAGCGCGTGGTGTTCATTTTGTGGGGCGCGTTCGCTCGACGCAAGAAATCGTTCGTCGACCTGACCCGCCATGTGGTCATCGAGTCGGCCCATCCGTCGCCGCTCAGCGCGCATAACGGATTCTTCGGCAGCAAGCCGTTCAGCCGGGCCAACACCGCCCTCGCTGCCGCCGGCCGCCAGCCAATCGACTGGAGCCTGCCCGACTGAGGCGGCGTCAGCCTTCAGTCATGCAGCGCTCTGTTAGTTTCGGAGCACCGTCCGAGCCCGGTCGGTTTCGCTGAGCGAGCCGGAAGCAGATCGGGTGAGATCTCAGGGGTCGCAGCAACGGGGGTGCATCGAATGGCTGCCTACATGATCGTGGTGGACAGCGAGGTGCATGATCGCGAACAGGCAGACAGTCTCTCGCTGCGCATCGCCGAGCTCATCGAAGCCCGCGGCGGCAAGTACCTGATCCGCGGCACTCCGACCCTGTCTCTGGGGCCCGGTGCGCCCCCGGCGAGCATCACCGTCTCGGAGTTCGAGACCTTGGAGGACCTCAAGGCGGCATTCGGGCAGGACGATGTGATCAAGCTCCGATTGGAACGCCGCGCATCAGTCGAGTCGGTGGCATTCATGGTGGAGGGCCTCTAGGCGACGCGGCACCCGCCGACAGGCCTCGCGCTGGCTCCACAACTCAGTGACAACAGACGACGCCTCCGTCCTCTACGAGCCGAATGATCGGTTGCCTGCCGGCCTGACGCTGGGCATGGGGCTGCAGGGCCTCCTGCTGTCGGTCACGACCACCGCACTGACGATCTCGCTGTTTGCCAACGCTGCCGGGCTCGACGATGACGACCGGTCGTGGATGATCTTCGCCGCGCTTGCCGTCAACGGCGTCGCCACTGCGGCGCAGGCGACGCGCGGCGGGCCGATCGGCTGCGGGCACGTTCTGATGGTCGGCACAGCACCGTCGTACCTCGCTGTCACGCTGCTCGCCGCTGAGCGGTCCGACGCACGCACGTTGGCCACGCTCATCGTTGTGTCGTCGTGCGTCCAGTTCATTCTGGCGAGATGGCTGCCACGAGCCCGGCAGATCATCACACCGTCGGTTGGCGGCATCGTGCTGATGCTGATAGCGGTCACCGTCGCCGGCGTGGCGGTCGGCAGGCTGGCCGGACCGCCCGGCGGCACGGCGTCGAGCGCAGGCCCGGCGGTGGCTGCGCTCACCGTCGCCGTCGCTGCGATGCTGGGCTTGCGAGCGAAAGGCCGGGTACGTCTGTGGTCGCCGCTCATCGGCATCGCAGTGGCGTGTGTCGTGGCGGCGCTGTTCGGCTTGTTCGACTCGACGAGGGTGTCGGCCGCTCGGTGGATTGCGCTGCCCGAACCGCAGCTGCCCGGCGTTGGACTGACCGCCAGCGCAGAGTTCTGGTCGCTGCTGCCGATGTTCGTGGTGGTGTCGATGGCTGCGGGGCTGCTCGCGATGAGCAGCGGAGTCATCATTCAGCAGGTCTCGTGGCGGAACCCGCCGGTGACCGATTTCCGGTTGGTTCAAGGCGCCATGAACACCAACGGTGCGGCGAGCCTGATCGGAGGCTTCTTCGGTGCGCTGCCCACTGTGGTCTACGGCCCGACGTCGGCGACCATGACGACGCTCACCGGCGTCGCATCGCGCCGGGTGGGCTACAGCGTCGGCGCCATGCTGGTGGCTGTCGCATTCGCGCCGAAAGCCACAGCCGTGCTGGCCTCGATTCCCGATGCAGTCACGGCCGGATACTTGCTGGTCATCATGGGCATGGTCTTCGTGGAGGGGATGCGGGCGGTGGCCAGGGAAGGCCTGGCGCGCCACAGGGCCCTGATCGTGGGCATCTCGCTGGGGATCGGCTTCGGGCTGCAGGGCAGCAGCGTGGTGGCCGATCTGATCGGTGGAGCGTGGGGTGCGCTGCTCGGCAACGGCATGGTGGCGGGCACCATCGCAGCCATCGCTCTCACGGCCTTCGTGGAGGTGAGCGGCCGGCGTCGCCAGCGGCTCGAGGTCGAGCTGCACATCGACTCGCTGGGGCCGATCAGTGAGTTCCTGGACTCGCTCGCCGCTGGGGCCGGGTGGAGCGAGGCGTCGCGCAATCGCCTGCGCCTGGTCGGCGAGGAAGCCCTGGCGAGCCTGCTTGAGGATCGCAGCGACGGGTCACAGGCCCGGCTCGTCGTGATCGCCCGGTCTGCCCCCAATTCGATCGAACTGCAGTTCCTGGCGGCGCTGGAGGAGCAGAATCTCGAAGAGCAGCTTGCCTGTCTCAGCGAGCGGGCCGAGGTGCCTGAGGAGCGGACGATCTCGCTGCACCTGCTGCGGCACTTCGCATCCACGGTGCGGCACCGCAAGTACAGCGGGATCGACATCGTGACCGTCGAAGTCGACCGGTCCCGCTAGCGGGCGGGCGACACGCAGGTGCGCAACAAGCGTCCGGCGCGGCGAGCCTGTCGGCGGTACCGCCTCTTGGTCCTCAGCGGAGCGTGACGCGGCCGTTGGGGGTGTCGAGCGTTGCCTCGAAGGTGACCGTGTCGCCTGCCGCCACGTCCACTTCGATGCCGATAGCGCTGTGGAGCGCCCTGATGTGGTCGGGGTCGGGATGCGTGCCGCTGAGCGAGACGAGCGTGCAGCCAGTCGGGGTGACCGTGGCTGGATGGGTGGTGTTCCCCCATTCGATGACAAACGGGACCAATCCCGGTCCGGCTGACATGGTGAGCGACCAGTGGATTTCCTCGCCGTCGGGCTTCACCCGGCTCATCGCCGAGATCGGGCCGGGATCCTCGCCGCAGGCGGCCATGGCGGCGGTCACGTCCTCGATGGTCTCGCCTTCGGATGCGTGTATGGCAAACGTGATCAGCCGGCCCTCGCTCATGGCGTCGATGTCGAACGGGCGACCGTTCGGCGGATCGGGCTGTTCGGGGTCGGGAGCGATGATTTCCAGATAGACGTCGTCGCCGAGCGACATGAGCGTGTTGCGAGTGCCCATGCCCGGATGCGGCCCGCCCGGCGCGGCCGACATGCCGACCAGCGCCTCGACGGCTGCGGTCCCGGCCGCAAGATTGGGCGCTGCGTACACGATGTGGTCGATAGCTGCCATGCGGGCACGTTAGCCACGGGCGGCAGGCCCGTCAGCGCCCGGCGTGCTAGTCGAAGGCTTCTGCTGCGGCCAGTTCGGCGACCTTGTCGGCGTCGTAGCCCAAGTGCTCGGTGAGCACGTCGTAGAGGTGTTCGCCGAGTGCGGGTGCAGCGCGTTCGGGCCACACACGGCTGCGTGACATCGTGAACCGGGGTGCTTCGATGATCGTGGTGCCGTGGGTGGAGTGGGGGACTTCGACCCAGTGGCCCCTGTGCGCTAGCTGCGGGTCGACCGCCAGCTCAGGGCTGTTCTGCACCCGGTGCGCGGCGATGCCTGCTGCTTGGCACTGCTCTTCGACGTCGGCCTCCTCAAGCTGGCTGGTCCACGTTGACACTGCCGTTTCGAGTTCTTCCCGGCGGGCGAGACGGTCGGCGAGTGGCAGCGTTGCGAGGTCGGTGCGCCCGATCAGGCCCGCCAGCGCAGCCCATGCGCTGTCGTCCTGGGCCACGACGGCCACCCAGCGGTCGTCGCCTACGGCCGGGAATACGCCGTGGGGGCAGTGGTGCTCGCTCTGGTTGCCCCGCCCGCTCACGACGTTGCCGTTACGCAGGTACTCCAGCACTGCTGGGGCGATGAAGTGCACCGACGCCTCTGCCTGGGAGAAGTCGAGGTAGCGGCCCTCGCCAGTGCGCCGCCGGCGGTCGATGGCGGCGAGCAGGCTGGCTGTGGCCGGATGGGGTGAGGTGTAGTCGGTGATGGCGCCGTAGGGGCCGACCGGGGCACGGTCGGGCCAGCCGGTGATGTTGTAGAAGCCGACCATGGCGCCCGACAGGTTGCCGTACCCGCCGAAGTTGGCGAGCGGGCCCGACTGCCCGTAGAGGCAGCTCGACAGCATCACCACCGAGGGATTGATCTCGCGGACGCTGTCGTAGTCGAGGCCCCAGGAGCGCATGATGCGCGGCGTGTACGACTCGCACACCACGTCGGCCCACCGCACGAGGTCGTGCGCGACCTCGCGGCCCGCCTCGGTGGCCGGATTCAGCGTGATGCCGAGCTTGCCGGCGTTCATGTTGTTGAACGTGGCGCCGTTCTCGGGACCGGGGTCGTTGTCGATGAAGGGAAGGAATGTGCGGACGGCGTCGAGCTTGACCGACGACTCCACCCGGATCACCGTCGCGCCTGCGTCGGCCAGCAGGCGAGACACGGTGGGTCCGGCCACTGCCCACATGAAGTCGAGCACCTTGAGCCCTTCGAGCGGGCGCTCGGGCGCCGACGGTGCTGGCGGCGCGGACACTGCAGGCTGGCGCGAGCTGGCCAGGACTTCGGCGGTGTGCTCGCCCGCGGCCGGCACCCGGTGGGCCGAGCCGTCGCTGGGCTCGGGCTTCATCCAGTGCCCCGGGAAGCGCTCGCCGTCGACGACGTCCCAGTAGTCACGTGAAGCGAGCTGCTCGGAGGCGACAAGGTCGGCCGTGGTCGCGACCGGTGCGAGCAGCAGGCGACGCTCGAGGGCGAGGGCGAACAGCTCGTCCTTGGTGCGCGAGGCCGTGAACGCAGCAACGCAGTCCTTGACCCGCTCGAAGTCGTCGAGCGTCTCGCTGCCGTCGCCGAGCGCCATCCCGTACTGCACCCAGTCTTTGTTGGCTGTGGCCTCGTCGCAGAAGCCCGCTTCATGCACCAGCGCCATCATCCGGCCGGTTGCCGGCCCGATCGCCGCGCCGAAGACGTGCGTGAACGAGACGTACCCGTCCTTGGCCGGGTACACGACCCGCAGCCGGATGGGTCCGCTGCGGATGCCGCCGCCGCCCCGCAGCGTCAGCGGGGCATTGACCAGCGAGCACAGCACCGACGACATCGTCGAGTTCATCGCCACGGCCTGGGCCGATACGTCGATGTGCTGGCCGAGCCCGGACCGGCTTCGCTCGATGAGCGCGAGCACAGTCGCTGTGGCGGCTTGGCCCGCTGCGTGCAGGAATGCCTGCGGCACGCCGACGCCCAGCGGCGCCCGGTCCTCGTCGCCGCACATGTGCATGGGGCCGCCTGATGCCCACACGGTCAGATCGGTTGCCGCCCAACCAGCCTTGGGACCGGTCTGGCCGAACGGCGAGATCGAAGCGACGACGAGTGCGGGGTTGATCTCGGCGAGTGCTTCGGGCCCGAGACCGAGCGAGGCCATGTGGCCCGGCGGGGCAGATTCGATGAGTACGTCCGCACCGGCAGCGAGCTGCCGCAGCGCAGCGGCACCGCCCGGGGTCGCGATGTCGAGCTCGACGGATTTCTTGCCGCGTGCGTAGGAGGCGTGGGTGAGCGAGGCGCCGTTCCCATCGAACGGCCCCAGCCGCCGAACAGGGGAGCCGCCCGGCGGCTCGACTGTGATCACCTCGGCGCCGAGCCTCGCCAGGATGAACCCGGCGAGATGCCCGCGATCATCCGTCAGGTCGAGCACCCGGTACGGCGACAGCAGCGTCATACGTCGTCGTTGCTTGCTGCGTCGGGGCCGAGTTCGGTGTGGAGCACTGCGTGGGTGACTGCTTCGGTGTCGGGCTCGGGCAGCTCGAAGTGCCCGAGCGCATGGGCGATGAGCGCGTCGTGGGCGGCTTGGCGCTCCGCGACCACGTGATCGACGAGGCCGTCGCGTTCGAGGTCGGCTGCATCGGCGGGATCGGCGGCCCAAGCGAGCACGGCGATATCGGGGTTGTGCTCGCGGGCGATGCGGGCGAACTGCTCGACCGCTGAGGGCGGGCTGTCGACCGCCAGCGCGATGCGGGCGTCACGCAGGCCCGCGCGTTCGGCGATCACGTGACGCGACACATCGCCGACGAGCACCCTCCGTCCGGTGGATGCGGCCCATCGCTGCGCCTCGGGGTCGAGCGACACGATGGTGTACGGGATGTGCGCCAGTTCGAGCGCGGAGACGATGCGCTGTGCCCGGGGGCCGAAGCCGTTGACGACGGCATGGTCCTGCAGGGGTTCATAGTCGCCGGGATCTCGCTGATCGGACGGCCTGACGGCGTCGCTGTCGTGCGGCCGACCGCGCCGGCCGCCGCTGAGGTCGGCGTCGGATCGTGCTGCGAGCGACTGGCCCCAGCGGGCACCGAAGGGGCTGAATGCCATCAGCAGCACGGTGACGGCGATGAATGCGTCGGTGCCGTCGGCCAGTCCCGCCGGAACGAGCCCGACGTCTTGGCCAGCTCGCTCCAGCACGAAGGAGAACTCGCCGATCTGTGCCAGCACGATCGCCCCCGAGATCGCCACCGCACGCCGCTGGCGCACCAGCAGCGCCGCCGTGGTGGTCGCGAGCATCTTCACCACGACCACGGCTGCGGCCAGGCCGATCACGAGCGGCAGATTGCGCACTAGGTAGCCGACGTCGAGCAGCATGCCGATCGACACGAAGAAGGTCGCCGAGAACAGGATCTGCAGCGGCATCACTTCGCCGAGTGCCCGCGCTGCCACCCGGCTCTCGCTGACCATCAGGCCCGCGAGGAACGCTCCCAGCGAGATCGAGACATCCAGCAAGCTGGTGGCGTACGCCGTGCCGAAGCAGATGGCCAGCACGGTCAGCAGGAAGACCTCGGCCGACTGGATCCGCGAGACGTACTTCAGCACGGCGGGCACCAGCGTGCGTGCCACCACGATCACCGCCACCACGATGCCGGCGGCTTTGGCGAAGGCGATCAGCACGTCGGACGGGCCGGTGATCTCGCCGCCGAGCAACGGCACCGCCAGCACCATGGCCACAATCGCCAAGTCCTGGAAGATGAGCAATGCCACCGACACGTTGCCCACCGGCGACGTGGTGGCTCGCCGCTCAGCGAGCACCTTCAGCACGATGGCCGTGCTGCTGAGCGACACGAGCAATCCGGTGAACACTGCCGTTCGCCAGTCCACGCCGAAGGCGGCCACGACCCCGGCAACGATGCCGGTGGTCAGGCCCACCTGCACCGCCCCGCCCACCAGGAACAGCGATGCCAGCCGCCGCACACGTTCGAGGCTGAACTCGATGCCGAGGGTGAACAGCAGCAGCATCACACCGATATCGGCCGATTGGTTGACCAGATCGATGTCGCTGATGAGGCCGGTGCCGCTGGGCCCGATGATCGTGCCGGCTGCGAGGAAGCCGACAATCGGCACCACACCCAGACGCGTCGACACGAAGGCGATCAGCGTCCCCGCAACCAGCAGGATCGCCAGCTCGGTGAACAACGGCGGTGCCGACGCAGCCAACAGCACTTGGGTCCGAGACTATTGGTGCGGACGCCTCACGGGACCTGCAGGTCTGCATCGAGCGAACCGGGGCACAAGTACGTTGGCCCAGTGATTGACGGCGGCGTCGCGTTCGGCATCGTGTTCCTGGCGGAAATCGGCGACAAGACCGGGCGATGCGGCGGTCCTACCGGTGGGTGAGCACGACGTTGTACGACGTCAGGATCATCTCGAGGTAGAGCCGTGCGCTGCCGGAGTCGAGGACTCGATCATGGGGTGGGAGCGGCAAATCGCCGACGACCTCGGCGAAGCAGTCCGGACCACAGCGGTCGTCGAAGAAGACGTATGAGAACTCGGCGGGTTCTCGGTGCGACTGCCAGGTCAATCCGCATGCCCAGGGCGCCCAGTCTCGGATGGCGGAGGCCCAGTGCCGAGTCAACGAATACTCCGAGGCGGGTGTCGAGGTCAGCCAGGTGTCTTGACCGATGGCTCCCAGGTCTGTGCCAGACCGGAGCGTCACGAGTTCTAGGTCACGGGTCACCTCGATCTCTGCGATTCTCAGATCCTTGATCGCCGCTTCGGGGAGGATGCGGGCGCCGTGACTGACCGCCGGCAGGTCGCGCAGCAGCTTCTCGCTGATCGCTGTCTCGGCGTCGTCGCCGGCATACAGGTACGCGTAGGGATCGCTTGGTGTCGAGTCGAAGCGGCCGCCTTCGAGTGAGTGAGCCGCCACGGTCGGATTGAACGCCGTGGCCTCGAAACGCGTGCGGTGGATACGTACGAGCTGCCCTCCCTGTCGCACGACGTGGCGGCGAGGAGCGCCCGTGTAGTTCGGCGGCGGCTGTTGGCGGGGAGGCAAGTGCTGTTAGCCGACCGGCTCTGCGACCGCTCGTGCGAGTACCGGCAAGTCATCTGCTCTGTCAGTACCGACGAGTTCCATCGGGACGGCAGCGACACGGGCGTTGGTCGAGACCCACCACGATGCGACACCCCAGGGATCGTCAGAGGCGCCGAGCAGTTCGTTCACGGCGCGGACCTCGGGGAAGATGTCCTCGCGCAGGTGATCGAACTGAAAGACCGGGTACAAGTAGCCGCGGCCTCTTGGCAGGCCCAACAGCCAGGAGCGCATGCGCCGCTGGCGGACTATCTCGCGATTGGCTGGCTTCGCCCCCAACGCGACTGCGGCGCCATTGGGCTCGAGCATCGGCACCTGCCAGATGACTTCCATCGCCTCGCCTCGCAGCCGTGCCTGGATGAGCTCCCGGTATGCAGCGGCATCGAACACCTCCCGCGGACTGCCGCCGATCTGCCCGGTGAGTTCGCGTCCGGATGCCAGCAGCGTCAGCAATGACCGCACCCGGCGTTCTTCGTGCTCGAGCTCGGAATGCCGGGCGGCAATCTGAGCAGCAATGTCGAGCCAGAGGGAATCATCCGCTTCAGTCAGCCCGAGCGCCAGCAGGTCGACGAGCTGGCGGTACGCCTCATCGTTCAATCGCTCAGCTGCCATAGCCTTTTCCTGACGGTCGTGACGAAAGTATATCTACGTCAGGAACGTCAGAACCAATAGGCACGTTTACCTATGGCCCAAAACCAGTGCCGCTGGCCAGAGTTGACTTCTGGCTCGGGTTCCGTGTCTTGCTAGCGGTTCGGCGTCAGCGCACCTCGAACGCATCGAGGTGAAGGTCGCGCATCTCGCGACGGAAGCGGGTCCAGCTGCCGGGGAAGAACGGCAGGATGCGACCGTTGCGGTCGCGGTACCAGCCGGGGCAGTCGCCCGCCCAGCTCATCTCCTGCAGCTCCGCCTGGGTGGCTTCGGCCCATTCGTGGGTGGCGTCTCGGCGAGCCTCGATGGCGCTGGCGCCGCGGGCGAGCAGGTGTTGGATCCAGCGGCCGATGTAGTTGGTGGCGACCTCGGCCGTCATGAACACCGGAGCATGGCCTGGGGATCCGTTGACACCGGCGACGGTGAACCAATTCGGGAAGCCCGGGATGGCGATGCCCCGGAATGCCTCGGGCGCCCGAGCGAAGGCTTCCCGCAGGTCGAGGCCGTCGCGCCCGTAGATCTCCAGCGCAGGCCCGCCATCGGCCCGACCACCCAGCTTGTACCCGGTGCAGAAGATGACGACGTCGACATCGACCTCGGTGCCGTCGGCGCTGACCACGCCGCTCGGGGTCAGCGCGGTGACGCCGTGTGGAACGAGCGTCACGTGATCCAGCGCCAGGGCGGGGTAGTAGTCGTCGGAGACCAGGATGCGTTTGCATCCCGGGTCGAACGAGGGTGTAAGCGCGGCGATCATGTCCGGATCGGAGATCGCAGCGCGCATCTGGCCCATGACCTCGGCGCGCAGCTCCTCGATAGCGTCGGCCTTCTTCTCGAACGCCCGTTGCCACAGCATGGTGTCGCGGTACTGCTGGCGCCGAGCACGGTGCCAACCTTCGTCGGTGGCCAGCTCCGCCTTCTCCTCATCGGTGTAGAAGCGGTTGCGGCGAGGGCGAACCCAGTTGGGCGTGCGCGAGTACACGAAGACCTCGGCCGCGTCCTTGGCCACCTCGGGAACGACCTGAACAGCGGCCGCTGCGCTGCCCACCACCGCGACCCGACGCCCGGTGAGTTCGACGTCGTGGCGCCACGACCCGGCGTGCCACACCAGGCCTTCGAAGGAGTCGAAGCCGTCGAGGGTGGGGTAGTGGGGTTCGGTGAGGCCGCCAGTGGCTGAGACGACGAAGCGGTGGCGGAGTCGTTCACCCTCTGCCAACTCGAGTTCCCAGCAAGTGTTCTCGGGCTGCCACGATGCCCGGTCGACGGTGGTGTTGAGCCGGATGTGGTCGGCGATGCCGTACTTCTCGGCGCACGACCTGATGTAGGCCTGAATCTCGGGCTGGCCGGAGAACACCATCGAGAAGTCCGGGTTGGGCTCGAAGCTGTAGCAGTAGATGTGCGACGGGAGGTCGCAGTGCAGGCCGGGGTAGGTGTTGCGCAGCCACGTCCCGCCGACATCGGACTGCTTCTCATAGACGACGAAGTCGTCGATGCCCAGACGCTTGAGCTGGATGCCCATCACCACGCCGCTGAGGCCCGCGCCCAAGATCCCGACTAACGCCACGGCACTAGTGTCTCAGCGGAGGCCGCGGGGACGGGCAGGCTCGAACATGACGGTCTACGACGAAGCGCACGAGTGGTACTCGGCTCACTGGGATGCCGAGATGCCCGTGGGGGACTGGTGGCGGCTCATCTCCGAGTCGGGATGGGGCTATCCGTTCTGGCCGGCCGATCGGTTCGGTCGCGGCCTCAGCCACGTCGAAGCCACCGAAGCCGATCGCGCCCGAGATGACGTCGGGGCGTTCGGGCCTCCGAACGGGGTGTCGGTGACGCTTGTGGCGCCCACACTGTTTGAACACGGTCCCGACCTGCTCCTCGATCGCTACCTGGGAAAGATCGCCACAGGTGAAGAGCTCTGGTGTCAGCTCTTCTCCGAGCCCGGCGCCGGATCGGACCTGGCAGGGCTGCGGACCACCGCCGAGCGAGATGGCGACGAGTGGATCATCAACGGCCAGAAGGTCTGGACCACTGCCGCTCACACGGCCGATCGGGCCGTCGTGATGGCGCGCACCGACCCCGACGTGACCAAGCACCAGGGCATCTCGTTCTTCTGCATCGACATGGGCCAGCCCGGCGTCGAGGTTCGCCCCTTGCGGGACATGACCGGTGACTGCGAGTTCAACGAGGTCTTCATGGACAACGCCCGTGTGCGTCACGACGATGCGATCGGCGGGCTGAACAACGGCTGGCGGGCGGCCATGACGATGCTGGCCGTCGAGCGCGAGCTCGATGCCGTGGGCCACGACGGTGGCGGCGACGTCGTCAACAACGTCGACCTCTCGGCGCCTGTCGGAGTGGTCCAGCATGAGCAGGCCACCAGCACCGGCATCTCGGGTTTCAGCTACACCACAGGCGCCATGAAAGACCGGGTCGTCCGATCGCTGCTCGATGACGAAGACCGAACCGATCCGCTGCTGCGACAGGCGTTGGCCAACGCACACATCGAACGAGCCGTCCTGGACTGGAACGGCGCCAGACAGGTGAATCCGTCGCTCGGCAAGCTTGCCAACTCGCTGTTGTGCCGCACCCTGCGTGATCTGGGCTTCTCCGGCAAGGGCATGCCCGCACAGCTCGGCCGCGACGATCAGCCCGACGGCGGCCACTTCCTGAAGACGGCACTGTTCGCCCAGGGCATGGCCATCGCCGGCGGTACCGACGAGATCCAGCGCAACCTCATCGGTGAGCGAGAGCTCGGTCTTCCCAAAGAGCCTGATCCAACTCGGGGTCTGGCGTTCAGCGAACTCCCCGATCAGTAGGAGAAGCCAATGCCCTACACCGCACAACAGCTGTCGGACCTCCAGGACATCCGCGACGTGCTGCACTCGTACTGCCGCGCCATCGATGACAACCGTCCCGACGACGTGGTCGAGCTGTTCACCGATGACTGCGAGTACGACTACGGCGGCGAACTCGGGACGTTCAACGACAAGGCGTATGCGTACAAGTTCTTCCGGGCGGGGACCGACAAGATCTACAAGCGGTCTGCGCACTACGTGAGCAACATCGAGGTCAGCTTCAACGGCGAGGACTCGGCCGAGACGGTGACCTATCTCGACGCGTGGCACGAGTTCCACGAGGACATCGACAACGCGTGGATCTTCGGCCGCTACGTCGACTCGTTCGTGCGCACCGACGCGGGCTGGAGGATCTGCAAGCGCCAGGTGCTCACGATGGGCCAGGAAGCGTGGCCCCGCGAGGTCGACTACATGGCGCGCCACGTGTTGCCGCCTCGTCGCTGAGGTTCGCTACGCCGCTCCTGGCCGCCGCCGCGCCGGTCAGCCGACGCCCGACGGCACGCCGTCGATCATCACGCCAGTGTCGTGCAACTTGTCGATCTGTTCGTCGGACAGCCCCAGCTCCGCCAGGACCTCGCGGTTGTGCTCGCCCTGGAACGGCGCCAGGCCTGCGGGGGGAAGCTCGCCCGCGCTGAACTTCCAGGGCGGCGATGGGACGCGAGCGGTGCCCCCGGCACGGTCGTCCACCTCGCGGATGGCTCCACGTTCGGTGGCCCACTCGGACTCGGCGATCTCCGACACCGTGCGGATGGTGCCCACCGCTAGCCCAGCCTCACTGACCTGGGCCTCGAGCTCTTCGATGGTGCGGAACGTCAGCACCCAATCGCGGATCTCGGCATGCAGCTCGGCCCAGTTCTCGCGCCGGAATTCGGGGGTGATGAACCGGATGTCGAGCAGCAAGTCGTTACGGCGCATCATGGCGCAATAGCGCTGGAACACGAACGTGGCCACGGGGCTGGCCGCAATCGTGATGAGCTGGCCGTCGGGGAGCTCGAACACCGGCGATTCAGGCGCGCTGAGGGCCAACGGTTCGCCTTCGACGTCGATGCCCGACAACTCGTAGCTCACGCGGTCGTTGACAGCGAGCATCGAGTGCACCATGGCCACGTCGACGTGTTGCCCTTCGCCGGTGCGGTCGCGGTGCGCCAGCGCGGCCAGCGTGGCGATCACGCCCTGGAGGCCGGTGTAGACGTCGGCGTGGTTGTACGCGTCGTTCTCGACTGAGGTCAGCGTGTCGCCATAGTGGCGCGAGATGATCTCTGTGAACCCCGACTCGGCCTGCACCGTCGGGGCGAACGCCGGCCGGTTGCGCCACGGACCGGTCTGGCCGTATCCGCTGATCGACACCATGATCAGCGTCGGGTTGACGGCGAGAAGATCCTGGTATCCGAGGCCGAAGCCGTCGAGTGTGCCGGGCCGGAAGTTCTCCACCACGATGTCGGCCTCGGCCACCAGCTGGCGCACGATGTCCTGGGCTTCGACGAAGTTGAGGTCGAGGCTGATGGCGCGCTTGCCGCTGTTCTGCTGGGCGAAGTAGAGCGACATCGGTCCGACGTGGGGCTGGCCGCTTCGGCCCGTGTCCGGTGCGGGGGGCTCGATCTTGACCACCGATGCGCCCAGGTCGCGCAGTTGCTTGGTGCAATGGGGGCCGGCGAGCACCCGGGTGAAGTCGACGATCTTGACGCCGTCCAGCGGGGCGGTCATCGGCCCTGGAAGATCGCGGTGCCGGGACCGGTCTCGGCGAAGGCGGTCATACCGGTCTGGAGGTCTTCTGAGGCCCACACGGGCTTCGCGGCCTCGTCCTGGACCACATCAGCGGCTCGCACACCCTCGCTGGTGGTGATAGCAGCCAGGCGTTTGATGGCGGCGTAGGAGACGTTCGGGCCCGTCGCCAACTGGCGGGCCCACGACAGTGACGCATTCTCCAGTTCGTCGTCTTCCACCACGACGTTCACGATGCCCCACTTCTCGAGCAGCACAGGATCGTGGCGGCGAGCGAACATTGCGATCTCTTTGCCGCGGCTCGCGCCGGCTCGATCCACGACGCGTTGCACTCCGCCGAGCAACGGCATCAGGCCCAGGGTGGCTTCCACGAGTCCGAGCCGGGCCGAGGCCCCGCAGATGATGAAATCGCAGGCCAAGGCGATCTCGAATCCGCCGCCGAGCGCGAGGCCCCCGACGGCGGCGATGGTGGGAAGCGGCACGCCCTCGAGTCGTTCGAGGACGGCGGCCGCGTCCTGGGCGCGGCCATCCTCCGATCCGAACCCGTCGACGTCGGCGCCGGCCGAGAAGTGCTTCATCTCGCTGCGGAGCAGGATCGCGCGGCCACCGGCGTCTGCTGCGCTCTCGAAGGCCCCGATCAGCTGGTCGATGAAGGCGCCGTTGAGCAGGTTGTGCGGCGGCTTGGCCATCGTGACCACGGCGACGGCGCCGTCTATCTCGAGCCGGACATGGTCGGACATGAGCCAAGTTTGCCCGACGCTCGGCTGTCCCCGCAGGTTTCAGGCGGCGCGGTCGTGAGCGGCCGCGGAGCGAGCGCCTAGGGCGTTGTGGTGGCTCAGGCGATAGCGGCGACGCCGAACATGGCAGCGATCAGCGCCGCGCCCATGGCAATGATCGCCCCGATGAGCACCTTGTGACGCTGCGCCGCCTCCTCGCGGTCGGCGTTGCGCTGGGCGTCGAAGTAGTCCTTGGTGACGTACTTGGACAGTGCGGCGTCGAGGTAGTCCTTGGTGACGTAGTTGGACAGCTTGGCGTCGAGTTTGGCGTCGAGCGTGGCGTCGAGGTAGTCCTTGGTGACGTAGTTGGACAGCTTGGCGTCGAGTTTGGCGTCGAGCGTGGCGTCGAGGTAGTCCTTGGTGACCAGGTCTGACAGCGGCGCTGGGGCGAGGCACGACATCAGGTATTCCGCCTCAGATTCGCCAGCGTGCTCACGCAGCCAAGCGTAGAGCCGGGCTCGATCTTGTTCCGACATGGCGTCTCCTGCCACTAGCTGAGAGCAACAGCACTGCACGGTAGACAGCAATCATCACAGTATTCCAATATATTTCGATTGTCTTCGCCGCGGCAGCAGCACGGCTCGCCGCAATTCGCCCTCGCCCTAGCATCGGCGGGTCCATGAGGAGGAGCATCATGACTGTGCATCTCAGACGAGCCAACCCTGGCGCACGGCGAAAGTCGGTTCTGATGCCGAGGCCGCTGTTGGCGCTGGCAGCGGCCGTCTTGTTTGCCGTCGTCGCTGCCGGCGCTTCGACCGCTGCGGCTCAGCCGGCCCCGACCGCGCAGCCCAAGCCGCAAGCGGTCGTGGGGTCGCAGGTCGGTGAAGTTGTCGTCCAGTGGGATTCCGTCGAGGACGGGAACTACTTCCGGATCGGCTGGATCTCCAAGGCCGACTATGACGCCGCTGTGGCAGCCGGCAGGGAATGGATGGCTGCGTTCAGCTCGGTGAGCGTGGCCAACAGCGGTCAGGCGTCGCATGTCGTTGCGCACTTGATTCCTGGTGCGTCGTACTGGTTCATCGTCGGCGCCAGCGATCATCGTTATGGCGAGCCGCAGTGGTCGCCTTGGTCCGATTTGGTGCGGCTGCCCGGCGGACCGGCTGCCTGTGCCGGCGACCGTGAGGCGCTGGCAGCTCTCTACGATGCTGCCGGCGGGCCCGACTGGCGGAACAGCGTCAACTGGCTCAGCGATACCGCTCCCATCGATGAGTGGTTCGGCGTGTCCACCGACAGCGACGGCTGCGTGCTCGTCCTGTACCTCGACAGCAACGACCTGAGCGGGTCGATACCGCCGGAACTGGCCCGGCTGTCGAGGTTGCGCTCGCTGCACCTGGGGAACAACGACCTGACCGGCCCGATACCGCCGGAACTGGCCGGGCTGGGCGATCTGCGGGTGCTGGCGTTGGTGAACAACGACCTCAGCGGGGAGATCCCCGGCGAGCTGGGCGGCATGGCCAGGCTCAGCGTTCTCGATCTCGACGGCAACGATCTGACCGGGCCGATACCGATCGAGCTGACCGGATCCGCTGAACTGCGTGTGGTGTCGCTGAACCGCAACATGCTCAGCGGCCCGATACCCCCCGAGTTCGGCGCCATGACCAATCTCACCAATCTGGAGCTGTGGCAGAACGAGCTGACCGGGACCGTCCCCGTCGAGCTGGGCAACCTTGTCAACCTCAGAACCCTCGACGTCGACGAGAACGAGCTGACCGGGACCATCCCCGCCGAGCTCGGCAACCTCACGGGTCTGAGGTACTTGTGGCTCCGCCAGAACCAGTTCACCGGCGGGATACCGCGGGAGCTGAACAACCTGTCCAATCTGGTTGTGCTGGGGCTGGACGGCAACCGCCTCACCGGCGAGATACCCGCGGCGTTCGGCAGCTTCGCCCGGCTGGAGTCCTTGTACCTCTACGACAACGATCTCACCGGCGAGATACCGGCGGAGCTCGGCAACCTGTCCGATCTCGAACGGCTGTACCTCTATGGCAACCGGCTGACGGGAGCAATTCCCGCAGAGCTGGGCAACCTGACCAGTCTGGAGCGCCTGTATCTCGACAGGAACCGTCTGACCGGGGAGATCCCGACGAGTCTGGGCAACCTCGCCAGCCTCGAACGGCTGATCCTCGATCAGAACATGCTGACCGGCACCATCCCGACAGAATTCGGCAACCTGGCCGAGCTGACCTACCTGAGCGTGAACCGCAACCAGCTGAGCGGCCCGATCCCGCCCGAACTGGGCAACCTGACCGACCTTGAACAACTGCGGCTGGACAACAACCAGTTCAGCGGCTCGATCCCCCCATCGTTGGACAAGCTGATCAAGCTGGAGCAGCTCCACCTCGACAACAACCAGCTCAGCGGCTCGATCCCCACCTACCTGAACGATCTGCCCGACCTGGCAGTGCTGTACCTCTCCAGCAACCAGTTCACCGGCTGCATACCGGCAGCGTTGCTCGACGTCGCCGACAACGACCTCGACGAACTCGGCTTGCAGACGTGCCCATGAGCAACGGCGTGGCCACCGCCGAGCTGTTTACCCGCTGGCTGGGACTACGCCGTCGGAACGGGTCCAGATGAGCGGGAACTCCGGACTGTCCATGAGGTCGCCGTCGGTGAGGGTGGGGGCCAGCTGTGAGTCGCCCGGCGTGCCGGTGCGTTCGAGGTAGCGCACGTCGTCGCCGAGGAACCGGAGGGCGAGAGCGCGGCGGTGCCGGTCGCTGGTGTTGCCCGTGGCGCCGTGGACCGTGCGGACGTGGTGGACGATCGCGTCGCCGGGTTCTGCCGGGCACCAGACGATGTCGAATTCGGCCTCGTTGCCTTCGATATCGGGCAGTGGTTCGAGGGTCGACCCGAGGATCGGATCCTGGGTCACGAACGCGTTGGCTGCGTAGATGTCCCACTTGTGGGAGGCCCGCACGTAGCCCATCATCCCGTTGGACGCATCGACTCGGTCGAGCGGCATCCACACCGTGCAGGCCTGGTCGCCGGTCAGGTGAAAGTACGGCGCGTCCTGGTGGAACGCAGTGCGACGGATCGAACCAGGTTCTTTGGAGAACAGCTGCTCGCCATCGGAGAGGGGACGCCGATGCGGTTTCGGGTGGAGCTAAGGGGAACGCATAGACACTGGTCAGAGGCGATTTCTGACTCTGGTTCCCTAGAAGTTCCCTAGACCACTCGGGACAGGACCTCGAGGTGTGGTGTCTGGCCGCAACGTTGCGCAGCGCTGTGGCGGTGCGTCCAGTCCCTCGGTGGACGGGTGCGGCCGGGTGCGCCATGCGGTGTTGGCAATAGGGTGCGTTGATGCCTGCACGGGTGTGGTGGCGGGAGCGAACTGCCGTTGGGACGACGTGCGGCTCGGTGCGGCCGCTGGCCTGCCAACAAGTTGAGGGCTGGCAGTTGTGATTACGAGCTTCGATCTGCACCAGCTTGGCTGGCATGATTTTCAGTCGCTGTGCCGCACGGTCGCACGAGAGGTGCTGGGGCAGACGCTCATAGCGTTTGCCGACGGCCGCGATGCTGGCCGGGACGGGGCGTTCTACGGCAATTGGAAGAAGGAAGGCGGCAACGCAGCGAGCCGTAGCTTCGTCTTGCAGGCCAAGCACACCCGCATCCGGGACAAGACGCTGATCCCATCGATGCTCACCGACGAGTTCGAGAAGGCGGAAAAGCTCGCTCAGCGCGGCCTATGCGACGTCTATGTGCTGATGACCAACGCCAAGCTGACTGAGGACAACGAGAAGCAGATTGTCGCAAGGTTCCGAAAGGCCGGCGCCGCCGAGGTCCACTGTCTGGGCGCGGCGTGGTTCGACGAGACCATTGCCGAGAACAAGCGACTGCGAATGCTCGTGCCTCGCCTGTATGGGCTCGGTGATCTCACCCAGATTCTCGACAGCCGTGCCTATGAGCAGGCCAGCGCCATCTTGGAGAGTATGGCGACCGATCTCGCCAAGCTTGTTCGGACTTCAACCTACGAGCGCTCAGCCCAAGCACTCAGGAAGCATGGGCTGGTCCTACTCATGGGTGCTCCGATGACAGGCAAGACCACCATCGCGGCTCACTTGGCGATCTCCAGCGCTGACGTCTACGACACCGAGGTTGTGAAACTCACCGACGCGGCCACGCTGGAGAACCGATGGAACCCCGGCGAGCGCCAGCTGTTCTGGCTCGACGACGCATTCGGCGACACTCAGATCCGCAGCGAACTCGTTCACGCGTGGAAATCCGCTATGCCGACAGTGCGCGCTGCCATCGCGCGCGACTGCAGGTTCGTGCTCACGTGCCGCGACTACGTGTTCCGGGCAGCGGAGCCGATGCTCAAGAGTGACTCGCTGTCGCTGCTAGCCGATGGCGAGGTGGTGGTCGACGTCAGCAATCTCTCGATGCAAGAGCGACGGCAGGTCCTCTACAACCACCTTGAGCACGGCAACCAGGACCGCCGCTTCATTTCGCAACTGCTGCCGTTCCTCGACGGTTTCGCTGAACACCCCGGATTCACGCCTGAGCTCGCGAGACGCCTGTCGGAGCCGCAATTCACCAAGCAAATCCACCCGGTGTCGCGCGAGGCGCTCGACCGCTTCCTCGCGGAGCCGCGCGAGCTGTTGCTGGACGTCTTTAGGGGACTCGACCCTGACAGCATCGCGGCGATCGGGCTGATATTTGCCGAGGGAAACTGGCTCGCCTCACCGGTAAGGCTCAGCGACACGAGCGCGGAGCTCGTCGAGCGACTCGGCGGCACTCTCCCGGGAGTGATTCGCTCACTCGAGAGCCTCGACGGATCGCTAGTGGCAATGGTGCGACGCGACGGCGAGGCCGGCTGGACGTTCGCCCATCCAACGATGTCGGACGCGTTCTCCGACTACGCGCGCCGGCCCGAGCTGTTGCACTTGGTCCTGGACAAGATGTCGCCTCGGGCGCTGCTGCGGCGCACAGTTTGCGGCGACGTACCCATCACCGGATCGCTGATGATCCCGAGACCGCTGTGGCCAACGGTGGCACAACGCCTGTCGGACCCGCCCGAAGGACCCGACCGAAGTGGTGCTGAGGATCGCCGAGACAACTATCTCGCCCACAACTGCTCGGCGCAGTTCCTTGCCGAGTACTTCGAACAACGCCCCAACGAACTCGAACGCCTAGGCACGCCCAAGCTGATGCTCGACGCATGCGCGAGCAACCACCTCACCCTTACATTGCACGAGCACGACCTGCTCCCCGAGCCGGTCAGAGCCCGATTCGCTTCGCGCCTCATCGACTTCTGCGTAGACGGTGACGACTTCGGCGTGCTGACAGACGACGAATTCCGCTCGATGCTCACCGACGACGAAATGGCGACGCTGAGGTCGCGGCTACGCGCGAGCGCCTTTCCTCGGCCACGGCAGGTCTTTGAGTGGCACGTCGGCATCGGCTCGATTGAGGAGGACCGCGAATACTGGAGCGCCCCGATCGAGGAATTCGCGGAGGCCATCGACGCGCATTTCCCCAACGACGCAGAAGCATCAGAGTTCTCGTCAGCCTTGAGGCGGCTAAGAGCTGACTACGTGCACGAAGGACTATGGGACGCCGCATACGCCAACTCGACCGAGGACGTCCGAGCGCCAGCCGCGAACGACGCGGCAGCATCGTCTGATCGGAGCGTGTTCGACGACCTGCTGGACGACGAGGCCTGACCAGGACTGGCCCGCAAGTCAACGCGTAGACCGGCCCGCACAGCGGCGCACGCCTGCTTCGCGGACCGAATAGCGACGCCAGTGCATCTCTCCGGCTTCGGCGCGCGGCCATCGGTGCCTAAGGGGGGAACGCGGCCTTTCTCGCGGCGCGTGTGAACCGCAGCGAGAGCCGTGATGTTCGTCGACACAGCTGCCGGTGTTTCCTTTGAGCTTGTTTGGGCAGTATCCCTTTGTGGTTTGTTATTTACATTTGGTATCTTATTTATGGTGTCTGTAAATAACCCTGTAAGCATAAATATAGGATTGGAGCTTGAAGCCGAAGTTCTTCAGATTCTGCGCGACATTCCAGGACTCGATGTACAGACGGGCCATGCTCCCGCTGACGGTGCCGATGCTGTCATACGGGGTGCGGGAACACCGACTCCTATTGCGATCGAGGTCAAGACCCGCGTCAACGCCGCCAACGTTCATCAGATCATCTACCAGGCGCGAGGCATGTCGATGCCGATGGTCGTCATCGCGCGAGACATGACCGGAGGCGCACGCGCGGCGCTTGCTGCGGAGGGCATCGGGGCGATCGACGGTCTCGGCAATATCCGTTTGGAGCTGCCGGGGCTGCTCGTGCGAATCGAAAGCGCAGCGCGGCGACCGCGCCCCAAGTCTCGTACGACCCTGTTGGGCAAGACCAGTCTTGTAGCGCAGGCGATGCTCCTCGACACCGGCAGGACGTGGCACGTCAACGAACTGGCCGAGCACGCTGGCGTCTCCCCGGCACTCGCACATCGCGTACTGCAGCGACTCGTCGACCTGGAGATCGTCGCATCCCAGGGCGCAGGACCGTCCAAGCAGCGACGCCTTGTCGAGCCTTCGGCCCTGTTGGACCTCTGGGTGGAGGAACACCGTGATCGCAGCCGGCGGCACCTCGCCTTCATGTTGGCGTCCGGCTCTGAGGACTTGGCGGCGACGGTGTGTCACAGTCTCGAGTTGATCGGCGTGAGCTACGCGTTGACGGCCGCCGCAGCGATCGCGCACATCGCTCCCATCCTCACCAACGTTCCAGTCGTCGAGGTGTGGCTCGCGGGGAGCGCCGATCCGCGCGCTGTGTGCGCAGAAATAGGAGCAGACGAAGTCACGTCGGGGCCTAACGTCGTCTTTCGGCAGGAACGCGACGACGTTCCCTTGGCATTCCGGACGCGAAGAGACGGCGTCTGGTTCGCCAATGTGTGTCGTCTGTATTTCGACGCGAGCCGGGATCCTCAGCGAGGACAAGAGCAGGCAGCCCACCTGCGGCGCGAAGTGATCGGATTCTGATGGCACCAGAGCACCACAGCGTCGACGGCACCAGAGTTGACGTCGAGTTCATCTGCGAAACCGATCAAGTACCTCCGGGTCGCATCCACCGCCTAAAGCAAGGAACCGGTTCGGGCTTCGCTGCATTCAACGCACGTTGTGCCGGTCTCACCTCACAGGACAACGTCGAAGTGCCGGTGACCGCTGAACGCCTCGACGCAGGCGGATTGTCGACC
Organism: Candidatus Poriferisodalis sp.; assembly: GCF_965204195.1. Taxonomy (GTDB): domain Bacteria; phylum Actinomycetota; class Acidimicrobiia; order Acidimicrobiales; family Poriferisodalaceae; genus Poriferisodalis. The sequence goes on from NZ_OZ241975.1 coordinate 1,821,605, forward strand.
GTGACCCTTCGCGTCGCCGGCGTGCTGACGTTCACCGCGCTCAAAGTGCTGGCATTTCAGGATCGCCATCACAGCAAGGACTCCTACGACCTCGTCTACACGTTGAACAACTACGAGAACGGGCCGAAAGCAGCAGGCGAGGTCGCAGCCCAGAGCCCTGTGCGCTCCGAGACATCGGTCGCGGAGGCGCTTGGAGTCTTGCGGGAGCGGTTCGAATCGCCGGACCACGACGGCCCGGCTGCTTATGCGAATTTCATGGCCGACCGAGATGATCAAGAGCACAAGGCGCGCTTGCGCAACGAAGCAGTCGCGGTAGTGCGGCAATTCTTGTCCAGCGCAGGAGCCTGAACGCATCCGAAGCCAGACCCACGACCGCTCAGACTGATCGGCTTCCTGGCGACGTGGCCACGCACGAGAGCACACCGAGACGACGAATCACCCCGTGTCCTGTAGAGGCTCTGGGGGTCCACCTGCCAACAACCGCCAGGTACACGCCACCTAGTTCTGTGTGGCGATCTCGATCGTTTCGTACAGGGCTGGCAGCGTTCGCGGCCCACTGAAATCGGCCATCGGACTGAGTCTCAGGTACAACTCGTGTGCGGAGCGGGCTTCGTCGTCTTGGCCCGGCCGCACGGCGGTGTACTGCGCCACGAATTCATCTTGGTCGTATGGAACATTGGCTTCGACGGGCAGGAGGAGCACGATGGCATCCAGCCTCATCAGTCGCCCCTCGCCGCCGAGCGGGAGGTGTCTTCGCATCGTCAGGAGTATCTCCCAAACGTCAACGAGGCCCTTGGCAAATCGTTGGTAGGAGTCGCGGTCGACATACCTCAGTGCCAGCAAGCAGACCACCCAAATTGGCCAGATTCGCTCGTACCGCCGTGAGGGCAATGCGAGATTCGCATGACGGACAACCTGTTCCACGTCGCGCAGGCGCCCGCCGCAGTTGTTGGCCACGAGAATCAGCAGGTCACGAATGATGTGACTGGCTTGCTGCAACTCGCTGCTGCTGTGCTCGGCGAGCGATAGGCAGGTATTGGATACGTAGGAGGCCCACTCCTCGTCGGTCGGTTGCCGCAGCTGCATCGAGAGGTCTACGAATCGGCGCAGGTAGCCGTCTACGTCGCATTCGACCCCGTACAGCGTCTCTACGGCGTGCCCAAGTTCGGCGCGATTCACGCCGAACACGATCACGACCCCGGGCACGTCGAAGAGGTGCCGAGCCTTGTTGAGCAAGTCGAGCGCGTAGGTCGGCTCGCATCGGTCAAGCTCGTCCACGAAGACCACGAGATTGCCCTTGAGTGCGTCTACCTGGGCCCGAAGCGATGTTCTGAATTTGGACACGTTGGATTCGATGTCAAGCCAGTCATCGAAGACCGAGGCGTCAGCGGATTCGTTGCGTGCAATGAGACCCTTGCTGAGAATTGCGGCGGCCCGCCAACCGATCTGTTTGGCAGTTTCCTTCACCGAATCCCAAGAACCCTCCTCATCCAATTCCGCCGTCAGCGCGGCAACCAAGTCGATCAGCGGGCGCCCGGTGTGACCTTGCTGCCACGCATTGAATTCGACCGTGCGCGCCGCAGGCCCCTCAAGGTGGGCTGCGCACATTTGCAGAAACGACGACTTGCCAGTCCCGTACGCGCCCTCGACAGACACCACCAGCGGCCCAGCGGCGTTCTCGATGACTTGGCACAACGACTTGACCGACTCCTCGCGATGCAGCTGATCGCTGCCGAACGGATCATCCTTTGTGACCACAAACTCGGGAGGACGAAGATCAGTCGGACGAGGCTGACTGTCGGACATACGAGACGCTCCTAGGTCAAGGCCCCGTCAGGCTAGGGACAACTAGTGAGCACGGACCGGCAGCGTCGGCGCACGGCACTCGCCCTGAGTGGCCAGCGCATACGGTGATCCCACAGTCGGTGATACACGCCGACTCGGCTACAGAAGGCTGGTGCAGTGTGTTTGTTGTGCATCGCATGGTGCGCGGCTCGGAGGACGACAGTTGGTGGTGGAATCGCGGCTTCCCGATAGCGGCGGCTGTCTTCGCACCGGTGTTCGCGTTCGTCACGTTGGGCGTCAAGCAGGCGATCGGCGTGGACATCGTGCACGAGATCGTCCGGGCCCTGGAGCACGCGAGCGATGTATCGATCGCCTTCAGCGGTGCCGCGCTCGCCGCAGGCCTAGTAGGGCTCACATTGATCGCCCCCGCCACTATCGAGCGCTCCGCAGACGGTGAGACATCGGACCCTGGGCTGAGGGCCGCAGCGATCTGCCTAGCGGTCACGACGTTTTCTGCGACGGCTGAGTTCGCGGCTCAGTGGTTCTTCGCCGCGTTCGGCGATCTCTCCGAGAACGTTCGGGCGTTTCCGGCCATGTTCCTGTTGACGTTTCTAGTCATCCTTGTAGATGGGCTCCTAGGAACGCCGTTCTGGATCGTCCGGCTGCTGCAGACGCGTGCCAACTAGTCGAATACCTCCGGCCCCTCGCAGGCGACGTGGCCGTCAGGGACACTGCCTACGCCGCTTCGCCGTGTGACTGCGTGTCAACCAATTTCGTAGTAGATGTCCGTGGCGAGGTCCAAGAACTGCGGTGAAGAGTTGAAGTTGCTCAATCGCTCCCGCGCCCATGATTCGGGCTGCCCGACCTTCGCTGCATAGGCCTCCGGGTACATGAACGCGTCGCGATGCTCCCGCAGTGCCAGGTCGATTGACTGACGGTCGTTGAGGGGGCGCGGGGATTGGACTTGCATGATCCCGTATGTGCCTTTGCGGAATACCAGCCCCTTGATGCGCTCCCCTAGTCGATACCACTTAGGGCGCTGGATTGACTCGGTGAGGATCACTGTTTCGATGGCGTGGTAATCGAGTCCCCAATGGTCGGCCATGGCTCGCGCATATTCGAACAGTTGGGGGCTGATGCGCTGCCGCTGCGATTTGATGAGTTCCGCGAGGGTGCGCTGAGGGGCTTGGATCGCGCGGAAGAACGCGAACGTGAGCACCGACGCAAGTGCTGCAGCCCAGAGTTCGTTCTTGATGCTGTCGTAATCGGGAACCAGTGCAGCTAGGTCAGTTGCCGTGAGCAGCGCAGCGGCGATGCAGGTCACGGCTATCGCAGCCGCTGAGACGAGATGCAGCATGACGAGCGGGGCGTCTCGGTCGCCATCTTGTCGATACCGCACCACACGCCAGGCTCCCTGCAGCGACGTCGTGCCTGCGTGAATCGCCGCCGTGGTCGCGACGAATGGCCACACTGGCCAGCCGGCCGTCCTCATTTGGTGTACGCCAAAGAGGCTGATCAGAACGACCGGCCCGAAGCGGAACAGCAGGTAGCGGCTCGGCAGGAGTGCCTTGACGTACGACCAGTAGTCACTCAGTGCGTAGTAGCTCGTCGGCCAATTGGACTGAATGAGCCGATAAATGAAATGCAGAACGAGCGCTGCCACCAGCCCTGAAGCCGCGGAACCAAGCGTCGTCGCCCACATCTCGACACCCCTACGCGAGAACTCGCCACCGCCAGACCACTCCGACGATCGCGCATATCGCTCATACCGTCAAACGGCGCACTCGGTCAGGCTCGATGGGTCACATTGCGATGACGAGCGAATCGGCAGCGGCGATGGGCGGCGGGGGTTCGTCGCCGTGCTGCTCGTACGACGCGATGAAATCCTCCGCGACCCCTTCGAGGTTGTGCAGCGCTGTTTCGGCGGTCGCGCCCCACGCGCGGCACCCCGGCAACACAGGCACTTCGGCTAGGTACATGTAATCAGTCTCCGCGGAGGGTTCTTTGAGCGCGTAGGGCAGTGTGTAGGTCTTCGGCATCGGTGACGCTCCAGCGGGATCCGCTCGTGTGCCGGCAACGGTACGTCCAGAAGTGGTGCGTTGCCGCAGTCCTGCCCGAGGGCCGAAACGGCCTGACGGGGCCCGGCGTAATCGTCGGCTCGAAAGCTGATGCAGCGAGCTGGTCGATTGCGGCTGCGCCTGCCTTGGCCGCCGGTCACAGCCCTGGATGGCTGGGTGGATCGTCGGCAGCTGAGCCTGATTGGGCTTGACGTCCTCGGCTCCATGTCCGCCACGCCTGGTGCAGTTCGGTCAGGTCGCCGTCGAGCACGGCTTGGGCGTTGGGGGTCTTGTACCCGGTTCGGTGGTCGACGACGAGCTGATGTGGGAACAGCACGTAGCTGCGTATCTGGGATCCGAACTCGGCAGCGGCTCGTTGGCCTACGAGGTCGGCGATCTCGGTGGTTCGTTGTTGGCGCTGTCGGTGTGCGAGGCGGCTGCGGAGTGCTTCTTTGGCCATCGCTTTGTTGCGGGCTTGGCTGCGGGTGGCGTCGCAGGAGGCTCGCAGGCCTGTCGGTTCGTGCACGATGCGCACCGCCGTGTCGGCCTTGTTGCGGTGCTGGCCGCCGGGCCCTGAGGATCGGAAGGTGTCGATGCGCAGGTCGGCTTCGTCCAGCTCGATGTCCGCATCATCAGCCTGCAGCAGCGGCACGACCTCGACGTGGGCGAACGAGGTCTGCCGTTTATCGGCGTTGCCGTAGGGCGACATGCGCGACAACCGCTGCACGCCGTGCTCGGCCCGCATCTGCCCGTACGCGCCCGCTCCGCTGACCTTGAGCTCGGCGGCTGTGCAGCGGTCGCTGGCGTGCTGGGGGGACATGGCAATCAGTTCGGCGTCGTAGCCGTTTCGTCGGCACCACTTGGCGTACATATCGGTGAGCATGCGTGCCCAGGCTTGTGCTTCGGTTCCGCCGGCTCCAGCGGTGATCCGCAGCAAGGCATCACACTCGTCGTGGTCGTCAGTGCCGAGGCAGTGCGTTTCGAGCTGGCTGCATCGCTGCTCGATGCCTGCGAGCAGCGATGCGAGGTCCGCGCAGTCTGCGGGGGCGTCGCCGGCGAGGTCGGCCAGTGCGGCGATCTCGCTGCGGGCCGTCTGGATGCGTTTCAGCAGCGTGCTGGTGCGTGACAGCTCAGTGAGCGTCGTGGCTGCTGTGTCGGGTCGGTCCCACAGGTCGGGCTGGCTTGCCTCGGTGGTCAGCTCAGCGGCGCGTTGTCGTAGTCAACGCTCGTCGACCATGTCGGCCACTGCCGAGACGCGAGAAGCGAGATGTTCGATGCGTGCTGTGAAGTTCATCGCTGTGCTCCTTCGCTGTCGTGGGGACAACGGCCTCAGCCTAGGGAGGATCGACGGACGGCTGCGTATCGCATTCCTGCAGCGGCCCACTGTCGATAGACGTGAATGGCGAGCGGACAGTCGCAGAGGATCCTGGGACGGTCTGTCGCGGCACAAAATCGCTTCGCCGGGTTCGTGCCTTGGCGGTACCTTCGATTCGGTGGTGCAGCCCGCAGCACCAGCGTCGAGACGGAGCAACCAGCGGTGACCTTGGCTACTGATGTCGCGACTCGGTGTGAAGCCGGTCCTCGGGATCGGCAGGAGGATCGCGTCCGCACGGTCGTGAACGGCGACGGGTCGTGGGTGATGGCAGTGGCCGACGGGCTGGGCGGCCATCCGTTCGGCGACGAAGCGGCGCAGGCCGCGGTGGACGCGCTGCCTGAACGGATCGCCAGTCCCGCTGAGATGGCGTCGGCGTTCGACGCGGCGAACGCGGCCGCGTGGGCGCTGCACCCGGAGATGAGAAGCCCTAGTGAGGGCGTGTCGTCGGTGATCGCGCTGACGACGCTGGTGGTCGCTGCGCGGACTCCCCAGGGCGGCTTGTTGGTGTCGTGGGTGGGCGATTCGATGGCATTTCTGGTGCCCATCGCTGGCGGACCGGGCTGGCACAGCACCCCGCACGGCGGCCCGATGGGGTTCGTGAGCCGTGGCATCGGCATGTTCCGCGCCAGCCGCGGCGACAGTTACGAGCTGCCGCTGGGCCATCTCGAATGCCTCAGCGACGACGTGCCCACTGAGCGTGTCGAGAGTTGGATCGGCGATCAGGGGCTGTTGGTGGTGCTGGCGAGCGATGGGTTGTTCGATCCGGTCCTGATGGCTCACGACAGGGGCTGGTTCGGCGACGATCCCGACGACCTCAGCCTCGGCTTCGCATTGCCGCCCGACCAGCGGGGTTCCGCCGACGCCGTGGCCGACACGCTGATGGACACCGCCCAGTTCGCCGGCCTGATCGACAACACCACCATCGCCGTCGCCCGCGTCGCCCGCGCACAAGCGGCGTCCGCGGCGGGGGAGGGCTGAGATGCCCCGCTGGGAGCCCTATGAGTTCACGACCGATCGGTCGTGGTGCGACGCGGCCGAGCTCGGGCCCGACGCGGTTGCTGACGTGCTGGCGGTGGGCGATGTCCACGGCAACACACCGAACCTCACGGCGGCGGTGGACCTCGCAGTCGACCTGGGCGTCGGCGCGATTGTGCAGGTCGGGGATTTCTGGCTCGCCGACGCGCACTGGACGCGGTTGAGCCCGCTCGAGTCGGAGTTCATGTGGACAGCGCACGACTCGCCGCTGCCGATCGTGGTGATCGACGGCAACCACGAGGTGTGGCCGGCGCTGGGCCGCTACGCCGCCACCCCCCAAGCCGCCGCAGCGATCGCGTCGCGGCGACCGCTGCACCTGGGAGGGTCGATCTGGTGGGTATGGCGCGGCAGCGTGTGGACCTGGGGCGGCCGGGCGTTCGGCGCGCTGGGCGGCGCTGTGTCGCCTGACCGGCGAGGCTCAGCAGTGCACGGACTGCGCTGGGAAGAAGAAGCCACCACCGAAGAAGACCTCGCACGGCTCATCGCCAACGTCGACGCGGAGTTCGGCGACGGGCTCGACGTGCTGTTCACCCACGATGCCCCCGCTCAGGTCCGCAACCTCGGGCCGGGCATGAGCGGAGTGCCGTGGGACCTCCGCCAAGCAGCCGACGCAGGACGGGGCCTGCTCAGCCGCGCCGTGGAGGCCACCGAGCCCGCGCTGGTGCTGCACGGTCACTGGCACCGCACCAACCGCGAACGCATCAACAACACCACCGACGTGCTCGGCCTCAGCGCCGACGGCATGAACAACAGCACCGCGTATCTCAGCACCCAGCCCACGCTCACCGCCAGCCACATGACCTGACGCTGGAACGCCACGTCTGCCGGGTCGACGCGCGTGCCGTGTCAGCCTCTTGCGGCGAGGACGGCGTTGAGCCATTGGCGCTGCCGGTCGTCGAGGGTGCTGGAGCCGAACGCGTCCGCGACGAGGCGCTCGACTTGCTCGACGGAGCCGGCTCCGGTGAGCCGGGCGAGCCGGCGCACGTCGCCGGTGTCGGCACGCCGCGCAGCGCGGGCCTTCATGGCGAGCATCTGGGCTGCGCTGGCGGCGTCGACTCTGAGGTGGGGGTGGTCGAGCACGGTGATGCCGTCGCGTCGGTGTGGCGGGGGCATGTAGGGGGTGGCTTGCTCGTTGAGCCATGTCGTGGGCCAGTTGCGCTCGCGGGCGATGCCGCGCACGGCGTCGATGACTGTCTGGTAGTCGCCTTCGATGGCGGCGTCGACATCGAGCGTTGAATGGGTGGCGCCGTGAGCGAGGATCATCGCCGCGCCCCCCACGACATACAGACGGGCATTGGCGCGGCGCTGCTGCAGCCGATCGGCGAGCGTGCCGAGCGCGGCGTGCAGCTCGTCGGCGTCGAAGGGGCGCATCGCTACACGACGGCGAGCTCGCTGCGAGGCAGCCACACGCCGTGCCGGCGGAAAGCGGGCGGTGTGGTCGCGATCACGCGGGCACGGTCGAACTCGAAACAGCCGCCCGCGAACCACGCTCTGTCGAGGTGTCGGCTGGGGTTGGCGGTCCACCGGGGCGGTTCGAGTGCGGCCTCGATGCAGAGGTGCTCGGCGAGCGCGGCGGCGAATGCGTCCCAGCGGGCGTCGATCGGGTCGGGCTCGGCTGCGACCAGCGCCGTTCGCTCGCTGTTGGTGGAGTGCTGCCAGACCAGGCCGAAGCCGTGCAGCAGCAGCCGCAACCGGAATATCTCATCGCTCTGCCTTAGCGCGGGAACGTAGTGGGCGAGCTGGTTGGGGGGTTCGGCGCTGGCTGCCATGACGGATCCTCGACCGCGACGCTACCGACGCCGCTCGCGCACACTTGGGTGCGCTCGGAATGTGGCTGAGGCACGACGGTGCAATCCAGTCGGCCTGCTGGGCGCTCATGCCGCGGCGCCCACGATGCCCGAGGACCGCGGGCGCTCCTCGATCCATGCCTGTATCTCGTCGTTGCGCCAGCGCACGCTGCGCGTGCTGACCCGCAAGGGCTCGGGGAACGCGCCGCGGCGCATCGCCCGGTACAGCGATCTGGTCGACAGCCCGGTCAGCCGCTCCACTTGGACTCGGCTCAGCAGCTGGGCAACCGGAGGGAGTGCGTTGTCGTTCATGACCCGAATCGTCCCATCGCGCAACCGACACAGCCCGACCTGGCCGGGCACGAACCGACACGGCCCGCCGCGGCAGCCCCAGATGACCCCGCGACGGCCGCCACGCACCGCCGTTCGGGGCGTCGCGTCGGCGCAGGCGTTCGAGGGCGAAAAACCCCTTCGCGTCCACCGCTTGCGTGGTTCATGCTGGGCGCATGTCCGCAGAGCCTGACCCAGACGAGGGCCGCCGAGATGCCGTCGCGCCCGCCGGCGGCGCCAGCCGCCGCGACGCGGCCCTGGTCGAGCACCGCGAAGAGATCCTGCGCATAGCGGCCGCGTCTAACGCGACCGCGGTCGCCCTGGTCGGATCGATGGCCCGCAGCGAGGACACCGAACGCAGCGACTTCGACTTCCTGGTGAACTTCGCCGCAGGCACGACCCTTCTGGACGTGGCCCATCTCCAGATCGGCCTCGAGGAACTGCTGGGCACCAAAGTCGACGTGATCTCCCGCGGCGCTCTCACCGAACGTCACAGCGACATGCTCAAAGACGCAATCGACCTCGGAGAAACCCCGGACTGTCCAAGCTGGAGAGATGACCCGGCCGGCGCGTGGCATAACCGCTCGGCCGATGTGGGCGCATAGAGCTGAGCCTGCTGCGCGGCTCGCTGCCGGGGCGCCCAGGGAATCGACGCGGCGGGTGCCGCGGGCTGCCGCGCGCTGAGCCAAGAGCGAGCAGGTTTCGGGACACACGCTTGCATCGAAATGCTGATGTCCCTGTCACGCACAGTCAGATGTGCGCGAATGGGGCATCGGACAGACAGAACGGGGGCGCGGGGGCTATCGGCCGTGCCGGCGGCGCCACACCGACAGCGTCTGGTACAGGCCTGATCGGGTGACGCCGGACTCGGCGGCGATGTCCTGGAGCTTCACGCCGTTGGAGGCGGCGTTGTGGACTGCTGCGAGCCAGTCGTCGTGGGCCTGCTTCTTCTGCTCGGCGAGGTCGTCGTAGCGCCGTCGCAGCTGTACGACGTGCTCGAGCTCGGTGACCATGTATGCGTAGCGCGACCGGGGACGCCGGTCGTCCGCCCCGTCGGCGGCTCGCGGTGGCTGGCCGGCGTCTGCGCTCGGCGGCGGGGTCGCGGCGTCGCTCGCGGCGGCCGGTGCCGCGCCAGCAGCAGCGGCGCGCGGCTCGGGTGAGTTGTCGGCCCACAGGCGGCCCTGGGGGCCGTCCTGGTTCGGCTGACCGGGCGCCGCCGGTGCGGCGGGCCGGTCCGCAGGACGGCGCGGCGCCTGCGGATGCGATCTGGCCAACTCGACCTGTACTCGTGTGGCTGGCGTCCGCGGACGGTTCTTGGCCATCCAGGCACCCTAAGCGCCTGATCGCCGCGATCATGCCGACAGGCCGGCGACCGGAAGTATCGTGGCCGCGTCGGCCGACACCGGAGCCGCCCGCCCGATGGAACCCGAGACATCCTCGACCCCTCGCCGAGCCGGCCGCGCTGACGTGTCGGGTGCCGACGGTGCCGCCGATCTGCCTGCCGAGTCGTACCGTTGGCTGCCCGACGGCTACCCAGCGAAGGTCGCAGAAGCGTTCGCCCGCTTCGGCGACCGCTACGACGACATCTGCGCGGAGCTGTTCGACGACGACCCGGTGCTCGGCATGAATCCGCCGTTCCTGCAGGGCGCCGCAGGTGACAGCGCCGCGGCATCTGTGAACGTCATCGACGTTGACGAGGTCGAGTGGGTTGACAGGGCCCCGCCCGGCTTCGATCCCGCCATCAGAGAAGCGTGGGCCGCGTTCGCGGTCGAGTATCCCGCGATAGCAGCCGAGCTGTTCGACCACGATCCCGAGCTCACAGCCGTCGACACGACCGCGCTGGATGCGTCGCAGGGGCCGGACGGGCCCTGAGAGGCCCCCACGGTCCCGGCACAGCTCGTCGCAGGCGTCAGCCGAACGGCCCGTCGACGTCCATCACTGCAGCGAGGTCCCAGGTGACGGTGCTGGAGCAGTCGAACCTGGACCACCACTGCCCGCCGAAGTGCGGGTCGTCCTCTGGCTGCCAATGGGGGATGTGGACGCCGCTGTGGCCGGCGTCTTGGATGGCGCGCCAGTTGACGTCCCAGCCCTTGAGCTCGAAGCCGAGTTCGGCGAGTTCCCAGCGGAACTCGGCGGGGACGTCGGCGGAGCAGCTCAGGGTCAGCATGTCGCTGACGTCGAGGGTGATCTCCCAGTGGTGGGTGTCGATGCTGTCGAGTTCGGCGGCGGCCCGGCAGCGGCCCCAGCCGTTCGGGCTGGTCTTTGGCGAGGTCCACAGTCCCCACGGCATCAGCGGGCGGCGGTACCCCTGGCGGTAGACCCGGTCGGGGTCGAACGCCCAACTGCCGCTGGGGCCGAACTGCTCATTCGGCCAGTGCACCCCGACCACGACATCCCGATCCGACACGACTCGGCGCACTCTAGCGATGCGCCTGCGGGCCGCTGCTGGGCGGACGGTGCGGCCGCCGCCCGATCGAAACGTCTTTGGCGGCTCGCGATCCACCGTCGATGCCCGTCGAGCACTTCGGCATCGAGGTCGAGCTGATCGAGCACCCAACCGAGCACGGCGTGCGCGGCGGCCGCGGCCGCGCCGACGCCGGCGGGGTCGACGCGTCGGGCATCCTCGTCGGGGCGGCCGATCGGCTCGCCCCAGTCGACGGCCTCGTCGACACCACCGTTGGCGGCGAGCTGGATGGCGTAGGTGGCGATTTGGGCCTGGGAGATGGAAAGCGAGTTGCCGCCGCTGAATCGGCCGCGCCTCGTTGCACATCGAGTCTCGATGATCTGGGGGAACTGTTTGCCGCGCCGGCCCTGGCTCGCCATCCCAAGCCAGGCTTTGCCTGCCTCGCCATGCCATGACTCGACTGCCAGGCCACGACACAGATCGGCTGGCCGGCCTGGGGACCGCGGCCTGCCGCGCCCCGCTCCAGCGGAGTAGGCAGGGCGTCGGGCGGCGTCCCGGCTCGTCACGTTGCGGCTTCGCGTTCCGCGCAACGGCACGGGGCGCGGTGCCCGTCGCCGGGTCCGTCCTGGACTTCGAATGTCGCAGCGCGGCCGGTGCGCCGGCGTGCGTGCAGGCTTAGCCGGCTTCGAGTTGGCGCAGGGCTTCGGCTACTGCGGTCCAGCGGGTCCAGCCGCGATCGGCGAAGGTCTGCGCTTCTGCGGCGCCCATCGCGGTCAGCGTGCTGTCCGCGACGGTCTCGCCGAGCGTGACCAGCACGCGGTCCCACCGGTCGGTATGGGCCGTGCTGTGCGCGCAGCACGGATCGTCACGCCACCCGCGCACCTGCGCCACCAACGCCACGCGGGCCTCGATCTGGCGCAGGGTTTCGGCCACGCCGGTCCAGCGGGTCCAGCCGCGGTCGGCGAAGGTCTGCGCTTCCGCGGCGGTCATGGCGGTCAGCGTGCCGTCGGCGACGGTCTGGCCGAGCGTGACCAGCACGCGGTCCCACCGGTCGGTATGGGCCGTGCTGTGCGCGCAGCACGGATCGTCACGCCACCCGCGCACCTGTGCCACCAACGCCGCGTGCTGACCGGCGGGACGGGTCACGCTCTCGGTGGCGCTCTCCGTCGCACCGCCGGACTCGCCCGGGCCCTGCCCGGGCCCCTCACCGGGCGGGTCGTCGGGCTCGGACGGATCCTGCCCGCCCACAGGCGGAGCGTTCTGATCGGGGACCGACACACCCCCAAACTCGGGGACGCTGTTGGCGGGCTGGGTCGACGAGGTCACCTCGACCCGCAGATGCGAGCGCGAATCCACACCCAAACCCCGGAAATAGGCGGCGCTTTCGTAGTCGTCGTCGGTGCTGTGGGCGACGTGCTGGACGATGTAGCGCAGGCCGTCCGCAGCCGACGGAGCGCTCACGGTGACGGTCTGGGGGATGGCCCAGTTCGAGGTGGTGAACGTCAGCTTGGCCGGCGAGAACGAGATGTCGGTGGGGCGCTCGGTGCGCTGGTAGGCCAGGATGCTCACCGTGTCGCTGGGCGCGCTGGCCAGCCGCACCGTGTAGTCCGCCGACGACCCCGGTGTCACCGTCAGGCGGCGCACCTGCCGCGCCCCCGACACGGCACCGCCGAACACCACACCGCGCCGCGCATCGGCACTGGCCGGGATCGCGATCGACGTGTCGATGATGCCGACATCTATGCGGGCGTTGTTCCCCGAGGGGACCGTGTAGGGCTCGCCGGGCACCTTGACCAGCCGGAAATATGCGTACTCGATGCCCTCGGTCTTGCCGTCGTCGGTCCCGTGGACCTGCAGCGACACGTGCGACTGCCCCGCGGGAATCGCCACGCTGTTCACCCCCGAGGAGGGCCACAAGACATCGTCCAGCGTCGCCTGGTTGGCGACGAACTCGACCATCACAGAGGAGCGCTGCGCCAGCGGCGGCGACACGTTGATGTACAGCGTTTCGTACCCGGGGTCAGGATCAGTCGTACTGTGGGAACCGAGGTTGATGCTCTCGCTGGTCAGCTCGGTGTGACCCACCCAGCTCAGCGCCGAGGTGGCCTGCTGGGCCTGCGCGGGCGCCGCCAGCGGCACACACACCGCCGCCGCCAGCACCCCGACAATCAGCCCAGCGCGCCACCGCCCACGACGACGGCCAGCGCGCAGCCGCTGCGGCTCAGAACTGCGGGGGGGGGGGGGTCCGAAGCTGCGTCTGCATCACTGTGCCTCTCCTGTCAGCTCGACATGTCCTCGAATGCGTCCGACACACAGACGCACACAGTAATTCCCGAATACACGCACTGTCAACACAGATACCACTGCCTGCACATGCAGCACCAGACGGTACACCCCCAGCCCCTCCGCCCACGCCCTCGCGCCCCTGCAAGAAGCCCTCGCCGCCGAGCGACGTCAAGCCGTCATCCCTGTGCCGCCACGGCCCAGCGGGCTGTGACTCTGTGCTGCAGGTCGATCGCCGCGCCGGAGTCGTCGTCCCGGCTCGTCGCATTGCGGCTTCGCGTTCCGCGCAGCGGCGCAGGGCGCGTTGCCCGTCGGCAGTGCCCGTCTCGGAGTTCGAATGTGGCGGCGTGCGCGCAGGTTTAGCCGGCCTCGATGGCCTTGAGAGCGGCGGCGACGTCGGTCCAGCGGGTCCAGCCGTTGTCGACGAAGGCTTGGGCCTCTGCGGCGGTCATCGGTGTCAGGGTGGTGTCGGACACGGTCTCGCCGAGCGCGAGCAGGGCGCGGTCCCAGCGGGCCACATGGGCCGCCTGCCAGCTCCAACGCGGGTCGTCGCGCCAGCCGTGGATCTGGGCGATCAGCGCCGCATGAGAGTTGGCGGACTCCAGCTTCTCCAGCGCAGCAGCCACCGCAGTCCAGCGCGTCCAGCCGCGATCCGCGAACGCCTGGGCCTCGGCTGCGGTCATGGGCGTGAGCGTGGAGTCCGACACCGCCTGGCCCAGCCCCAGCAGCGCACGGTTCCAGCGGTCGGTGTGGGCCTTGATGTGCACGCAGCACAGGTCGTCGCGCCAGTCGTAGATCTGCCAGATCAGGTCCGCGTTCTCGCCGGTGGGACGCCGCACGATCTCTATGGCGCCTTCGGTAGCGCCGCTGCCGTCTCCGCAGCCACTGTTCGAGGGAAATTCGAGGCACTCAATCTCATCGCTCCAGATCGACACCGTCGCGGTGTTGTAGTCGCCTATCGAGTCGTTGTTGTTGAACGGCGCCCAGCCGGCCACCGTGGTGCTGAACGTGAGGGTGAACGACTCGAACGCCTCGCTGTTGCCCGCGTCCTGCTTGATCGGGATCGACAGGCTCACCCTGCGCTGGCCCGCGGGCACCGTCACCGACGTGGGCAGTATCGCGTCCAGGTCATCTGCCGTCGCCGCGCCGGTGGTGCCCAGGTTGTTGGCAACGCTGAACGCCAGACCGCCCGTGGGCGCATTGGCAGTCAGCCAGACATCCACCACGGCGCGCTGACCCTCGTACACAGCAGCATTGCCCACCCGGAAGTACTTGTTCGCCGGGATCGTCAGCAGGACCTTGTTCGTAGCGCGTGCATTGGGATCGCTGTTCTGAGGCACCGGGCTGTAGCGGGTATTGCTGGTGGTGAAGGTCAGCACGACGCTCTCATCGGCTTCCTGCAAGCTGTCAGCAGCGATCTGAATCGACAGCGTGGCCTCGTGCTGGCTCGACGGGATCGTGACGGAGCTCGGCGCCGAGGTCAAGTCCGCAGTCTTGGAGAAGCCCGCGGACGCATTGGAGTAGCCGATGTTCAACGTCAACGCCCCGCCGTAGTTGATGCTCTTGCGGAGCTTCACTTGGACGGTGGTGCCCTCATAGCCCAGCACAGCAGTGGACATCACACCGAAATGCTGGTGGTCGTATGGTGCCTCCCAGTGGGCAGACGCCGGCGGCGGCACGGCCGCCAGCACCGCGCCGAGCACCAACGCGACGAACGCCGCAGCAAGCGATCGCCTGCCGCGGCGCCGAACCGGGGCCCTCCTCACGCCGGGCCCTCGCGGCCGACGCCCTGCGGTACTAAGTCCCGGGGGGGGGGGGGTCAGAAGACGGGTGAGAACTCATGCCCCCAGACACTAGTCAGAAACCCGCAAACACATACACGCTTATAGCGAAACCGTTCACAGGTCGCACGTAACTCGGCATATCCACACGACATAGGCCGAGCGTGCAGTGGCATGTACGCGACATGTCCATCGGCATTTGAATGCAAGCGTGTGTTCCTGTCGCGACAGCCTGCCGCGACGCTCGCGACAGGGTGTTGCGGCATGCTCGCGACGCCGCTACAGGTCCGCTACATGGCGGTGTCGCGGCGACAAGTCGTGCGGGGTCGTCTGGTGTAGCGCTGCCGGCGCGACGGTGTCGCCCATGAGACCCATCGACCCGCAGTCCGATGCCCCCCAAGGCCCGATGGCTTCGCCTGAGCGGCCGATGCTGCTTTCGCGTCCGGAGGTGGAGCGGCTGACGGGCATGTCGACGAGCTCGCTGTACCGGGCGATGCGCGAGGGCGACTTTCCCGAGCCGCTGCGCATCAGCCGACGGGCCGTGCGGTGGCGTGCCGACGAGATCGGCGCCTGGATCGAGGGACGCCCGCGGGCGTCGGGCATCGTCGGCACTGCAGCGTGACTTGCCGTGCGCGGCGACTACGGTCGGGACGCGCTCGCCGATGGCCACAGACACTGCCGCAGCCGCGACGGCACGGCGCTGAATGAGTCGAACGGCACCCGCTCACGCGGCGGCGGTGACCATCGTCGCCCGCGACACGCCAACTCGCTTGAAGAGCGCCACGGACTCATCCTTGCGATAAGAGCCGGGCGCTTCTCTGACGGGTCCGGCTCAGGGGCCTCGACCACCGACACCTCGAAGGCATCGCTGACCTAGTTGCCCTCGGGGTCCTCGGCGGTCACGGTGATCGTCGCCGTTCCCCCAGCCACTCCGGCCACCGTCAGTGCGGACTGGTCGGCGGCCACGGCAACGGTGGCGACAGCTTCGTCCGAGGAGGCGGCGGTGGTGGCAAGGTTGTTGCCGTCGGCGTCGCAGAGTGCGCCTGCCACATTGACCTGACGCATATTCGGGAACCGTTTCGACGAGGCAGATTCGGTTTGAGATATCTGATGACGTCTCGAAGCTGGGGTCGGACCGTTAGAACGGTTCCTCATCTGGCGCACGATCTGGCGCACGACGCTGCCGGAGTTGATCCCAAATCTGGGGCTTGACATGGACTTCGTCGACCAGCTGGTCGATCGCGGCAAACAGCCAATTCACGGTCTCGTCGCTGGTGTCATCGCTGATGCCATAGATGTCGTGAGCGGCTTCGTTGCCCTGAACTCGGATTGCGCTGAGCCCACGCTGGAGCGTTGTCGAGAGACCAAGTTCTGATTCGGCCAGTTCGATCAGCTTGTACAGCTTCTGTGGGCTGGTCGAGCGGCCGACATCGGCCAAGTGTCGCTTCAGGTAGGACTCCATCAGCAGACGAAGCAACGCACACGCAGCCCTGGGTGAGGCGGAGGCGACGGCGGCCGCTTCGCGGTAGAGCCGCTTTTCCTCGTCTGCGAGGCCCGATGCGGGCGGCTGCCTGACTTCGCGATGGAGCCTCACCAATGCCGATCTATCGGAGGGATATCGCAGCCAGTAGGAGAGTGACAGACAGCGCTCATCGGTGCATCGCCCAAGCCAAACAGTGCTGCCACGCATATCAAGGTCTAAGGACTCTGGTATCTCGTCGAGCAACTCGGTCAGCGTGAGTTCGGTGTCGCCGAGCCAGTCAACGTCCGCGTCGAATTCGCAGGCTGGACACTCTTTCGCCATTGCCTAATCCTCCGATGCTCAGCCGCGTTCGCTGCGATTCGCCGGCCGTCGACTCGGAAGACGATTGAACCAGTCGCGGACCCGCGTGCGCAGTTTCTCAAACTCGGTGTCGGTGATCAGGCACCTTTGGCGTGGGTGGTGGTTGCACACGCCAAGCGCATTGCTGCTGGCATCCCGGAGTCGGTGCAGGCGATTGGGCAGCAGTCCGGCGTCGGGGCGAGCGGATGTCGGTCCCGCAGGCTGCCGGGAAGGCGAGCCGTCGGGATTCCCCGCCGCGTCTCGGTCGATCCGAGGCGTGGCCAGCGATAGAAAATGCGAATGAGCCTCATCGATCCCGACGATCCGGCATACGAAGAGCCCGACGAGCTGCTGGCGGAGCACGAAGCCAGACACGACTCCTTCGGCGAGGTTCGCGCAGCGATGAGCAATGCGCTGCTTCATGTGTGGGACCGCGTCGAGCCGTCGCAGTGCCCCGAGTGCAGGGGCGATCCGGGCCGATTCCTTTCCCATGTGTTCGCGCTGGCATACGACATGCGCACCGGTCTCCATGACTTGCCAGGAGCGCGCGGCAACGAGGTCGACGGCTACACGCTGCTGGGGTCGATCCACGCTGCAATCCAGGTCATGCATCAGCAGGCAGCTCCTCACTATGACGCTGCGGGCAACGCCGGGCCTGAACGGGATCTGCCGCTCGGGGCCGAAGCAGAGCGCAAGCTCGGCGAGCTCATGGCCCATCGCGCATCCGGCGACTGGTCGGGCGATGGCTGGGACTGGTGGAACAGCCAGCGGCGCAACGCAGGCGACGCTGCCACGTTGCTGCTCGAGGCGTTCGAGGACTCGTATCGCCCGTCGCCGACTCGCAGCAGGAGCGGGCAGGTGTATCTCCTCGGCGCGGGCTTCTCGCGCGCTTGCAGCGAGGCGATGCCGACGATGCCGGCGGTGCTGGAGACGCTCAAGCGCATCGCGTCTCAGCAGCGTTGGGCTCTTGTCGACAAGTTCGGGCTGGACGGCGCCAGCGACGTGGAGGCTTGGCTGGATTCCCTCGCTGCCCCGATGCCGTACCGCAGCGAGGTGGAGAACGCGGAGGCCACCGCGCTCTTCCAGCGTGTCGCCAAGTGGCTCGCCCAGCATCTCGCTTCAACCGAAGCGCAGGCCTTCCAGACCGGCTTCCCCGATCTGCTCGTGGACTTGCTTACCCATTGGCAGGCGAATCGCAGCACGGTCATCACGCTCAACTACGACACCATCATCGAGCGCTGCGTGGAGAAGCACAGTGACGCGATCGGAGTCGAGGGAGGCCCGCTCGCCGCCAACAACATTCGCGCCGTGCCACTGTCTCCGACGACGGCGTACATGGGAGTCGCCCGGGCCGGACGGCGCACACGACCTGAGGGGTTTCGCCTCTCGAAGCTCCACGGCTCGATCGACTGGCAGTACCCCGGCGGCAGCGGCCGTGGACTGCCCATCTACGCGATCGACACCGATGGCGACGACCGGTCCCGGCAGGGACTGGCGCAGATGGTGCCCTATGTGATCCCGCCCTGTTTCACCACGATGCCGCTGTTCGACCACGAGATCATCCGCCAGAACTGGCTCATCGCACGTCAAGGACTCGAACGGGCCAAAGAGCTGATCGTGATGGGGTACTCCCTGCCGCCGTCCGACACGGCGGTCGTACACATGCTCAAGACGAACGCGCCGCAAAGCATCACCGTGCTGGATACCAGCCGCTGCCTCAGAGAGCGCTACGAGAAGCTCAACGGGGCGACCGTCAGGACGCCCAAATTCGACGATCCGATCTGGACATGGACAGCGAAAACGACCTCTCGGCCCTAGACGTTCGAGTCCCAGGTCTCGGTCTGACACCGATGGCCATTCTGCGGCGCAATTCGGAGCGACAAATCGCGATCCGAGATGTCAACCCCCGGCGAGGCCCGGCGACTAGCGAGGACTTGAACGGGGGGAACTGGGGGGAACCGGAGACTCAACCCTGCCTCTGACCTGCGGAAAGACAGTCTCCCCCTGACACCACAGACAGAGTGAGATCGCCGGAGCTGGTGCCGCTCTACGGTGTCCGGGTCCACTAGCTGCAGTTGACCGCAATCGCGCTAGGTGACGTTGTCCGATGGGGGAGTGCGACACGCACCACCGTCACGCTGTGGGGGCTGCGTTTCCGCAGGTCGCCGGTCACTTAGCGAGGTGCGGAGGGCCGTTTGCTAACAGACTTGCTAGCGGCTGTTGACTCATTGCCGCTGACGAATTCAGCTGGCGGCTGGCGGCTGGCGTCGGTTGCTGATGGCGGTGTCGCCCTATCCCGGAGACCGTCAGTCGGTGAGGGGCTGCAGGAGTGGATCGGCGAAGGTGATGACCTGGTTGAGGAGGTCTGCGAATTGCTCTGGTGTGGTGTGGAGGGCTTGGCGATTGCGCCAGGCCGACCATCTGCTTTGGGCCAGGTCGGCGTAGCCGTCGAGGACGTCGGCCAACGGGCGGATGCTCACTTGTCGATGGTCCGCGACCATCTGTAGTGATGCGCTGAGGTGGGTCAGGTCGAGCTGGGCCTTGGCGAGCGCTGCGATGTCGACGAAGTCGCGCCAGCGCGTTGATGCTGTCCCGCGCTGGATTGCGGTGATGATCTTCTCGGCCAGGATCAGCTCGGCGGAGTAGGCGCGGACAGGGATTGGCTCGGCGTCGAGGAGTTGGGGGAGCTCGACGAGGTCTGGTTCGGGCCAGAGCGGGTCACCGATGCTGATGTCGACGTGGAAGCGGAGCCTCGCTCGGTCCAGCTGTCCGGTGACCGTTGCGCGGATTCCTGGATAGGACGCGTCGTCGCGGATCTCGTCCACCTTGGCGATGGCCAGCCGGTCGAGGCCGTCATCGAGATTCACGGTCACGATGTCGGCGACGATGCTTTCGATGGCGGTGAGGTCGCCATCGATGTCGGTTCCGGCTAGGTCGATGTCGCGGGTTGGTCGTCTTTCGGAATAGGCGGCGAGCAGGACACCGCCTTTGAGGACGAACGTTGCGGCGTGGTCGGTTTCGACGAGGCGGCGGAGGAAGCCTTCCAGCGCGTAGAGCTGGAAGAGTTCGTCGACTGGTCGACCTGTGGCACGGGCGGCGGCCTGGAGGTCGAGATAGGCGGCGCCCGCGGTTGTGTCTCGGCTCGGCTGGGGGCTCATTGAAGGGTTTCGATTGCGGCGCGAAGTGCTGGCATGGCGTGCGGGAACGATCTGGCAAGTTCGAGGAGCTCGGAGGGATGGTTGCCGCGTTGGTTGAGCCAGCGGCGCAGGGCTGTGTGTGCGAGGTCGATGCCGAGTCGATGACGGAGGCGGTAGGCGTCGATGATCGAGCGCGCCGGACTGTAGATGGCAATGGTGATCGTGTCGGCGAGGTGAAGATCGTCGCGTCCGATGTGGAAGGTGTCGCGGTCGAACCGATGCCAGGTCACGGGAGCCCGTGTCTTCGGCTGCCAGTGGTGACGGGGCAAGGCGGCGTCGATTGTGTGGGGGATCTCGTCGGTGAGGTCGTGGTGAGCGAGGGCGGTCGTGAGGCAGAGGGTCGTGTGAGGGCTGCGCAGAGCTAGCTCGAGAAGGTCTGGGTCGACACCGTGTCCGGCGCGGGCGTAGATACCGCGCGCAATGCGTTCCAGGTCGCCCTGTGCGGTCAGCTTCGCGAGGTCGCGGTTCGAGATCCCGAGGTCACGGGCCTGGGCGTGCGTAAACGCGATCGGAATGGTTGTTGGGGATATGTATGAAATCATAGCCAGAAGATAGCTATGTGGCTATGAATCGATTCACTATGCAGACATCGGCCGACCGGGGCTGTCCTGGCTTTCGCAGCCGAGCTCTCGCCCGATCGGGCGCGTCCGACGAGACGGCTTCTTCTCCCTTATTCGGCTGATGGTCGTCTTCGCGGCCCGTGCGCGTGTCAGCGTTGTCGCCGGTCGAGGATCATCACACGTGCCTCGCAGTATTCCGCATCGTGGTCCCATCGGAGCAAGGGCGGCGATGGGGTCTCGGGTGGAGCTAAGGGGAATTGAACCCCTGACCTCTTCCATGCCATGGAAGCGCTCTACCAACTGAGCTATAGCCCCGAGGCCTCACGACGATACCAGCGCGCTGCTCTGAATCGAGGGGGAGCCACATCGACAATCCGGCGCGCGAGCGGTGCGTGGCGGGCATATCGTCGGGCACATGAGCATCCCCGTGGAGCCCGGCGACATCGGCAAGCAGATGGAGCAGTTCGGCAACGCTGCATACGTGCTGACGGTGCGCGACGACGCCACGCCGCACATCGCCCACTTGGCGATGCGGCTCGACGGTGACGTGCTGCGGTGCGGCGCCAGCCGTTCGGCGGCGGCCAATGTGGCGCAGCGGCCGACGATCTCGGTGCTGTGGCCGCCCTACGAGCCGGGCGGCTACTCGATGATCGTGGATGCCGTGGCCCGCACGGCCGACGGGGCTGACGGGCTCGAACTGGAACTGCGGCCGACCAATGGTGTCCTGCACCGGCCTGCAACGCCGGCAATCCCGGCGACCAATCCCAACTGCAGCTCAGACTGCGCCCCGCTCGCTGCAAGTGACGACTGATACGTTGACACCTCGTGCCTGAGATACCGGCTTCGACCGGCTACAAGCTGCCTGACTTGAGCGTTGGGGATCCGAACGGGCCGAACCCGTTCGAGAAGTTCACATTCGCCGAGATGCTCGAAATGAGCGAGCGTGAACTCCCGATGTTCCCCGATGCGGATGACGAGGAGTCGGCGCAAGGAGCTAGCGGTCGCTAGCTCTTCAGGTCGTCGAAGATGGTCTGCCAGCGGGAGCGGTCGCCCTTGTAGGGGGCGTAGAAGCTGACCCGGTCCACCACGTCGTCGAAGCGGCGCTTCAGCTCGGTGGCCACCTGCTCGGGTTCGGCCACGACAGCGAATGCATCGAGGATGTCGTCGTCGACCAGGTTGGCCATCTCGACCCAGCGGCCCTCCTTGGACATGGCGTTCAGCTCGGTCTGCATGTCGCCCCAGCCATGGCAGTCGAGCACGGGCCGGTACGCCGGCGTGGAGCCGTAGAAGGCCACCTGCTGCTTGGTGGCCTGGCGCGCCTTCTCCATGTCCTCTTCGGTGTTGCCGGTGACGATGAACGACGGTCCCGAGATGGTGATCTCGCTGGGGTCACGTCCGGCCCGGGCGGCACCCCGCTCGATTGCAGGAATCGTCTCTTCACGCAGGTACTTCTCGGTGGTGAAGCCGTGGCAGAGGAAGATGTCGCAGGTCTCGCCGGCTACCTCGGTCATCAGGGGGCCCACGCCCGCCAGTGCCATCCGTGGCGCGCCGTAGGGATTCGGCCCCGGATCGAAGAACGGCGTCATCAGCGTGTGCTCGTAGAAGTCGCCGCGGAAGTTCAGCTTCTCGCCGTTGTTCCAGCAGTCCCAGATGGCCTTGATCGCCATGATCATCTCGCGCATGCGAGCCGCCGGCTTGGACCACTCCATTGAGAAACGCCGGGTGATGTGCGGACGGATCTGGCTGCCCAGGCCGAGGATGAACCGCCCTTCCGACAGCGTCTGGATGTCGTTGGCGCTGTAGGCCAGCGACATCGGGTTGCGGGCAAAGCCCACCACGATGCTCGTGCCCAGCTCCACCGACTCGGTCGCGTGCGCGATGAGCGGGAGCATGGTGAACGGATCGTGGCTGGTCTCCGGCACCCACAAGCCGTCGTAACCCAACGCTTCTTGTTCTCGACTCGACTCCATCAGGTCGTCGAATCCGCTTGTGACTCCGAGGCCGCCGTCTACCTTCATGGCGGGGAGAGTAGTAGCTAGAGGTTTGCCAGCACCGACTCGGCTCGCTCGGCCAGCGACACGATGTTCTGCGGGAATTCGTGGACTTCTGGGGGAATCTCGGGGATCGCGCCGCCCACGTAGCGCGCATGGACGCCTTCGAGGATGCACGCCAGGCGCCAGCTCGCAAAGGCGAAGTGCCATTCGATGTTGCTGATGTCGCGCCCGGTCAGCTCCGCATAGGCGTGAACGAGCTGGTCGCGGGTCCAGAAGCCTTCGGCCGTGGTGGCGTCGTGCCCGAGCGGGTTGAAGCCGTCGTCGGGCTCGACCCAGTAGCCGAGCAGGAATCCCAGCTCGGCGACCGGGTCGCCCAGCGTGGAGATCTCCCAATCCAGCACGGCCGCTAGGTCTCCGCCGGTGGTGGAGAGGCAGTTGTCGAGGCGGTAGTCGCCGTGCACCAGGGTGGCTTCGGTCTGCGGCGGGATCGAGGCCACCAGCACGTCGTGGACGCGCTCGATGATCGGCAGATCCCGCGACGTCATGGCGTTGAACTGGCGCCGCCAGACATGGAGCTGCCGAGCGACATAGTCCTCCGGCCGGCCGAGGGTGGCGAGCCCGGTCGCCTCCAAGTCGGTGCTGTGGATGGCGGCGAGCACCTCCACCATCCGCCGGCTCAGCTCCCCGCGGGCCTCGGGCGTCAGCGTCTCGGCATCGTCGAGCGAGCGCAGCACCGTGCCGTCCACGAACTCGGTCACGTAGAAGTCGGCGCCGTTCACTTCGTCGTCGGTGCACAGGCCCACCACCGGGGGCGTGGGCACCACGGTGGGCTCCAGCGATGACAGCAGGCGGTGCTCGCGCACCATGTCGTGCGCCCCGGCCAGCAGGTGCGCCAGGGGCGGGCGGCGCAGCACCCACCGGCCCCCTGCAGCGTCGCTGACTCGGTAGGTGAGGTTCGAGTGCCCGCCGGCGATGATCTCGAACTGCAGCGGCGGGCTGAGCTCGACCCGTTCGGCCATCCACGCCGTGACCGGCTCGGGCTCGATGCCGGCGACCGGACTGCTGGCATCGGAGACTGCATCAGACACCGTCGTTCCCCCCTCTCGTCGACCCCACAGCGCTCCATCATGGCCGCGGCGATGCAGCGGTGCCCACCGCCGGCGCCAATACGCTTCGCCGGTGCTGTTCGTGACGATCTACACCACGCAGTTCCTCGTCACGGCCTCGATGGGCGTCATCTTCGCCTACCTGGCGGATCTGCAAGATCGATACGGTCTCTCCCACCTGGAGCTGGGCATGGTGGCCGCCGCCGGCTTCGTCGCCGGCTTGTTGGCGCAGTTGCTGCTCTCGCCGCTGGTCGACCGGGGCCATCACCGTCTCGTGGCATGGATCTCGGTGACGGCAGCGGTGTTCGGCGCTTTCGGCTTCGTGTTCGCGGAGGAAACATGGTCGCTCGTGACGAGCCGGGCCTTGGCCGGCCTGTCCTTCGGACTGTTCGGCCTAGTGGCTCGCAAGGCGCTGATTGGCCGCGACATCAGCGGCAGCGGCGCCAAGGTGGGCGGCCTGCTGTCGTGCGCAGTGGCCGGGTTCATCAGCGGTCCAGCGATCGGGGCGGCGCTCAGCGGTGTCTCGTTCGAGGCCCCATTTCTGCTCACCGGCACGTTGATGCTGTTGCTCGGACCGGTCGCAGCTGTGCTGATCTCGAAGTCGCCGATCGCTGCGGCTGCGGTGGACTACTCGGACCTCGGCAACCTGCTCCGCCGCCCTCGGGTGCAGGCGGCCATCTGCGTACACGTCGGCATCTGGGGGCTCATCGGCATCTTCGACGCGACCGTCGACCGTTACCTCACCGATGTGGGATTGTCGTCGGGCGAGCTGGCTGTCGGGCTGCTCATCATCGGCATCCCGCTGATGGCGTTGCCGCCGTACACCGGCGCCCTGGCTGAACGCCTCGGCGGAGGTCGCGTCGGTGTCCCCGCACTGCTGCTCTTCGTCCCGGCAGTGTTGCTGTATGGCTGGATCGGGGGATTGGCGAGCTTCATCGCCGTGGGCATCGCCGAAGCGGTCACCGAGTCCTATGGCGTGATGGGTGCCCAGGTGCTCGTGCTCGAGGCCACGGGTGCCGAGCAGGCGGCGATGGGGACCGGGGTACTGGAAGCTGTCGGCCTGCTCGTCGCGGCTGGCGCCGCATTCGGCGGCCCGCCGCTGTACGGCCAGTTCGGGCCGCGTTGGCTGTTCGGCGGCTGGGCGGTGGCCTGCCTGATCCTCGCGGCGATCGCCATGCTGAGACTGAAAGCAGTGAAAATTCCACCAAAGGTCATCGCACAGCATCACTAGGGTCGCATGCATGCGGGCGCCGGGCGCAGGGCCCTCAGCACACGGGCGCTCCACCGACTGGCGTTCCGTAGCGACGGAGACAGCCGGTTTCGCACGGCGGATCGGTGTCGTGCCCGTGCTGGTGTTGTTCGGCGCCGTCGGCGCGGTGGTTGCAGTGGGCTTTCTGGCCGGGGTCCGGCATGGCTCGCCCGAGCCCATCGAGCTGCCGCTTGCTGCGGACGAAGCACCGCTTCCTGTAGCGACGACGCAGCCGTCGCTGCTGAAGGTGCACCTTGCCGGTGCGGTGCGGCGACCAGGGCTCTACGACATCCCTGCCGGGTCGCGGGTGGGCGACCTGGTCGACATAGCCGGCGGGCTCGGAGCCGACGCAGATGACGCAGCGGTCAACTTGGCAGAACGGCTGAGCGACGGGCAGCAGATCTACGTGCCGGTGGAGGGTGAGCAGCCTGCTGGCGAGGGGCCGGGTTCAGATCTCGCCGGACCGATCGACGTCAACACCGCCACGGCATCGCAGCTCGACGAGCTGCCGGGCATCGGCCCGTCGCTGGCGGCGGCGATCATCGCCTACAGGGCCGAGCACGGGCCGTTCGCGACGCTGGATGCTCTCGAGCAGGTGCCCGGGATCGGACCCTCCAAGCTGTCCCAGCTACGACCCCATGCGACCGTCTGAGCTGCCGCGGCACCCGCCGACCGTGCCTGCTTTGCCGGACCGGCAGAGCCCGCCGCGGGCGGCACCGCGCCAGTTCGGAGGTCTCAGCGCCGTTGCCGACCGGTGGCTGGTGGCAGGCGCCATCGCCACCGCGGCCGGCGCGCTGTGGGCGCCGCCGGTATCGCTGTGGAGGGGGTCGTGGTGGTGGGGCGCCGCACTGGGCATCGGACTCGGTGCGTTGGGCGTTGCGACCCGCGCGCGGGTGCTCATCCCGGCCGGCCTGCTGGTGCTCGCGGCGGTTGCCATGGGAGCGCAGGTCGCCCAGTTGAGCGCCGTGACGGGAGGCGAGTTCGACGGCGAGGTGCACCTAGTCGGCGATCCCCGATGGCGCTCTGGTGCCCTGGTCGTGCCGTTCAGCGCGACGATCGACGGTGCCCAGCACCGGTGGGAGGGCTGGGTACGGGGCCCGGCTGCATGGCGGCTGGAAGACGCGGCGATGGGGGAGCGCTGGCTCCTGAGCGTGAGCGCAGAACCCGCCGAGCCTGCCGACCGTCCCTTCCTGTGGCCCCGGCATCTCGCAGGGACTGCCCAGATCCGCACAGCGCACCGTCTCGACAGCGGCAGCGCGCCGTTCCGCATAGCAAACTCGCTGCGCGGGCTCGTGGAAGCGTCGGGCGGATCGCTGTCGCCGCGGGATGCAGCGCTGCTCGCCGGGTTCGTGTACGGCGACGATCGGGGGCAGCTGCCCGAGGTCGTGCACGACTTCAGGGCGACATCGCTCACCCACCTGCTCGCCGTGTCGGGATCGAACGTGGCATTTGTGCTGCTGCTGTTCGCCCCGCTGCTTGCCGGGCTTCGACCGCGGGTCCGGCTGGTCGCCGTGGCAGCCCTGCTCGTCCAGTTCGCCGTGCTGACCAGGGGTGAGCCCTCGGTGCTGCGTGCCTGCGTGCTCGCAACTCTCGCTGTCGGAGCGCACGCCGTCGGCAGGCGGGCATCGGCGACGAGGCTGCTGGCGCTGGCGGTCATCGTGCTGCTGCTCGTCGACCCGTTGCTTGTCCGTTCGGTCGGCTTCCAGCTGTCGGTTGCCGCGACTACCGCCATCGTGATCGGGGCTCGCCGCGTTGCTCGCCTGCTGTGGGGGCCGGCGTGGCTGCGCCTGGCGCTCGCCGCCACCCTGAGCGCACAAGCGGGGGTGCTGCCGGTGCAGCTCGCCGTCTTCGGCTCGCTGCCGCTCGTGAGCATTCCCGCCAATGTCCTGGCGGGACCCGTCGCAGGCCCAGCCATGGTTTGGGGCCTCGTCGGCGGACTCACGGGCGGCCTCGCCGGCGATGCGGTCGCATCGGTACTGCACCTGCCGACCAAGCTGATGATGGGGTGGGTCGCGGGGGTGGCGCGTTGGGGCGCATCCCTGGGCTGGCCGCAGATCGAGGCTGCCGAATTGGCCGCCGCGGCCGCAGTGGTGGGATGCTGCGCTGGGCTGTTCGCTTTGGCGCCGCACGTGTTCGGGAACCTGGCCGGCGCCCTGCGCAGCCTGGCGGTCGTCGCTGCCGGCGCCGGAGTCTGGGCGGCGGCCGGCACGCACCGACCTGCGCCTCCGGTGGGGCCGCATCTTGCCGTCCAGCACGCAGAGTCTGTGCCGGCCGGTCTTGCCACGACCGGCTCCGCTGTCGCTGATCCCGTGGTCGTGGTGGTGGATCGCCCCGATCCCTCACGTGCCCTCGGCCAGCTCGCCGTCGCGGGGATCGATCGCATTGACGTGCTTGTGGCGCGCTCGGCGAGCCGCGCGGGCCGTGAGGCCGTACGTGCCCTGCATGCCCGTTACGACATCGGGCAGGTCCTCGCGCCAGCGGGTTTCGGCGGCCGGGTGCCGCATGAGGTGGTGACTGAGCCCGTCGTCGTGGCAGGGCTCACGGTTGAGCCTGATGCAGAGCGCCTGCACGTCTCAGCAGAACTAGCGTCGGCCGAGTGGCGGCAAGCACCGTGAACTCGGACCTCTGCGCGCGAGCCGCCGCCCCGGGACCGCGGCGCTGATGCCCGGAGGCACCGTACGGCTGATCAGCGGCGCCGACGAGATCCTCACGGCCGAAGCGGTGCTGGCTGCTGTGGCCGAACTTGTCGGCGATGCCGACCGGGCAGAAGTGCTCGACGAGTTCTCGGGCGACGAGTACGTGCTGGCCGATGTCGTCATCCCGGCTTCGACGCCGCCGATGCTGGCAACCCATCGGGTGGTGGTGGCCCGCGGGCTGAGCCGCTTCGGCGCGGCGGATCTTGCCCCACTGATCGCGTGGCTGGACGATCCCTGCCCCACCACCGATCTGGTGCTCGAGTGGGATTCCGGTCGCGTGCCGCGCCCGCTGGCCGAGGCCGTGGAGGCCAGCGGGGGACACCGGGTCGCCTCAGACGTGCCAGGCGGGGCGCGCAATCGCCGGACCTGGCTGGAGGAGCGTCTCGCCGAGGCACCGGTCCAGCTTGATGCGCGAGCCCGCGCCAGCGTCGGCGATCACTTCGGCAACGAGCTCAGCCGCCTCGGTGCCGTGCTCGACACGCTGGCGGCGGTTTTCGGCGACGGGGCACGGTTGAGCTTCGACGACGTGCAGCCCTACTTGGGCGCCGAGGGCGATGTGCCGCCGTGGGAGCTGACTGACGCCATCGACAATGGGAACGTCGGTGCGGCCCTCGCGGTGCTGCAGCGCATGTGGGGCGCGGGACGGCATCCCCTGGCCGTCACGGCCACCGTGGCCAATCACATCACCCGGATGGCCCGCCTCGATGGTGCCGATGCCACGAACGAGAAAGAAGCTGCAGCGCTGCTGGGTCTGCGCGGCTCGACATTTCCGGCCCGCAAGGCGCTTGATGCATGCCGGCGGCGTGGCAGTGAGGGCATAGCGCGATCTGTCGAGTTGCTCGCAGCGGCCGACATGGACATGCGCGGACGGTCCGGACTCGACGCTCGCTGCGTTGCCGAGATCCTTTGCGCGCGCCTCGCCGCCGGCGCCCACTGACGGGGGCGCTACGCCCCGTTGCGGGATGCTGTGCGAGTGATGAGGCGCGACTTGCGCCGGCCCGCCTCGTTCCGGTGGATGACACCCTTGGCGGCGGCCTTGTCGAGCCGCTTCTGAGCCAGACGGATGAGCTCGTCGGTGGGTTCGCCCGCCTCGGCGGCTGCCATCACCGCCTTCTCGCGCGTCCGCAGTTCTGAGCGCACGGCACGATTGCGCACCCGTCGCGCCTCGTTCTGACGATTGCGCTTGATCTGGCTCTTGATGTTGGCCACGAAGGCATGCTCTCCGTCTCGAAACCGGCCCCGCAGGGTACCGTGCGGCCTGCGATGCCCCACGTGCCCCCTGCCGACGGCGGCGCCGGAACCGGATCGATTCGGAACTTCTCGATCATCGCCCATATCGACCACGGGAAGTCCACGCTGTCGGACCGGATCCTGGAGTTGACCGGTGCTGTGGAGGAGCGCTCGATGCGCGCCCAGTACCTCGATTCGATGGAGCTCGAGCGCGAGCGCGGCATCACCATCAAGGCCCAGAACGTCCGCGTGAGCTGGCGGGGCCACACCTTGCATCTCATCGATACGCCCGGGCATGTCGACTTCGGCTACGAGGTCAGTCGGTCGCTCGCGGCATGCGAAGGCGTAGTGCTGCTCGTCGATGCAGCGCAGGGCATCGAGGCGCAGACGCTGGCCAACTGCTACCTGGCCCTCGAGTCGGATCTCACCATCGTCCCGGTGCTCAACAAGATCGACCTCCCCGCGGCTGAGCCGGATCTGTACGCATCGGAGATAGAGCGTGTGCTGGGCATCGACTCGAGCGAGGTGCTGGCCATCTCGGCCAAGACCGGTGAGGGCGTAGAAGCGCTGCTCGATGCGATCATCGAGCGGATCCCCCCGCCGGGCGGCGATCCGCAGGCCCCGCTCCAAGCGCTGATCTTCGATTCCCACTTCGACCAGTACCGCGGCGTCGTCTCCTCGGTGCGAGTCATGAACGGCCGGCTGTGCGCCGGCGACCGGCTGCGCTTCATGCACGCCGGCGGCCTGCACCTGTCCGAGGAGGTGGGCCTTCGCCTGCCCGCGGTGACACCGACCGACGCGCTGGGCCCCGGCGAGGTGGGGTACCTCATCGCAGGCATCAAGGACGTGGCAGAGGCTCGCTCCGGCGAGACGGTGACCTCGGCGGCAGCGCCGGCGGAAGCACCGCTGGACGGCTACGACGACCCGAAGCCGATGGTCTTCTGCGGCCTGTACCCCGTCGACGGCGATGAATACCCCGACCTGCGTGACGCGCTGGCGAAGCTGAGGCTCAACGACGCATCGGTGACGTTCGAACCGGAGACCTCCGGTGCGCTGGGGTTCGGCTTCCGCTGCGGCTTCCTCGGCCTGCTGCACATGGAGATTGTCCGTGAGCGCCTCGAGCGCGAGTTCGGGCTCTCGCTGATCGCGACCGCGCCCTCGGTGGCCTACCGGGTGCGTACCGACGACGACCAGGAACTCGAGGTCGACAACCCGTCTGACCTGCCGCCGGCCGGCCAGATCGCCGAGATCTCAGAGCCGATGCTCACGGTGTCGGTGCTGACGCCGAGCACCTACACAGGAGCTGTCATGGACTTGTGCCAGTCGCGCCGGGGCTCGATGACCTCCATGGACTACCTGTCGCCCGAACGCGTGGAGCTGCGCTACGAGCTGCCGCTGGCCGAGGTGGTGACCGATTTCTTCGACCAGCTCAAGAGCCGTACCCAGGGTTACGCCAGCCTCGACTACGACCACGCGGGCTACCGCGCCGAGCGCCTGGTGCGGGTGGACATCTTGCTCAATAGCGAACCGGTGGATGCGTTCTCGGCTATCTGCCACCGTGACGGCGCCTATCCATACGGCAAGGCCATCACGGCGAAGCTGGCCGAGCTCATCCCGCGCCAGCTCTTCGACGTGCCGATCCAAGCCGCCATCGGCGGGCGGATCATCGCCCGTGAGACGGTCAAGGCCAAGCGGAAGGACGTGCTGTCGAAGTGCTACGGCGGCGACATCACCCGCAAGCGCAAGCTGCTGGAGCGCCAGAAAGAGGGGAAGAAGCGGATGAAGGCGATCGGGCGTGTCGAGGTGCCCAACGAGGCCTTCGTTTCCGCTCTGCGCCTCGACCAGTAGTCGCGCCCGCCCGAAGCTGGCCTGAAGGGGGTCGGTAGCATCGGGTTATTGCGGGTACGGCCTGCGGAGGAGTGATGGACGAGCGCAGAGCCACGGTGCTGCAGGCGGTAGTCGAGAACTTCATCGAGAGCGCGCAGCCGGTCGGATCGGCAGCGGTGCTCGAGATGACCCGCCTCGATGTGTCGCCGGCAACCGTTCGCAATGATCTCGCAGCGCTTGAGGCCGGCGGCTACTTGATGCAGCCCCACACCAGCGCCGGTCGGGTGCCGACCGAGGCGGGCTACCGGTACTTCGTGGACGGCCTCGGACCGGGCTCTTTGGACAACACGGAAGTCCGGCAGGTGCGATCGTTCTTCGCGCATGCCCAGGGGCAGATCGAGGAGCTGCTCGCCGACACCAGCCGGCTGCTGTCGGACCTGACCGAGTATGCGGCGATGGTGGTCGCCCCCCGGCACGATCGAGACAGCATCCGGTCGGCCCAGCTGGTGGACCTCGGCGGCGGCCGGCTGCTCGTGGTGCTGGTGATGTCGTCGGGCGTCGTGGAGCGCACTTACGTCGACGTGTACAACAACCGGGAACTGGCCGACGCGGCACAAGGGCCCGCAGCCGGGGCCGCCTCAGCGATCCTGGCCGAAGCGCTCGTGGGGCGCACCCGATCGCAGCCGCCGACCGTCCCCGAGACCGGCGATGCGGCAACCGATGCGCTGGTGGCCGCGGCGCTGGCTGCGCTGGCCGACGACCAATCGCACCCCGGCGAGCTCTACGTGGGCGGCACAGCCAGGATCACCGAGCAGTTCGAGGCCGTGTCTTCGCTTCGTTCGGTTCTGTCGGTGCTGGAGGAGCAGCTGATGGTGGTGACGCTGCTGCGCAGCCTCGTCGACCGCGGCCTCAGCGTGGCCATCGGTTCCGAGACGGGAATGAAGCCGCTGGCCGACTGCTCGGTGGTGGTCGCGCCCTACGAAGTCGACGGCCGCACGGTCGGCAGCGTGGGACTGCTGGGCCCGACCCGGATGGACTATTCGAAGGCGCTGGCGGCGGTGCACACGGTGAGCCGGCGGCTGTCGGCCTCGCTCGGCGACGGTGACGTCGCGCATACCCTCGGCGACGGCGACGTCGCGCAGGCACCCGTGGGCATCTCGCCATCGGTCCCGCAATAGACCTGCCACAGATGCCTGCCGACTACTACGAGCTGCTCGAGGTGAGCCGCGATGTCAGCGAGGGCGACCTCAAGCGCGCCTACCGGCAAAAGGCTCGGGAGCACCACCCCGATGCGAACCCGGGCGACGGCGAGGCCGAGGCCCGCTTCAAGGAGATCAGCGAGGCGTATGCCGTGCTCTCCGACCCTGAGGCGCGGGCCCGCTACGACCGCTTCGGGCATGAGGGCTTGCGCGGTGGGATGGGCGGCCCGGCATTCGACTTCGATCTCAGTGACATCTTCGAGTCGTTCTTCGGGGGGAACCCCTTCGGCGGCGGTCGATCCCGCCGAGCGTCGGGCCCGCCGCGCGGCGACGATCACGAGACGGTGGTCGATCTCGATTTTGCCGAGGCCGTCTTCGGCGTCGACCGGCCGATCGACGTGCGGACGCTGGTGTCGTGTGACGACTGCGGCGGTTCGGGTGCCGCGGAGGGCACGTCGCCGACGGTGTGCAGCGTCTGCGGGGGCGCGGGGCAGGTTCGCCAGGTGCGCCAGAGCCTGCTGGGCCAGATGGTCACCACTGCGCCGTGCGGCCAGTGCCGCGGGACCGGCATGGAGATTATTGACCCGTGCAGATCCTGCCGGGGAGAAGGCCGCCGGGCCGAGCATGTCTCGCTCGTCGTGCGGGTGCCGCCCGGCGTCGACTCCGGTGCCACGCTTCGCCTGAGCGGCCGAGGATCGGTGGGACCCCGCGGCGGGCCCGCAGGCGATCTGTACGTGCACCTGCGCGTCGCCGAATCGGATGTATTCGTACGGCAGGGCGAGAGCCTCGTGGCCGAGCTGCCGGTGACGATGCTGCAAGCTGCCCTCGGAGCGACAGTGACGTTCGAGACGCTGGATGGGCCGCGGGAACTGGCGGTGAAAGCCGGCACCCAGCCCAACGACACCATCCGTTTGGGCGGGCTGGGCGTGCCGCGCGCCAACGGGCGCGGGCGCGGTGACCTGCATGTTGTGGTCCGTGTGGATATCCCGAAGAAGCTCTCCAAGTCCGAGGCGGCCAAGCTGAGAGACGTCGCCAGTGAACGTGGCGAACAGGTGGACGGGATCGTTGTTGATCGGCCCGCGCCGGCCGAGTCGCACGATCGTGAACATGCACGTGGCGAGGCTCGCGCTGAGCGATCCAAGGCTCGGGGCGGCACTGAAGCCCGGCAACGGCGCATGCGTCGCAGCAAGGGCTGAGATGCTCGCCGACAGTGCTTCTCTCAACGCACTGGTGGGGGAGCGGCTGCGGGCGGTGCGCAAACGGCGGCGCATGACGCTGGCGCAGGTCGAGGAGGCCTCCGGCGGCGAATTTCGAACGTCGGTGCTGGGGGCCTATGAGCGTGGCGAGCGCGGGTTGGCCGCGCATCGGCTGCTGCGCTTGGCGGAGCTCTACCGCGTGTCGCCCGCCGAGCTGCTGCCTGACGGCGATCAGAACGGCGACCGGGACCATGTGGTATCGCAGCGCTACCCGCCCGATTCGGTGTTGTGACTGGCTGTGATTGACAACGGCAGCGCCTCGCCCGCATTCGGCGTCTATTGCCATATCCCGTTCTGCACGCACCGCTGCGATTACTGCGCGTTTGCCACCTGGACCGATCGCAGTCACCTCATCGGCGATTACATGGCGAGCTGCCGCCGGCAGGCCCAGGAGCTGGCGGCCGGCATGCCGCCGGTGACTTCAGTGTTCTTTGGCGGCGGCACGCCGAACTTGGTGCAGCCTTCGTTGCTCGGTGATGTGCTGGCGGAGCTGCCCCTGGCACAGGGCGCTGAGATCACAGTGGAGTGCAACCCGGACCTGGTCACGCCCGAACAGATGCAGGCATACCGGGCCTTCGGCGTGAACCGCATCAGCCTCGGCGTGCAGTCTGCAGTTCCCCATGTGCTTGACGCTCTGGGTCGTCGCCATGACCCGCCGATGGTGGCTGCGGGGGTAGACGCAGTCCGCGAGGCCGGCATCGGACAGCTCAACCTGGACCTGATCTACGGCTCGCTGGCCGAATCGCTGCCCGACTGGAAGCGCACGCTGGTCCAGGCGATCGATCTCGAGCCTGACCACCTGAGCGTGTACGGCCTGACGCCAGAACCTGGAACGCCGCTCGGCGATGACCCGGCACGACATCCAGACGAAGACGAGATGGCCGACAAGTACCTGCTCGCCGACGAGCTGCTCGCCCGGGCGGGCTACGAGATCTACGAGATCTCCAACTGGGCTCGGCCAGGCGCGCAATGCCGGCACAACCTGCTGTATTGGCGGCAGGGCTCCTACGCGGGTATCGGCTGTGCTGCGCACAGCCATCGCGACGGCCTCCGCTTCTGGAGCGTCCGCACGCCCGAGCGGTTCATTGCGGCGATCTCGGCCGGCACCTCCCCCATGGCAGGCAGCGAGGAGCTGGGACCCGACGAGCGCCGCGTCGAGGCTTTGCAGCTTGCGCTGCGCACGTCGGCCGGTGTTCCTGCCGACGCAGTGCCTGGCGACGTGGAGCACTTGCTGGAACCTGCCGCCGGGGGCCGGCTCAAGCTGACCGCGCGAGGGCGTCTGCTCGCCAATGAGGTAGCCGTGCGGCTCGGCCTTCCCTCCGAGATACAGCGCGGATAGGTGAACCCTCTCGTTGTCGCACCTGTCGCTTCCCGCTCCTGTTCGCTGTCGCTCACGGGCCGCTCGGGCCACGGCTTCGCCTCTCAGCAGTAGCGGGCCCTGCCTGAGCGTGGCACCGCTGCCGTTATGGCGCATGGCGGGCCAGCGGATGCGTGCGTGCGCTCAACCGGACAATCGAACGTGCCCGATCGCCTCTGCGGCGACGGGCCGGCTGGCTTGCCCACTGACGTTCCCGATCAAGCCGATGACCCGCCGCGCCGAGCCCTTCACCGACACCCGGACGGCCGCCGGGCCCGCAGCGCTGATTGCCACCGATATGGATCCGGGCTCGAACACCGCCGACAACCGCTCCTGCGCCGTCCGCTGGCTCCACGGCTCCAGCCGCCCGAGCCGGGAGGGCGAGAGCCGGTAGGACCCGTGATGCCGAAGCGAGGATTCGTCGAGGGCAAGCGAGACGAGGTCGTTCGCGAGCGACGACGCTGCTGCCTGTGCCTCGCGCTGGGCCAGAAAGGCAGCCGTGCTGTCGACGGCGACGCTCGCCAGCAGCGCCACGATCAGCACGCCGGCAGGCACCAGCAGCAGCGCCGAGCCCCGTTCACTGCGCACAGGGTGCCTGCCCGCGGAGACCGTGCCGGAAGGGATCGACGATCTCGCTGGCACGAGCGCTGACCGTCACGGGCGACCATCGGCCGCCGAGCAGCGCCAGGCTGGGGACCTCCCGCGTGCCCTCGAACGTCACCCGCTCGCAGCGGCGCAGCCGAGCGGTGCCGACCGGCTGGATCGATGCCTCGCCGCTCAACCGGTAGCCCGACATCGCCCGCATGCCGGCGGCAACAGCCGCGTCGGTGGTATCGCCGGAGCGGGGACCACGATGCTCGACGAACGTCCGCGCCGCCTCCCGGGCGCCGGCGACTGCAGCGATCTTGGCGTCCAGCACTGCGGCTGCCTGGGCGAACACCAGCGTTCCCCCGATGAACACGAGCACGATGAAGGGCAGCACTTCGGCGCCGACGACGCCGGAATCGTCATGCCCGGCGCGTTTCGTGGCGAGGTGCCTCATGGCGAACCGGCGAAGCGAGCGAGCTCTCGCCGCACCTCGAACCGTCGTTCGATACTTCGCAGGCCGATCAGCGCAGATGCATCGATGAGCACCGTTGGCGGCTTCGCTGTCAACTCCAGCGCGACGGTCTCGCCGGTGGTGCTCCAGCGGAGTTTCTCGACGTCCACTGCGGGACCGATGCTCGAGCGCAGCCATCGTTCAGCGTCGGCGATTGCCGCCGGGCTGCCGCCACCGAACGCCGCGCGGCGCGTTGCGTCGTGGCCGACCGCCGTGAGCACCGAGGTGCTGTAGAAGTACACGGCAGCCTGCACGGCCAGCGTGAGAAAAGTCAGGTACGCCAAGACCGACCATGGCAAGGCAACCAGGCCGGCGCCGCGGTCATCGCGACGCGAGCCCGCGTGCAGACGGGTCACTTGCCGATCTTCGCGATCTCAGAATTGGTCGTTTCTTCGGCGTTCTCCCAGAGCGTCTTGAAACCGACCCACATGAGGGCGCCGAGCGAGGCGATGATCAACACAGCGATTGCCGCCGATATCACCCCCTCGCCTCGCTCGTTGTGTCCCGCTCTCTTCCGGACGGTTCCCACAGCGGCGAGCGCGGCGGCACATGTCGTGCAGAGCGCGGCCGCTATCGGAGCGGTGTACATGAGGCTGTCGTACATGGGGTTGTCCTTTCATTGCCGGCTCACAGCGCCGCGTACCCGTTGAGGGCGTCGCTGAACGGGATTGCAAGCAGGACGCACCCGGGCACCAGCGCTGCGACGGTGACGGGAATCCAGACCTGCTCGCTTCGACGCTCGATGTGGGCGATGAGGCGCCGGTGCGCCTCCATGCGCGCTGAACGGGCCTCGTCAGATACCAGCGCGGCGACGTCAGTCGTGTCTTCGTGCAGCGTGAGCACGCCAACGAATCTGCGGATCTCTGCCGATCCGGCATCGTCGGCCCACTCGGCCAATGCCACCTCAACGGCGGTGCCACCGGCGACGCGGGAGCCGACCTGTTCCAATCCCTCGGCGCAGATTCCCTCGCCGCGTCGCGCCGCGCTATCGAGTGCGTTCGTCAGCGACATGCCGCTCGCGAGCAGCATGCCGATCTGCTCGGCGATGATCGGCAGCTCTTCGGTGATCTGCGCTCGCCGCGACGCAATGGATCTTCCGAGGAAATGCTCGGAGGCACCGTAGACAGCTGCGGCGACCCCGAGCGCCCCGGCCAGCGCGAGCAGCGGCCTGACGCCGATGGCACCGAATGCCGCGCCCGATGCGGCGAGTCCGGCGAGAGCGCCGCGCAGTTGCCGCGCCCGGAACTTGAACGGGGACCGGGAGATGCCAGCTGAGCGCAGCCGCGCAGCAAGCTCGGCGTCGGCATTTGCCAGCAAGGCGATGCGCCGGGCGAGCGAGGCTGCAGAGATCACTGCACGAACACTCGCTTCCGCGCGGGGATCGCCATGATCCGGCTGGCCCACAGCCAGCATCCGGCGACCACGAGCACACTGAACGCCACGAGCAGCTGGCCGTCACCCGACTCGTAGGCCTGCCGCCCGCGCCCGATGCTCAGGCCGATCGCGGCCATGAAAGCGGGCACCGACGCGACGAAGCTGCGCGCGAACCGGGCGCCGGCCTGCTTGGCCCGGGCGTCGGAGCGAGCGGCAGCCTCGGCTTGGGCTGCCTCGGCCAGCGCACGCAAGCGGGCATCGATCCGCACCCCGCCGATCTGGTGTGCTGCAAGCAGCGTCTCGCAGACGGCGTCGGCGGTCGGGTCGGCGAGCGATGTCTTGAGGACGCGCAGCGAAGCTTCAAAATCGGTGCTCAACGACCACGTGCGCGCCGCTTCGGAGAACGCTGGCCGCATCCCGGCGGGAGCGTCGCTTCCGGCGGCAAACAGTGCTGCAGGGATCGACTGACCCCGGTGAGTCACCAGCACCCGGATCTCCGCGAGCAGACTCGGCCACGCCTGCCAGCAGTCCGCCGCGCGGCGCCGGCGCCGGTTGGCCATCGCGCATGGCGGAGTCGCCGCACCGAACACGGCGACGAGGGTGGGCGCGACGACACCGCCGAAGAGCGTCCATGCGCCCATCCACCCCACGGCTGCCGCGGCAGTGCCAGCCAGTGCGCAACGGAGCAAGGACACCGGCGCTCGGGGAGCCGCCGTTGCCGCCCGGCGTACCGGTGCGCGCAACCATCGGGCCCCGATAGCTGCGTCGCTGCCCGGGGTCGAAAGCAGCCACACGCCCGCCATGCCGGCGGCGATGAACGCGAGTCCGGTCACGTCGGGGATCCCGACTGGTCATCGGACCGGTGCTCGCGTGTCGCTGGGCCCGCGGCTTCACCGCTCAGTCCAGTCGGGCTAGACGACGGCATCTCCATTGCGGCAGAGGTGAGTCGTGACCTCAACCGCCGGGATACGTATGGAGTTCTCGCTGGCGGCTGGCCGTGGCGCTCTGGCGCATACAGCGATGTCGTCTCGAACGAAACGGTGCCGTCGTGGCCGGGCTCTTCTACCGCCACCACCTCGGTGACCCCCACGCCGGCCGGGCCGCGTTGCAGATGCACCACGATGTCAACCGATTCAGCCACCAGCTGGGTGATTGCCGCGAGGGGCATCTCGCGTACATCAGGAGCGAGCTGGCACATCAGCCGCAGCCGCACGAGCGCTTGACGTGCGGATCCCGCGTGAATGGTCGCATAACCGGTAACGCCGCTGGAGAGCGTCAGCAGCAAGGGAACCGCCTCGCGGTCTCGCACCTCGCCCACAATGGCCACATCTGGCGCCATCCTCAGGAAGCCGGTCACCAGGCGCCTCAGGTCGACAGGAGCTCGCTCGGCCCGGCCCGGCCGGGTCTGCATTCCAGCCACATTGGGCAGCTCGATGTCGAGCTCGAACACCTCTTCGGCAGTCACCACCCGCAGGCGCGGGTCGAGTTCGGCCGCACAGCATCCCAGCAGCGTCGTCTTGCCGCTGCCGGGTGCGCCTGCGAACAGGATCGACAGCCGGGCACGCACAGCGCTGCGCAGGAAATCTGCGATCTCACTGGTCAGCGTTCCGATGGCCGCCAAGTCGCCCAGACTCGAGAATGCGATCCCGGTGAACTTGCGGATGTTGAAGATGAGGTGACCGCCGCGGCCGATGTCGGGATGGACGATGTGCAGGCGGGCGCCATTGTCGAGCTGCGCGTCCTGAAGTCCCTCGCTGGGATCCAGCTTGCGGTGGGATGCCGTCGCGTCGTCGATGATTCTCGTCAGCGTGCGCCGGACGTGCTCGTCATCGTGGAACGACTCGTCGTGCTGACCGCTCGGACCGTGGTGGCGCTTGACGAAGATCTCATGCGGTGCATTGACCATGATCTCCCAGACATCGGCATCGGCCAGCGGCGCTTCAAGCGGTCCGTAACCGAGCAGGTCGCGTACGACCCGGTCGGCAAGGGCATCGGCGTCGTCGATCACATGGCTGCGAACGCCGCTCTTGAAGCCGAGATTCCAGCGACGGATCTCTTCGTGGGCGAGCCCGGTGACTGCCCGATCCGCGCCTGGCGCACGCGGGTCCAGGCCGCTGTGACGGGCGCGCTCCGACACCGACCGCTCGATCTCGGCGAGGGTTGCCGGATCGATCATGGCGCCACCTGCGGTGAAGCCCCCCAAGGCCGGATCAGTGTGATTGCACCGGCATCGGCGGCTGCGGCAACCGAGACGGCGGCGGCGCGGTCGTGCACCTGCAGGGTGATGGTGACTGTGCCCGACGGCTGCGCTGTGCCGGCGAGGTCGTCGACGTCGAGCACGAGGGCGTCGGCTACCACCAGACCTGGCGTGTCCAGACCGGCGCGATCGCCGAGGTTGCGATCAGTGACGACGACGTCGACTCGTTCGCCGGCCGCGATCAGCCCGTTGAGTGCCCCAGGACGATCGAGCTCGACAGCAACGGCATAACCCGCGTCTCTGCCCGTGGTTGATCGGCGAGAGCCGATGTCGCCCCGGGTCAGCAATTCCCCGGCGTGAATGGCTTCGAGCACCACACTGCCCACCACGTCATTGCCATCGCCCTCGCCGAACACGGTCGCTTCGATCTCGGCCGGCAAGCGGATGGAAACCCAGGCGACATCTGCCGGCTCGATCACCCTGCCCGGAGCGAGTCGCGTGCGTGCGACCACGTAGCTGGTCTCGGGCGCGGCCGCTGACTGCTCGAACGCCCACCACAGGCCGAGCGCTGCAGCGCCGCACAAGATCCCGCCCGCGATGACGCGCGGGCGCAGCGATGATCGGGCACCACCGCTCGGGCGGTTAGCTGCAGGTGCAGGCGGCAGAGTCCGATGATCGGTTGGCGACAGCGGATCTGCGGGCACGCCGAAGACTTAAGCATGTCCGCGTCAGCTAACAAAATAATTATTGAAAACCTACTAAATAGTCTCAAAAAACTGAATGGATATGTCGGTATAGTGCGCAATATCAATGAACGTTGTCGAAATGCACGTTGGCTGTCGATGCGCGCACTAGCGTTATCAGTCAGGGAGCGACCGTGCCCCCTCAGCGCCAACAGCTGACCGACTGCGAGGTGCGAGATGGCAGATGAGCCGCCCGAATCAGGCGACAACGGTGCAGGAGACGAAGAACCGCCCCAGGTTCCGTACGACGAGATCATCTGGCTGTCCACGCTGAAGGCCGCAGATCGCATGGGCATCACCACCCGCACGCTGTACCGATTCATCGACCGAGGCGACCTGCCGGCGTACCGGTTCGGACGTGTCATCCGGCTGCGGCTGAGCGATGTGGACACGTTCATCGAGCAAAGCAGGGTCGAGCCGGGCAGCCTCGAGCATCTCTATCCCGAAGCACGCCCGGCCGATCTCGACGAAGACGACGAAGACGACGAGTAGGTCGACGGCGTTTGAACAGCGAGGAGACGCCGCCCGCTGACGCCGGCGCGCCAGGGGGCGTGTGGAGCACGGTCAGCCCGCGCTTCGGCGCGTCGCCAGATTGGCGCGCTGCCGCGAATCGGAGGCACTGGCCCGGGGGCCTCGCCCTGCTGTTCGTTATTGGCCTCGGCGGCTCGCTCGCGTTGCTCGCGGTGTCGCTGCTCGCGGCCAGAACCGGCTATGTGAACACCCTCGAAACCGAGCTGCTCGAACGGCCCCTCGTCGAGCAACTCCTGCTTGTCACACTGATCGCGCCCGTGATCGAGGAGTTCGTGTTCCGGCTCCCGCTGGCCGCCCGCCTGCGCCTGGGCGCGCTCGCGGCCGCCGGGGCATTCGGGTTGCTGAACTTTGCAGGCGGCGACGGTCCGGTCATCGTCGTCGCGGCCGTCTTCGGCCTCATGGTGCTGTTGTCGGGTGCCCTGTGGATCCAATCGCTCATCGCGGGAGTGGCGCGGCCCGATGCCGGGGGCGAGTCCGGGCCAGCGCCTCCGACCTGGCGTGACAGCGTTGCTCGCTGGTGGGAGGCTCACCCGCGCTGGCCGGTGTATTGCTCGATGGCCGCCTTCGGCGTCGTGCACCTCTCCAACTACGACGTGAGCTGGACCGTCGCCACGGTTGTCGTGGCACCGCTGGTGGTGGGCCCGCAGATCTGGCTGGGCCTCATGTTCACCATTGCACGGGTGCGGTACGGCTGGTGGGCGGGCTTGGTACTGCACGCGTTCCACAACTTCGCGGTCTGGAGCGTGACCAGCGCCGTCGGCCAATAAATCCCCAGGCTCGTTTGGCGGCTCATCGGTACCCTTGCAGCCCGATTGGGACTCCGGCATCAGTGAGCTTGCAGATCTTCGACACGATGACACGGCGCAAGACCGCCTTCGTCCCGCGCACGCCGGGCGAGATCTCGATGTATGTCTGCGGACCGACGGTCTATGACGTGCCGCACCTCGGCCACGGCCGCACAGCGCTGACCTACGACGTCATCCGGCGCTACCTGGAGTGGTCTGGATATGAGGTGACGATGGCATCGAATGTCACCGACATCGACGACAAGATCGTGGAGCGCGCGCTGCGCGAGCAGCGCTCCGAGGCCGATGTCGCTGCTGAATTCACCGCCGCTTACGACGAGCAGATGGATCGGCTCGGTGTGCTGCCGCCCCACACGCAGCCCCATGCCACGCACTTCATCTCGCAGATGATCGACGTGATCGCTGAGCTGCTCTCGCTCGGTGCCGCGTACGACGTGCCGGGCAAGGGCGTGTACTTCGCTGTCGACGCTGCCCCCGGATACGGCGAGTTGGCAGGCCGGACCCTGGAACAGCTCAAAGCGGATGCTGGAGCGCGCATCGACGTCGACCCCGACAAGCGTTCACCGCTGGACTTCGCGCTCTGGAAGGCTGCGCAGCCGGGGGAGCCGCGCTGGGAGACGCCGTGGGGGGAAGGCAGACCGGGCTGGCACACCGAGTGCGTGGCGATGTCGCTCAGCGCCCTCGGACCCGGCTTCGACATCCACGGTGGGGGAGACGACCTGGTCTTTCCTCATCACCAGAACGAGTGCGCCCAGGTCACCGCCATGGGCGAACCGTTTGCCCGCTACTGGGTGCACAGCGCCATGGTGAACGTCGGCAGCCAGAAGATGGCCAAGTCGCTGGGCAACTACACCCAGCTCGCCGATGCGATCGACGCTGCTGGTGCCCGCGCCGTGCGCTTGCTGGTGCTGCAGACCCACTACCGGCGGACGATGGAGATGGGTTCCGGCTCGCTTGAAGCCGCCCGCAGTGCTGTCGGCCGGCTCGATGCCTTCGCTCGCCGGGCCGCCGCCGCAGGCACGTCGGCCGGCATCGACGCCGCAATGCGGCGGCCTGGCATCGAAGGCGGCTCGGTTCCCGACGTGGATGTCGAAGCCGTGGCGGCCTTCGCGGCGGCCATGGATGACGACTTCTCCACGCCCACAGCGCTCGACGTGATCTTCCGGCTCGTGCGCCGCGCGAACGCCTCACTTGACGGAGCCGCACCTGCTGAGGCTTCCCGATCGGCTCGCACGGCGCTGCACTTGCTCAGCGTCCTGGGGCTCACCTGCGGTGATGACGGAAGCGAAGACCGCCTCGACAGCGGGCTCTCCGACGCCGAGGTGGACGCATTGCTGGCACAGCGGGCCGCGGCGCGATCAGCTCGCGACTTCGACACCGCCGACCGCATTCGGGACGATCTGGCGGCCGCAGGCATCGTCGTCTCCGACGGACCCGCGGGTGCCACCTGGCACCGCGCCTGACTAGTCGGCTGCGGTTCGCCTCAGCCAGTCGTCGATAAGCCAGCCGGCGATCGACATCCCGCCGCGCGGGCACGGGGGCAGGCTGTCGGCGGTGTA
The DNA here is from genome assembly GCF_965204195.1 of Candidatus Poriferisodalis sp. Lineage (GTDB taxonomy): Bacteria > Actinomycetota > Acidimicrobiia > Acidimicrobiales > Poriferisodalaceae > Poriferisodalis. Next base: position 1,864,244 of record NZ_OZ241975.1, read on the forward strand.
CCAACCGGCTTCGACGATCTCTTCGGGGTCGATCTCGATTTCGCCGGCTTGCCATTCGCAGGTAAAGCCGCACATCAGCGAATGCGGGAACGGCCACGGTTGGCTTCCGAAATAGCGGACGTCGCCAACCGTGATCTGGACTTCCTCGTAGACCTCCCGGGCTACGGCGTCCTCGAGGCTCTCACCGGGTTCGACAAAGCCAGCGAGCGCGCTGTAGAAGCGGCCGGGGAACTGCCGGCCCCATGCGAGCAGCACCTCGGGACCGCGTTCGACGAGAACGATCATGGCAGGGCTGAGCCTCGGAAAAGCCATGTGCCCGCAGTTGCTGCAGACTCTTGCGCGATCGGATGCGTTGGTGGTCGTGGGGCTTCCACAGCGCCCGCAATAGCGGTGGGTTCGTTCGAACTCCACGATCTGTGCGGCGCGGCCGGCGATCTGCCAGTGCTCGTCGGGAATGCGGCCATAGAGCTTGCGCAGCGGCACGGGCTCCAGATCGCCCTCGTCCAGCGGCGGTTCGTCGGCGGGATCCATGTCGACAGCCCAGACGCCGAGGCCATCGAGCACGCCGAGGAATGAGGCCGGGGGCGAGTCGTCGCCAACGGGTGCCGTGGGGCTTGCGCACAGGCCGCTGCCTGGCTCGGTGAAGACCGTGCCTGAGCGGACGGGGATCCATACGCGTGACGTGTCGTCGAGGTCGTCCGGCGGCTGGGTCAGAACCGTGAACACCAGCCGCTCCTACAGCCGCCGGATGACCGTCACGACTTTGCCGTAGATGGTGACTTCGTCGGCCGGGCGGATGATCGGACGATGATCTTGATTTGCTGGCTCGAGGACGACGTTGTCGCCTTCGCGCCGGTAGCGCTTGACGGTGCCTTCTCCGCCATCGATGCCGGCGACGACGATGTCGCCAGCCTCGGCTTCGGGCTGGTGGCGCGCCACCACATAGTCGCGATCCCAGATGCCGACATCGATCATCGAGTCGCCCCGCACTCGCAGCATGAAGAGTTCACCGCTGCCGGTGAAGTCGGCTGGCAGCGGCAGCAGCTCTTCGACGTTTTGCTGAGCGAGCACGTCGGTGCCAGCCGCGACCTCTCCGATGAGCGCCACGTGACGGGCCGGCCGCCGCTCGCCCTTCACCCCTGTCTGCCAGTCGCAGTTGATGATGAGCGCTCTGGGCCGCGACGGGTCGCGCCGGATCCATCCATCGGCCTCGAGCGTTCGCAGGTGGCGGTGCACAGTCGCAGGCGAGTTGAGATTGACCTCATCGCCGATCTCGCGCACGGATGGGGGATAGCCGCGCTCGCGCTGCATCACGTCGATGAACTCGAGCATGGCGCGCTGACGCTCATTGAGATGTGCGACCCGCTGACCTGCGGCGCTGGTTGTTGGCATAGTGAACCTTTCAGGTCGGCCCCGGCGTGCCCGGCATCTGTTGCCCGGCGTGCCCCGGCGATCCCATTGATGGGAAGGAACTCTCGTTCCGGCTAGTACACTAACAACAAATGTTCCAAACAGCGCGCATTTGTTCGAAGCGTCAGTTCCTAGAGCGTGCCCAGCGCACAAAGAGCACGTCGTCGTGGGCGATCACCTGCCCCAGCGCGAATGAGCGCGGTGCCGGCGCCGGCGAACCGCCGATAGGTGCGGAGGCGATACGTGGAGCGTCGGTACCTACGGCCAGCGGCGCGTGTGTCAAGTTCACCTCGTCTACGAGGTCGGCGGCCAGCAGGCTGGCGTTGAGCGCCGGCCCTCCCTCGCAGAGCACGACGCGTGCTCCGAGCGAACCCAGGTGCCTCAAGAACGCAAGCAGATCCACCGACTCGGTGCCGGTGCGCACGAGTTCCGCGCGACCTGCCAACCGTTCTGCAGCGTCGCTGTTCGCGTCGACGGTGGTCACCACCAGCGGCAACGGTGCTGTAGGCGGGCCTGGCGGCTGGCTGAACAGCGGCAAGTCTGGGTCGACGCTGAGCGAACCGCTGACCACGGCAATGCGGGCTCCAGATCGCCGCGCCGGGCGGTACCGCTCGGCGTTTGCCGTGCGCGCACCCACAAGGACCGTGTCGGCCTGCGCGCGCAGCGCCCCGAACATCGCCTTGTCGGGCTCGCTCGAGAGTCCCCCCGACAGGCCGTCGATCGCCGCGGCGCCGTCGATGCTCGCGACCATGTTGAGCATCACCCAGGGACGGTCGGCGTGCGGTGCGCGTTGGGGGCCGGCGGCGTGCAGAGCATCGACGGGCTCGGGCGGCAGCGGGTACAGCCGGTGCACGCGGCGAGTCTGCCACCCGTTGCCCTCGGCGGGCGCTGTTGTGGGAAGTTATCCACAGCAGTCGGCAGTTATGCACAGGAAAGTCCCCATGAAGGGCTGTGCGTTGCCCACTTCCGATCCACAAGTGAGCAGTCGTAGCGTGCGCCTGTCGCTCGCGACCGCAGGGCTCGGTAGGCGCGTCCCAGCGGGTCGACTTCGGTTTGCGACACTGGTGCAGGAGGTCAGCGGTACGTGGCGATGACCGAAGAGCAGCGGGTGCGAGGCGACGGCCCCGGGCGCCGGCCTGCTGGCGCGCCGCTGCGCCTGCGCCGGCATTTCACCGCTGACGGCACCCATCCCTATGACACCGTGCGGTGGGAGCGCTTCGATGCGTCCATCACGAACGCGGTCGACGGGTCAGTTGCGTTCTCGCAACCCGATGTCGAATTCCCCGCCGACTGGAGCCCCACAGCGGTCAACATCGTTGCCCAGAAGTACTTCCGGGGCACACTCGGCACGCCGGAGCGGGAGCAGTCGCTGCGCCAGGTGGTCGACCGCGTTGCCGGCACCATCACCCGGTGGGCGGCCAGCGACGGCTATTTCGCATCGCCTGACGAGGAAGCGACATTCGAGGCAGAACTGGCGTGGCTGCTGGTTCACCAGCGGGTGGCCTTCAACAGCCCGGTCTGGTTCAACATCGGCGTGAAGGGCGTGCCCCAGCAGGCGTCGGCCTGCTTCATCCTTGCCGTCGACGACGAGATGGAATCGATCCTGGACTGGTACGTCACCGAGGGCCGGATCTTCAAGGGCGGCTCGGGCGCCGGAGTGAACCTGTCGGCGCTGCGGGCATCGTGCGAGCTGCTGTCGGGCGGCGGCACGGCCAGCGGCCCGGTCAGCTTCATGCGCGGAGCCGACGCGTCGGCGGGCACGATCCGCAGCGGCGGCAAGACCCGGCGCGCCGCCAAGATGGTGCTGCTCGACGCCGATCACCCCGATGTCGAGGCCTTCGTGTGGTGCAAGGCACGCGAGGAGCGCAAGGCACGCGCCCTGGCCACCGCCGGGTTCGACATGGATGTCGACGGCGCCGACTCATTCTCGGTGCAGTATCAGAATGCGAACAACTCGGTGAGGCTGCCCGACGAGTTCATGGAGGCGGTCGCTGCCGACGGCACTTGGGAGTTGCGGGCCCGCACGACCGGCGAGGTCACCGCTGTCATGCGTGCGCGCGACCTGCTCGGCCAGATTGCCCAAGCCGCCTGGGAATGCGCCGACCCTGGCGTGCAGTTCTCCACCACGATCAACGGCTGGCACACGGCGCCCGCCCACGGCCCGATCAGCGCCAGCAACCCATGCAGCGAGTACGTCCACCTCGACAACTCGGCCTGCAACCTGGCGAGCGTCAACCTGCTGCCATTCTTCGGGGACCACGCCGCCGGCAGCGAGTTCGACATCGAGGGCTTCCGTCAGGCGGTGCGCATCACATTCATCGCCCAGGACGTGCTGGTAAGCCACGCCGACTACCCGACGGAACTGATCGGCGAGACCTCCCGGAGCTTCCGCCAGCTCGGGCTGGGCTTCACGAATCTCGGGGCGCTGCTGATGGCAGCGGGCGTTCCCTACGACTCTCAGCAGGCCAGGGCGCTCGCGGCATCGCTCACGGCGCTCATGTGCGGGGAGGCGTACGCCACGTCGGCCGACCTGGCTGAGCGGCTGGGAGCCTTCGACGGCTTCGACGCCAACGCGGAGGCGATGTGCGGCGTGCTGGGCCGCCACCGCGACTCGCTGGACGGCATCGAGCCGTGTGCCGACCCGGCGGACGCCGGCACAGGCATGGCATCGCTCACGGAGGAGCTGCGTGCCGCGGCGCGCGCTCGCTGGCGCCATGCCACCTCGGGCTGCGAGTCTCATGGCGTTCGCAACTCTCAGGCCACGGTGATCGCTCCCACCGGGACGATCTCGTTCATGATGGACTGCGACACCACCGGGATCGAGCCCGATCTGGGCTTAGTGAAGCACAAGAAGCTGGTGGGCGGCGGCGATCTGCGCATCGTGAACTCGACGGTGCCCGTCGCGCTCAACCGGCTCGGCTACTCGCTCTCGGAGATCGCCGACATCGAGGCGCACATCCTCGCTACGGGCCACATCGCCGGCGCGCCGCACTTGGCCAGCGCTCACCGGGCGGTGTTCGCCTGCTCGATCGGCGCCGATGCCATCTCGCCGCAGGGCCACGTTGCGATGATGGCTGCCTGCCAGCCGTTCGTCTCGGGTGCGATCTCCAAGACCGTCAACCTGCCCGAATCGGCATCCGTCGGCGACATCGAGGACCTGATCGTCGAGTCGTGGCGGCTCGGGCTCAAGGCGGTGGCGATCTATCGCGACAACTGCAAGGTGAGCCAGCCCCTGTCGGTCGGCCCGGCCACCTCGTCGGCTGGTGCACCGGCCACTGCCGTGTCGGCCGAGGGGGCTGCTGCATCCGCTGCCGCCGCGCTGGGGGGAGCCGTGGTGCCGCCGCGCAACCGGCTGCCGCGCAGCCGCCAGTCGCGCACGTTCTCCTTCCGGGTCACCGACTGCCACGGCTTCATGACCGTCGGCGAGTACGACGACGGCCGGCCCGGCGAGATCTTCCTCACGGTGGCGAAGCAGGGGTCCACGCTGGCCGGGATCATGGATGCATTCGCCATCTCGGTCAGCCACGGCTTGCAGTACGGGGTGCCGCTGCGTTCCTACGTGGAGGCCTTCACCAATATGCGGTTCGAGCCTGCGGGGCTCACCGACGACCCTGAGCTGCGGATCGCCACGAGCATCGTCGACTACATCTTCCGCCGCCTGGCGCTCGAGTACCTGTCGTTCGACGAGCGCACCGACTTGGGCGTGCTCAGCGTCGACGAGCGCACCGATCCGCCGCTGCCTGGGCTCGAGAGCGCAACGGTCGAGAGCGCGATCGGTGTCGAACCGGCGCCCGACCCGCCGTCGCACCGCACTGAGGCCCGCTGGTATGCCGATGCACCGCTGTGCATGACCTGCGGCGACCGGATGGTGCGCGCCGGCTCGTGCTTTGCCTGCCGCTCCTGTGGCGCGACCAGCGGCTGCGGCTGAGAGGCTGAGCCGCGAGGCCGTCAGGCGCCTCGCTCGATCGGGCAGCACCCCGGAGCGCAGCTGTCCGGGTGTGGCCCGAGATGTCCGACCGCGGGCCGGTCGGCGCGCAGGCCTGCCGTCTCCTCCACGAGATCCGCCAGTGCCTCCACGAACAGCTGATGCGTACCGACCGACCGGGCTCGCACCATGGTGATGCCGGCGCGAGCGGCCGTGGCGCGTGCTGTGGTGTCGAGATCGACGAGCACTTCCATGTGGTCGGAGACGAAACCGAGCGGCACGACGAGGGCGGTACGGCAGCCTGCCGAACCGAGCTGGGCGAGACGGTCGCTGACGTCGGGTTCCAGCCACGGGACGTGCGGCGGGCCGCTGCGCGACTGGTACACCACCTCGATGTCACCGGTCAGGCCCGCCATGCCGGCGACTGTCTCGGCGGCATCGCGGAGCTGCGCCTCGTAGTTGCACGATGCAGCCATCCGGCTCGGAATGCTGTGCGCGGTGAACAGGGTGTGCACATCGCTGCGCAGGCGAGCGCCGTCGAGTGCCTCACGGATGCGTTCGGCCATGGCGCCTGCGAATCCGGGGTGATTGCCATAGACGCGCACCCGCGACAGGCGTGGTGCTCCGGGCAGCTCGTCGGCAGCTCGTGCAAGGTCTTCGTGGTACTGGCGGCAGCCCGAATACGAGCTGAATGCGGAGGTCACGATCACCGCCGCGTGGCGGCGGCCTTCGCCGGCCATCTGGCCGACGGTGTCACGCAGGTACGGGTGCCAGTTGCGATTGCCCCAATAGCACGCCAATGGCCTGCTGCGGCGAGCCAGCTCGCCCGACAGAGCCGCCAGCAACGCGCGGTTCTGCTCGTTGATCGGGCTCACGCCGCCATGACGCAGATACTGCTGGGAGACCTGAGCGAGTCGCTCGGCGGGCACGTCGCGTCCCCGGGTGACGTTCTGCAGGAACGGCATCACGTCGTCAGGACCCTCAGGCCCCCCGAACGACAGCAGCAGCACGGAATCGACCGACGAGGACCCGATGGCGGCTTCCGCCGGCGCTGCCCGGAACGACTGCACGGTGACCGGCCTGCGCTGCCCGAGCCCAGCGGCGTCACTGGCGCCGACCGTGGCGAGGGGAACAATGCGGGCGCGACCGGAAGCGACCAGCAACGGCACCGATGTGAGCGCAACGATCATCGCCGCCACGATGGTCACGCGGTAGCCGGCGCCGTCGATCAGCAAGCCGGCCAGCGGTGGCCCGGCGAGCCCGCCGATGCCTGCAGCGGTGTACAGCGCGCCCAAAACGCCGCCGAGGCCGGCGAGCCCGAAGAGCTCTGCCGCAACCGCTGGCGACAGTGCGATGAACCCGCCGTAGCTGCAGCCCATCACCAGCGCGTAGATCACGAGCACCGTGTAGTTGTCGCCGGCAAAGAGCCAGATCAGGTAGCTCAGCCCCATGATCGTGAAGGCGAGCTGGTACAGCCGCATGAGCGGCAGCACAGTCCCGAGTGCTCCCAGCACCAACCGTCCGAGCAGTGATGCGAGGCCGATGATGCTGATCAGCCACTGACCGCCCGGCTTGCCGAGGTCGTCGAGGTAGTCCTTGATGTAGATGATCGGCACGAACAGGCTGGCACTCAGGAGCATCATCGAGAAATAGAGCAGCGTGTAGCGCCGGTTGTGCATGAGCCTGAGCAGCGACGGCATCTCGCTCGGGGGCGCCACATGAGGCGGCCGCCGGGCGGCGATCGCTGCCAGCATGAGCAATCCCGTCGATGCGACAGCCAGCACTTGGTAGGTGTCCCGCCAGCCGTAGACGTCGATGAGCCGTTCGGCCCCCCAGGCGCCGGCGAACTGACCCAGTCCGATTCCGGCCACGGCGACACCCAGCGCCGCTGTGCGGTGACGCTCGAACCAGCCGCCGACCACCGAGACCATCGGGACGTACGCGCACGCCACGCTGATCCCCACGCCCAGCACGTAGGAGGTCATCGCCACCCACAGGCTCTGGGCCAGGCTGGTCGCCCAGAGACCGGCTCCGAGGGCGACGGCACCGGCGAAGAGCACACGTCTGGGTCCGTAGCGATCGCCGAGGCGACCGGTGAACACACCGAGCACGAAATAGAGGAACGTCGGGATCGCGAAGAGCAGCGAGGCCAGGCCGGTGCCGATGCCGAACTCGTCGCGGATGGAGTCGAGGACGACTCCGAAGCTGTAGGCCACACCGAAGACTGCGAAGGTGGCGAGCGAGGCCGACAGCGCGACCGCCCATCCCGCAGCCGAGTCCAGCTGGAGGCTCCGGGCGGTGACGCCCTCGTCGGCGGTTGTGCTCAAGGTCGTACGCCCGGTGCTGTGCAGTCAGCGCCGCCGCTGTCGACTCACCAGCGGCGCGAACGGGCACACTACTGCCGTACCGTTGCACCGGCAGGAGCCGATTCAGATTCGGAGGGGACCAGCGAGATGACCGCCCAGACCCTCAGCCACGGCGCCAGCAGCAGTCCAGTCGCCAGCGGTTCTGCCGCGGGCAGTCCCGATGTCATCGAGCGTCCCGACACCCGCACGACCGAGGGCGATCACGACCGCTTCTCTCACTACGTGAACAAGACGGCGCTGACCCGCTCGGCCGTCAGCGGCGAAGCGGTCGTGGCGCTGTGCGGCAAGAAGTGGGTGCCGACGCGAGACGGCGAGCGCTACCCGGTGTGCCCCGCCTGCAAGGAGATCTACGCCGGCCTGCGTTCGTGACGCAAGAAATTGGACAATGGCAGATCGCGGGACGCGACTAGCCTTGCGACCATCGTGACCGAACCAACCGTCGGCAAGTCTGGTTGCCGTCTGCGCGCCGTCGACTCATGAGCGCTGTGCTGACGACTTACTGCGCCGGAGCCCAGTGACCGACACACAGGTCCGGATACACGTGCCGGGCAATCACCTCATGGTCGGGGTGCTGGGACAGCGCGACGAGCACTTGCGGTTGGTGGCAGACCACTTTGCAGATGCCGACATCCACGTGCGCGGCAACGAGATCACCGTGGCCGGGCCCAGCGCAGCGCTCGTCGGGCAGGTCTTCGAGGAGATGGTGCACGTGCTCGAGGCCGGCCAGCGCATCGAGCCCGAGATGCTCGACCGCGTCATTGACATGGTCGAGGCCGACGAGAGCCCGAGCGACGTGCTGTCCGCCCCGATCGTGCGCGCGCCCAACGGCAGGGTGGTGCGGGCCAAGAGCGCCGGCCAGAAGCGCTACGTGGAGATGATCCGCTCCAACATTGTGACGTTTGCTGTCGGGCCGGCCGGCACCGGCAAGACGTGGCTTGCGGTGGCGCTTGCCGTCGATGCGCTGATGTCGAAGGCCGTGCGGCGCATCGTGCTCACCCGTCCGGCAGTGGAAGCGGGCGAACGGCTGGGCTTCCTGCCAGGGGATCTGATGGCCAAGATCGACCCGTATCTGGCCCCTTTGTATGACTCGCTGTACGACATGCTCGATGTGGAGACCGCTGCCAAGCTGCTCGAGCGCAAGACGATCGACGTAGCGCCGTTGGCATTCATGCGCGGCCGCACGCTCAACGACAGCTTCATCATCCTCGACGAGGCGCAGAACACCACACCCGAGCAGATGAAGATGTTCCTGACCCGCATCGGCTTCGGCTCCAAGGTGGTGGTGACCGGCGACCGCACGCAGATCGACGTGCCCGGCGGCAAGAGCGGGCTGATCGACGTGGAACAGGCGCTGGACGGCATTCCCGGGCTTGCGTTTGCGCGCCTCGGCAGGCGGGACATCACCCGGCATCGCATCGTGGGCGACATCGTGGCGGCGTATGACCGGCGTGACGCGAAACGCAACGGCAGCGAGTGAACGAGTGGCTGGTGGCTGCACCGGCGATGACGGCGTGCTGATCGCTGATCGTCAGAACGACGTGCAGATCGATGCCCGGCGCTACCGCGTGCTGGTGCGGCAGGTGCTGGAGGCCGAGGGTGTGCCGCCGGGCACCGAAACCGCCGTGACGTTCGTGGGCCGCGACGAGATGGCCGAGCTGAATGAAGCTCACATGGGTCACGCCGGGCCGACCGACGTGCTCGCCTTCCCGCTGGATCTGGTGCTGGGCCCGCAGGCGCCCGACGAGACCGGCGTTCAGCTGGCCGGCGACATCGTCGTGTGCCCAGCCATCGCTGCGGTGAACGCGGAGGCAGGCAAGGGGTCTCGCCCGGGCCACGACGGTACCGTCGCCGCGGAAATCGATTTGCTCGTGGTGCACGGCGTGCTGCACTTGCTCGGCATGGATCACGCGGAGCCCGCCGAAGCCGATGCCATGCGCGCCCGCGAGACTGAGCACTTGCACAGCTTGTGGAGCCATTCATGAACTGGGTGCTGGGCATTGTCGCGGCGGCAATCCTGCTCGCGGCGGCCATGTTCCTGCGACTGGTCGAGGCGACGTTCGTGCGTCTGGGCCGAGCCCGCGCATCGGGCCTCGACGAGTCCAACGGCAACGGAGAGCGTCACAACGGCGACCGCGACAACGGGCACCCGAGCGCCTCGCCGAAGGCCTCGCTGGAGCAGCTCGTGGAGGACCGCGAGGTGGTGCTGGGTCCGGTCTCGCTGCTGCGCGTGCTGGCCCAGGTGACGCTGGTGGGCGGTGTCACCTGGGTTGCCGCGAGCCGAACGGGAGCGGCGGGCATCGTGGCCGCCATTGCCGTGACGGCCGTCGTGCTGTTCGGCGTGACCGAGGCGATGCCCCGGCGCTGGGGGGTCGAGGCCAACGACCGTATGGCGCGGGTGCTCGCGCCGGTTGCTCGGGTGCTGAGCCGCACCGGACCGCTCGCTTGGGTGGCCCGGCTGCTGGCATTCCCCGCGAGAGCCGTGGGTCCCGCTGCGACGCAGGGCGACAGCGGCGAGGTCACCGAAGACGAGCTGGTAGCACTGGCATCGGCTGCGGCGCAGGCCAGCCTGATCGAGGACAGCGAGGCCGAGTTGATCGGCCAGATCATGGAGCTCGGCGACACCATCGTGCGTGAGGTGATGGTGCCTCGCCCCGACATGATCACCGTGAGCCTCGACGACAGCGTCGCTGATGCGCTGGAGAAAGTCATCGCCTCGGGCTTCACACGTCTGCCGGTGACCGACGCCAGTGTTGATGACCTTCGGGGAATCGTGCTGGCAAAGGATCTCGTTGCCGCCTACCTGCACGGCACGCCAACGGAGCGGCCGAGCTCGGACGGCGTGGTGACGTGCGCACAGGTGCTGCGGCCGGCCACCTTCGTGCCGGAGACGAAACGGGTCAGCGACCTGATGCGCGAGATGCAGGAGTCCAAGTCGCACCTGGCGATCGCCGTGGACGAGTACGGCGGCGTGGCAGGCCTCGTGACGCTGGAGGACATCATCGAGGAGCTCGTCGGCGAGATCGCCGACGAGTACGACGCGGACGAGGCGCTCGTCCAGGAAGCGGACGACGGCGCATTCATGTTCTCGGGGCGGCTGCCCGCGTCGCGGCTGGCCGAGGTGCTGGAGCTTCGACTGCCCGAGGGCGACTGGGACACGGTCGGCGGCTTGGTGCTCGACCGCATGGGCCATGTGCCAGAGACGGGCGAGACCACGGAACTCGATGGCTGGTGCCTGTCTGCACTCGAGGTCGAAGGCCGGCGTATCAACCTCGTCGGCGCCCGGCGGGGTGCCGATCCGGCGGGTTCCGGGTAGGCCCGGAGCGGGCGGTGCGCTCAGGCTTTGTGACCCTCGTGGGGCGCCCGAATGCAGGCAAGTCGACATTGCTGAACTGCCTGGTGGGCAGCAAGATCAGCATCACTTCCGCCAAGCCCCAGACCACTCGGCTGCGTGTCATGGGCGTGCGGCACCTGCCCGACGCGCAGATCGTCTTCGTCGACACGCCCGGCATCGCCAAGCCGGTCACGCCGCTGGGGGAGCAGCTCAACGAGACTGCCCGTACCGCCGTCACCGAGCTGGATCCGCTGGACGTGATCTGCATGGTGCTCGACGCCACAGCACCGCTCGGCCGTGGCGACCGCTTGATCTGGGAGTCGCTGCCGCCGGGCATCTCCACAGTGGTCGCGGTCACGAAGTGCGACCGGGCGTCGAGGGTCCAAGTGCTCGACCAGCTTTCCGCCGCCGCGGAGTTCGACGCCGATGCGTACTTCCCCGTGTCGGGAGTGAGCGGCGAGGGCACTGATGCCTTGATCAACCACTTGGCGGCCGGCCTGAGCGAGGGACCGGCGTACTTTCCTCCCGAGAGCATCACGGATCTGCCCGATGCGTGGCGTATCTCCGAGGCGGTGCGGGAGCAGTTGCTGGCGCGACTGGGTGACGAACTTCCTTACAGCATCGCGGTCCGTGTCACCGAATGGGAGCCAGACCGCATCCGCTGCGACATTGCCGTGGAGCGGCCTTCGCAGAAGGGCATCGTGATCGGCAAGGGCGGGCGGATGCTGCGAGAGGTGGGCACGGCGGCACGCCGCGAGCTGGGCCTCGACGGTGTCTATCTGGAGCTGCGGGTCCGCGTGGAGCCGGACTGGCAGCGCACCCCCGATGCAGTCGCCCGCATGCTCGCACCCGAGGCCCCCACCGAGCCTCTCGACTGAGGGCCCTGGTCTGCTCGCGCCTCAGGCGGGGTGCTGGTTGCGGATCGAGCTGAGGAACTCGATTGCTTCGACTTGATCGATGCTGCGGCGCATGGGCGGCAGCGGATCGAGCAGGCGCGAGCGGTAGCCGGCAGTGGCGAGCCGCGAGTCGAGCACCGCCACCACGCCGCGATCGACCGTGGTACGGATCAGCCGGCCCACTCCCTGGGCCAGCATGTCTGCCGCATTCGGCACGTCGACAGTCATGAAGGCATCGCTGCCCGCGGCCTCGCGCCGGGCTGCCGCGAGCGGCTCGTTGGGCCGGGTGAACGGGAGACGGTCAATCGCCAACAGCGACAGGGCCGGCCCGGCCACGTCCACGCCCTGCCAGAAGCTCATCGTGCCGCACACCACCGTGGCGGGATCGTCACCGAGCGCGTCGAGCAGAGCGGCATTCGACAGTTCGCCTCCCTGGCGCAACACCCGGATGCCGTTGAGATGTTCAGCGAGCGCATCAGCGGTGTCATTGAGTGCGCGCCAGCTCGTGAACAGCGCGAGCGTGCGCCCGCCGACTGCGACGACGAGCTCTGCCAGCTCGTCGATGGCTGCTGCCCGGTACGCATCGCTGGTGGGGGCGGGCAGGTGCCGGGCGCAGTACAGCAGCGCATTCGCTCGGTAGTCGAATGGGCTGTCCACTGCGAGATACGTGTGGTCGGCGGTGGGCACGCCGAGCCGGCCGACGAAGTGCGGGCCGAGCGTCGCGCTGGTGAGCACGCACGCGTGGCGGCCCCACAGCCGGCTCGCGAGCAGGTCTCCCACGTCGAGCGGCGCCAAGCGCAGCCGGCCTCGGCCTTCCACCAGGATGACCGTTCCCTGCGGGGGGTCCAGCGCGGCGCGCAGCGCAGTGAGTGATTCCGCTGCGATCCGCCCGACGCGTAGCCGCTCCAGATCGGCTGCGTCGCCGTCTGCCCCCGACCGCAGCTCGGAGGCGAGTTGGGCGACCCTGCTGTCGGCGACTTCGAGCAGGCTGGCCAGGTCGCCGGTGATCGCTCCCAGGCGTGTATCGCGCAGCGGTCCGAGCTCGTCGGCCAGTCGGTTCGACACATCAGCGACGGCATCCGCAGCTGTGCCCGCGGCGCCCACCGCCCGCGCCTCGGTGGCCAGACGTGTGAATCCCGCCGGTGTGATCTCCAGTCCGGCCACCTGGGTGACAACCGGCTCGAGCTGATGGGCCTCGTCGAACACGACGGCATCGTGCGGCCCGAACAGGTAGCCGTCGCCGAACAGGTCGATGCAGTAAAGGTGCTGGTTGGTCACCACGATTCCGGCCCGCGCGGAACGGGCCCGGGCTTCCTCGGCGAAGCAGCGGTGGCCCTCGGGGCAGCGCTCGGCGCCGATGCACTCGGTGCTGGTCACCGACACCGACGACCACACGCGTGCATCGGGCGCCACCGCCAGCTCCGAACGGTCGCCGGTGCGCGTTCGGGGCACCCACTGCTGGATCTCGGACAGCTGCTGCCGCCGGGCCAGCTCGGTGGGCGTGGCCGGGCCGTCACCTAGGTCGAACTGCTGCTGCGCGTACGCGCCGAATCGATGGCGGCAGAGGTAGTTGTTGCGCCCCTTGAGCACCTCCCACCGGACTGGGCGCCCGAGCCGCTCGGCCATCCCGGCGGCCACCAGCGGCAGGTCCTTGCCGACGAGCTGGTCCTGCAGCGCCAACGTCGCGGTGGCGATCACCACTCGCTTGCCCCCAGCCGCAGCGAGCGCGGCAGGTATGAGGTAGGCGAGCGACTTGCCCACGCCCGTGCCTGCCTGGCACAGCAGCGTTCCACCGCCGGCCATCGCGTCATGCACTGCGGCTGCCATCTCGGCCTGGCCGTCTCGCTGCTCGCCGCCGCCGGGAAGCCCTGCGATCACCTGGCCGAGTACTGCAGCGGCATCGTCGGCGCCGGTGGCAGGGGCAAGGTCCCATGGCTCGTCGGACATCTGGCTCCATTCTGGACGGCGGGCGCAACGATCTGCGGCGGTGAGGGTTCTACCCTGCGCAGTGTGAACCGAGGTGCGGGAATCGATGTGTCGCGCCTGCCGACTCACGTGGCCTGTGTGATGGACGGCAACGGACGCTGGGCCCAGGCGCGCGGGCTGCCGCGTACCGAAGGTCATGCGGCCGGCGAGGAGGCCCTGATCGACACCGTCGAGGGCGCGGCCGAGATCGGCCTGCAGTGGCTCACCGTGTACGCGTTCAGCACGGAGAACTGGCGTCGCCCGCCTGCCGAGGTGCGCTTCCTCATGGGCTTCAACGAGTCGCTGCTGGTGCGGCGCAGCCATGAGCTGCACGAGCAGAACGTGCGGATCCGCTTTGTCGGGCGGCCCGATGCCCGTATCCCGCGCCGGGTCCGCGCCCGCATCGACGAGGCCGTCGAACTGACGGCGGCCAACACCGGCCTCACGTTCACGGTGGCGTTCAATTACGGCGGCAGGGCCGAGATCGTCGACGCTGCCGCCGGCCTGGTGCGCTCGGGTGTCCCCGCAGACGAGATCGACGAGGCAGCGCTTGTCAAGCATCTCTACGACGCCGAGATGCCCGAGGTCGACCTCATGATCCGGACCTCTGGCGAGCACCGGCTGTCGAACTTCCTGCTGTGGCAGATGGCCTACAGCGAGCTGGTGTTCACCGACACGCTCTGGCCCGACTTCCGACGGGGAGACCTCTTCGACGCCATCGGCATCTACCAAGCCCGTGACCGGCGCTTCGGCGGCCTGAACCGCTGAGGCCGCACGCCCGCAACGCCCACCCGACACAGCGAAGGGGAAGCCTCCGCAGATGCAGTACCGGGATCGGGGGGTGGTGCTGCGCACTACCAAGCTCGGCGAGGCCGATCGGATCATCACGATCATCACCTCCGGGCACGGCAAGGTGCGCGCGGTGGCGAAGGGTGCGAGGCGCACTCGAAGCAAGCTGGCCGGCCACGTCGAGCCGCTGCGGCATGTCGATCTGCAGCTCTACCGGGGACGCGGCGAGCTCGACATCGTGACCGGCGCAGTGACGCTCGACCGCTGGCCGACGCTGCGCTCGGATCTCGACCGGCTGGGCACAGCCATGACGCTCGCCGAGGCAGTGGACCAGTCGGTGCACGACCGGGGCGACGACCCGGTGCCGTACCAGATGCTCGTCGGAGCGCTGGGCCGCCTCGACCAGGCCCACTCCGAGATGCTGCTGCCCGCGTTCCTGCTGCGCCTGCTGGCACACGAGGGCACTGCGCCGATGCTCGACGGGTGCGTGGTGGGCAGCGGCTGCGACGGTGCGCCGATCGTGGCCTTCGACCCCGCCAGCGGCGGTGTGACCTGCGCCACCCATCGCCGAGGCCGCTCCCTGTCTGCCGGAGCGCTCAAGATGCTGCGCTCGATCATCGACGGGCGGGTGAATGCCGTGCTCGACATCGAGCTGTCCTCCGACACGCATGAGGCCGCGGCGGCCGTCACCCGTATGTGGGAGTACCACATGGACCGGCGCCTCCGAAGCGCCGACCTGCTCGGCTGAGCTGGCCTAGCGGAAGAGGCGGGGGCGGCTGTCGGGGTTCTCGACGCTCTCGTGGAGCCGCTTGAAGCGCTTCTCCGCTCGTATGTCGGCGGTCGAGCGCCACCACCTGCGGCCTCGCCAGAACGCCCCGGCGAACGCCAGCAGCGCCAGCACGACCTGCGTGCGGGCCAATCCGCCGCACAGCGGATGCTGGCTCTCAGGCGGCACATAGTCCTGCCCGGTGGCACGCATCTCGGCAATAGCGTCGTCAACTGCGTTGCGAACCTCGTCAAGATCCACATCGGGCGGGGCCAGGCTCAGCAGCGGCATCGAGCAGGTCCAGTGGACCTGACCTTCCTGAATGTCCTCATACGGGCCGCTTAAGACCGGGAGCGGCAAGAACAGCACCATCATTCCGAGGAATGCACACAGGAAGACCACGGTGGTGTCGCGCAACCGCATAGCACCGATCCTAATGAGCGACGGGCGGCCGGTGAAGCTCCGCCCGCCGAAATTCGCTCCGGCGCCCCTGCAGGCCCTCAGTACCCTTGCCGCCCGTGACGAACACCGCCGGCGCCGAATCCGAACAGCCGGGCCCTGATCCCGCGCTGTTCGACAAGATCGTCAATCTCTGCAAGCGCCGCGGCATCGTGTTCGGCTCGGCCGAGATCTACGGCGGTTTCCGCAGCGCGTACGACTACGGGCCGATCGGGGCGCAGCTCCTGCGCAACGTGAAGGACGCTTGGTGGCGCTCGATGGTGCAGATGCGCAGTGACGTGGTGGGCCTCGACGCATCCATCCTGGGCCCACCGCAGATCTGGGAAGCCTCGGGGCACCTCAAGAACTTCACCGACCCGCTGGTGGACTGCACCTACTGCAAGACCCGCCACCGCCAAGACCAGCTCGACGACCCCGACGTGTGCCCCAACTGCGGCCGGCGCGGCACCTTCACCGAGGCGCGGGCGTTTAACCTCATGTTCCGCACGCAGGCCGGGCCGGTGGAGGGCGCGGGCGCCGAGGTGTACCTGCGGCCCGAGACCGCCCAGGGCATGTTCGTGAACTTCAAGAACATCCTGGAGACGAGCCGCAAGCGGCCGCCGTTCGGCATCGCCCAGGTGGGCAAGTCGTTCCGCAACGAGATCACGCCGGGGAACTTCGTGTTCCGCACCCGCGAGTTCGAGCAGATGGAGCTGGAGTTCTTCGTGCCGCCCGCCGAGGCGCCGCAGTGGTACGAGTACTGGCTGGCCGAGCGGATGCAGTGGTATGCCGACCTGGGCATCCCCGCCCGTCAGCTTCGCCTGCGCGCCCATGACGCCGATGAGCTCAGCCACTACTCCAGCGGCACCAGCGACGTCGAGTTTCTGTTCCCGTGGGGCTGGGGCGAGCTCGAGGGCATCGCCAACCGCGGCGACTACGACCTGAGCCAGCACGCCGAACACTCGGGCCAGAAGCTGGAGTACTTCGATCAGGCCAGTGGCGAGCGGTACGTGCCGCACGTGATCGAGCCCGCTGCGGGGGCGACGCGGGCGCTCATGGCATTTCTGCTCGCTGCGTACCGCACCGAGAACGTCAACGACGAAGTGCGAACGGTGCTGGGCCTGCACCCGCGCTTGGCGCCGTACAAGGTGGCGGTGCTGCCGCTGTCACGCAAGGAGCCGCTTCCCGAACTGGCAACCGAGGTGCTCGGGCTGTGCCAGCCGCACTGGATGTGCGACTACGACGAGACCCAGGCCATCGGGCGCCGCTACCGCCGCCAGGACGAGATCGGCACGCCGCTGTGCGTCACCGTTGACTTCGACTCCATCGACGACCGCTGCGTCACCGTGCGCGACCGCGACACCATGGCCCAAGACCGTGTGCCCATTGGCGCTCTGGTCGAACATCTGGCTGATCGCTTGGATCTCTGAGCGCCATGGCGGACGCTGAGATCGGACTGAGCGCTCGCCAGCAGCAGGCCGTGGCCGAACTCAGCTTCGAGGAGCTGACCGCGGCTCTGCACCCGACGTTCGCGGGCGACGGCGGTGTAGTGCTGACGACCGGATTGGCGGCGTCGCCAGGAGCGGCATCGGGGCTGGTGGCGGTGGGCTCGGAGGCGGCGCTGGACCTGGCGTCGGCGGGCAGCACGGTGATCCTGGTTGCCACCGAGACGACGCCTGCCGATGTGGCCGCGATGGGCCTGTCGGCGGGGATTCTGACTGCCCGGGGCGGGTTGGCGAGCCATGCGGCGGTGGTGGCGCGGGGCTGGGGCATTCCGGCCGTGTGCGACGCCCGCGAGATCACGGTGGAGGCTGACTGCTTTGTGATCAACCACCGGCGCATCGCCAACGGCACGCCGATCTCGATCGACGGGTCCACCGGCGAGGTGATGCTGGGGGACCGTGAGATCGCGGAGTCGGCTGTCGGCGGGGCAGGGGCTGGCCCGGGGCCGGGTTCGGTGCTGCCGGCGGAGATCGCCGAGGTGCTGGATTGGGCGGATCGGGTTGCGGCCGGCCGGTTCGTCGTGCTCGCCAATGCGGACACAGCGGCTGACGCGGGAACTGCACGGGCAACGCGACTTTCTATTTCTGACAGACACGGCGGCTAGGTTCGCGGCATGCCGTCAACAACGTCGACTGTGCACAAGGCAGACCTCTTCAAAGTCGAGGTGTACCGAAAGCCGGACGTAGAGACCCCCGTTCCGTTATGGCGACCCAAATACGGAAGTGAGACCGCCTGGTCGATCACTCGCGATTGTCTCGCCGGGCTCGACACCGCGAGCCCCAATGGTGCAATCAGTCTTCGGGCCGCAGCAGAACTCCCCGACCTGCAGCCCGAAGAAATCGGACGGCTTCTGCACCGGGGGCGTTCAGGTCTCAGCTCAACCATCAGCGACGGAAACCAAACCCTGCTCCACAAAATGCCGGAACATGTCGACAGCACCCTCATGGCGGTGCTGTTCCATTTCCCGAAACACAGCACTGCCGGTAGGGCCGCCTTCCACGTGACTGGCAACGGGGGCTACCGAACTGCGTTGGAACCAGCGCTCCAAGGTGCTTTCGACGCTCACGGCCTGATACTCCGGCTCACCCCTATCGTGGACCTGAACGCCTACACCACCGCTATCACACAAGGGCACGTCAAAGCCTTGCGGCTATCGGTCGAAGCCAAAGACGACCCCGCGCTGCTCAGCAGCAACTACGCCCACAGCAGATTCGGGGGCAATCTCGGCAAGATAGAAGTGACCTTCAAGCCCGTGGGCAAATATCTGCCGATCCGAGATCTCGCGGACTATCTAACCGGCAATAACCAAGAGGACTTGAGCCGTGTGCTCGTCTTCGAAGACCTGCCGTTCGACAACGCCGACGTCGAGATCGAACTGCCCGACAAACGCACCCGCATGTACCGCATAGGCGACGACGAAGGGCGCACGCCGATATCGCAGTATCTGCATCTCGATTACGAAGACACGGTAGCCTTAGGAGCCGGAGCCGATGCAGACCAAGAGGGCACCTTGGACCTGGACGTGGCTGCGAACAAACTGACCGCTGAACTGCGTGACGTCATCCACCTATCAGAGGGGGACGAATGACGCCACAGCAATTGCGTGAAGCAGCGCTGATAGCGCAGCACCACTTCTACGGCCTCAACCGAGCAGCCGACGATCTGCACTTCTATACGCCAGGCAAGGTTCCGGCCAAAACCGTGCTCGCCGGATTTTTATTCCCGGCCATGTTCTCTACTGGGGCGTTCTTCCTCAACCCCCGTTGGACCGCAGACTTCGCGGCAGGCGTTTTAGTGTTCTACGGTGTGACTGCAGCGTTCTTCTTCCAGATGAGCGTGCAATGGATCGCACGCTCCCAAGAACTCCTTACCGCCGAGCAGCGACCTAGCAGCGGCCGCGACGCCTACATCGTGCTGCTCCACGACATGGGGGCCTCCGCGTCGTTCGCTGCGTTCGTCAGTCTGTTCGGCGCGGCGCTCTCAGGCGGACTACTCGTAATACCCGAGTGCTGGGCAACACGTGCCCTGTTCACAGCATCCGTGTTCGTCGCTGTCTACCTTTCGACCACAGTGATCAGGTTGGTGATGCGCGCCTTCGACCTGACCAGAGGCAACCTTCTACGGGCTTTCGAGATCAACGCCGAAGACTACCCGAACGCCTGAAAACTATCGCTGACCTGCATCTTTCCTCTCTTGGTTACTCATCTACATAACTCCCCTGCGATGAGCGATTCGAGTGCGCCGTCCGAACTGAACAACCGGCAGCGCCAAGCCGTCGCCGATCTCGGCATCGACGAACTGGTGGAGGTGTTGCATCCCGCCTTCGAGCCCGCCTCTGGCTCTTCCGAGATGGCGGTACTGACGACTGGTCTGGCGGCGTCGCCGGGGGCGGCGTCGGGGTTGGTGGCGGTGGGTTCGGAGGCGGCGCTGGACCTGGCGTCGGCGGGCAGCACGGTGATCTTGGTTGCTACCGAGACCACCCCGGCCGACGTGGCGGCGATGGGTCTGTCGGCGGGAATCCTGACCGCCCGGGGTGGGCTGGCGAGCCATGCGGCGGTGGTGGCCCGGGGTTGGGGCATTCCGGCCGTGTGCGATGCTCGCGACGTCACGGTGGAGGCTGATTGCTTCACGGTCGGGGATCGGCGCATTGACAACGGCACGCCGATCTCGATCGACGGCTCTACCGGCGAGGTGGCGCTGGGGGATCGTGAGATTGCCGCGCCGGCTGTCGGCGGTGCTGAGGTCGGCTCAGGGCCCGGTTCGGCGCTGCCGACGGAGATCGCTGAGGTGCTCGAGTGGGCGGATCAGGTCGCTGCCGGCCGGTTCGCCGTGCTCGCCAATGCGGACACCGCGGCTGATGCTGCGACGGCGCGGGCGCTCGGGGCGCAGGGCATCGGATTGTGCCGTACCGAGCACATGTTCTTGGAGCCCGACCGGTTGGAGATCGTGCAGCACGTCGTGCTGCGCGGGCACGACGAGCACGTCCACGATCTCGCAGCGGCCCAGCAAGCAGATTTTCAGGAGCTGCTGGCGGCAATGGACGGACTGCCCGTCACGGTCCGGCTGCTCGATGCGCCCATGCACGAGTTCCTTGCCGGTGCAGTCCCCGACGAGGCCGCGCAGTGGCACGAGCACAACCCGATGCTCGGCGTGCGCGGCGTGCGGCTCGGCCTGTTGCGCCCCGAGCTCTATGCCGCTCAAGTCGAGGCACTCGCAGCTGCCGTGGCCGACCGTCGTGCCGCAGCTGGCGACCCCCGCGTCGAGATCATGGTGCCGCTGGTGTCCACGGCCGGTGAGCTGACGGCCGCCGTGCGTGCGGTGCGCTCGACGTGGGAGAACGCAGATGGCGGCGGGGTGCCGCCGATCGGCACCATGATCGAGACGCCGCGTGCCTGTCTCATCGCGGGTGAGCTGGCGACCGGTGCAGAATTCGCGAGCTTCGGCACCAACGACCTCACCCAGATGACATTCGGCTTCAGCCGCGACGACACGGCGGCACAGGTCATTGCGCCCTATGTCGCCGACGGGCTGCTGGATGCCGATCCGTTCGCCTCGCTCGACCGTACCGGCGTCGGCGAGCTTGTCAGCAGCGCGATGGCGCGAGGGCGCGCCGCCAATCCGGAGCTGCGCGCGGGCATCTGCGGCGAGCACGGCGGCGACCCAGCCAGCATCGAATTCGCAGTGCAAGCCGGCCTCAACTACGTGTCCTGTTCGCCCTACCGCGTACCAATAGCCCGCCTAGCCGCCGCCCAAGCCTTGTTGACTGCCTAGCCGGCGACCCAACAGCGAAGCCACGGACGGCACGCCGCACTGCGGCGAGAGATCGTGCGCCAGCAAGCCGAGAAATCGTCGTGTGTCCGAGGGACGGCTGTGCCAAGGTGTGGATGTCGGCATGTGCCCGACGCGGAGTTGCGGATGCCTTCCCAAGCGCGGTCGAATCATGACGCCTACCAGCGTTTCCATCGCGAGCAGATGGAGGCCGACCACTTCGGCAAGATCGCCCTGTTGCACGACGGTGCAGTAGTCGGTATCTACGAAGACAGGGAATCCGCCTACTCAGTCGGCATCACGCAGTACGGGTCGGGCGAGTTCTCGTTCGAAGAGATCGGCGCCCAGCCCATCTTCGTGAGCCTGCCCATCGTGGGCCAGGAGCGTTGAATGGACTGACAGTGGCCGTTCAGAACCGGTGTCCTCCAATGAACACGGCTGCCAGTGCCTCGCCGGACATGCAATCGTAGAGCTGAGTCGTGATTAGCTGGTGCTGGTACCATATATGGCATGCACAAAACCACCGTCTACCTTCCCGAGAAGATCAAGGCAGGCGTGGAACGCGAGGCCCGACTGCGGTCGTGCTCCGAAGCCGAGGTGATCCGCCAAGCCGTCGCCGACGCGGTGTCGCGGCCCGCCCCCCGGTCAGGCATCATTCCCGGCGACAGCGCATGGGCGCTCGATGCCGACGAACTGCTTGCAGGCTTCGGCGAGTGACTGTCGTCGCTGACACCAGCGCCCTGATCGCGTTCTACAGCGAATCGGGAACCGAACATGACGGTGTGAGCGCATGGCTAGCGGCCCATGACGAGCCGATCGTTGTCTCCCCCTACGTTGTCGCGGAGCTCGATTACCTCGTCGCCACCCGCAAAGGCGTGGATGCCGAGTTGGCTGTGCTGGCCGAACTGGCCGGGGGCGCGTACGAGCTCGCCGCGATGACCACCGCTGACATAGCGCTGGCTTCGGATCTCATCGCGCGGTACCGGGATCTCGGCATCGGCATCACAGATGCCTCGTTGGTAGTGCTCGCTGCGCGCTATGGGTCCGACACGATCCTCACACTGGACCGTCGGCACTTCGGCGCACTGCGCTCTCTCAGCGGAGAACCGCTTCACATCGTCCCGCAGTAGCCGCTGCCAGGACGAGCCGATGTGTTGCAGGCAGTTACTAGCGTCATCGGCAGATGAGCATTCGGGATTCCGACGTGCAGCGTGTGCGCGAGGCGACCGATCTTGTCGCGCTCATCGGCAGGCGGGTGAGCCTGAAGCGTGTCGGCAGCCGTCACGTGGGGCTGTGCCCTTTCCACACCGAGAAGACGCCGTCATTCAGCG
Source organism: Candidatus Poriferisodalis sp. (assembly GCF_965204195.1). GTDB lineage: Bacteria > Actinomycetota > Acidimicrobiia > Acidimicrobiales > Poriferisodalaceae > Poriferisodalis. The sequence continues at coordinate 1,886,732 of NZ_OZ241975.1, forward strand.
TCAACGGCGCTGAGGGCTTCTATCACTGCTTCGGCTGCAGGGCCTCGGGCGATGCCATCACGTTCCTGCGCGAGACCGAGCACCTGGACTTCGTCGAGGCAGTCGAGCAGTTGGCAGCTGCGGCGAACATCGAGCTCACCTACGACGCGCCCGGCGCGCAGCGCGCCAACCAGCGCCGCAAAGAGCTTCTGGACCTGCTGGAGCGCGCCGCTCGCTTCTACCACGAGCGCTTGATGAGCAGCCCTGATGCGGGCGAGGCGCGGGCGTACCTGCGACGGCGGGGCTACGACCGTGAGACGGTGGTGAAGTGGCGCCTCGGCTACGCGCCGCCGCTGTGGGATGCGCTGTGCCAGCACCTCAGCGCCCCGCCCGACCAGCTCGCCGCCGCGGGACTGGCCTACGCGGACTCACGGCGTGGAAGTGGCGCCAGCGGTTCGGCAGATGAGGCCGATGAGGCCGAGCCGTCCACGGGCAGCCAACGTGGCGAGGCATCCGACTTTTTTCGGGATCGGGTCATGTTCCCGATCAGCGACGCCAGCGGCCGGGTGGTCAGCTTCGCCGGGCGCGTCCTGCCCCGGGCGGATGAGCCGCCGCCGAAGGGCCCGAAGTACAAGAACACCGCTGGCACGGCGGTCTACGACAAGAGCAAGGTGCTCTACGGGCTACATCTCGCCAAGCAGACAGCGCGCAGCACCGAGCGGATCGTCGTCTGCGAGGGTCATACCGACGTCATCGGCTGCGACTTGGCCGGCATCTCCGAGGCAGTTGCCACCTGCGGCACAGCGCTGACCAAACAGCACGCCGAGCTGCTGTCGCGTTCCGCCAAGCGCATCGTGCTGGCCTTCGACGCCGACGCCGCAGGCCAGACCGCTGCCGAGCGAGTGCACCAGTGGGAGCGGGAGTTCGGACTCGACATCTTCGTGGCGGCACTCCCGCCCGGATCCGATCCGGGTGACCTCGCAGCGAGCAACCCGCCTGCGCTCCGCAGAGCGCTCGACGAGGCCCAGCCGCTGCACGCCTTCCGGGCCGAACGCATCCTGGAGCGGGCCGAGCTCGACAGTCCTTCAGGCCGCGATCGCGCGGCAGACGAAGCAGCCGAAGTGCTTGCCGTGTACCCGTCTGACATCTTGAGGGACACGGATTTTGAGCCCATCGCGAAGCGCATCCCAATGGAAGTCGATGACTTACGGCAACGCGTCACGAGGGCTCGTGAACGTTTGACCAATCGCCCGACGTCTGCCCAAACCCACGCGGATGAAGTTCCCCCGCCACCTGATCCCGGTGACGACTACTTCGAGGCGGAGCTCGGGGCTGAGTGGGAGCCAACGCACGAGCCGACCGGTGAGTCTGTCGCATCACCGCTAGCTCGCCGAATACATGTGTGGATCAACCAAGCGGCCCAGAACCGAGCTCGGCGAGAGCGAGAGTTGCTTGAGGCGGCGGTAGTTCTGCAAGGTGACGCCGCGGCGCTCATAACGCCGGGGCACTTTGTAAGCGACACTGCGAGAGCTGCGTTTTCTCGCATTACCTCCGACCCGCACTGGCGCAGGACCATCGAACTGCGATCAGCAGACTCAGCAGTCGCTGTCGGCGAATCTGAAGTGTTCGATGACGACATCGGCCAGCTCTTGGCATCAATCGCAGCGGAGGGAGAGAAGCTGTCGGTCGAGGGTGCGATCGACCGGATCGCGAAGTCTTGGTCGGATCGCGTGCAGGGCGAGATAGCCCGGATGAGTGACGGTGACGTGATTCCCTTTGTCCACATTGAGGAGGACATCTCGAAGGATGAGCGTTACCGGATACACCGCGCCATGCGGATCCGGCTGGTACGGCGTCGGAGTGAGCTGAGAGATGTCAATCTTCAGGTGGGCGCGATACAAGACCTTGCGAGATTGGACCGAGGAGAGATAGGTCTGTCCGAGATCCTCGCCGCGGAACCGGCTCCGAGTTGATGAGCTACTGATGGCCTGCCAACGGCCGCGGCCGAGTGCTCCGGGGGTGGGGCTCGAACCCACGACAAACGGATTAACAGTCCGCTGCTCTGCCAACTGAGCTACCCCGGACCGAACGGGCCGCGCTGCGCCCCGAACGTGCGGAGCAACGATACCGGTGGTGAGGCGAGGTGGCCGTGAACGCGTGCGCCTATTTGTCGCGGGTGATCGACACCGCGTGGGTGTCGCCGTCGTCGGCGGTGACCGTGATGGTGTAGCCGCGCAGCGTCACCGACTCGCCGGGCTCAAGCACTGGGAAGTCGTCGACTTCGAGGTCGCCGTTGTCGCCTGCGACCCGCAACGGCAGTTGGCCCGAACTGCGCAGGCTGTCAACCGTGTACACCAGCACACCCTCGGTGATGAGCCGGGGGAAAGTGGTGACGGCACCCGAGTCGGCCGCCTCGTAATGGCCGCCGGCGTCGTAGCCCAGCTTGCGCCGGCTCTCGATCACGATCATCTCGCGGGCGTTGAGCGGCACCGCCGCCATCACCATGCCGTCGTCGGGTTCTGCGACCGGCGCGAGTGTCACGCTGACGGTCTCGCCGGGATCGGTGTCGCTGAGGCAGCTCACCTGCGCATCGCTGAGCCAGCCGAGCTGCCAGCGGCTCCACGCCAGCATCTCCTCGATGCGCAGATGGTGCCGGTACGCCGTGGAGACAGCACCGTCGGGATAGGTCCAATCGTGGGCCAGCCGGGGGTCGTTCTCGTCCACCAAGAAGTACGCCCACATATTCATGCGGCCCCACTCCGATGCGATCCACCATTTCCCGTCGGGCGCTTCACGATCGGCGAACACCCGGCCGTAGGAGTACAGATCGGCCAAGCCGAGATTGTGAACGAGTTCATGCGAGGCGACCGATCCCCACTCCTGTGGGGCGCCCTCGGCGCCACGATGCACGCTGTTGATGAGCGTCGACGGCCACGTGCCCGACGCAGAGCTGAACGACGCGTGGGCGAAACCCCCGCCGGCGAAATGACTGCTCGCCAGCACCACCATGACGGTGTCGATGTCGGCGAAGTCGAAGCTCGGCGCGGCCAGTTCCATCGCATGACCGATCGCAGCCGACGTCACCGCTTGGTTGCTCAGCTGGTTCGTCTGGATGAAGCTGCCGAACTCACGCTCGGAGCGGAGCCAAGCGTGGTGCGGCACCAGCTCCACGTCGAGCTGGCCGTAGCTGACCGACTCGAGATAGTGCTCCACGTAGGGCAGTCCCTGTTCGGCCTCTTCGGCTGTGGTGTGGGCGGCCTCGGCGTCGGAGAAATCCATGAACAGCACAGCGACCCGGAGGGTGCCCGTCGCCGATACAGCCCAGCGGGGCAGCGGGAAACCCGCCGTCACGCCCGAGACGCCCCGGGGGCGGCAGTCCGCGGCCAGCATCGCCGGTTGCCCGCTCGCGCCGGTCACATAAGCCCGGTGCTTGCCGTCAGTGTCGATGGTGTGGAAGGCGATGCGCTGCCCGTCGGGCGACCAGCGAGGCGCGAGAGTGCGGAGACCCTCGTCATAGATCACCTCCTCGTCGGGACCGTCGACATCGGCCACGACGATGGCAGTCCGATTGCCGTCGCCCCGCACAAACGCGATGCGCTCGCCGTCCGGCGACCATGACAGCCCGCCGTCGAAATACACCGCGGCGTGCACGCGGCGTGCATTGTCGCCGTCGACGTCAGACACCACCAGGTAGCCGTCGGCCTGGTATGCGAGCGAGGTGCCGTCCGGCGACCAAGCCGGCGAGCGCTCCCACGCACCGCCTGTGTTGAGCGCCTTCGGCTTGTTGCCGAATGACGTCATCACGACGATGTGGCTATCGCTGCCAGTATGGCGCTCGAAAGCGATCCTCTTGCCATCAGGCGACCAGGTGGGCCAGCTGTCGATCACCTCGCCTTCGGTGCGCTGGTTGTTGTGGCTGCCGTCGACGTTGACAGTCCATATGTGCGCGACCCAACGATCGTCGGCGTTGTGGAAGCCGCTGACGTAGGCGATCCGATCACCGAGGGGGGACCACACTGCGGCATGGCGGTAACCGCCGGCCGCGGGCACGAGCCGCTGCCGATTCGCACCGTCATTGTCAACCAGCCAGAGCGCGCCGTCCTCGGTATAGACAAGACGGCTGCAGTCGGGCGACCATGCAGGGTCTTCGGCGTTGGTCGAGGGCACGAGCTGGCTCGGCTCGTCGTCGATGGAGCCTCCGCAGGTGCCTGCCGGCAGGACGCCAGGCGCGGCGGTGGCCTCGCCGTCGTCTGCCTCGTCGGTGGCCTCGCCGTCGTCACCGGTTTCTGGTTCTTCGCCGGTGAGGTAGGCGTCGATGGCGGTTTGGGACACGGCTGCGTCGCCGCCGAACACCCGCAGGTCCACTGCGTCGTGCTCACCACGGGCGGCGTCGAGGTAGGCAGCGGTGTCGCCGGGGATCTTGCCGGGGTCGGCGAGCACCAGCGGGGCGCACAGGCGGCCCAGCAGCGGCGCTGCGCTGAACGAGTCGAACGGCACCCGGGCGCGGGCCACGCCGATCGTGTCGTTCGCGAAACAGGGCTTCCCGGCCGCGGTGCTGTATTTGTCTTCGGCGAGCTCGGCGGCCTTGACCGCGGTGTCGTAGCGGGTGCTGCCCGCCATCCGAGACACGTCGATGCCGAGATCCTCGACGGCCTGCTCGACGGCGTCGCTGAGCGCGGCCGTGCCGCCCATCAGCACCACATGTGATATGCCGGCGTCGCCCAAGTAGCCGGCCACATCGGCGTGCAATTCGCCGGGCGGCGTCAGCAGCATCGGATGGATGCCCCGAGCGGCGAACGGGCCCGCCACGAGCGCGTCGGCGAACACTTCCCCGCTGGCGATCACCGCCGTGCGGCCCAGATTGCCCATCGTGCCCGGCGTGACCCGCCCCGCAGCCGCCACACCGGTGCCGTACAGGTCATCGCCGGCGACGCGCGCCGCCGTGATGTCGGCCGCTTCGAGCGCTTCGAGCACCTCGGTACCCACGCCACGTCCCGGGCCGTGCGCGCCGCCGCTCGCGTCGGGCCCCACCACCAGCGCCTTCGAAACACCCACCCGCTGCAAGAACGCGAGCGCGTCGGCGCGCAGCTCCTCTGGCGGAGTCATCAGCACCGGCGCGCCCAGCGCTCCTGCCACCGGCGCGGCCACCACAGCGTCGGTCCAGCGGCGGCCCGACACCAGCACCACCCACTCCAACGAGCCGTCGGCGTCGGCGGCCACCGCCTCTGCCACCTGCAGCGACGTCTCATAACGGTCCGCACCGCCATAGCGCGTCACCGACACATCCGACCCGTCGCTCTCGGCCGCACCCGCTGCGGTGGCCGGAAGCACCGAGACGCTGACGAATGCGGCGAGCACTGCCAGCATGACCACACCGAGGCGACGCATCCACGGCACGCTAATGCAATGCATGAATTGTGATCAGTTGGGCACACGCCAAGGGGACATGTACCGGTGGCTATAGCTCAGGCCCGGGCGCGTCGTCTGCGCTGTCCTCCTCCGGTTCGCCGTTGGGCATGCGGTAGCCCACGCCGGATTCGGTCAGGATGTATACGGGGTCACCGGCGGACTCGCCGAGCTTGCGGCGGAGCCGCTTGATCACTTCGCGCACTAGCCATGGCTCGCCGGTGCGCTCAGGCCCCCAGACTCGCCGCAGCAGCGTGTTGTGGGTGAGCACCCGTCCGGCGCCGGCCGCCAGCTCGTACAGCAGCGCGTACTCGGTGGGCGTGAGCTGCACCGGCTTGCCGGCCAAGGTCACCTGGCGCTGGGCGTGGTTGATGTTCAGCTCGCCCCGCACCACAGTGTCGGGCGGCCCGGCCCGCCTGCGCAGCGCCGCCCTGATCCTGGCGGCCAGCTCGGTCTGCGAGAACGGCTTGACCATGTAGTCGGCAGCTCCCATGTCGAAGGCTCGGGCGATCGTCTCGTCCTGCCCGTACATCGACACGAAGATGACCGGCACGTCGGTCTCGGCCTGGATGTCACGCATCAACTCGATGCCGTCGGTGTCGGGCAGCATTAGGTCGAGCAGCACCAGATGAGGCCTCTCGGCATCCAGCAGGCGCGGCACGTCCTTGGGGTTGCCGGTCATGATCGGCGTGTAGCCGGCCTTGACGAGGGCGTCGCGGATGTAGCGAAGCGCCTGGGGGTCGTCGTCCACTGCCAGCACGCGTTCCTCGCTGCGCGCGGGGCCGCGTGCATCACGGACGGCTGCCGAATGACCAGGCGGCACAGCGGTCTCCTCGATCGTCGGGATCGTGAAGCTGAAGCACGCCCCGGTGCCCGGCCCGTCGCTGTCGGCCCAGATGCGGCCGCCGTGGGCTTCCACGATGCCCTTGCAGATGGCCAGGCCGAGGCCCGACCCTGCAATGCCGCTGCCGCCGCTGCCTTCGGCCCGCGAGAACTTGCGGAACAGGTGCGGCAGCAGTTCGGTCTCGATGCCCCGCCCCTGATCGGCGACCGAGACGGCGACGTGAGCGTCGTCGCGCGCCGCCGACACCTGGATCGTCGAGCCGACGGGGGAGTGCTTGGCCGCGTTGGAGAGCAGGTTGACCAGCACCTGAACGATGCGTCCCCGGTCGGCCATCACCAGGGGCAGATCCACGGCGAGCTCCATCGCCAGGTCCTCACGGCCGCTGCCGTTCAGAAACCTGCTCTTCGCCTCGTCCACCAGCACGTACAGGTCGGTCGGCTCGGGAACGACCAGCAGCGAGCCCGTCTCGATGCGAGCCACGTCGAGCAGGCTGCCGATCAGCTCGCGCATGTTGTCGCATTGGTCGCCGATGACCCGGAAGAACTGCGTCATCTCGGCGAGGTCGAGATCGGGCGCCGACTCCAGCAGCGTGGCCACCGAGCCCTTGACCGTGGCCAGCGGGGCGCGCAGCTCATGGCTCACAATGCCCAGGAACTCCGCGCGCATCCGCTCCATCTCCTCCAGCGGCGTCATGTCCTGCAGAGTGACCACGAAGGAGTCGACTTCGCCGGCCTCCGAGCGAATCGGCGTGGCGTTCACCAACACGGTGACGCTGCGGCCGTCGGGCACCTCCAGGCAGATCTCCTCTGCGTGGGTTGCCTCGCCCGTGCGGAGGAGACCGATCAAGGTCGGCTTCTTGAACGAGAGCTCCCGACCGTCGGCGCGCCGGCAGATCAGCACGTCCAGAAGCTGCTCGGGCGACTGGTCGGGGTCGCGCAGGCTGTCGACGATGCGCATGGCCTCGCGGTTGAACGAAACCGGCGCCGCGGTCGTGGCGTCGAAGGTGACGATGCCCACCGGCGAGATGTCGATCAGGGCTGCGAGGTCGTTGCGGGCACGTTGCTCGTCGCGGTACCGGCGTGCGTTGGCGATCACCAGCGCCGCCTGCGACGCGAACATGGTCAGCACGTTCTCGTCCTCGAGGGTGAACTCCCGCCCCTGCTCCTGGTGAGCCAGATAGATCGTGCCCACACCGACGCCGCCGTGGCGGATCGGTGCCACCAACAGGGCCGTCGCTGTCACCGAGGGCAGGAACTCCGGCATTCCCAGCGATCTCAGGTGGCCGTCCACGTCGGCGACTCTCAGCGGCCCGTCGAGTCCGCTGAGGTACTCGAAGAACGCCGTCCCCTCCGGTAGTTCCCACAGCCCTCGGTGCTCTTGTTGGGTCAGGCCCGACACGACGAATTCGGGCACCTCGTCCGTCTGGCCGGCGACGGTCAGTGCTCCGTAGCGGGAATCGGTCAGTGCCCGTGCACTGTCCACCACAAGCTGCAGCACGACATCGAAGTCGAGGCTCTCGTTGATGCGCAGGCTGGCTTCGCTGAGCCGTGACAGTCGTGGCCGGTTGTCAACGTGCTGGTCGCCGTTGTCGGGTCGGTTCATGTGAGGTGCGTCCGTTGATGTGTGCTGACAGTCAGAACGTATGAAGCTACACCTAATTTGGGTATGTTTTCACTCTTTGGTCATATGTCGGGGGGTTTATCGTCTCTGAGGACTTTGCTGTAGGTCCCTCTTGTCTCCCGGATTTGCGGGGGGGGGGGGGGGTAAGGGGAATCGATTATGTCTGTTGTGGGTTCGCGTCGGTGGCGCTTGGCGGCTGCGGTTGCCGCGGTTGTGGTCGGGGCGGCGTTGCTGACTCCGACGGTGGCGTCGGCGTCGGGCAGCGAGCGAAAGGACGTGACGCTGTCGTTCGCGCAGGCGCCTTCGGGGTGGTCTGTGGTGGAGGGGCAGGCGGCCGATGTGGGCACGCTCGCGGTGAACGGCATCGCGGGGGTGAACAAGAAGCACATCCAGTGGGCGATCAAGGGCTCTGCTGCGTTCTCGGTGGTGGGCGACAAGGACACCGCCACGGTGCGCTATGACGGCACGACGCTGGACGCGGACAAGGTGCGGCTGCGCATCACCGCGGACATCGGCAGCTACCGGGCCCGCAAGCTGAACTGGAACGTCACCCGTGCGGGGGTCATCGTGCGCGTCGCGGTCACCGCAGCCGACACAGAGCCCACCATCACCCAAGCCGACCCCGAACAGCCCGAGATCGAGCCCGACCAGCAGACTCAGAAGCAGACGACGCAGGCGAAGCAGTACAACCTGAACCCGCGCCAGCCGCGGCTGTATCCGGTGCGCCGGGTGAACGCCTCAGAATATGTGCACTGGCATCGCTGCCAGAACCCTCACGGCACCTACATCAAGTACAAGGGCTACGAGTTGAAAAGCACGCCCTCAGACGGCCACACCTACCTGATCAAGCACGCGGGCGGCCTCAACGGCTCACACCACGACATCGGCAACGCGCCGCCCTGCTACCGGTTCCATGAGGACTCGACGAACAACGCCACCGGCTTCGTGACCGGCGGCGACTACATCGAGGCCGACTGGGCGGCGGCGAACGGGGACAACCCCGGCAACCTGCGCGCCAAGTACATCACCCGCTGGAAAGGCCAGATGGACAAAGCCGCCGAACGACGCAAAGAGAACAGCGGCTTTTGGCAGCGGGCCGGGCACCTCAACTATCACTGGCACGATCTCCATGACCACTCCGGCAACTCGATCCGACACAAGCACGCCTTCACTGGGTTTGCTAGCGGCAAAGACAAGAAGTGTCACCAACATTCGCAGAACACGGCTAACAGCTGGAACAGTCCGATCGTTCGAAAGCCGCACGCCACCGGCGTGCCCGATCCGGTCCCGTCCAACTACAACTACGGCGCCACCTACGAGGGTCAAGGGCTGAGTTCGGCCTACTTCGCTGGCGAAGGCGTCCCGACCGAGACGGACTGCATCGAATAGCCCCCCACACAGCCGCTAACGCGGTCTGCTGAGGCGCCCGGCCACCCCGGATCGGCCGGGCGCCTCAGCGCGCCACGGGGCTGGATCTCGGCTCAGCGCTTGACGTCGGCGAGTCCTGGCGGTGGGCGTTGAGGCAGCTCTCTTCCTGCCCGACGGAATTTGGTGTCTGTTCGTGCTCGACTATTGAAAAAACAGTAGTGGAGTGTGTAATTTCAAGGCATGGGCTCTGAGCTGGTTCCTCGCGCTGCTGCGCTGCTCATCGAGGCCGCCCTTGGGCGGAGCCCGGTCGCGGCGCTGATCGGGGCCCGGCAGTGCGGCAAGACGACGCTTGCGCGCCAGTTCGTCGCGGCCGGCTCGCCGAACTACTTCGATCTCGAGGATCCCCTCAGCCTCGCCCGGCTCGATGAGCCCATGACCGCGCTCGGCCCGCTGTCTGGCCTGGTCGTCATCGACGAAGTGCAGCGCCGGCCGGATCTGTTCGGGGTGCTGCGCGTGCTCGCGGACCGCGAGGGCACTCCTGCGAGGTTCCTGGTGCTCGGCAGCGCTGGCCCCGAATTGCTCCGCCAGAGCGCAGAGTCGCTGGCTGGTCGCATCGAGTACACCGAGCTCAGCGGCTTGCAGGTGGCCGAGCTGGGCGCCGAGCGCATGGAGACGCTGTGGCAGCGCGGCGGGTTTCCCCGCTCGCTGCTCGCCGACAGCGACGCCGACAGCTTGATCTGGCGCAAGTCGTACCTGCAGACATTCGTCGAGCGCGATCTGCCGCAGTTCGGCGCGGGGCTCGCAGCGCCGACGATCCATCGCATGATGCTCATGCTGGCGCACTACCACGGCCAGATTGTCAACCTCCGGGCCCTCGCGACGACCCTGAGCATCAGCGAGACCACCGTCCGGCGCTATCTGGACCTGATGGAGCACCTCTTCCTCATCCGCCAGCTCCGCCCGTGGCACGAGAACCTCCGCAAGCGGCAGGTCAAGCGGACCAAGCTCTACTTCCGTGATTCGGGGCTGTTCCACCATCTGATCGGGGTGGGCACGATGGACGAGCTGCTCACCGATCCCCGTCTCGGCGCGTCCTGGGAAGGTTTCGTCCTCGAGAAGACGCTCGCCGAGGCGCGTCCCGATCAAGCGTATTTCTGGGCAACCCATGCAGGCGCGGAGCTCGACCTGCTGCTCTTTGCGAAGGGACGCAGGATCGGCGTGGAGATCAAGCGGGTCGACGCCCCCCGCCGCACGCCCTCCATGACCGCAGCACTGCGCGATCTCTCGCTCGACGTGCTCTGCGTCATCTACCCCGGCGATCTGCGCTACCGGATCGGTGACCAGATAACGGCGGTGCCCGCAGCGGAGCCCTTCTCCGCCGAAGCGGCGCTCGGGACCGGCAGATAGGACGAGCCGCTCGGGCTGTGTGGTTATTCGCACAATTTGGGTGTGTTTTCACTCTTTGGTCATATGTCGGGGGGTTTATCGTCTCTGAGGACTTTGCTGTAGGTCCCTCTTGTCTCCCGGATTTGCGGGGGGGGGGGGGGGGGGGGGGGGGGGGGTAAGGGGAATCGATTATGTCTGTTGTGGGTTCGCGTCGGTGGCGCTTGGCGGCTGCGGTTGCCGCGGTTGTGGTCGGGGCGGCGTTGCTGACTCCGACGGTGGCGTCGGCGTCGGGCAGCGAGCGAAAGGACGTGACGCTGTCGTTCGCGCAGGCGCCTTCGGGGTGGTCTGTGGTGGAGGGGCAGGCGGCCGATGTGGGCACGCTCGCGGTGAACGGCATCGCGGGGGTGAACAAGAAGCACATCCAGTGGGCGATCAAGGGCTCTGCTGCGTTCTCGGTGGTGGGCGACAAGGACACCGCCACGGTGCGCTATGACGGCACGACGCTGGACGCGGACAAGGTGCGGCTGCGCATCACCGCGGACATCGGCAGCTACCGGGCCCGCAAGCTGAACTGGAACGTCACCCGTGCGGGGGTCATCGTGCGCGTCGCAGTCACCGCGAGCGCGGAACCGGCCGAGGTGCCCAGCGACCCCGGTGCCGGCTCGCTGCAACAGACGCCGGGGAGCACGGGGACCTCGGAACGGCCGGTGGCGCGCGACCCCAAGACGTTCACCGAGGCCGAGCGCCGCGGGTGCGTCGCGTTCTTCAGCCGCGGCGGCGCGGGCGACTCAGCGAACGTGCCCGAGCACTGCCGCAACCTCGACATCACCGACGTAGAGGTGGGCTGGGACTGCGACGAGAACGGCCAGAACTGCGAACTGCGCAAGACGAGGCACACACACCTGTGCACCCACCCCACCACCACGTTCGTCCGGTACTTCACGATAAAGGGTCCGCACGTGGAGCTGAAGAGCACGCCCTATGACGGCAAGAAGTTCACCTACGCGCACTCCCATGTGGTCTATCCGCGGCGCAACGCCGACAGCCCCGCGCACACTGATGACGGACACACCGCGTTTGAGGGATACGAAGGAGAGTGCCTGCAAAGCGACGAAATGATCGGGCCGTCCGGCAACGTGACCGACCATGGCAAAGACAATGACTCGGCGCGTTACAGGTGGCGTAACGAGAATTACGCCCACACCGCGCGGGCCAAGTACATCATGCGCTGGGTGTACCAGATCGAGTGCAACAAGGCCGGTCCGCCCGCATTTTGCGGGCCTTGGCGGGACGAGATCAACTCGTGAAGCGCCGCCGCTGACACGTCTCTAGCCACCCGCTGAGTCTCCCGGCCACCCCGGATCGGCTGGGGGACTCAGCGCGTCCGGGCTCCAGGGTCGAAGGCGGTGAAGCCGGCGGTGCTGGCGCCGTGGGCGCTGTCAGAGCCCGGGGGCCTCGCGGGCGCGGGGCGGGCGGGGTTGGGCGAGGTCGTCGGCGCAGTCGGCGGCTCGGGCGGTCATGTCGGCGGTGAGGGAGGCCACGATGGGCTCGGCGCGCAGGTGGGCGGGGAGCTGGTCGGCTGCGGCGGCGAATGCGTCGGGCAGCAGGGCGGCGAGGTGGGCGACGCGTTCGGGTCCGTCGCCGGGGGCGAGCCCGACGGCGCGTGCGGTGGCCTGCCAAGCTTCGGGGTTGTGGGCGGCGCCGATGGTGGCGTCGGGCAGTGCGGACATGGCCATCGTGTAGGCGCCGATGTAGGCACGGTCGTAGGGCCGCCGGGACCACAGGTCATACAGAGGTGCGAGGCGGGCGCCGCCGGGTGCGAGCAGCAGGCTGTAGTTCTTGGTGTGGCCGTCGACATTGCAGATGAGCCAGTTGAACGCGAGCGCGTCGAAGAAGCGCTGCCGGTCTGTGCGCGGGTCTGCGGAGTGGTCGGCGATGAGCCGGGCGAGGCGGCTCACGGAGTGGCCTTCGCCGTCGATCTGGTAGATGTTCGCCGCAGGTTCGCCGCAGGCTTGGTGGAGGTCTTCTTGGTGGACGCGCTGCACGGCGCCGTCAGCGCCGGTGACCCGGTCGTAGCGGCGCACGGCGACGACGAGGTGGTCCCCGACGCGCAGCGGGTCGCTGCGCGCTGCGGCGAGTCCGCAGTGGCGGGCGGCAGCGAGGCACAGGTGCTCGTTGAGTGCCTGACCGGGCATGTCGCGCATGGAGGGCTTGAGTATGTGGGTGGAGGGGGTGCCGCCCCAGGGCTCGCCCCATTGGTCGCCGCGGGACACGAGAGTTGTCTTGGACTGGGCGCCTGCGAGGCTCCAGGCGCTGCGGCCTTCTGGCCGCTGCCAGGCCTGGTCGCGCACCAGCTGGTCGATGAGCTCTGCGAACGCGTCGGGCGCGAGCCAGTCCACGCCGCCGCTGCGTTCGCGCAGCACGGCGTCGTCGGTCTGGGGGCAGGTCTGCACGGCGCCGGCGCAGTCGAGCCCGACCGGCGTGCTGAGCAGGTCGAAGGGGCCGTGCGAGCGGGCGCCGTGGCGGGCGGCCCAGCGTCGTCGGATGTTCTCGTTGGCGGGCAGCAGCCCGTCGAGCCAGCCTGACACGCGCTCGCCGATGTGGGGGGTGTCGCCGAGCGGCAGTGACAGCGACAGCGGCACCGTGTCGCTGCGCGCTGCGTAGTGGGGGTCGTAGTCGAGGCGCAGGCCGCGGCGGTCGTGACTGATCGTGCCGGCCAGCACGCCCGCCAGGAACACCGCGAGCGGTTCGCTCGCTTGGGCGCTCATGGCATCTGGGTGGCGTCGTGCAGGACGCGGTCGGCCAGGGTGACCGGCCGCGGGTGCAGCGCGATCGAGAGGCCCAGCACGTCGAGCACGCGCATCACCCGATCGGTGCCGCCGGCGGCGCGCCCGGTCTCGAACTCGCACAGCCATTGAGGCGAGACGCCGGCACGGCGGGCCGTCTCGGCTTGGGTGAGGCCTTGGCTGCGGCGCTCAGCCCGCAACGCACGCGAGAGGCGCTCGGGGGTGCGGATGTCATCTGCGATCGTGGTGACGGTCGGCGATTCCATGACACGAGCCTTCGTCATATAGCGAGCAAGTCTAGTGCCATAAGAATATCGTCGATCGGCGAATAACACTGCACTGATTCAGCATTCGTCAGTCAGCGAAGCTTTCGAGAGCGGCCGGCTCCTCGTATGGACTCCGGGCTGCTGCCGATCTCGCCGATGCCAGCCGGATCGAGCCGCTCGGGCTGTGTGGTTATTCGCACAATTTGGGTGTGTTTTCACTCTTTGGTCATATGTCGGGGGGTTTATCGTCTCTGAGGACTTTGCTGTAGGTCCCTCTTGTCTCCCGGATTTGCGGGGGGGGGGGGGGGGGGTAAGGGGAATCGATTATGTCTGTTGTGGGTTCGCGTCGGTGGCGCTTGGCGGCTGCGGTTGCCGCGGTTGTGGTCGGGGCGGCGTTGCTGACTCCGACGGTGGCGTCGGCGTCGGGCAGCGAGCGAAAGGACGTGACGCTGTCGTTCGCGCAGGCGCCTTCGGGGTGGTCTGTGGTGGAGGGGCAGGCGGCCGATGTGGGCACGCTCGCGGTGAACGGCATCGCGGGGGTGAACAAGAAGCACATCCAGTGGGCGATCAAGGGCTCTGCTGCGTTCTCGGTGGTGGGCGACAAGGACACCGCCACGGTGCGCTATGACGGCACGACGCTGGACGCGGACAAGGTGCGGCTGCGCATCACCGCGGACATCGGCAGCTACCGGGCCCGCAAGCTGAACTGGAACGTCACCCGTGCGGGGGTCATCGTGCGCGTCGCAGTCACCGCGAGCGCGGAACCGGCCGAGGTGCCCAGCGACCCCGGTGCCGGCTCGCTGCAACAGACGCCGGGGAGCACGGGGACCTCGGAACGGCCGGTGGCGCGCGACCCCAAGACGTTCACCGAGGCCGAGCGCCGCGGGTGCGTCGCGTTCTTCAGCCGCGGCGGCGCGGGCGACTCAGCGAACGTGCCCGAGCACTGCCGCAACCTCGACATCACCGACGTAGAAGTAGGACCGGCCAAGAAGCACACCCATCTGTGCACACACCCCACCACGACGGACTACGTGTTTGTCGTTGACGGCCAGAGGCGCCAGCTGGCCGAGACGCCCCACGACGGCAAGAAGTTCAACTACAAGCACACTCACGTCATCATTCCCAAGCGCACCAAGGACTACCCCACCCACGCCGAACAGCACGCCAACGGCAAACTGTGCCCGATAAACGACAGCGCCATGCGCTGGCCGACAGGCGAGCCGCCGACATGGGACGACGCCGCATACGCCACCACGGCGCGGGCCAGGTACATGGTCCGCTGGGCGTACCAGCAGCGCTGCAACAGGCACCCGCAGCCGACCAGCTGCAAGGCGTGGCTCGACAGCATGTAGCACCGCTGCTGACACACCCCAGGGTTTGCTGGGGCGCCCGGCCGACCCGGGGTGGCCGGGCGCCCCAGCACACCATGGCCGATGACCCGCCGGGATCACATGGGCTCGGGCCGCAGTGATGCGGCATCGCGAATGGCTGGCACCGGCGGCAGCGTTCGCCAGTGCCGAATCTCGAGCATCGTCGCTGCGGCCCCTCGTGGCACCGGATCGATTCGCAGCATCCCGCCCAGGCTTGTACAGCGATTCCTACAAATCGGGTGTGATTTCACCCTGAGGTCGTATGCCGGGCTGCGTAACGTCCCTGCTGGTGCGGCGTGGCGTTGATCGTTCTGCTGACGCTCCGGTGAGAGGGCTTGCGGCTGTGTCGATCTGCGCGCTCACGCTGCTGGCGGCGGCCTGCACGGGTTCGCGGCCCGCTGACCCTGCTGCTGCGTCGGGCGCGCAAGCGACATCGGTACCGCCCCCCGCAACATCCGTCCACCCCGATGGCGACGACGACCATGGCACCGGCGCGGACGACCACGGCCACCCCCATGGCACTGGCGTGGACGATCACGGTCACGACCATGGCGCTGCCGGGGGGGCGACGCTGTCGGATCTGGAGCAGGTCTGCATCGAGTCTGCCGGGCTGCCGACGCACGAGCTCGACGGGTTCGCTGACGATTTCTGGGGCGACGTCTACAAGACCGAGGTGCGGGCAGCGCGCGACATGTGGCTGACGTTCTGCGGTCGGCTCATGCCGGACAACGCGCTCAGGATCTGCCTCTCAGCGCTCGACGACGCCGAAGCCCCGCCCGACGCCGACCGTCACGACCAGATCATGGCCGAAGTCGCCGAGCAGGTGCTGTGGCGCTGTGACCAAGTGCTCGCCGAGCCTTCCGACCTGGCCTCCTGACAGATCGGCAGCCTCGGGATGCACGAGGCTCAGTCGGCGGGGCTGGTGACCTGGTAGCCGGAGTCGCTGGGGGCGGGGTGGGCCAGGCTGGTGGTGCGGTTGTCGTGGGAGTCGCGGACCCCGGCGCCGGTTGGGAGATGCACGCTGTTGGCGCCGATGGCGATGGCGCCCTCGTCGCCCTCCTGCACGGTGTAGACGAAGGTCATCGAGCCCAGCCACGACGAGGTGGTGCGGCTGGAGGGCGCGTAGGCGGCGGACTTCGTGTTCCCGCCGATGGTGAACTCCATGGTGGGCTCGGTACCGGCGGGCCCGTCGAGCAGCACTTCCTCGCTGAGGATGACCCGCAGGCGGATCTCATCCCCGGCGACGTACGTGGCTTGGGCGGCGCCGAATCCGACTTCCTCGACCGTCGGCGGGGTGGTGTCGGCTGCACTGCCCGCCACCTTGTGGCCTGCCTGGGTGGCCATGGGCGCATGCTCGAGCGTGGTCGCGCAGGTCGTGCACGAGGCTGCTCGGGCCGCCTTCGCCTTGTTGTCGGCGTTGTCGGTGACCACGAGGTCGCCATAGACGAGGATCATGTTTGCGTAGGCGGAGACGCCGTCGCCGTCGGAGTCGCGCGACTGAACCCTGTAGCCGAGGGTGAGCTTGTTGGTGCCCGACCCTGTGCGGTAGGTCATCTCCTTGCGGTAGCGGCCCATCCAGATGCCCATGCGCGGGGCGCCGTCCACCACCACGGGCTCGCTGAACGTCACCTGGACGAGAATCGTCTCGCGGTCGGTGTAGGCGTCGCCGGACGCGGGGCTCGACACCACCTCCATGGCGGTGATCGTGGGGCCGGTGCGGTCGTCGGGGTACACGTCGGGGCCGCCGACCTTGTGCTCGGCATCGGGCCACAGCCACCGGTGAGCCAGGTCGGCGTCGTTGTCGGCGCCGTCGCGGATGGTCCCGTCGGTGCCGCCCTCCGAGCACCGCAGCCGCAGCGGCAGGTTCTCGCGGCCGTAGCTGTACACGCCGACTCCGTATCGGTCGCGGTCGCCCGTCGCCACCGTGTAGCTGAAGCGCAGCTTGCTGGTCCCCGAACCGGAGGCGTACGCCGCGGGCCGCCTCTGACGGTCCTCGTCGGCCGTGTCCAGGTTCCCCCGGTAGATGGCGCCCACGTTGATGAGCAGGCACGGCTCGCCGGTCACGAAGACCGGTTCGCTGAATGTCACCTCGACGGTGATCGTCTCGCCGGCGGCGTAGGCGCCGTGGGCCGCGGGCGTGGAGACGACCTTCAGGCTCGACACCGCCGGGGCGATGTCGTCCACCGCCCCTTGGCCGATGAATCCAGCCTCACCGCCGGCCGCGGGCTCGGGCTGGGACGCGGGCTGAGCCACAGTGATGTCGAGCACTCGGCTGGCGCTCGCCGCCTGACCGTCACGGTCCCTGACGGTCACCGTCAGCGAGACCTGAGTCGCGGACATCGGCGTGCCGTCGTAGGACACCCGGCCCGATCTGCGGCCGATGGAGAAGCCGTCGGCACCCTCGACGGCATAGCGGACCCGAGGCTTGGGGACGCCCCTGGCACGGACCACGCCGATGTCGTCATCCGCGACGCCCGAGGTGACGGCCCACTCGCCGACGACGGACTTGAACCGGAGCTGATCAGCCGCCTGGGCGCCCCCCGGCACGGCAAGCACGCTGACGAGAAGGACGACAACGGTGACGGGAGCAACGAAGATGCCGCGGATTCGAGGGTGGCGCTGTCGAAGGGTCATACGATCTGTCTATCAGAACTCGTCCACTGCACCCCGACATCGGTGAAGAAATGGAGTATTTCATATATGTCTGCTGCAATATGGGCCTCTGCGTAACTTTATTGCATATTTCTGCCAACCATTCCGGGAGAGTTCTTGTACGACTCTGCGAACGGCGTCATTGCAGGATTTCTGCACTCCACTCTGCAGCCTCGCCGGACTCCGTTTTGCAGAAGTCTCCCACCGGGCGGTCGGTCGTTGGTGTGGGTGGGCCGGGTGGGGATCGAACCCACGACCCGGCGATTATGAGTCGCCTGCTCTGACCACTGAGCTACCGGCCCGGTCGCACCGTACCGGCCCAGCGAGTGAGTCGGTCGCGAGCCAAACGAGGCCCTGAACCGAGAACAGGACCCGGTTCAGAGCCCCACAGCAGGGCTAGTAGGTTTCGCGCAAAGCGCCGCGGTGGCGCCATTGGGGAGGAGCATCCACGATGCACACAGGTCACTCGCGGCGCCATGCCGATCAACTCACGAGCAGGCGCCGCCGAGGGTCGCGGCGCTCGTTCGGCATCCGGCTGGGCGTGGTGCTCGCCGCCTTCGCCCTGATCGCGGTCGCCTGCGGCGGCACCGATGACGGAGACGGAGACGGCGACGGCGCAGCGCCGGCGGAGCCGGACACCACCGAGGCTGCCGTCGAAGCACCCTCCACCACACTGTCCGAGCAGGAAGAAGAGGTGGTCGAGGCCCGCGAGGCCGGCGAAGCCACCGGCGAGGACGTCCGCGAGACCGAGACCGGCCCGGTCCATGGCGGCAAGCTCGTGTACGGCATCGAGGCTGACTCGGCCAACCCGTTCGTCCATTACGCCACGTCGTGCGCGATCAGCTGCCGCATGATCTTCCGTGCCATCACCGACTCGCTGTACATCACCGATGCCGACGGCGAGATCGTGCCCCTGCTGGTGGAGTCGGAGGAGCACAGCGACGACTACATGACTTGGACGGTGACGATCCGCGACGGCATCAAGTTCCACGACGGCACCCCGCTGACCGGCGAGGCCGTGGCCTACAACATCAACTTGTGTCGCCTCAGCCAGCTCACCGGCCCGGCGTTCTTGGGCATCGACAGCGTGACCGGCGAAGGCCAGACGGTGACGGTCACGGCCAGTCCCGGCCAGCCTCTGGCGACCGGCGTCGGCCCGGCAGGCCGTGCCGAAGTCTGCGGCCAGATGTTCAGCCCGGCATGGATGGAAACGCTGCCCAACAACCCGCTGTATGTCTCGCCGGCATCCCCGCTGCCTGAGGCCATGCGCGAGGCGGCCCTCGAGAACGCCACCGGCGATCCCTCGGCTCCGGTCGGGCTGGGCGCGTTCAAGTTCGTGAGCTACACACCGGGCAACGGCAACAGCTTCATCGCCGAGCGCAACCCCGATTACTGGCGTGGCGCCAACGGCATCACGGGCGAGAACCTGCCGTACCTGGACGAAATCGAATTCGTGGTAGCCGTGGACATCCAGGGTCGCTCGAACGGCCTGAAGGCCGGCCAGTTCGACATCATCCACACGGCCAACGCCGATGAGATCGCCAAGTACGAGGGCGACGAGGACTTCGTGCTGCTGCAGGCCAACGACTTCGGCGAGACCAGCCACATCCTCGTCAACGTCGCGTCCGGCGTGAACCCGGTGCTCACCTTCGTGCGCGGCGGTGACCCCGCCGATGCGTCCCAGCTCATCCAGATGGACCCGCTGGGCATCAATTCGACCAACCCGTTGGTGCATCTGAGCTGCCGCAAGGCTCTGGCGCACGCATTCGACGGCGAGCGCTTCGCCAACGAGCGGCACCAGGGCTTGGTGCAGGTGGCGAACGGCCCGTTCCCGCCAGGCAGCATCGGCTACCTGGAGGACACCGGCTTCCCGACCTACGACGTCGACGCCGCACAGGCAGAGTTCGAGCAGTGCAAGGCCGACAGCGGCCAGAACCCGGTGACATTCTCGTTCAACACCACCAACGACGCGTTCAACGTGGAGTCCAACGAGCTCATTGCTGCGATGTGGGACGATGCCTTCGGCGACGAGCTTGCGGTGACGATTGCACCGATAGAGCAGGGCCAGTACATCGGGCTTGCACTGGCCGGGGTGTTCCAGATGCAGGGCTGGCGCAACCACGGCGGCGTGGATCCGGCCGAGCAGTGGTATTGGTGGAGCTCGGCGACGGCGAGTCCGGTCAACCCCGGCGTGCCCGAGCTCGCGTTGAACTTCGGCCGCTTCCAAGATCCCGAGATCGACGCTGCCTACCAGGTCATCCGTCACAATCCGGACCCCGAGGCCCGACGCGCCGCGGCCGAATCCGTCAACCGGGCATTCGGCAAGAACGTCTGGAACCTGTGGAGCTACTGGACCCTGTGGGGGGTCATCGCCAACCCGCGGGTGCAGAACATCACCGACCTGCCGATCCCCGACAACGCTGAGGGCACCTTCCCGGTGATCTCGGGCAAGCACCACCTGGCGCAGATCTGGTGCACAGACGGGAACTGCCAGGGCTGAGCGCCCACCAGAGTGAAAGAGGAGGCGGCAGTTGGCGCGAGCGCGTTCGCTGGCAGCAGCGACTGCGTTCGCGCTGATTGCCGTCGCCTGCTCCGCCGGCGGTGGCGGCGGGGGCTCGGGCACCCCATCCGACCGAGCCGATGCCGCGGCCGACGATGCAGCCGAAGACGTCGCGACCACGCTGGGGGAGTCCCAGGCGGAGGTCGTCGAGGCACGCGAGGCCGGAGATGCCGCGGGCGAAGACACTCGCGACGTCTCGTCCGGCCCGGTGCACGGCGGCCGGCTGGTGTACGGCATCGAGGCCGACACGGCCAACCCGTTCGCGCCCTACGCGGCGCTGTGCGCGATTTCCTGCCGCATGATCATGCGTGCGGTCACGGAATCGATGTACGTCACCGACGCCAACGGCGACATCGTGCCGTATCTGGTGGAGTCTGAGACGCCAAGCGACGACTTCCTGACGTGGACGCTGCGGATCCGCGACGGCATCACGTTCCATGACGGCACGCCGCTGACCGGCGAGGCAGTGGCCTACAACATCAACCTGTGCCGCTACAGCCAGCAGACCGGACCCGGCTACCTGGGCATCAAAGATGTCTGGGGCGAGGGCCAGTACGTCTACTACGAGACATCCATCCCGTTCGCGACCGGGCCGGGTCCCGCGTCGAGGGCGCAGGGCTGCGGCTTCATGTTCTCCCCGGCATGGCTGGAGACGCTGCCCAACAACCCGCTGTACACGTCGCCGTTCTCGCCCCTGACAGCCGAGGAGCGCACGGCAGGGCTCGCCACCGCCACCGGCGATCCCTCGGCACCGGTGGGGCTGGGGGCGTTCAGGTTCGTGGAGTACACGCCGGGCAACGGCAACAGCTTCATTGCCGAGCGCAACCCCGACTACTGGCGCGGCCCCAACGGCATCACCGGCGAGAGCCTGCCCTACCTCGACGAGGTCGAGTTCGTGGTGGCCGTGGACATCGTGGGCCGCTCCAACGGCCTGAGAGCGGGCCAATTCGACATCATCCACACCTCGAATGCGGACGAGATCGCCAAGTACGAAGGCGATCGCGACTTCGTGCTGCTGCAAGCCAACGACTTCGGCGAAACCAACTTCAGCCTCATGAACGTGGCATCAGGGAGGAACCCGGTGCTCGCCGAGCTGCGGGGTCTTGACGAGCCGATCCAAATGGACCCGCACGGGCTCAACGCGGCCAACCCGCTGGTGCACCTGAGCTGCCGTAAGGCACTGGCGCACGCATTCGACAGCGAGCGATTCGTCAGCGAACGGTTCCAGGGCTTGGTGCGGGTGGCCAACGGTCCGTTCCCGCCCGGCAGCATGGGCCATCTGGACGACTCGGGCT
Organism: Candidatus Poriferisodalis sp.; assembly: GCF_965204195.1. Lineage (GTDB taxonomy): Bacteria > Actinomycetota > Acidimicrobiia > Acidimicrobiales > Poriferisodalaceae > Poriferisodalis. The sequence goes on from NZ_OZ241975.1 coordinate 1,908,264, forward strand.
ACCCGACGTACGACATCGATGCCGCGCTGGCCGAATTCGCCCAGTGCAAGGCCGACAGCGGACAGAACCCGGTGACGTTCGGGTTCAACTCCACCAACGACCCGTTCAACGTCGAGTCGAACGAGCTCATCGTGTCGATGTGGCGGGCTGCCTTCGGCGACGAGATCGCGGCAACGATCCAGCCCATCGAGCAGGGCCAGTACTTCGGCCTGGCGCTGGCCGGGCTGTACGAGATGATGGGGCTGCGCGCCCACGGCGGGGTAGACCCCATCGAGCAGTGGCTCTGGTGGAATTCGGCAACTGCGCTCCCGATCGACCCGACTGTGCCTGAGCTGGCCTCCAACCTCGGGCGTTTCCGGGACCCTGCCATCGATGCCGCGTACGACGTCATCCGCCACAATCCCGATCCCGTGGCTCGCCGTGAGGCGGCTGAGGAGGTGAACCGGGCCTTCGGGCGCAACGTCTGGAACCTGTGGACCCACTGGACGCTGTGGGGTGTCATCGCCAACCCGCGGGTGCAGAACCTCACCGATCTGCCGATCCCGGGCAGCGATGTCGGCGCGTTCGCGGTGAATGCCGGAGCGCATCATGTCGCCCAGATCTGGTGCGATGACGGCGATTGTCAGGGTTGAGGCGATGAGTTGGTGTAGGAACGGCACTCGAAGGGGGGAGCGACCGCAATGATGCAGGCCGTTCGCGACCAGCTTGGGCGCATTGTGATCGTGGCGCTCGTCGCCACGATCGCTTGGGCGTGGTTCTGGCGACCCCCGTTCAGCTGGACCTTCGCCGTGCTGGTGCTCATCGGCACCGTCGGGGCCGCCGTGGCCGACGGGCGCTACGCACTGCGCCGCATCGCGGGCGTGGTCCCGGTGCTGGTCGGTGTGTCGTTCGTGGTGTTCGCGCTGATGGCCAGCCTGCCCGGCGATCCCGCCATCAACATCCTGGGACCCGCCGCTACCGCCGACCAGATCGCGATCGTCCGCACCGAACTCGGCCTCGACGAGCCCTTCTTCAACCGCTACGGCAACTGGCTGGGCGGCGTGCTCACCGGAGACCTCGGCACCTCGATCGTGCTGCGCGAGGACATCGCGGACGGCATCTCACGCTCCATGACGCCGACGCTGCAGATCATGGCGTACTCGGTCGTCATCGCCCTGGGCATCGCCATCCCGCTGGGCATCTGGGCCGGCTACCGGCAGGGCACCAAGACCGACCGGTCCATCAACCACACGATGCTGGGCTTCCTGGCCACGCCCAACTACGTGCTCGCCGTGATGCTCGTGCTGTTCCTGGCCATCGGCGGGCTCAGCGTGGCGGGCAACGAGATCGGATTCCGGGCGCTGCCGGCAGCGCGCTATGTGCCTCTCGGCGAGGACGTCGTGCTGCACTTCAAGCACATGCTGCTGCCGTCGCTGTCGCTGGCGATGGGCCAGGCGGCGGTGTTCATGCGCTTGCTCCGCTCCGACATGATCGGCACGCTGCGACTGCCGTTCATCGATCTGGCTCGCAGCAAGGGACTGCCCACGCGGCGCATCCTGTGGCGTCACGCGCTGCGTCCGTCGAGCTTCACGCTGCTGACCGTGGTGGGGCTGACGATGGGCGTGCTCATCGGCGGCGCGCTGATCGTGGAGTTCATCTTCACCATCCCGGGTGTGGGCGCCTACATCTTCCTGGGCGTGACCCAGCGCGACTTCATCGCTGTGCAGGGCGGCGTGCTGGTGATCTCGACGCTGTACATCGTGGTGCTCACCATGTCCGACTTCCTGTACCTGGCACTGGACCCGCGGCTGCGCGGCAGGGAGGTGGGCGCCCGTGCCTAAGCGGCTGGGGTTCTTCTTCTGGGCGGCCGTCGCGTACTTGGCTGTGCTCGCGTTCGCGGCGGTCTTCGCCGACATCCTTCCCATCAAGGACCCTGCAGAAACCTTCGCCGGCACGTCCAAGCAGGGGCCCAGCCTGACGCACTGGTTCGGCAACGACGGCGTGGGCCGCGACGTGTTCAGCCGTGTCATCTACGGAGCGCAGGTGAGCCTGGTGATCTCGACCGTGGGCACCGTGCTGGCGCTCGTGATGGGCGGCCTGCTGGGCATGGTGTCGGGCTACTACAGCGGCCGGGTCGACCGCTGGCTCACGGCCACGATGAACGCCTCGCTGGTGATCCCCCCGCTGATCCTGTTCCTGGCGCTGGTGCTGTTCTTGGACTCCGAGGCGAGGCGGCGCATCTTCATCCTGGTGTTCACCTTCGTGCTGCTGTCGATCGCGCCCATCGCCCGGGTGGTGCGCGCCGCCACGCTGTCGATCGCCAACCAGGACTTCGTGCTGGCCGCGAAGACCCTGGGAGCGCGTGACGGCCGTGTGCTGTTCCGCGAGGTGCTGCCCAACGTCGCCCCCTCGCTGGTCAGCTTCTCCCTCATCATCATGGCCGGACTGATCGTGGTGGAGGGCTCGGTGGCGTTCCTGGGACTCAGCGTGCCCCCGCCCACGCCCACCTGGGGCGACATGATCAACAAGGGGCGAACCAACCTCGACGTGGCTGCCCACATCAGCCTGATGCCGGCCATCGTCATGTTCGTCACCGTGCTGGCGCTCAACTTCGTGGGCGACAAGCTCCAGCAGTACTTCGAGCCGCGGGAGTCGGTCATATGAGGCAGTGTCGTGCGGGCGGGGCTGTGCGGCTGCGGACGAGGGCGGCCCGCTGATGGCCGGCAGCGGCAACGCCCACCTGCGCCCGGACGCCCTGCTGACCGCACGCGACCTGGTGATGGAGTTCCCCGCAGCCGGCGGTCGCACGGTGTATGCCGTGTCGGGCGTGTCGCTCGATCTGCTCGAGGGCGAGACCCTCGGGCTGGTCGGCGAATCGGGCTGCGGCAAGAGCACCACGGGGCGGGCGATCCTGCAGCTGCCGACGCCCACCTCGGGTTCGGTGCAGCTCACCGGCCGGGAGCTGACCGAGCTCGACGAGGACGCCATGCGCGAGGTGCGTCCCCGGCTGCAGATGATCTACCAGGATCCGATCTCGTCGCTGAACCCCCGGCGTCGGGTGCGTGACATCATCGCCGAGCCGCTGTTCATCGCGCTGGAGAACGTGGCGAGGCGCACCGCCATGGCGATGTGGCAGGACCGCATCGGCGAGATACTGCAGAACTTGCTGAGACGGGCGGCGCCGCTGCGGATCGTGGGCCTGCTGGCCTCGGTGGCCTTCGTGCTGTGGATCCTCTCTGAGGCCGTCGAGGAGCGCGCTGCGGAGCCCTGGCTGGGGTGGACGCAGGTGCCCGCTGCGATCATCGGCTTCCCGACGCTTGCGGTGCTGCTGCTGGCCGCTGCGATCGCCCTGCTGCTGGGCCTGACGTGGGTGCTGCTGGCAGTGATGCTGCCCTTCGGCTTGATGTCGCGCCAGTTCGGCGACGTCTCGGGCGCCGTCGGGCTCGCGGGCGTGGCCGTCACCACGGGCGCCAGCGCGTTCATGCTCTGGCGCACCTGGTCGAGCTTCGGCGGCTGGGCTCAGTGGCTCAACTCGGGCGGGCTGAGCCTGCTGACCGCAGTACTCGTCGTCTGGCTGATCGCGTCGATCATGCAGCCGGCGCGCGCCGGCGCCAGCGGCGTCGCCACGACGCTCAGCGCCATGGTGGTCTTGCAGGTCTTCTACGTCGCCGGTCTCGACGACAGCGCCAAGCTCATCGTGCTCGTCGCCTCCGTCGTGGTCGACACCTTGCTCCTGCGGTGGGTGCTGCGCCGTTACCGGGCAAACCGCCAAGTCGAGCGCGAGCGGGCCGAGCCACGGGTGCGAGAGGTGCTCAACTACGTCGGCATCAACCCCGACGACGCCTTGGACCGCCGCCCGTGGGAATTCTCGGGCGGCCAGGCGCAGCGGCTCTCGATCGCCCGGGCACTCGTCAGCGTGCCGCAGGTGATCATCTGCGACGAGCCCGTCTCCTCGCTGGACGTCTCGGTGCAGGCGCAGATTCTCAACCTGCTCGAAGACCTCAAGAAGCAGATGGGCCTGACGCTCGTCTTCATCGCGCACGATCTCGCCGTGGTCAAGAATGTGAGCGACCGGGTGGCGGTGATGTACCTCGGCAAGCTCTGCGAGGTCAGCGAACCGGACGCGATGTTCTCCCAACCGGCGCATCCCTATACCGAAGTGCTGCTGGCAGCGATACCTCATCCCGATCCCGAGGCCGAACTCGGCACCGAGCGCATCGGCGGCGAGCTGCCCTCGCCGATGGATCCGCCGTCGGGCTGCCGTTTCCGCACACGCTGCCCGCTCGCGGCCGAGCGCTGCGCTGCCGAGGAGCCCGAGATGCGCGAGATCGCGCCCGGCCGGTTCGTGGCGTGCCACACGCCGCTCTTCGGCGAGGAGGCACCCGTGCGTGTCGATCTGGCGGCGGTCGCCCGGGGCGAGTCATGAGCGAGACCGCCGCGCAGGGCACCTCGCCGTCAGGCGAGCCGTCGCTGCTCGACGTGAGCGAGCTGCGCACCACATTCCACACTGCCGCGGGACCGTTGGTGGCGGTCGACGGGGTCGAGTGGTCGCTGGACCGGGGGGCGCGCCTGGGTGTGGTGGGGGAGTCCGGCTCGGGCAAGTCGGTCATGTCGAGGTCGATCATGCGGCTGCTGCCCAAGTCGCGGGTGACCTCGACCGGCAACGTCAGCTTCGACGGGATCGACATGATGTCGCTCGGCCGCCGGGAGCTGCTCGAGATGTGGGGGCCGCAGCTCGCCATGGTTTTCCAGGATCCGCTGGGCTCGCTGAACCCGGTCATGAAGATCGGCAAGCAGGTGGGCGAGGGTCTGCGGGTGCACCGCGACCTGTCGGCGCGTGCCGCACGCAGCGCGGCGCTCGACCTGCTCGAGGAGGTGGGCATTCCCGAGCCGCACCGGCGCATCGACGAGTATCCCCACCAGCTCTCGGGCGGCATGCGCCAGCGCATCGTGATCGCCATCGCGCTGGCGTGCAGCCCCCGCCTGCTGATCGCGGACGAGCCCACCACGGCGCTGGACGTCACCGTTCAGGCACAGATCCTGGACTTGCTCGAGGCCCAGCGATCCGAGCGCAACATGTCCCTCGTGCTCATCACGCACGACCTCGGCATCGTGGCGGGCCGCACCGACGAGATCATCGTGATGTACGCGGGCCGCATCGTTGAGCGTGCCTCCACCAAGACGCTCTTCGGGGACATGAAGATGCCCTACACCGAGGCGCTGTTCCGCTCGATCCCCAAGGTCACCGACGACAGCCATGCGCGCTTGGAGATCATCGGCGGGCAGCCGCCCCAGATGACCGATCTGCCGCCCGGATGCAAGTTCGCTCCCCGCTGCAAGTACGCGCAGGACCTGTGCTTCGCCGAGGAACCGGCGCTCATCGAGGTGCCGACCCCCAGGCCCGCTCGATCAAGCATCACCGACAGCGGCGACGAGCCCGATCCTGCGGCGGGCACCCACCTGTACCGCTGCTTCTACCCGGTCGGTACGCCCGAGGCGGCCGAGGCATTCGAGCGCAACATCGCGTCGGGCCGGGTCAGCGAAGCCGGGGTCGTGATCAACCCCACCTAGCGACAGCGCCGAAGCGGTTACGAGGGGACCTCTTCGTACCAGTCGTGTGCGTGGTGCAGCAGGTAGTCGCAGATCTTGGTGCACCGGTCGAAGGGCTCGCACATGTCGTCCTCGCCCCGCAGCAGTGCCTGCAGCGACAAATCCTTGCGCGCCACGATCATCAGCGTCCGTTTCGCTGCGTCGGTCACGGATGTGAGCGAATCGATGGCGGACACCTCCACTGGCAGGGCTGTGCCGCCTAGGCCGGCGAGATCGGTTGCCAGCACGAGCATGTCGGGGCTGCGATCCAGCGGCGGGAGCGCCCAGGTGAACATCAGGGGCAGCCAGAACTCATCGGGAGGCAGTTCGTCTTCCGGCGTCGCCCACAGCACCTCCTCGAACGACAGCATCGTGCGCGGATCGGCTTCCAGCGTGAGGTGGAGGTCGAGCGGGCCGCCGCAGGCCTCAGCGGGGTGCAGGTCGACCTCCCAGGTCTGGCGCAGGCTGTAGGTCTCGATGAACTGCCGCTCGTCATGGATGTGAAAGCCGTGCGCATGCGCATGGTCTTTCAGGCTCGCCATGTAGCCGGAGATGTCGATCGCTGCCATCGGGATGCTCCCCACGCGGCGCTGAGGTGATGCGCGGAGGTTATAGCGCCGGGTGGCAGCATTCGACGAATGAATTCAGAGCGCGACGGTTGGCGAGATCTCCTGCGACGTACTGCCGACGCGGTCGAAGAAGCGCTCGCCGCTTTCGACCACTGGCAGGACGGCGGGGAACGATCCGATCAGTACGCAGTCGATCAGGTGGCCGACGCAGCGGCACTCGACGTGCTCGACGCAGCGAGCGTCGGCGTGCTCAGCGAGGAATCGGGCCTGCGCGCAGGATCGGGCAGCGAGACCGTCATCGTGGATCCGGTGGACGGCTCCACCAACGCATCCCGCCGCATCCCGCACTACTGCATCAGCCTGTGTGTCGTCGACGGGCTGACGCCGGTGGCGGGGCTGGTGCGTCACCTCGTCACCGGCGAGGAATTCACGGCTGTGGCCGGCGGGGGAGCGCAGCGCAACGGTGCCCCGATCGGGCCGAGCGGGCAGACGACCGGTGAACGGGCCGTGATCGGCGTGTCGGGTCGCCCCGGCGCTGACCTGCCGGTCTGGCAGGTGCGGGTGCTGGGCTCCGCGGCGCTCGACCTCTGCGCCGTCGCCTGCGGCCGCCTCGACGCGTACATCGACCTGAACTCGAACCACGGCGTCTGGGACTACGCCGCAGGCATTCTGATCTGTACCGAGGCGGGCGCATGGACCGGCGAGGCCGGCGGCAGGGAACTCTTTCACCTCAGCCACAGCGAGCGCCGGGGTCCCGTCGCTGCCAGCACGCCCGAGCTGGCAGCGCTGCTCGGACACGCTCGGCAGCCGGGGTCTGGGTCAGGCGACGGCCGGTAGCCTGCCAAACCCGGCTGTGGGGGCGCTTAGCTCAGCTGGCGAGAGCACCTCCCTTACAAGGAGGGGGTCGCAGGTTCGAGTCCTGCAGCGCCCACCGATCTGTGCTTGGACTGTCTCGACGCATTTCCGCTCACGTCAGCGGCCGGCTCAGTAGATGCCGGGAATGATGCGGTACGGGACCCGCTCGCGGTACTCGGCCCATTTCTCGGGGCCGTACTTCTGCGCGCAGCGCCTGTCGTCGTCCATCTGCCGGTAGCTGAACAGCGCGAAGACATAGATCAGGTAGAGCCACGCCCAGATGTTGCCGAAGTGACCCCAGGCCACGGCGAGGCCCAGCCCGTAGAACACTTCGCCCATGTAGTTGGGATGGCGGGATGCGCCCCAGAAGCCGCTGCACAGAATCTTGCGCTCGCCGGCTTCGATGATCTGCGGCTTGATGCCCAGAAAGGTGCGCTCGGGCCAGCGCTTGAACGTGTACTTCTGCATGTTGGCGCCACGGCTGATGCACCAGCCCGCCACGTACAGCGCCGGTGCGCCGATCAGCCAGAGCGCTCGCCAGCCCCCGCCATGGCCCGGATCGGGATGCGCTGCCATGCCCCACATCGGGATGATGAACATCCAGCCGTAGACGAACAGGCCGCCCCAGAACATCTTGAACCCGAGGCGCTCGTAGATGATGTCGAACGTGTAGAGCATCGTTCGTTCGAAGATGAAGTAGTCGACGACGTAGAAGGTGAAGAACGCCGCGAAGAGGTACACGCCCGGATTGGGGTTGTCGACGTTGTCGTAGTGCCAGACCGCGCCGGAGAAGGCATTCAGCGACAGCATCGTGCCGCCGACGACGTAGAAGTACATCTTGAGATCGATGCGGTCATTGAAGAACTGCATCTCCTGGGCGCGGCCGAACCAGCACGCCAGGAGCTTGTTCTTGACGTCGCCCTCGGGCTGGCTGAACACGGCGATCAGCGTCAGGATGACGGCCAGTACCGTTCCGCCCGCCACGGCGTACAGCGACGAACGGTAGAACCAGTCGCGTGGCATGCCGGTGAGCTCGAACCACCACAGCACCTGCGCCACCACGAACACTGCCAGCCCGTTGAGGCGGTAGCTGCGGGGCTGGCCCGTCACGGGGTCGATGACGTAACCGGGGACGCGCTTGCCGGGAATGACCATCTGCAGCACGAAGAACGCAGCCATCACGAACAGCGGCGTGAGAAATCCCAGCACCGCCTCGCCCGCAGTCAGCTCTGTCAGGTGACCGATGCCGAGCCGTTCGAACATGGGTGGCCTCCTCTCCGGTGCCGCCGCGGCCGGCCGGCGCTAGAAGACGCCGGGAAGGATCCGGTACGGAACCCGGGCCTGGTATTCGGCCCACTTCTCTGCCCCGTACTTCTCGGCGCAGACCTTGTCGTCCTCGAACTGGCGGGGCACGAAGAAGGTCACGATCATGATCAAGTAGCTCCAGGCCCACAGGTTGGTGAAGTGCCCGAACGCCAAGGCGTTGGACAGCCCGTACAGGGCCTCGCCGAAGTAGCCGAAGTGCCTGGCCTTCCCCCAGAACCCGCTGCAGAGGATCTTGCGGTCGCCGGCCACGATGACCTCCGGCTTGATGCCGAGGAATGAGCGTTCGGGCCAGCGCTTGAAGGTGTACTTCTGCATGTTGGAGCCGCGGGAGATCACCCAGCCCGCCACGAACAGCACTGCGCTGCCGATCAGCCAGAGGTACATCGGTCCGCCTGAAAAGCCCGGATCGGGGTGTTTCGCCAAGCCCCACAGCGGCAGCACGAACATCCAGCCCCATACGAACGGCCCGCCCCAGACGAGCTTGAACCCGACGTTCTCGTGGATGAGGTCGTAGGTGTAGAGCTGCACTCGCTCCCACACGAAGTAGTCGAAGACGTAGAAGGAGTTGATGACGACGTAGAGGACGAGGCCGGGGTTGACGTCGTCGACGAAATCGGCGTGCCACGCCAGCGCGGACCACGCGTTGAGCGAGAGCATGGTGCCGCCGACGATGTAGAAGTACATCTTGAGGTCGAAGCGGTTGTTGAAGAACTGCAGCTCCTGCGCACGTCCGAGATAGAACGCAAGCAACGGGTTCTTCTGTTCGCCCTTGGGCTGGCTGAACACCACGAAGGCGGTCGCGATGGCGGCGATGATCACGCCGCCCGCTATTGCGTACATGGTCGAGCGGTAGAACCATTCCCGCGGCAGCCCGAAGAGCTCGAACGCCCACACGATGTGCGCGAGCGCGAACACCAAGATGCCGTTGAGCCGGTAGCTGCGGGGTTCGCCGGTCTCGCGGTTGGTGGCGTAGCCGGTGACGCGCCGGGCGGGCAGGATCATGTGCGCCACGAAGGCGAAGGCGCAGACGAACAGCGGTGTGAGGAAGCCCAGCACTGCTTCGCCCGCAGTCAATTCGAACAGATGGCCGATACCGAGCCAATCGATCATGATCTGCACCCCTTCTCACGCCGGTCAGCGCAGACTGCCAGTATTGCCGTCAGCGGCGAGCGGTCGTGGGACTCATCGACGTACTCGGCGGTAGCGTCCGCTGGCAACGGCAGGAAGGTGCGTGAAGCCATGAAGCTCGACAGCGGGGATCGATTCCCGGAACTCACTCTGGCTGACCTTGAGGATCAGCAGGTCACGATCCCCGACGTCTTCGGCGACGGCTGGGGTGTGGTGCTGGTCTACCGGGGCCACTGGTGACCGTACTGCCGTCAACAGTTGGTTGACTTCGACGGCGCGGGCTCGCTGCTGAAGACGCTCGGCGCCAGCGTCGTGGCGCTCTCCGTGGACGACAAGGAGACCACGCAGCGCCTGTCAGAGGGCTTGCAGCTGCGCACGGTGAAGATGCTGCACAGCGCCGACATGGCCGAAGTGTCGAAGCTGACCGGCGCCTACACCGAGGAGGCGCGGGGCATCCTGCATGCCACCGGGTTCATCCTGTCTCCGGGCGGCAAGGTCGCTCAAGCGTGCTATTCGACGGGACCGATCGGCCGGTTCACGGCGCTCGACACCATGCGGATCATCCGTTTTGTGCAGCAGATGCGGCAGCGCCAGGGCTAGCTCCCATCAACTGCCACGTGTCGATTGCTCGGCGGCTAGCCGCCCTGTGCTGATTGCTGGGCGGTTACCCGCCACGTGTTGACTGCTCGGCGGCTAGCCGCCGACGATGAACCGCTGGTGTGTACCTTGGGAGATCAGCGTGTCGCCGTGTGTGACCTTGATGTCGAACACCAGGCGCCGGCGGTCGATCTCGCTGATCTCGCCCGCCACCACCACGTCTTCGCCTGCGGCGACGGCGGCCTCGTGGCTGACACAGATGTGGATGCCCACGGTCGTCTGGTTCTCGTCGAGGTGCGGCTGGACGCCGAACAGGCACGTGCCCTCGATGAGACGGACCATGTCAGGGGTGGACAGCACCTTGTTGGGCAGGTGCGGCGGAGACATTTCGTCGGTGACCCGGTGCGTTTCGTTGACACCGAATCCGACCTCTAGGGCTGCGCTCATGGCGGCAGACCCTAGAGGTTGCGCTCGGGCTTGACCGCGGAGAGCTCGCCGCTAGGTTGCGGCTATGGCTGAGCTGCACCCGCACTGCGTGCCCCTCGCCCCGCTGCTGGGAACCTGGCAGGGCGGGGGCACGGGCCAGTACCCGACCATCGACGAATTCGCTTACATCGAGGAATTGACGTTCGGCCATGTGGGCAAGCCGTTCGTGTCAATGACCCAGCGCACTCGCAACGCAGTCACCGGCGAGCCGCTGCACTCCGAGGCGGGCTACCTGCGTGCCGTGGGTGACGGCCAGATCGAGCTCACCCTGGCACAACCGTCCGGTGTCACCGAGATCTGTCTCGGAAGGGTCCGCACCACGTCCGACGGTTTGGCGATCGAGCTGGCGAGCAAGCATGTGGGCCTGACCCCGACCGCCAAGGAAGTTACCTTGGTGCGGCGGGAGCTGAGCATCGTCGGGACGGGTACTGCCGACGACCCGACGCTGATCTCCGAGCTGTGGATGGCCGCCGTGGGCCAGGCCGATCTGCTGCACCACCTGCGCGGCGAGCTGACCAAACAGGCCTGACGCGGTTTGATCAGCCGGCACGCGGAAAGATCGCTGCGACACAGCGGATGTAGCGCACCCGGTGCGCTCCGGCGCCACGTCCTACGCTGGCCCTCGGGCCAACAGGGGGAGCGATGTCAGAGATGTCCAGAACCAATGCAGCAAACGGAGCTTATGCGGCCGACTACGGCGCCCCGACGGCCGCGGGTCGCCCCGATGTGGACGATGAGACGCTTGCCGCTGCGGTAGCGGTAGCGAACATCCCGACCCTGCTGATGGTGCTGGTGCAGATGACCGGCGAGCTGCATTGGCTCGACGACCCCTACCGGCCGAAACGCCAGCCGGGACTCGGCGACAACGACACCGGCGGTCTGGCGCCCGAGCATCAGCGGGAGGTTCGGGAGGCCGCGCTCGAGGCCATTGCCGCCTGGCGGGACGGCCGCCCGATGGCGATCGGCGAGCCCGACGACGCCCTCATCACCAGGATGCTCAGCACCGCCATGGGCGAGCACGTGCCCGACGAGTACGGCGCCTTCACCGCTGCCCAACTCGGCCTCGCCAAGTTCCTCGACCACGACCCGATCAACGTGCCGCCAGGTTTCAAAGTGCTGGTCATCGGCGCGGGCGCTTCGGGGCTGTGCGCTGCCATCAACTTGCAGCAGGCCGGCGTGCCCTACGAGGTGGTCGAGCGCAACGGCACGGTCGGCGGTGTGTGGTGGGAGAACCGCTACCCGGGTGCCGGCGTGGACACACCGAACCACCTGTACTCGTACTCGTTCGCCCCGCACGACTGGAAGATGTACTTCTGCCTGCGCGACGAGCTCCACGGATACCTCGAGAAGGTGGCCGACGACTTCGACGTGCGGCGCAGCATCCGCTTCAACACCTCGGTGGAGCGCGTCAGCTACGACGCCGAGCGGCAGGTCTGGCAGGCCGAGGTGCGCCATGTGGCCGACAACGAGGGCCGCTGGGAGACCGGGCGGCTCGGCCTCAGCGCCACGCCCGACGAGACCGGCCTGCGGCGCCGCGACGACGGCGCGGCAACGGCGCCGGGTGCCAACGGCCACGCTCAGGGAGTCGACGGCCCTGCCGAGATCATCGAGGCAAACGTCATCATCAGCGCTGCGGGCATCTTCAACCCGCCGATCCGCCCCAACATCGACGGCCTCGAGACCTGGAGCGGTGAGACGTGGCACACCGCTCGCTGGCCCGCCGATGCCGATGTCGCCGGCAAGCGCGTGGCGATCGTGGGCAACGGGGCGAGCTGCATGCAAACAGCTCCCGAGATCCAGCACGGAGTGGAATCGCTGGCGATCTACCAGCGCTCAAACCATTGGGCCGCGCCGTTCGAGCAGTTCCGCAAGCCGGTTCCCGACGCCATGCGGACCCTGTTCGAGGCAGTGCCGCTGTACCGGGCCTGGTACCGGGTACGGCTGGGCTGGACGTTCAACGACCGCATCCACACCGCCCTGCAGAAGGACCCCGACTGGGAGCACCCCGAACGGTCGCTCAATGCCCAGAACGACGCCCACCGGGCCTACTTCACCCGCTACGTGATCGACGAGCTGGGCGACCGGGCCGACGAGCTGCTCGACAAGGTGCTGCCCACCTACCCGCCCTTCGGCAAGCGCATGCTGATGGACAACGGCTGGTACCGGATGCTGCGCAATCCGAATGTTGAGTTGGTCGACAATCCGATCGCAGAGATCTCAGGCCAGACCATCCGCACCGCCGACGGCACCGAGCGCGATGCCGACGTGCTGGTTCTGGCCACCGGCTTCGACGTGCTGCGGTTCATCACCACCTACGAGGCAACCGGCCGCTCGGGCCGCAGCCTGCGCGAATCGTGGGGCGACGACGACGCCAGCGCCTACCTGGGAACGGTCACACCCGACTTCCCCAACTTCTTCACCTTGTACGGGCCGAATCTGCAGCCCGGCCACGGCGGCAGCCTGATCTTTGTGGTGGAGATGCAGGTGCGCTACGTCATGGACATGATCGCCAAGATGTGCGCCGAAGGGCTCGGTTCGGTGGAGGTGCGGCGAGATGTCCACGACGAGTATCGCGACCGCGTCGACGATGCCCACGAGAACATGGTGTGGATGCATCCCGGCATGACCAGCTACTACCGCAACGAGGCCGGCCGCATCGTGGTCAACTCGCCGTGGCGCAATGTCGACTACTTCGACATGACCAAGGAAGCCAACCTCGACGACTACCTCTGCGAGCCCCGAGCGGCCGACCGGGAGCTCATCGCCGACTGATCGGGCCGAAAATCCGAAGGCTCGAGATTTTGGCGCCGCCTATAGTTGTGCGGGAGGCCAGCCTCAACCGAGTGTGGTCAGAGCAGGCATTTTGTAGCTCGCACTCGGCGAGGCTGGCCCTATTCGTGGCCGTAGGTCTGGCATCGCGTCCGCGCGAAGCGATTTTCAGGTGGCCAGTTCGGCGGCGATGGCTTCCAAGGCGGTGTCGACATCGGTTTCGCTGACGTCGAGATGCAGCACCATGCGGGAGCGGCCGAAGCGCCAGTCGGCCAGCACGCCCCGGCCTTCGAGTCGCTTGGACAGCGTCGAGTCGTTGCGCTCCAGCTGGGCGAACACCATGTTGGTGTCGCAGCCGGTGACGGTGATGCCCTCGATGGCTTCGAGACCGGCCGCGAGCCGTTGCGCGTTGGCGTGGTCGTCGGCCAGCCGGTCGATGTGGTTCTGCAGGGCATGCAGTCCGCCCGCCGCGATGATGCCGGCCTGCCGCATCCCGCCCCCGAGCAGCTTGCGCCAGCGGCGTGCTTTGGCCACCAGGTCCTCGGTACCGCACAGCACCGAGCCGACCGGCGCGCCCAAGCCCTTCGACAGGCACACCGACACGGTGTCGAATGGCTCAGCTACCGCGGCGGGGGAGCAGCCCAGCGACACCGCGGCGTTCCACAGGCGCGCCCCGTCGAGGTGCAGCCCGAGACCGTGGCGGTCGGCCATGTCGCGGGCTGCCTGATGCTGGGCCGGCGTGAGCACCTTGCCATTGATCGTGTTCTCCAGGCACAGCAGCCGCGTGCGGGCGAAGTGGCTGTCGTCGGGCTTCACTGCCTCCTCGGCCGCTTCGAGATCCAGCATGCCGGTTTCGTCGGTCGGCACCGGCTGGGGTTGGATGCTGCCCAGCACCGCCGCGCCGCCGCCCTCGTACATGTAGGTGTGGGCGTGGTGGCCGACGATGTACTCGTCGCCCCGCTCGCAATGGGCCAGCAGGCCGCACAGGTTCGACTGGGTGCCGCTCGGCACATACAGAGCCGCCGCCTTGCCGAGCAGCTCGGCGGTGTAGCGCTCGAGCTCGTTGACGGTGGGATCGTCGCCCCAAACGTCGTCGCCGACGTCGGCTGCGGCCATGGCCGCCCGCATCTCGGGCGTCGGCTTGGAAACGGTGTCGGAGCGCAGGTCGATCACGGTCGCAAGCCTGCCATGCGGCTTGCGCTGCGCAACGGGTGGGTCTGCGCTGGGCCGGTCAGACGGGCCCGGTCAGCCCGGCTGCTCAACCCTTGCCGTTGCGCAGCAGCTTGCCCGGCAGCGGGCCGTGCGGATCGACCGCATCGGCGCCGTCGCGGCGGATGATCGTGCCGTTCACTACTACTGCATCGATGCCCTTCGCATCGGAGATCAGCCGGTCTGCGCCAGCGGGCAGGTCGTACACCCGCCGCTTGCCCAGGTGGCCGACCTCGTCGGCGTCGAACACCACCACGTCGGCGGGCTTGCCTTCGGCGAGCGTGCCCCTGTCGGCGATGCCGAACACCTCGGCAGGACGCTGGGTGAGCATGTGGACGGCGGTCTCGAGATCGAAGCTCTGCCGGCCGCGCACGAAGGTCTGCAGGAACTCCGTGGAGTACTTGGCGTCGCAGAGCTGGCTGGCGTGCGCTCCGGCGTCAGACAACCCGATCACCGTCGTGGGATCGTGCAGCAGCTCATCGATGTCGTCGGGATCGTGATTGATGACGTCTTGGACGATGCGCATCTCTAGGTCGGCTTCGAGGGCCACGTCGAGCACCCAGTCCACCGGGTCCTGGCCTGCTTCGTCGGCCATCTCCTGGATGTTGCGGCCCTCGAGTGCGGGGTTGTGCGGCAGGTAGCTGATCTCGGTGCGCGCCCAGCGGTCGCCGATCTTGCCGCCATTGCCGGCCTTCTCCTTGAACTCGGCCCGCCAATCGGCGTCGGCGTAGTAGCGCTTGCGGCCTTCGAGATCACTCTGGGACACCGGGTTGAAGCAGCGCAGCGCTTCATAGATGAACGGCGCCTTCCAGCTCATCTCGAACTGGATGGGCTGCACCGCGACCTGCGGGAAGACCGGCAGACCCCGGTCGGCGATCTCGCGGGCACGCTCCAGATCAGCGCGGTGGCTGCCCGGGCCCCGGGCTGAGCCCAGCAGCGCCGTCCAGCTCACATGTGCTCCCGTGGTCTCGGCAATCCGGGCGAACTCGTCGTGGTTGAGCCCCCGTCCCACCGTGGCCTGCATCACGCCGCCGACATCGCCCAGCGCCTGGGCGATCTCGACGATCTCGTCGGTGGTCGCAGCGCGACTCGGCACCGGTCGCCCTTCGTAGCCGACGTGGGTCGACGCCTTGGAGGTGGCGAAGCCCAGCGCACCGGCCCGCAGCGCCTCGGCAACCAGATCTCGCTGGGCGGCGATCTCTTCGGGGGTGCCTTCGCGCTCGGTGGCTTCCTCGCCCATGACGTACATGCGAGCGGCGGTGTGGCCGATGAGCGCCGCCATGTTGACCGCAGCGCCATTCGACTCGAGCGCATCGAGGTATTGCGGGAAGGTCTCGAAGCCCCAGTCGCCGAGGCCAGCGCGCAGCGCATCGACGCTCATGCCCTCCACGTTCTCGAGCGTGCGCATGATGAGATCGCGGTGCTCGGGCCGCGTCGGCGCCACCGAGAAGCCGCAGTTGCCCATCACGATCGTGGTGACGCCGTGCCACGGCGAGCAGCTCACCAGCCGGTCCCACATGATCTGCGCGTCGTAGTGGGTGTGGATGTCGACGAAGCCGGGGCACACGATGCGCTCGGTCGCGTCGATGGTCTCGGCGGCCTCCGCCGGGGCCGAACCGAGCGCCACCACCTTGCCGCCGGAGATGCCCACGTCGCCGACGTAGCGGGGCGAGCCCGTCCCGTCGATGATCGTGCCGCCCGTGATCTTCAGGTCATACGCCATGTCGCCGTCCCCGTGCTTGGCGCGTACGCGCTCGCTGCTCTCGGGCCGGCTGGCCCGAAGCCGTGGCGCTTACGCTAGCCGCGCGCTCTTCGCCGGTCCCTGAAGTGCCGTGGTACTGGTCGGTGACGTTCGGCTGCCTAGTGTGCAGCCATGACTGATGCGGAGCTGTCCGACGAGTTGGTCAACCGGGTGACCTGGAAGATTCCCAATGCGTTGGCGCTCGTGGGGTCGAGGTCCGGTGACGAGCGCAATGCGATGACGACGAGCTGGATCACCCAGCTGTCTATGGAGCCGGTGATCATCGGCATCGGTGTGGAGAACACGGCGGTTACTCACCGGTTGATCACCGACGGCGGATCGTTCACGGTGAACCTGTGGGACGCATCAAACACCCGGCCGTTCGTGAAATTCTCCAAGCCGGCGGCCTACGAGGCCGCAGCCGGCGGGGACGGTCCGGCGACTGGCACGCTGAATGGCTGGGCGGTGTACGAAGCTGCCACCGGAGCTCCGGTGTTTGTCGATGCCGCTGCATGGATGGAATGCGAAGTGCGCCACAGCGTGAACCTGGGCACGCACACGCTGTTCATGGGCGAGCTCCTGGCGGCGGGCATCAATGACGACGAGGTGCAGATTGCCTCGATGTCCGATACCCGCATGAAGTACGGCGGCGTGAAGCGGCACTGACGGCGTCGCCAGGTCCGGTTTCCTGCGGGAAATGGGGGCCGTGGGCGGATTCTGACCCTCTCGGCTACCATGATGTGTCGCCCCTCTCGGGGCCTGCGTGTTCACCGCGGTGGGCACGCATGTTCTGCCCGCCGACCAGGGAAACCACGTGCCGAAAGTCAAAGACGACGCCATCTTGCTCGAAGGAAAGACCGTCGAAGCGCTGAAGGGCGGTCATTTCCGCATTGAGCTCGACAACGGCCACGAGGTGCTGGGGCACCTGAGCGGCAAGATGCGCAAGCACCACATCCGGATCCTTCCCGGAGATCGAGTGCAAGTCGAAGTCTCGGCATACGACCTCAGTCGCGGTCGCATCACCTATCGCTACAAGTAGCCGTCGCTTTCAGGGCTGACGCAGCCCGGCATCGGAGTTGGCTCGCGCTCTACGCTCGACAGCACGCCTCGGTCGCAACCGAGTTCGTAGAGGGATTCACCATGAGCAGTCAGCCGCAGCCGTCGAATGGGACGGTCAACTACAGCGTCGAGCGGGCTCCGGCGGGCGATGTGGCCACGGTCACGCTGAACCGGCCCGAGACGCTGAACTCCATGAACGACGAGTTCATGAACGACATCACCGAGGCTTTCGGCATGGTTGCCGCGGACGACGGTGTGCGAGCAGTCATTCTCACCGGCGAAGGCCGCGGTTTCTGCTCGGGTGCCGACCTGCGGAACGCGGCCGCTGGCGACGCCGAGGGATTCGACGCCGATGCAGCGGGCGAGGCCACCACCGACTCCATGGACAACGTGTTCCACCCGGCGATCCGGGCCGTGGTCGAGTGCCCGGTGCCGACGGTGGCTCGCATCAACGGCGTCACCGCAGGCGGCGGCATCGGTTTGGCGCTGTCGTGCGACGTGGCGATTGCGGCGCGCTCGGCGTTCTTCGTGGCCACGTTCGGACCTCGGCTCGGCATCGTTCCCGACTTGGGAACCACCTGGCAGCTGCCGATGCGGGTGGGCCGTGCCCGTGCGCTCGGCATGGCGCTGCTTGGTGAGCGGGTGACTGCCGATCAGGCCGAAGACTGGGGCTTGGTGTGGAAGACCGTGGACGACGAGGAACTGGACGCAGCCGTGGGGCAGGTGACCGACGTGCTGCGGCGCAGCTCGCCCGCAGCCATGAGCCGCATCCGGGCCTCGGTGGACGGCGCCACCCAGCGTGACCTGGCCGACCAGCTCGACGTGGAGATGGGGCACCAAGCGGTGCTGATTCCCCGCAACATGGCGGACGGGGCAGCGGCGTTCCTCGCCAAGAGCGACCCGTCATTCTCCGGCGACCGCTACTGACTCATCGAGTGCGCCCGCTGGGCGAGCGGACGAGCCCTCTGCTCCCGCGATCCAGCAGGTCGCAACGTCGCAGAGTTCTCATCCGCTCGCCCAGCTAGTGCCTGTGTGGCTGCGCACTGCTGGCAGACTGGCGCCATGACCGACACGCTTGACGCCCCGGCTGCCGACGCGGCCATCGACCCCGCTGCTGCTCGGGTTGATACAGCCATCGACGAGCTGCTCGCCTCGCACGACCCCAAGCAGCTCAGCTATGCCGAGTTTCGCGGTGCACAGTTCGACGCCGGCCTGGCGTGGGTGCACTTCGATGAGGGCCATGGGGGCCTGGGCGTGAGCCCAAAGCTGCAGCGCGGGGTGGAAGAGCGGCTGCGGGCGGCCGGCGCCCGGCCCATGAAGCCGGTGACCTTCTTCGCGCATCTGGCCGGGCCGACCATTCACACCCACGGCAGCGACGACGTCAAGCATCGCTTCCTGCGGCCGATGTTCACCGGCGAGGAAGTGTGGTGCCAGCTGTTCAGCGAGCCGGGTGCGGGCAGCGACTTCGCCGGGCTGGCAACCCGGGCGGTTGCCGACGGCGAAGAGTGGGTGGTGAACGGCCAGAAGGTCTGGAACACCTTGGCTCATCTCGGCGACTACGGGATGCTGGTGACCCGCACCAATCCCGAGGTGCCCAAGCACCGGGGCCTGACCTACTTCGCGCTCGACATGAAGTCGCCGGGCGTGGAGGTGCGCCCGCTGCGCCAGATCACCGGCGAGGCCGAGTTCAACGAGGTCTACATGACCGATGTGCGCGTGCCCGATGCGAGCCGCATCGGCGACGTGGGCGACGGCTGGCGGGTGTCGCTGACCACGCTGATGAACGAGCGCAACGCGATCGGTGCGGGCGGTGCCGGCCCTCCCAAGCGAGGCTCCGGGCCCATCTCGGTGCTGGTGAAGCTGTGGAACCAGCGTGACGATGCCGAGCGCGACGACGTCACTCGTGATCGGCTGACAAAGCTGTGGACCCGTGCCGAAGTGCTGCGGCTGACCAACATGCGTGCAGGTGCCAACCGGCGCAAGGGCAACCCCGGGCCGGAGATGTCGATCGCCAAGCTGGCGTTCGCCGAGCTCAACCAGGCCCTCATGACCTGCGCCGTCGACATGATGGGCTCCGACGGGCTCGTCGGGTATGACTACACGTTCCGCCGCCCGGGGGATCTGTCGGTCGACGGTTCCGACGGCGGCGTCCAGCACGGGTTCCTGCGGGTGCGCGCCAACTCCATCGAGGGCGGCACGTCGGAGATCATGCGGAACATCCTGGGCGAGCAGGTACTCGGCCTGCCGGGCGAGCCCCGCATTGACAAGGATGTGCCCTGGGTGGACGTGCCCCGCAACTGAGACACGCCCACCCAGCGGGTCACATGATCAGCTCTTGGCCTCGGTGAGCATGTCCTGCACGATCAGGCCCAAGTCGCCCATCTGGGGGATCAGCTCGAGCCGCTCGTAGACATCCGGCGGCGGGTAGATGCCCGGGTCTTCCAGGATCTCCTCGAGGATGTACGGCGTCGCGGCCTCGTTCGGGCTGCCGTAGTACGTGTAGTTGGTGAGCGCAGCGCCGTTCTGTGCATCCAGCAGGAAGTTGATCATGGCGTGGGCCGAGCACACGTTGTCGGCGTTGTGCGGGATGGCCATGGTATCCACCCAGCGCACGCCGCCCTCCACGGGGATCGTGTACACGTGGGTCTCGTACGCATCGGTCTCGAAGAACGCCTGGGCGAACCCGCCGCTCCAGCCGTGCGCCACGTCGACCTCGCCGTTCACGAGGTCATCGCCGAATGTCACCGAGTCGTACTTGAGCAGCCGCTCGTTGGTGGCCTTGAGCAAGGCACCGGCTTCGCGGATCGCCTCCTCATCGCCTGATTCGATGGTCTCGGTAATGCTGTAGCCGAGGTACTTCAGCGCTGCTGACACCGCCTCGGGCGCATCGTCGAGCAACGAGATGCTGCCCGGCACCAGTGCTGCGGTGTCGGGATCGAAGATGACCGCCCAGCTGGACTCGCCGCCCAGAGCGTCGAGCACGTCGTAGGTCATGCCGATGCCGGTCGTGCCCCACTGGTAGGCCACGTGGAAGCGGTGCTCAGGATCGAAGGGCGGGTTGTCCCATGCGTCGTCGATGTTCACCACGTTGGGCAGGGCGTCGAAGTCGAGCGGCCGCAGCAGATCCTCCGAGATCATCAGCGCCACCATGTAGTCCGACGGCACGACCAGGTCGTAGATGGCAGCGCCCGATTCCACTTGGGTGAGCATCTGCTCGTTGGACTCGTACACCGAATAGTCGACGCTGATGCCGGATTCTTCCTCGAAGGCGAGCAGCAGCTCTTCGTCCATGTAGTCGGCCCAGTTGTAGAAGGCCAAGTCGCCGTCGGTCTCGCCTGGCGCGCAGCCCTCGTCTGGCGGTGCGGTGTCGGTCGCGGTGCCGGTGTCGCCTGCTGCTGCCGTGGTGGCCGGGGCGGCGTCGCTGTCGTCGTCGCTGCCGCACGCTGCGACGAGCAGCACGGCGGCGACGGCGAGCGCTAGCCATCGCGCCCGGCGCGCTCGGGACGCAGTCTTCGCAAGGCTGTTCATGGTTCCTCCCTTGTGGACGCTCCGGCAGAGCATCGCTGTCTCGCTTGCGTTGTCTTGGGACTGTGCTGGCTGTGCCCGGGGCGGCGCGGTCGGCTCACGGCGTGGGGCTCCTCGGTCGCTGCAGCGCCAGCGAGGCCACGACCAGGGTGATCGACGCCGTCAGCATGAGCGTGGAGATGGCGTTCAGCTCGGGCGTCACGCCTTGGCGAATGGAGCTGAACACGTAGACCGGCAACGTCGTTGCCCCTGGCCCTGCCGTGAACGCGGAGATGACCACATCGTCGAGCGAGAGCGTCAGCGCCAGCAGGGCGCCCGCGGCGATGCCTGGCGCAATCAGCGGCAGCGTCACCCTCCTGAACGTACGCCACGGTGAGGCGTACAGATCACGCGCCGCTTCCTCCAGGGTGCGATCGAACTGATCGAGGCGTGCGCGTACGACAACGGCGACAAACGAGATGTTGAACGCGATATGGCTGAGCGCGACCGTCGTGACGCCCAGGGTGAATCTGGGGCCGAACGTGTCGATGAGCTTGAATGCCTCGGCGAAGAACACCAGCAGCATCACCGCCATGGTGATGTCGGGGATGACGATGGGCAGGTAGACGGTGCCGTCCAGCGCCCGCCGGCCCTTGAAGCGGTAGCGGTCGAGCGCCAGTGCCACGGCGGTGCCGAGCACCGTGGACACGATCGTCGAACTGATCGCGACGATCAGCGACACTCGCAGCGCACTGACGATCTGCGTGTTGCCCAGCGCCTCGCCGTACCAGCGCGCCGAGAGGCCTTGCCAGACATTGACCCGCTCGGAGTCGTTGAACGAGAAGACCACCAGCACCACGATCGGCACGTACAGGAATGCGAAGACGAACCAGGCATTGGCCTTCAGCAGATGCCTGGTCGAGCGCTTGGCGCCGGCGGTGCCCAGGTTGCTCATGACCTGTGACTCCTCATCGCGCGACACCCTGCGTTCGCTCGGCATTGGCCGAGTTCCGCTGGTTGATCGCCACAGCGACGAGCATCGCCACGATCACCAGCACGCTGAGCGCGGCGCCCAAGGGCCAGTTTCGGGCTGCTTGGAACTGGCGCGCCACATAGGAGCCGATGAGCAGCGTCTTGGCCCCGCCCAGGATCTCGGGCACCACATAGGAGCCGAAGCTGGGCACGAACACCAGCACGCAGCCCGCCACGATGCCTGAGCGGGTGAGCGGCACGGTCACGCGCCAGAACGCCTTCGCTCCGCTCGCATAGAGGTCGCGGGCGGCCTCCACCAAGCGCCAGTCCATGCGCTCGAGCGCCACGTACAGCGGCAGCACCATGAAGGTGAGGAAGCCGTAGACCATGCCCAGCACCACCGCAGTGGGTGTGAACAGGATCCGGAACGTGCCGAAGCCCATGGCCTCGCTGAGCGCCGAGGCGGGGCCGTTGGACCCGAGCAGGAACCGGATCGCGAAGATGCGCACCAGCCCGTTGGTCCAGAAGGGGATCATCACCAGCACGAGCAGCCGGGCGCGCAGCCGGGGCGGCCGGGTGGCCAGGTAGTAGGCGAACGGGTAGGCGACCACGAGGCACAGCACGGTGGTGAGGAACGCGAGCCAAGCCGAGCGGGCGATGATGCCGAGGATCACGTCGTCGGCGATGCGCTCGTAGGAGTCGAGGTTCCAGCCGCTCAGCGACGTGCGGCCGGTGGACGTGCGGGTCGCGAACGAGTACACGGTGATGAGGCCGAGGGGGACAACGAAGAAGATCAGCAGGTACAGCGCTCCGGGCGTGGCGATGAGCGTGCCGGTTCGCCGTTTCCTGCGCTGCTCGGCCACCTCGGCAGGGGTTAACGACGCCGGCGCATCGGGCCCAGTCGGCGTCAGTGACGCCGGCGCATCGGACCCAGCATCGGTCTGCTGCGCCGCGGCAGGCTTGGCGCGACGCAGCGACGGCATCAGTCCGCGACCACCGTCGTCGCGGCAGGCGACCAGCTGACCGAGACGGGTTCACCGGCAGCGAGCGCTGCCGAGCCGGTCTCTGAGCGTGCCGTGATGGTGGCCGCTTGGCCCCCAGCTCCGGTCCCGCTGGTGCCAGTGGTGGGGCCGATCGCGACCGTGTACACGAAGGCATGCCCGAGGTAGGTGGCGTCGGTGATGACGCCGTCGAGGCATGGGGCGCCGTCCGGCGCCTCGCCGCGGCGATGCAGCCGCACCTGCTCGGGGCGCACGCTCAGCGCCACCGCAGAGCCGGCAGCCAGATCGTTCGCGGCGGCTACCACCGCTCCTGCGTCGAGGCGCACTGCGGCGGGGCTCTCGGTGACGCCTTCGAGCAGGTTGGTGCGCCCGATGAAGTCGGCCACGAAGCGGTTTGCAGGATGCTCGTACACCTCCGCCGGCGTGCCCACCTGCAGCAGCCGGCCCTCCGACATCACGCCCACGCGGTCGCTCATGGCCAGGGCTTCCTCCTGGTCGTGAGTGACGAATACGAACGTGATGCCCACCTCGCGCTGCAGGGCCTTCAGCTCCACCTGCATCTCCTGGCGCAGCTTCAGATCGAGCGCTCCGAGCGGCTCGTCGAGCAGCAGCACCTTGGGGTGGTTCACCAGCGCCCGTGCGAGGGCAACGCGCTGCTGCTGACCGCCCGAGAGCTGCGAGGGCCGGCGGTGCTCCATGCCCTCGAGCTGCACCAGGGCGGTGGCCTCGGCGACCTGGCGGGCGGCGTCGGGGCCGCGGATGCCGCGCATCTGGAGGCCGAATGCGATGTTCTGCTCCACCGTCATGTGCGGGAACAGGGCGTATGCCTGGAACACGGTGTTCACCGGCCGCCGGTCGGGGGGCCACGACGCGACTTCCTCGCCGAAGATCGCCAAGCGCCCCTCGGTGGGGATGTCGAGGCCGGCGATCATCCGCAGGGTGGTGGTCTTGCCGCAGCCCGACGGCCCGAGCAGTGCGAAGAACTCGCCGTCGCCGATCTGCAGGTCGACGCCGTCCACGGCAACCACGTCGCCGAATCGCTTGGAGATGCCGTGCATTTCCACGGCGGGCACACCGGCACCCATCGGGAGCTGCTCGGTGCTGCCGCTCATGTGAGCCCGAGCGGTTCGCACGGGGCGCCGGCGCGCACGGCCTGGGTGCAGATGAAGTCGTGGGCGATGGTGGCCGCGGCGAGCGCAGTGATCTCGGACACGTCGTAGGCCGGCGCCACCTCCACCACGTCCATCCCGACGATGTCGAACGGCGTGAGCCCTCGCACGATCTCGAGCGCCTGCGCCGTGGTCAGCCCGCCCGCCACCGGGGTGCCGGTGCCGGGTGCGAAGGCCGGGTCGAGGCAGTCGATGTCGAAGGTGACGTAGGCCCGGCGGTCGCCGACCCGCTCGCGTACCACCTCCAGCACGGCGGCGGGTCCGTTGCGATGCACCCATGGGGCGCCCAGCACGGCGAAGCCGAAGTCGTCGTCGTTGTGGGTGCGGATGCCGATCTGCACCGACGCCTCGGGATCGATGATGCCTTCACGCAGCGCTCGCAGGAACATCGAGCCGTGGTCGAGGCGGCCCTCGTCGTCGGGCCAGGTGTCGGGATGCGCGTCGAAATGGATGAGCGACAGCGCCCCGTGCTTGGCCGCATGCGCCCGCAGGATCGGATAGGTGACGAAGTGGTCGCCGCCGAAGGTCACCATCTGGGCGTCATGGTCGAGGATCTCGGTGCAATGGGCCTCGATCCGCTCCACGGCCTCGGTCGGGTGGCCGTAGTCGATGAAGCAGTCGCCGTAGTCGACCACGGCGAGGGAGGCGAACGGGTCGAAGCCGAAGGGGTAGGCGTCGAGCTCGGCGAGACCTGTCGATGCCGCCCGGATGGCTCGGGGTCCCAGCCGGGCGCCAGGCCGATTCGAGGTCGCCATGTCGAACGGGATGCCCGACACGACGATGTCGGCGTCTGCGATGTCGCGGGTGTAGCGGCGACGCAGGAACGACAGCGCTCCGCCGTAGGTCATCTCGGGCAGGCGGCCGTGCAGGTCGTCCGAGCGGAATGCCTGATCGCCGAGCGTCTCAGCGTCGGAGCCGGCGATCAAGCCCCCTCCGCTCGCCGCGGCGTCGGTGCTGTCGCTCACGCGCCGCTCTGCTGATCGGGGTTGCGCCAGACGATCAGGGCCGCCCAGCTGTCAGTGGCGGGATCGGTGATGTAGTTGGGCAGGCCGCACACTGCTTCGAAGCCGTTCTCGATCTGGAAGCTCAGCGTGCGGTCGTACAGCCGGCCTTCCCGCACCTCGGCGATGTACTCGTCGGCGCTCATGTTCTCCTTGTGCTCGGCGTAGCCGGGGATGACGCCGCCTGCCACGATGCCGTCCAGGCCGAGATCGGTGCAGACCTGCTTGCGCAGCACGTAGAGCTCGGCGCCGATGCCCTTGCGACGGTGGGAGAGCCGGGTGGCGATGCTGGTGCCGTAGTACCAGCGGCCGTCGGGATCGTGCCCGCTGCCACTGTGGTCTTCAGGGACGAGATCGGCGATCGTGTGAATCGGGTTCTCCCAGTCGAATTCGCAGCGGATGCCGACCCCCATGGCCACCAGCTCGTCGCCGTCGAATCCGGCGAAGCAGCCCTCGGGGAAGTCGTGCGCCAGTTGGGTGAACCCCTGGGCGTCGTAGAGATCTGCACGGTCTGCCGTCGGGTGCGAGGCCAGCTCCAACGCCTCGAGCTCGACGGCCCATTCCGGGACGATGCAGGCGTAGGTCAAGCCTGAGCGTTCGCCGACAGCCACGGCGTTGATGTCACGCATCGCAGACCCCCCGGACAGGCACCTGCGGCGCCTTGCTGCCGCGCGAGACATTACCGCTGCGCTCATCGGCGACCGGGCGCGCTACTAGCGTCCGCGGCATGGCTGCTGCCGCCGACTCCGATCCGTGGTCGCTGGAGACAGCCTCCACTGCGCCGCTGTGGATCGACCGGCTCGACCCGCCCGTCGTGGCCCGTGCTGGCATCGACGGGGACTTGGATGTCGATGTCGCCATCGTGGGCGGCGGATTCAGCGGGCTGTGGACCGCCTACTACCTGAAGCGGCTGGAACCTGCGCTGCATGTGGCCGTGCTGGAGCGGCACCACTGCGGATTCGGAGCTTCGGGGCGAAATGGCGGCTGGGCGGTGGGGGAGCTGGCCGGCTCGGTTGCCGATTACGCCCGGCGTTCCAGCCCCACTGAGTCGAGGCGCCTGGTGCGAGCCGTGTTCGATGCCGTGGACGAGATCGGGCGCGTAGCAGCCGCCGAGGGCATCGACTGCGATTACGCCAAAGGCGGCACGATCAGGGTGGCCCGCACGAGTCCCCAAGCTGAGCGCCAGATCGCCGAAATGGCCGAGGCTCGCAGCTTCGGGCTCACCGAGGACGAGATCCGCCTGCTCGATGCCGAGGAGGCCCGCGAGCAGCTCAATGCCACCGGTGTGCGCAGCGGCATCCTGCTCGGGCCCTCTGCCGTGGTGGATCCCGCCAGGCTGGCACTCGGGCTGGCCTGCGCCGTCGAAGAGGCGGGTGTGGAGATCTACGAGCAGACACGTGCGACCGGCGCCGACGGCGGTGCAGTGCAGATTGCCGCGGAGGGGGCTCGTGGCTCGCCGATGAGCCGCGGCCGCTGCGAAGTTCGGGCACCGGTGATCGTGCGCGCCACCGAGGCCTACACGAGAGACCTGCAGGGCTTGCGGCGCGACATTCTGCCGGTGTATTCGCGGATGATCGCCACCGAGCCGCTGCCCGAAGCGGTCTTCGACGACATCGGCCTGGCGAACCGTCCCAGCTTTGCCGACGACCGCCGCATGGTCACCTACGGCCAGCGCACTGCCGACAACCGGATCGCCTTCGGCGCCACCGGTGCGCCGTACAGCTTCGGCTCCCGGATCGTGCCTGCTGCGGAGGCGCACCTTCCGATGCACCGGCGGATCTGGCGGGTGCTCGCCGAGATGCTGCCGCAGGTGGCCGACGCCCGCATCACCCACCGCTGGGGCGGGGTGCTGGGCATCCCCCGCAACTGGCTGCCCGGGGTGCGCTTCGACCCGCGTACCGGCGAAGGCGTGCTGGGCGGCTACGTGGGCGAGGGCGTCGCGGCGTCCAACCTCGCCGGCCGCACCATGGCCGAGCTGATCGCCGAGCGCGACACCGAGCGCACCAGCCTGCCCTGGGTGGGGGTGAGCTCCCGCCGGTGGGAGCCGGAGCCGCTGCGGTGGCTGGGCGTGCGCGCCAGCCGCGCTTTGCTCGGCGCGGCCGATCAGCGCGAGCTGCGCTCGGACCGGCCCGAGCGCCTGATGTCAGGCGTTGCGCGGCTGCTGCGTGGCGGCCACTAGCACTGTCGCTCACGGGCCGCCCGCGATGCGGCTTCGCCCAGAGCTACCCGTGGTTCCTCGCTTCGCCCGCAGGCCGCTTGGGCTCGGAGCCTGACCTCTGGACGTCAGTCGCAGTCGAGGCGGTAGGCGCCCTGGTGGGGGACCATGATGCCTGCGGTGGGTCCCCCGAAATGGGTGCCGATCACCAGCGTTTCGCCGTCGGCCCAGTCGCCGAACGCAATGTGGCGGGTACGGCGGGCCTCGTCGGGGTCGGTGTCGAACATCGAGCTGAGATCGGGGTCGGCGAGCTGCATCGGGGCGTGCGCCATGTCGCCGGTGATGATTGCCCGCTTGCCGCCGCTGTGGATCACCACCGAGAGGTGCCCCGGTGTGTGGCCCGGTGTCGACTGGAACGACACCTCGGAGCAGATGCTGTCGACAGCTTCGACCATGTTGGCGCGATCCGCGGCTGCGATGGGGGCTACCGAGTCCTCGAACACGGCGTCGCCGAACAGGTCTTCGTGGTTGGCCCAGTAGTCGTACTCGGGCGCGCAGAACAGGTACTCAGCATTGGGGAATGTGGGCACCCATTCGCCGTGGGCGTTCAGGCAGGTGTTCCAGCCCACATGGTCCACGTGAAGGTGGGTGCACACCACATGGGTGATGGACTCGGGCGGGAAGCCCGCTGCAGTCATGTCGTCGAGGAACGGCCCTTGCTGGCGGTGCCACAGCGGGTTGGTGCGTTCCTTGTCGTTGCCGACGCAGGTGTCCACGGCGATGCGGTGCTCGCCCGCCGAGATCACGCAGGTGTGGATGCGCTGCAACAGGTAGCCGTCGTCGCTGACGAAATGCGGGCGCAGCCACGGCGCGGCCTCAGCACGGGCCAGCACGCCGCCCTTGCTGACCCCGTCGTAGAGGAAGCGGGGCGACGTCGGCGTGGTCGACTCCGAGATGGACGTGATGGACACCTCGCCGATCCGCCAGCGCTGCGGCTCGGCACGCTCGCTGCCGGCGTCGTCGCCGCCCGTGCTGTCGGCGGCCTGGGAAGCCTCGCTCTCGGCGGCGGCGTTCACGGCTGGCGTCCGACGTAGCCGAGATAACGGTGCGACATCGGCGCATCGTCGGGCACATCGACTGCGTCGGTGATCAGCCTCCACTTGCGGGGAATGTCGCCCAGTGCTTGCACCCGGGCGAGGCTGGCCTCGCACAGGTCGTCGGGCAGGTCGATGGGGTTGCCGCTGGCCTGGGCCAGGTCCCATGCGTGGGTCAGCGGATCCCACTGCACCATGCCCACGAAGTTCTCGAAGCTCATCGGCCCGAACCAGTATTTGTCCTCGGCGGACAGGTCGGCGCCGTCGATTGCGGCGAGCACGCCGTCGCGGGTGGCCTGCCACTGGGCGGCCGGATCGCCGGCATCGTCGGCCATCTGGGGCATGCCCACTTCGCCGGTGCGGGCGATGCCGGCGAGCGCGTCGAGCACGCCGCACTGGTGGCGCAGCAGCTCACTCGCATCCCAGTCGGCGCACGGCGTGTCGTTGTCCCAGGCATCGTCGGGCACGCCGGCCACCACCGAGTCGAAGAGCGCAACGGAGCGCTTGAATTGGTCAACGATCTCGCTCATCGGCAAGAACCTCCCTGTCGTGGCTGCAGCATGGCGGCGGCCTGCGGCTGATGGATGCGCAGCGTCAGCGACGTCGCGCGCTGCTGCGAGCGCCAAGCCCGCAGGCGCCCGATGCTAGGTGAGCATCGCTGCGGGGGTCGCGCGTTCATGGGGTGCTTGCGTGCATGAGCCGTTGTCCGTGGCTTGGTGGTGTGGTGTCGTGGGGTGCGGGTGTGCCCCTAGGATGCTTGGGCCGTGCTGAGCGTGCGGGTTGCTCTGTGGCCTGTGGACTGATGAGGTTTTGTTGATATGAAGCCGTCTCTTTTTTGGGATGGGTCTGGTTCGTTGCTAGTCCCCCCCCCCCCCCCGGTAATGCGCCGTCGGCGTGTGAAGCGGCTTCGGCGTGCGCACGGCTCGCGTCGGAGTCTGTCGCGGGCGCTGGCGGCGTTGTTGGTGCTGGGGGTGTTCGCTGCGCTGCTGGCGCCTGCTGAGCGCCCGGCGGCGGCTCAGTCGACTTCGACGCTGAGGTTTGCCGAGTCCACCGTCATCACCTCTGAGGGCACCGACGTAACGATCACTGTTGATATCAGCCCGGCGCTGGCCTCTGACAGCCGTGTGCTGATCACTCACAGCAGCGACCACGCCATCTCTCCTGAGGACTACACGGTGTCGGGGCTGGACGCCTCGGGCCATCTGGTGTTGCCGGCGGGGGCGGCCGAGGCCTCCTTCACGGTGCATGCGGTGGCGGACTTCGTCAATGACGACGGCGGCTTCGAGGGCCGCAATGAGACTGTCAGGTTCTCGATGACCGCGGTCGCGGGTGAGCCCTACACCGTGGACAGCGCGGCGTCGAGCCAGGATTTATTCATCCTGGACGACTCGATCCTGTGGGAGGCCACGCTGACGCCCAAGAGCATCGTGAACAACTTGGCTTTGGGCTGTGACACCGACGATGCGACTGCGGCCAACAAGTGCAGCGCCGCGGCGACGCTCGACGACAACAACTTCACGCTGGGCAGCACGACGCTGTCGATCACCTACATCGGGGTGCTGAACTCCACCAAGCTTCTGGAGGTCGAGTTCAGCGCCAGTATCCCCGACGCGCTCACGGGCTACACGCTGCACGTGGGCGGCGACAAGTTCCCCCTGGCCGGCGAATCCGGCACTAGCGTCCAGTGGAGCTCCAGCTTGAGTTGGACCGCGGGCACCGCGGTGCAGATGCGCCTGGAGCCCTCCGAGGCGCCCGACAAGCCCAAGGATGTGGGCGTGTCGGCGGGCGACCGGCGGCTCAACGCCTACTGGCAGCCGCCCGACGACCCGGGCGACTCGGAGGTCACCGGCTATGAGGTGCAGTACAAGGAGTCCTCCGCGCCCGACCGCGGGTCTGACGTGTTGTGGGACGCGACGCTGACCGTGGACCGCAGCGCGCAATTTTTCGGCTGCACTGACTTCAGCGTCCTCGATGCCTGTTCTGTCGCCCTCGACGATGCCGGCTTCAGCCTGGGCGGCGTCGAGTACACAGTCATTGAGCTCGATCTCAGTTCGTCGACCGGCGAGTTGGTGATGGGCTTCAGCACCGATATCGGTGCCCTCGCGGACTATTCGCTGGTCGTCGGCGGCTCCCGTTTCTCGCTGTCGCCCTTCCGGGACTTCAGCTCCACCAGCTGGACGAGCTCCGGCGTCACGTGGACCGACGGCCAGCAGGTCCGGCTGTCGCTCGTCACCAGCGACGGCACCCCAGCCGCCAGAGGCCCCGACGACGGCTGGGTGGACGTCCCGCACTCGGGCACGGGGATCCGCGCCGCGATCGGCGAGGCGGTGTGGTCTTCTACGTTGACGGCTGCTGTTGGAACTGCTGGCAGCGTTAACGGGGTTGGATGTGGTGGCGCTTCTGGCGGGGTGTGCAGCACCGGACTCTCGTCCAACAGCTTCGCTTTTGGCGGGACTACCTACAGTGTGAATGCTCTTCGCATCCTCTCTAGCGGCGGCAACCTTGAGTTTGATGTGACTGATGCTATGCCTGCCGAAGCCGATGGTTGGGTGTTGGTTATAGATGGCGAGGCGTTCAGTTTCGGTGATGCCACGTTTTACAACGCTCGAAACACAGTTGGCTGGTCTGGTCATGGTTTGTCGTGGTCGGCGGGCGATGTGCTGAAGATCGAGTTGCGGCGGGCCGCGCTGGTCAACTACCGGGATTATGACGTGCGGGTGCGGGCGGTGAGCTCGGTCGGTGCCGGGCGGTGGAGTTCGGTGGTGTCTGGGGCGCCGGCGCGTCAGCGTGAGGTGTGGTCGGCGACGTTGACTTCCAAGAGGATCACGGCGGGCGAGACGCGGGGCTGTGCTGCTTTGCCCGCGGCGCAGTGCGCGGCGGCGCTGACCGACTCCACGGTCGATGTGGAGGGGGGCTCGCCTGTCGGGGTGGACCTGGTGCATTTGGAGAATGACCTGTCGTGCGGGGACGACGGCATGTCGCCGTGTGACACGCACAACGCTCTGACTATGTCCCTCGCAGCTGATGGTTTCAGGTCCGATTACACGCTGGTGGTGGGCGATGTGCAGTTCTCGTTCGCGGAGGGCCTCGCATCCGCGGCCAGTGCGCAGTGGCTGTCGAGTGGTTTGGTGTGGAGCGAGTGGGCGGCGGGCCAGTCGGTGGAGCTGCGGATTCTGAAGTCGTTGGTGACGCCGGGCGTTCCGTCGGGTTTGGCGGTTGTGGCCGGGGACGGGATGTTGACGGCGTCGTGGTCGGCGCCGGGCGATGTGGGGGGTTCGGCGATCGTCTTCTATCAGGTGTCGTACAAGGAGCGCGCGGCGCCGGATCGGCTGGACAACCCGACCGGCGATCCTGCTGACGGGTGGGTGTCGGCGGGGCGCGTGGCCCCGGCGGGGTCGGGGCTGTCCCATGTGATCGCCGGTCTCGCCAATTTGACGCAGTATGAGGTGCGGGTGCTGGCGGCGAACACGCAGGGCGCGGGCGGCTGGTCTGATGCGGTGCGCGCGATTCCGCTGCCTGAGGGCACTCTGTGGGCGGCGAAGCTCGTGGTGGCCGACAGGGGCGCGGGGAACTTCGGCTGCGATTGGCCGGGCGGCCCGACGTCGCCGTTGTCGTGCCAGAACGTCGGCTCGCCGGTGATCGAGGACAACGACTTCGTGCTCGACGGCGCGACCTACGGCATCACGACGGTGGGGGTCAACGCGGGCACCCTCACTTTCGGGGTTGGCCAGGCCGGGCCGGCGCTTCCCGCCGGGCTGAGGGCCTATGTGCTGCAGGTGGGCGATGCGCAGTTCCCGTTCGCCAGTCCCGACGTCAACGACGACACCCATACCAAGCAGTGGAGCGGCGGCCCCGCGTGGGCGGAGGGGCAGGTGGTGCAGCTGCAGATCAAGCTGGGCACCGTCCCGACGGGGCTGACCTTGGAGACTTCTGAGACGGCTATTGATGTGTCGTGGACCGCGCCGAGCGACCCGGATTTCGCGGTGGTCGGTTATGACGTGGAGTACAGGCGCCACGATGCGCCCGACGAGGCGGCGACCACGGCGGGCGATGCGGCCACCGGCTGGGTGGACACCGGCCATTCGGGCACCGGCACCGCCGAGCGGATCGCCGGGCTGGACACCTATGGCCGCTATGTGGTGCGGGTGCGGGCGTCCGATGCGGAGGGGCCGAGTTTCTGGTCGTCGCCGGCGGCGGTGCGGGTGCTTCCCGCGGGCCAGCGGGTGGTGTGGGAGTCTGCGCTGACGGTGGGGGAGGTGTCGTTCGGGCTGGGCCACGGCCGGTCGGCGTCGGCGTTGGGGTGCGGCGCGCCCTCAGCCGACGTCCGCTCCGGGCCGGTGTGCTCGTCGGCGATGTCGGCGGGCAGGGTCGCCTTTCGGGGCTCGCCCGTGGGTGTGGCCTATGTGAATCTGGGCTCGGGCCATTACGTCCACTTGGGCTCGAGCACTCTGGCCCATCAGGACTCTGGTGCGGGGACGTTGAGCTTCGCGTTGGAGTCGGTGCTGGGCGAGTGGATGTTCCTGTCGCTGGTCGCCGACGGGAAGGTGTTCCCGCTGCTCACCGGGGAGTCCTACAACTATGAGGCCGTGTCGGGCCGCGCCCCCCAGTTGTTCGCGTGGGCCGGCGCCGGTCTGGGCTGGTCCGCGGGCGACACGGCGGATGTGGCGTTGGTGTACACGCCGCTTTTGTGGATGGAGTCGACGACGAACCGGCCCGACCGCCTCGGCGCGTATCCGATGCACGTGCGCGAGACCCCGCCTGCGGGGTCCATCGTGGACGTGCGCGGCAAGGATCCCGACGAGCCCGCGGGCGCGTTCTACTCGCTGCCGGTGTGGATATCGGAGCCCGCCCCGACCGGCGGGCTGCGGGTCAGCCTCGAGGTGGACCCGGCGAGCACGGCGACGGCGGGGGTGGATTATGAGTGGCTGAACTCCTATGACCCGTTTGTGCCGGCGGACCGGCAGGCCAAGGTGACCACGGCGCCGTATGTGTTCTTCGAGGAGGGCGAGACCGGCTACCACCGGGTGTTCTTGCGCATCGTCGACGACGCGCACGAGGACAGCGGCGAGACGATCATCGTCAAGCCGACAGCTGAGGGGTTCGAGGGCCGCGGGATGGTCATCACGATCTTGAACCACGACACCGGCGCGCCGCCGGGCGCGGCCGAGGCTGCGCCGACCAGCCTCGCCGCGGAGAAGACCGCGGCGGAAAAGCGCGAGCGCGACAAGCCCAGAAAGCCCATCCCGGGCAAGTCCGACAACGCCCGCCTCGGGTCGCTGTCTCTGCGCGACGGCTGGGTGCTGTCTCCCGCGTTCGACCCTGACACGACCGACTACAGGGTCCACCACACCGCCTCCCAGGCCTCCTACATCTCGGTGCTGGCCAAGATCCGCACGGAGCACCCCGAGGCGACGTTCGCCGCTCCCGGCCACGACACCGGCATCGGCTGGTGGTCGCTGGGCACCGGCTACACCTTCCATGAGCCCGTCGCCCTCACCGTGACAGTGACCGCCGCGGACGGGTACACCACCAAGACCTACACGCTGACCACCACCACCGACCCCGTCCCGGTGCCCGCGGTGACCGTCACACCGGCATCGCTGAGCATCACCGAGGGCGCGGCTGGGGCCTACACCGTCGTGCT
Source organism: Candidatus Poriferisodalis sp. (assembly GCF_965204195.1). GTDB lineage: Bacteria > Actinomycetota > Acidimicrobiia > Acidimicrobiales > Poriferisodalaceae > Poriferisodalis. Next base: position 1,942,111 of record NZ_OZ241975.1, read on the forward strand.
GGACACGAAACCCAGCCACGACGTGACCGTCACCCCCGCAAGCAGCGACCCCGACGCGGCGGGCGTGTCGCCCGTGTCGGCGACGTTCACCCCCGCGGACTGGGACATCCCGCGGACCTTCACCGTCACCGGCACGGCCGACGGCGACACCGACGACGAGAATGTCACTGTCAGCCACCGGGCCGCGAGCAGCGACGCCCAATATGACGCCATCACCATCGACTCGGTGACGGTCGCGGTAACCGACACGACTGTGGAGCTGCCCGGGCCGGTCACCGCGCTGACGCTGGCCGCCAAGCCGCGCAACGTGACCGTGTCCTGGCAGGCTCCCGACACCGGCGGCGCTGCGGACCGCTACATCGTGCACATCAAGTGCGGCAGAAACGGCAAACACCGCACCGTCGACGCACCCAAGACGACCACTGTGTTCCGCAACCTCAAACCCGGCACGACCTGCAACATATGGGCACGCGCGCAGAACGACGCCGGCAAAGGCCCCCGCACCCACACCACCACCACCCTGCCCCAACAGCAGCCACAACCCGACCCCGAACAAACGGACCCAGAGCAGACAGACCCCGAACAGACAGACCCAGAGCAGACGGACCCCGAGCAGACGGACCCCGAACAGACAGACCCAGAGCAGACGGACCCAGAGCAGCCCGAGCCGCAGCAGTCCGAGCCGGAGCCGCAGCAGCCCGAGCATCCCGGCGACGGCAGGCTCGAGCCGTTCAACGTGCAGGTCGTGCCCGGCGACGGCACCCTGACGGTCACCTGGATCGTGTCGCCGCGCGCCGGCGAAGCCGACGACGACATCCACCACGCCCTGCGCTGGAGCCAGACCCCCGGAGTGTGGGCCAACCCCGCCGGACCCAGAGGCCACCACAACGACGGCATCGTCGTGTGGGGCGGCACCGCCACCTACACCATCACCGGCCTCACCAACGGCATCGCCACCGGCGTGTTCGTCCGCTCATTCACCGGCACCAGAACCGGCGAGGACAGCCCCCACTCCAGCCAATGGATACGCATCAAAGGCGAGAACACCACCCCCAACCCCCCGAACGGCTGACCGGGCGGTCTGGGCGGTCCCAGACAGGCGGCTGCGGTCAGTCGACGAGGTTGACCCGCAAGCCGGCGAGCATCACCTGGCTGCCGTTCACGTAGCAGTCCCGCGCTTGTGCGGCAGCGAGCACGGCGTCGCGGTCCACGGTGGTCACGTCGATGCCGCCGAGGCCTTCGCCGCGGCCGTCGGCTTCGGGCACGAAGCGCAGCATGGCATTGTCGATGGGGATGGAGGGGTGGCCGTCGGCATCGGTCTCGAGGTCGATCTGGGCGATCTGGCTCCAGCGCTCAGCAAGCCGTTGCGCGTCGGGGCTCTGCAGCTCTGCGGCGGCGATGCCGCTCACCATCTCGGTGCGCACATACGGCTCCCAGTAGCCGCCCGCAGGCCACCACGGTCCGCCCACGGTGCCGCCGTCTGGGCCGACCATCTGGTCCATCTCGAACATGGCGCCGCCGGTATCGACGGGGTGCATCTGCATGCCCCGGAAGCCCTCGTCGGGGTAGTCCATGTCGGTGATGATCCTGATGCCGAGCTCGTCGAGGTGCTCACGCCGGGTGGCGAAGTCGTCGATCTCGGTGATCACCATGTAGCCGGTGTCGCCGCCGCGGCGGGCCTGGTAGCGGCCCGCTGTGGTGTTGTCCTGGACGGGCGTGACGCATTCCAGGAATTGCGTGCCCACGGGCCACAGCACGTTCTTCAGGCCGAACACGCCCACGCCAGGATCTGTATGGCAGGGCTCAACACCGAGGACGCACTGGATGTCCGCTGAGGTCTGGGCCAAGTCGGCAGTAGTAACGGCAATCTGACGGAGACGAATCCACATGCGCGCCACCCTAGAGCCTGCCCGCCAAGTGGGTTCTGTGGATGCTCACGGGCGGTTCATGACCCGGTTGACGCTGCACCGCTGCACCGCCCGAATAGAGGCAGGGACGACGTGTCACGCGACTGAGTGCCCCGAGGCCACGATGGCCGTCAGGGGCCGAGTGTGCCGATAGGAGCGACGAACACGCCGTCGGGGCGGCGGTAGCCGTGGCCGGTTGCAGTGATGACGACCAGGTCCGAGGGCGGGCCGATCACGGAGGTGTCGACACGGTCGCGGAGCTTGAGCAGCGCCGCGGCAGCGTGATCGACAGCGGCGCGGGTGCCGAGTTTCACCTCGGCGGCGAGCCATCGGCCGTCGCTGAGTTCGCAGATGATGTCGGCTTCGAGGCCGGTGCTGTCGCGGTAGTGGAACAGCTCGCCGCCGTGGGCCTGGGTGTAGACGCGCAGGTCGCGCACGACAAGTGCTTCGAACAGCAGGCCGAGCAGGCGATGGTCGGCGTCGAGCCGCTCGGGGTTAGCTCGCAGAGCAGCAACCGCGAGTGACGGGTCGGCGAAGAGCCGCTTGGGGCTCTGGCGCAGCCGGGCGCGTGAGCGCAGATCGGCTGACCATGCCGGGAGTTCCTCGACGACGAACAGCCGCCGCAGCACGTCGAGGTAGCTCGACACTGTCGTGCGGTGCAGCGGCTGCTGGCCGCCGGTGTCCGTGGCCAAGGTTCGTTCGGAGGCTTCAGAGGCGACGTTGCGGGCGAGCGATCGCATGAGCCGCATGACTCGGGTCGGGTCGCGAGTCTCGCCGGTGAGTTGAGGAATGTCGGCGCGGCTGACCTCGTTGATGTATCCGAGGCAGTAGCGCTGCGCGGCGGACAGGCTCGCAGAGGTGCTGGCTGGCCATCCGCCGCGGCAGATCGCCTCGATGATGTCGCTGAGGCCGATATCGGTCGGCCCCGCAGACTTGAGGCGGCCCTCGAAGAGTTCGCCCGTGCCGATCTCGCCGCTGGACAGTCTCGACTCGTAGAGCGACATCGGCCGCATCTGCACGCGTGTAATGCGCCCGGTGCCTGTGTGGCGCGTGACATCGTCGGCCGGTGTGGCCGAGCCGGTCAGGATGTAGCTGCCCGCCCGGGTGTTGTCATCGACCGCGGCGCGCACCTGGTTCCAGATGCTGGGCACTATCTGCCACTCGTCGAGCAGCCGCGGACGGGGGCCACGCAGAACACGGCGTGGATCCACCTCGGCTGCTGAGCGTGCTGTGGGATCGGCGCCGAACATCACTTCGCTGCGGGCATGGTGGCGCCCGGTGGTGGTCTTGCCGCAGGCGCGCGGTCCCTCGATCAGCACAGCCGGCAGGCCCTCCATGCAGTCGGCGATCTCCGCATCGACGACCCTCGGCAAGTAGGCCGCCGTGCCTTCGAGCGCGGTACTGGTGTGGTCGGAATCCTGTTCCACAGTTTCCATTATGCCAAAGAGTTGACTGCCAACCAGCCAAAAGCATAATATCTACCCGGCCAAAAGTTAGTATCTGAACCGACCATTTGCAGCCCCAGCCGCACCGGTGGGCGAGCCACCAAGAGCGGACTGTCGATAGGACTCGCTTGGGATGGGTAGAGCGTTTGTACCTGGATCACCTCCGCATCCAGCGAGGTGACCACGAAATCAATCTCATTGCCGAATTCGGGACTCGCTACATCGCTGCCTCGTGCGCTGACGTCACGACGGTAGGCGTGGGTGACAGGCCCGAGCTAATCGGACGGTGTCCTTCGGAGGCGCGGCGTTCGGCTTGGGTCGGCTGGTCAGGCAGCGGTTGTCGAGTCGTCGCCCGCTGTGGTGAGGTGGCCAGTCGGTCTAGTTGGGTCTTGGTGGGGGGATGAGGTCGGATCTCGGCCGGATGGTTCGGGGGATGCCGGCCGGTTGGGCCGACGGTCGGGAGGTGCTCGTCGTGGTCGGCCGCTCGCTGGGGTTTCGATGGGCCAGTGGCGCTGGTGGTGGTCGAGGTGGCAGGGCTCGCACAAGTTTGCGAGGTTTGGGATGTCGGTGTGCCCGCCATCTTCGAAGTAGTCGATGTGGTGGGCATGGCAGCGCTCGGAGTGGGTGGCGCACGCGATGCAGCCGCCGTCGCGGATGGCCAGGATGATCCGTTGCGCTTCGGACGCGCTGCGGACTCGACCCAAGGCGAGTTGGCTCCAATCGCTGTTGAAGATGGCCGGGAGGATCTTGGCGTCGGCGGCGAGCTCGGCAAGCTGATTCGCTGAGATGGGCGTGCCGTCATCGAGCCGAGGGTTGGTGAGCTGTCCCGACACGCTGTCATAGTCAGCGGCAATCACCAGGCTGGCGCCGGGACGTTGGCGGCCCAAGATCAGATCGCACAGGGCATCGGCGTTGCGCTGCGGAAACGTGTCCTCGGCTGAGTCGTCGCGCTGGCGCACGGCGCGCTCGGCCGCAGCGAGCTGCATGCTGACTTGGCGGCCGACAAGGAAGTCGAGATCGGCGTTCAGGTGCCACATGCCGTCGTCGCCCAGCCGCATCGAGCAGCGCCGCTGGTGCCGTTGCAGCGCAAGCTCGGCGTCAGCGGGTTCAACCGTTCCCCCAGGGGTTGCCGCAGCGGCCTCGGCAGCGAGGTCGGCGAAGACCTGCTCGCTCTCATAGGCCAGGGAGTGGCGGGCCACCACATCTGACGGATAGTCCCGGCACAGCCCCAAGAAGTCGGATTCGCTGCGGCGGTGGGTCTTGGGGGTCTCCCGGGCAATCACTTTGGCATGGGACATGTGGATCTCGCCGGCCGCCAGCGCATCGAGCGTGTCTCCCAAGGAGTGCTCTGTGAGCGATTCGGCGAGTCGGGCTTCGCTGCGGGCCTGAGCGCCATTCATGCGCGTGTACTCGCGAAGCTGCCACGCAGCAGACTGCACCCCGTCACGGGACACCAACTCGCCAACCGCAGCCAGATACTCCGCCTCGATGCGGGACCGCTCCGCCGTCAGCTTGACGACACGGTCCAACAGATCGCTGTCGGTCAGCGACTCCAGCCCCAGCCTCGCCGCACACTGCGCCTCGAGGAACGGGCCGCGCTCGGCGCCCCGAACAGCAATCCGGACCTTGGCAGCCTCACGGTTGAGCTCTGCCCAGTCCGGCTCGCCGCCCTCAAGGCCAGCGGGGCCGTCAGAGCGACCGACACGGCGCGCCTCAGGTGCCGCAACACGGCTGCCGGGAAAGCCCTCGACACGCACCTCGCTGAACATGAAGCGAGTATACACACGAATGTTCGCAGAAACAAACATTCGCGCGCAATCGTCTGGGCCAAGGTGGACCGGCCGGAGAACGGGTTCAGCTTGGTAATCGGCGGTTCAGTATGTTGGGTATCGTGCGCCGTCGTGGACCGTCCACATCGCTGGCATCAGTTGCTCGACGATTACTTGCGCCAGCGGCGTTCCCTGGGCAGGGCCGATGGCACCGTTGCGGACGACAAGAGCATTGTCGGGCAGTGGATCGACTACGCGCTCACTCACCACACTGATCCGTCGGCATTTGACGATGGGAGCATCGGCCACTTCATTGAGGTCTATCTGGGACTGCAGGGCAAGGCGCCGGCCAGCTACCGATCCCACATTCGTCAGTGGTGCAACTGGTTGCAGAGTCGGCAGCAGTAAGGCGAGTTCAGCCATCTGGTTCGCTCCCCGGTGCCCGATGGCCGCGTTCTCGACATGCGAAAGTGCAAATGTAGATGAAAGACCCTGCAAATTAGGGGGATAATGAGCTACATTCTGCGGTATGAATGCAGCGGCGGACGCTGTGGAAGCCGAGGGCGGCTACATCGCACGCCTGGCAGATCAAATGCTCGAGTCCGACCTTGCGTCGTGGCCGTCGGTGTTGGTGACCGGTCCGAGGGCGGTCGGCAAGACGACCACGGCCATCAGGCACGCCGAGGCGGTGTTGCGCCTGGACCGACCCGAGGACGCCAGCCTCGTCCGCGACGACCCAGATGCGGCCATCAGTGTCGGACCGTTCCCTCTCCTGCTCGACGAATGGCAGCACACCCCTGAAGTGCTCGGTGCGGTGAAACGCGCTGTTGACGACAGCCTGCATCCCGGCTGCTACGTCGTCACGGGCTCGGCGCGCAACGATCTCATCGCTGGCGCATGGCCCGGCACGGGCCGCTTCTTGGACATCCAGATGTGGCCGCTGGTGGGTCGGGAGCTGCTCGGCGACGCGAGCCAGCCGTCGCTGTTCGACCGCTGGGATTCACCCGACCGATTCACGGTGCCGGACGATCCACCCGACGTGCTGGGGTACCTGAGGCTCGCACTGTCCGGAGGGTTTCCGGGAGCGCTCAGAGCATCCAATGCCCGCCAACGGGAACGCTGGATGCGCAGCTATGTCGACGTCACCACAACACGCGACCTCGACGAGTTCGGCTCGGGACGAGGCCGGCCACGCAGCCCGGGCCGCTTCCGGCGCTACTTGCGGGCATGCGCTCTGCACACGGCCGGCGTAGTGCCCGACACCGCCCTCGCCGAGGCCGCCGACCTCGACCGCAAGACTGCAGCGGGCCATCACGACATTCTGGATGCCCAGCGCCTCATCGTGGACACGCCAGCGTGGCGTTCCAACCGTCTGCGGCGCCTGACGAGCACACCCAAGCGGTATCTCTGCGATTCCGGCCTGGCCGCATGGCTCGCACAGGTCGACTTCGACACTGCACGACGCGATCCCGATGCGCGCGGCCGGCTGCTCGATACCTATGTCGCCGCGCAGTTGCGTGCCGAGGCGGAATCAGCGGACATTCCTGTGTACCTGCATCACCTGCGCAGCCAGCGAGGAGACCACGAAATCGATCTCATTGCCGAATTCGGAGCCCGCGTGGCCGCATTCGAAATCAAGTCCGCAAGTGCGCCCTCGGTGAAGGACGCTCGGCACCTCATCTGGCTGCGCGACAACTTGCCTGCTGAGCAGTTCGCGGGTGGCGTGGTGCTGCACACCGGCCGTCACCGCCGCCGGCTCGACCGAGACATAGAGGCAGTGCCCATCGCAGCCCTCTGGGGCTGAAGCGCACCCGCACAGGCCGCGGACTGCGTGCCGGTCTGCACATCAGGCGGCAGACAAATTTGGCATCAGCTAGCTGGCGAAACGCACATCTGCGGGGCGTCCCAGCGCACGTTTGCGCGACGCTCGACGTCGTGAATTGGGGTTACGCCCCTGAGGGTTCGCGAGGGCGCCTCGCTGCGGAACGAACAGCCCGCGACGGGTCCGCTTGATCGGCCTCGATCTGTGCCACGAGCTCTGGGCTCCGCAGCAACGCCGCCTCATGCGCCGACATCACAACAGCCGGCGTGAAAATCAGGGTGCCGTCGGGTTCCTCATCGACTAGGTAGAGGTTGTGTTCAGGGTTCCCGATCCGGCCGAGCGCTGCGCGACGCCGACCGTCGAGCTCAACGAGGTGAGACATGCGTGAGACCTCCCAACACGCCTGTGCACCGTCTGGTGAGGCGAAGCAGTGCATTTCGCTGGATGCATCCGAGCGCATCTGCTGGGACAGTGTAACATCTGCCATAGAGTCCCATTGTTACACTTGGGCAAATGGGTGAACTCCTCTTCAGCCCTGAAGCCGACCGACAGCTCGCCATCGGTGGGCGCGGTGGATTCGTTGCGGAGGGTGCGCCAGCGGGCGCATTGGTTGTGTCACGATCCGGATGTGGGTTACCAGATCGGTGCGAATTGGTTCGCGGCGCCACCGAGCGCGTTGTTGTCACAGGGGATCGCGAGGATGTGGCACGCCAGACCGATGGCATCGTCTGAAGCGGTTGAGGGGAGGCGTCCATGGAGTCGGTGACCTCAGCGCCAATCGATCTTGCAAAGGAGCTCGACGGCCTTCATCAGCTGCTCTACATGCGCGGCGGGATTCGACCCTCCAATGCCGCGGTGGACGAGCTCACGAAGCTGCTTCTGATGAAGATCGCAGCTGAGCGCGAACCGGACTCCGTCGTCACGGGCGACGTGCGGCTTGGATCTGTCGTGGATTACATCCGGCGCGACGACCGGGACAGCATCCCGCTTGCCAAGGCGGCGTTCCAGGTGGCGAATGGCCTGCCGTCCCTCGCCGCACGCTTGCCGGACGGCGAAGTCCAGACCGTCTGGCCGCTTGATGAGCCGCTCCGAGTCTCGAGGCACGATGTGCTCTCGGAGGCGCTGCGCATCCTCGAGAGCATCGAACTCGGAACTGCCGGGGCCTGCGATCCGCTGGGCGCCGCCTTCGATGTCTTCCTGCGCGGGAAGTACGAGCATGCAGGCGGCCTCGGGACCTATCTGACCCCGGAAGGCGTTGTCGACCTCATGGTGAACGTCGGCTTTGAGCTTCTCGAGGCCGCAGGGCCCGACCATGCCGGTCCGTATCTGATGGGTGATCCGTGCTGCGGAAGCGGACGCTTTCTGGTCGGCCTGCTTCACGAGGCGCGGCGGCGCGGGATCGCCGAGCGCTGGCTTGAGGGTGGTCGCTTGCTGTTCGGAGCGGACCAGTCGGCATCGTCGGTGGCCATGGCACGGGTCAATCTCTTGGCCTCTGGGGTTCCGGCCCCGGAGGTCTTCGTAGTCGAGGACTCCATCACCGATCGTCACGTGTCGCAGCAGTGCGGCCGGTACTCGCTGATCTTGACGAATCCGCCGTTCGGCGACAAGAAATACGACTCGGCGGAGGGAATCGAGCGGGCTGCCCGCGTCCTGCCTGCGCTGGCGGGTTCTGCCCGCGTGGACCCAGCGCTCGCATTCGTGGCGCGCTGCGTGGAGTTGCTTGCACCGGGTGGCGTCGCGGGAATCATCCTGCCCGACGGCGTGGGTGACGGCCGAGCGATGCGACGGCTGATGCTGGGGGAGCCGCGAGTCGAACTGCCGGTCAGCGTCGAGGGTGTCGTCAGCTTGCCGCCGGTCACGTTCGCGCCAGCGGGAACCACTGCGAAGACCAGCGTGATCTTTCTTCGGAAGTCAGCGCCAGAGGCAAGAAGGCACGTATTCCTAGCGCGCGCCGATCGCGTCGGCTTCGTCATGAGCAAGGGCTCACCCGCGTGCGACCCGAAGGGCGATGATCTCCCGCGGCTGACTGAGGGCATACGGCGACTTGTCGCGGAGCAGTGTGCTTGGCGACCATCCCCACAGCTGGCGCGTCGACGGCTTGCCGAATTGTCAAGCCTCGACGCCTCGACCCTCGACGAAGCAGCGGAACTGGCTCGATCTTTGCTGAAGGATGCAGGAGGATTCGAGGCGCGGACGGTCCTTCGCTTCGACGGCAAGCGGCGTGTGCGCCTTGCTGGCGATCTGCCCTTTGTGTCGGTCTTGCACGTCGACGAGCTCGGCGGGGTCGACTGGCATCTTGCTGGCGGGCATCGGCCCGTGACCCCCGGCCAGCTCGCTGAGCCTGGCGAATTGCTTGTCTCGCTGCTCAACCCCCGGAAATTCCGGGCGGCGGTCGTGCCTGAATCCGTCGGGCGGATTCAGTGCTCGTCCGAGTTCGGGGTGTATCGCACCGACATCGACCCCTACGCGGCACTGGTGATGCTCCAGCATCCGCTTGTGCGTCGACAGATCGCTCCGCTGGGTCGGGGAACGTCCAGCTCCCGTCGCCGGATCGACGCAACCGACGTGCTGTCGCTCATGCTGCCGCCGGTCGACGATGCCGCGGCTGCCCGAGCGGGCGAGACGGCGCGGGAGCACCTTGGAAGTATTGCCAGAGCCGCAAGTGGCCTCCGCCACCTCTACATGGATCCGAGCGTGCATGCGCCTTCCGAAGAGCGGGACGGGCAAAGCCGGGGCGTCATTGGTGGCCAAGCCGGATTCTCCGACGGCTACGGCGCCGAGCACCTGCCCGGACTCGGATCCCAGTGCTCGACTTGAAGGTAATCCACGCCCCTGACGTCCAACTGCGTCGCTCGAAAGGCGAGAGGCAGCACAACGTTGCCGCTCTGATTCGTTGCGATGTCGGAGCTTGACCAGCACGGCGGGTGCAGCTGGAAATTGCCAGATGTCTGCTTCTCTGCCCATGTGCTGACCACTCTGCGAAAGACCTCGTCGCGGCTCGGCTCGACGATCCATACGCGGACGCGTACAGGGAAGTCATCGCCTTTTTCGGGGGTGTCGAACAGGCCGAAGTAGATCGCGGGGTTGTTGAGATACGTCTCGACTGCCTGTGCGGTGTCGAGCTTGTTGTTCCAGCGCGGCTTGTCGACTCCGCCGAGCGTGCTCGCGATCTTGATCTCGGAACCGTCGGCAAGATCTGCGCCCTTGCCTCGGCTCCCGCGGCCCCGCCCTGGTATCCCCGAGACGAGGCTCACGAGGTGCTGGCCGAGGTAGCCCGAATCGATCTGCGCTGACTGGCCGGTGATGTGCTGCCAGCGCACAAGCTGACGGTATTGGCCGATGACGGCGTCCTCGATGAACGACTTGGCGAGGCCGCCCCGAGTCTGTTCGTCCAGCTCCGCTACGGACGGCTCAAGGTCCACGGGGCGAAGCTAGTTCACCGGTAGTCAGCCGATATCGGCATTGTGATGCAACTGCGTGAGCTTCAAGGTGCCAAGTCTTGGGCATGAGGACAACAGTGATGTTGGCGACAGCGGTCGCTGTGGCCGTTGAGGGGCTGCGCCGAGCCGAATTGAGCACGGCCTCACGGTGATGAGCTCCGACACTGACTTCGCCCGATTCGGAGAGGTCCGCTGGGAGAACCCGCTTTTCAGCGGCTAGCGGGCTGCTCACGGTCCGTCACCGCCGCTGGCTCGAGCGAGACTTGGAGGCGGTACCCGTCGCAGCCCTCTGAGGCTGACGCGACAGCGCAGTGGCCGAACCCGGCCGACGCCGCGCCAGCCGCGGTGTCGCGCCGCACCCCCGCAGTAGGTTCGCCACCATGATCGACGAGCAACAATGGATGCAGCGGCTGGATGCATATCTCGCGTATCTCCGCGACGAGCTTGGACGAGATGAAGACACGACGGTCGCAAAGCGAAAGCAGGTTCTGCGGCGCTGGGTATCGTTCGCTCTCGGCGCTAGCCACGATCCCGCAGTATTCGAGCATTCTGTAGTCCAGGAATTCTTGGCGACGACCGGTGCTCAGACGCCCGGGACCAAGGACGACTACGAGGGCCGAGTACGGGCTTGGTGCCGTTGGTGCCGAGAGCAGCAATCCTCCGAGGCGACTAACTGCTGGGTCGTACGAGCCGGCCGCCATGGCGAGGCCGTCGAGCACAACCTCATCCACAACGTCGTGACTATCGGTTGGGGCTGGGGCGATTGGAGCAGCGTCGCAGAATTCGAGTCTCGCGATGAGTTCGGCGACTTCATCGACGAGCAGTTCCCAGATGAGCTCGGAAGCGAACGGCGAAGCGCTCGCGACCAGATCTGGCGGTTTGGTCGCGAGATCCAGGTTGGCAATCTCGTCGTAATGCCGATGAAGGGGGTCGACGGGAATCCGATAGCCATCGGCCGGATCGACGGTCCTTTCGAATTTGATCCAACGCGACCGGAATACATGCGGATTCGTCGAGCGGTGACTTGGCTAGGGACCGGAATCGAGCGGGACGCCATCGGGCAGGATCTCCTGTATTCGATGGACAGTTCCGGCACTGTCTTCGGCCTGCGCAAGCATGATGCGGTGTACCGAGTCCGTCATCTTGCAGAACACGGTGTCGATCCTGGCCCTCGAGATGCGGAGGCGGCGGCCGACCAGTATCGGTCGGTGCGGCTAGCGCAGTTGGTGGCCGAATTTCGCGCCACTGGTTATCCGAGCGACGATAATCAGCAGCACGAGCAGGCGCGAGTCGGGTTTGAGCAGACTCTGAGGTCGTTACCAGACATCGCTCATGACGAACGCGAGGCAGTCAAGGCGGTGTGGAACCCTGCCGAGTTCGACTACGGCAGCGTGGGGTACGCAGGCGCGGGCGCTAACAAGCTCGTCAACAACGCATCTGAGCAAGATTGGCCTCTGATTCGTAGCGAGTTGGCCGAAGTGTGCTTCGGCAGCGATGACGAGGCCACGCGACTTGATCGAGCCGCCGCGTCTGGAGTCCTGAGTGGCGTGCGGTACGTGGTTGGGACGCGTCTGCTCGCAATCTGTCAGCCGCACGAAGTCATCCCGATCTACCTATTGCGCAAGAGCCGCAAGTACCCAGGCGTGATCGACATGATCGAGGTCCTCGACCGATTGGATCTCATCGGCGAAGACGATCAGCAGGGGGTTCAAGAACTGCTCTCGCTTCCAACGGCGGGCCTGAACTCGGGGGCAGTGGTGATGCGGGCCAACGACCTGCTGCTGGACACGCTGCGCCCACATTTTTCTGATGATGGCGATGCCGACACGTGGGGAATGTCCAAGTTCCTCTACTGGGTAATGGAGCGGCACGCGAACGGCGACGAGACGGAGGAACCATGGGTCGACGAAGCCGACCTACCGGCGCTGGCCGACGACCTGCTGTGCGATGTGAGATTCCTCAAGGACATCGTGGCGCTCTTGGAAGACAAGGGGCAGGTGATTCTCTATGGCCCACCCGGGACGGGCAAAACCCACTTCGCGGCAGGACTCGCTTGGATGCTCACGGATTACGGCGACGAAGAAGTCCATGAGGCGTACTCGTTGGTGCAGTTCCATCCGGCGTACTCCTACGAGGACTTCTTCGAGGGCTTTCGACCTCAAGTCGATGACGACGGGCAGATGACCTACCAGCTCACGGCAGGGCCGTTGGTACAGCTCGCCGAGCGCGCCGAGGACCATCCGGAGGAGCTGCACGTCATGGTCATCGACGAGATCAATCGCGCGAATCTGCCGCGAGTGCTGGGTGAATTGCTGTACCTACTGGAGTACCGCAACGAGTCGATCCAGACCCAGTATCGGCCGGACGAGGACTTCTCGCTGCCTGAGAACCTGTGGTTCATCGGCACCATGAACACTGCCGACCGCTCCATCGCGCTCATCGACGCCGCGATGCGGCGGCGTTTCCACTTCGTGCCGTTCTTTCCTGATCGTGAGCCAACGGCGGGGCTGTTGCGAAAGTGGTATGAGGAGAATGAGCTTGAACAGGATTGGGTGGCCGAGCTGCTCGATGCCGTCAACGAACGTCTCCGGGCTGATCTTGGAGGCGACTACATGCTGATCGGGCCGAGCCACTTCATGAAGCATGACTTGGACGAGAACGGCTTGCGGCGAATCTGGGAGTACAACATTGAGCCCCTTATCGAGGATCAGTTCTTTGGCCGGCAAGAGGTGATCGACAGCTATCGGTTTGGCGAAGTCTGGAAACGTCATGGTCCCGGTGCGGCCACGTCGGCTTCGGAAATGGGAACGACGAACGAATTCGGTGAGGAAGCCGAGCCCGGCTCCGACCACGATGGGAGCGCCGAGAGCGACGGCGACCTGTAGATGTCAATCGTCGATGGTGCGGTGAGGCCGGACGTCTCTGAGGTGGTTCGTGAGGCGGGCGAGGGTCAGCGGATTGTGCTCCATGAGTGGCGCACGGAGCGCTGGCAACTTGATGACGACATGGCGCGCCGCCTCGGGGAGACGCCGTGGGTGTCGGTGGCGACTGACCGAGAACCTGGGTGGTGGAAGGTTTCAACCCGGCAGTGGGTCGGTGCGTTCTCGCTCGGTGATCTGCGGATCATCGTGCGGCCGAAGATCGAGCCCAAGAACCTGTTTGTGTTGCTCGAGGTGGGACTTCCGCCTGAGGCTTGGCAGGCCGAAGATATCGACTTCGCCGAGAACGAGGAGCTGTTGCCAGCGCTGGTGTCGTTCTTCGCACGCACCGCCGAAACCACGCTGGCGCGAGGGCTGTTCCATCACTATCGGCACGAAGAGGACGATCTGTTTGCGTTGCGGGGACGCATCGACTTCGTGCGACAGTTCCGGCGGGGCGGGGTACTGGTGCCGATGGCCTGCTCTTGGGATGACTTCACCGCCGATGTCGACGAGAACCGCTGCCTGACTGCGGCAATTCGGCTGGCGTTGCGTGTGCCCGATGTGCCTCACGACGATCGGCGGCGGCTTCGACGGCTGCTCGCGGCGCTCGACGGCGTAGCCGAACCGACAGCGTCGGTGGCGCTGGGTCGTCTCGACCGCATCCAATACACCCGGCTGAACGAGCACTACCGGCCCGCGTTGCGGCTGGCCCAGCTGATCCTGGCCAATTGCACCCTGCAGGACCAGCACGGCGACACCGCTGCGTCGGCGTTCATGCTGGACATGAACGAACTGTTCGAGCAGTTCGTCACGTCACGCTTGCAGCGCGAACTGCGCGGGCAACTCGATGTCAAGGCCCAAGGCTGGCTTCACCTTGACATCGATCAACGTCTGCCGATCAGACCGGATCTCACCTTTCTCCGCCAGGGCGAGACAATTGGAGTGGCGGACCTCAAGTACAAGCTCACGGACGGTGAAGCGAGCGCGGTGGACAGCGGCGGACCTCTCGCCCAGCACGGCGATTACTACCAACTGTTGGCCTACACGACGGCGCTCAACATGGCAGGGGGCACGCTCATCTACTGCGCCGACGTGAACGAGGACAGTGCCGTCGAGCAGCAGCGGCCGCCAGGCTCGTTGGCCACGTCAACGATCACCGTTCGACACGCGGGTACGAGACTTCACACCGTCGCCATCAACTTGTCAGGCAGCCCCAGCGACATTGATGCTCAGATCACCGCCCTTGCGGACCACCTAGCGAGGCCGGCGAGACCCTCAGTCGCCCCCTGAGTTCGCTCCGGGCGAGACGGTAGGGATGTCCAAGGCCGCAGCCGCCGCGAGTTGACGATGGTCGTAGCTGACGAGACCAGCGAGGTCGTCGCCGATCTCCAAGGCGCAGGCGAGGTAGATGGCGTCAAGGGAGCGCAGACCGCGACCGGGAATACGGCCTGCGGCATCCAGTATCGACGAAGTGATCTCGAGCAAGTGCGTCTCCACGAGCCGCTGTTCGCAGAGTTGACGTACGTGAGCGTCCTCGCCAGCGACAGCCCGTCGGGCTTCGGTGCGCAGCAACGCACTCGAAACGCAGGGTCGCTGCCTGACCCACTCGCGTAGCTCGTCTGATTCGGCTTCGATCTTGATCAGCTTGACGAACGCCGAGCCATCGATGACCCAGATGTCACCGTTCATCTCGACGCAAGTCCGCGAGTCGCTCACTCAGCGTCGGTTCACCCGGTGGTGACGGCGGCAACGGTGGGTGCTTCTCCAACGATGCCGACAGGCCTATGACCTTCGAACTAACGAGCCCGCGCTCGACGAGGCGCTCCAACGGACCATTGCTGTCCGGCAACGGTCCGAGCAATGCAAGCGGCTTGCCGTGGCGCGTGACTTCAAATGACTCACCGGCACCCGCGCGGCGGAGCAGCTCTCCGCAATTGTGCTGCAGCTGTGAAACGTTGATCCGCTCCATACGTGCCACGGTAGCGACTGGCACCTTGATGTCGTGCTCGATTTTCGATGACCGCTGGCCGCTGCGCTAATGCAGACAATGGAATCCCCCAACGGTGCAGCACCTGATCTGCGAGTGGATTGATGAACGCGGAGGGGAGCTTGAGAGCACGGTCAGAAGATGACGGGCGGCTTCTCATTCCTGCGAAGAGCGGTGGCGGTCGAGGAGGCTGTTGAGCTGGGCGCCGGCGAGGAGGCCCATGGCGAGCAGGTACAGCCACAGCAGCAGGCTGAGGGCGCCGCCGAGCAGGCCGAAGACGGCGTTGACGCCGTTCGAGGCGAGTTGCAGGTAGGCACCGAATCCGCCAGATACGGCCAGCCACCAGGCGGTTGCCAGGAGGGCTCCCGGCACTTCTCGCCGCCAGGTGAGCTTGTGGCGCGGGGCGATGCGGTACACCGTTGCTGCCCACGCCACGACTGCCACGAAGACGACAGGCCAGCGGAGCCAGTCCCACGCCGTGCTGAACGAGCTTCCGGCGCCCAGACGGTCCGCCAGCTCGGAGCCTCCGCCGAACAGCGGCCCGACGACCACCATGGTCGCCACCACGACGGCGACCACCAACGTCAGGAATGTCAGGGCGAAGCCCACGAGACGGGTCGACAGCCAGCTGCGAGCGCCCTGATGGCCCCGTGTCACGTTCAAGGCACGCACCACGGCGATGAAGCCGCGGGACGACGCGTAGGCAGCCACGACGATGCCGACGGTCACCACCCGTGCGTCGGAGCGATCGAAGAGATCGGCGACCGTGGCGTCGAGCGTGTTCTGGTCTCCGAAGGTGTCGCTGATCCGCTGCAGCAGCCAATCCTCGGTGCCGGATGCCGCGCTCTGGCCGATCAGCACGTCGAGCGATCCCAGCAGCGCTGCGAACACGATGACGGCGGGGAAGAGCCCCAAGAGGGCGAAGAACGCAATCTCGGCGGAGAGCCCGGCGATGCGGTGCTGAGCCCAGTCGTTCCGAGTCTCGTTCGCGAGCCGTGCAGCGCTGTGACACAGCTTGCGGAGCCTCGATGTCGGACTCGCTGGCCCAGGACGTTGCTCTGACGTGTGGGGTGGCGGGGCGTCCTCCGCTGCGCCATCCGCAGTGGTCTGCTCGCTGTTCAGGGGGAGTCAGCCTTCACCAGGTCAGCGGCCCGGGCGACCAGGCCGTTGCGGTCGATCTTCGCGGTCGAGGCCAGCGGGATCTCGTCCACGATCCAGACGTGGCGGGGATGCGCGTACGCGGGACCGTTGGCAAGCGCGTACTGCTTGACATCGTCGACAGTAAGCGTGCGGCCGGGTTCGGCACGCACGAAGGCTGCCGGCAGCTGGCCCTTCAGCTCGTCGGGCACCGGGACCACCACGGCCTGGTGCACCCCGGGGTGCTTTTCGAGCATCTGCTCGACGGCATCGGGGTAGATGTTCTCTCCGGCACAGACGAACATGTCGTCCACGCGGCCCACGAAGTAGAACCAGCCGTCCTCATCGCGAGTCATAAGGTCGCCCGTGTGGTACCAGCCGTCGGTAAGGCGCTCGGCAGTGACGTCGGGCAGGTTGTGGTAACCGGTCATGACACCAGGCGAGCGCACCCACAGCTCGCCGGCGTCGCCGTCCTGGCCCGTGTTGGGGTCGACCAGTCGCAGCTCCACCTTCGGGTGCTGGTGGCCGACGGAGATCTTGGGCCTGGGCTTGCCTTCGGGATGGGGGCCGAACTCGAGCACCGCTTCGGTGGTGCCGTACCCGTTGGAGACGAGTGCTTGGGGGAGCAGGCGCTGCACGTCGTCGTACAGAGCCTCGGTGAGCGGTGCCGAGCCGATGAATGCGCGCTGCACCGATGACAGATCGGGGAGTTCCTGGCCGGCCGCAACGCGCGAGACGATCTCGGCGGTGACGAGAGCGAACATCGTCGGAACGCCCGAGCACATGGTGACCTGGTGGGATTCGATGGCCTCGATGTAGCCCGACGCCGTGAACCCCGGAAGGAGCACCACCGTGCCTCCATTGGCGAACGCCAGCTTGGAGGACATCGAAGCGTTCTTGTGGTACAGCGGCGCCGAAACCAGCATCACCTCGCCCGGCATCGCTGCGCCGTACTCGAGCACCGTGAAGGTGACGTTGCGATGGGTCAGCAAGACGCCCTTGGGCCGCCCGGTCGAGCCCGAGGTGTAGATCTGCACGGCGATGTCGTCGCTGTCGACGGCGGCTGCGGCCCCCAGCGGCTCGTGGGCCGCCAAGGCATCCCATTCAGCAGTGCCGATGACGATGTGCGGCATGTCGGGCGGCACCAGCGGAGCGTGCTCGGCATCGGAGATGACCAGCCGCACGTCGGCGTCGTCGAGGATGTACGCCTGCGTCTCGGCGGGAAGCCGGGTGTTGAGCGGCACGAACACCAGCCCCGCGGCCGGGGCTCCGAACATCACGTCGTAGTACTGGCCGCAGTTGGCAGCGAGTAGGCCGACGCGGGTGAACGGCGCCAGACCGCGGGCAGCGAGACCTGCCCCGCAACGCAGCGCCCGATCTCTGAGCTGCGCCGCACTGACGTGTTCCGGTGGGGCGGCTGAGCGATCGATCAGCACGACGGCGTCGTCGTGAGGGAAACGCTCGAGCAGTTGAGCGACGTTCATCGCCATCGCAGGTTACGACGATGAGCCGTTGGCTGTCTGCCGCGCGTCGACGGCCGGCTCCACCTCGACGAGCGTGTCATGGAACGCAGCCGAGCCGACGTCGGGATCGTCGCCGCCGACCGCTGCGTTGGTGAGCACGTTGACCGTGCGTGCATCGGCTTCGCCGGCCCACCAGCCGAAGGGCATCGTGACCAGGCCGGGCTGCAGACGGTCGGAGATGGCGGCAGCGGTGAACAGCTCGCCGCGGCCGTTGTAGACGCGCACTCGGTCGCCCTCGGCGATGCCGCGCGCCTCGGCGTCTACGGCGCTGATCTCGAGGCGGGGCTGGGGCGGGTCGGGCAGATGGTGCTCGAAACCTCCGTAGTGGCTGTTGAGGAATCGTTGGTGCTGCTTGAGCGACATGAGCGCCAGCGGGTAGCGCTCTGCGAGCTCGGCGTCGCCGCTGGCCGATTCCGTGGCGGGCCGGTAGCGCAGCGCGTCGAGCCGCAGCAGGCCAAGCGAGCGAGAGCGCGCTCCGGCGCTGCTGCCAGCATCTGCGCCTGACGGTGCAAGAGGAACCTCCCGGTCGGTCAGCGCCGACCAACCCGCTGGCACTGCCAGCCGTGCCCAGCCGTCCCGCTGGAGCCGTTCGTAGGTGATGCCGTCGAGCCAGGGGTGCCCGCTCGCGAGCATGTCCCGGGCCACCTGTTCGTCGCTGTCGGCGAGGCCGGATGCCTCGAGCGCCAACGCACTGGCCAGCCGCCGGAAGATCTCCGTGTTCGGCAGGCACTCGCCGAGCGGCTCGATGGCTGGCAGGTTGAGCGACACGTAGAGGTGGCCCCACGCATTCATCAAGTCGAGATGCTCGATCTGGGTGGTGGTGGGCAGCACAATGTCGGCATAGCGGGCCGTGTCGGTCATGAACTGCTCGATCACCACCGTGAACAGGTCGTCGCGCTCGAGGCCCGCCAGCACCCGGTTCTGGTCAGGCGTGATTGCAGCAGGGTTGCAGCCGTAGTTCAGCAGCACCGTGACCGGCGGTTGCAGGCCGCCATCGGTGAGCGTGGCGCCGAGGGCGGACATGTTGACGGTTCGCTGTGGTCCCGGCAGCGGCACGAGATCGGCAAATGCCGCGTCGAAATACACCTGTGTGGAGCGCATGTAACCCGAGCCCGACACGACGGCAAGAGCGGCCACGGCACGGTGAATGTCCTGGCCGTGCTCGCGGTGCTCCATGCCGATGAGCGCACGCAGCACAGTGGGACGCTGGTGCGCGATGCAATGAGCCATCGAGACGATGTCGGCTTCGGCAAGCCCAGTGACCGAGGCAGCGCTCTCGAGGCCGAGGTCCCTGGCCTCAGCACGCAACTCGGGCCAGCCCGAAGCGGTGGCGCTGACACGCGCTTCGTCGATGAGGCCGTCGCGGTCGAGCACGCCGATGATGCCCAGCACGAGCGCGACATCGGTGCCGGGGCGCGGCTGAACGTGCCAGTCGGACCGCTGCGCGGTCATCGTGGAGACCGGGTCGACGACGATCACGCTGGCGCCATTGCGATGAGCCTCCTCCACATAGGGCCACAGGTGGCGGTTGGTGAGCAGCGTGTTGGTGCCCCACAGCACGATGGTGCGGGCGCTTGCAATCTCGGTGGGGTCCGCCCCGAGCGGCATGCCGAGCACGTCGGCGGCGCCGTGCCAGGCGGTCACACCGCAGATGTGCCGGTTCAGCTGCGTAGCGCCCAGCGCTGCGAAGAACCGATCGGCCAGCACGCCCTTCTGCACGAGCCCCTGGGTGCCGTCGAGCGAGTAGGGCAGCACTGTCTCGCCGCCGTGCTGCGAGACGGCTCCGCCGATCCGCTCGGCGATCTCGGCGATCGCGGCATCCCAGCCGATCGGCTCGAACCGGCTCTCGCCCTTGGGCCCGACTCGCCGCAGCGGCCGCAGCAGCCGGTCCGGGTGATACACCCGATCGAGGAACGGGTTCACCTTGGGGCACAGCTGCCCGTCAGTGAACGGATGGCTGGGATCGCCGCGCAAGTTGACAGCCACGCCGTCACGGACTGTCACCTCCCAGGCGCAGGTGTCGGGACAGTCGTGATGGCACGCCCCGCGGACGACAGACATCGCAGCGTTCATCGGCCGCAAATTCCCCGCAGCGATTCGGGCATCGCCCCTAGCATGGCCCACCGGAACCAGCCCGCCCGCATCGATATTCGGGCTCGGCGTCAACGAGGCCAGGGCCCCATGTCGCAGACGACGTTTACGGCGGCACCAGGCGCCGCTGCGCCTCTTGGCGGACCCTCGCGCCTGTTCAGCTCCCCGTTCCTGATCCTCAACGTCAGCGCGCTCTTCTCGGCGGTGTCGTTTTCCGCGATGCTGCCGGTGACGACGCTGCTGGTCTCGGTTCAGCTCGGTGGCGGGGATGTGGCCATCGGCTTCGTCATCGGCGTCTTCGCCGTGACTGCGATCGCTGCGCGGCCGACGATCGGCCGACTGGGCGATTCCCGCGGCCGCAGGTACTTGATCGTGGTGGGAAGTCTTGCGACCGCGTTCACCTTCGCTGCTCATGTATGGGCCGATACGTACGCCGTTCTGCTGGTCATGCGATTGCTGACGGGAGGATTCCAAGGCGCCTTTTTTGTCGGCAGCGCAGCTCTGGTCAGCGACTTGGCCCCTGAGCATCGTCGGGGAGAGGCGCTGAGCTGGTTCTCGGTATCGATTTACCTCGGCATGTCTTTGGGCCCGTGGTTCGGAGTCGCCATCAATGACTGGGCAGAAACGTGGTCGCCGCTCGGTGGATTCGACACGGCGTTCCTCGTCGCCGGAGGATTGATGCTGATCGGAGCGTTGGTGGCCCGTCTGTTGCCCAACGACTCACCTGCTGAAGCATCGCATCGCAACCTGAGAGATGCGGAACAAGCCAAAGCCGAACAACCTGTGAACGGCACAGCAGAGGCGCTTGCGCTTCAGGCACGTCTTGCTGCAGCGGCTCGCCCGGTGGTGTTCGAATTGGTCGCTCAACAAGACAGCAGCTCCCCGCGGCCGGGACCAGAGAAATCGAGCGCGCCGCCGCCCTCGCGGCACGCCGGACGCATCTTCTACAAGCCGGCCTTGTGGCCCGGGATCGTCCTCGCCATGGGCATCATCATCTTCCCTGCGTTGTGGGGCTTCCTGCCCAAGATTGCCGAGCAGCAGGGTTGGGGTTCCGACTTCATCGGATCGATCTTCTTCATCTACGGCATCTTGGTACTCGTCCTGCGGGTCATCGGAAGGAAGCTGCCCGACCAGCTCGGCACCAAGCGCACAGCGACGTTGGCACTCGTCGGCGCAATGGTGGGCATGGCAGTGATGGGCACGTTCGTGTCGCAAGTGGGTTTCTATATCGGCACCGTCATCTTGGCTCTGGGTGGATCACTGCTCTATCCGGCGCTCATGGTGGCCGCCGTGGACGGCGTGCCACCCAACGAACGCGCTCAAGCTGTCAGCACGTTCACAATGTTCTTCGAGCTCTCGGCCGGAATCGGCGGGCCGATCTTGGGTGTCACCGCGTGGATCGTCGGAGCCACCGTCGGTGCTTTCTACGCATCGGCGACCATGTCGCTCATCGGCATCGTGCTGCTGTGGATCTGGCAGCGGGGCACCTCTTCGATGACGCCGTAAGCATGTCTGCTCTAGCCGGAGTGCCCCCTCAGCCGTTGTTGCGGATCGACACGACGTGCTCGTCACCGTTGTCGGCTGTGACGGAGATGGTGTAGCCGGCAACGTCCACCGAATCGCCGACATCCAGCAGCGGGAACCTGCTGAGATAGCCGCGCCCGTTGTCCTCTGCGAGAGAGGCCGGGTGCTCATTGAGCAACGAGTTGACGGTGTACACGAGCACACCTTCTGCGAGGAGCTGCGGATGATCATGGCCGGCGGCGACCTGCTCGCGTCGGAACTCCGAGGGCGTGTCGTAGCCCACGAGACGCCGGCTTTCGACGACGATCACTGAGTTCGCAGATGTTTGAACTGCGGCCATCGCCGTACCGCGCCCCGGCTCAGCCGCCGGCCGCAGTCGCACTGTGGCGGTATCGTCCGTGATGCACTCGATCTGGTCGGGGTCGAGCCAGCCGAGCTGCCACTTGGACCACGCCAGCATCTCACGGCGACGGTCCCTGCTCGGCCCTCCGAACGGCACTCGGTTGTAGCCATTGAGTTGCATCATGCCGAACTCGGTCAGCGCCCACCATTCGCCTTCGGGCAGTTCGGGAGGCGCGAGAGGATGTCCGATGGGCCACAGTCGGAATCCGATCGTGTGCTCCCAGTACAAGTCCGCCAAGCCGAAGCTGTGGATCGTCTCATGGGCTGCGATGTAGCCCCACGGGTTTACCGACGGGTACAGCGCTTGACCCGGCGATATGGCGCCGCCCTCACGGCGGTGGTTGATTCGCATCGAGCGCATCGTGTTGCCATCCGCCGTGACCTGGGGACCTTCGTTGCCGCCGTCGCCGAACAGTTCGCTCGGCATCACGGTCATGACAATGTCGATTTCTGAGAAATCGAAGGCTGCATCGGCTAGCTGGACGGCGTGTTCGCTGATTCTCTGGTCCAGCAAGCCCCGATAGAAGCTCTCGTTCTTGAAGTGAGACACTTCATGTTCGGCCCGGAGCCAGACGTGATGCGGCACGATCTCGACATCGAGTCGTCCACCGCTGGAATGTTCAAGGTAGTGCTCGAAGTAGTACTGGGACGAGTCGAGTTCGGCCTGTGTGCTGTAAGGAGCGCGCGCGTCGGGGAAGTCGACGAAGAGCACGGCGACTCGCAGTGTGCCGGTTGAAGATCGAGCCCACTGCGGCAACGGGAACCCTGCTGTGTGCTTACCCGTTTGTGACTTGGGCTTGCATGTCGAGACGAACCGCGTTGCTCGCTGCGGCGCTTCGTCGAGCTGCATCCAGTTCTCGGCCGGGCGTCGATAGCGGTACGGGTTCGATGCGGCTGTGTGGAAGAACAGTCGACGGCTGTCGGGTGACCACTGCGGCGCCCGGCTCGGAAGGGAGTACTCCGCGAGGAGGCTCTCGTCTATCGGGAGTGTGTGTTCGCTGCGTCCCAGCAGGTCGGCGATGACAATCTCAGCGTCCCGGTTCCTGCCTGGATCAGGGCGACGGTATGCCGCGATGCGTGTGCTGTCGGGTGACCATGACACTCCGCGTTTGCGGTCAGCGAAGGTCATGAAGCGCGAACCGGTTCCGTCCGCGTTCATCACCCATATCTCGTACATGTTGTTGATGAGCGGCCGGGAGAAATAGGCGATCTTCCGGCCGTCGGGAGACCAGACCGGCTCTGACGCATCATGAACGAGCCGAGGCAGTTGCCGCTTGTTCCTTCCGTCTGCATCTGCGATGACCAACGTGTATTCCGGCGATGTGGCTGCAGCGGCTGCACCTGTTGTCGGTGCTTCCCGCAGGAACAGAAGGCGGTTGCCGTTGGGTGACCATGAGGGAGAGGTGTGGGATGAGGACCCATGCGTGATCTGCGTTACGCCGCTGCCATCAGCGTTGAGAACGTGAATCTGTTCGTCGGCGGTCGGTCCGACGCCGCGCAGGGAGGCGATAGCGATCTTGCTGCCGTCAGGCGACCACACCGGCGCCCTCAGCTTGCCGAAGTCGTGCAGCAGACGCTTCGCCCTCGATCCGTCACCCTTTGCGATCCACAGCTCCCGGTCGATGTTGGTCCAGGCCATCGCGCTGCAGTCCCGGTTCCATACGACGTTCTCGATGAGGTCAGTGACCGCCAAGTCGATCCTTGATCCGTCACCAGGGCCGCATTGGTCACGGGTTGAGGATTTCGTGGCTGGCGCTTCTGCGGTGATGTACGCGCTGACGACACCAGGTGTCACGGCTGCCGTGCCGCCGAAGACAAGAAGTTGGAGTTGGTCGCCGCCTGTGGCTGCGAGGCTGCCGCGCGCCGCATCCAGATGCCCTCTGGTCGCAGAGTTCGTCGACGTTGGGTATGTCAGCAGCAACGAGGCGCAACGACGTGCCAGCAGAGGTGCGGCGCTGAACGAGTCGAATGGCACGCGGGCTCGCGCGAGTCCGATCTGGCCGCGGTCGAAGCACGGTTTGCCGGCCTGGCTGGCGTAGCGGCCTGCCACGAGGTCAGCCATGGCAACCGCGGTTTCGAATCGTGTCGTCCCGGCGAGTCGCGTCACCGACAACCCGAGGCTGCGCAGACCCGTTTCCACGGATGCACCGAGCGCGGCGGTTCCGCCCATCAGCACAACGTGCTCGACGTCTGCGGCGCTGAGGTATGCCGCGACCTCAGGGTGGAGCTGGTCCGGTGGAGTGAGCAGTACCGGATGCCGACCGCGCGCTGCGACTGGCCCCGAGACCAGCGCATCGACGAACACCTCGCCGCTTGCCACGATGGCCGTGCGGCCGAGACCTGGCATCTCGCCCACCCGCGGCGAAGAGCTATTGCCCGCCTGCAAGATGCTGCCCAGCCGCTCGGCTGCGCTTACGCCCGTCGAGTAGCGGTTGGCTCCGGCGACCCGTTCGGTTCGGTAGCCGAGCGCTTTCAGCTTGGAGACGACGCCCGCGCTGACGCCAGGAGCGACGTCGGCACCCACGATGATCACCCGGGTGACCTTCGTTGCTTTGAGGAAGCGCTGCACTTCGACGAGCAGTTCCCCGGGGCGTGTGAGCACGAGCGGGGCTCCAAGCGCCCCCGCCAGCGACGAGGCGAGGACCGCGTCTGGCCAACTCGTGCCCGACACCATCACCGCCCATTCAGCGGTGCCGCCGGCGTCGGCGACAACCTGCTCTGCGACCCGGAGCGCGGTCGCATACCTGTCAGCATCCCCATAGCGCGTGACGGAGGTGCCCGAGTCGTGATTCTGCGCCATGGCGTGTGTTGTCGTGACCGGCACAGCGATTCCCGTTGCCAGCGCCAACGACAGCACGCCGATGACCAGCGAACGCCATTGTCTTGGATGCTTGTGGGGTCGCATCGGCCGATTATTGCCGCTCCTCCCGATGAAGGCCGCGTAGCCGGCCTCGCCGACGACGCAGACGGTCGTCGGGCTGCAGTCTGCTAGCCGGTGCCGAGCAGGATCATGGTGGCGATGTAGATGCCCAGCAGCACGACGCCGTCGATGCGCCCGGCGCGCTTGCCCACCAAGGCGCCTAGGTAGGCCAGCACCACCACGGCCATCATCGCCCCGATGCCGAATCCGGTCAGCGACGGATCGTTGATGGCGCCAGCGCCCACGAGACCCATGGCCCCGCCCACGGCGAGGCTGTTGAAGACGTTGGAGCCGAACAGGTTGCCCACGATCAGCTCGGTATGGCCCTTGCGGGCTGCTGCGACGACGGTCGCCAGCTCGGGCAGGGAGGTGCCGAGCGCCACGATCGAGAAGCCGATGAATCCGCCGCTCAGGTTCCAGTGCTGGGCAAGGGCGATGGCGCCTTCCACGGCGAGCTGGGCGCCGACGATCACGCCACAGAGGCCCAGGACTGCCCGCGCCAGATTGCGCCACGCAGTCCCGGCATCGCGTGCCGTCGTGCCGGGTGCGCCGCCTGCGTCGGGCAGCCGCGCGTCATCACGCGATGTGCGGATCAGCCAGGCCAGCGTGATCACCATCAGCACGGCCAGCAGCCCGCCTTCGAGCCGGCTGAGGTAGTCGTCCATCACGAGTACGGCGAAGATGGCTGCCGTCGCCACCGACCACGGGACGTCCCTGCGCAGCGCGGTGCGGGAGAACGGGATCGGCATCAGCAGCGCCGCCACGCCGAGGCCGAGACTCAGGTTGGCCACGTTCGAGCCCACGATGTTGCCCACGCCCAGCGCGGGGTTGTCGTTGATCGAGGCCAGCGCGGACACGACCATCTCGGGAGCCGAGGTGCCGAAACCCAGGACCACTGCGCCGATTACGGCCGGTCGCATGCGCAGCGCCGTCGCCAGGCGCGACGCACCCGCGACGAAATGATCTCCTGCAACCACCAGCAGGACCAGTCCCGCCAGCAGGGCCAGCAATGCCCAGATCATCGCCGTGTTGCCCTCATTGCCGCCGGTGTGTGTCTAGTGGTTGTGACGCGGTGTGCCGTGGGTGCGAGAGGTGTCGCGGTACTTGACCGCCGGACGCAGCACCATGCCCTCGTCGAACTGTGTGACGATCCCGCGCTGGATCTCCTGCCACGGGGTGTGCGACGGCGGCACCGGGTAGCCGCCGGCCTCGTCCAGCTTGGCGCGGCGCCGGGCCAGCTCGTCGTTGTCGACCAGCATGTCGGCGCTGCCGCGCCGCAGGTCGATCCGGACGCGGTCGCCGGTGCGCAGCAGCGCCAAGCCACCGCCGACAGCTGCTTCGGGCGCGGCGTTCAGGATGGACGGCGAGCCCGACGTGCCGGACTGGCGGCCATCCCCGATGCAGGGCAGCGAGTGGACGCCGCGCACCAGCAGCGCTGCCGGCGGCTGCATGTTGACCACCTCGGCGCCGCCGGGGTAGCCCACCGGGCCGGTCCCGCGCACGAACAGCATGCAGTGCTCGTCGATGCGGAGTTCGGGGTTGTCGATGTTGGCCCGATAGTCCTCCGGCCCGTCGAAGACGATGGCACGGCCCTCGAAGGCGTCGGGATCGTCGGGGTTCGACAGGTAGCGCTGGCGGAACTCGTCGGAGATGACGCTGGTCTTCATGATGGCGCTGTCGAAGAGATTGCCCGACAGGTTGATGAAGCCTGCGTCGGCGAGAAGCGGCTCACCCGCAGCGCGGATCACATCGGTGTCCATGATCTCGGCGTCCGCGCAGTTTTCGCCGATGCTGCGACCGTTGGCAGTCAGCGCCTCGGGGTGCGGCAGCAGGCCGGCCCGCATCAGCTCGCCGACCACCGCGGGCACACCGCCGGCGTGGTGGTAGTCCTCACCGAGATACTCCCCGGCGGGCATGAGGTTCACCAGCAACGGCACTGCGTAGCCGTGCTTCTGCCAGTCGTCGTTGTCGAGGGGCACGCCGAGGTGCGCGGCTATCGCGTTGAGGTGGATCGGGGCGTTGGTGGACCCGCCGATCGCAGAGTTCACCACGATGGCGTTCTCGAACGCCTCGCGGGTCATGATGTCCGACGGCCGAATGTCCTCCCGCACCATCTCGACGATGCGCAGGCCCGTCCGGTATGCCATCTGCGCCCGCTCGCGGTACGGGGCAGGGATTGCGGCGGAGCCGGGCAGCTGCATGCCCAGCGTCTCAGCTAGCGAGTTCATGGTGGTGGCGGTGCCCATCGTGGAGCAGTAGCCGACCGACGGGGCCGACGACGCAACCAGATCGATGAACCCGGTGTCGTCGATCTCACCGGCGGCGTAGAGCTCGCGCGCCTTCCACACGACCGTGCCCGAACCGGTGCGTTGCCCCTCGTGCCAGCCGTTCAGCATCGGCCCGACCGACAGTGCGATGGCCGGCAGGTTCACCGTTGCGGCTGCCATCAGGCACGCGGGCGTGGTCTTGTCGCAGCCGATCGTGAGCACTACGCCGTCAAGCGGGTAGCCCTGCAGCACCTCGACGAGGCCCAGGTAGGCCAGGTTGCGGTCGAGCGATGCTGTCGGCCGCTTGCCGGTCTCCTGGATGGGATGCACGCCGAACTCGAACGCGATGCCTCCTGCCTCGCGGATGCCTTCACGCACCCGCTTCGCCAGTTCGAGGTGGTGGCGGTTGCACGGCGACAGATCCGACCCGGTCTGGGCGATGCCGATGATCGGCTTGCCCGATTGGAGCTCTTCGCGTGTCAAGCCGTAGTTGGCGTAGCGTTCGAGGTACAGCGCCGACATGAGCGGATCGCCCTCGATGTCGAACCAGGCTGCTGAACGCAGGCCGCCGCGCCCGACGCCGGGATCGGGGCCGCTGGGATGAATCGAACGGGGTTCAGAGGTCGAAGGTGCGTCTGGTTCGGGAGCCACCGGGCCACACTACGCGTCGCTCGTGACGGCAACGGAGTCGCCAACCCGGTGATGGCGACGGACGGGTCGAACGCAGCCGTGATCGGCGCACAGGCCCAGAACTAGTGTGAGGCGCGCTGGAGCCGTGCCACGAGGGGGTTCGCATGGATCCGAGTCCAGAGGTATTGCTGGATCTGCACCGGCGCATGGTGCGGATCCGCCACTTCGAGGAAGCCGCTGGCCGGCTCGCGGAGCAGAACCGGCTGCCGGGGTTCCTGCACCTATACGTGGGGGAGGAGGCCGTAGCCGCCGGGGTGTGCGCCAACCTCGACGATGACGACCAGATCAGCTCGACTCACCGGGGTCACGGGCACCTAGTGGCCAAGGGAGGCGACTACGGCGGGATGATGGCCGAGCTGATGGGCAAGGCCACCGGCTACTGCGGGGGCAAGGGCGGCTCCATGCACATCTGCGACCTCGACCTGGGAATGCTCGGTGCGAACGGCATCGTGGGCGGCGGCGTGCCGATCGCCGTAGGCGCCGGGTTCGCCAACAAGTACCGGGGCAGCGACCGGGTCTCGGTGGTGTTCTTCGGCGACGGCGCCTCGAACATCGGCGCCTTCCATGAAGCTGCGAACATGGCGGCTGCGCTGTCGCTGCCGGTGCTGTTCGTGTGCGAGAACAACGAGTACGGAGAGTTCACGCCTCGTGACCGCACGATGGCCATCACCGATGTGGTGGACCGCGCAGCCGGCTACGGCATGCCAGGGGCGATCGTGGACGGCATGGACGTGGTGGCGGTATGGGAAGCCGCCCACGAGGCCGTCAGCCGGGCCCGCCGGGGCGAAGGACCCTCGTTCATCGAGGCCAAGACCTACCGCTTCTACAACCACCATGGCGTGCAGACCCTCGGCATGAAGTACCGCTCCGATGACGAGCTCGAACAGTGGAAGCAGCGAGACCCGATCGAGCTGTTCGAGGATCGGCTCGCAACTGCCGGTGTGCTCGACGCCGACGGCGCTCAAGCCGTGCACGACGCAGCGGAGGCAGACATCGAAGCGGCGATCGCGTTTGCCGAGGAGAGTCCGCTGCCCGATCCCGACAGCCTGCTGGTCGACGTCTACACACCGGCCGCGTACTCAGGAGCTACAGCATGACACCGCCTCCCGACACCGAGGAGCGCCGCATCGCCTACGGAGCAGCCTTCACCGAGGGGCTGGCGCAGATGATGGACGCCGATCCGGACGTCTTCGTGGCAGGCGAGGATGTCGGCCGGGCCGGGGGAGTGTTCGGCTCGTTCCGCGGGCTGAACGAGCGCTTCGGCGACATGCGGGTGGTGGACACGCCGATCAGCGAGCAGGCCATCGTGGGTCTGGGCACCGGTGCGGCCGTGAGCGGCCTGCGCCCGGTCGTCGACGTGATGTTCATGGACTTCATGCTCGTGGCCATGGACCAGATCGTGAACCAGGCGGCAAAGCTGAAGTACATGTTCGGCGGCAAGGCCACGCTGCCGATGACGATCACCACAAGCGCCGGGGCCGGGCTGTCAGCGGCGGCCCAGCACAGCCAGAGCCTCGAGGCGATGCTGTGCCACATCCCGGGGCTCAAAGTGGTCATGCCGTCGAACCCCTACGACGCGAAGGGCCTGCTCATCTCGTGCATTCGCGACGACAACCCGACGGTATTCGTGAAGCACAAGCGCCTGCTGGGACTGAAGGGCGAGGTTCCCGAGGACCTGTATGAGATTCCCTTGGGCACGGCGCAAGTTGTACGACCGGGCGACGACGTCACCGTGGTGACCTACGGCCGCATGGTGCACGAGGCGACGTCGGCGGCAGATGCGCTGGCCGCGGAAGGCATCGAGTGCGACGTCATCGATCTGCGCACCCTCCAGCCGCTGGACATGGACACCGTGGTCCAGTCGGCGCAGCGGACCAGCCGGGTTGCCGTGGTGCACGAAGCCGTGCGTTTCGGCGGCCTCGGCGGCGAGATCGCCTCCCAGATCGCCGAGGAAGCCTTCGACTACCTGGATGCCCCGATCGAGCGCGTCGGCGCACCATTCAGCCCGGTGCCGTTCAGCCCCGTGCTCGAGAAGGAATGGGTTCCCAACGCCGAGATGATCGGCGAGCGGATCCGGGCACTCGCGGCGGCGTGACGCACTGGGCAGGGCGCGATCAGGCGGCCTGCTTCATGCCGCCTGCCGCAGCATGAACGCCGCGGACCGGCCGGACGTCGACCTGCCGGCGGTGGGCATCGTCGCGAACCCAATGGCGGGCAAGGATGTCCGGCGGCTGACCTCGGGGGCAACCCCGATTTCAGACGCCGTCAAGATCGGCGCGATACGGCGTGCCGTCGTGGGTGCGATCGAGGGCGGTGCCGAACGGGTGCTGATCAGCGGCGACCGGGCACGGCTGGGGGAACGTGCGCTGGCGGGATTGGAACTGGCGGGATCGGTGGAAGTCGCCGAGCCGCATGGCTGGCATACCGGGCGTGACTCCCGGCTGGCTGCCGCGCAGTTTCGTGACATGGGTGCTGGGGCAATCGTTGCGCTCGGTGGCGACGGCACCCAGCGTGATGTCGCAACGGGCTGGCGAGCAGCCCCACTGGTGCCGCTGGCAGTCGGCACCAACAACGTCTTCCCGTTCCAACTGGAGGCCACCGTCGCTGGCTTCGCCGCAGGCGCCGTGGCGAGCGGCCATGCCGATACGGCCGAGGTGACCACCCAGGCGAAGATCATCGACGTCACGGTGGAGGGGAGCCGCAGCGCCGAGGTCGCGCTGGTCGACGTGTGCCTGGTGCGTGGTGCGTTCGTGGGCGCACGCGCCATTTGGGATCTGGCATCGGTCAGCGAGATCGTGGCTGCCATCGCCGAGCCGGACTCGGTCGGACTCTCGGCCATCGCTGCGGCCGTCGCACCGGTCGGCAGGAACGAAGCCGGTGGGGTGCATGTCCGCTTGGGGTGTGCGTCCTCGAATGCACGGTACGTACCGAGCGACAGACACATCCGAGCGGCTGTGATGCCCGGCAGCTATGCCGACATCGACATCGAGCACTGTGAGCAGTTGCACTTCGGCCGGCCGGTCACGCTGTCGGGTCCGGGCGTGTTGACGCTGGACGGGGAACGCGAGATCGTGCTGGGCCGGGGCGAGGGGGCGGATGTCACCGTCAATCCGGATGGTCCGTACGTGATCGACGTGGGTGCTGCGGTTGCGGCAGCACAGCGACAGCGCTACCCCTTCGGCCCTGCGGTTGCGGGCCGCTGAGCAAAGGGACGCCGATGGCCATCGAGTTTGCAATGCCGAAGCTGGGCCTGACGATGGAGTCGGGGACGATCCTGCGCTGGCTCGTGCCTGACGGCGCCGAGGTCACCGCAGGGCAGGCAGTGCTGCTGGTGGAGACCGACAAGGTCGAGACCGAGATCGAGGCCTCGGGCAGTGGTGTGCTTGCTCAGACCGGCGAGACCGGCGTGGAATACCCCTGCGGGGTGCGGATCGGCTGGTTTCTGGAAGCCGGCGAGGAACCTCCGGCGCCGGCCGACGCAGCGCCGGTAGCGGCGCAGGTGCAGGCGGCGGCCGTCCCGGCATCTCAGGCCTCCCCGCAACCTCTCGCTGCCGTGCCGGTGCGCGCACCCGGCGAGCGGATCCTGGCGTCGCCAGCGGCCAAGCGTCTGGCGCGCGAGTTGGGCGTTGAGCTGGCGGTGGTGGCCGGGACCGGGCCCAAGGGCCGCGTCACCGAGCGCGATGTGCGAGCGGCAAACGAAGCGCCTGGTTCTGAGTCGGCTGCGACCGGCCGCCCGGCCACTGCGGCCTCATCTGAGGCGACGCCAGGCGCGCCGACTGCTGCGGATGGGCCAGGGATCGATCCGGCGTCGGCCGGCAGCGCACCGGCAGGGTCTGTCTCGCGCCCGGCGACGCTTGCGGCGCGCCAACTTGCCGACCTGCTCGGCGTCGATCTCCGCCGCGTACCTGCCAGCGCGGGGGATGGGCGCATCTCGCGTGCCGATGTGGCTGCGTATGTCCGTACGTTGCTGGCTGACCTCAGCTCGCGGTCTGCGGACGAAGGTCCAGCTTCGCCCGCCAGAGCACTACCGGCTCAAGCCGCTGCCGCTGCGACGGCTGCTGCTGCAGACGCATCGGCGAGGTCTCACACGGCAGCGCCGCCCCTGTTGCAAACCCCGACCGAGCAGATTCCCCTGCGGGGGATACGGGGCGTGATCGCCGAGCGCATGAGTGCGTCCCTCCGCTGGATGGCCCAGCTCACCCTCACGATGGATGTCGACATGAGCGCAGTTGTGGCGGAACGGGCAGCGCTCGTCGAGGCTGCTCGCAACGACGACGCTGGCGGCCGCGATACGGACTCAGACACCACCGAGACGGTCGTGCCGGGGTACACCGATTTTGTGATCGCTGCGGCGGCAGCTGCGCTCGGCGAGCACCCGCGGGTGAATTCGCAGGTCACCGACGATGCGGTTGCGCTCTTGGGTGACATTCACGTCGGGCTTGCGGTCGCGCTCGAGGACGGGTTGCTCGTTCCGGTTGTCCGCCACGCCGACCGCCTCAGTCTCGATGAGATCGCTGCGGAGACCACGCGCCTGGCTGCTGGGGCCCGCGACGGCACACTGGGCTACGACGACTACCAGGGCGCCACATTCGCCGTGACGGCGTTGGGCATGTTCGGAGTGGACGCCTTCACGCCGATCATCAACCCGCCCAACACGGCGATCCTGGGTGTGGGCCGCATCCGCGACGAAACCGTGTGGGCAGACGCCGGGCCTCAGCCTCGGCCCGTCCTGACCCTCTCGCTGACGTGGGATCACCGAGCCTTCGACGGCGCGCCGGCTGCGCGCTTCGCGGGTGCCGTACGAGACGGGCTCGAGTCCCGCTAGCCGGCACTGACTACCGCTCACCAGTCATTACACGCTTGCTCTATCGCGAGCCACCCGGACGGGTTGTGGCACGGGTCGCCGAAGTGAACATTGCAACCGCCGATGTCATGACCACCGGCGACGCAGTTCTCCCAGGTACCGCCTCTGGCCTGCCGCTCGGGCTCGGCCTCTCGGTACTCGCGCACGCGCCGCTCGAACGGCGTCTCACCCGGCGGGGGGTCCGCCTGCTGCGTCTGCGGGGGCGACTCGGGGACGGTCGGCGGCTGGTGCTCTTCGGGCTGCCGCGGATCGTCGGGCTCAGCGTCCGGCGTCGGGTCGTCAGCAGGCGGGTTCGGCGACGGCTCGGGTCCGGGCGGGGTCACCGGATCGGGGTCCGCGTCGGCGGGCGGGGGCGGCACGTAGGGCTGCTGTTCGGCAGCAGGCGGGTCAGCGGGAGCCGACTCCGGCTTGACCGGTTGTCCAGCGGACACCTGCACGCGTTCTCGATGCAGGTGCGGCGTGCCGCTGTCACCGTTCGGGCTGCGGCAGTCCATCGCTGATCCCCCGTCTGGTCCGTTGCTGCACGTGAACTTGACATCGATCTCGAATGTGTACGTCTTGCCGCCGTCCACCCACTCGAAGTGGCTGTCGTCGCCGGACCACACCCAACTCACGCCCGAGTGCGTCCGCCCACTGCCCGCTGCGATGGTGTCCGTGTGGATGCGGATGCCGTCGGACAGCACGACGTAGACCGTGTACGAGACTGTCTTGAATATTGGCCTGCCGTTGCGCGGGTTGATGCCGAGCTCTCGGCGACGCTCGTAGGCCGACTGCATGGCGTCGGTGAGATCGACGCGGGCGCACATGACCTCGTCGGCGTCGCGGTTCGCTCCCGGCTCGGGGTCGGCTCGGCCATCACGGACCGGGGGCCGCGAATACGGGGCGCCAGTCTGGCACTGATCGCCGGCCGCGGTGGTGGAGTGCTGCGTCGGCGGGCTGCCCACGCCCGGGTCCGTGCCCGCCCTCACCGGTTCACCCTCGTCAGCGCCTGCGAGATCACCGAACGCGATCACGCTTGCTGCGACAACGGCGGTCACCAGAACCGCACGAGCGGCAACGCGCAGCGCTCCGATGCCTCCGTGAGAGTGAGCACCTCGGGTCATTGGCACGCTCGCTCTATCGCGAGCCACCCGGACGGGTTGAAGCACGGGTCGTTGAATGGCGCCTTGCAGCCGCGTCTCTCCTCAGGGCCGCGGTTGATCACGACCGTGCCGCTGTCGTACCAGCCGGCAGAGAATTCCGCTACCCCCCCCCCCCCCGGGGGACGGTCTGCCATCGCCCTCCTCGACGAAGGCAGCGCTGCTGAATGCGGCACGCTGCGGGGCCGCGATCGACCCCCCGACGATAGCCTCTGCGATGAACCCCTGTGGCACCCCGAGGGGTGGAACTCATGGCGGGATGCTACCACACGCCCGGCAGAGTCTGCTTGATCTTCGGCGGCCAGCGTCTTCGGGCCTCAGCGCCCGGGCCGGCTCAGATGTCGACGTAGCTGCGCTTGGCGACTTCTTCGAGCATGACCTCAGTGGCGCCGCCGCCGATTGGCAGGAGGCGGGCGTCGCGGCACATCCGCTCGATGGTCGACTCACGCATGTAGCCGATGCCGCCATGGAACTGCATGCAGTCGTACATCACCTGATTCACGACCTCGGCACCGAACGCCTTGACCCCAGACATCTCTTTCGTCGCGTCGATGCCCTGCTCCTTGAGCCATGCAGCGTGATACATCGAAGCTCGCGCAGCGTCCACCTTGGCCTGATTCATCGCCATGCGCTGGCGGATGGCCCCGAGATCGTACAGCGTGCTGTCGAAGGCCTTGCGCTGCTGGGTGTACGCGTTGGTCAGATCGATAGCGACCTGCGCTGCGCCGATGCCCATCCCCACGATCACCATGCGCTCGTTCTGGAAGTTCTGCATGGCGGCGTAGAAGCCCCGGTGCACCTCGCCGAGCAGGTGATCGCTGCCCAGCCACACGTCGTGCAGCACGAGCTCGGCAGTGTCCGAACAGCGCCAGCCGTGCTTGTCGAGCTTGTTGGCCACCTCGAACCCGTCCGCGCTGGTCGGAACCAGGAACATGGAGATCCCGTAGCGGTCATCGGGGTTCGTGCGCGCTGCCAGTGCGACGACGTCGCCGTACACGGCACCGGTAATGAACGTCTTGGTGCCGTTGAGACGCCACCCGTCGCCGTCGGGCACCGCGGTCGTGCGCAATCCCGCCACATCGGACCCCGCGTCAGGCTCGGTGACGCCGATGCACATCATGGTGTCCCCGGACTGGATCGACGGCAGCCAGCGTTCGAGCTGCTCGTCAGTGCCTGCATTGAGCAGGTGCGGCAACGCCATGTCGGTGTGCACCAGGATGTTCGCCTCAAAGCCTGCGTAGGTGGAGGTGCCGAGCGCTTCAGCGAACGTCGCTGAGGCAAGAGGGCCGAGTCCGAGCCCGCCCCACCGCTCGGGCACGCGCAACGAGAACATCCCCAATTCGCCCATGCGCTTGTAGATCTCGCGGGGCACCTGGCCGTCTTCTTCCCAGGCATCGCCGACTGGTGTGACCTCATTGGCGATGAAGATGACCGTCTGGTCGTAAATCGCCTGCAGCTCGTCGGTCATGTAGACGTTGCGGTGGACGGTGTTGCTCACTGGATGCCTCCGGGAAGGGGGGGGGGGGGGGTTAAGCAGCCGGAGCTGAGCCTTGCTGCACCAGCTCGGCCAGCGGGTCGCCGCGGCGGAACCGTTCGAGCAGCACATCGGCATCGAACAGCACCCCGATGGGATTCTCCGCGAAAACCGGCCCGTTCATGAACTCGATGCACTCGGCCATCGTGGCGAAGTTCTCCACCTGGAACTCCACACCGTTGCCGTCGGGATCGGCGTAGTACATGGAGGTGGTCGGCCCGTGGTTGATGGTGCGCACCGGCAGGATGCCCTCCGCCCGCAGCCGCTCGTAGTGGTCCATGAGGTCGCCGAAGGTGCCCATGGTGTAGGCGATGTGCTCCAGCGTGCCGTTGCGCGACTCGTAGCGGCCGGGCTGGCCCCGGTTGACGAAGGCCATGCGGTGGTGCTCATCGTCGTAGGAGATGAAGCAGATGAACTCGTTCTCGTGGACGACCTGCGCACCCAGCACGGTGCACCACCAGTCGCGCACCGCCCCGATGTCGTCGGTGCGGAACACGCAATGAGCCATCTTGGTCGGCAGGCGGACTTGGGGAACGTTGGCTTGCAGCGCCATGACAACTCCTCGGGCAACCCCTCCGGGACAACCTCTCCGGTACGGCCGTCAGCGTCGAAGACGACCTCCCAGCCTCCACAGTACCGGGCGTGCCCCGATGTGCTCCGGGGCGATGGGCTGCGCTGGGGGGAGCCATGAGTCACGGTGCTGTGTGCGTGACAGAATCGGCGCTCGTGCAGCGGGTCATCGCATTGGATATGGAGGGCGTCTTGACACCCGAGATCTGGATTGCGGTGGCTGAGCGCACCGGCATTGACGAGCTGAGGCGCACGACCCGCGATGAGCCGGACTACGACGCGCTGATGCGGTACCGGATCGACGTGCTCAACACTCACAGCGTGTCGCTCGAGCAGATTCGCGAGGTGATCGCTGGGCTGCCCCTGCTCGAGGGAGCCCGGGAGTTCCTCGACGAGCTCCGGCAGCGCTGGGTTGTGGTGCTGCTGTCGGACACGTTCGAGCAATTCGACGACCATTTCCTGGAGTTGATGGGTTACCCGCACCTGCTCTGCCACCGTCTTGACGTGGCCGACGGATGCCTGGCGGGGTGGAGACGCCGTGTTGACGACGCCAAGCGGCGCGCTGTCGAGGCGTACCGCGCGCTGAATTACCACGTGACCGCCGTCGGCGACTCCTACAACGACCTCACGATGCTGAGGGCGGCCGACGCGGCGAGCCTGTTCCGATGTCCGGAGGCGGTGGCCGAAGCCAACCCGGACCTGCCGTCGGTGTCCACGTACGGCGAGCTGCTGCGCTGGATCGAGCGGGTGCAGGTGCCGACCACTCGCTGAGCCTCGGGTCCGAGCGGCCGGATACGCTGCGAGCCACATCTTCCTCACACCACGAGCAGGGACGGAGCAAGGCAATGGCGATTGAGGTCGGCGATCAGATTCCCGATGTGACACTGCGAGTACTGGACGAGGGCGGCATGCCCGCGCCGGTGCAGTCCAGCGAGATGCTGGGCAGCGGCAAGGTGGTGCTGTTCGCAGTACCGGGCGCATTCACCCCCGGGTGCAGCCATATCCACCTCCCGGGGTACATCGAAGGCGCGTCCGAGCTTGCCGGCAAGGGTGTCGACAAGGTCGTCTGCGTGTCGGTGAACGATGCGTGGACCATGAACGCCTGGGCGCAGGCCCAGGGCGCAGAGGGCATTGAGATGGCTGCCGACGGCAACGGCGAGTTCGCCGAGGCCATGGGCCTGGTCATGGACGGCTCCGGCTTCGGCCTGGGTTCTCGCTCCCAGCGCTACGCAGCGGTCATCGAGGACGGAACGGTGACCGTGCTCGAGGTCGAGCCCGCAGGCGGTGTCGACGTGTCGAGCTGCGCCTCGATCCTGGGCAAGCTCTGACCAGAGGCTGAGCCGAATGGCGAAGCCGTGGCCCGAGCGGCCCGTGAGCCCGTGTCTCATCGAATTCGGGAACAGGAGCGGGCGATAGCCGGTGACGCGCCGGCAGTTTCTTCCCGGCGCTCATGACAACCGGCACGCCGGGGACTGTCGACGTGGCGCGCGAGACCACATCGGCAGCGCACATCGGTTTCGATGTGGGAGGCACGAAGATCTTCGGCGTGGTCACTGACCACGCCGGTGCCGTGCAGCGGACCCTGCGCGAGCCCACGCCCGCAGGTGCGGCGCCGCTTCTGGATGCTCTGGCAGCCATGGCGGAACGCCTCGGGGCCGGATCGCGCCCGGCTTCGGTCGGCGTCGGGATGGCTGGTCTGATCACGCTGGACGGTCGTGTGACGGTCTCGCCCAACCTCGTCGATGTCGACGGCGCGGATGTCGGGTCGGGGCTCAGCGATCGGCTCGATATGTCGGTGTTCCTTGACAACGATGTGAACTGCGCCGCCCGGTGGGAGATGTCCGCAGGTGCTGCGCGTGGCGTCCGCAACGGTGTCATGGTGTCGTTGGGCACCGGCATCGGGGGAGCGTTCATGCTGAACGGCGAGGTGCTGCGAGGCTCAGGTGGGCTGGCGGGAGAGCCCGGGCACATGATCGTCGAGGCAGGAGGGCGCCTGTGCGCCTGCGGGCGCCGGGGATGCTGGGAGATGTACGCATCGGGCTCCGCGCTGGATCGGATGGCCGTCGAGCGACTCGGCGAGGGCATCAGCAGCCGGGCGGTCACTGCAGCAGCACGTGAGGGGAATGCTGCAGCACTCGACGTGCTGGACGAGTTCACGTACTGGCTGGCGCTGGGCATCTCGAATCTGTGCATCCTGACCGACCCCGAAATGGTGGTGATCGGCGGCGGGCTCAGCGAGGACTGGGATCTGTTGGCGCCATCCACCGACGAACATGTGACAGCGCTGCTCATCGGCCGGTCGGCCGAGTCCCGCCCCAGGATCGTGGCTTCCGAAGCAGGCGAGCTCTCTGCGGCGCTCGGCGCCGCATTGGGCGGCGCGCAGAGTCAGAGCGCCGCATTGGGCGGCGCGCAGAGTCACAGTGCCGCATTGGGCGGCGCCTTTAGTCGAGTGACGTGAGACCGCTGCGCACGGCCGTGCTGGCGTTGTTGACGGCAGCGGCTGGCCTGCTGCCCACGGTGGCGGCGGTGCGCATGAACTCGTCGGCTGATGATGCGACGGCGCATGCAGCCTCGCTCCGTACTCCCGTCTTGGTCTCCGCGTTGGATGAGCCTGTACTGGACGACGCAGGCGGGACCGGAGCAGCGATGTCGACGCTGCCGTTGCTTCGGGCTGAGCGCGCACCTGAGGCGCTGTGGCGAGCAGCACAGCAGCATCACATCGGCAACGAGATGACCGCGTTCAGTTCCGACTGGCCCCAGCCTCACTGCCTCGCCATCTGGATCGACGGCGTCGAGGTGTTCTCCAGCAATCCCGATCCGGTGATCCCCGCATCCGTACAGAAGCTCATCACTGCTGCAGCAGCGCTGGCAGTGGTCGATCCCGGTGAGGAACTGGTCACCAAGGTGCTGACCGACAGCGAGATCGCGGACGGCGTCCTCGACGGCACCGTTTGGGTTGTCGGCGGCGGCGATCCGCTGATCATGACCCAGTCCTATGCAGATTCTCATCGACGCCAGCCGCAGCTTCGCACCCCGATGGAGAGCCTGGCTGATGACCTCGTCGGGCTCGGCATCGAAACGCTGCGGGGCAACCTCATTGCCGACGAGTCTCGCTATGACACGACGCGATTTCCCGAGACGTGGCCGCAGCGATACATCACTCAGCTCAATAGTGGCCCGCTGTCGGCCCTGAACCTCAACGACGGCATCACGGGCTTCACAACAACGCTGTCAGCGGCTGAGCACCCAGCGCGCTGGTTCGTTTCCACACTGGCGGACCTGCTGCGAGTCCGAGGCGTTTCGGTGGATGTCGAGATCGACGTGTCAGCGGCGCCGAGCGGCATGAGCGAACTCGCCCGCCTCACGTCGCCCCCGCTGGTGGAGATCATCCAGCAGATGCTGCGCGAGAGCAACAACACCACCGCGGAGATGATGCTGCGCGAGATCGGTCTGCGCAGTGCGGGCGAGGGCTCGACGCCGGCTGGCGCCGGGGCCGCCGAGCGGATCGTGTCGGATCTGCTGCCCGATCAGTCTCGGCCCGCAGTAGTGGACGGTTCGGGGCTGGACCGCCAGAACATGGTGACGTGCAGCTTCCTCGCCGCGCTGCTGGATCACTACGGCCCTGAGAGTGCGTTCGCGGCAGGGTTGCCGGTAGCGGCCCGCACGGGAACGCTCTCACACCGGTTCGCCGAACATCCCGCAGCGGGCCGGCTCCATGCCAAGACCGGCCTGCTCACCGGTGTGAACGCTCTCGCAGGGTTCATTGAGACCGACAGCGGGACGGTGACGTTCGCACAGATGCTGAACGGCGTGCCGCCTGAGGGCCGCGTCGGCCTGGAACTGCAGGAGTCCTTGGCCGGACAGCTCCTGCGGTACCCAGTGGGAGACGCCGCCGCCCTGCGAGGATTGACCCGTGCCCCTGCCTGATCAGGATCCCGAGCGTGCTGGGTCCGATGTCGCACGCGAGCGTGCGATGTTCCCTCTCGGATCGCCGCTGCTGCCTGGCGCTGTGCTGCCACTGCATATCTTCGAACCTCGCTACCGGGCGCTTGCCCGGCGGTGCACCAGCAACGATGACCCGTTCGGCGTCGTGATGATTGAGCGCGGCAGCGAGGTCGGCGGCGGCGATGTGCGCGCAGACGTCGGTTGCTTGGCCAACATTGCGCAGCACCAAGAACTGCCCGACGGACGTTGGGTGATGCTGGCCACCGGCGATCGGCGGATCAGGATTCTCGAGTGGCTCGCCGACGACCCCTACCCCCGGGCCCTGGCCTGCGATTGGCCCGACGATCCTGCAGAGGTGCCCGCCCAGGAGCGCAAGGCGACCGTGGCCCGACTGCGCCGCCTGCGCGCTCGGGCGTCTGAGATCGGAGCGCTGGGCGTGACAGCGGCCGAGTCGGCTGCCATCGACGATCAGCTCGCAAAACTTGCCGCGGAGCCCGCTGAGGCATCAGCGTGGTCGTTCCAGCTCGCGTCGCTCGTGCCGGCTGGCCCGTTCGACCGCCACAGCCTGCTGTGCGCCCCCGATCCCGCCAGCCGAATGGATGTCATCGGGGAGATCCTCGACGGCGTGGAAGAACTGCTAGGCGAACGGTAGCGTCGCCATGACTGTGCCTCGACGAGACTCCGGCCTGCGCGCCGAGATTTCCGAATTGGTCGGCATGCTGCGGTCCTACATCGTCCAAGAGGCGGTAGGCCCGCTGCGCGGGCTGGGCAGGTATGTGCTGTTCGGGCTCACCGGCGCCATCGGAGTGAGCCTGGGAGTGGTTCTCGGGGCGCTGGGGGTGGTGCGCGTCCTGCAGGCTGAGACGGACCTCTTCAATGCGAACTGGTCATTCGTCCCTCATGTGGCTGGCGCCGTGTTTCTGCTAATGGCGATTGCGCTGCTGGTCCGCGCTATCCGGCCGAAACACACGGATGCCGCTGCGCCGGAACCGGCCGCACTACGGCCAGACGAGAATGCGGCAGGGGACGGCGATGGCTGACAGCAACTGGGGTACCGGGGCAGGATCGAGCACAGACGGTCAGCGCATCACACCATCGGACATCTCCGATCGCGTGCGACAGCTCATCGGCGGAGCGGGTGACGCAGCCGAGCAGGTGTCCAGCGCCGCTGTGGCGGTAGCTGCCGCTGTCGGTACCGGCCTCGTGTTGGCCGCATTCCTGTTCGGCCGTCGCAGGGGTCGTCGACGCAGCACGCTCGTCGAAATCGTCCGGGTATAGGAGGCCGCGCAGATGTGTGAGCCTTCTTGTTGTCGTACCTGTTATCTCCCGCTCTTGTTCGCTGCCGCTCACGGGCCGCTCGGGCCACGGCTTCGCCTATCGGCTCAGCCTCCGAGAGGCTGAGCCTGATGGCGAAGCGGCTGAGGCGCATGCCGGCCCGAGCTACCGATGCAATGTGGCGACAGGCTCGGGCCGGCAATGGGATATGGCTGGCCGCGGCGATCATGGCGAGCGGGCTGCGGTTGCTTGTTCGATGGTCCAAGCGCGAGCGCGAAGTGGTCTACCGCGGCGAGTTGGCACCCGGCGAACAGCTCATGATCCGTCACGTGCCTCCGGACGACGAAGGCGGCAGTTCGGCGGCGGAGGGGGCGTGAGGCAACCTGACGAGCTGGAGGACGGCGAGTTGCAATCCGGCGAAACAGTGCTGATGGTCGACAGTCGACAGCGTCGGTACCTCGTGGCGCTGCGCGCTGGCGGTGAGTTTCACACCCATGCCGGAGTCGTGCCGCACGACCAGATCATCGGCTCGCCCGAAGGCTCGGAGTTCCGCAGTGGTTCGGGTGCCCGCTTCGTGGCGGTACGCCCGACGCTCGCTGATCAGGTACTCAAGATGCCGCGAGGCGCGCAAGTGATCTATCCGAAGGATCTCGGTGCGATCTGGATGCTGGCCGACGTTCGAGCCGGCATGTCTGTCTTCGAAACCGGCGTGGGCTCAGGTGCCTTGTCGGCAACGCTGCTCCGCTGCGGCGCCTTTGTGACCGGCTACGAACTGCGGGAGGACTTTGCCGAGCGAGCCGTCCAGAACGTCGAGAGCATCGCCGGCGCCGAAGCGCTGCATCGCTATGACGTCCAGCTCCGCGATGCCTACGAATCAGTCGATCCGCCCCGCAGCAATCCCTCACAGATCAATGCAGAAACCGGGGCTGCCGGTGGGATGAGTTCTTCGGGGTGCCGGTACGACCGGGCCGTACTCGACATCCCCGAGCCTTGGCGCGTCGCGGTGCATTTGCCCGAACGGCTGCGTCGCGGCGGGATCCTCGTGGCGTATAACCCTTCGGTGACGCAGGTGCAGCAACTGCGCCGCACGCTGGACGACGGACCGTGGGCCCTCATCGAGACCATCGAGGTCATGCACCGGAGCTGGCACGTCAAGGGGGCATCCGTGCGGCCCGATCACCGCATGGTTGCCCACACCGGTTTCCTGACGCACGCCCGCTTGATCGAGGCGTGACACGGGCTTGCGCAGCCCGCGCAGCCGCATTGCGGCGGCATCGAGCGCGACCAGTCCGATGGCCGGCGCTGCGGGCGGCACGATTGCTCGGCGCTGTGTTGCTGGTCGGTGCGGTGGTCGCCTGTGGAGCCGATCCCGACGATTCCGGCAGGGGAAGGTTGCCCGTCGCCAGCGTCGTCTCGATCCCGAGCGCCGACGGTCCAGTCTGGTTGGGTGCACCGCCTGTATCTGTGGCGGTTGATGACGGAGTGCTGGCCGGCGTCGTCGCGGTGCATGCGTTCGGCTGCGGACCGGTGTCCCATGGCTCGGCCTTCGCCGTCGCGCCGGGACTGCTGGTCGGCGCGGCCCATGTGGTTGCCGGATCATCGAGTGTCGAGATTGCATGGAACGCAGGCGGCGGCGATGGGCTCGTCACCTCG
Organism: Candidatus Poriferisodalis sp.; assembly: GCF_965204195.1. Taxonomy (GTDB): domain Bacteria; phylum Actinomycetota; class Acidimicrobiia; order Acidimicrobiales; family Poriferisodalaceae; genus Poriferisodalis. The sequence goes on from NZ_OZ241975.1 coordinate 1,984,936, forward strand.
CCGGCGGACATTGTCGGGTTCGACCCGGCACGAGACCTCGTCTTGCTGCGTTCCGATGCTGCTGTGTCGCCGTTGCGAATCGAACGCGTGCGTTTCGGCGGCACCGGAGCAGTGCTCGGCTACCTGCAGGGAGAGCAACTCGAAGTGTCGCCGGCGCGCATCGAGCATCTGGTGCGGGCATCGGGGCTATGGGGCGACGGAATCGGGCGAAACGTGTATCTCCTTGCGGCCGATGTCCAAAAGGGCCAGTCCGGCGGACCGTTGGTCGACCGGGGTGGCGTTGTCGGTGTGGCGTTCGCTGCCGCGACTGGACCCGACGACGTCGGCTATGCGCTCAGCCGCGGCGAACTGCTGGGCTTCCTCGCCTCGTCGGGAGTCGACGTGGGGTTTGACTATCGCGGCGATGCAGCGGTCCATGCACAGCCGGCGAGTCTCAGCGTGACTGCCAACGGCGACTGCCGCCTCGGATGACGAGAGATCAGAAGCTCACGCTTCGATCTGTGCCTGTCGCTTCACCGAGGCTTACGCCTCGATCTGTGCTTGTCGCTTTATTGAAGCTCACGCTTCAATCTGTGCTTGTCGCTTCATCTCGGCCTACGCCTCGATCTGTGCCTGTCGCTTTATTGAAGCTCACGCTTCAATAAAGATGCACTCCCCGGGGCACTCTTCGGCGGACTCGATCACGGCGTCGAGCTGCGAGTCGGGAAACTCTGCGAGTCCCTCGACACCGCCCGGTTCGGAGAAGATCTTGTCGCCTTCCTTCACGTATGCAAGCCCGTCGTCGAGAAGCGTGAAGACATCGGGTGCGATCTCTTCGCAGAGCCCGTCACCGGTGCACAGATCCTGATCGATCCAGACCTTCATCGTGTAACGACCCTTCCTGTGGGGCGGCCCGAAGGGGGGAACCGAGCCACCTATGAAATCTACCGAGTCGGCGCGCGTCCTGCACGGCACTCATCGGCCCCGGCCTAGCGGCCGGACTGGCAAGCGGGTAGGCGTCGCGTCTTGCCAGCAGTGTCAGGGTAGTGTCGGCCGCGCATGGACCAGGGCGACGAGGAGACTCAGCGCAGCAGCGCAGCAGATGCGGGCGTGCTCCGCAGCCGCATGCGCACGCTCGAGGAAGAGGTCGCGCTGCTCCGTCGAAAGCTGGCCGACACGCCGGCGCGGATCAGCACGCTCGAAGAACGCCTGCTTGAGGCGAAGGGTCAGCTGTCGGCTGCGGTCTCGCAGAACGAGAAGCTGACCTACACACTGCGCGAGGCGCGAGAGCACATCGCGGCTCTGCGTGAAGAGGTCGACAAGCTGACCCAGCCGCCGTCGGCCTACGGCACGTTCCTGTCCCGCAATGACGACGGCACGGCGGATGTGCACGCCAGCGGGCGCAAGATGCGCGTGGCCCTGCACCCCGACTTGGCGGAGACCGAGCTGGTCGAGGGCAGCGAGGTGGTGCTGAACGAGTCGTTCAACATCGTGCTCGCCCGTGGGCCTGAGACGTCGGGTGAGGTGGTGACGCTGAACGAGGTGCTCGCCGACGGCTTCCGTGCGCTGGTCACGGGTCGGGCCGACGAGGAACGCATCGTGGAGCTCGCAGGCGACCTGCGCGACGAGCCGCTGCGGTCGGGTGACAACCTGCTGCTCGATGTGCGCTCCAACATCGTGCTCGAGCGCCTGCCACGACCCGAAGTGGACGATCTGCTGCTCGAAGAAGTGCCGGATGTCACCTATGAAGACATCGGCGGGCTGGACACTCAGATCGAGCTCATCACCGATGCAGTAGAGCTGCCGTACCTGCATCAGGACCTGTTCCGCACCTACGACCTTCCGGCCCCGAAAGGCATCCTGCTCTACGGACCGCCCGGGTGCGGCAAGACGCTGATCGCGAAGGCGGTCGCCAACTCGCTGGCAGCCAAGGTGGGAGAGGTTTCCGGCCAGCAGGGCGCACGCAGCTTCTTCATCAACATCAAGGGTCCCGAGCTGCTCAACAAGTACGTGGGCGAGACCGAGCGTCAGATCCGGCGCATATTCGAGCGGGCCAGAGAGAAGGCATCCGAGGGCTGGCCGGTGATCGTCTTCTTCGACGAGATGGAATCGCTGTTCCGCACGCGTGGCAGCGGCATCAGCTCCGACATGGAGTCGACGGTCGTGCCGCAGCTGCTCGCGGAGATCGACGGCGTCGAGGGTCTGCGCAACGTGATCGTGATCGGTGCCTCCAACCGGGAAGATCTCATCGACCCGGCGATCCTGCGTCCCGGCCGCCTCGACGTGAAGATCAAGATCAACCGGCCCGACGAGCAGGCGGCCCTGTCGATCTTCAGCACCTACCTCACGCCGACGCTGCCGATCGACCCGATGGAAGTCGCCGACCTGGGCGGCGGCGATCCCCACAAGGCCGTCCGGATCATGATCGAGCGGACCGTCGACGAGATGTACCGCCCCGACGACCTCAACCGCTTCCTCGAGGTCACCTACCAGAACGGCGACAAAGAAGTCATGTACTTCAAGGACTTCGCGTCGGGGGCCATGATCGAGAACATCGTGCGCCGGGCCAAGAAGAACGCCATCAAGCGGTCGCTTGCCACCGGCAGCAACGGCATCCGGTTGGACGACCTCATGGGCTCGATTCGCCAAGAGTTCCGTGAGCACGAAGACCTGCCCAACACGACGAATCCCGACGACTGGGCGAAGATTTCCGGCAAGAAGGGCGAGCGGATCGTGTTCATCCGGACGCTCGTCGATCCCGACGAGAGCGATGCGCTCGGCGGCAGAGCCATCGAACGGGTGCAGACCAGCCAGTACCTGTAGAGCACTGCACGGCCAACGGGCACCAGGTGCTGCTCTGCGGGGTTCGCGGCCCTGAGGGCTAGGGTCTCGCGCGGTGGCGGTTCACAAGGTCGTTGGCATCGAGACTGAGTTCGGCATCATCCATCGCTGCAGCGGCGACTCCAATCCCGTGGCGGCGTCGTCGATGATCATCAACGCCTACGTCAACGGCTTCCTGTGCCAGCGCGTCAGCTGGGACTTCGAAGACGAGCAACCCGGGGCTGACGCGAGGGGATTCAACGAGTTCGACGCGCTAGCGCCCGAGATCGAAACGCACCTGGTCAACGCCGTGCTGACCAACGGCGCCCGCTACTACGTCGACCACGCGCACCCTGAGCTGTCGACTCCCGAGTGCTCGGACGCGCGCCAATGCGTCGTGTACGACCGGGCAGCGGAGGAGATCCTGATCCGGTCGATGCAGGCCGCAAACAATCTCCTGCCGGACGACGAAGAACTGGTCATCCACAAGAACAACAGCGACGGCAAGGGCAACAGCTACGGCTGCCACGAGAACTACCTGCTGGACCGCGATGTGCCCTTTGGCAGGGTGGTGACGCACATCCTGCCGTTCTTCGTGACCCGCCAGATCTTCTGCGGCGCCGGCAAGCTGGGCGTCGAAGTCCCCATGGACGACCGCTCTCCGGCACCGTTCGGGGACCGGCCGTTCCAGATCAGCCAGCGAGCCGACTTCTTCGAGGAGGAAGTCGGGCTAGAGACCACGCTCAAGCGGCCGATCGTCAACACCCGCGACGAGCCGCACGCCGACACGCGCAAGTACCGGCGCCTGCACGTCATCATCGGCGACGCCAACATGAGCGAGCTCCAGACGTATCTCAAGGTGGGCACGACCTCGCTGGTCCTGGCGATGATCGACGACGACTTCGTGCCTGAGCCCCTGACGCCTCTCGTGCCGGTGGCGGCGCTGCGCCAGGTGAGTTTCGACACCGCCCTGTCGGGGCTGATCGAACTGGTCGACGGCCGTCGCATGCGAGCCATCGAGCTCCAGTGGGAGTACCTGGACATGGCCCGGAAGTATGCGCAGAGCCATGGTCTGGACCCCGTGGGCGGCGACGACATCGGCAATGACATCCTGGACCGCTGGGAAGCCATGCTCACTGGGCTGGAAGCGGATCCGATGAGCCTCGCCTCGCAGTTGGACTGGGTGGCGAAGCTGCGCCTGTACGAGGCTTTCGCCGAGCGGCACAGCCTCGACTGGGATGATCCGAAGCTCGCCGCTCTCGACCTGCAGTACCACGACCTGCGGCCGTCCAAATCGCTGGCCCGACGCGTCGGACTTGAACGGGTCACCACCGACGAAGAAGTGGACGAGGCGGTCTCGGTGCCGCCGCCGACGACACGTGCCTACTTCCGGGGTCGTTGCCTCGACAAGTTCGGGGACGAGATCGTGGCCGCCAACTGGGATTCGATGGTGTTCGACATCGGAACCGATCCGCTGCGTCGCGTGCCGATGCTCGAACCGCTGCGAGGAACCCGCGCGCACGTGGGTAGCTTGTTGGACGAGTGCCGGGACGCAGCCGAGTTGCTGCGCCGGCTGGGCAATTAGCCGCCAGGTTCAGACTCGAACGCAGGCGGCAATCGGAACTCTCACGCATTCGAGACCCAAGCAATCGACACCGGAGGAGGCCCGAGATGGCAGAACGCGAGCAGATGCGACGGTCGGCTCCGAGGGAAACCGAGAGTCCCGCACCGCAGGACACCTCGTCTGAGGGGGCGACCGAACTGAAAGCCGAACTCGACGACCTGCTCGACGAGATCGACGATGTGCTCGAAACCAATGCCGAGGAGTTCGTGAAGAACTACGTGCAGAAGGGCGGCGAGTGACCCCCATGCCCTTCTTCGCCCCAGGCGACGACCCGGGGGCGAGCTTCCTCGAACTGCTGCGGCGCACGGGCAGCGAGCCATTTGCTGGGTTCGCGCAGGTTCCTGCCGCTGAGGGGGGCTTCGGCTCCCTTGAGAGTTCTCACGCCACCACCGTGCTGGCCGTGCGCAGCTCCGGCGGGGTAGTCGTGGCCGGCGACCGGCGGGCAACCAGCGGCAACCTCATCAGTCACCGCGACATGCGCAAGGTCTTCCCAGCCGATTCCTATTCGGCGGTGGCCATTGCCGGTGCCGCCGGCCCGGCCGTTCAGATGGTTCGCCTCTTCCAGCTGCAGCTCGAGTACTACGAGAAGATCGAAGGCAAGCCGCTGAGCCTGGAGGGCAAGGCGAATCAGCTGGCCGAAATGCTGCGCGCGCACCTGCCCCAGGCGATGCGCGGCCTCCCGGTGGTGCCCATCTTCGCCGGATTCGACCCCGCCGACGGGCGAGGCAGGCTCTTCCAGTACGACGTGACCGGTGGCCGCTACGAAGAGCAGGACTACGCCACGGCCGGCTCGGGCAGCCTGCACGCGGGCACGGTCCTGAAGCTCGGCTTCCGCGGCGACTTGAGCGAGCCGGAGGCACTGGCGCTCAGCGTGCAGGCGCTGTGGCATGCGGCCGACGAGGACAGCGCCACCGGCGGTCCCGATCCAGTACGAGGCATCTACCCGGTGCTCGCAGCCATTGGCAGCGACGGCTTCCGGCAGCTCAGCGACATCGAGTCAGGGGAAGTTTTCGCTGCGCTGCAAGCTGAACTCTCGGGCGGCAGCAGCGGGGGAGCGGCCCGGTCCGATTCAGCCAGCGGCGATCCCAGTTCCACCGGAGGCAGCCGCAGCGAGGTGCCGCGATGAGCATGCCCGGGATGTACGTCAGTCCCGAACAGCTCATGCAAGACCGGGCGGACTATGCCCGCAAGGGAATCGCACGGGGCCGCTCGCTGGTGACACTGGAATACGGCGGCGGCATTGCCTTGGTGGCAGAAAATGCCAGCGCAACGCTGCGCAAGGTGTCGGAGATCTACGACCGGATCGCCTTCGGCGGCGTCGGCCGTTACATCGAGTTCGACCAGCTGCGCATCGCTGGTGTCCGCCACGCCGAGCTGAAGGGCTACCAGTACTCGCGTTCAGACGTGGAAGCTCGCAGCCTCGCCAACCAGTACGCGCAGATGCTCGGGCAGTTCTTCACCCATGAGCTCAAGCCGCTGGAAGTCGAGATTGTGGTGGTGGAGGTGGGAATCGGCGACGACGCCAACCAGCTCTACCGGATCCAGTACGACGGGACCGTCATGGACGAGGAGGCGTACTGCTGCATCGGCGGCGATGCCGACGCGGTGCGCGAGCGGGTGGCCGAGGGCTACGACCCTGAGCTCGATGCCGGCGCCGCCATCCGGCTGGCTCGTGCAGCGCTCGCAGGACCTGAGCGTGAGATCGCTGCACCGGATCTCGAGGTGGCCTTGCTCGAGTCGAACTTCGAAGATGCGACCCACCGCCGCCGCTGCTTCCGGCGTCTCGAGGATGAAGAGGTGGCGGTCGCCCTCGGCGACGACGGCTCCGATCAGGAAGATTCCTAGATCGGAAGTCAGAGGCGAAGCCGTGGCCCGAGCGGCCCGTGAGCGCAGCGAACAAGAGCGGGAAACAAGGGGTTCGCCATTGCGAGGGTTCCTTCATCGGCGCACGTCATAAGGTGAGCGCCGTGCAGCGGCGCATCATGGGTGTCGAGAACGAGTACGGCGTCACGTGCACGCTGCGGGGACAACGGCGCCTCAGCCCCGACGAGGTGGCGCGCTACCTGTTCCGCCGGGTGGTCTCGTGGGGCCGATCCAGCAATGTGTTCTTGGCAAACGGGGCGCGCCTGTATCTCGATGTCGGCAGCCATCCCGAGTACGCCACGCCTGAGTGCGATTCCGTCTATGACGTGGTGTGCCACGACCGTGCAGGCGAGCGCATCCTCGAACAGCTCGTCGCCAGCGCCACCGAACGACTGGCGGAGGAGGCGTTCAACGGCACGATCTTCCTGTTCAAGAACAACACCGACTCGGCCGGCAACAGTTACGGGTGCCACGAGAACTACCTGACCAGCCGCGCCGACGACTTCTCGAACTATGCCGAGGTGCTGATCCCGTTTCTCGTGACCCGGCAGATCTACGCCGGCGCGGGCAAGGTGCTGAACACGGCCAAGGGTGCCCGGTATTGCATCACTCAGCGAGCGGAGCACATCTGGGAGAGCGTGTCGAGTGCAACCACCCGCAGCCGTCCGATCATCAACACCCGCGACGAGCCGCACGCCGATGCCGAGCGCTTCCGGCGCCTGCACGTCATCGTCGGCGACTCGAACATGAGCGAGTACACGTCATTCCTCAAGATCGGTGCGGCTGCGCTGATGCTGCGCATGCTCGAGGATCCCGCCGTGGTGCTGCGGGACATGACGCTGGAGAACCCGATCCGGGCGATCCGCGAGATCAGCCACGACATCACCTGCAGACGCAAGGTGCGCCTGGCCAACGGGCGTGAAGTGAGCGCGTTCGACATCCAGTCGGAGTACCTGGAAAGAGCCCTGCGATTTGCGGAGACGAACGATCTCACCGATGAGGAGACGCGCGCTCTGCAGATGTGGGAGCACGTCATGACGGCGATCGGTGACGACCCTCTGCAGCTCGACCGCGAAGTGGACTGGGTCATCAAGCACAAGCTGCTCAGAAGCTATGCCGACCGCGCCGGGGTCGGATTCGACGACCCTCACATTGCACTGCTGGATCTGCAGTACCACCACGTTCATTCGACACGGGGTGTGTTCTATGTGATGCAGCGGCGCGGCTTGGTCGAGCGCGTCTTGGACGACGCCGATGTGCGTCGCGCTACCGAGGAGGCGCCCCAGACGACGAGAGCACGGCTGCGCGGGGCATTCGTTCGCGAGGCCAAGGCACGGCGCCGCGACTACACCGTGGACTGGGTGCATCTGAAGCTCAACGACCAAGCTCAGCGAACGGTGCTGTGCAAGGACCCGTTCCGCTCTCACGACGAGCGTGTCGACAAGTTGATCGAGTCGCTGTGATGCGCACGGCGGTCCGTTTGCGCCGGCGCTCAGCTGGCTGAGGCGGCAGATGCCGCGCTTTGCGCGCCTGCGAGCCACCGAGGTGCGTGATGTGCGGCCCGGGCTGGCTCGCATGACCCTGTCCGACGGCAGCGAGGCGTACGCGCTCACGGGTCTGTGCGGCCCGGTCAAAGCCGGCGACGAGCTGCTCGTGAACGCGGCCGCAGTGGAACTCGGCCTTGGCACCGGCGGGGCACATGTGGTGCACACGAACCTCTCTTCGCCATTCGGGGGCATCGGGGGGTCAGGGCGCGTGATGAAGGCTCGCTATCTCGCTGAGCAGGTGCCCGTCGATGCGTTCGAGGAAGCGCTCGACGAGGCTGGAGCAGATCGCCCCGCCCTCGCAGAGACCGCGCCCAGCGACGCTGAACTTCATGAGGCCGCGCTGGAGGACCCCGCAATGGCGCTGCCGTCGCTGGCGGGCATGCGGGTGGTGTTGTGCGTGCTGCACAGCCACGCGCTGGCACTTGCCGCAGCGGTCCGCGATGCCACCGGCACGGCGCCGGGTTACGTCATGACTGACGGCGGAGCGTTGCCGTTCGTGCTCAGCGATCTCGCTGCAGTGTGCTTGGAGCGGGGGGTGATCGCGACGGCGGTCAGTACTGGGCAGGCTTTTGGGGCTCCCATCGAGGCGGTCACCGTCGCTTCCGGCGTGACCGCACTGGCCCAGCGGGACATTGAGCAGGTCGTCATCGCACCAGGGCCGGGACACGTCGGCACCGCGAGCCCGTTGGGCTTCTCAGCACTGGATCTCGTCGGCCACGCGGCCGTGCTGGACGCGCTTGGAGCAGCGACAGCGCTGGCTGCACGCGCATCGTCGGTCGACGAGCGCGCACGGCACCGCGGCGTGAGCCATCACACTCGGGCGATGGCAGCGCTGGGCCCCGCCCGAACGGTCGTGCCAGTCCCGGTGGGACCAGCGACTGGCGAGGCTGCCTGGATCGAGGCCCTAGGCAAGCAGGCAGTCGGCATGACGCCGCTTGCGGTCGCTGATGCACTCGCGCGCTGCGGCTTGAGCCTTACGTCCATGGGCCGTCCGCTGGCAGAAGACCGGCGTGCATGCGCTTGGCTGGGAGCAGCGGCGGCTTGGCTGGCGGCGTCGGCATGACCATTCCCGGAGACAACGGGCACGAATCCGATCCCGCTCTCGAGTGTTCACCAGCCGGAGCCGGGGAGACCGATTCGGGCGGCGAACAGCCAGTGAACGGGGGCATCCAGGGGCCTGCCGACGGGAACCGTTCCGACAACCGGCCGCTAGGCCGCCGCCCGCCGCGTGTCCGACAGGCCATGAGCCGGCGCACTCGCAGCCTGCTGTCGTGGGCGTGGGTGCTGCTGGCCGCAGTGACGCTGGCTCTGCTGATGCGGACGTTTCTCATCGCTGCCTTCTACATCCCGTCCGAGTCGATGGAGCCCGTGCTCGAGGTCGGGGATCGACTGCTGGTCTCCAAGCTCAGCTACCGCATCGGGGATCCCGAACCCGGCGACGTCGTCGTGTTCCGAACCCCGCCCTCGATGCAGCCGGCTCAAACCGCAGAACTCATCAAGCGAGTCGTCGCCGTCGGCGGCCAGCAGGTTGAAGCGGCGAACGGCCGGCTCATCATCGATGGGACGCCGGTGGACGAGGAGTACCTGTCGACCGAGGTGTACACCCGTGACTTTGGCCCAGTGCTAGTGCCTGCCGGGCACGTATTCGTCATGGGCGACAACCGCCGCTCGAGCCAGGACAGCCGTGTCTTCGGTGCCATCCCGGAGAGCGAGATCGTCGGAAGGGCGTTTGCGCGCTTCTGGCCGCCCACGCGGCTCGGCGGCTTGTAGATCGCCAGCGCCGTGATCGGTGCCGGTCGCGGTCAGGCGGGCTGCGTTTCGCAGATGTCGCCTGCAGGGGCTGATCCCTCCGGTGTCTTCGATGATGCGAGGCCAGCAAGCAAGCGGTCCACGTGATCGCCGTACAGACCGTCGAGGCCCATGTCACGCAATGCCGTCGTGAGGCGGGTGTGCTGCACGTCCCACCCGAAGCAGAGCCGCTCGAATCGGTGGAAAAGAGCCGCGAGACCGCCTGTCCAGTCCTTGGCGGGGAGGTTGACTGCGTCGATGCCGGCGCTGGCCATAGCGGCAGCGCGACGCTCGGGGCCCTCCTTCATGCGTCGTACCCGGGTCGAATCGACGATGTGGGCAGAAGTGCGGCCGCGCAGGTCGACCAGGAAATCCCAGTCGCCTTGGCATAGCCACAGGCGATCCTCCGCACCGGCGGCACGGGCAGCGGAGATCACGGAGTCTGCCGCCGCAGGATCTTTGAGATCGACTGACAGCTCGAAGTCGGTGCCGCACGCTTGGTACATGTCGGCGAGCGTGGGAATGCCGTCGCCGATTCGTTCACGCTGCAACGAGCTGAAGGGCCGCCGAACGCCGCGGTGCCAGACGACGCCGTCATGATCCAGCATGGGATGGCCGTCCTGGCTCAGCCAGACGTCGGTCTCGAGGCCGGTTGCTCCCATATCCAGGGCCAGGGTGAACGTGTCGAGGGAATTGTCGGGGCCGTGGGCTCGCCCGCCACGGTGAGCGAACGCGATCGGAGGCGTGCGCAGTGACGGCAATGGCTGCGGGGGCACACCTCTATCGTGCCACTTGTGCCAGCGATATGGCTGCTGCCCATCGTTGCCTTCGGCGTGCTCGCCGTGGTCAGCATCGTCATGATCCGACGGCTCGCGATCGAGCTGCGGGCGACGGCACAGAGCCTGGCGTCCATCGCGGAAGCAGCAGCGGCGGTGCGTGCCGACGTGGTGCGGGCGCGTGCCGCAATCGACAGCCTGGACGTGCCGTCGCTACGCCAAGCCACCGCCGAGCGGGCGCTCGGCCTGGCCGTCCGGTGGGCTGCTCGCCGGGTGCTGCCCTTCTGAGAGGCCAGCGAGCGCTGCACACAAGTTTACCGGTGCGCTCGCGGCGCAGAACCGCTGCGCGGGGCCGGGGTTCTACCATCGAGCCGTGAGCCTGCAGCCCAACGAGGTGCTGATCATCGTGCTCGTGGCGCTGATCGTGCTCGGCCCCAAGCGGCTGCCGGGCGCCATCCGGGGCATCGGCCGCGCCTTCCGGCAGGTGCGCGACTTCTCGACCACCGTCCGCCAGGAAATGGATGCCACGATCTCGCCGCCGATAGTCGAACCCGCATCGCCGCCCGCCCGCCCGCCCGCGTCAGCTGATTCGGAGGCTGAGCTGGAAGGCGCCGACACCCAGACCAAGCAGCCGAACGTTGCAGCGGAACAGCCGGAGGGTGACCAAGCCGAGATCAAGCAGCCTGATGCTGCGGGACCAGCCGGCGATGACGTGACCCGAGACGGCGCTGCGTGAGACTCCGATGGCGCCGCCGGCCACGGCCGGAGGTGATGGGGTTCTGGGACCACGTCGCCGAGCTGCGGAACCGGCTCATCTGGAGCATCGTGGCCATCGGGCTCGGCATGGTCGTCGGCCTGATCGTCTACGACTGGCTGCTCAGCGAGGTGTTCCTGCCGCCGTACTGCAATGTGCTTGAAGCTCAGGAGATCGATCGCCCGTGCAGCTTGGTTATCACCGCACCGCTGGAGGGTTTCCGTACCCGCATCAAGGTGTCGGCGTACCTGGGCGTGGTGCTGGCCATGCCGGTGCTGCTGTGGCACCTGTGGAGGTTCATCACACCGGCGCTGGATCGCCGGGAGAAGCGGTGGGCGATCCCGTTCGTAATCGCGGGGTTCGTGCTGTTCTCAGCCGGAGCGCTCCTGGCGTACTTCACCTTCGAACGGGCGCTGGACTTCCTGATCGCCGTCAGCGGCGACGCCGTCGACCCGCTGCTCGGACCCGGTGCCTACCTCGGCCTGGTGACGTTCATGATGCTGGCCTTCGGCATCGGGTTCGAGTTCCCGATCGTGCTGATCTTCGCCCAGCTCGCCGGCATCGTCGAGCCGCGGCAGCTGAATCGAGCCCGCCGCTATGCCATCGTCGGCATCGTCGCCGGCGCGGCGATCATCACGCCGTCTGGGGACCCGATCACGCTGGCGGCGCTGTCGGTGCCGCTGTACGTGTTCTACGAGCTGTCGATCCTGGTCGGCTACCTGATACTCCGCCGCCGCAGCGGCGAACTCCCGCTGCGGCGCCGATTCCGCCGGTCGCCGGAGGAAAGCGACCAGGGTGCCGCTGCGTCCGGACCCACGTCGTGACCTCGAGCGGGCCCCTAGTGCCACCGCTGTTCGCGGATCTCCTGACTGCGCGGGGCATCTCGCCAGACGGCTTTCAAGCTGAGGCGTTCGCGGCGCTGGATCGGGGCGACTCGGTGCTCGTCGCTGCGCCGACATCGTCGGGCAAGACGCTCGTTGCGGGGTACGGGATCGCGGCGACACTCGAAGCCGGCAAGCGAGCGGCCTACACGGCGCCAACCAAGGCGCTGTCGAACCAGAAGCTGCGCGAGCTGCGCTCCTGGCTGGGATCCGAACGGGTAGGCCTGCTCACCGGCGACAACGTCATCTGCCCTGATGCCGACGTGGTGGTCATGACCACCGAAGTGCTGCGCAACATGATGTACGCCGGTTCACCGCACATCGCCCAGTTCGGCATGGCCGTGCTGGATGAGGTCCACTACCTGCAGGATCCCTACCGGGGAGCGGTTTGGGAAGAAGTCATCATCAGCACGCCGCGGCATATGCGGCTGGTGTGCTTGTCGGCCACGGTCAGCAATACCCACGAGCTCGCGTCATGGGTCGAAGCCACTGCAGGCGGGTGCACAGCGGTGGTGTGCTCGCAGCGGCCGGTGCCCCTGGAGGATCGCTTCCTGCTCTATGAGCGGCACAGCCGCCGCTTGGTGGATCTGCCGACACTGCGAGACGGCCGCCCGAATCCTGAGATCGAACGGATGGTCGAGGGGGCACGTTCCCGATCCGGCGGCCAGCGCCGGCATCGCCGGGCGGGTGCGCGACCGGCTCGTCCGCGCCGCTCGGAGATCGTCGAGCATCTGGCCGCCAGCGCCAGGCTGCCGGCGATCGTGTTCGTGTTCTCCCGTCAGGGTTGCGACGACGCTGCCCGGACGCTCGTCGCTGAGGGGGCGGCGTTCCTGGATGCCGCACAGCAGCACCGGGTACGGCAGATCGCGGCGGCACACACGGCGGATCTCGAAGAGGGTGATCTGGACGCTCTGGGCTACGACGAGTGGCTGGAGCAGCTCACGGCGGGTGTTGCGGCTCACCACGCAGGCCTGATACCGGCCTTCAAGGAGGCCATCGAAGAGTGCTTCTCCGCGGGGCTGCTGGCGGTGGTGTTCGCAACGGAGACGCTGGCGGTGGGCGTGAACATGCCTGCTCGCTCGGTGGTGATCGAGCAGCTCAGCCGATTCCGTGGGGAGGGCTTCGCGTTGCTGACACCAGGCGAGTACACCCAGCTCACCGGCCGCGCGGGCCGCCGCGGCATCGACGAGACGGGCTATGCATACACGCTGTGGCATCCGCAGACGGCGTTTGACGAGACGGCCCGCCTGGTCGCGAGCGGCGACTTCGAGCTGGAGTCCTCGTTCCGGCCGACGTACAACATGGTTGCGAACCTCATCGCCAGCCGCACGCACGACGAGGCAGTCGAGCTGTTGCAGCGGTCGTTCGCCCAGTGGCGGGCTGATCGCCGCGTCGGCCAGTGGACTGGAGAGCTTGAGGCGGAGCGCAAGGCGCTGCGCGAGGCCCGGGCACGGCTGCGGTCGATGGGCGGGGGCCGCGGCCGCTCGCAGTCGCACGCACCGGCGCGCGGGAGGTCATCGCGCTCGGGCCGGCACCGGCGCGGCCGGCCCGCCGACCGCCGCACGGACCGGGCGCTCCTCGATGCGGAGCGTCACGCCGAGCGTGTGGGAGCACGGGTGAGCCGTCTGAAGGATCGGATCAAGCTCGCCAAGGGAGGGCTGGCCCGCCAGCTCGACGCCACCAACGAGGTGCTGAACACCTTCGGCTGCGCCGACGGTTGGTCACTGACCGCGACCGGTGACTGCCTGAAGTCGGTGTTCCATGAGTGCGACCTGCTGACGGTGCTGTGCTTGCGCGACGGCGTTTTCGACGGTGTGGCGCCCGCTCAACTCGCCGGCTTGGTGTCGGTGCTGACCTACGAACATCGCAGCAGCCAGCCGCCGCCGGTGCCTCGCTATCCCGACAAAGACTCGCATGAGCGGGCAGCGCACATGTTCGAACTGGCATCGCAGATCAACAGCGCTGAGCGACAGCACAGCGTGGTGCCGTCGCGCCCACCCGACGCATCGTTCTTCGCGGTTGCCTATGCCTGGGCCGGAGGGACGGCATACACCGACCTGTGGCGCGGCGACGCAGGAGGCGACCAGACGCCCTCCGGAGGCGACTTCGTTCGCCAGATGCGCCAGCTCATCGATCTCGTCGACCGGATTGCAGGCGTGGCCCCTTTGGAGAGCACGCGGCGCACTGCGGCCGACGCCTGCGTGGCACTTGACCGCGGCGTCGTCGCTGCGGCAGCCCGGGTCTCCGACGGCCGGGTGGGAGCATCCGTCGCCGCGGCGCCGGGAGACGGTTTCGTGTCGCTGCCGGTGGTGACGCGTACCCGCAGGCTCTCGTGACCGTTCGGCGCAACCAGCCGTGGGGGACCGCCGCAATGCTGCCCGATGGGGCACCCGTCGCCGACAGCAATGCCGAATTGCGCCGGTTGATCACCTGCCAGCGCTCCGGCGACGCACCAGCGTCGCGGATCGGCGTGGTCGGCGGCGACCTGTGGGAGGTGGTGGGCCGGCCAGCAGGCGGTGCGGATCGCTTGCGTTCCGAGCGCGCGCGAACAGCCTCGATCGACCTCATCGAGGTGACGGCTGATGGCGAGACGCACTGGGCCTGCGTCGGGGCTGTCGCGCGCAACTCGTGGTGGAGCGGCTCCGTTGTGGCCGCCATGAGCGCCGAATCGCTCGGGGCCTGGCGCTTGGCGCCCGCAGCCCATCCCAACGACGGGCGACTGCACGTGCTCAGCACTGGCCTGGATCAGCCGGCGCTCAGCGTGACCCAGCGGGCGCTGGCCCGCCGGCGGCTGCGGTCGGGAGCTCATGTGCCGCATCCGGCCATCGCCGTGCGGCGCGTGGAGCGCTGGGAGCATCGGTTCGATCGGCCGCTCGGCCTCTGGCTCGACGGCGAACGGGTCGGCAGATGCCGCGAGCTGATCATCGCCATCCAGCCCGACGCCGCGCTGATCGTGTTCTGATCTGCCGGTGCTCTGCTCAGCTTCTGACATCTGCTTGCTGCCGGTCCCCAAGATGTCGCCGTGTGGGCCATACCATCGGCGCAGTGTCTCCGCCGACCCGACCTGCCGGTGATCCGGTGATCCACTACGCCGCCGAAACGTTCACGCCTGCCGAGCAGGACATCCTGCGGCGCTATGTCACGAACCTGCGCCAGCCCGTGTTCGCGCTCGTGAATCTGCCTGAAGTGGTGAAGGGGGCACTGTTCGCCCGCTACTCCCGGACGCACAAGAGCCTGCGCAGGCTGCTGCTGGACGAATTCGTGGACGATCTCGACATCTCCGGCGATGAGAGCATCGACGCCACGGTCGGCGTCGCCCGGGCCGAGCAGCTCTACCAGCGCGTGTTCGTGGAGTACGGCGACGACTCGGTGGCGCAGCTCGGGGCCGTGCACTTGGCCTGCGAGCAGGCATCCAACCTGCTTACCAAGGTTCTTGAACGAGGGCGGCTGATGTCGTACCTCGAGCAGTCCACCCGCTATCTCGCCTACGACGAGCGCGTTCAGGGCCGCTACCGGTACCACCGGCCACCAGAGGTGATGGGCTCGCAAGCGGGGACGCGATTCGTCGGCGACGTGGACCGCATGTTCGACGCCTACGGTGACATGGTCCGCCGGATGACGACGTGGCTGACCGAGCATCCCGATGCGGCGGTCAGTACTGCCAAGGGCAGTGACCTGGCCCGGCGGCGTGCCATCCGGGCGCAGGCATTCGACGCCTCCCGGGGGCTGTTGCCGGCGGCCAGCCTGTCCAATGTCGGCATCTTCGGCAGCGGGCAGGCCTATGAAGCGCTCCTGCTGCGGATGCGGGCGCACCCGCTGCCCGAGGCACGCAGCTACGCCCAGATGATGCTGACCGAGTTGCGCAAAGTCATCCCCTCGTTCCTGCGGCGCGTGGACCAGCCCGACCGGGGCATCGTGTGGTCGGACTACCTCGAGGCCAACCGGGTTGCGATGTCCGAATTCGCCGCGGACCTGTTTGCCGAGGACGAGCCCGAGCCGGTGCCCGAGGTCCAGCTGACCGATTGGGATCCCACCGGCGAGGACAAGATGCTGGCGGCCATGCTGTACCCCTACACGTCGCTGGGAGAACCGCAGATCGCTGCTCGAGTGGCCCAGATGACTGAGGCCGAGCGCATGGAACTGGTGCAGCGATACTGCGGCGAGCGGACGAACCGGCGCCACCGACCGGGCCGGGCGCTGGAGCGCATCGACTACCGCTTCGACGTGCTCGCCGACTACGGCAGCTTCCGCGACCTGCAGCGCCACCGCCTGCTCACTATCGAATGGCAGCCGCTGAGCCCACAGCACGGGTACTCCGTGCCGACGCTCGTGGATGCGGCCGGCGGGGGAGAGGCCTACGACGAGGTGATGGAGCTGTCAGCCGAGTTGTACGACACGCTCGCAGAAGCAGTCGGAACTCTCGAGGCGTCCTACGCCGTGTCGATGGCCTACCGCGTGCGCTACAGCATGCAGTTCAACGTCCGTGAGGCCATGCACATGATCGAGCTGCGATCACAACCTCAGGGCCACGAGGACTACCGGCGGGTCGTGACCGAGATGTATCGCCAGATTGCCGAGACCGCAGGGCACCGGGCGGTGGCTGCGATGTTGACGCACGTAGATCTGTCTGAGGGCATTCTGGGGCGCTTGGGCGCCGAGGAAGCCACGGCGCGACGGCAATCTGCCGAACCTGCCTGACGGTCGAGCCCCGGGGATCTCGCCTGATGGAATGCTCCGCATGGACGTAGTGGCCCGCCCTGCCGACCGTGAGCACGTGGGAGTGCTCGCGCAGATGGCGGCAGACGCCGTGGCTGAGCAGGTGGATGCGCGGGGCGGCTGGGTCTGGTCGCGCCGGGAGGTGCGAACGAGGCCGTTCGAGGAGAGCCTCGCCGAGGCCCTCGAGCACCCTGACAGCGCCGTGTGGATCGGAGAGATCGACGGCACGCCGGTTGGCTACGCAGTTGCCGCCGTCGAGCCGTTGCAGACCGGAGAGATGCTGGGGCGCGTGGCCGACCTGTATGTCGCTCCCGGCGCCCGCGAGGTCAGCGTCGGGGAAGCGCTCATTGGCGAGGTGCTGCAGTGGTGCACTGAGCGGGGCTGCGTGGGCATCGATTCGCTGGCGCTGCCGGGCAACCGTGCCACGAAGAACTTCTTCGAGACGTTCGGATTCACTGCACGTTTGCTGGTGCTGCACCGCAAGCTGGCGCCTGACGCTGAGTCTCCAAGCGAGCCGACTCCCCCCTCGCCGTGAGCGAGCCGGTTCCTGAAGTTTGTGTCGGTGGCGTTGCGGTACGCGGCAGCTCCGTGCTGCTGGTGCGTCGTGGCCGCCCGCCGGCGGAAGGACTGTGGGCGTTCCCAGGGGGGCGTGTGGAGCCCGGGGAGCGTCTGAGCGACGCTGTTGAGCGCGAGCTGGCCGAGGAGACCGGGCTCGTGGTGCGGTGCGGCGAACTGGTAGGCGTCACCGAGCACATCAGCGAGCAGTTGCACTTCGTGATCCTGGACTACGCCGTGGAGTGTCCTGCTGATGCGACGCCGGTCGCCGGCGACGACGCTGCCGACGCCCGCTTCGTGGAATTCGACGAGATCAGGGCGGGTGCGCTCCCGCTCTCACGCGGGATGCGTGACTTCCTCGACCGCCACGTCTTCGGCGACTGAGTCGCCGTCGGCCGCGTCGCTCCCACCTGCTTGCTGCGGCTCGACTGCGGCGCTGGCATCGTCGGCTGACTCTCCATCGGCGATGGCTTCGGCTGGCGCTTCGGTCTCGCTCTCGCTGGCGGCTTCCGTCGCAGGCACTTCAGCGTCGACGGCGGATTCGGATTCCTCGGGCTGCTCTGTCGGCTCGATCTGTTTGGCCGAATCAGCCGCTTCGGATTTCGGTCGGCGCCCGCGGCCGCGCCGCGGCTGTTTGCGCTGGCTTGCCTCGGTTGGGTCGATACCCAGGGCCGTTGCCACCTCGGGCAAGCGAGATGCCACCTTGCGCACCGCTTCGAGCAGCTCGGGGGTCGGCTCGGCCGGAATGGCAGGCAGCACCACGTAGGGCCGCACCGGCGAGTAGGCCACCGCTTCGAGCACGACGGCGATCCGGTGCTGGGAAGCTCCGGTGCCCAGCGCGGCATTGGCCTGTGACGTCAGTTCCTGAGCGATCTCGGGGGGAAGCGGTGCCCCGGCTTTGGGAGGGCGGGAGCTGAGGCGCAGCGCTCGCACAACGCGCCCTTCTGTCAGCGTGGTCCGCAGCTCGTCGTGCCATTCATGCTGGCTGCGCTCGACGCGTTCGTTGAGCCCTTCCCGGATCTTGTCGGCCAGTTCCCGGGCCTCTGCGTCACGAGCGAAGTCCTCGGCAGCCACCAGCACGGAGCGAAGGTCGCGCAGATCGACCCGTTCGATGCCGGCGATGGCAGCGTCGGCTCGGTCGCGCCACTCGGCGATCTGCACTGGCCCGATTAGTGATTCCGCGAGCTGCAGCACACCCTCGGCCGGCACTTCGGGCGCACCGTCGGCAGCCGCCTTGCGATTCTGTTCGGTGATCTCGGCTCGCACCGCAGCCAGGCCGCCGCGCACCACCTGTTCCGCCACCACCTGCTGTTCGGCCGGCAGCGAGGCGACGAGGGCATCACGGTGCTTGCGACCCGGGCGGAGCTTGCGCGCTTTGGGGCGCGGGGGGCGTTCGGGGGTATCGGGCTTCTTCTGGGCCTCGGCATCTCGCGCCTGCCGCTTGCCGTCGCCGTCACGCCTGCGACGACCGTCGCCCTCGCGTCGCTTGCGCTGCTGGGGCTTGTCCCCGCTCGAGCCTGCGGCGCCGTCGCGGCCCCGGCGTTCTCCTTGGCGCTTGCGCTGGGAGCCTCGCGAGTCTCGTTCGCCGCTTCGGCGGCGTCCTCGCTCGCCGCCGCCGCTGCCCCTGCGGCCGTCACGACCGCGACTCACCCTGGCCGTGGTCGTTCCCGCACCTCGATCCGGCGGGCCGATCAGCTCGATGCGCTCCGCGGGGGGCTTGCCGCTGCGGGACTTGGGCGGGAGCACCTCGGTGACGAAGATGCCGTCGACTTCGAAGTCGGCGTCGACCCGCAGAACATCGCCCGCAGCAGCGCCCTTCGGCAGCAGTTCGCCATCGAGCACGCCTTTGGGCTGCTTAGCGCCCGCAGCGCGCCACGTCCACGAGCCGTCGTCACGCCGGCTGGTCAACTCGACTTCGAGGCGACGGCTCACGGCGCCTTCTCCAACACTCGCGGCAGGGTAGTGCTTGGCGCGAGGGCAACCGCATTGGACAGCCGTCCGGATCTGGTGGTCGACGCAGGCCCGGCGGTGAATCCGGCTGCCGATTCCCGTCGAAGCTGCCTCGCTCGGTACAGGCCTGCCCGGCAAATGACTCGGCGTGGCGCTGCCAGCGCCGTACTCTCGACAGCAACCGCCGGAGTGCGCCTGCCGAACGGCGCAATCCGGCCTTCGCGGCGCGCACGCCCGCTCATGTTCTGCAACACCACCAGTCCCTGAAAGGGCCTCCGACGATGGCCGGACCGACCGCACCGACGACGATCGCACGCGAGATCCACGAAGTCGATGTCGCCGACGAGATGCGTGACTCGTTCATGCCGTACGCGCTCTCGGTCACGACGGCCCGGGCGATTCCCGATGTCCGTGACGGTCTCAAGCCGGTGCAGCGCCGGATCCTCTACGTGATGGACGACCTGGGTCTGCGACCGGGCACGCCGTTCCGCAAATCGGCTGGGGTCGTGGGCGAGGTGATGGGCAAATACCACCCTCACGGTGACAGCGCGATCTATGAGGCGATGGTGCGCATGGGCCAGGACTTCGCCATGTCGGTGCCGCTGGTGGAGCCGAAGGGCAACTTCGGCAGCCTTGACGACCCGCCTGCTGCTTACCGGTACACCGAGGCTCGGCTGAGCCCCGCGGCCATGACCATGGTGACCGGCATCGACGAGGACACCGTGGACCTCGTGCCGAACTTCGACGGCGAACGGACCGAGCCGGCGTGCCTGCCGGCGCTGCTGCCGAACCTGCTGGTCAACGGAGCGAGCGGCATAGCGGTGGGCATGGCCACCAATATGGCGCCGCACAATCTGTCTGAGATCTGCGCAGCCCTGCGGCTAGTGCTGCGCCAGCGGCGTCCCAAGCCCACCATTGCCGAGCTCATGGCCCACGTGCTCGGGCCCGACTTCCCTTCCGGTGGGGTCGTCATCGTCGACGATGCGCTCGCCGAGGCCTACGAGACCGGCCGCGGCACTGTTCGCATCCGCGCCAAGGCCCACATTGAGCCGTTGACCGCCCGCCGCGACGGCATCGTGGTGACTGAGCTGCCCTACATGGTTGGCCCCGAGCGGGTGCAAGCCAAAGTCCGTGAACTCGTGGCAAACGGGCGGCTCGAGGGCGTGGCCGCTGTGAACGATCTGTCAGATCGCAACCACGGGCTGCGGCTGGTGATCGAGTGCAAGCCGGGCGTGAATGCCCACGCCGTGCGGGAGCGCCTGTGGAACCTGACGCCGCTCGAGGACACGTTCGGCATCAACAACGTGGCCTTGGTGGACGGGGTGCCCCGCCAGCTCGGGCTGCTGGCATTGTGCGAGCACTACATCGCCCACCGGCTCGAGGTGATCGTCCGGCGCACCCAGTACCGGCTGGACCGGGCGACTGAGCGGGAGCACATCCTGGCGGGCCTGCTGGTTGCGCTCGACAACATCGATGAGGTCATCGCGATTATCCGGGGAGCAGCCGACGTGGCGGCCGCACGGGCTGAGCTCATGACGCGCCTGAACCTCACCGAGATTCAGGCCAACCACATCTTGGACATGCAACTGCGGCGGTTGACTGCCCTCGAGACGCAGCGCCTGCGCGATGAGCTCGCCGAAGTCCGCGAGGCCATTGATGGCTACCGCAAGATCTTGGCATCGGATGCCCGGCGCAGAACGATCGTCGAGCGTGAGCTAGACGAATTGGTGGAGCAGTTCGCGGTGCCGCGCCGCACTGAACCGATCGATCGCGATGAGATGGTGAGCACTGCGCCAGCGGTGGGGGAGGGGGGCGCGGAAGGAGCCCTCGATCTGAAGAGCGACATTGCCGGTGACGAGCGAACCAGCCTCGTGACGCTGTCCACCTCAGGCCTGCTGGGCCGCCGCCACGAAGAGGATCCACTGAGTGCCAAGCCAGGCCGCCACGACGTACTCCTGGCGACGGCAACCGCTTCGGACTTCGATGTGGTGCACCTGGTGACCGATCGGGGCCGGGTGCTGCGAACCGAAGTGCGCTCGGTGCCCGAAATGCTGCGGGGGAGTCGTGGTGCACCGGTGCGGGAGATGTTCTCGCTGGCGCGCGGCGAGCAGCCGGTGGCCCTCTTCGGCCACGCTGGCGCCCCCATCGCTCTGGTGACGCGAGCGGGCGTTGCGAAGCGTCTCGATGCTGGGTCGCTTGCGACGGTGCGCAGCGGGAATGCCGTGATCTCGCTCGGCGACGGCGATCGGGTAGTTGCCGCCTTCGACGCTCCAGGCGGTTCGGAGGTAGCGCTGGTGTCCACGACGGGCCATGTGCTGCGTTTCGGGGCAGATGCGCTCACCGTGCGAGGCCATGGCGCCGCAGGCGTCACCGGCATCAAGCTGCGACCTGGCAGCGCTGTCGTGGCGGCTGGAGCGGTTTCGTTCGGCGCCCTGGTGGTGCTGGTAACCGATGAAGGATCGGTGAAAGTCACCGAGCTCTCCGACATTCCCTCGCGAGGGCGCGGGACCGCCGGTTCGCCGACCGTGAAGCTGGCTGGCTTCGAGACGCAGGTCGCCTACGGGTGGGTGGGCCTCAATCGGCAGGTCGCCGCGATCGTGGCACCTCATGACGACATCGGGTCACCAGACCCGGCACCGCACAGGCCCGAGCTCGAACCGACCCGGCGCAACGGGCCGGCCCAGCGCATCGCCGAGCGCATTCTGACGCTGGGGGAGTACCGGTTCTGATGGCACCATCGTCTCCACCGACCACCAGCAGGGCCCGCACACCGAAGATGTCCGAAAAGATGCCCGACTACGACGCGAGTGCCATCGAGGTGCTCGAAGGACTCGAAGCCGTCCGCAAACGTCCCGGCATGTACATCGGCGGCACCGGCTCGGGCGGGTTGACACACCTGCTGTGGGAGATGATCGACAACGCCGTCGACGAGGCCGCTGCAGGCCACGGCAAGCTGATCGAGATCACGCTGCATGACGACGGTTCCTACGAGGTCATCGACCGTGGCCGCGGCATCCCGATCGACGTCAAGCACGACAACATCACCGCCGTCGAGGTGGTGTTCACCGAGCTGCACGCCGGCGGCAAGTTCGGCAACGGGGCCTACGGAGCCTCCGGCGGGCTGCACGGCGTGGGCGCCTCGGTGGTGAACGCGCTGTCCAGCCGCATGGAAGTGGATGTGAATCGCAAGGGCGCCACGCACCGCCTGGAGTTCAAAGACCGCATCGCTGGCCACACAGACAGCGCCGGCCGTTTCCGACCCAGCCACAAGCTCAAGCGGGTCGGCCGGGTGTCGGCTGGGCGCACGGGAACCCGGGTGCGGTTCTGGCCCGACACGGGGATCTTCGACCCCGCCGCCACGGTGGACTTCGAAGATGTACGCGAACGCATCGAACAGGTCTGCTTCTTGGTGCCCAAGGTCAAGATCAGCATCGCCGATCGCCGCCGAGACCCAGCCGTCGTCGAACAGATTGTGTCCAGCGGGGGTCTGGGCGACTTCGTCGACAAGCTGTCAGGGGACAACGAACCGGTGACCGGGCTGATCCGCCTAACCGGCTCGGAGTCGTTCACCGAGCGGGTTCCCGTGGACGGCAAGCTCAGCGACGTCGAACGTCAGTGCGACGTCGAGATCGCCATGCGCTGGACTCGCTCCTACGACACTCGCATCGTCGGCTTCGTCAACACGATCCCGACCCCCGAGGGCGGCACGCACATCGCCGGTTTCGAGCGGGCGCTCACCGGCGCAGTGAACACGGCGCTCGCCGAGGCCGATCCCCGCAAGCTGCGACGCCTCAAGGACGACGCCCGAGCGCAGCGAGAAGATGCCCAGGAGGGCCTGGTCGCGGTGGTGCGGGCCACCTTTGCCGAGCCGCAGTTCCGTGGCCAGACCAAGCGAGAATTGGGCACCCCACAGGTGCAGCGGATCGTGGCCAACGTGGTGCGGGAGGGCTTGCGGGCCTGGTTCGATGGCAGCGCACCCGGTTCGCGCAAGGTGCACGTGCGTGCACTGGTCGACAAGCTGGCCGATGCCGTGCTGAACCGGGTGGAGTCGCGGCGAGCGCTCGACCAGCGGCGCAAGGCAGCCGCGCTGGGCAGCAACGGCATGCCGGACAAGCTGGCCGACTGCCGGTTGCATCCCGATGGGGAACTGCTGATCGTGGAGGGCGACTCCGCGGCCGGACCGGCGAAGCGTGCCCGCGACAGCGCCTGGCAGGCGGTGCTGCCGCTGCGGGGCAAGGTAGTGAATGCCGGCAAGGGCACGCTACGCGCTGTGCTCGACAACGCAGAAGCGACGGCGCTGTTCACCGCGCTGGGAGCTGGCTCAGGGTCGGATTTCGACGCCGATGGCTGCCGCTACGAGCGCGTGGTGCTGCTGGCCGATGCGGACGTCGACGGCAGCCACATTCGCTGCCTGGTGCTCACTCTCATGTACCACTACATGCGCCCATTGCTGGAAGCGGGGCGCGTGTACGCAGCCCAACCACCCACGCATGCGTTCACGATCGGTGCCGAGAAGCGCTTCGTGTACTCCGAAGCCGAGCGGGCTGCGCTCGTGGCCGAACTTGACGCCGCCAGCCGCCGCTACCGGCTCACCCGGTTCAAGGGCTTGGGCGAAATGGACGACGGCGAGTTGTACGAGACCACGCTCAACCCCGAGACACGAGTGCTGCGCAAGATCACCCTCGGCGAGGCGCGCGCATCCCAGGAACAGGCCAAAAGAGCGTTCTCGGTGATGATGGGCGCCGCTGTCGAGCCCCGCCGCGAATTCATCGTGAAGCACAGCAGCGACTACGGCCAAGCCCTCGACGTCTAACGCGGCGTGAGCCACTACGGGGCTGCTGGCTGCCTCTGCGAAGTTTCCAGAACGCCGATAATGGACATTATGTCAAGTAGCTGCATGTCCGGAGAGTTGGCCTACTGATCGGCAGTGTCGGGTTCTGCGATTGAGGTGACGCAGCAGCGTGTTGACGGTGGCGCGGTCTTGGAGCTCGTGCGGGAGTGCTGAAACCGCTGCCTCGAAGGCGCCGTAGGTGAGGTCTGCCAGTTCCTCGGCCCTATCTATGACGGCGTCGGCGGACAGCTTCAGCGCCGCCGCGAGGCTCTCCCATGCAGATCTGCGGTCAGCGCGCCTGATCGAGTAGCCACGCCCAATCTTATGTGCGAGTTTGATGTCCTGGATTTCGGTGTAGTCGTCGCAGTACAGAAGTGCGCTGGCCAAGTCGTACAACGGAGTCAGACGGACATTGTCGTCATCCAGGAAGAAGCTGTAGTTCTTGGCGTGTGCGTCTGAGCCTGCGATCAGCCAGTTGAAGATCAGGGCATCGAGATATCTGTTGATGTCTTCGTGGGCGCTCGACGAGTAGATCCGGATCAAACCACCCACGGCTGCGATCGTCGGTCCTCCCTGTTTCTCGTACTTCTTGCTTGGCGGTAATCCGAGGGTTTGGCAGACGTCCTCCTGATGGAGCCGCACCAGCCCCGAACCGGTGTTCCTTCGGTCGTAGCGTTCGATGATGACCGTCTGGATTCCGCCGAAGTGAGCGATTTCGGTGCGCGCAGCAGGGAATCCCAGGTAGCGCGCCGCTGTCTGGCAAAGATGCTCGTTCAGGGGAAGGTCGTCGAACCGGCGAGCCTTGATTTCCGGCTTGAGTATGTGAGTGGACGGGGCTGAGCCTGACGGCTTGTACCACTGATGTCCGATGCCTCTCAACGCCGTCTTCGTTTCTCCCCCGCTGAGGCTGAACTGCAGCGAGGCTGGATCACCCAGCCATGCCAGGCTGTCGTTGTTCAGTGCCGCGATCACCGACTCGACGTCGGTCGTACTCAGCGGATCGAGAACTTCGGGACGATCGTTGAGTTCGTCGATGTCTTCGTACCGGCAGAACTGCACCGCCCCTGCGCAGTCCTGCCCGACCGGCGACGACAGTATGGAGAACGGCGTCGAGTCCGGCAGGTCGAACTCGCTCCCCCATCGCTGCAGAACGCGAGCGTCGTCAGGCAGCAGCCCTTGGAGCCATGGCGTGACTCGTTCGGCAGGATAGGGGCGGCGTATCGGGGGCAGAGACAGCGATATTCGACGCACCGATGTGTCCACATAGCGGAGCCGCGCGCCGAGTCGACCGGTGCCGCGCACCAGATCGGCGACGTGCTCGCCATGCAGCAGCACTGCAAGCTCTTGGCTAGGCATCCTCGGCCCCCCGAGGGTGATCGACCGACTCGGCGATGACTTGAGCGATCAGCGGATCCTGATGCTGGGGCGCTATCCGGACGGCGCATCTATAGGTGCGAGCGAGCTCGAGCAGGGCACGGCTGGTGAGGCCGCCCTGGCCTCTCTCAGCGGAACTGATCGTTGCACGGGTGATGCCGGCTAACCGTGCAGCGTCGGTTTGGCTCAGGCTCGCGCTGCGCCGGGCGTCGCGCAGCGCCAGTCCGAGAGCCTCGGGCGTCAGTACGTCTTGCTCACCTCTCATGAACATAGAATAGCAATGACAAATATATCAGTCAAAAACGCTCCAGATCAAGATGGGTCAAGAACGGAATCTGCCGAGAGAACCTGGCAGGGACCTTAGAGAAGCGCCTTCCGGATTCGACCAAAGCGCACCTCTCTGACTAGGCGTTCTACCCATTCGTGCCAGCCCCCTAATCGGCCAGAAGTCGCACACGGAGTTGCCCAGATGCCGGTCAGAAGGACCCTGCTCGCAGTCGTCCCCTAGAGCGATGCCCGGACGGCTTCGGACTGCAGATCATCGGGAACCTACGGGGATGGACCTCGCAGCGAAGTCTTCGGCGGCTCATCGAAGTTGACGAGGCACACGTCGAACAGCAAGACACCGCCGATGCTGATGCTGTTCAGTTCGGCGCCTTGAATCAGCTGTGCACAAGTAGCGCGTACGCATCAGGGGTGCCCTTCGCCAGTGGATCCTTCGGTCGGCTCGGCGGTATCCCTGTGGAACGGCGTAATGCCCACCCCAATGGTCGCAGCATTTCGCAAGCGTCGAGGATCACTACGTAGGGCAGTAGATGGAGCCCTTCGTAGAACCGGAGGATGCGCTGCTGATGCGCGATCGGGACGTACCAGTCCAAGCGTCGCGGCCAATCGGCCGGCGGCTCGTGGAGCATGAATTCGATCATGCGCCGCTCCAAGCTCATGAGCAGATCACACAGATCTAGTTCTCCGGAGCCCTCCTGCTCTTCGGCTTGATCTGCCATGTCGGCAGCTCACGCAGTGAGCCCCAGATGCCATGTGTGTCCCCAGCATTCCCATCTGAGCGGGTCGCCTTCGACGGCGGTGCTTGTCAGGATCTGCCGTTTTGGTCTCGGTGCTGAGGCCACCCCCCTCCCCCGTCTTAAGGCCAGAATGCCCGGACGTTTCACGTACCTCAAGTCAACCCGGTTCCTCGCCCCCGCATTCCCCAGCGTTAGGTTGTCGTTTCGATGCGTTACCTGGCAATCGGCACCCTCCGATGCCGCGCCATCTGCATGCTGATCTGTGGAACCGAGCCCCACGGATCATTGGGTTTCGTCTATGGAGGAACCGATGCCTGACGACAGGTTTGGGATAGCCGAGCGCAACTCCAAAGAACGCATGTATCGAGCTGCTCGATCCGTCGAGAGAGAAGCCGGCGATATCAGGAAGGGAATGGGGCTCGAGGCCAAGCAAGCGCTGGAGACGATGGTCACAGAGACTCGCTCTGACCTTTCCTCACTGGCCTCCGAGATCGACGCTGCCCTGTCAGCATCCGAGGCCGACCGGAATCGATCACAGGAGCTCCTCGAGAGCTTGGAAGAGGTCCATCGAGTATCGACCGAGACGGCCCTTGGCGGTTCCCATAGCGACACCGCGCACTCCGAGGGCATGCTCGCTGCTCGGTGGCACGAGAGGTCGGTCAGGTACCGCTGGGCTGCATTCGCAGCCGCGACAGCCACAACGGTGCTGAACGTTGTCTCGCCCGCTGAGGGATGGGAGTGGGCATTCCGTAGCCCTGCCGGCGCGGGAGTCGCAATTCTCATCTGGATGTCCAAGTACGCATCTGATCAGGGGGAACAACACCGGGTCGCTGCACTGATATTCAGGCACCAAGCATTGGCATTCATAGCATTAGGCCGATTTGCGCAGAACATGACCGACGAGAAAGTTGTCGGTGAAATCAGCCCAGATAGCACCAATCCCTCACAAGAGTTCTTGCTTGATGTTGCAAAGCCGCTCTTCACTGAACAGATAGATGCGCTCGTGGAGCGCAGCAAGGGACGTGCCAGAAGGCCGCCTTGGGGTCGACGCTTCGGGGCTGGAAGTGGCCTCGCAGATGACCAGGCCTAGGAGGCCGTTGTGAACGCGCAGACACATGGCGAGCTGGCGAGCTTCATCTGGTCGGAATGCAATCTTCTGAGCGGCCCGTTCAAGCGCACCGGGTGTCGGAAAGCGGTCGTGCCGCTGACTGAGGACAGAAGACCGTCAGGTGCCGCCGTCCTAACCTGCCTGCCGTGACCGAATTCGCCGAACCACAGACCGGCCTGCTGGACGAAGCGGCGGCAGAGCTTGAAGCGAACGCCCCTCAGCAGACAGATGGCGTGTGGCTGGAAGATCTCACCGAGAGGGTGGCGCCGCATCTGCGGGAATGGAATCTGAGCGGTTGTTGGCGATGGGAAGAGTGGCCTGACCGTGTTGATGTGATGCCCGACGGCACACCGGAGCGCGATGTCGGCATAGATCTCGTGGCACGCCGCCGTGACGATGGTGGCTGGATCGCGATCCAGGCAAAGTCCCGCAAGCTCAACGAGCTCGGCGAGGGCGAGCCTGTGCCGTCAGGCGAGTTGAACAAGTTTCTGTCCGCGGCAGCGAACGCTGAGATTTGGTGCGAACGCTGGCTGGTCGTCAACGGTGCGGTGCGCCTGGCTGGGTATTCCCCAGGGAAAGCCAAGATGTCCGGTGCCGAGGTCAAGGTGGTGAACGTCGCCCAGGCCGTCGAGTCGCAGCGGACGGCCGCACATGCCACCGACGACGACTCCGAGCCTCTCCCGCATAGCGACGGCGAGTCTCCAGCTCAGACTCGTTCACACATGCAACGTGAAGCGGTCCGTGAAGCAGTAGATCGCTTGCGTGCCAACGAGCAAACCGACGAAGACGGCATCCCTCGCGGGGAAGCTCGCGGGCGGCTCGTTCTGCCGTGCGGGACCGGCAAGACTCGCATCGCTCTAAGGATCATCGAGGAACTCACATATCCGGGTGAGCTGTCGGTGGTGCTGTGCCCGTCGATCGCCCTCGTGGCACAGATTCGGCGCGAGTTCCTGCAGAACGCCCATGTGCCGATACGAGCGATGGCAGTGTGTTCCGACAAGGGTGTGGCCGCTGACGAGGAAAAAGTCGCTAACGACGACGACGCGACCCTCGACCGCGGCATGGTGACAACCGAAGAAATCAAGGGATGCCCCGTCAGCACCGACCCTGAGGAGATCGCCGACTGGATACGGCACCGGCGCGAAGGCGCGTTCGAAAAGGGGGGGGGGGGGGGGTCAGCGTAATCTTCGGCACCTACCAGTCGGCGCAACGTGTCTCTGAAGGCATCAAGAAATCCGAAGCCGCCGACGCGTTCAAGGTTCTGATATGTGACGAAGCGCATCGCACCGCCGGAGTGCGCCGCCGCAAGCGCACCAGTGCCGCTGACGAGAGGCTCCGAGAATTCACGCTGTGCCACGACCGCGAAGCGTTCCCCGCCACGTATCGCATCTACCAGACCGCTACGCCGCGCATCTACGGCGACAACGCCTTGGCGGACGCCACTGGCCGTGCCGACCGCTCCGATTTCGTTATCCGACAGATGGACGACCAAGCAGTCTTTGGGGTCGAGCTGTATCGCCGGTCTTACGCAGATGCCGTCCGCAACGGCTGGTTATCGGACTATCGGATCATCGCGATGGGCGTGGGCGACCAGACCGCTATAGACCTCGCCAACCTGCTGGTACGAGAAGCCGACGAGAAAGCGGCGCAGGACGCGGACACAGCCGAGCAAGGCAAAGAGCGCCGTTCTCGCTCCAAACGCGGCGAGAGACTGCCCACGACAGGCGACTACCTCAAAGGCATGGCATTCGCTCTCGCGATGGGCGGCGGGGCACTCACTCACGACGGCAGCAGCGTCCCGCTCAAGTCGTGCATCGGGTTCCTGAACACCATCGCTCGAAGCAAGACGATGACCGCCGTGCTGCAGTCCAAGGCAGTCAAGGATTGGATCGCTGTGCAGACAGGAAGCACCGCGTCGGACTACGAGCTCGAGCACCTCGATGCCTCCTCGTCCGTCGCCAAACGGGACGAAGCAAAACGCCGGCTCGCCATCGCAGACGCCGACGCGCCGCACGGCATCCTGAATGTCGGCATCTTCGGTGAAGGCACTGACTCGCCGTCGCTGTCCGCTGTCGCTTTCCTCGAGCCACGCAAATCGCCGATCGACGTAGTGCAAGCAGTCGGACGGGCAATGCGCCGCGCTCAAGGCAAGAGCCTCGGCTACATCGTCGTGCCTGTCGTGATTCCTCCAGGAGTGGACGCCGAACGGCATCTCGCAGTCAGCGACAAGCACGAGGGTTGGCGGGAACTCGGCGACATTCTTCAAGCCTTACGCGCCCACGATCAACGCATCGAGGACGCTTTGCCCGACATATTGACGGTCCAGCTACCTGCTGCTGGGCCGCCGCTGCTCGAGTTGAAGACCGTTATCGCGGTGGGAAGGCCTGACCAGAAGAACCTCGAGTACGCGGTGGTGACAGGCAGCCGAGACGACGCAGAGGATGTCGCCCGCGCTGCCGTGAAGCAGGACCGTCCGCTGCTGGACTTCGGCAACACCGAGAAGTTCGACGAGACCCTCTGGTCGGAACTCAAAGATCAGCCGACCGGGATGATCGTTCATGTCGAGCGCCCAGACGGCAGCACCGAGACACGCGAAGACACGGTGGTCCGCCATAAGCCGAGAGCCAGCCAGGAAAGCGGCGACGTCAACGAGCGGCAAACCAAACGGCGCGCTGGCCAGGTCGCGAACGGCGAACGCGGCCGACCGCTGCCCGACCCAGCTGAGCGAGAACGGAAACGTCGAGAACGGGACGCCCAGAGAAGTGCCGAGTTCGAAGCTCACATCCAAGGAGTGCTGGTGGACCTGTCCGAGCAGATGGGTGGCGTCATAGCCATGAACCTGCTGGAAAAGTCCGGCCTGACAGGCAACAAGGTGCAGCGCGATCTGAATCTGCTTGCCGACGCTGTTGGTGAAGCGTCACGGCATATCCACGACGAAGCAGGCCTCGCAGCAGCACTCGACGATCACTTTGAGCAAGGCAACCTCGCTCCGCCGAAGCAGGGCAAACCCCGTGCAGACGGAGCGACAATCGCGGCGCTGCTGTGGATGAATGCCGCCATGCTGCAGCAGCGCATCTACGCAGGCGGCTGGCTCAGCCGCACCGACCTCGATTCGCTCTCGGACATCAAGGCGTCAGCCGAGCCCGAAGAGCTGTTCCGTGACTCGTGGGGTGCCATCGCTCGGCAGGACTTCCTGCCCGTCATCGAGCCGGCCACCCGAGCGCTCACCGCAGCCAGACGCTCCGGCCGTCTCGGCGGGCTGCGCCGTGCCTTGCGGCATCTCGCCGCTGAGGCCGAGCTGATTGCTGAGACGTATGCCGACATGGGCACCGACCACGCCGGGGCGCTGTTCAACAAGGTGATGGGTGACCAGTCGTCCGACGGGGCATTCTTCACTCGCCCGGTCGCAGCAGACATAACAGCGCGATTCACACTCGATGCCGTTGACCCCGACAGCTCGCTCGACTGGTCCGATCCTGACGTGTGGCGGCGACACAAGACCGTCGATCTGGCATGCGGGTCGGGCACGCTGCTCACCGCTGTGATGACCGAGATGAAACGCCGCGCCGCCGGCCACGGCGCGGACAGCGCTCGGCTCGCGGAGCTGCAGAAGATTGCCGTCGAGGAAACGCTGAAAGGGCTCGACATCAACCCCGTGTCGCTCCAGCTCGCCGCCACGCAACTCATGTCCGGCAACATCGATATCAAGTACCGCAGGATGGGTTTGCATTTGATGCCGTACGGTCCGCAGCCGGACGGAACCGTGGCAGCCGGGACGCCGGAACTGTTCGGCCGTCAGGACATCGTGAACGCGGGCCGTCTCTTCGACGACACCGCTACCTCAACATCTGTCAAGACTGGCGCCGGGCGGCCCGGCGGCACGCTTGAAGGCCCCGAGATGGATGACGCCGCATCTGCCGCTCGCGACGCCCGCATCATGATCATGAACCCGCCATTCACGAACCGCAAGAAGATGGGCGAGAAGTTCGACAAGGAAACGCAGAAGGCACTCCGACGCAGAATGGACACCCTGGACGGGTTCCTGGCGGACGCCGACCGCCCGCTAGCTGAGATCATGGACCCCAACTATCTGGAGCCGCGTTTCACAGCCCTAGGTGACCTGTGCTTGAACCGCGACGATGGCGTTTTCGCACTTGTGATCCCAACGACAGCACTCACAGCAATTTCGTCGCTGCCTAAGCGTCTCGAACTTGCGAGACGATTCCATGTGCACACCATCCTCACCTGCCACCAAGCCCGCGACGTCGGACTGAGCCAACACAGCGAGATCAGCGAGAGCATCGTTGTTTTGCGCCGTCGAAATGGGCTACCTGATCCGCCGACGCGTGTTGTTGCTCTCGACCGGCTGCCCGCCGACGAGACCGAGGTCGACCAGATGTTTGCTGGTCTGAACGAAGGCGGGCCAAGGACTCTGCCTGACGGCTGGGGCGAGGTGTCGTCATGGCCGGCTCACCGGATCGTCGCGGGCGACTGGACCGCAGCGATGTGGCGATCTCCGGTGCTCGCGGACACAGCTGCACGGATTACTAGCTACGACTCGCTATATCAGCTTGCCGGCATGGGCCTGTCGGGGCACTCGACAGGCCGACAGTTGAGCAACGGCTACGCATGCTCGACTGTCGGGGCTCCTGGAGCGTTCCCAATACTCGACAGCAAGAGCGTAGATGTCCAGCAGTCGATATCGGGCAGCGCCGACCAACACTGGGTTTGGCAAGGCGACGGTACCCCTCCGATCCTGTCCAAGTCAGGGCACTTGTTCGTCACTCTCGGGCAATACATGTCATCTGCACGCTTGACAGCACTTGCCACTGCAGAGGCTCTCGTCGGCCGAGGTTGGATGCCGGTCACAGGAGCAACCCGACAGCAGGCGAAGGCACTGGCCGTGTTCATCAACTCCACAGTCGGACGGCTGCTGCTGATGCGAATGGGAGGACAGTTCCTCCACTATCCCAGCTACAAGGTGGAAGCCGTAAACCGTCTACCTGTACCTGACATCACAGATGACGGAATATCAACATCCCTGGCCGAATGCTGGGAGGAAACCCGCAGCGAAACAGTCCCGCCGAACAGCGACGGTTACACAGATGTGCGCCGCCGCTGGGACGCTGCCGTGTGCAACACCTTGGGCTGGGCCAGCGACGACGTCACGCAGATGGGCGAGTTACTTTCACGCGAGCCTCGAGTCAGAGGCGTTGCATACGGGCAATGGAAAGCCTGACCTGAATCACCCACCGCCTTGACGCGAAGGTTCCCGATCCGCCTTCGCATACCGTTGCAGCGTGCCTTACAACGATCAAGCCGTGTCTCAGTTGGCGCAGTTGGCGCACGCCGTGGTGGCTGATTCGGGCTTGGGGCAGTTGTTCGTGCGTCCGTTCGAGTCGGGGACGGTAGCGCACGAGGAAGAATGCGACATGGTCGCAAACGGCGTCGATGACGGCTCGCCGACATCGATGCTCTCAATTCGAGCGATGCTCGATGCCCATGCACGAGCCGCTTTGGAGCATCTGCGCGCGTCTGTGATCATGCTCGACCGGTCAAGAGCGGAACCGCCCCTGCTGTCCATCGCTGCGCTCGGACGGATCTCATGTGAAGCGTCTGCGACGGCGTTCTGGCTGGCGGATCCCGGGATCGGATGGCGTGATCGCCTTGCGCGGTGCAGTGGTCTCCAACGTCATGCGTTGCATCGGAGGGTGAAGCAGGGGCAACTGCAGGTTGACCTATTCGAGACATCCCCCAACCGACAGGCTCTCGGCCAGCTGCGCACGAATGTCAGCGAGATGGACGAGTGGTGCGAGCAGATGGGATTGGAATATGTGGGAAAGCCTTCCTACACCCACCTTATGCAGGAGTTAGCGGAGAGCGACGGGCAGGACAGCGCGAGAGCTGGAGGCCTCTTCTACGCGCTCGGCAGCGACAGCGTGCACTCCGATCCCCTCACGGTCGAACATGCTCTCGGGGGCTTATCGCCGGTGGCGTCCACTTACTCCGCAGCTCTCAAGATTCAGGCGTCACTGCGGTGTTGGCGATGGCTGCACCTCCGCATATGTGGATGGGCAGGTTGGGAACCCGCCGCCGACCCTGTCGCAACGTCCGAACACATCACACACAGCCTGATGATGGACCATCTAGGGGATGTGGCACGTCTGCCCTGGCCGCGAGAGGACATCATGGGATACATCCAGCACCTGCAAGAACTGCTGGGCCAGCCGTAAGTCGCAGATCGTGCCGAGGCGGATCAGCTAGTACAGCCCACGCTGCCTCCGTCACCGTCGAGCTTGTGCGGGTCGACGCCGATTTGCTTGATGCGAACGGATTGCTGGGCAGCAGGGAGGCCGCCGCAGTTGAGCGCTCCGCCGCGCAGGTTCGGCAGGCACGGCTCATAGGCGCGGTGGCAGTCGCTGACTGCCTAGCACCACGGTCACCCCGTCTGTCCCTCATCCAAGAACTTCTTGGCCAACGCCTGCAGTTCTGCAGCTAGATCCTCGTACACCAGACCGTCCATCCCAAACGTTGGCTCGATGTCGTCCGCGACGCACATGAATGTCCCGTGAACCACGCCCACCACGCGACTCGTGGCCTTGGTTTCCTTCTCGGTCATCGGCCGCGTGTTGTCCAGCGCCTCATCTGCCTCAAGTCCCAATGCGCGAGCCACCATCGCTAGCGGCTTGCCCATCCCGCGCATCTGGCGGCTGCAATCACGGATCAGCGCATTGGTGACGAACCACTCCTTGTCTGACTTGGCGATCCTGCACCGCCAGAACGGATCGGGCGACACTTCTGGCAGCCAATCCATCCCACGCTCGGCTTGCAAGTGCGCCAGAGCGTTGCGCAAGTCGCTGAAGTGGCGCAACATCTTGATGATCGCATCAACGTCCACCGTTTCACCTGCGTTGTTCGCTGGGTGCCGGCACGCGTGGCGGAACGCCTTGCGGAAGTCGTCAGGCTTGCTGTTGACCATCTCTTGAACCGCATCGACACGCTCTTTGCCGGGGTTTTGCTGTAACTCCACCAAGGCCGCGATGCGGAACAGCAGGCAGCCGTAGACGTCCACGTACTCGCCGATCAGGCTGTGCGATTGTTTGCGATGTTTGGTCAACATGTGCCGCACGCGCTTCGGGGGCAATGCCGCAAAGTCGGACGCCGTCGGTGCTGTCTGATCGCTCACAACCGGACCCCCAAACCGAGCTCGTCCACTGTGTACACGTCAACCGCCGAGATGCCGCAGTCCGAGATCACGGTCTCGGGAGACCCAATCGTCAGCTCGAAATCGCCAAGAGCAGTCACGACGCGTCGGCCCTCAATCTGCATCGAGAGTCTGTTGGTGTTCCCTGGGTTTCGCGCGGGGGTGTTGTTGGATTCTGCTGTCATGAGCTGTGAGGAGGCTCTATGGCACCGAGGGAATATCCGGCGGAGTTCCGGCGGCGTGTGATCGATCTGGTCGAGTCCCGGCCGGCCGGCGGCGACGATCGCGGCTGAGCTGGGGATCAGCGGCCAGTCGATCTATACGTGGCGCCGTCAGGCACGTATCGACGTCGTCGCGCTCGCACTCAACACCAGACCACGCAAGACACTCGGATGGCGGACACCAACTGAAGCTCTCAACCAGCTCCCACAATCCCCCCAACAGCAAACTGTTGCGACCATCCCTTGAATCCGGCTTGGGATCCCTGATCTGAGTGATGGATGAGGCCTCGGGGCGGCCGGCGGGTCTCGATGGCCATGTCGATGGCGTCGACGATCATCTCGGTTCGCATGCGGGTGGCGTAGGACCCGCCGACGATGCGGCGGATGAACACGTCGAGCACTGTGGCGAGGTAGCCGAACCCGGCCCAGGTCGGCACGTAGGTGATGTCAGCTACCCACGGCTCGTTGGGGCCCGCTGCGGCGAAGCGGCGGTTCACTCGATGCGGTGCCGGCGAGGCCGAGTCGCCGCGTCTGGTGGTCCAGGCCCGCTTGCGGCGGAGACAGCCGACGAAGCCGGCTTGGCGCATCAGCCTGGCGACCCGTTTGCGGCCGCAGCGGATGCCGTATTCATCGGCGAGCTGGCCGCAGATCCGAGGCGCCCCGTAGTTGCCTCGCGAGTCGGCGTGGATCTTCCTGATGACAGCGGTATAGGCCGCGTCGGCGGTGCGGCGCCCACACGGCGGCCGTCGCCGCCACGCGTAGGAGCCTTGGCGGGTCACGCCGAGCCGCTCGCACATGAACTTGATCGAAAAATTGGCCTTCTCCGCCTCGATGAAGCCGAATACGCTCACCGCGTGGGGACGCTCTTCGCCGCGAAGAAGGCCGCTACTTTCTCCAGCAGGTCCTTCTCCATGCGCAGCACTCGATTCTCCGCGCGCCACCGGCGAAGCTGGGCCTTCTCATCAGTCGTGAGGCCACCGCGCTTGCCGTCATCGATCTCGGCCTGCGCTATCCAGTTCGCGATCGACTGCGCCGACGGCTCGAACTCACGAGCCAACTCCGACGGCGACCGGCCCTCCTCACGGACCAACCGAACCAACTCGGCCTTGTACTCAGACGGATACGGCGAACGAGTGCGTCCTGCCACGGCTGACTCCCCTCTGGACCCTCCAAGGATCCCAGGATCGAGGTGTCAACCAAACCGGGTCAGCTCCAGACCGCTTCTACACCACCCTCCAAACCACCCCAAAATCGACATAGGAGCCCACCTAGTATGGCCTGGGGAGGACCGATGGCCGTTGCGAACGAGATCGAGTATGTGTCCTTGGACGAACTTCTGCTCGACCCCAAGAACCCGCGCCTTGGCCGTCGAAACCTCGAACGAGGCTTACCGCAGCCGGAGATCCTAGACGTCATCCGCGTCTGGGAGCCGGAGGAGCTAGCGGTGTCCTTCATTGAGAGCGGCTTTTGGCCCCAGGAGGCTCTCGTTGTCGTCCGAGATCCTGAAGTGGACATGAGCAAGCTGGTGGTTGTCGAGGGCAATCGCCGGCTCGCGGCGCTTCGCCTGCTCCACGCAGCGAGTGAGGGCGAACCGCGAACGCGCAAGTGGGAAGAACTTGCAGGGGCTCTCACGGATACGGAGCTGTTTGAACGGATCCCGGTTCTACGCGCGGACAGCCGGGAGGACGTAAGGAAGTTCCTGGGCTTTCGACATGTCACCGGCATCAAGGAGTGGGCCCCCGCTGAAAAGGCGCAATACATCGCGGAACTCGTCGACTCTGGCATGACGTACGTGGAGGTCATGCGAGCGATTGGCAGCAAGACACCGACCGTCAGGCGCAACTACATCTCCTTCAACATGCTGAAGCAGATCGAGGATCTAGAAGAGGTCGACGTCGAGCCGGTCGAACAGAGGTTTTCCGTCCTCTTCCTCTCCCTCCGAGAGCACGGCATCCAGCAGTTTCTGGGTGTTGACATCGACGCCGAACCGGAAGCGGCCAAAACGCCCGTTGTTGGCGACCGATACACCGCGAATCTCGAGTACTTCGTGAAGTGGGTCTTCGGCACGAAAGAAGTGCCACCGTTGTTCAGCGACTCAAGGTTCGTGAGCAAGTTCTCAAGGATCCTTGAGAGTGCGGACGCCATCGAGTATCTCAAAACCTCACGGAACCCTTCGCTGGCTGCCGCTGCGTCACGCGCCGGCGCCGAGACCGACGAGCTGGTTGAGCTGCTGCTGTCAGCAACTGACGAGCTGGAGCAGGCCCTCAGCACTGTGCACCTCTACGTAGACGTGCCAGCCGTGGAGGCGGCAGTTGATCGGCTCACGAGGAGCTTCAGCGCGTTGCTCCGTTCGTTTCCGGAGCATCGTCGGTCCCTTTGCGACTCGGAAGAGGATTGACGGTTGCTCATTTCGCACCCGACGTCGAAATTCCAGCGATCAATCAATGCGCACAACTGCGAGCTGATGCTCGCCGCGGACTGGCTCGAGGCAAGTGTTTTGAGCTTCGACCCACACACCGAAGGGCTAACTCGGCCCGAGGTTGTCGACTACCTCATTGAGCAGCACATCTACGAGGATCAAGATCACTGCGCTGAGTTCGTTGAGTCGATCTTCGCCGAGATCCGGGCCCGTATGAGGTGTGGCGATGGGAGGTACCCGGTTTCGATAGACAACTACGGGCGCCTGCAAGGGGGGGATGCGGTTGCGCTTTCCTTCTGCTTGTTGCTATCGATCCTGCCGTACTACTCGGGCTACACAGCGTGGGTTAACGGAAACTATGCCGAGCAAGGCGAGCTTTTTGAACTCTTGACTAAAGAAGCCATGGCCCACTCACTCCCCGGCTGGGAGGTCATACGCACCGGGTGGAGCGGTGGCCACGGCACCCCCCTCACCGACTTGCTCGATGACATCGCAGAGATCACCCGAGAGTCGGTGACGGCCGAGGCCACGCAGTTCGTCGGAGCCGAAGAGAAGGATCTCGGTCTCGACATCGCGGCCGCACGACCGTTCGGAGACGGGCGGCCGGCGCTCCCCGTGATCTTCGGCCAGTGCGCAAGCGGTGAGAACTGGCCCAATAAGCTTCAGACCCCGAACGCATCCAGATGGAAACGCCTGCTGACTTTCACGCACACCCCGCTTCGCGCCTTCAGCTTTCCATTTCGGCTCAATGAAAACGACTACCCAATACGCCGAAGCCAATACCAGGGCTTGGTGATGGATCGGCTCCGCCTCTTGCCTCCTGAGCCTGAGTCGGCCTGGCTCAGCGACGCCCTCCGCTCTCGCATAGAGGCCTGGACCAAGACGCGCGCCGGTTGGCTTCGTAAGCACCACTCCGCGGGAGCGCCGGCTTAGTCACTCGGACCCTGGCGCGGACGCGGGCCCATTCCCTCACCAGGATGATCTGGCCACTCAGAGATCAGATGGGCGTACTGCCTAGGCACCGACGCCCTCGGCCGGGCTGGGGGGACGCTGGCGAGCCTCGGGATGGCGAGCGCTGGCGCTTCCGTGAATGAATCGCCAAACAAGATCGCCCTCAGCGACCTGCCAAGAATCTCGGCAAGCAGTGGAGGAGTGGCGTTGCCGATCTGGCGGACCTGTTCCCGGCGCGAACCCTCAACCACCCAATCCGCAGGGAAGCTCTGTAGCCGAAGCATCTCCTTGACCGAGAGGGGTCGGCTGTCCCAGTGGAAGGGTCCAGTCGACGGTCCGGGCTGCGCTGGAAGTGTCCACGAAGGGCGTTGCTTCGAGAGCTTCAGAAGGAACGACCAGTAGCGCGTTCGATAGCCGAACATCGGTTCACCGCCTCCACGGGCCGTGTGGAAGAGGTAGTTCTGACCTTCAGGAATCGACGGCAACAGCGCAGCCCACTTCCCTGACGCGGTGGGCAGCGGCCCGTCCTCCTGGATGTCGGCCAGTGCATCCCACGCTCGGGTTGGCTCGGTCTTATGAGACGGCTCAGGCCACCTCATTGCCGCTCCATCGCGTAGCGCCACGACTATGGCGCGCTTGCGGTGCTGGGCGACTCCGAAGTGAGCAGCGTCGAGAGTGCGCCATTCCAGCGTGTACTCGCTGCCCATGCGGGCGTTGATCGCTTGGAAGCGTTCCTCAAGCAGATCTCGTACCGAGTGCGGACCGCTCATGAAGCCGGCGACGTTCTCGAGTAAGACGGCCCGAGGTTGGAACCGTCCGACGAGTTCCACCAGGGGGAGGATTGGTTTCGCCCGTTCGTCCTCGAACCCGTTCCAGCTCTTCCGGTTCCACATCGCGGCCTTCGAGTAGGGCTGGCAAGGAGGCCCTCCGACGAGGAGGTCGAGTTCGCCGGTCTGTAGCCCGAGATCCTGTGGGCTTGTCTCCGCGGCAACTTCCTCGATCGATCCGGGTTCAAAGATGCGCCAGGAACTTCGGTTCGCCTTTAGTGTTCGCTGGGCTACCGGGTCTGACTCAACGCATCCGACGGCTTCGAATCCAGCTTGCTCGAGCCCAAGGTCCATGCCCCCCATGCCGGAAAAGCTCGACAAAACGGTCAGCTTCACGAGTGCCACCAGCGGAGTCTGCCATGTGGACCGACCCGACTCGCCGTTCCCCCCGGGAAGCCGCCTTCGACTGAGAGGCCCGTCGCGGGAACGCCCGACCTCAGAGGCGGCGGCAAACGCACGTAACCAGCGGCCGAACGCCCGATTCGGCCACCCCGACAGCACGAACCAGCGCAACGGGTACCGCTGAGCCCTCAGCCATGGGAACCTTGCAATCAGGTCGCTCCGGCCCGCTTCTTGGAAGATGCGGCGCCGCCGGGGCCGACTCGCAGCGACCTGTAAGGTCAGTTGGCGGCTGGCGTCCGCGGGTTTTCTGAGATTTCATTTCGGCTGGCCAGCACATGTTCCGCCGCTCCTGGCCGGCGGGTGGCGGGAGGAACTGTCATGGGGGCGATCCATACTGCTCCGCTCTATGGAATCACTGAACCTCACCGGCCATTGCGCAGGCTCTGGGAGTCCCTGACTTTGGTGGAGGCGTGATGCTGGATTCATGCTGCCGGTTGGTGTCGGTGTCGAGCCGATCTACGCTGTACTCGCCGAGCACGACGTCGGGATGACCCCGTCCGCCTGTAGCGGGTCACTGTCGCGATTCCTTCACCCAGAAAGCCGTCGCTCGTTTGAGTAGGTCACGCTCCACGCGCAGCCGCGCCAGTTCGGCCCGCTCACCGGTAGTGAGACCCTCGTGCTCGCGACGGTCGATGCGCGCTTGACGCACCGGTTCTCCAGATTCGACTCGCCGATCCCTAAGCTCCGAGTCTCCGACGCAATACTGTGGCCCTCGTCTAGCACCAACGCAATAGCGTCAGCCTTGAACTCCTTCGGGATCGATCTTCGCGCGGCCATCGGCAACTCCGGCAAGCGAACGGGAGGTGCACTGATGCTCGCCATCTTCGACTGTGACGGAGTACTCGTGGACAGCGAGGTTCTGTTGGTCGAATTCGAAGAAGAAGCACTCAATCGTGCTGGGTTCCCCGTGTCGGTCGCATACATCGTCGACAACTACGTCGGGCTGAGCTACAAGGATGTCGCCCAGAAAGTCGAAGCCGAGTTCGGCGCGGCCCTGCCTCCCGGGTACTTCGATGAAGTCCAACAGACGGCGCTGGCGCACTTTCCCGATCGCCTCAAGCCGGTGCAGGGAATTCCTGAACTCCTCGATGAGTTCAGCGGCCCACGCTGCGTCGCTTCGAGCAGTGCCCTATCGCGCGTCCGATTCTCGCTCAGCGTGACGGGGCTCTCACACCACTTTGAACCGGAACACGTCTTCTCCGCCGAGATGGTCCCGAATGGAAAACCAGCACCGGATCTGTTTCTTCACGCCGCCAAGCAACTCGGCACGGATCCGAGTCAGTGCATCGTCGTCGAGGACAGCCCCCACGGCGTAGCAGCCGCCGTGGCGGCGGGAATGAAATGCATCGGCTTCGTTGCAGGCGGGCACTGCTCGGCTGCCCTGCCAGATCGTCTCGTAGCTGCTGGAGCCCATTCCATAGCAACAGACGCATCGCAAGTCCTCAGCGCACTTGCGAACAGCGAGTTCCAACACTGACGGATGCTATTGACAGTCGGCGTTTGTGCCGAGAGAAAGTTCTGATGAAGGGCCGAGAGCAGCAACGCAATACCCG
Source organism: Candidatus Poriferisodalis sp. (assembly GCF_965204195.1). GTDB lineage: Bacteria > Actinomycetota > Acidimicrobiia > Acidimicrobiales > Poriferisodalaceae > Poriferisodalis. The sequence goes on from NZ_OZ241975.1 coordinate 2,026,101, forward strand.
ACACCTAGATTGGGGTCCTCTGACAGGCGCGGAAACCCGGACCAGTGCTCAAGAATCCCTAACCCGCAAACAAGCCACCGAAGCATCGCTGGTTGCGTCTCGGATCGGATACCCCGCGGCCTTCCACGAGACGTACCCCCGGGAACGAAGCCGAAGGGAACCACCGTGACCGGCTCGCCAGGAGCAAGGCTCCCAGCAGTCAAGTCAAAGGACACTCCTCATTGCCAGCAGCGAAATGCATCCGTCTTCGAGGCACGATGCGTCGAACGGGCGCACAAGAAGAGTGTCTTGGCTCCGATGGCCGATGAATCTGGGTGGTGCACGAACGAGACGATGCTGTCAGTGGAGTCCGACATGGGTTGGTCATCGCTATGCATCCGATGTGTCCACTACTACCACCCTGCCTCTAGCGCTGTCGCCGATCTTGTCCGAAACGTAGGGAATCGAGAATGGCTCAAGAGATGCTTGGACATCTTGGATGCATCGCCAGGCACTCACGAATCAGACACGATGAACGAGCGCTACCGCGAAACCCGCGCAATTGTGGCGAGTCGCCTCGCGACGCTCTGATCAAAGGTATCGCCGGGCGAACCATGATCTTCGAGACGACAGTAAGCAGCAAGGGAACGTAGCCCGGTCGGGTCACCGAGGCGTTCGCTGCGCCGCTAGGCGATCCTTGTCGAGAGGATGCTCTATTCGTTTGCCCGCTGCGCCGGAACGACGTCGGCAGATCGCCAGCATCACGCACACAACCTCACCAAGCGGCAGTTAGCCAACTAGCGAATCGCCAGCCATGTATGCCAGTCGCGGATGCAGGCCCGTACCTCCTCCTTGGTGCGTGACGCGAACGGTCGTCGTCCACGGAGTGTTCTGACTTCGCGCAGATACGCCTCGACGCGTTCGGGGTTGCGTTCGGCGGGTTCGTGGCCGTTGGTGAGGCACCAGAGGACGTACCGGCCTACCCGCCGCTTGCGTTCGGTCGGGTTGTCGTACCTGTTAGCGAAGTCCTCGATCTGAGCGGCCCGTTGGCCTTCGAATTCCCAGCGGTGGCGGTCCCACCACGATTCTTGGCTCACGGCGACTCGCTACCTGCCGTTCATCGCATCGCAGATGATCTGCGGCATGATGAGCCGCCACATCGCCCCGGCCTCGTGATCGTTGCGGAAGTACCCACACCCACAGATCGGCATTTCGATCTTGTCCAGTTCGGTCTGCAGCGCGATTGCCATGTCGCGCATCTCATCTTCGATCTGTTCGATCTCGACATCCTGCGCCGTCTTGTACCGCTTCAGGAGGTCGTCACGTTTCTGCATGCGCTCTTCGAAGTCAGCTCGCCGGTGAGGGTTGGCGTAGGTCATCTGGTGCCGCTGCATGCGAGTCTGCTGCCCGTGCCAATGAGCGCCGAAACCCGTGGTGTAGTCCAACGCTCCGAGTGCTGTCTCGCCCAACGCCGCCGGTGGACAGATCAAGTAGGGCGAGCTGAAGAATCCGGACTCCCCTCGCACCTGCAACGTGAACGCGGTCTCCAAGGCGTTTTCCTCGACGGCAACTCTGATCTCCCCTACAGACCGATCAGGCTCAGGTACGCCGAACATCATCACATTTGGTGCCAGCGGCATCATGTACTGCATCGGAGCCCCAGGCATCGGGCCACCCCACGTCTGTGCGTCGAACACAGGCACAGCACCCAACGTGGTGGGTTTAGCCAGCACGGAAAAGTCGATGCCGCACTTGTGGTACGTCTCCTGCGCGTACTCCCATCTTGCTTCGATCGTGGCTTCGGCTTCGGCCGTGTCGAGCGTCGTTCGCCCTGCCCGATACTGCTGCAGAGGTACCCACAGCGAACGAGCGTGATGGAGTGCCGCAAAATCAATCAGTGCCGTGAAGTTCGTTCCTTCGCCGAGGAGTCGCTCGGCGGCCTGTTGAGCGGCCTCCGCGTCGTCGGTGTGGGCTTGGAGCTCCGCCACCAGCGCCTCGACTAAAGAGCTTGCTGGATTCTCAATCCTGTTCCAGCGCTCCTCCTGGTCCAACGACCACCCTGACTTCACCTTGTGCAAACCCTTGTAGGGCACCGTGGCACTGCCGCGGTGGTGCAAGCAGATCACGCCGACGTCGCCGACGTGGTCGGCCCACTGCTTGATCAGGCACCGACTGATGTAGTGCTGATCCTGACCGCTCATGCAGTTCTGCCTTCCCTGGGGCGCGGGAGGGTAACGGCGTCACGTAGTCGATGGCCGGATGCACCGTTACCAGTCGGAACGACGCACCTGAAGCCGCTGTTTCACGTGGCCGTTACGTCGCACATGACGCCCAGACACAGGCTTCGGAAACAGCCTCTGATCTGTGGATTCGCTGCGGTACATCCGGCAGCCTCATGGAGGCGCCTTCCAGATCCGGATCAAGCGCGTTCCAGATTCGGCGAGAACGCGTTCCACACTGCTGTGAGGCACCCTTCTGACCAGGGGTTTTGCCTATTCGCGCCAGCCCCGAATTCGGTCTCGAACCCTCTGTGGCAAGGGCTTGGCTCGAACGTGTTGCGCGGCAGCGGCTGCTAGCCCCTGGTTTGCGGCGGGCCCGGTGAGTCTGCGGCGGCTTCGCAGGCTGGTGAGGCCCGGCTGCTGTCGTCAAAGCACCAGGGTTGCCATCCCCGGATAACCCACATGTCGTACGCAACCTGCAGGTTGATCTCCGGTTGTAGCCATGGATCGCATGGAGAAGATGGTCGACGACCTGTACGTCGCCCTTCCTCCTTGGCATGGAAGCACCACTGCGCGGCCGGTGTAGCCGTGGTGATGCCGTCACAGCGCAGTTCTGGTGCGGTGATGTCGTCGGGCAGGTGCGCAACGTTGGGAAGTCGATCGATGCCTTTGCCGGCCCAGCACGTTGCGTTGAGCTGGAGGAGGCCCCAGTCGTTGGTGACGGAGACCAAACGTTCGGTGCAGCGCGATTCTCGCCACATCAAGGCGAGGACTACGTCGGGGTCCCAATCCCCCATCTCTTGAACCTGAGATCGGTAGCGGTCACATGCCAACGACACTCCTGGCGCGACCGTGCGGCGGAACTGCTGACTCGGTTCGACGAGTTCATATGCGGTCGCGATGGGCGACGCGGGCAGATTCGGATGCTCGACGACTGCGTTGTCTTCCACTCCCTCCCTGCGTGGCGACGCCAGCTCGGAACTGGCTTCGATGATGACCGGCGGTGCTGTCAGCGGGCTGCGTAGGGCCGTCGAGACTGAATCTGCTGATGACAGCGTCGAGCGTTGCGCGGATGGACTCGCCGGGGGCGACGTGGTGCCCGTCTCCGGTGAGTTGGCGGCAGCCAAGATCAATGCACCGGTGGCGACGGCCGATACACAGACCGTGGCCGTGGCGATGCGTTTGAGATGTCGTAAGAGAGGGGACATTGCCTTGGGGGGGTCGGCAAACGAGGCGGGAGCCTATGGCTTGGCACTCGCTGAGAGCTGTCAGCGTCCCGGCAGGCCTGGAGCGGGACGGGTAGCGTGAAGAGACGGTTGCACGGGCGCTGGGCTCGGTTGCAACCGGCGCGGTCAGATCACGCCGAGCAGTACGGGGGCATGCCATGAGCGCTGAGTTCGACATTCACATCAAGGGCGGGATGGTCGTCGACGGCACACGAGTGCCTCGCTACAAGGGCGACGTCTGGATCCGCGACGGCAAGGTCGCCCAGCTCGGCGGCCGCCCGCAGGGCACGGCCGAACGCGAGATCGACGCCGTCGGCAAGATCGTGGCGCCCGGTTTCGTCGACCTGCACACCCACTACGACGCCCAGATTCGCTGGGATCCGTGGTGCACCATCTCGGGCTACCACGGGGTGACCTCGGTGGTACTCGGCAATTGCGGGTTCGGCTTCGCCCCCGTCAAGCCCGAGTTTCGCGACCGTTCCATGCTCACCATGACCCGTACTGAGGCGATCCCCTATGAGTCGATGCGGCTGGGCATGGACTGGGACTGGGAGACCATCCCCGAGTATCTCGACTCGCTGGAACGTGCTCCCAAGGGCGTCAACGTCATCCAGTACATGCCGACGGCGTCGCTCATGACCTACGTCATGGGCCTCGACAAGGCCAAGGCGGGCGAGCCGGCTTCCGAAGCCGAGCGCAAGGAGATGGCCCGCCTCCTGCACGAGGGCATGGATGCGGGGCTCTGCGGCTTTTCCATCCAGCGTCTCGGCCCAGACAGCGTGCAGGCCGACTTCGACGGCTCCCCCATGGTCACCGACATCATGTGCGACGAGGACATCCTGAACCTGGCGCGTGTGCTGGCCGAGCGGGACGAGGGCTTCATCCAGATCACCCAAGGCACCGGCGACATCCGGGCCGACATCAAGTTCCTCGAGGTGCTTGCGGGCGCCGCCCAGCGGCCGATCCTGCACAACGTGGTAGCACCCGCCCGCAAGGACCCCGAGGTGCATCGCCGGCCGCTGCGCTGGATCGACAAGTGCTGGAACCAAGACCTGCCGATCTACGCACAGTGCGGCACCGGGCGCGCAGGTTTCGCCTTCACGCTCGAGCACTGGAACCTCTACGACGCCTCCCCCGCCTGGCGTGCCGTCACCACGGGCTCCAAGGAGGAGAAGATCGAAAAGATGTCCGATCCGGAGCTGCGCAAGGCGCTGGTGGACGAGGCTGAGGAAGCCGACCGCCGGCTGCAGGTGATCCAGGCAGGCGTGGGCGGCAACCCCAAGGGCCTGGTCGTCCAGGGCGTCAACCGCCAGGCTGACATGCAGCAGTACGTGGGCCGCTCCGTCGGTGATCTCGCCGAAGAACAGGGCAAGCACCCCGTCGAGGTCATGCTGGACCTGTCCCTGCAGGGCGATCTCAACGTGGAGTTCCTGGGGCCCGACAAGGGCTCGAACGCTGAGTTCATGGGCGAGATGATGCAGTCGCCGTACGCCATCCCCGGCGTCTCCGACGGCGGCGCGCACACCAAGTTCTTCAGCGGCGGCTCCTACACCACCGACTTCCTGACGTGGCTGGTGCGCGACGAAGGCACCGTGACACTGGAGGAAGCGCACTACCGGCTCTCGGCGCTGGCGGCCCATGCTGCCGGCTTCAAGGACCGCGGCACGCTGCGTGAAGGCGCCGCCGCCGACGTGGTGGTCTACGACATGGAGGAGCTCGAAATCGATCCGCCGTGGATCGGCAACGTCGAGCACGACCTTCCGGGCGGCGAGTGGCGCCGGGTCCAGCGGGCCAAGGGCTACGACCAGATCATCGTCAACGGCGAGGTCACCTTCGAGTCCGGCGAATGCACCGGCGCAACCCCCGGCCGGCTGCTGCGCCACGGCCGCGGCTGACAGAGGCTGAGCCGAAGAGCGAAGCCGTGGCCCGAGCGGCCCGTGAGCCCAATCACATGAGCATGGGGAACAAGAGCGGGAAGCAATGGCGACGCGACGGGCATCTGCAGAAAGGACTGCGACACATGACTATCACTCCTGAGACCTACGACGGCCCCACCGAGGTCGACTTCCACTTCGACGTGATGTGCCCCTGGGCATACCAGACGTCCATCTGGATGCGCGATGTCCGCGACCAGTTGGGGCTGACGGTGAACTGGAAGTTCTTCAGCCTCGAAGAGGTGAACCTGCGCGAGGGAAAGAAGCATCCCTGGGAGCGCGATTGGAGCTACGGCTGGTCGATGATGCGCATCGGGGCGATCCTGCGGCGCGAATCGATGGACCTGCTCGACCAGTGGTACGCCGTGTCGGGCGAGGCCCTCCATGTCGACGGCAACCGTCCCCACAATCCCGACGTGGCCCGTCATCTGCTCGAACAGATCGGGGCCGATCCCGGCATTGTCGAGCTCTCCATCGACGACCAGAGCACCCACGACGAGATCAAGGCCGAGCACCAGCGGGTCATCGACTCGGGCGGCTTCGGCGTGCCCACGCTGTACTTCGGCGACACGGCGATCTTCGGACCGGTGCTGCTCGACCCACCCACCGGGGACGCAGCGCTGCGCATGTGGGACCTAGTGCTCGGCTGGCTGGAGTTCCCGCACCTGTACGAGATCCAGCACATGCCGCGCGACGAGAAGAAGATCTTCGACACCTTCAGGCCGTACCTCGAGGCACGCGACTGGGTGAGCATCAACCGCGGCAAGGAAGTCGGCTTCGAGCCTGCAGCAGCGGACTGATCCGATCGAGGCGGCGAGCGTGCATCGCGCGCCTCCCCAGCCCGGTCAGGGCGTCGTCGATTCCTCGTCGTCTGACGCGAGCAGGTCCCCTGCTGCGGCCAGCGCCCCGGCCATCGCTACGGCGCGCTGGTAGACGGCTTCGAAGTAGTGCTCCGCGGCTGCCTCGCGTCCGGCGAGCGGTGGTTTGCCGAGCGAGCGCACGGTCGACGTCGGATCCGTCGTGACCGAGATACGGCGCGTCTCGGTGAGAATGTCGGGCGGCTGATCGGGTCCAGCGTCTCCAGCGTCAGCGTTGGCCGATCCGTCTGCTGTTCCATTGGCCGCGGCATCAGGTTGTTCTGGCGGCGTCGTCGCGCCCGCAGCTCCATGCCAGAACGCTGCACTCGCCTCAGCGGCCTGCCGTTGCTGGACCTCAGCCCCGTCAATACGGCGGGTACGCGACGTTTTGCGTCGACGACGATTGCTCATGACGCACCTGCGCCTGCAGGCACCAGGTCTGCCACCGGGGGCGTGCTGGTGTCGATCCCGTTGGAATCGTCGGCGAGGAGTGCATCAGGATCGATGCCCAAGGCGTGCCGGAGTTGCTCAGCGTCGAGATCACCGATGGAGCTGGACTTCGGCAGCACCATGTCGGCGATGCGCCGCTTGCCGGCCACGACCTCCTCCACCCGTTCGTCCACCGTGCCCGGACAGACCAGGCGGTGGCAGATGACCGTGCGCGTCTGACCGATGCGCCATGCCCGGTCGCGAGCCTGGTCCTCGACAGCGGGATTCCACCAGCGGTCGTAGAGCACCACATGACTCGCCGCGGTCAGGTTCAAGCCGGTGCCGCCTGCCTTGAGCGAGAGCACCATCGCCCCGGGCCCGCCCCCGGACTGGAAGCGTCCCACCATCTGGTCGCGCGCCGAGCGACCCAGCCCGCCGTGGTAGCACTCGACATCGAGGTCGTGCCGCTTCGAGAGATAGCCCGCCAGACGCTCGCCCCAGGTGGCGAAATGCGTGAATACCAGCGCGCGCTCCCCCGCCGCGAACACCGACTCCAGGATCTCGTCGAGCCGGTCGAGCTTGCCGCTGCGCCCTTCGATCTCGTCGAAGATGTCGTCGGGCCGGTAGTTGAGCGGGTGATTGCAGATCTGCTTGAGGGCCGTGATGGCCGCCAGCACCGCGCCCTTGCGTCTCTCGCCGGCTTGCTCGCTCTCGGCGGTGTCGACGATGAGCTGATCGAGCACGGCTTGGTACAGACCGATCTGCTCTGAGGTCATGGCGCAGTGCGCAATCTCGTCGATGCGGTCGGGCAGCTCGGCCGCGATCTGCGGTTCAGCCTTCGTGCGACGAAACACCAGCACGCCGTTCAGCGCATGAAGCGCCGACTCGGCGGCACCGCGGGCATCACCGGGTTGCTGGAGCTGCGCGATGAATTGCGGGCGGCCTCCCACGAGGCCGGGGTTGCAGAAGTCCATGATCGCCCACAGGTCGCCCAGCCCGTTCTCGATGGGGGTGCCGGTGAGCGCGACGCGGACGCGAGCGGAGAGGCGTCGCAGCTGCTTGGCCGTCTCGCTGTTGTGGTTCTTGATGACCTGCGCCTCGTCCACGACGATGCGGTCCCACGCCACCTCTTCGAGCGCATCGATGTCGCGCACGGCGGTGCCGTAAGTGGTGAACACCACATCGATCTGCCCGTTCTCGACTGAGCCGGCGCCATCGCGCAGCGCCTCGACCAGCTCTGCGGGCTCACGCCGGGCGGGGCCGTGATGAATGATCGTCGATAGCCCCGGTGTGAAGCGCGCCGCTTCGGCTGCCCAGTTGCTGACGACAGCAGGCGGCGCGATCACCAGCGCTGGAGCGCTGCGACGGTCGACGGCGATGCGCGCCAGCACCGTCGGCGTCTTGCCCAGGCCCATGTCCAAGGCGAGACAGCCGCCGAGGCCGGCTCCGTCCAGGAATTCCAGCCACGCCAGTGCCTCAGCTTGGTAGTTGCGCAGTTCGCCGACAAAGCCGCCGGGCGTGCGGTCGGCGGCCGACGAGATCTCCGACGCAGAGCGCAGCAGGTCGGCCGCCCAGCCACTGCCGGAGATGGTGATGCCGCCGCGCACCGACGGGCCCTCGAGGCCCAGTACCTGGCGCAGCATCTGGGATCCGGTGAGGGCAGTGACCTCTGCGCGCTCGGCGAGCGCGGCGGCCGCCTCGGCGAGGTCGGCGTGATCCAGCGCGATCCACTGGCCCCGGTCGCGTACGAGCGGCCGTGCTTGGGAGGCCAGTTCATGAATCTGATCTGCGGTCAGCTCCACGTCTCCGAATACCGCTGTCCAGCTCACGGCGGTGAGCTGCTGCGCTCCCAGGGCGCTGTCGGCGTCCTCGGTGGCGGTGAGTCGGAGCGAGGGGGCCGGGCGATCGCGGGAGAGGTTCGGGACCTCGACCTTGAAGCCCGCGGACTGCAGTGCCGGCCCCGTCACCGACATGAGCTCCCATGCCTCGTCCTGACTGAGGATCACTTCGCCGCGCCGTTTGCCCCCGGGACGCATCAGCACCGGCAGCAGCCGTTCGAGGCGGGTGAGCTGATCGCGCACCTCGGTGCGATGCGAGCTGACGCCGCTCACCATCGCGACCTCGACGGGCTCGGTCACTCCTTCTGGGCTGGTGGCGAGCACCTCCATGTGCCATGCCCCGGCGTCGTCAGGCTCGTCCAACCGGACGACCAGCGATTGCCGGGCGGCACCAGTCACCGGCCTGGCCCACAGCTCGACGCGCCGGGCCAGATCGGAGCCCTGAGTCGCCGAGCCGACAAAGCGGGTGCCGTCGAGATACGCCAGGAAAGCCTCGGCCATCTCTGCCCGGCTCCGAGGCTCGGGCGATGCCGCAGGAACATCGAGCCGCTTCGCAGCACTCGTCACAATCGCGTCGACCATGCCGGACAGGGCCGACTGCACCGTGGTGCGCGCCTCTGACTTGGGTTCGGGTGCGGCCACCGCACCTGGCAGGCAGTCGATGAGCGTCGCCAGTCGATCTGCTGGCGGCGAGGCCGGCTGCCACTGCACCGAGAATTCCGCGGTGTCGGGCCGCTTGCGGTTGCGGCGCTTGCGGACTCGGTGGAGCCGGGGCACTGTTCGCCCTCCCGCCACCAGTTCCACCGCCGTCCTGGCCGCGGTTCGCAGCCAGAGCGTGCTGGCACCGAGCAGAAGGTCGCCATTCGGGCTGCTCTCGGCAGCATCGATCTGCTCGTTGCCGTGCAGGGATTCGTCGTCACTGGCTGGATCGCTGCCGGCCAGCTCACCGGGAGAGCTCCCCGATGTGGGCGACGAGTCGGCCGAGCTGCTGGCCGCCGGACCGTGGAGGCCGACCAGCCAACCCAGGACGTCGCCGACATCCGCCACCAGTGCCTCGGCGCTCATCCCGCCCGGCAGCTTGATGTTCGGATGGGGGCGCCAGACGCTGTCTGGGGCTCCGGTGGCCACCAGGCGGTCCATGATCCGATCCGTGGGGTCGGGCTCGGTGCCGGCGCCTGCGGCCCACGCAACGATCCGGCCCGGTTGCCACGACAGCTGCAGTGCGGCCGGTTCGGGCAGCGGACCTGCTGCGGCATCGCCGGTGCCTGGATCCGAGGCTGCGTCATCGGGCGACTCGGTGGCATCGAGGCCCGTCAGGCGCTCATAGGCGGCGGCAAGCTCGGAGAAATCGGTTTCGAAGTCTCGCACGACTTGCCGACGGATCGGCCGGGGCAGCCGTCGGGCCCCTGACAGCGAGGATTCCGTCTGGTCGAGCAGATCCAGAAGAACTCGTTCCCAGCGCAGCCGGTCGGTCTCCAGCGCGGCGACGTCGTCCTTTCCGGCGGTGCCTTGCGCCTCGGCCCAGACAAGACGCGCTATCTGGGACCAGCGCATCGTTGCGAGCGCAGAGACCGCCGCGCCATTGCGCCCTGTGCCGTTGGACCCGGTGGCGGAATCCGAGATGTCGCCGTTGCGAGCGATGTCATCGGCAGGCGCGAGCTGCTGAAGCGCCGGCGCGCCCCGGGTCGGAGTATGGGTCGGTGAGTCTTCGTCGCTCATCGCGTCATGCAGGGGCACGGGCAGGTGCGCTGCAGCGCCTGTCCGGACTGCGCTTGGGGCATGGCCCGAACCGTTGATGCAGGACCTGTTGCGGACACAGTCACCGTGGTCGGCACTGTGGCCCTGGTCCGCTGCCGAGACCGCACGACCGATGCATGGTCGCCGGTGTGCAGTCGCCGGCTACGCAGATCGAGGGTACTGGACACGCATTGCATCGCAACGCGGTTGCTCGCTTACCCTGCGTCGGATGCGATGGTCTGATTCGTTCATCCCGACGCTGCGTGATGCGCCTGGCGACGCCACCGCCGTGAGTCATCAGCTGCTCGTGCGGGCTGGGTTCATCCGGCAGCTGCATTCGGGGCACTACAGCTTGCTGCCGCTCGGACTGCGGGTGCACAACAAAGTGGCCGATGTCGTCAGAGCGGAAATGGATGCCATCGGCGCGCAGGAGTTCCTGCTGCCTGCGATGCACCCGGCTGATCTGTGGCATCGCAGCGGTCGGTGGAACGTGATGGGTTCGGAGATGTTCCGCCTGCGCGACCGCAACGATGCAGACGTCGTGCTGGGCATGACGCACGAAGAGGTCTTCGCGGCGCTGGCGGCGGAGATGAGTTCGTACCGGGAACTGCCTCAAACCTGGTACCAGATCCAGACCAAATTCCGTGACGAGCCCCGCCCGCGCAGCGGCCTGCTGAGGGTGCGCGAGTTCATGATGAAGGACTCGTACAGCTTCGACATGGACGAAGCAGGTCTCGATGTGTCCTTCGAGGCGCACCGCGAGGCATACGAGAAGATCTTCAAGCGGCTCGACCTCGATGCCATGGCCGTACAGGCTTCTTCGGGCGCCATGGGCGGCGATGCCAGCGTCGAGTTCATGGTGGAGTCGCCGGCAGGCGAGGACGACGTGGCGCGATGCGCGGGCTGCGGGTACCGGGCCAACATCGAGCGGGCCCGTGCGGCAGTGCCACCTATCGATGATCCGCCCTCCGGCGACGCACCTGAGCGCTTCGCGACACCAGGCGTCCGCACCATCGATGCGCTCGCGTCCTTCGAAGGCGGCGCACCGGCCGGCCGGCAGCTCAAGACGATGGTCATGGTTCTCGACGATCAGCTCACGTTGGTGGTCCTGCGAGGCGACCACCAGCTCAACCTGCAGAAGTTGGCCGATTTCAGCGGCGCGACCGATGTGCGTCCTGCCACCGAGTCCGAGACGGTGGCTCAGCTCGGAGCCAGTCCCGGAAGTCTGGGGGCGGTCGGCGTCGAGGGCCTGCCGATCTACATAGATGAGGCCTTGCGGGGCCGCAGATCCATGACCACCGGCGCCAATGAGGACGACTGGCACCTGCGTCACGTGGACGTGGAGCGCGACATCATCGATCCGCAGTGGGCTGATCTGCGCGAGGTCACAGCAGGCGAGGCCTGCATCGTGTGCGGCAAGCCGCTGGAGATCGTGCGCTGCATTGAGGCGGGCCACATCTTCAAGCTGGGCCGCAAGTACTGCGAGGCGATGGGCGTGTCGGTGCTGGATGCGGACGGCGTTGCCCAGACTCCGATCATGGGCAGCTACGGCATCGGCATCGGGCGGGCGATGGCTGCGGTGGCCGAGACCCATTACGACGAGCGGGGCCTGTGCTGGCCGGTCGGTGTTGCGCCGTTCGAGGCGGTCATCACCGTGCTCGATCCTGCCGATGAAGACCAATCGGCAGCAGGCGAGAGGCTCGAGCGCGAACTGGCTGCGGTCGGTATCGACTGCCTCTATGACGATCGTCCGCTGCGGCCCGGTGTAAAGCTGGCAGATGCGGAGCTCGTCGGCGTGCCCTACCGGCTCACGGTCGGCGCGCGCAGCCTGGCGGAGGGCAACGTGGAGCTGACCGAACGCTCAACCCGCGAGACACGCCTGCTCACAGTGGCCGAGGCGGCGGCCGTGACAGCCGGAGAGATCGACGCGCATCGCCGCTGAAACACGCCGGCAGACGCCGGCATGTCGCCTTGAATTCACGTGCTCCTATGTCGCTGTTCCGGCAGGGTTCGTGGTACCGTACTGCTGTACCGTTCTGCGGCACAGTTCCACTATGCGGAACAGCAAGATGCTGAACAGCACAGCGGAACGACTTGGCCGCAGGACCCATGCTGAATCTTGGACAGTTGACCGGGACGGGGGTGCCCGGCACACGTCATGACCATGGCGAGGGGGCAAGGCATGGCCGATGCGGCAACCGTCGACAGCGCCGATGCTGATGAGGACATCGACCTCTCAGCCCTTGACGACGACGATCTCATCGCACAGATGCATGACGATCTCTATGACGGGCTCGGCCCCGAGATCGTCGAAGGCACCGAACTGCTGCTCGGGCGCGGCTGGGGGGCCGACAAGGTCCTCAATGAGGCGCTGGTCGAGGCCATGCGCATCGTCGGGATCGATTTTCGCGACGGGATCCTGTTCGTTCCCGAAGTGCTGCTCGCGGCCAACGCCATGAAGGCCGGCATGGAGGTGCTCCGGCCACTGCTCGCGGAGACCGGTGCTGAGCCGATCGGCAAGATCGTGATCGGCACCGTCAAGGGCGACATCCATGACATCGGCAAGAACCTGGTGGGAATGATGCTCGAGGGTGCGGGCTTCGAGGTAGTGGACTTGGGGATCAACACTGACGTCGATGAGTTCCTCGGCGCCCTGGCTGAGCATCGGCCCGACATCTTGGGCATGTCAGCGCTGCTGACCACGACCATGCCGTACATGAAGGTGGTGGTCGACACGCTGATCGAGCAGGGGCTGCGCGACGACTACCTCGTCATCGTCGGCGGCGCCCCGCTGAACCAGGAGTTCGGCGAAGCGGTCGGTGCCGATGCCTACTGCCGCGATGCGGCCGTTGCGGCGGAGACGGCCACAGACCTCATCAGGGCCCGGCGTGCTGCCGCAGCGTGAGATGACAGCCACCTCGTCTCCGGAATCGACCGCTCGCCCGCGGCGGCGCTCGCGTGCGCGCCGTCTAGCCGAAGCAGCAGCGAAACCGACCATGGCACGGCGCGCGTCGCGGCCTGCCGCCGCTCCAGCCGAGGGCCCGTCGCGCCGCGTGCTGGTGCTTGGCTGCGGCGCACTCGCCAACGAGCTGCAGGCGATCGTCGGCACCGGAGGCCTGGAGCACATCGACGTGGAGTGCCTGCCGGCGAAGCTGCATAACCGTCCTGCGCTCATCGCGCCGGAGGTGCGCGCGCGGCTGGACCGGCTCGCGCAGCAGGGTCGAACCTACGAACAGGTACTCCTCGGCTATGGAGACTGCGGCAGTGCCGGGGCCATCGACGACCTGTGTGCCGAGTTCGAGCGCGCTCATGCCGCGGGCAACGGGCCCTCGATGACCCGGGTGCCCGGTGCCCATTGCTACGAGTTCTTTGCCACCGCCCCGCGATTTGACGAGATGTCCGAAGCCGAACCGGCGACGTTCTACCTCACTGACTATCTCGCCCGTCACTTCGACCTGCTGGTCTGGAAGGGCCTAGGCATTGCCGATCATCCCGAGCTCGCAGAGCTCTACTTCGGCAACTACCGCCGGGTGGTGCTGCTGACTCAGACGCCGGATGGCTCGCAGCGCGCACGCGTCGAGGCGTGCGCACGCGCCGGGGCCGAACGCCTCGGCCTGCCACTCGACATCGTCGAGACGGGCTACGGCGATCTCGAGACCACGCTGACCAGCGTCGCTGCGCCGAGGCGCAACACAGTGCATTCCGAGCTCGCTGCGCCAAGACACAACGACGAGCACCAGGTGCCCGCGTGACCGACACCGTTATCAGCTCCGCCACGCGTGAGGTGGTGATCGGCTTCGGCCGGCCGTTCGTGATGATCGGCGAGCGCATCAATCCCACCGGTCGCAAGCTGCTTGCTGAGGAGATGAAGGAAGGCGACTTCAGCCGGGTCGAAGCAGACGCACTCGCCCAGGTGACGGCCGGCGCCCACATGCTCGATGTCAATGCCGGCGTACCGCTCGTCGACGAGCCTGCACTGCTCGCTTCGGCGGTGAAGCTGGTGCAGTCGGTCACCGACGTTCCGCTCAGCATCGACTCGTCGATCATCGAGGCGCTCGAAGCCGGCGTGGACGCCTACGTGGGCAAGCCCCTCATCAACTCGGTGACCGGAGAGCCGGAGGTGATGGAGCGGGTGCTCCCGCTGGTGGCGCGGGCCGGGGCGGCAGTGGTCGCCATCTCCAACGACGAGACCGGCATCAGCGAGGACCCTGATGTCCGCTTCGACGTGGCGAAGCGGATTGTGAGCGCAGCAGCCGACTACGGCATTCCCACGGCAGACGTGGTGGTGGATCCGCTCGTGATGCCGATAGGCGCCATGGCCACGGCAGGACGGCAGGTATTCCATCTGGTGCGCCGGCTGCGTGACGAACTGGGCGTGAACACGACGTGCGGGGCCTCCAATGTGAGCTTCGGGCTGCCCAACCGGCACATCATCACCGGCACCTTCCTGGCTATGGCGATCGGCGCCGGGATGACATCGGCCATCATGAACCCGCTCCACGCCGATGTGAAGGCAGCAGTCATGGCTGGCGATGTCCTCGCTGGCAACGACGAGAACTGTGCGGCGTGGATCTCCGAGCACCGCGACCGCAGCGCAATGGGGGCCGACAGTGCTGCCAGCGCAGGGTCCGGCGATCGTCCCCGCCGACGGGGCGGACGTCGCGCTCGCACCGGCTAACGGGTTCCCGTGCCGCCGGATGCACTGCCGACTGCCGACGCCGTGTCGCAGACTGACCTTTCAGGCGAAGCCACCAGCGAGGGACTCGGAGTTCAGGCCGCCGACTGCAGGGTGGTGTTCACGCCATCTGGTCGCAATGGCGCGGTAAGCGCCGGTACCACTGTGCTGGATGCCGCTCGGGAACTGGGCGTCGATCTCGACAGCGTGTGCGGCGGGCGCGGCATCTGCGGCCGCTGCCAGGTCGTGCCGTCAGTGGGTTCCTTTCCCAAGTGGGCCATCACTGCCGGCCCCGAAGCGCTGAGCTCGCTGGGTGCCGTCGAAGCCGCATACGAAGGCCGACGCCCGCTGGGTCCGGGCGCACGGCTGGGTTGCCAGGCGCGTGTGCAGGCCGATGTGGTGGTGGATGTGCCGCCTGAGAGCCAGCTGCACGGACCGGTGGTACGCAAAACCGTCGACGTCGGCGACATCGCCCTCGACCCACTGGCGACGCTGCATGCGGTGACCGTGCCGCCGCCGACGCTGGACGAGCGCCGCGGACTTGCCGAAGTCGTCATCGACTGCGTGGCCGATGAATGGGGCGTTCACCTGGCCGGCATCTTGCCGGGGGCACTCGCGGGGCTCCACGCGTCGGTCGCCGCCGGCTTCCCCGACGACGCCGGCGGTCGGCTGGTGACGGTTGCCGTTCGCTGGAGCGGACCAGAGCCCCGCAAACGCACCGGCATGGTGACGGCGGTATGGCCTGGCGTCGCGACAGCGGCGCTCGGCGTTGCAATCGACATCGGTTCGACCACGATTGCGGGCCACCTGACCGACCTTCACAGCGGTGAGGTGCTGTCTTCGGCTGGCCGTATGAACCCGCAGATTCGCCTCGGCGAGGACCTGATGAGTCGGGTCTCCTACGTGATGATGAACGCCGGCGGCGCTCGGGAACTCACCGCGCTCGTCCGAGACTCGCTCGCAGCGCTGATCACCGAGCTGTGCTCCGACGCCGGTGCCGAGCCGGACGCCGTGCTGGAGGTGGTGCTGGTCGGCAACCCGATCATGATGCACATCGCGCTCGGCATCGACCCGACCCCGCTCGGACAGGCGCCGTTCACTCTGGCGACCGATGCGGCCGTCGAGGTTGACGGGCCCGAGATGGGCCTGCCGTGCCCATCGGCTCGCGTCTACGTCGCGCCCGCGATCGCCGGTCATGTGGGCGCGGACACTGCGGCGGCAGTGCTTGCCGGAGGACCGCATCGCGACGACACCGTCACCCTCCTCGTGGACGTGGGCACCAATGCCGAGATCGTGCTGGGCAACTCGGATGGCCTGTGGGCAGCGTCCAGCCCGACCGGGCCCGCATTCGAGGGCGCGCAGATCAGCTGCGGTCAGCGCGCAACGCCCGGAGCGATCGAGCGCGTGCGCATCGATCCGGCAACCTGGGCTCCCCGGGTGCGTGTCATCGGCTGCGACCTGTGGTCCGATGAGCCCGGCTTCGCAGAAGCAGTCGAACGGCGAGTCGCCGTAGGCGCTCGCAGCGCGGCAGCAGGCGTCACGGGAATCTGCGGCTCCGGAATCATCGAGGTCATCGCCGAGATGTACCTCGCCGGGGTGCTCTCGGCCGATGGCGTCATCGCAGCGCCGCCGGGTGAGGGCGAGCGGGCGCCTCGTGTGATCTCCGATGGCCGGACATCGTCATTCGTGCTGTACGAACCTCCCGACGGTGCCGCCGGACCGACCATCACCATCACCCAGAACGATGTGCGAGCCATCCAGCTGGCGAAAGCGGCGCTGCGCGCCGGCATCGACCTGCTGTGCGAGCACGCTGGCATCGAGGCCCCCGATCGTGTGCTGCTCGCTGGAGCCTTCGGGGCGCACATCGATCCGGTACGGGCGATGGTGCTCGGACTCATCGGCGACTGCGACCCGGACGAGGTGCGGTCGGTCGGCAACGCAGCAGGCACCGGCGCTGTGCGTGCGCTGCTGTCAGGGAGCCAGCGGGCCGAGATGGAGCGAGTGGTCCGCAGCATCCGCAAGATCGAGACTGCCACCGAGCCGAGGTTTCAGGAGCTCTTCGTGGCAGCCATGGCACTCCCCCATGCCACCGCATCCAGCCCGCTGCTCGCGATGGCGGTGGACCTGCCCCGCCCATCCCGTAGAACTGCGAGTCCCGACCACCGCACGAGACGACGGCGAGCGGTCCCGATGAGCGAGGAAGCATGAGCGAGCGACGACGGCGAGGAGGCGGTCGAGCGGCCCGCCAGGCCCAGCGAACGGCAGCCGACGTGGCATTCAACACCCACGTGCAGCGGAGGCTGCCGCCGGTGAACGTGCTCGACGCCGAGGGCCTGGCCCAGATCGAGGAGAACGCCGAGACGATCCTGTCCGAGGTGGGGGTCGCCTTCCAAGACTTCCCCCGGGCGCTCGAGCTCTGGCGTGACGCCGGCGCAGAGGTCGACGGTGAGATGGTCCGGTTCCCGCGCGGCATGTGCCGCGAGCTCGTTCAGGCCACCGCGCCGGCCACCTATGTCCAGCACGCCCGTAACCCGGCTCGGTCGGTGCCGATCGGCGGTGACGCCACCGTGTTCGCCCCCAACTACGGCTCGCCGTTCGTCACTGACCTCGATGCCGGACGCCGGTATGCCACCCTCGGCGACTTCGAGAGGGTAGTGAAGCTGACCTGGATGCTCCCCCACCTTCACCACAGCGGCGGCACGGTTTGCGAGCCGGTGGACGTCCCGGTCAACAAGCGCCACCTCGACATGGTGTACGCGCACCTGCGCTACAGCGACAAGCCGCTGATGGGCTCAGTGACGGCAGCCCGGCGCGCAGCCGATTCGGTGGAACTCTGCCGCATCGCCTTCGGCGGCGATCTGAGCGATCGCACCGTACTGACGAGCCTCATCAACGCATCGTCGCCGCTGCGCTGGGACGCCACCATGCTGGGCGCAGCCGAGGTGTACGCGCAGCACAACCAGGCATGCGTGATCTCGCCGTTCATCCTGGCCGGCGCCATGTCGCCGGTCACGGTGGCGGCGTTGGCCGCCCAGGCGCTGGCAGAGGCGCTGTCGGGGATGGCGTTCTGCCAGCTCGTGCGGCCAGGGGCACCGGTGATCTTCGGCACGTTCGCGTCGTCGATGTCGATGGCCACCGGTGCGCCGACGTTCGGCACGCCCGAGGCAGGTCTGGCGATCTATGTCATGGCTGAGCTGGCACGGCGTGTTGGGGTGCCGTTCCGCTCGGGTGGGCAGTTCACGTCGTCCAAGGCACCCGATGCTCAAGCGGCCTACGAATCGGCATCCACGCTGCTGCCGACGATCGCTGCGGGGGTGAACTTCGTGCTGCACGCAGCGGGCTGGCTCGAAGGCGGCTTGACGTTGAGCTACGAGAAGCTGCTGATGGATGCGGACCAGCTCGGGATGATGGAGGTGTACGCCCGGGGCGTGGACATGTCCGACAACGGCCAGGCGGTCGAGGCGTTCACGACGAACCCCCACGGCGACCACTTCCTGGGCCATCCGCACACGCTGGCCAATTTCGAGACCGCCTTCTACCAATCGTCCATCGCCGACAACAACAGCTTCGAGCAATGGTCCGATGAGGGCTCGCTCGATGCGGCCCAGCGAGCCAACCGGCTGATGAAGCAGATGCTCGCCGACTACGAGCCGCCGCCCATCGACGATGCGATCGATGCCGAGCTGCGCGACTACATCGCTCGCCGTAAAGCTGAAGAGCCAGACGCCATCGTCTAGCGCCCATGCGCTCAGTCACTTAGGCGGCGACGACGGCGGTGACGCCAGCAACAGCAGCCACGATGCCGATGGATTGGCGTGCGTTGAGGGAATCCTGGTAGGCGACCCTGCCGACGATGACGCTCATCACCGGGAACATCGACGCCCCTACCACGGTCGTGGGCGGGTCGAACCAAATGCCGACGATGTAGAAGATCGTCGCCGCAGCACTGGCGACACCCGTCAGCAATGCGAAGCCCATCACGTCGGGCGGGGGCAGCGCCGGGAGACCCCGCAGCGCGACCACAGCGGCCATGAGCCCCACTGAGGTCAGCCGCTGGCCGAACCCAGGCCAAGCCCCCGAGCTTTCGGACAGGTCGACCAGCACGCTGAGCCCTACCCCGTACCCGAGGCCGGACAGCGTTGCCCAGACCGTTCCGGCCCCGACGTGTTTGCCCCGAGTGCCTCCTGCTGTCACCAGGCCGAGCCCTCCGAAGGCGACGGCGGCACCGATGATGCCGATGAGCGGCGGATCGTGGCCTCGCAGTGCTGTGTAGGCGAACGGGATGACGGCGGACAGCGTCGCCACGATGGGTGCAGCGATCGCAGAGCCAGCCCGGTCGAGCGACGTGTAGTACAGCGCCAGGCCAGCGCCCAGCCCGAGGCCCGACACCAAGCCGCGCGTGAAGTCGTCGCCAGCGAACGCACTCGGAATGAACGGCAGGATCCCGAGCGATACGAGCGCTGCGGCGCCCTGGAACACGATCATCGCTGACAGAACGTGACAGCGGGTCACCACCCGGCGCCCGAACAGGTCGCTGGTGCCGATACTCAATGACGTGAGCAGACCGAACAGCGCTCCCATCAGCAGGCCCTTGCGCGCAAACGAGGCTTCATCTGCGGAGTCTCAGCAGGGCCGCCACGGCCGCTGAGGCTCGAGCAGGAATGGGCAGGAAGTTGCCTTGAGCATCGACGCTCGGTCCAGCCACCAGGACGATGCGTGCCGTCACGAGCAGCGCGATCAGCACATGCGCTGCGGCCATCACGAGGTAGAACGCATTCAGCGTCACCGACATCGCGAGCGCGGCCACCGTCGGCCCGATCAGGGCACCGACGCCGTTCATGCGCACGAGCACGGCGCTGGCGCTGGCTCGCTGCTCATCTCGCAGCCAGTCGTTGGTCTGCGCCACGGCCATGGAGTAGATGGGGTAGGCGAATGCTCCCATCAGAGCCATCACTGCGAGGCCTGCAACTGTGCGCTCGTCGAGTGCGAGCATCGCCAGGCAGCCCGATGCCGCCGCAAGCGCAGCCAGCAGGATCACCACGCGCCGAGGCACGCTGTCGGACAGGCGGCCAAGCGGGATCTGCCCGAACAGGCTGCCGATCATCGGCGCACCCACGAACAGCGCGACCTCGAAGGGCGTGAGCCCCCGGTTGGCGGCGTACACCGCTCCGAGACCCGAGATGGAGCCCAGCGCTCCGCCGACCAGGAATGCCACGATCACCCCGGTCGGCGCTGTTTGCAGCATCGCCCTCAGGCTGAGCGGCTCGGGCACGACCACTGGCGGGTTGGCCGAAGCCGACAGTGACATCGGAACCAGTGCCAGCGACACCAGCACCGAGGAGACGGCGAACAAGGTGAAACCGTTCACGTCGGCTGTGGTGACCAGGAATTGGCCGGTCGCGATCGAGCCCATGGTGACGACCATGTAGGTAGCGATCATCTGACCGCGGTTGCGGTTGGTGGCCAGCTCGTTCAGCCATGTCTCGGCTACCACCACCAGCGCTGCGAGGCACATGCCCCACACCAGCCGGCATGCGCCCCAGACCAACGGGGTCACGAATACGGCCTGCACCAGCGTGACGCTGCTGCCCAGCGAGGCGAGTGCGGCGAAGACGCGCACATGACCCACTTGACGCAGCAGCCGCGGCGCCAGCGCAGCGCCCACCAGGAAGCCGGCAAAGTTCATGGCCATCACCAGCCCAGCCACTGTCGAGCTGAAGCCTTCGCTTTCGGCCCGCACGCCCAGCAGCGTGTTCTGGAGCCCATGGCCGGCCATGAGCAGCGTGATGCCGCCGAACAGCGCTGCGCTCCGGCTGAATCGGCCGGCAAGCGCCGGACCGCCGACGACCGGTGCGGCCTGATCGACGTCGCTCGACTGCTGCTGTTGCTGCTGCTCGGCGGCCAATGTGCGTGCACGCCGCCGCACCCGTGCTCGCCGTGTCTGGCGTGCAGTGCTCGTTGCTCCGTCCTCGGAGGTCGGGGTCGGTTCAGGTGCTGGCGTCTGCGCCGACACCTGCGGCTAGTGCTCCGCTGCCGATGTTGTGGGGGGCTCGAACGCTGGAGCGTGCACGTATTGCCAGCCGAACCGGCCCTTGATGCACAGATGGCCGCTGGTCACCGAGTGATCGGCAGGCGACGTAACTTTCACGATGCGCTCGTCCTGCACATGCAGTTCGAGATTGCAGCCCACACCGCAGTAGGAGCACACCGTGCGGGTGACGCTCTGATCGTCAGGTCGCCACTCCCCCACGGCGCGCAAGTCGAACTCGGTACGGAACTGCAAGGCGCCGGTGGGGCACACCGCCACGCAGTTGCCGCAGTACACGCAGGCGCTGTCGGGGAGCTCGACGTCGTACTCGGTGCGTATGCGGGCATCGAATCCGCGTCCTGCCACTGCGATGGCGAAGGTGTGCTGGGCATCGTCGCCGCAGGCCTCGACGCACTTGTAGCAGAGCACGCAGCGGTCGTACGCACGGATGTACAGATCGTCCTGGATGCGCACAGGTTCGTCGACACGCTCGGGCTCGGGGCGCAAGGGCAGATCACCGCCGCCGTCGTCCGCCGAGCTGCCGGAGTCGCCTCGGATGCCCGAGCCCTCGTAACGGGCAGGATCGGCGCCATAGATTCGTGACCAGTCGGCAATCTCTGACGCCTGTGAGAGGTCATTCGCCGAGCCGAGGAACTCCAGCACCATGCGCCGGCTGTGGCGCACTCGTTCGGAATCGGTGCTGATCTGCATCCCCGCCTCAGCCGGTCGTGAGCACGCCGGCACGAGGGTGCGAGACCCTTCGAGCTCCACGACGCAGACACGGCAGACGTTCACCGGCGTGAGGTTGGGCGCCCAGCAGATGGTGGGCGTGTCGACGTCGGCTGCCGTGCAGGCCGCCAGGATCGTCTCCCCCTCGGGCACCGTCACTTCGCGTCCGTCGATGCTCAGCGTCACCTGCCGGTCACTGCTGCCATTGCCAGAACTCATAGTTGCTCGTCTCCTAGCAGACCCAGCCGCATGGCGGAGAGCACCGCCGAGGCTGCCGTATGGCCGAGCCCGCAGATGGAAGCGTCGCCCATGGCATCTGCGATGTCTCCGAGCAGCTCACGCTGAGGTTCCGTCGACCGTCCTGTGCGACGGATCTGCGTCACCAGCTCGTGCTGGCGGACCGTGCCCACGCGGCAGGGAACGCACTGGCCGCACGACTCGTCGCGGAAGAACTTGGCCAGTCGCTCGACCACGGCGCTCATGTCGGCCGTCTCGTTGAAGACCATCACCGGGCCTGAGCCGAGCGTCGTGCCCGCAGCCCGTGTGTCCTCCAGGGAGAGCTGCAGCCCTCCGGCGTCGGGTCCGACGAAGCTGCCGGCAGCACCGCCCAGCAGCACTGCGGCCAGCGTGCCCTGCACTCCCCCGGCCAGCCCCAGCAGTTCGCCAAGCGGCATCCCGAAGGGAGCTTCGTACAGCCCTGGCCGGCCGACGTGACCGGAGAGGCAAAACAGCTTCGTGCCCGGCGAGCCGTCGGTTCCCACGCTGCGGTACGCCTCAGGACCGATGCGCAGGATCTCATTCACGTTGAGCAGTGTCTCAGGGTTGTTCACCACCGTGGGGCGGCCGAACAGCCCATGGGTCGTGGGGAATGGCGGCTTATTGCGGGGCTCTCCCCGGAAGCCCTCGAGCGAGTTGAACAGGGCCGTCTCTTCACCGCAGATATAGGCGCCCGCTCCCCTGCGCAGCTCGATGTCGAACGGTTGCCCGGACCCGGCTGCGTCATCGCCGAGCCAGCCGGCGCTGTGGGCCTGCGCGATGGCGTGCTGGAGGCGTTGGGTGGCCAGTGGGTATTCACCGCGTATGTAGATCCAGCCGTGTTCAGCGCCCACGGTCAGGCCGGCAACAGTGATGGACTCGATGATGGCCAAGGGTTCCAGCTCGCAGAGCAGCCGGTCTTTGAATGTTCCGGGCTCGGATTCGTCGATGTTGGCGACGACGTGCTTGGGGCCTTCGCCATCGGCCACCGCTCGCCACTTGATGCCGGTGGGAAAAGCGGCCCCGCCGCGCCCCGACAGCCCCGCTGCGGTCACCTGGGAGATGACTTCGTCGGTTCCCAGGCGCAGTGCAGTGTCAAGGGCTGCTCCCCCGCCTCGTTCCCGGTACGCCTCCATCGACATGCTCTCGCTGTGGTCGGGATCCCGTCCGATCATCTGTCGCAGCAGGCTGGGCGCCTCAGGCGCTGACGCCGTGACGCTGATGAGCAGCGAATCCGGACCGCTGCCGTCTGCGGGGACGCGGTCGGGCTCGCGGCGACCCTGGATGAAGACCGCCGGCGCCCGTTCGCACTGCCCGAGGCAGGGACCCTCGTGCACGGCATGGCCCTGTGAGCGCAGGTGCTCCGCCAGCGGTGCCGCACCGGCCAGCGCGCAGATGGGATCGACGCAGACATGACGAACGCTGAGCTCATGGGCGGGGGCTTCGGTGCGGAACATCTCGTAGAACGTGGCCACGCCGTAGGCCTCTGCCGGTGGCACGCCCAGCGTCCGGCCGACGAAGTTGAGGCCGCCCGGCGAGATCCACCCGGCCTCGCGCTGGAGAGCGTGCAGCGCGGGCAGTAACAGGTGCCGCATCTGCTTGCGCCGCTGCATCCCTGCGCGCACAACACGCGGATGCGAGATCACAACGGCACCGTCGCTGGCCTCGTCGACGCTGAGTGCAGCCAGCACCGCTCGTCGCTCCGATGCGGTGGGCTCCGCATCGGAGAAGTGCAGGTCAGCCACCAGCGCCACCTGCCGCTGCGGTGCCAGATGCGCGGCCGGCGACGGCTGTGCCGAATGTACCGCCAGCCGCGGCCGTGGCAGGCGGCAGCGGGTCGATGCGAACGGCCGCGGCTTTGAATTCCGCCGTGCCGCTGCGGATATCCCAGGCGTCGTTCGTCAGCAGGTTCGCATCCACCAACTCCGGAAAATGGAACGTCGTGAAAACCAGGCCTGTGGGAAGGCGATCGGTCACATGCACGCGCATATCGACCGAACCCCGTGGCGAGCTCACACGCACAATGTCGCCTTCGACAATTCTGAGGTCTGCTGCGTCGGCAGGGCTGATCTCGATGGCGTCACCGGAGCGGATCGGCGAGGAGTAGCCGGCGGACTGCGCGCCCGTGTTGTAGGAGTCGAGCACCCGGCCGGTGGTCAGGCGCAACGGGAACTGCTCGCTCAGTGCCTCCGCAGGAGGACGATGGATGACGGTCGAGAACGGTGCCGGCGCATGACCGTCGAGGCCGGGCTCCCAGAGCCAGCCGTGCAGGAACTCTGTGCCGGGATGGTCGTCGTGGGGACAGGGCCACTGCAGGCCGCCGCTCGCCTCGAGACGCTCCCAGCTCATGCCGCCATGCAGCGGCGACAGCGATCGCATCTCGTCCCACAACTCCTGCGCGGACGTGGCCGTCCACTGCACGCCCATGTGCGATGCCAACTCGCTGATGATGTGCACATCGTCGCGTGCGTCACCCTGGGGAGGCACCGCGGCACGCACCCGCTGGACACGTCGTTCGGAGGAGGTGACTGTTCCCTCGCTGGAGGACCAACCCGCTGCCGCGGGCAGCACCACGTCAGCCATCCGTGCGGTACGCGTCAGCGAGATGTCCTGAACGACCAGCAGATCCAGCCCTTCGAGCAGCTTGCGTGCGTGCGCCACGTTGGCTTCGGAATCGGCCGGATTCTCCCCGATGACGTAGAGGGCCCGCAGCTCGCCATCTTCCATGGCGTCGAACATCGCGGTGAGGTGCTTTCCCGGGACGGGATTCAGCTCACAACCCCATGTGCTCTCGTAGCGAGCCCGGACCTCGGGGTCAGTGAGGAGCTGGAACCCGGGCAGTCGATCGGGCAGAGCACCCATGTCGCCGCCGCCCTGCACGTTGTTCTGGCCTCGCAGGGGCACCAGGCCCGAGCCGCGCCGACCGACATGGCCGGTCAGCAGCGCCAAGTTGCACAGCGAGAGCACGTTCTCAACCGCCGTGTGGTGCTCGGTGATGCCCAGCGTCCACAAGATCTGCGCTCGGTCGGCCGTGGCATAACGGTGGGCCATCTCCGCGATGGCCTCTGCCGGCACGCCGGTCAGCCGCTCGCCCTCGGGGAGCGTGAACGGCTCTACCGATGCTGCGTAGGCATCGAACCCCGTCGTCGCATGATCGATGAAGGACTGGTTGTGCATTCGGCGGGCGATGATCTCGCGAGCCACCGTGTTGGACAGCGCGATGTCTGTGCCCACGTCGAGGCCGAGCCACACGTCGGCAAACTCGGCCGAGGAGGTTCGGCGGGGATCCACTGCGTACATGGCAGCGCCGCTGTCGAGGCCGCGCAGCAGGTGATGGAAGAAGATCGGGTGGGCCTCACGGGCATTCGATCCCCACAGCAGGATGACGTCAGTCTCGGTGATTTCCTGGTACGAGCACGTTCCGCCCCCGAGTCCGAACACTGTCGCCAGACCGACGACCGACGGAGCGTGTCAGGTGCGGTTACAGGAATCGATGTTGTTGGACTTCAGCACCGTCCGCATGAACTTCTGGGCTGCGTAGTTCATCTCATTCGTGCTCTTCGAGCACGAGAACATGCCGACGCCGCCGGCGCCGTGCTGCTGAGTGGCCGCCCGCAGCCCCGATGCAGCACGGTCGAGTGCATCGTCCCAGCTCGCAGGGCGCAGGACGCCGCCGTCGCGTACGAGAGGCGTGTCGAGTCGCGCGAGAGGTGCTTGGCGCCCCCCCGATCGTGCACTGTTCCCCCGCGGCATCGCCCCTCCCCGATACGCCTGAGTGCCGTGGTCCAGAATTCTACGCTGTCCCCGGACCCTTTACCGTGACTACAACAGTTTTACCCTGACTACAGATTCGCTGCCCCGTATCGGCAGTGTGGCGTTCCGTAGAGCAGAACAGTTCCACAATACGGCACAAAAATACCGTCAACCGACAGGTCCATGCTGCCCGCGGGCTACCGTGGAGCCGGTGCAGTCGATCTCTCGCGCGTTCGCTGTCCTGCGGGCATTGGCCGTGGGTCCGCAGGGTGTCACCGACGTTGCCGATCACGTCGGGCTGCCCAAGAGCACGGTGGCCCGGCTGCTGACATCGCTCGAAGCAGTCGACGCCGTCGTCCAGGACGACGCAGGCGGCGACTATCGGCTCGGACAGGGACTCATCGACATCATCGGAGCTGCTGGTGCAGATCGGAGTCTGCTGGCCGCGGCGCGCCCGCACCTGCACAGCCTGGTCAACCAGGTCGGCGAGACAGCCGGCGTGAGCGTTCGTGCTGATCGGACGGTGTACTACCTCGACCAGGTCGAGCCCGAATCGGAAGTACAAGTGCGCTCGTGGACCGGTGAGTACTGCCCGATGCACTTGGTGCCTTCGGGGCTCGTGTACTTGGCCCATCTCGGCACCGCGGCACTCGACGAATACATGCGCGCCGGTCTCGAGGCGACGACCGCGAACAGCATGGTCGATGCCGATGCGCTGAAGACTCGGCTGAGCCAAGTTGCCAACGCCGGATACGTCTGGGTGTACGAGGAGTTCGCCATCGGGATCAACTCGGTGGCTGCGCCGGTATTGAACGAAGAGGGGGCGGTGGTGGCGGCGCTGCATGTTCACGGGCCGGCATACCGTTTTCCCGATCCGAACAGCACCCACGACATCGGCCTTCTGCTCATCGAGGCCGCGTCAAACCTGGCAGAGCACTTGGCCGGACGAGCGCCGCTGCCGGTCTAGCTGGGCGGACGGTCGCGGCGGCGCCGGATCTCGTCGCAGATCGCGGGCACGACCTCGTGCAGGTCGGCAATGACTGCGTAGCCCGCCTTGGTGACCATGTTGGCTTCCGGGTCGATGTTGATCGCCAGAATGTTCTTCGAGCCCATGGCGCCGACCCAATGCTGGATCGCGCCCGATATGCCGCAGGCAATGTAGATCTCCGGGGCGATCCGGGTGCCCGTCTGGCCGACTTGGTCTGCGTGCGAGCGCCAGCCGTTGTTCGTGACCGCTCGCGAGCATCCGACGCGGCCGCCGAGCAGTTCCGCAAGTTCTTCGAGCGGGGCGAACCCGTCTGCTGAGCCGACGCCTCGACCGCCCGACACCACGACTGGCGCGGTGGACAGCGTGATGCCCTCGGCAAGCGTCACCCGATCGCGGACCAGGGTCTGCTGCACTTCAGGCCCTAGGTCGGGCTCGAAATCGGCAACGGTCGTATGGACGGAACCGCCTTCGCATGGCTCGGCCTCGATGGAGTGCTGCGCAATGGTCAGCAGCGGCAGGGTCGAGGTGAGAGTCACATCCTCGAGCAGCGAGCCGCCCCACTGGATGCGAGTGATGCGCCACGCATCGCCGCCTGCGGGGCCGGACGGCGCATCGGTCAGAGAGCCTGCTGGAGACACGTTCACGCAGTTGGCCACGAGCGGCAGGTCGGTGCGGGCGGCGAGCTGTACCATGGCCTCGGCACCACGATCGGTGCCCGCCGCCACGACGGCCACAGGCCCCGCAGCCTCGACGAATATCGCGAGCGCAGCGCCCCAGGCGTCGGGTCCGTAGTCGGCCAGGAACGAATGGCATCCGCAGTGCACCGCAGTGGCGCCGTAGTCGGCGCAGGTGGCAATGAGATCGGCGCCGTGCGCATCGAACAGTTCGCTGTCGCCCAGGATGACGGCATCGAGCTCCGCGTTCAGGTCCGCGGCGAGCGAGCGGGCCGCAGTCAGGGCTTCCAGGGCACCGCCGGAGGGGACACCACGGTCGTGGTCGATCAGGACGGCGACGCCGCTCACAGCACCCCCAACTCGTCCAGCAGGTCCACCACGGCGGGTGCCGCCGCGGCACTGTCACCGAGTTGCACCGTGGTGCTGGCACGCTCGGGCGGCCGGTGCAGCCGAACCCGCGACTGCCCGCCGGCGTCAGCATCGGCGGCACAGTCGAGCAACTGGATCTGGGCCTTGCGCGAGGCGAGGCGCCCTTTCATGGTCGGGTAGCGGGGCAGGTTGATGCCTTCCTTGACACCGAGCGCGCAGGGCGCCTCGAGCTCGTACACCTCGTAGCCGGCATCGGTCTCGCGGCGCGCGGTGAACCCTCGCTCATGGGGGTCGATGCCCTTGATGCCGTTCACAATCGGCCTCCCGAGTGCGTGCGCGACCCGGATACCGACCTGGAAGTTGCCCCCGTCGGCAGATTCGTTGCCGAACAGGATCAGGTCGAACTGCCCCCCGGCGGCCTCGAGTTCCCGCACAGCGGAGGTGATGGCGGCGGCGGTGCGCTGGGGATCCCAGTCGAGGCCACCGTCTGCGATCACCAGCGCGAATTCGCTGCCGCCCACGCTGGCCGCATAGCGCAGTTGCTCAGTGGACGCCTCGGGGCCCAGCGTGAGCACCGCGACCGCATGGTCGTCGCCGTCAAGCCGCTCCACGATCTGCGCGGCTTCCTCCACCGCGCATTCCTCATGCGGGCTCGTGGTGAAGCCCAAGTGGGCAGTGTCTACCTGCTGTCCGTCATCGGTGACGTTGATGCGCGAGCCGACAGCAGGCACTCGCTTCACGCACACCAAGATGCGCACCGGCGCGCCCTCAGGCCTTCATGCGGCTGTCATCGGGATCGAACAGCGCGAGGTTCGGCCCAGTGGCCGCCACCGTCACCGGGTACTGCTCATGTTGATACATGACCGACAGCTCGGTGCCCACGGCAGCAAGCTCAGGCGGCAGGTAGGCCATTGCCAAGTAGGCGCCGAGCGATGGGGCATTGCCCGCGGTGGTGATACGGCTGACCCTGCCGTGCGAGTCGACGATCCGCTCCCCCGCCGGTGTCAGCACAGGCTCGTTGCCAGCCCCCATCGGGAAGCGGTCGTAGCCCTCGGCACAGCGCAGGCTGTCGAAGCGCAGCATGGCGAGCTGGGCTGCCGGCGGCGCCTCCCGGGCTGCCAGATAGGCCTCCTTGCCGATGAAATCGGCAGCTTTCACCCGTGGTCGGGCCAGGCCCGCTTCGACCGGGTTGTAGTCGCTCTCGAGCTCGGCACCCATGAGCCGATAGCCCTTCTCGAGCCGCCCGGTGGTGCCGTACACCCCGGCACCGACCGGCCTCAGGCTGTATTCCCGCCCGGCCTGTGTAATGGCGTCCCACAGGGCCAGCCCTGCGCTCGTGGGGCAGTAGATCTCGTAGCCGGCATCGCCGACGTAGGAGATGCGGAACATCTGCACCGGGATCCCCGAGAGCAGCGCATCGCGCACCTGGCCATAGCCGAAAGCCTCCTGCGACAGATCGGTTTCGGTCAGCGTCTGCAGCAGCGCGATCGCGTTGGGACCCCACACGCCATAGGTGGCCAAGGCCTCCGTGCGGTTCTCGAAGTGCACTCCGTCGGCGGGGAGGTTGTGGCGGAACCAGTACTCGTCACGGCCGCCGTCGAATGCACCGGTAGCAATGCGGAATCGGTCCTCGGACAGGCGCACGATCGTGAGGTCCGAACGGAAGCCGCCGTCGGCGGTGAGCACCGGGGTGTAGATCGAGCGCCCAACCGGCAGGTCGCACTTGTTGACCACCATCTTCTCGATGTAGGGCACCACGCCTGGGCCCGACACCTCGAACACTTGGAACGGCGAGATGTCCACCAGCCCGCAGTGCTCGCGCAGGTGCAGGTGCTCGGCATCGGTGATGGGGCTCCACCAGCGAGCGTCCCACTCGTGGGTACGGCCCTCGACGCCGTACTGCTCGACGAGGTCGGCATTCGATTCGTACCAGTGCGGCCGCTCCCAGCCGCCGGCCTCGAAGTAGTAGGCGCCGAGGTCATCGGTGCGGGCCTTGGCGGGGCCGCAGGTCAGGTTGCGGCGCGTCGCCCACTGCTCGCGAGGGTGCACGATGCCGTAGGTCTTGTTGAAGTGCTCGTCGGCCCGGGTCTCGATGTGGATGACGTTGCGGTCCTGGGGGTAGAAGCGCGTGACGTCCGAGCCGTGGGGATCGGTCATGCGGGGATAGCCGTAGGTCATCCATTCGGCCATCAGGCGCCCCACACCAGGACCTTCCTTGACCCACACCGCCGCCACCGACCACAGGTTCTCGACCTCTGGTGTCGGGCCCAAGACCGGGGAAGCATCGGGCGTCAGCGAGAGCAGGCCGTTGATGGCGTACTTGATCTCACCGTCGCCCAGGAACTCCATCAGCTCGATGGCCTGCTCGAGCTGTTCGTCGAAGTCGTCGGGCGTGAACGGCATCTCGGTGGGGCTGAGTGCTGCTTCCTCGTTGGAAGGGATGTCCTCGACACGGTGCAGGATCGGCCGGTGGGCGTAGCTGCCCACCTCCATGGAGCCGGCCGACTGGCGCTCGTAGCAGAAGGTGTCCATGTCGCGCACGATCGGGTATGCCAGCTCCTGATTTGTCTCGACCAGCACGTCGAACGGGCCCACATCGACCATCTGGTGGACGGCGGGTGTGAGCGGGATGGTGGCTCCGGCCATCTGGGCGAGCTTGGGGCTCCATACGCCGCAGGCGATCGCCACGGTGTCGCATTCGATGCGGCCCCGATCGGTCACCACTGCGGAGATGCGGGGGCGGTTCGCTCCGGCCACGGTCTCGATGTCGAGCACTTCGGTGTTGGCGAAGGTCTGCAGGTGGCCGGCCTCGGTGGCCCGGCGGCGCATCTGCGTGCCCGTCTCCAGCGAGTCCACAGCCGAGACGCTGGGGGTGTAGAAGCCGCCCAAGATGACATCGGAGTCGATGAACGGCACCATTTCGACGACCTCGTCGACCGTGAGCAGCTTCGACTCGATGCCCCAGCACGTCGCCGAGGTCATGCGGCGGCGGAACTCTTCCATGCGCTCGGGGCTGCGTGCCACTTCGATGCCGCCGCACGTGTTCTGCAGACCCAGTGCCTCGTACTGGTGCTGGCTGTCGACCGTGAGATCGACGATTTCCTTGGAGTGATCGACGGGGAAGATGAAGTTCGATGCGTGGCCGGTGGATCCGCCCGGATTGGGCAGCGGGCCCTTGTCGAGGAGCACGATGTCGGTCCAGCCGAGATCGCTGAGATGGCCGACCAGGCAGTTGCCGACGATGCCTGCACCAATGACGACACAATCTGCCCGCGCCGGAAAGTCACTCATAACTCTCATCCCCCGCCATTGCTGGTCAACAGCATGCCGCAGCACCGCTGCCGCATATCGCTGCTATGGATCGATGCTGTTCTGTATGATGGAACAGTTCCGCTCAGCGGAACAGCAACTAGGGGAACAGTAGCCGAACGACCCGGCAATTGACGACATCGAACCAGTGGCGCAGCGAGGCCGCGAGGTTCTGGCAGGGTGTAGAGGGCTCAATTCGTGTGGGGGTGCACGGCATGGCAACGACAGGCGGATTTCCAAGTGATCTCGAGATTGCATCGGCTGCACAGATCCGGCCGCTGACTGAGATCGCGGAGGAGGCGGGCATCCCGCTGGAATACCTCGAGCTGTACGGCTCCGGCGTGGCCAAGGTCAAGCTGGAGGCCGTCGAAGCGATGGCTGACCGGCCCCGCGGGCGCTACGTGGTGGTGACGGCCATCACCC
The DNA here is from genome assembly GCF_965204195.1 of Candidatus Poriferisodalis sp. Classification (GTDB taxonomy): domain Bacteria; phylum Actinomycetota; class Acidimicrobiia; order Acidimicrobiales; family Poriferisodalaceae; genus Poriferisodalis. Next base: position 2,057,523 of record NZ_OZ241975.1, read on the forward strand.
CGACGCCGCTCGGCGAGGGCAAGACGACCACCACGGTTGGGCTCGGGCAGGCGTTCGGACACATCGGGCGAACCGCCACCATCGCCATCCGACAGCCGTCGATGGGTCCCACCTTCGGCATCAAGGGCGGAGCGGCCGGCGGCGGCTACAGCCAGGTGGTGCCGATGGACCTGTTCAACCTGCATCTCACCGGCGACATGCACGCCGTCACCGCAGCGCACAATCTCTGCGCCGCCATGCTGGATGCGCACCTGTACCACGGCAATGAGGCCGGCTTCGATATTCACAACATCACTTGGCGGCGGGTGCTGGATGTCAACGACCGGGCCTTGCGGAACATCACCATCGGATTGGGCGGCCGCCTCGACGGCATCCCCCGCGAGTCGGGCTTCGACATCACCGCTGCCTCGGAGGTGATGGCGACACTTGCGCTGTGCACCTCCATGTCAGATCTGCGTGCCCGGCTCGGCCGCATCGTGCTCGGCTACACCAAAGGCGGCGAGCCGGTGACCGCCGAAGACATCGGCGCCGCCGGGTCGATGGCGGTGCTGCTGCGCGAAGCCATCAAACCCAACCTCATGCAGACCTTGGAAGGATCCCCGGCACTCGTGCACACGGGTCCCTTCGGCAACATCGCGACCGGGAATTCCTCGATCGTTGCCGACCAGATCGGTATCGGCACGTCCGACTTCCTGCTCACCGAGGCGGGGTTCGGCGCCGACATGGGCGCCGAGCGGTTCTTCAACATCAAGTGCCGGTACTCGGGTGTATCGCCCGACGCCGCAGTGATCGTGGCCACTGTACGGGGCCTCAAAGCTCACTCGGGCAAGCACCGGATCGTGGCTGGCCGCCCGTTGCCGCCGGCCCTGCTCGAGGCCAACCCCGAGGAGGTGCACGCCGGCGGCGACAACCTCCGCAAACAGCTCGAGAACGTGCGGATGCACGGTGTCTCGCCGGTGGTGGCGATCAACCAGTTCCCCGGCGATCACGAGGCCGACCTCGCCGCCATCGCCGACATCGCTGCCGAATACGGTGCCCGCTCTGCCCGCTGCACGCACTTCGCCGACGGCGGCGCTGGCGCCGCTGACCTTGCCGAAGCGGTGGCCGAAGCAGCCGAAGAGCCGACGGACTTCTCGGTGCTCTACCCAGACGACATGTCGCTGCGCGACAAGATCAGCGCCGTCGCGACCAACGTGTACGGCGCAGACGATGTGAGCTATACCGCCCGGGCAAACCGTGAGATCGACGGGTACGAGCGCAACGGTTTCGGAAACCTGCCGGTGTGCATCGCCAAGACTCACCTGTCTATCTCGTCGGATGCCTCGCTCAAGGGCGCCCCGACCGGCTGGACCCTTCCGGTGCGCGAGGTGCGGGCATCGGTGGGCGCCGGGTTCGTGTACCCGATCTGCGGAGACATGCGCACGATGCCCGGGCTCGGGCGTGACCCCGCAGCCCGCCACATCGACCTCGATGCCGACGGCGACATCGTCGGCCTGAGCTGACGGAGTTTCAATTGCTCGCTTTCTTCTCGAATCCCAAGAGCAACCGGACGCAGAGCTGGACCAGCATCTGGCGGCCGGACTCGGCCCGTCGCCGGTTGCCCAGCAGTCGCAGGCTGTCGAGCGACGACGCACAGGTGCGCCGCAGGCTGCTGGCCGACGCCCAGTGGGAGTTGATCCCGTTGCGCAATCTGGCCGAGCAGCTCGCGCACCTGCCTCCCGCTGCGCCGGTGTCCGTCACCGCGTCGGCCTCCAAGACGCTGGAGGACACGCTGGACCTGACCGCCGAACTGCGCGCGCTGGGACACCGCCCGGTTCCTCACATCGCCGCACGCATGGTGCGCAGTCGCGACCACCTCGAAGAGCTGCTGGGGCGCATCGAATCGATGGGTCTCAGCGAGATATTCCTCGTCGGCGGCGACGTCACCTCCCCTGCCGGCCCATTTGACAGTGCCGTGGGGCTGCTCGAAGCGCTGCGCGAGGTCAGCCACTCGCTCACCCATATCGGCGTCACGTCGTATCCCGAGGGACATGCGCTCATCACCGATGCTGTGCTTCACGAAGCGCTGCACGTGAAGCAGGTGCTGCTCGCCGAGGCGGGCATTGAGGGCCACGCAGCCACCCAAATGTGCTTTCATCCCAAGGCGATCCTGGAATGGCTGGCTGCCGAGCGTGACAGCGGATTCATCCTTCCCGTGCACTTGGGCATTCCCGGAGCGGTCGATCCGGCACGCTTGCTGCGGATCGGCACTCGCCTCGGAGTCGGAGCATCCCTGCGCTACCTGCGCAAAAACACCGGAGCCGTGGCCCGCCTGCTGCGCCCCGGCGGCTACGACCCGAGCGGGCCCCTCGACCAGATCGCCCCCCACGCGGAGCGGCTCGGCATAGCCGGCCTGCACGTCTTCACTTTCAACGCGATCGCCGACACGATCGCCTGGCGCGAGACGGCACTCGCCGAGACGTCGTCACGCCGCAGGTGAGCGCGAGCCAAGTGACGTTGCCGGCGGGACTGCTCGCCGCGCTCAAGATTGCGTTGCTGGCGGCTTTGGGCATTGCGCATCGCGTGTACTGGCACGGGGGCATCGACATCACGTACGTGGTCTTTGCCGTGTTCCTCTCGACCAACCTCGTGATTTGCTTCTGGGAGATCTGCCTCTTCTTTCGCCGGGACTACATCGAGTCTCGGTTTGCCTACTGGCAACAACAACGGCTGCACACCCGCAGGAGCCCAGCGCTCGCGTTCCTCACGACCAAAGTTCCGCTGCGGTCAGCGTTCTCTCCGACCGTCTGGGCCGACGTGTGGGCCGCCTATTCCGTATACGACGGCTCGTATGCCGATCGCCGCACCTACGGGTTCAACGTGGATGTAGGCAATGGCTTCGTCACGGCGATCCCCACGCTGATCCTCTACACAACGTTCACGACGGAGTTCCTGTCGCCTCTTGCAGCAGGAATCCTCGGGGTCATGTTCTTCTGGCAGTGGACGTATGCGACGTCTATCTACTTGTTGAGCTTCTTCATTGCGAAGCGTCACCGAGACATCGGCAGAGGCGAGGTGTACGGCATGATCCTGGGGTTCAACGCCCCCTGGATCGTGGTCCCGCTGCTGGGGCTGTACGTCTCCATCCGCCTAGCCGTCGACGGCAGCTACAGCGTCCTGGGAGGCTGAAGGCGAAGCTCCGCGTCGATGCTCTGGCAGCGGCGAAGCAGGCTCTTCGGAGATGCTGAAGTGCAGTGCTGCGGCCGCTACGCCGAGTGCGGCAGCCAGCCACCACCACAGGTCAAAGGAACCGGTCAGCTCGCGGATCACGCCACCGCCCCAGGCGCCCAGGAATGCACCGATCTGGTGTGACAGGAACACGAAGCCGAACAGCGTTCCGGCTCTGTGCACGCCGAATTGGCCCAGCACGATGCCAGAGGTCAATGGCACGCTGGCGAGCCACACAACTCCCACGACGACGCCGAACCCGAGGGCCACGATGGGTGTCACCGGCAACAGGACGAGACCCGCGAAGGCAAGCGCCCGGGTGCTGTACATGATGCTCAGCAGCCGGCTCTTCGCGAATCGCATGCCCAGCGCACCGGCGGCAAACGCCCCCACGATGTTGAACAGGCCGACGAGCGACCACGACATGGTGGCGACGGCGGTATCGAGGCCCGCGTCGGTGAGCGTCTTCGGCAAGTGCACACCGATGAACGTCACATGAAAGCCGCACACGAAGAACGTGCAGTTGATCAGCAGGTAGTCGCGATGGCGGGCCGCTCTTGCCAACGTCGTCAGGAGCGATTCGTCGTCTGGCCCCGCCTCAACGGCTTCGGCAGCACCTGGCCGGCTGCGCAGCGGTCGAACGAACAACCCGATGGACACCGTCACGACGGCCAGGACGGTCAGCGCACTGCGCCAGCCGAAGGCGCTGATGACAGCGCCGGTCAGCGGCACCAGCACGAAGTGCCCGAGCGAGCCGCAGGCCGTGGCCACGCCCAGGGCCATCGAGCGCCGGTGAGGGTCCACGAGCCGGCTCATCGACGAGAGCACCACCGCGAACGACGCTGCAGACATACCGAGGCCGACGATCACCCCGCCACCGAGATGCAGCCCAGCCGGCCCGTTGGCCGCACCCATCACCAGCAAGCCCACCGCATAGGCGATGGCGCCCACGAGCAGCGTCCGCGCCGCGCCGAACCGGTCGGCGATGGTGCCTGCGAGCGGCTGACCCAAGCCCCACACGAGGTTCTGCACGGCGACAGTCAGCCCCACTGTGTCGATGCCCACTCCCAGTGCTTGGTCGATGGCATCAGGGAACAGCGCCATAGTGGCCCGTACGCCCAGCGTCAGCGCAGTGATGATGCTGCCGGTGATCAGGATCGGCGCAATGGAGTTCTTGCCGGTCCCGGGGCGCACCGGATCAGGGTATGGCTGGGACCAGATGCTCGCTCAGCGGGGGTTGATCAGGCGGACCCCGTACACCGCTTCCATCTCGCCCAGCTCACCCAGCACTTTGCGTGATGGCCGGCGAGACACCCGGATGGTGGCCACCGCTGCATGGTGCTTGGGACCGGCCAGGATCTCGTTGCGCATCTGCAGCACGTTGATGCCGCTGGCACGCAAAGCCATGAGGATTCCCGCCAGCACGCCAACCTGATCACGGTGACGCACGACGATGGTGCTGCGACCCAACGGCCGCTCTGCACGGTTGACACAGTTGACCACGTCGCCCGCAGTGAAGGCCTCAAGCACCTCGACGACGCCGTCGGCAATGTCTTCGGAGGCCTGCACTGTGGACGCGCCGATGTGATGCGTGCCAGTGACCCTCGGGTGCGACGCAAGCGGCGAGTGCCAGTCCGAGTCGGCACCGGGAGGCTCCCCGCGGAACACATCGAGTCCTGCCCGCATCCCCCGCTCGTCCAGAGCGCGCAGCAATGCCCCCTCGTCCACGATCTCCCCACGAGACGTGTTGAGCAGGATCGCCCCGTCCGGCATCTTCGCCAGGAAGTCGGCATCGACGAGGCCGCACGTCTCGGGCGTGGCCGGCAGGTGCACCGAGACGATGTCGGCGCTTGCGAGCAGGCTGTCCCAGTCGGGATGGATCTCGATCTCGAGTTGCCTCATCTCAGCCAGCAGGGCCGCAGAGCGATCCGAGCGATACAGCGCCGAGAGTTCGATGCCGAATGCCGCCGCGCGATGAGCAACCTCGATGCCGATGGCGCCCATGCCCACGATCGCCATCCGGCGGCCCTTCAAACCTGTGGCGCCCATGTATTGAGACTTGTTCCAGCGGCCCTCATGCAGGTCGGACGTGGCATCGGGGATCTGCCGGTCGACCGCTAGCAGCAAGCCCATGGTCAATTCGGCGACGGCCACGGCGTTTCGGCCCGGCACATTGCAGACGTAGATGCCGAACTTGGAGGCCCCGTCACAGTCGATCGTGTCGGTGCCGGCACCGGCTCGCAGCACCATGCTGAGCCGGTCAGCGGTCTTGAACACCTTGCGGTTCACTTCGGTGCTGCGCACCACCAGCACCTCGATGCCTTCGATGTGTTCGGCCAGATCGTCCGCCGTCAGTTCGGGCTTGACGATGCACTCATGGCCTGCAGCTTCGAGCCGGCCCAAGCGTCCGGTGTCGATCTTGTCGGCAAACAGAATGCGCATCGGCGTCACCGCTAGTACAGGGCGTGAGTTCACAGCGCCGCCGAAGCGGCCGCTGAGACATATGCCCGCATGTTCAGCCAGTGTGCCAAACGCGCGACCCCGCGCGGTGCCACGCTGAGTCTCCCGCTCTTGTTCGCTGCGCTCACGGGCCGCTCGGGCTCTGGGCTCAGACGGGGGCGAGGTCGTCTTCGATGTAGGCGCGGATGATGTCGTCGTAACTCCGGTCGGGCACGAAGCCCAGGTTCAGAGCCCGTCGAGTGTCGAACCGCTCGGGCCACCCGGCCACAATCTTTCCGATGGTCGGATCTGGTGATTCGGTGATCAGAGCCATTGCATCGGGTCCAGCGACGCGAGCGAGGGCTTCGATCTGCTCGCCGACGGTCACTGACACCCCGGGCATGGTGAGGTTGCGTCGTGCTCCCACGATGGCGCCGTCGAGCTCTGCTGCATGGACCATGTACCCGACGGCGGTCCGGGGGCTGGCGTGGCTGTGGCGTACTTCCCTCGATACGGGCAGCACCGCCGGTGCTCCAGCCAGCGGCTCGCGGATGATGTCGCTGAAGAAACCTGACGCGGCAGCATTGGGCGAACCCGGGCGAACGCTGATGGTGGGCAGTCGAATGCCGATGCCATCGAAAAAGCCACGGCGGCTGTAGTCCGCGAGGAGTGCTTCGGCCACCATCTTCTGCGTGCCATAAGAAGTGAGCGGCGTCAGGTGGAAATCATCGGGGATCGGATCGGGTAAGGGCGCTCCGAACACAGCGATTGACGACGTGAACACGACTCGCGGGATCCCCTCGGCGAAACGCAGCGCATCGAACAGCGCTCGGGTGCCATCGATGTTGACGGCCACTCCCTTGTCGAAATTGGCCTCAGCCTCGCCTGATACGACTCCGGCAAGGTGGAACACGACATCGGGCACTGGCTTCAGCAAATCCTCGGCGACGCCGGGCTCACAGAGGTCGGCGACGCATGCGAAACAGATGCTGTCCTCGGTGGGTGTCTCGACGATGTCGATGAGATCCATCCGGTCAATGGGGCTCCCACGCAGCGTTCCGACATCCACCAGCCGCCTGGTCAGCTTCCGGCCGAGCATTCCCGCGGCCCCGGTGATCAGCACGTGCATCCAGCGGACCTCACTTCGGACATGTCTCAGACGCTTCTGCCGGTGCCGAACCGTGGCGTGCTACAGCAGCTGCCCGAAGTCGAGAACGAGCAGGATCACCAGCAGCACGATGATCCCGACGTTGAGCACGCTGACCGGCCATTTCCAGCGGTGATCGGAGTGCCAGTGCCGCTTGATGCTCGCGATGTTCGCCCACAGTGCAATCAGCGAAATGGGTATGCCCACCGCGGGCCCGACACCCGGCGCCAGCCCGATGAATGGCGCCACGAACGGCAGGATCACATACGCCAGCGTGCAGCGAATGGCCGAGATCAGGATGGAGAACCGCAGCGTGCGAGCGGATGCTTCTTCGAGCTCCGAAGCTGCAGCGGCGGTGTCTGTCACGGTGGTCCATTCTCGCAGCAGCGAGCTGCGATGGTGCACTGCGAAGAGCCAGCCGATCTGCCGTCGTGCGGGGGCATCGGCGAGTGCTCAGTACCATCGTCACCAATTGCTGTGAGACCACTGTGACCAAGGGGAAACCATGGCCGGCGCACTCGATGGAGTACGAGTTCTGGATCTGTCCACGCTGGTGCAGGGACCGCAAGCAGCAGCCATGCTGCACGGTCTCGGCGCCGAGGTGATCAAGATCGAACTGCCCCAGGTCGGCGACGTGGGCCGCCACGTCGACGTCCTCGAGGACTACGGCCACTCGTCGGTCTACATAGCGTGCAACCGTGGCAAGCGCTCGGTGACGCTCGACTTGCGTGTCGACGCGGGCAAGGAGGCCTTTCTGAAGCTGGTCGAGACCTCCGACGTGGTGCTCTCGAACTTCAAGCCCGGCACGCTCGACGAGTGGGGTCTGGGCTATGACGATCTCGCGGCCGTGAACCCGGGCATCATCTGGGCGGCGGGCAGCTTCTTGGGTCCCTACGGTCCGGAGGCGGATCGTGAGGGCGCCGACATCGCTGGGCAGGCCTCCGGCGGCGTCATCGCCTCGAGCGGCTTTGACGGCGGGCCGCTGTCGACCTATGGGGCGCTCGTCGCCGACCATTGCGGCGCGCAGAATCTGCAAACGGGGATTCTTGCTGCGCTGTACGCCCGCGAACGCACGGGTCGGGGGCAGCGGGTCGATGTGAGCCTCCTCGGCGGCCAGATCTGGCTGCAAGCCGTGGAGTACACCCACTTGCTGCTGACCGGTGAGGAAGCAGGCCGGTCCAATGGCGGGCATCCCTTGGTGCACGCGTTGTACGGCGTGTTCCCCACCTCCGACGGCGCCATCGCCATGGCGGGCTGTCCCGAGCATCTGTGGCCGGGCATGTGCCGGGCCATCGAACGGCCCGACCTCGAAGACCATCCGCAGTGGAATGCCTACTTCGTGCCTCGGGAGGTAGCACTGGAGCTGCGGGCGTTCTTCGCAGAGGTGTTCGCCACCCGTTCCACCGAGGAATGGTCGAAGCGGCTCGAAGCCGAAGAACAGCGCTTCTGCGCCGTGCGCAGCCATTCAGAGGTGGTGGCCAACGAGCAGCCGTACGCCAACGGCTATCTGGTCAAGGCCGACCATGACGAGTGGGGCACGCAGACCTGGGTGGGCTGCCCCATCACCATGTCGGACACGCCCACGCGGCCTGGCATCGATGTGGCCGAGCTGGGCCAGCACACCGAAGAGGCATTGCTCGAGGCCGGTGCCGAGTGGGAACAGCTCGAAGCGTGGCGCGAGGCTGGCGCCTGGTAGCTGCAGAGCCTCCCGCTGCCCCCGCAGCTAGGGCGTCTGTGCGCTGCCGGTCACACGTCCAGTTCGTTGTTGACCACAACGGGATTGCCTGCCAGCACTGTGTGACGCACGCGGCCGGTCAGCGTGCGGCCGGCCCACGGCGAGTTGAGGCTGCGCGACTGCAGGTCCGCGGCGCGCACCTTCCAGGACTCGGTGGGGTCGAACACGGTCACGTTCGCGGGGCTGCCGGCGCGGATCGGCTGGCCGTGGTCAGTAATGCCCGCGATGCGGGCGGGTGCAGTTGAGACCACTTCCACGAAGCGCTCGGGTGACATCTGACCGGTAGCGACGAATTCCGACCACACCACCGGCGCCATCGTCTCCACACCGATCATTCCTGGCGGGGCATCGGCCAGCGGCCGGTCCTTCAGCGAGGGATGGTGGGGGGCGTGGTCGGTCGCAACGGCATCCAGCGATCCGTCGACAATGCCCTGGCGAAGCGCCGCCACGTCATCGGCCAACCGCAGCGGCGGGTTCATCTTGCCCGTCGTGCCGAGCCGCTCGACGTCGTCCTCGGTGAGCACCAAGTGTTGGGGGGTGACCTCCGCAGTCACCGCCACTCCGTCTCGTTTGGCCCGGGCAACCAGATCCATGGCCGCGGCAACCGAGAGATGCAACACGTGGTAGCGACCTCCTGTCCGCCGGGCGAGCTCGATGTCCCGATGGACCACCGAGACCTCTGCTTCGGCAGGCCGCCCACGTAGTCCGAGTCGGTCGGCCACAGCGCCGGCGTTGATGACTCCCCCGGCGACCATCGCGGGGTCTTCCGCATGCTGGCTGATCACTGCGCCGGGCAGCCGCACGGTTGCCGCGAGAGCGGCTTCCATTAGTGCATCGTCAGCCACGCAGTCGCCGTCATCGGTGAACACGCGCACGCCTGCCTGATACAACGCCGCCAGATCAGCGAGCCGCTCCCCCGCTCGTCCTGCAGTGATAGCCGCCGATGTCCGGACATCGCACGGCACACCGGCGGCCACGGCGACCACCTCGTTGACCATGTCGGGAGTGTCGATCGGCGGGTTGGTGTTGGGCATGATCACGCAGGCCGTCACGCCACCCATCGCCGCACCTGCGGCGCCGGAAGCCATGTCCTCGCTGTCGGTGGCGCCTGGTGTACGGAAGTGGACTTGGATGTCGACAAATCCGGGCATGACCAACGCATCCGACGCGTCCAGCGTCCGCTGCGCCGCCGGGGCCTCCCCAACCGGCACCACCGCTGCAATGCGTCCGCTCTCGATGACCACATCGACGGGTTCAGCGGCACCAGCCGGAGCCACCAGCCGACCCCCCGAGATCACCAAGTCCACAGCCACTGCCTCACCCTAAGCAACCAGCCGCTATGGCGGGCGTTCCGCGATCAGGCAATCTGCTCCGCAAAGTGAAGCGAGACTGAGTCTCCCGGTACGGTTTGGGCATGACACTTGCCGACGTTGCCCCGCCTGCCAGCGCTCTCATCTCGGATAGCCAGCGTGCCGGCTATGAGGCGAATGGCTACCTGTGCCTGCCGGGCTTTGTCGGGCCGGAGTGGCTTGACGAGCTTCGCGCTGTGACGGCGGAGTTCATCGACACCAGCCGTGCGGAGACGTCCTCTGGCAAGATCTTCGATCTCGAACCCACGCACACGGCCGATGCGCCCCGGCTGCGGCGACTCATCTCCCCGGTCGATCAGCACCCGACCTATGCGAGGTTCACCTTCGAAGGCCCGCCGGCGCAGCTTGCCGCGGCCCTGCTCGGCGGCCCAGTCCGCTACCACCACTCCAAGCTCAACTTCAAATGGTCCGGCGGTGGCGAGGAAGTGAAGTGGCATCAGGACATCCAGTTCTGGCCTCACACCGACTTCACCCCTCTCACGATCGGCGTCTATCTCGAAGACGTCGACGCTGAGATGTCACCGATGGGGGTGCTGCCAGGCAGCCACCGGGGTCCGCTGTTCGACCAGTATGCGCCCGATGGGAGCTGGGCGGGATCGATGGCCGATGCCGATGTGGCAACCCTGGATCTGGACCAGATGGTGTACCTCGGCGGACCGGCAGGTTCGGTCACCGTCCACAACTGCTGCATGATCCACGGCTCGCTGCCCAACAACTCGCCGCGGCCCCGACCGCTGCTGCTGCAGACCTACTCGGCGGTCGACTCCTACCCGATCAGCCATATTGGCGCGAACGGCGTGCTGGGATCGAGCGGCGGCCACATCTGCGGCGGCGAGGCGTCCCAGATGCTCACGATCGGCGGCCGCCAGATGCACGGTGCGCCCGACTGGTCGCGCAAGGGCCCACCGACGATCTTCGGCTCCCAGCAGAAAGACGCCGAGGAAGCTTGAGCGGCCGTACCGGTCAAGCGAGGTAGACCTCGTGGTGAGCTCGACGTGACCGGCGAGCACCCTCACCCCATGCCCGAATTCTCCGACGCACTTGATGTCGTGGTGCGCCGGGAGATAGCTGATTGCGCCGGATTGGCGGACGCCGAGCGACTCAGCGGCGGGGCCAGCATGGAGACATACCGACTGGTGTGCCGGCGAGTGTCCGACCCTGACGCCAGCTTCGTTGTCTGCCTGCGCCGGGGGCCTGACGGCGAAGACCGCGAGGGCGACAATGTCACCGGTGTAGCGGCCGAAGCGCAGTGCATGACCGCAGCCCGCGCGGCCGGGGTTCCCGAACCCGAGGTGCTGTACGTGCTGAGGGCCGATGACGGTGTCGGCGCCGGATTTCTCATGGAGTGGTTGGACGGTGTGACGCTCGGAGCGCGTATCGCCCGCTTGCCCGAGTTGGAGAACGCCCGTTCGAAGCTGGCGTTCCAGTGCGGTCAGGAGATGGCGCGCATTCACCGTGTCGACGTGGACGCGGCGGAACTCGCCCCGGTGCTCCGCCGTTTCGATCCGGCCGATTACTTGGCCGAGACATGGGATCGTTGCAAGGAGATGCCCACGCCACAGCCGATGATCGACTACGCGGCCCGCTGGCTGGCCGAGCAGCTCTCAGGGCGCGGATCTGTCGAGTTGACCCTGGTGCACAACGACTTTCGCAACGGCAACATCATGGTGGATGCCGATGCCGGCCTGATCGCTGTGCTCGACTGGGAGACGGCACACATCGGCGATCCCATGCGCGACCTGGGCTGGATGTGCACCAACTCGTGGCGCTTCGGTCAGCGGCACCTGCCGGTCGGCGGTTTCGGTCACTACGAGGACCTGTTTGCTGGCTATGAGAGCGTGGCCGGCCACTCCGTCGATCGGAGTCGTGTGCAGTACTGGGAGGTATTCGGCTCGTTTTGGTGGGCGGTCGGCTGCTTAGGCATGGCTGATCGCTACCGGATGGGCTCCGACGCCACCGTGGAGCGGCCTGGTATCGGTCGCCGCAGCTCGGAATGCCAGCTCGACTGCGTCAACCTGATCATCCCGGGGTCGGTGGAATTCCAACCGGCCGTGCGCGAACTGGGCCTGCTTGAACCTGATTTCGGTCGGAGGCCGAGCGAGCCGTCGCCGCTCGGCGGCAGTCACACCAGTGCTCAGGCGCATGCCGCCGCCGGCGACATGCCCCGCGTGGACGAGTTGCTCGAGAGTGTGCGCGACTTCCTCCATGGCGAGGTCCGTCAAGCCACTGAGGGTCGCACGAACTTCCTGGCGCTCGTGGCGGGCAACTCCATCGACATTGCGTTGCGCGAACGCCTGATCGCGCCGCAACTGCACCGCTACGAGCTGGAACGCCTCACAGCGCTGGTCGGTGATGGCATGGCGTCGACCGGCGGCCACTCGGCAGGCGACGCGGAGGTCGCCGAGCAGGTCACGGCGCTGCGGTGGCGTCTCGTTCACGCGCTGCGCGACGGCTCCATGCCGCTCGAAACGGCTGGCCTCGCGAACTACCTGCGCACCTCCGTTGCCCACCAGGTGGCGATCGACCAACCCAAGTACTCAGCGTTCCGCCACATCGCCAGCCTGTGACGGCGGATCGCGACGCCGGCGCTCAGCGCCAGAGAGCCAGCAGCACACCGATGACGCAGTAGGAGATCAGCGGGTAGCCGGAGTTGATCGCCCAGAGCCGCAGGCTGCGGCCCTCAAAGGCATAGTTCACACCATGCGAGGTGAGCACGAAGCCCACCCCTGCCAACAAGCCGAGGCCGAGACCTTCACCAAAGCTGTTGACACCGAGACCCTGGCCCAGCAGTGCCAGCACCAGCGTGAAGATGAATGCCAGGACGATGGCCAGCGCGTAGGGGTACCACTGGCGCGGGGTGCCTTTCATGGCCTCCATGTCCTCGTCGGTCAGCCCGACTTCGGCCATCCACGGCTTGGCCAGCGTGCTGTACCACGCCGCCCCGAGCACCTGGTTGAACACGATTGCCACGATGATCGCCCACCAGTTCAGGCTTCCTAGGTCCATCGCGTCCATGTGCGTCCTCCTGAATTCCCAAACGAGCTATGACTCGGCGGTTGCCTTGATGGCCGCGAGCGTTGCGGCCATGCCCGCGCGTACGACGTCTGCCCTCGCCGCCAACTGTTCGGCACTCAGCGGCTGAAGCGTAGGCGGCAGGCTGAGGACATCCCAGATTTCAGTCAGCGATGTGCCGCCCGTGCTATTGGGCGCCATGCGGTAGGTCCAGCGCACGTAGGGGCCTTCAGGATCCTGTGGACGGGTCACCCACTCGAAGCACTCCGACGGCTGGGCCACGGTGACCGTGCAGGGCACGCTCCACTCGCGGTCACCGATTCGATTGTGCCCTTCGAACGTCGAGCCTTCTGCACCGGGTGTGTCGCTCGTCCAATCCGCCCCGGCATTCTCCGGACTCCACTCCCCCATCCGGGGTACGTCGGACACCAAGGCATAGACGGCATCGGGTGAGGCCGCGATGTCGACGCTTGCTTCGTGCTGCATTCCATGAACGGTCATGGGCGAAACCGTAGTTTCGCCAACCTACGTCGGCGCAGGCCCCGGTTATGGCCCCGAGCAGGGCACTGCGATGCAGCCCGCCGCGCCATACCATTGCGGCGACCGCGGCGGGCCGTAATGCCCTCCGCAGCCGCCGATGCCGAGAGTTACGGGAACGAGGAGCACACATGGGCGAGATTCCCCGAACCGAGGACCGTCGCAGCCCCATCCGGCGGCTCGGACGAACGGTCGAGCCGATTCACACGGTCGCCTACTACTCGCCCGAGATCTACGGCTTCAACGACGACGGGTTCAAGGGCTGGTGGCATGCGTACTTCGCGTACCGCTCGGCCCCCATGGGCAGGGTGAGCGCTGCGACCGTCACGGCGGTGTTCTACAACTTCGCCCCACGCATGGTGGAACGGGCGGTGCCGGGCTGCTGGGACATCATGGACCCTGACGCCGTCCGTGCCCGCCAGCTCGAGCTCACCACTGCGTCTATGCAACGGGCGCTTGGCGAGTATCCCGATGCCGGCGAGATCGCAGCGGCCGCGTCTGCGCTGCGCAGCTTCGCCGACGATCTGCCCATCGGCGCTCGACCGCTCTATGCAGGATGGGCATCGGAGCCGTGGCCGGGCGACAGCACGGGTGGCGGTGATGTCATGGACCTCTGGCACGGCTGCACGCTGCTGCGAGAGTTCCGTTTCGACGGCCACAACATCGCGCTCGCCGCCGGCGATCTGGATCCCGTTGAATGCCACGTGATGATGACCACCGGCGGCCATGGCAATGGCGCCACGATCCAGAAGATCCGGGGCTGGAGCGCCGACGAATGGGATGCCGCGTGTCAACGACTCATCGATCGGGGCTGGATCACTGCTGACGGTGAGCAAACACCCGAAGGAAATGCGGCACGCCGAGCCGTGGAGCACGACACGGACAGGCTGTCGTTGCCAGCGGCAGACGCACTGCCCGCAGCCGATCTTGAAGCCTTGCTGGGACGGCTCGAGCGCATCATGGGCTACCTCGTCGAAACCGGCATCGTGGCGGGCGTCTGGCCGCCTCCGCACGTCACCGTCGACGCCTGAGGATCTGTGACTGACCCCCTCGGGCCCGCCAGCTCAGCCGCCCCTACCGGCGAGTCCGCGAACGGCGGCAGTCGCGACTTCATTCGAGACCAAGTCGAGGCGGACTTGGGGTCGGAGCGTTTCGCGGGCAGGGTTCAGACCCGCTTTCCGCCGGAACCGAACGGGTATCTCCACGTTGGTCACGCCAAGGCGATCTGCTTGGATTTCACGGTGGCCTCCGAGTTCGGAGGCCGCTGCTTTCTGCGTTTTGACGACACGAACCCCGCAACCGAGAGTCCCGAGTACGTCGAGGCCATCGTCGACGACGTGAAGTGGCTGGGCTTCGAGCCCGACGAGGTTCGCTTTGCTTCGGACTATTTCGAACAGCTCTACGCATGGGCGGAATACCTGATCGAGCGAGGCCTGGCCTACGTCGACGACCAGGACGCAGAAACCATTTCAGCGGGGCGCGGGGGCTTCGGACAGCCAGGCATCGAGAGCCCCTACCGGGATCGGAGTGCCCCCGAGAACCTGCGCCTCTTCCGGGAGATGGCCGCCGGTCAGCATCCTGAAGGCAGCAGGGTGCTGCGAGCCCGTGTCGACATGCAGCACGAGAACATGCAGATGCGTGACCCGGTGATGTACCGCATCCGTCACGAGCACCACTACCGCAGCGGCGATGGCTGGTGCATCTACCCCACCTACGACTGGGCTCACGGTCAGAGCGATGCCATCGAAGGCGTCACCCATTCGCTGTGCACGCTGGAATTCCGCGACAACCGGGCGCTGTACGACTGGTACTTGGAGCACCTGCCGTTCGCTGAGTTGGGTCATGCGGGCGATCGCCCGCATCAGACCGAATTCGCCCGCTTAGAGCTGACCCACACGATCACTTCCAAGCGAATCCTTCGCCGTCTCGTGGAAGTCGGTCATGTGGACGGCTGGGATGATCCCCGGCTGCCAACGCTGCGGGCACTGCGCAGGCGCGGCTATCCGCCCTCGGCCATCCGAGATTTCTGCGGCTTCATCGGCGTGGCGCGCACCAACAGTCGGCACGCACCCGAGTTGCTCGAATCGTTCGTGCGCACCGAGCTGAACGCCACCGCGCCTCGACGGATGGCCGTACTGCGGCCGCTGAAGCTGGTGATCACCAATTGGCCGACCGACGATGACGGGAAGCCCGTGGTCGAGTACCGGGAAGCTGTCAACAATCCCGAGGATCCGTCGGCAGGAACACGGCAGGTGCCGTTCAGCGGGACATTGTGGATCGAGCAGGACGACTTCCGGCTGGAAGCGCCGCCCAAGTACTTCCGGCTGACGCTGGGACGTGAGGTGCGACTGCGCGCCGGCTACTTCGTTCGCTGTACCGACGCGGTGACCGACCCCGATGGAAACGTCACCGAAGTGCACTGCACCTATGACCCCGAGACCTCTGGCGGTCAGGCCCCAGACGGTCGCAAGGTCAAGGCCACCATCCATTGGGTCAGCGCCGCGCATGCGGTGCCCATCGAGGCGGCGCTGTACGAACGGCTCTTCCGCACCGAGCTTCCGGGCGAGCACACCGGCGATCCGCTCGACGACCTGCACCCGAACTCACGCGAACTGTGCGCCGGGGTCGCCGAGCCTGCTGTCGCCGACATCGCCCCCGGCCAGGTGGTGCAGTTTGAGCGCCTCGGTTATTTCTGTGCCGACAATCCAGGGCCGGACAGTCCCGACGCACCGTTCTTCCACCGCACCGTCGGCCTGCGTGATGAGTGGGCCAACATCCAGAAGCGCCAGCAACAGCAAGGAGTTCGACGATGAGCAAGGGCGTGGCGATTATCACCGGCGGCGGCACGGGCATCGGCCGGGCATGTGCGCTCGCACTCTCGGACGCTGGCTGGAAGACCGTTGTTTGCGGCCGCCGCCGGGAGCTGCTTGACGAGGTGGTGGATCAGTGCGCTGCTGACGCACTTGCCGTGACCTCAGATGTGTCTGATCCCTCTGACGTGGACGCCTTGTTCGCCGCCGCCGTCGAACAGTTCGGCCGTGTGGACCTGCTGTTCAACAATGCCGGCATGGGCACCCGCCCGGTGCCGGTGGACGAACTGCCGATCGACGACTGGATGGCCACGGTCGGGGTGAACCTGACCGGCTCGTGGCTGTGCGCCCGCGCGGCGTTCGCGCAGATGAAGCGCCAGCGGCCCTCCGGCGGACGGATCATCAACAACGGATCAGTGTCGGCGCAGACACCTCGGCCGCACTCGTCCCCGTACACAGCGACGAAGCATGCGATAACCGGGCTGACCAAGGCTCTTTCGCTGGAGGGGCGAGATCACGGCATCACCGTCGGCCAGATCGACATCGGCAATGCCGAGTCGCCCCTGACGGCCCCGATGGCCACGGGCGTCCCCCAAGCCGACGGCAGCATCCGTGCCGAGCCGCTGATGGACGTCGACGACGTAGCTCGTGCTGTGCTGTACATGGCAGAACTGCCCGCCGACACCAACGTGCTCACGATGACCGTCATGGCCAACAACATGCCCCTCGTCGGCCGCGGCTAACCGCGGCATATCGAACACAGCCGCGGCTCACTCCTTTTTCCTAGGCTGCGCGCCATGAAGTTCGGGTATCTCACAGGCAATCACCACGGCGGCATCGACCCAGGCGACCTGGCGCAAGAGCTCGAAGAACGCGGCTTCGCATCCGTGTGGTATCCCGAGCACACCCACATCCCGACGTCCCGCGAAAGCCCTTATCCGAACGGCGGCCAGCTCCCCGGCACCTACTTCCACATGATGGATCCGTTCGTCTCCATCGGCGTCGCCGCGGCACGCACCAGCCAGATCACGCTCGGCACTGGCATCTGCCTCATCCTCCAGCACGACCTCATCGACCTCGCACGCACTGTCGCCAGCGCCGATGTGCTGGCCAGTGGCCGTGTAGTGCTCGGCGTCGGAGTCGGCTGGAACAAGGAGGAACTAGCCGACCATCGCCCCGACATGCCCTTCAGCCGCCGCTACGGCGCCATGCGCGAGCGCATCGCTGCGATGCGCTCGATCTGGGCCGACGATCCCGTGCCTGCCTTCGAGGGCGAGTGGGACAGCTACAGCGAGTCGTGGATCTACCCAAAACCCACCAACGGCACCGTGCCCATCGCACTCGGCAACGCCGGCCCGCTGGGCATCCAGCATGCGGCGGAGTACGCCGACGAATGGGCGCCCATCGACGTTGGTGTCATGAACACCACCGGCAAGCCCGACGTGCTCGGCGGCATCGAACGATTCCGCCGCCTCGCTGCCGAAGCGGGGCGCGAGAACGCCGACGACATCCCGATCACGCTCTACATCTGGGGCCGGCCCCGCATGGACCGGCTGGAGTCCTACGCCGAAGCCGGCGTCAGCCAGTTCATTCTCACGCCGGTCAACTTCGACCTGCCCTCAGCCGACGAAACCCTGCAATACCTCGACGAACTCGCCCCCACCTTGGCCGCGTTCAAAAACTAGGTCTTGCTGGAGTGCTCGCCGGAGTACAGTGACCGAAGAGGCCAGCCTCAACCGGGTGGCCGAGTCTGAGAAGGCGCTTCACCCGGAGAGGCTGGCCCTCTCGCGAGCGTAGTGACGCCCTCACGCTGACACCCAGTGAATTTCGCTGGATTTCGCACAGGCCAGCGGCCCTGCTCGCATGGGGCTACAGGCCGGAGCGTTCCAGGATGTGCACGCCGCAGCTGGAGCCGAGGCCGATCACGTGGGCGAGGCCGACCTTGGCGTCGGGCACTTGACGGTCGCCGGCTTCGCCGCGGACGTGGGTCGCAACCTCGAACAGGTTGGCCACGCCGGTGGCGCCGATGGGATGCCCCTTCGACAGCAGGCCGCCTGACACGTTGACCGGGATCTCCCCATCGCGCCAAGGGCCGCCCTTGTCGATCCACTCGCCGGCGCCGCCCGGTTCGCACAGCCGCAGATTGTCGTAGTGCCGCAGCTCGGCGGTTGCAAAGCAGTCGTGCAGCTCCACCAGGTCGAGATCGGCAGGATCCACGCCCGAGGCCTCGTATGCCGCGTCAGCGGCGTTGCGAGTGAGCGTGTTGACATCAGGCTGAACCTGGCAGCCCTCGGTCCAAGGATCTGAGGTGAGCACCGAGGCCGAAACCTTGACCGCACGCCGTTGCTGTTCACGCGACAGCGTCTTCAGCTTCTCGTCGGAGACCAGCACCACCGCCGCCGAGCCGTCGCCCGTCGGGCAGCACATCAGCAGCGTGTTCGGGTAGGCGATCACCTCCGAGCTCATGACCTCGTCGAGCGTGAACGCCTTGCGGTATTGCGCTAGCGGATTCAGCGTGGAGTGCTCGTGATTCTTCTGGGCCACCTTGGCGAATTGCTCGAAGCCCACGCCGTCGTTCTCATAGGCGTACTCCATGCCGGCCTGCGCAAATACACCGGGCATCATGTTGGTGCCGAGCCGTCCCTCGACGCCGACGACGGAGCCGAAGCGGCCCTTGCGCTCAAACACCTGCTTGTCGGAGCGGGCGGCCCGGTCGGCGCCGAGCATGCCCATCTTGCCCATCTGCTCCACACCCACCGCCAAGCCCATCTGCGCCTCGCCGGACTTGATCGCCATCATCACAGTGCGGACTGCGGTGGCGCCGGTGGCGCAGGCATTGGCGACGTTGTAGACGGGAATGCCGGTCTGGCCGAGCTGCTTCTGCAAGCGCTGGCCGACGCCGCCATTGGCCTCGTACAGGCAGCCCGCCGCCAAGACGTCCATCTCGGCCATGGTCACCCCGCCGTCATCGAGCGCTCCGAGTGAGGCCTCCGCGGCCAGATCGATGAGGTCTTTGTCGGCATAACGGCCGAACTTGGTCATGGAGGTGCCGAGGATCCACACCGGGTCTTGGTTGCTCATGGGTGCTCCCTGTTCGTTAGGCAGGTTTGCTGCTGATGGGATTGCTTGTCGGTTCGCGAGGTAGGGCGGGTAACGGGGCGGGCTCAGGCCGCTTCGGGTTCGTAGCCGAAGGCGACGGCCTCGTTGCCGTCGTCATCGGTGGCGGTCACGTAGGTGGCGAGGCGCACTCGCATGCCGAGGCCGACGTTGGCCGGCGTGGGTTCGATGTTGATGATGTTGCTCTTGACGCGGCCGCCCCCGTCCAGATCGACGACAGCGGAGACGTAGGGAGCGGGCACACCTCGCGCGGCACGATGAACGATCGTAAAGGTGCGTACCGCGCCAGTGTTCGCGAGCCGTTCAGTGGAGAACTCGCGCGCACCGCATGCGGCACAGGCATTGCGCCGGTCGAAGTAGCTGGCCCCGCATGCATCACAGACATAGGCGACCAAGTGCGGGTCGTCCCCGAGCTTGAGGTATTCCACCATCGCCATCTGCTTCGGCCCGATGTCATCTGGCGCAGTCTCGTCGCCCACGTCAGCGTTCCTCCCGGGTCGGGACGGGCACGGGCCGAAACGTGTTCGGCGGCCGCCTTGCAGCAACTTACCAGCGGCTCACCGGCAGCCGCCTGTTCCCGGGGATGAGCCGCAAGGCGCAGCATCGGCCCTCAGCCGCCGGTCCAGTGCCCCCAGTGCACTAATGGGCGGTCGGCAGCGGTCGCTGCTTCGCCCGGCTCGTCGTCGAACAGCGGGCGGCGGGGCCTGTGCTGGCTCGCCGCCGGACCGCCGGAAGCCTCGGCTGCCTGATCAGGCCACCCCAGCGCCACGACGCCAACCGGCTCGTGTGCCTGCGGCACACCGAGAGCCGCTGCCACGGAGGCAGCGTGATCGAACATGCCGAAGAACAGCACTCCGAGACCCTCGTCAAGCGCGGCGTACTGCAGTGCGAGCGATGCGAATGCCGCATCCACGGTCCAGTACGGCGTCGACCAGGCTTCCGTGCTCGAGCCCAGCCCGGATCTCTCCTTGTCGACTTCGCCGTAGCGAGCGATATACGCCGCCGGATCGGCCCACACCGTCACGAGGACGGGGCAGGCCAGCAACCCAGACCAGCGAAAGGCGGCACGGCGCTCCGGCGGCAAGGTGATGTCCCAGTAGCGAGCGGTCTCGATGGGTCCGCGGAGCACGACGAAGTCGAAGCCCTGCGAGTTGCCCGCCGACGGGACACGGCGGGCGATGTCGAGAACTCGTTCGAGCAGGCCGTCACCGATCGGGTCCGGCAGGAAATGCCGCGTCATCTTGCGGCGACGAGCGAGTTCGCTGAATCCAGAGGTCACCGGCGCATGCGCTTCCCGCAGAGACTGAGCCGATGGGTTGCGGGGGCTACAGCAGCTTCGCGAGATCTTCCCGGCTGGCCCAGCCGAACGCGATCAACGCATCACCGTTGGCCGTATCGAAGCCGTCGAACAGCCCGATCATCGCCGGATCGACCTTCTCAGGCCGTGGTGCTGTGTGGTTCAGCACAAACGACGGCCCGCCGTCGCCATACACCTTGAACTCGCGCGCTTTGTACTCGCCCTGCACCTCGAAGCGCTTGGCCAGCCGCCGCCCCCATGCACGGTCCTCGCCGTTTGGCTCGTAGCCGGGACGGGGCACTACCCGATCGAGCGGCTTGAATGCCGTGAAAGCGGCTGCGTCAGCCATCTGACAGGCCACCAGCACGTCCTCGTCGGGGAACGCCAGCACGGCGCGCCGCAGCTGGTCGGTCATCATTGCCCGCAACGCGCTGTCGCGGCGAGCCGAACGCCGTGTGGCGCCGGCGCCCATCAGCACAGTCGGGTCGCCGCCCACCCGCTCGAGCGTGCAGAAGCCGTATGCAGCGAGCTTGGCACCGTCTCGTACATGGGTGATGAGCACCCACGCGTCGCGTTGCTTGGAGAGATGGCCGACGTCGAAGTGAACGTTCTCGCCGGTGACCAGCTCGGCCATCTCGGAGATCTCAGCATCGCTGAGTGCCGTGCAGTCCTTTGTCTCAACCTCGAGCGCCATGTGATTCTCGCTCCCTGCGATGCTCGCTGGCCGGTGCTCCGGTGCCGGTCAGCTGATTCCTTTGGTTATTGCATTCAGTGATTGGTCACAGATAGACACCGCCCCGACCCGCTGCCGGAGAGTTCTGGGACTGCCCGCCGGCCTCGAGCGCATTGCCGCGCATGGTGCGCAGCTGCCGCTCTGCCATCATCTGCTGCGCCGATACCGCCGCTTGGATGCCGTGGAAGAGCCCCTCGAGCCATCCCACGAGCTGAGCCTGGGCGATCCGCAGCTCAGGCCCCGACGGGATGTCCTCGTCGAACGGCTGCGCGATCCGGTTCAGCTCTTCAGCGAGTGGTTCGGACAGCGCGGTTGCCAGTTCGTCAACCGACAGGTGATACACGTCGCGCATGCGGTCGCGACTTGCTTCGTCGAGTTCCGCATGGCGGACTTCTTCGAGCAGCTTGCGGATCATGCCGCCGATACGCATGAGCTTCGCTGGTTCGGGAACGAAGGCCTCGTCGTCGACGTTGTCTTCCGTGAGCGGCCCGCCCTCCAGCAACTCGCCCTGTTCTGGGTCTGGAACTGGATCGCCGACCACCAGCAAAATGCTATCTGGCGGGAAATCCATCCCCGCCGGGCCACGGTGCTCCCGGCCGCATAAACGGCTCTTCGCGCTTTAGCGTGGAGTCAGCGTGTCGAGCAGGGTCCAGTCGGGCTTGCCTGCATACAGCAGGACTCGTGTGCGGTAGTGGTCGAAGTTGGTGATCCCGAACGACACCCGCTTGATCAGCTTCGCGAGGTTGTTGGCTGCCTCGGTCGGCCCGTTGGTGACACGTGAGCGGTGCCAGTTCGTGACCTGGGTGCGCCAGGCGGCGAGGGTGCGGCCGAGCTTGTTCAGCTCCGGGGAGAACGTGTCGTCCTGGAGGTCGCGGGCGAGTTCGTCGAGCGTTTCGACAGCGAGCGGGTGTTGGGGGATCCGGTAGACGCCGCGCAGGGTCTCCTTCGCGTGCCACGCGTCTCGCACCTCGCCGCGGGGGTCGCCGGCTGCGAGCAGGCCCCGCAGCTTGTGTCGTCCCTTGTCGGTGACCCGCTCGGCGGCGGTGAGCAGCAGCCGCCGTATCCGATAGAGGGGGTCGTGCTTGGTGCCTCGCCCGCCGGTGGTCTCGTTCTGCACTCGGCGGCGCACGTCGTCGATCGCCGAGTTCGCGAGCTTGATCACATGGAACGGGTCAGCTATCTGCCGGGCGCGGGGCAGCGCGTCGGTGAACGTCTTGCGGTACGGCCCCGACAGGTCCATCACGCCCCAGCGGACCCGTCTTCGCCACCGCGGCGACCGGGCCTCGATCCACCTGGTCGCTCCTTGGGCGCTGCGGCCGGGCACGATGTCGAGCAGCTTGCCGCGGCGGGTGTCCACGATCGTGGTGCCCCAGTGCTTTTCGCGGTAGCGGCCGCGGCGGAACAGCACGATCTCGTCGAGGCCCAGCGCGGTGACCTCTTCAAGCCGTGCCATGTCGGCTTCGAGCAGCGCGCCGCCCCAGCGATGCACCGCCCGCATCACCGTGTGCCACCCCGCGCCCAGGCCCGCGGCGATCTCGCTGATCGCCCTTCCCGCACCGGCGCGGCGGGTCGCATGCCGCGCCGCCCGGCTGGTCATCCGCGCCCGCCGCGGCGCGACCCCCGGCTCCTGGTCGGTGAACGTGCACACCCCGCAGCCGCTGTGAGGGCACCGCCAGCGGCGCTTGTTCCACACCAGCCGCACCGGCCGACCGAACGCCGGCAGATCGGCCAGCTTCACCTTGGCCGAACCGTGCGCCCACACCGGCCCCCCGCAGCCCTCACAGCACGGGCGCCGGACCAGCTCGATCCCGACCGACAGCGGGCCGTCGCGCCGGTCCGACACCTCGGTCACCGCCACACCGGCGCCCAAGCCGACAACAGCATGCAACGCGCGAATAGCGTCAAGCCTCACAGGGATCCTCCAGAACTCAGAGATGTCGAGCACCTCCGATTCTGGGGGATCCCTCCCTATGCCGCCCGCACCCTCAACGGCTCACTCCACGCGCAAACGCGAAGCGCCGCATAAACACTGGGCACATGTCGCTCTGGCGGGGTCGTGCGCGTTGTCTAGAGCTGGGCGAACGGCACCAGCATTTCTTCGGCGGTCAATCCTCCGTGGCGGCCGATGAGTGCATGGTGGGGCTGGTCCTCGTCGGGCATGGTGAACGCCTGCAGACCTCGGGGCACGAGCGCGACATCACCGAGCCGACCTCTGGCCGTCACGGTGACATGACGCCCCAGCCACTGCTCGTCGAGCACCTGCTCGACGAGGGCGATTTCGGCAAAAGCGGCGTAGCGCTCGCAGGCGGCTGCAAGCTCGGATTCTGCGCCAGCGCACGCGTGCAGCCACAGCAATCTGGCTTCGCCCGACCAGCCGTCGGTGAGTTCGACGATGTCGGGATCCACCATCACCGGCGGTTCGAGAACCTCAACGACACCGTGATCGGCTGTGACGATGAGCGGGATCTCGGCAGGCAGGACGCTGCGGAGGGCAACAGCGAGGCGCTCCGTTTCCACGAGGGTGGCGTGGTAACGCTCGCCGAGGCCGAACTCGTGAGCGACTTTGTCGAGCGTGTCGTAGTAGGCGAAGACGAACCGGGAGCCTTCGTAGACGGCACCTTGCACCGCGGCGACGAAGCCCCCTATGTCGTGCCATCCCCAAAACGAGCCGCCGCGCAGGTGAGCATCGGTGAAGCCGCTGTGGCGGAATTCCGCACGGGTCACGACAGCGGCAGCTTGGCCGCAGAATGGTTCGACAGGCTGCATCTCAACAGGCGGCAACGCAGCTCGCACATCCCGGCCGCCGGCCCGCCAGCGAAGCGCATTCAGCAGTCCCAGAGGGGTCGCAATGCGGTAACCGACGAGCCCATGCTCACCCGGCGCCGCCCCGGTTGCCAATGACGTCAGGGCCGTTGCGGTCGTGCTCGGAACAACCGTGGTGATCGGCGGCGTCGAGTCGCTCGCCGCTGCCAGCGACGGTGCGAGCGAGCGATGGCGACGCAGTTGGTGCCAGCCGAGGCCGTCCACAACCAGCAGCACCACAGTGCGTGCAGCAGCGACGGAATCGCTGATGAGGTCCGCTTCCATACCAGCGCACAGAGCCGGAGTCACGGCGGTGACACTGTGGTCGTCGTACGTCGGCAGCGTGCGGTCGAGCGCCAAGGTCTCGCCGTCCCCGCCATGGTCAATGACGCCTGCCTCCATAGTGGTGACCCTAGAAGGCGAGACCGGTACCGGGGCTACGCTGCCACCGTGGCGGTCTCAACGCGGGGAGACTACGCAAGCCGCGCGCTGCTGTCCCTGGTCCTCAACGACAACGGCCGGCCGACTTCGGTGCGCGACATCGCGGAGCGCACAGGTCTGCCCCAGCCCTACCTCGAGCAGATTCTGCTTGCACTCAAAGGGGCCGGGTTGGTGCGGTCGAAGCGAGGTGTCGGCGGCGGATACGTGATGGCTCGCGACCCAGCCGAGATCACGATTGGGATGATCGTTCGAGCAGTCGACGGCCCGATCGCTCTCGGCGATTTCGGTCAGCCTCACCAAGATGGCGCCTGCGACCACGAAGGGCAGTGCGTCTTGCTGGCGATCTGGGACTCGGTCGGCCACCGCATGCGTGCCGAGCTGGATTCCTACAGCCTCGCTGCAGTAGCTGAGATCGCACGCGGACGCGCGCCTTGGCCCAAACCCGCCGTCGAATCGCCGTAGAGAGTCAATCCGTCGGGAAAACCGACGGCTCGGCACCGAAGCGTCTCAGCGCCTCTACGAAGTCGTCTGGCATCACGGCCCCAAAGCCCATATTCGCACCGGTGGCTGGGTGCCGGAATGCCAACCGGATTGCATGCAACAGCGGACGGCCGATGCCGAACGGATCCGGCACGCCGTAGGTCAGGTCGCCGAGCAGCGGCAGTCCGATGCTGGCCAGATGCACCCGGATCTGGTGTGTCCGTCCCGTCTCGAGCCGGCAGTGGAGCAGTGAGGCCTCCGCAGGATGCGCATAGGTCTCCACCACGCTGTAGTGCGTCCGGGCTTCACGACCCTCAGATGTCACGGCCATGAGGGTGCGATGCTCCCGATCGCGACCGATCGGCGCGTCGATCGTTCCCGTCGGAGACGACGGGTGCCCTCGTACCAACGCTGCGTAAGTCCTGCGTACCTGCCGCTTCGCGAGTTGCTCGACAAGCGCGTCGTACGCCTGCGCAGTGCGCGCGCACACCAGCAGCCCGCTGGTTCCACGGTCGAGCCGGTGCACGATGCCGGGCCTGCCGGGCTGGCCCACATCGGCCATGTCCGGATAGCGCTCGGCCAACGCATCCGCGAGTGTGCCTGCAGCGTGTCCGCTGCCGGGATGGGTGACGACTCCGGATGGCTTGTCGACGACCACGATGTCGGCATCGTCGTACACGACAGAGAAGGGGACCGTCTCACGGCGTTGCTCCTGGACCGCTGCAGACGCTTGCACCTCGGTGATTTCGACGGTCGAGCCCGCAGTGACCCGGACCGAGCCGGCTCGAGCCGCTTGCCCATCGATCAGAACGCAGCCCTGCGCGACCATCTTCGCCGTATCTGATCGCGACCGCCCGGTCAGCAGCGACAGCGCCCGATCGATGCGCTCCCCGGACAGCGATTCCGGTATCTCGAGGTGTTTCCGCAGGTCGCTCACCCACGCGCCCCTCGCGGAGCCCCTGACCGGCCCCGCTCGCTGCGATACAGGTGGAGCAACACGATGGCGAGCCCGACGGTAATGCAGGCATCGGCCACGTTGAATATCGGCCACCACTGCAGGTCGATGAAGTCCACGACCGCGCCACGCCCCCAGGCTGCGCCGCGAAAGATACGGTCAGTGAGGTTGCCCAGCGCCCCCCCAATGATCCCACCAAGACCGACGGATGCCCATCGGCCCTGGACACGACGTCGCCACGACCAAAGCAAACCGACGATCACGATGGCCACGAGTGCCAACACCGGACCGAGTTGCTGGCCTGCTGAGAAGGCGAAGCCGGTGTTGTGCACGAGCCGCAGGCGCAGCGTCCACACCAGGTCGATGATGCGGTCGTCCAGAGCGGCCACGGCCCATGCCTTGGTGATCTGATCCAAGCAGAGAACTGCACCCGAGGCGATAGCGATGCTGAGGTTGCGCGTCACGCGGGCTTGCGAGGCTGATGGAGCTTTTGCAAACACCTCGGCTCAGCCTCTACGGCCGACGCCATGCCGGACCGCTGCTCTTGACCTCCACGCGCATGGAAGCGTGCGGGATCGCTTCCAGACGCTCCTTGGGGATCGGTTTGCCCGAAACAACGCAGATGCCGTAGGTGCCGTCTTCGATGCGCGCTAGGGCCGCATCGATCTCGGCGATCTCCTCGCGCTCGCGGGCTGAGATCTGCAGTGCCCGATCGCGCTCCACGGCGATGGAGTCTCCCTCACCCGACTCCTCATCGAACTGGACATCTCCCGGCTCGCGCTCGCTGACGAGCTGTTCGGCCTCGGCTTCGTACCGTTCGGCGTGTTCTGTGTAGCGATGGCGTTCAGCCAGCAGCGCCTGTCGCTGCTTTTCGAGAAACGCCTCGCCGAAGCGGGGCTTTGGAGCCTTGCGGCGGGGTGTGGACTTCTTCGCAGGTGCCTTCTTGGCTGTGCCTGCTGTTTTCGCAGCGGTCCCTTTCTTAGCAGTCTTCTTCGCGGGTGCCTTCTTGGCTGTGCCTGCAGCTTTCGCGGCGGTCTTGGCCTTCGAGGAATTCGCTGCCCGCTTTCGTGCCGGCGCCTTCTTCGCGGCAGCCTTACGGGCGGAAGCCTTCTTCGCAGTGGCCATGGCTCCTCCCCACAGAAGCGACGCGGCAGTCTAGGTCGCCGATTTCGACTGCGTTTGGCAGTTCGCAACCCCGTTGATTTCCTTGCCTCAGGGGTACCCTCGCTGTCTCGTGGGCTGGCCCGTGGGCTCGAGCGAGGCCCAGGAGGCACTGGTGAAGCGAGAGCCGACCGAGACCGTGTACCCACGTGTACCTGCGCAAGCAGACTTCCCGCAGATCGAGGAACGGATTCTTGCGCGCTGGCAGGACGAGGGCACGTTTGAGACGTCGATCGCGAATAGGCCCGCGAATGACGAGTTCGTTTTCTACGACGGTCCGCCCTTCGCGAACGGGCTGCCGCACCATGGACACCTGCTGACTGGCTACGTCAAGGACGTGGTACCTCGATACCAGACCATGCGTGGCCACCGCGTCAACCGGCGTTTCGGCTGGGATTGCCATGGCCTGCCTGCCGAGATGGAGACCGAACGCGAGCTCGGCGTGAGCGGGCGCGCCGCCATCACCGACTTCGGCATCGAGCGCTTCAATGCCCACTGTCGCGACTCAGTGCTGCGGTATACGGCGGAGTGGCGCAAGACCGTCACCCGCCAAGCTCGATGGGTCGATTTCGACGACGACTACAAGACGATGGACCTGCCCTACATGGAATCGGTCATGTGGGCGTTCAAGCAGCTCTGGGATCAGGGCCTCGTCTATCAGGCGTTCCGGGTCATGCCCTACTCGTGGGGCGCGGAGACCCCGCTGTCCAATTTCGAGATCAGGCTCGACGACGCCACGAGACCTCGCCAGGACCCCGCTATCACCGTCTGGTTCGAACTGACGGACACCGACGGGCCGGCCGGCGCAAGCAGCACGGCTGGCGCAGAGGGCCCGTTGCGACTGCTCGCCTGGACCACGACACCGTGGACCTTGCCGTCCAATCTCGCAGTCGCCGTCGGCGAAGAGATCTCCTATGCCGTGGTGCAATCGGAAGCCCTCGGTGCTGGCCGTTACGTCCTCGCGTCAGACTGTCTTGAGCAGTACGCAGCCGACCTCGAGCCGTACACCGTCTTGGACACAATGCGCGGCGCTGAGCTGGCAGGCCGCCGCTACTCGCCGATGTTCGAGTTCTTCGCTCATCGCACTGAGGCATTTCGGGTACTCGCCGGCGATTTCGTGGACACCACCGAAGGCACCGGTGTGGTTCACCTGGCGCCCGGCTTCGGCGAGGAGGATCAGTTTCTCTGCGAAGCCCACGGCATCGAGATCGGCGATGCCGTGCCGGTGGATGACCGAGGCTGTTTCACCCAACCGGTGACGCCGTGGGCCGACCGCAACGTCTTCGAGGTAAACCCGCAGATCATCGCCGAGCTGAAGCGACGCGACAGGGTGCTGCGCCACGACAGTTACGAGCACAACTACCCGCACTGCTGGCGCACGGATACGCCGATCATCTACAAGGCCATCAGCTCGTGGTACGTGAAGGTCACCGAGATCTCCGATCTGTTGGCCGAGACCAACCTGCAGATCAACTGGGTGCCCGGCCATGTGCGCGACGGCCGGTTCGGCCAGTGGCTGGCAGGTGCCCGTGACTGGTCCATCAGTCGCAACCGGTTCTGGGGCTCGCCCATCCCGATCTGGATGAGCGACGACCCTGACTATCCCCGGATCGATGTCTACGGCAGCCTCGAGGAGCTCGAAGCCGACTTCGGCGTGCGCCCAACGGATCTGCACCGGCCGTTCATCGACGAGCTGACGCGCCCGAATCCGGACGATCCCACGGGCCGCTCGACCATGCGACGTGTGCCCGAGGTGCTCGACTGCTGGTTCGAGTCGGGATCCATGCCATTCGCGCAGGTGCACTACCCGTTCGAGAACAAGGAGTGGTTCGAGAAGAACTTCCCGGCCGATTTCATCGTGGAGTACATCAACCAGACCCGTGGCTGGTTCTACACGCTCCACGTTCTGGCGGGAGCGCTGTTCTCCCAGCCAGCGTTCCAGAACGTGATCTGCCATGGGGTGCTGCTCGCCGCCGACGGCAACAAGCTGTCCAAACGGCTGCGGAACTACACCGAGCCCACCGACATCTTCGCCAATCAGGGGTCCGATGCACTGCGGTGGTACCTCATGGCGACGAACATCGTCCGGGGCGGCGATACACGCATTTCCGACAGCGGTATCGACGAGGTCGCCCGGCAGGTGCTGATCCCGATCTGGAACTCATATGCCTTCTTCACGCTGTACGCGAATGCCGATGGCTACGAAGCCAAGGTACGAGCCGACTCTGCTCATGTGCTCGATCGCTACTTGCTGGCCAAGACCAGGGCCACGCTGGAGTCAGTCACGGCAAGTTTCGACGCGTACGACTTGCCTGGGGCTGCCGCCGAGCTGCAGTCATTCATCGACGCACTGAACAACTGGTACATCCGCCGTAGCCGGACACGCTTTTGGGGCGAGTTCACCCGCGTCCTTTCCGTCGAAGGCGGGACCACGGGCGAACCTGACGCCTTCGACACGCTGTACACGGTGCTGAGGATCTTTGCGGCCATGGCGGCCCCGCTGCTGCCGATGATCACCGAAGAGATCTACGGCGGGCTGACTGGCGGCGACAGCGTGCACCTGAGCGACTGGCCTGACCCCAAGATGCTCCCGCTGGATTCCGACCTCGTCGAACACATGGATGCCGTGCGCGCTGCGGCCTCGGCAGCGCTGCGAGTGCGTGAGGACGCCGGCTTACGCGTCCGGCTGCCGCTGCGTAGCGTGACGGTGGCCGGTGCCGGTGCAGAGCGGCTCGAGCCGTTCGCCCTGCTTCTGGCCGAGGAAATCAACGTCCGGGAGGTGAAGCTCCACAATAAGCTTGGCGACCTCGCAACTCATGTGCTGCGCCCAGACGGCTCGGTGCTGGGGCCGCGGTTGGGCGCCGCCGTTCAGGAAGTCTTCGTGGCCGCCCGAACGGGCGATTGGAGCGTCACAGCCGGAGGCGGGGTGGTTGCCGGAGGCCACGAACTGCGCGACGGCGAATACCAGCTCACCCTGCAACCATCGGACCCGGCTACCACTTCGGTGCTGGAAGTCCAGCAACTGGTCGTGACGTTGGACGCCACGGTCACACCCGAGCTGGAGGCCGAAGGTGCAGCTCGCGATCTGATTCGCCACATCCAGCAAACGCGCAAGGAGCACGGTCTCGAAGTCACCGACCGCATCAATCTGACGATCCGCTGGAGCCCGCCGAATCTGGATGCGATCCGTCAGCATGAGCCATTGGTGGAAGCCGCCGTGCTAGCGGAGGAGATCCACTGGCTCGACGGCAGCGACGAGCCCGACCTCGATCTGGCGGTCTGCTCGCGGGCGGCTGTCTAAGCAGACAGGGGTTCCTTGCGGATCAGCGCATCCAGGAAGGGATCATCGAGTTCGTCGAGTGCGAGTGGCGCCCGGTCCGCGTCGATGAGATCACCGTCCACATCGTCAGTGTCTTCGCCGTCCGTGTCGCTCTCTGAGCCGGAGCTGATCGATTCGTACGCGGCGTCGACCCGTTCGGCCGCCGCAAGCGGCGCGACGATCGACGGCATGGCGCCAGCATCTGGCCCAGAGCGAACGGAGGCCGCAATCGGCTCTGGCTCAGGCAGCTCATCCACGTCGCTGTCTGCGAGCATTGCGGCAGCGTCGGAGCTTGAGCCGCCCTCGAACGGCTCATCGTCGATGTCCGATTCAGCGACCTCGGTGACCTCGACGGTGTAACCGGCGTCAGTCAGCGTCCTCGATATCTCGGACCGTACGAGACCGGACAGCGCCTCGGTGAGGTCGTCGCTCGCCGTCTTGAACGCTTCGTCCAGTGCCTGGCTGCCTGCCGCCTGCAATGCAGCAAGTGCATCGGCAATCTGCGCCACCGTCTCGGGTGACAGCCGCACTTCCACAGGCTGTGCAGGCCCTCCCGATTCGACGCTGCTCATGCGCTGGTCGATCTCGGATACTTGCGCTGCGAGCGTCGCTAGCTGCGCACCGATCGTCTCGAGCAAGCCCTCGCCCTCGGTATCGGAGGGTTCGACGGGAGGAGAATCAGGGCTCGCCATGGCGCGGAATGTACCAGCGTCTCAGCATCCCAGCAGCATGCCCGCCACGAAGACCTGCAACCCGATGATCAGCACGATCGGTGACAGGTCGAGCGCCACCCGGCCGAGTCGCACTGCGGGCAGTGCCCGCCGCAGTGGACCCATGACAGGCTCAGTAATGCGCACCAGCCAAGTTCGCACCACCATGACTGGGCTCTCGGGAGCAAGCGGGATCCAGCTGAACAGCACACGCGCAAAGATGGCGAACACGTAGAGCGATATCAGCGTGCACAGCATCTCATCGCTCCGCTTGGTGGTCCGCGCCGGAGCGTCTCAGCGGCCGATGTCCTGCACGGGGTCGTCCTGTGCGGCGACTGCACGATGCTCGTCATCGCTCACTACGACGTTTGCCGGCACGAGCATGTACACGGCGTTTGCGACCTTGCGCATCTCGCCGTCGCGGGCGTAGCACAACCCGCTGGCAAAGTCGAGGAGCCGACGAGCGGTGTCGCGATCGAGCCCCTGCAAGTTCAGAATGAGCGGTTGATCGCGCTTGAAGCGGTCTCCGATCTGCTGTGCATCATCGAACATCCGTGGCATCAGCACGAACGGCTGTGCTGTTGATGTGGCGACGCGGCGCACGGCCGATGTCGGTGCGGCGGGTGCGGCCTGGGGCGTCGCTGCCGCTGGCCGCTCAACCACGGTGACGCCGCTCTGGCCGGTCTGATCGGCGAAGGCTTCGGTCGCTGGCATGTCGCCCGGCATGGCGCGTTCGGGTGGCGGCGCATAGCTGTCATCCGGGCCCAAGCCCAGATAGCTCATTGCCTGCTTCATGAACGATGGCATGCAGAACCTCGGTAACAACAGCCTCGATCAAAAGCTGTCTCGGTCGCACAGGGTACCGACTTGTCAAGTTACGGTCAGGCACCCCGCGCTGAGGCACTTCGGGGTGGGCGATTGCCGAAGAGGGCAGTCCCTATACGCACCATTGTCGAACCCGCTCTGACCGCCTCCTCAAGATCTCCGCTCATTCCCATGCAGCGATGCTCAATCTCATGGAGATCAGAGAATCGGGCGACCTCACTGAAGGCCCGTGCAATCTCAGAAGCCGAACCCTGCGGGCCGACAGCCATGCAACCCGCCACATCGAGTCCTTCCCGACGAGCGGCAGCTACCAATGACGAGGCCTCACCGGGCGGGCAGCCGCCCTGGGTAGCACTGCCGCTCACGTCGAGTTGCACGAAGATGGAAGCACCAGGATCGTGGCGTGCAATTTCGGAAACCAACCGCATCCGATCCACGCTCTGCCACACGTCCACCACTCCAGCCAGTTGCCGGACCTTGTTCGACTGCAGCCGCCCAATGAAGTGGATCTCGACTGCCGTCTTGGTCGCAGTGTCCACCTCGTGCCACTTGCCGTGCAGCTCCTGGGCGTAGTTCTCACCGATCATCACCAGACCGGCACGAGCAGCAGCTTCGATAGCCGAACTGTCGAAGCCCTTGGTCACCGCCACGATGCCGACGTGAGCAGCATCGCCGCCGGCATCGGCTATCCGCTGCTTGACGCGCTCGGTGCGTCGGCGGACGTCCTCGGCGTCAATCATCGAACATCTCGCCTGTCGGCCCGGCCTCGAGGCAGACCAACACGGCTGTTCGTCCGTGTTCCCCACGGCATCGGTGCGAGTAATAGCGCTCATCCGAAGCGGTACAGCGGCCGATCTCGCTGTCAATGATGGCCCCATTCCGTCGCAACACCAGCCGCGTGGCCTCGCCCAGATCGAACGCTGGGGTGCCCCATCGCGTCGTGCTCGAAACCGACGGACCAAGTGCCTGGGTGGCTGCTTCAAGCTGTTCGGTGCCGAATTCGTAGTGCTGCGGGCAGATGTGAGGCCCGACGACGGCACGTGGGCGACGGAATCCATGGCACCTGAGCTCGGCGAGGGTTGCCGCGACGATGCCGTCGAGCAGGCCTCGCCACCCCGCGTGCACCGCCGCGACCGCCCCCCGACCCGCCGCATCGGTCCCATACAGCACAATCGGCACACAGTCAGCCGTTCGCACGGCCAGTGTGGCTCGTGGCGTCCATGTCCATGCTGCGTCTGCGCTGATGCCCCGATGCTCTCCAGGTTGTCCCACCTCCACAACCCGCGCGCCATGGACCTGCCGCAAGACAGTCACGTCGCTGGGGGCGGAACCGTCGATTGGAGCGCAGTCACCGTCGGAGCGCTCAGAGACCGAGATGCGCACCCAGCTGTTCCCGCAGCGGCGACGCAGCGTCAGCATCCGAAGCGCCCTCCGGCGTGGCGTGCCGGGCCGTGCAGCCCCGCCGCGAGACCGCGATGGGCGTCGATGTACGGCAGTGTGGAGTGGTTGCGAGGTAACCCAGGCGTCACCGCAGGAAGCTGGGTACGTCGAACGATTCGTCGTCCTCATCGAGGTCGCCGAACGGGTCGGCCATATCACCCGACTCCTCTGAGGCTGCGTAGTCGCCCAGCGCAGCACCTCCAGAGCGGCCCGGTCCGTAACGGTCGAAACCTGCAGCGATGACCGTTACGCGGATCTCTTCCCCGAGAGAATCGTCGATCACCGTGCCGAAGATGATGTTGGCCTCGGCGTGCGCAACTTCGCGGATGACTTCCGCTGCTTC
Organism: Candidatus Poriferisodalis sp.; assembly: GCF_965204195.1. Taxonomy (GTDB): domain Bacteria; phylum Actinomycetota; class Acidimicrobiia; order Acidimicrobiales; family Poriferisodalaceae; genus Poriferisodalis. Next base: position 2,091,403 of record NZ_OZ241975.1, read on the forward strand.
GTTGACTTCGAACAGCCCGAGTTCCGGTCCTGCGGCAATGTTCAGCAAGATGCCGCGGGCACCGTCGATGGACTCCTCGAGCAGCGACGACGAGACTGCTTGTCGGGCCGCATTCTTGGAGCGGTTCTCGCCATGAGCACGGCCGATTCCCATCAAGGCGGTACCGGCGCTCGACATGATCGCCTTGACGTCCGCGAAGTCGGTGTTGATGAGGCCCGGCGTGGTGATCAGGCCCGAGATCCCAGACACTCCCTCGCGCAGAACGTCGTCTGCCATGCGGAAGGCATCGATGATCGATGTGTGCTCGCTCGCTACGGTCAGCAGCCGATCATTCGGGATCACGATCAGCGTGTCGACGCGCTCCTTCAGTCGCTCGATGCCCTGTTCGGCCTGGATCTGCCTGCGTTTGCCCTCGAAGGCAAACGGGCGCGTGACCACTCCGATCGTCAGCGCTCCTACCTCTTTGGAAACCTCTGCCACCACCGGGGCGCCTCCGGTGCCGGTGCCGCCGCCCTCTCCGGCCGTGATGAACACCATGTCCGCACCCTGCAGCGCTTCGGCGATCTCATCACGGTGCTCTTCTGCGGCTCGGGTGCCGATTTCGGGATCGCTGCCCGCGCCAAGCCCGCGCGTCAACTGCCGGCCGATGTCAAGCTTGACGTCGGCGTCGCTCAACAGCAGGGCCTGGGCGTCGGTATTGACGGCGATGAACTCAACCCCGCCTAAACCGAAATCGATCATCCGGTTGACGGCATTCGAGCCGCCGCCCCCGACGCCCACCACCTTGATGACTGCCACGTAGTTCTGTGGTGAGGCCACAGGGCTCCTCGCGTTCACTGGCCAGCCGCGACATCACACATGCCGCCGACGGGCGTCTTCTAGGGGAAAATAGCGCAATTGACGACAGTACTGATGCCTCTGTCTATCGGCAAGACCCTGCGCTGAGCCCCTTAACCCGACGGGCGGAGCACCGGCAAGTGCGGAACCGACACATCCAAGATGGCAGCGGAGGTTGTCATCTCTCCGATGACTGCAGCGATCGCCGCCGTCTTGGCCCCGATCGCCGATTCGTCCCCCAGCGCGACTTCGAGCACAAGATCTCCTGGTTGTTGCCACACGCGCGCGCTAATGTCCCCGCGCCCGTCGCGCCACAGCGCGGCAATCACGAACTCGGGCTGCCCGTGCGCTGCACTCAACGCGGCAAGCAGCGCATTCGCATCGCTTGCGAGGAACGCACCCGGTTCCGGCGCCGCAGCAATGCCTGACAAGCGCGGAAGTTCGGGCAGGATGGCGAGCGGTGAAGTGAGGACCCGGCCTTCGATGTCAATGAGAACCCAGCTGCCGGGAGCGGCCAATGCAATCGCCGCTGCGCTGCGCTCAACGACATCCACTTCCACCGTTGCAGGCCACCGCCGCTGGATTCGAGCGTCGGCGATCCAGGGCAGGCTCTCGAGTGACCGTTCTGCTTCGCCGGTGTCGAGGGTTCCCATGAAGTCCCCGGCATGGATGTCGGCGGCCCCGTATGCCTCGTCGTAGCTCACGCGATGCAGGCCACTGAAATGGATCCGGTCGACTTCGAAGGTGCCTGCTGCGAAAAGGATCGCTGCAACTGATGCGGCAACAGCGGCAAACGCCGCCACGGTCAGCCATCGGCGCCGACGATGTCGTTTCCGTTCCGCAGGCTTCGGAGCTCCCTCCGACATCGCTCAAGACGGCATCGGTGCCGCCTCGAAGCCCACCATGCGGACTTCGGGCTGCAACACAATGCCGGTCGACTCGGTGACGCGGCGCCGGACTTCGGCCATGAGCGCGACGACATCTGCTGCCGTGCCGCCGGGGTCCGAAACGATGAAGTTTGCGTGCAGGCGCGACACCTCCGCTGTGCCGATGCGCAAGCCCCGAAGACCTGTCTGGTCGATGTGGGCTCCTGCGGACTCGGCGGGCGGGTTCATGAAGACCGAACCGGAGTTCTGCCCGCCGGGCTGATGCTCTCTGCGCCACCGGACGATGTCCGCGATCTGATCCATCACCGTCGACGGGAGCGCTTGGTGCCCGGCCAGCCGCGCACGAACCACGACGTGACGATTTTGGAGACCGCTGCTGCGGTAGCCCAACTCCAGGGCCTCGACATCACGGACCGCTCGGGCGACTGCTTTGCCGCTGAACCCAGCCTCCAGATCGACGATGTCTGCATCGATCAAGCACGACGCCATATCGCTGCCGTGCCCTCCTGCGTTCATGCGCACGGCCCCGCCCACGGAGCCCGGCACGCCAACGGCCCATTCGAGGCCGCCGATACCTGCCGCGGCACACTGGCGCGCGAGCACCGGCAGTGCCACAGATGCCCCTGCAGTGACCGTGGCGTTCGCACGATCACATTCGATTGTGGCGTAGGCATCGCCGAGGAAGAGCGCGATGCCTTCGAATCCTCGGTCGGCGACCAGTAGGTTCGATCCTCTCCCGACGACGAGCATCTCCAGCCCGGAAGCTGCTGCGGCCTCTGCCGCGCGTTGCAGGTCGGATGGGCTGCTTGCCACGAACGCCACCGCTGCCGGACCGCCGACTCTCGACGTGGTCAACGCCCCCAGCGGCGCATTCACACGAGCGTCATCGCCGAGCATGGTCACGGCGCGTCGAACTGCATCCGGGTCCGACCACTGCTCAGGAGACATGCAACATCTCATCGGCGAGCGTCGTCAGGTCACCGGCACCCAAGGTGAGGCACAGGTCGCCAGAACGCAGACTCCTGCGCAGGTACGAACGCAGCTCGGTGCGGCCCGGGAGATAGGCCACCGACGCATACGGATGGGCGTCGAGCACGGCACCGAGTACCAGTTCGGTGGACACACCGGGCCGCGGTACCTCGCCGGCGGCGTAGATGTCGGTGAGGACCACTTGGTCGGCATCAGCGAACGAGTCCGCGAAGTCCTGCCAGAGCGCTGCGGTCCGCGAGTAGCGATGCGGCTGGAATACGGCGACAATCCGCTTCCAGCCTCCGCTGCGAGCTGCGGCGATCGCCGCGGTGACCTCGGTGGGCAGGTGCGCATAGTCGTCGATGAACGACACCCCGTCACGCTCGCCGCGTCGCTCGAATCGCCGGGCGACACCGGCAAATCGGCCAAGGGCATCGATCATCGGTGACGCCGCGGCCCCGAGCTCGAGTGCCGCCGCAAGAGCGCCGGCCGCATTCGTCACGTTGTGCAGCCCAGGCAGTGGCAGCTCGCAACGGCCGATAGACGTTGCGCCGGCGACCAGCTCGAAGCGAGCACCGGTACGAGAGCTGCGCGCGTCGATGATCCGGTACTTGGCCCCCGGAGCGTTTCCGTAGGTAACGCAGCCGCCGACGCGCTCGGCCATGGCGGCGGCCCGCAGGTCATCGGCACACACGATGCGTGGCCCTCCAGCGCTGGTGACGAACTCTTCGAATGCGGCTGCAAGCTCGTCGAAACTGCCGTAATGGTCGAGATGGTCAGGTTCGACGTTCGTCACCACCACCGCATCGGCGCCGAGCTCCAGAAACGTCCCGTCAGACTCGTCTGCTTCGACGACGAACCACTCCCCCGCTGTGTCCCAAACGGCACCGGAGCCGATTTCGTTCACCTCGCCGCCCACGAGGAACGACGGATGTTCGCCGGCCGCGACCAGGCAAAGCGCCAGCATCGACGAGGTGGTCGTCTTTCCGTGGGTTCCGCCGACCGCCAGCGTCTGCTTGCGCCGGCAGATTCCTGCGAGCAGCTCAGCCCGGCTGAGCACCGGAATGCCCCGGCGGCGGGCCTCGATCAGCTCCACATTGGCCTGGGGAACCGCACTTGAATGGGCCACGATGTCCGCCGCGCCGATATTGGCGGCCTCATGCCCGATCACGACCCGGGCACCGTGAGCTGCGAGCCGCGTCATGCCAAGGCCCGCTCTCAGGTCGCTGCCGCTGACGGCATGGCCCATCTCGGCGAGCACCAACCCGATGGCGTTCATGCCGGCGCCGCCGGCTCCTACCAAATGGATGCTGCGCGGCTCCCCAAGGTCGGGAAGCCGGCTTGACATCTCTTCGATCAGGAGCGCTGGCTCGATGGACGGAGATGTGGTCACGTCGTGTGCTTTCTCGGCGAACGATCCTCGTGTACCACTGAGCCAGGAACCGCTGAACTGTGCTGTATCACGAGCTGCGCGACCCGTTGTGCAGAGTCTCGACGACCGAAGGTCTCTTCGGAGAGACGCTCCGGCCTGAGGGGGCGCCGCAATTCCAGCATCTGTTCGAGCTCTGCGAGCATCCGCTCCGCATCGAACTCAGCGTCGGCAACAACCCGTGCTGCGCCCGTGGCGGCCAGTTCCTCTGCGTTGCGACGTTGGTGGTCGTTGGTCGCGATCGGCAAGGGGACCAGCACGGCTGGTGTGCCGATGACCGACAGCTCTGCCACAGTCGATGCCCCGGCACGGCAGATCGCGACGTCAGCCGCAGCCAAGGCGGCAGGCAACTGTTCATCGAACGGCACGGCGCGGTACCAGTCGCATACCCGCGAGCCATCGGGTCGCTGCGGCGGTGGTGGCGGTCGCTCAGCCCAGTCGCGCTTGCCGACCACGTGATAGATGAACAAGCCGTCGCGGTCCCTCAATGACGGCAACGCCGTCCAGACGGCGGTGTTGATCCGGAACGAGCCCAGCGAACCACCGAACGCCACCACAACGGTCGCATCTGCGGGCCAGCCGAGCTGGGCACGGGCGTCGCCCGCTCCAAGTGCCGCTTCGACGACTGCCGGACGCACGGGATTGCCGGTCACGACTTCTCTGCGCAACCCCGTCCCGCGGACGGGTACGGCGGCGGCGCGTGCGAATCTGCCCAGCAGGCGGTTCGTTGCCGATGCGACTGCGTTCTGCTCGGCGATCACCAGGGGCACGCGCCAGATCACCGCTCCCACCGTTGCGGGAAGCGCGGCGTAGCCGCCCAGCGACAGCACCGCAGCTGGACGCCGCCGTCTCACGAGAGCGATGCCCCGCACCGTGGCCCACGCCAAGCTCACTGCAGCACGCGCGTTCGTCAGGTTCACCCGGCGCGCAGTAAGGCCCCGACCTCCGAGCAAGGTCACGCTGAAACCGGCATCTGGCACGATCTGCGCATCGATGCCCCGGGAACTGCCGACGAAATGAATGCCTTCGGAGGGCCAGCCACGTTCAGTCAGCGCCGAAGCCACCGCTAAGCCGGGCATCAGGTGCCCGGCGGTCCCGCCCCCCGCGATCAAGACGCTGGGGGCGTTAGGGATGCTGCCGGGAATAGCCACGGCTCAACCGGATCGCCGCGTCACGTTCAGCAGCAGGCCTGCGGCCGCTGCCGTCACCACCAGTGACGAACCGCCGAAAGACAGGAATGGCAGTGTCACACCGGTCACCGGCAGCAATCCAACCACACCGCCGACGTTCACCAGCGTCTGGAGCACGAACCAGATGGCGATGCCGGCTGCGAGCAGGGAACCGAACAGATCGGGCGCCTTCTGGCTCGTCCGGAGCCCCCCTATGCCGACGACCCCGAGCAGCGTCAGGAGCCCGAGGGCGCCGAGGAGACCCATCTCCTCGCCGACGATGACGAAAATGAAGTCGGTGGGCGCGTTGGGCACCCAGCCCCACTTGGCTTGGCCTGCCCCCAGCCCGGTGCCCCGCAGCCCCCCTTGCGCCAGACCTACCAGGCTCTGGAACGTCTGGTAGCCGCTCGAGGCTCGTTCAGAGATCGGATCCAGAAAGCCGGCGAGCCGCGCACGGCGGTAAGGCGCCGCGTACGCCAGCAACGGTGCCGCCACAACGACCATCGCTGCGATCTTCCCCAGGTCGCGGCCTGGCAGGCCCGCGACGAAGAGCATCCCGACCCCGATGCCCGCCAGGATGAGGGTTGTTCCCAGATCCGGCTGCAGCAGTACCAGCGAGCACCCGGCAGTGAGCAGGAGCATCGCCGGCCGCAGGATCCGGTCGGGCCGTTCGATCTGATCCTTGCGGGCATCCAAGAAAGCGGCCAACGCAACGATGAGTGCCAGTTTCGCGATTTCCGACGGCTGGACGCTGAATTGACCGATCTCGATCCAGCGGCGAGCACCGCCGGTGCGTCTGCCTACCGCCAGCACAATCACCAGCAGGCTCACGCTCGCAGCTGCAAGGGGCAATGCCATGCGCCGCCAGTGCCGGTAGTCGACGCCAAGCGTGACGAGCAGGACCGCAACAGCGATCCCGACCGACCACAGGTGCCGGGTGAAGTACTGCAGGGGACGGTCGGATGAATCGACCCCGGTCGCCGACGTGGCCGACAGCACGAGGACGACGCCGGTGAGCAGGAGCAGGAACACTGCAGACAGGAGTGCGGCGTAGCGCACCGACGGGCCTGAGTGAGGCCGTCCTGACGGGGTGCTCGGAAGATCCAGCTTGCTCATCGCCTGTCCCCGGTTGGAATGCGTGAGCCCAAGCGCTCAGCGAGGTCCGCCACAGTCGTCGCGAAGTGCTCACCCCGCTCGCCGTAGCTCGAGTACCAGTCGAACGAGGCGCACCCGGGCGACAGCACCACGTCGCGGCCCGGCAGCGCCATCCGGTGGGCAGCCTCCACAGCCTCGGGCATCGAATCGGCACGGGCGAGCTCGATCCGGCCGCATGCAGGCTGGCTGAAGCAGTCGACAACCTCGCCGGCGGCCTCGCCAATCGCCACGACGCCATGAACATGCGCGGCAATGGCGGCGAGTTCTCCGAGATCGAGGCCCTTGTTCCGGCCGCCCGCGATCAGCACCGCATCGGAGAAGCCCCGCAGCGCTGCCACCGTCGCGTGCGGTGCTGTGGCCTTGCTGTCGTTGTAGAAGCCCACGTCTCCGATGTGCCCCGCGAACGCGAGCCGGTGAGGCAGACCGTCGAACGATCGCAACTCCGTTGCCACCGCCTCCACGGATGCACCCATCTCCAGCGCGACAGCCGCTGCAGCGGCAGCGTTCGACAAGTCATGGGGACGCCGTCGGGGCATCTCGGCCGCCGCCACGATGCTGTCGCCGTGCGCGACGAGGACGCCACGCTCGTAGCGCACATCGCACGGCGCCTCGAGCTGCTGGGGCGCTGCGAAGGCCACACGCCGTGAACGGATCCCGGAGGTCCACGGTTCGATGTCGGTGTCGCCGAACGGCACCACCGCGACGTCGTCGGGACCCTGTGCCGCCCAGATGCGCGCCTTGGAAGCCGCATAGTCGTGCAGATCTGCATGCCAGTCGAGATGATCAGGGGCCAGATTCAGCCACGCAGCGACCGCGGGAGCGAATCTGCGTGCCCGGTGCAGCCTGAACGACGACGCCTCCACGACGAACGCAGCAACGTCACGGTCGATGGCGTCTACCAGGGCGATGTCGGTGTTGCCGGCGCTGACAGCGGCGATTCCGCTTCGGTTCAGCATTCGCTCCGTGAGGACCGTGACGGTCGTCTTGCCGTTGGTGCCGGTAATCGCTGCGAGGGGTCGACTGTCCCACTGCGCTGCCAGATCCAACTCGCTCACCACCGGCACTCCGGCCGCGGCCGCCAGCGTGTAGCTGAGGTGTCGTGGCGGCACGCCCGGAGCGGGCACGACGGCCGCAGCACCCGAGAGCAGGTTCCTGAGCAGCGCCGCATCGGTGGAGTCGTGAATCTCGCCGAACGCAGCATCTGTCCGGGCGATCCTGCCCGCCGCCTCGCTCGGCCGGTCGTCCGCCACGATGACCTCGTGACCGCGCGCTGCGAGCGCGGCGGCAACCGCGCATCCGGTCACGCCCATGCCGACCACGACGACCGGTCCGTCTGCGGGCGTCACGTCGGCGCTCACAACGAACCCGCCGGGATTTCGACCAGATCCAGACTCAGGAAGTCTGCGTAATACATACCCAGCGCCAGCGCGACGAGCAGGCTGTTCACCACCCAGAGACGGATCAGCACCGTGGTTTCCGGCCATCCGCCCAGCTCAAGGTGATGATGCATGGGGGCCATCCGGAACAAGCGGCGGCCGAAGAGCCGGAACGAACCGACCTGGATGATCACCGATGCGGTCTCGATGACGTAGAGGCCACCGATCACGGGCAATAGGAGATCGACGTGCAACAGCATTGCGAGCCCCGCCATCGCGGTGCCGATGGCCAGCGAACCGGTGTCGCCCATGAAGATCCGCGCCGGGGGCGCGTTCCACCACAGGAATCCGGCACACGCTCCAGCCATAGCAGCGGCGACAATGGCGAGGTCGAGGGGGTGCTTGACGTCGTAGGAGATGGGGTGACGGAAGGCCCAGTAGCCGATCACGACGAAGGCCGCGAACGCCACCGAGGCGGCGCCGGCGGCGAGGCCGTCCAGGCCATCTGTCAAGTTCACGGCGTTGGACGTGCCCAGGACGATGATGACTGCCCACAGAATCCACACAGCGGCGGGAATCCGCAGCGCATTGCCCTCCAGCCGTGCGAATCCGACGGCAGTATCGAGATTGACCCACCACACCGACGCGACGGCAAAGCCGATGCCCACGACGATCAGCCCGATCAGCTTGGCCCGCTTGTTCAATCCCAGATTGCGCTCGCGGCTCACCTTGATCCAGTCGTCCGCCAAACCCACGAGTCCTGCAGCGCAGACGGCTGCCAGCAGCACGATGCCTGATCGAGTGATGACGGTCTCGGCGCGCAGGTGGCTGACGACATACCCCACGACGGCTGCCGTGACGACCGCAACGCCGCCCATCGTCGGTGTGCCCGCCTTGGTGATGTGGCCTCGGGGGCCATCGAGGCGGATGGGTTGGCCCACCCCGCGGGCCTGCAGCCAGGGAATGAGGTAGCGAGTTCCTACCAGCGACACGAACATGGCAGAGCTGGCGGCGATCAGGAGCGCAATCATCGCTTTGCGTTCCCGCGCCGCCTCAGGTGTTCGGCAGCGACATCTGCGTCATCGAACGGTACGGAATGCCCTGCGCTCACCTGCGCGGTCTCGTGGCCCTTTCCGGCGACCACGATGACATCGCCAGCCTGAGCGTTCCTGACGGCGTACGAGATGGCGCTCGACCTGTCCAATTCGACGTGCAAGCCGTCATCTGCGTCATGTCGGCTGACCGCGCCTGCGGCGATGTCGGCCGCGATCTGGGCAGGGTCCTCGCTGCGAGCGTTGTCGGAGGTCAGGATGAGCACATCGGCATGGCGGTCCGCCGCCGCGCCCATGAGAGCCCGCTTCGACTGGTCCCGATCACCGCCCGCTCCGAATACTGCCCACAGGCGGCCGCCTGCAGCCCCGAGCTCGCGGGCGCTGGCCAATGCGGCGGCAAGTGCGTCTGGCTTGTGGGCATAGTCGACCAAGACCGTGATGTCATCATCCGGGCCGCTGACAGGCCACAGACGCCCTCGTACCGGGGAGACGGCGGTGATCGCGTCGGCGATCGCGTCATCATCGAATCCGAGGGCGCTGGCCGTTGCTGCTGCGGCCGCCACGTTTGCGGCATTGAATCGGCCCAGCAGCCCGCAGTGCACGGATCGGCCGTGCCACCTGCCGCTGATTCCCGCGGTGCTCACCACGATGCGATCGATATCGGAAGGCTGCCACTCGACGACTTCGGCAGTTGTGCCAGCGACCATCGATGCCAGGCGGCGACCCCACGAATCGGCAACGTTCAACACCGCTATCTCGCTGCGACCGTCGAAGAGGCGCGCCTTGGCGTTGAAATAGTCCTCCATCGTCTCGTGGAAATCGAGATGCTCATGGCCGAGGTTGGTGAACACACTGGCAGCGAAGCTGGCGCCATCGACCCTGCCCTGGGCGAGCGCATGAGATGACACCTCAAGCACGACCATCCCGGCTCCCGCGTCGGCAGCCTGGCTGAGACGTCGGCACAGGTCTGGTGCCTCGGGCGTGGTGTGCGTTCCGTCCAGCGTGCCCATAACCTCACAAGTGGTACCGCATGCGCTCGCAATGGCGGCGATTGCGTGCGTGACCGTGGTCTTGCCCGCTGTCCCGGTGACGCCCACCACCGGCTGGCGGCGCCATGGCTGTCCCCACACCGCAGCTGACGCCGGCCCGAGTGCCTTTCGCACGTCGGGCACGACGATCTGGGGCACATCGACGTCGAGCACCTGCGACACCAGCAGCGCCGCAGCTCCTGCGTTCACTGCCTCAGCGGCAAAATGGTGGCCGTCGTGGCGCTGCCCTACGACGCAGCCGAACAGGGCGCCGGGCGCGACTGAACGACTGTCGTGGGTGATGCCGCGCACGAGGACCGCTGATGCCGCGACCTCGTCGATGCGCCGGTGCGGGGGCAGCGCACAGGTACCGCCTATTGCCGCAGCCAACTCCTCCAGCGGTATCGGCTCTGCCGGCGCGCTGCTGATGTAGCTAGGCATCTGGCGACACCTGGAGCATGCGCAGGGCGTATTCGGCGACTTCAGCGAAGACCGGTGCGGCCACGATGGCGGCCCGGTATTCGTCCGGCTCGTCGAGCACGACGACGACGGTGAGTTCAGGACGATCAGCAGGGAGGAACCCTGCGAAGGAGCTGGTGTACGCCTCGGACGAGTAGCCGCCTTCAGGGCTGGGCTTTTGCGCGGTGCCGGTCTTGCCCGCCACCTGGTAGCCGTCGATGGCGGCTCGCTTGCCTGTCCCGGAACGGACGACCTCAGCCAGGATGGCTTGCATCTGCTGCGCGGTCCGCTCAGACAGGATCCGGCGAGTCGGGACTCGCTCAGCCGGTCGCAGTGCACCGTTGCTGCCCACGCTGCCCAGCACGAGGCGCGGCGTGACGTACACACCGTCGTTGGCAATGGCGTTGTATGCAGCAGTGAGCTGTATCGCAGTGATCGCGATGCCTTGGCCGAACGCGATCGTGGCGAGATCGGTGCCGCGCCATTGGTTCGCAGCACGCAAGATGCCACGGCTCTCGCCGGGCAGCGCCGGAGCGTCGTCGTTTCCAGTCAGGCGACCAAAGCCGAACGAACGCAGGGAACGCTGCAGTTCGGCGGCGCCAACCCGTTCGGCGAGCTTGATGGTCCCGATGTTCGATGAGTGAACGAGGATGTCCGAAGTCGTCATGCTGGTGCTGGGCTTGGAATAGGGCTCGATGAATTCCTTGTCGGCGAATGTGTACGCGGCCGGCGTCGAGTGCATCTCGACCGGGGTGGTGAGTCCTGCCTCCAGTGCTGCGGCGATGGTGAAGCTCTTCGCGACCGAGCCTGGTTCGAATGCGTCGGTATAGGCGGGGTTGTAGGCCACCGGCCTGACCTCATCCGTGTCCTGATCGCGGGCAACCGCCGCCAACGCCAGGACGTCGCCGGTATCGCTCTGCATCACTACCACCATGCCGCCTTTGGCACTGGTCGCTCGAACTGCTTCGCTGACAGATCGTTCCGCAACCCATTGCATCTGGGTATGCAGTGTGAGCACGACGTCATCACCATGGCTGACGGGTTCAAAAAGCTCAGTTCCCGTCGGCAGCGGCATCCCGCTCTGGGCGATCCGAGCGACTTCACGGCCGTCTGTGCCGTCGAGTACCTCGGCGAACTGCTTTTCGGCGCCGCCCAATGGGTTCTGGTCGATGTCGGTGGCGCCGAGCAGCCCTCGAGCGAAGTCATCCCCGTTGGGTCTCAGCCGTGAGGATTCGCCGCGTACGCCGATCCCGGCCAGCTGCATCTCCTGCACTGCCAACCCGTCTTCGGGGCTCACCTGACGCGCCACGTAGACGAAGTGCCGGTCACTAGCGAGCCGTTCGGCGACGATGTCGGCGTCGATATCCAGGACTGACGCCAAAACAGCGGCCGTCTGGTACGGGTCGGTGACTAGGCGGGGATCGGCCCAGATCGTGGGCAGGTTGTCTGACACAGCGAGCAGATTCAGATTCCGGTCCAGGATCGCCCCGCGGACCGATTCGAGCTCCCACTGAGCCGTCCCCTGACGCTCGCCGAGGGCCGCATAGGTCTCGCGGTCGAGCACTTGTACCTGGACCAGGCGAGCGCCGAGAGTGGCCAGCGCCACGGCCGAGGCGATGATCAGCAGCAGCGCCCGCCGGCGCGGCGGTCCGGCGCGAGCCGTGCGCCGGCGAGGGCCTCGCTTGGCCTGCTCTGCGGCGGCTTCCTGCTTCGGTCCGCCGGGTGGTCCCTTCGCTCCCGACGACGGGTGCCATCGGCGCACGGTCGCCGCATCAGGCCGCCGGGTTGTCGTCGTCCCCGCATGCGCTGCGGATCCCGAACGTGCAGCCGGCGATCGCAACCCCGGCGGAGCACCCATCGACGGGTGCCAGGGCGCCGCCGTGCGGCTCAGCCTCTGGCGGGGCTCGGAGTGCTCAAGAACGTCGGTCATGCGCTGTGGACGCGTCGGTCAGCAGCGTCTTGATCGAGAGCCAGTCACCGCCCTCATGGATGCTTCGCTGCGGCGGATCGACGGCGGCAATATGCCGGGGCTCGATCCGCACATCGATCGGATCCGTCGCGCTCACCAAGCCAAGTGCCCCTACGCCCATCAACTCGATCTCCGCGGGACCGTGGAGCGTCTGGAGCTCGTAGCGAAGATCGATCAAGCGCTCTCGCTCCGCAGCGATCTCCGATTCCAGCTCCGACAGCCGGTATTGCCCCGCAGCCAGCATCGAGTGGAATACCGCTAGCCCAGCGAGCACGGTGATGGCAGCGGCCGCCAGCAGCGCGGTGACGCCGACGAGACGCAGTCCCACGGCGCGGCGTGCCGGCGTCTGCACCAGAGCCGGCGGCGCATGCGCGACGGTGAGGTGGGCAGTGGCGAGGGCCATTGGGCGAGGCTCGGTTCCCTAGCAAGGCCCGGGTCAGGGACGGGCAGGCTCGAGGCGCTCTGCAGCGCGCATCACCGCACTCGCGGCGCGCGGGTTCCGTTCGACCTCAGCAGCACTGGGCCGCGTGACCTTGCGACGCAGCAGGCGAACGGTGGGCGCGGCGCCACAGATGCATGGCAGCGTCGACGGGCATTCGCACACGCCGTCGGCCGCTTCTCGCAAAATGATCTTCACGATGCTGTCTTCTCCTGAGTGATAGGCGAGCGTTGCGAGGCGCCCACGTGGTTGCAGGCGCGCGAGCGCCGCTCGCATTGCGGGTTCGATGAGGTTCAGTTCGTCGTTCACTTCGATGCGGATCGCCGCGAACGTGCGCATCGCCGGATGGCGCCGACTGCGCCGCGCCGCAGCAGGCACAGCGGCCTTGACGATGTCGGCCAGTTGGCGGGTGGTGCGTACCGGTCTGGCGGCCACAATCGCTGCGGCGATGCGCTGGGCGTAGCGCTCGTCGGCATGGCGTCTCAACAGATCTCGCAGTTCAGCGAGTTCATAGGCGTTGACCACTACGCCCGCATCGGGTCCCGAGCGGGAATCCATGCGCATATCCAGCGGGGCGTCGTAGCGGTGGGAGAAGCCGCGCTCACCGGCATCGAGCTGGTGGCTGCTGACGCCGAAGTCGAACAGCACACCGGCGAGCGGGCCTGCAGAAGCCGCATCGAGCAGCTCGCCGAGGCGGTCAAACCGCTCGCAGCGCAAGCTGACCCGGTCGCCGAAGGCCGCAAGCCGCTCCTGCGCTGCTGCGATGGCCTCGGGATCGCGATCTATGCCGAGCAATTGCCGTTCAGGATGCTGCCGCAGGAGCACCTCGGCGTGGCCGCCGCCCCCCACGGTCGCGTCCACGAACAGCCCGCCGGCGACGGGTGCGAACACCTCGGCGATCTCGTCGACCATGACCGGTTCGTGGAAGGACTTGGCTGCGGTGGTCACACTCACGCCCGCTCCGCTGCTTCGGTGCCGCTCTCGGGTGCTGCCAGGAGCGATTCGCCCTGGGCGTTCATCTCGTTCCAGCGGCCCGCGTCCCAGATCTCGACTTCGTCGATGGCGCCGATCACGACGCACTCGCGTTGCAAGCCGGCGAAGCGGCGCAGTTCCTCAGGAACTGCTATCCGGCCCTGCTTGTCGGGCAGCACGCGGGCGGCTCCCGCTCCGAAGGAGCGCTTGGCCGCCCGCCCATGCGGACCGCCAGATTGGGACCGTTCCGACATCTGGCCTGCGATCTCGCCGAATCGGTCGGGGGTCATGAGTGCGAGGCAGCCCTCGCTGTGCTTGATCAGGAAGCCGGACGGCTCAAATGCGCTGCGGAAGCTCGCAGGGAGCACGATGCGGCCCTTGGCATCGAGCGAATGCTCGTGCTGGCCGACAAACAGACTCTCCACCGCAGGGCCTCCGCAGCGTCGCAATGGGTACCTGGCCTGCGTGGGTATCTCTGCCCCCGCACACCACTTCGCACCACTTTATGGGCAAAGCACCCACCCTGTCCACCCCGGATGTGTCCCGCGCCCGCTGCGGAGGCCGGCAGAGCTACTCAGTGTCGTGTGCGGTGATGTACGCCACCATGTGCTTGGCGATGTCGGCGGGTGAGGCTGTGATGCCGAGATCGGCCCAGCCGACTGCTTGGTTGTGGACGCGGATGGCGGTGGCGGAATCCAGGACAGTTTCGATGGGGCCGAGTCCGAAACTCTCGTAGGCGATGCATTGAAAGCGGCTGCCCTCACGTGTACGACGCTGAGAGATGCCGACGAGCTTGCGGCCGTCCACCACTACCTCGCCTGGGCCAAGCGATGCAAAGCACACCAGGCAAGGGACGGGCCGGCTTCGTACGGGCCGGGATGCATGCTGGCCTGCAGACCGACGTCGGCAAATGCGGCTGCCAGTGTGTGGCCCAGCCAATGAAAGGCCTTGCTGACATCTGCATGCCAGAGCGGGTCGCTGGCGGGAACGAACACGTCCACCCACGCGCTCATCGTGGGATCCAGCCATACCAACCCCCCGCCGCTGTGCCGTCGGACGAGATCGGCTCGTGAACCGCTGAAAGGGTCGGGGCTGGCGGAGCCCAGGATCACTGCCGGCGCGGTCGGGCGTAACCATGAGACGCGGCGTCGGCGGTCCGACGGCATCGCGCGTGCATGCAGCAACTCAGCGCTTGCGTGCCATTCGTCGCATACCCACGCGGCCACAGGCACACGATGGCAGATGGCCGTCCGCAGCTTCGTGCCGCGCAGTTCAGACGAGCTGAGGCCGTAGATCGCCGAGGTAGTCGGTCCACTCGGTGGGAGTATCGCCGCGCATTGCCGCCACTACGGCGAGCGGCTCGGGGGCGTACGGGGTCTGGCGCAGCCTGTACCGGCCCTCTGAGAGCAACGAATCGCCCTTGCCCACGTTGCACGCCCGGCAGCAGGCCACCACGTTCTCCCACGTGTGCTCCCCACCGCGGCTGCGCGGGTGGACATGGTCGATGCACTCGGCTCGGCTCCCGCAGTATTGGCAGCGGTAGGCATCGCGCGCGAACACGGCCCGCCGGTGGAGCGGCGCACGCCTCCGGTAGGGCGCCCGCGCGTGATATGTCAACCGCACGACTGAGGGCACCGACATCGTCAGGCGCGGCGAGCGAATGCTGCCTGACCTGGTGTGAACGACATCGGCCTTGCCCGCCAGCACGAGCAACAGGGCGCGCCGCACGGTCGTGATCGACAGCGGCTGGTAGGTGACGTTGAGCACCAGTGTCCGTTCCGACAGCACCGTGCGGGGCCGCAAGATCTTCCCATCGCGAATGGCCGCATGGCCGTTGGTCGCACCATTCCCGTTGACCGCATCGGCGACCCGCTGCGGCGCGTGCGCGGCCGTTCGAACGGAGGTCATGTCATGGCCTCAGTGTCGCTGGCTCAGGACCCCGGGCTTCATGCGACGGTTGTACCGCAGTAGCGGAGGGCCAGCGTCGGCACCATTCCAGCCATTGGATCAGATCAGCGGGTTCGGCGGCCGCACTGCCGTCAGAGCCGACGGCGGTCAACAGACGGAATCGGACATAGTCGCGGTGAGGCACTGGCAGGAACGGCGGGCGAATCCACCAGCGCGATGGAATCAACCGCCTCATGGCTCGCCCAGCAGTGAGCCATAACCGCGGGCACATTGCCACAGCCACGAGAGCCGCCCCAATGCGGGGGCTGCGTGGAGTCCGTGATCGGCGCACCGGGCCACCTTAGAGCGCTCACGGATCGGCACAGATGCCATAGCTGCGGAGGCGCTGGGAAACGCTGTGACCTTTTGACGCACTGGATCGCTGGGAACAGAGGATCATGCCGCCCTGCAGCGGCCCGTGAGCACAAGTGATGCTGAGTAGCCTCACAGCGTTCTCCGAGTCCCGGCCCAGAGGCCGGCTACACGGAATTTTCCAGTCCCGAAAGCCAGACGCCGTGCGCAATCACACTCCCCCGCAAACGCACGTGGCCGATGCCGAGACGTTCCGGCAGACGTTCGAGCGCATCACTGCGAACGTGGAGCGGGTCATTCGTGGCAAATCCGACGCGGTCGGGCTCTCGCTGCTGTGCTTGCTGTGCGATGGACACCTGCTGATCGAAGACGTGCCGGGAGTCGGCAAAACCAGCCTCGCCAAATCGCTCGCAGCCTCAATTGACGCACCGTTCGGCCGGATCCAATTCACGCCGGACGTGCTGCCGTCGGACGTCATCGGCGTCAACGTCTGGGATGAGCGCGAGCGCACGTTCGACTTCCGTCCTGGCGCGCTTTTCTCCAGCATCGTGTTGGTTGACGAGATCAACCGGGCTTCCCCGAAGACGCAGGCGGCACTGCTCGAGGCGATGCAGGAACGCCAGGTCACCATCGACCGCACGACGCGGCCGCTCGGTCAGCCGTTCATGGTGATCGCCACACAGAATCCGATCGAGCACGAGGGCACCTACCCGTTACCCGAGTCTCAGCTCGACCGCTTCCTGATGCGCGTCAGCATTGGCTATCCAGATGCGGATTCGGCCGTCGAGGTGCTCGATCTCCACGACGGCACCACAGAGATCACGCTTGAGCCGGTTGCCACAGCCAGCGAGGTGCTGGCAATGACCCGTACCGTCACCGAAGTCCACGTTGCGCCGGTGCTGCGCCGCTACATCGTCGCCGTGGCCGATGCCTCTCGACAGCGCGGCACGATCACGCTGGGCATCAGCCCGCGAGCCACGCTCGACCTTCAGCGCGTGGCACAGGCGCGTGCACTGGCCGCCGGCCGGAACTACGTGGTGCCCGACGATGTGAAGGCCGTCGCTGAGCCAGTGCTCGGTCACCGGATCCGCCTGAGCGCCGATGCTCAGCTGCAGGGCTTGACCCCCCAGACTGCCCTGCGCGACATCTTCGACGCTGTCGCTGTCCCCACCGCCGGCTAAGAGGCTGAGCCGAATGCTGACGCGGCGGGGCTGGTCCGTCGGGATCGGCTCAGCAGTCGCCGCCGGGGCTGGCCGGCTGTTCGGCATGAGCGAGCTTTTGGTGCTCGCATTGGCAGGAATCGCACTGATCTCGGGCTCGGTGGTGTGGACCCGGACGCGCCGGATCCGTCTCAGGATCCAGCGTTCGGTTCAGCCTGCGCGCGTCCATGCAGGCGGCAAGGCACGGGTGCAACTCGTCGTCACGAACCTGGGCGGGCCCGCGCCGGTGCTGCAGCTGACCGACCCGGTGACCGGCACGCTGGGTGCGCGCCTGGGAGTCGGCCCGCTGCTCGCCGCCGAGCGTCTGAACACGTCGTACCTGCTGCCGACTCAACGCCGGGGCCGCTTGGAAATTGGACCGGCGGATGTCAGCGTCGTCGATCCGCTCGGCCTGGCTCGCACCTCCATCGGCGACGGCCCACGGACGATGCTGGTCGTCTATCCAGCGACGCAGACACTGGTGCCGCCTCGCCTGGCTCGCGGGCCTGAACCGTTGGGCCTCGCTGCGGACGTTCACACCTTGCAGCGCATCGGCGAGGACTTCTACGCACTGCGCGACTACACGGCCGGAGACGATGTCCGTCGCATTCACTGGCCGTCGACGGCGCGTCTCGGCCGTCCCATGGTGCGCGAAGACGAAGTGCCTCGCCGGAGCCGAGTCACGGTGGTGCTTGACACTCGCAGCACCGCCTTTGATGCCGACTCGCCTACCGATGGGCGCTTCGAGCTTGCGGTATCCGCTGCCGCAAGCGTCGTGCTCGCCAGCGCCACTCGGCACGACCCGCTGCGATTGCTGACGGTGGCGGGAGCGGACACCGGCTTCGTGACGTCAGGGGAAGGCCTGGCGCAGCTGTTCGATCATCTCGCCGACGTCTCTACATCGGCGCAGGGATCCCTGCGCAGCACGCTTGCGGCAGCCGCGGCGACGGCCGTAGGTGCAGTGGTCGTGGTGCTCGGGGGCACCGCATTCGACGCAGCGCGAGATGCAGACGCAATCTCGGCGGCGGGATCGCGCACCCCGTCGATGACCGTCATCCGCGTGTGCAGACCGGGGGATGCCCTGCCAGCAGGCGGCCCAGGAGTTGTCGACATCAGCACACTCACCGAGCTGGGACCCAAGTGGGCTGCAGCACAGACATCGTCCCAAGCGAACGCGGTGCGCACATGAGAGGGCGAAGCTTGTGGCAGGTGGAGGTCTCCCTCTGGCTGCTGACGCTGCTCTCGGTTCTCACCGCTCGCCGCCTGTTCGACGCCTGGGATTACGCGCCGCTGTGGCTCATCCTGGCGTTGGGCGGCCATGCCTCGGCTGCGGTCACACGTCGCCAGCGTTGGCCCTTTGCAGCCGCTGCGACGGCATCGGCGGTGATGCTGATCATCGTCGAAGGACTGGCCCTGTACTCCGACACGCTCTGGCTGCGATTGCTTCCCACCGCCGAGACGCTGCGGCAAGCGGTGACCGACGTGACCGCGGCCTGGGACGCCTTCGGCATCGTGGAGGCGCCGACGCCGGCCACCGCGGGTTTCCTGCTCGTCGGCGGCGCTGTCATCTGGCTAGCGGCCTTTGTCGCCGACGCACTGGCGCTGCGCGCGAAGTCGGTAGGAGAAGGGCTGCTTCCCGCCTTCTTCGTGCTCGCCTTCGTGGCCGCATTGGGTACCGATGCATGGCGAATCCGCAGTGCAGCCGCGATGGTCGTGTGCGCAGCAGCGTTCGTGGCCGCACATGGCATCCACCACACCGGGGACCGGACATCGGTGGGCGCGTCCGACCGGCGGCGCACAACCGTGCCGATGCGCACGGCACTGCGCTTGGGAATCCCCGCCGCGCTCGGCGCTGCGCTGCTGGTGCCCTTGCTGCCAGGCAGCGACGCCCCGGCGATCGTCTCATGGAAGGACCTCGACGGCAGTGCCCCCGCTTCGAGGGTGACAATCAGCCCTCTGGTCAATGCGCAGGGCCGCTTGGTGGGCACCTCAGGTGCCGAGTTGTTCCGGGTTGAGGCCGATGCCCCTGCGTACTGGAGGGTTTCAGGCCTCAGCCGATTTGATGGGACGTTCTGGGGATCCGAGCAGCTCTACGGGGATGCAGCCCGGCACTTGGACGGCCGAGCCACCGATGAGTTGCTCACCCAGCAGTTCACGATTGGAGCGCTCGACAGCATCTGGCTGCCCGCCGCATACGAACCCGTCGCCTACGACGGTCCCGAGGCGCTGTACGACCCGGAGACCGGCACGCTGGTCACCGAGCACAGCAGCGAACTGGAGTCGGGCATGACCTACACGGTCAGCTCAAGTGTGGGCATTCCCTCCGTCGCAGGTCTCGTGGCGGCCAGCGGAGATGTCCCGCCAGACATCGCCGAGAAGTACCTGGCGCTGCCCGACGGCTTCAACCAGCGGGTGGCCGGCCTTGCGGCCGACATCACGGCCGACGCATCGGGCCCGTACGCGAAGGCGCTGGAGCTGCAGAACTTCTTCCTCGAGAACTTCGTCTACGCACTGAGAGTGCCCAGCGGGCACGACACCGAACGCATGGAGCAGTTCCTGTTCGAAGAGCGGCGTGGCTATTGCGAGCAATTCGCGGGAACGTATGCAGCTATGGCCCGGGCGATCGGTTTGCCCTCGCGCGTCGCGGTCGGCTTCACCCCCGGAGAGCTGATCGACGGCGTCTACGTGGTCAGGGGCGAGCACTATCATGCGTGGCCCGAGGTCTGGATTGCCGGACGCTGGGTGTACTTCGAGCCGACCCCGGGGCGAGGCGCTCCCGGAGCTGTCGTCTACACCGGTGTGGCGCCACAGCAAGTGGTGCCGGGCGACCCCGAGGCGGCTGGCGAGGCGGGCTCGGGATTCATCGGCGAGTTGGGCCTCGAAGATCTGGAAGGCCTGTCAGGCGATCTCGAAGGCTTCGTGGACGTCCTCGACTTCGAGGGCTCGCAGGCGCCGACGGGAAGCTGGTCGGAGTGGCTCGTCGTTCCGTTCTATGCAGTGCTGGCGGTCGGGATCGGCTGGCTCATCATCGTGCCGTCGGCCGTGCGAATCCGCCGGGCACTGCACCATCGCCGCGCCCGTCACGATGCACGCGCAGCTATCGGTGCCGCATGGGACGACGTTGCAGAGACGCTGTTCAATCTCGGCATCGATCAGCGTGCCGTCGAGACCCACGCTGAGTTTGCCGACCGTGTCGACCGGCGGCTGCGCATCGATTCAGGCGAACTGCGCTCGTTAGCGGCCGCAGCTCAGGAGGCTGCCTATGCGGCCCAGCCCCCGGCACCGCAGACGGTCACCGAGGCCAGGCTGGATGCACAGCATCTCGAAACGCGCATCCGGTCTGCGCGCAGCCGCTGGGATCGCATCGGGACTGCATGCCGACCTTCCACGCTGACGGCAGGGCCCCGTTCCCGCCGCCGGAACCGAGCAGTCGTCAACGGCAGGGTTTAGCTGGGGTCGTTGCGGAAGCGGCGCCGCATGCGGTCGCCGAAGGAATCCGGGTTGTTCGGCCGGGAGCGCTTGGCGATCGAATCCGAGACTTTCTCGAGCCCCAGCTTGCCCATCTTGCGAACGTTGCGCTCGATCACCACTGCGCTTGCAAACACCATCAGGAACGCGACGAACGACAGCGCGAAGTGCACCTGCAGACCCAAGCCGATTCCGATGAGCCCCAAGATGCCACCGAGCACTGCCCAGCGGATGTTGCGCAACGCGTGGCGAGTCAGCGTGGTTTCCGACACCTCCCGCGCGAATTCGGGATCGGTGTCGTAGAAGTCCTTCTCGATCTCGAGCAGGATGCGTTGTTCGTCTTCCGAAAGCGGCACGCACAGGCTCCAAATGCTGTATTGCCGATGTTGCTGCCAGTGTAGGACCGCGCTCGGCCCTACTTCCACGCACCCTTGACGTGCGGCACCACTCAGCGGCCCCAGCGACGCTCGCCTGGCGTGCCATCACGCAGAGCTGCTGAGCCGTGGGCGATGACAGAACGGCCGAAACGGTTTCGGATGGCATCAAGGGCATCTGCCAGCCTGAGGTCAAGCTCGGTGTCACCGGTCGGTCCCTGAATTGTCTCGTCACCACGCTCAGTCGCGGTATCGGGCGGCAGGTCCAAGTCGAGTGCCATCTGGTGGGGCTGCGTTGAGGCTGCCTCGCGCTCGTCGAGTGACCTTGTCGCGGGCTCCATCTCTGCAGACGCCGTTTCTTCCAGGTTGGATACGGCAACTCCCAGCAAGCGAATTCCACAGTGGAGATCGAGCGTGCCGATCAGCTTCTGTGCGACATGGGCGAGCGCATGTCCGGTCTGGATCGGCTCGGGAAGCGTGTGTGCTCGCGTCCGCAATGAGAAGTCGGGATGCTTGACCTTCACGGTCACGGTCCGCCCAGACAGCCCGCTGGCGCGCAGGCGTGATGCGACGGCATCGGCGAGGCGTACCGCTTCGCTCCGGACGCGATCGATATCAGTCACATCGGTCTCGAACGTCTGCTCGTGGCTCACCGAACGTGGGAGACCTCCCCGATGGACTGGCCGGTCGTCAATCCCCCGCGCCAACGCAGCGAGATGCGCGCCGTGCGCGGCACCGACTGTCGAGACCAGCTGCTCCAGCGGCACAGCCGCCAGGTCGCCCACGGTGTAGATGTCGATCTCGTTCAGCCGGCGGAGCGTGACGGGGCCGACCCCCCACAACGCCTCCACACGGTGAGCCTGCAGGAAGTCCCGCTCCTCAGCGGCACTGACCACACAGACGCCGAGCCCCGGCTGGGGTCCGTCGGGGTGCACGGTCGGCTTTGCCGCCACCGAGGCCAGCTTCGCCAGCGTCTTGTTTGAAGCCACACCGACAGAACAGTCGAGCATCACCGCTTCCCGGACGGCGTTGCGCAGGTGCCAGGCAATCTCCGACGATGAGCCGAACAAGCGGTGGGCACCGGAGACATCCAGGAAGGCCTCGTCCAGCGCGATGGGCTCCACGTGGGGCGTGACCGACTCGAAGACCTCTGCAATCGCCGATGAGGCTTCGATGTAACCGGAGAAATCCGAGGTGACCACGACGGCGGACGGGCAGAGACGGCGCGCCTGCGCTGTGGGCATCGCCGCATGCACGCCTGTGGCCCGTGCTTCATAGCTGGCGGAGGCAACAACGCCCCTCCTGCCGGATCCCCCGACGATCACTGGGCGGCCGATCAGCGATGGGTCGCGCATGCGCTCGACTTCCACGTAGAACGCGTCCATGTCGACATGCAGGATCGGCAGCTCGCCGGGCGCAGCCTCATCAGGCGGTTGACGCTGTGGCTGGTTCATGAGGTGGCGGGCGTCACTACCAATCCGTCGCGATGGTCCCCGGTCACGGTGTACCGGAACACATGGCCGCGCGGCGCATTGCCGTCGAGGTACATGAGCAATGGCTCGGCCATCCATGCGTACTGGCCGGTGAGCAGATCTTCGAGTTCGCCAACGCTCACCCACCGGGCATCGAAGACGATGCCATCGGGATCGGCGATGTCCAGATCTCCGCTCCATTGCTGGGCTTCGTGAACCTCGACTGTCAGGAACCAGCCGGGTCCGTCGCTGCCATCTGCCTCGACGGTGTACAGCGGGCCGTCCCAAGCTGAGACCTGCAGGCCAGTTTCCTCGGCGACTTCACGTGTCAGTGCTCCGAGCACGGTCTCGCCCGGATCGACCACACCGCCAGGCGTGCTCCAGTCGGTGCTGCCGTTGCGCCGCCGGTTGTTGACCATGAGCACGGCATCATCTTGAGCGAGGATGCCGCCGGCCACAGCCCATCGGTGCACTTCAGGCGGCATTGGCGCAGTCTGCCATGCAAGGCGCGAGGCTGAGCCCCGGGCCTGAGCGGCCCGTGAGCCTGTATCGAATGAAGACAGGGAACATGAGCGGGAAGAAGGGAGGGCGATTGGCGATGTGCTACACGAATGGCCGTACCATGGCGCGGGTGAGCACGCACGACGACGGCGACGGCATCGGGCTCACTGCGGCGCCCACTGCGCTGCCATCGGTGCTGGCTCGGGCCCTGGCCTTCAGTGCAATTGTGATTGCGGCCGTGTGCGGCGGCCTCGCGGGATATGCGACGAGCGCCCTGCAGTGCAGCGAAGGATGCGTCGGACCGGCGTTGGGCGGAACGGCAATCGGCGCCTTGGCTGCCGCTGCTGGCGTGGCCGCGCTCGCGGCCCTCGTGCTGCGCTCCATGAGCGAATGGGCCGACCAGGCCCCAGCACAGCTCCGCAAGAGGGGAGCACGGCGTTGACCACCAACGTTCTCGCGGTCGAAGACGACGAACGGATCCGCACGGCGCTGCGTCTCGCGCTGGAGGACGAAGGCTGGCAGGTCAGCGAAGCCGAGTCGTGCGAGGAAGCCCTCGAGCGATTCACGCCCGAGAGCACCGATGTCGTGCTCGTCGACATCATGCTGCCCGGCCTCGACGGGTTCGAGCTGTGCCGTTCCATCAGGCGCATCAGTCATGTGCCGATCATCATGGTGACCGCCCGCGATGACACCCACGACGTCGTTGCGGGGCTCGAGGCTGGTGCCGACGACTATCTCACGAAGCCCTTCGCCCCCAAGGAGTTGTCTGCGCGCATCAGGGCCCTGTTGCGACGGAGCCGGACCGTGGACGGCAGTGACCTGCCGCGAACCGTCGGCGACCTCGAGATCTATCCCGACGAGGGCGTCGTGACCAAGGGCGGCGCCGAGTTGCACCTGACCAAGACCGAATTCCGGTTGCTCTGCGAACTGTCCGACAACCCCGGCAAGGTATTGAGCCGCGAACAGCTGCTCGAACGAGTCTGGGGCTACGACTACTTCGGCGACGGTCGCCTGGTCGACGTTCATGTCCGCCGGCTGCGCCTCAAGATCGAGGACGATCCAGCCAGCCCGCGCTACGTGGCGACAGCTCGCGGCCTGGGCTACAAGCTCAGAGGCTGAGCGGACATGAGGCTGCGCCGGCCGCAGCCCCGGCGCCCGCTGTTGTGTCTGATGACGGCAACCGGATTCCTGGCGTGACATGAGGCTGCGCTGGCCCCGGCCACTTCGCCGGTTGCCGCTCCGCGCCCGCGTTGTCGGTGCCTTCACCCTGGGCGCGATGCTGGCGGCGTTCCTGCTCGTGGTGATGACCTACAGCCTCTCCCGGGGTTCGATGCTGGGCCTGCGTCAAGACTCCTCTGAGGCTCAGTTCTTCGCGAACGCCACCCAGGTGCAGGGCTCGCTGCGTGCGGAGAGCCCTGACTTCGCGGTGCTGCTCGAATCGCTCCCGAGCCTCAGCGGCAGCCGCTCCATCGTCCGAACCGGGCCCGACGTCTGGCGGTCGCCGTCTCTCGTGCCCAGCGATCTTCCCGATGAGCTCGTGGAGGCAGTGGAGCGATCCGATCAAGCCCATGCGATGCGCTACCGGCTCGACGGCGCCCCCCAGCTCGCGCTCGGCCTGCGTCTGCGCCCGGCGGCGGTGTCACAGCTCAGCGAGACGCTGTATTTCGAGGTTGTCCCCCTCTCGGAGATCGAGGCCACGCTCGCCAGCCTGCGCCTGATTCTGGGTGTCGGGGCGGCACTGACAGTGCTGATCGGTGTGGCCGTCGGGGCTTGGGCCGGCGGGCGGCTGTTGCGGCCGCTGGCGACCGTCTCCGATGCAGCGAACTCGATCGCGCACGGTCGATTCGACACCCGGGTCGAGCGCAGCGACGATCCCGACCTCGCCGTGATCGTCGAGTCGTTCAACGACATGGCCGACGCCATGGAGCGCCGCATAGCGCGCGACGCGAGGTTCGCCTCCGATGTGAGCCATGAGCTGCGATCGCCGCTGCAGACCCTGCGAAGCTCGATCGACTATCTGAACGGCCACCGCGATGAGCTGTCCGCTCAAGGGGCAACCGCACTGGACCTGCTCGCAGCCGAAGTCGACAGATTCCAGCAGCTCGTGCAGGACCTCTTGGAGATCTCCCGACCCGATGCCGACGGATCGGTCTTCGAGCGAGGTCTCGTCAACATCACCGAGCTGGTCCAGCATCGCGTCGGCACGCTCGGACCCGATGTGGAGCTGAACATCAGCGCTGCTGCAACCGATGCCGTGGTGATCGGTGACAAGCGAGGACTCGCACAGGTCTTCGACAACCTGCTGCGCAATGCCGAGAAGCACGGCGGCGGTGTCACCCGGGTAGGGATCTCACGGCCCGGCAACCTAGTGCGAGTCGCCGTCGAGGACGACGGGCCAGGCGTCACGCCGTCCGAGCGCGATCTGGTCTTCGAGCGCTTCACACGGGGCGCGGCAGCGCGCAAGCGGGGTGCCGGCACTGGTGCCGGTCTGGGCCTGGCCCTGGTGTACGAGCACACCCGCCGTCACGGCGGCTCGGTGCATGTCGAGTCACGGCCTGATGGCCGGCGCGGCGCCCGGTTCGTGGTCGAGCTTCCCATTGCGGGGCACCGGTGAGACACCTCCCTCGCATATGGAATGGGCGCATGTGGAGCGAGCGCGATGGGAGCGGGTGCAAGCGGTGCGGGCGCAGGCCAAGCAGGTTCGTGCTGGGACGCGTGAGCGCATCGATTGCGTGCCTGCTCGCAGCCGCCGCCTGCGGTCTGCCCACCGATGACGCCCCCACTCACATCGAAGTGCCGGCAGGTGTGTTTCCCGACCGGAACGAACCGGTGGTGGGTGCCGAACCTGACACTCCCACCACGTCCCTGCACGCGGTCTATTTCCTGCGTGATGGCCTGCTCGTGGAACTCCAGCGGCCGCTGGCTGCCCCGGTTTTCCTCGACGCCCCGCTCAACAACCTGCTGGCTGGCCCGACACCGACCGAAGCCGAGAACGGGCTCGAGTCAGCGATCCCGGCGGGCACCGAAGTGGTCGACGTGCAGCTCCTGCGTAACAACGTCGTGTCGATCCACCTCAACGAGGTGTTCTTCGAAGTGGAAGGAGCGCAGCGAGTACGCGCCGTGGCGCAGCTGGTGCTCACCGCCTCGGCGCTCGCACGTGACAGCCAGGGCGTGCTGTTCTTTCTCGACGGGGTGGCGCAGTCGCTTCCCGATGGTGCCGGCACGATTGCTCAAGTGCGGCCTGGTGAACTGCCCCGAGTGCTGCGGGTTGACGACTTCAGCGAGCTCATGCCGCTGACCCCGCTTCGCTCGGTTTCCTAAGGGACCGGTCGGCGTGTGAGTCGGCGAGGTCCGCGTGTTGTGGTCGGCCGCTGGTAGCGCGAGCGGGTGCCAGCACGCACCGCCGCAACGAACATCAGCATTGTGGGGAACACCTCGAGTCGGCCGAACAGCATGAGCACCATCATCACCGGCCGCGACCCACGTTCGAACGCCAGCGCCGAGTTCGTTGGCCCCGCCTCGCCCAGCGCCGGGCCGACGGTGCCGATGGCCGAGACCGCGCCGGAGAAACCTGTCTCGAGATCGTTGCCCAGCGCGGTCATCAACACGCCGCCCGCCAACGCGAGGCCCAGATACAGCAGCACGAAGCCCAGCGCCCGCGCCGCGACGTCCTCGGCCACGGTGGTATCGCCGAGGCGCATTGGCAGCACGGCTCTGCGATGGCGGGCACGGATGACCTCCCTGACCGCGTAGCGGGCCACGATCTGCAGGCGCAGCACCTTGATGCCGCCCGCGGTGGAACCTGTCATGCCGCCGATCACAAACAGCGCCAGCAGCACGAGCTGAGCGGAAGGCGTCCAGAATTGCGCGTGGGTGTAGTCGGTCAGTCCGTAGCCGGTATTCGACCCCAGTGACGCTGCGTAGAACGCCGCCTCCCGGAGGTTGTCGCCAAGATCGAGCTTGCCCGAATTCAGCACCAGCAGGGCTACCGCGGCACCGCCGATGAGTCCCAAATACCAGCGCAGCTCCGAGTAGCTCCGTCGCTGCGACTTCGTGCGCGTGAGCAGGTGCCAATGGATCGAGAAGCTCGCGCCGCAGGTGATCATGCCGACGATCAACACCAGCTCGACGGCCACCGAGTCGAAGTAGTCGATCGAGTCCGAATGCGTCGAGAAGCCACCGGTTGCCACTGTGGTGAAAGCGTGCGCCACCGCGTCGAACAGGCTCGTTCCCGCTGCCAGCAGGGCGAGCGCGACCGCCAGCGTGAATCCTCCGTACAGCATCCACAGCCGTCGGGCAGTGGCGGCGATGCGCGGCGTGAACCGGTCAGCCGTCGGGCCGGGTGCCTCGTTGGCGATCAGCTCCAAGCCGCCCACCTTCAGTGCGGGCAGCACGCTCACGGCGAGCACGATCAAGCCCATGCCGCCGAACCATTGGGTCATGCTGCGGAAGAAGAGGACGCCGTGAGGAACGCCGTCGATGTCGGCCAGGATCGTGGCGCCCGTACAGGTGAACCCCGAGATGGACTCGAACAGTGCGTTGTCGGCCTCGCTCCAGCCGATCACGCCGCTGAACAGGTACGGCATCGTTCCGGCTATCGATACCGCCAGCCATGCCCATGCCACCGCGGCAAACGCCAGCGGGGAATCCGCCCGGTCCGACGCCGTCGTGCTGCGGTACATGGCGCTGCCCACGCCTGCGGTGATCGCCGCGGAGGCCCCCAGCGCGAGCGCACCTCCGCCGCCGTCGATGAGCGCGACGACAGCAGAGATCGCCATGCCGATCCCGACGAACATCAGTGCCACCCCGCTGATGTGCACTGGCGTGGACTCAAGGCGTGGACCAGCCCAGAGCGAGCGCAGACTGACGGAATCGCTCATCGCACTCTCACGCCGTGAGGCCGGCGCCGGCGCCACTGCCCGTGCCGAACCGCAGCCACCGCCGGATAGGCCGCAACACTCAGCGCCACAGCAGCGGCAGTCACCGACATGCGCCCGCACAGCATCAGCAGCCCCGCCGTGATGTGCCCCAGCCAGTTGAGCGCGGTCAAGTGCCCGGTTGAGCCCACGGCGGCCACGTTCCCGCTCGGATCGACCGCGGCCATGGCGGGACCGACGTTCGACAGCGTCGACACGGCGTAGGTCAGCGCTTCGACAATGTCGAGTCCGCTGGCACCCAGCACGATGGAGGCAGGGATGATCAGCAGTGCTGCAAGCAGCAGCTCGCCGGTGATGCGGCTGATCGTCGTTTCGGAGATGGTCGAGCGACCCAGGCGCAGCCGCTCGGCCAGCGACGGGTAGATGGCACGGCGCAGCTCGCGCCCGATGAACGAAGCGAGCGTCAGCAGGCGTACCACCTTGAAGCCGCCGGCCATCGACGCGCTCATGCCGCCGATCAGCATGAGCACCATCAGCATTGCCCGGCCGCCGACCGACAGCTCGAAGACAGAAATGGTGCCTTCGAAGCCCGTCGTCGAGATTGCCGACACGACGGAGAAGAGCGACCCACGGACGTGTTCGTGATCGAAGACGTGCATGATTTCGAAGTTGTCGGGAGTCCACAGCGCCACCGCCACCGTGGCGAAGACGATCAGCGCGAGGTACAGACGGAACTCGTAGCTGCGAATGAACCGGGCCGGGTCACGGCGCCGGATCGCCAGGAACATGAGCGGCAGGCTCACGCCGCCCGCCGCCATGCCGAAGATCGCCACCCACTCAATGGCTGCCGAGTCGAATGCGCCCAGCGAGGCTGCCTGGGTGGAGAAGCCGCCGGTCGAGGCCGTGGTCAGCGCATGCAGCCCGCTTTGCAGCAGCGGCATGTCAGCCACCGCATAGCCGACCGCAACCAGCACGGTGAGCGCGCCGTACAGCAGCAGGAGGCGACCCATCGTGCCGGCGCTGCGGGGTGCCAGCCTGCGAGCCGACCGGGTCGCCACTCCCCCGTCGGTGTCCAAGCCGCCGACGCCGAGATGGGGCAGCACGCGGACGAGCACGACGATGAATGCTGCCCCGCCCAACCACTGCCCCACCGCTCGCAATGCCAGCATCCCGCCGCCGAGATCCAGCATCCCGCTGCCAGGGTCGGCTTCTGGGATCGTCGTGCTGTTGGTGCCGGTCACCGTTGCGGCAGCCTCTGCGAATGCCGTCGCAAACGCGGTGGGCTCCACTGCACCGGTTGCGAGGTGAGCGATCGCGATGGCGGCGACCGCCGCGAACGATCCAAGCACCAGCGCCGTCAGGGTCTGGCGCTCGGTGATGCGCCGCTCGAACCGGCACAGTCGCAGGAGGCCTAGGGCCAACAGCGCGACGGCAGCTCCCGCGGCCAGCAGCGGGATTGAGTCAGTCCCGAACTCCCGGCTCGCAGCAACCCGTCCGCCGAACAGCCAGTCGAACACGGCGCAGGCCGCAAACACGGGCGCGGCGGCGGCCAGCACGACCAGGGCTGTGATGGCAAGAGTCGATTCGTACGGTCCGCGAGCCCACCTGTGCAGCAGGCCATCGGCGGCCCGCACCGCTCGCACCACCAGACGGCGAAGCCTCTCGCGCTCTCGAGCCCGGCGAGCCGGACGGGGTGTCACCGAAAGGCCTGCTTGACCTCGTCCACGCAGTCAGGCGTCACAAAGGCGACCACGTGGTCCCGCGCCCTCAGCTCGCTCCGGCCCCGGGCAATGCGGGCCTTGCCATCCCGCACGATCGCTGCGAGCAGCATCTGGCCGGGCAGGTGAAGTTCGCGCACGAACGAGCCATCGGCGCTCGAACCCGCACCCACTTCGAATTCGAGTACTTCGACGTCGCCTTCGAGGAAGGTCGCCACGGCAGTGACATCGCCCCGGACCATCCGCAGGACCATGTTGGCGCTGGCTGTGCGGGGCGACAGCGCCGCGTCGATGCCCACCTGCTCCAGCAGCGGCAGCAAGGACAGGCGATGCACGACGGCGATGGTCTCGGTAGCCCCTTCGGACTTGGCATACAGGCAGGCCAAGACGTTGGCATCGTCTTCTCCGGTCACCGCCACTACAGAGTCGAAGCTGCCGACGCCCTCGCGTGCGAGCACGTCGATGTCGGTGATGTCGCCATGCAGCACGAGCGCGCCTGCATGGCGCTCGCTCAGCTCGAGGCAGCGCTCATGGTCCTGCTCGATGATGACGACCTCGATGTGACGTTCGAGCAGCCGGCCGGCCAGCAAGCCGGCCGTGCGCCCCCCGCCCAGGATCATCACGCGGCGCACGGCTGAGCGGCTCAGCCCCATGATCTCCATGAGCTCACGTCGCCCCTGGCGCCGGCACACCACTCTGAGCAAGTCGTGCGGCTGCAGCGTGGTCTCGCGGCGCATGACGGTGACCTCGCCGCCTCGCGACAGCGCGCCGAAGATGAAATCCCATTCCGGCTCGTAGTACGCGCCGATCTCGGCCATGGTCTTGCCGACCAGCGGGGCGTCTTCCGCCAGGCGCGCACCCACCACCAGCACCTCACCGTTCGCGAGCTCGTTGATGTCGGACACACCGTGGTACACGAGCAAGTCCATGATGGCGTCGGCGGTTTGCTCATCGGGGTCGAGCACCAGATCGACGCCGATTGCGTTTCGCAGGCTGCGACCTGGCATGCCGCGCAAGTCGCCGTCCTGCAGCCGTGCGACGGTCGCTGGAACGCCTTCCTGCTTCGCCTGCATGCACACGAGGAGGTTGACTTCGTCGGAATCGGTGACGGCCACCACGACCTCGGCGCGATCAAGGCCGGCTTCGGTCAGCACGGTGGGATTGGTGCCGCTCCCGCTGACGGTGAGCAGGTCGACCTCGGAGGCGAGCGCGTCGAGACGCCGCGAGTGTTGGTCGATGACGATCACATCGTTGCCCTCACGGCTGAGGCGCCCGGCGATGTAGCTTCCGACCTCGCCGGCCCCCACCACGAGAATCCTCACAATGGGCGACCCTACTTCGGGCCACTGGAAAGAGAAGTCATCATGACGCGGGAGGCTCCATGGCGCTCGTGATAGCGATCGATGCAGGCACCACCGGCGTGCGTTCGATGGCGGTGGACGAGACCGGCGCGGAGGTGGCCTACGCCTACCGGTCGTTCCCCCAGCATTATCCGGCTCCCGGCCTGGTCGAGCATGACCCCAACGAGATCTGGGATGCCACGGTCGCCACCCTCGAAGAGCTCTGCGCCAGCCTCCGGGCACTCGAAGACGGGCAGATTCCCGAAGTTGCGGCGATTGGCATCACCAACCAGCGCGAGACCGTCGTGGCGTGGGATCGTCATTCATCGCAGCCGCTTGCACGGGCCCTTGTCTGGCAGGACGTGCGCACGGCGTCGCGTTGCACCGCACTGCAGGCCGCCGGTCATCTGCCAGAGGTCCGGCAGCGAACTGGCCTCGTACTCAGCCCCTATTTCAGCGGCACCAAAGCCGAGTGGCTGTTGCGCCATGGTGGCGTGCCGGTGAGCCCGGATCTCGCCTTGGGGACTGTCGACAGCTGGCTGATGTGGAAGCTCAGCGGCGGAGCCGCGTTCGTCACCGATCCGACGAATGCCTCGCGGACGCTGCTCTATGACATCAACGACGGTGATTGGTCGGCGCCGATGTGCGATCTGCTGTCAGTGCCGATGGCCGCGCTGGCCGAGGTGCGACCGTCAGCAGGCCGGTTCTGCCTGACGGCGGATACGACTGCCCTGGGGCCGGGAATCGCCGTCAGCGGTGTCGCGGGAGACCAGCAGGCTGCGCTGTTCGGCCAGGGCTGCCACACCGTCGGGATGGCAAAGAACACCTACGGAACGGGCTCGTTCGTCTTGATGAATGTCGGGAACCACTGCCCCGAACCGGTCGACGGGTTGCTCACGACGGTGGCTTGGGATCTCGGGTCTGGACCCACGTTCGCGCTGGAGGGCTCGATCTTCGCGACGGGCTCTGCCGTGGGCTGGCTCACCGACATCTTGGACGGGGCTGCGGACGCCGCAGCGATCGAGATGCTGGCGAGAAGCGTGCCCGACAGCGCTGGCGTGGTGGTGGTGCCGGCGTTCGCCGGCCTCGGCAGTCCGTGGTGGGATCCGACAGCGCGGGGGGCAATCATGGGCCTCACGTTTGCGTCCACGCCGGCGCACATCGCGCGGGCCACGATCGAATCCATGGCGCTGCAGACCCGCGACGTCGTCGAGACGATGAGTGCAGCTGCGGGGCGCAAGATCGCCGAACTCAGGATCGACGGCGGTGCAGCGGTGAACAACATGCTGTGCAGCATCCAGGCCGACCAGCTGGGCGCGCCGGTGAGCCGACCGATGGTGACCGAAACCACGGCCTTGGGGGCGGCGATGCTGGCCGGGCTGGCGGAAGGCGTGTGGTCGTCCCCTGCCGAAGCAGCGTCGGTGTGGCGGCTGGACCGGCGCTTCGAGCCGTCAGGCGATCAAGCCGAAGCTGACCGACTTCATGCGCTGTGGCGACAAGCACTCGAACGGACGCTGCACTGGTCGGCGGATGAACTCAATCAGTAAGCGTCACTCGGGCTGTGTCAGTTGGTCGAGGGCACCTCGGAGCTGGCTGATGGCCTGGCGGATCCGATGCTCGTTCTCGACCAGCGCGAAGCGCACGTGCCCCTCGCCGCCCGGGCCGAAACCGATGCCAGGTGAAAGCGCGACGTTCGCCTCGGACACGAGCAGCTTGCAGAAGTCGACCGACCCCATGTGCCGGTACGGCTCGGGGATCTTGGCCCATGCGAACATCGTTCCCTTCGGCGGTGCGAGTTCCCAGCCGATGCGGCCCAGCCCGCGCACCAAGACATCTCGCCGGTTGCGGTAGGTATCGCGTACCTCACGGGGATAGTCCTGGTCTTCATTCATGACCACCGTGGCAGCGATCTGAATGGGCTGGAACGTGCCGTAGTCGAGATAGCTCTTCAGCTTGGCAAGCGCCGCTATCACCTCGGCGTTGCCCACGCAGAACGCAACCCGCCAGCCCGCCATGGAGAACGACTTCGTGAGGCTGTAAAACTCGACAGCCACGTCCTTCGCACCCTCAGCCTGCAGGATCGACGGCGGTTCGTAGCCGTCGAAACCCAAGTCTGCGTACGCAAAGTCGTGAACGAGCAACACTTCACGTTCGCGTGCGAAGTCCACGATGCGCTGCATGAACTCCAGATCGACGCAGGCGGTGGTGGGGTTGTGCGGGAACGACAGCACGATCACCCGTGGCCGCGGCCAGGAGTATTCGAAACGCTCTACCAGACGCTCGAAGAAGGTGTCGCCGGTGTCGAGCGGCACCTCTCGCACGCTCGCGCCAGTGAAGAGCGGGCCGAAGATATGAATCGGGTAGGACGGCGCTGGCACGAGACAAGCATCTCCGGGCGCCAGCAAGGTCCACATCAAGTGCGAGAAGCCCTCCTTCGCACCGATTGTGTTGATGATCTCGGTGTCGGGATCGAGCTCGACGTTCCATTTGCGCCGGTACAGGTCGCCCACTGCGCCGCGCAGCTTCGGAATGCCCCGGCTGGCGGAGTACCGGTGGTTGCGGGAATTGAGAGCAGCCTCCGCCAGCTTCTTCACGGCACGCTCGGGCGACGGTAAGTCGGGATTGCCGAAGCCCAGGTCGATGACATCAGCGCCGGCGCGCCGACGCTCGATCTTCAGCGTGTCGATGATGGTGAACACATACGGCGGCAGGCCACCGATCCGGCGGAATTCCATGACGCTGGCGGCGACCCTCGGCGCCTTAGCTCGCCGGGCCCGATTCGAGACGCGCCGCGAAGTCGGCCAGCGCGGTATGTGCGATGCGCCGTTCGGCGCGGCGCTTGACGAAACCGGGAAGCGGCACTGCCAGTTCCAAGGCGAGCTGGTAGAGCACCTCGGTGCGACCGGGCTCCGCTGCCGGATTGAACTCATACCGGCCATCGAGCTGCTTGACGACATCGCCGTCGACGAGCTTCCACGAGAGGCGATGGGGTGCGCCTCCATGGTCGTAGGCGAGCGTGTATCTCGCAGACCGTCCCAATGCCTCGACGCGGAACGAGGCCTGCGCTGCTCGCCCCTCCGGATCGCTCTCGATCACCATCGCCGACGAGACGTCGGTTGCCCATTCGGGGTACTGCTCGATGTCGGAGATCAGCGCATAGCAGTCTTCAGGCGACGCGGTCACGACCGTGGTCATCGTCATCTCGTCGATCATCGTTGCGTGTTCTGTCCTGTGTGCTGGGTCCTGCGTGCTGACTGTTTCCATTGTCTCAGGATCGCGGCCGGCAGTGGCTCATATTGGCAGCATCTTCACGGTTCTGACATCCACTGCTCCCGCTGCCGCTGCCCGTTATCAGGACAGGGCCGCTTCGAGCTTGGCTGCCAGCCCGTCGTAGGAGAACTGCTGCTCAGTCCATGCACGCGCCGCGGTGCCCATGTCTGCCCGTCGGCGCTCTGAGGACAACAGGTCATCGATGGCGGCGGCGACATCGCCCGCGTCCGCGGGCCGTTCCACCACCAGCCCAGTGCGACCGTGGTCTACCGCTTCGTGGCTGCCGCCTGATCGGCCCGCGACCGCAGGCACGCCGCATGCAGCGGCCTCGACGAACACAATGCCGAATCCCTCTTGCTCAAGTCCGGCCCACCTGCTGCGGCACGGCGCGGCAAAAACGTCACCCATGGCGATGAACAGCGGTACGTCGTCGCCGCTGATGCGGCCGCAGAACACGGCCGGCACGCCGAGGCGCTGGGCACGCCGCTCCAGCCGCCGCCGGTCGCGCCCAGCACCTGCAATCGCCAGCTGCAGCCCGGCATGGGTTGACCTCAGACGCGATACGGCGTCGATGACTGCATCGAAGCCCTTGCGCGGGACCAACCTGCTCAGACAGACCACCAGCGGTCCCCCTTCCAGGCCGAACCTGCGGCGAGCACGCCGCCGGTCTTCGGCCGCGAGAGGCACAAACCTGTCGGTGTCAACCCCGGGGGGCACCTCAGTGACGGGCAGCTCACGAGATGCGCATCGCTCAGCTTCGCCGGCCGCGTACCCGCCGGCTGAGATCACGATGGAGGCATCTCGAAGCACCCGTGACAGAACAGCAGACAGGCCGGGCAATCGTGCCGGCACCGTCACCTCTGCACCGTGCAGCACCACGCCGTACGGCACACCAAGCCGTGGTCCCAGCGCGCCAAGCGGCAACGCCGGGTCGAGCAGCACGATCTCGGCGCCGACCTCGTCGGCCAGGGTGCGGATCTGTGTGGCCAAGCCCGTATGCGGCAGCAGCACACGATCTCGGGTTCTCACGATCCGCATGGGTTGAGTGGCATCGAACGGGGCGGCGCCGCGGTGAGGTGTCGTGAGCACCGTGGTGGATTCGGGTGGCAGGCGGCGCCACAGCTCCCACAGGTAGCTCTGGATGCCGCCGACCTTCGGTGGGAAGTCATTGGTGACCAAGAGGTGACGGCGCATCAGCCGGCTGCCTGCCGCGCGGACACCGGTCTGACGAGCTCAGCGGCCACCAAGCCATCCGGGTCGGGGTTGCCGAGCCCAGCGGATCGTGCCTCGGTGACCAGCTCGTCCCGTCCCAGCCGGCGCGCCGCCCACACCGCATGCGCTGCGACCACGTCTGACGACGACGAGAGCGACCTGCGCAACACCTCGTCGACGGCGGGCGAGCGAGGATCGCCCACGTTGCCGAGCACAATGAGCGCATTGCGTCGTAAGTATTCCGCACGTCGCCTGGGGATGTACCAGTGCCCGAAGGCGGCCATAAGGTCGTCGTCGGTCATCTGGAGCAATTCGACGACACCAACAGAGCCGCCACGGGCAGCGCTGTCGCTGCGCAGGCGGAGTTCGACGGGCTGACTGTGCGACGGCCCGGCTGCAGCATCGTTGAAAGGGCACACGGTCTGGCAGTCGTCGCAGCCGTAGAGACGATCGCCAAGGGCCACGCGATGCTCGGGCGGGAAGATCCCGGGCGCCTGGACCAGCCACGCCAAGCACCGGTTCGCGTCGAGCACCCCCGCTGTGTCCAGCGCGCCTGTCGGGCAGGCTGTCTGGCAGCGGCGGCAGGCGCCGCAGCCGTCGGTTTGGGCCTGGTCTGAGAACGGCAACTCGGCGGTGGTGACCACCGAACCCAGCACGGTCCACGAGCCGAGCTCTTGCGACAGCAGCATGGTGTTGCGACCCAGCCATCCCAGTCCGGCTCGGGCCGCAGCAGCCCGATCGACCAGGCGATTGTCATCGCAGACAACCACGGCGTCGTGGCCACTGCGCTGCAGGATCCCGCAGATTCGCTCGAGGCCGGTCCGCAACGCGCCATAGGCATCGCTCGCCACATAGGCCGCCACGGTTGCCCTGCCGCCCCCGTCGGCCGTCGACCGCTCAGGCGCGAGGGAATCTGGTGACTCGTAGATGCGAGCACAGACAACGATGCTGCGGGCACCGGCCAGGATGCTCGCGGGAGTCGTCGAGCGCTCGGGGCGCCCGTAGGTAAACCACATGCCGGCGTGCAGACCAGCCGCCTTTCGCTCATCGATCGCTCGTCGCGCTTGGGTGAACGGCGCTGTGTCCGTCACGCCGACCGCGTCAAGGCCGGCGCTCACGGCAGCGTGCTGGATCTGCTCGAGCAGCAACCGGTTTGCGCCCTGGCCCACGGCGCAAATAGGTGAACCTTCTCGTTGTCGCACCTGTCGTTTCCCGTTCTTGTTCGCTATCGCTCACCGGCCGCTCGGGCCACGGCATCGTCCAAGTGTGCCGCGACGATGAGGCTCACTCGTTCTCGCATCGTTTTATGCTGGAAGCGGCGCTCGAGCCGCGGCCGGTGCAATGTACGAAGACCAAATTGACGTCTGGGTTGGCCGCCAATACGGCCCGTACAAGATCACCGGGGTGCTGGGCCGCGGCACCGTGGCGCACTGCTACCGAGCAACGACGCTCAGAGGCGACGAAGTCGGACTCAAGGTGCTGACGCCTTTCGCCGAGGCACGGGCGGAAATCCGCTCGCTCTTCGAGCAGGAATACGAGTTGATGGCGCGGCTGGACCATCCGAACGTACTCGCCGTGCACGGGGCCGGAGTCATCGGCGGGGCCCACTTCATGGAGATGG
Organism: Candidatus Poriferisodalis sp.; assembly: GCF_965204195.1. Lineage (GTDB taxonomy): Bacteria > Actinomycetota > Acidimicrobiia > Acidimicrobiales > Poriferisodalaceae > Poriferisodalis. The sequence continues at coordinate 2,128,455 of NZ_OZ241975.1, forward strand.
AGATTGTGGAGGGCGAGACCTTGGCCGACCGCTGCGGCAGCCGCCATCCGCCGAGCCTCGCCGAGAGCATTGCCATCGTCCAGCAGATCTGCGCAGGGCTCGATCACGTCCACGAACACCGGATCGTCCATCGCGACGTCAAGCCGTCGAACATCATGCTCGATGCTCAACCCGACGGCAGCGAGCGGGCGGTGCTCTTCGACTTCGGCTTGGCGCACGACCTCGACGGGCCCCCGTCTCCACCGGGCCGGGTGTACGGATCGCCCATGTACCTGTCGCCCGAGCAGGCACTGGCGCAGCCGGTGGATGCTCGCACCGACATCTACGGTCTGGGGTCGACGCTGTACGTGCTCGCCGTGGGCTCAGCGCCCTTCTACGGCGAACGGAACGACCTGCTGCACGCACATGTCCGCACACCACCGCCAGACCCCGCAGAGCGAGGCGTGTCGTCCGAACTGTCCGAGATCATTCTGACTGCCATGGCCAAGGCCCCCGAAGACCGCTTCGCGAGCGGTGCCGACCTAGCCGCCGCCCTGGCAACCGTAGAAATCCCCACCCACGAGCACGAACGACGCCGAGGTCTCCTACGAAGGCTGACCAGCCGCACCTGAGCAGAGTTTCCTGCCGCCTGCGCAGCGGACTCAGTCGACTCCGTGACAATAACGCTCAACAACCTCAGCCTCGTCAATCCCGTACACCAACACCGTCTCGGCCGGCCCATCTTCGAAAGCCACGATCGCCATCACCCGCCGATCCCCCGGGCGAACCCCAACGACGGTGCCCGTTGTGCCTACCAGCGAGGCGCGGCGATCATCAGAGGTGTTCGCCAACCGGATGATGTCACCGACGCCAAACGGCAGGGAGAGTCCGACAACCACGTCAAGAGGCTGAACTGGCGGCCAGCTCGTTCGTGAGCCTGACGGCAGCTTCCAGCTTCGCCGCTGCTCGCCCGTCGGCCACGGCATCACGCGCCATCTCGAAGCCCTCGGCGAAGTTCTCCGCCAGCCCTGCAACGACCAATCCGGCACCGGCGTTGAGCTCCACGATCTGAGCTCGGGGCCCGGTCTCGTCTCCGGAAACGATCCTGTGCAGGATTTCGGCATTTTGCAGCGGGCTCCCGCCCCACAGCTCTGCTCGATTCACCCGCTCCAGCCCGATCGACGTGGGATCGAACTGGTACTCGTTCGCGATCTCGCCATCGCGCACTTCGTAGATGCGCGTGAGATCGGTCAGCGTGATCTCGTCCAGCCGGTCGGCGCCGTGCACGACCAGCGATCGTTCCGAGCCGCGGGCCGCGAGTACGCCGGCAACCCGCGGCGCCATGACGGGGTCGCTCACCCCCAGCACCTGCCGTTTGACGCGCGCCGGGTTCGACAGCGGCCCGAGAAAATTGAACGTCGTGGGCACGCCGAGCTCGCTGCGCACGGGTCCCGCAAAGCGCATGGCCGGATGGAATTTCTTGGCGAAAGCGAATCCCAATCCGATTTCAGCAATGCATCGTTCTACGTCCGGTCCATCGAGGTCGATCACCAAGCCGAGCGCTCCGAGAGTGTCGAACGAGCCTGATGATGACGTAGCTGCGACGGATCCGTGCTTGCAGATCACGGCGCCGGCTGCCGCGGCCACGAAGGCCGCCATGGTGGACACGCTGAGCGCGTGCCGCTGCCGGACTGGCGCCCCGCCGCTCCCCACGATGTCGATTGCGCCATCGGGAGCCGTCAGGGGAACCGCTGCATCGTGCATGGCGTCCACGAGGCCCGTGAGCTCAGGGACCGAACCGCCCTTCATGCCCAAGGCAATGATGAAACCAGCCAGCTGGGCGTCAGTTGCGCGCTCGCTGAGGATGCTGCCCAGCGCCGCCCGCGCCACTTCGGGGCTCAAGTCGATGCCTGCAACCAGATCCGTGAGGACTGATTTCCAGCCGCCGTAGTGCTCGAGGGGGTGAGCCTCGTCAGGCTCAGAATTGCCCATCAGTTCGATGAAGCAGCCGCCTGCGCGTTGCGGGCGCGTGCAGCGGCGCGGCGCCGACGCCGGATGATGCGCACACGCTCGGCTGCGGTCTGCCCGCCCCAGACACCTTCCTTCTCCCGCACTGCGATGGCGTATTCCAGGCACTCGCCCGATACGGCACAAGCTGCGCAGACCGCCTTCGCCTCGAATGCGGCCTCGTCATCGCCGGTGTCGTCGCTGTCGGGTGGGTAGAAGATCTCGGCTTCGAGACCCCGGCACGCCGCATGACGCTGCCAAGCGAGCAGGTCTGTGGAGAGACCGCCGTGCTGGTCCATGATGACCCGGATGGGGTCAGGACCGGTTGAACGTGGGCTCGCGGTCCGTGCGACGGAGGGAGCCGGTGCTGTGACAGGAGGCATCTGACGCGCAATCTTGCCGATGCGCTGCCGTTTGTCAAGACCTTATTGAGCGTTCAGTATGGAGCGTTATGCGCAGCCTGTTGCGAGTCTTCGGTCGGAGCGTCGAGCGGCGAGCAGTCTTCAGCGGTGCCCTCGTGTCGACCGGAACAGCGCTGGTGGTGGGCGTTGTGGCGGGGAGCTGGGTGGCGGAACGAACTGGAGCGGCGTACGTAGTCAACGGCCTGCTGTTCGGGGGAATGATCGCCGGAGGCGCGGTTGCTGCGGCCAAGGCAACGGAACACCATCTGCTGTCAGCGGTCCTCAGCTCGGGCCCGGTGATGGTCCTTGCCGTCGTGGTGCAGTTGATCCGCAGATTCGGATCCGGTGACGCGGTGGCACCCCTCGGCCTTCCTCTCGTGATGTTGCTGGCAGCGTCGCTGGCCACGCTGGGCGGCATCCTGGCCGGCATCGCCCAGCGCCGACGGCAGTCGCTGTTGGATGCCCGTGAGCCGCGTCGCCGCCGGCCCTGACCGGGCATTTCGCTGCTTCGCCTCTGAGTAGCATTCGAGCCTGCGGTGAGTCGGCCGGGTGGCCGCGGATTGAGCTGCTTCGGCCGTCCGCAGCGTGCGGAGCAGTACGAAAGGCACAGTTCGAGGAAGGTCGGGACTCCATAGGGCAGGGAGCTGGCTCGCAACCAGGCGCCGCGAGGCGACGGAAAGTGCAGCAGAGAGCAGACCGCCGATGGGCTGGGCCCGGTGCCCGGTCACAGGCAAGGGTGAAACGGTGCGGTAAGAGCGCACCATCGCCGGGGGCGACTCCGACGGATCGGCAAACCCCTCCCGGAGCAAGGCCAAGCAGGGATCGGGCGGCCCGTCCGATGATCCCGGGTAGGCCGCTCAGATGGATGGCCACCCCGACGGCGTTAGCCGACGGACAGAATCCCGCCTACAGGCCGGCTCACCGCCCTGCACAGCTCACGTGTCGAGGTGGGACGTGTCGTTGAAGGTGCTGAGCCTCGGCACTGGTCCCCGGAAACCGATGCTGGTGATCTGCGCCTGTGACACCTGCAGGTGCCACGAGATCTCGTCGGAGGTTCCCAGCGCCCATCGCACTGCCGACTTGATGGGCGAGACGTGGGTGAAGATCGCGACGTTCCGGTCTGCGGCCACAGCGGTCAACTCATCGCAGGCCGCGCCGACGCGGCTGTTGAGCTGCGCCAGCGATTCGCCTCCGGGCGGTGCAAAGTCGCTGTCAGCCCGCCAGCGCTGCCAGTCGGACACTTGCACATCGGCAATCGGGATCCCGTCCCATTCGCCGTAATCGAGTTCGGCCCAGCGGTCGTCGATGGAGATGTCCAGGCCCGTGAACTCCGCTGTAGCTCGCGCCGTCTGGCGTGCCCGCAGCAGCGGGGAGGAGATGATCCGGTCGGGTCGCTGATCAGCTCGGGCCAGTGCTGCGGCGATCTGGTTGGCTTGCTGCACACCTACCTCGTCGAGCTCGTTGTCGACGCGTCCTTGCAACAAGCCCGCTGCATTGGCTCTCGTGCGCCCGTGGCGCACGACGATCAGCATGGGCGGCCGTGGCTCATGGCGATCATGAGGAATCCTCTCCGCCCGCTCTGCGCCGGTACTGCGGTCCTGAACGGTAGGCCAAGCGGCCGGTGCGCACGAAATCAGCCCGCGCCGTCGGGTGGTGCGCCATGCCGGAGGAACGCCAGATCCACCAGCAGCCCACCAGACCTGCGAGTTCCATGGCGCAGATCAGCCAGATGCCCCGGGTGGCCAGCGGAAGCGTTGCATCGGCGGTATCGCCACCGAAGGGCCACCAGAACAGCGCCGGCTGTGTCCACGCACCGTCGAACACCTGGTGCCAGAACACGCCGATCGGCAACGCCAGCCACCTGCGCCGGGTGCGACGGCGCCCAATGGTCAGCAGCATCACCGCGGCGAGGCCCCACACTGGCAACGCCAGCGAGTGGGCAAGCGGTGCTCCGCCAGTCACGGCGTGCAGCACGTCGGGCAGGAGAGCTCCCGCCACGATGAGCCGATGATCGATCGCAGGATCTCCGAAGCACCAGCGCATCGCCACCAGCGAGGTCGCCACAAACCACAGCAGCATCAGCTCGGGCCCTTGCGCCAGCGCACCGGCGGATCCAACAGTTCAGCGGACGAGCAGTGCCCCGCAATGGGGGCACTCGGCAAGTTCGCTGGGATCGAGGTTGGTGATGCGTTCGTAGTCGACCGACGGAACTTCAAGATGGCACGCGCTGCAGGTGAGGCCGATGAGCCGGCCGAGCACGGGTGTGCCCCGAGCGGCGGCCCGGCGGTCCTCGTAGATCGACACCAGCGCGGGTTCGGCTGAGGCAACGAGCGCCGCCCGCCCTTCAAGCACCTCGTCGCGTTCGCTGCCTGCCTCGCTCTCAGCCGCCTCGATTGCGGCGTCCACGGTGGCCATCCGTTCGGCGGCCGCAGATTGACGTTGCCCTAGGTCGGCCCGGGTGCCAGTGAGCGGCTCCAGCTCCTCCATCAGCTCCAGGATCTGATCCTCGATCTGGATTTGGTGCCGCCCGAGTGCGTCTGCCTCGGCCGTGAGCGCTTCGGCTTCCTTGGGCGAGGTGAGGTGGCTGTCGTAGAGCCGCTCGGAATTGTGAGCGCGCTTGGCCTCGATGCGTGCTACCTCGTCTTCATGACGGCGCTGCTGGCGTTCCAGATCTGCGATCTGCGCGTCGAGCGCCTTCGCCTCCGATGCCAGCACGCCAAGTTCGGCTTCGATGCCGGCCCGGGTTTCGCGTTCGGGCAGGTTCCGGACGTGATGGGTGATCTGATCGAGACGGACGTCGAGGTCGTTGATCTGAGCGAGCACTTCGAGCGGGCTCGCCGCAGCGCCGCCGTCGTTTGGCGCGGAGCCCGGCCCGGCGGCACTGGCCGCCGCAGCGCCCGCTGTCATTGCTGTCGGCCTGTCGAGTGAACGTGCATCGGGCTCAGGTTTGGTCCTCTTCAGTGCTGTCCACGCCACTGTCCTCACCGGTGTCATCTGAGCTATCGGGCGGCGGCGACTCGTCAGTATCGCCCACGGGTTCGGTCGCCCGCGCCCCGAGCACGGTGGCGATCTGAGTGCAGCGAAGCCACTCGAACCTCGACTCGCCGTCGTCCTCGGGTACCGCCACCTTGCACAGCGCATCGGGCAGCGGTTCGAACTCGTTGCCGCCGGTCGGGCGGACCATGCTGCAGGGCAGATCGAACTCCAGCGGGGGCTCCGAGGGTGACACGCCGACAGCGATCGAGCAGGTGTCCCCCGACAGGAACAGGTACTGGCTGGCCCGTGGCGGCGGCGGCGCGGGTGCGAACCCTCGCAATGGCTCGTCCTGCAACGCCCGTCCCATGTAGGCCGACCAGATGCGCGCCGGGATCCAGCCACCGGTGGCCCGCCGTTCCTGAATTTCGTCCATCGGCACTTGCTCGTCTGGATGGCCCATCCATACCGCGGTCGACATGTGCGGCGTGTAGCCCACGAACCAGGCGTCGTGGAATGACTGGGTGGTGCCGGTCTTGCCTGCCGAGACCTGACCGTTCCCGAGCTGCGATCTGGTGCCGGTGCCGGTTCGCACATTCTCTTCCAGCACCGAGGTCACCCAGTCGGCCGTGGTTTGCGACACCACCCGCCGGCCGTGCGGTACGTGCTCGTAGAGCACCTCCCCGAAGTTGTTCTCGATGCGAGTGACATAGAACGGCTCCATCCGCACGCCGCCGTTGGTGAACGTGCCGTACGCCACGGCCTGCTCCAGCGGGGTGATCTCCTGCGCACCCAGCGAGATGGAGGGGAACGGCTGGTAGCTGTCTCCATCGGATCGGCCGATCAGCCGATTCGCCATGCCGACCACCTCGTCCAAGCCGGTGATCAAGCCCAGCCGTACAAAGGCGCAGTTGGAGCTGGCCGTCGCCTGCTCTTCCAGCGTGGCCACCCGGCCCGGGCTGTTGGCGAAGTTGTTCACCTCGTAGTCGTCGAGCGGCGGGTTGGGGAACACGCACGGCCCCTGACCGCTGATCGTGTCGAACGGATACAGGCCGGCGCGTTCAATCGCCGCAGCGAGCACGTACGTCTTGAACGACGACCCGGGCTGGCGCCGTCCCTGGGTGGCCAGGTTGAACTCCGAATCGCTGAAGGCAGGGCCGCCGATGAATGCATGCACTGCCCCGGTCGCCGGGTCGACGCTCACGATCGACACCTCGAATTCGCCGGTGCCTTCCGGCAGCACCTCTACCACCGAGGTGCGCATGGCACGCTGCAGCTCGGGGCGCAGCGTGGTCCACACCCGCAATCCGCCGCCGAACACCTGGCTGAAGCGAGCTTGGTACGTGTCGCCGAGCGCCGGGTTTGCCAGCAGCGCCCGCCGCACCTCGACCAGGAAGTAGTCGCGCCGGAGTGCAACGTCGGTGCGGCGCGGCGACAGATTGCGGCTCGGCAGCGGTCGCCGCTCGAAGGCATCCCGCTGGGCCTCGGTGATGATCTCCGCGTCGACGGCTTGCTGCAGCGACCTGCTGCGGCGTCGCGTCATCGTGTCGATGTTCTGGTCGAACCCGTCAAACAAACCGGGACTGCGAATCAGGCTCGCGAGAAAAGCTGCATCGCCGACGTCGAGCGCCGAGACGTCCTTGCCGAAGTAGGTCTCGGCCCCGGCCTGCAGGCCGTACGCCCCGTTCCCCAGATACACCTCGTTGACGTAGAACTCGAGGATCTCCTCCTTGGTGAAGTCCTCCTCGAGTCGGGCAGCGATGACCGCCTCGCGGATCTTGCGGTTGAAGCTGCGCTCGCTGCCCACCACACGCAGCTTGACGATCTGCTGGGTGATCGTGGAGCCGCCCGATGCAATCCCGCCAGCCGACACGTTCGACACCAGGGCTCGTGCTGTCGCCCGCAGATCAACGCCGTTGTGGAGCCAGAACTTGCTGTCCTCCACAGCCACGATCGTGGCGATCACATCGTCGGGCACCTGATCGAGCGTGATGATCTCGCGGTCGACGTCGTTCACCAAAATGCCGATGGGGTTGCCGTCGGAGTCGAACACCTGGGTGCGTTGGGCGCCGGGACGCAGGTCGATGGTGATGTGGTCTCGATCCCGTTCGACGGCGTCGAGGGTGCGCGCAGCGTGCGGCGCCGAGGCGCGGGCGCCAATTGTCATGACGGCTGCGCAGACTGCGATCATCACGGCGAGCAGAGGCAGCCGGGAGAGCCGGCGGGCGAGGTCCACGTTGCACTGCAAGGTACCGGGGCAGGCTGCGCCGCAGTGTGCGCCCGCTATGACATCTGCTCCTTGGCCCTTGGGGTCACACTGGTGTTATGAGCGGCGATGTGGCGGAGCTTGATGCTGGCTGCGTTTGGATCGTCGATGGGGGGCCTGTGGCGCCTCGACGGCTCCCGCCGGGCGAGCCGTCTTGCGTCATCGCGGTCGACCGTGGTTTGGCGTACACGCTGCGGCTGGGACTGCGGCCTCACGTGGTGCTCGGTGACTTCGATTCCGTCGACGCCGCGATGCTGCAGCGCGCACGCGACCAATGGCCCGGCCTTGTGGTCCAGCGACACGAGCGGCACAAAGCGCACAGCGACCTGGACTTGGCGCTGAGCTTCGCTTGGGGGCTCGACCCCGCCGAGATCGCACTCGTCGCCGGTGGCGGGGGCCGACTCGACCACATGATGATCTCGGTGACGATGCTGGCACGGCCCCGCTACGCCGCACTGCCGCTCGCGGCCTACATCGGTGCGAGCGTCGTGCGGGCCGCAACCGCGGGCATGGACATCGCACTGCCTGCCGAAGACGGCAACCTGCTGACGCTGCTGGCGGTGGGCGGCGCTGCGAGCCTGCGCACGAGCGGCCTGCGATGGAACCTGACCTCAGCGACGCCGCTGACCAGCGCGGCATCGCTCGGCCTGAGCAACGAACTCACCGAACCGGTAGCCCACGTCGGGGTCCAATCGGGCACCGTGCTGGCAATGCAGACACATGGCAAGCCGCTTCCGTAACGCCGCGCGCTGGCATGCCGGGAATGCCCGGGCCCTCGCCATAGCCCTGTGTGCAGTCGTCGTGATGGCAGCCGGATGCGCCCAGACAGGGCAGGGCTCCGCCGCGGTGCGCGTCCTCACCCATCGCGATTTTCACCTGCCCGCCGACGCGCTCGAAGCCTTCACCGAAGAGACGGGCATCGAGGTGGTGGTGTTCCGCGAAGACACGCCCGACGACGTCATCGACCTGCTTGAACGCAGCCGATCCCATCCGGTCGCCGACGTGGTGGTCGGCGTCGACACACTCGACCTTCAGCACGTCATCGACAGCGGCCTCACCCAGCCCTACGTGCCGCTCGCGCCCGGTCCGCTAGTCGAAGACCTGGCCGTGGGCGACCATGCGATGACGCCGATCAGCTACATCGACGCCTGCCTCAACTACCTGCCGTCGTTCTACGTGGTGCCCGAACGGCGTATCGACGAACTGCCCGACGCCGAGCTGTTGCCGCCGCCGGTACCGGCCGGTCTGGCCGCCCTCTGGGACCCGGCTCATGCAAACACCGCCGTAATCCCCGACGCCGCCGCCAGCAGGATGGGCGTGTACTTGCTGGTCGCGCTCGAACGGCTGCATCCCGAACGCGATGACGACGAAGCGACGCCCTGGCCCCAGGTACTCGACCAGATGCTGAGGTGGGGCGTCGAGTTGGCCCCCAGCTGGGAGATCGCCACCTTCGAGCGCTTCGCCGGCGGTGAGCCACCCCCAGAGCGGCCGATCAGCCAAGACGATCCCGATCCGGTGACGCTGCAGTCGCTGCGCGGACGCCTGCCGATGACCTGGGGCACCACCGGTCTGCCATCGGTGTATGCCCAGTACCAGCCGGGACTGCCTCCCGCGCTCGACATAGCGGTCGTCACCGACGACTGCGTCCGCGTCGGGTTCTATGCAGGGGTGGTGGCGGGAGCGCAGAACGCATCGCTCGGAGGTCGACTCATAGACGCCATGGGTGAGCCCCTGTTCCAGTTCGGCATCAGCGATCGCTTCGGTTCCAGACCAGCCCGCAGCGACATCGTCAGCACGCCCGAGTGGAGCGAGTTCGGCGTCACCGTGCACCCCTACCGGCCCGACCCGGCCTACGTGGGCGCCAACTGGGAACAATGGCAGCTCACCTGGAGCCAAGTAGTCCGCAACTTCGAGACCGGCCCTCCGCCCCCCGAGCCCGAAGTCACCGTCACGCTCCCCTAGCGCCTAGCGGCCGACCAGCGTCGGGTCGTACAGCACGGCGCGGCCGAGGCCGTCGCGGCCGACGAGGGTGCATGTGTAGACGCCTTTGGCGCGCAGCACGTTGGTGGCTGCATCGTCGATGCGATCCAGGCTCAATCGTCCCTCGGCAACTGCAGTGTCGATCTCAGAGAACGCTGCGGCGGCATCCTCCAGGCCGCCGACCAGTGCAAGATCGGCCCCTGCGCTCACTGCCAGCAGTGCCGCCTCGCTCACCGACCAGTGGCTGCGGATGGCTCCCATGATCAGCGAGTCGGTCACGACCAGTCCCGAGTGGCCGAGCTCGTTGCGCAGCACGCCGTCGATCGCTGCAGGCGACAGCGACGCCGGCATTCCCCCGGTCAAGCCGGGGACGTTCAGATGCCCGACCATGACCGCCGCGTCGGTGGCCCCGACCACGGCCGCGAAGGGGATCAGGTCGCGCTGGCGCAGTTCGTCGATGGGCGCCGTGGAGGCGAGTTGGTCGTGGGTGTCGGCTGTGGCCGCGCCGTGGCCCGGGAAGTGCTTCACCACCGGCACGACTCCCCCGGCGCTGAGACCCTCGACGGTTGCCAGGCCGTACTCGGTGACGGTGGCCGGGTCATTGCCGAATGACCGATCGCCGATGCCCTCACCCGCACCGACATCGATGACCGGCGCGAAGTTCATGGTGAAACCGAGTCGGTACATCTTGCGGGCGTGATCAGCGGCTTGGTCGGCGACCTCAGCGGGCGACTTGGCCGTCTGGGCTGCCGCCGAGGGCAACCGCCCCACCACCGCAGCGAGCCGCTGCACCCGGCCGCCTTCCTCGTCGACCGCGAAGATCAACGGGATGCGGCCCGCAAAATCCTGCAATTCGGCGATCCGGCGCCAGACATGCTCGGTCACGGGCCCCTGCACCAAAATGCCGGCGATCCGGCGGTCACGTGCCTCCTCCACAGCGAAGCCCAAAGAGCGCTCGCCCAGGGCTGTCATGATCGTCTGGCCGATCCGCACCGCCAGCGTCAGCTCGCTGGTGCACCACCGATCGACGTCGTTCCACCACGCACCTGAGAGCAGCTGACGAACGGCCACTCCCGACAGCCAGCCCAGGGGACGCTCCTCGCCGGTGAAGACCGTCGGCCCAGGATCACCGACAGCCACCTCCGAATTGTCGGCGAGCCGCAGCCAGACGCCGAGTGCTCCTGGTGCGCCGAGGCGGGCGCCGACCACTTGGGTGGTCAATTGAGGCAGCTCGCCCACGATCGGCAGGATCGATGTGCCCACTGGCTCGATGGTGCCGTCGGCGCCGATCACCCAATAGCCGACGCCGCCCGGACCGCGCAGCACCGCCACGATCCGGGGTACGGAAGGCGCTCCCTCACCTCCCCCAGACTCCCCGTCGGGCGCGACAGTGACCAGCGGCGGGGTTTCCGACTCGCCCGACGACTGGGCGGCCGCGCGCGGCAGCACCGCAAACCAGCCGACCGCAGTCAGCAGCGCCATCGCGGCCGAGACGATGCGCTTGATTCGTGATCGCCCATGCCGGAGCGGCGCGCTCGGCGGCGGCTCATGCGAGCAGCCGAAATCGGGCGTCAACCCGTTCCCAGGCGTTGTTCCAGCTCCTCAGCAGACAGCAGTTGGTGCGTGAGCTGGATGCTGCTGCCACCAGCAGGGTCGATCTCGATGGGCGCGGTGAAGTTCACATCGCGGATGAGGCAGAAGGTCTCGTCGACCGCCGGGCAGTAGAACACCACGGCAGTGGCCGTCAGAACCACTGTGCCGCTGTCTGCGCCGACGGTGCCAGTCAGCCGTACCGGCATTTCAGGACCCCGAGCCTCGTAGCGGGCCGTGTCGCGCGGACTCAGCAGATCGCCCTCGGCAGACCATTCGAACTCGAACAGTCCGTCGGTGTTGAATTTGTAGCCCTCGGGCACCTTGAGGTCCAGGACGATCTCGACATTGTCAGGGGCGACGCGCTGGGGCAGCAGCACGACATTGTCGTCGATCACGCCGGCCATCGTCACCGTGGCGATCTCGAGATTCGACAGCGCCAGGGTGGTCAGCTCGCCGGTGGCGATATCGAGCGTACGGATGCGGTGATTGTTCGTATCGGCCACATAGAGCGTGTCGGTCGTCGCACTGAGCCCACTCGGCTCGGCCAGCAGGGCGTCGGTGCCGAAGCCGTCCTGCAGTCCCGGCGTACCGCCGCCGGCAAGCACCGATGACGTCTGCGTGTCGAGGTCGAGCACCTTGATCCGGTGGTTGTAGGTGTCGGCGACGTACAGCAGTCCGTCGCCTTGGGAGCCCGGCACGAACTCGATGCCGATGGCGTGCTGCAGCAGCGTGTCCTCGAAGCTGCCCACCTCGTCGCCCCACACGAACAGGTGCTTGCCCACCAGCGTGTCGAGCTGACCGCCGAGGCCGAGCGAGACCTGCCGCACCGCGCTGGCTTCGGGATCGGTGAAGTAGAGCACGCCGTGCCCGGCCGCCAGCCCGGAGGGCTGCGAAAGCGTGGCGGCGAGGCGAGGACCGTCATCGAGGCCCTCAGCGCCGGTTCCTGCGAAGACGTCGATGACCCCGCTCGCGATGTTCATCAGCCAGAGCTGATGGCGGCCGGCTCCCGCGATGTACAGCACATCTCCTTCGAGGTGCAGGTCCCACGGCGAGGCGATTTTGGTCTGTGCGGCCGGTCCAGCCCGGAAGACCACCACCGGTTCGCCGGTCCCGGCGATGGTGCTCACCTCGCGGGCGCGCAGGTCGGCTGCGCGGATCAGGTGATTCTCACGGTCGGCGATGTACAAGGTGTCGCCGTCACTCGACAGGGCCATGCCCTGCGGGCGCCGGAACGACGCCTCGGCGAACCCGCCGTCGGTTCGGCCTTCGGCGCCCGTGCCGATCACCTCGACGAGTTCGCCGGCGAGTGTTGCGACGAGCACGCGGTGACGGCCGGTGTCGGCGATGAACAGCCGACCGCCTGCCTCGTCGGCCAGCACCTTGCCGGGGAAGCTCAGCACCGTGGGCAGCGCCGGCTCGATCTCAAGGAGCTCGCCGAGCGGTGTCGGATCGATGAGACCGTTCTGGGTGTATTCATCGGCCATGACCCCGATCGCGGGTTCCAGCCGTTCGTACACGCCCTCTCCGGCGATGGGGCCCAGCACCCGGCCCAGCGGATCGATGGCAACGACGGTCGGCCAGGCGTTGATGCCGTACGCCCGGCGCAGCAGTTCTTGGTCGTCGTTCACGATCGGGTGTCGGCGGCCGTACCGGATCGATGCCTCCCGCACAGCTTCTGACTCACGCTCGCTGGGGAACTTGGCCCAGTGCACCGCGATCACCACCACCTCGTCGGGATACTCCTGCTCCAGCCGGTGAAGATCCGGGATGATATGGATGCAGTTGATGCAGCCTTGGGTCCAGAAATCGAGCAGCACGATCTTGCCGCGCAGGTCACCGCTCATCGACAGCGGCCGGCTGACGTTGAACCAGTCATAGCCAGCCGGGAATTCCGGTGCCGCGACGCTGCCTTCGAAGGTCAGCTCGACCGGCTCGGCCTCCCTCGTGGCTGTGTCGCCGGTGGCGTCAGTCGAGGTGTCGTCGGCGGGAGCAGTGGCGTCCCTCTGGGGCGTCGGCTGCGATGTGCCAGCTTCGGTAGCGGCGGTGCCGCTCGGTTCGGCTGCCGGTTCGTCGGTCTCGACGGCGGCGCAGCCAGCCAGCACCAGCACGACCGCACAGACGCCAGCAGCCAGCCGGGCGAGCCGGCCTCTCGATCGCCGGCCGGCGCCCGCGCACCCGCACCGAGTGCGGCGCCTGCGAGCGACGCCCCGCTCGGCGCCCGGCATCTTGATTAGGCCTTGCGCGCGGTGCGGCGCGAATCCACTACGCCTGTGTCGAACCCAGCGAGGTGCAGGCCACCGTGGAATCGGGCGTGCTCGATCTTGAGGCAGCGATCCATCACGACATCAAGGCCTGCATCGTGGGCGAGCTTGGCGGCCTCAGGACTCCACAGCCCAAGTTGCACCCAGAAGGCCTGCGCCCCGATGTTGATCGCTTCCGAAGCCACGCCAGGCAGATCGGCAGGCCGCCGGAACACGTCCACCAGATCGGGCACCACCGGCAGATCGGCGAGGCTCGGGTAGCAGGGCTGGCCCAGGATCTCGTCGACGACCGGGTTCACGAAATACACATCGAAGTCAGTGCTTGAGCTGAGCAGGTACGTCGCCACAAAGTTCGACGGCCGCGCCGGGTTGGCGGAAACACCCACCATCGCCACCGTTTCGGTGCGCTGGATGAGCTCCAACCGCTCGGCGGCACCGGGCTCGGTCCAGCCATCGACCGGTTCATGGGCAATCGTCATGCGGGCACCGCCTTCGCGAGGGCTTGGTCGAGATCCCAGATGATGTCGTCGAGGTCCTCGAGGCCGACCGAGAGCCGGATCATGTCGGCACTCACGCCGCCGGCTGCGAGTGCTTCGTCCGACAGCTGCTGATGGGTGGTCGACGCGGGATGGATGACCAGCGTGCGGGCATCGCCGACGTTGGCCAGGTGGCTGATCATCTGCAGCGCCTCAATGAAATCCGAACCCGCCTGACGGCCGCTTTTCACGCCGAAGGTGAAGATGGCACCAGGCCCCCCAGGCATGTACCGACGAGCAAGCTCGCGGTACGGCGACGATTCCAGACCGGCGTAGCTGATCCAGCTCACCGCGCGATGCGCCTCGAGGTGCTCGGCAACTGCTTGGGCGTTCGCGACATGCTCGTCCATGCGCTGGGGCAGCGTTTCGAGCCCCTGCAGCAGCAGGAACGCGTTCATCGGCGACATGGCGGCCCCGATATCGCGCAGCTGCTCCACTCGGAGCTTGGTGCAGAAGGCGTACTCGCCGAAGTTCTCCCAGAAGCGCAGATCGTTGTAGCTGGCAACGGGCTCGGTCATGTTCGGAAAGCGCCCGCTGCCCCAGTCGAAGCGGCCCGACTCGCTCACCACCCCGCCAATGGAGTTGCCATGCCCGCCGATGAACTTGGTGGCCGAGTGGATCACGATGTCGGCCCCGTGTTCCATGGGCCGGCAGAGGTACGGCGTGGCGAACGTGGCGTCAACCACCAAGGGCAGCCCGTGAGCGTGCGCCACCTCAGCGATGCCGGCCAAGTCGGGAATGGAGCCCGAGGGGTTGCCGACGATTTCGGTGTAACAGAACTTGGTGCGCTCATCGATTGCGGCTGCGTACGCGTCCACGCTGTCGCCGTCGACAAATCGGGCCTCTACGCCGAAGCGGCCCAGCGTCACATCGAACATGGTGTGGGTGCCGCCGTACAGCGCGGTCGAGGTGACCAGGTTGTCGCCGGCGCTGCAGAGTGCGGCCGCAGTGAGGAATTCAGCGGCCATGCCCGAGGCCGCCGCGACCGCGCCGATGGCTCCTTCGAGGCTCGCCACTCGCTCCTCGAAGGCGTTGACGGTGGGGTTCGAGATCCGGGTGTAGATCGTGCCGTACTTCTGCAACGCGAACAGGTCGGCAGCGTCTGCAGTGTCCTCGAACACGAAGCTTGTGGATTGGTAGACCGGGACTGCGCGTGCGCCAGTGGTCGGATCGGGCCGACCGCCTGCATGCAGCGCCCGAGTGCGGAACCCGAACTGGTGATCGCTCATCTACCGCAGCCTACGACGGGCGCCCTGCGGGCCAAGGTCGGCCGCTGCAGAAACTGCAGGAAGCTTCTTAGCCGGCCCGGCTCTCGACGTACCGCCGAGCACGTTCGAGGGCCTCCGCCGGGTCCACACCGGCGACGCCGGCCATCCAGCAGGCGATCGGTGCCGCAATCCGCTCGGAGTCGTGCGCGGCCACCCCTGCCAGATTCAGCAACGCCTCATTGACAGCCTCATCGGGCGCAGGCGCGCCGATCACTGCGGCAAAGCCCGCCAACCACTCCTGCGCCGTCGTGCCCGGCGGCCCGGATCCCGTCTCGTCGCTCATCGCCACAGCGTACGTTTGGCCGGTCGCATCGCCGCGGGCAATGCAGGCTCGTCCACCTTCATTGGATCGCTACGGTGCGAACCCGGTAGGCGCCGCGAGAGGCCGAGCCGAGAGGACACCCATGAGCGACGACGAGGGAATTTTTGGGCCGGAGCTGTTCGAGTTCCTCGAGGAACTCGGGGCGAACAACAACCGGGAGTGGTTCAACGAGAACCGTGAGCGCTACGAGGAGGAAGTGCGCGAGCCTGCATTCGACTTCATCCGTGCCATGGGCGCATTGCTGGGCGAGATCTCACCGCACATGACCGCACGCGACACGAAGGTCGGAGGCTCGCTGATGCGCGTCTTCCGCGATACGCGCTTCTCCGCCGACAAGACGCCTTACAAGACCAACGTGGGCATCCAGTTCCGCCATGTCCGGGGCGGCGATGTGCATGCTCCGGGCTATTACGTTCACCTGTCCACCGAGAGCTGCTTCTTCGGTGCCGGCAGCTGGATGCCGGATCGAGACGCGCTGGCGGCCTACCGGGTTGCCATCGACGAGCGATCTGCGGCGTGGATCGGGGCCCGGGATACCTGCCAGACCGACGGCTGGCGCATGGAAGGCGAGCGGCTCAAGCGCTCGCCCCGTGATTGGTCGGCGGACCACCCGATGATCGAGGATCTCAAACGCAAGAGCTTCATCGCGGTGCGCGACTTCGACCACGGCGTGGCCCTCAAGCCGGAGTTCCCGTCTGTGGTCACAGCATGGTGCAACGAGACCCGCCCGCTCATGGCATTCCTCTGCGGGGCCGTGGGGCTGAATTTCTGAGCGGACCACGGCTTCGCCGTTCGGCTCAGCCTCTGAGCGGGATGATTTCCGGCGGCAGATACGACTCCACCGGGGGCGGTTCGCCGTCATACCGTTCGACCTCGACGAGACACGTGTGCGCCGACGGCCCCTGCGCCAGGCGGCTGGTGCCTGCGTCGGCGGTCAGCGTGTTGGGATTGCCGGCACGGCAGGTGCCATCGGATGCGGGGTCGTACCACGCGCCGGTCGAGAGCTGAACCGCTTCGGGCATGACGGCATCGTCGACAACAGCGCCTGCCAGGCACGCGCCCCGGTCGTTGTAGAGCCGCACCACGTCGCCGTCAGCGATGCCGCGGGACGCAGCAGTCGCCGGGTGCATGCGCACCGGCTCGCGGCCCGCCACCTTGGTTGCCTGGCTGGGAGCGGCATGGTCGTACTGGCTGTGCAGGCGGGCCCGAGGCTGGTTCGACACCAAGTGCAATGGCCAACGATCGCTCCCCGCGCCGCCCAGCCGCTCGAAGGGCTCCATCCAGGCCGGATGCGGCGGGCAGTCGTCGTAGCCGTAGCCGGCGATCGTCTCGCTCCACAGCTCGATCCGCCCGCTCGGCGTGCGCAGCGGCTTGCCCTCGGGATCGGCGCGGAACGCATCGAGATAGACCTGCGTGGGCTCCCCCATCAGCGCCTTGCCGGGGGCCATCGCGTAACCCTCGGCGCGGAACTCTTCATAGGTCGGCGCCTGCGGATCAGCAGCACGGTGTATCTCGTAGATGACCTCTATCCACTCGTCGGCGGTGCGTCCCTCGGTGAACTGCTCCCCGAAGCCGAGGCGCTCGGCCAGTCGAGCGAAGATCCAGTAGTCGTCGCGCGACTCCCCCACCGGTTCTGCCACCGCGGCCATGGCGATCAACATCGTCTCGGCGCCGCCGATGTCATTGCGTTCGAGCGGCGTCGTTGCCGGCAGCACGATGTCGGCCCTCCGGGCAACCGGCGACCAGAACGGTTCCTGCACCACGATGGTCTCGGGCCGCTGCCACGCCCGCATCAATCGGTTCAGGTCCTGGTGGTGATGGAAGGGGTTGCCGCCCGACCAGTACACGAGCCGGATGTCGGGGAAGCGGCCCTTGCGGCCATCGAAGTCGTACGGCTCAAGCGGCCGTTCCAGCATCTCGGTGATGCGCGAGACGGCGATGGTGGGAGGCCCCGGCTGGCGCATCGGCACCGGCAGGCCCGGTATGCGCGCCCTCGTCTGCCCCGCACCAGTATTGCCCTGGGTGCCGAAGCTGAAGGCGTATCCCCCGCCGGGCAGCCCGACCTGGCCGAGCACACACGCCAGGGCCAGCGCCATCCAGTACGGCTGCTCGCCATGGTGGGCCCGCTGGGTGGACAGAGAGAGGTTGACGAGCGTGCGCTTGGCGGCCATCTCGTGCGCCAGCGAGACGATGTCATCGGCGTCGATGCCGGTCACCTCTGCCGCCCACTGTGCCGATTTGGGGGTGTCGTAGTCGACAGCGCTGGCCCACGGCGTGGGGCCGCGCCAGTCGCCACAGGCCGCGGCGAGGCCCTCGCCGAGAATGTGAGCGCGCAGCCGGTCCCAGCCCTCGCAGTGGCTTGCCAGGAAGTCCTCGTCAGCGAGCCCATCGGTGACGAGCGTGTGAATGATTCCCGCCATGAGCGCAACGTCGGTGCCAGGCCGGATAGGGAGCCAGCGAGCATCTGCGGATTTGTCGAAATCGTCACGCAGAGGTCCGACGTTGACGAACTGCGCCCCTGCTCTGCTCGCACGGGCGACCCAGTCGTTGTGATGGTGCGGCCCCTGACCGCCGTAGGTCACGTGACTGTTGCTGGCACGCATACCGCCGAAGCACACGAACAGGTCCGTGTGCTCGCAGATCACCGACCACGAGGTTTGCCGTGCCAGCCCGGCGTGATAGCTCGTGCCGACCATGTAAGGGAAGACCGCCTCGGCAGCGGCCGAGGAGTACGTGCCCTTCTGGTCGGTGCAACCGCCGAAGAAGCGCATGAAGCGGTGCTGCTGGCTCGATGCCAGACCGAATCGCCCTGCGGAACCCCACCCGTAGGAACCGCCGAAGATCGACGAATTGCCATGGTCGTCGCGTACCCGGGTCAGCTCGGCGGCCACGAGGTCGAGTGCCGTGTCCCAGTCGACCTCGACGAACGGATCGTTACCGCGCAGGTGAGTGGCCGCGCCGGGCCCGTCGGCCAGCCAGGACTGCCGCACGGCAGGCCGCATCACCCGGTTCTCCGCGAAGTGGCGCAGCGACTCCCCCAGGTGGGACGGCTCGGGGTCAGTGGGATGGCCGCGCACGGCCACCACTTCGCCGTCGCGCGAGTCGACCAGGAACGACCCGAAGTGCGTCCCCATGGCCGTCGTACGCACGTCGGGCGCCGTCGCGCCGTCCGGCGCGCTCATGGGGCCGAGACCGAGACGTCGGAGGTGGCGGGCTCGGCCGCTTCCACGGGCCCCGTTGTGTCAACTGCCCGCCGCTGCCATGCCTGCATCGTCAGTTCGAGGCTCTCGATGCGCTCGGGCAGACCGAAGGTGGTGGTGTGCACCATTAGCTCGGCAGCACCGGTCTCGGCAGCGAGCTGCTCCAACCCGGCAACCGCATCGTCGGGATCGCCGACCACGGAGTTGCCGGGCATGGCGGCCGCGCGCTCCCATTCGGGATGAGCCTGAGCCTCCGCGGGCGAGTACAGCGGCCAGAAGCGGCCGGTGCGGATGCCCCAGCGTCGCAGCCGTCCCGGTGCCGACAGATGGCGGGCTCGCTGCGCGTCTTCAGCCACCACCGTCGCCACGCTCACGATGATGTACGGCTCGTCGAGCACGGCCGACGGTTCGAATCGCTGCCGGTACTGCTCGACGGCTTGGGCCGTTCCGCCGCCGCCGAAGTGATTCGCGAAGGCGAACGGCAATCCGAGGTACCCGGCGAGCTGCGCCGAATAGCCGCTCGAACCCAGCAACACCACCTGGGGCATGGTCTCAGCGGCCGGCGTGGCGGCGAAGTCGGACCACGGGCCGTCAGTAGTACGCACATCGCCGAGATAGCCCATCAGGTCGATGAGATTGGACGGGAAGTCATCAACCTGCCACGGGTCAGCCACGGCCCCGTGCGCGGGCGAGCCGCCCGAGCGCACGGCGGCCGCGCTGAGCCTGTCACTGCCCGGAGCCCGGCCGATGCCGAGGTCGATGCGGCCCGGATGCAGTGCCTCGAGCATGGCGAACTGCTCAGCAATGACCGCCGGGCTGTGATTGGGCAGCATCACCCCGCCCGAGCCGAGCTTGATCTGGGCGGTCTGCGCGGCCAGGTGCGCGATCAGCACAGCCGGAGACGTGCTCGCCACCGTGTCCATGTTGTGATGCTCTGCTACCCAGAACCGCCGGTACCCCAGCCGGTCTGCAGCCCGAGCCAGTTCAGCGGTCTCTGCCAGCGCCTGCGCACTGGTCGCCCCGTGCGACACCGTCGCCAGATCCAGCACCCCCAGCGGCAGGGGCTCCGCAGCACTCACGGCGTCAGGCTAAAGAGCCGTGCAGGCGGGTGCGCCCGCTGAGTCGAGGTGTCAGCCCAGCGCGCCGGCTGCGGCGGCTTCTGCGATCTCGTCATCGCTGAGGCCCAGTTCGCCGCTGAGCACGTCGTAGGTGTGCTGTCCGATCATGGGCGCCGCAAACCTCGGTCCATGGTCGTACCCGGCGATCTTGTACTGGTGGCCCGAATAGGGCACTTTCCCCATCCGGGGATGCTCCAGCCACCGATGGAAGCCGCGGTGCGCATACTGCGGGTCGGCGAGCAGGTCGCTGCTGCGCTGCACCATGCCTGCTGCGATCCCGGCATCAAGGAGTTGCCGTTCCAGCGAGGCTGCATCCTGATCGGCGGTCCACGCCGCGATCTCGTCGTCGATCGCATCGTGGGCTGCGAGGCGCCCTTCCACCGTCGACAGCTCGGGCGCTAGGGCCCACTGCGGAGCATCCATGAGCTTCACCAGCGTCGCCCATTGCTCATCGTCGGCGATGGTGATCGCGCACCACCGGTCCTCCCCCGCACACGGGTACACCCCCTGCGGGGCCATCTCGGGGTCGCGGTTGCCCATGCGGGTGGCCACGGTGCCGCTCTCGCCGTAGTCCGCCAGCTCGGGAGCCAGGAACTGCAATCCGCACTCGAGCTGCGCTGCTTCGATGACGCAGCCCTCGCCGGTTCGGCGACGGCGATCCAGCGCCGCCAGCAGTGTGGTGGTGATGATCCGCGGGGAGATGGTGTCGGTGTAGGCGAGGTAGGGGCCGTCGGGCGGCAGATCGGGCCAGCCCACGACCGGGTAGAAGCCCGCTATGGCGGCCGCGTGATAGCCGAATCCGCCGAGCGCCGACATCGGTCCGCCGCTGGCCAGCAGTGATGTGTGCACCACGATTGCCTTCGGGTTCAGCTCGGCGATCAGTTCATCGCTGGCGATGGTGCGCGCAAAGGTGCCCGGTGTCCAGGCTTCCACCACCACATCTGCCCACGCGATCATCCGACGGGCGATGTCGACGCCAGCAGCCGTCTTGAGATCGATGTCAATGCTCAGCTTCGACGTGTTGAACGTGCCGAAGAAGTGGGCCATATCGATATCGATGACGTCGTCTTTGAACGGCGGGTTGGCGCGCAGGCCGTCGAGTCGCGAGCTGGATTCGATCCGCACCACGGTCGCGCCGTGATCGGCGAGCGCCTTCGCCGTGATGGGCCCCACGCCGATCCAGCTGAAGTCCGCTACGCGCAGGCCGGCGAAAGGCAGATCGGCATCACCCACGCTCCACGCTGTCGGTTGAGCGGGCGCCTCGGCCGGCGGCACGGGATTGGCGCTGACCTCAGCGAGTTGCCACCTGATATCTGCGCCGTGCTCGTCGAGGCGTGGCGGCTGCCGCTTCGTGCCGACACGGACACCGTCGATGGTCGCAGGGCCGCCGGGAAGCTCGACTCCCGCCGCATCGCCCTCTTGCATTGACCGCCAAAAGTCGCGCACGCGCAGGTGCTCGAACTGGACAAGGTCGGCCACGGTGTGGACTGGCGCAATCGTCTCCTTCAGCACCATCGAACGCTGCAGGAGTGCGCCGTTCGTGTGCCGTTCGCACAGCCCCACCATCGCCTGGTACAGCTCGTCGAACGTCCGGCTGATCGGTTCGCCGGCTGCGGCACGCAGGTCGTAGGTGTCCCACTCCTCGGCTCGCCAGCTCTCGTCTGCGAGGCCTTCTTCGATGTACCAGTCGAGCAGCCGACCCGTCGCCACGCCCCGGGCGACACCGATCGCCCAGCCGTCCTGGGTGCGGTAGCGCATCTCGAGCGGCACGGCCAACTGCGCGACCGTGCCCGAGCGCTTGAAGTCGCGCCCGCAGATCGCGTGGGTCTCCATGGCATTGAGGAGCGTCCAGGTCATCGCCGCCTGAGCTGACACGCCGACGTGCTGTGCCGAGCCGGTGACGCGCATGCGGGCGTGGGCCATGAGCCCTGCCGCAGCGGCTTCCGCTCCCGCATGGCGCCACGCCTGAGCGATCGATGCCTTCACGGGCGCCCGCTCGAAGATGCCCTGCATGTTTGCCGGCCCACCGAGCGCCGCCAGCGACAGCTCCGAGGCCGGATCACCGCTGCGAGGCCCGTCGAGGCCGAACGGCGTGACCTGTACGTGAACGATGCTCTCGTTCAGTGCTGCGAGGTCGTCGTGGGCGTATCCGGCTGCAGCCAACGCCCCTGGCACACCCGACTCGTAGACAAAATCGCCGAGCTTGACCAGGGCCTCGAACACCTGCCGGTCGTCGGTGTCATCCAGATCCAGCACGATGGAGCGCTTGTTGGAGTTGTACGCGCAGAATTGCCAACTGCGCAGGTCGCCCGTCGGTCCCTGCTGCGGCCTCGGCGGCAGCGCCGCACGACCCGGAGTGCCGCCGGGCGGTTCCACCTTGATCACGTCTGCACCGAGCTCGCCCAGCATCCACGGCCCGAACTCGCCGCGGTGATCAGTGAGATCCAGAACGGTCATGCCCGCAAGCGGCGCAGATGCCGTGTGCTGGGTGGCTTCGGATGCCTTCATGTGGTGCCTGAACTCACGCTCGTGATGTGTCTGGTTCTGCGCCGGACGGAATGCCGCGCCGTGTGGGCCGGTACGACGATACGCAGGCGCTTGCCGTTGCGCGGCGGTTAGCTTGCCCGGATGGCCGACAGCCCGTCGCCGTGGCAGCACCCGCCCCCGCCGGAACTGACCGACGAGCTGCTGGCGCGGGTTCGTGCCGGCGGCGAGCACAGCGACGCAGTACGCAACCCTGACCTCGAGATCGTCGCCGAACTGGGGCGGCTCGGCCTCATGCGACTGCTCGTGCCGTCCGAGCTCGGCGGCGGTGGGCGCCACCCGGCCGAGTTCATCGAGTTCAGCCGGCGAGTTGCCTATGAGCACCCGTCAGCGGGCTGGGTCGCCATGACCTGCAACGAGGAAGCGGAGATCTTCGCCGCCTACCTCGAACCCGCCACAGTGGCAGAGTTCTACGCAGCGCAGCCAGATGCGGTCATCGCCGGCTCCGGCGTGCCCAAGGGAGTGGCCCGGCCTGCCGACGGCGGCTGGATCGTCGACGGCCGGTGGCCATTCGTGAGCGGCTGCACCGCAGCCGACTGGTGGGTCCTGGCCAACATCGTCGACGGCACCCGTCCGAGGCAACTGTGCTTCGTGCTTGTTCCGGCCGACACCAGCCTGATCGACGACACCTGGCACACCGTGGGCCTGCGGGGCACCGGCAGCCACGACGTTGTGCTGGATGAGCACTTCGTGCCCGACCAGCGGGCCTCGGTGGTCGAGAACTTCTCGCTGCCCAAGCCCAACGAGCACCCCTACTACCGCCTGCCGTCGGGATTGCGATTCCCCTTCCCCAAGACCGGTGTGGCATCGGGTATAGCGGACCGCGCCATCGACGAGTTCGCAGCCTTGGCCGACGCCAAGACCCCGCTGTACAACCGCTCGGCCCTGGCCCACCGGCCCGACGCCCAGGCAGCGATGGCCCGCGCCACCGCACTCGCCGGTGCCGGTCGCGCCTTCGTCGCCGAACTGCTGTCGGAGATATGGGAGACCGCTTCAGCCTGCGGCGATGTGACGCCGGCGCAGCATGCTCGGGCGCGCTTGGCGTGTTCGTGGAGCGTGCAGAACTGCATCGCTGCAGTGGAAACGCTGGTGACGGCCACCGGCAGCACTGCCAACTACACATCGTCACCGCTCGGCACCCTGCTGAACGATGTGAGGGCCGTCGCCGGCCACTTCATGGTCGGCAGCTACCAGATGGACACTGCAGGACGCATGCTGCTGGGCCTGGACCCAGACGATCCCAACTTCTGAGCGCCAGAACGGGCGATTCCTTGTCGCTGCGGCATAGATCCGTTCATTGCACCGACACATGGAGGCGCCAATGCCGGACGTTGTTGCACCGGTTCGTTAGTTTGCGATCCATGCGTGTTCGGCCGACTGGCTGCCGGGGCAGGTACTGCGGTGGCTGAAACAACAAGCGGCCCCGGTTTTGATCCGGCCGTCGATCCGATCATCTGCTCGCCTTACGCCGAGCCCGATCTGCATTGGCAGCTAGATGAAGCCGGCCGTGCCCTGGCCGGTCAGGCACCACTCACCGGGCGTCGCCCGTCCGCTTTGCTCCGGCCGGTACCCGACGACGCGAAGACCGGGATGCTGGCGATGGACTTCGACGCGATGTCGACGTCGAACAAGCTGATCAATGAGATCCGAAACCATGTCCGAACGTGGCGGCTCAGCGGATACGAAGGCACCACGTCAGTCACGCGAAGGCTCTTGGTGCACTGGGCGGAGGATTCCGCGCACCGCCAGCTTCGCCCGTTCTTCGCCCAACGCGAAGCCATCGAAACGCTGATCTGGTTGCGAGAGGTCGCCCGAAGGGACACACCTGAGCGCCGCGATATCGAGGCAGCAGCGCGCGACCACAACGACGGCATTGTCCGCTACTGCGCCAAGATGGCAACCGGTACCGGCAAGACCGCTGTCATGGGAATGCTCATCGCGTGGCAGACGCTCAACGCGGTGCGCTCACGCCGCAGACGCAACCTCCAGCACTCGTCGCGGTTCCTCGTGCTCACCCCCGGCCTGACGGTGCGTGACCGCCTTGCCGTCCTGCGGCCCTCGCACCCAGGAAACGTGTACGAAGAGTTCAGCCTCGTGCCGAAGGATCTTTGGCGCGACTTGCACGCTGCCCGGGTCGAGATCGTGAACTTTCAGGCGTTTCGCCGTCGCGATCCCACCGAATCCACCGGCGCCCAGAAGGCCGTTCTCGGCGCGGTTCGGGCCGATCAAACCGAGACGCCCGCCGCGATGGTGCGTCGCGTAGTCGGCGACTTGCTCAAGCGTCGTCGCACCCACGGCGACCTCGTCGTCATGAACGATGAGGCGCACCACTGCTACCTGCCTGCCACGGACGGACGAGCGAAGCAATCTGCAGAGGAAAGGAACGAGAACAAGATCGCCGCAGTGTGGTTCAGCGCCATTCGCACGCTGCGTGACATGGGAGCGCTGGGCGAACTGGACCGGTTCGGCGGCCAAGCGTCGCCGGTCTACGACTTCTCGGCGACACCGATGTGGATCGCCCGAGCCAATCGCGGCGAATCGCCGATGTTCGAATGGGTCACTTCCGACTTCGGCTTGATGGACGCCATCGAGTCGGGCTTGGTCAAGGTGCCGCGGGTGCCCATCGACGACGACACGGAGCAGGCGCGAACTGCGTGGCGCCGGCTCTACGACGCCACTCCGACCAAGAAGCTCCCCAAGCGCAGTGCCGATCCCGCCGTAACGCTGCCGCAACCGCTCGAAGACGCCCTCAGTGCCTCGGTCAACGAATGGCGCCGCACACACGAGGACACGCAGGATCGCCAGCCCACGCCCCCGGTGATGATCGTGGTGGCGAACACCATCGACAACGCGGTGGCGCTGTACGAGCACATAGCCGGTTGCGAGACCGCGGACGGGGCGCTGGTGGCGGGGCGGTTCGCGGAGTTCTCCAATGTGGTCGACGGAGCAGATGGTGCTGTGCCTCGCTGGAGAGCCGATCCGCGGACGCTGCTGGTCCATTCCCGGCCCGATGACGATGACGCCATCACCACGCGTTTCGCCAAGCTGATGCGCGAGCAGGCAGCCCACATGGGCGAGGACGTACCACCCGATGCAGTACGCGAGGCGCTCAACACTGTGGGCAAGCCAGGCCGGCTCGGGGCGGGAGTGCGCTGCGTCATCTCGGTGTCGATGCTCACCGAAGGCTGGGATGCCCGCACCGTCAATCAGATCGTGGGCTTCCGTGCGTTCTCGTCGCAGTTGCTGTGCGAGCAGGTGACCGGTAGGGCGCTGCGCCGCACGTCCTACGAATCGTTCCGCGACGAGCCCGGCAAGGAGCACCTCCTCTCCCCCGAGTACGCCGAGGTGCTTGGCATCCCATTCGAATTCATGCCTGCGCGGGGATCGCACCGCGGAACGCCGCCGCCAGATCGCACGGAAGTCCGTACGGTGCGGGGACGTGGCAACCACAGGATCACCTGGCCCCACGTGATCGAGTATCGAACAGTGGCGCCGCCCGCCGGGTTCGTTCTGGATCCCGCAGCGGTGCACCTAGCCGTGCTGAGCGAGGATGCCTCTGCCGAGTTGGTCGAGGTGGCAGGTGTAACCGGCGAGACAAACCTCCTGTCGCCCGACGATTGGCGTCGAGACAAGACGGCTCGCGTCCGCTGTGCCGCCGAGATCGCGAACCTGCTCACGGTTGCAGACAATGCGGCATCGCTCCAGGCGCCCGGCGAATCCGCCGACAGCTTGCATGGCGTCGGGCGATGCTCACTGTTCGCGTCGGCCTACCGCGCACTGGATGACTGGCTCGCTCATCCCGATGTGAAATGCGCAAGCGCGTCGGTGCTGTTGCGCCACAGGAACAAGCGCGAGTTCTACAACGGGCTCATCGCGGCATGCCGCTTCGCGGTGACCCCCCCCCCCCCCCACTTCGGATGTGGGAGAGGACGGCAGCCCCAACATGCCCGCGGCGCACTTGCGCCGAGCGGTGCTGGGACAACCATCGCTGGGCGATACGGCCGACGTCAGCTTCGAGACGACGCTGCGCCACATTCACGCGGCCCGCAACAGCGAGCTGTCGCATGCAGCGTGCCACTCGCGTCTTGAGCGTGACTCAGCACGCATCCTCGACAAGCATCCCGCAGTAGCCGCCTGGGCCCGCAACTTCAGCCTCGGCTGGTCTCTGCCGTACCACTTCGACGGTGCTTGGCGGAACTATGAACCGGACTTCGTCGCCCGACTGGCCAACGGGCTGAATGTCGTCATCGAGTGCAAGGGCATCGTCGACGACAAGGCGATTGCGGCCGAGCGATGGACGCGTGAGCACTGGATTCCCGCTGTTGAGGGCACTCCGGAGCTGCCCGCTGAGTTGCGCCGCTGGGCCTATGAGGTCATTACCGACGCCGCCCATCTGCCCGGACGTATCAACGACTTGGCGCAGGCGTCGCCATGAGAGTTTGCGCCCGCATGCAGCGGTCAGGCGTCGTTGGGCATCCCGGCTCTACGCGCGGCGATAGCCGGCCTGCACGCACGAACGCCACACCAGCCGGCCGCACTTGTGCACTTCGACGAGGAGACCATCATGGCGAAAACGCCGAACGAGTCTGAACCCGGCGCGTACGAACACGCTTCCGCGTCTCGCGTCAATCAGCCCACGGCCGAGACGGCGCCGCTAATGGGCGATGACGACCGAGCGCCAGCGCCGTTCAGCGCGTCGCGTCGGCTGCCCGAGGCCATAGCGCGGGCATACGAGGCGGCGGTCGACCGTGCCGATGTGAAGCTCGACCGTGATCTGAGCACGCACCCCGTGCTGGCCTGGGATCGTCAAGGCCCTACTTCGACAATCGATGGCGGGGAGCAGGCCGACGCCGAGCACGAGTTCTCCGGTGCGCCGCTGTACACCCGCGAGAAGGTCACACCGGCGTCGCTCGTGGAGCAATTGCGCCGGCCCGATGCCGCCCGTTCGTTGCAGCTCGACTTCGACGGCTTGGCCGACGACGCGGTCGAATGGGAGTGGTACCAGCACGCAGGTCACTGGCAGAACCGGTTGATTCACGGCGACTCGTCAGCGGTGATGCAGTCACTCATCGCCAAGGACGGCTTGCGCGGACAGGTGCAGATGATCTACTTCGACCCGCCCTACGGGCAGAACTTCAAGTCCAACTTCCAGACCTCAACCGGCAAGCTTGAGACCCCCGAAAAGCTCGACGGGCTGCCCGCGGGCGACACCGCCCCGCTACGGGCGTTTCGCGACAGCTACCGCAACGGCATCCACTCCTACCTCGACGGCATCCACGAACGCGCCGTACTCGCACGCGAATTGCTCACGGACATTGGTTCACTGTTTTGCCAGATCGGAGACATCAACGTCCACCGTCTAGCGCTGGTACTCGACGAGGTCTTCGGCCCGGAAAACCGGGTTGCGACCATCACTTGGCGACCAACCGGAGGCTCCTCGGCAAGGACGCTGCCAGAGAGCGCTTCGTACCTTCTCTGGTACGCCAAGGACAAGTCTCGGTGCAGATACCGGCAGCTATACGAGCCTCTCGACCGCAAAGGCGTCGCTGACCTGTTTGGGGGATTCTCGACGCCGATGGTCGAAGAAGTAGATCGCCGTAGCCGAGGAATGACGGCGCGGGAGCGAGAACGGCCAGAGGCTGAACTTCCGGCGGGTGCAGTGATCTGGAACCGAGAAAATCTCACTTCGATGGGCGCATCCACTACCGGTCGTACACGCTGGGTTGAGTACGATGGTCATAGGTACCACTGCGGGGACGGACGACACTGGTGCGTCTCCGTCCATGCCGGAGACGCACCAGTGTGTACCCCGCCGGACGACAATGGCGCGCGCACGGAGGCTTCGCCTCCGTGTCCCGATTCCGAGCCATGCGGCTTGTGCTGGCTCGGATGGACCAACCGTCTATACGGCACGAAGCGCGCGCTGTATTGGAAGCAATTGGAGTCCGAGACCGCCGGACGTCGGATTGACAATGTCTGGCACAACTCAGTGACGGTGCGAGGCCAAAAGCGTTATGTCGTTCAGACGGCTAGTTCAATCGTCGAGCGGTGCGTGCTGATGACTACCGATCCGGGCGATTTGGTGCTTGACCCGACGTGCGGGTCCGGGGTCACCGCGGATGTGGCCGAGGAGTGGGGGCGGCGCTGGATCACGATGGATGTCAGCCGCGTCGCCATCGCCGTCGCCCGTCAGAAGTTCATGACCTCCACCTACACGTGGCATCGCACCACAGATGGCGGCACCGACCCGGCTGCCGACTTCATCTGCAAGACGATGCGCAAAGTGTCCGCCGGTCGCCTCGCCGATCCGAATACCGACTGGAGCCATCCCGACAACATCATCAAGCTCGTCGACCAGACTGAGACCGAGGCCAAACGCGTCCGGCTCGCCAGCCCATTCACCGTCGAATCGCACTCCCCCTACTCGTACCTGCCCTTCGACGGCGCCTCGAATCGAACATCACCAAGCACAGGGGCAGACGAGGTCACCGATCTCGACGGCAGCGAAACGCCCATCGTCGACTTCGGCCTTGCCTCGGGAGATACCGAGAAGACGATCGTCGATGCGCTGTACCGATCGCCAATCTGCGATTCAACCGGCACTGTGCTGCTGCAAGTCATCGACCACGAGCGTTGGCCTGACACCCACCTCGCCTCCCACGGCGTGACATGCACACGGCCCGGCCGGGACACCGAGATTGCCGCCGCGCTGATGATCGCTGCGCCAGATGCCACCGTGACCATGGCACAGGCACAGCGAGCAGTTATCGAAGCGCGCCAGAACGCCGCCGATTGCGAGAACCTCATCGCGGTCGGTTTCGCGTTCGAGCCTGACGTGCCTGCACGCATCGGCGCATGCTCGGTTCACCGGGTCGTGGCGTCAAAAGATCTGCAGATACCCGAACTGGCTCGCAAGGATGCCGACGGCGGAACGTTCACACTGCTCGGGGAACCGGACTGCGAGGTGCGTCGCACATCGGACGGCACCTCGCTCACGGTGCGCCTGCTGGGCTGTGACGCATATGACCCGTCGAGCGGCATGGTGCGCGAGACCGACGAAGACGGCATCGATTGCTGGATGGTCGATACAGACCACGACCAGATGCAGTTCCTTGCCCGCCTCACCTACTTCCCCAACGGTGTCCGTAACAGTGCCGGACTCAAGGCAGCCATGAAATCGCTTGCCGGTGACCTTGCATCCGACGCCGAGGCGCAGATCATCTCGTTTCGGTCGCAGCCGTTTCCGATCCCGCCGGATGGACGGCCCATCGCTGTCAAGGTCATCACTCACACCGGTGCTGAGATGAACACCGTCATCCATCCCGACGCCTGGCTCGACCCTCTCATCGTCTGAAGCTGTATACGCCGTCGAAATTCGCTTGCAGCGAGCACGTCGCCGTTCTTACCGTGCCGCGCAGATGGGCAATGACGAGGATCCAGCGGCTATCACGCCGTCAGCGCGTCGCCACGGCGTGCCCGATGCCGACATCTTGCATGCCCTTCGTAACCCTCACCAGATCGACTTCGGAGACGACGGGCGCATCTTCGCCATCGGCTCCCGACGCGACGGCGCATTCCTCGAGCTCGTGATCGTGGATGACGGTGCCGGCGGGAAGCTCCGGATCATCCACGCGATGCCAGCGAGAACGACACGCCTAAGGTGAAGACATGCCTCTGAATCTCGACTTCTCGGGAATGACCGAAGAGGAAATCGACAGCTACTGCGAAGCGCATGCCGATGAGATCTGCGCGTATGCGCATTCACTGGACCCCAACCACACGACTCCGATGACCACAGCGGAACAGGAACTCTGGCGCTGTGCTCTGCGCGCCGCGAACGACGGCCAGCGCGTATGCGACCTAGTCGAGGAGGCACGCCGTACTGGCAGTTCACCGGAGCGCATCGCCAAGCTGCTCGGGCTGCCCGTCGATGAAGTGCAGGCTCTCTATAGCAGTACGGGTTGATGAGACAGTTCGAGAGCCGCATCGATACCGGCAGCAGCGAGTTCTCCAAGAACGCTGCTGCCTATGCCGACTTGCTCGTGACGTTGCGTGATCGCCAGCAGTTCGCCATCTCCGGCGGTGCGGGCCGCGAGCGCTCCATCGAGCGCCATCACAACCGGGGAAAGATCCTGCCTCGCGACCGGATCGATCTGGTGTGCGACGCCGACACGCCGTTCATGGAGCTGTCCACGCTGGCCGGCTGGGACATGTATGACAACAGCGCCCCGGGCGCCGGCATCGTCACCGGCATCGGCGTGGTCCATGGCGTGCCGTGGATGTTCATCGCCAACGACGCCACCGTGAAGGGCGGCTCGCTGCTGCCGATCAGCATCAAGAAGCACGTGCGAGCCCAGGACATCGCCGCCGAGAACGGCCTCGGCGTCATCTACTTGGTGGATTCCGGCGGGGCGTTCCTGCCGCTGCAGGACGACATCTTCCCCGACAAGGACCATTTCGGCGGCAGCTTCTACCGCCAAGCCCGGCTGTCAGCCCAGGGCTTGCCGCAGATCTCGGTGGTGCTCGGCGGCTGCACCGCCGGCGGGGCGTACGTGCCCGCGCTCAGCGACGAAGTCATCATGGTGTCGGGCATCGGGCGCATCTACCTGGGCGGTCCCCCGATCGTGAAGGCGGCCCTCGGCGAGATCATCGAGCCCGACGACCTCGGCGGGGCGGCGCTGCACACGCGCATCTCGGGCGTGTCCGACTACATGGCACCCGACGAGCGATCCGCCTACGGCAAGCTGCGCGAGCTCTGCGCCGCCGCCAACCAACGGCTGGTCGACCACCGGGAGGGCTGGCTGTCGTGGTCCGAGCCGGAAGTCCCGCATTTCGACCCGGCCGAGATCTACGGCGTGATCTCCGCCGACGACCGCATCGGCTTCGATGCCCGCGAGATCATCGCCCGGCTCGTCGACGGCTCCCGCTACGGCGAGTTCAAGCCCGAATGGGGTGAGCACATCACCTGCGGCTTCGCCCGCATCTGGGGCTTCCAGGTGGGCATCATCGCCAACAACGGGATCATCTTCTCCTCCGACGCTCTGAAGGCCACACACTTCATCGAGCTCTGCGAGCAGCGCCGGGTGCCGCTGCTGTTCCTGCAGAACACCACGGGCTACATGGTCGGCAGCGACTCGGAGGCAGCGGGCATTGCCAAGCACGGGGCGAAGATGGTTTCCGCTGTGGCCAACGCCACCGTGCCCCGCTACACGGTGCTCATCGGGGGCTCCTACGGCGCCGGCAACTACGGCATGTGCGGGCGGGGCTTCAACCCCAGACTCCTGTTTGCATGGCCGAACAGCCGCATCGCCACCATGTCGGCCGAGACTGCTCAGACAGTGCTGGTGGACATCCGCCTGGCCGGCATGCGCGGCACCGAGACCACCGACGAAGAGATCGCTGCCATGCGGGCCGAGGTGGCCGACCAGTATGAGCGCCAGAGCGACCCCTACTACGCCACTGCGCGCCTGTGGGACGACGGACTCATCGACCCCACCGACACCCGCGACACGCTTGGGCTCTGCCTCGCGCTAGCGGCACGCCAGGACGCCCCCGCTCCCGGCAGCGGCCTCGTCTACAGGATGTAGCTGGCTGTGTCTGTCACGTTCGACCCGCTTCGCTCCTCGCGCGCTCTACGGCAACGGCACCGCCGACCGCAAGCTCTACGCGTGTCTGTCACGTTCGACCCGCTTCGCTCCTCGCGCGTCTGCGGGCCGACGCACGTCGAGGCGGTGCTCGCGCCACACCGGCAGCGATGCCGCGCATCGGCGTCTGGCAAGGCAGGTCCGTCGTGAAGCTGCTGGTGGCAAACCGGGGCGAGATCGCGAGCCGTGTGTTCGCCACTGCTCGGCGGCTGGGCTGGCAGACCGTCGCGGTGTATGCCGAACCCGACCGCGATGCGCCTTTCCTGCGCGACGCCGATGAGGCAATCTGCATCGGGCCGGCGGCACTCGATCGTTCGTACCTGGACATGAGCGCCATCGTTGCCGCGGGGTGTGACAACCATGCCGATGCCGTGCATCCCGGCTACGGGTTCCTGTCCGAGAACGCGGCCTTCGCCCAGGCGGTCATCGATGCGGGCCTGGTCTGGGTGGGGCCGCATCCAGAGGCCATCGCTCAGATGGGAGCCAAGATCGAAGCACGTGCCTTGGCCGAGGCAGCCGGAGTGCCGACGATTCCGGGCGCGAGCGATGGCGACCTAGCCGCTGCTGCC
The DNA here is from genome assembly GCF_965204195.1 of Candidatus Poriferisodalis sp. Lineage (GTDB taxonomy): Bacteria > Actinomycetota > Acidimicrobiia > Acidimicrobiales > Poriferisodalaceae > Poriferisodalis. The sequence continues at coordinate 2,161,116 of NZ_OZ241975.1, forward strand.
GATCAGATCGGCTTCCCGGTGCTGGTCAAGGCGTCGGCCGGTGGCGGCGGCAAGGGCATCCGGATCGTGCGCTCGGCCGGCGAGTTCGACACTGCGCTGAGTGAAGCGCGCACTGAGGCGACGCGCTCGTTCGGCGATGACCGGGTGATCATGGAGCGCTACATCTCCCAGCCGCGGCACGTCGAGGTACAGCTGATCGGCGACCGGCACGGCAACGTCGTCCATCTCGGCACCCGCGACTGCTCGTCGCAGCGCCGCTACCAGAAGCTGATCGAGGAAGCCCCGGCGCCGAATCTGCCTGCAGCCACCCGCGACGGCCTGCATGATGCCGCGGTGGCGCTCGCCCGGCACATCGGGTACGACAATGCGGGCACGGTGGAGTTCATCGTCGATGCGGCATCCGGCGAGTTCTTCTTCTTGGAGATGAACACTCGCCTGCAGGTGGAGCATCCGGTGACCGAGGCGGTCACCGGCCTGGACCTGGTGGAACTCCAGTTGCGGGCGGCGACTGGCCAGCCGTTGGGCCTCGGCCAATCTGATGTGACGTTCACAGGGCACAGCATCGAGGCTCGCATCAACGCCGAGGATCCCTACGACGACTTCAGCCCGCGGGCAGGCCCGGTGCGCCACCTGTCGGTGCCTGCCGGCGTGCGTTGGGATGCCTCGGTCGCCGAAGGGTCCGAGGTCACTCCCTACTACGACCCGCTCATCGCCAAGCTGATCGTCACGCGCCCCGACCGGGCATCGGCGCTGGATGCGCTGCGCGATGCGCTCGATGGGCTCGTCGTGGGGCCCGTGCCTACCAATGCCGGTTTCCTGCGCTGGCTGACGGACATGCCCGCGCTGCGAAGCGGCGGGATGACCACCAACGTCATCGACGCACTGCAGCCCGACAGTCCCACCAGCGCACCCGGCCTCGGCGAGAAGTCTGGCGATGCGACAGAGCCACCCGGATCGGGAGCGATGCCAGCGCCACCGTTGGTGGACGATGCTGCACCAGTAGCGGCAGCGGCATGGCTGACCCGGCTGCGGTGCCAGCGGGCCGCCCAGCCAGCCGGCCCCTGGTCGGCGCTCGGGTCGTTCCGCCTGACTGAGCACCGTGCCGAGGCAGCAGTTCTGCTGCGTGACAGCGCAGGCCTGCTGCACGAGGTCAGCGCCGAAGCCATGAACGGCACCGGCAGTGACGCGCCGACCGGCCCGACGGCGAACGACCCGCGGCAAGCGCCCCCCAACCTCGCCACGGCCAGCAGCGCCAATGCCGGTTCCGTGGCGGTCAACATCGCCGGGCACACCGTCACCTTCGAGGTGCCCGACCGGTCCGACGCGTGGGCACCCACCGCAACCGACGACACCGGCTCGGTCGACGCTGTTGCAGCGCCCTTCCCCGCCGTGGTTGTCCAAGTTCCCGTCGTCATTGGCGACGTGGTGGCCGCCGGCGACGTGGTCGTGGTGGTGGAGGCGATGAAGATGCTCCACTCGTTGACAGCGCACGGGGCCGGAACGGTCGCCGAGATCCGCTGCAGCGCCGGCGACGCCGTCGAAGCCAACCAAATCCTCGTCAGCTTCGAACAGCACGGGCACGACCTGCCGCCCGATCCTGCTTGACAGCGCCGAGCACGCCTGACTCGACGGGTCCAGCCGTCTAGACGAGCCCGAGCGGGAGGGTCGTCAGCACCTCATTGCCGGTCTCGGTGATCAGCACCTGCTCTTCCAGCTTCACGCCCTCGCCGCCGGACCGCGCACCGATGAAGGCTTCGACACACATCACCATGCCCGGTTCGAGCACGCCGTCGTAGCCACCGGCGTCCCACTTGTGACGGTGGTAGATGGCCGGGTACTCGTCGCACAGCCCGACCCCGTGTGAGATGACCGTGTAGCCGCGGTAGCAGTCGGGGTCGGGGTACCACGCCTTGTCAGTGATCTCGCGCAGCGTGGCTCCGGGCTGATGCAGTTCGGAATTGCGATGGATCTGCTCGACGGCGAGCGACCAGCAGTCCTGTTGTGCCGCCGTCGGGGCGCCGCCCCCGCACCGCCATGTGCGCGACATATCGACGCACATTCCGTACGCGCCCACCAGATCAGTATCGAAACCCATGAGCTCCCCAGACTGGACCCGACGGCTGCTGGCCTCGTGATACCAGGGGTTCGTTCTGGGCCCCGATGACAGCAGCCTCGTCTCGATCCACTCCCCGTAACGGCGCAGGCTCCCGGCCCACAGTTCCGCCCACAGATCGAACTCGCTCACCCCCGGTTCGAACATGGCTTGCATCTCGTCGATGGCAGATTCGCATGCGTGGATAGCGCAGCGCATGGCGGCGAGGTCGTCGGGACCCTTCACCGCACGCGCCAGTTCCATGATCGGACCTGCGCTCACCAGTTCGACGCCGTGGGATTCCAGAGCGCGATACCCCGCCAGATCAAGCTGGTCCACCGCCAGCCGCCGTGTTCCTCGGGTCACATCAGCCAGCAGTTCGGCTATCTCCGACGCCCAGCGCCCGGCGATCTCCTCTGACCTCGGTCCCGCCTTGAAATAGATGTACGACGTCCCCGGCCGGATCTCGTCGACTGCTTCTGAGTGCGCGTCCAGGAACTCCCCATCGGAGAACTCGAACACGACCACAGGGCCCTCTGTCGCAACGAACGCATACCGGACGGCGTTGTGCATGGTCCATAGCGACATGTTCGTGGTGTCGGTGGCGTAGCGGATGTTCAGCGGGTCGTACAGCAGCGCCGCATCGCAGTCCGCGCTGCGCAGCTGCTCGCGGACCCGTTCCACGCGGTACCGGCGCAGCGCTGAGCGGTCGGGAAGCTGCAGCCCCGCAGCAACCCACTCGGCCTCCAGATCGGCACCCGGGCCGAGCGCATGCATGTTGAGGTCGGTGTGGTCCAGGAACCACTCGGGAGGCTCGGCCCGGCCGACGCCGATCTTGGGTTTGTGGTGGCGTTCGAACCCCTGCAGTGCCATGACCGCTCGCCCCTCCCAAGGTCTGCACAGCCCCGCTGTGAGGCCGAGACACTGATGCGCGGCGAGCCTAGGGTCTAGGAATGACCGCAGAAGGACATGACGGCGGGGCCGCCGGCACGCTCACCGGTATCACCATTCACCCCATCAAGGGCTGCCGCCGCGTCGAGCTCGATTCGGCTCTGGTCACGGCAACAGGGCTCGAAGGCGACCGTGCATGGCAGGTGGTGACGGCCCCCAACGACACCGAGGCACTCGGGGAAGCGGTCACCCAGCGTCGCAATGCGGCGCTTGCCACCGTCGCTCCCGTGCCGATCGACGGCGGCCTGACGATCAGCGCACCCGGCATGGGCACGATCGACGTGAAGCGGCCCGATGTCAATGACACCACGGTTCTCGCGCTGATCGGCGATGAAGTGGCGTGCGCAGATGCAGGAGACGAGGCGGCCGAGTTCCTCAGCGAGGTGCTCGGCTTCCCGGCCAGACTCGCAGCGCTGACCCCTGAGTCATCCCGTCCGATGCGACTGTTCCGGGGACGCCTCACCGGTTTCGCTGACGCGGCCCCGGTGCTGGTTGCCAACACGGCCTCGCTCGACGATCTGGTGGAGCGGGCATCGGAGCCCTTCGGCATCGAGCGTTTCCGGGCGAATCTCATCGTGACCAATGACGAACCGTGGTCGGAGGACACCTGGACGGAGTTCTCGATCGGCCCGGCCCAGCTCAGCGCTCGCGTGGTGTGGCCCCGCTGCGCCGTCCCCCAGATCGACCAGGAAACCGGCGAGCGCCACCGCGAGCCCGCCCTGGTGCTGCGCAGGCATCGCTGGTGTTCGGTCGCGGAAGGCTTCTCGCCGGGCATGCGAGGCATGCTGGAGGGCAATGCCATGTTCGGCATCGCCTGCACCATCGACCCCGAAGGCGCCGTGGTCTCCGTAGGCGACCCGGTAACCGTCACAGCCACCGGGCCACCCCTGCTCGACCCGCCTCAGTAAACACTCAGAGCCTCGTCTGACAATAATTTCTACCTATTTCAGTAGATTTCGTTGTAGTTTCGTCGGACGTATCAGCAGAGCGCATCAGTCGGGCCTCGCGGCCCGCCTGTCGCGCACGCCTTCACCGAGCAGAAGGACCCACGCAATGCCTAGTACAATACCTTTTGTGAAACCTCTGATGAAGCAGACCACGGTGTACCTGCCCGAAGAACTCAAGCACGACCTCAAGATGATCGCCAAGCAGGAAAATCGGACTGAGGCATCCATCATCCGCGAAGCGCTGGAGGAAGCAATCGCACGTCGCGAGAGGCGGCCGAACTTTCCGCTGTTCGAGGACGGCTGGGGCGACCCGACGCTTGCTGAACGGGTCGATGAAATCCTCGAGGAACTGCGCTTCGGTTCGTGATCGTCGACACCAGCGTTCTCCTGGCGGCACTGGTTCCCGATCAGCAACTGCATGCCTCCTGCCGGGCGCTTCTGTCGGCTGCACGGTCGATGGTGGTCTCACCGCTCGTGCTCGCCGAGATCGACTACTTCGCCGCGCGCATCGCCGGCGTCGATGCTGAACTGGCGATTCTGGACGAACTTGGATCGGGCATGTTTGAACTCGCCCCGTTCGAACGCGTCGACCTCATCCGTGCGAGAGCCGTCATTGAGCGATACCGGGACCTGCGGCTGGGCCTGACCGACGCGTCACTCGTGGTCCTCGCCCACCGCCACGGAACCCACGAGATCGCGACGCTCGACGAACGGCACTTCCGCGTCGTTCGATCGCTGACCGGTCAGGCGTTCACACTCTTGCCCGCGGACCTTCCCGAATAGCCCTGCGAGCCGGCCTGTATCAGCGGACCCGTGAGTCGGCGGATCGGAGCACCCCCCGATCGGCCAGGTCGGCTATCTCGCCGGAGGTGGCGCCGAGTTCTGCCATGACCTCGGCAGGGTTCACGACTTCGTCAAACAGGTCGCCCACCTGATCCATTACATAGGGCAGCGCCGACGCCGGGACAGACCGAGCCGTACAACGTGCAGGTCACGCCCGGCGACGGCACGCTCACCGTCAGCATGAGCTGCTTGGGAGCGGCGGACGGCGACTCAAGACCAAAGACGCTCACTGCATTCTTCGAGCCGGGCACAGCGGCAACTGCCGATCTCGCTGAACCCCCAACGAGGCTCTGAGAAGGCGACGGGCGCAGCCGGCATGTTTCTGCCCGCGATCTGCAGCATGCAGCCCTGTAGTAACGTCCGCATCCATGAACATCGAGAGGAGAGACAATGACTGCTCCAGCACGCACACCGACCCTGCCAACACGCATGTTCGGGGGGGGGGGGGTAGACGTTCCGCCCTCAAGCTGACGCTGGCCGCAGCGGTCAGCGTGCTCATGGTCAGCTCCGCGCTCATGTTGCCCGCCCAGCCGGCCGAGGCGCAGTCCCGCCTCGGCGGCGCGTTGGTGAGCAACATCGGGCAAAGTGACGTGGGGGGGATCAATTTCCTCACCTCACGCCTGCATGCACAGGGATTCACGACCGGAGACCACGCCTCGGGCTACGGCCTCATGAGCATCGAGGTCGACACGTCAGCAGTCGGTGCTCCTGCGGGTGTGAGGGTCGAGTTGTGGTCCGCGGCCAGCGATGGAACCCCGGACGCGAAACTCGGGAATCTGACCGTCCCGTCGACCATCTCCAGCGGCGCCACGACCTTCGCCGCGCCGACGGGCACCTGGCTCAGAGCGAACACCACCTATTTCGTGGTGCTGTACCGGGCGTCGGGCAGTGGCGGGACTATGCGGACGACGGACGCCACAACTGAGGATTCAGGAGCCGCATCGGGCTGGAGCCTCCAGAATCAGTATTGGCGTGCAAGCGGAGGAGCCTGGACAAGTTCAGCCCCGAGGATCAAGATCCGCGTCAACGGCGCGATCCCGTACCCGTGGCCGGAGGGAACCCGGCATCAGAGCGAACGCCAGGTCTGGTCCACCACGATGTCGGCGAAGAACCTCGAGCCGACGAGATGGGGCACGAACTCGTCCGGCTGCAAGGCCGGTGTGTCGGGGGGTACTTGCCCCGTCGCGATGGGCAGCAACAGTTTCGCTTACGCGGGCAATAGCTACACCATCACCGATTTCTATCACCGCGCCGGCACTCTGTCCGCGGGCTTGAGCTCGACCAGCGCCGCCGCTATCGACGCTGCGAAGTCGCTGATGCTGATCGTCGAGTATCCCGCTGGCGCCAAATTGCGGTTGCCGCTGAGGAATCTGACCGCCAGCGGTACTTCGGCCACCGCCTCCTGGCCCGTCGACGACATGGGCTGGGGCTCGTACGGTAAGCCACACTCCGACCCACAACGCAATCCCGCCGTGTGGGGGGCTTACGACGCGGGTGTGACTCTGGCGGTGGTGGAGGTGCCGGAGCCTGTGACCGTGACCGTGACGAGTCCGGCGGCGCGCACGCACACGGTGACCGTGTCGGTGCCCACGGCGGTCACCCGGCAGACCCAGATATCCTTGTCCACCTACGGCAGGGTCGGCCACCGTGTGCAGACGGACCTGAGGGATCCCGACCTGATAAGCCATTGCGATCCGATCGATCCGTGGGACCCCGTCTTCCTGAATAACGATCGCAAGTATCCGATGGCCTACATCCAGGCGGGGCAGCGGAGCACCACGTTCAACCTGTGCATCATGGAAGTCCAGCACGACGTGGCGAACCAGACGCTGACATCGCAGGTCACCGTGTACCACCCCTGGGGGAAGTCGTCGGTGACCTACGACATCAACGTCGGCAGCGCCAACGTCGGCAGCTCCGGGGCCGCGGAGTTCCGGGGCGGCGAAGGGCCGGGCTCGGGCGAGGAGCAGCAGCGCGACCCGCTGACGGCAGCGTTCGAGGACGTGCCGGAGGCACATGACGGCACGGAGTTCGCGTTCGGTGTGCGTCTGAGCGAGACGGTGGGGAGGTTCAGCCGGTCGCCGCGGCCGTCGTCGTTCGCGGTGACGGGGGGCCGGGTGATGGGCGTGGAGCAGGTCGGCGCCGGGCTGTGGCGGGTGAAGGTGCGGCCGGCGTCGCCGAGCGCCGTGGTGACGGTGACGCTCGCCGGCGGCCGGGACTGCGACCACGAGCCGTCGGGCGCGGTGTGCGCGCGGGACGGGCGGACGCTGTCGAACACGTCGTTCGCGAGGGTCGCGGCGGACCCCCAGCAGCAGCAGGCGGCGCTGACCACGCCGGAACCGGCCGACGTGCGGGTGGTGCCCGGCGACGGCAGCCTGACGGTGAGCTGGACGGCGGTGGCGCACCCGCGCCTCGCTGCGGAGCGGGTGCAGCACGCGCTGCGCTGGAGCCAGCAGGCGGGCGTGTGGGCCAACCCGCAGGGCAACAACGGCGTCGCCGTGCAGGCCGGTGTGAACAGCTACACCATCACCGGGCTCGAGAACGGCGTGGCGACCGGGGTGTTCGTGCGCGCCTTCGTGGGCGGGCTCCGCTCCGAGCACAGCGAGCACTCGAGCGAGTGGGTCCGCGTGAAGGGCGAGTCGACGACGCCGCGGGCCGCCCAGGCCCAGACCGTGGCGGCGGCGTTCGACAAGATCCCCGCCGAACACGACGGGCGGACGGCGTTCGCGCTGGACGTGCAGTCAGGCGCCAAGCCCGCTGCGGACGCGTTCACGGTGACGAACGGGACCATCACGGGCGTGGAATCGCTGGACCCGGTGCTGTGGCGGGTGCGCGTCAAGCCGAAGTCCTGGAAGGACGTGACGGTCGCGCTCGGCGACGCGTCAGCGAAGGTCCCGGGCCCGGCACGCATCCGGGTCGCGGACGCCCGGGCGAAGGAAGGCAAGCACGCCTCGCTCGACTTCACGGTGACGCTGAGCCGCGCAGCATCGGGGCCGGTCTCGGTGCACTACGCGACCAACGACGGCACAGCAACGACGGGGGCGGACTACACCGCCGCGTCGGGCACGCTGACCTTTGCGCCGGGCGAGACGCACAAGACGATCTCAGTGACGCTGCTCGACGACGCCATCAACGAGAGCAAAGAAACCCTCACGCTCAAGCTCTCGAACCCCCAAGGAGCGTTCCTGCGCGCAATGCACCGCAACGCAAACGGAATCATCAAAAACGACGACCCCTAGACCATGCAGCTCGCACACCCCGGGCGCACGGCCGCCGAAAATCGTCCAGCGTCCAGCCCAACCGACTGCCCGAGCCTGCCGATCAGGTGAATTCGAGGTAGCGGTCTCGCTCCCAGTCGGTGTCGTTGTCGTGGTTGTCGCGTCGGGCGTCCCCTTCGACGGGGTAGCACCATATCGCTGCAGTCCGGAGTTCCAAGAACGTCGGCAATGCCGCAGGACAGCGCTCGACCGTCGGAATCAGCCCCGGATGACGGCCTCGCTCGCCGCAGAATCGGTACCGACGTCCGACCTGCGCCGTTAGGCGGGGCGGATCGCTAGGCGAGAGTCGCCAGCACCTCATCGGTGTGCTCGCCCAGCATCGGTGCGCGCTGCCAGGCCCACCAGTCGCCGTCCGTGGTGAAGGGCGAGCCGGGAACGGTGTAGGTGCCGAGCACCGGGTGCTCCTCGGGACGCCACCAGCCCACGGCTTCGAGATGCGGGTCGTTGCGCAGATCGCCGACGGTGTTGACCGGCGTGATCGGGATGCGCCGCCGCTGGCCTTCCACGAACAGCTCCTGCTTGGTGAAGCGGGTGGTCAGCTCCTCGACCCACGCGTCCACGGCTTCCAGCGCCTCACGGCGGACCACGATGTCGACGAAGATCTCGTCGAGGATGCCCTCGTTGCCGGTCAGCTCGTTCACCCATTGCGCAACCGCATTCCAGTGAGTCGGCTGGATGGCGATGATCGCCACGTAACCATCCGACGCGGGGTACATGCCCATCGGGCTGGTGACTGGGCGGCGGTTGCCGGCCCGGGGCCGAGGCACCTGGTCGTCGAGGTACAGCGGCACACCGGTCTCGGGCGACAGCCACAGTCCCACTTCCTGCAGCGACAGGTCGATGGTCTGACCGAGCGCTGGCTCACCCGCCGCTGCCGCCAAGTTGCGTGCGCGCACCGACATCATCGAGCCGATCACCGCATGCAGCGATGCTCCGTGCATCAGCACGCCGATCTCACCGGCTGGCGCCAGTGGGGGGCCATGGGGGAAGCCCACGGTGGATGCCAGCCCGCACGATGCCCAAGCGACAAGATTCGACGAACGCCAGTGACGTCGCGGCCCTGTCATGCCGAACGGCGTGATCGAGACCCACGTCAGGTGCGGGTACCGCTCGACGATCCCGGCGACCCCGAGCCCTCCCTCGCCCACGTCTGCCAGCCATGGGTAGGCCTCTTGGGCGGCGGGCATCGCATCGTCGAGCACCACGTCTGCGCTGGCAATGAGCTGCACGAGCGCGTCGACGTCGCTCAGATCGGTCGGGTCCAGCACCACGCTGCGTTTCGACGCCGCGTAGTACGCCCACCACAGGCTGGCCTCGGGGCCTTCGTGACCCGGTGCCAGCGGCGGCATGTTGCGGATGGGATTCCCCCCAGGGGGTTCCACGCAGATCACGTCGGCGCCGAGCGCCGCCCAGACGCGGGTGCCGTACGCGCCCGACAGCCCGGTCAGATCGAGCACGCGCACGCCGCTCCATGGCCCGTGGCCTTGCTGTGCGGGGCTCATTGATTGCCGCCGGTGATATTGCCCTCAGCGTCGTAGAACTCCGCTATCCCGACCGATTCGTACCAGCGGTCGAACGGCCGCTCCAGCACGACTTCGGGTCGGGCATCGACGAATGCCGTCCCGTCCGCGACCATCTGGTCCACGTCGTCGTGCGCATAGCCGATCTCGGTGAGGACGTCGACGGTGTCGCCACCCATGTTGGGGCCGGCGCGGGTGACGTATGGGGGCGTCTCGCTCATGCGCACCGGGTTGCGAACGAACAGGTCGCGGCCCAGTCGTGGACTGGGGGCGATCGAGTACGGACGTCGGTCGTGCACCTGGGGATCGGCCAGCACGCCCGTGTGGTTCAGCACCTCGTATGCCGCGATGCCCAGCGCCTGCAGCTCCGCAGCCGCTTGCTGGGGGCTGCGGCGGCTTGTCCACGCCGACAGTTCGGCATCGATCGCATCGTGGTTGGCTATGCGATCGGCCAGTGTGCCGTGCGGGTAGGTCGACAACGCCGCCTGATCAACGGCGTCGTGCGCAGGAACATCAGACCATTCGGCCAAACCCGCCAGCGCTTCCCATGCCTCGTCATCGGGCACCTCGACAGCGATCCACCGATCGTCGCCCGCACATCGGTAGATCCCCGCCGGTGCCGCCCACGACACCCGATTGCCATTTCTGAACGGCTCGGGCACGCCGAGGTCCTGGCCCACCAAGTACGGCCCCAGGAACGACACCGTGGTCTCGAGCTGGCTGATGTCGAGGAACCGGCCCTCCCCGGTGCGGTCCCGTTCGTGCAAAGCCGTGACAATCGCCAGCATGGTGTGCAGCCCGCCCATGTAGTCGGGCGGGGCGATGGAGGGAATGCCGGCGGGCTCCTCATGCGGGAAGCCGGTGAGCGCGTCCCATCCCACGAGCGGTGCCTGATTGGGGCCGAAGGCTCGGAAGGGGTAGTACGGCTTGTCGGGGTCGACCCCGAACCCGGTCATGCCGGCGTAGATGATGTCGGGGCACACCTGCTTGACGGACTCGTAATCGAGTCCCAGCTCGGCGATGCCCGGCGCTGCGAAGTTCGTCAGGAACACGTCGCACGTGGCCAGCAGGCGTCTCGCAGCCTCGAGCGCCTCCGGCTGTTTCAGCTCGAGGCCAACCGAGCGCTTGCCGGCCGACATCTCGGGCACGTAGGGACCGGTGTCGCAGAAGACATCCGCGAGCTCAGGATCGCGAGCCCATGCCGAGCCGAACGCTCGCGCCACATCGGGATAGCTGTGGGCCTCCACCTTGAAGACCTCAGCCCCGTGATGCGCCATGGCCTTGCCGCAGCACGGTGCCGCCACCGCGATGCTGATCTCGAAGACCCGGATCCCAGAGAGCGGTCTGCGGTCAGCGCTCGCCGTCATCGATGACACCTCATGTGCTCCGATCCCATAGCCCGGTGACCTTACTCCCGGCCGCTTGCGGGACTTGTGCCGGCTGACTGGGCTCAGTATCGCTAGCGACAGCAGCCGCGGCACCGGCCGGCGGCGCGTGCTAGGACAAGATCCCGGCGGCGGGATCCGCTTGCCGCCAGGCCAAGCCGGAGGGTTGCCCCGACATGACTGAATCCGCCGATTCACCGACCGAAGTCGTCGGAAAGTTCATCGCCTGCATCGAAGCGAAGGACCTCGACGGGGCGGCCGCCCACGTCTCCGACGACGTCTATTACGACAATGTGCCGGTCGGCGACATGACTGGCCCCGACGCCATGAAGGAGTTCCTGAGCGGCCTGACGAAGGGCGACGGGCCCGTGGAGTTCGAGGTCGTCCGCCAGACGGCCACCGGCAACACCGTGATGAACGAGCGGGTCGATCGCTTCCACACCGGCTCCGGCCGACTGATCGAGCTGCCGGTGATGGGGATCTTCGAAGTCAACGACGGCCTGATCACCTTCTGGCGGGACTACTTCGACAACGGCATGTTCATGCGCCAGATCAAGGGCTGAACCCGCTGTGGCGTACCAGTACGAGGGCTTCGACCTCACTGGCAAAGTCGCTGTCATTACGGGGGGCAATGGCGGTATCGGGTTGGGCTACGCCCGTGGCGTCGCGGCCGCCGGTGCAGATGTCAGCATCTGGGGCACGAACCCCGACAAGAACGCTGCGGCCGAAGCCGAGTTGCAGGAGATCAACCCGTCGGCGAGCGCGCTGCGCTGCGATGTCTCCGACCAGGAGCAGGTCGAGGAGTCCATGGCGGCGGTGGTCGCGCGATACGGGCGCGTCGATGCCTGTTTCCCGAACGCCGGCATCGGCACGCAGAACCAGAAGGGCTTCCACGAGCACTCCAACGAGGACTGGTTCAGCGTCATCGACGTGAACCTGCACGGCGTGTTCTTCACGCTGCGCGCCGCCACCCAGCAGATGATCGCCCAGGGCGAGGGCGGCAGCCTGGTGCTCACCTCGAGCGGCACCGCGATCCAGGGCGCCGCCCGGGGCCAGGCCTATGCAGCCACCAAGGGCGCCATGCTGGCGATGATGATGGGCCTGTCGGTCGAGATGGCCCGCTACAAGATCAACGCCAACGCCGTCATTCCGGGCTGGATCGACACCGCCATGACCGAACGGCTCTTCAACTGGGACAAGTTCGTAGACAACGTGATGCCGCGCATTCCCATGCGCAGGTGGGGCGTACCAGACGACTTCGGTGCCATCGCGGTGTACCTGATGAGCGACGCAGCCCGCTGGCACACCGGCGACGTCATCAAGATCGACGGCGGTTTCAGCATCTTCTGACCCAGCCGCGACAACCGATTTACGAAGCTGTGTTAGGTTTTTTCCAACGGGGATTCCGGCTCGCGCCGTCCGAACCACCGCGCTGTCCCACAGCGATGCGGCATTCGGTGCCCGAGCGAGCTGGGCGCTGAGTCACGAGGGGGACATCGTGGAGGAATACGACATTCACATCAAGGACGGCACGATCGTCGACGGGACACGCGTGCCGAGCTTCCGCGGCGACCTGTGGATATCCGACGGGCGTATCGCCCAGATCGGCGGCCGTCCCGACAAGCCTTCCAAGGAAGTCATCGATGCGGGTGGCTGCATCGTGGCCCCGGGCACCATCGACCTGCACACCCACTACGACGCGCAGATCCGCTGGGATCCGTACTGCTCCATCTCGAGCTGGCACGGGGTGACCTCGGTGGTGCTCGGCAACTGCGGTTTCGGGTTCGCTCCCTGCAAGCCCGACTTCCGCGAGCGGTCGATGCTCACGATGGTGCGCACTGAGGCGATCCCGTTAGCGGCCATGCAGGAGGGCATGCTGCCGAAGTGGGATTGGGAGACCATCCCGGAGTATCTCGACTCGCTGGACCGCACGCCGAAGGGCGTCAACGTGCTGCAGTACATGCCGACGGCCTCGCTGATGATCTACGTGATGGGCCTCGAAGCGGCCAAGACCCGTCCGGCCAACAACGCGGAGCGCAAGGAGATGCAGCGCCTGCTGCACGAGGGCATGGACGCCGGCCTGTGCGGCTTTTCCATCCAGCGTCTCGGGCCCAACTCCACCCAGGCCGACTTCGACGGCTCGCCGATGGTCACCGACACCATGATCGACGACGACATCTTCGTGCTGGCCGAAGTGCTGCGCGAGCGCGACGAGGGCTTCATCCAGCTCACGCAGGCCACGAGCCCCGACGTCAACAATCCGGAGGATCTCGACTTCAAGCGGCGGCTGGCCGAGGTCAGCGGCCGACCGATCATCGACAACGTGGTGCCGGTGAGCCAGCGCAACCCGCGTGTCCACGAGGAACGGCTCGAATGGCTCGAGCAGGCCCACAACGACGGGCTGCGCATCTTCGGCCAGGGTGCCTCCATCCGCACGGGCTTCGCCTTCTCGCTCGACGAGTGGAACCTGTACGACTCCAGCCCGGCATGGCGCGAGGCGACGACGGGCTCGATCGAAGACAAGATGCGCAAGATGTCCGACCCTGCCCTGCGAGACCGGCTGCGTGCCGAGACTGACGAGGCGGCGACGCTGTTCGCGAACACGCAGGGCGCCGTCGGCGGGCCACCCCGCAAGCTGGTTGTGCAAGGCGTGGCGCGACGTCAGGACCTGCAGAAGTACGTGGGCAAGTCGCTGGGAGAGATCGCCGAGATGGAAGGCAAGCACTACATCGACGTGATGCTCGACCTGTCGCTCGAGACCGATCTCAAGACGGAGTTCTTGGGCGAGGGTCCTGAGTTCAATGTGGACCACATGTCGGCGGTGTACACCGACTCGCCGTACACGATCCCGGGCGTGTCCGACGGCGGCGCGCACACCAAGTTCTTCACCGGCGGTGCCTGGACGACGGACTTTTTGGCGTGGATCGTGCGTGACGAGCAGCGGCTGACGGTCGAGGAGGCGCACTACCGGATGTCGGCGCTTGCAGCGCACGCGGCCGGATTCCAGGATCGCGGTGTGCTGAAGGAGGGCGCCCCGGCCGACGTGCTCGTCTATGACATGGACGAGCTGGCCATCGATCCCGAGTGGATCGGCGAGGCCGTCTATGACCTGCCCGGCGGCGAGTGGCGCCGCGTGCAGCGTGCGCATGGCTACCGCCACATCCTGGTGAACGGCGTCGAGACGTTCCAAGACGGGGAGTGCACGGGCGCCACACCGGGCAAGCTCCTGCGCCACGGCCGCGGCTAGAGCCTCTGTGCCGCCCGGCGGGGCGGGTCCTGTCACCACTGTTTTCCCTGCACGGGCGCAAGCGCCCGCGCGCCCCGCAGTCCTCGCAAGCTGCGGGCTGCGGGGGCCCCGTTCGGTGCCACCCACCCCGCCTACCTTGGCGCAGTGGTATTGCGCGACTAGGTCGTGGCGATGACTTGGGCGAGGGCGGCTACGCCTTCTTGGATGTCGTCGTGCGAGAGGCTGCCGAAGCAGAGGCGCATACGGCGTGCGCCCCAAGCGGGTTCTACCGACCAGGCTGCGCCTTCGTTGAACTGGATGCCTCGCTTGGCCGCTGGCGCCAGATAGCTCGACGTGTCGGTGCCGGCTGGGAACGTGAGCCATACGAAGATGCCGCCCTTGGGATCGGTCACCTGCACCGGTCCGCCGAGCTTGATCGCCACTTGTGACAGCGCACCCATGTGGGTGTTCACGGCGTGGCGCATCACCGCACATTTCTCTCGCAGCGTTTCCCGCAGCTGGGCTACGTGGTCGTCGAAGTGGGCTGCTGCGTATTCGGCGAGCACGAGCTGTTCGATTGCACCGGTGCCGGCATCGTCCTTGAGGGCCATGAGCTGGCGCACGATGGGCACGTCGCCCACGATGTAGCCGACGCGGAGCGCAGGCGCGATCGACTTCGAGAACGAGCCGCAGTAGATCACTGCGCTCTGCCCCTCGGCTTCGGCACAGTCCAGCGCACGCAGCGTCGGCGGGCGCTCTCCGGTCCACTGGAGATCGGAATAGCACTCGTCCTCGAAGATCGGCACGCCGAAGTGCCGAGCGATGGCCAGGATCTCCCGCCGGCGCTCGATGGGCATCACCGAGCCCGTGGGGTTCTGGACCGTCGGGATGGTGTAGATGAACCGGGGCGGCGTGCCGGCTGCGGCCAGCTCGTCGAGCAGGCCGGCAAGTCGTTCCGGAACGATCCCGTCGTCGTCGAGCTCGACGCCGACGCATCTGGCGCCTCGCCGGGCGACCTTCGAGATCATCCCCCCGTATGTCGCCTCTTCGGCCACCACGACGTCGCCCGGGCGAAGGAACGCCGCGTTGACCAGATCGAGCGCTTGCAGCGAACCGGACACCACCAGCACCTGCTCGCTGCTCGTCGGCATATGCGCATTCGCGTCCAGCGATCCGGCGACGAACTCACGCAACCCCTCGAAGCCCTGCGGATTGCCGCCGAGGTTGTAGGTGGCGAGTTCGGAGCCATGCTTCGTCAGCACTGACATGGCCGCCTCGGTCAGGCCGCCCACCGGCACACTCGGCGAGTCGTTGTTCCCGCCGACAAAGCTGAAGCGCGGGATCGGCGTCCACGCCCCCGCCGGCTGAGGCAGGCCTTCGGCCATCTTGGCTGCCATGTCGAACGCGCTCGCTGACGCGTTGCCGTGCGGTGGGCCGGTCTGCGGCACGATGCTCTCTCCGGTGATGCTCGGCGGGCTCGGCTAGGCGTCCGAGACCACTATTCGCTGCGCGAACAGCCACTGGCCGTCGACCTTGCGGACGATGTCGTCGTAGTGCCCGACCAGCAGGATCCTGCCGCCGTCGGCCAACGGCTTGACCATCTGCAAGTGGCTGAACACGGTGGCCTCGGATCCGTCGCCGTCGGCCACGACGTTGGTTACCCAGTGCTGTGCAGAAGCGAACTCGGCGTACTGCTCTTCAGTCGAGTACGCGGCAGCGAACGCCCGTAGCTCGTCCCGGCCGTTGAAGGTGCCGACGATCCCGATGAACTGCCCGTCGGGAGCGAACGTATTGGCGTACCCGTCGGCATCGCCGGTGTCGATCGCCTTGTTGTAGCGGGAGATGAGGTCCCGGATCTCTACTCGATCATCATTCGTCAGCGCCACAGCTCGCCCCCCGTGCTCTGCCGGCTTGTTGGCGTCAACCTACTGCGGCACGGGTCGCGTAGCTCTGGCCCTCCGGGCGTCGGCTCCTTTGGGCGTTAGCTATGCCTACTGAACTGCAGCAGGCATCGTCACTATTCAGCATTCGGTCATCTGGATACGTGCCGAGTCCCCTGCTTATACTTCGATTGGTGCGCACGGTCCGGGCATTTCGGTCAAAGCGAGACCGGCGAGACGCCGACCCGGCGGCGCCGGATGACTTGGCCCGGAACGGCCGAGGTCGACACTGGCCGGGGGCACGCTCGATCATCCTCGACGGCGTCACCCACTCGTACAGCCAGACGCAGGGCGTCAGCTCCCCCGAGGGCCTCGATCCCGCCGACGAAATCGCCGAGGGCAGTTATTCGGTGTACGACCTGTCGCTGCGTGTCGAGCCCGGCGAATCGGTCGCGCTGCTTGGCCCCAGCGGGTGCGGCAAGACCACGCTGCTGCGCCTGATCGCAGGGCTCGAACGTCCCCTGGCCGGCACCATTCAGCTCGGCGAGAGGTTCGTCTCGGGACCGCCGGGGCGAGGCGGTTCCTGGGTGGCTCCCGAGTCGCGCCGTGTCGGGATGGTGTTCCAGGACTGGGCGCTGTTCCCGCATCTCACCGTGGGCCGGAATGTCGGCTACGGGCTCGAACGGTCGACACGAACGCCGGGCCGTATCGCCGAAGCACTCGACCTAGTGGGTCTGTCCGGGTTTGCCGAACGCATGCCCTCCACGCTGTCGGGCGGGCAGCAGCAGCGTGTCGCGCTGGCGCGAGCGCTGGCGCCCCGCCCTGGTGTGCTCTTGCTGGACGAGCCCTTCTCCAATCTCGACTCATCGCTGCGCGAGGACGTTCGCAGCGAGGTCCGGCGGCTGCTCATCGAACTGGGCATCACGGCCGTCTTCGTGACCCACGACCAGGACGAGGCCTTTGTGGTCGGCGACCGCGTGGGCGTGCTCTGCGAGGGCCGTCTCGCGCAGGTCGACACACCCGATGGCCTCTACCGCCGACCTGTCGACCCGTTCGTGGCCGACTTCGTGGGCACAGCGTCATGGGTGCGCTGCG
Source organism: Candidatus Poriferisodalis sp. (assembly GCF_965204195.1). Classification (GTDB taxonomy): domain Bacteria; phylum Actinomycetota; class Acidimicrobiia; order Acidimicrobiales; family Poriferisodalaceae; genus Poriferisodalis. The sequence continues at coordinate 2,178,333 of NZ_OZ241975.1, forward strand.
GCGCCTCGGATGGCTTCGCGCACACCCCGCTCGGACGCCTCCCTCTCAGCAACGCCGCCGGCGAGAGCGGCAACGGGACGGCATCCAACGCCGCAGACCGAGTTGTCGACGTGATGCTGCGCCCGGAGCAGCTCAGCTTGGCCCAGGGCACCACAGCCGAAGTCGAACTGGTGGAGTTCTACGGGCACGACTCGATGGTCGTGGCGAATCTCGACGGCACTCAACTGCGCGTGCGCTGCGGACCCGATCCCGAAGTGCGTCGTGGCGACTCGGTCGCTGTCGAGTTCACCGGCACCAGCGTCGTTGCATTCGCTTAGCCGCTACCCGCACGCAGCGGGGAGATGACCTGCTCGGCGAAGCGGTGGGCTGGCTCGGCGCTGTCGGGGTTTCCGAAGTCGAGCACGAAGTGCCGGATTCCCACTTCCACCAGCGAAGCCAGGAATTCGGCGTACTCGGCGGACTCGCTGTCAGTCGTGGGCAGTGCCCGCTCGACAGTGGTCGACATCTCCAGCCCTGCCAGATCGCGTCCGAGCCGCTCGAGTTCATCCAGCACGATGCCGCACTTGCGCCTCAGCGCTTCAAGATTCCGCCGCCATGGCGTGTTCCAGATGTCGGCGTGACGGGCGGCAACCTTCAGGCCGATCTGCTCTCCCGAGGCTCCGATGCAGATCGGCGGCGGCACCTCCGGCAAGGGAGGCGCTGTCGCACCGTCGATGCGATAGTGCTGGCCCTCGAAGCTGGGGTCATCCTGCGTCCACATCAGCCGGCAGATCGTGACCACCTCTTCGAGCTGTGCGAATCGCACTTTCGGTGAGGGGAACTCGTAGCCGTAGGCCTCGTACTCGTCGCCCCGCCAGCCGGCCCCGATGCCCAAGATGAAACGGTTGCCCGACAGGTACTGCAGCGTCGCGGCCATCTTCGCTGTCAAGGCCGGCGGCCTGTACCCGTGTCCGAGGACGTGGTGGCACAGCTGCACATCGGGCAGGCGAGCCGCACACCAGGTGATCGTGGTCCAGGCTTCGAGAAACGGGTCGGTCTTGGCGTCGAACCCGTAGAAATGGTCGGCGATCCACAGCGAGTCGAAGTGCCCGATCACTTCGGGCAGGAGCCATTCCACCTGGTCGGCCACGATCGGCCGATGGTCACTCCACCGGTTGCCGATGCATGGCGACAGCCACCCGAACCTGAGCCCATTCCCCGAAGTCACGGCGTCACGCTAACCGTGCGACTGGTCCGAGCTCTTCGGGCGATGTGTAGAATCGGAGGAAATATACACATCAGGATCTGGGGCGCACATCGACAAGTATCCGGGCGTCGGCATTCGGGCAACGGGAAGGCAGCGATGCGTACCAACATCGAAATCGACGACGAACTCATGGACGCAGCCATGAGTGATGGCAGCTTTCGCACTAAGCGAGCAGCTGTGGAGGCTGGACTTCGCCTGCTGATCCGAACGAGATCACAGGGACGCATACGCAGTCTGAGAGGCAAGCTGGCGTGGGAAGGCTCGCTTGACGAGATGCGAATCGACCGATGATCGTGGTCGATTCATCCGTCTGGATCGACTACTTCAACGGCATCGAAACTTCCCAGTCCGACCTGCTGGACGAGCTGCTGGGAGCGCAGCCGGTCCTCACCGGCGACTTGATCCTGGCGGAGGTGCTCCAAGGGTTCCGAAACGATGCTCACATGCGCCGCGCCCAAGAGACCATGGACGCCCTGTTCTACGAGTCGATGGTGGGACGCCACATCGCCATCGCCAGTGCGCTCAACTACCGGAAACTGCGCGCCAGAGGCATCACTGCACGTAAGACCATCGACATGCTGATTGCCACGTTCTGCATCGAGAACGGTCACCAGTTGCTGCACGCAGACCGTGACTTCGACCCAATGGCCGAACACCTCGGACTGCAGGTGCTCTGACCGGCATCTCCGGCGCCACCCGATGGTGGGATCAGGGGCGGACGGCGCGCTTGTTGGGGCGACGGGCGAGTTCCTCGAGCACCGGCTGGGCCAGCTTCACGAACGTGCAGGCCAGGCGCCGGGTCTCGCGTGGATCGATGAGGTCGACGACATCGCCGTGCATCGCTGCTTTGAACGGCGAACGGAGCCGCAGCAGTCGCTCCTCGATCATCTCTCGATGCGCCTCCGGATCGGGTGCCGCGTCGATCTCGCGCCGGTATGCCGCCGCGACACCGCCCTCGATCGGGATGCCGCCCCACTCCCCCGCGGGCCAGCCGAAGCGCAGGTTGAGCGCATGCGGCAGCCCGATGCTGTTGGGTGCATCGGCGGCCACGCCGTAGGACTTGCGGACGTTGAACTCCACCTTGGGCACGCTCGCTTCTGCTGAAGCAATCAGCGCCCGCACGCCCCGGCGCATGGTGGCCTTGCGCTCAGCAGCAGACCCCAGCATGAACCCGGGCATGTCCAGGAAGATCAGCATCGGCAGGTTGAACGCGTCGCACAGGTCCACGAAGTGCGCGTACTTGTCGGCGCCGTCGCCGTCCATGGCGCCGGCCAGCCGCATCGGATCGCTCCCGACCACACCCACGCTGTAACCATCGAGCCGGGCGAACCCGGTGATGATCGCCCCTGCGTAGTGGCGGCGCATCTCGAAGAACTCGCCGTTGTCGACGACGTGGCGGATGAGCGCCCGGGCGTCGTAGCCCGCTCGCCGGTTGGTGGGAATGATGTTCAGTAACTCCTCGGGCCGGCGATCAGGCGGGTCACCGGTGTCCACGCGAGGTGCCACATGCGCGGTCGTGTTGGGCAAGTACGAGAGGAACTGCCTGATCTGGTCGAACGCGTCCTCCTCGCTCTCGGCCACGTTGTCCACCTGGCCGCTCTCGTACACGTGCATCCGGTAGCCGCCGAGTTCCTCCTTCGACAGCGTCTCACCGGTAGCCCGCTGCACCACCGGCGGACCTGACGGGAAGATCTGCGACTGGCCCTTCACCATCACCGTGAAGTGAGACATGAGCGCCGCAGCAGCGGGCCAGCCCGCCACGGATCCCATGATCCCTGCCGCCACCGGCACTTTGGTCAGCATCTCCACGCCTTGCCACCACATATCGCCCTCCGGCAGCGCCATCTGGCCCGACTCCTCGTCAGACCGTGAGCTGTGGCCGACGCCCTCGCGCAGCTGCACATAAGGGATGCCGTAGGTGATGGCCAGCGGCTGGGCGAACTGGTGCGGGATCTTGTGGACGTTGTGGGGGCTGCCACCCGAGATCGTGAAATCGTCGCCGCCGATCGCCACCGGCCGGCCGTCGAGCTCGGCGAGGCCCATCACGTAGCCGCCGGGCGTGAACCCGATGATGTTGCCCTCGTCGTCGTACTCCGGTCCGCCCATGAGCCCACCCATCTCAATGAACGAGCCCGGGTCGGCCATCTTGGCAATGCGTTCGCGCACGGTGTACCGACCGCCCTGGTGCTGGCGGTTGATGCGTTCCGGGCCGCCCATCTCGGCAGCCAGCTCCTTGAGGTACGCGATCTCGGCGATCGCGTCCTCCCAGGACATTCCCGGCTTCCACGTCTCCCGATCCGGATCAACTGGCATTCGTGCGCTCCGATCAATGGCTCGTCAGCAAGGCCGGCACATCCGGCATAGTTCCGGCGCCGCACCGCGCTTCGAACTGCGGTCTCTGAAGAATGTACGAGCCAGCGCCTGCGGCTGTCCTGACAACTCGCTGATCACTGCTGCCCCATCTCGGTGGCCGCAGTAAGTTGCGGCGGCGAGGCGCAGGTTTCTGGGCGCCGCTGAGACTGACAGGGGACCACGATGGAACTGGGACTGTTCACCATGCCGAGCCACCCGCCCGAGCGCGACCTGCGCGAAGGCTGGGAATGGGACCTGCAGGTCATCGAGTGGGCCGATGAGTTCGGCTTCGGCGAGGCCTGGATCGGCGAGCACCATGCCGCCAAGTGGGAGCCGCATCCTGCACCGGACCTGCTGACGCTGGCGGCGCTGCAGCGCACCGAGAACATCCGCATCGGCCCCGGCGGCTTCCTGATGCCCTACTACCACCCTGCCGAGCTGGCCAACCGCATCTCGTTGCTCGACCACATCTCCGAGGGACGGCTCAACTTTGGTGTCGCCGCCAGCGGCCTGCCGAGCGACTGGGAGATGTTCGGCGTGGACGGCATGGCCGGCGAGAACCGTGAGATGACCCAGGAATCGGTCGAGTTCATCCTGAACCTCTGGAGCCAGGAGCCCGGCTGGACCCACGACGGCAAGCACTGGAAGGGCTCGGTGCCTCACGGCATGCCCGACATGGACCTGGTGCATCACCTTCGCCCGCTGCAGCAGCCGCATCCGCCGATCGGTGTGGCAGGGCTCAACTCGCCGTCGCCGACGCTGGAGATGGCAGGCGAGAAGGGCTGGATCCCGATGAGCCTCAACCTCAACCCGCAGTACGTCAGCGGGCACTGGGACTCATACGAAGCCGGTGCTCGCCGGGCGGGGCGGGAAGTCAGCCGCAGCGATTGGCGGATGGTCCGCGAGGTCTTCGTCGCGCCGACTGATGAGGAGGCTTGGGAGCTGTCTTATGGCGGGATGATGGGCCGGATGATGACCGAGTACTTCATCCCGCTGCTCGGCGCCTTCGACTTCCACAAGTTCCTCATCGACGAGCGCAACCCACCGGCGGACGGCGTCGTCACCGTGGAGTACTGCGCCCGTAACAACTGGTTCGTGGGATCGCCCGAGACGGTCGCAGCGTCGATCGAGAAGGTGTACGCCGACGTCGGCGGGTTCGGCCACCTGCTGCTGTTCTGCTTCGACTACTCCGAGGCACCCGATGCCTGGCGGCGCTCGATGGACCTGCTGGCCAGTGACGTCATGCCGCGGGTGGCACACCTCACCGGAGACTGAACCCGCCAAAACGCTGCAAGCAGCCTGAGCCCGCCGAGTCCGGCGGTTAGGGCGAATACAGTTGCGCGACATGGTGTCGGCACCGCGAGCAGCAACCTCGCCAGCACTTCGTGCCGTTCGAGCTGAGGCCGAGGCGCTGGTCGATCTCGCCCGGCGACGCGTTTCTCAATACTCGGGCGTCGGCGCCCGGAGCGCGGCGCGACGGCCGCCGAGCTGGCCGCCGGCGCCCGAACTGCCCAAGGGCGACCCCCGTCTCGGACTGCGGGATCGCTGGTACTTGCTGGGTGTGGCCGATCTGGTCGGCAGCCAGCCAGTGCCGACACGCCTGCTCGGCGAGGACTTGGTGGCGTGGCGCGACGGCGACGGCGCTGTGCGGCTCATGGCCGACCTCTGTCCGCACCGGGGCGCTCGGCTGTCGGTCGGCGATGTCGTCGGCGGCCAGTTGCAGTGCGCGTATCACCACTGGCGATTCGACGGCGACGGCCAGTGCACGTCGGTGCCGTCGCAGGGCGGTGCCTGCTCGCTGGCAGAGCGGACCCGCGTCAGCGTGAGCTATTCCGTGAGCGAGCAGGCCGGCTATCTGTGGGCATGGATTGGCGAGAGCGAGCCTGCGCCGCTCAGGCTTCCGGATGAGTTCACCGACGAGCGCTACTCGACGTTCCCCGAGACCGTGGAATGGGGCGCGAACTGGCTGCTGGCGCTCGAGAACCTCGTGGATCTGATGCATGCGCCGTTCCTGCACGCCCGCTCGATCACCCTCAACGAGGGGATCACCAACGACCGTGTGGTGGTCGACGATCACGACGACGGTTTCGAGGTCCGACGCCGAAACCAGGCGGGTACCAACTTCGACTGGATCGACATCCACACCGGCGAGCTTGCGTACGTCCGCTTGGACATCCCGCTGCCGCCCAGTGCCGGTCCGGGCCCGCCACTGCGGATCCTGGGATTCCTGACGCCGCGTGACAATGCAGCGACGCTCGTGCACTTCCCCCGATTCCGTGCGGTGTCGGGTCGCGAGCGTCGCATCTGGCGGACGCTGTACCGGCTGCGACTGCGCGGTACACACCTGCACGTACTCAATCAGGACAAGGAGATGCTGGAGGGCCTGCGCACGGTCGAGGAAGCCCGCCGCGACGAGCACCTCGCTCAGGCCGACCGGCCCGTGGTGCACCTGCGCCGGGCGCTCGAGCCAGCCTTCACCGAGCAACGGCGGCGCTTTGGCCTCGAGGAACCGTCGCCCCCGGCACCCATTGCCCTGGCTGACTGATGCCAGGCCTCACGTAACCTGCGACCGTCGACCACTACAGGACACCAACGATGAGCCAGACCGCCGCCGACACGGCTTCGAGAATCGAGACCGCCGAGCTGGAGGCTCGGATTGACGACATGTGCGCCATGCGCGACACCCGCCGGGAGGACTGGGACACCTTGGCGTTCCAGACCAAGGCAGGCCCGCAGTACCGGCGCGCGCAGATCCGCTACATCGGCTCGGGCGGCACCGGCAACCACGAAGGCGACGAGCGGGCGCTGGCTGCCGAGCACTTCACGTTCTCCAACATGCTGCTGCCGCCAGGCGCCGAAGGCCCCGAGCACACCCATCACGACGTCGAGGAGGCGTTCTTCGTGCTCGAAGGCGAGCTCGAAGTGACGATTCACGACGGCGATGACTCCGCCAGCCGGCTGCTCGGCTATCGCGACCTCATCAAGATCCCGGCCGGTACTGCCCGGTCGCTGCGCAATGTCGGCGAGACCGACGCTTTGTTCGTGGTGATGCTGGGTGCGTCGAAGCCCCAGCTGCCCACCTATCCCCCGCACTCCCCCATGGCGGGGATCACGCGGGACTAGAGGCTGAGCACCATACGGCCGGCTCCAACATGAGCCTGCACGATCGCCGCGTCATCGTCACCGGCGCCGGGCGCGGTCTCGGTGAGGCCATGGCGCACGCGATCGCGGCCGACGGTGCAACGGTCGTCGTGGCCGAGCTGGTGCCGGAACTAGGCGAGCAAGTAGCCGGCGACATCAGGGCTGCAGGCGGCGCTGCCGAGTTTGTCCCGACCGATGTGAACAATGAATCGTCCATCGCCGATCTAGCCGCTCATGTCTCATCCGCCGGCGGGCTCTGGGGCGTCGTAAACAACGCTGGCCTGGCCGACGCCGTAGGCGGCAAGACGTTCTGGGACATCACGCCTGACGAGTGGGACCGGATCCAGACCACCAATGCTCGGGGGCCATGGCTGGTGAGTCGCGCGCTCGCTCCGCAGATGATCGGCGCAGGCGCAGGCCGGATCGTCAACATCGCCTCGGATGCGGCGCTGTACGGCTCTCCCCGGCTGGCGCACTACATCGCCTCGAAGGGAGCGCTCATCGCGCTGACACGGGCGATGGCCCGTGAGCTGGGCGACCACGGCATCACCGTCAACGCGGTGGCGCCGGGGCTGACCGAAGGACCATCGGCCGAACGGATTCCCGCGGAGCGCCACGCTCTGTACGCCGCCAACCGGGCCATCACCCGACCTCAGCAGCCAGCGGACGTGACGGGTGCAGTCACATTCCTGCTGTCGGACGACGCCGCCTACATCACAGGGCAGACAATTGTCGTCGACGGCGGATTCGTGATGCCATGAGCACACAGCAACCTCGACATGGCGGCGACCTGCTCGTCGAGGTACTGAGAGCACTCGATGTCGAGGCCGCATTCGGCGTGGTGAGCGTGCACAACCTCCCCCTGGTCGATGCCTTGACACATCAGCTGCGATGGGTGCCCACTCGCAGCGAGTCAGCGGCCGTCAACGCCGCCGACGGATACGCCCGTGCGAACCGCACGCCTGGCTGCGCAGTGACCTCCACCGGCACCGGCGCTGCGAATGCCGCCGGTGCGCTCGTGGAAGCCCTCACCGCGGGCTCGCCGGTGCTGCACGTCACCGGCCAGATCCCTAGCGAATACCTGGGGCAGGGCCGCGGCGTGATCCACGAGACCCGTGACCAGCTCGGAATGCTGCAGGCCTGCTCGGTGTCGGCGGCAACCGTCGGGACCGAAGCCTCGGCCGCCTTCGCTGCGGCTGCCGGTCGCTTGGGCTGCCACCCGCGCGGCCCGGTCAGCCTGGAGTGGCCGATCGACCTGCAGTACGGCGAAACGGCCCCGTTTGAGCTGTCTGCGGGCGGCACGGCGGCGTACTCGACAGGTTCGGCTGAGATACCCGGACCTGAAGATGTCGCGCTGGACCGTGCCGCCGAACTCATCGCCGCCGCGGAACGGCCGCTGGTGTGGGCGGGAGGCGGAGCGGTCGGTGCCAATGCCCAGATCAACGATCTGGTGCGGCAGACCGGCGCTGGCCTGTTCACGTCCAACGCCGGTCGAGGCGTGCTGCCCGAGACCGACGAACGGGTCATCGGCAACTTTGCGGCCTCGGCGGCGGGCGCCGAACTGCTCGCCCAAGCCGACCTGCTGATCTCCGTCGGCACGCACTTCCGCTCCAACGAGACCCGCAGTTACCGGCTCGGTGTGCCGCCGGTGCACATCCAGATTGACGTCGACCCCGCTGCGGTCGGGCGCGTGTACCCGGTCGATGTCGGGATTCTCGGCGATGCCAGCGTCGTGCTCGATGCGCTCGGCCAACGACTCGCCGACAGCAAACCGCGGACGGCACCCTCGTGGACCGCAGCGATCACCAGAGCCCGAAACCAGTGCCGGGCCCAGCTTCGGCGCGACATCGGGTCGTATGCCGGGATCTGTGACGCCATGGCGAGCGTGCTCGGCGACCGGGCGCCTCGTGTCCGCGACATCACCATCCCGAACAGCTCGTGGGGCAACCGCTTGCTGCCCGTGATCGATCCGTCGACCAACGTCGTGCCCCGCGGCGGCGGCATCGGCCAAGCCGTCGGTATGGGCATCGGCGCCGCAGTGGCCCGCCCCGACGAGCCCACCATGGTGATGGTCGGCGACGGCGGCCTCGCCCCTCAGATCGGCGAACTCGCCACCATCGCCCAGGAGAACCTGCCCATCACGGTCGTCGTTTTCGACGACGGCGGCTACGGCGTGCTGCGCAACACCCAAGACCGCCATGTCGGCCGCCGCTCCGGCGTCGATCTCCTCACGCCCGACTTCGCAGCACTAGCCAGCACATTCGACATCGCCTACGCCAACGCATCGACACCCGACGAGTTCGCCGATGCATACCAGCGCGCCACCGCCGCCCGTACCCCGCAGCTGATCCGGGTGGACTGCACTGCACTCGGCCCGATGCCCGTGCCATTCGTCCCTCCCGTCGAAGTGCCCAGGTCAGCAGCGACGTGAACTCTCACCCAGCGGTGCCAGAGATTCAGTATCACATGACCGTGCGCAAACTTTCGCATATGCATGCTAACCTGCACGCATGCGTACGACCATCGAGTTTGACGAGGACGCGGCCCGGGCACTGATGCGTCTGCGCCAAGACAGCGGCATGGGCGTCTCCGAGGCCGTCAACCACCTGATGCGGCGAGGGCTCGCAGCGTCACCCGATGCACGCCCCTTCGTCCAGAGAACCCATCCGCTCGGCATCGCGATCGACGTCAGCAACGTGGCCGAGGTCATCGACTTGCTCGAAGGCCCCCACGCGAGGTAGCGGCAGGTGCTCGTCGACGCCAACATCCTGCTGTACGCGGTCGACGAACGGAGTCCGTTTCACGAGGCGACGCGAAGCTGGCTCGAAGAAGCGCTGAACGGGCCACGCCGTGTCGGGCTTCCGTGGCAGTCGCTGAGCGGGTTCATGCGCATCGTCACCAATCCGCGGGCAGTGCCGAACCCGCTCGGACCCGCCGAGGCATGGGCGTTCGTCGACGACTGGCTGAACGCCCCAAGCGCGTGGATACCTGCACCCGGCCGGGGCTACCGGACCATCTTGGGGCAGTTGGTGAAGGACCTGCATCTCACCGCCAACCTCATACCCGACGCTGCGCTCGCGGCACTGTGCATCGAACACGGGTTAGCCATCGTTTCAGCAGACTCCGACTTCGCCCGCTTCACCGAACTGCGCTGGATCAACCCGACGTCAGCTGCGTAGCGCTGGACTACGCCGTGACGGCTTGACTGGCGTCGGTATTGCACAATGGCGGGCGATGGCGGCGAGCGGCGATGATGAGGCCATGAGTGCCCATGCCGCAGGGTCCGGTGGCGCCTCGGGCGCGCAGCCATGACCGTCGGACCGGAACCCGCAGTGGATGCGTCGACGAGTGGACTGATCTCGCGTAGCCATCTGGGGATCGAGCCGTTTGCGCTGGTTCGGCCGGCGTCACTAGCCGACGCCGCGGCCGGCGTAGCCGACGGCGCGTGGGCGCACGCGGGCGGCATCGACGTTGCCCAACGCTTGCGGCACGGCGAATCGACCGAGTCCGTGGTGCCGCTGGGCGGGCTCGAAGCTCTCACCGAGATCTCACTGCGTGACGGCGCGCTGTTCATCGGGGCGGCGGTCACGCACGCCCGCATCGAATCCAACGCGCTGGTGCGTTCCCGTCGGCCTGATCTGGCCGCCGCGTGGCGGACGATCGGCAATGTGCGCATCCGCACCGCCGGCACCGTTGGCGGCAACCTCATGGCGCTCGATGCCGGCTACGACGCCGCGCCGATCCTCGCAGCAGCCGGCGCCGAGCTGATCTTCCTCGAACCCGACGGCAGTGAACAACGCTGCTCGGTGGCCGACAGGGTTGAGGGCAGGCTGCTCGTGGGTTGCGAGGTGCCTCTTGAGGGCCGCGTCGTCTACGACCGATCGCTGAAACCGGTCGCCTCGGTAGCCGTCGGCGATCGGTATGCCGCCATCGGCTGTGCCTACAGCGATGTGAAGGTCATCGAGCTTGAAGTTGGCACCAATGGCGTTGCTGACCTCGAAGCCGTACGTGCTGGGCTGGACGCTCTCGGCGAGCCGCTCGATGATGCCAATGCCTCGTCCCGATACCGGAGCCGCGTGATCGCGGTGCTCATGGAGCGCTGCGTGCAAGCCCACGCCGAAGACGGGTCGGCGAGTCTCGGTTACGAGGACAGAGTTCCATCGTCAGCCGACGCTCCCTGGCGTGCGAGTGCTGCGCCGGCCGGGCTGCCCGGCCAGGTCGCCTCGCAGCGAGTCGACGGCGGTTCAGCAGGCGACGCCGACTCGGTAAACCTCCAGCTGCATCTGAACGGCGAGCCGTTCGCGACGACTGCGCCGGTTTCGGAGATGCTGGTCGAAACGATCCGTACGCGGGCCGGCCTCGGTGCAACCCGCGTCGGCTGCGATCAGGCCGTCTGCGGTGCCTGCACGGTGCTGGTCGACGGTCTGCCCACGGCGTCGTGCTCCACGTTCGCTTGGCAGGCCGCCGGATGCGAGGTCCACACGATCGAAGCAGCCAACAACTCTCCCGGCCCAGAAGCGGCGGGAAGACTTCCCGCAGTCATGCGAGAGGTGCAGCGGACGTTTGCTGACACCAGCGCCTTCCAGTGCGGTTACTGCACACCGGGCCTGATCCTCACTGCCAGCTCCCTGCTGGCGCACCATCAGGAGCCTGACCGCGGCACGATCGCGGACTGGCTCGACTCGAATGTCTGTCGCTGCACCGGTTACCTGATGGTGATCGAAGCCGTCGAGGCAGCGGGGGCTGCACTGCGCAGCCGCGGCGATCTGCACCGGGAACCATCGACATGACTAGGTCGGATGCGTCGCTGAAGGTCTCCGGTACAGCGCCGTATGCCGTCGACGTCGCGCTCGCCGGGATGTTGCACGCCAAGGTGCTCCGCTCGCCCCATGCCCATGCGCTCGTCACCCGCATCGACACCGCCGCTGCTGAGCGGGCTCCCGGCGTGCGGGCCGTGCTCACCCGACGTGACCTGCTCGCGGGCGAGCACCGCGAGCACTGGGCGGCCGATGATCTTCAGCACCGTCCATCGGATACGCCGCTCGTCGCCGCGCACAGCTACGGCTACTTCATCAAGGACCAGCCGATCCTGGCGCTCGACCGCGTGCGCTGCATCGGCGATCCGGTGGTCGCCATCGCCGCCGAGACCGAGCTCGAAGCGGCCCGGGCGCTCTCGCTGGTGCAGGTCACCTACGAGCCGCTGCCGGCGGTCACCAACTTCGACGAAGCGCTCGCAGATGGGGCGCCGGAGATCTTCCCTGAAGCGCCGCTGGGGATGACGCCCGCCTACGGGCAGGGTGCAAGCGGAGGCGCCCGGCCGCGGCCGAATGTCTGCTACCGCTTCGGCTACGAGACCGGTGATCCATCTGCCTTCGAACGCTGCGACCACGTCTTCACCGATGTCTTCGCGTTCGACGGTCGCCAGCAGCATCTTCACCTCGAACCGTTCGTCGCAGTGGCCAAATGGTCGGCACAGGTGACCGGCGACGACGGCCGGCTGGAACTGTGGTCGAGCTGCCAGAACCCCTTCCCGGTCCGCAAGGAGATGGCTCGCCTGCTGGGCATCGGCGAACAGCGGGTGCGCATGCATGTCCGCTATCTCGGCGGAGGTTTCGGGGCCAAGAACGGTTGCAAGACCGAACCCATCGCAGCGCTGCTGGCGCTCAAGGCCGGCGCGCCGGTCCGCTACTGCCTGACGCTCGACGAGGGCTTCTGGACGATGCGCCAGCACAACGCCCGCCTGACGCTTCGCACCGGCGTCATGGCCGACGGCACGCTGGTGGCGCGCGACGCCGAGGTGCTGCTCGACGCAGGCGCGTACGCCGACGCCAGCCCCCTGGTAGCCGAGAAGGCCGGCTACCGCGTCGCCGGGCCGTACCGCTGGCAGCACATCCGCTCGGTCACCGATGCCGTGCTCACCAACACCACGCCGGCCGGACCGTTCCGGGGCTTCGGAGGCACCCAGGCCAACTTCGCCTGCGAGAGCCAGATCGACATGATCGCCAAGCGGCTCGGCATGGATCCGGTGGAGCTGCGCCGCCGCAACCTGATCCGTCTGGGCGAGTCGTACGTGCCGGGCGAGTCGGCCATGGACTCCGATCTCGTCGAGGGCCTCAATCTGGTGGCGTCCCATATCGGGATGCACAGCCCACGTCCGGCGGGACGGGGTCGCGGTGTTGCGGTGGGATTCAAGGATTCCGGCGGGGTGAACAAGCCGGCGCAAGCCCGGGTGAAGGTGGCCACCTCGGGCGACGCCTGGGTGCAGTGCGGCACGGTCGAGATGGGCCAAGGTTCCCAGACCGCCTTGCGGGAGGTTGCAGCACGCGTGCTCGGCGTGAGCCGGGAACGGGTCCACTGGTCAGACCTCGACACCGACCACACCCCCTTCGATCAGGGCACCAATGCCTCGTCTGCGATCTCGGTGATGGGACAGGCGGTCCAGAAAGCTGCCGAAGCGGCCCGGCTACGCGTCCTGCAGTTCTGCGCGACAGCCTTGGACGTCGCGGTCGAGCAGGTCGATTTCCGGGACGGCTTCGTCATGGTGACCCCTCCCGACGGTTCGGGTGAGGCCGAGCGCAGTCCATTGGCGCCACTGGTCATGGGCTTCTACGGCGGCACCGGTTACGAGTTCACCGGCGAGGGCTTCTTCAAGGCACCCACTGACCATCGGGCCCCACTGGAATCGCCGTGCGTGTCGTGGGAGTACGGCTGGGGCGCGGCGGAGGTGTCGGTGGACGCCGAGACCGGTGCGGTCACGGTGCACCGGCTGGTGGTCTCGGGCGATGCCGGGACTGTCCTGCATGAGGGCGCCTGCCGGGGGCAGGACGAGGGCGCGGCGATCATGGGGCTCGGCGGTGCCCTGTTCGAGACCATGCGATTCGACGGTCCCGTGCTCACCAACGGCCGGCTCGTCGACTACCGGGTGCCACGAGCCAGCGACCTTCCAGCTGAGTTCGTGTCGGTCACCCAGGAGCAGGGTCACGGCCCGGGACCATTCGGCTCAAAAGGCCTTGGCGAGGGAGCGATGCTGCCGATCGCGTCGGCCATAGCGAACGCTGTCGCCGATGTCACGGGAGCCCGCGTCACGTCCATGCCCCTAACACCGGAGACCGTGCTCGCTGCGCTGGATGAGACACGGGGCGAGCGATGAATTCGGCGATCTGGACGATCACCCATCTGCGTCATATCTCGCTGCGCTGTGCGGCGTTCGACGAGAACGTCCACTACTACGCGGGGCCGTGGGGCTTGCAACGGCTCGGCGACTCCGACGATGGCACGGCCGTGCTGCGGGCAACAGGCCCGGAGCATCACGTGCTTGAGCTGCAACGAGCAGATCGCAATGGCATCGACCACATCGGCTTGGGACTCGCCGATGACCGTGCCGTCGACGCTGCGGCAGCCGGGCTGGCAGAACGCAACGTGCGACTGCTGAGCGAACCCGCCGAGTTGGATCGTCCCGGCGGCGGCTATGGATTCCGGATTGCTGATCCAGAAGGGCGTGTCATCGAGCTGGCCGCTCGCACCGAAGCCGTCGCGCCGCTCGATGCTGATGCCACGCCGGTCAAGCTCGCGCATGTCGTGCTCAACTCCGCCGACATCGAAGCACTGTGCGCCTGGTGGTGCGATGTGCTGGGCTTCCGGGTGAGCGACTGGAGCGAGCGCCAGATGGTGTTCCTGCGCTGCAACGCCGATCATCACTCCATCGCGTTCAACCGGGCCGAGTGGGCCTCGCTCAACCACGTGGCGTATGAGGTGCCGTCGCTGGATGCCTACATGGCATCGCTGGGGCGTCTCAACCGCGCCGGACACACCGTCGGCTGGGGTCCCGGACGCCACGGGCCGGGCAACAACGCGTTCGGTTACTTCGTCGACCCGGCAGGCACCGTTCCTGAAATCACCGCCGAGGTGCAACAGATCGACGAGGCGAGTTGGGTGCCGCGTACCTGGCCCCGTACGCCCGAGCTGTCTGATCGATGGGGAACAGCCGGCCCACCGTCACCCGAGATGCGCCAGCACATGGCCGGAGCGCCTGAATAGCCGCCGCGCCTGTGCAGCCGGCTATTCGGCTAATCGAGGTTCCGCAGGGAAGCAGCTGCGCTGTCGACGGCTTCTTGGCTACTGCAGATCAGCACGATCGCCGGGTCATGCGCGCCGGCTGCAGGCATGATGCGCCAGCTCCTGCCCACGGCCTGAAGCTCGTGGGAGCTGCCATCGGGGCTGGCGAACCAGCCTTTCGCCCGCATCAGGTCCGGCGGCGACGATTCGAACCAGCGGGCGACTTCGGCCACCTCCCACGGTCTTGTCGGCGTCACGACAGCACTCGCCACTTCGAAGGGGTGCTCACCCGCGTCGGCTGGGAAGGTAGCTCCACGCAGTGCTGCGCCGAGCAGCAGCCGGGGGTCGATGCGGCCGTGAACGGCAGGAACGACCATCCGGCCCGGTGCAAGCCGGCTGAGCTGATCCGTCAACGCTGCAACTTCGTCGCCGCCTGCCAGATCCACCTTCGACAGCACCACCAGGTGAGCCACGTCGATCTGACGACGTACAGCGGGTCCGACGCGCGGGTCGCTCAGTTGGGAAGCCAGCTGCTGTGCGTCCACCACCGCAACGACACCGTCCAGCGTGCAGCCTGCGGCCCCCTCGACGGCCAGCGCCAACGTGGCAGGATCGGCGACGCCGCTGGCTTCCACCACGATGGCATCGCTCGTTTGGGCGCCGGCCAGCGCTTCCAGGGTCTCGGCAAGATCGTCCACCAGCGCACAGCACGCGCATCCGTTGGTGAGCTCGACCCGGTCGGGCGTTCGTGACGCGACCCGCAGCCCCTCAAGAGCAGCAGCGTCGATGTTGACAGGCCCGATGTCATTCACCACGGCAGCGATGCGCAGCCCGGCCGGCTCAGTCAGCAGCCGGCGCAGCACCGTGGTCTTGCCGCTGCCAAGGAAACCAGTCAGCACCGTGACGCCGACGGCTTCTGCACCGCCGTCGCCGGTCTGTCGCCGCGCCGCTGCTATCGAGCCGACGGTGGCCTGCCACGCAGCGTCGAACTCGTCGATCCCCCCGGGCTGCGCTCGCAGAGGCCCCCAATCGCCCGAGTTCGTCTCGGCGTTCATCTGCCTCAGTAGATCCGGGGCACGATGCGCCACCGCACCTCGCTGCGGTACCGCTCCCACAGTTCGCCGTACTTGGCCGCGCAACGCCGGTCATCGTCGCGTTCACGCGGCACCAGCAGCGCTACGTAGTACAGGGGGTACAGCCACGGCCAGACTGTGCTTGGTCGCCCCAGGGCCAGCGCGAGCCCGGTCGCCATGGCGATCTCGCCCAAATAGTTCACGTGCCGGGACAGACCCCAGAAGCCGCCGGCGAGCAGGTGGCGATCGCCGTCGGACAGCGCCCGGGGCGCCAGTCCCAGGAATGATCGCTCGGGGTCTCGCTTGAAGCTGTACTTCTGCATGTTCGATCCGCGCGCCAGCGTCCATCCGAACAGGAACACCACGGCAGCGAGAACCGCCAGCCAGACGGGCGCCTCCGGGTTCGGGCGATCTGCCACCGCCCACAGCCCGACGGCGTAGAAGTACGGGTACCAGCACAGGCAGCCCCACACGAGCTTGAACCCCACCCGCTCCGCGAAGAGGTCGTAGGTGTACAGGTGGACGTGCTCGAAGACCAGGTAGTCGCACACGAACCAGCTGAACAGCACCACATACAGCACGACCCCCGGTGACACGTCACCGGGGTACGTCTCGAAGTGGTGGGCGGCGAACGAGAGCAGGTTGAGCTCGAGCAGCGTCGCGCCCGCCAGGTACAGGTACATCTTGGCGTCGGCGCGGCCGCCGAACGGCTGGGGGTTGGCCCGGCGTCCGAGATAGAGCTCAGCGAGCAGCTGTTTCCCTTGCGACGGCGCCCCCAGCACCACCGCAGCCGACGCCAGCAGCCCCAGCGTCACCGCTCCTGCAGCCCCCGACCAGCGGTGGTGCCACAGCCAGTCCCACGCAATGACGCCGCTGGCACATCCGACGCACCACAGCCCCACGGTGACCGCGAACACCAGCAGGCCGTTGATGCGGTAGCTCAGCGCTTCGCCGCTGCGTTCGTGGCGCGCGTAGCCGGTCACACGCCGCGCAGGCAGCACGAGGTGCAGCACCCCAATGACAGCAAAGGCCGCCCACGGGGCGAAGAAGCCCGCCAGGAAGTCCGTCACGTCACGTCTCTTGTATTCCTGCCGATGAGGCGGACGGCGCCCCGACGGCTCAGCAGGCGCCCCATGAGCGCCCCTGTCATGCGGTTGACGAACCCCGGAACGAATCGAGGCCCCCGCCTGAGCGCATCGAGTGTCTGGCGGGCGGCCTCCTGCGGGCTCAGCATGCCGGGCACTCTCTTGCCGAAGTTCTTCTGGTATCCCGGAGTAGGCATGGCCCCGGCGCAGCAGGCAACCACATCGATGCCGCTCGACCGAAGCTCGTACCACAGGCTCTCGGCGAGGTGGGTGTTGAATGCCTTGCTCGCCGCATAGACGGCGATGTGGGGTGTCCCCTGGAGGCCAGACAGCGACGACATCAGCACCACCGCTCCCCTGCCCCGCTCGCACATCGCCGGAGCCAGCGCTCGCACTGCCAGCATCGGTCCACGAACATTGACATCCACTGCTCGGGCGATCTCGGGTTCGGAATTGTCCAGAAACGGGCCCAACGGGGCGAATGCCGCGTTGTAGATGACGATTCCCACGTCCAGGCCGTCGGCCGTGGTTGCCAGCTGTTCGACAAAGGCCGGATCAGCCAGATCGGCAACCACACAGCGAACTTCGATGCCGTGCTCTCGCTTGAGCTCTTCGGCAACTTCGGCGAGCAACTGCCCCCGGCGTGCCACGAGCACCACGTTCATGCCGCGCGTCGCCAGCTCGCGCGCGAACGCTGCTCCCAGCCCCTCCGAGGCACCGGCCACCACGGCCCATGTCCCGTATCTGTCCGGCAACCGGGGACGCTGTCGCTTCACGAGGTCGGCTCGCCTCCGAGCACCGTGTCCACTACGCCGATGTCTCGCATCGCCATCGGGTCGACCTCGTAGGGATCGTCGTCGAGCACGGTGAAGTCGGCCAGCTTGCCGGCCTCGATCGACCCCAGCCGGTCGTCGCGAGCCAGCACGTGGGCTGCGTCGATGGTGACCGCACGCAACGCCCGGTCCACCGAGATCCGCTCCCCCGGCGCCATCACGGTCTCACCGTCGGCGCCCACCCGGTTGACAGCGCACCACACAGCCAGCAGCGGCGACAGCGGCGTCACGACGAGGTTGAAGTCGCTGTGGAGCGCGAACGTGGCACCGGCCCGTTCCAGCGAGCCCAGCCGGGCCGTGGCCTCACTGCGATCCGGGCCGAAACCGTGATCGGCGTGCAGCTGCGCACGGAAGTGCACGAAGTAGATGTTCACGCTGGCCAGCCCGCCGAGCGCTGCGAGGCGCTTCGCCTGCGCCGGCGTCGAGATGCAGTAATGCTCGATCGTGAACCGGTGATCGAAGCGCGGCTGTTCGGCCTGCAGCGCAGCGAGCGTGTCCAGCGTCATGTCGACCGTGCGATCGCCGTTGGCGTGAGAGTGGATCTGCACCCCCGCCCGCCAGAACGGCCGCATCCGCTCCACCATGTCCTCCCATGGCACCTCGCCCGTGTGGGCCGTGTCTTCGTCGAGATATCCGGGCGAATTCATCACCAGCGTCATCGACGGGTACGAGCCGTCGTTCACGTACTTCACGCCGTGGGTGTTGAGGCGGTCGTCGCCCTCGGCTCGCTTCGAGGCCAGGAAGTCGAGCATCTCGGCGCCGTAGCTGCGCACCAGTTTCGGCTCGAAGGGGATCATGTAGATACGCAGCGGGAACGTGCCCTCGGCGATGGCTGCCGCATGGTCGTCCCACTCGGGCTCGAACCCGTCGGCCATCCCCCACACCAGGTCCGCCGTGGTGGTGACCCCAGCAGCACGGGCCACCGCTCCCATGCGGTCGATGGCGGCCCGGCCGGTGCCGGGCCCGAAGATCGAGGCCGCAACGGGCCGGTTAGCTCGAGCCGTCGCCTCGGTCTCCACGAACCAGCCGTTCAGCCGGCCGTCGGGATATCGCCCCAGGCCGTGGCCGATCGAGTCGTCGTCCACGCCGATCAGGTCAAGCATCGGGGAGTTCGCATAGACGATGTGCGGCGCGTAGGCGCAGACCCACAGCGGCACCGTGTCACTGATCTGGTCGAGCATGTCGCGGTCGAGGTGGCCGTCCTGGCTGGCGGGGTCGTAGCCCCATGCCGTCAGCGGCTCGCTGGGATCGGCATGCTCGGCGGCCAGCGCCCGCAGCTGGTGCAGCACGGCGTCGCGGCTCGGCAGCCCCTTGCGTATGCCGGTCGGCGAGGCCGAGTCGATGGGGCCGACGTAGTGCAGCCCCATGTAGGTGCCGCTCAGCCGCAGGTGGGTGTGCGGGTCGATGAAGCCCGGAAAGATGACCTTTCCGGCGTAGCGGTCGTCGACGTCGTAGGGGTAGCGCCGCAGCCACGGCTGCATCGACTCCATCGAGCCCACCGACACGATGCGCCCGTCTGCAACGGCGACGGCGCTGCCATGTGGTCTGCCGGGATCCATCGTGTGGATCCGGGCCGCCGGGTACACCGTGATGTGTTCCATGCGCCAACCCGCTCGTGCTGTGGGCGTCCCACCCGGTTCTAGTTCAGTGCACCGACGAGATGAAGGTCTCCAGTGCGGCGATGTGCTCGGCCGTGTTCTGCAGGTTGGCAGCCGGATTGCCGCCCCACTCGCAGGTGGTGCTCTGGCAGTTGATCGAGAAGTGGCTGAAGCCCGCAGCCCGAGATTCGTCGACGAGGGCCGTCCAACGGTCCGCCCCGATGCCGTAGTTGGCCTCGCCCTCCAGCGCGAACCCAGCCGGATCGCGCCCCTGGTCGGCGAGCAGCTCCCGCAGCCGGTCAGCCAGTGCAACGGTGTCGGGTCCTGAGTCGCCGAAGGTGAAGCCGTCGCCCAGGCGTGCAGCGCGCCGCAACGCTGCCGGCGTGTAGCCGCCGAACCAGATCGGGATGCGCCGCGCAGGGCGGGGCTGGATGCCGGCCCGGTCGATGCGGTGGAACTCGCTCGTGTAGTCGATGACGCCGTTCTCCCACAGCGCCCGGATGACAGCGATCTGATCGTCCAGCAGCGCACCGCGCCGGTGCCAATCGGCGCCGAGCGACTGGTACTCGACGTAGTTCCAGCCCGAGCCCACGCCCAGGCGGAAGCGCCCGCCGGACAGCAGATCGACCTCGGCCGCCTGCTTGGCCACCAGTGCAGCCTGTCGCTGCGGCAGGATGATGATCCCGGTTTCGAATTCGATGGTGCGGGTGACACCGGCCAGGTAGCCGAAGAGCACGAACGGCTCGTGGAAGTCGTCGTGCTCGGTGTAGGGACCCCAGAAAGCCGGCTCGCGTCCGGCGTGCTCGGCACCGAGCACATGGTCGTAGGTGACGATGTGCGAGTAGCCGAGCGATTCGGCTGCCTGCGCCCAGTCACGCAGGGCCAGCGGATCAGAGCCGATCTCGCACGTCGGCAGGACCGCGCCGAATTTCATGGGCCGAACTTCATGGGCTGTTTGCTTCGCCGGGTCAGTCCAGGATCCGGATGGGCACGCTGCGGGGCCCGCGGATCGGACCCACCGACCACTTCACCTCGTCAGGCTCGACGGCTAGCTCGAAGTTCGGGTAACGCTCGAGCCATGCGGTGAGCCCCACTCGCAGTTCCATCCGCGCCAAGTTCGAGCCCAGGCACCGGTGCACCCCCACCCCGAACGCCATGTGTCGGTTGTTCTGGCGGTCCAGGATCAACTCGTCGGGATTCTCGAAGTAGTCCGGGTCGCGATTCGCCGACGGGTACGACAGCAGCACACGGCGGCCGCCCGACACGGGGCAGCCCGCGATGTCGGCATCCTCGGTGATGTACCGGGCAATCGTGACCGGGCTGTAGTAGCGCAGGAACTCTTCGATGGCCGTGGGCATCAGCTCAGGCTCGTTCACCAGCCGCTCGAGATCGTCCGGGTGGGAACCGAGGTGGAACAGCATCGAGCCCAGCGTCGACCACGTCGTGTCGATGCCGCCGAGCATCAGCACGAACAGCGCGCCGATGCGTTCCTTGCGGCCGAACGGGCGTGTGCTTCCGTTGCCCAGCTCAGCTTCGGCATTCAGCACCATGGTCACCAGGTCATCGGGCGCGTCGTCGCCCATTGCTTCACGATCCGCCAGTTGGGCCGCAAAGAACTGCTGCACTTCGCTGGCGGCTTTGCGTGCGATGTCGAGGTCGATCTGGCCTTCCTTGAGCATCCCGTCCACCCATTGCCGGAACGTCGGACCCATCTCGGCTGAGACCCCGAACAGGTGGCCCATGACTTCGACGGGCAACAACTGCGCGAAGTCGAGGGCGCCATCCACCAGCTTGCGATCACCCATGTCGTCGAGCAGGCGTTCGGCCATGGCGACGACCGTCGGTTCCAGCTCGTCGGTGGCCTTCGGGCTGAAGGACGGCAGCAGCGGCCGGCGGACCGGTCCATGCTCGGGCGGATCCAGCGTGATCGGCGACAGGTCCAGCTTGATGTTGTCGGGGTGATTGGTGTTGACCGCAGTGATGCAATTCGAGAACGTGTCGGTGGCACGGGCGGTCTCGACGATGTCGTCGTGACGGGTCACCAGGTACGCGCCGTAGAAGCGCTCGGTCTGGGCTACCGGGCAGCGCTCGCGTAGGTCGGCCAGGATCTCAGGTCCCTGCGCGGCCCACTCCTCGCTGAGATGGTCGAAGTCTGTTGCCCAGTCGGTGACAGGTGGTCGTTCTGGCATGTCGGTCGGCGCTCCACTCCTGGCAGCCGCCACGGAATCGTGACGGCAAGCACGGACGCAGCCAGCGATCCGCACGAACACCGATGGTATTCCGCAAGTGGTTTGTTGCGCCGGAGTTCCCGGGCGACGGTCGCGGCGTCCCGTTCCTGCATGCGCAGTACAACGCTCGGCCGCTGCGTCGCTTCGACACGGCGCGTACCGTGGTGATGTGCCGCTGGATGTCATCGGGATGATCGGCGTGTCGCCGCCCAAGGACGACTCGACCGTGCATGTCATCGAGGGCGGGCTGTCTCGCCAGTTCCTCGAGGACTTCAGCCGCGCACACGACGAGGCCGGCTTCGACCTGGTGCTGGTGGGCTACACCTCCACATCGGCCGACGGGTGGTCGGTGGCAACCCACGCAGCCTCGGTGACCGAGCGGCTCGGCTATCTCGTCGCACACCGGCCGGGTTTCGTGGCCCCCACGCTGGCAGCCCGCAAGGCAGCCACGTTCGACCAGCTCAGCGGGGGGCGCTTCGCACTGCACATCATCGCCGGGGCCAGCGACACGGACAATCAGCGCGACGGCGACTACCTGCCGAAGGCCGAGCGCTACGCACGTGCCGGCGAGTACATCGACGTGATGCGCCGCACCTGGACCTCAACCGAGCCGTTCGACCACGACGGGCCGTACTACCGGTTCAGCAACGTGCGTGCCGACGTGCAACCGCTGCAGCAGCCGTCGCCGCCCGTCTTCTTCGGGGGCTCCAGCGAAGAAGCGCTGGAGATGGGCGCACAGCGTTGCGACGTGTACGCCATCTACGCAGAGCCGCGCGCCGCCGTGGCCGAGCGGTTCGGCGACTTCCGGCGCCGGGCCGCTGCATACGGACGCACGCCGCGTTTCTCGATCAGCGTCCGACCCATCCTGGGCGACACCGAAGGCGAGGCGTGGGACCGGGCTCATCGCATCTTGGGCGGCATCGAGGCTGCCGGCACCGACAAGCTGACCGTGGCAGGCAGTCACCGGGGCATGCCCTACGACCGTGGCGGCGAGCGGATGCTGGGCTATGCCGCTGCGAGCGACGTGCACGACGAGCGGCTGTGGCTCAAGATCGCCGAAGCCACCGGTGCTCCCGGCAACACCTCATGCCTAGTCGGCACGCCCGAGCAAGTAGCCGACGCGATATTGCGCTACTACCAGCTGGGCATGCCAGCCGGCGGCGGCGTGAGTGACGTCGGCTACGTGCTGATCCGCGGCTTCGACCCCTTCAACGACGCCGTCGACTTCGGCCGCGAGCTCATCCCCCGGATCAAGCAGGGCGTCGCCGAGTTCGACGCGCATGCCCCCCACGCTGCCTCCGGCGCACGAGCGAGTGCCGCCTACGCTGCGGCCGACGCTGGCGCGGATAAGCCGCTCGCCGTAACGGACTGAGCGTCCTGCGTCACAAGGCAACGATCAGGATCACCGACTATCAGGAGGACACTTGATGCTGGACATGGATCTTTCGGGACGAGTGGCGCTAGTGACCGGGGCTTCCAAGGGCATCGGGAACGCGTCGGTCCGCCTGCTCGCGGATCATGGTGCACAGGTCGCCTTCTGCGCCCGCGGTCCAGAGGCAGTCATCAAGCTGAGCGCCTATCGGCCGCCATCAGGGCCGGGAGCAGTGCACGGTTACTTCGGCGACATGACCGAGGTAGATGCCATCGAAGAGATCCTGGAAATGGTCGCAGCCCAGATAGGCCCCATCGACATCTTGGTGAACAACGTAGGGGCGTCGCCGTCACGCAACTTCCTGTATATGTCCGACGATGACTGGACCAGCCTGCACGAGCTGAACGTCATGTCGGCAGTGCGCTGCACCCGCGCTTGCCTGCCGCACATGCGTGAGCAGAAGTGGGGTCGGATCATCATGATCGCCAGCGGCGCCGCATTCTCGCCGAACGCAGCGCTCATCGACTACGCCGCAACCAAGGCGGCAATGGTGGCCACCGCCAAGGCACTGGCGGGCAAGTACGGCGCCGACAACGTCCTCACCAACACCATCATCCCCGGCCTCATCCGCACCGATATGTGGGAGCGGGCGGCAGCCGAGATTGCCGAGGCGAACGACACCGATGCCGAGGCCATCTTCGCCCGCAACTCCACCGGCGTGCCCCAGGGGCGCTACGGCACTGCGGAGGAGGTGGCAGCCGGCGTGGTCTTCCTGGCGTCTGGCGCCGCCAACTACATCAACGGCAGCTGCCTGACCATCGATGGCGGCGTCGCCAGCTACATCTGACCTTCCGCAGCCTGATCTGTCCCGGCGTGCCGCGCACGTGGGCCACACCCGCTATTGCCGCCGCCCAGCCGCGGCCCTGAAACGCCGCACGTCCGCGGGCTAGCTTTCGGGGCGCAGTGGCGCCCGCTCACCGCAAGGTGCCAACCTCGCCCCATCTCACCGACGAAACGGGAGCACCGATATGGCGCACGCCTACACCGACAAGGGCCTCGAGATGCAGGAGGCCGTCAAGTCGTTCATGGACGACCACATCTATCCCAACGAGGAGGAGTACAACGAGCAGTACGAAGAGCTCGTAGCCGCCGGGCAGGTGCACGCCACCCCGGCGATCATGGAGAAGCTCAAGGCAGCGGCACGCGAGCGTGGCCTGTGGAACCTGTTCATCCCCCACCTCGACCCGCAGGCCCCCGGCACGAAGCTGTCCAACCTGGACTACTCGCCGATCTCCGAAGAGCTCGGCAAGGTGTCGTTCAGCTCCGAGGCGCTGAACTGCGCGGCGCCTGACACCGGCAACATGGAGATCCTGAACCTGTACGGCTCCGAGCGGGTCAAGCAGCAGTACCTGGCACCGCTGCTGGAGGGAGAGTTCCGCTCGACCTTCTCGATGACCGAGCCCGAGGTTGCCAGCTCGGATGCTTCCAACATCCGGCTGCGGATCGACAAGGACGGCGACGAGTACGTGCTGAACGGGCGCAAGTGGTTCTCCTCGAACGCGCTGCGGCCCGAGTGCAAGGTGCTCATCGTGATGGGCAAGAACGACCCCGACGGCCCGCGCCATCGCCAGCAGTCGATGATCGTGGTGCCTCGCGATGCCGAGGGCATCACGGTGGAACGCGACCCGCTGGTGTTCGGCTACCACCACCGGGGCGGTCACCCCGAGTTGGTGTACGAGAACGTGCGCGTGCCCGAGGATCACATCCTCGGCGGCGAGGGCGAGGGCTTCGCCATCAGCCAGGCCCGGCTGGGCCCCGGACGCATCCACCACTGCATGCGCTCGATCGGCGTCGCCGAGCGGGCACTGGAGTACATGTGCAAGCGGGCGCTCGAACGCCACACCTTCGGCAAGTCAGTTGCCCAGCAAGGCCTCATCCAGGACTGGATCGCCGAAGCACGCATCGAGATCGACCAGGCCCGCGAGTACGTGCTGCATGTGGCACATCTGATGGACACCATCGGCAACAAGGCCGCCGCGCAGGAGATCTCCGGCATCAAGGTGGTGGTGCCCAACATGGCGCTGAAGATCATCGATCGGGCCATCCAGGTGCACGGCGCCGGCGGCGTCACCCAGTTCTTCCCGCTGGCCGAGATGTACGCCCAGATGCGGACGCTGCGGATCGCTGACGGCCCCGACGAGGTCCACAAGATGACCATCGCCCGCCGCGAACTCCGCCGCCACGACCCCGACTTCCGGATGTCCTAAGACATCCGGAACATCAAACACAGCCGGATGAGCTAGCTCATCCGAAACATCGGACACAGCCGGATGTCCTAGGACATCCGGAACATCAGATCCGACAGGACGAGTTAGCTCTTGAGCCGCTGAGCCAACGCGTCGAGCGTTTGTCGAACCTCGGCCAACACCGTCGATGCGTCGCCCTCAGAATCCACTAGGGCGTGCAGGCGCAGCCGGCTTCCTCCGGGCACCTGTTCGACGTCGAAGCGCCAGCGCTCGGGCGGCGAGTCGAGCGATTCGATGGCGGCCCGGACCGAGTCGGGCTTGGCCTTGAGATCGATCTCATCGACAACGCCTGGTCCGGCGGGCGTCCTGGTGCGCCCATAACGGTCGAAGTAGGCGATGTCGGCGGCCGGGTAACGCCGCGACGTGGGCTTGAAGTCGGTGCCGACCGTGTAGGCCACCGGGAACAGGCAGATCTGGGTCACATGGTCCGGCAGTTCCAGCAGCTCGGCGACCGCGGGCGCCTCGTTGAGGTACATCGTGGTCCAGACGGTCCCCAGGCCCCTGCTCCGCAGCGCCACCATGAAGCTCCACGCCGACTGGATCACCGAGTCGAACAACCCGGGCCGTCCGCTGCCGTCGTGGCGTCCGAGAATCGTGGGGATGACGAGCGCCGGCGTCCTGGCGATGTTCTCGCCGAGATGACGGGCACCAGCCATCAGCCGTTCGTTCTGATGGCCGCTGCCTTCCAGCCGCTTCGCGGTCTCGATGACCCAATCGACGCCAGCCGACAGGTAGAGCTCGGCCATCCGATCCTTGGTCTGCTGATCCCTGATGATCATCCAACGGCGGCTGCCGTTGTTCCCACCGGTCGGTGCCTGCTCGGCGACATCGATGCAGTCGAGGATGGTCTGGTCATCGACATCCCGGCCGAAGTCGAGGCGCTGACGGACGCCCCGCGTGGTCATCAGCGCGTGATCCACGATCGCCTGGTACTCGGGCGTGCCCGGCCCAAAGGCCGGCTCAGTCTTCATGCCACCTCGGTCCCATCTGCCCTTCGTTGGCCGCCGTGCAATCGCTCCACTTGGCAACCTCGTCCGCCGCGCCAGCAGAGTAATCGCGTGGCTCTTCAGCACTGCCGGCGTGCTCCAGATCCGGCTCACGCGGCACGCCTGAACGCCCGTTACGTTGACGTATTTCCCCATGCTGACTACGTTCTGAGCACTGGCCCTTTCCTCTCGCCGGGCAAGGTCAGCAGCAATGGGGGCAAGCACGGGGGAAGCTCATGGCACGACTGTTGTTCGTGGTGTCCAGTGCAACGGAGATGGCGCTCGCCGATGGCACGCCGCACGAGATCGGCTACTGGCCCGAAGAGGTGTACCGACCGCTGCACCGCTACCTCGAAGCCGACGTGGAGGTGGTGGTTGCAACGCCCGACGGCGCAGCGCCCACGCCCGACCCGCTCGGCCTAGAGCCTCGCTTCCACTACCGCGACGAGGACGAAGACTTCCTCGCATCGGTGATCCGGACGTTCGCGGTCGATCCCGAGGACATCCGGATCACCCTGCACCACCTGACCGGGCTCGATCTCATTGCCGCTCGCAGCATCCAGCTTGCGGCCGGCTCCGCAGGCGTCGATCCGGTTGACGCTCGCTCGCATATCGAAGCAGCCGCTCGCGTTGCCTGGTTCGAGGACCGCAACTTTGTCGACGCTCTCTGCGATCCGGCAACGGGCGCGGCGCCCAGCGAGTTCCCCGGCGAGGCACAACTGCGTGCCATCGCGGGCGATGTCCAGCGCGAGGCGTCCGCCGAAGCCGAGCGCGTACGCATCGAGCTCACCACCAGTGACCTGCTGATGAATCCTCGATCGCTGTCAGGCATCACCAACGAAGAGCTGGAGGGCTTCGACGGGGTCTTCTTCCCAGGCGGCCACGGGCCGATGGTCGACCTGGCGGCGAATCCCGATGTCGATCGCCTCGTTCGGCACTTCCACGAGCGCAGCCAAGTCGTGTCGGCCGTCTGCCACGGTCCCGCGGCGCTGCTCAGCGTCGGCACGGGTTACGACGGCGCGTGGCTGCTCGACGGCTACCGCATGACGGTGTTCACCAACGACGAGGAAGACCAAGTACCGGTGGGCCAGCTCGGCGCGCCGTGGTACGTCGAGACGGCGGTCCGCAACAAGGGTGCCGTGGTCGACAATGCCCCCAACGAGTGGGTCAGTCACGTGGTGGTCGATCGAAATGTCGTCACCGGCCAGAACCCAGCGTCGTCGGATGCAGTGGCCGATGCAGTTCTCAAGAAGCTGGAGGTGCTGTAGATGCCCGCTGGGGAGAACAGCACAGCCGACGCCAGCCTGTCGGTCGGCGACGCACTGGTACGCGCCCTCAACGCCCGAGACCTCGACGCAGCGATGGCGCTGTGCGATCCAGACGGCGAAGCCGTGCTGCCGCATCTCGCAGCAGCGGGCACGCTCGGCGCCGAGGGGCGTGCCTACTTCTCGGATTTGCTCGCCGCGTTTGCCGACCTGCGGGTGACGGTGCGCGCCAGCTTCCTCGCCGCAGACCCCGAGCACCCCGACGGAACGGTCGAGACTGTCGAGGTTCGCACCGCGGGCACGCAGAGCGACGACTTCTTGGGCATCACCAACCAGGAGAAGTACTGCGACCTCGACCAGGCCTGGCGGCTGACGATCGCACCCGACGGCAAGATCACCCGGCTGCGGGGCTTCTGGGACCAGACGATCCTGCTGCGGCGCCTCGCCGTGCGACGACTCGACGACATCAACATCACCGAGGCGGGCCAGAGCGTGACCACCCCGCCCGTGGCCACGTCGCCCGAAGCACCGCATATCGCTGCAGCCAGCTGAGGGAGCAGGCTGCACCGAACCCGAACCCGCCGAAACCATCGCCTCCGAACCCACCGCCACCGAACCCACCGAGACCACCGCCACAACACTGGACACACCCATGACCGCAACCGCCACCACCGAACGATCCGGCGCCAGCGCCGAGACGGCCGTGCAGGTCGTCGGCGGATTCTTCGACGCCTACCGCGCCCGCGACGTCGAGGCCATGGTCGACCTGTGCGACGACAACGCCGGCTTCGACTACATCCCCTTCGAGGCTTGGGGCCGCCAGCGTGTGGTCCGTGGCGAAGGCAAAGTGCGAGGGGTGGGCAAGGCCATCTGGGACAGCCTCATCGACGCCTTCCCGAACCTCACCAACGCCGTCACCTCGATGGTGGCCGACGACAACGGCAACGTCGCCGTCGAGGTGCACATCGGCGGCACGCAGGCCAAGCCCTTCGCAGCAGTCGCCAACAGCGGCAAGCCCTACTGGCTGCCCCACCTGTTCGTGCTGCACGTCAACGAAGAGGGACTCATCGACAACAACCGGGCGTACTGGGACAACGCCGACTGGTACCAACAGCTCGACTGGATGGAGGTGGGCTGACATGGCAAAGCTCAAGCGAGAGCAATGGTTCGACCTGACCCGCGATGTCGAGTGGGAGTTCACCCACGTCGATCACGAAGCCGTGTATCCGGAGTGGATCTCAGGCACCGGCAAGATCCCGCTCGACGACTGGAAGCAGTGGAAAGAGCCCTATGTCACCTCGTACCCCGAGTACGTGGCGACCCAGGCTGAGAAGGACGCCGGCGCCTACTCCGTCAAGGCGGCGCTGGAGCGGTCATCGGTCTTCGACACCCTCGACGAGGGCTGGAAATCGGCGGCCAAGATGCACTTCGGCGGCATTGCGCTGATCGAGTTCATCGCCGTGCCGGCCGAGCTGAAGATGGCCCGGTTCGGCCTCGCTCCGTCGTGGCGCAATACGGCCGTGTACGGGGCACTCGACGAGATCCGCCACACGCAGATGAACATGTGGTTGGCCCACGAGCTTGTGGAGAAGGACCCGCAGTTCGACTGGACGCAGAAGGCGTATCACACCAACGAGTGGGGCATCATCGCCGCCCGGGCGGTGTTCGACGGGCTGATGATGAACCCCAACGCCGTCGACACGGCCATCCAGTTGCCGTTCACCTTCGAGACCGGCTTCACGAACCTGCAGTTCGTGGGGCTTGCGTCGGATGCGCTGGCGTCGGGCGACATCAACTTCGCCAACATGATCTCGTCCATCCAGACCGATGAGGCCCGTCACGCTCAGCAGGGCGGGCCGACGCTCGAGATCCTCATGGAGCACGATCCCAAGCGAGCCCAGTGGGTCATCGACAAGACGTTCTGGGCTGCGGCGCGGCTCTTCTCGGTGCTCACCGGGCCGGCGATGGACTACTACACGCCGCTCGAGCACCGCAAGCAGTCGTACAAGGAGTTCATGGAGGAGTGGATCGTCGACCAGTTCGTGTCGTCGATCGAGTCGTACGGCCTCAAGAAGCCGTGGTACTGGCAGGAATTCCTCGACGGGCTGGAGCTCTGGCATCACTCCTTGGCGCTGGGGCTGTGGTTCTGGCGACCGACCGTGTGGTGGATGCCCAAAGCCGGCATGCGCAAGGACGAACGCGAGTGGCTCAACGAGAAGTACCCGCGCTTCGAGCAGGAATTCGGGTTCATCTGGGACCAGATCGCCGAGAACATCAACAACGGCAACATGGAGCAGACGCTTCCGGCCACGCTGCCGTGGCTGTGCGACCTCACGCACCTGCCGATCGGCACCTGCGGGGCGCCGAACAATCCGAAGTACCCCATCAAGAGCTACCCGCTCACCTACGGCGGCAGGACGTACCACTTCGACTCGAAGGTGTCGCGCCAGATCTGGTGGGAGGATCGTGATCTGCTGCACCAGAACTCGGTGATTCACCGTCTGCTCGGCGGCGAGATCGCCCAGCCCGACGTGCCCGGCATTCTGGCCTGGATGGGGCTCACGCCGGAGGTCATGGGCGACGACGCCGAGGGCTACGCCTGGGCGGCGGAATACCTGCCTTCCGAGCGCGTGCCAGCCGCGGCAGCAGGCGGCGGGGCATGAGCGACACAGCGGAAGCCGCTCCAGCGCCGCAGCCGTTCCCGGTCAATGCCGTCTTCGGCGATGACTTCGTCACGCAGCTCGTGCTGGGCATGACCGACATGACCATCGATCAGTTCGCTGAGGCGGTGGCGGTGCATTCGGTCGGCAAGCGCCTGCGCGACTTGGGCCTGCCGAAGAAGGTCATCTACGAGGGGAAGGTGCTCGACGGCGACACCATGCTCGTCGAATCGGGAATCGTCCCGCTCACGAACGTCTACGTGGACTGGGTGTACGACGATGACCAAGCGACTGGCGGGCCGTCTGCCGAGTCCATGACGGTCAGCGACATCGGCCAACGGCGTTTGGTCGGCCCGGTGCTGCGCATGAGCGATGACATCGGGCCGGTCTTGGCGGCCATCGAGGACGACAACCCCGATGCAGACATCGATGTCGTCGACCAGGGCGCCTATGTGCGCATCCAGACCACTGGGCGCCTGCGACTCACCCGCGAGTCGGCACAGCGGCGCCTAGGGCAGCGCTTCGAGCTCCGGCAGCTTGAGGCGTCGATGTCGGCATTCAGCGGGCGCATCCACACCAGCACCGACGAGATCGTCTGGGAGTACGACGAGGAAGCCGGGTCATGAGCGACGAAGCGACAGACGACACCGCTGCCGAGAACGGGTCCGGCAACGGCGCCCCGGCCGAGGCCGAGGCCGCGCCGCAGCCCCGCAAGCTGAGGACCTGGAGCTCCTTCGGCGATATCCGCCGCAAGCCGACGGAGTACGAGATCGTCAGCCACGATCTCAACTACACAACCCGGGCCGACCGGCATGCACCGCTCGAATCCAACCCGACGAGCCCGATGAACATGTGGCTGTCGACCTACCGCGACCGCTCGCCGCTGCAGGTCGACGACTGGCACGCATACCGTGATCCCGACCGGCTGACCTACCGCGCCTATACGACCGGGCAGGCCGAGGCGGAGCACACGGCTGCCACGCTGTTGGACGAGTACAGCGAAGCCGGACACGACGCCGGGTTGAGCACAGACTGGCTCGCGGCGCTGGGTGCGCTGTTCTGCCCGCTGCGCTTTCCCTACCACGGCATCCAGCAGATCCAGGCCTACATCGGGCTGGTGTCGCCGACGTCGTACCTGACCAACGCTGCATCGTTCGCGGCTGCGGATTGCTTCCGCGTGGTGAATCTCGCTGCGTATCGCACGACAGAACTGAACCAGACGCACCCGGATGCCGGTTTTGGAACTGACGAGCGAGAGCACTGGCAGGGCGGGGCCGCTTGGCAGCCACTCCGCCGGGCAATCGAGACGGCCATGATCGCCTACGACTTCGGCGAGGCCCTCACGGCGACGAATCTGGTGATCCGGCCGGCCGTCGAGTCGGTGCTGTTCGAGTCGCTGGGCGAGGTGGCCCGAGCCAACGAAGACGATCTCACTTGGCTCCTGCTCAAGAGCTTGGGTGACGACGGCGAACGGGCGGGGCGCTGGTCAGCAGAGGTTGCACGTTTCAGCGTGGCGGCCAATGCCGACAACGTCGCGGTGTTCGCCAAGTGGGTCAGCCGCTGGAGGCCGCGAGCGGTCGATGCGGCGGCCGCGCTGGCGGAGGCTGTGGCCGCCGTGCCTGGGTCTCCGCTGTCGGCCGACGACATCGCCGCCGCTGCGGAGGCTGCGATGGATGCACGCCTGGCAGCAACCCAGGCGCCCGTAGCTGCCTGAACCATTCGGCTGATCGGCACCGCTCATGAGCGACGGCTGGCACGACGTGTGCGATGAAGCCGACCTGTGGGAAGGCGACATGATGGGCGTGCAGGTCGCCGGCAAGCCCGTGCTGCTCGTGCGGGACGCCGAGGCGGTGCGCGCTTTCCGCGACGTGTGCCCGCACCAGGAGAACCCGCTGCACACCGGTGTGCTCGACGAGGAGATCCTGGTCTGCGAATTCCACAACTGGATGTTCGACACCACGACCGGCGAGGCCATCAACCCGGTCGGTGAGTGCCTGACGGCGTACGAAGCCCGTGTGAGCGGCGACCGCATCGAGGTCCGATTCCCAGCAACCTGACCAAATCCGGCCGACCTGTTCCCTCCACCCCACCGTTCCCGCCGCTCCGGTCCACCCCGCCGCAGCGCCCTCATCGCGACACCCCCATCGCTCCGTCCGAGGCTTCCGCCCGCCGGGCGACGCCGGGGTAGGTTGGCGCGATGCTCGCCGCTGGCGATGTGGAGTCGTTCAACGCCGATGGCTTCGTTGCGGTTGACTCGCTGATCGACCCCGATCTGATCGAGCCGCTGCGGGAGCGGTTCGACCGGCTGTTCTGCGGCGACTTCGAGACCGGCATCTCTCCCGACGAGGTCAACTGGCTTTCCGGCCGCGACGATCCGACCTTGACACGGCAGATCTGCAACGGCTGGAAGGCTGACCGGCTGATTGCCTCCACCGTGCTCGATGCCCGTCTCGGCGAGGCCGTGGCCACCCTGGCGGGCTGGCCTGGTGCCCGCATCATCCAGGACAACGTGCTGTGGAAGCCTCCTGGCGCACGTTCGGTGGGCTTCCACCGAGACAACGCCTACCTGGCCTGGTACAGGCCGACCGAGATGTTCTCGTGCTGGATCGCGCTCGACGACACGGCAGCCGGCGGCGGCACCATGGAGATCGCACGGGGATCGCACCGCTGGCCCGCCGGCGGCGATCAGATGGGCGAGTTCCACGCGCCGGAGGACTACCGGGCGACCGTCACTGCCGCGGCGGATGCCGCGCGTGCTGAACTCGACATTGCGCCGGTAGAGGTGCCCGGCGGCGGCGGGTCGTTTCATCACGGTTGGGCGTGGCACGGTTCGGGGCCGAACAGCTCAGATCGGCACCGGCGGGCGCTCGTGCTGCATTGCGCCTCCAGCGAGACTCGGTTCAACCGAGCCGGCTTCGGCGAGGGCAACGGGCCGATCTACTCGCGCTATGCCCGGCTCGCCGATGACGAGATGGACGAGAACCACTTCCCGATCCTGTGGCGGCGTGACGGCTACCGCACGCCGGGCATCTAGCTGGCATCAGCGACAACCGGGCGCGTGAACGCCTAGCGTTCGATGACACCGAGGGGGGACATCGATGGCACTGACCGTGCAGAGCTCACCGGCATCGAACGACTACCGGCACCTCGTGCAGGACGACCGCATCCACGGCAGCCTCTACACCGATCCCGCTGTGTTCGCCGACGAGATGCAACGCATCTACACCGACGGCTGGGTCTTTGTCGGCCACGAGTCCGAGGTACCCGAAGTCGGCGACTGGGTCTCCCGGCGCCTCGGCGCCGAGCCGGTGCTCATGGTGCGCAACCGTGACGGTGCGATCAGCGTCGTGGCGAACCGCTGTGCGCACCGCGGCACCACGCTCTGCCCGCAGAACGACGGCAACCACCGCAACTTCCGCTGCGCTTACCACGGCTGGACCTACGACCTCGACGGCACGCTGCTCGGCGTGCCCGGACCAAAGGGCTTCCACAAAGACACCGCCGACCTGGGGCTCGACCGGCCCGGGCAGGTCGACGACTACCGGGGGTTCGTCTTCGCCAACCGCAGCGGCACTGCTGGACCGCTGAGCGATCATCTCGGCGCCGGCGGCACCGATCTCATTGATCGCACATCGAATATGTCGCCCACCGGCAGTGTCCGCCTCTCGGCGGGCTGGATCGGCCAGCACATCGACTCGAACTGGAAGATGTGGCCCGAGAGCGACAACGACGGCTACCACCTCAACTTCACCCATGCCTCGATGGCTCGTGCGGTGCCCGACACCTATTACGACGAAGTCGTCATGACCGGCGAGGATGCCTCGGCGTCGGTCACACGTGCCTACGACGGAGGCCACGTCGAACTCGATTTCCGCCGCAGCTACACCTCCGAACTGGCCTGGCTCGGCACCACACGCGAGAAGGTCGCCGACTACTGCGAGGCCCTTGAGGGGTCCTATGGCTTCGAGAAGGCCAAGACGATCATGTGGGACGGCCCGCCGCACGCGCTGGTGTTCCCGAACCTGTTCCTGGCCGAAATGAACATCGCCCGGATCGAACCGGTCTCGCCGGGCGTGACGGTGCACCACCACACTCCCCTGCTGGTCGAGGGCACCGACGAGAGCGTCAACCGGCGGCTCGTGTTGCAGTCGGAGGCGGCGATGGGGCCTGCATCGTTCTTCCTGACCGACGACGCGGTGATTGCCGAACGCATGCATCGTGCCTTCGAAGGGGCTGCAGTTGGCGAGGACGGCTGGGTGGATCTCAGCCGGGGCCTCGAGCGCGAGCACGTCGAAGACGGCCAGCGCTGGAGCGACATCACCGACGAGACCACTAATCGCGGCTTCTGGCACCACTACCGCAAGGTCATGGCCAGCGTCGCGGGCAGCAGTCCAAACGGCCACGCCTGAGCGGCTGCGATGGCGATCGTCGACGAGCCAACGCGTCGCGACATCGAGGCATTCGTGTATCTCGAAGCGCGGCTCGCGGACGAATCCCGCTACGACGAGTGGGAAGCGCTGGTCACCGACGACATGCACTACTGGGTGCCATTCGGACCGGGCGACTACGAGCCCGGCACCCGGGTCAGCTACATCAACGACAACCGGGCCCGCTTGGGCACCCGTATCCGGCAGCTCGCCACCGGCGTTCATCACGCGCAGGATCCGCCGTCGTCGATGCGCCGGGTGGTGTCGAACATCGAGATCCTGGGCGCCGAAGGCGACGAGTTCGAAGTCGCCAGCAACTTCGTGCTCTACGAGCACGCTGTGCAGGCCACGGGCCATCTGCGCCTGTGGGCGGGCCGGGCGACACACCGCCTGCGGCGCACAGCCGACGGACTGCGCATGTCCGCCAAGAAGGTGGAGCTGGTGAACTCCACTTCGCCGCTGCCGAACCTGCCCTTCATTATCTGAGCAGCGCCACGAATGGCTAGTCGAACTGGGGCGGGCGCTTCTCCACGAAGGCCCGCTGGGCCTCCCGGGCGTCGCTGCTGTGAAACGTCTCGCCCTCCAGGCTGAGCGA
Organism: Candidatus Poriferisodalis sp.; assembly: GCF_965204195.1. Taxonomy (GTDB): domain Bacteria; phylum Actinomycetota; class Acidimicrobiia; order Acidimicrobiales; family Poriferisodalaceae; genus Poriferisodalis. The sequence continues at coordinate 2,213,555 of NZ_OZ241975.1, forward strand.
CAGCGGCAGGATCTGCGCCGACATCTGCCGGATCCAGTTGTTGATCGGCACCTTCGAGGCGCTGATGGCCTTCTGCGGGCCGGCGGCGAGCTGGGCTGCTTTCTCGACTGCCGTGTCGAGAATCGCGTCGTCGTCCACCAGGAAGTTGACGAGCCCGATGTCGTAGAGCATCTCGCCGGTGACCCGCTCGCCGGTCATGAGGTGCCACTTCGCGCGGTTCACGCCCATCAGCAGCGGCCAGATCACCTGGCCGCCGTCGCCGGCGCCGATGCCCATGTTGACGTGCGTGTCGGCGAACACCGAGCTGTGCCCTGCCACCACGACATCGCATAGCAGGGCGATGTTGGCGCCGAGGCCCATCGCGTAGCCCTGCACGGCGGAGATGATCGGCTTGCGAAGCTCAAGCAGGTGATCGACGATCTGGCGCCCCTCTTCGAAGCTGACTGCCGGCCCGCCGGTGTCGCTGAAGTCGCCTCCAGCACAGAACGCACGGCCGGTTCCCGCGAGCACCACCACCTTCACGTCGTCGTCGGTCTGGGCGTCGCGAGTGAACGTCGCCATTTCGTGATGCATCTGCCCGTTCACGGCGTTGAGCCGTTCTGGGCGGTTCAGCGTGACCACGGCAACGCCGTTGTCGCGCTTGTCGATGAGCATTGCCTGGTAGTTCGCTTGGTCCAGCGGCATGACGAGCCTCCCCCATATCTCAGGTCACTTGGCTGGCGCTCAACGTACTGCGGATAGCTGTGCCCAATTGTGCTCACCGTGCAGCGGTGACGCTGTGCCCGACCGCCCTCACCGTGCAGCGGTGAGCACCCTGCCTACTTCGGTGTCGGGGCGGCCAACGATGCGCTCGTAGTTGGCGGGGTCGGTAGCGCCCTCGGTCACCATGACCAGCACGGTGGCGCCTGCGGGGTCGTCCAGCACCCCTCGGCCCTGCTCATCGGCCAGGAGTGCCCGCACGCCGGCCAGCGAGGCGCTGCCGGTCTCGCCAGCGACCACTTGGGAATCGGCCAAGTCCCCCATGGCAGCACCGGCTGCGTCGCTGTTCACCGAGACGCACCAGTCGACGCCGCTCGCCATCATCGGCCACGCCAACGGCGAGGGCACGCCGCAGTTGAGGCCGACCATGATCGACCGGTGCGGGCCGGGGGTCTCAGTGATCTCCCCGTTGATCGTCGACATCTGCACGCAGTTGGCGTCGTCTGGCTCCACCGACACCAGCACCGGCCGGTGCTCCCCGCTGCGGTAGTGGGTGACGGCGGCAGCCATGAAGGCGCCGACGCCCACGGGCACTGCGACCAGATCGGGCTGGCCGATGCCGTTGGCTGCGAGCGCGTCGTCGACCTCGGCGAAGATCGTCGTGTATCCCTCGGCGACGTTGGCGGGGATCGTCTCGTACCCCGGCCACGAGGTGTCCGACACGACCAGGCAGCGCTCACCGGCCATCTCGGCGCTTTGGGTGATGGCGTCGTCGTAAGTGCCGTCCACGACGGTCACCGTGGCGCTCTCGCCCTCGATCGCGGCGATGCGAGCCTCCGAGGTGCCGTCGGGCACCAAAATGTGCGCGTCGAAGCCCAGCAGGCGCGCCATGAACGCGACCGCTCGCCCGTGGTTGCCATCGGTGGCAGCCGCCAGCGTCATCGGCCGCAGGTGCGCCAGGCTGGCCGCCAGCTCGTTGATGTTCGCCCACGGCTGCGGTTCGCCGCCGATGTGCTCGCAGACAGCGCGGTACGACGCCCACGACGCACCCAGGATCTTGAACGAGGGCAGGCCCATGCGCTGCGTCTCGGCCTTCACCAGCACTCGCCCCACGCCGAGGCTGTCGGCCAGCCGGGGAGCATCGACAACCAGCGTCGGCGCGTACGCCGGCAGCCGGCGGTGAAACGCCATCACCTCAGGCGACACAGCCGGCCAGTCGCGCCCGTCGAACAGCGGGTTCCGGTTGACCAGAGCACCCATTGCTGACCTCCCCAATCCAGTGATTCCGTCGAGTTCGGTCTCAGTCGAGTTCGTCGAGCGCAGCGAACAGCCGCTGGGCCTGCTCGGCTGCCTTGGCCCGCACCTCGGCAGGGTCAACACGCGTCACGACGCCGTCGACCAGCACCTGATCCCCGTCGATCGTGATGTCGAGAGGGTGCACCCCGGGCGTGTAGGCGAGGTGCCACGGATCGGCGCTGGGGTATGACCAGCGCACGGTGTCGTTGCGGGCGTCGGGCATCAGCTCCCAGCCCTGTGCGAGCCATTCCCACGGCGGGTCGGGAGAGGCGGTGACGTCGTGCTCTCTCAGCCGGGCGTAAGCCACCCGGAACTCATCGAGCATGTCTGAGCCGATGCCGTCGGTGCCGAGCGCGACGGGGTTCGTGGCAGCGAACCGGCTCGGATCGGCGTAGCCGACTGCGTTGTTCATGTTGGAGCGAGGGTTGTGCACGATCGTCCCGGCGAGACCGTGGTCGGTGGGCAGGTGCACGCCATGGATGAGCAGCCAGCGATCGTCGCTGAGGCCGGCCAGCCGCTCTGCGGCGTCTGCGTCGGGGGGGCCTTCGGCCACGTGAATGTGCACGCCGACACCGTGCCGGCTGGCCAAGTCGGCGGCCGCCGCGAGCGTGTCATCGGTGCAGGTGAACGCCGCATGGACGCCGACGTACCCCAAGCCGCCAGCGGCCAGGTAGCGCTCGTTCTCTGCGAGGCCGCGCCTGGCGCCGCCGGCGCCGTGACGGTCGGTGACGCCGTAGCAGCAACTCACCCGCACGCCGACCTCGGCGCACGCCGCTGCGATCACGTCGAGCGAGCCGTCGATGGCGTTGGGCGACTCGTGATGATCGACGATGGCCGTGCAGCCCGATTCCAGCGCTTCGAGCGCGCCCAGCTTCGCCGACCACTCCAGCATCTCGAGGTCGAGCGCCCGGTCGAGGCGCCACCACACCAGTTCGAGGATCTCGGCAAAGCCTCCCGGCGTGCGTGGCGGCGCAGGCATGCCCCTGGCCAGCGCCGAGTAGAGGTGATGATGCGAGCACACCAGTCCCGGCGTCGTCGCCCCCCCCTCGCTCACGGCTGCGAGCGTAACTCCCGGCCTCGGCGCCGATTGATCAGAACGCGGCGAGCAGACGGCGGTGAAGCGGATCCCGGCCTGAGCGCCGGACAGGCCTGGTGCGGAAGACGGCGGCTGGCGGTTCGCGCTGGCTAACGGCGGAGTTCGGGGAGCATCTCGACGAGGCGATCGAGCTGGGCGTCCACGTCTGGCGAGGCCAGCCGGATGCAGATGTGCTCGCAACCTGCGTCGATGTAGCTCTGCAGCCACGCAGCGACTTCGGCCGGCGAGCCCGAGTGCGTGCCCATGACGCGCCGCAGCACTTCGATCTCGACGCCGTAGTAGAGCTTCGAATGCTCGGCCACCTCGGCGGCTGCGGTTTCCGGCTCGCCGATGTTGACCGTCAAGTACGCCGCAGCGGTGATCGATGCCGGGTCGCGGCCTGCGTCAGCCGCATGGCCGCGCACGGTCGCGAGCTGTTCGCCGAAGGTTTCAGCCACCGGGGCCGTCGGGAACCAGCCGTCGAAATGCTGGCCCGCCCGCTTGAGCCCGCGCGGGCCTGAGCCGCCCAGCCATAGGCGCGGCCCGCCTTCGGTTGCGCAGACCGGCTGCAGCCGCTGTTGGGTGGGTGTGCCTTCGGCGCGCCAGAGCTCACGGGCGCGGTGGACCACTTCCACCATCCGAGTGCCTCGCCGGTCGAAGTCGGCCCCGACCAGATCGAAGTCGGCGTTGACCTCCTCTCCGGGAGGTCCTGCGCCGACACCCAGGATGAGCCTGCCGCCCGACAGCGCATCCACCGTGGCGGCCTGTTGAGCAAGCTGTGTGGCGTTGCGCATCGAGGCCAGCAGCACCGCCGTGCCGAGATCGATGCGCTCAGTGACCGCCGCCACGCCCGCCAACACCGACAGCGGCTCGGCCCTCGGCTTCGCAAGCAGGGAGTCGCCGACCCACACGGCATCGAAGCCAAGCTCCTCCGCTCGCACGGCCCACTCGACCAGCCGCCGGGGGTCGCCGTCGTGCGGCGGGTACATCGCCAGCTCTCGCGAGGGCAGCAGCAGGCCGAAGGTGACTGATCCGGGTGACGTCATGGCGTGAACTCTGCCAGTTCATGCCGCCGACGACACCGTCAGCACGTGGCTGAGGCCCGAATAGATACCATCTTGTATCCCGTTTTGCATCTCATTCCCGATATGTTGAGGCTATGACGTCCCGCCAAGTCCCCGTGCGACTGCCCGCTGCGGTGCTCGTCGATCTGGATGCTCTCGTGGCCAGCGGCACATACCGTTCGCGCACCGCCGCCATTCGTGCGGGTATCGAGAAGATCATCGCAATCGAACGCGAGCGTGAGCTCGACGCGGCCATCGTGGCCGGCTATATCCGCCATCCTCCGAGTCCAGCCGAAGACCAAGACGCCGTCGCCCAACTGCGCGCAGCCATCGAGGACGAGCCGTGGTGACCTCGCCACAGCGCGGAGACATCTGGTGGGGCGAGATCGAAGATCTCGGCCGCCGTCCCTTCCTTGTCATGACCCGCTCCGCTGCGATACCTGTGCTCCGCTCCGTGGTCGCCGCACCGCTCACGCGCACAGTGCGCAACATCCCCACGGAGCTGCCGCTCGGCCCCGACGACGGCCTGACGGTCGAGTGCGCCGCCAGCTTCGACAACCTGCGGGTGGTTCCGAAGGCGCTCCTCACCGAACGCATCTGTGGTCTCCGCCCGGACCGTCTGGCCGCCGCGTGCGATGCCTTGCGCGTCGCGGTTGCCTGCTGAATCGCCGTCAGACCCAGGCGTCGGCGCGCTCTCGGTTGGATGGGTTGCGCATCGGCAGCTCGTTGTGCCAGACACCCTCGTGCTCGCGCAGCGCTGCCGCCACCGCGCCGGCTGTGGGTACGAGCCCGATCTCGCCGACGCCCTTGATGCCGTAGGGAGCACCGGGCTGCGGCGACTCCACCAGGATCACGTCGACGTCGGGCATGTCCTTGGGCCGGATGATCGCGAGGCTGCGCAGCGTGGAATTGAGCGGTCGCCCGTCGGCGTCGGCAGGAAAGCCTTCGCTGAGCGCGTAGCCGAGACCCATGTGCACGCTGCCCTCGATCTGGCCCTCGCACAGCACCGGGTTCACGGCCCGACCCACGTCGTGCGCGGCGATGACTCGCTCCACGTTGCCGGAGTCGGGGTCGAGGATCACCACCTGGGCGGCGTAGCCGAACGTGGAGTGGATGACCGGGTTCTCCAGGCCTTCTGACAGCGAGTTCGTCCAGTCCACCCGGTACTCGCCCTCGTAGTCCGTCTCGGGCCGGCAGCCGTCGGCGAGTGCAGCACGGCACGCATCGGCCACTGCGCCTGCGCCCATGAGCGTGCCCCGGCTGCCGGTGGTCTGGCCGGCGCCCAGTTCACGGGTGGAGTCCACGATCACCCGCACCGCTTCGGGGTCGACACCAAGCTCCTCCACGGCCACTTGCAGCGCCACGGTGTGCACGCCCTGGCCCATCTCGGTCCAGCAGTGACGCACCTCGACGGTGCCGTCACCGCAGAAGCGCACAATCGCCTTGGCGATCTCCTTGAAGCCGTTCCCGAGGCCGGAGTTCTTCAGCCCCAGCCCGATCCCAACCGGCTTGCCGGCGGCGCGGGCCGCCTCGTAGGGCTCGCGCACGGCATCGAGGCACGCCTGGGCGCCCAAGCAGCCGTCGTCCATGATTTGGCCCGGTCCCCACACTCCCCCGGGCACCACCACGTTGCGCTGGCGCATTTCGAACCCGCTGATGCCCACCGCTTCAGCCAGCCGGTCCATCACGCCTTCCATGGCGAACTGTGCTTGATTGGCACCGAACCCCCGGAACGCGCCGCACACCGGGTTGTTGGTGCGCACCGCAACCGACTCGACGTCCACCGATGGCACCAGGTACGGCCCAGTGGCGTGCCCGGCCGACCGTTCCAGCACCTTCATGCCCACCGAGGCGTAGGGGCCTGAGTCGCCGAACATGCGGGCCCGTACTGCAGTGAGCTTGCCGTCGGCGTCGCAGCCGACCTCGTAGGTCATGCGGATGGGGTGCCGCTTGGGGTGCATGAGGAGCGACTCCTCACGCGACAGGGTGATCCGCACCGGACGACCCGTCAGCCATGCCGCCAACGCCGTATGGGCCTGGTTCGACATGTCCTCTTTGCCGCCGAACGCCCCGCCGTTCGAGACCAGCTCAGTCGTGACGATGGAGGGGTCGAGAGCCAGTACTGCAGCGATGTCGTTGCGGTCGTCCCAGATGCCCTGCCCGCCGGTGTACACGTGCAACCCGGCGGCCACTCCATTGGCCGGCGTCGGCACGGCAAGTGTCGATTCGGGTTCGAGATAGGCGTGCTCGATGCGCTGGGTCTGGAACGTCTCGGTCACGACATGCGCGGAGGCGGCCAGCGCAACGTCGACATCGCCGCGGGAATAGGTGGAGCGAGACAGGATGTTGCCGTCGAGCTCCCAGACGGCGTCGATATCGCTGTCTTTCACTCGCACCGGGTCGGTCATGGGTTCGAGGACGTCGTAGGACACCTCGATCAGCTCTGCGGCACGTCGAGCGGCCGGCCGGTTGTCGGCCACCACGATGGCGAGCACATCGCCGAGATACGACGTGCGCCCGCCGACTGGGATCATCACCGGCCAGTCCTTGTGGATCAGGCCCACCCGCAGCACGCCGGGGATGTCGGCCGCAGTGAACACCGCCTGCACGCCGGGCTCGGCCACCGCAGCGCTCGTGTCGATGGCGAGCACGTCGGCGCGGGCATGGTCGACGAAGCGCAGCGCGCCATGCAGCATGCCGTCGGGATACATGTCGTCGATGTAGGGGCGGCTGCCCAGCGTCAGCTCGCGGGCCTCGTAGCGAACGCCCGAGCTGCCGACGCCCTTGGGCGGCAGCGCCACGGGTACCTCCCCCGCCGCCAGCGACTCCACCGCGTCGAGGATCTTTGTGTAGCCGGTGCACCGGCACAGGTGCCCGCCCAGGTGACGGCTGGCCTCCTCACGTGTCAGCGCCGAGCCCTTGCGGTCGAGCAGGGCCTTCAACCGCACCACGATGCCCGGGGTGCAGAAGCCGCACTGCAGAGCACCGTGCGCCGCGAACGTATTCGCCATCGCATCCAGCTCGGCCTCATCGAAGCCCTCGACCGTGGTGATCTCCGTGCCCGCCGAGCGCTCGAGGCTGGTCTGGCAGGCCACCCTGGCTTTGCCGTCCACCAGCACCGTGCAGCAGCCGCACTGACCCGACGGCGCGCACCCGTCCTTGGGCGAGATGATCCCCAGCTCATCTCGCAATGCCGCCAGCAGGTGCTCGTGATCGCTGGCAACCGTGACCGGCGATCCGTTCAGCACGAACTCCGTCACCGAACCGGTGCTTGCTTCCGAACTCGCCGTCATCGGCAACCTCGTCTCCGGGACAGCGGCGTTGTCCTGTCCCCTCCCCGAGGGCCATTGTCGCACCGCTGCGCAACCATTCGCACCACCGCACCGCAGCCACTGCGCCCGCCACCGACGTGCCGCTCACAAGGTTTGTGATATTTAAAGCATTACCGATAAATTTCTTAGTATTTTGAAGATCGACGGCTAGGGTGCCGTGCTATGTTGACGACGTGGAAGACCTCGGCGCAATGGTGATCGCACAGATCATCACGGTCGCGGTGGCAGCGCTGGCCATCGTGTGGAACCAGCAGCGCACCGTGGCTGCGCTGCGCACCGAGATGCGGGAGGAGAACGCAGCGCTGCGCGCCGAGATCGCCGCATTGCGCAGCGAGATGCGCGAGGAGATCGGGGCGCTGCGCACCGAAGTGGCCGCGAACAGCGAGCGCCTGTCGCGCATCGAGGGCTACCTGGGCATCGGCATGTCCGCTGAGGCCGCAGCGGGCGCTGCAGGAGCGTTCATCACCGCGGGCGCCCGAACCGCCCAGCCTCAAACCGCCGACTGATCACACTCTCGGCACCGCCGACGGCCTCAGCCCGCCGGCTCACCGCCAGCTACCTGCGCCACACCGCCGAACTGCTCGTTTTCGGTGGCCGTACCGCCATCGGCGACAGCGTCATCGACGACGGGAAGCAGTAGCCCCGCCGCGAGGCGCCGATGCCTGCGCACCGCGCCCGTGCGCTCAGCAACCGTATTACATAGGCAGATATCCAGATAAATTGGTCTATGAAGCCATATGATTCGAGATGGCAGGGAGGCGCCGCAACGCAGTTGCGCCCAAGCCAGAACGGATGTCGTGGCCGAACAAAACCAACGAGACCAGGAACTCAAGGCGCTACAGCAGCGGCTCACGCAGCTCAGCGAGGCCAGCCTGCGCATCAACAAGAGCCTGGAGTTCGACACTGTGCTCCAGGGAGTGCTCGACTCGGCCCGAGACCTCACGGCCGCCCGCTACGGAGTGATGACCCTGCTCGATGAAGGCGGGCAGATCGCCGATTTCTTGTCGTCGGGAACCACCGCCGAGGAAGCCGAGCGGCTCTGGCTCACTCCCGACCCCTATGCGATCTTCGAGTCCCTGACGGAGATCTCCGGGCCCCTGAGGGTGACCGACCTGACGGAGCACGTCCGATCGCTGGGCTTCGCCGAGTTCGAGATCCCCGTGCCGGTCGAGGTGTTCAGCTTCTTGGCGGTGCCGATGCTCTTCCGGGGCGACCGGGTGGGCCACCTCTTCGTGGGCGCCAAGGACGGCGGAGCTGAGTTCACCCGCGCCGACGAGGAGACGCTGGTAATGTTCGCCTCCCAAGCGGCGCTGGTCACCGCCAATGCTCGACGCCACCGCAACGAGCAGCGGACTAGGGCCGACTTGGAGACACTGGTGAATACCTCGCCGGTGGGTGTCGTGGTCATCGATGCCGCTTCCGGCGAACTGGTGCTGTTCAACCGGGAGGCCGCACGCCTCGTGGAGAGCCTGCGGGAAAGCGATCAGCCTCTTGAGCAGCTGTTGGAGACCGTGACCTGCGTGCGGGCCGATGGCCGGGAGCTGTCGCTGGGCGAGCTGTCGCTGTCGGAGCTGCTCGGAGCCAGCGAGACCATCAGGGCCGAGGAGATCGTGCTGCGGGTTCCCGATGGCAGCAGCGTCAGCGCCCTGCTCAACGCCACCCCGATTCGCTCCGATGACGGCGTCGTGGCCTCGTTGGTGGTGACCCTCCAGGACTTGACGCCGCTGGACGAGCAGGAGCGGCTGCGGGCCGAATTCCTGGCCATGGTGAGCCACGAGCTCCGGACACCCCTCGCCGCAGTCATGGGTTCGGTGAACACGCTGCTGGACAGCTCCGACGGGCTGGATCCCGCCGAGAGCACGCAGTTCCTCCGCATCATCCGCGACCAGTCCGACCAGATGCGGCACCTGATCGGCGACCTGCTCGACGTCGCCCGCATCAACACCGGCACCCTGCCCGTCACCCCCGAACCCGCCGATATACACCAGTTGGCGGACGATGCCAGGGGCAGGTTTCTCACCGGCGGCGCCGGCCACCCCGTGAACGTGGATCTGGCGCCGGGCCTACCGCTGGTGATGGCTGACCGGCGACGCATCGCCCAGGTGTTGAGCAACCTGCTCTTCAACGCCGCCGGGTACTCGCCCGACGGGTCCCCGATAGAGGTGCGCGCTGCGCGAGACGGAACCCAGGTCGCGATCTCAGTCACCGACCAAGGCCGGGGCATACCGTCCGAGCAGATGCCCGATCTGTTCCGCAAGTTCTCGCGGGCACACGGCCCAGACCACGGAACCGGCGTCGCCGGCTCGGGCTTGGGGCTCGCCATCTGCAGGGGCATCGTGGAGGCACACGGCGGCCGCATCTGGGCCGAGAGCGACGGAGCGGGCCTCGGAGCGCGCTTCACCTTCACTCTGCCGCCGGCGGAGGCCGCGACTACCACTGCGGTACCAGGCCTCCCCGGGTCGCGGCCGTCGGCACAACGCCAAGTCCGCGTTCTAGCCGTCGACGACGACCCCCAGGCGCTTCGCTACATCACCGACATCCTCGCCAAGGCCGGCTACGCGACCGTCGCAACCGGCAACCCCGCCGACATCGGCCGCATCATGGCCGAGGAGAAACCCCACCTCGTCCTGCTCGACCTGGTGCTGCCCGACCGCGACGGCATCGAGGTGATGAGCGACGTGCGGGCGAGGGCCGACGTGCCGGTCATCTTCCTGTCGGCATACGGCCACGACGAGACCATTGCCAGAGCCTTCGACATGGGCGCAGCCGACTACGTGGTCAAACCGTTCTCGCCCACCGAGCTGACCGCCAGAATCCGCGCCGCGCTGCGCAAGCAGGTGGACCTCCTCGAGGGCGAGCCATCGGCGCCGTATGAAGCCGACGGGCTGAGCATCGACTACGCCCGGCGCCGCGCCGCAGTGAGCGGCGAGCCGGTGGATCTCACCGCCACGGAGTACAACGTGCTCCACGAACTGGCTGCCAACGCCCCCCGGGTGCTGACCCACAGCGCACTGCTGCACCGCGTCTGGGGACCAGAACGGGTCGGCGAACCTTGGCTGGTCCGCGACGTCATCAAGCGACTCCGCCGCAAGCTCGGCGACGACGCCAGCAACCCCAGCTACATCTTCACCGAGCCCCGCGTCGGCTACCGCATGCCCCCCGGTCAGACAGAGGACTGACCGCCCGAAGCCGCCGCCCCGCCAACTGAGAATCCTGTTTCCAGTTTTCTCACTTCATGCGCGGGCATCTGGGCCCTAGTCGAGGGTGATCTGGGAACTGGTCCAAGCGCCCTGGCCCCATTCGTTCCGGGCGCGCACGCTCACCTGGTACGTCGTGCCCGGCTCCAGGTCGCGGTAGACGATCTTGAGCTTCTTCGCGCCGGGACGCCTGACCTTCGCCTTCCCCCCGCTGCTGTCTTCCAGCTTCACTTGGTAGCCCGAGGGCGCGCCGCCGCCGGCCGGGGCGCTCCACGAGACGACGACGCGCTTGCCTTTCGCTGTGAGCTCTAGATTCTGCACGGGACCGGGCGGCGTCTCGGAGTCATCGCTCTCAGCGCCGTCCTGCGTCTCCTGTGGCTTGGCGATTGCAATGGTCGGGGCCTGCTCTTGCGCCTCGAGCTGCTGGTCTTCCTTCTGTTCGGGAACGTCAGGCTCCGCAGGGCACAGCGAATGTGTGCCCTGGCGGCCGTAGCAGAAGGCCTCCAGCCCGGTGCCCCGCAGCACGTTCAAGAAGTAGAGGTGAACCCCGCCGTCGACGTGCACACCGAGCCAGATCTCAGTCCGCTGGCGCAGGTTCTCAGCGAGGGTGATGGCCGAGCTGGTCTCGCCGGATGCGTTGACCCTGGTGGTGGTCAATCGATTGTGCCGGGTCGGATGCTCGAAGTCGGTGGCTGCCCGCACCTCTATCCAGTAGTCCGATCCTGCGTCCCAGGTGGGCGTGACAGTCACGCTCGACACATCCGACGGCACCCACAGCGAATACGAGGAGATCCAGGAGTAGAAGTCGGGCACCTGGTGGAGCGCGAAGCGAGGCACATGGCGCGCCGACGGCATGAGGGTTATCGGGCTACCGTTGTCGTCGGTCACCGTCAGGCCGGTCAAATCGCCCTTGAGCAACGGGTAGTCGGTCCGTGTCACCGTCACCGCGTAGCTCTTGGAAGTCAGGCCGTCCTGCGCGGTCACCACGATGTCGATGACGTTCTCGCCGCTGGACAGGCTCACCGGGGTGGCTGGATCGCTGCCGTTCACGGTCACCGTGGCATTGGAGTCGCTGAGGGCCGGGGTCACGAGCACCTGACGGACGTGATCTCGCACATCGGCCGTGTAGGCCGTGGTCGCAGACGAGAACGGCTCGTTGAGCGACACCGCCAGCGGCGGTTCCTCCGTCCGCAAGCGCAGCAGGGTGTAGATGGTGTCCTCGCTCAGCAGGTCGTGCAACGTGGAGGGTCTGACGAGGGTCAGCCCGGCAAGGTCGGCGTCGCTGGACACGCCCTGCGCTGCTGCAGGGGACGGAATGGCCACCCCGAGCGCCAGCACCAACACTGCAAGAGACCGAATGACGTTTCGCATGGCCGGGCAGGGTACCTAACTATGCACAAAATCATATGTCATTTGCCAAACTTATTTGGCAAATGGTGTTTCTTTCATAGAAATCATCTGGCATCCTCTGACGCTGCGAGCACGGCTCGCGGAGAAAGGAACCCAGGGATGCGGAACGCTCGGATATCGATGGCTGCGATGGCGGCCGCTCTGCTGGCGACCTTGCTTGTGTTTCGGCCGGCGCCCACCGCTGCTTAGGCACGCGGCTTCCTGAAGATGTCCAAGCCCAAGAAGATGGAGAAGCAGTCCGTGTTGTCTGACCCCCCCCCCCCCAAGGATGTGTTCTAGGGCAGCCCGCGGCCGTCCCCCTCTCGTTCGGCTGCGGTTCATTGCTACCGCGCTGGCAGTGCTGGCGGTCGTTGTTGCCCACGATGCACCGCCAGTCCAAGCGCAGACGCTCGGCATGCCCGCCACCGCGGAGATGCAGCGGTCGTGTCTGGGCTTCTATCTGTGGTGGGTGGAGTCGCCGGGAGCGACCGGCTACGAAATCGAGATCAGTTCGAAGAGCGGCGGCACCTGGGGCGCGTGGTCCAGCTCGGGCGTGTCCCACAGTGGCATCACGCAACCGGCGATCGTCACGGGGTTGACTCACGGCACCGAGTATCGGTGGCGGATCCGAGCGACCAAGGGCACTATCAAGAGCGATTGGACTCTGCCCAAGGATCAGGACTATGACATCCGAACGGCGCGCCGCTGCGCAGCAGGCCGGCCCAACCCGCCGCTGCTGCACTCGGCGGTGGCCGGGCCGGAGCAGGTGACGCTCACTTGGGAGGCCGGGGCCCTGGTCAGCGGCGCCGCGGTGGTCGGATTCAAGGTGCTGTATCGCTGGGAAGACGAGCACGGCAGCTTCATCACTCGATCGGCCAGTCTTGTCGGCGCGGACGCGACGACCGCTGTGGTGCCCGGGCTCACTGCAGGCGTCACCTACGACGTGTGGGTCCGCGCGTTCAGCAGCGGTGGGCAGGAGGCCAGCTCAAGGGCGCTGGAGGCGGTTCCGCAGATGGGCACCACGTCGGTGACCTCAGGCCGATGCAACCTGCCCGGGTACACGCCGCCTGGCCCGTCCACGATCACCACCTTCACGCCAACCCACAACAGCGTCACCCTGTACTGGAATTCGCCCGTGTACGGCACTACCTCTTCCGGGCGGAAGGACCACATCACCGACTTCCTGGTCTGGGTGAAGACGGCTGACAACTCGCATTCCGAGATGCGATTCGTGACAGCCAAGTGGTACGAGCCCGCGACATACAGCCACACGATTCCCGGACTGTCTCCGACGACGGACTACTGGGTGGGGCTGAACGCGCGCACCATCACCGCGTGCTACAGCGGCTGGAGCTCGGTCGCAGTCACCACCACGGCCAGCCTGAACAGCGGAGGCTTTCGGATCGGAGTGCTCCAGCGGCCGACGCAGGAGGAGCAGCCCGAACAGCCCGAGAACGAGTCAGCAGCCGACTCCCAGCCGACGCCCGAGACCGCGTCAGGATCGGCACCCGAGACCGAGGCTGAATCTGCGCCCAAGACCGAGTCCGAGTCCCCGCAGGCGTCCGAGTCGGACGCCGAATCGGCACCCGACTCCCAACCGGCGCCCGAGACAGAGCCCGAGTCGGCACCCGAGTCCGATGATGTCGTGGACCGCTACGACGCCAACGGCGACGGTGCCATCGACTCCACCGAGTACCGCGCAGCGCTCAAGGACTACGCCGCTGGCACGATCAACTACGACGACCTGCTGAAGGTCGTCAAGGCCTATCTGCGTTCCTGAGTTCCCCTGAACTCCCCCTGCCCGCAGCCGGCCACGCTCCGACGCTGTCGCCCGAACAGTCCTTGTAGAACCGAGCTGCGTCGACAGCGTCAGTCGCCATAGGCGGATCTCCAAGGCGGCCGTTACGGCGCGGGCCGGGTCGGTGTCGGGTGCGCGCTTCGCGGAGCGTGGCCTGCATGGGCCGGTGGCGGAAAGTGGTTGGAGGCGGGTGGTGTCCCGTGGCTATGTTGGTGGGTGCCCTCGTTGCCCGGCTCAGCGGCGACCGATTCTGAACCATCTGTGCGCTTTCCAGCGCCGTGACGCTCAGCGAGGGCCGATGTCCGCTCCCGATGAATCGATCGCCGTGATGACCGACCCGGCGTCAACCGACGACGAGCCGCCCGCCGGCCCGCCTGCGCCGGACGAGTCCGCGCCCGAGGCAGCGCCGGCTTCCACGGCATCATCGGGGCCGGTGGCAGATGCGGCGCATGACGCTGTGTCCGAAGCTGCGGTTGACACGGGGCTGCCAGCGGCCGCAGGTGTCGCGTCAGCGGCGAGGCCGGGGGTGTCGAATGCCCTGATCACGGTGTTCGGCGGCCTGGTCGCGGCATTGCTGGGGGCGCAGGCGGTGTTCATGGTCTGGCAGATGGGCGTGCTGTCGGATCGCGTCGACGGTCTCAGTGACAAGATCGACGGCGTGCGCACTGAGCTGAGCGCGGAGTTTCGTTCCGAGATCGGTGCTCTGCGCGATGAGTTGCGCTCTGAGTTTCGCGCCGAGATCGGTGCTCTGCGCGAGGAATTCCGGGCGGAGTTGCACTCAGAGATCGGCAGCCTCCGCGCGGAGATGCGGGAGGGGTTCCGTGAGGTGCACGCGATTCTTCGCGACCACACAGATCGGCTGGCCCGCCTCGAGACCGCTGCCGGCCTGCCGCGCCCCGCTCCGGTCGAGTAGGGGCGCAGCAGGCGGCTCGGCTTGAGTGCCGGTGAATCACCCTGGGTTGTTTGCTGACCCGGAGTGATTCAGGGTGAGTGCCGGCGTGTGCGGGCTCGCCAGCGGATGTGCGGCTCCCTGTGCCGTGAGCGCCGTATTTTTGACATCTGCAAATCGGATGTCTAGCTTGGCGGCATGGCCAGCGGAACCGGGCTGAGGCGAGAGCTGTGCGCAGCCGATTTTGCTGCCGACGCGCATGGCGTCAAGTACCACGGCGAGCTCAGCCGGCACCCTGAGGCGTACCTGCGGCTGCTGTCGCTGCTCAACGACCCTGCGAACGAGCAGCGGCTCATCGACGCCGAGATGCACGGACTGCCGGCACTCTGCGGGGTGGCCCGCTTCATCGAGGCCGATCCGATCATCGGAGCACTGATCTCAAGCGACGAGACCGCCGTGCGCGCACGGCAGACCATCGGCGTCGCCGTCAAGCTCAAGATGGCGAAGCTCGGCTGGCGCGGCACCGGCCGCAAAGGCGTCGTCAAGGGCGCCCGTCTTTTTTCCAAGGCCGAGCACTTCGCCCTCGACGACTCCTCATACGCCGATGCTTCCTCGCGGGCACTCGCAGCGCTCGATGCCGTCGCGGCCATCGGCAGCGACGAAGAGCGCGAAGAGACGGCTCGGATGCTGATGGAAGCACTTGCCGACAGCCGGCCCGCTGAAGGACGTCGGTTCTGACATGGAAGCGTTCGCCGACTGTCGGCGCACCGAAGGACGTCGGTTCTGACATGGTCATCGTGCTCGACAGCGGTCCCCTCGGGCTGCTCAGCAATCCGACGCCACGAGGGCCCGGCAACGATGCCTGGGAGTGGGCACGAGCACACGCAGCCGCCGGCGCCAGCATCGTGCTCCCCGAGATCGCCGACTACGAAGTGCGGCGAGAGCTGGTCCGTGCAGGACGCGCCGCCGGGCTCGCCCGACTCGACGAACTCCGCGCCGCCTTGAGCTACGCGCCCCTGTCGACGCCGGTCATGCGCGACGCCGCGTCACTGTGGGCTGAGGCACGCAACAGCGGGTACCCCACCGCACATCAAGCCGCGCTCGACGGCGATGTCCTGCTCGCAGCCCAAGCCCGCAGCGTGGCCGCCGCCGACCCGGCCCAATGGGTCGTCACAGCAACCACGAACGTCGCCCATCTCGAGCGCTTCGTCGAAGCAAAACACTGGACAGAGATCTAGCTCGCGGATGCCCCGGCTCACACGAACCCGTTCAAACGAACGTGGTGTCAACGTGGTGGTCCGCCCCGGTCAGGGCGGGGGGATGACGCCTTTCTGCTGGCCGATGAGCTTGTAGGTCTCGGGCCGGCGGTAACGGTCGAAGTTGAACAGCGTGTCCTTGTACTGCGAGCACCAGTCCAAGTCGCACTGGGCGGTGATGAGCTCGTCGCCGTCGGTGACCGCTTGGGCCACGATCTGGCCTGACGGGGCGATCACCGCCGAGTGAGCGAGCGACTCCACGCCCTCTTCTGTGCCGCCCTTGGCGACACCGACCACCCAGGTGCCGTTCTGGTAGGCGCCCGCCTGCATGACGAGATGGTTGTGGAACGCCTGGAGCGGATCTTGGATGGGGTCAGGGGCGTAGTGCAGCGGCGTGTTGTAGCCGATGAAGATCATCTCGACCCCCTGCAGGCCCATCACCCGGTACGTCTCCGGCCAGCGCCGGTCGTTGCAGAGGGCAATGCCCATGACACCGCCGAACGCTCGCCACACGTTGAAGCCCTCGTCGGATTCCTGGAAGTAGCGGCGCTCCAGGTGCTGGAAGGGCCGCTGGGGCTCGTGCTCTTCGTGGCCCGGAATGTGCACCTTGCGGTACTTGGCCACCAGGCTGCCGTCTCGGTCGACCAGGATCGCCGTGTTGTAGCGATGCCCGTCGGGCGTCATCTCGGCATAGCCGAGGTGGAAGCCGATGCCGAGGCGCTTGGCTTCGTCGAACAGCGGCTGGGTATCCGCCGAGGGCATCTCAGTCTCGAAGTACGCCAGCAGCTCCGGCGAGTCGTCGGGGAAGTACCAGCGCGGGAAGAACGTGGTGAGCGCCAGCTCCGGGAACACCACCACCTCGCATCCCCGGTCTGCCCCCTGCTGCAGCAGCGCGATCAGCCGTTCGACCACCTTGGCGCGAGTCTCGTAACGGGCGATCGGCCCGAGCTGCGCGGCACCAACAGTCAGCAGCCTCATGGCGCGCTGCCTGACGCAAGTACGTCGTCGATGTCACCGTTGGCCAAGCGCCACACGACGTCGGCGAGCAGGTTCGCCCCCGCTTCGATGTCCTCGGGCGACGTGTACTCGGCCGGGTTGTGGCTCACCCCGTCGAAACTGGGCACGAAGATCATCGCCGTCGGGCAGACACGGGCCAGCATCTGTGCATCGTGACCGGCACCCGACGGCATGCGACGGTGCGTCAATCCAGCCTCAGCAGCGCAGCGCTCGACCAGATCGATGACCGCTGGATGAAACTCCACCGGCTCGAATCGGGCGGTGCGCCGCATCGACGCGTCGAGGTGCTCCTCCTCGGCGTTGCGCGACACGATCTCGTCGAGCCGCGACTCGGCGTGCTGCAGCATTCCCTCGGAGGTGTTGCGCAAGTCGACGGTCATCACTGCCGAGCCGGCGATGACGTTCACCAGGTTCGGCACCAGCGAGATCGCCCCCACGGTGCCGACCTGCGAGTCGCCGATGTTGCGCGCCATGTCGCGCACCTCGCCGGCGATGCGGCACGCTGCGAGCCCTGCGTCGCGTCGCAGCGGCATCGGCGTGGTTCCGGCGTGGTTGGATTGGCCGCTGAGCGTGACCTCGGTCCACGAGATGCCCTGCACGCCTTCCACCACGCCGATCTGCGTCTTGTGAAACTCCAGCACCGGCCCCTGCTCGATGTGCAACTCCATGTAGGCGTAGGGCACCGTTCCGGGCACCGGGGCCGAGCCGCGATAGCCGATGCGATCCAGCTCGTCGCCCACGGCGATGCCGTCGCGGTCGGTGATCTCCAGGGCTTCCTCGAGCGCCATGCCCCCGACGTAGGCGAGGCTGCCCAGCATGTCGGGCGCGAACCGGCTGCCTTCCTCGTCGGTGAAGTAGGACACCGACAGGGGGCGAGCGGGCATCCGGCCGCTCGCCAGCACCGACTCGATGACTTCCAAGCCGGCCAGCACGCCGAGATTGCCGTCGTAGCGACCGCCGGTGGCCACCGTGTCGATGTGGCTGCCCATCATTACCGAGTCGGCAACACGACCCGGCTCGGTGCACGCCACGACGTTGCCCAGCCCGTCAACAGTGACATCGAGCCCCAGATCCGCCATCCACGTGCCCACCAGGTCGCGCCCGGCGCGGTCCTCGTCTGTGAGCGCCAGGCGGCAGTTGCCAGTCGTGCCCTCGATTGCGCCGATTTGGGCGAGCTCGTCCAGCCGGTTCATCAGACGCTCGCCGTCGATGCGCGGCGCTGCTGGAGTGGATCCGCTCATCGGCTCATTCTCTCATCACCCAGCGCTGTGCTCGCGTCGGCTGCCGTTCACACGAAGGTGAGGGCGACCTCGTCGTTGAGGTCGCTGATCATGTCGTCCCAGAGCTGTGGCAGGCCCCGCAGCGAACCCCAGAACGCTTGGTCGCGGCGCGCCTCGAAGTCGTCGAGGGGGACGCCCTGCTGCTCGACCCAGGTGTAGTAGCCGAGGTTGAAGATGCGGTCGCGACCCCGGTCTGACAGCACCTCGATGTGGGGGGCATCGTCGCTGTGGGCTTCGGGCGTCAGGTGACGCTCGATGATGCCGCGGGCGGCACCGGCGTCGAAGCTGCCCCCATGACGTTCTGCAAGGTGGCGTTCCCGCTCGGAGAAGTACATCTCGAAGCCGTCGGTTGCCACGGTCATGACCACGTCGTCGGGCCCCAGGCCGAGTTCGTTCGCGGCACGGGCGGCGGCGAGCGAGTTGCAGATCGACGAGTAGCCGAAATGCCCGAGTTCGTCGAGCACCCACGACGCTGCACCGAGGTGCTCGCGCAACGCGTCCCGGCCCGCCTCGGTGTTGAACACGAGCCCGAGCCCGTCGGTTGCCCGGTCGCTGACACCGACGATCACATCGGTGTTCATGACGTTGTGGATGAGCGGGATGTGCTTGTCGCCGATGCCCTGGATGTTGTGCTCGCCGTAGCCGTTGTAGAGCATGGTCGGGCACTCCAGCGCCTCGACCGCCACGATCTGGGCGCCGTGGGCGTCCTTGAGCCGATCGCCGGCGCCGAGCGTGCCCGCTGAGCCACTGGCCGCCACGAACGCGGCCAGGTTCAGCTCGCTGCCTGCGGGCGCGCCCTGTTGCAGGTGTTCGAACACCGCCAGGAGCGCAGCGCCGGTGACCTCGTAGTGCCCGATGTGGTTCGAGAACTCGCTGAACTGGTTCAGGATGAAATTGCCGGGATCCTGTTGCAGCTCTGCGCAGGCGTCGTAGATCTCCTTGACGTTGCTCTCCGAGCCGGGGGTGCGGATGACGTCGGCAGGGTCGGCGATCCAGCGCTCAAGCCACTCGAAACGCTCGCGGCTCATGTTCTCGGGCAGCACGGCCACTCCGCGGCACGCCATGATCCGGCTGATCGCCACGCCGCCGCGGGCGTAGTTGCCGGTGGACGGCCACACCGCCCGGTGCCGGGTGGGGTCGAATTGGCCGGAGACCACCCGCGGCGCCAGGCAGGAATACGCCGCCAGCACCTTGTGCGCACCGATCATCGGGAAGCGGTTCCCGAAGAGCACCACGACCTTCGCCGGCGTGCCGGTCAGCTCGCTCGGCAGCACCACGTGTTCGGGCACATCGGTGCGTCCGCCGGCGCCGTCGTTGAACCAGTGCACCCGGAACAGGTTCAGCGGATCGGCAAAATCGTGGTCGATGTCAGCAAGCGCGGTGTCCACGTCGGGGTCGATGAGCGTCGGATCGGTCAGCTCGGCGAAGGTCGGCAGCCGGATGCCCTGCTCCCGGAATCGCTCCACCACATGTGCCCGGCCTTGCGGATCGGTGACCTCTGTGGCGAGCTGGGCGCTGTAACTGGCGGGGAAGGCTGCAGCGGGCGCTCCATTCGGCCCGGATGCCTGAAGTGACGACATGTGGTTGGCCATACCGAACCGAGGCTAGGTTCCGCGAACGGCTCCATACGCCCGCGAGGCCGGCGATGCTGGGATGCTGGACAAATCAGAGGTTCGGAGCTCGTGACGGCAGATCCATGGCGGTAGATCGATGACAACAGCACGAAATGCGCTGTACCTGCAGGACGCGCACACCATCACCGAGGCGATGGGCTTCACCCAGTATGCGGAGGAACGCGGCTTCGAGGCCGTCTGGCAGGCCGACTCACGGCTCGTGCGCGAGGCCAGCGTGCCCATGGCGGCGTTCGCGGCCACGACGTCGTTCATCAAGGTGGGCGCAGGCGTCATCGACATCTGGTCCCGCAACCCGGCTCGCTTGGCGTCGATGTTCTCGACGCTCGACGACCTCGCTCCGGGCCGCATCATCTGCGGGCTGGGCGCCTGGTGGGATCCGTTGGCGGCCAAGGTCGGCATCAACCGCGCCCGACCGCTCGGGGCGATGCGCGAGATCACCACGGTGGTGCGGGCGTTGCTGGCCAACGAGAATGTGACGTTTCACGGCGATCACGTGCACCTCGACGATGTCGAGCTCGACTACGTGTACCAGGAGCGGCGGCCCAAGGAGGTGCCGATCTACATCGGCGCCACGGGCATGAAGATGATGGAGCTGACCGGCGAGATCGCCGACGGCGTCGTGCTCAACTACCTGGTCTCGCCCGACTACAACAGCCGGGCCATGGACGCGCTGGAGCGCGGCGCAGCTTTGGCGGGACGCAGCGTCGACGACTTGGACCGGCCCCAGCTCGTGGTGTGCTCGGTGCATGACGACCGTGCGACCGCACTCGACATGGCCCGCAACATGGTCACCCAGTACCTGGGCCAGCAGCCCCACATCATGAAGGCGTCCGGCGTGCCCGATTCCCTGCTCGAAGAGGTCGGCAAGGTGCTCACCTGGCCGGCCACTGCCGAGCAGGTCGAAGCGGCATCACGCCTCGTGCCCGACGACATCGTGCAGATGCTCACCGCATCAGGCACGCCCGCAGAGGCCCGCGAGGCCGTCGACGGCTACCTGGCCACCGGCGCTACCTGCCCGATCCTGTACCCGCTGGGCGACGTGCACGCCATGATCGACGCCTTCGCCGCCTGATCAGGAGGCTGAGCCCTGGGCCCGAGCGGCCCGTGGGCGCAGCGACCGTCGTCAAGACCCGGCTA
Organism: Candidatus Poriferisodalis sp.; assembly: GCF_965204195.1. Taxonomy (GTDB): domain Bacteria; phylum Actinomycetota; class Acidimicrobiia; order Acidimicrobiales; family Poriferisodalaceae; genus Poriferisodalis. The sequence goes on from NZ_OZ241975.1 coordinate 2,234,618, forward strand.
ATAGCCGAGTTCAGTAGCGGCGCGTTCGAGCGCCACGATGACCGACCAGTGCGTGCGGGCCAATCGCAGGTCGCTGTTGGAGCCGTCTGCGTACAGCCCGGCGGCGCTCATCCAGAAAGCTGCCGAGCGCATGGCGTAGAGCAGCTGGTAGTACGCACAGCGCATCTCGTCGATCTCAATGCCGGTGGCCTGCTGGTACCGCTCGAAGAACAGGTCCCGCGGCACCACGTTCGAGAGCAGTTCCGTGCCCTCACGGTTGAGCTCGGTGAGCACGTAGGCCACGTCGTACATCGGATCGCCGATGACCTGCAGCTCCCAGTCGAGGACCGCCGACACGCGGTCTTCATGGATCAGCACATTCCCGGTGCGGTACGCACCGTGCACGAGCGTGAGCTGCTCCGTGACCGGCGCATGGTGTCGCAACCAGCCGATCAGGTCGGCGAGGATCGGGTGGCCCGGATGGCCTGACTCGTCGATGAGTGCCTCCCACTTGGCGATCTCACGCAACGCGAAGTCGTTGCCTTTCTCGGGGACCCCGAGAAAGTCGAGGCCTGCCGCCCGCCAGTCGACGTTGTGCACGGCGGCGAGCGCATCGGTGAAGCTGACGGGCAGCACGCCCCGCTCTGCCGCTGCGGCGTAGTACTCGCGACCAGCGCTGCGCCAGGGGCTCGGGCATTCGCCGGGAACCCGTTCCATCACGATGGCGGGGGCGCCGAGAGCCTCTGGGTCGGCTTCGTACCAGTACGCACGCGGGGCGGGCACATCGGTCTGTTCGAGACACTTCAGTACCTGGAACTGCTCGCCGAGATCGGACTCGTGCCGCAGCAGGGCGTTGCCGGGATCGCGTCTCAGGCAGAACGCCTGCCGCTGCTCGCCGGCGCCGTCGGACCACACGGCGTCGAACAGCCAGGTCTCGTGTGACCAGCCGACTGCGATGCGCTCCATGCTGCTGACGGCAACGGGTCCAGCGGCGTCCAGCCGCTCGGCGAGGTAGTCGCTGAGAACACCCGCTAGGCCGACGTTGGCGTCACCCGCTGCACCCGCCGCACTCACCGGGCGATCTCCATGCGCCGGGCTGCGACTCGCCAACCGCGACCTCTCCCCGAGCCCTCAGCCGCACTCACCGGGCGATCTCCATGCGCCGGTCGATGTCGCGGCGCAGCACCTGGCGGATCGCGTCGAGCACGGAGGCGGCGACTGGGCCATCAGGACCCCAGCCATACAGGGCCTCCAACAACGGCCTCAACGACATCACCGATCGGTCCGACTGCAACCGTGCGACAGCGCCGCGAACTTCTTGCGGGACGGCTTCCGTCGTCGACGTCGGGGCGACGTCCAAGATGTCGTTCAATTCCGCCGCTAACCGCGCCACATCAGCAGCCTCGGCGGCCCGGTGCCGCTCTCCCAGCGCCGCCTCGCGGGCAAGCCGTTCCAGGATCACACCAGCCATGTGGGTCTGTGTGCGCTGGTATTCGTCGTCAACAGCCGGCGCGATCTCGCGACGCATCTGGCCGGCGAGGCGCTCCAACAGCACATGGCTCTCGAAGCTCATCTGCCGCCGCCGATCGACCAGTCGCCGCTGCGTTTGGCGACGGCGAAACGATGGGTGGGCCACATGTCCTGATCCTCGCCCCACCACTCGCCTGCCCCGTCGACCTCCCAGCGGATGAGGCTGTTGATGTCGATGAAGCTGTGGCGGTTGATGATGATCCGGCTGACCGGGCTGCCGGCCGCCACGAAGCGTTCGCCGGCGGCGTCCACGGCATCGATGCGGATCTCGGTGATCCAGCCATCGGGGCTCCGGCGGACTGTGCGCTCACCATCGACAAGGCTCGCCTGCGCATCGCCGTGCTGCACGAACCCGTACGCGACCCGGTCGACTCCGCCTCGGGTGTTGGTGACCGCAAGGAAACCCGAGCCGTCATCGCCCGCGCCTGTGACATATGCGGCTTGGCGGGGACGGTCCTCAGGTCGCCGACCCCACGTGCGGTCGCGCATCGACCAGCAATCGATATCGATGTCCTCGCCGTTGAGCTGGATCTGGCCGGTGACCCGTCCGATCTGGTCGAAGTGCGCCGAGCTGCCGAACGTCGAACCTCCCGCCGTCAGCGGCCGCGGCGCCAGCACGGCATCGAAGCGCAGATCAGCGCTGAAGCGTCCCGGGTCGTCGTAGCCGAGCCGGTACGCCATCGTCGGCGTCTCGGCCTTGATGCTGACGCCGTTGGGCAGGGTCGAATCCCGCAGATCGATTTCGGGCGGCAGGCGCAGGGCCGTGAGATTGGAGCTGTAGGGCACCTCCCACGGCAGGTGTGCGGTGTCATCCCACACCCAGGCTCCACCCGAGATCGTGCCGATGTTGTGGCGAGCCAGCGTGTAGAGCCATCCTCCGAGCTGCCGCTCGCGGTGATGGAACGAGAACCAGGCCGTCTCGGTGAACCACCAGTCGTCGCCTCGCAGATGGGCGTGAAAACCGTCGTCCTCGGCAGTGAAGACGGGGATGCTGCCCGATGCCTGACTCACAGGCCGCAGCGTAGAACGACCAACTCGTCCTGCTCAGATGCGCCGAGCCATCGTTCATGCCTTAACAGGCTATTTCGATAAATTCAATTGATCTTGGTGATGCGACCTGCTGGAATGCCCGCATGACTCCACACCCACACGAGCCTCGCCCACTCAGCACGGTCGGAGCCGGATCGTGACGGCGGACTACGCGTCGCTGCTCGCGGCGGGCATTCCCAAGCCGATCTTCTATGCCTGGTCGGCGATCCTGCTGGCGATCTGCGTCGTGAGCCATTTCCGGAATGTGCAGCAGTTGCACCAGCTCTCCCGGGAGACCGAGGCCAAACTGCAGCGCCTCGAACAGCGCATGGACGACTATGAACGCAGGGTCAACGCAGAGATGGCGCAGATACGCGCCGAGCTCGACGCCTACGGCGTATGGAGCGACGCGAACGACCGCTTCTTCCACCACGGCCTCGTGGCGGTCTCTCACATGATCGGAGCGAGAGCGGTGCCAGAACGCCGAGCATGCGCCGCCGTGCGGGCAGCTACACAGGAGCGGCGCGCAACCGAGACCGTCTGGCGCCCCAAACCGGCCCGCACTGCCAACTCCCCGGCCACCCTGCCCTCCGCGATGCGAGCGCGACGCCGGGCCGGTACGTGATGGCAGCAACGCGTACTGTTGCGGCATGGCCGAGCTTGCGCGTTTCACCCTGGATACACCGGACGACGAGATCGTCGAGGTGGTGCGGATCGACGGCGGCGCGATCATCGAGGATGCCATCGATGTCGACATGCTGAACTGGCTCGAAGCCGAGCTGCGTCCGTGGATCGACCGAACCCCGGGCGGGCTCGACAACTTCTCCGGCCACAACACGACCCGCACCGGGGCGCTGGTCGCACGCTCGCCGGCGTGCCGTGAGTTGGTGATGCACCCGAAGGTCATCGACATGGCCAACCGGTTCCTCGGCCCCTACACCAACAAGATCCAGCTGCACCTGACCCAGGTCATCAACATCAAGCCCGGCCAGGGCACCCAGCCGCTGCATCGCGACCGGGACGCATGGGGCGGCTACGTCCCCAGAGACATCGACCCGCAGTTCAACACGATGTGGGCGCTCAGCGACTTCACACCCGACAACGGCGGCACCCGCATCGTTCCGGGCAGCCCCGGATGGGATCCCGAGCGCAGGGCCGACGACGACGAGAAGACCCAGGCCGCGATGGGCGCCGGATCGGTGCTGCTGTACTCGGGCTCGGTGATCCACGGCGGGGGCGAGAACCGCAGCGATGCCGAACGTACCGGCATCAACATCACCTACACGCTCGGCTGGCTGCGCACCGAGGAGAACCAGTTCCTCTCGTGCCCGCCCAGCATCGCCAAAGACCTCGATCCCGAGCTGGCAGACCTGATGGGCTACTCGATGGGCAACTATGCGCTCGGCTACTACTCCGACCCCGACGGCATGCCCGGACCGGTTGACCTGCTCACCCCGGAGATCGTGCTCGGCCGCAAGCCGACCTCGAAGCACGACAACTCCTCATTGCTCGTCGGCGACTGAGTCGCCCTCCGCCGGCTCAGCCAACGGCCGCATCGACACGCATCACCGTTTCGATGAGCGCGCCGGTTGCCAGAAAGCTGCTTGAGCGCCGGGAACGGGCGCTGGGCGCCGGTGCGCAGCTCTTCTATACCGAGCCCCTGCACATCGTGCGGGGCGACGGCGTCGAGCTCTTCGACGCCGACGGCCGCCGCTACATCGACATGTACAACAACGTGCCATGCGTGGGCCACGGCAACACTCGGGTCGCCGAGGCGATGGCCGCCCAGCAGGCCACGCTGAACGTGCACAGCCGGTACCTGCACGAGGGCATCGTGAGCTTCGCCGAGCGCCTGGTGGCGCTGCATCACGACGGCATCGAGAGCGCGGTCATCAGCTGCAGCGGCACCGAAGCTGTCGAGGTGGGGCTGCGCATGGCACGACTCGCCACGGGCCGACGCGGCGTGATTGCCACCGACGCGACCTACCACGGGAACAGCGAGGCGGTCATTGCGCTGACGCTGGCAGCAAGGGAGCCAGAGGCGCATCCCGACGTCGCGACGATCCCCTTCCCGCAGCGCTTCCGTCCCATCAAAGACGGCCTCGATGACGCTGAGCTGGCCGACGCTTATCTCGACGAGCTCGCAGCCGCCATCGGACACCTCGAAGAATCTGGACACGGCGTCGCGGCAATCATCTTGTGCTCGATCCTGGCGAACGAGGGCTTGCCGGACATCCCAGGCGATTTCATGGCGAGGGCCGCGCAGATGGTGCGCGACGCTGGCGGGCTGGTCATCACCGACGAGGTGCAGGCCGGCTACTGCCGGACTGGTCACTGGTGGGGATACGAGGTCACGGGTTTCCAGCCGGACATCGCTGTGATGGGCAAGCCGATGGGCAACGGTCTGCCGCTGTCGGCGACGGTCGCCAGCAGGGAGGTCGTGGAGGGCTTCCGCGCGCGGACGCGACACTTCAACACGTTCGCCGCCAGTCCCCTGCAAGCAGCCGTGGGTCACGCGGTGATCGACGAGATCGAGGAACGCGGCCTTGCGTCGAGCGTCAGCGAGATCGGCCGCTATCTGAAGGCCGCGCTCGTCGATCGGGCGGCGGGTTGCCCGTGGATCGGCGACGTTCGCGGGCACGGCCTGTTCATCGGCGTGGAGATGGTGTCTGGGGAGGGTCTGGCTCCAGACCGAGCACGAGCGGTCGAGGTCACCGACCGGCTGAAGGAGCGCGGCATCCTTGCCTCGAACGCCGGTGCATTCGCCAACGTGCTGAAGCTCCGCCCGCCGCTCGTGCTGCAGCAGTCCCACGCAGAGGAGTTCCTGTCAGCCTTCGACGCAGTCATCGACGACATCGATGGATAGCCGCTGGCTGAGCGCGGCACATCAAGCGCTCGAAGCGTTCGGCGTGGAAACGACCCACCTCGAGTTGGTCGGCATCAGCGAGAACATCACCTTCCGGGCTGTCGAAGCCGGTTCCCGGCAGGCCTATGTACTGCGATTGCACCGGCCCGGGTACCACACAGCGGCAGAGCTCGACTCCGAGCGCATCTGGCTGGCAGCGCTGCGCGATTCGGGCATCTGCGTGCCCACACCGGTCTGCGCTCCCGACGGTCGCTACTTCGTGCCCGTCGACACCGGGCCCAATGAGACCCGCAATGCCGGGCTGAACCTGTGGGTTGACGGGGAGATCGTGGGCGTGCTGCTCACCCAGCCGGGAGGCACGAACGAAGCGCTCTCGGAGATATCGGAGTCGTTCGGCCAACTCGGCGGGCTGATGGCCGCCATGCACAACCAAGCGACAACGTGGACGCCTCCGTCGTCGTTCACCCGTCATCGCTTGGACAGCGATGGCCTGCTCGGCGATGCCCCCTTCTGGGGCCCGTTCTGGGAACATCCCAAGCTGACTGCCGGCGAGCGCGACCTTCTGATGGCCGCTCGTGATGCCTGCCGGCAGACACTGGACCGGTACGGCGAGCCCGAGCGGACATTCAGCATGATCCATGCCGACCTGCACCTGGCGAACTTGCTGGTATCAGGCGGCCAGCTCTCAGTCATCGATTTCGATGACGCCGGGTTCGGCTGGCACCAGTACGACATCGCCGTGGCAATGTTCCATTCGCGGGCCGCTCCCGACTTCGAGGCGGCCGCGACGGAGTTCTTGAACGGCTACCGAGATGTGCGGGCTATCAGCGACAACGATCTGGCCTTGGTGCCGATGTTCGAGCTGATCCGAGGCATGGCCATCATCGGATGGAAGGCCCAGCGGCCCGAGGTGGAATGGCCCGACGGTCAATTCGAGCTGCTGCTGAGCGGTGTTCTCGGCGGCTGCCGGCGCCTGCTCGCCGGGGGCTAGCGTCGGCGGTTGCTGTGCTGGCGGGCCGGGGGCAGGAGGGGTGCCGTGTGGGAGATCACTGAGCCCGATCTCGCACCGATCGCCTTGGGGGCTGCGGTGCTGGGCACCGGCGGCGGCGGCAATCCGTATCTCGGGCGGCTTCGGGTGCTGCAGGTGATACGCAACGGTGGCCGGGTGCGCGTCATCGAGCCCGACGAGATCGCCGACGACGACCTGCTGGTGGCCGTCGGCGGCATGGGCTCGCCGATGGTCAGCCACGAGAAGCTAGCCAGCGGCGACGAGGAGACGGTGGCCGCCCGGGCGCTTGAAGGCCACCTGGGCCGGAAGTTCGACGCCATCGCACCGTTCGAGATGGGCGGCAGCAACTCGATGGTGCCGATGGTGGTCGCCGCGGCGATGGACATTCCCATCGTGAACGGCGACGGCATGGGCCGGGCCTTCCCCGAGCTGCAGATGATCACCTACCTCATCTACGGCGGCAGCCCCTATCCCGCCGCCATCGCCGACGAGCGGGGCAACCAGGTGATCATCTCCGACGTGCTGGATGCCAAGTGGCTCGAGCGCATCGCCCGGGCTGCGACGGTCGAGATGGGCGCACACACCGGGCTGGCCTCCGCCGTGATGGACGGCGCGTACTGCCGCCGCTCGATCATTCCCCACACGTTGCGTCTCGCGAGCGAGATCGGCCATGCAGTGCACCGTGCGCGCGATGTCAAGGACGATCCCACCGAGGCGATCCTGGGTGTCGCAGGCGGCATGCGCTACTTGCGCGGCAAGGTCACCGACGTGCATCGCCGCAACGCGGCCGGGTTTGCGCGCGGCCAGATGACCGTGGCTGGCATCGGCGACGATGCCGGGCGCACCGTCCGTATCGACTTCCAGAACGAGAACCTCGCCATCTACGAAAACGACGTGCCCCAGGTGATGGTGCCCGACCTCATCACGCTGGTCACCACCGACACCGGCGAGCCGATCACCACCGAGTTGCTGCGGTTCGGCGTGCGCGCCGACGTGCTGGTGCTGCCCGCGCCCGACCTGCTGCGCACCCCCGAAGCGCTGGCCGTCGTCGGCCCCCACGCCTTCGGCATCGACGCCGAGTACCAGCCCGCCGTTTGAAGCTTCGCATCTGAACGCCGGCGAAGCCCTGGCGCCTTGTCGGGTGAGCGCCGGCGAAGCCTTGGCGCTCGCACAAGCAACTCAGACCAGCGGCAGAACTTCGCTCGCGGTGAGGTCGATGATCTCCGAGAGCCGGTCGGTCGCAAGGGGCGCCAGCGCCACCGAGTCGGCACCGCCGGCCAGCAGCGCCCGGATCTTGGCGGCGCATTCTGCGGGGGTGCCTGCGACGGTCAGGTCGGCGACCCACTGGTCGGGCATGCCGTCTCGCACGGCGGCGTAGCCGCCTTGGTCGATCAGCACCTGTAACTCGTCGGAAATGCCGTACACATCCGTCAGGGCGTTCGGCCCGTGCTGGCGGTAGAACGCCAACGACGCCCGGGCCGAGTCGCGAGCTACCTGGCCGTCTTCGTCCACGGCGTACAGCGCGAACACAGTGATCGGGTGAGGATCGGTGCGGCCGGCGATCTCGCGACCCTCGTCGATGCGCTCGGCGGCCCACTCCACGTAGCGCAAGCTTGAGCACACCGACAGGATCGTGCCGTCGGCGATCTCGCCGCCCAGCCGCAGCATGTTCGGCCCTGACACGCCGAGGCGGACTGGCATCGGCGGTCCCGTCTCGGGAAAGGTGAGCTTGACGTTGTCGAAGTCGAACAGGCCGCCGTGCCGGTCCAGCGTGTCGCCGCCGAGCAGCGACTTGACCGCCGTCACGCACTCCCGGACAGCCTGCAGCGGCGAACGGGGATGCAGGCCCATCTGGCGTACCCATGCCGGCACTCCTAGGCCCACACCTGCGATCAGCCGCCTGGGCGACGAGCGGCTCAGCGTGGCCAGCTCCATCGCCAGCACCGAGGGATGGCGGGCCACCGCCGACACCACACCCAGGCCCACGGTGATCTCGCTCGTGGCCCCGAGCACCACGGAGGCACCGGAGATGCCGCCCGTGAAGAAATAGTCCTCCGCAAGCCAGATCTCGTCGAAGCCGCTGTCCTCGGCCTGCGTGGCAGCCCCAGCGATGTCCTCGGGGGCGATCGCGCTGCCGAGGATGAGGCCGATCTTGCCTTGTGTGCTCATGGGCCACCTCCCCCGCCGGATATGCCGTTGCCCGCAGCAAGGTCACCGACTGCCTTCACCCGGATCCGTATGGCGTTCGACGGCAGGTATGTGAGGGGGATCTCATCGATGTCGGTGATCTCGACGGTGGCCGCGTCGGCGCCCGCGTCGACCGCGCGCTGTGTCGTAACCGAGCGGGCCTCGGCCATTGCCTCGTCGCGGGTCATCGACGCCATCGAGTACACCCGGTCGGTCTCGGCGCCGACCTGCGCGATGGCTGCGCCGATCGCGCTGGCAACCGAGAAATAGTCGGGTCGTATCGTCTCCGACGCTCCCGCCAAGCCGTCACGTACCAGCACTCCCCCGCCGCCCACCACCACGACAGGAACCGGGTCGGCCGACGTCTTCATCTGTTCGACTGCGGTGGCCAGCATGTCCTGCATGCATTCGACCGCACCGCCCACCAGCCCAGCGCCCACGTCGCTGACCGGGCCCCGATCGCCGATGTCAGCCATGCCCGCAGCAGCGGCAATATCCGTGGCGGTCAGCTCGCCACCGCCGAACACCAGCGCCCGATCGGTGAGCTCGTAACCGACGCTGTCGGGCCCCACCGTCACGTCGCCCTCAACGCCGTTGCCGGAGCGCACCAAGCTCCCTCCGCCGAGTCCTAGCGAGAGCACATCGGGCATCCGGAAGTTCGTGCGCACGCCTGCCACCGAGACCGCCGTCGAGGCCTCTCGGGGGAAGCCGTGCACCAGCACCCCGACGTCGGAGGTCGTGCCCCCCACGTCGATGACGACCCCATCCCGGACGCCGCTCAGAAATGCCGCTCCCCGCATCGAATTGGTGGGTCCCGAGGCAAACGTGGCCACCGGGTAGCGGCGGGCGAAGTCGGCGCTCATCAACGTGCCGTCGTTCTGGCTGACGTGCAGTGGGCAATCGAGGCCGAGCTCGACCAGCGCCCCGATCAACCCGGACACGGTTCGCTCAGCAAGCGGCCGCAGGCACGCATTCACGACGGCTGCGTTCTCACGTTCGAGCAGCCCCAGCCGGCCGATCTCGCTCGACAGGCTGATGTCGAGTTCCGGTGCCTCCTCTGCAAAGACGTCGCGGGCCTCAGCCTCGAAGCTGGCGTCGACGGGCGAGAAGACCGAGGCCACCGCCACCGAGCCCACGCCCTTCGAGACGATGTCGTGCGCTGCGGCCCGCAGCTCGTCGTGATCGATGGGGCTGATCAGCCGACCGTCGAACTCGTGGCCGCCATGGCAAAGATAGATGTGATCGCCCAGCACCGCCCGCAAGCGCTCGGGCCAGTCGATGAAAGGCGGCAGTCCCCGCGTGGCGGGGAGCCCGAGTCGCACCACAGCGGTGGGCACGAGGCGGCGACCCTCCACCAGCGCGTTGGTGAAATGCGTCGTGCCGATCATGACCGCACCGATCGCATCGGGCGACGCGCCGCAGTCGTCAAGCACCGCCCGGACAGCGGTCACGATGCCCTCGGTCACCTCCGGCGTCGTGACCGCCTTGGACCACCCCACGACCTCGCTGCCAGACATGGCGACCGCGTCGGTGTTGGTGCCGCCCACGTCCACACCGATGCGCAACGTTCCAGGCGCGGCCGGCTGCGTTGAACTCACGATGCCCGCCCTGTTGTTTCCCGCTCTTGTTCGCTGCGCTCACGGGCCGCTCGGGCCACGGCTTCGCCATTCGGCTCAGCCTCCAGAGCCTCCAGCACCGCTTCGGGAGTGATCGGCAGCGTGTCAAACGGCACGCCAATGGCATCGGAGACGGCATTGGCAACAGCAGCCGCCACCGGGACGATCGGGGGCTCGGCAGCGCCCTTCGCTCCGTAGGGCCCGGCAGCGTCGGCGTGTTCCATCACGATCATCTCCACCTTCGGGACATCTTCCGCCAGCGGCAAGCCGTGTGCTTTGAACGTGCGCAGGACGTAGCGACCGTGGTCCAGATCGACACGCTCGCTCAACGCGAAGCCCAAGCCCTGGGCGACTCCGCCCTGGATCTGTCCGGCGATGGCGTCGGGGTGTATGGCCCGGCCCACCTCCTGGCACACCACGTACCGGTCGACGGTGACCCTGCCGGTGACCGGGTCGACGCTCACCTCGGCCTGGTGCAGGTGGTAGGTGGGCGTCGGCCATCCCTTGATCAGCATGCCGGTCGCGCACATGGGATCGTGCGGCGGCGTCGGGGTGACATAGGAAGCCCCCGCCGTGATTGGCCCGTCGGACCAGGTGGCCGCTTGTGCGACCGCACCAAGCGTCAGGCTGGCAGCGGGCACGCCCGCAACCGTCACGACGCCGCCGGCGATCACTAGATCCTCGGGAGCCGCTTCCAGCATCTGGCTTGCCCGGTCCAGCACCTGGCTGCGAACGTCGGCTGAAGCGTCGGCGATGGCCCGGCCGACAACGTGGGTGGTCCGACTGCCCTGCGAACCGGCGTCGTACCCCGTGGCGTCTGTGTCGGGCATAGTGATCGTCACAGCGTTAGCAGCAAGACCGAGCGCCTCGGCGGCGATCTGGCGCAGGCCAGTGGCCACGGCGCCCGAGCCGTTCTCGGTTGCCGAAGTGATCACCGTGGCAGTGCCGTCCTCGTTCAGCTTGACGGTCGCGTGGCCGGGCATGGGATTCGTCAGCCACACCGCCGCCGCTTGCCCGACGCCTCGCAGCTCGCCGGTAATCGCGCGTTGCCCACCTGCCTCACCCGACCCGATGTCGTCTTGCCGCACGCCGTGCTGCACTGTGCCGCTTTGCTCCGCACTACGCGACACGGCACCGCTCTGCCGCGCGCCACGCAGCACGACGTCGCTCTGTTCCTGATTGCGCGACACGATGTCGCGCCAGGGCGCCAGCTCATCGACTCGGTCGAAGGCCTCCCTCAGGATCGACGCCTCCACGAGCGGCTGGCCGTTGCGCATCAGATCGCCGTCTTGAGCCAATGACTCCAGTCTGAAGTCCCGGCGATCGCGGCCGAGCGCATCGGCTATTGCGTCCATGTGCCGCTCATTGGCGAACACCAGCCACGGTCCGTTGACGCCTCGGTAGGCACCCGTCGGCGCCGTGTTCGTGTACACGTTGCGTGTCCGAATACGCGCCGTGCCGACCCGGTAGATCGATCCGAAAACGAACATGGGAATCGACGACAGCGCCGGCCCGTTGTTGGCGTAGGCACCGCTGTCGGACACGATCTCCACATCGGTTGCCAGGATCGTGCCGTCGCGCCGCACGGCCGAACGCACCGCCACGATCGCATTGGCCCGGCACGGCGCCACCAGGCGCTCTTCGAGAGCAGTGTGCTGCATGCGCACGGGGCGTCGAAAGCGCCGGGCCAGCAACGCGGCGAATGCCTCAAGGCTGACATCTAGCTTTGCTCCGAATCCCCCGCCGATGTGATGACCCACCACCCGCACAGTTGACGGTGCGACACCCAAGATCTGGGCCACCCGGTCACGAAGGCGGAACGGATACTGGTGGGATACCTCGATGGTGAAGCGGCCAGATTCGTAGGTGGCGAGCGCCATCTTGGGTTCCAGATGCGCCTGGTACTGCCGGGGCGTGCGGTAGGTGCCCTCCACCACGACGTCGGCAGCGGCGAATGCCTCATCGAGGTCGCCGGGATCGTGCACGACTTCTGCGACCACGTTGCCGCCTCGCCCGATGTCCGCGCCGCCCGCCACGGCGAAACGGTTCCAATCGGGATGCACCAGGCGCGCGCCGGGGGCGAGGGCCTGCTCAGGCGTGGAGACGGGTTCGGCCGTCTCGATGTCGAGTGCCACTGCCCGAGAGCCGGCCTCGGCAGCCGTTCGGCTCTCGGCAACCACGATTGCAACGGGCTCGCCCTCGTAGGCCACATAGTCCGCGGCCAGCAACGGGGTGTCCGACACGATCACACCGGTTCGCCAGTCCGGCACGTCTGCCGACGTCAGCACTTCGAGCACCCCGTCGACCCTGAGTGCGGGCGCTGGGTCGATTGCCCGGATCCGGCCGGCTGCAACAGGCGACCGGGCAAGCGCCGCCCACAGCATCCCGGTTCGTGACAGGTCAGCACCGAAGATCGCCTGGCCGCGCAGCTTCGCGTCGGCATCGCTGCGATCGGGGCTGGTTCCCAGGACGCTCATGGCTTCACCGACGCCGCAGCATCCAGCGCTGCTTCGATGATCTGCTGGTACCCGGTGCAGCGGCAGATGTTGCCGGCGAGCGCTCGGCGGATGTCGGCCTCAGAGGGGTCCGCAACGTCGTCCAGCAGGGCGGTGAGCACCATGAGCACGCCGGGCGTGCAGTAGCCGCATTGCACGGCGGCATGGTTCACAAAGGCTTGCTGCAACGCAGTGAGTTCGCCCGTCCCGGCAAGCCCTTCGACCGTGAGAATGGCGCGGCCGTTCACGGAACCGGTGGCCAATATGCACGAGGCCACCGGCGCGCCGTCCACCAAGACGGTGCAGGCACCGCACTCGCCCTCACCGCAGGCTTCCTTCGGTCCGGTGAGCGCGAGACGTTCACGCAAGGTGCCGAGCAGAGTCTCCCCTGCGGATGCTTCGAGCTGATGGCGCCGGTCATTGACGATGAGCCGGATCGAGACGGATTGCTCGCCCGCAGCGCCAGGCATCAGCCACCTGCCCCGGAGATCTCGGCGACGCACCGCTCCGCCAACCGGCTCAGCAGACCGGGCAGCACCCGACGTCGGTACTGCGCGGAGTCAGCCCGTTCCGGCACTGCAGCACTCGCGAGCTCTGCAGCCGCTTCCGCGCAGTCGAGACGACCATCTATGAGCTGGCTGCCCGCGATCGCAGCTTCGGCGCTCGACACTCTGTGCGGCGACCGGGTGCCGCCGCACACCGCGATGCGGGCGTCGCTGACGACGCCGCTCGGAGTCACCGACAGCCGGAGCGTCAAGCCCACCACCGCCAGATCCATGGCGCTGCGCCGGCCAAACTTCAGATACCCCTCGGCGCTGCGTTCTCCGAGCGGCTCCACCTCGATGGCACGCAGCAGTTCGGTCGGCCGCAGCCCCGTCGCACCGGGGCCCTCGAGGAACTCCTCCAGGCCGATGCGTCGCCGGCCAGATTTCGACACTAGCGTCAGCTGCGCATCGGCGACGAGCAGGGCGGGCAGCGTGTCGGCCGTTGCCGCTGCAGTGCACACGTTGCCGCCCACCGTGGCCACCGTCTGGGTCTGCCAAGCCCCAACCGACGCAGCCGCCTGCGCCAGCGCCGGGTGCCGCAGCTGAACGAGCGACGCCGTGGCGAGCCTGCGCAGCGTGACCAGCGCGCCGATGCTTGTCACCCCGCCGACCTCGGAGATGCCCTGCAAGCCGTCGATCCCGCTGATGTCGATCAGCGCGGCAGGCGCATGTTCGCCTCGCAAGTACTGCGGCATCACGTCGGTTCCACCCGCCAGGATCCGCCCCTCCGTGCCCCAGCGGCTCAGCTCGTCAACCGCCTCTGCGACGCTGCGAACCCTGCAGAACTGCACCGCCGCCGACTTCCCTCAGCAGCCCAAGGCGTAGGCAACTGCTCGGCAGACCGACCCTAGGGTCGTCTCGTCCACTTCGCCGACGCGTTCGCCGAACGCCGACCGTCGAATCGTGTGCAAACCGTCACAGTTGACGACCGAGTCCGACGGAAGTCCGATCTCCGCAGCGTCGAGGGGAACCTCGACCGCGAGTCCTCGAATGGTCGTGGTGATCTCGGCCACCGTCACCAGCTCACGCACATCGATCACCTCTGGGCGTGTCAGCACAAGTACGGGCCGACTCTTGGCGCCGACGTGGGCCCACCTCACCTCACCTCTGGTCACTCGCTGCCCCAAGCCTCGGCGTCATCCCAGAAGTCGTCAGGTTCTTCCGGCAAGCGTTCGTACGCCGCCCGGTCGGATTCGCCCAGAGCTCGCTTGACGGCAGCTGTAACGCCCTCTCTAGCGGCGGCAGAGATGTTGACGCTCAGCCGGTGAGCCTGCGCGGCCAGTTCACGGTCAAGTGTAAACGTTGTCCTCGTGGTAGCCATCACTAAGTTATAGCACTGATTGCTAGCACCGGTGAACTCCAGCTGTCACTGTCGCGCCGCGTCCGCCGTCCGCTGCTACAGCCTCCTTGCTGGCCTCGGGTTTCGACAGATCACGGCGGCCAGGGTTCGCTGAGTGCTGCGTGCTGATCGAGCAGCGTAGGGATCTGTGACAGCGGACGACGCCCGAACCCGCACTCGGTGGCAAGGCCAAATCGAGACACATGCCGCGACGCAGTGGCGATGCGGCGGCGAGTCCCTTCCTCGCCGCCCGTGACATGCACCAACCCGAGATACAGCTCGGTTTCGTCGGGGAACTCCACCGCTCCCAGCGCTTCGAAGTACGCGTCGTCGTCTCGCTGCTTCGGCACCGGCAGGTGAATCCAGTCGATGCGCCTGTTCACCTGCTCCAGCAACGTCTGGGCCGCCCATGCAAGGTGTCCGGTGTCGCTCGGCTCGACGAAGTGCTGATGGCCAGCGTCGCCGTAGCACAGGTGGTAGCCCATCTCGACGTCGGCAGGCACGAGGTTTCCGAGGTGGACGATGTGCTGCGCAATGCCCTCGCGAGCCGCTGCGCCGCCGTTGTCGGTGTCCTGGTAGGTCCACAGACCTTCAAGAATCCCGAACTCAATGCAGACCTCCCACTGGATAGCCAGCCGAACGCTCGGAATGCCGTCGAGAATGCGCTGCAACTGGGCTTCCATGGCAGCGGTCCATGCTTCAAGCACGGCCGGGCGAGAGTTCGGCGCCACGTAGATGGTGACCACGCCGAGCGGAGACGGCAGTCCCACCATGAAGCGCACCCGCTCGGGCAGCGTGCCGGCACGCTGGGCGGCATCGAACCGCTCCCACGAGGCGAGCGCAGCGTCGGCATACCCGAGATCGACAAGTTCGAGCGGCCCGGCACCGTCGATCATCTCGTGTTGGGGAATCTCGCGTCCCAAGTACGCCGAGTTCACCGACTTGGTCTCGAGCTGCGGGCACTGTGCCAGCTTGGGAAACTGCCAAGCGATCCAAGTGTCTCGTTCGCCGACTTCGCCGTCGGGTACCCGCCGCAGGTGGCTCGCAAGATGGTCGCGGACGAGCGTGAACAACTCGTCCGGTTTCGATACTGGAGCGCTGCCCACCAAGTGAGCACCTCGGACTTCAGCCATCAGCATCTCCTCTCCCAGCATCTCACGTGCCTCGCAGGCTCGATTTCGCAGTTCCGTGCTTCGGGCGGCTATCGGCCGATGCGCTCCCGTGCTGCCTCGGGTGTTTCGGCTTCTTGGGACGCTGTGATGCCGGCCTCGCGATCGAGCGGGAACGGCGCCATCCCGTCCGGGCCAGGTGGAGCCATCTCGGGCGGGAACATCGCAAAGCCCGATTCGTCCCGCGGCTTGCGCTCGAGGTTGAGGCCCCTCGTGTTTGCACCCTTCGGCGGCTCGACCGGCGTGTCGTCGAGCACCTCGATGTCCACCCACCACTTCTTGGCCGGGTTGATCTCGCCTCGGCCCAGCTTGTCGTCGAGCCGTGCGATCCAGGAGCGGGCGAACGGCAGCTTCATCGCTGCCCACTGGAACGGCCGCTCGGCCAGCACTCCCTCGACGTTGTACGGACAGGTCTTCATGCAGCGCCCGCAGGCCGAGCCGCGCATGTTGGTGATGCGGTAGCGGGCGCAGCGGTCGACGTCGGGCTTCCACATCTCATAGCCGTTGAACATCACCTTGTCGCCGAAGCGGATAGCCCCCACCGGGCACTCGCGGGCGCACTTGGTGCACTTGGTGCAGAAGTCCTGCAGACCGAAGTCGATCGGCCGGTCCGGCGTGAGCGGCATGTCGGTGGTGATGGCGCCCGACTTGAAGCGCGGTCCCACGAACGGGTTCAGCACCAGCTCACCGATGCGTGACAGCTCCCCGATGCCGGCCGACAGCAGCAGCGGTATGTGGTTGATCTCGTCGTCGGCGGCGGTATGTGCTTGCGCGTCGTAGCCGAGTCGGCGGATCTGCGCAGCGATCGCATTGGCGATGATCGACGCCCGCAGGTAGGCGCGCATCGACTGCGCGCCGCTGATCCAGTCGTCGCCCGAGGCGCCCTCCATGGTCTCGAAGCCCTGGTCGAGCACGAACACAATGGCGTTGCGGTGCAGCTTCTCGATCGGCGAGCCGTCGGGACGGTGGGAGTACCAGGCATATTCGGGTGCCTCGCACACGCCGGTCATGTCCGCGCCGATGAAATGACCCAGCGCCTTGACCGCATCGGCATTCACTCCCGGGTCGTCGGCGCCGGGGCCAATATCCGGGGCCGCCTCGCCGCGCTGCAACGGAACCAACCGCCGCAGCATCTCCTGCGAGGCGATGCCATGAGGTGCCTTGCGAATAAAGCGAGCCACCTCCTTGCGTGGGCGCGGCCCCAGGTCGCCAGCGCCGGCCCGCACGAAGAAGTTGTGCCGCGCCGCAGGTCGCGTGACCTCTTCGGGTATGACCAGCGTGGTCGGCTCGTCGACCCGCTTCACCTTCTCCATCGGGTAGCGGCCGAGGTGCCACGGCCGGTGCCGCCCGTCCAAACGGCTCCACCCCGGCCGGGTGCCACCCCAGCCCAGCCAGTGCCGGAGGGAGATGCGAAGGTTCTGCACCGCATTTCGCGGCGCGAGCGGGCCGTCAGGCGTGAGGTCCAGATTCGTCGTCACTGCCGCGATGGCGAATCCCCGCTTCAGGAAGGGATGTCCGAGCCCGCGACGCCCGGCCTCGAGCACCCCGGCTTCGACGCCGACCCTGCAGCGGTCTACGTCGGAGGCCGCTGCGGTGTGTGCGGTGGCCGCATATCCGAGCGTGCCCAGATAGCGGGTGAGCACGGTGGCGATCTCGGTGGCACGCAGATCGGCGTTGTCCTGTTCGGAGCCGACGATCCAGTCGTATCCCGGCTCGCCCGGCCGGATGGGCCGTCCCAGCCCCACGACGATGGCAATGGCGCTGCAGTGCCCCTCGATCGGCTCCGCAGTCCAGCACTCGCGCGATGGCTCGCAGATGCCCGCAAGGTCGGCATCGAGGAAGAAGCAATACCCGCGCATATTGTCCACCGCGGCCTGTGCGCTCGGCATGGGTGCAGGCGCGGCCAGCACATCGGCTGTCCGGCACGCCACAAATACGTCGACGATGTCACCGAACGTGTGCGAGACGCTCCACTCGCCAGGTGTGGCCGGTGCGGGTAGCGGGCCGGGCAACTCCTTAGTCGCGTCGAACGCCCCGGGCGCGAGCCGGGGCAGCAGCTCGGTGGGCAGCGGACCGGCCGCCGCGGCTCGTTTGCGGTGTGAGAACAAGCGCATGCGGCAGCCGTCCCTCAGTCAGGCGCGCCCGCACTGGAGCACTCAAAGGCTCCGGCGCTTGCGGCTCGGCTGCGTGTCAGTCATGCCGCCGACACTCACTCCGCGGCGTGCGGTGCTCAGCCGGCGGCGACCGGGGGCGTGGTCTCGCTCATCCGGTCCCACACCACCTGATCGGGCAGGCTCATCACCATGTCGTAGTGATCTTCGGGCATCAGCCGCGGCATGCCGGTATCCCCCGACGGCTGAGGCACGGGCTCGACCGGGCGGCTGTATTCCGCCGGGTACTTCAACTGCTCCAGTTCGGCCGCAGAGATGCCGCACAGGTCCTGGACTTCAGGGTCCACCCACTGCTCGACGGGGATGGCCGACCCGCAGGCCACCTCGAGCGCCAGTCCCTCTGGACCCGCGAAATAGATCGACTGGATGAAGCCGTGGTCGATCGGACCGAACACCTGCACGCCGCGATCGCGGATGCGGTCACGCAGTGCCATCAGGTCCTCGAAGGTGTCCACGTTGAACGCCACGTGCTGCATGGTGCCGGCAGTCACCGGCTCGCCCGGCCCACCTGCGTGAGTGACACCGAGCTCGATGTCCTTGGCGTTGTCCGGGTGCTGGACGAAGGCCACGTAGCTGTCGGGCGCCAGCTCCACGAAGCCGTGGTAGGTGCCATCCACGCCGTGCATCCAGTAGAGCGCCTTGAGCGGCAGTCCCAGCACATCGCACCAGAACTCCAGCTGGCCCTTCATGTCGCGGGTGGACAGGGCGAGATGGTTCACACCATTGGGATGCAATGCGGTCATTCGAATGGCTCCCTCTTCGCTTGCGACTATATGCCTCGCTCAGCCCTCACTTCGAACCTGAGTGCATTCAGAATTCTGGCGGTGCAGCCGTCACGACCCAGGTGAGGAAGCCTGCTCCGCGCCGGCAGCGAGCGTCTCTTTGTGCCGTTCGTAGTTCCCCACCATCTCCAAGAACCGCTCTGGGTTGTAGATGTCCTCTTCGTAGCTCCACAGGCCGTCGCCTGCGTACTTGAGGAGTGAGAAGTTGTACTCCCGATGGTCAGATCCGTCGCCTGGATCGGTCATGCGATTCCAGATCTGGCACACCACCCAGCCCCGCTCCTCATCGATGATGTACCACTCGATGGGGAACTCGATCATCTCGGAGCCCGGCCACTCGCTCATCTGCGACTGGATCCACTGGTAGATGGCCTCCCGCCCGGTCATCGTGCCGAAGAAGTGCTCGACGTAGGTGGCATCCTCGGTGAAGCAGTCGGCCCAGTCGCGCCAGTCACCGGTCTGGCCCGCCTTCTTGCTTGCCGCTTGATAGGTGGCAAGCGCTTCGGTGATCTCGGCACGGCTCCATTGGCTCATCGTTCGTCATCCTCGGTTGCTGGTTGGCGCAGAGCGAAATGTAAATGACGGCGTCGTCATGACGTCGCCAGCGGGGCAATCACCTGCTCGGCGAAGAGGTCGAACGAGCGGTCCACCTCGTATGCCGAGAGGTCGCCCCAGGCGAAGACGCCGACGAAATAGTCCGTACCGGCTTCTTCGGCGAACTGCTCGCAGTGCTCACGCACGGTCTCGGGCGAACCCACGACCACGGCTTGGAATTGCTTGGCCTTGTCGTAGTCGCCGCCGAGGGTCGGGTCATTCGGTGGGGTCATCTCGTAGCGCCTGAACAGACGTGTCAGGTGCTCGGTGAACGCGGCCCAGGTGCGGCGCCCGATCTCGTCGGCCTCAGCATCGGTGGGTGCCACGATCAGCCGGCGCAGCCCGCCGATCATCGGCGCGTGGTACCGGCCGATGCCGTCCGCGCCGAGGAGCTCGTGGTAACGAGCCGTGCTGGCTGCCACGGCAGCGAGCGGTCCTGCGGCCATGGTGCGCACGCCCATCTCGGCGGCAGTCTCGAGCTGGCCGGGTCGCCACAGCGGCGGGTAGGGCCGCTGGTAGGGCTCGAATTCGGTCGGCACATCACGGAATTCGTAGAACTGGCCCTCAAAGCTGAAGTTCCCGCTGGTCTGCATGGCGGCGAGGATCAGGTCGAGCGACTCGTCTGTCTTCGCGATGGCCTCATCGGGGTCGAGGCCCCAGAGCAGGTGCTCGGGAACGCTGATGCCCTTGCCGAAGCCGAACTCCAGCCGCCCCTCGGAGAGCTGGTCGAGCATGCAGAGCTCCTCGGCCAGCCGGATCGGGTGGTAGAAGGGCAGCAGGTGCACGAGCGAGCAGATGCGGATGCTGCTGGTGCGCTCGATGGCGGCGGCCAGGAACACGTTGATGCTGGGGGCGGCATCCAGCGGGATCAGATGGTGCTCAGACTTGTGCCACCCCCACACACCGGCTTGCTCGGCCCGTACCAGCAGGTCCAGGCGGTGGCGGTAGAGCTCATGCCACGGCACATCGCCCGGCTGTTCGAGCTGGTCGAAGATGCCGAATCGCATGGGCAGCGAGAGTAGTGGTGAGACCTGATGCGCGGCCGAGGCGTCAGCCGGACCCGCTCGGACGACTCAGATGATGGCGCTCTCCACGAAAGGCCGGTTCTCCACGATGCGCCGGTAGCCCAGCGGCGTGAGATCGAGCGTGCGGTACTCGCCGTAGGCAACCCATTCCGACACCGCCCGGCCAATGGCGGGCGACTGCTGCATGCCGTGCCCGGAGAACCCGTTGGCGAAGATGAAGTTCCCGATCTGGTGGTGCGGTCCGACCACCACGTTGTGGTCGAGCGTGTTGTACGCGTAGTGACCGGCCCACTGGCTGGTGACCTTGAGGCGCTCGAAGGCGGGCACGCGATGGGCCAGCACCGGCCACACCTTGTCCTCGAAGATGTGGTGGTCCATGGCGAAGTCGTCGTATTCGACGGCGGGGTCCACGTCGGGCGTGCATCCGCACATGTAGGCATCGCCGTCGCTGCGCATGTGGACACCGGTCGGATCGATGGTCAGCGGCAGGGCGCGATCGAGCGGCTCTGCTGCGTCGAAGATGAACGTGTACCGCTTGCGCGGCTCCACCGGCAAGGTCGCGCCTGCCATACGGGCCACTTCAACTGCGCGCGGCCCAGCGGCGTTCACCAGGGTTCCGCAGCCGACTTCGCCCCCCGACGCCAGAACTGCCGTGGTCACGCGTCCCGCGGCCGTCGTGAGACTCACGACCTCGTCGGTGATGTAGGTGACGCCGTTCTGGCGTGCCTTGCGGCGCCACCAGTCGAACATGGTGCCCGAGTCGAAATAGCCCTCGTCGGTCAGGTTGTGGCTGCCGCAGATGATGTCGTCGACGTTGTAGAAGGGATAGTCGGCCGTGATCTCGGCCGGGCTCATGATGCGCGTGCCCGAGCCCAGCTCAGCCTGGATGGCCTGGTTGTGGCGCAGCGTGTCTGCGAAGCTCTCATCGGCGGCGAGGTACATGTAGCCGAAGTGGTGGACGAAGATGTCGGGGATCTCAGGATCGCCGCCGAGGCGTTCCCGGAAGTTGCGCACGAAGTCGGCGCTGAAGCGCGAGATCTGCACGTTCAGCGGGTTTGAGAACTGTTGACGCATGCAGCTGTTGGTGTGGGTGGTGGATGCGTTCGCGTAGGTCGGATCCCGCTCCACCACCAGCACCGATCCGTCGAAGCCTTCGCTGGCCGACAGCGCCCAGGCGATCGACGACCCCATGACGGCGCCGCCCACGATCACCACGTCGTATGCATCGCGCACCGATCACCGTCCTGCCAGCGGGGCCCAGCACCGGGCCGGGCCGCTCGTCGAACGCCCAAGATGATGGCAGCCGCCGCTCCGGCTGCCCGGCGCTGCGAAGGGATGCGCACAGACAGTCGTGTGCTGTCGGGAACAATGGCTCGCGACAACGACGCTGGTTCACGGGGAGGTCTGGCATGAGACTGGGAAGCAAGGTGGCCTTGATCACCGGGGCCGGCAGCGGTATCGGCCGTGCCACGGCAATGCGTTTCGCCGCAGAGGGAGCGCAGATCGTCGCGGTCGACATCGCCGACTCGGTCGACGACACCGTGGCCGAGGTGCTTGCAGCCGGCGGCGACGCCATAGCTGTGCGAGCCGATGTCGCGGTCGAGTCCGATGTCGCTGCCGCATTCGGCCGGGCCGAAGAGCACTACGGCGGGCTGGACGTGGCGTTCAACAACGCCGGCATCATGCTCGACGACGACACCGACGCTGTCGCGACCGGCGACGACACCATCGACCGCACCTTCGACGTCAACGTCAAGGGCGTGCTGTACGGCTGCAAGTACGCCGTGGAGGCGATGCGGCGGCGCGGCGGGGGTTCCATCATCAACACCGCCTCATTCGTGGCTTCGGTGGGCGCGGCCACACCGCAGATCGCCTACACCGCCTCCAAGGGCGCAGTGCTGGCGCTGACGCGTGAACTGGCGGTCGTTCATGCCCGGGAGAACATCCGTGTCAACGCGCTCTCTCCCGGCCCGCTGCGCACCGAGATGCTGATGTCGTTTCTCGACACACCCGAGAAGCGTCAGCGACGCCTGGTGCATGTGCCGATGGGGCGTTTCGGCGAGGCAGAAGAAATGGCGTCGGCTGCCCTGTTCCTCGCCTCCGACGACGCGTCCTATATGACGGGTGCCGACCTGCACGTCGACGGGGGCCTCACCGCCGCCTACGTCACACCCGAATAATGCGTCGGCACCGCAACGCAACCTCACCAGATGGGCAAGTCCCGAGCCCGAACGCTGGTCGGACTGAGCGAGACGATGGCACCAGCGTTCAATGCCCCCGCCACGGTCGGCAGACCTGCAACGAGCAGCGCTGCTTGCGCCTCTGGCGGCCGGTGCGACACGCCGCGCAAGTGTACGACCGAAGGGCTCGCCGAACGGCTGCGAAATAGGAGGGCGCCGAAGTCCGAGTCTGCGGTGGCCACGACGTAGCCGTGCTCGGCAGCCCACTCGAGAATGGCCTCATCCGCTGCGGTGAGCATGTCCACGTCGCCGACATGCATGGTCTCGTGACCGTTGATGCGCAGCACTTCGGCAACACGGGGAGACAGATTCGCGTCGAGGAGGAGTCTCACGCAGGTAGCGAAACGGGGAACTCTCGCTCGCTCACCCGAGCAGCGGCGAACTCAAGTGCTGCACTGATGTCGTCCGCCTCGAGGTAGGGATAGTCAGACAGCAGTTCCTCGTGGCTCCTGCCGGCGGCAAGCTGCGCGAGCACGGTCGCGACAGTTACCCGCAAGTCCCTGATGCATGGCCGGCCGCCCATGCGATGGGGATCGACGGTGATCCGGTCCAAGAGCACGATCACAGGCTAGTCATCTGCAGTCGATGAGCCCTAGTGTCCGGGCGCAGGAGCTGCGGTGAAGTGTTGCCGCCGCATCGACGCTTGGGGAAGCGGAATGCTTGGTCCGTATCGCGTACTGGATCTGACTGACGAGCGCTGCTGGTTCGCCGGCAACCTGCTGGCCCAGCTCGGCGCCGACGTGGTGATGGCGGAACCGCCCGGCGGGTGGCCGCGCGGCTTCGCCCATGACGCCTACAACCGGGGCAAGCGCTCCCTGACAGCGGCCAGCGCCGATGAGGTGGCAGCGTTGGCGGCAACGACCGACATCGTGCTCCACAACGATGCGACGCCCTTCGACATCGATCTGAACGCATTGCGGGATGCGAATGAGCGGCTCATCACGGTGCACATCACCCCGTGGGGTGAAACCGGCCCGAAAGCCGACTGGAGCGCCACAGATCTCACCCTGTTCGCCTCCAGCGGCCAGCTGGCGGTGACCGGCGACAGCGACCGGCCTCCGGTGCGCATCAGCATTCCCCAGGCGTGGTTGCACGCCAGCGCGCAAGCCGCCGTCGCAGCCACTGTGGCCCTTGAGCATCGAGCCCGCACCGGCCGCGGCCAGCATGTCGACCTGTCGGCCCAGCAGGCCGTCTGCGAGACAGCGCTGTCGGCCATTCTCTACGCGCCGGCCGGGCTGGAAGAAGTGCAGCGGGAAGCAGGCGGGGTGCGCTTCGGCAACCTGATGCTGCGCACCATCTACCCGTGCCAAGACGGCTACATGATCGTCACCGTCGCCTTCGGGCCGATGATCGGGCCGATGGTGCAGCGGTTCCTGTCCTGGATGCACTCCGAAGGGTTCTGCGACGACGACATGCTGAACAAGGACTGGGTGAACTTCGCCCTGCTCTTGCAGAGCGGCGAGGAGAGCATCGACGTCATCGAGCAGCTGATGGACAACATCGCCGCCTTCTGCCTGACCAAAACCAAGGCCGAGATGATCGAGCGCGGCCTGCAGGACTCGCTGCTGGTGTGCCCGGTCAACACCTTGGGTGACGTGCTCGACAGCCCGCAGCTCGCGGCTCGTGACTTCTGGGACGAGGTCGACGGCCTCCGACTGCCGGGGCGCTTCGTGCTTGCCAAGGGCACCCCGCTCGCGCCGCTCGGCCCGGCTCCTGCGGCGGGTGCACACACTGCCGACGTGGCCGACGAGTGGGCAAACGCCCCATCGCAGCCCTCGCCGACCGAGACCCTGCCCGAAGGTGCTCCGTCGGACCGGCCGCTGGCCGGGCTCAAGGTGGCAGATCTGGCCTGGGTGGCGGCAGCCCCGCTCGCCACGAAGATCCTCGCCCACTGGGGCGCCACGGTCGTGCGCGTGGAGACGCAGAACCGGCCCTGTTTGCTGCGGGGCGCATTGGGCCATCGCGACGACGTGCCCGATCAGGAGAATGCCATCGCCTGGCATTCCACCAATGCCAACAAGAAGACGATCTCGCTCGACCTGTCCAAGCCCGAGGCTCGTGAGGTCGTGCGTGATCTGGCTGCCTGGGCCGACGTTGTGGTTGAGTCGTTCACCCCGGGCACGATGACGACGTGGGGTTTGGGGTACGAGGATCTGCGGAAGATCAACCCCAATCTGGTGATGGTCTCGAGCTGCGTGATGGGCCAGACCGGGCCGTTCCGAGACTTTGCCGGGTTCGGCAACATGGCTGCGTCCGTGGCCGGGTTCTTCGACATCACCGGTTGGACCGACCGCGGTCCGGCCGGCCCGTACCTGGCCTACACCGACTACTGCTCGCCGCGGTTCACCGTGTGCGCATTGCTGGCAGCGCTCGACCACCGGCGGCGAACCGGCGAGGGCCAGCACTTGGACTTCTCCCAGATGGAAGCGGCTGTACACCTGCTGGCGCCAGCGATCGCCGAGATGCAAGCCACCGGCGAGATGCGCAGCCGGCGCGGCAACGCCGATGACGAGATGGTGCCCCACGGCGTATACCCGACGATGGGCGACGACGAGTGGATCGCCATCGCCAGCGATGGCGACGAGTCATGGCGCTCGCTGGCCACCGAGATGCGCCGCGAGGATCTCGCCGATCTGGACAGCGCTGCCCGGCGAGAGCGTCAGGCTGAGCTGGACGCGATCGTGACGGAGTTCACGTCCCGCCAGAACGGGCCCGGCCTCACGCACCGCCTGCAAGCGCATGGCATCGCCGCGCACCACGTGCAGAACTCCGGCGCCTGCCTCAACGATCCGCAGCTCGCCCATCGCGGCCACTTCCAGTGGGCGCCGCACGGCTACGCACGCCGGACTGTCGTTGACGCGATCCCCTACACGCTCTCTGCTGCACACAACGGCTTCAGTTGGGCGGGCCCCACCTACGGCGAGCATGCGATAGAGATCTTGGAAGACCTGCTCGGCTACGACACCGACCGCATCGCAGAGCTGGCCGTGGCCGAGGCGCTCGAATGAGCAGCGATCGGCCGTCGCCGCGGCTGGAGCTGACTGTCGGCGACATCACGACCGAGCAGGTCGACGCGATCGTGAACGCGGCCAATGAGACTCTGCTGGGAGGGGGCGGCGTCGACGGCGCCATCCACCGCGCTGCCGGCCCTGACCTGCTGAAGCACTGCCGGAAGCTCGGCGGCTGTCCGACCGGTCAGGCCAAGGTTACGCTCGGTTTCAGGCTGCCGGCGCGATGGGTCATACACACGGTTGGGCCGATCTGGCACGGCGGTAGCCAGCAAGAACCAGCGCTGCTGGCGTCGTGCTACCGAGAATCGCTGGCCCGGGCCGACGAGGTCGGCGCCCGCTCGGTCGCCTTCCCGGCGATATCGACCGGCGTGTACGGCTACCCCATCGCGCCTGCCACACAGGTCGCGGTGGACGCGGTCCGCAGCACGCCGACCAACGTCGAGCTGGTTCGCTTCGTCTGCTTCAACGACGAGGCGCTGAGCGCTTACACCACGGCACTGGCAATCGACCTCACATGACAGCGTCCTCTTGGAGAATTGACGGACGATTGCCAATGTGCGCGGCGAAACTCGCTTGTAGTGACCCTTGAGATGCGCTTTTACGCAACAGATCGATCCGGTCAGCGGGCTCGCCGACTGGCATTGCGATCCGCAGTCAAGCTCACGCTGGCACTGGCCGTCAGCACCGTGCTCGCCATTGCGATGCCAGCGCCGGTTGCCGCCCATACCGGCCTGGAGTCTTCGCAACCATCTGACGGGCAGGTGGTCGACGAGCCGGTCGCTCAGATCTCGCTCACGTTCAATCGCCCGGTCGAGCCGGCGGGCGACGGGTTCACGGTGTCCGAAGGGCAAGGCCCCCGATACCTGCCCGACTCGCTGAGCTCGGCCGATGGTCAGGTGTGGCGGTTGCACTTCGATACGCCCCTGGGCAACGGCGTCTATGAGGTTTGGTGGCGAGTTGCGGCGGAGGATGGGCACATCGTCGAGGGCACGTTCGGGTTCGCCGTCGATGTTCCTCAAGCTGCACCCCCCACCGAGGCACCTCCGGATTCGACCGGAGAGTCAACAGCGGAGTCCTCTGATGGCACCGTCGCAGCAGCCGACGACGCCGAGGATTCGCCGGCGGAAACGCTCGGGGCGGGCACCGTCCAGACGGGGTTGTCGGCGCCAGTCACCACACTTCGGGCAGGCGACGGGACACCGTCGGCGGCCACGACGACGCCTTCGGAGCTGGCGGCATCGGGTACCACGGCCTCTGCGGATTCCGGTGCGGACTCTGAGGGCGACCCGCCGCGCCGGGCGCGCAGCAGCTCAGGAGCCACAGGCGCCGAACGGATCGCAGACACCCTGCGAATCTTGAGCCTGCTCGCGACGCTGGCGGTCGTCGGCGGGCTCGCGTTTGTGTCGTTCATCGTCCGCGATGAGCCGTCGGAGCGGACCCGAGTGCACCGCGTGCTGTTCGTCGGCGCCATCGCGCTCATCGCCGCGACCGTCATTGCCGCGCCGACCCAAGCGGTGGTGATCGAAGATGCCTGGCGTGCGGTCGTGTCGGTGGATGCGATCAGCGACGCTCTCGCCGCTCCCTTCGGCATTGCCGTCGGCTTGCGCGTGCTCGGCGGCATCGTCGTGCTTGCCTTGGCTCGCCCGGACACTGCGAGTGCCAGCCGGATCCGTCGCTGCGCTCTCGGCCTGATTGGCGCGGCGCTGGTGATCGTCTCGTACTCGTTCGACGGCCACACGGTCACCGAGGGGCCGAGACTGCTGCACGCTGCTGCCAATGCGATGCATGTGTCTGCCGCCGCTGTGTGGAGCGGAGGCCTGGTGTTGCTGGCCGATCTGCTCCGGCGCCGTCGCGGCGGCACCGACATGGCCGGGCCGTTGAATCGCTTCTCGCAGCTGGCAGCTGCGGCGCTCGTGCTCGCCGGTGTTGCGGGCACCGTCATGGCAGTGCTCGTGATGGATCGATTCGCCGACCTATGGTCAACGGGGTGGGGTCGTCTGCTGATCGCCAAGGTCGCGCTCGTAGCCGTGGCTGTCGTGCTCGGCGCGCGCAACCGCTGGGTGCACATGCCCGCTTTGGCGCACGCCGAGGAACACGCTCAGCGCCACGCCCACCAGCGTCTGCGCAGGGCCGTGAGCATCGAAGCCGCCATCCTTGTGTGCGTCGGCGTCGTCACCGCGTTCCTGGTCGGCGCCTCCGCTCTATGACGCTGAACCGACACGACCTCAGGCTCTCAGCGGCCATCTTCGCTGCATGCGCGATCGCCTTCGCCTGCGGCGCCGATGTCAACGATGCGAGGGACGCGTCGGTCGCCCAGGCGGAGCCGACGGAGACGTCCGCTGCGCCGGCCCCCACGGTCACATCGGACCCACCTGCGCCTCCGACTACTGCTGCTGCCCTGGCTATTCCAGACGGCGCTGCGGTGTACCAGCAATACTGCGCGGAGTGTCATGGTGCCGACCTGCGCGGCACCGACAAGGGTCCCTCGCAGCTCTCGATCATCTACGAACCCAACCATCACGGCGACTACGCATATCGCGTGGCCATCCGTGACGGGGTGCGGGAGCATCATTGGTGGTTCGGCGACATGCCGCCCGTGGAAGGCATCACCGATCTCGAGATCGAAAAGGTGATCAGCTTCGTCCGCAGCGAGCAGGAGCGCCTCGGCTTCGAAGAGTGATCTGCAATCACCACTGCCGGGTCAGGACTCGACGGGCTCGGTGCGCCTAATCTCACGGAGTTCGGCCGAGCCGAGCGCTCAGACCTGCGACAACGAACGGAGACAACGACATGGCCAAGCGCATCCTGCTCACTGGAGCGTCGACGGGAATCGGGAATGCAACCCTGCAGCGACTCGTCGCTGCCGGTCACGAGGTCGTGAACCTCGACGTCAAGGACGCCCCTGACGGCGCTGCTGAACATCATCACTGCGACCTGTCGGATCCCGCTTCGATCGAGAGCGTTGTAGCCGGCCTCGACGGCACGTTCGACGGATTGGGCAACATCGCCGGCGTGGCCGGAAGCATGGGCGCCGAGCTGGTGCTGCGAGTGAACGTGTACGGGCTGCGGCACATCACCGAGACGCTGCTGGCTGCAGGCAAGATCAACGACGGGGCGTCGATCGTGAACATTGCCTCGATCGCCGGCATGGTGTGGAACCGCCATCTCGATCGCATCGCAGAACTCGACGCAGCCGAGGACTTCGCTGCCGGCATCGAGGTCGCCCAGTCCTACGAGCGGGGAGGACCGGCTGCGTACACGCTGTCGAAGGAATGGGTGGTGTCGTACACCAAACATCTGGCGGGACAGGTGCTCGACCGAGGCATCCGGGTCAACTCGGTCAGCCCCGGCCCGGTCGACACTCCCCTGTTTCCGTACTTCGAGCAGGACACGGGCGTCGATCAGATGGCATGGCTGAACGAACGGGTCGGCAGGGTCGGCACGCCCGACGACCAAGCCGAGGTGGTGACTTGGCTGCTCGTCGGCGATTCGGGCTGGGTCAACGGCGCGGACCTGCCGGTGGACGGCGGCCTCGCGGCTGGCATGACCGTCGGGTGGGCCGACCCCAAGGACTCCCCCGCATCACGTTCACGCCGCAGCTGACCGCGCCTCGTCTGGCCCTTGCCCCGCACGAGGTCGCAAGTCGAGCTGCGAGGTTGCCTCGACAATCGTCCGAGGTGATTGCCGCGGCACACGGGTCGTGAGCACGCCTGAGCGTCCCGGCTTGGCTACCTAGCAGCGAGCTCGGACATGCGAGCAAGCACATCGACACCGATCTGGTCGTAGACGTGCAGCAGGTCGATGAGCACCCAGTTCTCCCGGATCTTGCGCTCGACCGAGCCATCGGGCAACTCGCGGCGCTCGACGCGCCAGAAGTCCAAGCTGCGCATCGTGATCTGCTGGCCGGAAGCTGCAATGCCGAGCCATCCATCGCCTGTCAGCGTCATGGCCATGCCCGGCCACCCAGTGACGCCGACGTAGGCGCCATCGCCGAAGAAGTGGCCGTCGCCGGCGTAGCCGCCACGGCGATCCGGCATCG
The DNA here is from genome assembly GCF_965204195.1 of Candidatus Poriferisodalis sp. Taxonomy (GTDB): domain Bacteria; phylum Actinomycetota; class Acidimicrobiia; order Acidimicrobiales; family Poriferisodalaceae; genus Poriferisodalis. Next base: position 2,264,244 of record NZ_OZ241975.1, read on the forward strand.
CCCGAAGGAAGGGGATCTGGTGGAAGCGTCGGAATCCCTCGACACCGCGGCCGGTGCCGATGCCGTGCGGCCCGTACCAACTGAACTTGGGATGCCACCAGTGCTCCAGGCGCATCACCTCAACGGGTTCACGTGGATGGCGACCCATGTCGGAGAGCATGCCGACCACATGATCGACACTGGCCTGCGATTCCGCTTCGTCGCGCGGCCCTCCGGTGATCCCGTCCCCGGTCGCTGGGGATGGCACCAACCAGTCGCGCCCGAGGCTCGGCGTCATCGGCCAGACGCCCGCATGCATCATGATTTCCGGCACGTCCCAAACGGCCTGCATCTCGACAATCTGACGACCCTCGAACCGGAAGAACTCGTGGTAGCGCATCGCTGCGGGCCGACCGGTGGCCGGGATGCCCAGCCACGAACCGCTGAAGGTTCCCATGTAGGAACCGGCGCAACCAACCCAGTGCTGTCCGCCAGAGTCGGCACCAGCAATGACGATGTAATCACGCCGTTCGAGATCCGGCCACGCGGCTGCGAGCGGTGCGAATGCCACGTTGTAGAGGCCGTCAGGGCCGTCGAGATCTTCGAAGGGATGGGTGAGGTGCACCGCTGCGCCGTCGGCGAACACACCCCGCAGGGCCGTCTGCACGTTCGTCGCGTCGTAGTCGTATAGCGCTGCTCGAAGCGGCGATAGCAGCACCTGGAGGCCGCGGTGCGGATCGTCGGCCGAACTCATGCGTTGATGGCCAGGTGGCTCTGGCGGTCGAAGAAATGCAGATTCTGGACATCCACATTGACTCGAATCTGGTCACCCACCCGGGCACGAGTCTCCGCCGCAAAGCGGGCGGTACAGCGTCCCGTGTCTCGCATCTCGTCGAGTGCATCGGGATCGCCGCTCTCCACTCCCTGTGCGTTGAGGTTGAAGTGGACCAGCGTCTCTGCGCCCAGCGCCTCGCGCACATCCACAACCGCATCGAGGCGTTGATTGTCGGGATGTTCGGTGGCCACCGCCGCATCCTCGAGGTGTTCCGGCCGGAAACCGATCACAACCGGCTGATCGAGATACTTCGCCAAGGCGGGCCGCGCAGCGACGACGTCGGCAGGAACGGCCAGGCACTGATCCCCCAGATCGATCTGGCAGTTACCGCCCGGATCATCACCGCGCCGAAGCGTTGCCTCATACAGGTTCATCGAGGGCGAACCGATGAACGCCGCGACGAAGGCATTGGCAGGATGGGCGTAGAGATCCTCGGGCGAATCCACCTGCTGCAGCACGCCATCCTTGATGACGGCTACCCGATCCCCCATGGTCATGGCCTCGACTTGGTCATGGGTCACATAGAACGTCGTGACGCCGAACTCCCGCTGGATGCCCGCTATGTCGGCTCGCATCTGGACGCGCAGCTTGGCGTCGAGGTTCGAGAGCGGCTCGTCCATCAGGAACAGCTCCGGTCGCCGCACAATGGCGCGCCCCATCGCCACCCGCTGACGCTGCCCGCCGGAGAGCTGCGCCGGCTTGCGATCGAGGTAATCCGTCAGCTCAAGGACGCGCGCAGCATTACGTACCTGCTCATTGCGCTCGGCTTTTCGCACTTTGCGCAGTTTCAGCGGAAAACCGATGTTCTCTGCGACAGTCATCTGCGGGTACAGCGCATAGTTCTGGAAGACCATGGCGATGTCGCGGTCCTTCGGCTCCACGTCGTTGAGCCGACGATCGCCGACGTACAGATCGCCGCGGGTGATCTTCTCGAGACCGGCGATCATGCGCAGCGCTGTCGACTTGCCGCAGCCTGACGGGCCCACGAGCACCAGGAATTCACCGTCGTCGAGCGTCAGACTGAGATCGGTGACCGCTTCGAAGCCATTCGGATAGACCTTGCTCAGCTCGTTCAGTGTCACTGTTGCCATGGTCAGAACTCCTCGATGCCCAGGAGCTGGCGCATCCGTTCCAAGGGCCGCAGCCCTTGTTGAGCGAGCCAGTGCAGCAGGTCGATGAAGACCCAGTTGTCGGCCAGCTTGTCTCCCTCGCGCCGGTACACGTCCACCACGCGCATCTCCGACGGTCCGCTGGCCGGCAGTCCCAGGTACCCGCCTCGCGGACGGTTGGTGACATTCGCCCAGCCGAACCAGGCGGCATAGCGCCCTTCGGCGATGCGAGCCACATGCCCGTGAAACTCTTTGTCGCCCAGTCCGAACCGGAATGGGTAGGAGTGTTGCTGCTGGTAACGGTCGATGGTGTATGACGATCCGATGCCGTCGGGCCCGATCCACAACATGTCTTCGTGCCAGCAGCGTGCGAGCACGTCACGGGGCATGCGGTCCGAGCCCTGGTCACGTGCGATCCGGTTTGCCTCGTCAAGGTCGCCTGCCATGCGCCAGACCAGTTCCAGCGTCGCTGCGGTCTCGCCGGGACCCTGCGGCTCGGTCAGCACACCGTCCGCGGTACGGGGACCGAAGTAGATGCCGGGCTGTCCAGTGGTCGGCGGCAGCGGGTACTGGCCTGCCTGACGCATGACTGCGATCAGATCCAGGAACAGTGCCGACTCAGCGATGCGGTCGCCGTCGACGCGGCTGAACTCGACGTAGCGAATCGGCGTTGCGCGACGGGTCGGAGGGATGCCGAGCCATGCGGCATCGAACAGCCCGACGAAGTGCCCCATGGAGCAAACCCAGGTCGTGGCACCTCCATCAGCGTCGTTGTCGCCGGCCAGAAACACGTCCACGCGACGCTGCAATGGCGCCATCGCGGCGCGCAGCGGCGCCCAGAAGACATCAACAACCGAGTCTGCGCCGTGCTGCTCATAGAAGGGGTGCATCCCCCTCCACAGGAAGCCCTCGGTCACGCTCGAAGCCAGTGCGTCCGTGATGTCATCATCAGACGTGCCGCCGTGACCGGGCCGACGCGCCAGCACACCGTCGAGATTGCGGTGATACTCCAGGACAACGGATTTTGCGCGCTGCAGGTGCTCGGTCATCGCTCAGCCCTTCACTGCTCCGGCGCCGAGGCCCTTGACCAGGTGCTTCTGGAACAAGATGATCACGATCACGATCGGCAGCGTGATCGACACGGCTGCCGCCGCCGCTTCGGTGATGGTTCGGCTGCTCTCGCCGCCTGTCAGTGAGACGATGGCCACGGGCAGCGTCCATTCGGTGGGTGCCAGCACTCGCACAAAGAGGAACTCGTTGTAGGCCAGCAGCATCGTGAACAACCCGGTGGCGATGATTGCGGGCCACATCACCGGGATGATCACCTTGCGAAATGCCTGCAGCCGGGTGGCGCCGTCCATCATCGCCGCCTCTTCGAGTTCCTTCGGCACATCCATGAAGAAGCTCCGGAACATCCAGATGGTGAACGGCTGGTTGACCGCCACCAGCGCAAGGACCAATACGAGCCGGGTGTCGAGCAGCTGCAGCTGGTCGATGAAGGGGACGTCGATCAGCGGGAAGTCGAACGTGCCCACCCCGCTGGACTCCAGCCAATCATCGATCCAGGTGGCACCGAAGAAGTACGGCAGCACGAACGCGCTGCGGGGCAGTGCCCTGAACCCCAATGCCACGATCAAGATGACGGCGCCTGAAATCCCGCTGAAGCGAGCCAGACCGTAACCGGCGAGCAGACCGATCGACAGCGAGATCAACATCGTGAGGATCGTCACCACGATGCTGTTCACCAGGAAGTCGTACTCGTCGTTCGTCTCCCAGATCTTCGGGAACCGCCACATGGCCACCAGCAGCACGATCCCGGCGCCGCAATACCACGGCCAGCTGTGCCGCATTCGCTTTCCGACCAGTCCGAGCACGGCGGCGATGAGCCCTGCACCGACGACGTAGGCGAAGACACCCCACATGCTCATGTCGTCATCGCCCAGCCAGAACGCTCGGTAGGCATTGGCCGTCGTCTCATATCCCCACAGCACAGGCTCGCGTGCGAGCACGTCGCGGGTGAACTTGACCGATGTCTGGACGGTCCACAGGAACGGCAGCACCGACCAGATGCACAGCACGCCGAGTGTGACGTGCAGCGGCACGCGGCGTGCAACGCGACGGGGAGCGGTCGCACTGCGCATCTCAGGTGCGCTCCGAGATCTGGTCCTTGTAGGACCGGTACAGGAACGGGATCAGCACCACGAGAATGCCGATGACGGTCAGCACCGCCATGGCGTTGCCCTTGCCCAGCCTGCCGATGTCAAAGGCAGTCGCGATGCGCACGTTGTACACCTGCAGTGTGTGCGCGTCGGTGAAGCGGTTCCCGGTCCACACGAACACCTGGTCGTAGATGCGGTACATGTCCATCACCGAGATCAGCCCGACGAACAGCACCAGCGTTCGCAGGTGCGGCAGGATCACGTGCCACAGGTTCCGCCAGAATCCCGCCCCATCGATCGCTGCTGCCTCGAGGCGTTCGCCGGGAAGGGTCTGCAATCCGGCAAAGAAGGTGATCATCGCGAAGGGCATCACCGCCCACACGGCTTGGATGATGATGAGATATCGCACATTGCCCGAAGTGATCTGGAACGGGTCGTCGAAGATCACCTGCCAGAGCCACGCAATCAGCCCGCCCCTGTCGAACAGGTCCTTGTACACCAGCGACCCGACCACCGGTGTAACGATGAACGGGGTGAGCATCGCAGCCATGTAGAAGCTGCGGCCCCGCACCACCCGATCCAGCATGAGCGCCACGGCGAGCCCGAGCACCATCTGGATCGGCACCACGATGACCACGAACAGCATCGTCCACCGGAACGCAGTCCAGAACTCCGGGTCGGTCAGGAGGTCGGTGTAGTTCTGCAGGCCGATCCACGTCGGGTTCTTCAAGTCGCGCAGCAGGAGACGGTGGAAGCCGAGCCAGACGGTTGTGGCCAAGGGCACCACCATGAGCAGCGCCATCACCGCGACGCTGGGGACGGTGAAGAACCAGAACGTCTTGCGTTCCACTCATGTCCCCCTTTGGCTCACTCCAAGATTCTGGGCCGGCACGAGGCTGGCCGAGATGGGAAACCTGCGATCCACGCATTGTTCCCCGGTCCCGCCGCCCTGGGGCGACACCGCAGCACAGTGTCGCCCCAGGTGCACGGAGGGAACGTGACGAGCTGCTGGCCTAGTTGAGCAGCCCCTGATCGCCGGCTTCGGCGAGGTACGCGGCCTCAGCGGCGGCCAGCGCCTCTTCGACCGGCGTGCCGTCGAGAATCGTGATCAGCGCCTCGCCCAGCTTCGCCCGGGCGATGCCCGCCGCGGGGTGTGTGAGGTCAGCACCACGGCCGTTGACGAGGCTTGCTTGGGCAGCGGCAGCGTCACGCGGACCGTTGGGGTGGCTCACCCCATTGCGGGTGACCAGGCCGAACTCGGCTGCAGCCTGCATGCTCTCCAAGTCAGTGGCGGCGAGCATCGCGAGGAAGATCGCCTCAACCTTGTCAGCAGGAGTTCCGACGGGAATGCCCCAGCCGTCGATGTACGCAGGCGCGGCCAAGATGCCGCTGCCGGTGCCCAGCGCTGGGGCGAACTCGATCTCGCCCACGACGATGGAAGCCTCCGGATCGTCCATGCCTGCTGCACGCGATGCCCACGTGTGGCCCAGAATCGCCTCTCGGGTCTGGAAGGCCGCTTGCACATCGTCGGTGCTGTAAGAGCTGGCGATGCCGGGAGCGCACTCGTCCACCATCCGCTTGAGGGTCGTGGCCGCAGCAACACCCTCGGGGCTGTTGAAGTTCGGCGCGCCCGTCTGCGGATCGATCGGCGAGACGCCCATCGAACCGAGGACCGAGTCGAACTCGATCTGCCAAGCCCAGCCCGCCGACAACATGTAGAGGAAGCCGATGTCGTAACCCGAATCGATGATCGCTCGACACGTCTGGAACGCCTCGTCGAACGTCGTGGGCACCGACAGGCCGAGTTCCTCCATCGCCGGCTTGTTGTAGAAGACATGCATGGTGTTGGACACCATGGGCACGGCGTAGATCTGGTCGCCGATCGAGGCCATACGCCAGAAGGCGTCATCGATCTGATCGAGGTCGAACTGGTCGCTGTACTTGGCGACCAGATCGTTGAGCGGCATCAGGAAGCCCTGATTGGCCAGCTCGCCGATGAACGCATTGGAGCCTTGGTACAGCTCGAATGTGGGCGAACCGGTCGCTGCGTCCTGGGTCATGGCGCTGCGAGCCTCGACGCTGTCAAGGAACTGCAGATTGAAGCGGTAGTTGCCCTCCTCGCAGTCCTCGAGCTCATCGGCGTACTGGGTGATGATCGGGAACTCCCAGCCGATCGCGTCGATCTCGATGACCTCGGACGGATTCGGGATCGGGCACTCGTCGGAGATCAGCTCGACCTCCATCATGTCCCCGTCGTCCATGGACTCGTCGTCCATGTCGCCGTCGTCATCGTGACCGTCGTCATCGTCGTCATCGTGGCCGTCGTCTTCGTCGTGATCGTGGCCGTCGTCTTCGTCGTGATCGTGGTCGTCGCCATCGTCATCGTCGGGCGCGGCCGTATCGGCAGGCTCGGACGCGCTGGCGGTGTCCGACGCATCGCCGTCTCCGGCGTCGTCGTCACTGCTGCAAGCCGCAGCCAGCAGCACGAACGTGAGAAGCACAGCGATCAGCCGCCATGCCTTCCCCTTGGTAGTAATCATGAGCTTCCCTCCCGGGTTGTGCATGCGAACGGGAACCAGGGGGCTCAGGACCCGGTCCCCAACAACTCGAGCGGCGCGACATAGCCGGCCGCATCGAGACCAAACCCCGCATCTGCGGCACGCACCAGCGTTTGTGCGGGCCATTCGACCCTGCTGGGGCTGTCGCCGCCGGTGACGATCACTGCGCGTGCCGGCGAGGTGCCGATATTGCGCAGATCCCGCCATGCAGATGCGGGGATAGATGCGAGTGAGCCCATGACGGGCCGCGTGGAGACTTCCTGCGCCGGCTCGTTGAGCGCGACTTCCCAATCGCCATCGACGAGGAGCACCACTTGGCTGTCGTCGTGGCGATGGAGGCCGGTCGATGCACCGGGGTTCGCCCGAAGCCATTCGACCGCGAAACCGTGAGGCGTGCAGATCGGTGGCCGGCTGCGTCGATCCTGGGACAGGCCGTATCCGATGACGGGCGCCAGCTCCACCGAATGCTGCGGACCGAGGACGGTCGACAGCAGGCCTGCCGATGTCCAGCACAGCCCATCGGGCCGCACGAGGCGCTCGTCGAGTTCGTCCGTGGTGTAACTGTCGATCCCAGCAAGCTGGGCGTCGCTCAGCGGCTGAAGGACATCGCTCGGAACATCACCGTTTCGCCCGTCGACGAGCGAGTTGTCGCGCCCGAGATACATGCCGGTCTCAGCAGCCTCTCGCAGCACCTCCGGCTCCCAGATGATCCCGCCCGTGTCATCACCTCCGAGCACCACGAACAGGAACCCGTCGTCGGGGCCGGTGTTCTCGAAGCCGCGGAACACCCAGGTCGGCGCCGAGAAGATCGTGTCAGGGGAGAGTTCAACGGATTGCTCACGCTTCCTGCCGATGTCGATCCGCCAGTCGCCCTTGGTGCAGATGAACACCTCCGGCGTGTAGTGCAGATGGGCGTTGTTGTAGATGCCGTGAGGCATGGTGGCGGCGCCGACGTTGAAGCCGTGGGGCTCGGCGATGCTGATGTGCTGGTCGGCGTTCTGAGACACACCGGGGCCTACGAACGAATAGCTGGCCTTGCCTTTGGATCTCTCGATGCGGACATCCACGAAGGCCTCGGTGTCGGCCACGAAGTCCTCCGGCTCGAGTACCCGCGTGGCCAATTCGGATGCGGTGACTGTCCGCCCGGACGCAGTCACCGGTCGCTGCGCTTCGTCGTTCGGCCGATACGAAGATGGCCATCCACGACGACATCTGTCGGCCGCGATGCCGATGCCATGTCGACGAGCAGTTCGGCGGCATGCCGCGCAAGCAGATCCGTCGGCTGCACGAGCGTCGTCAGGTCGATGCCGGCCCACGCGGCCTGTGGCAAACCATCGAATCCGGTGACGGCCATGTCGTCGGGGATCCGGATGCCCCGCGACTCCAGCCCGTCGATGACGCCGAACGCGACCTCGTCACTGCCGACCATGACGGCATCCGGTGCGAGTCGGGCGATGCGTTCGGCGCAGCCGTACCCCGCGTCGTAACTGAACGCGCCGGCTTCGATGTAGGGCAAGGCCACTCCGTGGTCGCCCATCTCCCTGGCCGCTCCCCGATAGCGGGCTTGATCGGTGGAGATCGACGACACGCCGCCGACGAAGACCGCCGTCCGGCAGCCCTGGTCGACGAGGTGGGACGCCAGCAAGCGGCAGCCGCTCTCATTGTCGACCGACACCGACGACACCAAGCCAGATGCAGCCGGCTGATTGAAAGCCACGGTGGGGCTCGACTGGCGACGCATGGCGCTGAGCTGGTCTGGTCGGATGCTTGCTGAGGCCAGCAGCAGCCCGCTGACGCGGTATTGGCGAACGATGTCGAGCACATCGTCGACTTCACCTGGGTCGGTGAAGCTGAAGAGCAGGAGTTGACGCCCGCGTGCAGCGAGCTCCCGAGTCACCGCCGACAGAACGTTCTGCCAGTACTCGCCGTACGCCGGCACCACTGCGCCCACCACGTTGCTCTGCTGCGACTTGAGGCTGCGGGCGAAGGCGTTGGGGGCGTAGCCGAGCCGTGCGGCAGCCTCGCTGACCCGCTGTCGAGTTGCTTCGGACACCAAGTGCGGGGCCGAGAAGGTGCGCGCCACCGTGGCCTGGGACACGCCCGCCTCGATGGCGACATCGGTGGAGGTCGCTGGACGCGCCCCGCCGCCAGGAACCTCTGTCCCCCCCGCCATGCGGCGAATCCTATGAATACGTATTCATTGCGTCAACAGCAACCGGTTGCAGCGCTCTGGCCTGCACCTTTCGGAATGAAACCCTCAGCCGGTGTGCAGGAGAACCTGCTTCCACACCGCCGTGTCGTCGATCAACACCCATTCGCGCAGAACACCGTCAGGTCCGAATTCGCAGTGACTGATGCCCATGACGTGTACGTCAGCACCGCTGGGGACACCGAAACGACCCTCGCCGTCATGGGTGCCATCGAGTGACCAGCGAATGGCTGCCCGCGGCGGGCGGTCAGGGTCGCGACGGCCGATCCGATGGTGGATGGTGAAGCGTGCCGACGGGAATGACGACGTCAGGCCAAGCCAGAAGCTGTCGGCGCCGCTCCTTCCATGATCGGTGATGCCGCCGGGCAACTCGAGGTGAGCGGCGCGGTCGTACTCGGTGCTGATGGCGGCCAGATCGCCTGTCATGATGCGGCCGAGCAGTTCGGCATATCGCACGCCATCGGGTTGGTCATTGCCCGTTCCGCCGTAGCGACCGGTGACGTCGTGTGCCGGGCAGAAAGGTCGGGCCGCATGGTCGTGCCCGCCTTCCGCCTCGATCTGGCTGGCCGCGTAGCTCTTTGGCTCGATGCCGAGGTTGCGCACGATGGCGCCTTGATCCCGGATCAGCCATTCGTCGTAGATCTGCCCATCCCGTGCAGCACAATCCGCAATGATCCGGTACTTCAGCCGGGCGCCCGTGGCTCGGCCATAGATCCCGTCGCCAAGATGGGTGGCCGTGGACAGGATCCGATGCGACGACAGGAATCCGCCGTCGGGGTCGTCGCACCAGATGACATCCTCGCCGAGCAGCTGGCGGTCGGGAAACTCGGCGAGTGTGGCGAGCGTGGCGCCAATGACTGTCTGATTGCCGACCACAACACTTGCGGGTGATCGGACAACAACGTCATCGCTGTAGAAACGATTGAGGGTGTGCACGCCGCGGCGTTCCCAGATGGTCTCGGTAACGCCCAGGATGAAGTCGCGAGGATCACGAAATTCCCCGCCGAATCCCTCCATGCCCATGTTGTGACTCCTCGCCTGATCGCAACGACCCCTACAAGGAATGCTGGGGCTCGATGCGGCACTGCATACGTAACCATCGTGAGTGACGGTCAGCAACTTCGCACCCTGCGTTCGGGCGGTCGCGACGGTCCCCGCGAGCATCGACAGGCCTGGTTTTGGCAGCTACGGTCCCGCGACACCGCGATGCCTTCGGCGGAAGGACGGTCCTCGATGCCCACACAGAGCCGGCTCTCCTATATCCAGCACATGGTCCTGATGATGGTGATCGCCGTCGTCGGCTGGGCCGTGTTCCTGGGGCTGTTCCTGCTGATCTTCACCGACAACTACGAGCCGTCTGTGTCCCGGACGGTGTGGTGGGTCTGGCTGATCGTTGGCACCATCGTGACGGTCATCACCATGTTCGTGTGCTTCCGGCTGCTGCAGACACCCCGGCAATGGCGCAGCTCAGCCGCCATTGCCCTGTTCGCGCCGGCGATGTGCCTCGATGCGTTGACCACCACCTACTACAACGACTGGTTCGACCAGGGCATCCACGACGACACCGCCTACTCGGCGCTCATTCTCGGCGCCGCCGGCATCGGCTTGCTCGTGGCGATGATCGTCAACAAGCCCACCGCCGACAAGTCGTAGCTTGCCGCCTGGGCGCGCGACGGCACAGCGCGCCGAGCAGCCGAGCTGATGGCGCCAGCAGGCTTGCCTTGGCCACAACTGTCACGCCAACAGGATGTCGACGTCGAGTCGTGCTGCGTCGGCAAGCGCCGCGATGTCGTGAGGGTCCGAGGTCACAATCTGGTCGCCGCTGCTGCACATCGCGACGAGAGCCGCATCGATGGCGTCAAACCTGCCGGCTCGCGCTTGTAAGACACCGGCCCGGCGTCCGAGGCTCTCATCGAGAGGTACCACGATGGTGCCGAACAAGGCTCTCGCTAGCCGGAACTGGCGACCTGAGCCACCACGCCATACCTGCGCCACAACGCCACCGTGAGTCAAAGGCGGGTAGCCGACCCGGTGAGCTTCCTCCATGCGCTCCCAGAGCGCTGACGCATCGCGTTCCAAGGCGATGAGCGCCCCAGCATCAAGCACCAAGCTCACGCTCGGCCCTCTGTCGCTGCCATTCCTTGCGGAACTGGTCTGCTTCTTCGCGATCAAGCCGGCGACGCTCTTCCAGCTCTTCGTCGGTGATCTTGCCGAACTCTGCTTCGTAATCCGCAATTGCCTCGCCGAGTGCTTTGAGGCGGCGTCTGTTCTCGCTCTTGTCGGCCATCGCCTGATTTACCCAAGCGCTCACTGACGAGGCGTCGCCGTCGCTCACCGCAGCACGGGCTTCATCAAGGAGATCTGCATCGATCGTCAAGGTAACCCGACGCTTCGTCATACCTTTATCGTATTGCGACTGCGCCGCAGAGAACCATCGCAGGCAACGGCGATCCGACGGCGGCAGAGCCGGGTGTGGCAGTCAGCGGCTGAGCAGGCTCTTGACGCGGCGAACGGCCGGCGTCCAGAACCACTCGGGCTCGGTGAAGCGGCGGTAGTCCTCTCCGGGCAGCCCCATCGGGTCGTAGTAGCCCTTGTCGGTGTTCTTGCGGAGATTGTTCGTCCGCTTCAACACCTGCAGGTAGGCGTAGACGGTCCCCTTGTGAGTCCATCCCTGCCGGTGGTAGTTCCAGTTGTCGGGCGCCAGCTCCTGTGCGGCGGCGAAGTGCTTCAGCGCCCGCTCGCTGTCGTCAGCGGCCTCGAAGTAGAGCGCCAGCTTGAAGGTTGCTTCCGCCAGCAGCGCGTCGTCGTCGATGGGCTTGAGCCGGGAGGCGAGGTCGACACTCGACCAGATGTGCTCGCTGTCGGCTCCCCGCTCGATCCAGTCACGGGTCGCCTGCGCGAACGCGTTGTCACCCAGCCGAACCTTGCCGAGGCCGAACTTGATGGTCGTCTCCGCCGGGTACACGCCCTCGTTGCTGCGAACGATGCGGCCTTCCTCGTCAATCCACGCCGCTGAGGGCACATTCACCCAGCCGAACAGCGAGCTGATTTGATGGGTGGGATCGACGATGCAGCGGTACGTGGGCGAGGCGCGGTCGAACCACTTGGCCACGGCATCCTCGCCGCCCGAGTCCTGCGCCACGCTGATCAGCTCGACCCGGTCCGGGCCGATCGATTCGTACAGCTCCTGCCACACGGGCAGGCTGACGCGGCAGCCTCACCAGGACGACCAAGTGAACAGCACCACCTTGCGGCCTCGCAGGTCGGAGAGCCGCAGGATGTTCCCGTTGCGCTCGACCATCTCGAAATCGGGCGCGACGCCAGACTCCAGCCCGACACGGCGAACCTCGGGCACCGACCCCACGCTCCACACGTCGCCGTCGCGCACGTACCTCTGGCCGATCATGTCGGCGAAGGCCGAGTAATGGAGCCACACCCAGTCGTCGGCGTCCGCGATCCACGCTTCCCGCTTGGCCTCCGGCAGCGGCACGCAGAGCTCGCCGAGGCACGCCCCTTCGGGTTTCAGCTGCCAGCCCGTGGCCTTCTGCAGCTCGTCGAGCCGCACCCAGAGCCCGCTCGGCGCATCCGTGCGCTGTGCGACTTCTGTCGTCTGGTCGTTGGCGAGAATGATCACGTTTGCACCGCGAGAGGTCGGATTCCAAGACTCAGGGAAGCGCTCCGCCTTCGGTCATGCCGAGCACTATCTGACCGTACTGCTCGTACGTGACAGCCGACACCATCAGGTGCGATTGCACGGTGTACATGTCGCGCAGGATGCGCTGCATCTCGTTGCCGTCCATCACCGCGCTGCCGCCGGTGAAGCGGAACAGCTCGCTCACCAGATCGACGGCCTCGTCAGTGCACCACACGGCCGCTGCCTGCGCCTCCGTGACCAGCGCTGGATCGGGTGGGCCCGCAGCTGCCGAGTCGAACATGCGCTCGAGCGATTCAGCCATCGCCAGCGCGCACGCGTTCATGCGGATGGTGCCCTGTCCGATAGCTCGCTGGAAAACCTGCCTGTCGGCGAGGCTGACACCGCCGAGGTAGCCCCGCTTCTTCTCGATGGCCGTCTCGGTCATCGTCTGCAACGCCGAGCGTCCGAGTGCGTACGCGAAACTGCCGTGCTCGTTCACGACATAGGCGGGCAGCCCGAGCCGCATGAGCGCGCCACCCCGCGGCGGCCCACCGCCGAGTGCATCGATGGCAAATCGATCGGGCACGAAGACATCGTCGAGCTCGTAGTCGCAGCTGCCGGTGCCTCGCATGCCGAGCGTGTGCCAGTTGTCGTGCAGGATGACTTCATTGGTGGGCACAAGCGCCCTGATCACTGGCGGTCCATCCGAAAAGACCGGCACCGCCACCCAGTCGGAGTGCTCGACGCCGCTGCCCCAAGCCCAACGGCCCGACACCCGGTAGCCGCCTTCGACGCGCCGTGCTTGGCCGCCGGCTCGCAGCGAGCCGGCCATGAACGGGAAGCCATCCGCGAGCACTTCGTCAACTGAGTCGTCGGAGAGGCTTGCGAACACGCCGCCGGTCACGGCTGAGGTGATGAACATGCACCACGCGGCCGCCGGGTCGATCATCGTCACGGCCTCGATCACGTCCATCTGGGTGACCGGGTGCGCTTCGGCGCCGCCCACCTCGTGCGGCGACTTCATCTTGAACAGTCCCGAAGATCGCAGCGCCTCCACCGAGGTCGGCGACAGTCGTCGCAACTTCTCGGACTCGTCCCGACCGGCCGTCAGCGCATCGGCGGCCGAATCGACCGCCGCCAGCAGGCGGGCCCGGTTGGCTTCCCGGTCCCTCGGAAACTCGTTCGCGTGGGCGCCCACTGCCCGCTCAGATCGCGTCCACGACGTGCTGGAGCTCGCTGAGGTCCCGCGACAGCAACGACGCTCGGATCTCGTCAGGCCGGTCCGCGAACCTCGGGTCGCACTGTGGGCCATTGAGATTGTGAACCCCGGATTCCTCCACGGTCGGGCCCCATTGGTTTCCGCCATTGTCGCCGAGCTGCCCCGGATCGGTCATGTCGATCGTGTTCGGCCCATAGCTGGCATCCACCCGGTCGCCGTCGCACATGTGCTCGTGAACGTGGCCGTAGGGATCATGCCAGTAGTCGTAGATCTGCGAGCCGTAGACGTGACGTCCGACGCCCCACGCCAGTGCATACGGCGCGCCCTCCGCCGCCCGCTCCCGGAAGTGCATATGACCCCGGAAGACGTCGTCCATGCTGAACACCTCGAACGCTGCATGGCTGAACTGCGCCTCGGGGGTTCCGTCCATGAGCGGCAGCACCAACATGCTGTGGTGGTCGGTTTCAGCCGCGCCCCGGTCCATCCGCATGAACTGGAACATCACATCGGAGCCCGTCGACTTGATGAGCTCCACGAGCGGCGGCGGGAAGTGCTCTTCGGCCCCCGGCGGGATGATCATCCGGGCTGCGTCGCTGACGAGCATGCCGAAGGTGTTTTCGAGGAGCCGCATGAAGGCCTGGTGCGCTCCTGGCGGCACGGCCGCCACCACGTGACCGAGCCGGTACACCTCGGGCGGACCGGGATCCTTCTTGATCGGGTAGCGATTGCCGCTGACGTCCTGCTCGACGCCTACTCGGTCGTCGACGCCGGCGTGGTTGTAGGTGATGCGATCGCGGCGGGGTGCAAGCGGCTCGGCTTGCTGGCCGTGCACGGCTTCGAGCACGAATCCGGTGATCGGCTCGACGAAGTGGACGCGCTTGCCGCCGCCGAGCTCGCCTTCGACGCCGCCGATGTCGTGCACCGGCGAGCAGCCGGGAACAGCGTCGGCCAGTGCATCCAAGTCGCCTTCAGATTCCACTTCGAACGCCCAGCCCATGAACTTCGCGGGTCCGCGATGCACCACATGGAGAAACGGCATCGGCTCGAGGCCCCGGGAGATCAGCACCTCGTCGTCTCGGTGCACGACAACGAGACCGAAGTCGTTCACGAACGCCTCCATGGCGTCGAGATCGGGCGCCGAAAACCGGATGTAGGCGATGTCGACGGCTTTCACGATCGGCGTCGCAGTCTCAGGCATGATCGCTGTGTCGGTCATGTCGCCTCCGCATCCGGCAACCAGTTGCCGTGGAATCCGTACGGCACGCGTTGCGGCAGCGGCACCCGGGCTACTGGAGGGCGGCCGAGGTCGCGGGCATCGAGGATGACCAGCTCGCTGGCGTCGGTCGTCTCGTCGTAGACGTAGGACATCAGCCAGCCATCGTCCTCGGCGCTGCCCTCGGGATCAGGGACGAACACAGCCTCGGCGCTGCCCCGGCCGGGGCCGTGGTCGTGGTACTCGGCCGTGCCGCTGTCGTAGTCGAACTTGAAGTTGGCCCCCGGGATGAGGCCGTCGCCGACGCCAACGGTGTACCCGAACCGGTGCTTGCGTGCGGTCCGTTCGGCGCGGACCTGGGGAAACTCGTGGAACCGGTCGTCGACGCGTTCCTCGCTGACCCTGCGACTCACCGGGTCGACGGTCCAGCGATCGAGCGTGGGCCGGGAATCTCCGGCCGGGCCCAGCTTGTCGCGGTCGAACATCCTGTCGTAGCGGCACAGGTCGATCACCACCCGGCCGTCGCTGTCCTCGTAGGCATTCAGTGGGTGGAAGACGTAGCAGAGCCCGACGTCGCACCAGATGATCTCCTCGGCTGTGCCATCGCGGGGCAGCAGGCCGACCCGGGCACCGTAGCCGGGGTCCCACCGGAACGGGAACGACGCTTTGCCGCTGAGCGCGAGATCCAGGTCGAGCGTGACGGGCAGGTCGTAGATGACGGCGTAGTTCTCGGTGAGCGACATGTCGTGGATCATCGGCATGCCCGGCAGCGGCACATCGACCGTCTTGCGCACCCGGCCGTCGGCGCCCACCACGACGTACTCGACGTGATCGAACAGGTCCTGCCACGCATAGCAGACGGCGTGCAGCTCGCCGCTGCGGGGATCCAGCTTCGGATGCGCCGTGAAGCCGGTCTTCAGCGTCCCGGAGAAGTCGTTGCGGCACACTGTCTCGAGCTCGTATCCCATCTCCACCGGCACCACGCCCGCTTCGACCAGCGCCCACGTCGTGCCGGCGAAGCCCCAGACACTCGTATTCGCTGAGAAGTCGAGCGTGCCGACGGGCCCCGGCACGGCAGGTTCGCCCAACGCGTCCACCACGTCCTGGCCGCGCACCCAACGGTTGCGGTACCACTCGGCGCGGCCGTCGCGCAGCCGCACGCCGTGCACCATGCCGGTGCCGACGAACCAGTGGCTCGTGGCCGGATCGGTGGGCGCGATCGGGTTCGGCCCGTTGCGCAGGTAGCGGCCTTCCAGCGCTGCGGGTATCTCGCCGATCACGTCGAGATCGAACGCCGTGACCTCTTCGGACACTGGAGCGAAGTTGCCCTCGCTGTAGGTGTTCTGAGGCCGGGCTTCGGTGGTTTCGCTCATGGCAAGCTCCCAGGTCGGTCGGCGGCGAGGTCGATGTAGCGACCGATCACGTTGCGCGTCACCGTCGCCACATCGTCATGCTCAAGGCCGTAGGCCCAATCGGTGCAACCTGTAGTGAACACCTCGCCGAGACCCCGCTCGAACCAGCCCATCACGGCCGCGCCGTGTGCGAAGCGCTCCCGGTTCTCGGGCGTGTCGCCGCCGCCGAGACGCTCGGTCACCCAGTTGAGCTCGCCGATGTAGCTGTCGGGCATGCCGGGCGGCGCTTCGGCGGTCTCCCACAGGTGTGCCGGTGCTGTGCCGAGCACCTCGAAGTTGGGCGGCGTGCCGCCGGTGGGCTTGGCGACGGGCAACCCGTCCACCAGCTCGAGCTCGCAGCCGTCGCACTCGTAGCCCACCACGACCGGCTCGCCGCCCACCACGTCGCCCGCGATCAGCCGCAAGCCGTCGAACGCCCAGTGACCCGGCCTCCAGACTGTGTACCCGCCGGATCCCTTCGGGGCGCGGCGGCAGTGGGCGTAGCCGCCCCGGGTGAACGAGACTCCGGTCATCTCGTTCTCCGGTCGTCCCGTGAGCGGGTCGCTCCACATGGTGGACACGGTGTGCTGCTCATCGGTGCCCATCACCGGGTCGAGGTCGAAGTCGAGCTTGTAGCCAATCACCCGGTCGTCGCCGCCGAATCGCACCTGCCAGAACGACGTGTTGCCCGAGAAGAACGCAGCCGCGCCGCCGCGGTCCACCCAACCCTCGACGTGATCGCGCATGGCCTCGGTCCAGTACTCGTCGTGGCCGACGCTGATGTACAGCCGCCGCCCGTCGAGCAGATCGGGCCGGGAGTGCAGGTCCAAGCTGGTCGCGTAGTCGAGCGTCACGCCGTTGCGCTCGGCCCAGCTCACGAAGAGCCGTTCCCAGTTCGCCCATCCCGCCGCAGCCGACCAGTAGGAGTAGTTGTCGAAGTACTCGTCGACCTCGGGGCGCGGCAGCTGGCCGAAGCGGGCGACCCGGTAGCGGTGGGGGTCGGGCTTGTCCAGAAATCCCCGTGGCAGCGGCCGGTGCTGCGACGACTCGTGCCCGCCGGTGTAGAAGCTGGGCCCGCCCCAGTCGTTGTAGGCAGCCCATGTCGAGGTGGACAGCACCAGCAGCGTCTCGCCCGGCTCGGCGGCCCGCACCACGAAGAACGCCTCGGCCACCTCGCCGTCGGTGCCGTGCAGGCGCACGAGATAGAAGCCGGGCAGCCACGCCGGGTCGATGCCGAGCGAGAGCGAGGGAGTCCAGCCGCAGCCCTCGGCGGCGCAGCCGTCGGGCACCGACTGCTCGCTGACCGCCAGGTCCCGGGTCTCGACAAGCTGTTCGGCGGCGCCTATCCGCAGCACCTCGACGCGGCAGGATCCACCATCGCCGCTGATCATCAGGTCGATGGTGTCCCCCGCCACGCCGCTGTGCGGCCAGCAGTAACCCGCGATCATGCGGCGACCGTAGTTGGCCCGTGGTAGCGGCGGCGCAGGTGGAGGTGCGCTCAGTTGGCGTCGATGAAGTCGATCAACACCTGGGCCAGCTCGGGCCCCTTGTCTTCCTGCAGGAAGTGCGCAGCGCCCTCAATCGTGACGTGCGCTTGGCCTTGCGCACCGGGCACGAGCTTGCGGAATGGCTTGTCTGCCCCGGCAGTCACCGGGTCCTGGTCGCTGAAGCAACACAGGAACGGCTTGTCGAACTGCTGCAGCACCCCCCAGGCCTCGCGGTTCGGCTGCGCCTCAGGATCGTCGGGCGAAGTGCAGACGAGTGATGGCCATGCGCGTGCCCCTGCCTTGTAGGAATCGTCGGGATAGGGCGCGTCGTACGCGGCGATGACCTCGGGAGCGAATTCGGTGAGGCAGCCGCCGTTCACGATGTCGCCGATCGGGAAGACGGGCGACTCCCGGGCGAACGTCTGCCAGTTCATGAAGGCATCGCTGGGCGAACGGTCCCCGGTGGGCAGACCGGTGTTGGCGACAGCCACCCGGGCGAACCGGTCGGGCTGCGCGGTCACGAGCCGCAGGCCGATCAGGCCGCCCCAGTCCTGGCCGAAGAAAGTGATGCTGCTCAGATCGAGCACGTCGAACACGAGGCTCGACATCCACGCAACGTGGCGGGCGTAGGTGTAGTCGGACTGCTCTGTGGGCTTGTCGCTGCGCCCGAAGCCGACCTGGTCGGGCACGATCACGCGGTGCCCGGCATCGGCGATGGGCCGGATCATGTGGCGGTACAGGTACGCCCACGACGGCTCGCCGTGCAGCAGCAGCACCGGGTCGGCGTCGGGCGGTCCCTCGTCGAGGTAGTGGACTCGCAGCGAGCCGCCCACGCCGTCGGGAATCTCGATGTAGTGAGGCTCGAAGTCGTATCCCGCCAGATCGGCAAAGCGCTCGTCGGGCGTGCGAAGGGTCTTCATGGTGTTTGCTCCTGTGTTTCGATTTGGGCCAAGACGAGTTCTGGGTCGGCGTCGGGCGCTGCAAGCCAGCGCAGGCGGGCGGTGAAACCGATGTAGTCCCACATCAGGTGCTCGCCGTCACGCCAGCGGCGAACCTCGATCGGGCCGGTGCCCACATTGAGACCGTGCGGCCGCAGCACGTGCACGCCGTCCTCGAAGCTGGCGACGACGTGGATCTCGGTCGACTTGTCGAATTCGGCGACGTCATGCACGCCGTTACGCAGCGTGCCGTCACAACGCATGTCGTGGATGATGCCCGCACCGGTCACCACCACCCGGTCGGCGGCCTGCTCGATGCGCTGCACATGTCCGATGGCAGGATGGCCGGGCTGCGCAGTGCCGTCCACGTACACCTCCACGGTCTGCCAGAAGCCCCGCATGTCGGGCGCGCCGTCGCACAGCGGCTGCGTGCAGCCGGCCAGCACCGGCGGCGGCCACTGCGTCCAGCCGCCTGCCGGCGTGTACGCAACAGGGATCGAATCGGCGGTGAGGGTCATCGGTGCTCCCCTATTGGCGTGCCATCTCGGTACGTGCAGCCGTCTCGGCATCGGCCTGAGACGCACCGCTCCGGTCGATCTCGACGGCGTGCAGAGCCCCGCTGAAAGCGAATGGGGCCTCGTAGCGCGGCGACACGGCTTGCCCGTGGTCGAAACCGACACTGGAGCCGATCGAGGAGATGATGCGCATCATGTAGGGCAGCTCCGCGCTCCCGCAGGGCTCGCCGTCGATCGCCAGTTCGATGACGCCTTCGGTGCGGCTCGTGCGGCGGAGCCGTGCCGTCAAGATGCATTCCCCGGCGGGCACCTCGATGGCGGACTCGACGACGGTGTGCTCGCCGAACGAGTTGTAGTCCACGACGAGACGGCCGCTCTGCACGAACACCGACATGCCCGAGTTGGCGTTGCCGGTCGCCCACAGCACGCCCGCATCGTCGGCGCCGCGGCTCACGTGCGCAGTGAGTTCCCACGATCGACCTGACGGTGACGCTGAAGCTGCCGAGGGGATCGGCGACAACGGCGGGCGGTAGCGGTATCGCCGACTCGTCGGGTGCGGCGAGTGATCGTCAAGGCGGGCGACGAAGAGTTCGATCATCCGTTCGTCGAGCGGCAGCACGCCGTTGCGCTCAGCCTCGGCCCACCACAGCCCGATCAGCTCCTCCAGCTTGCCGGGTTCGGTTTCGGCGAGATCGTTGCACTCGGATTGGTCCGATGACAGCTCGTACAGCTCCCAGCGGTCGTCGTCGAAGGAATCGCCCCTGATGTGGCGCGCCACCGCCTTCCAGGTGACACCGTCCTGCTCGGCCACGAGCGCTCGGGATCCGGATTGCTCGAAGTACTGGAGCGTGTTCGTGGCCGGTGCGTCTGCGTCGGCGAGCACCGAGGCGAAGGAGCTGCCGGTCACCGGAAGCTGTGCGTAACCACCGAAGACCTCGGGTGGCGTGATGCCCAGGAGCTCGTAGATCGTGGGAACGAGATCAGACACGTTCACGAACTGATCCCGACGGGTGCCCTGCTGGTCAGCGGCGATGCCGGCCGGCCAGTGCACCACCAGCGGCACATGCACCCCTCCCTCGTGGGTGTTCTGCTTGTACCACTTGAAGGGGCTGTTGCCGCACTGGGCCCATCCCCACGGGTAGTTGGTGTGCGAGTTGGGCCCGCCGATGTCGTCGAGCCTGTCCATCACGTCATCGGGGTCGTCGACGATGCCGTTGAAGTACTTCATCTCGTGCATGACGCCGAACGGCCCGCCCTCTTGGGAGGCCCCGTTGTCGGCCAGCACCATCAAGATCGTGTTGTCGAGCTGGCCCATCTGGCGCAGCCCGTCGACAAGGCGCCCGATCTGCTCGTCGGTGTGGTCGAGGAAGGCGGCGAAGGCTTCCTGCAGGCGGCAGGCGAAGCGGCGATGGCTGTCGGGCAGTTCGTCCCAGGGTTTCACTCCGGGATTGCGGGGCGCCAGCTGGGTGCCTTCGGGGATGATCCCCAGCGCGAGCTGTCGCTCGTACCAGCGCTGGCGGACTGCGTCCCAGCCGTCGTCGAACCGTCCCCGGTACTTGTCGAGGTAGGCCTGCGGTGCCTGATGCGGCGCGTGGGTTGCCCCGAAGGGCAGGTAGGCGAAGAACGGCCGGTCCGGTCGCACGCCCGTGCTGTCGTTGATCATGCGCAGGAGCTGATCCACGAGGTCCTCGCTGAGGTGGTAGCCGTCGTCGGGCCCCGCAGGCGGGTCGATGTGGTGGTTGTCCACCACCAGCTCAGGGTGGAACTGGTCTGTCTCGCCTTCGAGGAAGCCGTAGAAGCGGTCGAACCCTCGTGCCAGCGGCCACTGGTCGAACGGCCCGGCGGCCGAGATGTCCTCGGTCGGCGCCAGATGCCACTTGCCGCAGCAGAACGTGGCGTATCCCTGTGCGCCGAGCACCTCGGCCACGGTCGCGGCGTGGTTGGTGATGTGGCCGAGCTGGTGCGGGAAGCCGGTGCGGTGGTTCGACACCGAGCGCATGCCCACGGCGTGCTGGGACCGGCCGGTCAGCAGCGACGCCCGCGTCGGCGAGCACAGCGGGGTGACATGGAAGTTGGTGAACTGCAGCCCGGCGGCTGCGAGCGCGTCGACATGGGGGGTGTCGATGTCGGAGCCGAAGCAGCCGAATTGGGCGAATCCCGTGTCGTCGAGCAGCACGATGACGACGTTGGGCGCATCGGGTCCGGGGTGCGGCCGGGAGGTGAAGTGCGGTTCGGATTCGGCGAGCGTGCGGCCGATGCGGCCTTCGAACGGCGTCGGCTGTATCGGATGTGTCATCGAAGCTCCTGGGACGATGCCGGAAACCAGTTGGCGCGACTGCGCTGCCTCACAGCGTGACAGTGGTGAGGTCGTCGCCGATGACGACCTCGCCGTCGAAGTGTGCCGCTGCCAGATCGACCCACTCGGGGTACTGCTCGGGGGTGGGCGCGGGAACCATGTGCGTCAGCACCAGCCGCTTCACGCCGACCCTGGCCGCGGTCTGTGCCGCTTCGACGACATCGGAGTGGTAGTCGAGGATGTCCTGCGCCATCGGGTTGGGGCTCAGCCCGATGAGGTCCTTGCGGATGACGGTCTGCACGTAGGCATCGGCACCGGCGGCGAGTTGGTCGACGCCGTCGCAGGGGATGGTGTCTCCGACGATCGCGGCGACCGCGCCGTCGTGGGAGAGGCGGTAGCCGAGCGTGGGCCGCACGGGCGCATGCACGGTTGCCGCTGTGCTGATGCTCACATCGTTGATCTCGAACGTCGCGCCCGGCTCAAGTTCAGTCACCGAGACCTGCGGTTCGTTGACGAGCACGTCGTGGTGGGCGATGCGGTAGCCGATGTCGGCTTCGAGCGCGCCGAGCTGCCGTTCGACGAACTGTGCTGTGCCCGGCGGTCCGTACACCTGCAGCGTGGCGTTGCCCTGACCCAGGACCCAGTGGGTCGTGATCACGTCGTTCAGCGCGCACACGTGGTCGCTGTGCAGGTGGGTGATCAGCACGGCGCTGAGAAAGACGGGCAGCGAGCCGGCGCCCGCCATGCGCATCACGACGCCTCGGCCGGCGTCGATGAGGATGTGGGTGTCGCCGGCCTTGACAAGCGTGGACGGTCCAGCCCGGTTGGCGTCAGGCAGCGGAGAGCCGGTTCCGGTCAGCACGATGTCCATGACACTCCCCTGACGGCCCTGTATATCCAGCCAAGCCTCGGCGGATCGGCGGGCACCCTAGCATTCTTTTGCCAGTTTTTCTGACAATATCTCGTAAGCGTTGCGGACGGGGCCTCGCTGTATGGTCCGCTCACGTCCTACCCGCACGCGAAGGCAGGCTGCATGCGACAACCTCGCCGCCAGCGCCGCTTCGCCGTCGCACTGGTCGCCTTGGCACTCGTTGCAGCCGGCTGCACCGATGCCGGCGACGACGGCGCTCTCCCGGCCGCAGCGCCCACGGCCAACACGGCCCCATCCGCCCCAACAGCGGCAACCACGACGACAGCGGCCACGACTCTCGCTGGCGACGCAGCCCCCGCTGCCACGGCTCCCGACTCGACGCCCCAAGATGGCGTCGAAACCGATCCGCGCGACGCCTATTTCGCCCTCGATCGCGTGCTCGACATCAGCATCGAGATCGATGTCGAGGACTGGGACACGTTGCGCCACCAGACCCGCACGCTCGGGGACGTGTTCGCAGAAATCGAGGAATACGGTCTCTCGCGGCCCTTCGCCAGCATCTACACCTGGTTCAGCGCCACGGTGACCGTCGACGGCCAGACGCACGCCGACGTGGGCGTGCGCAAGAAGGGTTTCGTCGGCTCGCAGAGTTCCACCAAGCCGTCCCTGAAGCTCCGGTTCGACAAGTACGTCGACGGCCAGTCCCTTCCGGGAGACATGAACCGGATGACGCTGAACAACAGCGTCCAGGACCCCTCGATGATCAACACCTGCATGTCGTACCGGATGTTCGCTGCGGCCGGCAGCCCCGCACCGCGCTGCAACTTCGCGACCGTGTCAGTGAACGGCACCGATCTGGGGCTGTACGTGCACGTGGAGGAGTTCAAGGCCCCGTTCCTGTCGCACCATTTCGGGAACGCCGACGGCAACCTGTACGAAGGCACGGTCAGCGACTTCACGCTGGAGTTCCGCGGCACGTTCGAGAAGAAGACCAACGAGGATGCCGACGACTGGTCCGACATCGACGCCGTGGTCGCCGCCTTGAGCGACCCTTCCGACGCCGGATTGACGGCGCTGGAGTCGATCGTAGACCTCGACCGGTTCCTCTCGTTCTGGGCGGCGGAAGTGCTGGTGGGTCACTGGGACGGCTACGCCGGCGACCGGAACAACTACTGGTTCTACCGGGTGCCCGGCGACCGGTTCGTGTTCCTGCCGTGGGGTACCGACGGCACGTTCCACCTCTCCGACGACCCCAATCCCTTCGACAACATCTCCGACCCGCCGCCGTCAGTGCTGGCGCTCACTGCGATTCCCAACCGCCTGTACAACCACCCTGACTGGCGGGCGAAATACGTTGCCCGACTGAAGCAGATCCTGGACGACGCCTGGGACGAAAGCGAGCTGCTGGCTGCGGTCGACGCGATGGCTGCCATCGTGCAGCAACATGCCCTCCCCGCCGAGGCCAGGGCGGCCGAAGCCGACACCGAGCGAGTGCGGACGTTCATCGGCAAGCGTCGAGACGAGATCCTGGCGGACCTCTCGCCAGAGCCACCCGAATGGCCCGAGCCCGAGGTTTCCGCGCCATCCGCCGCGGGTTCAGGAACCCTCGAAATCACCTTCGAGACGACCTGGGGAAGCAGCTCGAGTCCCAACCCGCTCGGGCAGGGAACGGTCCACAGCCTGCTGCTGAACGGCACCCCTGAATCGATCGAACGCATCGGGGTCTTCGCCGGTCACGCCAATCCCGAGGAGCGTGTCCTGCTTCCGAGCGTCGACGTGCCCGCTTCCATCATCGTCGCTGGGCTTGGTCCCGACGGCTCGGTCAACGGAATGTCGCTGGTCGTCGACCCCCGCGAAATCGCGGCGGGCAGAACGCTGGTCATCGGCGTGGACGCCATCGCCGGAGGAATCTGGTCGATCCCGCCGGGCGCGTCGTCGCCGGAGAGCTTCTCGCCCTTCACCGAGGGTGCGCTGGAACTGTCAAGCGGCGGGACGACTGCCGGCGCGGTGATCGCCGGCGCCTTCTCGGGGGCCTACGGATGGTCCCCACCGACATCCGGCGACGCCGACCCAAGTGCACAGGGCGCCGACAGCTCGGAGACCCCGCTTGATGTCGGACTGGTCATCAATGAGGTGGCCGCCAAGGGCGACCCGCTCGACTGGTTCGAGCTGCACAACGCGTCGCGAGTGCCGATAGCGCTCGATGGCTTCGAGATGGCTGACGATCTCACCGATGTCGGCAAGCGAGTGCCCTTCCCGGCCGGCACCGTCATTCAGCCGGGCGCATACATGCAGTTCAGCCTCGACAAGGACGGTTGGCCCGGCTTCGCGCTCGGGAGCGACGAGGAACTGGGCATCTGGCTGCTGGACGGCACGCTCGTTGCCAGCGTCGACTGGGACGATGGCCAGTCCGGCGCGGGCCAGAGCTATGCCCGTGTGCCCGATGTCACCGGCGGGTTCGCGACGGTCGACACCCCCACTCCAGGGGCCGCCAACCAGCCGTGACATGCAGGCACCCAGTTGCACCTGTGGGGATGACGCCATAGTGGAGAGCTAGGTGCCACGGCAGCGGCTAGGGCCGCCTAGGCCGGCGTGTGCTCAAACGGCAGATCTTGGTACAGGTACTGGGTGACGGTGATGCGCAGCACGACGCCGGAATCGCCACGTTCCGGGAACGGTTTGCCCGTGTACTTGTGGCTCAGCGCGTCCAGAGCGGCCATGTCGGCATCAGGCTCCACCACGCAGGTGCCACGCATCTGCAGCTCCTCATAGGGGTTGTCGATGTCGACGATGGAGATGGCAACCCGGGGATCACGCAACACGTTCTGCGTCTTGAGCGAGTCCCCGCCCGTGGCGATGATCACCGTGGAAGGGTCGACGAGCTCGATCCAGACCGGGTCGAGTTTGGGCGATCCATTGGCCCGGATGGTTGCGAGGTGTGCGAAGTTCGGCCTGCGTACGAGGTTCTGGGCTTCAGCGCTCATGACCTTCGGAGTCGGCGTCGTCATGGAATCCCTCGCTTCGTGATCTGGCCATCGTGCCGACGCTCACCGTAAGCGCGTGAGCGATTACCCCGCGCCTGCTCGCAAAGGAATCTCTGGGTGATCCCTTCAACTACTCGACGACGAGCGCTGACTCAATGCATGCATCGCCCAGCTGGCGACGGCCGTCGAGGAAAGCGAGCTCGACGATGAACGAGAAACCGACAAGCTCACCCCCGCCGTGCATGACGAGCTGAGCCGACGCTGCGGCAGTCCCGCCGGTGGCCAGCACGTCGTCCACGATCAGTACGCGTGCCCCAGCCGCAATCGCATCGGTGTGCACTTCCAGGCGCTCTGCGCCGTACTCCAGTTCGTAGTCGGCACCCAGCGTCGGCCGTGGCAGCTTCCCCGGCTTGCGCAGCGGCACAAACCCGGCATCCAGCCGGTCCGCCGCTATCCCGCCGATAACGAAGCCCCGGGCCTCCGGTGCAGCCACAAGCTCAACACCCTGGTCCTCAAACGGCTCCACCAGCTCAGTCACGCACGCCGCCAAGCCGTCCGGATCCCCCAGCAAAGGCGTGATGTCCTTGAACACCACCCCCGCCCGAGGAAACCCCGGAACATCCCGAATCAACGACCGCCACATAGCTGTCTGCTCCTCAGGGTGTCCGGTAACTTGCCGTCAACGGCGGTTGGGGATGTCGACTAGGTGGCCCCTGGGGATGAGGCGGTCGGGGTCGTACATCGGGAGCGTGCAGAGTTCGCCGCGCAGCTTCCGGCCCTCGAAAGACTCAACGTCGAGCAGGGTGCCTGGTCCGTTGGTGGGGTCCTCCATGCGAGCGATGGCAACGCCGCACTGCTGGTAGGGCGACCATGCGGTGGAAGTCACTTGGCCGAGGGCGACGCCATCGCGGCTGAGGGTGCGGCCGAGCTGGGCTATGCCGCCTTCGGTGCGCATCCCCCAGGTGCGGCAGCGCTGATCGGCCCGCTCCAGCGCCTCCTTGCCAATGAAGTCCTCCTTGTCGAGGTCGACGAAACGGCCGAGACCCGCCTCGAACGGGGTCACCGTGCGGTCGAAATCAGCCCCGGCATTGAGCAATCCGGCTTCGATCCGGCGGGCTCGGAACACTTGGGCCGAGGTGATGATCATGCCGAACCGCTGGCCCACCTCGAGAATGCGATCCCCTACCGCCTCGCTGTCAATCTCGGGGCCGAGGTAGAACTCCCATCCGAGTTCGTTCGTGAACCCCGAGCGGGTGATCACGAGCGGCTGGCCAGCAATCGACACTTCGGCAATATCGAAATAGCGGAACGGCTCGGGCGGCTCACCGTCCACGACCGCAGCGAGCACATCCAGCGAGCGAGGCCCCTGCACCTGGCTGACCCACACGTCAGGGTCACGCACCTCCACATCGAGGTCAGCAGCGTGGGCCCGATACCAGCCGTATAGGTCGCCGTTGGCTTGGGCCATCCAGAACCGGTCGGGGGCCAGTCGCAGCAACACGCCGTCATTGATGATGCCGCCGTCGTCGTAGCAGGCGAATTGGTAGCTGCACCTACCTACGCGCACCTTCGATATATCCCTCGGGAAGATCCGATTCGCCAGCCGCTCGGCATCAGGCCCGACCAGCTCGATGGGCAGCTCGCCGGTGTGCCGCAAGATCACTTCCCGGCGCACCTTCCAGTACATCTCGGTTGCCGACACGTCGGCGAAACGCACCGGTGTCAGTCGCCCGTTGTAGATCTGGTACTCGGGATCGTGCGCCAATTCCTGGTACATCAGCGGGTGCGGCACCATGGACATGCCGAGCTCGCTCGGGGGTACGCCCTCGGTCGACAGTGCCTTCGCCACGTACCTCAACGGCGACCTCGTCACCGCCACAGCATGCGCGACGGCGCGCCTTCAGACAACAAAACGCGCTGCACCATCCTCAGACATCGGGGCCGATGGCCCTGCCGCAATCGTGGATCAGTTGCGGACGAGGCGGAAGACGGGGATCTCGCGGCCGTGTTCGGTGGCGCTCTTCTCGTAGTCGGCGAACTGCGGCATCAGCGCCGCCTGGGCGTCAAACAGCCGCTTGCGCTCGTCACCCTCGGTGAGGTGCGCCGTGGCCTTCCACGTGTCAGTGCCCACTTCGACAGTGACCGTCGGGTTCGCGACCAGGTTGTAGTACCAGTTCGGGTTGGTCGGGGCGCCGCCCTTGGAGGCGATGATCACGATGTCGTCGCCGGCGGTCGAGTACACGAGCGGCGAGCACAGCTCGCGGCCGGTCTTGGCCCCGGTCATCGTCACGAGGATCATCGGCGCACCCTTGAGCCAGCCGCTGCAATTGCCCTCGTTCTCTCGGAACTCCTTGATCACGGGTTCGTTCATCTTCAGAAAGTCCATTAGGGGCTCCTGCCTGTCGGGTGAGCTGCGCCGAAGCGCCGGGCGCGAACGCTACCGCCGCGACTGCCGATCAATCCGGGTTGTGTCGAGTGAAGCGGTCTCAACCAGCGTCGCCGTTCGAGGCGATCACGTCCTGCATCTCGCGGGCATGGCGCAGCCACAGCCCGCCTCCGTTATACGGGCGGGGGTCGTAGGAGCTGTGGCCGAGCAGACGTTGTACTCGCTCGCTCTGGCCAGCGAGCTCTCCCAGGCTGAAATCCATCGGGCTTGCCTCTTCGGGCGTCAGCCAGCCGGCGACGAAGCTGACGTGGAAGGCCCGGCGCCACTGGTCGGCTGTCTGGTTGGCGCCACCCCCGTGCAGCACGTACCCCGAGTAGACCAGCGCGTCGCCAGGCCCGAGCTCGGCCGGCACCGATTCACGCTCTTCGTAGCGAGCCAGCTCGTTCTGGCGGTGGCTGCCCGGCACCACCCGGGTCGCACCCAACTCCTCGGTGACCTCTTCCAAGCCGATCATGGCGCTGACGGTCACCTCGGGCGAATCGGGCCAGGTGGCCTTGACAAATGCCCACCAGTTGTTTGCGTCGCGGTGCAGCATCTGCGCCGTTTCGCCCGGACCGATGTACATCACCTGCGCCGTGTTCAGCCAGTACGAACCGCAGATCGGCAGCAGCACGGCATCGGCGATTTGCGCGTACAGCTCGTTGTCGAGGACGTCGAAGAATGCCGGAGTCAGCCGGGCCAGGCTCGAGAAGCGGATCGTGTTGGCGCCAACGAAGCGCTTCCCGTCATCGCCGAGGCCCTGAGTAGCACCGCCCGGCTCGATGCCATGGGCGAATTCGTCCGCAGCAGCACGCATCTGGGCGATGGTGTCGGCGCCGAACATCCCCTCGACGATGACCCCGCCGTCCTCCCGCATCGCCTCAAGAATCGGCTCCAGCCCCGCCGAGGCCGGAGTCCTCTGCAACGAACGAACGGCGGTCTTGCTCATGGCAGCACGTCTCGGCATCCGGGCCCGCCCATCGGGCCGTCTGCCCAGAAACTACCCCGCGACCCGCAAATCAGCGAGACTGCGGCGCTCCCTCGGGCCGGGCTTTGCCGCAGGGCTAGCGTCCAGTGTCGAGGCATCGGCGGAGATGCACAGTCCTGGGGGCATCGATGGAACTCGTCACCGTGGATCGGGAGCGGGCGGCACAGTTCACCGCCGAAGTTGTTGAGCTGGCTCACGCGACCGGTCCCTCGACCTACGACTACCAATTCGGCTCGCGGGCCGTCTTCAACCGCCTGGTCGGCGACTCATGGCTCGCTGAAGGCACCCTCTTTGGCTACGACGAGACCACCGTCGCTCTCGACGGCGACGACCTGCTGGGCATCGAGATCGGCTTCGCAGGCCCGGAATTCGAGCACCGCAAGAAGACACTGCGCCCGCTGTGGTCGCCAATCATCGAGGACGGCGTCGTCACCCATGACGAGCTTGCCGAGCTGGGACGGCGCACCTACCTCGCCGGTTATCTCAACGTGGTCATACCCGCAAGCGCCTACTACGTCCACGCGCTCTCGGTGCGGCCCGAACTGCACGGCCAGGGCATCGGCGCAGCGCTCATGAAGGACGCCATCGATCGAGCTGCCGACGAGGGATACCGGGTCGTCCATCTCGACGTGCTGTCGGACAATCCCGCCGTCAAGTTCTACGAGGCATTCGGGTTCGAAGTGCTGGCCCAAACCGTCGCGCCCATCCCCCACAGCCACGGCGTGCCGATGGAACAGCGCATGTCGCTCGATCTGCGCTGAACTGCACGCCGAATCCGATGCCGGTGCCCTGCGCTGGCCCCGACACAGCCGGAGACCACCCGTGACCGACTTCGTTCGCACCGACGACGCCCACTTCGACGCGCTGACCGACTGGGACTACGAGCCCCGCTACCACCAGTGGAAAGACCTGCGTGTCCACTACGTCGACGAAGGTCCCGCCGACGGGCCGGTCATGCTGCTGCTGCACGGCATGCCGACCTGGGCATACCTGTACCGCACGATGATCCCCGGACTCGTCGACGCCGGCTACCGATGCATCGCCCCCGACCATCTCGGCTTCGGCCGCAGCGACAAGCCCACCGATCCGAACTGGTACTCGATCGCCCGCCATACCGAGGTGCTGAGCTCGCTCGTCAGCGGCCTGGACCTGACAGACATCTCGGTGGTCTGCCAGGACTGGGGCGGCCCGATCGGCCTCGCCCAAGCAGCGATGATGCCCGACCGCTTCAGCCGCCTCGTCATCATGAACACGTGGCTCCACCATCCGGAGTTCGACTACGACGAGAGCTTCCTGCAGTGGATCGACGCCTGGAAGCCGGGTGGCCGCTATGCGCACCCGCAGCCGAGCATCGGCCTCGTACCGCTGCTGGCTGGACGCATGGTGCGCTCACGCGATGTGGTGCCTGCGATCAAAGCGAGAGTCGAACCCGAACTCGAGGGCGAAGCAGCTCTGCGGTATGCGGGGTTCTCGGCGCCGTTCCGGGGCCTGCCCGAAGAGGGCTTCAACGGCGCCCGGTGGTTCCCGCTGTCCATCCCCGTCGGGAACTACGACAGCGGCAACGGTGCCGGGCAGGCCCTGCATTACCGGGTGCTGCTGGGCTGGGACAAGGCCGCCCACTTCATCTGGGGCGCCCAAGACGAGGGCTTCGACGAGGATTGGGGCCGCACCTGGGCCGGCCAGATGAATGCGCCGATCGACGTGCTGGCAGACGCCGGTCACTTCCTGCAATTCACCCACGGTCCCGAGATCGTCGAGCACATCCTGCGACGCGCCAAGAATTAGACAGCGCCGATCAGACCGGGCGATCGCCGATGAGCGTCACCCGCTCCATGCGCCGGCGCATGCCGCCGTGGTCGGGCACGGCGTAGTGCTGGGTGCACCGGTTGTCCCATTGCGCGATCGAGCCGGGCCGCCACCGGAACCGGCACTGATACTCGGGCGTCGCCGCCTCGTCGTAGAGGCGCTGGCGCAGCGAGCGGCTCTCACCGGGGGTCATCCCGTCGATCGTGAGCGTGAAGATCCGGTTGATGTACAGGCTCTTGCGCCCGGTGACCGGGTGCGTTCGCACGACCGGGTGCTTCTGATCCGGGAATCGCTCAGCGGCTTCGGCACGTTTGCGGTCGCTCATGCCACGCCCGAACGCCTTGACATAGGAGTGGATCGCAAAGCTGCCGTCGATCTGTTCCTTGAGATCGTCGGGCAGGCGCTCGTAGGCCAGCTCCATGTTCGCGAAGCAGGTATCTCCGCCATACGGCGGGACGATGCGGCCCAGCAGCACTGAGCCGAGCGGCGGGCACTCGCGAAACGTCACATCGGAGTGCCAGGTTTCGGCGGCATAGAAGCTCTCCGCCGTGGACTCGAGCACCAAGATCTCGGGGTGTCCTTCGACATGCGGCGCGAACGGGTGGATCTCCAACTCGCCGAGCGCCCGCCCGTAGGCCACGTGCTCGGCCTGGGTCAACTGCTGGTCCCGGAAGAACAGCACCTTGTGGGCCAACCAGGCGTCCTGCAGCTCTGCAATGAGCTCGTCGTCGAGCTCTCGAAGGTCGACGTTGGCGATCTCCGCACCGATCGAACCCGTGAGCGGTTCTACCCGGATGCGGTTGTAGTCGCCCGGTTTTACCGCATCGACACGCACGTCATTTCCTCCCAGCGACGCACACGACACACGGGGCAGCCGCTCCTGATGGTTCAGCTAACCACAATCGGCGGCCGCTACTCCTTGTAGGCGACTGCCTCGATCTCGATGAGCGCCCCCGGGATGATGATGCCGGCGATGACCGTCGTGCTCGCCGGCGGCTCGCCCGGGAAGTACTTCTTGCGGGCGGCGCTGTAGGAGCCGTACTGGTCGACATCGGTGATGAACGCCTGCAGCTTGACGACATCGGACATCTCAAAGCCCTCTTCAGCGAGCGCTAGCTGGATGTACTCGAAGATCTCCTCGGTCTGACCGCCCATGTCCTTGGTGAGATCGTTGGCGATGCAGCCCGAGACATAGACCGACGGACCAGCCCTCACCGCCGGCGCGAACGCCCCGGAACGGATCAGCTCGGGGACTGGATGCGCCTCGATGAGCGCTTCTGAACGGATGACCTTGCCTGCCATGGACGGAGACTAACCCTGAGTCCAAGTGCCAGCAGCGAGACGGCAACGGAGCGCTTGAAGCGTCAACGCAGGTCCTACGCTGAGCCCATCAGCCCGCTCGCCGCACTCCGGCTGGCTGCCACCTGATCGGCCCGTTCGACCGGCCGGTCACGACCCGAGGGAACCATCGATGACCGACACGGCACCCGTCGAGGACTGGGGCACCGACTACGACATCTTCGACGCCGGATACGTACGCGACCCGGCGCCCGTGTGGGACGAGCTGCGGGAACGCTGCCCGGTCGCACACACGGAGCGCTGGGGCGGCTCGTTCCTGCCGACCCGCTACCAGGACGTGCAGGCGCTCGCCAAGATGGTGCCCGAGCTGTCCAGCGCGGACCCGCTGGTGACCACACCCCCTCCGGAGATCATCGAAGAATTGATGCTGGACCCGGTGTTCGAGAGGTACGGCGCCAACGCCGCCCCCATCTCTGAGGACCCGCCCGTTCACGGCTGGACCCGACGCCTGCTGCTGCCGCACTTCACGCAAAAGGCCGTGCAGGCTCACCGCCAGTACACGCTCGACCTCGCGAACCGCCTCATCGACGACTTCATCGACGCAGGCACCGCCGACGCCGCCGGGCAGTACGCCCAGCAGATCCCGCCCCGGGTCATTGCGCACCTGATGGACGTCGACGAGAGCCGAGTGGACGATTTCACCTACTGGGTGCAGTGCATCTTGGAACTGGGCCTGGCAGACGTACAACTCCGCCTCAAGTACCGCAGAGTGATCCGCGATTACTTCCAGGAAGTCGTGGAGGAGAAGCTGGCCAACCCCGATGACGGCTTCGTCTCCGCGTTGCTGGCCGGCACCGACGACAACGGCGAGCCGGTCGATCCCATGAGGGTGGTGGGCATGCTCAACCTGCAGCTCATCGCTGGCATCGACACCACGTGGAGCTCGATCGGCTCGGCCCTGTGGCATTTCGGCACCCACCCCGCCGATCGTGAGCGCATGGTGGCCGAGCCCGAGCTGTGGCCGACGGCGATCGAGGAGCTGCTGCGCTTCTACTCGCCGGTGACGATGGGTCGCCGGGCAGCCCAAGACGTGTCCTACGGCGGGGTCACGATTCCGCACGGAAGCAAGGTGCTCATGAACTTCCCTGCAGCGAACCGCGACCCGGAGATCTTCGACCGTCCCGACGAGGTGATCCTGGACCGGCCCCACAACCGGCACATCGCATTCGGTGCTGGCATTCACCGGTGCGCCGGCTCGAACCTGGCCCGACTCGAGATGGACATCGCGCTGCGCACCTGGTTCAAGCGCATCCCGGATTTCGAGGTAAGCGAACCAGACGAGGTGACGTGGGCAGGCGGCCAAGTACGCGGCCCCCGCCACCTCCCGATCCGCTTCCCATCGGCTGACTGACCCAGCGCCCCTGCGCAATGCCATCCGACAATCGAGACGACGGGGTCAACGCAGGCCCCCAATTCGGTCCGGCTAGCGTTGTACGGCGATGTCGGTTACCGATACCCCGCTCCTGAGCGCAGACCTGCCGCTCCTCGGCGCCGACGCCGCCTTCGACGAAACTGAGCTCGGCAAGCGCGAGCGAAACAAGCTCGACAAGCGGAGGCGCATCGTGGCTGCGGCCACGGAACTGTTCCAGGAGAAGGGCTTCGACGACACCACCACGGCCGAGATCGCCTCGGCCGCGGGGATCGGTGCCGGGACGCTGTACCTCTACGTGGAGTCCAAGGAGGACCTGCTCGTCAGCGCTTTCCTCAATGTGGCCGGCGGCGCCTGGACCGAGGCGTTCGAACGAGTCGATCCTGAAGCAAACGTCGTCGATCAGGTCATGGCGCTGCTGCTGCACGTCACCAAGCACCACAATGCGGATCGCCGGTTGGCTCGCTCGTTCTTCAAGGAGCTTCCCTTCCTCAGCGAAACCGGGCTCGCCGGTGCGAACACCCTGGTCAGTTGGTTTCTTGCACGACTCGCCCAGCTATTCGACGTCGCGAGTGCGAATGGCCACCTCGATCCCGACGTGCCCAAGGACAGGCTGGCCCTCAACATTTACGCGCAATGGCAGCTGCTCATGCGCCGGCTCGTCACCGACAGGTTCTCTTATGGCCAGACGGCCGCGGAGCTCGACCAATGCGTGCGAGTCGCGCTGTGGGGCCTGACTCCGAAGACCTGACCGCTCAACCCGCGGACCACTCGGGCCACGGGAGCCGCTCGGAGCCCTGGGGCGGCTGCAGGATCCGCGACACCATCTTCACGGCTTCGTCCTTGTCGTAGAACTGGTAGTTCAGGCCCTTCATCCGCTGGGTGTCGCCGAAGAAGAACCGCTCGTAGAGCTCTTGGCGGCCGCCCCAGCCGGTCCCGCAGATGTCCCAGGCCATCCGGAACAGCGCGACCTTGTCCTTGCCTTCCTGGCTCACTCCCTGGTAGTAGCGGTCGATCGCCAGCTCGGCCATCTCCAAGGTCGCCTCCTGGGGCAGCGAGACATAACCGCCGCCGCCGAGCTGGATGATGTGGTCGATGATGCGGGGGTACACCTCGGGATACAGCCGCAGCGCCGCCTGGATGGCGCTCTCGTTGGCGTAGTACAGCCCGTTGGCGGGGTTCAGCTCGGCGCCCTCGACGGCCGCAATGGCCAGCGACTCCATCGTGTGCAGCCACATGAGGATGTCGCCGAGTCGGTCCTGCACGTTCACGAACTGCGAGATCTGCGACGACTCGGCCATCAGGTGCGCCAGACCGAACAGGAAACGCGTCTTGGCCACGTTCTTCACCACGACGTGATGGCCCAGCGACTGGAAGAACTTCATGCCGGGAATCGACAGGTTGTGCGGCTCGATGTCGTTGCAGATGAACACGTCCTCCCACGGGATGAACGCCTCCTCCCAGATGGCGAGCGCGTCCATCTCCTCGAAGCGCCCGGTCAGCGGACGGTCGTAGTGAGATCGCTCGGGATCGAGCTTGTCCCTGCACATCCACTTCAGGTTCGGGTGGTTGACCTTGCAGGTGAAGCCGAGCGCGTAGATCTCGTCGCCGTTGCCCTCGAGGCCGAGGGGAGCGCCGAAGCTCAGGTTTTCCTCGCAGAACGGGGCGAGCGTGCCCACCATGCGTGCGCCGGTCACGATGACGCCGTCGTCGTTGGTGTCCACGATGCCGGCGTTGACGAACTTCTCCTGCTCGGCGAACGGCGTGAACCGGTCGGTCATCGGGTTCACGAACGTGTGGGTCATACAGATGTCGTTGCGGCGGCAGTGCAGGTAGGTGTCATAGGCGTTGCGGGCGAACCGCTCGTCGTTCATCCCCCAGATGTGACCGGTGTTGCCCAGCGCCATCATGCAGGCGTTCATGTAGTCGGGCGCCCGGCCCATCAGCCCGCCGGTCACCTCCGACCACACGCTGAACGCCGCTGCCCGCCGTCGCAGGTCGTCGATCGATCGGGGCTCGATGAACGACAGGTGCGCGCGATCGCCGTCGGGGGTCTCGTAGGTGACCGTGTCCTCGAGCTCGGGAATGTGCTGCATGTCGTAGTACTGCGCCACGGTGAGCGCCGTGGTGCGCAGGCCTGGCTCGGTCGACGCGTCGGTCACGAGGTGGCCGTCGTAATAGACCCGCCGCCCATCGGCCAGCGTCGAGAGGTATTCCTCGCCGGACTTCATCCCCATGTCGCCCCCGTGATGCCTGGTGGCGGTGCCGCAGGCGGCCGGCGCCTTGAATCTCGCAACAGCGCTACGGAGAACTGACCCTAATCAGTTTTGTGGGCCTGAGGGGCTGCGGGGAGGTTGGCACCGGCAGCATGAATCCAGTAATCCGCCTCCACGAAACTCAAGGACCTCCAGACACTCCACGAACATCGGGCGATGCAAGGTGTGAATGGGTCGTGTCATGTGTGACATGTGAATGGTCTCGCTGCAGATGTGTATGTGTTCGCGGGTTTCTGACTACTGTTTGGGGCATGAGTTCTCACCCGTCTTCTGACCCCCCCCCCCCCCGGATCTAGCACCACAGAGCGTCGGCCGCGAGGGCCCGGCGTGAGGAGGGCCCCGGTTCGGCGCCGCGGCAAGCGATCGCTTGCGGCGGCGTTCGTCGCGTTGGTGCTCAGCGCGGTGCTCGCGGCCGTGCCGCCGCCAGCCGCCGCGGAGGAAACGCCGCGAACCGTCGTCTGGTCCTCCACGCTGGATGTTCAGACGATCCTCGACATCCCTAATGTTGGGTGGCTGACTACGGGATGCCAGACCGATAACGTCGGCGAAGATTCGTGCACCACAGATCTCACGGACTCAGACTTCACCTACGACGGGGTGACCTACCAAGTCGATCGTGTCCAGGTGAATCAAGACGGCAAGCTCCTCCTCACTCTGGATCAGCCGATCCCCTCCAAGATGCGCCGAGCCCTCCGGCTGACCGTGAACGGCAAGCCGTACAATCTTGGGAACGGCAATATCTCCGCCCAAGTTGTGAGTTCGGACTCGATTGAGTGGCCCTCTTCCGCGCAGACTTGGGCCGAAGACGACAATGTGCGGCTGGGCCTGTCGGTGCGCGACTTCCCCACGGTGTCTCCCCAGCCATTCGATCACTCCGTGCAGCCCGTCCCCCCCAGCGGGAGGGTGCCGCAGGGTCAAGGTGCTGGGGCGGCGTTCTGTTACTCCGGGGCAGGCAACGGCACCACCACGATGGGGCGCAACCCGGACGGCACCGCCGTCGAAGTGCCCGATCCGGGCCCATACATTCGGAGCCGGTTCGCCTGCTGACGCACGGCGCCGGTGATGTCGGCGATGCCGTTGGGCTCGGCGGGTGCCATGGCGTCTCCTCCCCTGCCAGTGCCCTAGTCCAGCCCATGCCCGTCGTGTTCGAGGGCAGCCACATGGTGCCCCCCACTGGGTCGCACGGTTGAAGGCGTTGCCAAGGTCCGGCAATTCGGCCTGGGTGCCACCCACAAGGCTCCGACCCGCACGGGCAGCCGGCACATCTGATAGTCCTGCATCCTGCTTCGCAACGTAACGGGAGTGAGATGAGCTTGGGCGAGAACGAAGTCGTGGGCGCGGCGGGGCCGCTGGCGGGCGTCCGGGTGCTGGACCTGTCGTCGGTACTCATGGGGCCTGCGGCGACGCGCATGCTCGGCGACTTCGGCGCTGACGTCATCTTGGTCGAATCCTCGGCGGGTGACCGGAACCGGAGCATGGGCTCGGGTCCGGTCGACGGGTTCTCGGGTGTTTCGCTCAACCTGCTGCGCAACAAGCGCAGCATCTCCCTGGATCTCAAGCACGAGCGGGGCCGTCAGGCGTTCCTCGACATCGTCGCCACGTGCGACGTGATGATCACCAACCTGCGCCCGGGACCGCTGCGTCGTCTCGGGTTGCACTACGAGGCCGTGCAGCAGGTTCGGCCCGACATCGTGTTCTGCCGGGCGCACGGCTACCCGTCTGCCAGCGAGCAGGCCGATGCGCCCGCATACGACGACATCATCCAGTCCGCCAGCGGCATCGGCGACCTGTTCCGCCGCATGGGCGCCGAGCCGATGCTGCTGCCCAGCCTCGTCGCCGACAAGTTCTGCGGGCTGACGATCGCCAACTCGGTGACCGCGGCGCTGTACCACCGGGCGCTGACCGGTCAGGGCCAGTGCATCGAGATCCCGATGATCGATGTGATGCGCGCCTTCGTGCTCGCCGAGCACGGTGCGGGCGCCATCTCCGAGCCACCGGTGGCGAGCGCCGGATATGCCCGCATCCTCACGCCCGAGCGCAAACCCCAGCGGACCTCGGATGGGTGGATCAACATCCTCCCCTACGACCAGGAGCACTACGTCGCGTTGTTCGAAGCCGGAGGGCGGCATGATCTCGCTGCCGACGAGCGCTTCGCGACGCCCATCGAGCGCGTCACCCACAGCGACAGCCTGTATCGCGATGTCGCGTCAGTGCTGGGCCAGCGCACGACGGCGGAATGGCTCGAGCTGTGCGAAGAACACGGCATCCCGGCCACCGAGGCAGCGACGCTCGACGAACTCGTGTCGCAGCTCCCGATCGATGAGCATCCGGTTGCGGGCCCATACCGGGTCATCCCGCCATCCGAACAGTTCTCCGAGACGCCGCCGAGCGTCCGGCGTCCCGCTCCGGGAATCGGTGAGCACGGCCGCCAGATACTGAGCGAGATCGGCTACGACACCGAAGCCATCGACGGTCTCATCGGCGACGGCATCCTCACGACGCCTTGATTCACCTCAAGACTCAGGTCCGCCCGGAAGGTGCCATCAACACGGACGCGACAGGGCCAGGCCCCCGGTTGCTACCCAAGCGGGTGCTCTGCCAACACCGGGGTGACTGGCCTCTGTGCCTCAACGTAACAGGCCGGCGCCGCGGCGCGACCTACCATCCACCCAAGGTTCGGGCGGAATTCGCACTACAGCAATTCGCACAGCAGCGAGGGAGCGACGATGCGATTCGACGGCAAGCGGGTGATCGTGACCGGCGGGGCTTCGGGCTTCGGTCGGGCGATCAGCGAGGGATTTGCCGGGCGCGGTGCCCGGGTGATGGTCACCGACATCGACGGCGAGGGCGCCGCCACGGTGGCCAAGGGTCTCGACGGTGCCGAGTCGTTCCGCCTCGACGTCACCGAGGAGGCACCCCACGCCGAGCTGGCCCAGCTCATGGTGGACACCTGGGGCGGCATCGACATCGTCGCCGCCAATGCCGGGTTCGCCCACCGGATGGGCTCCACCCTGAACATCCCGACCGAGGAGTTCGATCTCATGTGGGCGGTCAACACCCGCAGCGTCTACTTCGCCGCCAAGTACTTCACCCCGCACATGCCGCCAGGCAGCTCGATCGTGAGCACGGCGTCGATCGGCGGCAAGCGGCCCCGACCCGGCCTGACGCCGTACAACACCTCGAAGGCGGCCACGATCATGCTGACCCGGGGCCTGGCCGAAGAGTTCGCGCCTGACATCCGCATCAACTGCGTCGCGCCCGTGGCCTCGGAGACCCGCTTCTTCGAGCGAGCGACCGGCTTGGACACGATGACCGACGAGATGAGAGCAGGCGTCGTCGAGGGCATCCCCATGGGCCGGATGTCAGACCCCGTCGATGTCGCCAACGCCGTGATGTTCCTGGCGTCCGACGAAGCCGGCTTCCTCACCGGCGTCTGCCTCGACGTGGACGGGGGCCGCAGCATCAGCTAGCGCTCGTCGCTCATCGGGCAACAGCCGCGCTTCGATAGGGTCCCGGCGGTGAAGTTCGCAGCGTTTCTCGCACCGCATCACCTGCCTGGGGAGAGCCCGGCGCTGCAACTGCAGCGAGATCTCGACCTGGTCGACCACCTCGACCGGCTGGGGTACGACGAGTTCTGGTGCGGCGAGCATCACTCGACCGGTTGGGAGACCATCGGCTCGCCTGAGATGTTCCTGGCTGCTGCGGCGGTGCGCACCGGCCGCATCAAGCTGGGCACTGGCGTGACGTCCATCCCGTACCACCATCCGTTCATGGTTGCCCAGCGCATCGTCCAGCTCGACCAGATGAGCTTCGGGCGGGCGATGCTCGGCACCGGGCCCGGTGCGCTGCCGTCTGACGCCCACACCCTGGGGATCGACCCGATGCTGCTGCGGGACCGCCAGGACGAGGCAATCCCGGTCATCCAGCGCCTGCTCGCAGGCGGCGAGCGCTTCACCTACGAGTGCGACTGGTTCTCGCTGTACGACGCGAAGCTGCAGATCCTGCCGTACCAGCACAAGATCCCGATGGTGACGGCGTCGATGATCAGCCCGTCGGGCATGACGCTCGCCGGCAAGCACGGCATGGGCGTGCTCTCGATCGGCTCCATGTCCACCGAGGGACTGGCGTCGCTGCCGCTGCAGTGGAGCTTCGCCGAGGAAGCCGCCGCCAAGCATGACCGGGTCGTGGATCGGGCCGACTGGCGGGTGATGTTCAACTTCCACGTGGCGCTCACCCGCGATCAGGCGCGCCGTGATGTCGAGCACGGACTGCTGCGCTGGCACAACGACTACAACGTCGCCACGTTGCAGCGACCGGGGCTGGAGCCGCTGGCATCGACGGCAGAGGCCATCGACTTCTACGCCGACCCCGACTCCGCGGCCGGCGTCATCGGCACGCCCGACGACCTCATCGAGAACATCCTGCGGATGCAGGAGATCACCGGCGGGTTCGGCGTGATGATGGGCTTCGTCAACGACTGGGCCGAGCCCGAAGCCATGTTCCGCGGCTGGGACCTGGTGGCGCGCCACGTCATGCCTGCGGTCAACGGCCAACTTGCCTCGATGCAGGAGTCCAACGAGTTCGTGATCGAGAACCGGGAGTACTTCGATCGGGCCGGCAAGGCGATCCTGGCGAAGATCTTCGAGAACGAGCGGGCCGCCGAAGCGCTGAAGGGTGTCGGGACGCCCAAGTCAGGCTTCACGCCGAATGTGGGCGCGGCAGCCGAAGCCGACTGAGCGCATCACGCTGCAGACCATCCGCCACAGACAATTTGGTGAGCACGTCTAGGGTGCGGGGATCTTCACTCCCGGCGATCCTGAGCGGCTGAGATCCGCCATCGGAGTCACTGCCCCGGTCCTGCAATCGGGCATGGGCGGGGTGGCCGGTCCAGAGCTGGTCGCCTCCGTTTGCAACGCCGGCGGGCTCGGCATTCTGGCTGCGCTCAACTTGCGGCCCGATGCTGTCCGGGACGCGATCCGGAGAGTGCGAGAACTGACCGACCGGCCCTTCGGCGTCAACATCTGGCTCCACAACGATGTGCGCAACCCCCCGGATGTCAGCGAACACGCTGACTTGGTCCGCTCGGTGCAGAGCGTCTTCAACGAGCTGCGTCCCCGCTTCGAGCTGCCCGCCACGCTGGAGGCTCCTCGGCCGATGCCTGACCTGGTGGACGCGGCCCTCGAGGTCATGATCGATGAGCGGATTCCGGTGTTCTCGGCGGGTCTCGGCATCCCGGAGCCCGAGCTGGTGGAGCAGTTTCACAGCGTCGACGCCAAGGTCGTGACGATGGTTGCCACGACTGCCGATGCCCGCAGCGCCGTGGACTGCGGCAGCGACGCGGTGATCGCCCAGGGTCTCGAAGCCGGCGGGCACCGCAGCCACGGCCGCAAGCTGCCCGCCGGGGAGGCCGCCGGGATCGGCACGTTCACGCTCGTCCCCCAGGTCATCGAGGCGATCGACGACCGCGTTCCGGTGGTAGCGGCGGGCGGCATCGTGGACGGGCGGGGCTTGGCGGCGGCGATGATGCTCGGCGCATCGGGCGTGCTCATGGGCACCCGCTTCGTGGCTACCGCGGAGTCACAGGCCAGCCGCCTGTGGAAGGACCAGCTCACGTCGGGGGCGGGAACAACCGTGCTGACCGACGGGTTCACCGGCCAGTGGGCCCGGGTTCTTCGGTCGGACTTCACCGACCATTGGGTCGCCCACGGCGGGCAGCCGTTGCCCGGCCTGCTGCAGGCTGCCGCACGCGCCGACTTGCAGCGGGCCGCGATGGCAGCCGACGACGACCAGATGCAGCCGCTCTACGCCGGCGCCGGGTTCGATCTGCTGAGCGATCTGCCGAGCGCTGGCGAGGTCGTCGCCAGAGTTGTCCAAGAGGCCCGGGAGCTGCTCGGTCGAGACTGACGGCCCCTAGGTCTGCAGCGCCTGCCAGACCTTCTCGGGTGTCAGCGGCAGATCGAGATGCTCGACGCCGAACGGTGCCAGCGCATCAAGCACTGCGCTGTGGATGGCCGGGGTTGCCACCACCGTCCCGGATTCGCCGATGCCCTTCACGCCCAGCGGGTTGAGCGGGGAAGGCGTCTCGGTCTCGTGGGATTCGAAGAAGGGCACCTCCGCCGCGGAGGGCATGAGGTAGTCGGCCAGCCCGACGGTCATCGGAACGGCGTCTTGGTCGTATTGCATCTCCTCGTACAGGGCGGCACCCACAGCCAGGGAGAGACCGCCGTGTACTTGGCCATGCGCCAGCACCGGCTGGAGGATCACCCCCGCGTCATCGACGCTGACCAGCCGGCGCAGCTCGACCTCCCCGGTTGCCGTGTCGATCTCCACCGCCGCGACACACGCTCCGAACGAGAAGGCCCCGGCTCCACGCTCGGGCCTGAAGTGATGATGGGCGCTGAGCTCTCCGAGGTCGCCCCAGCCGAGCGAGCGGGCGGGTGTTCCCACCACGTGGAAGCTCCCCCGATCGGTGTCGAACGTCACGTCGTCGGGGTCGGCTTCGAGCAGTTCGGCAGCTCGCTCACGCGCAGCCGCCACAAGGTCCGCCGCTGCCCCATACGCCGCTGCGCTGCCGAGCTGTGCCGAACGCGACCCGATCGTGCCGCCCCCGATCGGCGACCGGTCGGTGTCGTCGTGCGAGATGGTGATCTGGTCGACGTCGAGGCCGAGCTGTGCGGCCACGACCGGAGCGAACGTCGTCTCGTGGCCCTGACCGTGCGGCGACGTTCCGACGACGACATCGACCGTGCCGTCGGCATCGAGGAACGCAGTTGCCCGCTCGCCCTCGCCGCCGCCGGTGATCTCGGTGGTGCAGCTCACGCCGATCCCGAGCAGCACCTCGCTGTCGCCGCTTGCCCGCCGGGCCGCCTGCTCAGCCCGCAGCCCCTCGTAACCGGCCGACTCCGCCGCCAGCCGCAGCGCCGCCGGATAGTTGCCGCTGTCGTAGGTGGACCCGACTGCGGTGCGGTACGGGAACCGGTCAGGCGTCACCAGGTTGGCGAACCGGACTTCGAGCGGATCGCGGTCGATCAGCCTCGCGAACCGGTCGACTGCTCGCTCGATCGAACATGCCGCCTCGGGCCTGCCGGCTCCTCGAAATGCCACCGTGGGAGTCGTGTTGGTGACCACCGACGTGCCTCGCAGCGTCGCATGCGCGATGTCATAGACACCGGTGCCGCTGTTGCGGAGGTTGCCGGTGACGTTGGTGCCCATGGCCGGGTAGGCGCCGCTGTCCTGCAGCGCGTCCACCGAGTAGGCCACGATGGTGCCGTCGCGCATGCCGCCGATGCGAACCCGGTGGCGCGAGGCACGGCCGTGCCCCATGGCCAGGGAGGCCTCTGAGCGGGTCTGCGCCCAGCGGATCGACCGATCGAGCTCGCGTGCCGCCCAGGCCACGACGACGTCTTCGGGGTAGCAGCCCCATCCGCCCTTGGCGCCGAAGCCGCCGCCGACATCGGGCGAGATCGCCCGCACGGTGCCGGGCTCGAGACCGAGCAGCGTCTCGATGACGTGCTTGGCTCCTGCGGGACGCTGCGAGCAGACCCACGCGGTGCAGCGGCCATCGGCGCCCCAGGCCGAAGCGCCTGCGAGCGGCTCGATCGGATGCGGCCCCAGACGCGGATGCCGGATGTCGAACTCCACGGCGACATCGCAGCCCTCCCAGACGTCATCGGGCAGCGGCTCGAGCTCCCAGGCCAGGGCGACGTTGGTGCCGGCGTGTTCGTGCAGAAGCACATCGCCGGCGAGGCTGGCATCGAGATCGACCAGCGGTGGCAGCGGCTCGTAGTCGACTACCACCAGCTCTGCAGCGTCGACGGCTTGGACACGTGTCTCGGCAATCACGAGCGCGATGGGCTCGCCGACGAAGCGGACAGTGTCGTAGGCCATAAGCGGGCGCCACAGGTCGCCGTTCATCGAGGGCAGCCGCGGCGGCAGCGGCCAGCCGTCCACCTCGGGTCCCAGGTACACCGCGATCACCCCGTCCGCATCACGTGCTCCGGTCACATCAACCGATGCGAGCCGGGCGTGGGGTTCGATCGAGCGCACAAACACCGCTTGGGCTGCGCCGGCTAGTTCGGGGATGTCGAGCCCGTCGATGTAGGTGCTCTCGCCTCGCAGCAGCGGCTCGTCTTCGCGCCGCCCACGGAATCCCTCAGTAGCCACGGCAGCAACGTAGCTCCCCGCGTGCGACATGGATGGCGTCAGACACGGCGCACCTGCGATGCTGCCGACCCATCAGCCGCGGCGGAAGGCGGCCGGAGCTGGGAGGCCGGGCTACTCGGCGGTGTGGGTGAGGATGGCCTCCCACACTTGGGGCCAAACCGCCTCGGGCAGTTCG
Organism: Candidatus Poriferisodalis sp.; assembly: GCF_965204195.1. Taxonomy (GTDB): domain Bacteria; phylum Actinomycetota; class Acidimicrobiia; order Acidimicrobiales; family Poriferisodalaceae; genus Poriferisodalis. The sequence continues at coordinate 2,308,202 of NZ_OZ241975.1, forward strand.
TGGCCCACGCGGTCAAGAGTCACCATGCGGGCCCCTTCGATGGCCTCGACGGTGGCCTCGCCGTGGGGGTAGGGCAGGATCGAGTCCTCGGTGCCGTGGATGACGATCGTCGGCGTCGAGATGTTGCGCAATTTCGCCGAACGGTTCTCTTCGTCCATCAGCGCCTGGCCGTGATTGTTCATCGCCGGCCAATTCGCTGCCCGGTCGTACTCGCGCTCGAAGATCGCCGTGAAGCGCTCTACATCGAAGGGCACACGGCTGCCGGCGAGCGTTTCGAACATCTCCAGCCGCGACCGCACCCGGTCCTCACGCGTGAGCGGCGGCTCCAGCGTGTACTTCATGTTGACCTCGATGACCTTCTGTTCCGGCGGCGGCAGGTCGGGCGTCTCCCCCATGAAGATCGCCCGAGCGATCTCTCCGCCGGAAGGCGTCGACATGATCGAGGTCATGGTCCGGATGCGCCCGGGATGGTCGATGGCGACCTGCTGGCAGATCATCCCGCCCATCGATGCCCCGACGAGGTGTGCGCTGGCGAGGCCGTAGGCATCGAGAACGCCCACAGCGTCGTTGGCCATGTCGGCGAGTCCGTAGGACTCCTGCGCGAGATCGAAGCTGGTGGTCTGGCCCGTGTCCCGGTTGTCGAACCGGATGACGTAGCGCCCGCCGTCGACGAGCCCGGCGACGAAGCCGTCCTCCCACAGGATCATCTGGGCGCTCGCGCCCATCACCAGCAGGATGGGGATGTCCGCTGGGTCGCCGAAGTCCTCAGTACAGATGTCGATGCCGTTGGCCTTGACCATTCGCTCAGCCATGTCTCCCCCTCTGCTGCGCCCCCGACGCTAGCCCTGGCCTGCATTGGCTGGCGTGCCATGATCAACGGCGCAGACAGGCGCCGTCAGTCAAGGGATCGGAGCAAGTGATGGGGATCGAGCTCGACACCAGGGGCGGCCCGACAAGCGGGCCGTACTACGAAGACTTCGAGGGCTTCAACATGCCTGAGCCGCCGGGCCACGGGAGTCGGCGGATCCCGCGTGGAGACTTCCCCACTGGTCCTGAGGTCGGCACCCGATTGCCCGATGTCGTGGCCACCGACCAGACCGGCCGTCAGGTGCACCTGCACGCCGACCGGAACGGGCAGCCAGCGGTGGTGGTGTTCTATCGCTCGGCGGTGTGGTGACCGCCATGCCGCACCCAGCTGGTCGAGCTGGAACGAGGCATGGATGCTTACCGCGCGGCGGGCGTCCGGCTGTACGCGCTGAGCTACGACGAACCTGATGCCCTGGCCGACTACGCGGAGGCTCACGACACCACGTTCACGATGCTGTCGGACCCCGACAGCGAGGTGATCACGTCGTTCGGGATCCTCAACACGCTGATCCCGCCCGACGATCACCCGTGGCACGGCCTTCCGTTCCCGGGGTCGTACGTCGTCGACGCAGACGGGATCGTTGTGGCGAAGTTCTTCGAGCACAACTTCGCCATTCGGCCGGGACCCGAGCAGCTGCTCGCTGCAGCCCTTGGCACCGAGTTCGATGCGCCGGAAATCGAGCGGCTGCCCGATCGGGTGTCAGTTGACGTGGCCATCGACGGTGACCGGCTGCCGATGGGCGTCACGCGCCAGATCGTCGCCACGTTTCGGGTGCCCGATGGTCAGCATCTGTACAGCGAGCCAGTGCCAGACGGCTTGGTGGCCGCCGCAATCGAGCTCGACGACAACGACGGGATCCTGTCCTACGAGCTGTTGGCACCACTCACGACGCCGTTGACCCTGTCCGGTTCGGGGGACACGCTCGCCGTGTACGAGGGCGATGTCGTCCTGCGGCTGCCTGTTGCACAGAACGCACGGAACATGCAGAAGGATGACGACGGACGCTTCGTCACCATCAGCGGGCAGGTGCGCTGGCAAGTCTGCGACGATGTCGAGTGCTTCCTTCCCGAGTCGATGCCGTTCAGCTTCCGCGTCGAGGCGGGCTTCCCAGTGCTCGGCGACATGGGCCCCGGCGTCGGCCGTGTGCCGGCAATGAACGGCGCTCAGCACTTCCAACGTCTGATCGACCGCCGTGCCGGCACCGAGACCAGAGCCGAAGACCAGTGACCGAACCCACTGCCACCGACGACAACCCCTACAGCCGGGGCTGCGCCTGGGTCGATGGTGAGTACGTGCCGGTCGGCGAAGCCAAGATCTCGCTGCTCGACGCCGGTTTCAGCCGATCAGACGTCACCTATGACGTGGTTGCCGTGTGGGACGGGAAATTCTTTCGCCTCGATGCGCACCTCGACCGCTTCGAGCGGAGCATGAAGCACCTCCAGATGAACCTGAACCTCGACCGCACCGAGATCTCGGCGATCCTGCACGAATGCGTCCGGCGGTCGGGGCTGCGCGAGTCCTATGTCGAGATGATCGCGACGAGGGGCAGGCCGGGCCGGAGTGCCCGCGACCCGTGGACCTTTCAGAATCAGTTCTACGCCTACGCCATCCCCTACATCTGGATCGTCGAACCCGACAAGCAGGAGGCCGGGTCGCACCTGATCATCGCCCGGGACACTGTGCGCATTCCTGAGGCCTCAGTCGATCCGACGGTCAAGAACTTCCACTGGGGCGACCTGACCCGTGGCGCCTTCGAAGCCCGTGAGCGTGGTGGCAGCGTGGTGGTGCTGCCCGACCTCGACGGCAACCTCACCGAGGGACCTGGGTTCAACATCTTCCTCGTCGTCGATGGCGAGCTCTGCACGCCCGATGCCGGTGTGCTGGAAGGCATCACCCGCCGGACCGTCCTCGACTTGGCCGCAGAGCGGGGACTAACTGCCCATGTGGCCCCGCTACCGGTCGCCGATGTCGGTCAGGCCGACGAGGCGTTCATGACCAGCACGGCGGGCGGGGTCATGCCGGTCACGTCGATCGACGGTCAGCCGCTCGGCGACGGCACCCCCGGCCCGATCACGATGAGGCTGCGGCAGGCCTACTGGGACGCCCACGACGATCCGCGCTGGACGACGCCGGTTGCCTACTGACCGGCACTGGCTCATTGGGCCGACGGGAGCTGGCGGTAGCCCAGTCAGGCGCCGGCGAGCGAGACCACCTCGAACAGCGACTCGTAGCCCGCCAGTCCGGGTCGATCGGTGCGCTGAGGCACGCGGAACAGGATGATCTCGGCGGTCAGGCCGCTGTAGTCGGCGATGCGGCTGGCGCACTGGGTGGGCGTCCCGGTAATGGTCATGGTGTCGACGACTTCGTCGGGCACCAGTCCGATCGCCTCGCGTATCTGGCCTTGAGGCATCAGCCGGGTCGCGGCGTCGGCAAACTCGGCGTAGCCGAGCTGGCGCAGCTGCGAGTCGTAGTACGGGTGCGGTACCGGGTGGAACAGCCCGCAGATGGTCGCCTTGGCGGCGTTGCGGGCCAGCTCTTCGTCGTCGTTGACGCTCAGAAACGACCCCATCAGGAAACCGACGCCGTCGGGGTCTCGGCCTGCATCGCCGGCGGCCTGCTGGGCCGCGGGACGGACGATGTCACGCATGAACTCGACCGACGACATCACCCCCACGCCGACCCCGTCGGCTACCTGGCCTGCCAGCCGCACCATCTTGGGTCCCGACGCCGACAGGTACACCGGTATCGACGGCCGCGTCGGTTCCCAGCTCGCCCGCCAGCGGATCCGGTGGTGCTCGCCCTCGTAACGCACCGGTTCTCCCGCACGGCCGGCAACGGCGCTGCGGACGATCTCGATGTAGTCGCGCAGCTTGCCGAGCGGCCGGAAGTCGTCGACGCCCATGTACCACTCGTTGAAGTGGCGGTTGCCGGTGCCGAGGCCGAGCGTGAACCGACCACCGCTCATCTCGTCGAGGTCTCTGGCGGCGATCGCCGTGAGCCACGGTTCGCGGGCATACGCATTGGCGATGTAGATGCCGACCGTCACTCGCTCGGTCGCGGCGATGACCGCAGCAGCTGACACGAACGCGCTGCGACCGGCCTCAACCGTGTACATCGAGTCCATCCCCGCGGCCTCACCCTCACGGGCCAGCTCCACAAAGTCGGCCATCGTGTCCTCGAAGCCAAGCAACAGCCCGAGCGCGGGTCTCGACATGTCAGATTCCTCTCTGCGGGTCCTAGAAGATCTTGCCGACGAGGTCGGCTTTCTGGACGGCGTTCATGAGGTCGCTCCAGCCGTTGTCGGTGGCACGCACCCACTTGCTGAGGTGCTCCATGCGCATCATCTCGGCGATCTCAGGGTCGTCGGGGTCCATAGCCACCAGCAGCTCTACGAACTGCTCGCACGCCTCGTCGCTCAGGTCAGGACCGGACGTGAATGCGCAATGGCAGTACGGGCGGGTGCGCCACACCTCGACGACGTCGTCGGCGGCAAGCTCGTGGCGGCTCAGCAGGTAGCCGAGCCATGGCTCGAAGATCACGCCTGCATCAGCTCGGCCGTCCATGACTGCACCGAAGATCGTCCGGTCGTCCACCCACATCTGCAGGTTGGAGTACTCGGTGGGCTCAAGCTCGACGAGTTCGCAGTCTGACGTGATGTCGAAGCCGTCTTCGGCGAGCTGGGCCGTCGGTAACAGAAACAGCTCGCTGGAAATGTCCACGCCCAAGGCGAGCCTCCGCCCGCGCAGATCGTCGAGGTCGGCGATGGCGGCATCGGCCCGGGCGACGATCAGCGAGTGAACGTCCTCGTCGGTGTCGCGCATCGCCAGCGTCCGGCATGCGCCCGGTGACCGCAGCAGCAGCTGGGCGTGGGCCATTGGGGCGTTCCAGGCGATGTCGACGTGGCCGTCCAGCACGGCTCCGCACAGCGCGTCGTAGGTCGAATACAGCGCGTACTCCGTCTCGAGGCCAGCCTCGTTGAAGTACTTGCGGATGGCGTTCCAGATGAAGACGGCACGCTTCGGATCGGCCGCCGTGGCACCGATCATGAGCGGTCTCGGGCGTTGGGTCATGGGATCATCCCCCGCCGCCCAACGTAGTGCCGCGCTCGGCGGCGTGACTCAGCTCAGATCGAACCGATCGAGGTCCATGACCTTTGCCCAGGCCGCCACGAAATCGGCCACGAACTTGGCCTCGGCGTCGTCGCAGCCGTAGACCTCGGCGATCGCTCGCAGCTGCGAGTTGGAGCCGAACACGAGGTCAACCGCGCTGGCTGTCCACTTCACGTCGCCGGAGGCACGGTCGCGGCCTTCGTAGGTGTGCTCGATGTCGGACACCTGCCATTCGGTGCCCATGTCCAGCAGGTTCACGAAGAAGTCGTTGGTGAGCGCACCGGCACGGTCGGTGAGCACGCCCAGCGACGAGCCGCCGGTGTTGGCACCCAGCACTCGCAGACCGCCGACCAGCACCGTCATTTCCGGCGCCGTCAGCGACAGCAGGCTCGACCGGTCCACCAGCATCACCTCGGGGCGGCGCTTGTCGTCGGCCCGCCAGTAGTTGCGGAACCCGTCCGCGGTGGGCTCGAGCACCGCGAACGACTCGGCATCGGTCTGATCCGCCGAGGCATCGGTGCGTCCCGGCGAGAACGGAACCACGACATCGTGGCCAGCGGCGCGGGCGGCCTGTTCGACCCCAGCGCATCCGCCGAGGACGATCAGGTCGGCCATCGACACTCGCTTGCCACCGTCCGGGGCGCTGTTGAACGCCGCCTGGACTCCTTCGAGCGCTGTGAGCACCGCTGCCAGCTCGGCCGGGTCGTTGGCCTCCCAGCCATTCTGCGGAGCAAGCCGGATGCGTGCGCCGTTCGCGCCGCCTCGCAAGTCGCTGTCGCGGAACGTCGACGCAGATGCCCACGCCGCCTTCACCAGTTCCGACACCGACAGGCCCGCTTCGAGAATCGCTGTCTTGAGCGCTGCGATGTCGGCGTCATCGACCAGCTCGTGATCAACAGAGGGCACCGGGTCCTGCCAGATCAGCTGCTCGTCGGGGACCTCCGGCCCGCGGTAGCGCGAGACGGGTCCCATGTCGCGATGGGTGAGCTTGAACCATGCGCGGGCGAATGCATCCGCGAACTCGTCGGGGTTCTCGAGGAACCGCCGCGAGATCGGCTCGTAGATCGGGTCCATCCGCAGCGACAGGTCGGTGGTGAGCATCACCGGCGCGTGGCGCCTCGACGGATCGTGTGCGTCTGGCACCGTGCCGGCCGCGGCCGGATCGGTCGGCACCCACTGGTTGGCGCCAGCGGGGCTCTGAGACAGCTCCCATTCGTAGCCGAACAGGACCTCGAAGAACGAGTTGTCCCACGTCACCGGTGTCGGTGTCCAGATGCCCTCCAGGCCGCTGGTGATCGCATCGCCCGCCTTGCCGCTGCCGAACGTGCTCGTCCAGCCCAGGCCCTGTTCCTCCAGGGCAGCGCCTTCGGGCTCGGGGCCGACATGAGCATCGCCGTCGGCGGCGCCGTGGGTTTTGCCGAACGTGTGACCGCCGGCGATCAGCGCGACGGTCTCCTCGTCGTTCATGGCCATGCGGGCGAAGGTCTCGCGAATGTCCCGTGCCGCGGCCAGCGGATCAGGCGTGCCGTTCGGCCCCTCGGGGTTGACGTAGATGAGGCCCATCTGCACGGCCCCGAGCGGGTTCGCCAGCTCCCGGTCGCCGCTGTAGCGCTCGTCGTCGAGCCAGACGTTCTCGGGGCCCCAGTAGATGTCCTCCTCGGGCTCCCACACGTCCTCGCGGCCGCCGCCGAAGCCGAAGGTCTCGAAGCCCATCGACTCCAGCGCCACGTTGCCGGCCAGGATCATCAGGTCGGCCCAGGAGATCTTGCGCCCGTACTTCTGCTTGACCGGCCACAGCAGCCTGCGGGCCTTGTCGAGGTTGGCGTTATCGGGCCAGCTGTTGAGCGGGGCGAAGCGGTGCGTGCCCGAGCCGCCGCCTCCCCGGCCATCGTGGATGCGGTAGGTGCCGGCGCTGTGCCATGCCATGCGGATGATGAGCGGCCCGTAGTGGCCGAAGTCGGCTGGCCACCAGTCCTGCGAGGTGGTCATGACCTCCGCCAGGTCGGCCTTGACTGCGGCGAGGTCGAGGCTCTCGAACTCGGCGGCGTAGTCGTACTGCTCGTCGGTGGGGTCGATCAGCGGCGAGTTCTTGCCCAAGGGCCGCAGGTTCAGCTGCTCGGGCCACCACTGCTGGTTGGCGAGTGAGCCCATGTTTGCCTGGTCGTGCAGCACCGGGCATTTTCCGGCTGCCGGTGTTGCGGCATCAGCGGTACTGGTGTCAGTCATTTTGTCTTGCTCCTTGATGGTTGTGGAATGGATTGGTGGATGGAAAGTGCCGTCGTCATGCAGAGCTCTCGGCGACGGCGGGCTCTGCCTGGCAGACCGGGCAGATGCCCCAATAGATGACCTCGGCCTCGTCGATCGTGAAGCCGTGGTCTTCGGCAGCCTCGAGGCAGGGCTGGTACCCCACAGCGCAGTCGACGTCGACCATCCGGCCGCAGCTCCGGCACACCAAGTGGTGATGGTTGTCGTCGACCCGGTCCTCGTAACGCGCCGCCGAGCGTGCCGGCTGGATGCGCCGGATCAGACCTTCTTCGGTCAACATGGCCAAGGCGTCGAATACCGCCTGTCTGGATACAGACCCGATATTGGCACGCACATCGCCGACCAGATCGTCAGCAGCGGCATGAGGTCGGGCAGACACGGCATTGAGCACCGCCAACCGCTGCGCGGTCACCTGGATCCCACGGTCCCGCAGCATCTGCACGGTGTCCTGAGGCATGTGGCGACTATATCAGATTCTGGACTTAGTCCAAAACCAGCACAGAACAAAAATCGTCGAGCCGCCAGCGAGCGCGTCTCGGGTCCGCAGACCGGCGCCGCCCACTCGACGGAAGGCGAAACCGGCATAGCCATATGCGCACTGATGACTGGCCCCGGCTGGGACAATTGCGATGTGGCGGGTGTCATTGATGAGCTGCTGCAGCGGATCGCTGAGTTTCACCGCAGCCGTCTGATTGTCCCCGGGTACCCGATGGTTGCCAGGGTGCTCGATGCGCTCGACGAGGCCCGCAGCCCCGCCCTGGTCGAAGCTCGCCATTTGCCGGTGCTGCGGCATCTCGACGCAGTCGAGCTCTGCGGCGACGTCGCCGTCGATGCCGTGCTCGAGGAGTTCCTAGCTCTCGCTCCAGCGTTGCCGTGGATCCAGACCGCCGGCTATCGGGACGTGCTGAGCCAGGACTTCCACGACAACTACGGCTACGTGCAGCTCATCGGCCCGACATCAATTGTCGAGCACCGTTCGGTGAGGGTCGGCATCGGTGTCTGGGGACCGAACCTGCACTACCCCAGCCACCACCATGAGGCCGAAGAGCTGTACCACGTGCTGGCCGGCGAGCCGACGTTCACCAGCGGCGACGGCGTGCCCCGAACGGCCGGGCCCGGTGGCGCCGTGCATCATGCACCGTGGCAGCCGCACCAGCAGGACTTCGGCGCGACGCCGACGGTGCTGCTCTACTGCTGGACCGGCGAAGTGGTGACTGACGCCGCGCTCGTCGATGGCGATTGCTGACCGCACGCGTCCTTGTCAGCGTCCGGCGCGCCAACGTGTCGGCCGGTCATTCGGGCTGGGACGGCTCCGGCAAGCTGGAGGGGCATGAAGATCAGGGCGGTGGTGCTGGACGCCGTCGGCGAGCCGGTGCGGGTCGACACGCTGGATCTGGCTGAGCCGCGGGAAGGCGAGGTATTGATCCGGATGCGAGCCGCCGGCGTATGCCACAGCGATCAGCACGTCATCACCGGCCGCCACAGCGCGGACCTGCCGTGTGTGCTCGGGCACGAAGGCGCAGGCGAAGTGGCGGCGGTAGGGGCCGGCGTCGAGTCGGTGCGCGTCGGCGACCGGGTGGCGCTCAACTGGCTCCCGAGCTGCAAGGCGTGCTTCTACTGCAGCCGTGGCCAGGAGCATCTCTGCCGTGAGGTCGTCGGCAGCCTCTGGCCGGGCTTCATGACCGACGGCAGCAGCCGGCTTTCACGCAACGGCGAGACGATCCGCCACTACTCGGGTGTCTCGACCTGGGCTGAGTACATGGTCGTTGCCCAAGAGTGCTGTGTGACGCTCCACGACGACGTGCCGTTCGAGGTTGCCGCGCTCATCGGCTGCGCGGTGGCAACCGGCGTCGGGGCCGCTCGGTACCGGGGCGACGTCGGACCGGGCGACCGTGTGGCAGTCGTGGGCGCAGGCGGTGTGGGGCTCAGCGTGATCATGGGCGCGGCGCTGGCAGGAGCCGAACGGATCATCGCCGTCGATCGGGAAGCGACTAAACGCGACTTGGCTGCCTCGCTCGGTGCCACGGATTTCGTCGAGGCGAACGAAGGGGCTGACGGGGACGCCATCGGCCATTCCATCGACCGGGTGCTCGAGTTGACTGGCGGCCGTGGCGCAGATGTCGTGTTCGAGGCCATCGGCAATGCCCGGCTCCAGCAGGAGTGGATCCGTGGCGTGCGGCCGGGCGGCGCGCTCGTCCTCGTGGGAATACCGGGCAACGACGAGACGACACCGTTCAACAGTGCCGAGCTGTCCCGCCAGAGCAAGACCGTCAGGGGCAGCTACTACGCCGAGACCGACGCTGGACGCTCCATTGACGATCTGTGCGGCGCCTACCTCGAGGGCCGGCTTCCCGTCGATCGCCTGATCTCGGGGCGCTACTGCATCGACGACGTGCAGCACGCCATCGACGCAATGCTCAGCGGCAGCGAGGGCCGAACCGTCATTACCTTCGACTGACCGGTGCGTCAGTCCGGAACGCGGCGCGGTACCGGCGGGGCGTGGTGCCGATCCGAACGGCGAGAGTCACTCGGCAGATGCAGGTCGCGGCAGCCAATGCCTCCTAGATTGCCGACCGGCAGTTGACCACGCTGCTGCGCTGGAACCGACTTGAGGACGTCTCCCCCGATGAGCAACGCAACGCTGACCCCTGTCACGAACCCGGTCACCGAGATCCCTGCTGGCTCGCCGGCGCTGGCCGTCGAGCACTTCGAGCGCTTGCTGGCGCTCGAAACCGACTGCTGGGACGTGAATGAGGCCATGCAGAGCGGGTCGCCCGGCTTTGTGCTGCTGCAGACCAACAGCGATCAAGCCAGCTTCGATGCGGGACACGTACCGGGCGCGATCTTCATGCACCACACGACGATCACCGAGGAGGCCCTGGCGCAGTACCCACCAGACACGCTGTTCGTCGTGTACTGCGCCGGACCGCACTGCAACGCGGCAGACAAGGCGGCTGTCCGGCTCGCCCGACTGGGCCGGCCAGTCAAGAAGATGATCGGCGGCGCTATCGGCTGGCTCGACGAGGGCTTCGCATTGGTGGGATCACCCGCATAGAACGCAGCGGGTCACACCTCGAAGCTGATCCCGGTGACCTGTTCTGACGCCTCCCACGTCTGCCGCTGCAGCCCTGGATCGCGTGAGCGGTCGCTGGATCCCACCAGCACCGGATGACCTCGCATCTCCCACAGTCCGTCAGGCCCGTAGAACTCGCCGCCCGCAGCGGCAGGGTCGGTCGCGGCCCGCAGCGTGGCCAAGGCCCCTGCGGCCGCACGGTGCTGCAGCGGACGAATCAGCGGCCGCATCAGCCCGATGAACGGGAAGTCGCGCAGGATCTCCGTTTCGGCCCATCCAGGATGGGCCGCCAATGCGATGGTTTCCGCGCCGGCTGCGGCCAACCGGCGCTGCAGTTCGTGGGTGAACAGCAGGTTCGCCAGCTTCGAACGGCCGTAGGCGGCCGACTGGCTGCGACCCTGCTCCATTCCGAAGCGTTCGAAGTCAATCCGGGCGCGGTACCGGTGGGCGTTGCTGCTCACGGTGACGACCCGAGAGCCAGCGACTGGCAGCAGACGATCCAGCAGCAGGCCTGTCCACGCGAAGTGTCCAAGGTGGTTGGTGCCGAAGCGGATCTCGAACCCGTCGGAGGTCTGCCGCCGGGGTGTGTGAAAGACCCCGGCGTTGTTGACGAGCAGATCGATGCGCTCGTACCGATCGGCGATGGCCGCAGCCCCCCGGCGCACCGAATCGAGCGATGCTAGGTCCGCCTCCTGCAGCGCCAGCTCAGCGCCAGGATGCTCGGCGCGTATGGCGTCGGCTGCTGCGCCGCCCTTGGCGAGGTCGCGGACCACCAGCACCACCAGCGCACCGCGGCCGGCAAGCGCCCGCGCCGTTTCGAAGCCGTTCCCCGAGTTGGCCCCGGTCACCACGGCGACCCGGCCCGACTGATCGGGAATGTCCTCAGATGTCCACGTGTCGCCAGTCACTCAGTCAGACAGTCTGGCGGCTGCCTGTGAAGCGTCGCAGGCGGAGACTGTTCGTCACGACGAACAGCGATGAGACGCCCATCGCGCCGGCAGCGATCATGGGGTTCAGGATGCCGAACGCCGCGAGCGGGATGGCGGCGGCGTTGTAGGCGAAGGCCCAGAACAAGTTCCCCTTGATCGTCGACAGGGTGCGGCGTGACAGCGCAATGGCGTCGGCAACGGCCCGCAGATCGCCGCTCACGACGGTGAGGTCGGACGCCTCGATGGCTACATCGGTGCCGGTGCCGACGGCAATGCCCAGGTCGGCCTGAGCCAGCGCCGGGGCATCGTTGATGCCGTCTCCCACCATCGCCACTCGCTTGCCGGCGGCTTGAAGCCGCTGCACGGCGGCGGCCTTGTCGTCGGGATAGACCTCGGCGATCACCGACTCGATGCCGGCTTCGGCGGCGATCGTCCGTGCCGTGCGCTCGTTGTCGCCGGTGAGCAGCGTCACCGCCAGGCCCTGCTCTTGCAGTGCCACTATTGCCTCCGCCGAGGTCGGCTTGATGCGATCAGCGACCACCAGCACGATCTCCGCGGTGCCATTGCGGCCAGCAAGCACAGCCGTGGCCCCGGTGGCCTCAGCGTCGGCAGCCAAGTTCGCCACGCCGGCCGGCACAGCGTCGAACAGGCTGCGGCGGCCCACCCGGACCTCGACGCCGCCGACCGTTGCGATCACACCCGAACCGGGCGCAGTCTCGAATTCCTCGACCTCGACCAGCTCGTCGACCGAGCCGGCGATGGCTTCAGCGATCGGGTGAGACGACAACGCCTCGGCCGATGCCGCCAGCCGGTGCACCTCGTCGCGTTCGGCGGCCGGAAGCTGTCCCGCCTGGACATCGGCGAGCGTCATAGCACCCTCGGTGATCGTGCCGGTCTTGTCCACCAGCACCACGTCCACCGAGCGGGTGTCCTCGAGAACCTCGCCCCCCTTGATGATGACGCCGAGCTGAGCGCCCCGGCCGGTCCCCACCATGATCCCGAGCGGCGTCGCCAGCCCGAGGGCGCACGGGCAGGCGATGATCAGCACTGCCACCGCGGCGCTGAATGCAGCGCTGGCCTCGTTGCCCAGCAGCAACCACGCCGCCAGCGTGAGGATCCCGATGACGATGGCAATGGGCACGAACACCGCCGACACCCGGTCGGCGAGCCGCTGCACCTCTGCCCGGCTGCCCTGGGCTTCGTCAACCAAGCGGATGATCTGCGCCAGCGCCGTGTCTGCACCCACCTTGGCCGCTTCGACGACGAGCGCTCCGTTGGCGTTGATCGTGGCGCCGATCACCTCGTCGCCGGGCCCGACCTCCACGGGCACCGGCTCGCCGGTCACCATCGACGCATCGACTGCCGAGCGCCCGTCCACGATCACGCCGTCGGTGGCGATGCGCTCCCCCGGCCGGACCACGAACCGCATGCCGACCGCCAGATCGGCGATCGCGATCTCACGCCCGTCCACCAGGCGGGCGGTCCGCACGCCCAGATCTGCCAGTGCGCGGATGGCGTCACCCGAGCGGCGCTTGGCCCGCAGCTCCAGCCACTTGCCCAGCAGGATGAGCGTGACGATCACGGCGCCGGTCTCGAAGTACACGTGGCCGTCGCCGATGCCGCTGATCGACACCGTCAGCGACCACGCCAACGCGGCAAGCGATCCCATCGACACGAGCGTGTCCATGGTGGTGGCGCCGTGCCGCAGGTTGACCGCCGCTGCTCGATGGAACGGCCAGCCGGCTCCCACGATCACCACGGCCGCCAGCACAGCGACCAGCCATTCCCAGCCGCTGAACTGCAGCGCCGGGATCATCGAGATCAGCACCGACGGCACCGTCAGCACCACGCCGCTGACCAGCCGGGCCAGCAGTTCGGCCTGGCGCCGTTGCTCAGCCGTCTCGCTCTCGCCCTTTGCGACAACCGAGTAGCCCAGCGCTGCAATCTCCGCCGCAACGAACGCCTCGTCGAGCGACCCGTCGTGGGTGATCGTGGCCTGCCCGGTAGCGAAGTTCACCTGCGCCGCTGCCACGGCGTCCAGTTCGTCGAGTCGGTGCTGGATCCGGCTCGCGCACGCGGCACAGGTCATGCCGTCGATTGCCAAGTCGGATCGAGCGGTCGCCGCCGTCACATGACCACTCTAAGTTGAACCTTCCAGCCGGAAGGAATCCTGACGAAGGGCCGGCCAGCAAGAACCTGTGCGGCCGAGCCGCCTCGGGCTCACTCGCGGACGAACTGAGCGACCGTCTCGATGTTCAACTGGCCAGCCAGCCCGGCCGTGCGATGCACCGCTGCCTCGCGCCATTCCGGTGACGACGACATCGCCAGCAGCGCTCCCCTGTTCGGGTACTTGGCGATGGCGACCTCGTCCCACAATTCCTCGACCTGGCCGAGCGACAGGAACGTCACGTTCGCTGCGAACTGGATCTCGCCGCCGTAGTCACGAATGATCCTCGACACCGCCCGGCCGTACAGCTGGTACGCCTCGAAGCCGGTCAGATCGGTCTCGCGACCGTCCTCATACTCGGCCTTGTCCTTGAACTTCAGAAGGTTGACCATGTAGATCGGCCCGTCAGGCCCGGGCTGCATCATCTCGTCGATGCGCTCGGGGCTCGTGGGCATCACTTCGTTGACGACCTCCATCGGGTCACGCTCCTGTCGTGGGCAACGGCCCCATCAGTCAACTACGTCAGGCCTGGCCGACCAGAAGGGTGAGCTGACCCGTCTTCTGCTGCTTGCCTGTCTGCAGCACTCGCCCCGTCGGTACCGACGTGATCTCGACCGCGCCGTCGTCGAATCCCGCACTGACCGACTCGGCCACCAGATCCATGTCGCGCATCGGGCCCCAGAAGGGCTCGTGGTTGTAGTAGGTGTCCCAGTCGATCATCGCCTGGGTGACCGGGTCGACGCCCGCGTACCCCGCGAAGTCGGCGTGCACCATGAGCCCGCCGGGCGCCAGCAGTCGGCGGCACTCGGCGAACATCCGGCGCAATGCCGCTGGCGACATCTCGTGGATCACGATGTGCGAGACGATCAAGTCGAAGTGCCCGTCCGGATAGTCGGTGCACTCGGCGTTCTGCTGGGAGAAGTGCACTGCCCGCCCGAGCGATTCGGCCCGTGCATGGGCGTACCGCAGCACGGGTGCGCCCAGGTCGATTGCATGGACTTCCGCGTCCCCGAACGCATCGACGTAGGGCAGCGTGGAATTGCCCGAGGTGCAGCCCATGTCGAGGATCCGCCGCGGCGAGAACTCGGGATGGGAGACAGCCAGGAAGTTCTGGCAGACGGACTGCCCGTAGTCATCGTTGAGGGCACCCATCTGGCCCATCGCGTACACATAGACGCCGCGGTCGAACAGCGCCCCGACCGAGACATCGTCGTCCATGTACTCGCCCCGGTAGCCGCCCGGCATGGCGTGAATGTCGACCTCGGCGTTGTACCAGGGGATCTCCAGATCGGGATCGAGGCGCAACGAACCGAGCCCCGCATCGGCCGATCGGGCGCGTTCTGCGAGGTCGCCCGCCTGGCGAGCGATGGCATCGCCGACCGAGCTCCACAGCAGGTGCTGGCTGGACCGGCGCACCGAGCTCCACAGGCGGTAGTAGGTATCGGAGCTCAGCGCTTCGCGGACTTCGTGCCGGTCCGCCGGCTCGTCGCCGTGCTCGTCCACCCACTGCTGTCGAACCCGGCGGTCGTAGATCTCGCGAACACCGGGACTGACCCGGGTCGCGATGTGCGACTTCAGCGCCTGCACGAAGCTCTCCCGAGCGCTCTCGTCGTGCGTCTCGGTGGGCAGGAGCGGGTGTGTTTTCTGGCTCATCTGGCTGTCCCCCATCTAGAGCTCTGCGAATGCGCGATCGACA
Source organism: Candidatus Poriferisodalis sp. (assembly GCF_965204195.1). Lineage (GTDB taxonomy): Bacteria > Actinomycetota > Acidimicrobiia > Acidimicrobiales > Poriferisodalaceae > Poriferisodalis. Next base: position 2,323,309 of record NZ_OZ241975.1, read on the forward strand.
ATCTGGAGATAGCGGTCCTGTGTGTCGCCGGCCAGCGCCTCTTCGCGCATCTCTTCGAACACGCGATAGACGCGACCGGCGAACGCCGCCGCCTCGGCAGCACGGGCTGCGGTCTCGTCACCGTCAGGCCGGTACGCCTCGATCGCCGCGGCAGCATCGATGCCGGCCTCGGCAAGCACTGCCTCGAGCGTGGTCTGCCGCTCACGCAACGCCCACACCTCGGCCGCGAGCGCCGTCACGATCGCCAAGACCGCATCAGTCGCACCATCGTCATCGAAGAACGTCGGCCTGGCGCCGCGCGCCGTGGTCGGAAAGCTGCGCCCCTCAACCGGCTGGGCTTGCGGCGCCGTCTGCTCGCCCATCCCCCTAGCTTCTCAGACTTTCGCACACTGGTGGTTGGTGAGCCGCCGGGTTGCTCATGCTGCCCCGTTTTGGGCTGTGAAATGGCGGTCGGCGACCTCATTTCCGAACATACACTGGTGTAGGTAGCAGGCTGACAGGCCTGACGGAAGCAGCGTGGGGTTGCTCGGGGGTGATGCGATGCCCTTGACGTCATCGTCGCCTGACGGCGGCCGCGCGATGTGGAACTTCGCGCCGGAGTTGCCGCTGCGCACGGCACCATTCCTGCACTGGCCTCCCCGACCGGGCGCCATTGCGAAGCACCTCGGGCGCACATGGCTGCCGCTGCGGTCCCGGTTCTTCATGCTCGCGGTGGCGTTCGGCGTCTGGGCGTGGTTCATGCCGTCGCTCGAACGCACGGAGAGCTTCGAATTCGGCTGGATCTTCGGGATCTGGCTTCGCAACCTGATCCTGGTGACACTCGTCGCCGGTGGGCTGCACGTCTGGTTCTACGTCGTGCGTCGTCAGGGCGACGGCCTGCGCTACGACTCCCGCCCGTTCGGACGCAACAAGCGGGTGTTCCTGTTCGGCAATCAGGTGCGGGAGAACGTCTTCCTCACGCTCGTGCCGGCTGTGCTGATCTGGACCGGATTCGACTCGTTGCTGCTGTGGGCGTACGCCAATGGGCACGCACGCCTCATCACCTTCGAGAGCAACCCTGTCTGGTTCGTGCTGTTCCTGGTGGTCATCCCGTGGTGGTCGATCCTGTATTTCTCGACCCACCACCGGCTGCTGCACACCGGCCCGGCTTACCGTCACATCCATTCGTGGCACCACCGCAACACCAACGTCGGCCCGTGGTCTGGGCTCTCGATGCACCCCGTCGAGCACCTCGTGCTCTTCTCCGACGTGGTGCTGCTGTTCCTCGTGCCGTCGCACCCGCTGCACCTGTATTTCATGATGATGCACCACGGCCTCGGGGCACCCCTGTCGCACACCGGCTACGACGCCTTGCTGCTGGGGCCGCGGGCCGGCCGCCAAGCGCGGTTCGAGCTGGGCGACTTCCACCACCAGATCCATCACCGGTTCATCGAATGCAACTACGGGGGTTACGAGTCGCCGCTGGACGAGCTGATCGGTGCGTTCCACGACGGAACGCCAGAGGGCGCTGCAGCGCTGTCTCACCGCTCCCGCAAGCGGACCAAGGCCCGCTGAACTCGCAGGCCCGCGCAGGTTGTTGCACGCTGGGCGCGGAGGTGGCTCGATGTTCCTGACCTTGTGGGCCACGCCTCGCTCGGTCTCCACCGCCTTCGAGTGGATGATGCGCCAGCGAGGCGACTTCGAGTGCTTCCACGAACCGTGGAACGAGCTCTACTACTACGGCGAGGGCCGCCGGTCGCAGCGCGACGCCCACGTTGAGGCGCGCCCTGGCCACACCTACCCGGCGCTCTGGAACCGCCTGTCGGAACTCTCTCAGTCACAGAACGTGTTCGTGAAGGACTTCGCCTACTCAGTCGAGCACGACCTCGACGACCGCGAGCTCTCCGCGATGACCCACACGTTTCTTGTCAGGGACCCCGAGCGGGTCGTGCAGGGTCTCGGGCATCACTGGCCCGACTGCACCTGGGACGAGGTCGGGTTCGAGTCGCTGCATCGCCTGTTCTGCCGGATCGCAGAGCGAGACAGTGCTCCCCCGCCTGTCATCGATGCCGCCGACCTGACCGGCGATCCGGAAGGCACGGTCCGGTCATTCTGCGCTGCAGTCGGCATCGAGTTCATGCCCGCGGCGATGTCGTGGGAACCGGGCGAGCGCACCGAGGTGAGCTGGTACGGCGAGGGCACGGGACCGTGGCACGACAATCTCCGGCACAGCTCTGGCATCACAACGCCGCGCACCGAGTACCCGCCGCTGGAGGACTCGCCGCGCCTCGCGGAGATGTACGAGCGCTGCCTGCCGCTGTATGACGCCATGGCCGCCCACAAGCTGGACCCCACCGCCACGCTCGCGTAAGAGCACCGTCCGCTGCGGTGTCGTCTTGGACGGTTACGTCCCTTGGAGCGAGGTCAGGTTTGCGCTGGGCCCGCTATGCGACGGCAGTCGTACCGCGATCAGATGCCGGCCTGAATTCGATGTCGATCTCGATGCCGTCGGACCCGACATCGAGTAGTTCGGCGACCACACTTCGCGCAACTCGTTCTACGTCGCTCTTGCGGCGGGCTTGACTGACACCAAGGACGTTGCGAGGCAGGCCCGAGATGATCTCGATCTCCCACCAGTCACCGTTTCGTTCTGCAACTGCTCGAAATGGTGCGCTCATGAGTCTTCTCCCGGCGCCACTTGCTCAAGATGCTCTTCCAGCTTGCCAAGGATCGCTCGCGCTGTTCCGTCCGCAATCTCTCGATGCCTCGGGATCGGGAATCTGAAGCCGGCGCACTCCCAGATCTCATGCCTGCCCTGGCGCAGGACTACAGCCGTGCAGCCATACCCATCGGCGAGCCGACGGATTTGACGCACTAGCTCGGTTCGCTTCGGCACCGTAGCTGTCTAGGGAACCTACGACAAGCAACGCAAGGGAATTTGTCAGTAGACCTACGCCATGCGACGGTTCGTCATCGGTCTGCTTGCTGCGTTCCGGAAGGCCACCCAGCTCCTGCGGCGGGTTCGAGGCGTCACCGACGACGACGTGGCTGAGCGGCGCGTCACGAGCGGCCAGTCGTGGAACGAGTTCTGCGACTCGCTCAAGGCGGCGGGCGCTGCGCTGAGCTTCCCGGGAGCGCCGCAGGACCCCTTCAGCCAGGCGGAGGGATACCGCTATCTGAGCCGCATCACGAGGGCAGGCCTGATGGCTTTCGTCGAGCACGCCGACCCCAAGGCACCCGTGCTGCATCGCGTGGTCAATGAGAACACCAAGATGGGAGCGGACAATCCCGACAACTTCTACCTGACGGCTTCGCTCGACGGGAACTACGACTACAGGATCACCGGCCGGCGCAACACCATCGCCTACCTGAGCTTCGGGACCCAGTCGGGCAACTACGGCCAGGGAGGCGGGCTGCCCCCCACCGGCTACATCGAATCCGACGAGATCGAGATGGACGCCGACGGGCGGTTCGAGCTGGTGCTCAGCAGCAGCCCGCAGCAAGGCAACTGGCTGCCGATGACACCCGAGACTGGTGCCCTGGTGGTGCGCCAGACCTTCGGGGACCGCAGCTCCGAGACGCCGGCAGATCTGTCGATCGAACGCATCAATTGCACCCCAGAGGAAGGCCAGCCTTCGCATCTCACGGCTGCGGCGCTCGACGAAGGTCTGGGCAAGGCCGGGGCGCTGGTGATAGGCGCGCCGCTGCTGTTCGCCAAGTGGGCCCGTGACTTCTCCAAGCACAGCAACGAGCTGCCCAGATTCGACCCGGACGTCTCGTTGGCAGCGGGCGGCGACCCGAACATCGCCTACTACCACAGCCACTGGGCGCTGGAAGCCGACGAGGCGCTGCTGATCGAGGTCATGCCGCCGGAATGCGAACACTGGAACTTCCAGCTGAACAACTACTGGATGGAGTCGTTGGATTATCGCCACTTCACCGTCCACACCAACATGCATCTCGCCCGGTACGAGGACGACGGCTCGGTGCGTCTCGTCGTTGCGCACGACGACCCGGGCTTGCCCAACTGGCTGCAGACCGCCGGCCATACCTTCGGCACCATGTGCTTCCGCTGGGTGCGAGCCAACGAGCACCCCCAACCGGCGTGCCGGGTGGTCAAGCTCGCCAGCCTGCGATCGTCATGACCTCCACCGACTACGAGCACCCCTACCGTCCGCTGGGGGTGCGAGCCTTCAACCGGCTCAGCGAGGCCGGCACGAACTTCGGGCTGTCGGATCGCCTGGATGTCAACGCGCTTCGGGATGCGGCGCGACGCAAGACCGGTCTCAGCGATTTCGGCGACGACGGCCACGCGGAAGCCCTCGAGGTGTTGGTCACCTCGATCAACGCCGAAGCCCGCCTGACCCCCGCCGGGCGCCTGATTCAGAAGTCAAGGCTCACCGGGGCGCTGGTGCAGCGTTTGCGAATCGAAGACCTGCTGCAGCGGCATCCCGAGATTGCCGACATCGATCTCGGCAGGATCATCGTGATCAGCGGCTTGCAGCGCACCGGCACCACCCTGCTGCAGCGCCTGCTGATCTCCCACCCCGATGTCCGCGGCATCTCCGGGGCCGAAGCGCTGGTACCGGTGCCGGGCAGCCAGGACAGCGACCGGGCCGAGCGGACCCGCACACGACAGGCGATGATCGCCCAGAAGTCGATCTCGTACCTGGCGCCCGAGTTCATGGCCATCCACCCGATCAGCCATGACGAGCCGGAAGAAGACGTCCTGCTGCTGGATCTGAACTTCATGAGCCAGTCGCCCGAAGCGACCATGCACGTGCCGAGCTACGCCCGCTGGCTGGAAGAGCAGGATCAAACCCCCGCGTATGAGTACCTCCGCCGGGTCCTGCAGGTGCTGTCGTGGCAGCGACTGGGCCGCACCTGGGTGCTCAAGACCCCGCACCACCTCGAGCACCTCGACGTGTTCCTGCGCGTGTTCGAGGGTGCCACCGTCGTGCAGACCCATCGAGACCCGCGGATCGCGCTCGCCTCGTTCTGCAGCATGGTCGCCCATGGCCGCGGCATGTTCAGCGATCAGGTCGACCCGGCGGAGATCGGCCGGCACTGGTGCCGCAAGACGCACCGGATGGTGGAGCGGGCCATGCAGGTTCGCGCCGGGTCACCGGCCAGCCAGTTCGTTGACGTGTCGTACTACGACCTGGTGGCCGACCCGATCAGCGAAGTTCGACAGATCTGCGAGGCGGCCAGCGTCGGCTTCGACGAAACAGCCGAGCGCGAAGCCGAGCAGTTCATGGCAGCGAATCCGCAGAACCGGTTCGGCACCCACGACTACCGGCTCGAAGACTTCGGGCTGACCGAGCACGGCATCGACGAGACGTTCGCTGCGTACCGCGAGGCATACGCGATCCCGTTCGAGAGCGACCGGCGCCTGCCGTCGGGCGCCGATGCCCCGCCGTCATCGTCGGCAGCGGGCGAGAATCCTGCGGCCGAGGGACAGCCGGAACGCGGGATCGGCGACCGCGGCTTCGTCGGTGCCCTGGCCACGGCTGTCCGTGACCTTCGCAATCCGGCAGCGCCCGACATCGAACCGGTCCCCGACGACGTGAGGATTGACGGCGAGACCTGCCTGGTGACCGGCGCCAACAGCGGGCTCGGCAGGGCAGCCGCCATCGAGCTCGCACGGCGTGGCGGCCGCATGATCCTGGCTTGCCGCCCCGGCCACGACGGCGTCGTCGAGGAGATCAAGCGCGAATCCGGTTCGGTGTCGGTGGAGCTGATCGACGTTGATCTTGCCGATCTCCGGTCGGTGCACCGTTGCTGCGATGAGCTGCGTGATCGTGGGGTCCGCATCGACATCGCGCTAATGAATGCCGGCCTGATGACGCCGGCAGCAAGGCGCTCTGCGCAGGGCTACGACGAGATGTTCGCAGTCCATTTCCTGGCAAACCGGGTGATGATCGACCGCTGGCTGTCCGATGGCGTCGTCGTTCCGGCAATTCCGGGCGGTGACCCGCCACGGATCGTGTTCGTCTCTTCGGAAGCTCACCGATCCAGTGCGGCCATCGAGTTCGATCGCCTCGGCGAGTTCGCCCCCTACGGCATGAAGGACAGCATGCGGCACTACGGCTTGAGCAAGCTCGCGCTGTGCACCTACGCCACGGAGTTATCGCGCCGGCTGAATCGCCAGGGCGGCGTTGGCGATGACGTCGACGACAGCGAAGAACTCGAGGTGGCAGTGCATGCGCTGTGCCCAGGAGGCGTCGCCACCAACATCACCCGCGGCGCGCCTGCGCCGCTCCGATCGGTCGTCGACCCGCTGCTTCGGCTGTTCTTCCGGTCGCCAGATGACGCCGTCGAGCCGATCGTCTGGCTGTGCTGCGCGCCCGAGGCCGGCAGCTCCACCGGGCTCTACCTGCACCTGATGCACCGCAAGCAGGTGTCCGAGAGTGCAGGGGACCCCGACAACGGGGCCAAGCTGTGGGACGTCAGCCAGGTCATGGTGGAGCAATCGAGGGGTTCTCAATGAGCGCGACTCTGCCCGCCGAGCTGCGGCTGACCCACCTGCAGCAGCTCGAAGCCGAGGCGATCGGAATCATGCGCGAAGTCGTCGCCCAGTGCGAGCGGCCGGTCATGCTGTACTCGATCGGCAAGGACTCCTCGGTGCTGCTGCACCTCGCCCGCAAGGCGTTCTTTCCCGGCAAGATCCCGTTCCCGCTGCTGCACGTGGACACGACGTGGAAGTTCCGCGAGATGATCACGTTCCGCCAGCGCATGGCCGGCGAGATCGGCTTCGAGCTGATCGTCCACACCAACACTGAGGGGGTCGCGCAGGGCATCAACCCGTTCGATCACGGGTCGAAGAACTACACCGACATCATGAAGACCCAGGCGCTGCGCCAAGCGCTGGACGCCGGTCGATTCGATGCGGCGTTCGGCGGCGCCCGGCGCGACGAGGAGAAGTCGCGGGCCAAAGAGCGGGTGTTCAGCTTCCGCGACGCCCATCATCGCTGGGACCCCAAGAACCAGCGGCCCGAGCTGTGGAATCTCTACAACGGCCGGGTGAACCAGGGCGAGTCGATCCGGGTGTTCCCGATGAGCAACTGGACCGAGCTCGACGTGTGGCAGTACATCCACGTCGAGCAGATCCCGATCGTGCCGCTGTACTTCGCGGCCGAGCGGCCGGTGGTGGAACGCGACGGCGTGCTGATCATGGTGGACGACGACCGGTTCGTCTTCGATGAGGGCGAGGTGGCCGAGCAGCGGCTGGTGCGGTTCCGCACGCTCGGCTGCTACCCGCTGTCGGGTGCCATCGAGTCGACGGCCACCACGCTGCCGGAGATCATCGGCGAGATGCTGGTGGCCACCCGCTCCGAGCGGGAGGGCCGAGTGATCGACTTCGACCAGTCGGGATCCATGGAGCAGAAGAAGCGCGAGGGGTACTTCTGATGGCCCCCGAGCAGACCGGCGGCGGCGCTCCCGCCATGTCGGATGTCGAGACGTACCTGGCTTCGCATCAACAGAAGGACCTGCTGCGCCTGCTGACCTGCGGCAGCGTCGACGACGGCAAGTCGACCCTGATCGGCCGCCTGCTGCACGACTCGCAGCTGATCTACGAGGACGTGCTCGCCAGCCTCGAGGCCGACTCGGCTACCCACGGCTCGGCGGGCGAGGGGGTCGACTTGGCGCTGCTCATGGACGGCCTGCGAGCCGAGCGCGAGCAGGGCATCACCATCGACGTGGCCTACCGCTACTTCTCCACGGCCCGCCGCACGTTCATCATCGCCGACACCCCAGGGCACCCCCAGTACACCCGCAACATGGCGACGGGCGCCTCGACGTGCGATCTGGCGGTCATCCTGATCGACGCCCGCCACGGCGTGCTGCCCCAGACCAAGCGCCACAGCTACATCGCCAGCCTGCTGGGCATCGGCCAGGTGGTGGTGGCGGTCAACAAGATGGACCTGGTCGGCTGGTCGCAGGATCGGTTCACCGAGATCTGCGAGGACTACCGCTCGTTCGCAAAGCCGCTCGGGTTTGGCCAGCCGTACTTCCTGCCGATGTCCGCGCTCTTGGGCGACAACGTCGTCGACGCCAGCGGCAACCTGGGCTGGTTCGACGGTCCGCCGCTGCTGGAGCATCTTGAGACAGTGGACATCGATGCCAGCGTCGAGCTGGAGCATTTCCGCATGCCGGTGCAGCTGGTCGCCCGCCCCGATGCCGACTTCCGCGGGTACGCCGGGACCGTAGCTTCGGGCGTGCTCCGGCCCGGTGACGAGGTGGTGGCGCTGCCTTCGGGGCTCGGCTCGACGGTGGAACGGATTGCCACCTTCGATGGCGACCTTGATGTGGCCGGGCCGGGACGGGCGGTCACGGTGACACTCGTTGACGACATCGATGTCAGCCGAGGCGATCTGCTGGTGACTCCAGGAAGTGAGCCCCAGCGGGCACACGACCTCGACGCCATGGTGGTGTGGATGTCTGAGGCCGGCGCCGAGTCCGGCAGTTCCTACCTGCTGCAGACGGCCAACACGGTCTCCAACTGCACCATCCGCAACGTCCGGCACCGGATCGACATCAATACGGGCGCACACGAGCAGGCCCCGGGCCTTGGGCTCAATGACATCGGGCACTGCGTCATCACCTCAGACCGGGAGCTCGCCTTCGACCCCTACAGCGCCAACCGGGCGACCGGCTCGTTCGTGCTCGTCGACCGGCTCACGAACGCCACAGTGGCCGCAGGAATGATCATGGGCGCGGCGTCTGCGTGGGACCGCACGCCCGATGCGGCACTGGTTCGCCAGCGCTCGGAGATCAGCGATGCGGAGCGGGCGATCCGCTTCGGCCAGCAGCCGTGCACCATCCTGCTGACAGGGCTCACGGCGGCCGGCAAGTCCACGCTCGCCACGGCGCTCGAGCGGGAGCTGTTCGATCGGGGCAAGGTGTCGATCCGTCTCGACGGCGAGAACGTTCGCATGGGCATCTCGCGTGACTTGGGTTTCAGCACCCAGGAACGCTCGGAGAACCTGCGACGGGTGTCGGAGGTGGCACGACTCGTCAACGGCCAGGGCCTGATTGCGATAGCTGCAATGGTGGCCCCCGACCGTGACGTGCGGCAGCGTGCCCGTGACCTGGTGGGCGCGGATCGCTATGTGGAGGTCTTCGTGGACACGCCCATCGAGGTGTGCCGCGAGCGGGACCCTCACGGCCTGTACGCGATGGCCGACAGCGGCGAGATCCCCCGCTTCCCCGGCGTCTCTGCCGATTTCGACCGGCCGACCGACGCCGATCTGCGCGTCGACACCTCGACCCAAGACGTCGACGAGTGCATCGACGCCATCGTGCGCATGCTGACCGAGCGCGGTTTTCTGAGAGGGCAGAACACGCCATGAGTGCGGGCGCAGGGAGCGAACCGGTCTCGCGCAACATCGTGCGCGCCGAAGGGCACGTCACCGGCGCCGACCGCGAGGCGCACTTCGGCCACCGTGCGGTGACGGTGTGGTTCACGGGGCTCTCAGGCAGCGGCAAATCCACACTTGCATTCGCCCTCGAAGCGGCCCTGCTCGAACGCGGTGTCGCTGCCTATGTCCTCGACGGCGACAATGTCCGCTTCGGCCTCAACCGTGACCTCGGCTTCTCGCCCGAAGACCGCGCTGAGAACATCCGCCGCATCGGCGAGGTGTGCCGCCTGTTCCAAGACGCCGGCGTCGTCGTGCTCACAGCCTTCATCTCGCCCTACGTGGCCGATCGTGACCAGGTACGGGCCATCCATCCCGAGGGCGCCTTCATCGAGGTGTTCGTCGACACCTCGCTCGAGGTCTGCGAGTCCCGCGACCCCAAGGGCCTCTACGTCAAGGCCCGAGCCGGCGAGATCCCCGATTTCAGCGGCATCTCCGCCTCCTACGAGCCGCCACCCTCGCCCGAGATCACCATCGACACCACCCAGCCCCTAGAAGACTGCCTAGTCCAACTCCTCGCCGCCCTGCCCGTGTCTCCAAGATGATCGGTACAAGCGGCGGCTTAAACGGAGGGAAGCGCCGACCTCTGTCGGCATGACATGCGTGTCAACTAGAGCGCTTCTTCAAACTCCGAGCGGGGCACACCTGACTGGCGGATGATGGAGAGCAACGTCCCGATCCGCAACTCCCGGTGATCCGGCACAGGCACTGTCACCGTGCCGTCGGCTGACGACTTCTGCATCGCGACATGGCTGCCGCGGCGCCTGACCTCGACGAAGCCGTGGGCTGACAGGATGCGACAACACTCTCGTCCCGAGAGGACGCGCAACCTAGCCAACGGCGACCTCGATCTGAGTCACATAGACCTCGCCGCGCAACCGCTGGTCGATCTCGCTCGCGGACGCGGTCTCAAAGAACAGGGTCAGGGCTTCTGCCAGATTCTCTCGGGCCTCGTCCACGGTGAGCCCTTGGCTCGCTACATCGACCTGCGGGCACAGAGCCACATAGCCATCGCCTTCCCGCTCGACGATTGCAGTCAAGTGCCTGTTCATCGCGCACCTCCGAGGCTCATCGGGCAGGACCTCAGCCTATGGGCGAGCGCCGGGGTGGAGCGCTTGCCGTATCTCTCGATATCGGTAGGTTTGCGGGCCATGCCGCGTGACGACGACGTACTGCTCGAACTGATAACACGCTGGGAGGCAGACGCTGGCCCGATTGATCCCGAGCACCTCCGCTGGGCTGATGCAGTACTCGATCGACAGGCGAGGCACCGCTCTTCTTCGTCCAGCCTTTCGCCCGCAGCGCCGACTCCGATGGCGGATCAAGGTTGAGCACCCGCTTCGAGGTGTGCTGAGTCTGCAACCAAATGGGGTGACCACATGGGAGATCCCGCCGTCGATCATCGTCGCCGGTTAGCCGAGATCGACGCCGAGCTGACGGCATTGCCAGACGACGCCTTTGCACGCAAGCACGCGCTGCGATCAGAGGCCGATGCGATCAGGAAAGAACTAGCCGACCTCGTCTCCGACGATCTCAGCGAGGCCAAGAGAGAATGGACGAAGCGTTCAGCTCGCAAAGGTTCTCACGCCGAGCCTGACCCGGCCGAACAGGCGGCCCGCATCGTCTCGCCCATCGAGGGCGGAGGAGGGACCGCAGTCTGATCCGGTCCGCGTCGCCACGGGGCTAGTCCCAGGTGCCGAACTGGAAAGCTTCGCTCGGCAGGCTTCGCCATTGCTGCCAGACCTGCGGGTCGCCGTCGGCTACCTCGACACCAACATGAGGGCGGCCCCACAGTGCGAGCAACACCGGGATCGGCGGGCCCTCGATGTCCACTGATGGCGGTGACTCGGACTCGGGCAGGGGCTCGATGGACAGGCTGCCGACCTCGCCGCCGGCATCGATGAGCCGGGCGGTGAGCCCGCCGGGGTCTCGTTCGAGCACGCGGCGCATCGCCTGCAGGAAGAACTGACACGTGTAGTCGGCAGCATCGAGTGCTTGCGCTGGCGTCATGGAGTGCTCGTGGCCTAGTGCCGCCTCGACATCGAGGCGGTGCATGCCGAGCTCTGAGGCCGCATGCCAAGCCCACAGCCGCGGGTTGCCCTCCCCGCCGGTCATCGAGAAGTAGCAGCGCCGGTCGAGGTCGTCAGTGAGTTGGTCGATGGCAGAGTGGGCCCATGCTGCGAGTTCTGCCGTCGATGTTCCGACCGGCTTGCGGCCGGCGCGCTCGTAACCCCGTGCCCGGGACTCGGGGTCGTCGGGTGTTGAGGTGATCATCTCTTCCCACGCGATCCCGACACGGCCGATGTGTGACGCCGCGTTGTACACCGTCCAGCCCGGACAGTTCGGAACCGGCACCGCCTGCTCTTCATCACTGCGGCCGCAGATGTAGTCGATGGCGGACCGCGCTGCCGCGACCCGTTCGGAATGATCAAGCATCGTCCAGTCCCAGCGTTCGCATCCGATCCCCGTCGTCGGCACGGCGCAGATATGCCCGACGCAGTCTGTCAGGCCTGCGGGCGAAGACGAAGTGGTCCGACGGCCACACCACGGCGACTTCGCAATCGCACCCGGCTACGGTGACGGGCGTCGGCCGGGCGAATCACCGAGGGGCGCCCCGGCCGACCTCGCAGGGTTGAGACGAACCGCTGGGGCGCGACATGGCCGACTCTCCAATGAGCTCTGCGGAACTGATCGACGCCGCGAACGAGATCGCCCCGCTGCTGCGCGAGACCGCCCGCGAGGCGGAGCTGGCCCGGCGTCCGCTTGACAGGGTGATCGACGCTGTCCGGGACAGCGGGCTCTTCGCACTGATGGTTCCCCAGGCTTACGGCGGCCACGAAGCCGACCTCGACACCTATTTCGAAGTGACGCTGGCGCTGTCTCGCGCTGACGCCTCGATGGGCTGGCTGATCTCGTTCTACATCGAGCACAACTTCTGGATGTGCGGCTATCCGGAGAGCTTCCAGAAGGAGGTGTTCGCCGAGCGCCAGTTCATCCTGGCCCCTGCCACGCTGAACGCAGGCGGCGGCAGGGCGACCCCCACCGAGGGCGGCTACCGGCTCGACGGTCAGTGGCAATGGGGCACCGGCATCGTCCATGCCGATTGGGTGCTGGTCGGCGCGATGATCGACGAGGGCGACGGGCGGGTGCTGCCGAACTTCTTCGCGTTGCCGCCCGAGGACGTCGAGCCCGTCGACACCTGGTACGTGATGGGGCTGTGCGGCACCGGTTCGTGGGACATCCGCGTCGACGACGTGTTCGTACCCGCTGATCGGGTTGTCTCGATGGTCGGGCTGATGAACGCAGCCGGCGAATCCACCCGGGTTCACCCCGGAGAGCTCTACCGCACACCGCTGATTCCCGTGCTCGGGTTCGCTGCGGGGCTGCCCATGCTCGGCGCGGCCCAGATGGCGCTGGAGGAATACCGCTCCCAGGCCAAGGCCAAGATCGCGGCGAACCACACCGGCATCGGCGGCCCCGAACGCGACCAGGGCAAGCCGGCGATCGCCGCACGGGCCGCGCTGTCGATCGACGCAGCCGAGCTCATGTTCCGCGACGTGCTCGCCGATGTGATGGCCCAGCGCAATAGCGCATCCTTCGAGACCCGCAGCATCTGGCTGTCGCGCCTGACCCACGCCGTGTACATGTGCCGCGATGCCGTGAGGGACATCTGCTCGGTCACCGGCGCCGGCGGCAGCCGGCTGGATAATCCCATCCAGCGGGCGCTGCGCGACATCACGACCGGCTCCAACCACCTCATCTTCGACCGCGAGGTCCGCTACGCCGACTACGGGCGCATCCTGCTCGGCCAGCCCACCAGCAGATTCATGGTGTGAGCCGCCGCTCGACCGGACGGTTCAACTGGGCAGATCGTCGCGGGTGAGGAACTCGCGGATCGCGGCGTTCACCACCGGTGGATCCTCCAAGTGGAGGAAGTGGCCCAGCTCCAGGAACTGGAGGTGCCCGTTCGCGACCTCGTCAGTGACGGTCTCGTATTCGTGGGGCTGCTGACCTGGGTCCTTGGCACCCTGCAAGAAGAGCACCGGCATCGTCATCCCGGCGAACAGGCCGTTCATGCGGTCCTCGAGCTCGCGGTCGAAGCCGGCAGACACGAAGCTGGCCGACATGCCCTCAGGCACGCCCGGCTGGGTGCTCTCCTCGATGATGCGATCGATGTCCTCACGCGCAATCGGCTTCGCGACCATGGGCAGCCCGTGCGGCAATGGGTCGAGCCCGAATGCCATCCGCTGGATGACCCCCTGAGAGAGCAACTCCGCGCCCATCGGGCTGCGGAACAAGTCATGCGGCGGGACGGGCTCGGAATGGGGCCGGTTGCCTGACTGCTGCATGCGGACATAGCGCCGGATGCGCTGCGCCATGCCGGGCACCGAGCACAGGTGGTCGGCGATCACCGTCCCCCGATCATGTCCAGTGAGGAAGAACCGATCGAGACCCAGCGCGTCGAACACTGCGGGCAGCTCGGCTGCCTGTGCCGCGTAGTCGTAGTCGCTGTCGAGACGGGTGTCAGATTGGCCGTGGCCCTTGAGATCGAGTGCGATGGTGAAGAAGTCGTCGGCGAGGCCGGCCACCTGGTGGTGCCACGCGAAGCACGTCTCAGGGAAGCCGTGCAGGAAGACAATGACTTCGGAGTTCTCCGCATCGCCCGCCGTGATGGCATGCCAGTTCAAGCCAGCCGCCTCGAAGAATCGATGCCTGATGACATCGCCGTTCCACAGCGTCTCGACTTCGCCGTCATGGTTGCTCATGGTGATTCTCTTCTCTGTGGGTGCGAGTTCGGCTAGCTGCCGACCGCGATGTCAGTACCATCACAGTCGAAGGCGTCGGCGCCACGACGCACCGCTGCGTGCGCGTGTCTGACCACGATCATCCCATCGCGAACTACGCGCCTCGCTGAAGCACGTCTGGGCCATCTTGGCCACCGGACGCAGCGGCGGCGGGCGCATTGCGCTTCACTGAGGGGGCCCGCATCGCACGACCCGTGCGACTGCCCCGAACCGACAGCGAGGTGCCATGCCTGCAATGCAGCCGACCGCCGACCAGTTCCGCGCCTTCCGCGATGACCCCCACGACGGGCCCATCGCGCAGGTCAACCTGTTGAAGTTCCGGGTGAAGGCCGGCTACGGGCCTGATGAGCCCGAGCACGCCAACGACGAGTCCGGCGTCGCCGCCTACCAGCGTTACGTCGATGCCTTCCGGGCTGCGGCCGCCGAGGTCGGCGGGAGCTGCCTGCTCTACGGCCACGCTGAGCGCTACTTCATCGGCCAGGGCGACTGGGACGCCGTGCTGATCATGCACTTCCCCAACCGGGCTGCGTTCATTCAGACCCTGAACCATGCCAACTACGCCGAGATGCACCGCCACCGCGCAGCCGGACTGCTCTGCCAAGACCTGCTGACCACTCGGCCGGCCGTAGCAGCCACCTAACGGACGGCGCACCCGCCCACGAACCGCGATTGACAAGCCGGAACGATATGCACCTGAGCGCGTTCATCCAGGCATCCCCAAATCATCAGATCAAGGGGATGTGGAAGCACCCTGCCGACGAGACGTCGTGGGGCTACCGGACGCTGAGCTGGTGGCAGGACCTCGTGCGCACCCTCGAGCGAGGCTACTTCGACGGGATCTTCTTCGCCGACGTGCTGGGCACCTACGACGTGTACGGAGCGAGCCGCGAGGCTGCCTTGCGCGGCGCGGTCCAGATCCCCGGCATCGACCCCACGCTGCTGATCCCGGCGCTGGCGGCATGCACCGAGCACCTCGGCTTCGCCGTGACTTTCTCCACCAGCCACCACGCCCCGTACCACACGGCCCGGCTGTTCTCGACTCTCGACCACCTCACCGGCGGCCGTGTCGGCTGGAACATCGTGACGTCGTACCTGTCCGATGCCGAACGTCAGGGGCTGGGCAAGATCCTCCCCCACGACACCCGGTACGACCGCGCCGACGAGTACGTCGATGTCTGCGTGAAGCTGTGGGAGCAGAGCTGGGACGAAGGGGCGATCGTTCGCGATGTCGAGGCCGACACCTTCACCGACCCGGCCAAGGTGCACGAGATCGACCACGCCGGCGAGTGGTTCACGGTGGAAGGCCCGCACATGGTCGAGCCTTCGCCTCAGCGCACGCCGGTGCTGTACCAGGCGGGGAACTCGGCACGCGGCGTCGAGTTCGCGGCCAACACCGGCGAGGTCGTGTTCATGTCGGTGCCGGGCAACGACAAGGGCGCCGCCGTCGTGGCGTCGCTGCGCGAGCAGGCGGCAGCGGCCGGCCGCGACCCCGAGCACATCAAGGCATTACAGGTGGCGCGGGTGGTGGTTGCCGAGACCGACGCAGAGGCCCGGGCCATGCGAGACGCGTGGTCTCGGCTGTTCTCAGTCGACGGTTACCTGGCCCTGTTCTGCGGGTGGACGGGCATTGACGTGGGCGGCCACCCGCCCGACACGCCGATCGATGACATCGAGGCGAACGCCATCCGCACCCAGGTCGAGCGCTGGAAGCTGGAGGACCCCGACAAGGTCTGGACCGTCGGCGATGTCGCCCGGCGGCTGTCGGACACCGCCGGCGGGCTGGGATTCGTGGGTTCGCCCACCACCGTGGCCGATCAGCTGGAGGAGTTCATGGAGACCACCGGCGTCGACGGGTTCAACGTGACGACGGCACCCGTCCCCTGGGGTTTCGAGCAGATCGTGGACTATCTCGTGCCCGAGCTCCAACGGCGCGGCCGGTTCCGCACCAGCTACGAGGGCACCACCTTCCGGGAGAACTTCTTCGGCCCCGGCCAACGACACCTGCACCCCACCTACCCCCGGAGGCAACCCCGATGACCGTGGTCGACCATGAAATCGTCGAGATGCCCGATGATCCGAATGTTGGCGCCATGCCGCCCTACCGCCGCATTGTCGGGTGGGTGCGAGCCGAGGTCGACGGCCTGACGCCAGATCAACTCGATTTCGACGACGCCAGCCCAGACAAGGAGTGGATGTGGTGGTCGATCCGCCGTCAGGTCTCCCACATCGCATGGGACTCGCTGGTGTTCACCCACCGCAGATGCGCCCACTTGCTCTGGCCCGATGGCGACGAGCCCGAACCGGTGGTGTGGAAGCACCACCATCTCGGGCCCGACATGAAGTACGACCGGATGCTCGACGAGGACCTCTACTGGGAGGTCCCCGATCTCATCGAGAAGATGGAGATCGGCATCGGCTGGCTGGAGCGGGTGGTGAGCGAGAACTCCATCGAGCAGCTCCGCGCCGACACCACCAGCATTCGAGGCACGCACTTCTGGTCCTATGTCATCACCACCCTCGCTCGGGGAGCGAGCGCCGACCCGGACCGGCCCGGCTACATCCGTTACGACCTCGAAGGGTCGCTGTGGATGGTTTTCTACGAGCTGCTCACCCACATCCGCACCATCCAACGGCTCAAGACCCATCAAGGCATCGCCCTCAACGTCGAGTTGCCCCGAGTGGGCTATCTCCGCCTGCCGGAGTACTGGGGCGACACCGACGCCAACGGACCATCCATGAAACGACTCGAGGTCAACCCATGACGCCTGCCGCCGAACCGTCGAACGACTCGGCCCGCGTCCGGGCGCTCGTGGTCGAAGCTGTCGCCAAGGCGGCCGATCTCATCGCCACCCGCGCCACCGCCGAGCGGTGGGACCAGCCGTCCGCGCTTGAAGGCATGACGGTCGGCGCACTCTCGGCCCACCTTGTACGCGCCGCCGGCGCCACGATCGCCTACCTCGACCGCACCCCGCCCGACCGGCGCCCAGATGGCGATCTGCTCACCGCGGTCACCTACTTCCACGCCGCGGTCGACTCCCCCATTCACGACCAGATCAAAGATGTTTCCGCCACCGAATCGGCCATCGGCCACGAAGCCACCGTGGCCAAGTGCCGCCAACTGGCCGCCGACCTCGAAACACGACTGGCCGAGGAACCCGATGATCGTCTCGTCGCCGCGCTGGGAGGCCGACTGCTCACCCTCGACGACTTCTGCTGCACCAGGCTGATCGAGGTTCTCCTCCATCTCGACGACCTTGCCGCCAGCATCGGCCAACCCCGCCCAGCCACCGACCCAGAGGGCGCAGCAATCATCATCGACATCTGCATCAACATCGCCCGGGATCGCAACGGCGACTGGGGCGTGCTCTACGCCCTGACCCGAGCCGAACGCTCAACAGGAACCGTCTTCCCCGTCTTCTGAACCTCATCCCACAACGCACACGCCACGATCACTCCTGAGTTGCGCGCGTTGCTGACCTAGGGCCACCGGCAGGGCGGGAACTGGTGTCGACGCTGACCAGGGACTTCGCCCCGAGCGCCGCTCTAGCATTCGGTCGTGGATCAGATTTGCGACGATCTCGAAGCCGAGACTGAGGCCCTGACCGCCGTCGTCGGCCACCTGAACGAAGAACAGTGGCGTGCACCTACTGTCGCCGAGGGCTGGGACAGCCACGAGACCGTCCTGCACCTCGGCGCTGCAGATTGGCTCGCACATCTCACGCTGACCGATCCGGCGTCGTTTGCCGTCGCTCAGGGCCGAATGTCGAGCGGTGAGGCATCGCTCAACTCGATGGTCGGCCCAGAAGTGCGGTCTCTTTTGGGAGCTGATCTGTGGCGGTGGTTCCTCAAGGTGCGTACCGACATGATCGACGCACTGCGCCGGCGGGATCCCAAGGATCGCATTGCCTGGGTCGGTCCGGAGATCGGAGCGCGGTCGATGGCGACTGGCCGGCTGGTGGAGACGTGGACGCATTCCCACGATCTGGCCGACACTTTCGGCGTCGAGTATCCCCAGACCGACCGGTTGCGCAACATTGCACACATTGGCGTCATCACCCGCGACTTCAGTTACGTCAATCGAGGATTGACACCGCCGGTCGATCCAGTTCGAGTTGAGCTCACCGGCCCAATGGGAGACATCTGGGCCTGGGGACCCGAGGATGCTGCCCACCGGGTATCTGCCACCGCCTATGAATTCTGCCTGGTCCTGACACGGCGTCGACCGCTGTCAGACTCCGCCGTCCACACACAGGGCCGCCTCGCCACCGAATGGATGGAGATCGCTCAACCGTGGATCGAACCGCCGCGGATCAGCGATATGGCCTGACGCCAATTCGACTCGAGGAATCCAAGGCACTGCGACGCATGAACGTGAGCGAAGAAACCCCCACTGAGCTTCAGGCTGCTGCGGAGGCCGCGCTCGAGTGGATCAACGCAACGCAAGAAGCGCACTTCGAGATCACCGGAGTCATCGACGCCGAAGACACCGTGGCACGAGCGCAAGCGGGTTCCTTCGAACTGGGCTTGGTGCTGTGCGACGGCGACGTCTGTGCCCGTGAGCAGGTGGTGATCGAACGATCAGCCGAAGGCTTCCGAGTGTCGGCCGCCGAAGTCGACGATCCGCTGATCCCGCCGCTGCTCGACCCGCCGATCGGGGTACGCGCCGGATGGCTCAACGCCCAACTCGACAAGCACAAGTTCGTCGTGTTGGTGTTCTACCGCGGGTTGTGGTGACCTCCATGCCGCCGCGAGTTGCGCGGCTTTGGCAAATCGGGAGTCGTCGAGGAGATCCGGGCTGCTGGCGGCGAGATCTTCGCCGTCACCAGTGAGCCCCAGAGTCTCGCGAGCGAAGCACAGGACACATGGGAACTGGAATATCAAGCGGTCGGCGACCCGCACCACGAGATCCTCGAAGACTGCCGTGAGAATGGCCGGTTCGATCTCTACATCGGCGACACCGGAGTGCTGGAGCGACACTGGTCTTCGCATCCGAACGGCATCTTCCAGGCCGGGCTTCTGGCCCTCAACGAGGACCGACGAGTGCTGTACCGGTGGCACTGTCGCCCGACTCACCAGAACCGTGGCGGCGCCTCCGGTCGAGTCACCGCGTCGCATATGTGGTCTCGGATCCGAGACGGGCTAGCCAGCGACACCGACGCCCCATGGGATACCGATCCCCCACTCGACGCCCCAGAGGCCTTCTGGCCGTACTTCGTGGCTCAGCTGTTCGCCCATGGATGGTTCATCAAGCCGAAGCGGTTCCCGCTCGGCCGACCCGACGACAAGCCGTCCGCTCGCATATCCGCGATGAAGCCACGACTCATCGGCTTCGCCGCGGCGTGGGCCATCTGCTTTGTGCTCCTGCCGGCTCGCCGGGTCCTGCTCGCTCTGGTCGGCTACGCCGTGGCCATCACACCGGCTGTCCGCAGGGTGAACCGCGAGTTCCAGCACGTTCCCGCCGGCCGCATGCCCGAGCCCGGCGGGCGAAGCCTCGGCACCGAGCCCCTGAAGCCTCACTCTCAACAGCCGAGTCGCTGAGACGAACGGCGGGTCGGGTTACTCGAAGGTGCGTCTGGCTGTTTCCCAAGCGCTGATCTTGTCCCAGTCGTACTCCACTCCGAGTCCCGGGCCGGTGGGTACGGCGACGCATCCGTCGGGACCCACATCGTCGAGGCCCTCGCCGTAACCGTCTGCGTAGATCGGCGGCTGCAGGCAGTTCTGCGATGTGTCGGGATTGACCAGTCCGAGTTCGTAGAACAGCGTGTTGGGGATGGCGGACATGCAGTGCCGGTGCATCGGGCCGGCCGTGTGGAGCTGAACATCCATGCCGATGGCGTCGCAGAAGTGGGCCAGCTTCATCGTGCCGGTGATGCCGCCGTCCAGCTCGGGATCGATGTGCATGATGTCGGTGCCACGAGCCAGCACGAAGTCGGCCTTCTGCTCGAATCCCCGGATGTGCTCGGCGATGAGCATCGGAGTGCGTACGAACTCTCGCAGGCGCTTGTGCGCGGCAGCGCTCGAGGAGGCATCGCGGTAGGGGTCCTCGTACCAGAAGAATCCCAAGTCGTCGCACGCCCGACCGACTTCTACGGCATCCATGAATGACACCAAGGACGATGCGGGGTCGTTCATCAGCTTCATCGAGGACCCGACACGATCGCGGACCGCTGTCATGATGCCGATCTCGTTGCTCACGCTGCCGTCGAAGAAGCCGTGAATCTTGTACGCCGGCAATCCGCGCTCCTGGCATTCCTCGGCGAAGTCTGCGTACTTCTCGATGCTGTCGAGGCCGCCGGGCGTCTGCTGGCCCGGAGTCGTGCTCGCATATGTCGGCAACCGGTCCCGGTACCCGCCCAGCAACTGGCTGATGGAGGCGCCGTACTTCTTGCCGGCGAGGTCCCACAGGGCGGTGTCAAGCGCTGCGATGCCGACCTTGTCGAAGTGCCGGAACTGGATTTTGAGGAGTTCGAAGATCCGTTCGCGCTGGGATGGGTCCCTGCCGATCAGCAGCGGCGCCATGTCGCAGACCTGCGCCATGGCGTGATCCGTAGCGCCGTAGTGGGGTGCGTAGCTGCCCGTGAGACCGTCGTCGGTCTCGATCGACACCATGAACTTCGAGACGCTCGTCTCTGCCCCCGGTGAGTGGGTCCAGATCGTGGGCCCAACGTCGCGGAGCTGATACGTGTAGGCCTGAACGACGATGCGGTTGATCTTGCTCATGGTTCACCTCGGTGAGATTTCTGATGAAGCAGACGGCGGGCGGCCTCGACGACCACGCCGACAGCCCGCTCCTCGGTGGCAGCGATGCGGGCCTCGTCGACGACGGCCTCGGACTCGGTGCGTTGGGCGATCACCCCGGCGACGCACCCAGCCCGCCAGCCGTTGGCCGCGCACATCGTGAACAGCGTCGCCGACTCCATCTCGTAGTTGAGCACGCCGATGCGGCGCCACTCGGCCAGGCTGCCCCGCAGCCACCCGACGACATCGCCGGCCACCGTGTCGTAGCGCTCCTGGCCGGGATAGAAGGTGTCGCTCGAGGCCGTGATCCCCACCTGATGAGGGGCGTCGAGGGCGACCGCAGCATCGACCAGGGCACGGGTGCACTCGAACGAGGACGCAGCCGGATACTCCAGCGGGGCGAAGTGCCTGCTGGCCCCGTCGAGGCGGACCGCCGCCTGGGTGATGGCCAGGTCACCGATCCGAAGATCAGGCTGGATGGAACCGGTGGTGCCGACCCGCAGGAACGTCCGCACGCCGAGCTGGGCCAGCTCCTCGACCGCGACCGAGGTCGACGGCCCGCCGACACCGGTCGAGCAGACCGCCACCGGCTGGCCTTCGATCGACGCCTGATAGGTCGTGAACTCCCGGACAGAGGCCAGGTGCGCCGGCTCGTCCATCGTCTCGGCGATCCTCGCTACCCGAGCGGGGTCGCCCGGCACGATCGCCAGCGTGGCCCCGCCCAGATCGGCGGCGGACACGCCCAAGTGCATCACCCGCTCGTCACCCATCACCCGACCCTATTTCTCAGCCGCGCACGACACCGCCGCTGGGATATCGGAAGCCGATCCCTGCCGAGATGCCCCGCTGTCGGCGGTCTCTGCCGTTAGTCCACTGCGGCTGGTCGGATGGCTGAAGCCGGCCGGAACGCGTCGATGTGCTCAGAGTTGGTCGAGATGTACGGCCCGCCGATGAGGTCGACGCAGTACGGGACTGCGGCGAACACTGCGTCGAGGCACTCTGCGATTGCCTTGGGCTGACCCGGCAGGTTGATCACCAGGGCGCCGTCGCAGATGCCCGCTGTCTGGCGGGACAGGATCGCTGTCGGCACTGCCTTCAGCGAAGCGGTGCGCATCGCCTCGCCGAAGCCGTGCAGCATCTTGGAACAGGCTGCCTCGGTGGCCTCAGGGGTGACGTCGCGCAGTGCCGGACCGGTGCCGCCGGTGGTGAGGATAAGACAGCATCCCGCTGCCGCCAGCTCCCGGATCGCCTGGGCCACCTGGTCCTGCTCGTCGGGAACGAGCGCAGCCTGCCCAGACCATTCCGAGGCCATCACACGCTCGAGATAGTCACGAATCGCCGGTCCGCCCCGGTCTTCGTAATCGCCGCGGCTGGCCCTGTCCGAGACCGTGACGATGCCGATCAGCGCGTGCGTCGAGAGGTTCTGCGTTCCATCGGAGGTGCTGGTCACGCCGAAACGGTACCGCTCGATTGGGAATGAGTGCCATTCCCATACGCCCATCCCCATTGCGGCCGCAGAGCAGAACAAATCCACATACCGGCACGAAATGGGAATCGTTCCTATTCCTGTTATGATCCCCCGCCGTGTCTCTCCTCCAGGCACCAAGTCGCGCCCCGGCTGCGTCGCACGACGGCTGGGCATGGAGTCGCCGGCCCACCCTCATTGCCCTCACATCGCTCACCGTTGTGTCGGTGGTGGTCGCCATCGGGCTCGGTCCGGTCGGCGTAGCGCCCCCGACGGTCCTGAAGATCATCGGGCACCACATGATGGGCCTGTTCGATGCCGAGAGCTGGGCCCGAACCGACGACGCAATCATCTGGCAAGTGCGCCTGCCACGGGTGCTGCTCGGCGCCATCGTGGGTGCGGCACTCGGGGTCGTGGGAGTGACACTCCAGGCCCTCGTGCGCAACCCGCTGGCCGAGCCGTACATCCTCGGCGTGAGCTCGGGTGCATCCGCCGGCGCAGCCGCGGCGATCCTGTTCGGAGTCGGCTCCTGGCTGGGCCGAGAATCGGTGTCGCTGATGGCGTTCTTCGGCGCCCTCGGCGCCCTTGCGCTCGTCTTGGCGCTGGCCCGTTCCTCCGGTCGCATGACGCCGTCGCGGATGCTCGTAGCCGGCGTGGCCGTCGCCTACCTGCTGAGTGCCGTCACCAGCCTGCTCATCCTCTTCGCCCATAGCGAGTACGGCGCCCGGGCGGTGATGTTCTGGCTACTCGGCTCGCTCGCGAACGCCGACTGGTCCACGCTGCCCATCGGCTACCTCGGCATGGGGGCCGGCATGATCCTGGTGTTCTGGTGGCGCCGCCGACTCGACCTGCTGGCGCTCGGCGACGAGACAGCGATGTCGAGCGGCGTCGATCCGGGGCGTACCCGGCTGCAGCTCGTGGTCGTCGTCGCGATGTGCGTCGGCTTCGCCGTGTCGCTGTCGGGCGGCATCGGATTCGTCGGTCTCGCGGCACCTCACATCGCGCGACGGATCATCGGCCCGATTCACCGCCATCTCATCCCGGCATCCGCAGCGTTCGGCGCCCTCATGCTGGTCTGGGCCGACGTCGTGGCTCGCATGGTGTTGCAGCCCCGCGAGCTGCCCATCGGCGTCGTCACCGGCGTGCTCGGCGCTCCTGTCCTCGTCGCGCTCGTTCGAAAGCTCAGTCACAACACCTGAGCGCGCCCGCGCTCGTGCAAGCCCCCCTCCCTGAAAGGAAACCCCCCAATGAATCCCCCTATGAACAAGGAAACCCCTATGAAACGGTTAGCAACTTGGCGTCGAGCGATCGCATTGCTCGTCGTGGTCGGATTTCTGGCTGCGGCCTGTGGAGGAAGCGATGACTCCCCCACCGCAGCAGCTCAAGACGACAGCTTCCCGCTGACCTTCACCAACTGCGAAATGGAATTCACCCTCGACGCCCCGCCTGAGCGGGTGATGCTGATGGAGGCCGCGGCGCCCTCGCTGCTGTTCGCCGCCGGCGCCATGGACCGGGTGATCGCCCGCATCGAGAACTTCCCGGAGGAGTACTACACAGCCGAGGAGTTGGCCCTGCTCAACGACATCCCGGCGTTGGTGGCCGAGCACACATCGACTGGCGGTGTCGAGATATCGGTGGAGGCAATCATCGACCACGACCCCGACATCGTCATCGGCTATGACACCGTCACCCTCACCCACGACTCGCTCGGCGACGTCGGCATCCAGCTCTACGTGATGCCCCCGTTCTGCGACAACCCGCCGACGCCGTCGTTCGAGAGCATCCTGGACGAGGTCCGCTTCTACGGAGAGCTCTTCGGCACCACCGAGACCGCCAACGCGAGCGCCGACGCGCTGGAGGCCGCCGTGAACTCCGCAGCCGATGCGCCGGTTGCCGACGGCCAGACCGCTGCTGCGCTGTATGTCAGCTCCGACGGCAGCGCCATCTACGCCTACTCCTCGCTCGGCATGGTGCATCCGCTGATGGAGGCCCTCGGCATGACCAACGTGTTCGCCGAGCTCAGCGAGCGGGTGCCCGAGGTCTCAATCGAAGAGGTCATCGGCCGCAACCCCGAGATCTTGGTGCTGCTCTATGACGACTTCGGCCTCACCCCAGATGAGATCAGCGCACTGGTCACCGATCTCCCGGGCGCCGGCAGCATCACTGCAGTCGAGCAGGGCGCGGTGTATCCGCTCCTGTTCAACTGGGCGGAGCCTCCGACACCGCTTGTGGTGAAGGGCCTGTCCGAGCTCAGCGACCAGATCACCGAATAACGAACCCGTGATCACGGCGACCGGCATCGACCTACGGCTCGGCGCCGTCGACGTCCTGTCCGGAGCGCAGCTCAGCACGCGCCCCGGGCAGGTCGTCGGCCTCATCGGGCCCAACGGCAGCGGCAAGTCGTCGCTGCTGCGCTGCCTGTACGGCATGCTTCGCCCGCACAGAGGCGCCGTTCTCATCGACGACGTCGCGATCGGGTCGATGTCGCAGCGCTCGATTGCCCGTGCGGTCGCCGTCGTCACTCAGGACACCTCAGCCGACGGGATCGATATCTCGGTCGGCGAGTTCGTGCTCTTGGGACGCCACGTTCATCGCAGCGACTATCAGGGCTTCACCGACGACGACCGCAAAGCCGTGCTTGACGGGCTGGACATGGTGGACATGTCGAGCTTCGCCGATCGCAGCATCCACAACCTGTCAGGCGGGGAACGCCAACGGGTGCTGATCGCCCGGTGCATCGCGCAGCAGAGCCCAGTCATCCTGCTCGACGAACCCACGAACCATCTCGATGTGCGCTACCAGCACGAGGTGCTCGCGCTGGTCCGGCACCTCCAGATCGACAGCATCGTCGTGCTGCACGACCTCAACCTGGCCAGCCGCTACTGCGATCATCTCGCCCTGCTCGACCACGGCAGCGTGGTGCAGCAGGGCCGGCCCGACGACGTGCTGCAAAGCGAGGTGCTCGGACCCGTCTACGGCATCGAGGTGCGACGACTGGCCGATGGGCCGCACTCCCACTTCGCGTTCGGCCCTCTCTCGACGTGATGGGCAGCGAGCGATGAACGCCACGCCGAACGGCTGGGCTTCGGGTGCTTCCGTACGTGTGCAGGTCTGCCGCGGCTGTTGCTGCGGAACCGAGCGAAAGCACCCCGAGACCGATCACGACGGGCAGCTCGCCGCGATCTCGGCCGTCGCTCGAACTCGCGTGGTGGACTGCGTGGACGAGTGCGCCTACTCCAACGTCGTGATCGTCCGCCGCAGCGACGGGACATCGATGTGGCTTGGCGGCATCAACGACGCAGCGCTCACTGATGCGGTGTGCGAATGGCTTGTCGACGGCGCCACGCAACCGCCGCCTCCGGTCCTTCAGTCGAAGGTCTTCATCCGCAAGTCAAGTGCAGTCGGGGCAGATGCCGAAGACGTCGAGCCGGTGAGTGTTCGGCTGGAACCCGCTGGTGTCCAGCGCATTGTCGAGTGATGTCTGGAGGCTGCGTTCGTCCGCAGCGGGCATGAAGAAGTCGTCGACCGTGCCGCACACGGTGCAGATGGTGTGGTGGTGGCGGCCGATGATGTCCTCGGAGAACTCGTAGCGAGTCGGGTCATCGATCCCGACAACACGCCGGACGATGCCGACACTCTCGAGGTCGGCCATGTTGCGGTACAGCGAGCTCTGGGTGAGGCGAGGTCGGAGCTCGAGCATCTCGGGGATGGTCGCCGGCCGAGCGGCGCGAACGAGAAGCTCCACAAGTTCTCGCCGACCCTTGGTGTACAGCTGCCCGGCGTCATTCAGGCGGGCCGACACCAATTCGTGAGTCTCGGCGAGTCGCTCGCCCATCAGCACATTCTACCGAGACCGGTTGCGCCGGCTTGAAGGCTCGACACAGCGTCTATGCGGTGACCCGGGCAACGAATGAGGCGATCTCATCGATCACCTCGTCTCGGTTCGTCTCGTTCACCAGTTCGTGGCGGGCGCCCTCGTAGAGGCGGACGGTTTTGTCGTTGCTGGGCATCGACTGCACCGCCTCGAGCGAGGTGCGGTAGTCGACAAAGGGATCGTCGGTGCCGTGGCAGAACAGCACCCCCATCGTGAGGGCGCTGACCTGGGCCTGGAATCGGTCCAAGGCGATGACCTCGGCTTCGAGCAAGGGCCGCTTGTACCGGCCCCGGTAGATGAGCGGATCGGTGGCGTAGGCCTCGACTGCGGCGATGTCGCGGGACATGCCCGAGAAATCGGTCGTGGCGGGGGGCAACTCTGGCTGCGCCAAAACCTCCCGGGCCCAGTTCCAGTCGCCGATCACGGCGCCAAGCAGGACGATGCCGGCGATGTCGTCGGGGTATTCCTGGGCGAATCTCGAAGTGAGCAGCCCGCCCATCGAATGCCCGATCATCACCACCGGCAGCCCCGGATGCTCGGCCTGCGCGATGTCGACCAGCGTCCGCAGGTCATCGACCACATGCTCGAAGTCGGTGATGAGCGCCCGCTCGCCGTCGCTGCGACCGTGCCCCATGTGATCCTCGCCGTAGATCACCGCGCCATCGGCCATCAACCGCTCGGCTAGGTGGCCATAACGGGCCGCGTATTCGGCGTAGCCGTGCACCAGCACCGCAATACAGCGCGCCGGGCCGTCGGGGACCCATCGCTCGTAGTGAATCGACCCCTCTGACCCAGCGAACATCGGCACGGGTGCGGTTCTAGCACTCCCGCGCACCGGTGCGACCAGCACATATCCGCAGCTAGAGCCCTCCGGCGAGACGCTCCGGCCCAGGTGACCACACTGCCGCCCGTTGCGGTCAGCATCGTAGGAACGGTTCTCATTCCGGTTAGAGTCCCAATCCGGTTTCCATCGTCGAAACACACCCCCATGAGCACGGCACCCGACGAAACCCCGCACACCCTGGAACGGGTGGGTGAGGCCCAACTCCCCACGAAGCACGGCCTGTTCACGATCTTCGCCTACACCGGAGAGGGCGCAGGCGAGCTTGTGGCACTGGTGTTCGGCGACCCGCACTCGCGTCGCGGCGCGGTCCCGGTGCGGATGCACTCCTCGTGCGTCACCGGCGACGTGTTCGGCTCGTTGCGGTGCGACTGCGGGCAGCAGCTTGAGCTCGCAATCCAGCATGTAACCGCCGCAGGGGCTGGCGCGATCCTCTATCTCGACCAGGAGGGCCGCGGGATCGGGCTCGCCAACAAGATCCGCGCCTACCAGTGCCAAGACGCCGGCTTCGACACCGTGGACGCAAACACGACGCTGGGTTTCGAGGCCGATCAGCGCGACTATGCGCCTGCAGCCTGGATCCTTCGAGACCTCGGCATCACCGACGTCGAGCTGCTCACGAACAACCCCCACAAGGCAGAGAGCCTCCGCGAGCACGGGATCACCGTGGAACGCGTGCCGCTGGCTGTGGTGCCGAACCTCCACAACCACCGATACCTCGAGACCAAGGCCCGCCGACTGGGCCATCAACTTCCCGCCACGAACGGGCACGACCCAGAGTGGCAGCACCAGCAGAGGAATTTCCCGACAGATGAGCACCTACACGCTTGAACCCATGCCGACCACCCTCGTGGGAGAGGGCAGCGTCGCCGATCTCGCCCAGCACGTGAGGGCGCACGGCAGTCGTGCCTTCGTGGTGAGCGACCCGGGCGTGCGCGCCGCGGGCGTCCTCAACACGGTCATCGACGCGCTCACGAAAGACAGCCTCGAGTGGACGGTCTTCGACGACGTCGACCCGAATCCGACCGATGCCAATGTCGCTGCGGGGGTGGAGTCGCTGCGAGGGTTCGGCACCGAGGACGTTGTGATGGTGCTTGTCGGCGGCGGGTCGGTTATGGACTGCGGCAAGTACATCGCCATGGCAGCTCCGTCAGGCATCGAGGACTCGTCGCTTGCCTTCTCGCCCGAGCTCGACGACGCCGACCGGATCGACTTCGCCACGCTGGCGCCCCCGGCTCGGGCCAGTGCGCCGTGCGTGCCCACCGTCGCCGTCCCGACGACCTCTGGCACGGCATCGGAAACCAACGGCGGCGGCCTGATCACCCGGACAGAGGATCATCGCAAGCTGACTTTCAGTCACCCGGACGTTCGGCCGCGCGCTGTCGTGCTGGATCCGCTCCTGACTGTCGGGCTTCCCTCAGGTGCGACTGCGGTGTGCGGCATGGATGTGCTGACGCACGCCATCGAGGCCTACACGTCCACCGCGTCGAACCCCTATGCCGACGGCCTCGCGCTGCAGGCCATCCGGCTCACCGGGCAGTGGCTCCCCCAGGCCGTTGCCGTCGGCAGCGATGTGCAGGCCCGGGCGTCGATGCAGATCGCGTCCCACCTCGCGGGCCGTGCATTCTCGTCGGGCCCGCTGCTCGGGCTCGTCCACGCAACCGGTCACCCAGTCTCGGGCACGTTCGGCGCGGCCCACGGGCAGACGCTCGCCACCATGCTCCCGCACATCATGCGCTTCAACCTCGAATCGGTCTCCGATCGCTATGCCGACGTGGGCCAAGCGCTCGGCGTCGCCCGCGACCCGCTGGCGGCCATCGAGGCTGTCGAGACGCTGTCTGCGACCGTCGGTACCGACCGCAGTCTCAGCGACCTCGGTGCTGAGGCGCAGGACATCGGCGCGCTCACCACCGACGCGTTGCGCGACCTCATCATCTTGAACACGCCGCGCTACCCGAGCCGGGAGGAAGTCCATGCGCTGTACGAGCAGGCGATGTAAATGAGCCAGCACAACCGTCCTGCTTCTGGGGGCCTGAGTAATCTCGCCGTCATGGACGTTGCCGATGCCAAGAACATCGTTCGTGCCGAGATCGAGCGGCTCACGCCGACGCTGCTGGATCTCTCGCACACGATCCACGCCAACCCCGAACTCAACTTCGAAGAACACCACGCCCACGAAGCACTGACCGGTGTGCTTGAAGACAACGGGATCGACGTGACGCGGGGTGCCTACGACATGCCGACGGCGTTCGACGCTCGCGTCGGCACAACCGACGGCCCGACGGTCGCTGTGCTGTGCGAGTACGACGCGCTCCCTGGGATCGGCCATGCCTGCGGTCACAACATCATCGGCTCGGCAGGGCTCGGCGCGGGCATCGCAGTGGCGAAGGTCGCCGAGGCTCTCGGCGGGCGGGTGGCCATCCTCGGTACGCCCGCCGAAGAGGGCGGCGGCGGCAAGGAGTTCATGGTCCGCCGCGGCGCCTTCGACGACATCGACCTGGCGATGATGGTGCATCCCGCCGATCGCGATCTCCGCACGTTCCATGCGATCGCCATCCAGCAGCTGCACGTGACCTATGACGGCCAGGCGGCCCACGCTGCTGCCTCACCGCACCGGGGCCGAAATGCCCTCGA
This sequence comes from Candidatus Poriferisodalis sp., assembly GCF_965204195.1. Classification (GTDB taxonomy): domain Bacteria; phylum Actinomycetota; class Acidimicrobiia; order Acidimicrobiales; family Poriferisodalaceae; genus Poriferisodalis. Next base: position 2,353,064 of record NZ_OZ241975.1, read on the forward strand.
TGCGGCGGTGCTCGGCTACAACGCAGTCGCTGCGTTGCGCCAGCACATTCGGCCCGACGAGCGGATTCACGGCATCTTCACCGACGCGGGCGACAAGCCCAACATCGTGCCGTCGCGCGCCGCCGCCGAGTGGTACGTGCGCAGCCACAAGATGGCGAGCCTCGAGACGCTCAAGGAGCGGGTGCAGCGTTGCCTGCAGGGAGGCGCCGACGCCTCTGGGTGCGAGATGCAGGCCGAGTGGATCGACCCGCCCTTCTACGACATGATCGACAACCACCCCCTGCTCGACGTGTACGTGCGCAACGCCATGGATGTCGGGCGCCACCCGCTGCCCTCAGAGGAAGGGTCGATGGTGGTCGGATCGACCGACATGGGCAACGTCAGCTACGCCGTCCCGTCGATCCACCCAATGATCAAGGTCGCCCCCGAGGGCACCCCGATTCACACCCCGGAGTTCGAGGTGTACACGGGTCGCGAGGAAGGCGATCAGGCGGTCATCGACGGTGCGCTCGCCCTCGCGCTCACCATGGTCGACTGCCTCGCCAGCGCCGACACTCGTGAAGAGGTCCGTGCGGCATTTTCCCCTAGCGCATAGCTTCACCGAACCAACAGCACAGGAGCGTTGCGTTCCATGTCATTGACCCAGTACCGGATTGACCGCGACGGTGCAGACCGTCTGCTCTTCCTCATGCACGGCTACACCGCCGAGCAACACCACCTCGCGTCGTATGTGCCGCTCGTCGACCCAGACGAACGCTTCACCGCGATCGCGCCGCGGGGGCCGATCGACATGCCCGACGGCGACGGCGCGGGCTGGTGGTCGATCGACCTCGAGACGTTCGAACAAGACATCTCGCAGTTCGGGCCCTCGCTCGAGAGGCTCGAGTCGTTCATCGCAGACGAGGCCGGCAAGGCTGGCGTGCCGCTTGAGCGGTGCATCGTGGGCGGGTTCAGCCAGGGCGGCTATCTGTCGCTGGCGCTCGCCGGCAGGGCTGGTGCGCCCCGCTACGCCGGCGTGTGGGCCATCTGCTGCGGTCTTCCGAGCGCGCCCGGGCTCAGCCTCGACCTGTCCAACGGAGACGGCCGACCAGCGCTCTTCCAGTGGGGAACCCGCGACCTCCTCATCGGCCAAGAACAGCCCAAAGAGGTGATCGCAACTCTCGGCGATGGCGGGTGGAACCTGCGGCACCACGCCTACGACATGGCTCACAGCCAGACCATCGAAATGATGATCGACGCCCGCGAGTGGCTCGCCGGCGTCCTCTGACCTGATCTTCAGATAGCGAGTCTGACCAGGCCTCCGTCGGCCCGATCGACCAGGAGGCAGTCCTCGCTGACCCACCGGAGCCGGCTGGTCGCCTCGTCGGACTCGAGCGCAGTCACCGGCGACAGGTCCTGACCGGCGCGGGTCGGGGCCGCCCACACAATGGTGCGGCCATCGCCTCCCCCCGTGGCGACAGACTTGCCGGAGGGATCCCAATCGAGGTCCTCAATGTGCTTGTCGTGACCGGAAGCAGCTGCCGGCGCTGTACCGGCGGGGCCCTTGCCGCTGAAGTCCCAAATGGTGATCTCGCCGAGGCACGCAACCGCGAGCCATCGGCTGTCGTGGCGGAACCCGAGTCGCTCGATCTTGGACGGATAGCCAGACATCGAGAGGTCCTTGCCACTCCACAGCCGCCACAGATGCACGGTCGCGTCTTGGGCGCCGGCGCAGGCCCATGCTCCGTCGGGAGACATCGCCAGCGAGAGCAGCGACCCCTTCCAGTCAAAGCGACGTCGACGGCCGGTCCGTGGTCCGACGACATCGTGCCAGCCGATGCCGCCGTATGCGGTAGCGCCGACGCGGCTGCCGTCGGCCGACCAGGCGACCGCCGTTACCGTCGAGGGCTGGTCGTCGAAGTCGTGGAGAAGCGCACCGTCCTGGTCGGTGATGAGCAGGTGCCGGCCCGCACCGATCGCAAGCACGGGAGCGTTCGGCGACCAGGCCAGTGCCGTCACCCAGGCCGACGCGTCAACAACGCCCTGCGCAGCTCCGGTGTGGTCGTAGATGCGCACGCATCCGTCCTGGCCCCCGACCGCGACACGGCTGCCATCGGAGGACCAGGCCGCGCTCAGCACTCCCATCTCGTGCCGTTCCAGCGCAGTGGCCGAGCCGTCGTCGATGTCGATGAGGGCAGCGTCGCCGCCCAGCGACCCGACCACCGCCTGGCCTTGGTCCCGGCAGACCTCAAGAACCTGCACGTAGTCGTCGACGTCCACCCGCCACTGTGCGATGGGTGATGTCGCAGCGTCGGTCATACCAGGCAGGACCTGAAGCTGGCCTCCAATGAATCTCGGTCGAGGTTGCGTCCGATGAACACGAGACGGTTGCGTCGTTCCTCGCCGTCTCCCCACGTCCCTTGGGGCTGGCCGTCAAGCAACATGTGAACGCCCTGGAACACGTACCGCTCGTCCCAGCCAGCAATCGACAGGATGCCCTTTGACCGGAAGATGTCGGTTCCCTTTGTGCGCAGGAGATCGCCCAGCCATTCATTCAGCCGGTCGATATCGAGATCGCCATCGGCTTCGATCCCCACCGATGTGACGCTGAGGTCGTGCTGGTGTTCGGCATCGGGGTCGAGGAACTCGGGATCGTCGGCCAACACACGATCGAGCGAGAACGCGCCGACCTCGAGGATGGCATCAAGATCGACCTTTCCGTGCTGAGTCCGGATAATCGGCGGCAGCGGGTTGATCTGCCGGATGCGGAACTCCACATCGTCCAGCTCGTTGTCGTTGGCGAGGTCGATCTTGTTGAGCACCACCCGATCGGCGAACGCCAGCTGCTCGACGGCTTCGTTCTCGACCCCGTCGGGCTTCTCTTCGTCCAAGTGCGGAACCAGGTGCTTGGCGTCGACCACCGTGACAATGGCATCGAGCCGCAGCTGGGCCGACATCTCGTCGTCGACGAAGAACGTCTGAGCCACCGGTGCCGGGTCGGCCAGCCCCGTCGTCTCGATGAGGATCTGGTCGAACCGGTCCTTGCGCCGCATCAGGTTGCCGAGAATGCGGATCAGATCGCCGCGAACGGTGCAGCAGATGCAACCGTTGTTCATCTCGAAGATCTCTTCTTCGGCATCGAGGACGATGGCATCGTCGATGCCCACCTCGCCGAACTCGTTCTCGATCACCGCAATCCGCTTGCCGTGCTGCTCGGTGAGGATGTGATTCAACAGCGTTGTCTTGCCCGCACCGAGAAAGCCCGTCAACACCGTTACAGGAACTCGATCATCAACCATGACGTAGATGGTAATGATTCCCATTCCCCTGTACACCGCGGCACCAGTTGGTGCTGGGGTCAAACGGCTCCGGAATTACCGGCGTCGGAGGCGTCGATGAGGCGTCGGGGGACGGTGGCGTTGATGGTGTCGATCGCGTCGATGACGTCGTGGGCTACCCACACGCGGGATCGACCGGCGCGGTGTTCGCTGAGCCGCACGATCCCGGCATCGGCGAGCTGGTGCAGGATCTGTGAGGCGCGGGCCGGTGTCAGCTCGTAGACGGCTTGGATCTCGCCGGCGGTGATGGCGGGCGTGTGCAGCAGCCCGACCAGGTCAGGACGGGCCTCCCGGGGGCCGCATGACGGCGCGGGCTGCGTCCTCCCTGGTCGCCTGATGGGCACTTGGGACTGCTCGTGTGGGGTGCGGAGTCTCGCCGCGTGGGGGTCTAGGGTCTCGTCTCATTGCGCGGCCGGCGGCGGGCCGAGCCGTCTCGCTGATGTGCGGCGCTGCGGGCGTGGGGGGCAGGGATGCTTCTGGTTGTCGTGGTGTCCTGCTGTGCGCTGCGGCCCGGCCGGTCGGCTAATCTGCGGCGCGACTCTCGCTCAGGAGGTGCACATGCCCGCCAGGACCGTACACAACGCTTCGGGGTTCGCAGCGGTGCCTTTGGCGCGCGGGCGCGCCGATTCTGCGGGGGGGGGGGGGTAGAGCACTAGCTCGCCGTGGCGTCCGCCTGCGCCTGGCCGCGCTGCTGCTGGCCGCGCTGGCTGCGGCGGTGTTGGCCGCATCGAGTCCGGCCGTCGCCCAGACCGTCCCGGATGGCGGGGAGGAAGCCTGGTCCGCCACGCTGACGGCCCAGCAAGTGACAGCCGGGTCGTCGGGCTGCTCGCGCGCCGGCTCCACCGGATGCGCTGAGCATTTGACGCCCCGCACTTTCAGGATCGGAAGCACGACCTACAGGGTGCTACGACTGGTTGCCGGTAACGCTGCGCTGCACATGACGATTACCCCCTCACTGCCGACGGGTCGGGTCGAGCAATGGGATTTGGTAGTCAACAGAGGTCCATCGCTCGGGACGGCTACGTACCAGGTGGACTCGGATGGGGGCCTTACCGCGTTCACGCTCGGTGTCACACCCTGGACGGCGGGCGAGTCGGTGAAGATCACGCTGTACAGACCCTACGAGGACGTAGCGGCCGAGGACGCGCGGAAAGCGGCCAGCCGCTCGGGCGCGTGCGGCTCGCCGAACCTGCAAGGCTTGCCCGCTGACAAGCGAGCCGACGAGGGAGAAAGCGCCGAGCAGGGCTTGTGGCATTGCCACGGCGACGGCGTCTATCACCGGCACCCGGATTGGCGCTACCGTCACCCGGCCCCGGGCCAAGCGGTGCGCGCGACCCCGGACCCCAACCCTGTCCCGCCTCCTCCGGCGACTGCCGCGGCAGGCGCCTATACGCAACAGCAGACGGGTGCTCCGGCTATCAAGACCGAAGGCTTCGGCAACTGGCACTCGCACCCTGACGGCAGGTTCCACCGCCACGGCTAGGCGACCGGCCGCAGCCCTACGGCATGGCACGCTGAACGCCTGGCTTCCCCGCGCAAGCCGTGAGCGACCGGCTTGCCCGTCTCGATCACGATCCTCACCGCACCAGCGCGGAACTCCGGATCGAACCTTCTTCGTGTCTCTGGCATAACTCCCCTTCCTCTGAGAGCATGCCTCCTAAATTCGGGGGAAGCCCACCCATGGCGTGGGGAAACACAGCTATAAGCCCCCGAGCGAGACAGCGACACGTGACCATGACCACACACACCTTCACCCTGATCATCGACGGTCCCGACCTCCAAGATGACGAGATCATCGATGAGGTGTTCGAGGCCGGTTGCGATGACGCCCTGATCGGCCGAGCCGACGGCATCCAGTTCGCGGACTTCGACCGCGAGGCCGACACCCTCCAGCAGGCCATGCTGTCCGCCGTCGCTCAGCTCGAGTCCATCGAGGGCGTCACCGTGGTTCGTGTCGCCGATGCCGGGCTGGTGTCCATGGCCGACATCGCAGCCCGCACCAACAGAACCCGCGAGAGCGTGCGACTCCTCATCTCCGGCGAGCGCGGACCCGGCGGGTTCCCGCCGGCCGTCACCGATCCCCGCAGCCGCTACCGGCTCTGGCGCAGCGACGAAGTCGCAGCCTGGCTCCGAGAGAACCTCAACGCTCTGCTCAGCGACGCTGCCGATGACCACCTACGAGCGGCCATCAACGCCGGTCTCGAACTCCGCCATCACCGGGCCCACCTCGGTGACGCAGAACGCTCGGACCTCCAAGCCCTGGTCGGCTGAGTGCCAGGTGCGGTTCAGGAGCGGAAAGGGCGGAATCGACTACCACGCCGACCGCGGTCTGATCGGTTGGCGGAGGCGCTCGCGCCTTTGGGCAGCACGCGTGCAGCGGTCATGCGCTCCGACCCGGAGTCAAGCGACGTCGAGAAACCTACGGAGAGCGGCTCGGATGATCTCGCTGGTGCTGGTGTGGTCGGCCTCTGCTCGGGTCTCGATCGCCGCCTTCAGCTCAGGATCGATTTCGTGCCGTCGGCGCTCAAGGGCTCTCAGCAGCGAGACGTTGAACTTGGGGTTGGCGTCATCGAACTGGACTTCTGCATAGGCAATGGAGGATTGCACCCAGAACGCAACCGGCGGCGGGCCGAGCGTCTCGCTGGTGTGCGGGGCTGCGGGCGTGGGGGGCTGGGATGCTCGTGGTTGTCGTGGTGTCCTGCTGTGTGCTGCGGCCCGGCAGGTCGGCTAATGTGCGGCGCGACTCTCGCTCAGGAGGTGCACATGCCCGCCAGGACCGTACACAACGCTTCGGAGTTCGCAGCGGCGCCTGTGGCGCGCGGGCGCGCCGATTCTGCGGGGGGGGGGGGGTAGAGCACTAGCTCGCCGTGGCGTCCGCCTGCGCCTGGCCGCGCTGCTGGCAGCGCTGGCTGCGGCGGTCTTGACTGCATCGAGTCCGGCCGTCGCCCAGAGCGCCCCGGATGGCGGGGAGGAAGTTTGGTCCGCCACGCTGACGGCCCAGTCACTCCAAGACGGGTCAACGACTGGCTGCGATTCCAGCGGCACCACCGGATGCGCTGCGCATTTGACGGACCGCACTTTCAGAATCGGAGGCACGACCTACAGGGTGACACACATGAGTTCCGGCAACACCGTGTTCGGAATTACGACTGTCCCCCCGATGCCGCAGGATTTGGTCAAGGGCTGGATATTGATAGTGGACAGAGGTCCAAATGGCGGGACGAGTACGTACACGCTCGGGGGGATTTTTGGGGCGTCGGGGCTGTCGGGTAGAGCTTGGTCGCCGGACCATACGGCAAAGCTCACGCTGTACAGGCCCTACGAGGACGTAGCGGCCGAGGACGCGCGGAAAGCGGCAAGCCGCTCGGGCGCGTGCGGCTCGCCGAACCTGCAAGGCTTGCCGGCTGACAAGCGAGCCGACGAGGGAGAAAGCGCCGAGCAGGGCTTGTGGCATTGCCACGGCGACGGCGTCTATCACCGGCACCCGGATTGGCGCTACCGTCACCCGGCCCCGGGCCAAGCGGTGCGCGCGACCGGGGACCCGGTCGCCCCGCGTCTGCCGACTGCCCCGCCGGGCGCCTATACGCGACAGCAAACGGGTGCTCCGGCGATCAAGACCGAAGGCTTCGGCAACTGGCACTGGCACGGCGACATCTACCATCGCCACGGCTAGGCGACCGGCCGCAGCCCTACGGCATGGCACGCTGAACGCCTGGCTTCCCCGCGCAAGCCCTGAGCGACCGGCCGCCGCCCTGTCCCTTGCGAGTGCGACTCGGGCGGCCTTCTGCGGAGGGTGCGGCCACGCGGGATGCGAGGCTGGGGCGACCAGCTCCAGCGCGTCCAGCGCGACATGCCAGATGTCGACGAGCAGGAAGTCGACCGGTCCCCCGCGGTCGACCAGCGTCTCGCGCAGATCGCCCTCTCGAAGCTCGATCCACGGGGCGAGCCGCGCTTCGGAGAAGCCAGACCTTCGAGCACAGGATCATGCAGCGGTGACGTCATGCGGTTCCTCTCCCGATTGCCGTGTGTCGCGGGCCGAGTTCCTCGGCCGGCGACACATAGTCACAGACCCAGGACGGCTCGCAGTCCGTCGTCGATGGCATCGACCAGGGCTTGGGGCAGCCGGCCCGCACGCTCCCCCAGCCATGTGCGTTCCACCAGCTCCAGTCCGAGCGGCACGGCAACGGAGTCGGAGGGCAGGCCGGTCACCGCGGCGTCGAGCAGGACATTGCCAGCGAGACCTGCCCGATCGAGATTCGAGGTCAGCGGCACGACCTGGGTTTGCCAGACATCGACACCCAGCACGTCGTCAGAGGACACGACGACACACGGCCGATGTTTGTCGAGATCGATCCAGTACACCCCGCCGCGCACTACCACGGCGCAGATCGCTCCATCCGCTCACCAACTGCCAAGGCGTCCGCAGGCATCAGTGCCTCCGGAGCGGCCAGGGCCGCATCCGCAACAAGCTGATCGGCGAAGGACATGGTCGACTTGGCCGCGTGGCGCCGGAGCTGATCGGTCACCCACCTCGAGAACGGCACGTGCAAGCTCTCGATGATCGGCACGACGTCATCGGGCACACTGATGGTCTTGTTAGGCACGTACGTATTATACGTACATAGAACTCCGAAGGCTCTGCCAAACCGACGAGTTCGGCCTCGTCGAGCACCGATGCTGAGCGCGTCTACGCGGGAACTACCCTTGTCGGCACGCGAGCGTGATTCCTGGGGAGCGCCGATGTCGAAGACGTACACGTTGCCCTACACGCTGAAGGTGCCTTCCGAGGAAACCGAGCACATGTATCTGGCTGAAGTGCCTGTGCTGCCGGGCTGCCGTGCGTGGGGCGAAACCGCCGAAGAAGCGCTGCACAATCTTGACGGCGTTGCGGCGGACTTCATCGCGTCGTATAACGAACATGGCGACGAATTGCCCCAGTCAATTGCTGCTGCCGGCGAACTCGTCATCGCGGTGTGACCTATCGGGAACTGGCCCGCAAACTGAAATCACTCGGCTGCGAATTCGATCGCCAGTCGCGCGGATCGCATTAGATTTGGCACAACCCGGCCACAAGCACGCGGACCACGATCCCCAACTGGGGGACCTGCGCCCCGGGACTGCGTTTCATCTGCGTTCGCGCGACCGAACCTGAATTTTCTGGGCAGCATCAGGCAGGGTTGGCGGCCTTGAGACAGGAGGCTGCGGAATTGGGTCTCACTCTCCCTCCAGGACCCCCGCTATCACCTGCAGGGCTAGCGCTGACAGAGAGAACACGCCGAACAGCACCCAACCGAGAGTCGTATTGGCACTCTCCATGCACTGATCAATTCCTGCGCTGGTCCAGTAGCTGTCTGTGCAATTGGAATAGCGGAAGAAATAATCCACTACGCCGAGCACGGCGACGACGGCTGCGGCGATCCAGAAGTTCCGCGCGTATCGTCGACATCTGTCGCTCTTCGTCCTCGGAACGTGTCTCGGAGAGCGAGCCACACGCCCCTCTGGCGGTGGAACCGGCACCGGTGGCCTGAGGTCCCTCATCGGCTTGCGCTTCACGCTTGCCCCCCTCGCCATGTCGGCGGCTCGGCGGCACCGTGAGACACCCCGTGCCCGATTTCCGCTGTCGCGAGCACCCTCTCGGCATCATCGTTCATGGCGAGATTGTGCCGCATTCACCACCAAGTCGCTCGCCCGGCCTCGGAGAGCGCCTATGTCGAAGACCTACATGCTCCCGTGCATGCGCGAATGGCCCACGGACGTCGAGTCCGGCGGGTCTAGGCGTCGCTGATCGCACTCGCCAAGTCCTCGAGGTGCATCGGATCCAGCTCGCCTCGCCACGACCGCACCCCTATGCCGACTCCTGCGTCGAAGAAGTCTTGCGGGCGCGTGACCGCCTTGTCAGTGTCGCCGCCAGCCTCGGAGATGAGGTGGACCGACGGTCGATGTCTGGCTCGTCACGCCCGACGCGCCCGCAGAACCTCGTTGAGCTCGCGCCACGCGGCGACATCGGCAGGAAACGTCATGTCCCACTGGTCGGCGTACTTGGCCGCCGTCCGCAGCGTCTGCACCCGGCCCTGCCCGCCGATCACAATCGGGATGCGCTCCTGCGCCGACTTGGGCTCACACCACGCATCAGCCATATCGAAGAACCGGCCCGTGTAGGTGGTAGCCGTCTCGGGCAGCAGCCTGACGATTGCCTCCATGCCCTCCTCGAGCCGGTCCGAGCGGTCGCGCAACGGCCCGAGATCGATGCCGTACCCATCGCATAACATGAAATTCCAGCCCGCGCCAATCCCTAGCTCGAGGCGTCCACCCGAGTCACGGTCCAGCGTCGCCACCATGTTCGCAGTGACGGCCGGATGGCGGTGATGCATGCCCTTCGCCATCCCGCCTACGCGCACCCGCGTGGTGACCTGCGCCAGAACCGCCAGCATCGTCCAGCCCTACAGGTTGTGGCCGTCGTAGGGAGGCACCAAGGAATGGAATCGGTCCCAGTTCCACGCCGACTCGCACGCCTCGAGTTCGCCCGCCGCCTTCCAGACCACCAGATATTCCGGCCATGTCGCGTGGTGGGGCGGCGTCCTGATCGCACGATGTCGCATGTGGACTCCTATCGCAGGCAGCCTGAAATATGCGCGCGCTACTCGACACGAATGGTGAATTCGAGGCCTCCGGTGAAAGGGAGGGTCATCGTGCGGAGCTTGTTGGTGGGGTCATTGAGGAACTCGAAGTAGGGCTGGTAGCCCTCAGCGGACGCGATGGTGTTGTCGGTGACGACGACCGCGCCGGGACGCAGGGCTGGGGCGACCAGCTCCAGCGCGTCCAGCGCGACATGCCAGATGTCGACGAGCAGGAAGTCGACCGGTCCCCCGCAGTCGACCAGCGTCTCGCGCAAATCGCCCTCCCGAAGCTCGATCCAAGAGACGAGACCCGCTTCGGAGAAGTTGGCCCGGGCGATGGCTGCCTTGGCCGGCTCGTACTCGGTGGCGATCACCACGCCGTCGTCATGGCCGTTGTCGCGCACTGCGGCAGCCAGGTACAGCGTGGAAACGCCGTGTGACGTCCCGGCTTCAACCACACGACGAGCACCAAGCGCGCGGCACACCTGGTAACAGAACGTCGCCTTGTCGCGATCGAGCGCGACGAGCTTGTCGCTAAAGAAACGGCGCATGTTGTCGTCGAAGCCACGCTGGCTCCGGTCCTGACCGCTGAGCCGTCGCTGCTCGGCAGTAAACGCCGAGGTCTCGGCGACCTGCGCGTCGCTCTGAGCGTGCAGCCGGTCGAGCAGCCCCTCCAGCACAGAATCATGCAGCGGTGATGTCATTCGGGTTCGCTCCCGATTGCCGTGTGCCGCGGACCGAGTTGCTCGGCTGCTGACACATAGTCACAGACCCCGGGACAGATGGGCAGGACTTGAACGCATCTAGAGTTCTTGGCATGGACGTGTCGCTGCCTCCTCAGGCTGTCGAGGTTGAAGCGCGGCAGCAATTCAAGCTGTGGATCAGGTTTGACGATGGCGTGAGCGGCATCGTGGACCTCACCCACTGGTCAAACCGAGGGAACTTCGCTGCCTGGTCAGACGCAGCTTTCTTCGAGACTGCGCACCTACGGCCATACGGCGCCATCGCTTGGGGCGACGACGATGCGCTCGAACTCGATTCCACCGCCATGTACTTGGACCTCACTGGCAAGAGTTTCGAGGACCTGCACCCGAAACCGTGGCCCGAACTGGTTGGCTGAGATCGGCGCAATCTCCTCATGGCCGAGCTCAGCCGCTTCTACGGGATCGTCATCCGCATGTACGGCAACGATCACGCGCCGCCTCATTTTCATGCCGTCTACGCCGACCGATCAGCTCTCGTGGAAATCGCGACGCTCCGGATGATTCGCGGGGATCTGCCACGCCGAGCGCGCAATCTCGTCGCTGAATGGGCCGAGCTCCACCGGACCGAACTCGCAGAGTCGTGGCGGCAACTCAACCGAGGCGAGGCTCCAGCGAAGATTGACCCACTCGACTGAACGAATGCAGGACTAGCCCGAGAACCAAAGGAGCGCCTCGATGTCGCCAACCATTCCGGCATGCTCGGCAAGCGATAATCCCGATGCCATGTACGCCACGCTCGACGGCGCTGGCTGCCTCGTCGTCGAGGACATGGCAACTCCAGAGCAGGTGGCCGCAGTCCGTGCCGAACTGGCCGACCAGATGGCCTCCGCCAAGGTGGCCGACGACAAACCGGACGCGTTCTACCCCGGCATTACCCGCCGGGTGGTGGCGCTCATGCACCGATCGCCAACGATGCGCGAGCTGATGATGCACCCGGTCACCGAGCAGCTCGCCGACCGCCACCTGCTGCCCAACTGCTCCAAGTGGACCCTGAACGTCACCGCCGCACTGGAGGTCGGGCCAGGCGCCCGCGACCAGGTCCTACACCGCGAAGAAGACCTCTATCCGTACTTCCCGCTTCCCCGCCCGAACCTGATCCTCGCCTCGATGTGGGCCATGTCGGACTTCACCGTCGCCAATGGCGGCACGCAGCTCGTGCCCGGAAGCCACCGCTGGGATGCCGAGCGCAAGGCTGCACCCGACGAGGTCGTGCGCGCCGAGATGGCGGCCGGTTCGGTGCTGTACTGGCTCGGCGGCACCCTGCACGGCGCCGGTGCCAACAGCACCCCCGAAGACTGGCGCTACGGCATCGTGCTCACCTACAACCTCGGCTGGCTTCGCCAGGAAGAGAACCAGCACGTGTCGATTCCTCTGGCCGATGTGCTCGCACTCCCCGACGCCGTCCGCGGCCGCCTCGGGTTCGACATGGACTACGAGAACGCCCTCGGCTTCTACGACCGCTCCGTACTCGCACCCCGCCCCGCGGACCGGTAGCCCTTGCCCTAGTCCGACCCCATCTGGTCGTTGCCCGCCGCCGACGCCGCCTCCAAGGCCTCGTGAAGGTATGGCTTCACCGCATCAACGAGCCGACGGGCCGAGTCGGCCAGCGCCTGCAAGCCCTCGTCGTGCGGCTCGGTCAGTTGCCCGATGTCTACTTCCGGCGCGTTGACCTGCCCTTTGCGACTCGAGCGGTCCGCTAGGCCGTACCACTTCAGTTCCGCGCCGTATACACCTTCGATCTCCGAACGCCGTCGCTTGAGCGCGCTCAGGACTGAGTCATTGAAGATGTCGTCAGCGTGGTCAAACTGGACCCCTGCATAGGCGGATGATGCCCTGACCCACAGGTGGAGCGCGGCGGGAACTTCGGGAGCGATGCTCCGCTTGCTCTTGAGCCACCATGCCTTCCGTCCCCTATCTGGAAGCTCAATATCAGTGAGGACTTCCCGTCCGACCGGCAACCAAGCGTCCCAGAACTGTCTCGACTGCTCCCGCTTCTCTGCGTTCTTCTCCGCGTTCGACGACGACCGCTTGCCAGAGGCCCTTGAACCGGTCGCGTCCGGCCGAAGCCAGGTGCGCCCCAACAGACTGCCCTCGAAAGGCTGAAACAGAACTGCATTCACGGGAACGCCAAACGACTCACTCAAGAAGCCGATCATCCGCTCGGTCGCATCGTCGAGATGCGCCGCTACCACGATCATCCTCGAAATGTCACCGAGCGTGTCGAGCTGCTCTCCGAACTGCGCTTCGAAATCCGCCGCCAAGTCCGCGCCCTCCTGTCCCGGCGTTGCCTTGTACCTGGCGTAGATGGCCTCCACCTCGGCGAAGGTCAGAGTTGCCACCCATGCTGCGTAGTCGATGACTTGGGCGAGGACTTCGCGCGGCGTGCGATTCCGCTTGTTCTCGATCACGACGAGTTGCGCATCGGCATCTATGGCGAGCAGGTCGAGAGTTCCAGAGGACGTCTGGACTTGGCGCCCGATGATCAGTACGTCGATCCCGAGCAACTCAGGTGCCGACTCAACCGCCGATTCGATCTGCTCCTCAGTCGCCAACTCTTCTTCGGGCACCGGGACCGCGGAACCGTCGTCGTTGAGCCGCCACAACGACATCCTCGTCGCCATCGCTCGCTACCCCCTCGTGCATTGTCGAGCGACGTGACGCTAACGGCAACGACTGAAACACGGCTGTGTGAGGCCGACTCAGGCTGGTGGGGATGGCATCGGGCCGCTGGCGCTCGGGCCGTTGCGCGTGTCGATGAGGCGTCGGGGGATGGTGGCGTTGATGGTGTCGATCGCATCGATGACGTCGTGCGCCACCCACACGCGGGATCGACCGGCGCGGTGTTCGCTGAGCCGCACGATCCCGGCATCGGCGAGCTGGTGCAGGATCTGTGATGCACGGGCAGGTGTCAGCTTGTAGGCGGCTTGGATCTCGCCGGCGGTGATCGCCGGTGTTCCCAACAGCCTGTCGAGGATCTGCGAGACCGAGGACCCCTGGCGAGTGCGGACACGCTGGCGGTAGTCGGCGGCGATGCCGTCGATACGGTCAACGAGGCGAACAGCAGCGTGTGCGCCGTCGGTGACCGCCTCGGCGAACACCGTGATCCACTGGTCGAGGTCGCCCTGGCGGTACGCGGTCAGGCCGCTGACGTAGCCATCTGGATTGTGCAGCAGGCCGTGTGCGACCGGCACTGGCGCCGTCGGTGCGGCGGGTTGCGCGTCGAGCAGCCGGTGGATCAGCAGCCGACCGACGCGGCCGTTGCCGTCGACATAGGGGTGGATCGTCTCGAACTGGGCGTGCGCGATGGCCGCATGCACCACGGGATGCACGTCGCTGCGGGCGGCGAAGCGCACCAGGTCGGCCATCAATGCGGGAACTTTCTCCCACGGCGGGCCTTCGAATTCGGCGCTCTGGCGGTTTTGACCAACCCACACCGCACAGTCCCGCCACGCGCCGAGGTGTCGCTTCTCCATCTCGGGATCCACTGAGAGCAAGCTGCGGTGCCGACGGTGGAACCAGTCCTCGGTCGGATCCTCGCCGCCACGTTGAGCGCTCAGCGCGGCGGTGACGTTCGCAGCGACCAGTTCAGTCGCGACCGGATATGGGTTCCGGTCGGGATCGTCGTCGCCGAGATCGGCGAGAGCGACCGCCAGTGATTCGCTGGAGGTCGTGATGTGCTCGATCTGCGACGAGGCGACTGCATCGGCCCGGATGAGCACGGCGCTGAGGTGCCCGAGGACACCGGTCGTTTCGGCGGCGCGGTCACGAAGGTCGCTCACCGCCCGCGTTGCCTCGACCAGCGCCTCACCCGTCGCTGGCTCAAGTGCGGGAATCGCAAGATTGCCGATGTGCGGGGGCACGGTCCGGGAGACCGTGATAGTGCGCGGGCTCTCGTCGTCCCATGACCGCCACAGCTCGTTCTCCACAGTCGCGGTCTGGAATTGCGCTGCCGGCCATCGGGACACTTGCCGCCTCCGCACCTTAACATCAGAACAATATATGTAAGATTAACAGCGATTACCTAAACACTGAGTGCAAACGTTCAGGCTTGCTTCTGAGCGATGGTCACAGATCCAGGACGGCGCGCAGCCCGTCGTTTATGGCATCGACCAGGGCCGGGGGCAGCCGGCTCGCACGCTCCCCCAGCCACGAGCGCTCGACGAGTTCCAGTCCCAGCGGCACGGCAACGGAGTCAAAGGGCAGACCGGTCACCACGGCATCGAGCAGGACATTGCTGGCGAGACCAGCCCGGTCGAGATTCGAATCCACGCTCGGCCTGACGTCGCAGCTTCCCACGAGGTGAGACTCCAGCGAAGATTGACCCGCTCGACTGACTTAGCTTGAAAAACAGCCACCGGATAACTGATTTTCAAGGCTAAACTTGGCATATGGAGTTCGTGCCTCGACCGGCTGACGAACGGGCACTGCGTGCGGCGGTCGCCCACGCTCCGGTGACATTGCTGACCGGGCCGCGCCAGGCGGGCAAGTCAACACTGGTCCGCCGTGTCATCGCACCCTCGCCTGCGGCGTTCTTCGACCTCGAGGACTATCGCGATCTCGCCCGACTGTCCGAGCCGATGCTCGCCCTGCGAGACCGCGGCGAGACCATCGTGATCGACGAGGCGCAGCGCATGCCTGAGCTCTTTGCGTCGCTGCGGGTGCTGGTGGACGAGGATCGCCGACCGGGCCGCTTCGTCGTTCTCGGCAGCGCCTCCCCTGACCTGACGGGGCTGAGCGCCGAGTCTCTCGCCGGTCGGGTGAGCTTCGTGGAGCTGGCTGGCTTCCGCCTCAGCGACATCGGCGACGACCGCCTCGACGACCTCTGGCTGCGCGGCGGACTGCCGCTCTCGTACCTCGCTTCGGACCTCGCTGCCTCCAACCGCTGGCGGGACGACTACATCACCACGTTTCTCGAACGCGACCTCGCCAATCTCGGCGTGCGCATCCCTGCGGCTGCCATGCGACGGTTCTGGACGATGGTTGCGCACTTTCACGGCCAGACCTGGAATGGCGCGGCTGTTGCTCGCTCCGTCGACGTCTCGACCAGCACAGTGCGCCGGTACCTCGACGCGCTCACCGATGCGCTCGTCGTGCGCCAGCTTCCGCCATGGCTCGCCAATGTCGGCAAGCGGCAGGTCAAGTCTCCGCGGGTGTACATCCGAGACACCGGCTTGCTGCACCGACTGCTCGGGATCGCCGACCACGTCGAGCTCGAACGCCACCCCCGACTCGGCGCGAGCTGGGAAGGACTGGTGGTCGAACATCTCCTTGCCCGCCTCGATGAGCCCACCCGTGCGACTGCGGCATTCTGGTCGACCCACAGCGGCGCGGAGCTCGACCTGCGGTTGGCGAGTGGCGGGCGAACCCTGGGATTCGAGATCAAGCGCACCGAGCGGCCTTCGGTGACCCGCTCCATGCGCAGCGCACTCGCCGACCTCCAACTCGACCACCTCTACGTCGTCCATGCGGGCGCGCACCGGTTCAATCTCGACGAACGCATCACCGCCATCGGCGCCGTCGAACTGCTGACCAGCGAGACACCGTTCGACATGGCGTAGGCCCTTGGGGGCGTCTCACCGCGCCGACAGCGAGGTCGGTCCGTCGTGGTCAGGTCGGGGAGTAGCGGAGCGGCAGGCGGGCACGTCGTGACCGACCTGCGCATCGGCGTTTCGACGGACCTCCGGCCGGTGCCCTGTTAGTTTCCGAAGAGCGGAGTGAACCTCGCGCTGCGTAGCCGGGGGAAGGGGAACGCGATGTCGGATTTGTCCGATTTGGATCCGCGGGGAACCAGGGCAGCGTTAGACGAGGCCAGCCATGCGCCGGGCGCGATCTATGCCAGCCCGGAGATCTTCCGCCGCGAGGTGGATGAGTACTTCAAGCGCGAGTGGCTGTACGTCGGGCGAGTCGAGGAGCTGGCTGATCCGGGCGACTTCATGGCGCTGCGCCTGGTCGGCGAGCCCGTGCTGCTGTCTCGCGACCGAGACTGTGAGCTGCACGCCAACTACAACATGTGCGTCCACCGGGGCGTCGAGGTTGCGTACGGATCGGGCAATCTCAAGGCCTTCAGTTGCCCGTACCACGGCTGGGTTTACGGTCTCGACGGCCAGTTGAAGGGCGCCGCCTACATGGCCGACTCCAAGGAATTCGACGTCGCCGACTGCGCCCTGACGCCGCTGCGGCTCGATGTGTGGCGGGGCAACATCTTCATCAACTTCGACCCCGATGCGAGGCCGCTGGCCGACGCGATGGCCGTGCTCGACGAGGAGTTCTCGTTCCTCGGGTGGGAGAAGTGCCGCCTGGGCAACAAGATCGACATCGACCTGGCGTGCAACTGGAAGTTCGTGCACGAGAACCTGATGGACTTCTACCACGTCGGTGTGCTGCACGCGGGCAGTTTCGGCGCCAACTTCAGCTTCGAGCCCGACCACGTCAACATCAAGCCCGACGGCGGCCTCTCGATCTTCTACAACGCCGGCCCGCCCACCCCGGGGGCCGAGCCGCTGCTGGGCAAGATGCCGTGGCTGGAGGACCGGCCGCACAGCTTTGCCTGCACGGCGTTCAGGGCGCCCAACCTGACGTTCTTCGGCCGCATCGACTGCATCCGACCGATGATCGCGTGGCCGATCGACGAGGGCCACACCCGGGTGGTCATCTACCACCTGTTCCCCGAGGAGTTCTTCGACCGGCCCGACTTCGACGAGACGCTGAAGATCTACCACGACTACCAGATCCTGGTGCTCGAAGAGGATCGGCTGATGATCGAGTCGATGCAGCAGGCGATGAGCTCGCCCGCCTACCGGCCTGGGCGCATGAGCACCCTGGAGAAGGGCATTCACAACTACCTCAACGGCTACCTGGACCGCATTGTCGACGGGGCGACCCCATGACCGCGACGGTTGCGGGCGCAGCCGACGTGCTGATGCGCGACTACATGGCGTTGGAGCCGGGCGAGACCGTCGTGATCACCGCCGACACCGACAGCGACCCGGAGGTGTGGCAGGCGATACACCGGGCATCGCTGCTCGCCGGCGCCAATTCGTCGGTGCTGCTGATCCCGCCGCTGCCGTATCAGGGCCGCCTCGCCGACCCGTACCTCACGCCGGCTGTCTCGGCCGCGGCGCTGGCCGCCGATGTGTGGATCGATCTCACGTTCCCCTACCTCGCCGGATCAGAGCTGCACGATCAGGCGATGGAGAGCAACCACATCCGCTACCTGCTGGGTGCCGACCTGAACGCCGGCGGCCTGCTGAGGCTGTTCGGGCGGGTCGATCTCGACCGCTACTTCGCCGTGCACCACGCCTTCGACGCTCTGGTGAACGACGCCGAGGGCAAGACGGTGCGCATCACCGACAGCGGCGGCACCGACGTGAGCTTCACGCTCGGGGAGCGTGGGTTCTCCAAGCCGAGACGAGCCGACAAGCCCGGCACGGTGTTGGTTCCCGGGCAGTGCACGCTGTTTCCCGAAGTCGAATCGGTGAAGGGGCGCATCGAGATCGGCGCCATCTTTCACGAGTACTACACCTCGCTCGCCGCACCCATGACGCTGGAGATCGACGGCCGCATCCGCTCGGTGACGGGCGGCGGCAACGAGCGCACCGTCGCCGACCGGGCGCTGCGGCGAGCGGGCTCCGACGGCAACTACGGCTACGTCATCCACTTCACCCACGGCATCCATCCCACGGCCCGGGTCACCGGCAGCTCGTTTATCGAGGACACCCGTACCCAGGGCAACAACGCCATCGGCATGGGAATGCCGTGGTGGGATCCCGGCGGCGGTGAGAACCACCCCGATGCGGTGCTGTTCATGCACACCATCGACATCGACGGGCAGCGTGTCGTCGAGGACGGCGCCATCGTGGGCCCTGAGTCATTGGTGGCCCTGGCGGCCGACCTGCAACCGGTCGTCTGAGTCGCCATGAAACCCGCACCGTTCTCGTTTGTCGCCCCCGAGTCGCTCGACGAGGTGGTGCAAGCGCTGGCCGGGCACGGCGACGACGCCCAGATCCTCGCTGGCGGCCAGAGCCTGGTTCCGCTCATGAACCTCCGGCTGGCTCGACCCGAGGTGGTCGTGTCGATCAACCGCTGTCACGAGCTCGACTACATCCGGCTTGTCGACGACCGCCTCGTCATCGGTGCGCTCGTACGCCAGATCGATGCCGAGACCAGCCCGCTTGTCCAGGCCGAGTGCCCGCTGCTGGCCAAGGCTCTCCCCCACGTCGGGCTGCCCGCCACGCGCAACCGCGGCACCGTCTGCGGCAGCCTGGCGCACTGCGACCCGCTGGCGGAGCTGCCGGCCGTTGCGCTCGCGTTGGAGGCCGATCTGGTGCTCACGAGTGCCGCCGGCGAACGTCGGGTGCCGGCCCACGACTTCTTCGTCGCTGAGATGACCACCTGCATCGAGCCGGGCGAGGTCGTTTCGGCGGTCACGTTCGCCCGACAGGACCCAGGCGAGCGAAGCGCCGTAGGGGAAGTCTCGAACGGGGGCCATGTGTTCCCGGTGGGCGGAGTGGCACTGCGGTGGGCCAGCTCGGACGGCATCTGCACGATGGCACGCATCGCGGCGTTCGGCGTCGGATCGGTGGCCCAGCGCCTGGGCGACGCCGAGAGTGCGCTGGTCGGCTCCGACGTCGGCCCAGCGGCGATCGCAGCCGCGGTTGCGGCGGCGCGCAGCGAGGTCGACCCGACCGGTGACATCCACGCCGACGCCGACTACCGGCGGCACCTCGTCGGCGTTCTCCTCGAACGCGGCCTGCTGGAAGGGAGCGTCCATGACTGACGAAGTCGAGGTGACGGTCACCGTCAACGGGCGCACCCGCCAGTCCCGGGTGGAGCCTCGGCGGCTGCTCATCGACTACCTGCGGCACGATCTCGGCCTGACGGGCGCCCACATCGGCTGCGAGCAAGGGGTGTGCGGCGCATGCACGGTGCTGCTCGACGGCCGCACCGCCCGCAGCTGCCTGCACTTCGCTGTGACGGTCGACGGATCGGACATCCGCACCGTGGAAGATCTCGCAGACCTCGACGAGCTGCATCCGATCCAGGAGATGTTCCATCAGAAACATGCGCTGCAGTGCGGCTTCTGCACGCCGGGCTTCCTGCTCACGGCAGTCGAGCTGCTGGAGCGCACCGCCGACCCCGACGAGGCCGCCATCCGGGAGGCACTGATGAACAACGTCTGTCGCTGCACCGGCTACGCCAACATCGTCGACGCGGTGGCCGAGGCCGCGGTGGAGCTGCGACGGAGGAGCCCAGCATGAGCGGCGACCAGAACGGCGCTGTCGGGCAGAGCGTGCTGCGCCGCGAAGACGAGTACCTGCTGCGAGGCCAAGGCCGCTTCGTCGACGACCTGCCCACGCCGCTCAACACCCTGCACCTTGCCTTCGTGCTCAGCCCCTATGCCCACGCTCGGATCACCTCGATCGACACGAGCGAAGCAATGGCGCTCGACGGCGTGGTCGATGTGCTCACCGGACCCGATCTCGCAGCCATGGTCAAGCCGATCGCTGCCCAGATCGAGCTGCCCGGCTACAGCTTCAACACCCGCGACGTGCTGGCAGTGGACGAGGTGCGGTTTGCGGGGGAAGCGGTGGCTGTGGTGGTGGCCGAGAGCCAGTATCTCGCCGAAGACGGCATCGAGCTGGTGGAGGTCGACTACGAGCCGCTGCCCGCGGTCACCGACATTCACGAGGCCACCGATCCCGCCGCACCTCAGGTCAACCCGACGGTGCCGGGCAACGTCTATTTCGAGGGCCGGTTCGCCACCGACAATGTGGCTGCCGGCTTCGACGCGGCTGCCCACGTCATCGCAGATGACTTCAACTCGAACCGCGTGACCGCTGTGCCGATCGAGCCCCGCGGGTGCCTTGCCGTGCCCGAGCAGCCGGCCAACCTGGTCTTCTACTCCTCGACCCAGATCCACCATCTGTTGCGGACGGCGCTGGCCGAATTCCTCGATGTTGCGGAGTCGACCCTGCGGGTCGTGGTGCCCGACGTCGGCGGCGGTTTCGGCATCAAGGCCGCCCTGTACCCCGAAGAGTTCGTCTGCGCCGCGCTCGCGCTGCGCCTGCGCCGGCCCGTGAAGTGGATCCAGGACCGCTACGGCGCCCTGCTCACCGATGTGCACGCCCGCGACAACCACTACCGGGTCGAGGCCGCGATCGACGACGACGGCATCGTGCTGGCGCTCAGGGCCGAGATCCGCACCAACGGCGGCGCCTACTCAGCGCTGCCGTTCGGCTGCACTCTCGAAACCACTGGCGGCGCCCGCATGATCGTCGGGCCGTACCGCATCACCGAATACGAGTACACGGCCACTGCCGTCGCAACCCACACTGCGCCCGTGCTGGCCTACCGGGGCGTGGCCCAGCCGGTCTGCTTCATGGCGATCGAGGGCATCATGGACCGGATCGCCCGCCGGCTCGAGCTGGATCCAGCCGAGGTCCGGCTGCGGAACATGGTGCCCACCGCAGAGCTGCCGTGGACCAACATCGTCGGTGTCCGCTACGACACCGGCAGTTTCGTCGAGTCGCTCGAGCTTGCGATGGAGATGGCCAACTACGACGAGTTCCGCGCCAGCCAGGCGCAGGGCCGACTCGTCGACGGCAAGTACCGGGGCATCGGCATCTGCAGCTTCACCGAGGTGAGCGGCACGGGCGCACCGGGCTGGCGTGCCCGTGGGCTGACCCGCCTGCCCGGGTTCGACAGCGGGACAGTGAAAGTGGAGCCCACCGGCAAAGTGACAGCCTTTGTGAGCCACGCCCACTCAGGGCAAGGCCACTTCACGACCTTCGCGCAGGTCGTCGCCGACGCGCTCGGGGCCCGACTTGAAGATGTGACCGTCGTCGAAGGCGACACTGCCGCTGGGCCCTACGGCACGAACACCTTCGCCAGCCGCAGCGCGGTCACGGGCGGCGGAGCGCTGATACGTGCGTCGGAGAAAGCGAGGCTCAAGCTGGCGCGGATCGCCGCGTTCATGCTCGAATCCACGCCCGAAGACATCGTGGTCGCCGACGGCCAGATGCACGTCGCCGGCGTGCCGAGCCGCGCCCTCTCATTCCAAGAGGTCGCCGAGACGGCGTACGCCATGAACACCAGCGACCTCCCCGAAGGAGAGAGCTTCGGTGTCGAGGAGACCGACTTCTACGACCCGCCCCTGGTCACCATGGCCAACGCCACCCACATCGCGCAGGTGGCTGTCGATGCCGCAGACGGCACCGTCGACATCGAGGGGTACGTCGTCGTGCACGACTGCGGCCGCGTCATCAACCCGATGATCGTCGACGGCCAGGTGATGGGCGGTGTGGCCCAGGGCATCGGCGAGGCGCTCATGGAGGAGTTTGTCTACGACCCCGACGGCGGGGTCCGCACGGCGACGCTGATGGACTATCTCCTGCCGAGCTCGGTGGACGTGCCCAACTACCAGATCGCTCACATCGAGTCGCCGTCGATCGACACCGTCGGCGGGTTCAAGGGCGTGGGTGAAGGCGGGCTGATCGGCGCAGTGGCAGCGCTCGTCAACGCCGTCGCCGACGCACTGTCCGATCTCGACGTCAACGTCAACACCAAGCCGCTCCGGCCCGCGCTGCTGTCACGCCTCATACGAGAAGCCGGCGGCTGATTTCCCGTCGCCGCGGTGCTGAGTGCGGCGGCTAGAAGGCGTCGTAGTACTCGCGTTGTTCCCAGTCGGTGACTGCCGCGTGGAATCTGGTCCACTCGGATCGCTTGAGGGCAACGAGGTAGTCGACGATCTCGTCGCCGAGCGTGCCGCGGTAGAAGCCGCTGCGGTCGAACGCGTCGATGGCATCGCCGAGCGTGCGGGGCAGGAGGGGCCCGGCCTCGGCCCCATACGGCGTCTCGCTGGGGGGTGGCGCCTCGTGTTTCGAATCGATGCCGTCGAGCCCCGAGAGGATCTGGGATGCGAGGTAGAGGTACGGGTTCGCGGCGGGGTCTCCGGCGCGGTTCTCGATCCTGGTCGCAGGCCCCGGCGGCTCGTCGATGACGCGCAGCATGGCGCCACGGTGTTGGCGGCTCCACACAATCCGATCGGGAGCGATGCTGTAAGGCCGGTAGCGCTTGTAGCCGGTGACGGTCGGCGTGGTGAGCAGGCACGACTCGGGGGCGTGGGCGAGGAGCCCACCGAGATAGTGCATTGCCATCTCCGAGAGCGTTTCACCGGAGATCGTCGGGGCGAACAGGTTGCGGCCGTCGTCGACGCTGACGATCGACTGATGGATGTGCCAGCCGGTTGTGAAGGTGTCGTCGCCTGATGGCCTGGACATGAACGTCGCATGCAGGCCGTGCCGTCTCGCTATCTGCTTCACCGCGGCGCGGATCAGGACTGCTTGATCTGCCAGCTCGATGCCGTCGGCGGGAGCGAAGGTGAGCTCGACCTGACTCGGTCCGTGCTCGGCCTCGATGGTCCTCGGCGGCAGGCCGAGCGCCGTGAGGTGGCGTTGGATTGGCTCGAGCAGCGGTTCGATCCGGTCGGAGTAGTCCTCAGCCAGCAGATCCCATCCCGGGTGGACGCGTTGATGGTCACCGGAGGATTCGTCGACGCGGTAGAGGTGAAACTCGATCTCGAGACCCGCCCGAAGCCGTAGCCCTTGGTCCGTCAGCTTCTGGTGCGCGTGGGCGCAGACCCGGCGCGTCGACAGCTCGATCGGGGCACCCTCGACGCTGTACAGGTCACTGAGCAGCCACCCGGTCCCGTCCAGCCACGGCAGCACGCGAAACGTGGTGGGGTCGGGGACCATGAGCACGTCGCGCGCCCCCGTGACCGAGGCGAGCGTGGGGCCGCCGTCGGGCTCCCAGAGGCTGAACGCGTAGTTCTGGCCGGTGTCCTTGGTGAGCAACGAACCCGGGAACGAGACACCGCTCCGCAGCGCCTGCGGGATCTGTGCCGCATCGAGCACCTTGCCGTGCAGCAACCCGTGCTGATCGGCGAACGAGACCCGAACGCTGCGCAGCCGCTTGTCGCGCACCTGGTCCTCGACCGCCGCCGCAGCGTCGGCCCAGTCGGCGTCCCAGCGGTCCTCCAGCGTGGGTGTGTCGCTCAATGGTCAGTCCGCCAGCGCGGGAGCCCACCCTGAGGCTTCGCGTCGTTGGGTCTCAAGATTGCGCCACGCAGCATCGAAGTCGTCGCCGGTGGCGACACCGTCGATGGCGCCGGGGCCACGGAGCCCGCCGGGATCAGCCGTACCGATGAGCGTGTCCGCGTCGGGCTGGCGGAGGGCGGCCAGGAACATGCGGCGATGGGTGCGGATGCCGGCATCGGTCGGGCTGAGGTGTTCGGCGGTGCGGTCGAAGATGGGACCGGGCGACTCGACCGCCCACTGATCGTGAACATTGATGTCGGCGCCCATGCCGGTGTAGGTCCGCTCGCGCTGCTCGACCGGATCGAACCCCCAGTTGTTCGATTCGTCGGCGATTGGCCGGTACCCCGGCAGCGTGACCTGGCTGATGCGCTGGCTTCGCATGACCTCGGCATCGACAGGGTCGCCGTAACTGACGAACATCGAGTACCAGTAGCAGCGGCGGTCATCGATGGGGACATGCCACTGGAAGATGCTCATCTCCCGGCTCATCGCGATGGTGATGGCGTTGGGGAAGATGCAGTTCGAGACTCGGACATGGGTGAACTCATCCCGGTACCGGCGCAGCGTCCGGGACCGGAAGCCGAACGGCGTGAGTTCGATCGTGATGTCGGGCGCAGCGGCTTCCCGCATCAGCTCGGCGACGGTCACGTCCGTGTCCGCGATGGTGTCGCGGAACTGCAGCCCATAGGTGCCGTCCTCTGCGCCGAGGAAGCGATGCAAGAACGCGGCATGCGCCGGGTCTATGCCGACCTCGTGGGCCTGCAGCCAGTTGCACCCCCACATGCCCTTGAAGGCGAACACCTGCGGGCCCGGTGCCACGAAGCAGTCCAACCCGGGGAGCTCGGGCGGGTCGCCCTCGCCCAGGAAGGCCCACACGATGCCGTTGCGCTCGGCCACCGTGTAGTGGACCTGACACACCCTCGTATGGAACGTCGATGTCGGGGGCTCGGCCGGGGTCTCGAGACACGCACCGGTCACATCGAAGAGCCACCCATGGAACGGGCAGCGCAGACCGCCGTCTTCCACCCGGCCATAGGACAGATCGACACCACGGTGGGGGCACCGACGCCCGATCATGCCCAGCCGGCCTTGGTCGTCACGAAACAGCACGAGGTCCTCGCCCAGCAGGCGAACCGGGACCACCGGCCGGTCGCCGTCGAGTTCCTCAGTGAGGGCCGCCGGCTGCCAGTACCGGCGAAGCACGTCGCCTCCCGGAGTTCCCGGGCCGCTTTCGGTCAAGAGTCGGTTCTCATCGGCACTGACCATGCGAGCCTCCCCCAAGCCGTCGAATCTGAGACAACGATGCCATGGGCCAACCGCTGCGCCAAGGCCACACCGTCAAGCCAAGCTCACGAGGCTCACTGCGGCACAACCGCCTGTGGCCCTCGTGCGCGTCCAGACGATTGGTAGTTTCGGCAATGAGCCAAACCGACCAGTCACGGCGGGCCGAGAGGGGGACGCCATGCCGAAGCACCTGACCGACGCCCAGGTCGGCCACTACCGCGACCGGGGCTATGTCTCGCCGGTCGACCTTCTGACCGAGGGGGAGGCTGCCGAGGCGCGGGCGAAGCTCGAGGCCTACGAGGCCGAATCCGGCGGCCCGCTCGCCGGCGCTGAGCGTGCGGGCGGTCATCTGCTGTGGACGTGGCTCGACGAGCTCATGCGCCACGAGACCCTGCTCGACGCGGTCGAGGATCTGATCGGCCCCGACATCCTGTGCTGGAACTCGATCTTCTGGATCAAGGAGGCGGCCTCGCCCAGCTACGTCGGTTGGCACCAAGACCTCGAGTACTGGGGGCTCGACAACGACGAACTCGTCAGCGCGTGGATCGCACTCTCACCCGCTTCCGAAGCGGCCGGTGCGATGTCGGTTCTCCCCGGAAGCCATCGAGAACTGCTCGGCCACGACGAGACCTACCACGCGGACAACATGCTGACGCGGGGCCAGGAGCTCAAGATCGACGTCTCGGAGCGAGAGGTCGCCTCGATGGCACTCGAGCCCGGCCAGATGTCCATGCACAACGTGCGGCTCGCCCACGGATCGGGGCCGAACACCACCGACGACCGTCGCATCGGCGTGTCGCTGCAGTACATGCCCACCCGGACCAGGCAGCGCCTCGTCGACTGGGACTTCGCCACCCTCGTCCGCGGCACTGACGACTACGGGAACTTCGAGCTGACCCCGCGACCGCAGCGAGACTTCGATCCGGTCGCCGTGGAGTTCCACCAGCGAGCCGGCGTGGCAGTCCGCGAACTCCTCTACAAGGGTGCCCAGCCTCCCCCCGAACGGGCCCCGACGCTGTAGCTGCTGTTCGTATCGGAGGGAGACTGTCTTTCCGCAGGTCAGAGGCGGGGTTGAGTCTCCGGTTCCCACTGGTTCGCCCGGTTCATGTCCCTCATGGGCACGTCTGCAAGCCGAGTTCGTCGAGGTCGTTGTCGGCGACGTCGAGCAACGCTGCCGGTATGCAGCCGGTGAACTGGTTGCTGGAGAGGTACAGCACTGCCAGGTCGGGCAGATCGTTCAGGTAGGTGGGGATCGAGCCGCTGAGCTGGTTGTTGTCGAGGTGGAGCTGCTCCAGCTTGATCAGCTTGTCCAACGATGGGGGGATCGAGCCGCTGAACTGGTTGTTGTCCAGCCGCAGTTGTTCAAGGTCGGTCAGGTTGCCCAGTTCGGGCGGGATCGGGCCGCTCAGCTGGTTGCGGTTCACGCTCAGGTAGGTCAGCTCGGCCAGGTTGCCGAATTCTGTCGGGATGGTGCCGGTCAGCATGTTCTGATCGAGGATCAGCCGTTCGAGGCTGGCGAGGTTGCCCAGACTCGTCGGGATCTCCCCGGTCAGACGGTTCCTGTCGAGATACAGGCGCTCCAGACTGGTCAGGTTGCCCAGCTCTGCGGGAATTGCTCCCGTCAGCCGGTTGCCATAGAGGTACAGCCGTTCGAGATCGGACAGGTTGCCGAGCTCCGCCGGTATCTCGCCGGTGAGATCGTTGTCGTAGAGGTACAAGGACTCCAGCCGGGCGAAGCTGCCGAACGCCGCGGGTATCTCGCCGGTGAGGCGGTTGCCGTCCAGCCCCAGCACAACCAGATTGGACAGGTTGTTCAGCTCCCGCGGTATCCCGCCGGTGAACTGGTTCTGGCGGAGCCACAAGTACCTCAGACCCGTGAGGTTGCCGAGCTCGGCGGGGATGGTCCCGGTCAGCTCGTTCTCGTCGACGTCGAGGGTTCTGAGGTTGACAAGGTTGCCCAGCTCGACGGGGACGGTCCCGGTCAGCTCGTTCTGCCACAGCTCCAGATTGGTGAGATTGGTCATGGCGCCGAACTCGGGGGGTATCGGGCCGCTGAGCATGTTGCGGTTCAGCGACACCACACGCAGTTCAGCGGATCCGGTCAGCTCGATCGGTATCGGCCCGGTCAGATCGTTGCCGTCGAGATCGAGAACGCTGAGCCTGGCCATGCCGCCCAGCTCGCCGGGGATCTCCCCGCTGAGGTCGTTGTTCACCAACGCCAGCACCCGCAGATCGCCCAGCCCGGCCAGTTCCGGCGGTATCGGGCCGGTCAGGTCGTTGTTCCCCAGGTGCAGCGAGCGCAACCTCGACAGCCGGGCCAGTTCCGGCGGTATCGACCCGCTCAGGTCGTTGCTGTCGAGGTACAGGACGAGCACGCAGCCGTCGCTGTCGGTGGACACGCCGAACCACTCATCGATGGGAGCGGTATCGCTGAGCCAGTTGACGCTGTTCCGCCAGTCGGGCCCGCCGGCAGCATCGTAGAGAGCTGCCAGCGCCTCACGGTCGCCGGCACAGGCAGCCGGTCCGCCGGGCAGCCGCACCAAATCGGACCAAGGCGACCACTGCGGCTCGCCATAACGATGATCGCTGGCGCCGACGATGAACCAGTACGACGCACCAGGAATCAAGTGCGCAACGACATGCGACGCCTGACCGCTGTTGGCCACGCTCACCGAGCTGAACGCAGCCATCCATTCCCTGCCGGCTGCCACAGCGGCGTCATAGTCGGCCTTGGAGATCCAGCCGATCCGGAAGTAGTTCCCGTCCTCGACGGAATCCCACTGGACGACAACTTCACCGACCTGCGACCCCACGACCGCTTGCGGCTTGGGCTGCGCGGTCGGGGCCGGCTGAGCCGCAGCGGTCGAAGCGCCGGCAGCGACGACGGCAAACAAGACGGCCGCTGCCAGCGCCAACAGCGGCCTCGGCATCAGAACCGACTTTCGCCGTGCGCCAGGGTTGGCTCGTCTGAGATGCACAGTCATGATGCTCCTCCTCATGGACCCGCCGATGCTAGGGCGAGGGCGAATTCTGGCGAGCACCCGATCACCTCGACGATCACCTCGTTCGCGAAGACCTTGGTGCCGGCGACCTCGAGGGGCGCGTCGATGCGGCAGCCCGTCCGAGCTCCTCGGCCAGCACGCACAGGTCAGCGAGCCCAGCACCGCCTCCGCCGATGTCGGTGGGGAGCGCCAGCGCGGTCGAGCCGAGCGTGGGGAATCAAGCCGATAGTTCCCAAAAGGAGGTTCGCGGCCATCAGGGTGATGGCCGCGGAAGGACTTCCTGTCGAGCGGGCGTGCGCGTTGTTAGGCGTGTTGGTGTCGAGCTGTTACGGCTGGATGCGCCGTGCGCCCTCAACGAGGTCGATCCGGCACGCCTGGCTGTCGGGGATCATCGGCGAGGTTCATGCCGGATCGCGGCAGACCTACGGCGCCAACCGAGTCCACGCCGAGCTCACCACGGGCCGGGGCATCGCGGTGTGCCGCCAGACCGTCGAGACCCTGATGCGACGGGCCGGGCTGCGAGGCGTCTCGGGACGGCCCAAGTTCCGCAGGGTTCCCAACGTGGCCACTGCAGCGGATCTCGTCGACCGGCACTTTGCCCGGGCCGAGCCGGATCGGCTGTGGGTGACAGACATCACCGAGCACCCCACACGCGAGGGCAAGGTCTTTTGCACGGTTGTGCTGGACACTTTCAGCCGCCGGGTCGTGGGTTGGTCGATCGACTCGCGACCCACGGTGTCGATGGTGACCAACGCGTTGGGCATGGCGATCGACAACCGCAGCCCGGTCGCCGGCGAGACCGTCATCCACAGCGACCAAGGCACTCAGTTCACCTCGTGGGCGTTCACACAGCCAGCGGTCGACTCGGGGCTGGTGCCCTCGATGGGCTCGGTCGGGGACTGCTTCGACAACGCCATGATCGAGTCATTCTGGTCACGCATGCAAGTCAAGCTGCTCGACCGCAAACGCTGGCACACCCGCATCGAGCTCGCCAACGCGATCTTCGAACACCTCGAGATCTGGCCCAACAGACAGCGCCGCCACACGTCCCTTGGCATGCTGGCCCCGATCGAGTTCGGGACTCGACATCAACACCGAACAGCAGCATGAATCCAGCATCACGCCTCCACCAAACCCAGGGACCCCCATGCCGATGCGGGACTCCACAGAGCATCTGATCCACAAGCAGAACGGTCAGATCGGTGAGCGCAACAGCTACGGCAACGATCCTCACCCGCCACCTGGTTGATCACGTCGTTCGCCAATCAGGACCCCGCCGAGATTCGTTCTCTCGGCGGGGTCCTGCGCGTTGTGGGCAAACCTGCTCTAGGGGCTGTTGGGCTGGTTGTAGCCGTCTCTGATGGCTTTGCCGAGAAGTTTTTCGCCGCTGCGGTGGCCGCCTGTGGCGCTGCCGCTGGTGCCAGCCTTGCCGCCGTGGGCGACGTGGGTGGCGTCGTACAGCTGGCGTGTGATCTTGCGGCGCGGGTCGGGCGGCAACGGCTTGCCTTTGGTCGCAGCGAACGCGTTCAAGAGTTGCCTGACCCAGCGGACGGTTGGTTTGATCATGACTGTCCTTGTTGGTGGCCTCGACGGATTTCCTCACCCACTAGTTTGTCGACGCGGTTGCTGCCGGGACCGGACCAGTCCTCGGGACCCATTGCGTCTCTGATGTTCTTGGCGACCTGACGGCGGCTGTCCGTCACCGGCTGGTCTTTGGTGGCAGAGAAGGCGTTGAGGAAACTGGTGACCTGTCGAGCGATCCGTTTGAGCATGGCTGCCTCTCATGTGGTGGGGGAACCCTGCTTGATATGGACTACTCGAACAGGGTCCCCCGAATGCGTCAGCAGTGATGCCTACAAACGCGACCCGCGGCCCTACATCGAGAGATTACAGCGGTGAGTGACCGCGCGGGCGGCGAGAGATCATGCTGCACGCGGAGCGCAAGACCAAGGCTCGTGAGAAATCCGGTGCAGCTAGGGCCATGGCCACTATCGCTCCTGACCGCAGGGCGCTGTCATACCCAGATTCGCAGCCACAGCAACCACACAAAGCCACAGCGACCCGCTACGGAACGTGCATGACACCGGCCGCGATGAGGACCTGCTGTCGACTGAGCAAAATCCTCAGCCTCGCTGCCGTGCTCGCGTTAGTCGTGGCGCTCTGCGTGACACTCGACCTGAGCAACTGGAACCACGGCATGGAAACCCCGTCGGCCGGGCGATAACGCACACGCCAACCGCGTGCGTCGTCCTCGCGAGAGATGCTGAGAGCCGAACCAGGCACGGTGAGCGTGTCGGGCATCGGACCGTGCGAAGCGAGGCAGCCGGGCTCGCGGACCTGATCCGAGTCGCTTTCCTGACGGGGTATCGCGACGCTCTGAGCAGCGGAAACACATCTCGATCTGGCGCCGGCAGGGGGTTACGCTCGCTGCGTGCCCGAGAGGCCTAAGCGCACCGCGCCGCTCGTCAGGCAGCGACAGTCGCACGCAACACCTGATCTGACAGCCCGAGCACCGGCGAAGCGAGATTCCCGGTGATCCCTGAGCGGTTCTGCTGGACGAAGATCGGGCCTGAGGCGGGCATGGTCCTGTGTGACATCGTGCACAGCAAGGACCGGCAGCGACTCGATGGCGGCGGTGTGTTTCTGTGGGGTATCGGCAGCAGCGTCGGCCCGTCAATCCGTGAGCTGGTGGAGAGCACCCGGGAGCCGACGGTCGTGTTCACCTGTATGCGCGCTCGTCCTGCTGCGCGGGACATCGCCCCGCGCGCTGTCGGGCATTGGACAACCGCTGCAGGACTTGACGGTGAGCCGTACGAGATGCCGGCGGGAGGGCCGGTGACCAGCGGCATTCACAACGCGCAGCCGTCGAAGCATCATTGGGCGCTGGTCTGCGAATCCGCCGTCCCGCTGGACCTGGCCCCGCAGGGATGGCTGGACGATGCACAGCTTCACAACCTGCGCACCGGCTCAAGGGTCAGAGCCTGCGCAATAGCCGGTGAGATTCATGGCCTTGACAGCGACACCCATAATGCGAATGCCGCCCAGTGCGAGGCGGTTCTTGAGCACGCCGGTGTCAGACCGCCAGGCGGCGGCGACGCACCGGCCAGCGATCTTGACCAAGCATCGCAAGGAGGCTGCGTTCTCGAATCGTCGAGCGGCCCAGCGTGGACTCAAGGTGCGCTCGGTCGCTTCCGATCCGGCTCAGCCAATCATCAGGGAGTCGGCCCCCCTTGGCGATCTGAGCAGCCACCTCCGTGACGATCTCCGGTCCGCCCTCGAGCGCGTCGCCGATCGTGTATGTCGCGGCGCCGTCACGGTGCACCATCACCGCTGTGGTGCCGTCGTGTGTCCAGACGCGTGCTCGGAGGCCGTGGGCTGCGAGGGGGACTGTCAGAATCTGACAGTCCCCCTCGCGCGAACCGACAGTTAGAGATCGAAGGGCTCGGAGTTGGTGCGCCAGCCGAGTCCATCGCGGACGATCAATTCGGCCCGAGCCAGACTCGCCAAGTCTCTGCTGAGCGTTCGATCGGTTACGCGTGCAACCGAGTCACTGAGGCCGAGTTCTAGGTAGAGCCGTTTGAGTTCGCGGCGCAGGTACACCTGTCCCCGCTCCATTCGCAGCACTAGATCGCGTTGCCGCTTGCGGACATTGGTGGCGGGGAACTGCGTCATGGTCTCATGGACGTGGTTGATCCAGGAAATCCTGGCGACAGCGACTTCGATCTTCTTCGTGTGCTCGCGAAGGCCGCTGGTGAAGCCCTCGATGGCGTACTCGAGGAACCCGAGGGGGCATCGTCTATTGCTGGCTTCTTGGAGCTTGGCGTAGTACCGGTCGTGGGTCTCGTAGTAGTGATTCCAAAGCAGGTGGGTCGCCTCGTAGGGGATCTCGCCGGTGCGGGTTAGCAACACGTACTCGAGCATTCGGGCCGTGCGACCGTTGCCGTCACCAAAGGGGTGTATCCACGCGATGTAGAGATGCGCGTAGATCGCCCCGATGACTGTCAGCGCGAAGTCGATGTCAGGACTCTCGCTGCGGAATTCTGCGCCAGCGAACCAATCCGCGAATCGGTTCAGCAGGTAGTGGCAATCGGCGGCCGGTGCGCCTTGGTAGACACCCCCGACCCCGACAGAATGATGGCGGATGCGGCCCGGGATCGCGTTGGGCTCGTGCTCGGTGTCCTCCAGCAGTAAGCGGTTGATCTTGCAGACCTCTTCGCTAGTGATCGGGAACGAACCGCCAGCCCGCGCTCGCCCGTCGATGTAACCGAGAACTTCGAACACGTTCTCGATCTCTTGCGCTTGATACTGGCGGGATGGTGTCGCTTCGTAGGTACCCGCTCGGATGGCCGCGATGACCTCTTCGTCGTGGCTCAGTGTGTTGCCTTCGATGGCCGTGGTCGCCATCACTCCACGTCGCAGCGAGACCATCAGCAACTCGTCTTGATCCTTCGCTGGAAGCGGGGCCCGCTTGATCTGCTTGCACAGACCCTGTGCCTCGCCCAGTAACATCCACGACCGCTGGCTCATTCGTCGGACAGCATCAAGGTCGAACGTGATCCACGGATGCGACTCTTCGTACTGTCTCATGACAAGAGTATAGATACACAGGTCCTACCTCTGGCCGTTTAGGTGTCCATACAATTTGTCAGCAATGGTAAGGGAATCCGGTCAAGTCGAGGCATTCGGTTGTCCATCGGAGCTGCTTCGTCCGTCGGGCGAACGCGTTGCGTATGGCGAGTTCCGAGCAACGTCGCGACCATCATCAGCAACCGATCGGCAGCGCATCAAAGCCCGCGCGCAGACGATCAAGGGACGCCGCGGATTGCGATGAGTTCATTTCGATGGCCTCGTCCGGGATGTCAGGCCAGTGCCTATGCAATCGGCTCGGCGACACTCAGTGCAGCGAGGAACAAGCGAAGTTGGCCCAGTCGGACATGACTTGGCTCCGCTGGTCGAACAGGTCGGCCTGCCGGACGTAGGCGCGCTCGACACTGTTGCCGAGCGTGTGCGCAAGACAGGCCTCAGCCACCGCCCACGATGCGCCTGAGCACTCGAGGAGCCACTGCCGCAGCGAGGTTCTAAAGCCGTGAGCGGTCGAGTCGATCCCGTTCGTGCGGAGCACTTTCAGAAGGGCTTGCCGGCTGAGTTCCTGGCCCTGCCGAAGCGGGCTGGGGAAGATCAGGCCGGAGCCGTCGTCGATCACGCGAGCCTCGGCCAGCACGTCGAGTGCCTGCTTGGAGAGGGGAACTCGGTGTTCGAAGCTGCCCCCCTTCATGCGTTCGGCGGGGATCGTCCAGGTCGCTCTGTCGGAATCGACCTCCGACCACTGCGCTCCGCGGGCCTCCCCGCTGCGAACGCCTGTGAGGATGAGGAGCTGCAGACACAGTTTCGACGCCGGTGACGCCTCGGAGCGTTCGATGCGGCACATGGCATCAGGCACATCGTCGTAGGGGATTGCGCGTTGGTGACTGGCAACCTTCGGAGTGCGCGGAAGTGCTGCGTCGATCCCCTCCCCTGCCGCGTTGGCGACAACATGCTCATGGTGGGCCATGACCCAGCCGAGCACTTTGCGGATGCCCTGGCGGATCCGCCGTGCAATCTCGGGCTTGGAGTGCCAGATCGGATACAGAACGGCCAGCACATCCGCCCGGGTGATCTTGTCGGCCCGCATGTGCCACAGCGGCGCGGCGTGCTTGCGAAGCCTTCCGAGCCAGATGTCACCGTGACGCGGGTCCCGCCAAGTCAGCCGCATCATGTCGCAGACACGCTCGGCCGCCTGGCCGAAGGTCGGCACATCGGAGCGCAGAGTGGTCGGATCTCTGCCGGCTCTCGCCTCGGCCTTGATCTCGTCGCGTCGTTGCCTTGCGGCGGCAAGTCCCACCGCCGGCCACGGCCCGATTCCGATGTCGCGCTTGCGGCCCGCCACGCTCACGCGGACTACCCAACTGCGTGTACCGCTCGATTTGACGACCAAGCTGAGCCCGTCGCCGTCTGAGTGCTTGCCGCGCGGGCATGCTCGACGCCCTTGGCGGACGGATTCCCCATGTGCTCCTCCTCGGCGACTGCGGAGGGGGAACCGTTCCCCCTTTAGGCGGCAACTGACCGCAACAGGGGGAACTGCCGAGAGGGCGAATTCTCAACAAACTTGTTCTGACGAGTGCTTTTGAGAACTTCTGGGAATCCCTGACATGGTTCCTGGGTGTCGGAGGGGGGACTTGAACCCCCACACCCTTTCGGGCACTAGATCCTTAATCTAGCGCGTCTGCCAATTCCGCCACTCCGACTGAACGCCCCAAAACCGGCCGGTGGGCAGCCATTTCGGGGCGCATCAGCATAGCGCTGCAGGGTCAGATATTCGGCGGAGATCAGGCCTCGCCGATCGCCGTTGCGAGGGCGTCGAGGCGCACCGGATCCAGCTCGCCTCGCCACGACCACACCACGATGTCGACCCCCGCGTCGAAGAAATCCTGCGCACCCGCAACGGCCTTGTCGACATCACCGCCGGCCTCGAAACCGAGGTGGATCGACCGGTCTATCTCCGCCTCGTCACGCCCGACGCGCTCGCAGTGCGCCCGCAAGATGTCGTCGAGCTCCCGCCACGCAGCGACATCGGACGGGAACGTCATGTCCCACTGGTCGGCGTACTTTGCCGCCGTTCGCAGCGTTCGCACCCGGCCCTGCCCGCCGATCACGATCGGGATGCGCTTCTGGATCGGCTTGGGCTCGCACCAGGCATCGGTGAGCTCGAAGAACCGGCCCTTGTGGGTGGTCGTCGTCTCGGTCAGCAGCTTGATGATCACCTCCATGCCTTCTTCGAGCCGATCCGATCGGTCGCGCAGCGGGCCGAGCTCGATGCCGTAGGCGTCGCTCTCCATGAAGTTCCAGCCAGCGCCCATCCCCAGCTCGAAGCGGCCGTTCGAGATGTGGTCGAGCGTGGCTGCCATGTTCGCCGTGACCGCTGGATGACGGTGGTGCATGCCGTTGACCATCGCCCCGAGACGGATGCGGGTGGTGGCCTGCGCCAGGCCCGCCAGCATCGTCCAGCCCTCCAGGTTGGGACCGTCGTAGGGGGGCGCCAGGGGATAGAAGTGGTCCCAGTTCCAGGCCGACTCGAACACCTCGATCTCATCGGCGGCCTGCCAGATGGCCAGATATTCGGGCCACGTGGCGTGGTGCGGCGGTGTCTTGATTGCGTGACGTCCCATGAGGGCTCCTTGTCGCAGGCCAGCCGAACGATACGTGCTGACCTTCAGCGAGCACCTCGCTGTTAAACGAGCAGCAATCCGGTGCCGTCAGGCGAGCAGTAGGCCCAGTATCAGCGTGGTGAAGCCGAACGAGACGGCCACTACCACCGTGATGCGGCTGAGGTTCTTCTCGGCAACCGTCGAGCCCGCTGCAGTAGAGCCCACGGTGCCGCCGAACATGTCGGACACGCCGCCGCCACGACCGCTGTGCAGCAGCACCAAGCCGATCAGCCCGAAGGCCGACAGCAGGTGAATCGCACCGACAATCCACGTCATCACGGCTGTCGAGGCTACCGGCACCCGTCGCCGGGCCCGAGCGGGGATTGGGCGATTACGGGCGGATCGGGTGGGTGATGGGGATGCTGCCCTTGGCGCCGGGCACCCACCCCTCGATGATGGCGCTGAAGCCGCCCGCTCCCCCGCCGGCACGCACCACCATGGGCGACCACGGCGGCAGCTTGCGCAAGCCCCCGCTGGTGGTGCCCTCCGACGAACCGAACACGTGCCCGCCGTCGGTTGGGACGCCGCTGTCACCATCGCCGTCGGCGTCAGCAGTGCCCCTCAGGTGCTGCACGAACGACGCAGGCAACCCTTCCTCAATGCCGCCCGCACCGCAGGCGGCGAAGTCGAGATCCATCTGCAGCAGCGGGTCTAGCTCGTCGTAGAAGCGCTCCTTGGTCCAGCCCGAATCGGCGAACGTCGACATGTGCTCGGGCGTCATCACCACCATCGCCTCAGCCGGCAGCTTCCGATTGCCCACGCACAGCAGCTGCTGGGCGAGCGTGCGGATCAGCGAGCCGGGCGTGCGGGAGACCTGGTCGATGCAGCCCACTGGACCATGCCCGGCGAACAGGGTCACCGTGTCCTGGCCCGGCTCGAACCCGCGACTCACCGACAGCGGCGGCCAGCCGTCGGGCAGCCCCTCCTCGTCTTCGGCGAAGCACCAGCCCACCTTGGAGGGCGACCCGAGCGCCGAGCGGTCGATACCGCCGATGCCGGGCTTGCCGCCGCCGACGTTGCGAATCACGAGCTGCAGGGCCCGCCCGATGGTGGAGTTGGCGCGGTTGCCTTGGCCGAGTGCGTTCTTGTCGGTGTTCATGCCGATGCGGTGCCGGATCGGGCCGTTCACGATCACGATCGGTCCTGAGAACCACAGCGTGCACAGCAGGCCGTGCATATTGAACGTGTCGGTACAGGCAGCTTCGACCGCCGCCAGCACCACCGGCAGGTACTCGGGCTTGCAGCCCGCCATGACGGCGTTGACCGCCACCTTCTCCACCGTGCATTCGGCCAGCGTCGGCGGCACCACCGCAACGATCTCGTCGGGCGCCCGGCTCGTTCCCGCCAGCATGGCGGCCACCCGTGCCTCGGTTGGCGGCACCACCGGCAGCCCGTCCGACCAGCCGCGGTCGTATGCCGCCTCGACGGGGTCCTCCGCCGAAGCCAGCTCCACCTTGCGGCTCGCGAACGCGGTGGCGCCGAAACGCAATGCCAGCTCATCTGCCAGCAATGGGTCGACCGACATCGAGCCGCAGCCCGGTCGCATTTCGGGCAGCGAGGTGCCGAGATCGTCGGCGCCGCTCAGCGCCTCCCAGCTCGTGCGATCCCAGCCCACGGTGCGCGCCATCTCACGGCCGTCCATCACTGCCATGAGCGTCGGCACGGTGTCGATCTCGTGGTGCCACGACATTGCCAGATCGTGGTCGTGCACCACCTCGGAAGACTGCCCGCTGAGCCCAGCCATGAACTCGGGGTCGTCCTGGGTGAACACCGTCAGGCGAGTGCCGCTGCGCACGGCGTGGTCGACGAGTTCGGCGAGCACCGGCTCCACGTCGCGGCAGGTGGGGCAATCGCGTTTCACGAACGCCACGAGGCCATCGCGCAGACTCGGCATCTCGGCGGCGGTGGACGATTCTTCAGCAGGCACGCTGAGACTCTAGATCTGAGCCGCTACCCGCGGCCTCCCGGCCGGCGCCGGCGCACGAGCGATCCGCTACAGGGGGTGCGCCGTGAACTGCTCGCTCGCCGTGGCGTAGGCCTGCAGGGCCACAGCCGGCCGGCGGCGCGGGTCGAGCAGGTTGGCGCCCATGGCATCGAGGTCGGCCGATGCCGGCATGACGATTTCCACACGCTCACACTCCGTCAAGCTCAGTCGTTCGCATTCGGTGGCCATCCGGCTGGCAACTCGCAATGCGCTCCAGCCGAGTGTTGTCGCGCCGAAGTCCATCGCCGCGGCAATCGGCATGGCCCACGGACGCGCTGCAGACGGCAGTTCGGCAATGCCCATCGGCGAGCTCACCACGACCAGGTCATACGACTCGTCCCGCAGCACATCGAGGTTGTCGGACGAGTGCACGCCGGCATCGATGTACGCGGTGCCGTCGATCTCGACCGGCTCAAAGACCGCCGGCACAGCACACGACGCCGCGACAGCCTCCGCAGGGGTCGCCGGGCCGTCGGCATCGAAGACCACCCGTTGGCCGGTGTCGAGACCGACAACCGGCACACGCAGTCTTGGCCCGGTCGGCCACTCCCCCTCGAACAACCCGCGCACCATGTCGGCCACGTGCGACGTCGGCACCCTGCCACGGGGCAGCAGCGAGGCCAGCGCGGTACCCGGCGCCACCTGGCCCGGCATCGCCGCAGCGAGCATCCAGATGTGGGGTGCCATCGGTGCCCCGAAGCTGGCGGTGGCCTGGCGTTTCGGGCCGCGCCGGGCCCGTGCCGCGCCGAGCAGCCGCTCGCCGTCGGAGCTGAGGGGCTGACGTGTCTCGCGGCGGAACAGATCGCTGGGACTAAGCCCGGCAGCCACCAGGGCACCGGAGATCGACCCGGCCGACGTGCCCACGATCAGGTCGACCTCCCGGGCGTCGATCGCCCAGGTGTCTTCCAGCGCTTTGAGCACGCCGGCGTGGAACGCCCCGCCGACGATGCCGCCGGAGCCCATCACCAGCGCCACGCGCTGACCCGCCCGGGGGCGCTCCGATGTGGCTGTCTCGCTCACGGGCTGCAGCGTCCCCGACTCAGGCTCGGCTCTCGGCCACGAGTGGCGTCGGCTAGCTCTGGACGTCGCTGTGTTCGAGCATCCAGCCGATCATCGACGGGATCGAGCGCTTGCGGGCGCCGTTGCCCACGATCAGCCCGACGTGGCCGGCAGGCAGCCGCATCTCGGTGGCATCGTCGGAGCCGACCAGCTCATCGAGGCCGTAGGTGGACTCGGGCGGCACGATGTGGTCGCGCTCGGCGATCACGTTCAGGAACGGCACCGTGATGTCGGCAAGGTCGAGCTTGCGACCGCCGAGCATCAGGTCGCCGGTGATGAAGCCGTTGCCCTCGTTGAACATCTCGACTGTCTGGATCATCGTGGCGCCGGGAAACGGGATGTGATTGCGGGTCCACGACGTCATGGCCTGGTACGAGCTCAGGAACTTGTCGTCGTCGAGGTGCTCCCAGAAGTCCATGACCGTGCTGAGATCCGACGTGGGCGTGAGCAGCGTGAACGAGGCCCGCACGGCCTCGGCGGGCACGTTGCCCGTGTGGTCCATCAGGTGTTCGGGATCGATGCCGCCTTTGCCGACAC
Source organism: Candidatus Poriferisodalis sp. (assembly GCF_965204195.1). Lineage (GTDB taxonomy): Bacteria > Actinomycetota > Acidimicrobiia > Acidimicrobiales > Poriferisodalaceae > Poriferisodalis. Next base: position 2,391,966 of record NZ_OZ241975.1, read on the forward strand.
CGGTCATGGCCGCGGGCATCTTGGTGAAGTCGACCGGGGTGGCCATCACGACAAGATTGCGGACGGGATCGTCGGGATGGCCGGCCGCGTACAGCAGCGACAGCAGGCCGCCGTAGCAGTAGCCGAACACGGTGACGCCGTTCTCGCCGCCCATCTGGTTGACCTTGGCCACCGCCTGGGGCAGCAGCTCGTCGCAGTAGGTCTCGAGGGTGTTGTTGGCCTCTTCCTCGTCGGGCACGCCCCAGTCGAGCAGGAAGACGTCGAAGCCCTCGGCCACGAGTCGCTCGATGAAGCTGTTGCCCGGCTGCAGATCCAAGATGAACGAGCGGCTGACCAGGCTCATCACCAGCAGGAGCGGCGGGCGCACCGTGGGACTCTCGCTGCGGTAGCGGTACAGCACTGCTTTGCCGTTGCTCCATACCGCGTCGCGGGGCGTCTGGCCGACCGGGGCACGATCGATGCCCATGACGTGGCGGGTCAGGTTCCACCAGCGCCGCATGCCGGTCTCCCACATGTCGGCAAACGGGGCGAAGCCGGCAAACGGGTTGAACTCCGCGGCGTCAGCCTCGGGCGCAGCGCCGTTGGCGTCGTTCTTCGGAATGGGCTTGGCCAGTGTCGTTGGGGGCATGGCTATTCCTTCAGGATGTTCAGATGTGATCGGGGTGTTCGGGGGACTCAGGCCTTCGAGGCCGTCTTGGCAGGGGCCTTCTTGGCAGCCAGCTTGCTCGAAACCGGCTGCGCAGCGCCGTTCGTGGCCGGTGCCACATCGCCGGGCGCAGCGGCGGCCACCTCGAACACGAGGTTCTTGAGACCCTTCAGCTCACGGTCGACTGCGGCGACCTGCTGGCGAAGCTTGCGAACATCGGTGGCCGCGGGCAGGTTCCAGAAGTGCAGCCAACGCCGGCTGGCCCGCTCGAACTCAGCAGTGAGTGCGCTGGTGACCTTGGCGCTCGCGGCCATGAAGTCGCGGAAGCCGTCCGAGGCGGTGAGCTGCTGGAGACCAGGCGCTACGGCCTTCTCCCACTCGTCATAGATCTCACGCCATTGCTTGGCCATGTTTGGTTCCTCCGGAATGCAAGGGGGGTGTCCGGTCTGATGTCACGAATCCCGGCGGCGTACCAGACACCTGCCGGAGCGAATTGGCGGACTGATGGGACACATGCCGTCGTCCAACTTGGCCGTCCGCCAATTGCATGACGCTATGCAATCATATCTACGTTACAGCGAGGTCACAAGCAGATTTCGCTTGATGAAATTGTGTGACACGCTGCAATGATCTGCTGGCGGGGACGCAGCAGATCGGCTAGATTATGAAGACCGCCCATGAGCTTGATCGAAACGGACCAGCAGGGCCAGACAGGCCCAGCGCAGTCGGGGGACAGCAGCGCTCGCCGCACGCTCGGGCTGCCTCGCGTTCGTGACGCGCAGCAGACCTGGGCGCCCGAGTCTGCCGACTGGGGCGATGAATGGGACCTCGATCACAAGGTCGCTGCCCTGTGGCGCGCCGCACGGCTGGGGCCGACCGTCGAACGGCTGCGGCGGCACGTGCTCGGGGGTGGATCCCAGTCGATCGAGCCCGGCCAGTTCCGGGCGCTCGACGCGGTGGCTGGTCACGGTCCCGTCTCCATCCGGACGCTCGCCGACATCATGGATGTCGAGCCCAGCACGGTGACACGCGCCGTCGTCCGGCTCGAGACCGATGGGCTCGTCTTCAAGCGACGAGCCGACCGCGACCACCGGGAGGTGCTGGTGGAGCTGACCGATCTCGGCGCGGCCCGCCACCAATACTTCGTCGACCGCGCCTACCGCATCTACGAGGAGATCTTCACCGTCTTCGACACCGGCGAGCGCGAAGTTCTTGCAGACTTGCTGGAGCGCATGCTGGTGTCGACCGATGCCGCACTCGCCCGGCTCGATGCCCGGGCGCTGTAGAGCGAGATCAAGCGACCAGCGAAAGAATCCCGACCGCCGATGACCGCCCTTCCCTCCGACGCTCCGACGGACAGCCGCCGACCGGCCTCGAAGCGGCCTGCGTCGCCGCTGCGCGCCGGCTGCCGGGCGGCGGGCTCGGTGGCCGAGTGGATCCGCGGGCACAACGAAGACGATCTGCCCGCGGTGCGCCAGACACCGGCCGCAGCGTGGAAGTGGATGATCGACGAGTGGTCGATCCAGCTGGAGCTGGCGTCGGCTCGCATGCGCATCCCCGACGGGCCGTTCCGCCAGCGGCTTCGCTCCGAGCTGGCCGAGGCCCGCAGCCTGTATGCCGAATGCGGCTGGCTCGACGACCCCGCTGCCTATCACCGCACTCCCCCGCCGCTCAATGGCGGGGTGCAGATCAGCGCGACCTCAGCCGGCGACGCCGACTTCTGGCACGTCCGATTCGCCAGCGAGTTCGAGCCGTGGCCCGGCGAGCCGGGACGCGACCGCTGGATGGACTACCGGCCGGTTCGCACCACCCATGCGTGGATGCTGCAGCACCCCGACCGACCCCGTCCCTGGGTGGTTGCCGTCAACGGCTACCGCACCGGCGAGCCCGAGATGGACATGTGGATGCTGTACGCGCACCGCCTGCACCGGCGCTGGGGCCTCAACGTGATCGCCGTGGTGCTCCCGCTGCACGGCCCCCGGGCAATCGGCGTCAGCGGCTCGCGGGTCATCCACGCAGGCGCCATGAACACGGTGTTCACCGTGGCGCAGGGCGCCTGGGACATCCGCCGGGTGATCGGATGGGTGCGCGACCAGCATGAAGCGCCGGCCGTTGCCGTGTCGGGCATCTCGCTCGGCGGCTACATGGCCGCCATGACCGCGGCGCTGGAAGACGACCTGGCTGCGGTGATCGCCGGTGTGCCCGAGAGCGACCTGGCGCGCGGCACCCGCCGGCAGGTCGAACCGCTGCTCCCGCCCTTCTACGAGCAGTGGGGGCTGTCGTGGGAGCCCTACGAGCAGACCCTCTCGGTGGTATCGCCGCTGTCGCTTCCCTGCAAGGTGCCCCACGAGCGGCGCTACATCTTCGCTGGGCTCCTCGACCGCTGGGTCCGGCCGGGCAACGTCAAAACGCTCTGGGAGCACTGGGATCGCCCCGACATGCTCTGGTACCAGGGCTCGCACCTGTCGTACCCGTTCGAGCGCGAGGTCGCTCGCTACGTCGACCGGGCCGCCGTCGAGACGTTCGGCCAGCAGCCGCCGGTGCCGCCAAGAGGCTGAGCCCGCTGGCGAACAAGAGCGGGAAACGACAGGCTGAGCCCGCTACACCCGGTCGGGGTGCCCCAGCACAGCGAGGCGGTGCCGCACGACCTTTCCCGTGGTGGTCATGGGCAGGGCATCCACGAAGTGAACGTCGCGCGGCACCATGAAGCTCGGAAGGTTCTCGCCGACCCAAGCACGCAGCTGGTCGGCATCGACGCGGCGCCGCGGGCGCGGCACCACGAACGCCGCCACACGCTGACCGAACTCGGGATCGTCCACCCCGACGACGGCTGCGATCTCGACGCTCGGATGACGCCCCAGTACCTCCTCGACACCAGAGGGGAAGACGTTCTCACCGCCCGTCACGATCATGTCGTTGGCGCGCCCTGAGATATGCAGCCGGCCGTCGGCGTCGAGACGGCCGATGTCGCCGGTGGCCATGAGCGTGCCCGCTCGGTCGCCGTCGCTCCCGTCGGTGTAGCCGAGGAATTGCGCTGTGCTGGCCAGGTGAACCCAGCCGGCACTGCCGTTGAGCGACGGCATGCCGTCATCATCGAGAATCGTCAGCGTCACGCCGTCGGGAGGTCGGCCCACCGTGCCGGGAGCTGCGCGCAGGTCGACAGGATCGGCGATGGTCCCGATGGCGGTCTCGGTGGAGCCGTACACGTTGTACAAGCGGTCTCCGAAGCGGTCCATCCATTCCCGGGCCAGGTCGCCCGACAGGACGTTGCCGCTGCTGAGCACCATGCGCGGTCGGCGCACCGCGCCGGGCTCGATCGGCAGGTCGAGAATGCGGCGCAGCATCAGCGGCACCACCACAAGGGCGTCGTAGCGCCGCTCGCACAGCAGCTGGCCCACCTCGGCCGCCTGGAATTGCCGCCTCATCTCGAGAGTGCTGGCGGTAGCGAGACCGACGACGAGCTGGCTCAGGCCCCAGGCGTGAAAGAGCGGCGAGGCGATGAAGTAGCGGTCGCCCAGGCGGTACGGGACGCGTCGCAGCATGCCGACACCGCCCGTGCGCGTCGTCTTCAGCGCGCGCACTGCGCTCTTCGGCGCTCCGGTGGTGCCCGATGTCAGCAGGACGAGCTTGGGCCGGCGCGACGGCGGCGAGCACGGCGAGCCGTCCGCTGCAATATGGGACAGCGAATCCGGGCCGCTCCCGTCGGCCACGAGCACCGCGGCATCCATGCCCGACTGGGCCACGACCTCGGCGAATTCCTCGTCGGCGACGATCACGGCGATGCCGTCGCGTGCGCACACCTCTGCGAGATTCGACGCAGGCAGCGCTGTCGAGAGCAGCACAGAGTCGCAGCCGGCGCGCTCGGACGCCACGAGCGCCGTCACGAACCACCGGTGGTTGCGGCACAGGATGCCGACGGCGCCGAGGCTGCCGTCGGGCTGGGTCGATTCGGCGCGCAATCGGGCTGCGACGCTCGATGCACTGCGGTCGAGCGTGCGGTAATCGACCGAACCGGCATCGTCGGTGATCGCGCTGCGACCGCCGAACCGCAGCGCCGCGGCCGTCACGGCAGCAGCGGTGCCGAGGCCCCACTGCACCGAAGCCCACCAGCGCGCCGAGCCGAGAGCTGCATCGGCAGCCCCCATGCGCAAGGCGACCTTCCACATGCTGTCGCCGGCGATCATGGATCCGGGCACAGAGCCTCAGTCTCCGCCGGTGTCGAAGCTGCGGTACACGCCCAGCAGCGCTGCCTTCTGCTCATCGGTGAGGTTCGGGTCGGCCTGCACCGCCTCCACCACCGAAGGCACGTCGTCGCGGTCCATCAGACCGGCATACGACAGCAGCGTGGCCGCGCGCACGTTCAACGCTTCGGCCAGCGCCTTGAGCACGCGCACAGACGGCTCGTGCAGGCCGCGCTCGATCTGGCTGAGGTACGGGTTCGACAGCCGAGCCATCTTGGCCAGCTGCCGCTGGCTCAGCTCCATCAGCTCACGCTGGGCCCGTATGAAGTCTCCGAGCTGGTCGAAGCCGGAAAACGGGTTCGCCGACCGCTGACCGTCCGCTTCGGCGGCCTCAGGGTCGGATGCGGCCATCAGGCCTGGGCGTCCTCGCTGGCCCGCTCCCAGGCTGCGGCGATGCGTGCGGCGCAGTCCTTGTTGGCCTCGTGCACCTGGCTCCAGAAGCTGAAGTAGGTGTCGATCATCTCGGTGGGCTTGGGCAGGTACTCCGCGAACGGGCTCGACGTAGCCGGCACGGCAGACAGCCAAGCCTCAGCGACGCGCTCGTTCATCGAGACGAACTGCTCTTGGGCAGTCTTCATCTGCTCGAGGGTGCGGTCCTGCATGTCGCGGATGGAATCGAGGACGGCCATGTGACGTGCTCCTGGGGAAAGGGGGAAGTGCCGGCGGGGGTCACCGACACTGTTAGAAATAGTACCCACTGCGGGAACAACTTGCAACTTACAAATGCGTTGCCGAGTGGACTATTCGAGCGAACTGGACAGGGTCGAGGGAGGCGCCGCCGACGAGGGCGCCGTCGATGTCAGTCTGCGCTAGGAGTTCGGGCGCATTGGCGGGCTTGACTGAGCCGCCGTACTGGATGCGGACCTGCTCGCCGGTTCCCCGGCGCATGCCGTCGACAACGCCACGGACGGCTGCGCACATCTCCTGCGCGTCGTCAGGAGATGCGTTGCGTCCGGTGCCGATGGCCCAGACGGGCTCGTAGGCCACCACCAGCGTCTCGAAGTGGGCCTTGGCGAGCTCGGCGAGACTGCCTCGCAGCTGCGTGCTGACGACATCGACCGCCTGTCCGGCTTCGCGTTCGGCAAGCGTCTCGCCGACGCAGACGATCGGTGTCATGCCAGCTTTGGCGACGGCCGCCGCTTTGGCGGCGATGAACTCATCGGTCTCGCCGAATAGCGCCCGACGCTCGCTGTGGCCGACGATGACGTAGCTCACGTCGAGCTTGGCCAGCATTGCGGGCGATACCTCGCCGGTGAACGCGCCTTGAGCCTGATCGTGGCAATTCTGCGCGCCCAGCTTGAACTCCAAGCGGTCCGCGTCGATGACCGTCTGGCAGCTCCGCAGATCGACAAAAGGTGGGTGCAGGCTCACCTCCACCTGGTCGTAGCGGTGGCGAGCCAGCTCGTAGCTGAGCTTCTGGCAGAGCTGGATGGCCTCCAGGTGATTGAGGTGCATCTTCCAGTTACCCGAGATCAGAGGCGTTCGGCTCATCGTCTACCCCCATTTCTCATTGGCCCGCCGCAGCGGCGGGTCGTACCCGAAATCAGAGGCGTTCGGCTCATCGTCTACCCCCATTTCTCATTGGCCCGCCGAAGCGGCGGGTCGTACCCGAAACCAGTGGCGTTCGGTTCATCGTTGCTCTCCCCGACTGGCTCACCGCTGCGGCGAGTCTCGCAGGGCGGCGAGCCCGGGCAGATCGCCGTGCTCGATGAGCTCGAGGCCCGCCCCTCCCCCGGTCGAGATGTGATCCATGTAGGGCGCCAGCCCGAATTGGGCCACTGCCGCGGCGCTGTCTCCGCCGCCGACCACGGTGAACGCGCGGGAATCCGCCATCGACTGGGCCACCGCGCGGGTTCCCGCGGCGAATCGCTCGTCTTCGAACAGGCCCATCGGGCCGTTCCAGAACACCGTTCGGGCTCCTGCAATCACATCGTCGAACTCGGCCGCTGAGCCGGGGCCGATGTCGAGGCCGCGGCAGCCGTCGGGCAGGCTGCGGCCCATCTGGCGCACCGTCCCGCCGGCATCGAGGGCGGTGATGTCGTTGGGCAGAACGATTCTGGCGCCGCTCCCGAGCAGGCGTTCGCAGGTCTCGATGAAGTCGGGCTCGCACAGCGAGTCACCGATCGGGTGACCCAATGCGGCCAAGAAGGTGAAACACATGCCGCCGCCGATGACCAGCGTGTCGACAACGTCCAGCAGCGCTTCGACTACGCCGAGCTTGTCACTCACCTTGGCGCCGCCGAGCACGGCCACAAACGGCCGCTTGGCGTCGGTGCGCAGGCCGCCGAGCACGTCGGCTTCCCGCTGCAGCAGTCGGCCCGCGGCGCTCGGTAGGCGCTGTGGCGGTCCCACGATGGAGGCGTGCGCCCGATGGCTCGCCCCGAAGGCGTCGTTCACGTAGCCGTCGAACGCAACCACATCTGTACCCGCTGGCGCACCGCCGAACGGGACAAAGAGGCCGCCGGAGACGAGCGCCTCCACGAAGGCCGGATCGTTGGACGTCTCTCCCGGGCTGAAGCGGAGGTTCTCGGCCAGCGCGACGCCGGGGGCCAGCTCCGCAAGACGTTCCGCCGCAGGGGCCAGTGAGTAACGCTCATCTGGGACGCCTGACGGCCGACCCAGGTGCGAGCAGGCGGTGACGGAAGCTCCGCGCTCCGTCAGCCAGCGCAAGGTCGGCAATGCCGCCCGGATGCGCAAGTCGTCCGCGATCTCTGGCCGACCGTCCCCGCCGTCACGCAACGGAACATTGAAGTCGCACCGAACCAGGATGCGCCGGCCGTCGAGACCGCCGAGCCGCAGCTCGAGGTCGTCCAGCGCCGGCAGGCTGCCGGCGCTGCTCATCGGTTGCAGGTGATGCCCACGAGGTCCACCAGCCGGTTCGAGTAGCCCCACTCGTTGTCGTACCAGCCGAGCACCTTGACCATGCTGCCCATCGCCATGGTCAGACCGGCGTCGAACACGCAGCTCGCCGGGTTGCCCACGATGTCACTGCTCACGAGCGGGTCTTCGGAATAGTCCAGAACGCCGGCCAGCGGACCGCTGGCCGCAGCGGCAGCGAATGCCTCGTTCACGTCGTCGACGCTGGGGCTGGCGTCCAGCGTCGCCGTGAAGTCGGTGATCGAGCCGTCGGGGATCGGCACCCGCAGCGAGGTGCCGTCGAGCTTGCCGTCCATCGCCTGCAGCACCAGCCCTGTCGCCCGGGCGGCACCGGTCGAGGTGGGAATGATGTTCACGGCTGCCGCGCGGGCCCGGCGCAGGTCGCCGTGCGGCCCGTCCACCAGCGACTGGTCGCCGGTATAGGCGTGGATGGTGGTCATGAGGCCCTGCTGCACGCCGAAGGCTTGGTCGAGCACCTGCACCATCGGCACGAAGCAGTTCGTCGTGCAGCTCGCGTTCGAGACCACCTTGTGCGCTTCGGGGTCGAAGTCGGCATCGTTCACCCCCACCACAAATGTGGCGTCGGCACCGGACGCAGGTGCCGACACGATCACGAGCGGTGCGCCCGCGTCGAGGTGCATCGACGCCTTGTCACGGGAGGTGAAGATGCCGGTCGATTCCACAACGACGTCGACGCCGTAGTCACCCCAGGGCAGGTCGGCCGGGTTGCGCTCTGACAGCACCGGCAGCACTGTGCCGTCGATCGAGATGCCGCCCTCGACTGCAGCGATGTCGTGCGGCAGGTTGCCGAGCACCGAGTCGTACTTGAGCAGGTGGGCCATGGTGGCGGTGTCGCCGAGATCGTTCACCGCCACGATCTCGATGTCGCAGTCGGGGCGGTCGGCCGCCCGGTAGAAGTTGCGCCCGATCCGGCCGAAACCGTTGACGCCCACGCGCACGCTCATCTGCTGCTGTCCTCTTCGCTCTGCGGGCCTGGCGGGCTGCCTGCACCCCGGCCCATTCCGTCGCTAGCTGTCTAGCGGGCAAATGGTGGCTAGCGGGCGATGTCGCGGTGGCGGCTGTGCAGATCGTGGCCCGCCCCGGCGAGCAACCGCGTCACTTCCTCGGCAATCGCCACGCTGCGGTGGCGTCCGCCGGTGCAGCCCAGTGCGATCGTCAGGTACGACTTGCCTTCGGTCCGGTACGACGGCAGCAGCGCTTCGAGCAGCGGCATGAGGTGCTCAAGAAACGTCATGGTCGCCGGCTGGCCGAGCACCCACTCGCGCACCCCGGGATGGAGACCGGTGAATGGCCGCAGCTCGGGCACCCAGTGCGGGTTCGGCAGGAAGCGGCAGTCGAACACCAGGTCGGCCTCGCGCGGCACGCCGTGCTTGTACCCGAATGACATGACAGCGGTCCGCATCTGGAGTTCATCGCCGGTTGTCCCGAACTCGTCGTGCACTCGATCTCGCAGCTCATGGACATTCAGATCGCCCGTGTCGATAACGACATCGGCCGTGTCACGTACGTCGGCCAGCAGCTCGCGCTCCAGTTCGATGGCATCGATGACCGACTCCGCCACCGGTTCCGCCATCGCTGGCTCGGGCGCATCGGCGATCGCCGGCTGATCGCCGGTGTGCAGCGGGTGCCGCCTGCGGGTGTCGTCGTAACGCCGCACCAGCACGTCGGTCGGAGCATCCAGATAGACGACGCGCACGGCGGCATTGCGCTCGCGCAACTGTGAGATTGCCGTCACCAGATCCTCCCGGTACTCCCGGGTTCCCGCTACCAACGCCATGCGACGCAGCCGCGCACCGGGCCGAGCCACCATGTCGGCCACGTCACCGATCAAGTGCGGCGGCAAGTTGTCGATGACGAACCAGCCGAGATCTTCGAGCGCGTTGGCAGCCGTCGAGCGCCCGGCGCCCGACAAGCCGGCCACAATCACAAACTCCGGCCCCCCAGCCATGTCGCCGAGCGTACGGCGCGCCTACCGGTTGAGCATCAGGAGCCCGTCGGCGTCGCCTCTGGGTGAGTCGCAGCGAACACCGCCTCCGCCACGGCGTCGGGCAGCCAGCTCAGCGCCCGCAAGTCGTCGAGCGATGCCGACTTGACCGCACCGACGCTGCCGAGCTCGCGCACCAGCCGCGCTCGCCGCTTGTCCCCCAGCCCGGCGATGCCGTCGAGCACCCCCCGCTTCATGGCCTTGCCGCGCAGCCTGCGGTGGTACGACACGGCAAAGCGGTGGCTCTCGTCGCGCACTCGCTGCAGCAGGTACAGCGCCTCGGACTGACGAGGGATGCGCACCGCCTCCGAACGGCCCGGCACGAACACTTCCTCGAACTGTTTGGCGAGGGCGCACACCGGGATCTGCTCGCGGAGTCCCATCTCGTCGAGCACTGCCCCCGCCACGCTGAGCTGTCCCTTGCCGCCGTCCACCACCAGCAGCTGGGGCGGGTAGGCGAAGCGACCTTGCTCGGATGCCGGCAGGTCTCGCTCGGCCAGGTAGTTCCGCAGCCGCCGGCGCAGCACCTCGTCCATGGCCGCGTAGTCATCGTTGCCATCGACATTGCGAAGCCTGAAGTGCCGGTACTCGCTGCGGCGCGGCAGGCCGTCCTCGAGCACCACCATCGAGCCGACGTAGTTGGTTCCCTGCAGGTGGCTCATGTCGTAGCACTCGATGCGCAGCGGCGGTCGGGGCAGCTCCAGGTACTCGGCCAGCTCATTCAGCGCCCGAGCCCGGCTGTTGTGATCGCTGCCACGACGCATCCGGTGCCGTGCGAGCGACTCGCGCGCGTTGTGGCGCGCCGTGTCCATCAGCGCGCGCTTGTCGCCCCGTTGCGGAATGCGCAGTGTCACTCGAGAGCCACGCTGCTCGCTCAGCCATTGCTCGTACAGCGCTGTGTCGGACGGCAATTCCGGAACGAGCACGAGCTTGGGCCAGCCCAGCGGGTTCTCCTCGTGATACAGCCCCGAGAGCACGCGGGAAACGAGCTGCGGGCCGTCGAGTGCCTCCACCTTGTCCACGACGAACCCTCGCTGGCCCATCACCCGCCCCTTGCGCACGAAGAACAGCTGGACGGCCGCTTCCAGCTCGTCGTCGCTGATGCCGACCACGTCGAAGTCCTCGTTGCGCGTCCCGGCGAGCTGCTGCTTTTCGATGGCACGCCGGACGCTGGCAAGCCGATCCCGCAGCCGGGCTGCCAGCTCGAACTCGAGCTCAGTCGATGCATCGGCCATGCGCTGGGTGAGATCGTTGACGATTGCGTCGGTATCGCCTTCGAGAAAGCGCACTAGCTCCCTGACGAGCCGGTCGTATTCGTCGCGCCCGATCTCGCCCACGCACGGGCCGGCGCACTGCTCGATGTGGTACAGCAGGCACGGCCGGCCGAGCCGCTGGTGCGTGGCCAGCTTGTTGTCGCTGCATGTACGGATCGGGAACGTCCGCAGCAGCAGGTCGAGCGTCTCGCGGATGGCGTAGGCGTGTCCGTATGGCCCGAAGTATCGGTTGCCGCGCTTGCGCCGCCCGCGCATGACCATGGCACGAGGCCACTCGTCGAGCAGGGTTACCGCCAGGAACGGGTACGACTTGTCGTCACGCAGTCTGACGTTGAATCGCGGCTGGTGCCGTTGGATGAGGCTGTACTCGAGCATGAGCGCCTCGACCTCGGTCGACACCTCGATCCACTCGACGGACGCGGCCGAGGCGACCATCTGTGCGGTACGGAGGGGCAGGCCGGCGGGATCGCCGAAGTAGCTGTTCAGGCGGGATCGAAGGCTCTTCGCCTTGCCCACGTAGATGATCCGTCCGTCCGCGTCCAAGAACTGGTAGCTGCCCGGTGTATCCGGAACCGATCCCCCCTCAGGACGCAGACCCACACTCGCAGGTTAAGAGGCGGCGCCCAAGAGGGGGGCCGATGAGGTGGATACCGCAAAGGTGTGTAGTAGGTTTCGCCGACGTAAGGCCTGAACTTTGGGGTGTCGGATCGGGCATGCCTCAGGACTGGCATGATGCGGTACCTCCGCATCTCGTAGCTGCGCAGGAGGCTGCACAATATGGAACTCGCACAGGAGCGGGACGCAGGCACGAACGTGATCAGTCCCGCGGGTCGGGTGGACGGATCGAACTCCGCCGAATTTCACGAGTCGCTGATGGCTGCTCTTTCGGGCGATGACAATCGCGTCATCCTCGACATGGGTGGCATCGACTACATCAGCAGCGCCGGCCTGCGTGTCCTGTTGCTGCTCGCTCAGCACCTGGGCGGCAGTTCGACGCCATTCGCCGTTTGCTCGCTCGCAGCCTCGGTCGACGAAGTGTTCCGCATCAGCGGCTTCAATCAGATCATCACGGTGTTCGGAACGCTCGACGAGGCGAAGGCACAGCTGGCGTAGTCACGCCCATGTCCCAGCCCTGGCGCATCCTCGTCGTCGACGACGAGCCCGATCTTGAGCCGCTCGTCCTGCAGCGGATGCGGAGACACATCCGCAGCGGCAAGTACGAATTCGAGTTCGCCGGAAACGGCTTGGAGGCGCTCGAGAAACTGCGGGCCGACGACAGCATCGACTTGGTGCTGTCCGACATCAACATGCCGCAGATGGACGGGCTGACGCTGCTGTCCCAGCTCGGCTCGCTCAATCAGGATCTGCGAGCCGTAATCATCTCCGCCTACGGCGACATGGGCAACATCCGAACGGCGATGAACCGGGGCGCGTTCGACTTCGTCACCAAGCCGGTCGACTTCGACGATCTGCAGATCACGATCGAGCGCACAGTCGAGCATCTCCGGCAGTGGCGGGAGGCCACGGCATCGCGCGACAAGCTGGTCACGCTTCAAAACGAGCTCGACATCGCCACCAACGTGCAGCAGTCGATCCTGCCATCCGACTTCCCGGCGACGGCCATGTACGAGATCAACGCCAATATGGTTCCGGCGCGCAACGTCGGCGGCGACTTCTACGACTACGTCGGCGTTCCAGAAGACCGGATGTTCGCGACCGTTGCCGATGTCTCCGACAAAGGCATTCCTGCAGCGCTGTTCATGATGTCGAGCCGGACTGCCCTCAAGGGTGCCGCCATCGGTACCGGTTCGCCGCGCGAAGCCCTCATCGAGGCGAACCGGGTACTCCAGGCCGACAACCCGACCTTCATGTTCGTGACGGTCATCATGGCGGTGTATGACCCCCACAGCGGCGAGATCACGTATTCGAGCGCCGGCCACGACCCACCGGTGGTGGTCCGTGCCGACGGAAGCGCCGAGCAATTGCCCGCTACCGGAGGCATCGCCTTGGGCATCGCGCCCGAAGAGATCTTCACGGCGAATCTGAGCGAGCAGACGATCTCGCTGGGACCCGGCGAGACCCTCATTCTCTACACCGACGGTGTCAGCGAGGCCATGAACGCGGACGACGAGGAATTCGGTCTTGCTCGACTCCTCGAGCTCTTCGTCGGCAGCCCGCCCCAGAACGCTGACGCCGCGATGACCGCGATATTCAATGCGGTCCACGAGTTCGCCGGGGAAGCTCCCGCCTCCGATGACATCACCTGTCTGGCACTGCATCGGAATGCCTCATGAACAGGTTCACGCTCAGCGGCGCCCGTCTGGCGATTGACCCGCTCGTGCACGCTCGACCGCGCCGCAGAACTCCCACTACGGAGCACCACTCATGCGACGTTCGCTGAACATCACACCAGTGCCGGGCGCTGCTGCCGCCGAAGCGCTCCCGCGCATCGTGGCGTTCGTCGAGGAAATGGCCGAGCTGGACGACTGGACGCCAGACCTCGTCCTCAGGTCTAATCTGATCCTCGAAGAGCTCATCTTGAACACGCTCACACACGGGCGTACCAGCGGACTCAGCGACATCGAGATCACGCTGGAGAGCGGCGAAAGTTCGGTCACCATCACCCTCGTCGACGACGGCGCTGCATTCGATCCCCTGAACGATGAACCGTCTCCCGATACGGATCTACCGCTGCAGGAGCGGTCGATCGGCGGCTTGGGCCTGCACCTCGTGCGCACGATGGCCGAAGATCTTGCGTACAAGCACGCCGACGGCAAGAACCACCTGACGCTGGTCGCCCGGGCTGGTGCCTGACGGCACGGCCAAAATGCGCGCGGGCGTCTCGGCGGCCGCCGTTGCCATTGCCGCCGCTGCCCTGCTCGGCGCCTGCAGCGACCCAGATCGCAGCGGCTCAGACGGCACCGGCCCCACCAACACCGTCGCTGCGCCGGTGCGCCCGACTGTTCCCGACCATCTCAGCGATGAAACCGGCGTGTACCCCGATCGGGTGGTGTTCGGGCAATCGGCCGCGCTGAACGGCCCGGCAGCGGAACTCGGCGTCGGCATGCGCCTCGGCATCCTGGCCGCGTTCGAAGAGGCCAATCGCGCTGGCGGCGTGAACGGACGGCGCCTCGAATTGAGGTCGCTCGACGACCAATACGAACCCGAAGCCGCCATTGCCAACACCACAGCACTCATCGAGAGCAACGAAGTGTTCGCGCTGATCGGCGCTGTGGGAACGCCCACGTCGCGTTCGGCCACCCCCGTGGCGGCCGCAGCCGACATCCCCTACGTGGCACCGTTCACCGGGGCCGGGTTCCTGCGCGACGACGAATGGACCAACATCGTCAACCTTCGTGCCTCGTACGCCCAGGAGACAGAGGAGATGGTGGAGCGCTTGACGGCCGATCTGGGGATCAGGCGGATCGCCGTGCTGTTCCAGGACGACTCGTTCGGACGAGCGGGTTATTTCGGTGCCCTGGCCGCACTTGAGCGACGCGACATGGAACCGGTGGCAATCGGCTTCTACCCGCGCAACACCACAGCCATCAAGACGGCTCTGCTGGACTTGAGAGCAGGCAACCCCGAGGCCGTCATCATGGTCGGTGCGTACGAGCCAGTGGGCACGCTCATTTCCTGGGCACGCAATACGGGCTTCGATCCGGTGTTCATCACGCTGTCCTTCGTCGGAGCCAATGCGCTGGCCGACCAGCTCGGTGCCGAGGGCGAAGGCGTGCTTGTCACCCAAGTCGTGCCATTCCCGTTCGACGACTCCACGCCTGTCGTCGCGGCGTACCGGGCAGCCCTGAATCACTTGGGAACTCTGCACGCCGATTTCGACCATGTCGATGCCGATCCGGTGCCCGGCTTCGTGTCGCTGGAGGGCTACATAGCAGGACGGCTCGCCATCGCCGGCTTGGAGCGATGCGGCAGCGCGGTGACGCGCCGGTGCTTCTTGGACGCCATCTTGGGCGCCGACGCACTTGACATCGACGGCTTTGTGCTGCGTTTCGGCGACGGCCAGAGCGTCACTGAAGACAATCAAGGCTCAGACGCCGTTTTCGTCACCCGAATCGGAGCCGACGGCGCCTACCGCCCCATTGACACGCTGACGAGCGCAGACCGATGACCGAGACAGCTTCCGCCGAAGAGGCACCTTTCGGCGACGAACCCACGCCGGCCGGCGACGCTGCTGACGCTGAGCAGCCCGCCGACGCGTCCCAGCGCGGCGCCCCGAGCGAGCATCGCAAGCCGGCGATCTATCACCGGATCTCGACCCAGATGTATGCGGGCATCGCTGCCCCGCTCTTGCTGACGCTGGCGGCCTCGCTCGTCGCCTGGATCTCGTTCACCCGTGTCGGTGCCGCAGAGAAGGAGGTCAACGAGGGCGCCATCCCGGAGCTGACTGCCGCTTTCGGCGTGGCTGAGTCCAGCAACCGCCTCGTCGCAGGCGGCCCTGAGCTCGCGTCCTCGACCCCGGAGGACTTCGAGACGGTAGTGGATGGGATCGCCGCCGCACGGTCCGAATTCGAGACCCAGCTCGAACTGCTGTGGAATCGCGGCACGGGTTCGATGTGGCTTGGCGAGATGCGGGGCTACGCCGCCCAGCTCAACTCGAACATCGCCGCTATTGAGGCCGACATGCCTGAGTATTTCGCGCTGAGGCTGCAGGCCGACGTGCTCAGGGCCGACGCCGACGAGGCCGTGCGAGACCTCGAATTCCACATCGTGCCATCGCTCGACGATCAGCTCTTCTTCCTCCTCACCGGTCGGCGCCAACTGGACGAAGAATCGGTGCCATACGCCCTCGTCTACCGCACCGATGACGACCTGCTCCTGTACCGCCACTGGTCCGCGTTGACCAGCGACGTAGCGGGATCTGCCGAGCTGTTGGCGAGTGCGTTCAGCGCATCGCAATCGACACTGATCGAGCCGCTGCGCGAGAGCTTCGAATCGACGAGGGATCGCATCGAGATCAGCGTCGCGGCACTCGGCGACGCGGCAGGCGACGATTTTCGTGCGGCTATGGACCGCCTCTTCGCGCTCGGGCTCAACGACGGCAGCGTGTTCGACGTTACTCAGCGACGCCTGCAGATCGAGGAGTCCCAGCGTCGGCTGCTTGCCGAGAACCAAGCCTTGGGCGTGGCGCTGGTCGGCGAGATCGAGTCGCTCGTCGGTGCCGTGGAAACCGACGTCGATGTCGCCACCGAAGCGTCAGCGCAGGCCGTGAACACTGGGCGCCTGCTGCTGGTTGTCATCAGCATCGTCGGCATTCTGGGTGCGCTGCTGATCAGCTGGCTGTTCGTCGGCAAGCGGATCCTGCGGCGCGTCGGCCAGCTGTCGAACCGCATGCGGGCCCTGGCGGGCGGCGATCTTGAGACCCCCGTCGACACGAGGGGCCGCGACGAGGTTGCCGAGATGGCCGACGCTCTCGAACAGTTCCGCAAGGCAGCACTGGAAGTGCAGCGGCTCAATCTGGTCGAGGAGCTCGCCGGTCAGCTCAGCGAGCGCAACGAGCAGCTGTCGCAGACGCTCGCCGACCTGGACCGTGCGCAGGACCAGATCGTGGCGAACGAGAAGCTGGCGGCGCTCGGCGAGGTGACCGCCGGCGTCGCCCACGAGATCCGGAATCCGCTGAACTTCGTCAAGAACTTCGCTGAGTCGTCCGACGAGCTGCTCGAAGAATTGCTCGGAGCGATCGCCGATCCCGAACCGCCTGACGACCAAGCTGACTACATCACCGAGATCACCGGCGACCTCAAGGAGAACCTGACCCGCATCCGCGGGCACGGCGACCGGGCCAACCGCATCGTGGAGAGCATGCTGATGATGGGCCGGGGCGGCGGCGAGTCACGCCCGGTGGAGCTCAACGCCCTGCTCGAAGAGCATGCCATGCTCTCCTACCACAGCGCCCGGGCGCAGGACGCCGACTTCAACGTGACCATCGAGCGCGACTTCGACCCCGACGTGGGCGAGCTGGAGGTCATCCCGCAGGACATGGGCCGCGTGTTCCTCAACCTGGTCACCAATGCCGGCTATGCAGCAAATGAGCGATGGCGGGACCTCGGCGGCGAGCCGGGCAAGATGGTCACCGCGGGCGACAGCGACAGCACGCCCTATTTCCCGACGATCTGGCTGAGCACACAGCGAACCGACGAGTCTGCGGTGATCAAGGTGCGCGACAACGGCACCGGCATCCCGGCCGACGTCGTCCAGCGCATCTTCGAGCCGTTCTTCACCACCAAGCCCACCAATGAGGGCACGGGGCTGGGCTTGGCGATGTCGAACGACATCGTGCGAGGCCACGGCGGTCAGATCTCGGTGGAGAGCGAGCAGGGCGAGTACACCGAGTTCACGGTGGAGCTGCCGCTCGAGCGCGCAGGCCCCGTCGAGCCAATCGAGACCGAAGAACCGTCCCCGGCGAGCTGATCAGTCTCCGTCGGGGAAGGGATCCTCCCAGTCAGGCGGCAGCGGGATCTCGAAGGCGTTCAGCGTCAGCGAGATCAAGCAGTAGTAGCCCACCGTGGTCACCAGCTCGATGACGCCCTCGGTGCCGAACTCCTCGGTGGCGGCGGCGTAGGTCTCATCGCTCATGGCGTGCGACTCGAGCAGCTCTGCCGCGACCCGGTGGGCGACGGCTTCCTGCCCGGTGAACTCCGCGCGCCTGCCCTCCCGGAGCGCATCAAGGTGGCGCTGCTCGATGCCCGCCATCTGGGCCAGGCGTTCGTGGGCGGCGAACTCGAACTTCGACCGGTAGTGCGCCCCGACCGTGCAGATGGCCGCCTCCTTGACCGCCTCGGGAAGGCCGCCCGCAAACCGGACAGCAGCACCCAGCGCCTGCGTGGGTCCCCCAATGGCAGGCGCCCGTACCCAGACGCCATAGGGGCCCACGATGCTCTTGACGTTCAGGTCGGCCGTCGCTGCGCTGCGCGGACCGCTGCGCAAGGCGTCGTACACCTCGCGCCCGCCGCCGGTCAGCTCTTCAGGCGTGATCTCGGGCAGTCTCATCTGGGTGCTCCTTCGTGCGGGGGATTCGTCCGGGGATGCTCAGCCGACGAGCGGTAGCAAGTAGCGGCCGGTATGAGACTCGGGCGTCGCCGCGACCTGCTCAGGCGTGCCTGCGGCCACCACGGTGCCGCCGCCGATGCCCCCTTCGGGACCCATATCGACGATCCAGTCGGCGGTCTTGATCACGTCGAGGTTGTGCTCGATGACCACCACGGTGTTGCCGCCCGACACGAGCCGGTCGAGCACGCCCAGCAGGCGCCGGATGTCCTCGAAGTGCAGGCCGGTGGTGGGCTCGTCGAGGATGTAGATGGTGTGGCCGGTGGACCGCTTCGACAGCTCGCTGGCGAGCTTCACCCGCTGCGCCTCGCCGCCCGACAGCGTCGTGGCGGGCTGCCCCAAACGGATATAGCCCAGGCCCACGTCGACCAGCGTCTGCATGTGACGGCGGATGGGCGGCTGGGCCGAGAAGAACTCCAGGGCGTCCTCGCACGGCATGTTCAGCACGTCGGCGATCGTCATGCCCTTGAACCGGATCTCAAGCGTCTCGCGGTTGTACCGGGCGCCCTTGCACACCTCGCAGGGCACGTACACATCGGGCAAGAAGTGCATCTCGATCTTGATGGTGCCGTCGCCCGAGCAAGCCTCGCAGCGCCCGCCCTTCACGTTGAAGCTGAACCGGCCCGGCAGGTAGCCCCGCACTTTCGCCTCGTTGGTGGCCGCGTACAGCTTGCGGATGTGGTCAAAGACGCCGGTGTAGGTGGCCGGGTTCGACCGGGGCGTGCGGCCGATCGGCGACTGATCGATGTCGATGACCTTGTCGAGCGCCTCGACGCCTTCGATTGCCGTGTGCAGGCCGGGCACCTGCTTGGACGAGTAGATCCGCTGCATCAGCGCCTTGTAGAGGATCTCGTTCACCAGCGTGCTCTTGCCCGAACCCGACACGCCAGTCACGCAGATGAAACAGCCCAAGGGAAACTCGACGTCGATCTTTCGCAGGTTGTGCTCCCGCGCGCCCCGAACGATGAGGCGGTCGTCGCCGCGGGGCCGGCGCTGCGGCGGCGTCGGGATCTCCCGGATGCCCGACAGGTACTCCCCCGTCACCGAGCCCGGCGCGCCCGCCAGCCCGTCGACGGGACCGCTGTAGACGATCTCGCCGCCGTGCTCTCCGGCGCCCGGGCCGATGTCGACCACCCAATCTGCCACCGAGATGGTTTCGAGATCGTGCTCCACCACCAGCACGGTGTTGCCGAGGTCGCGCAGGTGCAGCAGCGTGTCGATCAAGCGGCGGTTGTCGCGCTGGTGCAGCCCGATGGACGGCTCGTCGAGCACATACAGCACGCCTTCCAGCCCGCTGCCGATCTGGCTCGCCAGTCGGATGCGCTGCGCCTCGCCGCCGGCCAGCGTGGCCGCTGAACGGTTCAGCGTCAGGTAGTCCAGGCCGACGTCGAGCAGGAAGTTCAGCCGTGCATCGATCTCCTTGACGATCGGCGCGGCGATGATGCGTTGCCGCTCGGTGAGATCGAGGCCGTCGATGATCTTCGCTGCCTCGCCGATCGACGCCGAGCAGAGCTCGAAGATGTTCCGGCCGGCGACGCGCACGGCCAGCGACACCTCGTTGAGCCGCGCGCCGTGGCAGGTCCCGCATGGCACCTCGCGCATATAGCCCTCGATGCGGTTGCGCGACCAGTCGCTCTCGGTGTCGGCATGGCGGCGGCGCAGGAACGGGATCACGCCCTCGTAGCGCGTGGTGTAGCTGCGCGAGCGGCCATAGCGGTTGCGGTAGCGCACGGTGATCTGCTCGCCAGCAGGCGCTCCCTCGAGCAGCAGCTTGCGCTGGGCCGCTTCCAGCTCAGCCCACGGCACATCGAGCGGGATGCCGTGCTGCTCGCCGACCGCTTCGAGCAGACGGGTGAACCACTTGCCGGTTGCTCCCGCCCACGGGGCGAGCGCACCAGCCGCCACCGACAACTCGGTGTTGGGCACCACCAGCTCGGGGTCGACCTCGTACCGGGTGCCGAGGCCATCGCAGGTCTGGCAAGCGCCGTACGGGGAGTTGAACGAGAAGTTGCGAGGTGCCAGCTCCTCGAACGAACGGCCGGTGGTCGGCGAGAACAGGTGCTGGCTGAATGTGAGCATCTCCGATTCGTCAGCCTCACCGTTGCCGCCGGGAACCTGGTGAATCCAGACGTGGCCGTCGGCCAGCCCCAGCGCAGCCTCCACCGATTCGGCGAGGCGCTGGGAGATGTCGCCACGCATGATCAACCGGTCGACGATGACCTCGATGTCATGGTTGACGTAGCGATCCAGTCGCTCGATCTCATCGGTGCTGCCGAGATCCAGAACATCGCCGTCGACACGCACGCGGGCGTAACCCTGCCTGGCGAAGTCGCCGAGCTGCGTGTGGTAATCGCCCTTGCGTCCGCGCACCACCGGGGCGAGCACCTCGAAACGAGACCCCTCACCGAGCTCCATGATCCGGTCCACGATCTGCTGCGCCGTCTGTCGCTCGACGACCTCGCCGGTCTGCGGGTCATGCTGGATGCCGATGCGGGCATAGAGCAGCCGCAGGTAGTCGTACACCTCGGTGATCGTTCCGACCGTGGAACGCGGGTTGCGGCTGGCGCTCTTCTGGTCGATGGAGATCGCCGGCGACAGGCCTTCAAGGAAGTCGACGTCGGGCTTGTCCATCTGGCCCAGGAACTGGCGCGCATAGGCCGACAACGATTCGACGTAGCGTCGCTGCCCCTCGGCGTAGATGGTGTCGAAGGCGAGCGACGACTTGCCGCTGCCCGACAAGCCGGTGAAGACGATCATGCGATCGCGGGGCAGTTCGACATTCACATTGCGCAGGTTGTGCTCGCGCGCCCCGCGGACGATCAACTGCTCACCCATGCCGGTGCCTCACCATGCTGCGGCGATCCTACCCATGCACCTCGGCCGGCCCCCGGACTCAAACACAAGTTCGTGCGGATCGCGGGGCACAGGATCCTGCCGCCTTCGCAGTTGACGGACTAGGCGCTGCAATCGGCAGAACTAGGGTCGCGTCATGCCATACGAAGTACAAGGCGTCGTCGCCACAGCCGTCAACGAGCCGGTCAGGGTCGAGACGATCGTGATCCCCGACCCCGGTCCGGGCGAGGTCATCGTCGACGTGCAAGCGTGCGGCGTGTGTCACACCGACCTGCACTACCGCCAAGGTGCCATCAACGATGAGTTCCCGTTCCTGCTGGGGCACGAGGCCGCTGGCGTTGTATCGGAGGTCGGCGACGACGTCACCAATGTCGCCGTCGGCGATTTCGTCGTTCTGAATTGGCGGGCTGTCTGCGGCAACTGCCGGGCATGCCGACGCGGCCGCCCGTGGTACTGCTTCGCCACCCACAATGCCTCGCAGAAGATGACCCTTGACGGCGTCGATCTGTCGCCGGCTCTGGGCATCGGGGCGTTCGCCCCGAAGACGCTGGTAGCCGCGGGACAGGCCACCAAGGTGGATCCTGCGGCTCCGCCGGAGGTTGCCGGACTCATCGGCTGCGGAGTCATGGCCGGCTTGGGTGCCGCTGTGAACACTGGCGGTGTCAGCCGCGGCGACAGCGTGGCCGTGTTCGGCTGCGGCGGTGTCGGCGACGCGGCGATTTGCGGTGCGCTCCTAGCCGGAGCACACACGATCATCGGCGTCGACATCGACGACCGCAAGCTGGAATGGGCCCGCGAGTTCGGCGCCACCCACACGATCAACTCGACCGGCATGAGCAACGACGAGGTCGTCGAGTCGATCCGCAAGCTGACCGGTGGCAACGGCGTGGACGTGGCCATCGAGGCCGTGGGCTTGCCCCAGACCTATGAGCAGGCCTTCTACTCCCGCGACCTGGCCGGCACCGTGGTGCTGGTGGGAGTACCGAACCCGACCATGAAGATCGAGCTGCCGATGATCGAGGTGTTCGGGCGCGGCGGCTCGCTGAAGAGCTCGTGGTACGGCGACTGCCTGCCCAACCGTGACTTCCCCATGTTCGTCGACCTGCACCTGCAGGACCGGCTGCCGCTGGACAAGTTCGTCAGCGAGACGATCGGGATTGATGGCGTCGAGGAAGCGTTCGAGAAGATGGAGCACGGCGAGGTGCTGCGCTCCGTCGTGATGCTCTAAGCACTCGCGTCGCGCAGGTCCCGGCGGAGTTCCCTGAGCTCATCTCGTAGACGGGCTGCGTACTCGAATCGCAGGTCGGCGGCGGCCTCGGCCATCTCCTCCTCCAGCGAAGCAATGAGACGGGTCAAATCGTCGGCCGGCAGGTCGCCGTAGGCAGCTTTCATCCGTTCGGCCGTCACGCGGCCCGACACCAGCTTCTCGGGCACCGGCGCCGTCTCCGCCGGACCTCGCAGCACTTCAAGAATGTCGGTGACGGCCTTGCGGATCGTCTGCGGGTCGATGCCGTGCTCGGCGTTGTACGCCTGCTGCAGGCCCCGCCGCCGATTGGTCTCGGACACGGCGCGATGCATCGACGGCGTGAACTCGTCGGCGTACATCACCACCTGGCCGTCGACATTGCGTGCCGCTCGCCCGATGGTCTGGATGAGCGACGTCTCGCTGCGCAGGAACCCCTCCTTGTCGGCGTCCAGGATCGCCACGAGGCTCACTTCGGGCAGGTCCAAACCTTCCCGCAGCAGGTTGATGCCCACCAGCACGTCGAAGTGGCCGAGCCGCAGGTCGCGCAGAATCTCGATCCGCTCGATGGTGTCGATCTCGCTGTGCAGGTACCGCACTCGCACGCCCAGCTCCAGCAGGTAGTCGGTGAGGTCTTCAGCCATCTTCTTGGTGAGCGTGGTCACGAGCACCCGCTGGCCCTGCTCGGTGACCCGCTCGATCTCACCCATCAGGTCGTCGATCTGGCCCTTGGTCGGCCGCACCACGATCTCGGGGTCGACCAGACCGGTCGGGCGGACGATCTGCTCCACCACCTGGCTGCTCGTGCGCAGCTCGTAGTCACCCGGCGTGGCCGACAGGAACACCACCTGGTTCAGCCGCTCCATCACTTCCTCGAAGCGCAGGGGCCGGTTGTCACGCGCGGAGGGCAGCCGGAAGCCGTGCTCCACCAGGGTGTCCTTGCGCCGCCGGTCGCCGGCGAACTGGCCGTGCAGCTGGGGCACGGCAACGTGGCTCTCGTCGATGACCAGCAGGTAGTCGTCGGGGAAGAAGTCGAGCAGGGTGTACGGCGGCTCGTCGTACACCCTCCCGTCGAGGTGCATCGAATAGTTCTCGACGCCGTTGCAGTAGCCCAACTCGGCCAGCATCTCGAGGTCGTACTCGGTGCGCATCCGCAGCCGCTGCGCCTCGAGCAGCTTGTTCTCCTTCTCGAAGAACTGCAGTCGCTCGGCGAGCTCGGCCTCGATCTTGGCGATCGCCGTCCGCATCTTGTCCTCGCCGGTGACGTAATGCGACGCCGGGAAGACCGTCACCTCTTCGAGCTCGCCGAGACGCTCGCCGGTCACCGGGTCGATGCGGCTGATGCGATCGATCTCGTCGCCGAACAGCTCTACCCGCACCAAGAATTCTTCGTAGGCAGGATGGACTTCGAGCGTGTCGCCGCGCACCCGGAATCGACCCCGCACCAGGTTCGTGTCGTTGCGCTCGTACTGCATGTCGACAAGCCGGCGCAGCACCGCCCGTTGGTCGACCACCTCGCCCACACGCAGGTACAGCATCTGGCGCAGGTATTCCTCCGGCGCGCCCAACCCGTAGATGGCCGAGACCGATGCCACCACGATCACGTCCCGGCGGGTCAGCAGGGCAGCCGTGGCCGAATGCCGCAGCCGGTCGATCTCGTCGTTGATGCTGGAGTCTTTCTCGATGTAGGTGTCCGAGGCCGGCATGTAGGCCTCGGGCTGGTAGTAGTCGTAGTAGGAGACGAAGTACTCCACACGATTGTCGGGAAAGAACTCGCGGAACTCGTTCGCAAGCTGTGCCGCCAGCGACTTGTTGGGAGCGAGCACCAACGTCGGACGCTGCGCCCGCTCGATCGTCCACGCGATCGTGGCGCTCTTGCCCGAACCGGTGATGCCCAGCAGCGTCTGGAACCGGTCGCCGCGGATGACGCCATCCGCGAGCTCGGCCACGGCGCGTGGCTGGTCGCCGGCCGGCTCGAAGCCCGCGCTGACCCGGAACGGGTGGGCGGCAGTCGGCTCAGGCAGCCAGGGGCGGGCTCGGCCGGGCTCGACTGCGCCTGCGTCCTGCTGCGACGGCGCCGTAGAGACGGATGCCATGACCGAGAGGCTACGGCCGTAGCGTCACGCGATTCCGGCAGCTATCAACCGCCCGCGCGCATGGGG
Organism: Candidatus Poriferisodalis sp.; assembly: GCF_965204195.1. Lineage (GTDB taxonomy): Bacteria > Actinomycetota > Acidimicrobiia > Acidimicrobiales > Poriferisodalaceae > Poriferisodalis. Next base: position 2,416,332 of record NZ_OZ241975.1, read on the forward strand.
AACGACCCCGCCAGCGCGGTGCCCCCGTGCGACCGGCCGGGTGGTTATCCTGCCGCGCTGACCGCCGACCTGTCGATACCCGACTCTTTCACGACCCGAGACCGCCCATGAGCCGCGACGAACCAGACGCATCTGAGTCCGACGACGACGCGCTCGACGACGCCATGGATGACCCTGACCTGCTGGGCGACGACTTCGAACCGGTCCCCGACGATCTCGAAGCCGAAGAGCTGGGGGTGACGGAACTCGACGACGACATCGAGGACGTCGACGACTTGGATGGCGACGGGTTGGACACAGGCGAGACGGCGTCGTCAGACGATGACTCCGGGCCGAGCCGCGAAGTGCCCGCCGGGGTGCGCCCCGCCACAGACGATGAAGACGACGACGATGACGACGAGGAGCTCGAGGCGGATCTCGGCGAGATCCTCAAGGAGCGGCTGGCGTCTGAGGACGAGGACGAAGACGACGAGGACGACGAGATCGGCATCGTCACAGGATCCCGTTCAGCCTCCAAGCAGGAAGACGAGATCCTGTGCCAAGGCTGCTTCCTGCTGATCAAGCCGTCCCAGTTCGATACGCGCTCACCGGAGCCCAGCTGCCCCCACTGCGGGACCCCGATCATTTTCTGACTGCTCAGGTCGGCAGGTGCGGTAACGCGCTGGCCCAGTCGAAGGCTGCTTCGACCGCAGCTTCGAGTTCCTCTAGGCCGCCGGAATTGTCGATGACCCAGTCGGCGATGGCCAGCCGCTCGTCACGCGATAACTGTGCGGCGATGCGCGCACGTGCATCATCGGCGGAGAACCCCCGCGAGGTCACGAGCCGCTCCACAGCAAGCTCGGTCGGCGTGTCCACCACCAGGATCCCGCTGGTCTGGTAGCGCGGCCGCTGACCCTTGGCCAGCCCCTCGCCGAGCAGCGGGATGTCGAGCACCACCAGATGATCGGTGCCCTCCAGCTCGCCCAGCCGGCGACGGATCTCCCGACCAACCGGCGGATGGGTGATCGCATTCAGATCGGCGAGTGCGTCAGGATCGTTGAACACGATGGCTGCAACCGAGCCGCGGTCGAGCGTGCCGTCGGGCGCCACGATGTGATCGCCGAAGCGCTCCACCATCTCGGTGAAGACCGGACTGCCAGGTGCCTGTTGCTCGCGGACGATGGCGTCGGCGTCGATCAGCACGGCACCGCGGCGGGCAAAGCCCGAAGCGACTGTGCTCTTGCCGCTGCCGATGCCGCCGGTCAGCCCGACTGTGATCATCGGGCCGTAGTCAACCGATGGGGGCTTGACGGCTGCAGGTTCAAGCTCAGCAGGAAACTGGCGGGCTAGCCGTCGCCTTCCGGGGCAGCCGCGGCGGGCTCGCCGTCGGCGCCCTGGCTCTCATAGTGCGCGAGGGCCTGACGGTAGGCCTCCTCGCCGTGCTCCTCGTAGTACTCACGCCACGCCCGCTCGGCTTCCGATTCCTCGCCGTCGGCAGGCGTCTCGTAGCTGAACTCGCCGATGAAGTTGCCTTCCTCGTCGTAGGCGTGATCGCCGAACGCCTCGCGGTATTCCTCCGCGACCACACCGCCTTCGGCGGCCTGCTTGATCGACAGGCTGATGCGTCGGCGCTGCAAGTCGAGATCGATGATCTTCACCCAGAGCTCCTCGCCGGGCGTCACCACCTGTTCGGGCAGCTCGACGTGGTGGGCAGACATCTCCGAGATGTGCACCAGGCCTTCGATGCCATCGCCGACCTGCACGAACGCGCCGAACGGCACGAGCTTGGTGACCCGGCCGTAAACCAGCTCCTCGACCCGGTGGGAGTTCGCGAATGCTTCCCACGGATCCTGCTGCGTCGCCTTCAGGGAGAGCGAGATGCGCTCGCGCTCACGGTCGATCTCGAGCACCTCCACCGTGACCTCGTCGCCGATGCTGACCACCGAGCTGGGGTGATCGACGTGCTTCCAGGACAGCTCCGAGACATGAATGAGGCCGTCCATGCCGCCAAGGTCGACGAATGCACCGAAGCTGACCACCGACGAGACCCGACCGGTCCGCCGCTCGCCGCGCTGGAGATCCCGCAAGAAGCCCTCCCGCTCCTCCTTGAGGCTCTCTTCGAGCCAGGCACGCCGGCTGAGCACCACGTTGTTGCGGTTCTTGTCGAGCTCGATGATCTTCGCTTCAAGCTCACGGCCCACATAGGGAGCCAGATCACGAACGCGCCGGAGCTCCACCAGCGATGCCGGCAGGAAACCCCGCAAGCCGATGTCGACGATCAGCCCGCCCTTCACCACCTCGATGACGGGGCCCTTGACGACGCCGTTGGATTCGCGGATCTCTTCTATGCGGCCCCAAGCGCGCTCGTACTGCGCCCGCTTCTTGGACAGCACCAGGCGACCGTCGGGATCTTCCTTCTGGAGGACGAGGGCCTCGATCTGGTCGCCGACCTCCACGACCTCGGACGGGTCGATGTCGTGACGGATGGAGAGTTCGCGCGACGGGATGACACCCTCAGACTTGAAGCCGATGTCGAGCAGCACCTCGTCGCGGTCGACCCGCACGATGGTGCCGGCCACGATGTCACCGTCGTCGAACTCAACGATGGTCTGCGCGACGGCGTCCTCGAACGATGTGTCGCCGAGATCGTCGACGGTGACGGTCCGCGGCACATAGTCGCCGGCGTCGGTGAAGGTGCCGAAGTCGCCCGTAGACGCCCCGTTGCCGCTCTCGTCGCTTGCGCTCTCGACGCTTGGCGCCTCGGGCGGTGTCTCCGGGGAGTCGTCGGGTGCCGGGGACTCGGCGAGTGCTGGGTCTTCGAGGTCTGGAGCGGGGGCAATTGCGTCGGTCACGGGGGAATGCTCAGGTCGGGAATACGGGCGCAGGCGGCTGAGCGCGCCGCACACAGCGCACGGAAAGGCTACCGGCGGCGCCGTCCATCAGGCCCGGGGCGCTCAGACGGGGCCTGTTCGCAGGGTCAGCCCTTGGCGTCTGCCCACGTGGCGCCGGCAGCGACATGTACTTCCAGCGGCACCGCTAGGTCGGCGGCGCTGCGCATCACGTCGACCGTCAGCTCGGTCACCTCGGCGGCTTCGGCAGGAGGTACTTCCAGGATCACCTCGTCGTGCACCTGCAGTACCAGCCGGCTGGCTGCGGAACGGGCCTGCAGCGCCTCGTCCAGCCGGATGAGCGCCACCTTGAAGATGTCGGCCGCGAGCCCCTGGATGGGGGCATTCATGGCCTGCCGCTCGGCGGCCTGGCGCACCCGGAAGTTGCGCGACGTCAACTCGGGGAGCGGGCGGCGCCGGCCGAAGGCTGTCTCGGTGTAGCCCCGCTCGCGGCTCTGCTCCACCACCCCCTCCATAAACGAGCGCACCTTGGGGAACGCCTTGAAATAGGCGTCGAGGATCTCTGCCGCCTCGCCCGTGGGCACGCCCAGGCGCTGGCCAAGGCCATATGCCTCCATCCCGTAGGCCAGGCCGTAACTCACCATCTTCGCCACCGACCGCTGCTGCGGGTCGACCTCGGTAGGGCCGATGCCGAACAGGGATGCGGCAGTCGCGCTGTGGATGTCGTGGCCGGCCTCGAAGGCGCCCACGAGGCCCGGATCACCGGACAGGTGGGCGATCACCCGCAGCTCGATCTGGTTGTAGTCGGCAATCAGCAGCTCGCAACCGTCGGCTGGCACGAACGCACGTCGGAACAGTCGGCCCTGCTCGGTGCGGACTGGGATGTTGTGCAGGTTCGGGTCTTCGGAGCTGAGCCTGCCGGTGCGCGCCACCGTCTGGTTGAACGTGGCGTGAATGCGGCCGTCGGGCTCGACGCATTCGAGCAGGCTGACGCCATAGGTGGAACGCAACTTCTCCACTTCCCGGAACGCCAGCAGCCGGTCCACGATGAGGTGCTCGCCCCGTAGTGACTCCAGCGCCGCTGCGCTCGTGGAGTAGCCGGTCTTGGTCTTGCGCTGGGGTGTCAGCCCCAAGTCCTCGAAGAGCACTTCCGCTAGCTGCTTGGGTGAGTTGACGTTGAGATCGTCACGGCCGGCCAGGCGCCGTACCTCGGCCTCCAGTGAGAACACCTCGCCCGTGAGATGGTCGCGCAGCGATTCGAGCTCGCCGCGGTCGACACCGATGCCGGCCATTTCCATGCGAGCCAGCACGCTGATGAGCGGACGCTCCACATCCCGGTACAGGTCGGACATGCCCAAGCTCTCGAGCTGCTGATCGAGCATCGGCGCCAGCATCGCCACCGCCAGGGCGTCACGAGCGGCAACGACGCCATCGGTGGGTCCGCCGGCGTCGAGGTCATCGAAGCCCAGCTGGCCCTCGGTGTCGCCGCCGGCAAGCTCCGTACGGCAATGGCGGGCGAGGAGCGCTCTCAGCTCGTCGCGACCCTCCGACGGTTGGATGAGATAGGCGGCGATCGAGGTATCGACGGCCAGCCCGGCGAGTGCCGCACCGGCATCCAGATCGCCGGGCAGGCGACCAAGAGCACGCATCAGCTCCTTCGCATGGTGGATGTGGATGCCCGGCCCGTCACCCCCCAGCAGGCGGGCGCACTCCGCCGCGATCTCGGGCACAGCGAGATCATGTGGACCGAGCGCGAGCACCGTGCCCTGCGAGGGATCGACCGCCACCGCCAGCACACCCAGGGTGCCGTCAGCCTCGACGGTGAACCCGAGCGCGACCGGCTCATCGCGGCGCGAGAGCTCGCTCAGCTGCACTGCGGCATTGGCGCCACGAGCACCCGAGTCGGCATCGACCGGCAGCAGCTGCACTTCGGCGAGCTGGGCAGTCTCCGCCGAACCTGCGCCCAGCGCCAGCAGGCCATCCAGGGCCGTGCCGGCCAGTGCCTCACGCAGACGAGCGTGCAGGGTGCCGAATTCCAGGAACTCGAACGTGCGCGTCACCAGGTCGGCGTCGAACCCGCTCCACTGCAGATCAGCGGGCGTGGCGTCGATCGGCGCGTCCGTCCGCAGCGTCATCAAGTCGACGTTGCGGCGCACGACCTCGCCGTGGGCCGCAAGGTTCTCGGCCAGCTTCGGAGTCTGCTCGGCTGCTGCAGCCAGCAGCGCCTCGATACTGCCGTACTTGTTGAGGAGCTTGGCGGCCGTCTTCTCCCCCACGCCGGGCACCCCTGGCAGGTTGTCGGACGGGTCGCCGCGCAGCGCGGCGTATTGGACATACAGGTCCGGTGTGACGCCAGTGCGCTCGGCGATGCCCGCTTCGTCGTAGAGCGCGTAGTCGGTGACCCCCCGGCGGTTGTAGAGCACCTGGACCTTGGGGTCGTGCGCGAGTTGGTACACGTCGCGGTCGCCGCTGACGATGAGCACATCGTCGCCGCGCTGTTCTGCCTCGGACGCCAGCGTCGCCAGCAGGTCGTCGGCCTCGAAACCGGCGCAGTCGATCGCCGGGATGCTCAGCGACTCGAGCACTTGGCGCACGAGGCCGAGCTGATCGATGAGCGTTGTCGGGGTCTCGTCGCGGTGAGCCTTGTATTCGGGTGCTGCGGCGTGGCGGAACGTCGGCTCCCGGCGATCGAAGCACACGGCGATCGCGTCAGGACGGTGGTCGCGCACCAGGTTGATGAGCATGGATGTGAACCCGAAGACGGCGCCGGTGGGCTGCCCTGAGCGGGTGGCCATGTCTTCGGGCACGGCAAAGAAGGCCCGGTACGTCAGCGAATTCCCGTCGAGCAAGAGGAGCTTCGACATGGGAACTCTCCCAACGATGCCGGGCGACGGTTGCGGAAGCCTGCCAACCGCAGATGTCGGAGGGCGGACTCAGGGGGTCAGCAAGCCATCGACGATCTGCTGGGCGATGTCACGCATTCTCGCACGATTGGCCATCGCCGTACTGCGGATGAATTCGAACGCATCCCGCTCGGAAAGCTGGAAATCGTCCATGAGCAGGCCCTTCGCGCGCTCCACCGCCTTGCGCGTCTCCAGCTTCTCCTCGAGGCTCTCCACCGTGTCCTCGAGCTCTCGCATCTCGGTGAAACGGCCCCACGCCACTTCGATGGCCGAGACCAGTTCTTCCCGCTGGAACGGCTTCACCAGGTACGAGAGCACGCCGGCGTCGCGGGCTTCGGCGATGAGATGGCGCTTGCTGAACGCTGTGAGGATGAGCACTGCAGAAGTGCGGTCACCGGCGACCTCACGTGCCGCATCGAGGCCGTCGCGGCCGGGCATCTGGATGTCGAAGATGCACACCTCGGGCTGATGCTGGCGTGCGAGCTCCACGGCTTCGTCGCCGCGACCCGTCTCGGCCACCACGACGTAGCCCTCGTCTTCGAGCATCTCGCGCAGATCGAGCCGGATGATGGCCTCGTCCTCTGCGATCACGACTCGCTTCGACACGCACGCTCCCCTCGCGGGACAGGGTCGGTCAGCCTACCGGTCGGGTTGTCGCGCCTCCCCGAGATTCATGCAGGCGTCGAGTGCCCGGGGCGGGAGTTGAACCCGCACGCCCGTGAGGGCAGAGGATTTTGAGTCCCCCGTGTCTGCCGTTTCACCACCCGGGCCTTGGGGCGCTTCAGCGTATCCCGGGGCCCGAGCGGCCCGTGAGCGGAGCGAACAAGAGCGGGGCGCTCAGTTGGAAAGGTCGCTCTCAGCCTGGGTCGCCACCTACCCTCTTGCCCTAATCCCCATTGTGCGTTCACTGCGCTGCGGTTCGGGCACCGATCCGGTCTTCCGCCTTGGCGCTGCATAGGAGGCCGAGTGCTCGCATTCACATTCCCGGGCCAGGGCTCGCAGCAGCAAGGCATGGGTGAGCCGTGGACGGCGCACGAGTCGTGGGAGCTGGTCACCGAGGCGTCGGACGCCTGCGGGCGTGATGTCGCTGCGCTGCTGCTGGAAGCCGATGCCGACGAGCTGCGCCATACGCGCAATTCGCAGCTGTCGACGTTCGTGCTGTCGATGGTGGTGCTCGATGCGGTCGAGCGCACGGGCGCGACATTCTCGTGTGCCGCCGGGCACTCACTGGGCGAATACAGCGCGCTGACCGCAACCGGGGCCCTGGCCTACGACGACGCCGTGCGGCTCGTTGCCGAGCGCGGCGAGGCCATGCAGGTTGCGGCTGACGAGCAGGAAGGGACCATGGCGGCCGTGCTGGGTCTCGACGACAATCTCGTGGCGGAGGCGTGCGAAGCCACGCCCGGCGACGTCTGGGTCGCCAACTACAACGCGCCGGGCCAAGTCGTCATTGCAGGCGCGCCGGACGCCGTCGCCGTCGCCGGTGACGAAGCGAAGGCGGCGGGCGCGAAACGGCTCATGGGTTTGCCCGTGGGCGGCGCGTTCCACACACCGTTCATGCAGCCGGCCAGAGATCGGCTGCGCAAGGCGCTGGCCGAAGTCGAGATCCGGGCCCCGAGCGTGCCGGTGGTCGCCAATGTCGATGCCCAGCCGCGTGCTGACGCCGACGAGTGGCGCACGTTGCTGGCACAGCAGCTCACCAGCCCAGTGCTGTGGCGCGCCAGCCTTCATGCGCTAGCCGACGCTGGCGTCACCACGTTCGTAGAACTCGGCCCGGGCAAAGTGCTCACCGGCATGACCAAGCGGACGCATCGGGGTGCGAGTTCGATGTCGGTCGGCACGCCGGCCGAGATCGACACGCTGATGGAGACGCTCGCCACCGACGCTCCTTCGGCACCGACCGTGCTGGGCGGCGAGAACCTCTACGTCACCGAGCGCCTCATCGTGAGCCCGTGCGCCGGCATCTTCACGCTCAGCGCCGGTGTCGGCGACGGCCAGCAAGTCAACGTGGGCGATGTCATCGGCCATGTGGCCGGGGAGGAAGTGCGTTCTGCGTTCGCGGGTACTGTCATGGGGATCATGGCCGTAGAAGGCGAACGGGTCACCGCACGGCAGCCCGTTGCGTGGCTGCGGACGCCAGCCGGCAGCTGAACAGCCGGCACCTGAAGGGGAGGCCACAGATGACGCTCAGCGTGGGCAACGCATCCAGCGCGCGCATTGTCGGCATCGGGACCGCGCTCGGCGAGCGCGTCCTCACCAACGAAGATCTTGCCGAGATGGTCGACACCTCCGATGAGTGGATCATCGAGCGCACCGGCATCAGGCAGCGGAACATCGGCGGCACCACCGCCGGCCTGGCCGCACGCGCCGGAACCGCGGCCATGGAGGTCGCCGGCGTCGATCCGTCGAGCATCGACATGCTGATCTTGGCCACGACCACGCCGGATCGCTGCGTTCCGGCGTCGTCGTCGCGGGTGCAAGAGGCACTCGGCCTCGACTGCGGCGCCATGGACGTGAATGCCGCCTGTTCAGGATTCGTCTACTCGCTGGTGGCGGGCCACGGCATGATCGCGATGGGTCACGAGCGCGTGCTGGTCATCGGTGCCGAAGTGCTCTCCCGGATCACCGACTGGACTGATCGGGCCACCTGCATCCTGTTCGCCGACGGCTCGGGTGCCGCCGTGCTCGAGCGCAGCGAGCAGGGCTCAGACCTGCTCGGCTGGCACGTCTCAAGCGACGGTTCCATGGAGGAGCAGCTGTACTGCGAGCACGACAGCTACATCCAGATGGCGGGCCAGGCGGTGTTCAAGAAAGCCGTGCTGGTGATGGAGGAGTCGGCGCGCCAGTCGATGAAGCAGGCGGGCCTGACGGCCGACGACATCGACGTGGTGGTGCCCCATCAGGCCAACGTCCGCATCGTCGAGACGGCCTGCAAGCGGCTGCGCATCCCCTATGAGAAGGCCGCGATGGTGATCGAGCGCACCGGCAACACATCGTCGGCCTCGATTCCCCTCGCACTCGACGACGCCGTGCGCAGCGGCCGGATCAACGAGGGCGACAACGTGCTGCTCGTCGGCTTCGGCGCCGGCATGACATCGGCGTCGGCACTGCTGCGCTGGTCGGGTGCCCCCGCCCGCGCTAGCTGAACGAGCGCCACGTACACGGCTCACGATGAATCCGCCCACGAGCCTGCCTCGAGTGCGCCCCGCGACAGCACGCACCGTCCTCGTCACCGGCGGCAGCCGCGGCATCGGCTTGGCCACGGCCCAGTTGTTTGCCGATGCAGGCCACCGCGTGGCCGTGACCAGCCGCACCGAGGCCCCTGACGACGAACGCCTGCTGTGGGTGGCATGCGACCAAGCCGACAGCGATGCGGTCGATGCTGCCTACGGTTCCATCGAGGCTGAGCTCGGTCCGGTGGAGATCCTGGTGGCGAACGCCGGGATCACCCGCGACCAGCTCGTGCTGCGCATGGCCGACGACGACTTCGCGGCTGTGGTCGACACGAATCTCACCGGCGCCTACCGGATGGCCAAGCGGGCGGCCCGACCGATGCTGCGCGCACGCTGGGGACGATTGATCTTCGTGTCCTCGGTGGTCGGGCTGCTTGGTTCGGCCGGGCAGGTCAATTACGCGGCATCCAAGGCGGGCCTCGTGGGCATGGCCCGATCGCTGGCTCGCGAACTCGGTTCGCGCGGCATCACCGCGAATGTGGTCGCGCCCGGGCCGGTGGCCACCGAGATGTTCGGTGCATTGAACGACGAGCAGCAAGCCGCCATCACCGACGCCGTGCCGCTGGGACGGGTAGCAGAACCGTCGGAGATAGCTGCTGCGGTGGCCTTTCTCGCATCCGACGAGGGCGCGTACATCACCGGCGCCGTGATACCCGTCGACGGCGGCCTGGGAATGGGCCATTGAGCCATGCCCAATCGGTGCAGGTCCATGCCGCTGCGGCACCTACACTTCGCGTTCGCACGGCCGCCGGGCGCTCGTGCGGTGACCGCCCACACATGAGGGGATCAGCATGAGTGACACGTTGGATCGATTCCGTGACTGCGCCGTCGAGGTGCTGGCCGTGGATCCTGAGCAAGTCACACCCGAGGCCAGCTTCGCGGATGACCTCGACGCCGACAGCTTGGACCTCGTCGAGCTGGTGATGGCCTTGGAAGAGGAGTTCGACATCAGCGTGGACGAGGAAGAACTGGAAGACGTCACCACCGTCGCCCACGCGATCCAGCTGGTCGAATCGAAACTGTGAGCGCCAGCCGATGAGCGCCAGCCGTCGGGTAGCTGTCGTCGGCCTCGGCGTCGTCTCGTGCGCCGGAACCGGCGTCGACAACTTCTGGCAGGGGCTGAACTCCGCGCCGCCAGAGGGCGAGCGCCGCGTCAATGACTTCGATCCGGCGCCGTACTACGACAATCCCAAGGAGGCCCGGCGGGCAGATCGCTCGACCCAGCTCGGCATGGCATCGGCTTCACAGGCCATCGCCGACGCAGGGGAACTGGCGACCGACCCGGATCGCTGCGGCGTCATCTACGGCACGGGTGTCGGCGGCCTGCAGACCTTCGAAGACCAGGTGCTCGTGCTCGACCGCAAGGGCGCGCGCCGGGTCTCGCCGTTCATGGTCCCGATGATGATGCCGAACGCTCCTGGCGCTGCTATCTCGATGAGGTACGGCCTGGCCGGACCCTGCGAAGTCCTGACCACCGCGTGCGCGGCGGGGACGCATGCGATCGGCTACGCAGCGCGGCTGATCCGCACCGGCGCCGCCGACGTGATCGTGGCCGGGGGCTGCGAATCGGTGATGACGCCCGTGGGCACCGCTGGCTTCGTCAACATGACGGCTCTGTCGACCAGCGGTGTCTCGATGCCCTTCGACAAGAACCGCGACGGCTTCATGATGACCGAGGGCGCTGCCACCCTGGTGCTGGAGGAATGGGACTCGGCGGTGGCGCGGGGCGCCACGATCTGGGGTGAAGTGCTCGGCACCGCCTCGAATGCCGATGCCCACCACATCACTGCGCCAGCCCCCGGTGGTGCCGGGGCGCTGCGCTGCATGCAGCTCGCCATCGATGACGCCGGCCTCGCGCCTGACGACATCGTCCACGTCAATGCACATGGCACGTCAACCCCGCTGAACGATGCCGCAGAAGCCGAGGCGCTCAACAAGCTGTTCGGGCCCAACGGTCCGCTCGTGACCTCCACCAAGGGTGTCACCGGGCATGCGCTCGGCGCAGCCGGTGCGCTGGAGGCGATCGCGGTGCTGCTGTCGATGCGCTACCGCAAGATCCCAGCCACAGCCGGCTGGACCACTCCCGATCCTGAGCTCGCGGAGTTCCGTTTGGTGACCGGTCAGGCGGCCGATTGGGAGCCGGGTCCCTCGCTGAGCAACTCGTTCGGCTTCGGCGGCCACAACGGCTGCGTAGTGCTCGGCCCCGCCTGAGCTCCGGAACAGAGGATCCTGCCGCCGCAGCGGCGAGCGCGGTTTAGAGGCTGTCGTACGTCGCTGTCTCGATGGCTTCGTACAGGGCGTACGAGCGCGGATCCGCAAACGGCACCTGCTGGCTGATGTAGCAACCCGCCACTTGGTTCTGCAGGTCGATCCAGAAGTACGAGTTGGCCAGTCCGGCCCACATGAGGCCCCCGGCAGGGCGTCCCGTCGGCGCTGGCTCCTCGTTGATCTGGAACGTCAGGCCCCACGACTTCTCGACACCGGGGAAGAACTCCGCGTCAAACGAGTACGGCGGGATGGCCGTCGGGAGCATCGTGACACGCAGGTCGCCCATCGCGTTGGTGACCATCTGCGCGTGGGTGTCGGCCGACACGATCTGGCTGCCGTTGAGGCTGCCGCCGTTCAGCATCATGGCCAGGAAGCGGCAGTAGTCGTCGACGGTGGAATACAGCCCGCCGCCGCCCATCTCGAACTCCGGCTCCTGCGGGATCTCGAACGGCATCTCCACCAGCGAGCCGTCCTCCATGCGCGCTTGCATCGCCGAGATGCGGGAGCGCATATCGTCGCTGATCTTGAACGCTGTGTCGCTCATGCCCAGCGGCTCGAAGATGTTCTCGGCCATGTACTCGCCGAGCGACATGCCTGATGCCGCTTCCACCATCTGGCCCGCGTAGTCGATGCCGGTGCCGTAGAACCAGCGATCACCCGGGTCGAACAGCAGCGGGATGGTCAGTGTCTGCTTCTGGCACTCGATCACGCCCGGCGTACCGGTGGCCTCTTCGTACTGGCCGAGCTCGGGGCTCCAGATGTCATACCCCATGCCAGCGGTGTGGGTCAGCAGGTGACGCAGCGTGATGTCGCCGTTGCGGGCACGGGTGACTGGGTTGCCGTCGTCGTCGAACCCGGTCAGCACGTCGAGCTCGCCGAGAAGCGGCAGTACCTCTGCGCCCGGATCGTCGAGCGAGAGCTTGCCCTGCTCCACGAGCTGCATCGCCGCGGTGCCAGTGATGGCCTTAGTCATCGAGGCGATCCAGCACACGGTGTCATTCGACATCGGAACATCGCTGTCGGCGCCACGGGTGCCTGCCGCCGCCGAGCAGATCTCGCCGTCGGCACTGATGACCTTGGCCACCGCGCCCACGACATCGCTATCGGCGACGCCCCGGTCGAGAATCCCTTGAACTGTGTTTCCGAGCGACATATCAGGCCTCCTGTTCGGCTGGACGCAGCACTGCGCAGGGCGTGCGTCGGCCCCGCGAGCGCGACGCTAGTTCGGAGTCGCGACGGCACTGACACCGGCCATCGCGGGTGCGAGAGGCCGCGGCGCGCAGCCGACGAGCAAGGGACGCCCGCCCCGCGTCCGCCGTACCCTCAATTCGATGGTGGGGCGGCCACTCGTTGCATCAGGCATTGCGGGCCTCGCCATTCTGGCGGTGGCGTGCAGCACCAGCCCTGTGCGGGTCGTGCCACCCCCGCCCACGTCAACGGAAGCTCCGGCCGTCGCCCAGCCAGCAACTGGCGAAGCCGGGTCCAGCGCAGCGGTGGGCGAGGTGAGACCGTCGGCCGCGCCGGTCACCTCAGCCGCGGCGACGAAGTCTGCAGCAGCCGCCACGACGGCCGTCGTGCCGACGACAACGCAGCCGGATCTGATGTGGACGCTGCTGGCGGGCGGCGACGTGCTGATGGACCGCAGCGAAGCAGCCGGCGTCGATCCGTTCGCCGGCATTGAGCCCCCTCTGGGATCAGCAGACATTGCGGTCGTGAATGTGGAGATGGTCATCAGCGAGCGCGGTGAGCCCGCCGACAAGCAGTACGTGTTCCGGGCGCCGCCGTCGGCGGCCGAGCGGATCGCCGCGGCTGGCGTGGATGTCGCCAACCTGGCCAACAACCACGCCATGGACTACGGCCCTGACGCGCTGGTCGACACTGTTGACCTGCTCGAAGCCAACGGGGTGATCGCGCTCGGTGCGGGGGCGACCAGCAGCGATGCGTACGGGCACCGGGTGATCGAAGTGCGGCCCGGTGTGCGTGTGGCGTTCGTGGGTGCCTCGATGGTGGTGCCGCTCGCGTTTCCGGCCACACAGACGCGACCCGGCATCGCGTCGGCGTACCAGCGCGACCGGGTGCTCGCCAACGTGCGGGCGGCTGCAAGCGACGCAGACGTGGTGATCGCGGTGATCCATTGGGGCATCGAGCGCATGACCTGCCCGGAGGGTCGTCAGCGCGACTTGGCCTTCGAGCTGCTGCACAACGGTGCCGATGCCGTCATCGGCCACCATCCGCACGTGCTGCAGCCGGTGGTGTTCGACGGCGGGAAGCTCGTGGCCTACTCGCTGGGCAACTTCGTGTGGCACTACCGGTCCGGCATCACCGGCGACACCGGTGTTCTGCAGATCGACTTCGACGGCACCGAGATGCTGGGCTGGTCGTTCCACCCGCACTTGCTCGACATCAACGGCGCGCCAGTACCTGCCGTTGAAGGTGCTCGGTTCGATCGGATCAACGACATCGTGTCGGGCGACTGCGCCCAGCACCAGCCGCCCCCGACCACCGCCGCTCCGGAACCCGAGGCAGACACCGAGGACGACACCGAGTCACAAGACCAAAGCGAGTCAGAGGACGAAGAGGACCCAGGCGCGAACGAGGCCGAACCTGAAACCGAAGACGAAGCCAGCGAGGGCTGAACTGCTCAGTCGAGCACCTCGGCTGCGGCGAGATCGGCGACCCGGTCGGCGTCGTAGCCCAGGAACTCGGTGAGCACCTCGAAGTTGTCTTCGCCGAGGCACGGCCCGCCACGCCAGACCACCGGAGGCGTTCGCGACATGCGCGTCCGGCAGTGCTGCGTCCACATCGTGCCGCGATAGCTCTGGGGCACATTGATGTGGTGTTCGCGCGCCTGTAGTTGCGGGTCGTCGCAGCAGCCCTGGGCGTTGTTGACCGGGTACGCGTCGATGCCGCTGGCCTGCAGCGCTTCGGCCGCCTCAGCGTTGCTGCGCCCTGAGGACCAAGCCGAGATGGCCTCGTCGATCTCCGCCGCTCGCTCACGGCGTGCGGCTTGATCCCAGCCGTCGGCACCCTCGCCGGTGAGCCCGATGGTGCCGGCCAGCGCCGCCCACCGGTCATCGGTGCAGGCAATCGCGACCCACTGATCCTCGCCAGTGCTCGGATAGACGCCGTGAGGGCTCATGTGCGGATCCTCGTTGCCGCACCGCTGCTGGTCCCGGCCGTTGATCGAAGCGTCGAGGATGGCCGGCGCCAGGTAGTGCAGCGCCGCCTCGGTCTGGGAGATGTCGATGTAGCAGCCGGTGCCGGTGCGGTCGCGGCGCTCGAGCGCCGCCATCAGCGATGCCACGATCACCCGCGGCGCCAGGAAGTCGGTGTAGGGGCCGTACGGGCCCGCGGGGCCGCGGTCGGGCCAGCCGGTGATCTCGTAGAAGCCGGCGATCGCCGCCGCCATGAACCCGTAACCAGCAAGGCTCGAATACGGACCGCTCTGGCCGAGCAGTGAGCTCGACAGCATGATGATCCGCGGGTTGATGGCCGAGAAGTCGTCGTAGCCGAAGCCCATGCGCGCCGCCGCTCCCGGCGCCCAGGACTCGGTGGCGATGTCGGCCCACCGGATCAGGTCCTCCACTACCTGGCGCGACTCGGGCTTGCTCAGATCGAGGCTGAGACTGCGCTTTCCCGCGTTGTACACGCCGTAGCCGACGCTGTTGTCGGGATGGGCTTCCTCGTCGACGAACGGGTTGACCGTGCGCATCGTGTCGGGCCGGCTTTCGGTCTCGACCTTGACCACGGTGGCGCCGTAGTCGGCCAGGATCCGCACCGCTGACGGCGTGGCGATCACCCACGAGAACTCCACCACCTTCAGGCCCGCCAGCGGCAGGTCGCTGCCATCGGAGGCTGGGCCGCCGGCGGCAACCGTCGTGGCCGCATGGGGCCGGCGGTCGGTGTCGACGGTGTCGTTGCCGGCGCCGAGCTCTGGAACGACGGGCACACGTTCTGGAGCGTCGTCGCTGAAGTGCACGAGCGGGCCGCAATAGCGAGCCGTGCGACCGTCATCCAACTCGATGTCCCGCCAGAAATCGCGAGCCGCGAAGTGCGGGTTCGTGAGCAGGTCGCTGACCAGCGCCGATGGCGTGATCAGGATGTTCCGCTCGAACGCCGCTGCCCACAATTCCTCGGTGGTCTTGGTGGCCAGGAAGCGGGCGTGGGTCGCGAACGACTTGCCGATGATCTCGGGCGAGCGCTGGCCGCTCAGGACCTCGGTGGCAACGGTCTCCCAGTCCACCGCCTGGAGTTCCTCATCGGCGAAGCCTTCCTCGGCCTCCCACTCCACCAGCCGCCGCGTGAACGGCGCGAATGCCGCACCCATGAGCGCCACGCAGATGGTGTTGCCGTCGGCGCACGGGAACATCATCGGCACGTCAATGCCACCGAGGCTCAGGCCGCCGGCGAGACGCTCGATGGCATTCGCGTTGACCCGCGGTGACAGGTTCTGCGGCTGGCCGTGGGTCATGGATTCCATGGCGGAGATGTCGACGTGCTGGCCGCGACCGCTGCGCTGGGCCTCGCGCAGCGCGATGAGCGTGGCTGCCGCGGCATCACCGGCGGCTTGCAGGAAGCTCTGGGGCACACCCGACACACGAACGGGAGCGCGGTCCTTGTCGCCGCTGGCGTGCAGGAAGCCGCTGCCGGCTACCGCCGTCAGGTCGGAGCCGGCCCAGCTGCTGCGGGGACCGGTGGAGCCGAAAGGCGTCACGGAGGCGTGGACGATCGCGGGGTTGACAGCGGCGAGCTCGTCGTAGGACAGGCCCAGCGATGTCAGATGCCCGACCGGCGCGTCCTCGATGAGCGCATCCGCGCCTCGCACTAACTCCAACAGGCGGTTCCGGCCCTCGGCGGTGGTCAGATCTGCCGTGACGCTCTGTTTGCCCTGGTTGTAGGCCCAGTGGGCCAGCGAGCGCTCTGGATCCGGCTCGTCGTCGACAAACGGGCCCGCGTGGCGGCTTTGGACCCCGCCAGGAGGCTCGACGGCGATCACCTCTGCGCCCAAGCTGGCGAGCAGGTAGCCCGCGAACTGGCTGATGCCCTCGCAGAGATCCAAGACCCGGTAATGCTGCAACATCTCGAACGTCACCCCTCATCCGCGCCGGCTCCACGCGCGGCGTGGGGCTGATTCTTCCCTGTGCGGGCACGCCATGCGAACCAACGGGCAGTGAGTGGCTGCTGCCGTGCCGAACGGCAGAGCATCGGCGAGACTGCCGGGGCCGTTGGGCCGAGCCAGGGAGGACCAGATGGTGTCGATAGCGACCGACCGGATCGTGGAGCGCGACGAACTCCAGGAGTTCGTGCGAGAACGTCATCACGGTGTGCTGCTGACGCTACGGCGGGACGGTCGCCCGCAGGCATCGCTGGTCACCATGGGTCTCGATGAGGCCGGAGACGCTGTACTCGTCAGCAGCTACCCCGACCGGGCCAAATCGCTCAACCTCCGTCGCAACCCCCAGGTGTGGGTTGTGGTGATGTCAGATGCGTGGAACGGCGAGTGGGTCCAGCTCGAGTGCCGCGGCGAGGTCGAAGACCTGCCTGAGGCCATGGACGGCCTCGTGGAGTACTTCCGGGTGATCAGCGGCGAGCATTCCGACTGGGATGAATATCGCGAGGCCATGACCCGCCAAGACAAGGTGCTGCTGCGCCTGCACATCGAGAGCTGGGGGCCGATCTCCAAAGGCGGCTTCCCCGCCCGTCTCGCCAGCGACTAGCGGCCTTGCCCAGCCGCCGCACATCGTCGAACGTGGCCATATAGAACGCGCCCGCTAGCGGCCTTGCCAGTCGGGAGCGCGGCGTTCGAGGAAGGCGCTCGCGCCCTCGGCATGGTCGGCGGTGGTCTTGAGCACGCTCTGGCCGAGACGCTCGAGGCGCCGACCGGTCTCGTGATCGACATCGGTGCAAGTGTTGAGGACGGTCTTGGCCATGCCCAGCGCGAGCGGCGCGAAGGCCGACATCTCCGCCGCGAGCTCCAAGGCCACGTCCACAGCTCCGCCCTCGGGGGCCACTTCGGTGGCGAGTCCCATCGCTTTGGCGTCGTCGGCACTCACGTTGCGCGACAACATCACGAGTTCCTTGGCACGCCCCAACCCCACGTAGTGCACCAGCCGCGAGCAGCCGCCCGAGCCGGGAATGAGCCCCACCTTGGCCTCGGGCATCACGAAGCGGGCGTTCTCAGCAATCACCCGGAAGTCGCACGACAGCGCCAGCTCGAAGCCTCCACCTGCGGCTACGCCGTTCACCGCGGCGATGACGGGCACCTCCAGCGCCTCGATCAGATCGAACACCGAGTGAATGCCGCGGGCCACGGCACGGAACCCCCGCGTCCCCATCTCGGTCAGGTCGCCCATCTCGGAAACGTCTTCGCCGGCGGAAAAGGCCCGGCCCGCGCCGGTGATGACGAGCGCCCGGATGCCAGTGGCCATCGCCGTGTCTTCGACGGCGTCGCGCATCTCGGCCCGCATGGCTGCGTTCCAGGCGTTGAACTTCTGCGGCCGGTTCAGCGTCAGGATCCGAACGCCGTCGCGGTCTTCGCTCAGCAGGTGCTCGTAGCTCATGGGTTCTCCCTCATTGGCTTGAAGACGCGCGGATTAGATCACTCGTCGGGGTCGCCGCGCATCACCACGATGCCCGTGGCGACCACGTCGCCCCGCTGGTTACGCAGCTCCACACCCCGATCCAGCGCGCCGTAGCTCACGGGCGACACCGTCACCTCATCACCGGGAAAGATCGGCCCTCGCAGCCGGACGTCGAGGTTCAGGATTGCGTCGGCACCGAACTGTGTGATGAGCGCGTCGAGCGCGATCGCGGTCGTGTGCGAGGCCTGCACCACCACGTCGGGCAGCCCGGCCTTGGCCGCGAACTCGGGGTCGGTATGCACCGGGTTGGGATCGCTCACGCCGTCGACGAAGCTGCGCATGCCTTCCCTGGTGATGGCGGGCGCGGTCGCCGGTGTCAACTCCAGCTCGCTCATGACGCAGACTCCCCCGCCTCGCCGCCGTCACCGGCCGCCGTCTCCTGCGCCAGCTCATCGGGCGGCTTGCGCTCCACGAAGACCGTGCGCTGCCGCTGAATCAGCTCGCCATCAGCGTCGCGATACTCCGACAGCACCGTGGCCAGATGCAGCGTCCCCTTGTCGATGATGTCCTCCACCGACACCACTACCGACACCCGCTCGCCGGGGCGGAACGAACGGTGCCATTCGAAGGATTGGCCACCGGCGAGGCCCCGTTCGAGGCTGAGATCGATGGGCCCCACCACCGAGTCGCCACCTCCCACTGTCGGCCCGAAGAACGGCAGCCGCAGCGCCACTTCCTCAGCCTGAGGCGTGCCTAGCGCATCTACCAGCAGCGCCACCGAGTCGGGCTCCACCACCACTTCGGTCTCCACCAGCACTTGGCCCAGTGTCTCCAGGTTCACCTGCGCTCGCTCCTGTACATGCTCAGTTCGAGCTCAGCAGCTGCCAGACCGCCACGAGCAGGTCCTGGTCGTCGCCAGCGGTGGGCGGATCAGATGCCGGCCGCATGTCCCAGCCGTAGGGCTTGTTGATCACGTGAATGCGCGGCTCCGGGGTCGAACGGTCACCCCGGTCGAACGCACCGACCACCAGCGTGTGCTCGCCCTCGGCCACCCAGAAGCACTCCCAGTGCGCCGACGACGACGTCTCGATGAAGGCCACCTCCGGCGCGGGCCGCGTCACCCTGACGGCGAGCCCGCCCGCAGCAGCCGGATCCATGGCCGATTACAAGAACCGGCGGTTGAGCCGGTTCGGCGGCACCTCGATCCCCAGGTCCACGAGCAGGGGCCTCGTGTCGGCGATGTACTGCCTGCGGAGGTCGGCGTTGTTCTTCTTCCGCAAGCCCCAGCGCACGTATGCGTCGCCGAAGTCGGAATCTGACCGGCCGAACATGTCCAGCGCCGCCGGCCACCAGAAGTGGATCTTCTCGTTCGCCTCGGCCAGCCCCTCGGGCGTCTTGCAGATGAGCCGCAGGTTCCGCAGACCGAGCGTGCAGTGGAACAGCTCTTCCTTGTGCACCCGCGTGGCGATGTCGAGCAGGGGTTTGTAGGGCACGCCGTCCCAGGTCTCCCCGATATAGACGCCCACCCGGTCGATGAGCGCATGGAAGTACGACAGGTCGCAGAACGTCTCCATCGGGTGCCGGAATGCGTACTGCTCGATCGGACGATCGACATGGTCGACACCCAGGCCCGCCAGGATCTGGGCATTGATGATCCCGTGCTCCACTTCCTGCTGCATCAGCTTGACCAGGAGCCCCTTGGTGGCTTCGTCGGGCGCGAACCGCAGGCAGCGGTCCCACAGCTTGGTGAGCAGGTCGGTGTAGTGCGGGTTGGCACTATTCTCGACGTGGTAGCTCAGCATCCGCACGAGCAGCTCATGGAACTCGGCGGGGATGTCGGCGTCGCCCTCGTTCCAGATGCGCTGCACTGCGTTTGTTGAATCAGTGCTGACGGGATCAGACCCGACTCGATCAGACCCTGTGCGTTCCAGCGTTGACGTGCTCATGTCATCCTCACATCGCCACAGTCTCGGCGGCTCTCCGCTCGCAGCATCCGAGAGTACTCAGGCTCGCCCCTCAGCGTCGCTCTCGGCTCCGAGGTAGGCCGCGCGCACGGCGGGGTCGGCCTGCACCTCGTCGGGCGTGCCGGCGCTGATCACCTGGCCCTGATCGAGCACATAGATGCGATCGCTGATGCCGGTGATGAAGTTGAGATCGTGGTCGATCACCAGCACGCCCGCATCGACCGCGGCAGCCATGTGCCGGATACGCCCGATCATCTCCGCCGACTCGGCGTCGCTCATGCCGCTGGTGGGTTCGTCCAGCAGCAGGTAGGCCGGCGCCATGGCGGCCGCTCGGGCCAACTCCAGCCGTCGCGCACTGCCGTAGTCGAGCTCGCGGGCGCGGCGGTCGCGCACATCCCAGAGTCCGGCTTCGGCGATCAGCGCGTCAACCGAGGGGTGGCTCCCCGGCCGGTGCTGGGCGGCTACTCGAGCAGCAAGCTCCACGTTCTGGCGCACGGTCAGTGCGCCGAACAGCCGCAGGTTCTGGAATGTGCGCACCAGACCGGCGCGCGCGATGTCGTGGCTGGGCGCACTGGTCAGCTCTCGCTCACCCACCTTGAACCAGCCTGCTGACGGCGCGACGACGCCGGTGATCACATTGACCAGCGTCGTCTTGCCGGCACCATTGGGGCCGATCAGGCCCACGACCTCGTCGGGCGAAACGGTGAGCCCTGCACCATCCAGAGCGCGGAAGCCGCCGAAATCAACAGCGAGATCGTGTACCTCCAGGGCCGCGCCCTCGCGGTCGACCTCGACGTGCAGCCCCACCGGCGCGATTTCGGCGAGAGGCTCAGGCCGCTCTTCGGGCTTGCGGCGCCGCCACCGGCGCCAGAGCCATGTGTCCAGCTCCCAGTCCCCGAGCAGTCCGTTCGCCCGGAGAATCATGAACCCCAGCATCGCTGCGCCCAAGAAGATCTGGGTCAACCCCTCACGCAGCAGCCAGTCGACTACCGGAGCATCGAGGCTGGCGCCGAAGAACTCGAAGCCATCGCTTGCGAACCGTCGAGTCAACTCTCGGCCTGCCGTGATGATCACGACGCCGCTGAGCGCGCCGGTGACGCTGTTCCGACCGCCCACGATCAGCATGACCAGGGTCAGCAGGGTGTAGTCGAAGAAAAAGAATTTGGGTGTGATGTTCCCGATGTCGTACACACGCAGCGACGCCGCAACCGCAACCACCAGCACCGACAGCAGCAACGCGACCATCTGGCCGGCAACCGGGTTCACGCCCATTGCCCTCGCAGCCAAGTTGTCCTCTCGGGCCGCTTGGGCGAAACGGCCGATCCGGCATTGAGCGAACAATCGCGCCATCACGATCACGATCACCAGCACGACATAGATGGCGGTGCGCCCTTCCAAGGTGTTGCCAATGCGGAACGAGAGCCCTGCCCGGTCTCCGCCGGTCAGGTCGGTCCAGTTCAGTGCGAGCTCGTGCGTGACGAACAGCAGCGCCAACGTGATGACGGCTGCGGACACCGAACCCGATTTCGCACCCGACCGCGCGAGACCCAAGCCGACGACGACCGCCGCGATCAGCGTCACCAGCGCTGCCAGTGCTGTGGCTTGAAGCGGAGACAGGTACACCTCATTCAGGCCCCATGGGGCGTTGCGGATGACGGTGCTCTTCCGGGCCGGCTCAATCGCCAATACGGCAAAGGCGTAACCCGCGACCGCGGCGAAGCCGATATGGCCGAACGAGAAGACGCCCGTATTGCCGATGTAGATCTGCAGACCCACGACCATGATGGCGTCGATCAGCATGGCTGTGACCAGCTTGTCCGCCGTCGCTCCTCCGGCCGCGCTGTACACCGCCCCACCGACGATCAGCACTGCTGCCAGCAACGCCGCCCCGGTCATCGGGAACGCCACGTCTCGGCGCACGTTTGCGAACGACCCGAAGGGCTTCACGGCGCGCCCTACACCCGTTCGGCCCGGCTCACCGTGATGAGCCCGCCCGGCCGGAAGATGAACAGCAGCGCAATGAGCACGAATACGACACCGTCGGTGAGGCCAGCAACGCCGTCGGGCAGCCGTGATCGCAACAGAACCTCGGCGAGGCCCAGCAACAGGCCGCCCAGCACGGCGCCGCGCAGGCTGCCGAGCCCGCCGATGAGCGCCGCCAACACGCCTTTGAGCATGGGTGTGATCCCTGCCGACGGAGTCGTCTGACCGGCTCGCATCAGCCAGAAAATGGCTGCGATTCCTGCGAGAACCCCCGACAAGGCAAACGCTCCGCGGATCACGCGATCCGACTTCACGCCCATCAGGCGCGCTGCGTCGAAGTCCTCGGCTGCGGCGCGCAGCGACAACCCGAACATCGTGCGCTGCAGCACCGCTGCGGTGGCCACCAACGTCAACGCCGTGACGGCAATCACAACCACGTCGAACACCTCGATCGTGACGGGACCGACATCGAACGTGTTGGTGATCCAGCGCGGCCGATCGAAGTTCCGTACCGAGGCCGACACGTACATGAAGAACACCGCCTGCACCACGAAATGAACGCCGAACGACGTGAGCAGCATCGTGAAGTCCGCTGCGCCGCGCACCCACCGAAAGGCGACTTGCTCGATTGCCAGTGCGGTGCCGACGCTCACGAGAACGACGAGGGGCGCTATCCAGTACCAATTCAGCCCTGCGGAGAAGACCCAATAGGCGACATAGCCGCTCACGGTGATCAGCTCCCCGTGAGCGAAATTGAGAAGGTGCATCACCCCAAAGATCACTGCGATGCCGAGCGCCAGCAGCGCGTAAATGCTCCCCCGACCCAGCCCGTCGATCACATTCTGTGCCAGCTCGGTCATGGACCGGCGTCCTCGGTGTCGCCTACGACGCTGCCCACGAACGTCTCGAACAGATCGGATCGGCGCGCCAATTCAGCGCCGCTCCCCGACGCCACCATTTCACCGCTGCGCAGCACGTACGCTCGGTCGGAGACCTCAAGCATGCGGGCGGCATTCTGCTCGACAACCAGCAGTGTCCTGCCCTGGGCTCGCAGCTGGTCGATCAGCTCAAACACGACGTCCACCAGCACGGGCGCGAGACCAAGCGATGGTTCGTCCATCATCAGCAAGCGCGGACGCGACATCAGTGCGCGTGCGATCGCAAGCTGCTGTGCTTCGCCGCCGGACAGGTAACCCGCTGGCGTCGTCCACTTCTGGCGCAGCACATCGAACAGGTCCGCTATCTCGTCGAGCATGACGGACCGTTCCCGCCCCGGCAGCGTGGCGGCGCCCACCCGCAGGTTCTCCACAACCGTCAGATCTGTGAAGAGACGGCGGTGCTCGGGCACGAGCGCTACGCCGAGTCGCAGAAGCCGATCCGGCGCAAACCCCGTGATGTCGGTGCCGTCGAGCCGCACGTGCCCCGACGCTGGGTGGAGCAAACCGGCGACGGTATTCAGCAGTGTCGTCTTGCCGGCACCATTCGGGCCGATCAACCCGACGACCTCGCCTCCCGACACCGAGAGGCTGACGTCGCGCACGGCCGAAATCGAGCCGTAGCGGACTGTCAGCCCATCGATGTCAAGCATTGCCTATGCCGAGCAAGCAGAGCACAGCACGCGGGCGGAGTCAGCAGGCACGAAGTCCCTGTGACGGAAGCCGGGCACGGCGATCCGGTGCCCGTTGGCTACTCCCAGTTCGCGACGAGCGTGTCGACTCCGCCGACCACCCTGTGGATGGACACGGGCTTGTCGGGAATGCCGTTCGTTCCGGCATAGCCCATCTCTCCGGTAAACCCTTCAAAGCTTTCGATTGCCGCAACGGCCGCTCCGATTTCGGCGGGGTCGTCGGATCCGGAATCGAGCATGCCTTGGATGCCCAAGAGCATCGAGTCGGCATACAGGCCGGCGAACGTGCCCGATTCGAGCTGTTCGCCATGACGGTCCGCATAGCTCTGCAGCAACAGGTCGATGCGGCCACCTGGCTCGGCGAAGGCGTGGGTTGTATGCACCATGCCCTCCGACTCTTCGGGTGCAGCAAACAGCAGGCCGGTGGCCTCGAACGCATCTGTGCCGAGGTAGGTGATCTCGGCAAGGCCCTGCGCCTCGAGCTGGCTGCGCAGCGCAGTGACTTGGAATGCGAGCATCGCCGAGTACAGGACCTCGTCGCCCTGCGCAATGCCCGCGAGTTCGTTCACCTGCGCCGAGAAGTCGACGTCTTCGATCGGTACGTAGTTCTGGTCGGAGATGACTTCGCCGCCGCCGGCCTCGAACACCTCAGTGAAGATCTCCGGGTTGTAGCCGAAGTATGGGCCGGGCGAGCTGAAGGTGATCGCCCTGGTATGGCCTTGCTCGAGCGCCCACTCTGCCGCCGCCGAAGCCTGCCGAGTGTCATCGAAGGTCACCAAGAATGAGTTGGCGCCGACATCGGGAAGGCTCGGCTCGGTCGACGCTGCGAAGAACACGGGGACATTGCCCTCGGTGACCTGCAGCACCGGCTGGCCGAAATCGGCGAATGGCGGACCGATCAGGAAGTGGGCCCCGAATTCAAGCAGGTCTTGAGTGGCCCGGGCAGTCACCTCAGGATCCCCCTGGATGTCTTGTACCGAGACTTCGACCGGCCGTCCACCAACGCCGCCGATGCAGTTGATCAAGTCCGCGAGGTGGGTGACTGCCTGGCTGCCGGGGATATCGGCGAAACCCGAAACCTCGCCGAAGTCCATGGCCATGCCGACACGGATCGGATCGCCAGAAGGCGCATCGACACAGTTGTCGAGATCGGCTGCCAACGCCGCGTCGATGTCGACGTGGGTCGCCATCTCCGCCATGGCTTCGGTTGTCGCCGGCGCTTCGGTTGCGGCAGGCGCCTCGGTGGCGGCCGGCTGGCTCTCCGTGGTGTCGTCGTCGCTTCCGCATGCGGCACCGAGCAGCGCAACTACGGCCAGCAAAGCCAAGACGCGTCGTTTCATGATGGGCCCCTCCCCGTGGGTCGAATCGATGCTAGCCCTCCGCGGATACGGGCTCGTATAGCTTCGGCTGATCGTCCCGGCTCAGAGAGCGATGAGGAACAGCCATGGCCAATGAACGCGTCCGCATGCTGTGGCCCGACCATCTCGGTCTGGCGCGGGGCAAGTACGTGCCGGCCGCTTTCGCCCCCGATGGCACCGGCCATGCAGCGGCCGTGTTCAGCCTGGCCTACGACCGCTCGTTCATCGCTGCGCCTGGATCGGGCGTGCTTCACGGCTTTCCCGACATGCACGCCACCTTCGACGAGGCCGACCTGCGGCCCGGCTGGGACGACGACCGGACCCAAGTGGCAGTCTGCGACCTGTCGCAGCAAGGTGAGCCCTTCCGATTCTCGGCCAGGTACGCGCTGCGCAAGGCCATCGCCGACTGGGAGGCGTTGGGCTACCGCCCGATGGTGGGAATCGAGTTCGAGGCCTATGTGCTCGAACGCACCGACGAGCACGGCTGGCAGCGGTGGGACACGCCTGAGTCGTATGTCTACGGAACCGGGCGTTTCGTGGACCCGATCGGATTGATCGACGACATTGTGGATCTCGCTGCGGGAAGCGAGATCGTGCTGGAGTCGGTCAATGCCGAGTTCGACTCGGGCCAGTTCGAGTTGACGCTCCGCTATGCCGATGCCCTGCGGGCTGCCGACGACGCCTTTCTGTTCAAGGTGCTGGCCCGTGAGTGCGCCATGGACCGTGGCCGCCGGCTCACGTTCCTCGGCAAGCCCTACGAGCAATTCGAAGGCAACGGCGTCCACGTCAACTTCTCGCTCGTCGATGCCGACGGCAACAACGCGCTCGCCGACCCCAGTGCCCACGACGGCTTGTCGGAGCTGGCGAAGAGCTGCTTGGCCGGGCTGTGCGCCCATCACCAGGGGCTCACCCCGTTGTGTGCTCCCACGGTGAACGCCTACCGGCGGTTGCGGCCCTTCACCTTCAGCGGCCGGCGGGCGAACTGGGGCTACGACCACCGTGTGGTGGGCACCCGCGTCCCGTCCGAGCGAGGCGAACGCACACGCATCGAGTCACGCTTGGCCGACGGCACCTGCAACGTCCACACGGCGATCGCCGCAGTGCTGCAGGCGGCTCGCCTCGGCGTGATCGACGAACTGCCCTGCCCAGAGCCGGAGACCAACGACGGCATGGAGGCATGGAACACCGAGGTCACCTCGGCGCTCAACCTGACCGACGCCTTGGACCATCTGCGTGCCGACACCGCACTCGCCGATGCCGTCAGCAGCGACCTCGTCGACAACTTCCTCGCCATCAAAGACGCCGAGTGGGAGCGTTACGTAGCCGCCGTAGGCGAACCTTCCGACGAGATCAGCGAATGGGAGATCAACGAGTACCTCCCCTACCACTGAATGTCCCTTTCCACGATCTGCCGCTTGTAATCTCGCCCGTATCCATGAACGACAAGAGGCCGAATAATGGGTGATTCAGCACGTACCCCGACCCCACCTGCACCTATGTTCGGGGGGGGGTCCCGCCCCTGCATCGCCGTCGGCGCTCTCGCCGTCCTGATCGTCACGCTCTCGCTGTTCGCGCTCTCGCCCCCGCCCGCCCAAGCACAGGATGCGTCGTCTGACGCCAGCCTGCGCGACCTGTACATCTCCGGAGCCCCCTTCACCGAGCCCTTCGACCCGGCACGCACCGAGTACGCCGCCACCGTGGGGCAGAACCAGTCCACAGCCTTCGTGCGGGTACGGGTGAACCACTCGGAGGCCACTGCGGCGGTCCCCGGCACGCGGTCGATCCCCGGTGGCTGGTTCATCGTGTCGCTGGACCCGCGGCCCGCGAACATCACGGTGCTGGTTACGGCGGCGGACGGCTCGACGACGCGCACCTACACCATTGGCATCGACGGCCAGCTGCCGGCGGCGTCCACGCCCGAGGAGACCGCGCCCGAGGAGACCACGCCGACTCCGGAGCCGGTGGTGCGGACACCGGAGCCGGACACCCAGCCCGAATTGCAGCGGCAGGATGCGCCGCCCTCCAGCGACGCGACCCTGAGCCGACTTCAGATATTCATGACGGACAATACCGGCCCAGACGCCGGCTGGTACGTGACCCCCAAGGGTTCGGCCTTCACGCTGACTCCGGCCTTCGACCCGCAGATCACCCAGTACGAGGTGCGGATACCGGAATCGGCCTACTCATCCGCGGAAGACACATTTGGGAACGGCCCGCGGATCACGGCGGTGGTGGCGTCGGACGCGCCGGCGCCGGTGACGTTCCTGGTGACGGGCAGGCGGCTGGGCGGTGAGACGCGGGACCCGAAGCGGGCGCCGGTCCGTCCGGAGACTCACCCGGCCACTGCCGTAGGGGAGGGCGAGGGCAACGGGCCGTGGGCCAGCGGGCCGTGGGCGACGCCGCCGGGGTACACCTGGGTCGACGTGAAGGTGACCGCGGCCGACGGCAAGACGGTGAAGACGTACAGCGTGAAGGTGGAGTACGGGCCGACCGGAGACCCGCGGAACGTGAAGCTGACGCCGGGAGACGGGCAGCTGACGCTGACCTGGGAGCATCCGGCGTCGGGAAAGGCGCACAACTACTTCGCCCGCTGGCGGAAGGCGGGGACGACGACCTGGCTGAACACCGGTCAGCGGGACACGGCACTGGATAGCGCCATCACTGGCGCGGAAGGCGGCGCGTGGGTCTGGAGCCAGGGATCCCACCCGCTGACCTACACCATCACCGGGCTGGAGAACGGAGTGGAGTATGAGGTGCAGTTGGAGGCCCTGGTGGGCGGCGGGCGCAACATCGACCGCAATGTGCCTGACGAGCGCAAGGACGACTGGCTGGCCAGCGGCTGGGTGGCGGCGCGACAGACGCCGGTCAAGCCCAAGACTGAGCTGACCATCACTCCTGCCAACCCCACGCGGGAGTACGGGGGCACGGACGACCTGAGCTACACGGTGGGCGGGCTGGCGCCGGGCGACGCGGCGGCCAGCGTGGTTACGGGAGCGCTGGCTCGGGCGACCGGCGACGACGCGGGCAGCTACGCCATCAACCTGGGGACGCTGGCGATAGCCGGCGCCTACGCGGACAAGTACACGCTGCCGTCCAGTCCGTCCGTCGCGACCTACGCCATCACGGCCAAGGAGATAACGGCAATCAGCGGCGTGACCGTGAACAGCCGGACGGCGGACGGAACCACGGACGCGACCTTCGACACCGGCAATGCCCAGGGAACGGGCGTCTTGTCATCGGAGCTTGCCGACTTTCGAGCGGGCGGTCTGCAAGTGAGCGGGTCGTTCAATGCCGCGACTGCGGGAACGCACGACGTGAGCGTGACCTACTCGCTACAGGACCACGGCTCGTTCAAGGCAGGCAACTACACCCTGGCCTCCACGACCGACACGCTGAGGGGAGAGATCACGGCGGGGAGCATCCACCTTTCCCCCACCGAGGATGACGGCGTGCTGCGGTTCTCCGAAGGTCGAATGATCGGCGATTCCAGCATTGTCGGCTTTACCAAACTGATACGTCCCGTGACCGTGACGCAAGGAATGACCGCCGTTCATTACATCGCTCTGAAGCATCCTCCCACGGCTGACGTGACGATCACTCTGAAAATGGATCCACCGTCATTCTTTGAGAAGGCCTACCACGTCCAGCGTTCTGCCCATTTCAGCGCCAGCAGCTACCAGCCGGGGGCAGTTGGAGAAGCGTTGGGATATGTCGTGACTCACGATGCCATCGGCACCTTCACCATTACGTACGTGGGAGTCAGCGACGACCCGCGTTACAACGGCGACCTGGACACGATTACGGTTCAGGTGATCCGCTCCAAACCGGGCGAGTGTCGCACGCTCGCCGCTCCGTCCGTATCCATTGACGAACGCGGTGAGGTTTGGGCCACTTCCGGGCCGGGCACTTGTGCCGGGCGCATCGTGGATGGCTATACGGTTGAGGTCAGCGAGAACGACGGCCCGTGGAAATTCTTGGACAATTACGTTACGCCGCGTTCGCCCGGACACGCGAGAAAGCCGACTTCGAAGTCATTCAGGGAGGCCACTACGCTCCCTGATGCAGCAGTCAACGGCGCCGAGTACCGGGTCAGGGGTCGAGGCAACACCTCGGAGGAATACGCGGGTCCTGTCAAGTACCCAACCGACTGGCTGACAACCAAGTTCACCTTCACCGGCGAAGCGGCCGTTATCGTCGGCGCGCCGGTGCGGCAGCCCGGAGCCCAGCTCCCCAATGGCAGCACCGACTACGACGTGGACGACGACGGACTGATCGAAGTGTCCACGCTGGCGCAGTTGAACGCCATGCGCTGGGATCCGGACGGAAACGGCTATGCGTATTTGTTGGATCCATACGCCGTCGCCTTCCCTGACGCCATGAACGGCATGGGCTGTCCGTCGTCATGGTGCTCCGGCTATGAGCTGGCCAACGACCTGGACTTTGACACCAACGGGAACGGCGAGGCCGACGCCGGCGATGCCTATTGGAATGGCGGCGCGGGCTGGCATCCCGTGGGCGTTGCCTGCTGGAGGTACGGCTCGGACTGCCTCGGTTCCGGCCCGTTTACCGGCGTGTTCGAAGGCAACGGCAACGTGATCCGCAATCTCTACATCAACCGGACCGCGACGGCGTGGGGCTGGTGGCGCGACCGCTCGTATGAAAATCAGGGTTTGTTCGGCGCGTCCCGGGGAGTGATCCGCAACGTCGGACTGGAATCAGTGAACGTCACGGGCACGAAGCACGTTGGCGGAATGGTCGGATTGAATCGCGGGAGAATCATCCGCAGCTACGTGACCGGGTCCATAACCGGACCGCACGCTGCGGGTGGATTGGTTGGACGGTTGTTCAACGGTTCGATTATCGAAAGCTACTCCACGGCCAGCGTGGTTGGACTCATGCCGCAGAGCTGGAATGGGAAATATATCGGCGGTCTCGTCGGGTACAACGATGACGGCGCCGTCATCGCCAGTTACGCCGCGGGCCGTGTGTCCGGTCAGGCCTTGGCCACGGGCGGCCTCATCGGATACGGCACCGTGAAGAGCTCCGTGACTGCCAGCTACTCCACCAGCGTCGTGTCCAGCTGGGGCTCACTCACCACCGGGCTGGGTCGGGGCGGCAACGCCGTCAGCAGCTATTGGGATACCCAGACCTCCGGTCAGAGCGGCAGCTCCCTGGGCGCGGGCAAGACCACCGCCGAGTTGCAGGCGCCAACCGGCTACACCGGCATCTACGCCAACTGGAACCGGGACCTCGACGGCGACGGCAACGGGGATGATCCCTGGGACTTCGGCACGGGCAGCCAGTACCCGGTACTGAAGAACACCGGCCCCAGCGTGGCCGGCCAGCGTCCGGAGTCGTCGGATGATCCCGCTGCCGAGCAGCCGACATTCCGCGACAGGGACTACGACGCAGACGACGACGGGCTGATTGAAGTGTCCAACCTGGACCAGCTGAACGCCATCCGCTGGGACGAAGATGGCGACGGTTCGGCAGGGAAAATCGAGAACTGGGTCGTCGATGTCGACGGTTCACTCGTGATCGACGGTGATGTTGACCGCCATGCCATCGCCTTCCCCAACGCGGCGCCGGGCATGGGCTGCCCTTCCTCGGGCTGTATCGGCTATGAGCTGGCCGCCGACCTGGACTTTGACACCAACCGCAACGGCGCGGCCGACGCCGGCGATGAGTACTGGGACGGCGGCTCGGGCTGGTCTCCTATCGCTCTAACGGGCTTCACCGCCGTGTTCGAGGGCAACGGTCACACCATCCGCAACCTGTTCATCGACAGGTCTAGCGATGCGAACGTCGGGCTGTTCGAGGCGGTTGTCATCCCCGCAGTCGTCCGCAACGTTGTGCTGGAATCCGTTGACGTGACCGGTGGCGAACGGGTCGGCGGTCTGGCCGGCCAGGCCAGCGGTACCATCAGCGGCGTCAGCGTGAGCGGAAGTGTGTCGGGCGAGAGCGCCGTAGGCGGGTTGGTGGGACATACCCTGCCGTCCGGCGTCGTCACCGGCAGCCACTCGACGGCGAGCGTAACCGGAACCAAGCCGCGCAGCGAGGGCGGCCGGGACGTGGGCGGCCTGGTGGGCTACAACGCGGGCGCCGTCCGAGCCAGCTACGTCACCGGCGCCGTGTCCGGCAAGGCCAACAACACCGGCGGCCTGGTGGGGTTCAACAGCGGCGCCGTCATTGCCAGCTACGCCCGCCTGGACGTGACCGGCAGCGGCCGGTACATCGGCGGGCTGGCGGGCAGCCACTACGCGGGAGCAATCACCTTCAGCTACGCGGCCGGCGCAACGGCGGGCGGCACGGACGCGGGCAGCCTGGTGGGCCACCGCGGCGGCTCAATCACCGCCAGCTACTGGGATTCAGACGAGTCCCAGGCCACCGGACCCGGCGGCGAGGGCAAGACCACCGCCGAGCTTCAGACTCCCACCGGCTACACCGGCATCTACGCCAACTGGAACGTGGACCTCGACGGCGACGGCAGCGCCGACGACCCCTGGGACTTCGGAACGTCGTGCCAGTACCCGGTGTTGAAGTATGGCGGCCTCAACCCCGACGACCAGAGCTCGCCGTGCGGGCCCGCCACGGTGAAGGTGGAGGATGCGCCGGACAATGCTGCGCCGGTGGAGGATGCGCCGGTGGAGGATGCCCCGGTGGAGGATGCCCCGGTGGAGGAGGAGACCGTCCCGGAGGCCCCGCCGACACCGGGACAGACCGAGCCGTACAACGTGCAGGTCACGCCGGGCGACGGCACGCTCACCGTCACCTGGACGGTCGCGCCCCGCGAGGGGCTCGAGGACGACGCGATACGCCACGCCCTGCGCTGGAGCCAGCAGTCCGGCGTCTGGGCCAACCCGCCGGGACCGTCGGGCGCTGCTGAAGACGGCATCGTGGTCGAAGGCGGAGTCGCGTCCTACACCATCACCGGTCTGGACAACGGCGTGGCGACGGGGGTCTTCGTGCGCTCATTCACCGACGGCAGCTACTCGGAACGCAGCGAGCACTCCAGCCAGTGGGTGCGGGTCAAGGGCGAGCACACCACCCCCAAGGCCGCCGGGTAGCCGGGAGCGGCAGATGCCGGGTGCCGCGCCGGCACACGACACAAATCCGAACGCATTTGTTCCGCATGAGCTACTTGGGAGCGTTCGGTGCGCGCGTCGCGCTGTTGTATCCGCACTCGCGCTTTTGAGTTTGCATTGCGCTTTGTGAATCGCACTGCGCTTTGCGTTGCAGCTAGACTGCGGTCATGAAGGACTTGCTCGGACGTCCGATGGACGCCAACCGTGCAGGGAACCTGTTCACACCCGGCTTCGGGTTGCCGCCGCATCGCCTCGTGGGACGCGAAGACGACCTCAGAGAACTGCAGGACGGCCTCGGCGCCGGTCCGCGGGACCCGAGGTTCACTTCGGTGATCATCGGGCACCGCGGTTCCGGCAAGACCGTGCTGCTGAGCGAGATCCGGGGCATAGCCGCCGAAGCCGGCTGGGTGATCTTGCGGGCCGATGCCACCACCGCGAATCTGCAAGACCGCATCGACGCCGAAATCCGCGAGTTCGCGAACCCGGCAGTCGCAGGCGATCTCGTCGAGGAACGCTCCCCCAGCGAGACGACCGCAGCCTTGCATGCCGGCCCGGTGGGTCTGTCGCGGCGGCTTTCCAAGACCGTACACAACACTCGAAGCCTCACCAAGAAGCTCGAAATCATCGGGAATCACGCAGCCGAACGCGGGTCGGCGGTGCTGCTGTGCGTCGACGAGCTCCAAGCCGGACATCGAGACGAACTGCGACGGCTGGCATCGGACCTGCAGCGGCTCACCAAAGAGGACGGGCTGCCGATCGCTTTCATCGGCGCCGGCCTGCCTGCCATGCAGGACACAATCCTGCGCGACCCCAAGATGACCTTCTTCCAACGATGCCATCCGCAGCATCTCGCCCCACTCCCCTATCCGAGCGTGCTGTCGTTCTTCAAGCAGACCATTGCCGACGCAGGAGGCTCCTGCGACACGGCAACACTCGAACGGATGGCCGACGCGACGGACGGCTTCGCATATCGGATGCAGCTCATCGGCCGACGCGCTTGGACTATCTCCGGAGCACCGGACCGTCCCGTGGACATGACGTCCGCCGAGATGGCCGTCACAGCCGCCGAACGGCACCTGCGAACGCAGGTGTACAGCGACATCTGGGACAGCCTCGATCAGATAGACCGTCATGTGCTGCGCGTGGCAGCCGAGCATGGCGGCACGGTGCCTCGCAGCACCTTGGGCGCCGCCGTGCCTGCGTCAGCGAGCAGCCTTGCCACAAGGCTGAATCGGCTCAGACGCCTCGGCGTCATCACCCGCGACGCAGACTCGCCGCAAGCCGACGTGCGTCTCGGCACGCTCGCACCGCTGGACTTCGTCAACGAGCAACTCGAAGAAGCAGCCAGCCTCGAAAGCGGTGCTTCAGCCGAACTGGCAGTGTCCGTCGCAGCGCGCCGCACGGCGGCTCCGCGATGCGGACGGCGACTCAAGACCAAAGACGCTTACTGCATTCTTCGAGCCGGGCACAGCGGCAACTGCCGATCTCGCTGAACCCCCAAACGAGGCTCTGAGAAGGCGACGGGCGCACGCTGCATCCTCCCCGCACCATGAGGGCGATTCCTCACGTGTGCGGAGTGTGCGGCCGCGGCGCAGCCGGCATGTTCGTGTCCACGGTCTGCGGCTTGTAGTCTCGCCCGCATCAATGACCGTATAAAGAGAGATGAAGGATGAATGATGAGCGATCCGGCACGTACCCCGACCCCACCAGCACGCATGTACGGGGGGGGGGGGGTAGACGTTCCGCCCTCAAACTGACCCTGGCCGCAGCGGCCAGCGCGCTCATGGTCAGCACCGCGCTCACGTTGCCCGCCCAGCCAGCCCAGGCGCAGGACGACAACCGGCCGTCAGTGCAATTCGCCGAAGTCACCTACGTCATCGAGGAAAACGACGCGAGCGGGCTCAACGTCGGGGTGACGATCTCTCCGGCGCTGACCACCGCGAGCCGGGTCAAGTTCACCACCAGCGGCCCCGCCATCCGCAACGTGGACTACACCGTTACCGGGCTGCGCAGGCACACTGTTCCCGGGGCCTACGGAGCCGTGACCCACACCGAGTATGTGGACCTGCCGGCAGGTGCGACGCAGGTGCTCCTCCAGGTCCGGGTCATCCCGGACGATATCGTGGAGGAAAATGAGGACATTTTCTTCACCCTGACATCCATCGACACGACCAATGCGCCCTACAAGATCGGCGCTCCAGCGTCCACCAATGTCGTGATGCTTGACAACCTGAATGCCGGCATCAAGCAAGACCACCTCGCGGTGTCGGGCGCGCTGCCCTGGACGGCGACGCTGACGGTGAGGGACGTGTCCCACGAGCGCGGCAGCGACCCCATGGTGGTGCGCAAGCAGAAGGGCCCCGCCGGCCAGTACATCCCGTGCGGCGCCACCAGTGAGTGGGGCGCGGGCGCCTTCGGCGCCAACGAGCGCTGCCAGAACAACTTCGTGTACGAGCGGGTGGCGCTGAGCGAGGTGACCGGCACGACGAGCTTCCCCATGGTGGGATGCCAAAACGGCAAGAGCGGCGGGCAGTGTCTCCCGCAAGGCAACAATGCGCTCTCGGACAACGGCTTCGTCGACGGCGGGTCGGCGCACAGGGTCCTCGGCGTGGTCCTGAGCGGCGGGACGCTGTCCCTCTCGTTCGACCGGCCCCTCTCGGACGCCTTGAAGGCGGTCGCAAAGCTGACCGTGGACGGCAGCACCGAGTTTCGGCTGGCGGACGCGACGGGCATCGACGGCTCTTACCAATGGGGAAACACGGGGCTGAGCTGGACCACTGACCCCGCCCAGTCGGTGTCGCTGCGCCTGGAGCGGGTGTCG
This sequence comes from Candidatus Poriferisodalis sp., assembly GCF_965204195.1. Taxonomy (GTDB): domain Bacteria; phylum Actinomycetota; class Acidimicrobiia; order Acidimicrobiales; family Poriferisodalaceae; genus Poriferisodalis. The sequence continues at coordinate 2,450,983 of NZ_OZ241975.1, forward strand.
CAGCAACGGGGCGGCGAGGGGCCGAGCTCCGGCGACGAGGAGCAGCGCGACCCGCTGACGGCATCGTTCGAGAAGGTGCCCGCGACGCATGACGGGCAGTCGGCGTTCACGCTGGACGTGCGTCTGAGCGAGACGGTGGGCAAGTTCAGCCGGTCGCCGCGCGCGTCGTCGTTCGCGGTGACGCAGGGCCGGGTGACGGGCGTGGAGCAGATCGGCGCCGGGCTGTGGCGGGTGACGGTGCGGCCGGCGTCGCCTAGCGCCGTGGTGACGGTGACGCTCGCGGGCGGGCGGGACTGCGACCACGAGCCGTCGGGCGCGGTGTGCGCGCGGGACGGGCGGGCGCTGTCGAACACGTCGTATGCGAGGGTCGCGGCGGATCCGCAGCAGCAGCAGGCGGTGCTGACCACGCCGCGGGCGGCAACCCAGACCGTGGCGGCGGCGTTCGGCAAGGTCCCGGCGGAGCATGACGGGCGGACGGCGTTCGCGCTGGACGTGCAGTCGGGCGCCAAGCCCGCTGCCGACGCGTTCACGGTGACGAACGGGACGGTCACGGGCGTGGAGTCGCTGGACCCGGTGCTGTGGCGGGTGCGCGTCAAGCCGAAGTCCTGGAAAGACGTGACAGTCGCCCTCGGCGACGCGTCAGCGAAGGTCCCTGGCCCGGCGCGCATCCGAGCCCAGGACGCCCGGGCGAAAGAAGGCAAGCACGCCTCGCTCGACTTCACGGTGACGCTGAGCCGCGCGGCGTCGGGGCCGGTCTCGGTGCACTACGCGACCAACGACGGCACGGCAGCGGCAGGGGCGGACTACACCGCCGCGTCGGGCACGCTGACCTTCGCGCCGGGCGAGACGCACAAGACCGTCTCGGTGACGCTGCTCGACGACGCCATCAACGAGAGCAAAGAGACCCTCACGCTCAAGCTCTCGAACCCCCAAGGAGCGTTCCTGCGCGCAATGCACCGCAACGCAAACGGAATCATCAAAAACGACGACCCCTAGACTATGCAGCTCGCACACCTCGGGCGCATGGCCACCGAAAATTGTTCAGCGTTCAGCGCAGCCGAGTGCCCGAGCCTGCCGTTCAGGTGAATTCGAGGTAGCGGTCTCGCTCCCAGTCGGTTACTTCGTCGCCGGCCGGATCGCACCCCGCGTCAACGAATTTGTCGAGCTCGGCTTTGGCCATCAGCACGAAGTTGGTCGAGAACTCCTCCCCCAACGCTGCAGCTAGAGCGCTGCCCTCGTAGGCCGCTATGCCGTCGGCGGCGTTGGCGGGCAGCGGCACTGCGTCGCCGGGGTCGTCGTACATGTCGCCCACGCTCATCGGGCCCGGGTCGGCGCGGCGCTCGAGGCCGTCGGCGCCTGCTGCCAGCAGGCCGGCGATCATCAGGTACGGGTTGGCATCCGCGCCCGCAGACCGGAACTCCACGCGGTTCGCATTGTCCGCGCCGACTGTGCAGCGGCACATCACCGAGCGATTGTCGAGCCCCCAGTGCACGTGCGTGGGGGCGAACGTGTAGGGGCGCACTCGCTTGTAGCCGTTGGGCACGGGGCTGCCGAGCAGCGACAGCGCCCCGGCGTTGTCGAGCTGGCCGCCGAGCCAGTGCGACATCACGTCGTTGGGCCGCTCCTCGGAGCTGGCGAACGCGTTCGAGCTCGCTGCCTCGTGCGGCTGCTCGCCGCCGCCGGGAGCGCGGTGTCTCACGTCTACGAGGCTCGTGTGCACATGCATGCCGCTGCCCGACGGCTCGGTCCACGGTTTGGGCATGAACGTGGCCTTCAGCCCGGTCTCCTCGGCGATCTCCTTCACGATGCTCTTGTAGAGCGCCGTGTTGTCGGCAGTGGTCATGGCATCGGAGTACTGCACGTTGATCTCGATCTGGCCGGGCCCGTACTCGGGGTTCGACGACTCGACGGGGATGCCGGCATCGATCATCGCGAGGCGCATGGCCAACAGCACCGATTCGAGGTCTGACCGGTCGGTGAGCGATGAGTACTGGATGTGGCTCTGGGTGTGCGACCAGTCGGCCTCGCACAGGTAGAACTCCATCTCGGTGGCCACGAGCGGGCTGTAGCCCAGTGCCCGGCAGCGCGCGATCTGGCGGGCCAGCACCGTGCGGGGTGCGATGGGGTGGAGGCGGTGCGGCGGTTCGAGACTGTCGGCGAACACCAGCGCGTAGCCGGGACGGTGGCCGAAGAGGCGCAGCGTGCCGAGATCGGGGACCAGATGCGTGTCGAGATAGCCCTTGCCCATGTTGATGTACGGGCTGTCGACCAGGTCGTTGTGCAGGTCGAAGATGTAGATGGCGTCTGCCAGGTGACAGCCGCCCTCGGCCACCGAGCGCAGGAAATGATCGACGGGAAAGCGCTTGCCGCGCAGGTGCCCGTAGGTGTCGACGATGGCCACCTCGACGGTGTGCACATCGGCCATCCGCAGGGTGCTCTGGATGTCGGCAAGTTCGCTCATGGGTTCATTCCTCCGTCGTGTTCGCATGCGATGGACGTGTCTGGTCGGCTCGCGGGCGGGCACAGACTTACCATTCGGCTGTGCCTCCCGAAACCTCATTGGCCGGAACGACATCGTGACCGGTGGATCGGCGCGGAGCGAGCGGTCCGCTGACATCGACATCGTTGATGCCGGCCGCTACGGGAACGGCATTCCCTGGGACGACTTCCGCACGCTTCGCGCACGACCGGGGCTGCACTGGAACCGCTACGAGGACCACGGCTTCTGGGCGGTGACGCGCCACGCCGACGTGTGCGAGGTGTCACGCCATCCCGAGCGCTTCTCGTCGGCCATCGGGCACGTCAACCTGTGGGATCTCGAGGCCGACGCGCTGGAGGCCCGCCGATCGATCCTCGAACACGACCCGCCGGCGCACACCCGGCTGCGTCGGGTGGTGTCCAAGGCGTTCACACCCCGCCAGATGCGCCGGTACACGGAGCGCACCCGTGCCATTGCCGACGAGTTGCTCGACGTGGTGGTCGAGCGGGGCGGTGGCGATTGGGTGGAGCTGGTGGCGGCGCCGCTGCCGATCAGGGTGATCATCGCGATCCTGGGCGTGCCGCCCGAAGACGCCGACTACATGGTGGAGCTTTCGAATCACCTCGTCGAAGGCACCACCGAAACGCAATCGCTGCCGCCCGACGCCTACGGCAACACGACGCCGCTGCGCCTGCTCCCCTTCGGCAGCCCCGCAGCGTGGGGACTGTACGAGTACGGGGCCAAGCTGGGCGACGAGCGTCTGGAACAGCCCACCGACGACGTCGTGAGCCACCTGGTGCATGCCGAGGTCGGCGGCGACCGCCTGACGGCCACCGAGTTCCGGAACTTCTTCCAGGTGCTGGTGTTCGGCGGGAACGAGACCACGCGCACCGCCATCACCCACGGGACCATGGCGTTCGCCGAGCACCCCGAGCAGTGGGACAGGCTGGCGGCCGACCGCGAGCTGCTCCCCAACGCCGTCGAAGAAGTGATCCGCTGGGCCTCGCCGATCCTGCACATGCGCCGCACCGCAGCGGTCGACACCGAGCTGGCAGGCACTCAGATCTCAGCGGGCGACAAGGTGGTGATGTGGTACCCGTCGGCCAACCGGGACGAGGCGGTGTTCGAGCGACCCGACGAGTTCGACATCGGCCGGGCCGACAACGCACAGATCGCTTTCGGCGGCGGGGGGCCGCACTTCTGCCTGGGCGCTTACTTGGCCCGCATGGAACTGACTGTGCTGCTCGAAGCGATGCTCGACCGCAGCATCCGGCCGGCGAGCGTTGCCGACCTCGTGCGGATCCCGTCGAACTTCGTTCACGGCGTCGCCTCGGTGGAGGTGGCAGTGGAAGCTGCAGTGGCCAAGCCGGCGGTGGCTGTGCGAGCCTCCTGTAACAATTGATGGCAGTGAGCACCTGGGCCGAGCCGTACTTGGACGACCTCGGGCCTGACGACGCCAACATCTCCGATCACGACGTCTGGACCCGGGGCGTGCCCCATGCCACGTTCGCCCGCATGCGGCGGGAGGATCCCGTGGCCTGGGTCGACGAGGTGGACGGGCGCGGCTACTGGGCCGTCACCAAGTACGACGATGCGTTCCGCATCAGCCGTGACACCCAGACCTTCACCTCCGCGCAGGGCATCCGGCTCGAGGACATGGCGCCCGACGAGCTCGAAGCACGCAAGACGATGATGGAGATGGACCCGCCCGAGCACACCCGCTACCGGCGCCTGGTGAGCCGCGGGTTCACGCCTCGGGTCGTGAATACCTATGAGGCCGCCATCCGTGGGCTGGCGTGCGAGGTGCTCGACCACGCCCTCACCGAGGAACGCTTCGACTTCGTCACCGACGTTGCAACCGAACTGCCCATGCGGATGCTGGGCCGCATGCTGGGCACCAGCGACGCCGACGGCCACCAGCTCGTGGAGTGGGGCGACGCGCTGCTCGGCAACACCGATCCCGACTTCACCGATTACCCCGTGGGGCTGGTGGACACCGACGAGTTCCGCTTCATGCCGTTCCGCAGCCCGGCCACCGTGGAGATCTTCGAGTACGCGGCGGCCCAGGCCGCGGAGCGGCGCGAATGCCCGACCAAGGACGTGATCAGCCAGCTCTTGGCGCCCACCACCGACGGCACGCCGCTGACCGATCTGGAGTTCAAGAACTTCTTCACGCTGCTGATCGCGGCAGGCAACGACACCACCCGCTACACGATGACCCACGGGCTGTGGGTGCTGATGGCCCACCCTCACCTGTTCGACACCTGGCGGGCCGCGGTGCTGGCCGGCGACGACGAGCTGACCGCGAGCGCCGTGGAGGAAGTGCTGCGGGCCAGCTCGGTGACGACGCATTTCCGGCGCACGGCCACCTGCGATACCGAGATCCGTGGCACCAAGGTGCGGGCGGGCGACAAGGTGGTGCTGTATTACGTCAGCGCCGATCACGACGACGATCGTTTCGCTCATCCGTTCCGGTTTGACCTGGTACGTCCGAACAACGAGCACATGGCGTTCGGCCGCAACGGACCACACTTGTGCTTGGGAGCGTGGCTGGCTCGTATGGAGATCAAGGTGGTGTTCGAAGAGCTTCTGCGGAGGGTGGTCCGCATCGAGCAGGACGGCCCGGTCGAGCGGCTGCGGTCCAACTTCATTTCCGGCATCAAGCACCTGCCCGTACACGTGGTCGAGCTGGCTGCATGAGGGCGCTGGTCGTCACGCACGAGGAGACATCGCGGCCCGGTTTCGTCGGTGATCGCTTGGTGGAGCGGGGCGTCGAGCTGCACGTCCACGTGATGGTGCCCGACACCTCACGGCCGGCAGAATTCCAGCCGCTGCCCAGTGATGACTTCGATGCGCTCGTGGTGACGGGTTCGTACTTCTCGGTGTACGAGGACGCGATCAAGCCGTGGATCGGCGCTGAGCTAGATCTCATTCGCCGCTCGCACGAGCGCGGCACGCCGGTGCTGGGCATCTGCTTCGGCGGTCAGGCGCTGGCTGCGGCGCTGGGCGGATCGGTGGATCTCTCCCCCGAGACTGAGATTGGCTGGTACCGGATCTCACCGCCCGACGGCGTCGAGCTGCCGATTTCGGCCGGGCCGTGGATGGAATGGCATCACGATCGCTTCCACTTGCCCCCCGACGCTGAGCTGCTCGCCAGCACCGAGATATGCCCGCAGCTGTTCCGGATGGGCCGTAGCGTGGGCACCCAGTTCCATCCTGAGATCAGCACCGAGCTGGCCAGCGAGTGGTTGCGCGAGGCCAGCGACGACTACTTGGCATCTGTGGGCATCGTGCGCGAGGAGATCCTGACCGAGATCGCGCGCAACGAGGCCGCCAACCGCCGCAACTGCTTCGACCTGGTGGATTGGTTCCTCGACGACGTGGCGAAGTCGTAGGACCGCCGTCGCCGCCTCGCTGATCGGCGCCGCCGGGCAACGTCAGATGGCGAGGCGCTCGCCGAGGTACTCGGCTACCCGTACCACGCCCTCGTCGGCTTCGGGGAACAGGCCGGCCATCGAGTGCCAGACGTGGATCATCTCGGGCCAGACCTCCAGCGTCACGTCGACGCCGGAGGTGCGGGCCTTGTGTGCCAGCCGCTCGCTGTCGCTCAGCAGTACCTCGTCGTCGCCGCAGTGGATGAGCAACGGCGGCAAGCCCGAGAGGTCGCCTTCCAGCGGCGACGCATAGGGATCGGTGGCGTCGCCGTCGGGGCCGAGAAAGACCCCGGCGATCCGGGTGAGATCGTCGGCAGTCACCATCGGATCGCGGTCCGAGCGGGTGACGGCGCTCTCGCCGGTGCCGGACATGTCCACCCACGGCGAGATGGGTACGGCTGCGGCCGGCAGCGGCAGCCCGAGGTCGCGCAGCTTCATGAGCGTCGACATCGTCAGCCCGCCGCCAGCGGAATCGCCGGCGATGGCGATCTTGTCGGCGGAGTGGCTGCGGTCGAGCAGCCAGCGATACACAGCAACCGAGTCCTCCACCGGCGCAGGGTGCGGATGCTCGGGCGCCAGGCGGTAGTCGACCGAAAGCACCGGGCAGCCCAGCTTGAGGGCCAAGTTGCCGGTGAGGTTCCGGTGCGAGCCGATCGAACCGGCGACGTAACCGCCGCCGTGCACGTACTGCACGATGGCGTCGCCTGTGGTCTCGTCGGGCGTCTGCAGCTCGCACGGAACGCCGTTGGCGTCCACCATCTCGCCCGTGACGCCCGCCGGCAGCGGGCGCGCGGTGAGCTCGATGCCCTTGCGCATCGCATCGATGTCGGCAGGCATGGCCTGCGACGCGATGATCTCGCGGATTCTGTAGAACGCTTCGCTCGCCATCGAGCCCTCCCCTGTTTCGTCCCCTATCGGGACGATCTGATCGGCCGCCACAACGTAGCCACGTTGGCAAGACGAGGCCCGACGTGGAGTCGTAGTGTCGATGCGCCGCGCCGGTGAGGAGTGCCGGCACGGCCGGAATCCGACGAGGGAGGCCACCCGTGCTGCTCGAGAACAAGATCGCAATCGTCACCGGCGGTGCATCGGGCATCGGCGAAGCCAGTGCCCACCGCTTCGCCGCCGAAGGTGCGTCGGTGCTGGTGGTGGATATCCGCCGTGAACGAGCCGAGGGCGTGGCCGAATCGATCATGGAAGCCGGCGGCGAGGCGCATGGATTCGGTGCCAACGTGGCAGAGCCCGACGACGTCGAGGCGATGGTGGCCGCGGCCGTGGACCGCTGGGGCGGCTTGGACGTGCTCTACAGCAATGCAGGCACCATCCGCCCCGGCACCGCGGTGGAGCTGGAGCCTCGTGACTGGGACCTCGTGATGAACGTGAACGTCCGGTCGGTGTACCTAGGCGCCAAGTACGCAGTGCCGGCGATGGAAGCTCGCGGCGGCGGCTCGATCATCAACACGGCGTCGATCAGCGGCTTGCACGGCGACGGCGGTTCGGTGGTGTACGCCGCCTCGAAGGCGGCCGTGATCAACCTGACGCGGGCGCTGTCCACCGATCACGCCCCCGACGGCGTGCGCGTCAACGCCATCTGCCCCGGCACCATCCAGACGCCGCCCGTGCAACGGATGATGCAGGACCCGGCCGCGCTCGAACGCAACCTGGCAGCCCATGCGCTGCGCCGCCTCGGCCATCCCGACGAGATCGCCAGCGTCGCCGCCTGGCTCGCCAGCGACGAGTCGTCGTTCGTCACCGGCGAAGCCATCGTGGTAGACGGCGGCCTGCGAGCCCAATCACCCCTCGGCCGCCTAGCCGACCCCCGCCCCACCCACCTCCGCTGACCGGCATCTCTCCGCGACAGCCAAACACCCTCGTTCCGTTGTTGTCCACGGTTGCCATGGCACTTGGGCCAAGCATCGACAGGCGTGTGACAGGTCGCCCTTAGGCTGGTGACTGGAGTCGCGCGGAGGAGATGTGGCGACGAAGAAGCATGGCGAGAGCGAAGTCGCAACTGGCGCTGCTATGGGGGTCGGCATTTACTCTTTTCCCCAAGCGGCGCAGATTGTCGAGCGAAACCGTGACGTTTCGCGCGACCAAATCCGTCGCTGGATGACAGTTGTCAGGCCACCCTCACATGACAAGGACGCCGCAGCGACGATTGGCTTTGTCGATCTGATCGGCTTGGAAATGGTTTGCCGTTTCCGCGACCGAGGCGCCTCACTCCAAAGGGTCCGTCGAGTGCTGGATGGCATGCGCGAACGGTTTCCCAAGATCCAACACCCGCTGGCTCACGAGTCGTTCTACACCGACGGGCACAACGTCTGGATTGAGTTCCAAGGGCATGCGGAGGAGATTGTCGGGGACCGCAAAGGGCAACGGGCGATCACCTCTGCCATCCAGACGTTCGCCGAGGAGATCCAGTTCATCGACGGGCGCGCGGCGTCGTGGGATGTCGCCCAATGGATCGAGATCAACCCACGCATCTGCTTCGGCGCCCCGGTGGTGGCGGGCACCAGGATCCCAGTCAAGTCCATCGTCGCCAGCCTCAAGGAAGATTCGCCCGAAGAAGTCGCACGGGGTTTCAACCTCAGCGTGACCCGAGTTAAGGCCTGTGCGGAGTTCGCGCGACTCACCACGTGACATCCGCTTCTGCCTCGACGCGAATATCTCTCCGAGGGCAGCTGCGGGCATCGACAACGTCATTCACGTTTCCGAACTGGATGCGCTCAGCCGTACGCACGGGGGTCATTGCGATGCGCACGACTACGACATTGCCGTCTGGTGCGCAGAGAACGACTACGTGCTGGTGACCTGCGACAACGACTTCCGATCCCGACGGCAGAGAGCACAAGCGATCCAGGAGGCCGGAGTCGAGGTCATCGTGTTTACCTATGAACTCGCCGGCCTCAGCAATCACGTCTCGACGGTCGCAAGGCGGGTGCCGCTGTGGGAGCAGATACTCGGCCGGCTCGCCTATGCACCGCGTGTCTGGCTTCAGCACCGCCGTGGAGCGCTACGTGAGGATCGACCGGATCCAGCTTCAACATCAGAATGATGGCGACGATGATGCCGATTCGAGACAAGCTCGCGACGGAACTACGGGGTGATCGATGAGCTACACCGAAGCTGACGTGTCGGCAGCGCAGGCCGCAATGGACGAGTACCGAGGGAAGCTCGACGGTGAGGTTGCAGCAGCGCTAGCGGTAGTCGGACTCAGCGCCGAGCGGGCACACAAGGAAGCCGAGCTGCGCGACGACATGATCCGGGTGGCTCACCGATCGGGTGCTTCGCTACGCCAGATTGCTGAAGTGTCGGGACTCGGGCGCGAGACCGTGACTGCCGTCGTCGAAGCCGGCCAGTCCTAGCGCTGAATCCGAAAGCTAGGCGCGGCGGGCTATTGGCAGGGCTGGCTGCCAGGTTCTCTCGGGTCCGATGCGGGGCCTCGCCGGCGGGCCAAAACGCTCAGCGAGCGCTTGACTGGCTGCTGGGTCGTTGAGCCCCAGCACGCCTGACACGGCCTTTGCGCTCACCGCCGTGTCGATCATTCGTTGAGCTGCTCCGCCCTCGGGCAGGTGCGAGGTCAATACGTAGTACGGAGTGTCGTCACCGATGGAGCGCAGCAAGAAGCCGGTCAGCAGCGCCTTCTTGACCGTGTCCGTGCGGCGCATTCCTGGTCGCTGCCCCTTGAAGGAGCCCTTGTACTCGAAGTACACGAGCTCTCCGTTGGGTGCTTCGGCGATGTCATCGACCTCGCAGCCGATATCGGTGAATCTCTGCTTACCGTGAAGCTCGAACCCGAGCGCGCCCAAGTACGCCTTGGCCTGCTGCTCGAATGCAGTGCCCTGCCGACGTGAGTCAGCTTGGAAGTCGTCGCCGACTTCGCGGAGCATCCCCAAAGCCTCGCGCGACCTGCGCAAATGCGCCAATCTCACTCAGTGTTGAGGTTGAGAACGTCTGGAAGACCCTGTGCCGAGAGAGCGCTTCGGTGGGGGTTAGTTGGCGGTGGTGGCGTCGGCGATGAGGAACATCATCGAGGCTTCGCAGGCGGTTTGGTCTTCGACGCTGGCGGTGCCCGAGGCTCTGCCGGCTCGGGCCGAGAGGCGGTCGATGGTGGCTTCGAGGCGCAGCGTGTCGCCTGGGGTGACCTGGCGGCGGAAGCGGGCCTTGTCGATGCCGCCGAAAAGCGCCAGCTTGCCTTCGAGCGACGATGCTGAGGCCGCAGCGAGGCCAGCGGTTTGGGCGAGGGCCTCGACCATCAACACGCCGGGCAGCGTGGGGCGGCCCGGGAAGTGACCGGCGAAGAAGGCCTCGTCGCCGGTCAGGTGCCAGTGCGCCACACAGCGTTCGCCAGGCTCGAGCTCGATGATCTCATCCACCAGCAGGAACGGCGCCCGGTGTGGCAGCAGATCGGCGGGTCGAGGGAATTCTGGCTCGCTCGCTGAGTCGTTCACTGCGGCGAAGCTACCGCTCGTCGCCGAAGGTGCTCCGCTGGTAGGCCACCACGGCGGCGATCTCGGCGTCTGTAAGGATCCCGCCGAACGGGGGCATCGAGCCTCGACCAGTCCACACCACAGCTAGGTGGTCGCGAATGGTCAGGCGCTCGTCGACACCGCCGAGCGCTGCGCCCACGCCCCCGCTGCCGTCGCTGCCGTGGCACACCGAGCAGCTGTCGCCGAAGACTTCGCTTCCGAGTGTCACATCGGCGCTCTCGAACGCCAGCTCGAGCCGCTCCAAGTCGGCCTCTGTCGCATCGCTGCCGCCGCAGGCCGAAAGGCCCATGATCACCGCGAGCACCAGCACCCACATCGGGAGGAGCCGCCGAGCGCCGCCAGCGCTGCGTGCGGCACCACCGCTCGCCGAGGCCGCAGCGGCAGGCCGATCAAGCCTCATGCCGACTCTGACAGGCGCGCAGCGGCCCCTCATCGGGTTTCCCTTGGCGTGCCGACGCCGGTGTAGCGGCTTGGGGGCTCCATCCAGCGGCGGGACATCCAGTCAGCATCGCGGTAGTGGGCATGGAAATGGTCGGGGATCTGGCGCATCACCTGATCCACCTTCCCACCGTCGGGACCGAATCTGAGTTCACCCGCTTCGACCAGTCGGGCCAGCATCGCTGCCACCTCATCGGGAGGGGGCTCGGTGCCGTGCTGCTTCCACACCACCATCGGCGTGGCACATACTTCGCAGTCGGCCACCCAGCACAGCTCATCCTCGTAGTACCAATGAGTGAAGCGGGCGGCCTCGCACAGCTCGCACTCCGGATCGAACGCTGCGGCTGCATCACGACCCAGCCCGGACGCAGCGGCCGGATGCAGACAGTGCGCCGAGGCGACCGGGCCGTCAACGTCCGCGTTCGGTCCGTGCTGCGTCACCGGTCAGCCGTGGTCCAGCGCCGTCCGGTAGGAGGCCACGAGCTCGCCCACAGCCTCGGGGCCGTCGGACATCAAGGTGCGGACGACTGCGGAGCCGATGATGACGCCGTCGGACACTTCGCACGCCTCGACGGCTTGGGACGGCGAACCGATGCCGACACCGGTGAGCACGGGCCGGTCGGTGACGGCCAAGCAACGTGCGGCGATCTCGGTGGCTGTGCGCGCCAGGGCTGTCCGTTCGCCCGTCACGCCGAGCAGGCCGACCGCGTAGACGAAGCCTCGGGATGCTCCGCACAGCGCGGCGAGCCGGTGCTCGGGCGTCGTGGGGGCTGCCAGCAAGATCGCCTCGACGCCCGACTCGGCCGCAGCCTCCAGCCATGGTCCCGCCTCAACAAATGGCAAGTCGGGCAGGATCGCGGCACAGACACCCGCATCGAGCAGTGCCGAAGCGAAGCGCTCATGACCCTGGTGGTGGCAGAGGTTGTAGTAGGTCATCACCGCATGCGGCACGCCGGTATCGAGTTCCCGTGCTTCCTCCAGCACGGACGCCGGGGTCGCTCCGTCGGCCAGAGCGGCAGTGGATGCCTGCTGGATGACCGGCCCGTCCATCACAGGATCAGAGAACGGAATCCCGATCTCTATGGCATCGGCGCCAGCGGCCACGGCCGCTTCCACGGCGCGTTGCCAGCCCTTGTAACCGCCCGTGACGTACGGGACCAGCAGTTTCGCGCCGCTGTCGCGCTGAGCTCGCAGATGCGTCTCGAGCGGGCCGAAAGCTCCTGTCAGGCCAGTTGCGGCCGCCTCGCTCACGAACGTGCCTTCATTGGCTCAGCCCATGCATCCCGAGCACATCCATCATCTGATCGACGTCCTTATCGCCACGGCCCGAGAGATTCATCAACACGGTCTGGCCCTGGATCTCCGGCGCCGCCCGGACAATCCACGCCAGAGCATGCGCGCATTCCAGCGCCGGGATGATGCCCTCGGCGCGGCTCATGAGCGTGAACGCCTCGACTACCTCGTCGTCGGTCACGCTCGGGTACTCGGCACGGCCGATCGCTGCCAGATAGGCGTGCTCGGGCCCGACGCCGGGATAGTCGAGCCCGGCCGAGATGGACTCGGCCTCCATCACCTGGCCCACTTCGTCCTGCATGAGATAGCTGGTCATGCCGTGCACCACGCCGGGCACGCCGCGCCCGACCGCGGCACCGCCGGCAGGCTCGACGCCCACGAGCCGGGCACCGCCGTCGGCAAAACCCGAGAAGATGCCGGCAGCATTACTGCCCCCGCCGACGCATGCGACCACCACGTCGGGGTCACCGCCGGTGAGGTCCTTGCATTGCGCCGCGGCCTCGTCGCCGAGGATGTGATGGAACGTCCGCACCATCCATGGGTAGGGATGGGGGCCCATCACCGAGCCGAGGCAGTAGTGCGTGTTCTCGACGGTGGCCACCCAGTCGCGCAGCGCCTCGTTGACGGCGTCCTTGAGCGTGCGGCTGCCGGACTGCACCGATTCCACCTCGGACCCCAGCAACCGCATGCGGAACACGTTCAGGGCCTGACGATCGACGTCGACGGCGCCCATGTACACCTTGCACTCCATGCCCAGCAGCGCCGCTGCGGTTGCCGTGGCGACACCGTGCTGGCCGGCACCCGTCTCAGCCACCAGCCGTGTCTTGCCCATGCGCTGAGCCAGCAGCGCCTGGCCGATGACGTTGTTGATCTTGTGCGAGCCCGTGTGGTTGAGGTCTTCGCGCTTGACCAGCAGGCGCACGCCGAGCTGGCTCGACAGGTTGCGGCACTCGGTCAGCGGCGAGGGCCGTCCTCCGTAGTCGCGCAGCGTGGTCTCGAATTCGGACACGAACGCCGGATCGGCCCAGGCCTCCCGGAACGCCGCCTCGAGCTCCTCGCACGCTGCAACCAGCGTCTCGGGAACGAATCGGCCGCCAAATTCGCCGAAACGGCCATCAGTCGTGGGCTCGCCCATGACTGACCGGTGACTCGGCGTGGAACCGTCAGTTGCTGCAGCCATGTGCCCCTCGCTCAGTCGTCGCGCCAGTCGTACGGCGCGCCCTGTTCTGGCGGCTCCGACTCGTCGGCTTCCTCGTAGAGGGCCCCGGCCTCCTTGGCCGCCGTGACGAACTCACGCATGGCGAGCACGTCCTTGCGGCCGGGCTCGGATTCGACGCCCGACGCCACATCCACGCCCCACGGCCGCACGACCTCAATCGCCTGCGCCACATTCGAAGCGCGCAGCCCGCCGGCGAGCAGCAGCCTCATGCCGCGATCTCGGCCCTCGAGCTGCCGCCAGTCGAAGACGTTGCCGCTGCCAGGCTCGGGACCATCCAGCATCAAGACCGAGGCGCCGTAATCGCGCACCCGCTCCACATTGGGATCACCTGCCACGAACGCCTTGATGAGCCCGGGCACTCGGTCGGCGATCCAACGGCTGTCGGCTGTGGTCTCGTTGCCGTGCAGCTGAGCCAGGCGCAGACCGGCGCCATCCATGATCTGCACCACCCGTTCGGGCAGTTCGTTGCGGAACACACCGACCGTGACGACGCCGCCCGGCAGCCGGCGAACGATGTCTCGTGCCAGCCTCGGGGAGATCTGCCGTGGCGATCCGGGCACGAAGTTGAAGCCGACGGCGTCGGCACCCATGCCGACAGCGACCAGCGCATCCTCTTCGTTCGTGACGCCACAGATCTTTACGAACATGTCACTACCGGCATGTCAGGCGACCCCTCGCCTATCGAGCAGGAGGTCGCGGCGCCAGAGTCAGAAATCGAGACCCTTGGCCGCGGCAGGGTCGAGGAAGATGAGTTCGGGGCGGGCCGCCATGAACTCGCCCATGGCCTTTCCAACGACCTTCATCTGGTCCGAACCACCGTGGGTTGCGAGTGCATCCTGGTCGCTGTAGAGCTCGTAGAACCACACTACGTCGGCATCGTTCTGATCCTTGTGAACGGCGTATATCTCGGTGCCCGGCTCGCCGGCGACGTTGCTCATGCCGAGGTCGGCAATCACTGCGAGCAGGTCGTCACGCATGCCTTCTTTGGCGGTCAGTTTGGCCAGCAGTGCCGTCTTTGCCATGGCGTTGCTCCCTGTGATCCGTTTGATTCGACAACAGCCTGCGAGCGTACCCGTAGCGAACCCTGCGGCGAGATCAGAACAGGTCGGCAAGAGCGACGGGCGGGCCGTCGTCGATACACACATCGCCGCCAACATCTCGTTGCACAGATGCGAATCCGACGACGGCGCCAGCCAGCGAAGCGGTACTCAGCACCGTGCCGACGCCAGCGCCGTCGGTGCGGCACAGCTGGTCACCTGGTGAGACATCGCTGGCGGCTCGGAAGCGCTGAATGCACCGGCGGCCGCCTGTCCGCGAGTCGATTCGTTCCACCAGCTCCTGGCCCCGGTAGCAGCCCTTGGTGAACGACGCAGCTTGCTCGACGAGGCCGGTCTCGTTGGGTATGTCGCCCGGTTGGATCTCGGTGCCCATCGCAGGCAGGCCGTAGGCCATGCGCAGCGCCTCGAACTCATCGGCCGAGACCTGCTCAGCGCCGTCGGTGAACGCAAGGGCCTCGCTGCCGGGGCCGAACAGCAGGTCGTGGCCGCTGGCCAGCGGCCAGTGCGTGGGGCGCACTACCTGCTCAGGGGCCTCGGCCGGGCCGGTGCTCGAAGCGCCAACCGCCGATTCGCCTTCCGCACGAGGCCCGCGCACGGCATGCATCTGCCATTCATGCAGGGAGAAGTCGGCACGGGTCCGCAGCTTGAAGCGCTCAAGCGACGCTGACGTGGCCTCGCCGAAACCGGGCTCGATGTCGGCGATGTAGGTCTCGGGGCCGGTCCGGCTGATGACGAAGAGCGCTTCTATTCGCCCTCGTGGCTCCAGCAGGAACGACAGCGCGCTCTGGCCGACCTCCATGGCTTCCACGTCGGCAGAGATCTGGCCGTGCAGGTACACGGCGGCCTCGGGTCCGGTCACCACGAGCACCTCGCGCGGGACTGTCGCCGTCACCAGCCGATCGAGCACAGGCACGACAGTCATCCAGCCCTCCATCCGGGCACCAAACGGTCGACGGCGTTGCGTATCAGCGCTAGGCCGACCCCGTCATCGAGCGACATGATCGACTCCGGGTGGAACTGCACGGCCGCAACGGGCAGCTCACGGTGCTCCACCGCCATAACGATGTCGTCATCGAGGCTGACCGCCGTCACCTCGAGCGAATCGGGTACTTCGGAGCGGCGGGCGAACAGCGAGTGGTAGCGGCCCGCCCGGAACTCCTTTGGCAGACCGTCGAGCAGCTGCCCGCCGAGGATGCGGATGGCAGACGGTTTGCCGTGCATGGGCGTGGCGAGCTGGCCCAGCTCGCCGCCGAAGTACTCCACGATGCCCTGCAATCCCAAGCACACCCCGAACAGCGGCAGCCCAGCATCGAGCGTGGCCCGCACCACCGGTCCGATGCTGAAGTCGTCGGGCCGGCCGGGGCCCGGCGACAACACGATGAGGTCGAAATCGTCGGCGCTGATCTCCTCGGTGGAAAAGCCAGCCCGGCGGGTCACCACGGTGGCACCGGTTTGGCGCAGGTAGTTGGCCAGCGTGTGCACGAACGAGTCGAGGTGATCCACCAGCAGCACCCGCCGATCACTGGGGGCCGAAGCGGCAACCCCTGTGGCCGCCGCCGAGCGCGGCCGGCGGATCGCGTCGAGGAACGCCGACGCCTTGAGCTCGGTCTCCGATTCCTCCTCGTCGGGCTCGGAGTCCCACAGCAGCGTGGCGCCCACACGCACCTCTGCATGTCCGTCGGCGACGCGGATCGTGCGCAGCGTGAGCCCGGTGTTGAGGCTGCCGTCGAAGCCCACCTTGCCGACTGCGCCCCCATACCAGGCCCGGGCAGTGCGTTCGTGCTGCTCGAGGAACATCATCGCCGCTGTCTTGGGCGCGCCGGTCACCGTGACCGCCCACGTGTGCGACAGGAATGCATCAAGTGCATCGAAGCCGGAGCGCAGACGCCCCTCCACATGGTCGACCGTGTGGATGAGGCGGGAGTACATCTCAATCTGGCGGCGGCCGATCACTTTGACGGACCCAGGCACACAGATGCGGCTCTTGTCATTGCGGTCGACATCGGTGCACATCGTCAACTCGGACTCGTCCTTCGCCGAGTTGAGCAGTGCCAGTATCTGCGAGGCGTCGTCGATGGGGTCTTGGCCTCGGGCGATGGTTCCCGAGATCGGGCAGGTCTCCACCCGCTCGCCCTCGACCCGCACGTACATCTCGGGCGAGGCGCCGATGAGCCACTCACCCGTATCACCCGCCGCACTGTGCTCAATGCGCCCGGCTGACGCCGGACTGTGCCCACTGCGCCCGGCCGAGGCCGGGCCGAGATTGATCAGGAACCCGTACGGCGCAGGATTCTGCTCTTTGAGCCGGCGGAACAGCTCTGCGGGAGACTCGATGCAGGGCTCGGAGAACATCTGGCTCGTGACGACTTCGAAGAGGTCGCCCCGGGCGAAGTACTCGTGGGCCGCACGCACACCCGCCGCGTAGCCACCGGGCTCATGGTCGCAGCTCGCCTCCAGCTCGAAGTCGGGCTCATAGGGCACGCGTGCACCGCCGACTGCCAGCCCGGCGGTGCTGCGGCCGTTCACGGCGAAGTCATATTGGAAGCGCTGGGCGATGCCACCCTCGTGGTCCACGATGAGCAGGTCGTCGGGCAGGTAGAGCACCAGGTCGCGCTGTTCGGCCGGGCGCGGCAGCGTCAGCGCGATGGGCTCGAACTGGAAGGCAAGGTCGTAGCCGAACGCCCCGTACAGGCCCAGGTGCGGATCGTCGCAGGAGAACAGGTTCACCAGGGCGCGCACGACCGTGAACGTGGACGGCTGGCGGCTGCGCTCTTCTTCCTCGAACCGCCGGTCGGCCCGCTCCACACGGCAGACCACGGCGCCTGAGCCATCGCCAGTCTCATGGCGAAGATCCACGATGCCAGCGGCGCTGCCCAACGCTGCCAGCGCCTCGTGGACCGGCTCCAGCAGCACGGCGCCCCGCTCGTTCAGGGCGCTCACCCAGATGTCCTGCGCCCGGCTGGTGATGGCCAGCGGCGGATCGGCGAATCCCATGTCCCAGCGGGTGTAGCGGCCAGGGTATTCGTAGCTCGACGACAGCAGCACGCCCCGCGCCTCGTCCAACCGATCGACGAGGTTTTCGATCTCGGCATTGCCATCGACCGTCGACGCCGCCAGCGAGACCGTGATGCCGCCGCCGGTTTGGAACTGCGTCTCGCCCGTGCTCATCGGATCTGGGTCATTGCGCAGGCCCGAAGGCAGAGCCGCACGATCACAGGTACAGGCCGGTGCTGCCGGGCTCGATGCGGGGTGCAGCGATGGCGTGAACATCCCGCTCGCGCAGGATCAGGAAATCGTCGCCGTGCACCTCGACCTCGTGGCGGTCCTCGGGGCTGAACAGCACCCGATCGCCTTCCTGGGCGGTCCTCACGTTCGGCCCTGCGCCGATGACCTCACCCCACACGAGGCGCTTGTTCTGCTGGGCTGTCGCTGGGATCAGGATGCCGCCACTGGTGCGCCGCTCCGAGCCGTCGTTGGGCAGCCGCACAAGCAGCCGATCGTGCAGCATCTTGATGGGCCGGCGCTCGCCGTCGGAGTCGGGCGGTGCGGACGGCTTCGGCTTGCTGGCCGCGGCCTTCGGGCGACTGCCAGACTTCGAGCTCTTCGAGGCACGAGCGGGTTTCGTCGCCGAAGCGGCGCCGTGCTCGTTGCTGGTCTCGGGAGCGCTCACCGCCCGCACGGTACCGTTCACCGGAGTGATTGACGCAGAGAATTCCGGTGGCACGCCCGCTCCTGGGCCTCCCTTCACGGTCGAGGCGTTCGCCGTCACCGCAGTGACCTCGGACGGCATCGAGCTCGAGGCCGAGGCTGCCTGGCCCGGCTCGCCCCGGCCCCAAAGCGCTGGGGCCGACGACGGCAGTTCCGGCGGCACCGCGGCTGCGGTGGCTGTGCTGTCTCACCCTCACCCGCTGTACGGCGGTGACATGTGGAATCCGCTTGTCGACCACCTCTTTCGGGCCCTGCCTGCGAGCGGCATCGCAACGCTTCGCTACAACTTCCGGGGCACAGGCCGCTCTGGCGGCAGCCACGACGACGGGAAGGCCGAACAGCTCGACGCCGCGGCGGCGTTCGGCACGGCCGTACGCCTCGCAGCCGACCGGTCGGGCAGCGCTGGGCCGCCGCCGGTCGTCTCGGCTGGCTGGTCGTTCGGCGGCGATGTCTCGCTGGCGGCTGGACACGACGCCTTGTCGGCATGGATCGGCATTGCCGCGCCGTTGCGGATCGTCGACCCCGTATCGATGGGCGCCGCAGCCGATCCTCGGCCCAAGCTGCTGCTGGTGCCCGAGCACGACCAGTTCCGCTCCCCCGCCGAAGCGTCCGAGATCACCGAGGGCTGGACGAACACCCAAGTCGACGTGATTTCTGGCGGCGATCACTTCCTGATGGGCCACGCACGGGTTGTCGGCGAGAAGATCGCCTCGTTTGTCAGCGGCTTGCGGTAACGCCGCGGTTTACACGATGCGTGAGGACCGGTCGCCCCAGTACTCATCCCGCAGGATGCGCTTGTAGAGCTTGCCGGTGGGATGGCGGGGCAGCTCGGCGCGGAAATCAATCGAGCGGGGCACCTTGTAGTTCGCGAGGTGCCCCCGGCAGTACCCCAGCAGCTCGGTCGCCAATGCGTCGCCAGCCTCCACGCCAGCGAGCGGCTGCACCACGGCCTTCACTTCCTCGCCGAAGTCGTCATTGGGCACGCCGAACACCGCCGCGTCGGCCACCTTGGGATGCAGCACTAGGCAGTCCTCGATCTCTTGGGGATAGATATTCACCCCGCCCGAGATGATCATGAACGCCTTGCGGTCGGTCAGGTAGAGGTAGCCGTCGTCGTCGACACGCCCGACATCGCCGAGGGTCGACCAGAGCTCGTGATCGTCGTGCCGCGACTCGGCGGTCTTCGCCGGGTCGTTGTGGTACTCGAAGGCCGGGATCTCACGCTCGAAGTAGATGGTGCCCGCCTCGCCGACGGGCAGCTCGTCGCCCTCATCGTCGCAAATGTGGATCACACCAATGAGCGGCTTGCCCACCGTGCCGGGCCGTTCGAGCCATTCATCGGAGTTCACGTAGCAGAAGCCGTTGAGCTCGGTGCCGGCGTAGTACTCGTGCAGGATCGGGCCCCACCACGAGATCATCTGCTGCTTCACCTCGACGGGGCACGGCGCCGCCGCATGCACCGCGACCTGGTGACTGGAGAGGTCGTGCTGGGTCCGGATCTCGTCGGGCAGCTTCAGCATCCGGCTGAACATCGTGGGCACCCATTGGCTGTGGGTGATGCGGTAGCGCTCGATGTACGACAGCGCCTCCGCGGCGTCGAAGCGGTCCATGACCACCGCCGTCCCGCCCATCGACTGCGTGCCCGTCGTGAAGGCCAGCGGCGCCGAGTGGTACAGCGGCGCTGGCGACAGGTACACGGCGCCTTCGCCGATGCCGAAGATGCCTCCTACGAGCCCGACGCCGACAAGATCGGGATCGGTGATCGAGGTTCCGTCGAGCGGTCGCATGATGCCCTTGGGGCGGCCCGTGGTGCCGGAGCTGTACAGCATGGCCGATCCCCGGGGCTGTTCAGCAAGCGGCTCGGCGGGATGAGCCGCGATGGCGTCCTCGAATGAGTCGAACCCCTCAGCGGCTTCGTCGAACATGAGCCGTACATCGCAGTCGCCGATGAGCGGCAGCATCTCGGTCGCCGCATCGACCACCGCGGGCGACGCCACCAACACCCGGGCCCCGCAGTCATTCACGATGTACGCGGCCTCGTCGGCCGTCAGGTACCGGTTGACCGTCGTGAAGTAGAGGCCGCTGCGCATGGCCGCCCAGTAGGCATCGAAGTAGCCGATGTTGTTGTCGGCGAAGATCGCCACGTGGTCGCCGGGCCGCAAACCCGCCGCCCACATGAGCTGCGCGAACCGGCAGCTGCGGTCCTCGAGCTCGCCGAACGTCCGGGTCTGGCCGTCGCGGGCCATGATCACCGCTGGGCGCTCGGGGTCGGTCGCCGAATACGTGCCGGGATAGCTCATGGCGGGGAAGCTAGCGGGCGCCTTCGGGCAGGATTGAATCCGGCGAGCGCCGTGAAACCCCGGCTGTCAGTCAGGCTGCGGGAGGGCGGACGGCGACGCCCGCGTCCAGCAGCGCTCGCTTGGCGTCGGCGATCGTGTGCTCGCCGAAGTGGAAGATCGAGGCCGCGAGCAAGGCGTCGGCGTTGGCGATGAGGGCGCCATCCACCAAGTGCTGCAACGTGCCCACTCCCCCGCTGGCGACCACGGGAATCTCCACTGCGTCGACGACTGCCCGTGTGAGCTCAAGATCGAAGCCAGCCTTGGTGCCGTCGGCGTCCATGGACGTCAGCAGGATCTCACCGGCGCCCAGCTCAGCCACCTGGCGCACCCAGCCGAGAGCGTCGATGCCGGTGTCTTCCCGGCCGCCCTTGACGTAGACGTTCCAGCTTGTGCTGCCATCAGCCCCGGTGCCGTTCGATTTCGCGTCAACCGCCACCACAACGCACTGCGTGCCGAACTCGTCGGCGATCTCGCGCACCAGCTCTGGGCGGGCAACCGCAGCCGAGTTCACCGACACCTTGTCGGCCCCCGCCCGCAGCAGCGCCCGGGCGTCGTCGACCGAGCGGATTCCCCCGCCGATCGTGAACGGGATGAAGACCTCTTCGGCGGTGTGACGGGCAAGCTCGATGATCGTGTCGCGGTCGTGCGCAGACGCCGTGATGTCGAGGAAGACGATCTCATCGGCGCCTTGGCGGTCGTACGCCGCCGCCAGCTCGACGGGATCGCCAGCGTCGCGCAGCCCGACGAAGTTGACGCCCTTGACGACCCGCCCGTCGTCCACATCGAGGCAGGGGATGACCCGCACGCTCTTCATGTCGACTCAGCCTCTCGTCCGGGTGCCTCCGTCACTGGCCCGGCTCCGGGTCGGGCTCGTCCACTGCGGCACTGCCGCGCGCCACCACCACAGCAGCGACGGGCGAGATCACGCCGTCATGGAGTGCCTTGCCCACGATGGCCCCCGCGAGCGTGTGCCCATGCGGCGAGCGCAGGTCGCGCAGGTCGGCGATGTCAGCGAGGCAGCCCACCCCGCCGCTGGCGATCACCGACATCGCCGGGGGCCGCTGGGGCGCATCCAGCACCTCCCGCAACCCGGCCAGGTCGCTCCCGCCGCCCATGCCGTCGTGGGCGATCTGCGTCACGATCACCGCTTCAGCGCCGCTGCCGGCCAGTTGGGCGAGGGCATCGCCCAGGCTGACCCCGCTCTGGTGCTCCCAGCCACGGGTGGCCACCTCGGTGCCCCGCACATCGAGACCCACCGCGATGCGGTGACCGGCGGAGGTCAATTCCCCCACGAGATCGGGCTTCTCAATCGCAGCGGTGCCCACCACGCATCGGGCGACTCCCGCGTCATACAGGGCTTCGGCGCGCTCACGGCTGCGCACGCCGCCGCCGACCTGCACCTGTACACCGGCGTCGCCCACCGCGGCCACGACCGACCGGATCACGGCCCGGTTCTGCGGTTGCGGCTCTCCGGTGCGAGCAGCGTCGAGATCGACCATGTGGATCCAGCGGGTGCCCGCCTCTGCGAACTCGTGCGCCACCTCGACCGGGTTGGCGTGGTAGCGCACCTCACGCTCGTAGTCGCCCTGCACGAGGCGCACGCAGCGCCCGCCACGCAGGTCGATTGCGGGATACAGATCGAAGCTCACCGGCGGCATTGGTCGGCCCTCACTGCGGCGAGGAAGTTCTGAGCGAGCCGCTTGCCGGCATCGCCGGACTTCTCCGGGTGGAACTGGGTGGCCCACAGCCGGCCGCGCTCGGTTACGGCGGTAACCGGCGTGGGGTACTCGCAGGTCGCCACCACGAACCTGTCGTCGGTGTCGGGCACGTAGCTGTGGACGAAGTACATCCAGGCGCCGTCAGTCAGGCCGGCCAGCAGCGGACAGCTCGGCCGCTGTACATCGAGACGGTTCCACTGCATCTGCGGGCGCACGATGCCGTCGGGCAGCAGTCGCACCGTGCCGGGCATCACGCCCATGCCTGGGACCCCCGGTGCCTCCTCGGATGCTTCGAACAGCATCTGCATGCCCACGCAGATGCCCAGGAACGGCCGCCCGCTCTCGATGGCATCGAACGCGGGCTGTTCCAAGCCCGTCGCCCGCAGCTGGTCCATGCAGGTGCCGAAATGCCCCACCCCCGGCAGCACGACACCGGCGGCGTCCCGTATCAACCCGGCGTCCGCGGTCAAGCGGGCATCAGCACCGACCCGTTCGAGTGCCTTCTGAGCCGACCTCAGGTTGCCGATGCCGTAGTCGAGGACCGCAACGAGAGGACGATCGCCATTCACCTGACGTCCTTCACAGGACGCCCTTGGTGGAAGGCAGCACGTCGTCGGCGACGCGGACGGCGTCGTAGAAGGCTCGCGCCGCTCCCTTGAAGCTGGCCTCGATGATGTGGTGCGTGTTGCGGCCTCGCAGCATCACCAGGTGCAGGGTGATGCCCGCGGACATGACGAGCCCACGCCAGAACTCCTCGCAGAGCTGGGGGTCGAAGGGCGGGTCGCCCAAGATCTTCTCGCCGGGCGGCTCGATGTCGTAGTGCAGGTACGGCCGGCCTGACAGGTCCAGCACCACCTCGACTGCCGCCTCGTCGAGCGGCACCACGTAGGAGGCAAAACGGCGCACACCCGCCTTGTCGCCCCAGGCTTGCCGCATCGCCTCGCCGAGGGCGATGCCGGTGTCTTCCACCGTGTGGTGGGCGTCGATCTCAAGATCGCCGTCGGTGCGCAGCTGCAGGTCGAAGCGGGCGTGCTTGGCGAGCTGGGCGACCATGTGGTCGAAGAACGGCAGGCCCGTCGAGATGTCGTTCTGGCCACTGCCGTCGAGGTCGAGCGTGAGGTCGATCCGGGTCTCTTTGGTGTTCCTCTGCACGGAGGCAGTTCGAGCTGTCATGGTGCACTCTCTGGGTGTTTCAGATTCGGCCACATCAGCCTGCGGCCCCGACGCAGGTTTCGCACCCCCGCCATCGCATGTTCACGAGACAATCTCAGCCAGCGCCTCAAGGAAGCGATCATTCTCGGGCGGGGTTCCCACTGTCACACGCAGGCAATCGGCCAGTCGGGGCCATCCCGAGCAGTTCCGCACGAGCACCGATCGATCCACGAGCGCCTGCCAGATGCCGTCGCCGCTGTGCCCGCTGGCCGTCGTGCGGAACAGGATGAAGTTGGACTGCGAGCGCCAGACATCGAGACCCATCCCGCTCAGCGCGGCCTCGATCCGCTCTCGCTCGGACACGATCGCCGCGACCCGCTGTTCCATGTCATCGGTGAAGCGCAACGCCACCCGTCCGGCGATCTGCTTGAACGTGTCGACGTGGTACGGAAGCACCACCTTCTCGAACTCTGCGGCCATGCCCGCCGGAATGACGGCGTAGCCCAGCCGCGCCCCGGCCATCGCCCACGTCTTCGAGTAGGTGCGCGTCACGACCAGGTTGCCGGGGCCTCCTGCACTGTCGCACAGGTCGACGGCGCTCCAGTCGGCGAACTGCCCGTAGGCCTCGTCGACCACCACGAGACCGGGTGCGATCTCCAGCGCCCGCCTGAGCACTTCGAGGCGCTCGGGCGTGCCGGTGGGATTGTTCGGCGAGCACAGGAACACGATCGACGGCTGGTGCCGCTCGATCACTCGCTCCAGCTCGTACACGCTCACGCTGCCGTCGGCGTGGCGTTCGCCTTCCACGACAGCGCATTGCGTGCTGCGCGCAATCTGTCCGTACATCGCATAGGTGGGCTCGAATGTCGCGACGCTGCGACCTGCCCCTCCGTAGGTGAGGCACAGCGTCTGCAGCACCTCGTTGGAGCCGTTGGCCACGAAAATCCGCTCGGCATCGGTGCCGGCCAGCTTGGCAAGATCGGCCCGCAGCGCAGCGGCCGTACGGTCCGGGTAGCGGTGCCATTCGACGCTGCGCAGCTCGGCAGCAAGGGCTTCGGCGAATTCCTGCGGCGGCCCCACCGGCGCCTCATTGGTGTTGAGCCGCACCTCCACGTCGATCTGGGGCGAGTGGTAGCCGTCGAGCAGGCGCAGGTCGTCACGCACTGCGGGCTTCACGGCCGCACTCCTGTGGTGGTCCACTCCTTGCGGCGCGACACTGAGGCGGCGTGCGCCCACAGGCCCTCGGCCTCGGCCAGCTCGGCCACCGCCGGTGCGAGCTGATCGAAGCCAGCTTCGCTCACGTCGACGACGTGCATTCGCTTGGTGAAGTCGTCGGTGGTGAGCGCTCCGGCGAAGCGGGCCGTGCCGGCGGTGGGCAGCACATGCGAGGGCCCCGCCACGTAGTCGCCGACCGATGCGGGTGCCCAGGGCCCGATGAAGACGGCGCCAGCATGACGGATGCTGCTGACGAGCTCTTCGGCACCGTCGCACATGAGCTGGAGGTGCTCGGGTGCGACGAAGTTGGCAACGTCGGCAGCCTGCGCCGGCCCATCCACGAGGCACACGAATCCGTCAGCCTCCAGCGTGGCCAGCGTCTCGTCGCGGCGAGGCGACAGGTCGACGATCTGGCCGATGGCATCACAGACGGCGTCGGCGCAGCCTTCATCCCACGTGACCAGCCAAGCGCGCCCGCCAGGGCCGTGCTCGGCCTGCAACACCACATCGGTTGCGGCCGCGGCCGGCGGGCAGGTCGCGTCGGCGATCACCACGATTTCCGACGGTCCGGCGAACGCCGAGGCCACGCCCACGTCACCGGCCACGAGCTGCTTGGCGGTGGCCACCCAGGCATTTCCGGGCCCGGCCACGACATCGGCGGGCCGGATCGTCTCGGTGCCGTATGCGAGCGCCGCGACAGCTTGCACGCCGCCCACGCGGTGCACCTCAGCAACTCCGCACAAGTGCGCGGCTGCCAGCACAGGTGCGGCGAGGTCGCCGTCGGGATCAGGCGGCGAGCAGAGCACGATGTCGTCGACGCCGGCAGCGCGGGCAACCAGCACGGTCATCAACACAGTGGACGGGTAGGCAGCCAGGCCGCCCGGCACGTAGATGCCGGCCCGATCCACCGGCTGGCTGACCGAGCGCACAGTGACGCCATCACGCTCATAGGTGTGACCCGCTGCGGCTTCGGCCCAGTGAAACTCCAGGATGCGGCGATGGGCGGTCTCCATCGCCGAGCGCAAGCCGGGCGACAGGCCCTTCCACGCTGCCGACAGCTCCGAGATCGGCACCCGTGTGTCGGCGACATCGACACCATCGAACCGAGCGGTGAGCTCCCGAACAGCCGCATCGCCGCCACCCCGGACCTCGGCAATCAGCTCACGGACAATCTCGGCCGGCACCGCGTCACCCACCTGAGGGCGCGGCAACAGGTCAGCCAAGTCATCACGCGCTGTCTGGCCTCTGCGCCGCAGGTCAAGCCGCTTCAACACCGCGCTGAGGGTACCCCTGCCCTCCCCCGCCCTCGCCTTGATTTCTCGACGGCCCTCCAGCCTGCGCTGGCGGCTGCTGTTCGTCCCCGCTGGTCCCAGCTTCCCAAAATCTGGCAATACGGCACTGAGAGTGTCCCAGAACATCCATCGAATTGTTCCTAAATTATCCATTGGAATCTCCCCAAAACGTCCATCAGGCGCTTCTCACCACGTACGCTGAAGCCTGTGGACGCCGAGAACTCAGATGACGTCGGCGATCAGTTCGCCGGCTACTTGCCGCGGGTCGTCGACGCCGAGATAGAGCGCCTGCTGCGCCTGGTGCCGACCGTCGTGCTCGAAGGGCCTCGCGGATGCGGCAAGACCACCAGCGCCCGGCAGTTCGCGGCCAGCGAGGTGTCCCTCGACGAGGTTCCCAACGCACGCCGCTCAGCGCTGGTGGAGCCCGGGTCGATCCTCGACGGCGACACGCCCCGGCTGATCGACGAATGGCAGCTCGCTCCCGGCATCTGGAACGCAGTAAGGCGTGCCAGCGATGTCCGGCGCGCCGCCGGGCAGTTCATCCTGACCGGCTCGGCAAGCCCGGCCGACGACATCACGCGCCACTCCGGCGCCGGGCGAATCGGGCGTGTGCGGCTGCGGCCCATGTCGCTGTTCGAGTCGGGCTTGTCTGATGGAGCCGTGTCGATGAAGAAGATCCTCGATGGCTCGGCCCCTCGAGCCCAGACAACCACGCGCACCCTCAGCGAAATAGCCGAATGGACAGTTCGGGGCGGCTTTCCGCAGACGCTGGGGATGCCCGCCGACGATGCACAGCACTTCTTGGGGCTCTATCTTGAGGAGATCAGCCGGGTCGACCTCGCCCGTGTCGACGGCATTGCTCGCGACCCTGTCCGCGTCAGCCGGCTGCTGCAGTCGCTGGCCCGCAACATCTCGACCCGAGCCGCGCTCCGCACCCTGGCTCGCGACACCGACGGCGCCGACCTCGACCCCAAGACTGTCACGAGCTACCTCTCTGCCCTCGAGCGAGTGTTCGTCGTCGAAGACGTCCCTGCGTGGTCGCCGCGCATGAGATCCAGAGTCGCTCTGCGCTCCGCACCCGTACGCCAACTCGCCGACCCCGCGCTGGCGTGCGCCGTGCTGCGGGCAGGCCCCGAACGCCTGCTCGACGATCTCGAGGCCTTCGGCCTGCTCTTCGAATCGCTCGCGCTGCGCGACCTGCGCGTCTACGCCGAACCGCTACGCGGCCGCATCGGGCACTACCGCGACGAGACCGGCCTCGAAGCCGACGCCATCGTCGAACTCAGCGACGGCGCCTGGGCAGCATTCGAGGTCAAGCTGGGCGGCGAACAAGCCATCGAACACGCGGCCACATCACTCACCAAGCTCGCAGAACGCGTCGCCCACACCGTGCGAAACCGACTCCAAGCCCTCGCCGTGATCACCGCCACCGGCGGCTACGCCTACCAACGCCCAGACGGCGTATCCGTCATCCCCATCACCGCCCTCGGCCCTTGAAAACCGAATGGAGATACGGCCGGCCTCAGCCACACGGTGGCTAGCGTGCCGCGGGTGATCAGCGCGGCGGAGCTGTTTTCGATCGAAACCGCTGTCGGCGAGCCGTGCACCGCGCAGCGGCCAGCGGGCGTGGGTACGTTGATGCTGTGACCGGTATGCAGCCGGCGGGCTGGGAAACCGAGAGTCTCGGTTCGCGGGTGTCGCTCGTGAACGGTGACATCGTCGTAGCAGCAGATGTCGGACGCAGACTCGGAGCGGCCGTGATTGACCTGCTGATACCTGTGACCGCCGCCGCGATTGTGAGCGTTGTCGCCTTGATTGTCCACATACCGCAATTCATCACCTATGACATCGGCTCTGCGGACTCTGAGTGGTTGACCAACCTGAAGATCATTCTGTGGGCCATGTGGGTGACATCTCCAGGGCTGGCCGCGTGGTACGGAGCGCGCCGCATCGCCAAACGAGGTCAGTCGTTGGGCGAACGGGCGAGTGGCATTCGGACTGTGAGAGTCGAGAACGGCCGCTTGCCTGAGCTATCCCAAGCGCTTATTCGCCAGCTTCTGCCCGTCGGCGCTGCGACGGTCGCGGTCAGTGCGATCCTCCTAGCGCTCCCTCCTCGATCAGTTCTGACTGTCCTGCAGATCGGCGGAGCTTGCTGGTTCATCGCGCATCTCTCGACTGCATTCAGCCGCCTCGGCCAGGGCTGGAACGACACGGCCGCCGAGACGGTCACCATCCGCGTCCACCCCGGCAGGCCATAAGGGATCGGCCGCGCCGGGCAAGCGTGGATCACCAATCGGTGCAGCAGCTCTCATTGCTCAGCGACCTCGATGAGGTGTCTCAGCGCCTCGAGTGCGTGCGGAATGTGTTCCACCGCCGCTCGTTCCGCGAGTCGCCCCTCGTCGACACGAGCCAGGAATTCGCTGCCCGCCGGCGTAGGTGCCAAAGCCCGAAGACACGAAGACACGCCCCTGTATGACGAATCGACAGCCGCCTTCGAGGTTCTCCATCGGCGCGCACTCTCTTCGGCAGCGCTAAAGTTCTCATCCAACATTGCGTGCCCCATCGCGGTCGATGAGTGAATTGCCTTGGCGACGTCGATCTTCACGGCAAGAAACTCAGCCCGGCAACGCTGCCAAGGTTCGGCCTCAACCGCAGCTCGGAACCATGGCAGAGGCCTCGTCGAAATGATCCGGACGGATTCAAGGACGTCTGCCCTGGCGAGAAGGTAGGCCTGTTCCGCACTGTCCGCCACCCCGCGCGACTCGAGATTGCCCTCGCAACCTCGTAAACCCTCCAGCGCCCGAGGCAACCATGGGTCGACTCGGTCGCTCGCGCTGTAGGAATCCGCGCCGGTCATGTAACGGTTCACATTGCCAGCTGACCGCTGGACATCGCCGAAATCCCCTGAATCAAGCGAGAGCGGAATCGTCAACAGGAAATCGTTCAAATGCTTCCCCGTGGAAGCTACTGCGCCCCTGAGCGAGTCGATCGCTTCATCACACTCATCAGACTTCTGGATGTAGTGGGCCCCCCAGAACATTACGAACAGGATTGCCGCCAGTGACCCAACGACGACCAACCCTGACAGGACCGAAGGTCGCAGCATGCGTTCCATATTCAGCTACTTATGCATGTTCCCGCGATCTTCCTGCGGAATGATCGCCGCCCTCTGCTTGCACCAGTTACGTCGTCGAGCACAGTGAGGGCAGCCGCTCATCACAATCTCACCGAGACGCTGCCGGTGCGCATTCAGGCAAGAATTCAGCGGTGCATTCCGAGGGATCGAGACGGGGGATGACAATGTCAGGGTTAGCGACCATGAAGTCCTTTATCGCCTTCCGGTAGTGCTCGTCTCTTAACGCCAAGAGACTGTCGCGTTCAATAGCATCCAGTGTCGGATAGGACTCGGCCCACTGCGCACACTCATGGCGCAGATCCAAGTATTCCTCGCGCCGAGGTCCAGTCTGCGCCTCGTCACGCGCCGGATTGTCCCACGGGCGGTCGTCCAGCACGTCGGCTGGCCAGCCGTGATCCTCGGCACACGCTCGCATAGCATCGAAGTGCGCAGTTTCAAGCTTTCCGCCGGGCCCGATTTCCTTCGGCATATCTTCCTTGGCGGCAATGATCTGCAGAACAAGAGCCTCTGCATAGAACCAGCGGTTTCGCTCCGTATCCGAGGCATCCTCGTTGAGCCATCTCGTCTGCTCGTCGTCGTGTGTATAGCGTTCTTCGATGGTTCGGAATCGCGCGAATACCTGGCCAGAATGGAGATACTCCTCAATCACCTCATCGACCCCGACCACTTCGTCTGCATATTCGCGAAACTCGGCGTCGTTGAGACTTCGTAAATCCACGCTGTCGCCGCGCCCCCAGACGAATGCGCCGATAGCGACAAGCGTCAGCACAAGCACTGCGATCGCAGATCCAAGCGCGACACGGTTTTTGTTCATGCCCTGATTTCCTTCAACGATGGCTGAAGTTCAGCCGGTCCCTTCGGTTGGCAGATCATCGGCCGCGCCCGAACGGCTTCCATACAGCTATGAGTCATAGCGTTCCCCAGTCATAGGATGAGTAGCTGACCGGGACGAGATCCAATGCCGTCCTTATGAATAAGGCGGTTCGCAGGCAGTCCCCGAGAGCGTCCAACGTGAGAATTCTCCACGTGAAGTAGGCGGAAGTCGGCGAGTTTCCGTCGCGATTCGCGTTGCATAGAAGGCGTAGATCGGCGAGCATTCGGGCGTTTGATTCCTTGGAGGATGCTTCTGTCCATATGGCAGGTTCCGTGGTGTGCTGGTTGAGCCAGGTCATTCGGTGCAGGTTCTTCCAGTTGAAATCGTGCCGCATGCACGCGTACACGAAAGCCACTTTGGCACCGTTGAAACGCGGATAGTCCCTGAACCATTGGGATTGGATTGCTTCGTCCCAGGTTGTTCGGTCAGTCTCGCCAATTACAACACCCCAAAAATCCCGCAGTAGCGCAGCCATAACCCTGTCGACGACAGCGTCACCCGCGGCCACGGCTCCTTCGGGAATGCTGCAGCGGTCAACTCCGAAAGACAGCCACGGGTATTCTTCACTGTTGGGATCAAACAGATCGTCAGGACCGGTCCGGTTCGCCTCGATCGGGTGTGCATCGTAGTCGCGTGTACCGCGGGCATCGAGGAACTCCTCGAGCGTGAAGCCCGCACCGTCAAGCCAGATGTTCCCGAGCTTCTTGACATCCTCGTAGGCCTCATCCACTGAAGGCATTGTCGCGGCGACCGTGAACCTGTTTGTAGTGAGAGGCGAACGCAGGCTGGCGGGTGGCATCGCGGCCTCGATGAGATAGCTGCCCGGCCGAATGTCGGCTGCAGCAAAGCGCAGCGCGCGGCCGTCCTCAGCGACCGCTGACTCCCTGAAGAGGGCAAGCGGCGGGGTCAGCGCAGTCGCGCCGTCCGGGCCCAAGGGCCACACGACCACAGACAGCTGTGGCAGAACAGCACGCGGACCAGGTCGATTCACCGTGCCGATCGGATGGGCATTGGGAGGCAACATAAAGTCGATCTGCAACCCATAGCTCGACCGAGACGTTTCTTCCGCCGGGATGTCGAACAGGAAATAGCCGGCCGTCCTTCCCGCCACTGACACCGAGTCACAGTCCTGCACATACAATTCCCGGGTCACGACCCGTCGCCAGCGCCGCCCCAGATCACGGCCGTTCGGCATCGAAGCAAAGCAACCCGCGTCGAGTGTGGGCGTGAGGGGTTGGCAGGTGCCGTCGGGGCCGGGCCGGGACCCGGTCTGGCAGTAGGAGGTGACAGTGATGGTGTCTGTACTGGTGTGCCCGGACGCGGTGAATGCGAGCGTGATGGTGGTGGTGAGGGCCTTGTCGGGTGTGACGTCGACATCGACGCTGCCGTCCCCCGCGGAGACCGCGGCGTTCAACCCTCGGGGGCTGACGGACTGCACGGTCACAGCAGCGTCGCTTGGGGCGTAATCGATCTCGACGCGGCTGGTCTGGCCGACGGTCGCGGTGAGCGTGGCGGGCAGGTCGTCTGATTGGACGGCGAAGTCGCCTTCGACGGTGAGCCGGTAGCCGCCTGTGCTGTTGCTGAGGGCTGTGGTGGCCTCGACGGTGTAGGTGCCGGCGGTGAGACGGATGCCGTCAAGTTGGGTGGCGTCGCCGTGCAGGTTGTTGTGGCTGTGCAGCACGGCACCGCCCGAGCCGTGCCCGTCGAGCAGCAGCAGGTAGGTGTCGAGTGCGTCGTTGCCGGTGTCGGTGGGCTCGAGGTCGACGCTGACCCAGCCTGAGGTGGCGAGCGTGAAGGTGTAGCGGTGCGCGTGGAACGTCGTCTGCGAGCCTGCCAGCCGCTGTCGGGACAGGCAGCTCGTGCGCGACAGAGAGCCCAAGAGCGTGCGCGTGCCGTGGCGCAGAACGCCCAGCGGCGACATGCAGTTCGACTCGTCACGCGCCACGAACCTCGCCGCGGCAGTCGCGGCCGCGTAGTCGGCCGCCCCGCACTCGACCTCGACGTCGAGCCAGCCCGTCGCCGTCGTGGTCACCGACACCGTGCGGCTCGTGCCAGTGCCGTCCTCGCTCGGCCGCCCGGCGATGCCGCCGGCATGGCGTGCCTTGCACTGTGCCGTGGCAGGGGCCACGTCGAACGTGCCGGTCATCACGCCGGCCCCGTCGCGCGAGTCGGGCACATAGTCGGTGATCCGCACGGGGGGTTCGCAGTCGATCTTGAGCACCGTAGTGTGCTCGGCCGTCCCGTCAATCCGCACGTCGAGAGTCACCTCGGCGTCGGAGGTGCAGGTGACCGTGCCAGCACCGGACCGGGCGAACACCACCTCGCCGCCGACCACACTGACGCTGAGGTCGCCGTCGTCGGGCGTCATCACCGTGGCACCGGCCTGCGCCGTCCAAACGAGCTTCATCCGGCTGGAGGAGCCGGTGGCTTCCGCGTCAACAGTGAGCGGGGTGCCTGCGGTCACAGTGCAGGCGAACGCCTGGTCCACACCAGCATCGAGCGTGCCGCGGTAGGGCCCGCAGGTGCCGCCTGAGGCGGCCTCGACGGTCACGTTGCTGACGGGGGTGAGGGCGGTGAGCGTGGAGGCGGCGGTGGCGGTGCCGTAGCCGGCGCGCCGGCAGGTGACGGTGATGTCGGTGTCGCCCAGCGCGGTCAACTCGGCGCTGAGGACGCGCCGCCCGCCGCCGGGGTCGGTGACAATGCCGACGTTGGAGGTGCAGGTCGCGTCGGCCGGCAGGACGGTGAAATAGTCGGTGGCGGTGCCTGTGCCGACGCGGGGGTTGCCGTTGAGGTTGGAGATGAGCACCTCGAGCTGGGCGTCGACGCGCAGGTCGTAGCCGCCGGTGCGGCGCTTCTTGGCGGTGGTGGCCTCGATGGTGTAGTCACCCGGGGCGAGCCGCAGACCTGTCAGGCGGGCGCCGTTGCGGGGCCCTGAGTTGTTGTCGCGGCCCACCACGGCGCCGGTGCCGTCTTGGGAGTGCCCCTCCAACAGCACCACATAGGCATCCAGGCCGCGCCGCGTCGGCGAGGCGACGTCGATGCGCACCGTGGCGGGGTTGACGAGCGTGAAGGTATGCCGGCGCGCCGGGTAATGCTTGGAGCTGCCGCCGTCGCGCACACGCTGGGGCGACACGCATGCAGGGTTCTGCGCGATCGCGCCCGAACGGGTCGTGACACCGTCGGCCAGGGCGCCCAGCGGATCATCGCAGGAATCGACATAGCTCGCCGTGAAGACGGCGGTCGCGGTGACGGGGGCGTGGCCCGGCGGGGTGCAGTCCACGCTCACCGTCGCCCCAACCACCCGACCCGGAACCGCCTTGAGACCCATCGACACCGTACGGGTGCCGCCGATCCCGGCAGTCACCTTCGGCTCGCTCGACGCCGACGCGGCCGTGCACCGCGCGGCGGCCGGCATCACCGTGAACACGCGCGACACCGTCACCGTGCCCGTGCCAGCTCCCGCAGCGTCCTCCAGGCCGGCAATGGCGCCTTGGTCCTCGCACACGACGCTCACGTTCGACACATGGGTGACCGCGCTGGGCCCCGAACCGACCTTGGCGGTGACCGTCACCGACCCGTCCGCGGAGCACTCCAGCACAGCCGAGCCGGCCCGGCGCCATACGCCGGTCAACTCCCCGTTCGGCGCTGCGACCGCCGCGACCGCATCGGTCCGGCGGCTGCTGACCGCAGCTCCCCCTGAGGCCGACCAGCCGACCGAGATGCCGCGCACCTTGGCATCAGCCGTCACCGCCAGCACCAGCCGATGCGCGTCAGACAGCACACACCGGTAGCCCGCATCCGCACCTGCGGGCGCCGGCGACACCGCAGCACAGGTCTGCCCGCCGACAACCCCCGACAAGCCCGGCTCCTCGGCTGTGAGATCGACCTCCCCCACCCCGTCGGCGCGGCCGTCGTTGGTGCACGTGACGGTCACGGTGGCGGAGGTGCCGACGGTGACCTGTGCGCTGAGCAGCCGGTCCTGGGGCCGGCGAGTGTCGGGGGCAGTGACAGTGCCGGTGGGCGCGGCGGTGCAGTCGGCGGTGGCGGGTTCGACGGTGAACGCGTCGCTGACCGTGGCTTTGGTGCCCGCTGCGCTGTAACCGGTGGCGTCGCCGAGACTGGTGATGCGCACCGGGGTCTCGCAGTCGATGCCGATGTGTGTGGTGTGGGTGTCGTCGGCGGGATGCCGGCCGGCGGTGACCGTGGCGGTGGCGGCGCCGTCGTCGGTGCAAGCCAAGGTGGCGGTGGCGGTGCGCTGCCAGTCGCCGGTGGCGGCGTTGTCGGGGCCGATGACCGGCGTCGCAGCGGGCACGCTCCCAGGCGCGGCGGTGACTGCGCCAGTGGTGTCCCAGCTCGCGGCGATCGCGGCGCTGTCGGCGGTGGAGGTGAGCGTGACGGTGAGCGAGCTGTCCTCGGCGAGGGTGCAGCTGTGAGCGGCGTCTGCGTCCTGGGCCGCTGTTGCAGTGCAGGCGTCTTTGGGCGCGAACTTGGCGGTGACGGTGCCGATCTGGGGCCGCGGCTCGGCGGAGAACACCGCTTTGGCCACCCCGGGGCTGTGGTCGGGAGCGGTGCAGGTGACCGTCACGGTCGCGGCGCCGCCGGCCCACACGCGCGCCAGCACGGTGCGCGTGGCGGACAGGCTGCTCACCCACGGCGTGCCCACACCGCGGCCCACAGCGGTGCCGGTGCAGCTCGCATCGGCCGGGCTGACAGTGAACTTGTCGCTGGCGTAGATCGCGCCATCGGCGGGCGCCGAAT
The DNA here is from genome assembly GCF_965204195.1 of Candidatus Poriferisodalis sp. Taxonomy (GTDB): domain Bacteria; phylum Actinomycetota; class Acidimicrobiia; order Acidimicrobiales; family Poriferisodalaceae; genus Poriferisodalis. Next base: position 2,485,586 of record NZ_OZ241975.1, read on the forward strand.
CCTCCAGGCCCGTTACCGACACCGCCGGCAGGCGCCCTGCCAGGGTCACCTCGGCGGTTGTGGGCGAGCGGCCCACGGCGTCGCAGGCGACGGTGACGGTGTGGCTGAACGGCGCTGCGAGCCTCAGGCTGACGGTGCGCTCGCCCGGTGTGCGGGTCTTTGTCACCGAGGGGGTGACCCCTGCAGCGGTGGCGGTGCAGGCCGCATCCGCGGGCTCGACCGTGAACGTGCCGCTGGCAGTGAGGATGCCGCTGCCGGTCACCGCAGCATCCGCGAGACCGCTGATCGCCACCGGCGGCTCGTCGGGCGTGATCGTGCCGGTGAGAGTGAACGCGCCCGTGGCGATCGACACCGAGGTGGTCACCTCGATCGTGTACGTGATGCCCGCTGCCAGGGGCACGTCGGTGACCTCGGCGTCGGTGTCGGTGCCCGAGTCGTCGTCGGAGTCCTCCACGGTGACGCTGCCCGCCGAGCCCGACAGCACGTAGATGAACATGTCGGCCGCCGACGACGACGCGGTGAACGTCGCCGTGGACGCCGTTGACACGCTCAGGGAGTACCGGAGCGCGTAGTACGGCGACTGGGCGTCTCCCTTGCGCAGCGACGTGCAGCCCGCCGCGAGCGTGCCGGTACGGGACACGGTGGCCGCCCCGAGCGTGCCGAGATGCTCGATGCACTCCGCGTCGATGGTGCAGCCCAGCGTCGCGGTGCCGGTACGTCGCCAGCCGCTCGGCGACCCTTCCGGCGCGATCAGCGGAACAGCGCGCCGACCCTGAGCGCTGCGCACCACGCGCGCCGCGTCGCTGCTGCATTGCAATCTCCGCCGCCGCTGGTGGTTGCGCGCTGTGATAGAGGTCAGTGCACTGGCGGGGGTGAGGACGGCCTGCTGGTGGGCGGGGCCGCGGCCCACAGCGATGCAGGAGACCGTGACCCACAACGATCCGAGCCCGTCGAGGGTCGAGGAGACAGTGCACCGCGGTGCACACGGCAGTTGACGGCGACACCATGAACGAATCGGACACCCTCGCCGCGCTCGATCCCGGCGTTGATGTGCGCTTAGCGGCGCCATGTACACATCGATTGGCCGTTGATACCCAGCACCGCCGCGACCGCTGCCACCAGCCGGCCAGCCTCGACCAGGTCGATAACACGCCGCCGGAACTTTGCCAAATATCTCCTCGGCGCTATAGAGCCTCCTCACAGCTCATGACAGCAGAACCCAGCACCGCCGCCGCGCAAGACCCACGGAACACCAACGACCCTGCACTCATTCATGGGCTCTGCCGATCCACACAAGGTATTGGTAGGGATCCGGGCCCTCTGACGGGGGAGCTGCAACGGTGACGGTGAGTTCGGGGTATTCAAAGCCTCGTAGATGAGGATGTTGCAGTGGCAGGCTCGTGATGACGCGGGATGCCCAAATCTCGTCGCCTTGTTCGTTGTTGTGCATGTAGGTCGCTGCTACCGGAACCCGCAGGACTTCCACGACACGCTCTTGGTCCAAGAATGCGACGAATGCGGCGAGCACGTCGACGCTGACTCCGTCCGCGTAGTGAGGGAGTCCTGGGTGCGATGTAGTGCGCAGACCCATTCTGCCGCAGTCGGACTGGATGGTATGTCGACCGTTCGACGGAAGCGCTGAGCGAATTTCCTCAGGCAGCATGATCGGCACTGTTTGCGCGTTAGCTTCGAATGGTCCGTGCCCGCAGTTAAAGTTCACATTGCGCGAAAGGTCAGCCTCGGCACTAAGGCGCGCCTTGACAACAATCTGGTCGACTTGGAGAGTCGTGTCGGTCTCGGCGTGCTTCAGCTCGAACGCGGCCAGCTCACCGGGCTGCATCGCCAATGGCCATGACCAGCTCTCGCCCCGATAGGTGACGCGCACATCGTATGCGAATTGACGGCGGGATCTGTTGCGGATCAACCCGCGGATTACCCCGTCTCGTTGGTCCACCGAACCGGCCACCACTTCGACGCGCCCCACCGGCGTGTCCGCCGGTGCGAACTGGATGAAGGGATGATGTGTTGAGTATCCCGTGATGCCACGCGCTTCGATCCCGAAGGGAAGAGAATCCCATTGTTCGACGCGTAGTTCGCGGGCATATTGTCGGCCCCACGCGAATGCCTCGTCCTTCGTCTCGAAGAGCGGGCTGGAGACGTAGTCGACGACTAACGCATACCGTGCAAAGAGCCCGTCGGGCTCGCGTTCCATGCGACAGTCTGCAGACAAGCGGCCCCAATCAGACTGAAACTCCGCGAGAGCGTTTACCGAGGGCTCGAACCCATACCAGATGACATATGCGCCCCGAATGTCGCATACGTCGAACACTTGGCCGCTCGGCCCACCGGCCTGCGATGGCAGCGGCAAAGGCTCGTCCCAGAACGGGCCGGGCAGGTCATCAGCGCCAAGAGAAAACAACGAACCGTCGCGCACCACCGGCAACGCGCGCACATAGTCGGAACGGCCGAAGGGCGACCCGAGGGAACTGGACGCGAGAACGGATTCGCCCGCCGAGTCTTCCCGCGCGGAACGCTCAGACGACCCCGACGAACCTACCCGTACGTCACTCACACTGCCGGGCACCGGAAGATGTGCCCGTGCTCGCCCCGGTTCCGACACCGGCGCAGCTGGCGAGCCTTGAGCGGGTGATCCGTCACACGCAAACAGGACCGTCAATGCCACCAAGAACACGGGACTGCTCAACACGCGCAAGAGACTCTTGTGACCTGACCGGCGCGATCGCTGAATGCGCATCGTCTTCATCAGTGCAAACCGAGAACAATCCAGTTCGCGAAGCTGGAGCCACCCGTCGCGTTCACACTGTGCCAGCTACACGGTGGATCCCTGAAGACAACTGGCACACCGACCAACGAACGGCACACCTCGACTTCAAGCTCGCCAAGAGAACCGACACCTAGGTCATGTTTGTCAATTTCCCATGACAAGGCCGAGTGCACCCTGACTTTGGCTCCATAGGGCACAGTCTTGATCCACGTCTCCGTGCCGCCGAGCACGCTCTTCGGGAATACCGCGAATCGCTTGCGTGCATACTCGAAGCTCATGAAGCCAGCGGCCAATGGGCTGTTCGGATCCCCCAGCGGATCACTCACGTCCATCCAGCCTTCCCGGCGGCTCGTATCATAGTAGAAACACGGAAACTCCTGGGTCGCTCGACCGGCGCCCAACCTCCAGCGGCACCACAATTCGGCCACACCGCCCGATCGCTTGAACTCAAATCGATGATCCAGCGGAAACTCGTTGGCCAGCTCCGGGTGCGAGGGCAAACCGGAATACGGTCCAGACACGAGGTAAGTGACATTCGGATCGTCATAATCGCCGCTGTACATCTTCGGATAAGTCCTCGCCATACAGCGTTCGCCAGTACGAGCCTTCCAATTCTTGTAGCAAGCGAACCAATTGGGGATAGCCAGCCTCGTTACTCGGTCGACAAACTCTTTGGACCGTTCTTCGGCAGATGTGGCAGATGATGCACCCGGACAAATCGCCGTCAAAATGTGGTTCGCGACAGTGCTTGCAGACAACAGAATGTCTGCGTGCTTTGCATGCGCAAATGTACGAGCCACGTCCGGTCCAAAGGTGTCATCGATCTGAAACAAACCGATTCCTGGGTGCCAGAAAGCACGCACTGGCCCGCTCTCCTCCTGACCGTTCACGATTCGTTGCGAATACAAATGAGAATGAGTGTCTAGCCGCGAGAGCGACATCGGGGACCGTGCCGGATAAGGAAGCACTGTATTGGTCCCCGGCGGCACTACCGGCGTTTCCCACATCGCGATCGACAGCAACACGGCCAACAGTTGATTATCCGAAACCATGATGCCGCAATGTGGGCGATGAAGCAGATTGGCCGACCTGACTGCCTCCTTGACCTCCCGCAAAGTAGCCGGCGATACGGCATACAGATAGTCCGTCGCCGATTGTGGATCATCACGATCCGCATCGGTGATACAAAATGCTGGGTTGTTCTTGCTTCCGACTCGATCAGTCGGGCACGAGCCTGTCATCGTAAAAGGAAAGTCCCGGATAGTCATCTCCTGAGGACTCGAGCTATAGAATGTTGAGCGAGATCTCGCGTTGCGCTGTTGCGAATCGGCCTGATGCGCCAACTTCAGCGTGTAACTGAATTCACCGCGTCCCCAAGTCTCCGCCGTCAACGTTGCCTTCCCAAGACGTCCCTCCACCAACAACGGCAAGGCGCCATCGTTCTCAATGCCAACTCGCGCCGTACCATCCCCCGGCCAGTAGTTGAAGGTGAGCGTGGTCTGCTCGTCGACAGTGACGCTATTGGTGGCCGCAAGACCGCTGATGGGCACGGTGACGGTGAGGGTGTAGTCGCCGGTGGCGGTGGTGCCGGTCGCTGTGGCGGCGGTGGTTTCGATGGTGTAGGTGCCGGCTTCGAGATACCGGCCTTGTATTTGTGCTGTGTTGCCGGTGCCGCTGTTGTCGTCTTGTTCGATGGTGGTGGGTGTGCCGTTGTCGGTGCCGATGAGCGCCAGGTAGGGGTCCAGGGGGCTGCCGGTTGTTTTGGCGAGGTCGATGTCGACCCAGGCGGGGGCGTCGAGGGTGAAGGTGTGCCAGCGCGCCCCGGGTCGGCCTGTGGGGGTGCCGCGGCGTGTGGACACGCAGGTGTCGGTGATGGTGCCGGTGCGTGTGTAGCGGCCCGCGGCCAGCGTGCCTAGGTCGTCGGTGCATGCCGCGGACGCGGCCGCTGTGGTGACCTGGAGCCGGTAGTTGCCGGTGCGGCGTTTGCTGGCGGTGGTGACCTCGATGGTGTAGTCGCCTGCAGGCAGCACCAGTGCGGCCAGACGGGCGTCGCGGCGGGGCCCTGAGTTGTTGTCGCGGCCTGCCACGGTGCCGGCGCCGTCGCTGCTGTGGCCCTCCAGCAGCACCACATAGGCGTCCAGGCCGCGTCGTGTCGGCGAGCCGGCGTCGACGGTGATCTTCGTCGGGGCGGCCAGCGTGAAGGTGTGACGGCGCGCCCAGTACCGCTTGGCATCGCCGCCGTCGCGCACACGCTGAGGCGAGATGCACGCCGCATCGGCGGCGATCGTGCCGCTGCGCGTCACGCTGCCGACGCTCAGCGTTCCCAGCGGATCCCCGCAGCCGCCTGCTGCGGCGGCCGCGAACGTCGCCGTCGCCGTGGCGGGGTCGTAGCCGCCGTGGGCGCACGTGACCGTCACCACAGCAGACGCCCCCACACCGACACTCAACTGCACAGCGCGCACCCCGCCCACACCAGCCGACACGACCGGCGTGCCCGCGGTGGCTGTCGCGGTGCACTGCGCGGCGGCGGGCGTGACCGCGAACGTGTCCGACACGGCCACCGTCGCAGTGCCCGCAGCAACCGTGTCGTCGAGACCGCCAATGCGCACCCGCTGCCCGCAGGCGACATCGAGACGGGTCACATAGTCGGCCGCGCCCGGCAGGGCTGTCGTGACCGTCGCAGCGCCGCCGGCGGTGCAGCTCAGCGTCGCAGTGCCGGTACGCCGCCAGCCGCTCAGCGACCCTCCCGGCGCGATCAGCGGAACAGCACGCCGATCCTGAGCGCTGCGCACCACCCGCACCGCGCCGCTGGCATCCCATCCCAGCGACGGCCCGTTGACGCTTGCGTCCGCCGCGACCGACACCACCAGATCGGCGCCGCGCGTCGCCGTGCACCCGTACGCCGCGTCCGCGCCCGCAGGCAGCGGCGACGACGACACGGCACACGACCCGCCCGAGGTCGCGGTGACCGCCACCGAGGTCACCCGCGGCACCGCCACGGTCAGTCGCACCTCGCCCACCCCATCGGCGCGGCCGTCCGCGGTGCAGATGACGGTGACAGTAGCGGTGGTGCCGGCGGTGACCTGTGCGCTGAGCAGGCGCTCCTGGGGCCGGCGGGGGTCAGGGGCGGTGATGGTGCCGGTGGGCGCGGCGGTGCAGTCGGCGGTGGCGGGCTCGACGGTGAACGCGTCGCTGATCGTGGCTTTGGTGCCTGCTGGGCTGTAGCCGGTGGCATCGCCGAGACCGCTGATGCGCACGGGGGTCTGGCAGTCGATGCCGATGTGCGTGGTGTGGATGTCGGTGGCGGGATGCCGGCCGGCGGTGACCGTCGCGGTGGCCGCGCCGTCGGCGGTGCAGGCCAAGGCAGCGGTGTGAGTGGTCTGCCAGTCGCCGGTGGCGGCGTTGTCGGGGCCGATGACCGGAGTCGCAGCAGGCACTCTCCCCGGTGTGACGGTGACTGTGCTGTCGGTGTTCCACCTGGCGGCGATCATGGCGTGATCCGCGGTGGAGGTGAGTGTGACGGTGAGCGTCGCGCCTTCGGCAAGGGTGCAGCTGTGAGCGGCATCCGCGTCCTGGGCCGCTGTTGCGGTGCAGGCGTCGGCGGGCGCGAACGCGGCGGTGACGTCGCCGATCTGGGGCCGCGGCTCGGCGGAGAACAGTGCGCTGTCAGATCCGGGGCTGTGGTCGGGGGCGGTGCAGGTGACCGTGACGATCGCGGCGCCGCCGGCCCACACGCGCGCCAGCACGGTGCGCGTGGCGGACAGGCTGCTCACCCACGGCGTGCCCACACCGCGGCCCACAGCGGTGCCGGTGCAGCTCGCATCGGCCGGGCTGACGGTGAACTTGTCGCTGGCGTAGATCGCGCCATCGGCCGGCACCGAGTCCTCCAGACCGGTCACCGACACCGCCGGCAGACGCCCCGCCAAAGTCACCACGACAGATGTGGGCGACCGGCGCGGCGCGTCGCAGACGACGGTGACGTCGTGGCTGAATGGTGCCGCCAGCGTCAGGCTCACGGTGCGCTCGGCAGCGGCGCCGGTGTTGGTCACCGACGGTGTGACACCTACAGCTGTGGCGGTGCAAGTCGCATCGGATGGCTCGACGGTGAAGGTGTCGGCGGCGGTGAGGGTGCCGTTGCCGGTCTCGGTGTCATCGGCGAGACCGGTGACGACGACCGGCGGCTCGTCGAGCGCGGTGGCGACGGTGAGGGTGAACGCGCCCGCCGGGCCCGCGACCGAGGTGGTCACCTCGATCGTGTAAGTGGTGCCCGCAGCAAGCTTGACGCCCGCAGCCCGCGCGTCGGTGCCGGGACCCGAGTCGTCGTCGGAGGCCACCACTGTCGGCACCGACTTCGACCCCGACAGCACATAGACGAACATGTCGGCCGCCGCCGACGACGCGGTGAACGTCGCCGTGGACGCCGTTGACACGCTCAGGGAGTACCGGCGCGCGTAGTACGGCGACTGGGCGTTTCCCTTGCGCAGCGACGTGCAGCCCGCCTCCAGCGTGCCGCTACGGGACACGGTGGCCGCCCCGAGCGTGCCGAGATGCTCGACGCACTCCGCGCCGATCGGGGTCTGGGTCGGCTCGCCCAGCACCGTGCGCGTACAGCGCCCTCCCCCAGCAGCGTCATAGCCCTCTCGGCACGACACGGTCGGCGTGTCGCCCACCAGCTTGGTCAACGGATCGGTCGGATCGGTGTAGGCGGTCTTCTCGCAGTGGCTCGCCGTCGACGAGTACTCGAAGCCCGCGGTGGTGCACTGCGGGTCTGCTGGCTCGTAGCGGTGCTTCGTGGGGGCCTTGTCGGTGCGGTCCCATGTGACAGTGGCGACATCGGACTCGCACTGGGTGCCGTTGTCGGAATAGCCACAGATACACGACCTGTCCGCCGTGCCGTACTGGTACTTCGTCGGCGTGCTGCGGGTGCGCTCCCACCGCGTCGACGCCGTGTCGGCGGTGCAGCCGGTCCCGTCAGGCGAGTACCCCGACGGGCACGACTCGATCACCGCGGTCGTCACTGTGCGGGTGCGGTTCTCGTACCAGCACACATTGACCGGATCGACTTGCTTCGACCTGTCCGACGGCATCGCCAGCGAGCCTCAGCCGCCGGAGCGAATGGGCACCTGCGTCAGCTCCAGTCTGGCCCCGCAGCCCAGATAGGTGCCCATTTCCTCAGCGCTGGGCAGCACCAACTCACCCGAAAGGTGGTCATCGGGCGCGACGAATCGGGTCGCCCATGTGTTCGCGCCGCACGCCACCGTCTTGCCGGTAGCGCCGTCTACCAGCCACGTCACTCCGGAGAAGCACTCGTGATTGGCCGGATGAACCGACAGCACCAACAAATCCCCGTCATGACGAGCCTGCACCCGCCACCAGTCACCGCTCATGCGCGCCGGCTCGCGCATCGCATACGACGCATACTGCTCGCCCGCCGCAAGCGACACCACGTCGCCAACCGAGCTCACCGTGACCGATGACGGACGGCGATCGATCTCGCCGAGCAGCGCCTCTGACGGCGTATCCAAACGCTGTGCAGGCATGCCCCACCGCACCAGATACGACCCCGACGTCGCGTCTGGTGCTCCGCCCACCTCGATCCCACGCTCACCGTGAGACACCATGCCTACCTGCCCGAGGCACTCGATCTCCAGACCTGGCAGCGGTACCATCGGCATGGCCGCTGCATCAAGCTCTTCAGACCAGTACCACAGCCACCACACCGCCTCCGCCTCTCCGGATGCCGTTTCGCCACCGTTCGCCCACAACTGCACCACACCCACAAAAGGCCACTCGGGGGACACCCCTTCCAAAAATCGCGGCCGCTCCAGCGTGAACCCAGACGTATCCGGCGAAGACGAAATAGCAGGCGTCGAACCCACCGGTGCCCTGCCAGCAGCAGTCTCGACACCGCCCCCTGCTGTCTCAGCCTGTTCGCCTACTTCCGCCCGAAGCGATTCATCCTCACCCGACATGCCCACATCGACGGCAGTGTCCAACGGTGCCAAGGCAGCCACCGACGACGTCGCTCCCTCGGCAACAGGGTTTGACCCGCCTGAACACCCCGACAACAGCAGCAGCGCCGTCCACAGCACACCGATACCTATGAAATGGGTCGGTTGGCCCTGCGGGTGGTTAGTCTCGCTCATTCTCGGCTCCGGATCCAAACTTCTACTCATCGGCCAAGTTCATTGAGATCCACGATTTGCTGTGTGGAGCAGCGCATCCATCGGAAATGCTCCTTCGCATCCGCGTAGTGGATCATGCCAATATGCATCGACGGGAAACGAGGGAGGCGGCGAGGAATCAAGTACATCTCGCGGCGCGACGAATATCGGGCCGAGATAACCCCATCCGCACCCAACCAATTCTCCGGATTTCACTGAGAAGACATACGTTTGCTGTCCACCGCAGGTGTACTCACTCGGTGTGACAGTGATGCCATAATGCACGCCATCCGAATGAGACATATTGACAGTGCTGCCTATCTCCCAGTCGGGTGGCGGCTCCGACGGTAACGAGAAACCAGACTGAGGCGGCCCGCTCCCATCATGGTCGGGGTCCGCGTAAGGGTAATGCCGTTCCATCGCACCTATGGTCACAGTCACCCACCCGTAATCGGCGTGTCTCACCTCAATAGATGAGCCACCCACTCTGGTATGTGATTGCCATGAGTCCAAGAACGTTGAGGCAAACAGAGATCTCGTATACATCGGATATGCGGTATCGCCCCAAGGAATGTACCAATCCACCCAATTGCGGATGCCGTCAAAGGAACTCAACCATATCCCTAATGGACCTACGTACATCTCCCCGGGGCCACAGAATTCAAGACCCTCGCCTGCGCCCACATCCAACTCTGTAACGGTACCGTCCGTTGACGAATGGTATTGAACACCGTGTAGCACTTCGAGATAGGCATCCGACGTTAACGGATTTCCGGAGCCCGAGCCGTAGTAGTGTACGGCACCTTGGAAGGGCCAATCAGGTGCCTGATATGAAACGCTACTGCTAATCGAGTCGACCTGAGCCGCTGGCCGTCCAACTAGCCCAAGAACGGCGAAACCAGCAACAGCAATCGCGAGCGCCAAGCGACGCACCTTATTCTTCGCTGATCGCTTCATAATATGTGATCGCCCCAGCGATAGGTGCCTGCACCATTGTCGCTCAAGCCGTGGACTATGATGTAATCCAAGAATAGCATATAGTGCGTTAGATATACCGTTGGATCGAGACACTCCATGCCGAGATCGCTCATCAAGGTCATATACCCGTGCTCAGTGGCGTTGCCCCACCGCCCATCGTATTCGACTTCTAAGTCAGTAAATGCGTTAATGCAATCCTGGACGAAATAGTGGCATGACCGAACTGGTCGACGCCTGAGAAGTGGGTTTCTTAGGTGGGTGCGATCGACGCGCAGCGACCGTTCGCATCCATTGTCCACATGGAAATGATTCTGATGAGGGCTATTTGGACCCTCAGTGTTCTTCTTGGGATCGCCGATATAGCGGTTAAGAACATAACCAAAGTGCTTGCGGAGTGCCGCCTCAACAGCAACTAGTCTGCGGTGTGCGGATTGCAGCCAATTGCCTTGGTCATCGTGAACCTCAGAAGTGCCATCTTTTGGATACGATGTATTTCCACCCGCCCATTGAATATGGACGATGTCGAGTGCATGGCCCGTATTATGGTATGTATCCCTTCGGTCTCCGGGTGGCCCTCCGACATGGCCGATCCAAGCGATATTGCCGTAGCCGGAATCACCAACCTCACGAGAGAACCAGCTCAAATTGTCAACAAAATCGTAAATCGGCCTGCGCATCGACTCATCAAGACTCAGATCATGTACTGGCCAACTGGACGATGTGCCTCTCAGTGCGTTACGAAAATGCGCGCCGACACGGCCGAGCTTTCCCATGGGGTTGTTGTAAGGGTAATTGGCGTCAATATCTTCCGTGGCCTTGGCAGCCTCGGAAGGTGAGTAGTCACAGACATTCACTGCCATGGTTTCTTGCCTCTATGCATGCTCAGGACGGGCGATCTGCGAATTGGGCACCAAACTGTATTGACCATGTGGTGCAGCGATTGTGATGTCGGGTGCGATGCGGTGCTGGACGAGGTCGTCGTCAGCAAGCTGGGTGGTAGCGGCATGGGCGCCATTGCGGTAGAGACGAACCTCCCGCTCACCGGTGACGGTTGCCACTGTCACGTTGAGGCCTGTCTGGGTGACGTTGACCCCCAGTAGCTCGCTGCCATCGTCAATGCTGAACGAGATGCGGGTCTGGCTGTCGTAGGCTCGTATGCCGTCTTGATCGCTAACGATGACGAGATCACTGGTGCCGTCGTCCGCGCCGCCCCACAATGAGCCGTGGTGGATTGGAATCGGTTCACGAGCCAACGTGACTTGCCCTCTTGCGGCACCGGCGAGGTTGATCAGAGCGGTTTCGAACACCGAGTCGGGCACTTCGGCGATCGCGTAGTGGTCAGCAGCGAGCACAGCGCTGCGACTCAACACCGCTCCGAAGGAGCCGCCGCGATCGTCGATCAGCGGCAGGTCGAAGTGCTCCCATGTCTCCAAGTCAGGGGATGTCACGACGGACGCGAATCGCTCGACGAGCACGTATGTGTAACCGGAGACCTGCGGGAGGACCGGCTGGCCCATTAGCAGCTCCGAAACCGGCCCTGCGTCGACGATTAGTGCCTGGTAGTCGGTGCCCGTCTCGAACGTAGTCCGGCCCGTCTCGATCACACGATGGCCGCACACGGCCACCGTGTTGCCGACGACGCCGACACAACGCCCCGCGAACCCATCGGGGGTCTCTACCTGGTGCTCGACGCCTGAGAGTTCTGCGCGCAGCAGCATGCCTCCGTTGGGGCCGTCAGCCGGTCGCAGCGTCAGCAGATCGCCTCTCCACCCTGCAGCGCCCACGAACCCTGATTCAACCTCCACTGCGAGCACGCCCTCGCCTGCGCCAACCGCCACGCTCGTGCCATCGGCCGATGCGATAGCTCGCCAGCCCACCAAGCCAGCAATTCCGGCGGCGCCGCCGGCGCCACCCACGATCGCTAGGAAGCGGCGCCGGCTCATCGGTCGCGGGATCTCAGTCATCTGTGCCTTTCATGTACAGCCGGACTTACGCGCCGCATCTCTATGCGCCCGCTCCGTCACGTGGCGGGACGGGACAGGTGCTCGTCGGAATCTTGATGTTGAAGGTGAAGCGGTCAGTGGCCGTCGGCACCGCAATGGTCGCAGTCGTGGCGGCGACCACGTAGACGCCGCGGCCGAGCCTCGTCTGAACACGCGAATCCGTGGTGTCGCCATCGCGATAGCGGAACATTCTGTCTTCCGCTGCATTCTCGAAGACGTCGTTGTTATCGGAGTGCGCTCTGGTCAGATCGACAACGTTCAGGCCATTAACCACGGGGTCCGCGTTCGCTGCGAACAGTGCTAGATAGGTGTCCTGATCGTCCGACGACAGCCTCAGAGTGACCTCGGCGGTCAGGTCGCGGACTTCGAATGCAAAGAACTGCGCCCGGCGGTCTGCCCGCTTGATGGGCACGACACAGGCGGCATCAGTGGGCCAGGCCAGGGTCCTCCGGTACCAGCGGCCGGGCGGCACGCGCTGGATGCAACTGTCGGGGATGGTCACGGTTGAGTTCTTGCGGACCGTGAGCGAGTAGCCCGACGACTCAGCACACACGGCTTGCCCTATCACGATCGCCGTCGCGCATACCGTGCCGCCGACGGGGAACGGGACGGTGACGCTGCCGGGTGTGGGGCTGCTGTCGGTTCCTTCTGAGGGGATGGCGACGTTCAGCCTGCCCGTGTAGGTGCCGGTGTTAGCGGCGGTGACGGTGAGGGTGCCCGACCCGCCGCCGTGGCTGAGCTTGGCAGTGACGCCAGCAGGCAGCAGGTCCTCGGCGACCGCGAGAGTGGCATTTGCGGGCTCGTAGTCGAACACGAAAGAAGCGGGTTTGCCCTTCACGACATGCATCGCGGTGCTGATGCCGTTCACCGTTGCGAGCGCGACGCGCAAGCTGTACCCGCCGACAGCCCCAGGCGTCTTGGTGGTGGCCTCGATGGTGTAGCTGCCGGCCCGCAGGTGGACGCCCGAGAGGGAGCTGCTGTTGCCGAGTCCCGAGCTGCTGGCCACCGTGGTGCCTGAGACGCGGTGGCCGCGCAGCACGATCAGATGCGTGCCCAGCCGGCCAGCGCCGACGAGGTCGACGGTAACCCGACCGGGCGCATCAAGGGTGAAGGTATGCCGGCGTGCGTAGCGGACGCCGCGGCTGCGGTTGGCGCTGGCGCAGGCGGTGTCGGCGGTGATGGTGCCGGTGCGAGTCACCGAACCGGGTTCCAAGGCACCGAGGTGGTCGTTGCAAGGCAGCTGGGCAGTGAGGGCGACGGGCCCGAGGAGTTGTTCGGTGGCGGTGTTGTGGCGGACGCGGATCCTGAGGTCCTTGTGGGTGTGGACGAGCTGCGGGGTGAGGGTGATGGTGGCAGTGCCGTGGACGACGCCGTCCGTGACGGTTCGGGCAGTGGCGATGGATGGCCGGAGTTCTTCGTTGGCGGCGGCGCTCACTGCAACCTCGGCATCTGGGGGCCAGTAGTTGACGGTGATGGTCTTGGGCGAGCCGACGGTGGCCGTGTAGCTGTCTTGCAGCCCTGACTCGACCGCCTCGATGTTGAGGTCGTAGCTGCCGGCGGTTCGGGGTGTTTTGGTGGTGGCTTCGATGGTGTATTCGCCGGGTTGGAGGAAGATGTCGCCGAGTTGGGCGTTCTTGTCGCGTCTGGTGCGGTTGTCGTTGCGTGCGATCGGGGTGCCGGTGTTGTTGTTGTCTTTGAGCAGCACGAGATAGGTGTCGAGCGCTTTGGCGTTGGCGGGGGCGCTGTCGAGGCTGATGGTGACCCAGCCGGGTGTGTCGAGGGTGAAGGTGTGCCGTTTGGCCCAGTGGCGTCCCTGTGCGTAGAACACGCTTTCGGTGGCCGTCCGGCGGGCTTTGGCGGCGCATTGGCCCTTGGTGATGGTTCCGCTGAGGGTGACGGTGCCGGTGGCCAGTGTGCCGAGGTGGGTCGAGCACGGCCGGCGGGCGGTCAAAGCGACGTGGCGGACGGCGTCCGCGTAGCCGTCGGCGGTGCAGGTGACGACGGTCTCCAGCGTGGCGGGCACCGCGACCCGGGCGCTGAGCGTGCGGGCGCCGCCGACGCCTTCGGTGACCCCGGCTGTGGCGGGGTCGGCGCTGCATTCGGCGGTCGGGGGGGTGACGGTGAAGCCGCGGGTGACCGTGACCGTGCCGGTGCCCTCGGCCGAGGCGTCCTCGAGGCCTGTGATCTGCACGGCGTCAGCGCAGACCACTGTCAGCCGGGCGGTCTTCTTTGCGGTGGTGCCCGCCAGGGTGGCTTTGGCTGTGGCGGTGCCGCCTGAGGTGCAGGCCAGATCGACGGTCGCGGTGCGCTTCCAGGCGGCGATGCTGTTGTCGGGCCCGAAGGTCGGCGTCGCAGCACCCAGCTGGTGGCCCGAGGCGGTTATGGCGCCGGTGGTGTTCCAGGCGATCTCGATTCCGGGGCCGGTGGCGACAGCGTCGGCGGCGATGGTGACGGTGTTGCCGCGGCCGATCCTGCACCGATATGCGGCGTCGATGCCGCGGCGGGTCCTTGCGGTCTCGCACTCGCCTCCGCTGCTGGCGGTGCGCGCGGTGATGGTGGTGAGCGCGCCGGCGTGGGTGAGGGTGGCCTGCTGGCGGGCGGGGCCGCGGCCCGCAGCAGTGCAGGTGACCGTCACCGGCAGCGACCCGGGCTCGTCGATGGTCGCTGTCACGGTGCGCCGCCTGCCGCTGCCCGCGGCGACCGACGCCGCAGCAGGCGCGGCGGTGCAGGCGGCGGTCGACGGCGACACCGTGAACGGCTCGGATACCGTCACCGCGCCCGTTCCGGCCCCGGAGGCGTCGGCGAGGCCGCTGATGCGCACCGGGGAGCTGTACACGGCGCGCACCCCCAGCCGGTAGCCGCCCACGGCCTGCGCTGTGGCGGTGGTGGCCTCGATGGTGTAGTCGCCCGCCCCCAGGCGCAGGTTCCTCAGGCGGCTGTCGCTGCGGGGCCCCGAGTCGTCGTCGCTGTGCAGCACAGCGGCCGCTGTGGCGTCGTGGCCGCGGTACAGCACCACATAGGCGTCCAGCGGCGCCGCCTCCGAGGCGGCGGCGAGGTCGACGCTGACCCGTGCTGCGGCGTCGAGGGTGAACGTGTGCCGACGCGCGTAGAACGTGCCGCTCAGGCCGCGACCCGCCGACGTGCACCCCGCATCCGCGGCGACAGCGCCGTCGCGGGCGACGGTGACGCCGTGCACGAGACTGCCCAGCGAATCGTCGCAGTCCGCCGCCACCCCCGACAGCACCGCCGATGCCGTCCCGTCGGCGCGGTCGTTGTTGGTGCAGGTGACGGTGACCGTCGCGGTGGTGCCGGCGGTGACCTGTGCGCTGAGCAGCCGCTCGTGGGGGCGGCGGGTGTCGGGGGCGGTGATGGTGCCGGTGGGCGCGGCGGTGCAGTCGGCGGTGGCGGGCTCGACGGTGAAGGCGTCGGTGACGGTGGCTTTGGTGCCTGGGGCGCTGTAGCCGGCGGCGTCGGCGAGGCCGCTGATGCGCACTTGCTGTTCGCAGTCGATGCTGACGTGCGTCGTGTGGGTGTCAGTGGCGGGGTGTCGTCCGGCGGTGACCATCGCGGTGGCGGCGCCGTCGTCGGTGCAGGCCAAGGTGGCGGTGTGGGTGCGCTGCCAGTGACCGGTGGCGGCGTTGTCGGGGCCGATGACCGGCGTCGCAGCGGGCACGCTCCCAGGCGTGGCGGTGACTGTGCTGTCGGTGTTCCACCTAGCAGCGATGGTGGCGTGATCCGCGGTGGCGGTGAGCGTGACGGTGAGCGAGCTGCCTTCGGCGAGGGTGCAGCTGTGAGCGGCGTCGGCTCGGTCGGCGACAGCGGCGGTGCAGGCGTCGTTGGGTGCGAACGTGGCGGTGACGGTGCCGATCTGAGGCCGCGGCTGGGCGGAGAACACCGCTTTGGCCACCCCGGGGCTGTGGCCCGCGGCGGTGCAGGTGACCGTGACGGTCGCGGCGCCGCCGGCCCACACGCGCGCCAGCACGGTGCGCGTGGCGGACAGGCTGCTCACCCACGGCGTGCCCACACCGCGGCCCACAGCGGTGCCGGTGCAGCTCGCATCGGCCGGGCTGACGGTGAACTTGTCGCTGGCGTAGATCGCGCCGTCGGCCGGCACCGAGTCCTCCAGACCGGTCACCGACACCGCCGGCAGACGCCCCGCCAAAGTCACCACGACAGATGTGGGCGACCGGCGCGGCGCGTCGCAGACGACGGTGACGTCGTGGCTGAACGGCGCCGCCAGCGTCAGGCTCACGGTGCGCTCGCCGGGCGTACTGGTCTTGGCCACCGACGGAGTCACCCCTGCAGCGGTGGCGGTGCAGGCCGCACCGGCGGGCTCGACAGTGAACTTGTCCCGAGCGGTGAGGGTGCCGCTGCCGGTCACCGCGGCGTCCGCGAGATCGGTGATCACCACCGGCGGCTCGTCGAGCACGGTCGTGACGGTCAGGGTGAACGCGCCGGTGACGCGGTCCGCTGAGGTGGTGACCTCGATCGTGTACAGCACGCCCGCCGCCAGAGCCACACCGGCGGCCTCGGCGTCGGTGCCGGGACCCGAGTCGTCATCGGAGTCCTCCACGACCAAGCTGGCGTCTGTGCCCGACAGCACATAGAGGTACACGTCAGCCGCCGCCGACGACGCGGTGATCGTCGCGGTCGACGCCGCGGGCACGTACAGCGTGTACCGGCGCGCCCAGTGCGGCGACTGAGCATCCCCCTTGCGCAGCGACGCACAGCCCGACGCCCGCATGCCGCTGCGGGGCACCGTGCCCGCCACGAGCGTGCCGCTGCGAGTGACGGTGCCCGCCCCCAGCGTGCCGAGATGCTCGATGCACTCGGCGCCGATCGGCGTCTGGGTCGGGTCGCCCAGCACCGTGCGCTCACAGCGCCCTGCGCCGGCGGCCGTGTAGCCGTCGGCGCATGTCGGCTTGGGGGGGCGCCCGACCAGCTTGGTGAGCGGCTCGGTCGGATCTGTGTAGGCGGTCTTCTCGCAGCGGCTCGCCACCGACGCGTACTCAAAGCCCGCAGTGGTGCACTGCGGGTCTGCTGGCACGTAGCGATGCGTCTTGGGGGTGCTGGTGGTGGGGGTCCACTTCGGCGTGAGGACGTCGGCTTGGCACTGGGTGCCGTTGTCGGTATAGCCCCTCGGGCACGACCTGACCGCCGGGTCGTAGCGGTGCTTCGCCGGGGTGCTGGCGGTGACCACCCACCGCTGCGACGCAGTGTCGGACTCGCACTGGACGCCGTTGTCGGTATAGCCCCTCGGGCACGACCTGACCGCCGGGTCGTACCGGTACCTCGTCGGCGTGCTGCCGGTGCGCACCCACCTGGTCGACGCCGTGTCGGACTGGCACTGGGTGCCGTTGTCGGTATAGCCCCTCGGGCACGACCTGACCGCCGGGTCGTACCGGTACTTCGTCGGCGTGCTGCGGGTGCGCTTCCACCTGGTCGACGCCGTGTCGGCGGTGCAGCCTGTGCCGTCAGGGGAGTAGCCCGACGGGCACGACTCGATCACCGCCGTGGTCACCGTGCGGGTGCGGTTCTCGTACCAGCACACCTGGAACGGGTCGGACCTGCACACCTGTTGACGGTACTTCTCCACCTTGGTGCACGACCGGGTGAGCCCCGAGGTGCGCAGCGTGTAGGTCGCCGGGCACGAATAGTCCAACGGCGCCGAGTCGTAATAGCTCTCCTCCTCGTAACAGGCCTTGCGGGGAGTGGTGCGATACTCCTCGTCGTCAGGACACATCGGCGGGTTCAGCGTGACCCGACACGAATGCGACACCCCATGATCGCCCGACGTCCTCACATACGTGCCCTGACTGCACCCCCAGTCAAAGCCGCGCTTCTTGTAGTAATCCTCCTCGATCTCACAGCGACTGTTGCGATAGGTCTCCCCAGCCGGGCACTGCGGCGGGTTCAGCGTGACCCGACACGAATGCGACACCCCATGATCGCCCGACGTCCTCACATACGTGCCCTCGCTGCACCCCCAGTCAAAGCCGCGCTTCTTGTAGTAATCCTCCTCGATCTCACAGCGACTGTTGCGATAGGTCTCCCCAGCCGGGCACTGCGGCGGGTTCAGCGTGACCCGACACGAATGCGACACCCCATGATCGCCCGACGTCCTCACATACGTGCCCTCGCTGCACCCCCAGTCAAAGCCGCGCTTCTTGTAGTACGAGTCGTCTCTGTAGCAGCCCGCGCTCGGAGCGGTGCGATAGGTCTCCCCGGTCGGGCATGTCGGCGTGTCGAGTGCGATCTTGCAGTTGTGGGCCACCCCGTGGTCGCCCGAGCTCGTCTCCAGCGTGCCGTCGACGCAGATCCATGTCGCCGGCTCGTGCTCGACGGTGGCGGTTTGGCATTTGCCTTCGTGGAGTACCTTGCCGCCGGTGCAGTGCGCCGGTACGGTCTTCTGGCAGCTATGAGACTCCCCCAGCTTGTCGACCGCGCTGACCACCACATAGCCGTCGGCAGCCTGGGGGCACACACGCGTTACCGGCACGGTCTCGGTCTTGGGCGTCTTGCACAGCCCGTCGTCGAGCACCATGCCCGACGGGCAGCTCAGACCGGGCGCCCTCGACGCTGCGGCGCCGGCCTCGCCGGCCAGGCTGTTCCACTCCACGCCGAGCTCTTCGGTGCCGTCGCCGTCACTGTCGGAGCGCTCCAGCCAGGGCACGGCGCCTACACCCGAGATCACCGAGGTGGCGACCAGCGTCGCGACCACCAGCCGCGACGCCCAGCCCAGCCGGCCGGCGCGCCCCGGCGGCTTCGCGCGGCGGGGAGGGCAATTTCCAGTACCCCCCCCCCCCCCCCGTTTGGGCGGACTGTCGGCGGAGGCGGGCCATGAGCGGGGCACGCTAACCCCGCACCGCATCGCCGTCAACAACCCCGATCGGCGCAGGCCCGCTGTGGGCCGCGCCCGCACCACTGCCTGCCCCGATGCCTGACGGGGCCCAGGTGCCGCCCGCAGGGGCACGAACCGCCGACGCCGCAGCGCCGACACGGACCCGACGGCGGTTGCCGCGCGCGGCGAAACGGACGCTGGGGGGGCTCGGCGGGCTGGCGCTGATGGCAGCCAGCATCACGGGGTTCTGGGCGACGGCCGACGCGTTCGACGAGCGTGTCTCCGCAGTGATCGCAGCCCGGGATCTGCCCGAGGGGCACGTGCTTAGTGCGACCGATCTGGCACCCGCGCAGGTGCTGCTCGGCGACGTTCCGCACATCGCGTGGTCAGCGGAGGTGCCCGATGCGCTGGCCGGCCTCGCCGTGTCGGCTGATGTGCCGGCGGGGTCGCTGCTGGGCGCGCATCTGCTCGTCGAACCGTCCGCCGGTGCGTTCGGGGACGCACTCGAGGTGGTGGTTCCGCTCGATGCGAGCTTGGCGCCGTCGGGGGTGAGCGAGGGCGGGCTGGTGCTGCTGGTCGACCCCGGCCTCGCGCCGTCGCGTGAGCGGGCGGGGCGGCCTAGGTCGGTGATCCGCTCGCTCGAGCTCGCTTCTTTCGACGGCTCGGCCATGCGGTTGTTCGTGCCGCCTGCGGAGTGGGTGTGGTGGCGGGCGCTGCCCGCGGAGCTGGGCGCGCCGCCGATGGTGCTGCCGGTGCCGCTGGGCGGTGACGCTGCAGCGTTGGCTGCCGATCTGGATGATCTGTGGGCGGCCTCCTATGAGCAGGAGGCCGCAGCGCTGCATCCCTTCGGCGACGAGTGGCGTGCCCGAGCCTCGCCGGGCGAGCTGGAGGTGATCATCGCGCTCGACCTGAGCCTGGCCGCGTCGACGATCACCGAAGGGGACCTGGCGTTGCTGGTCGACCCCGGCGCGCCCGCCGACGGTGCGGGCGGCGGCAGGCCTCGCTCGGTGCTGCGGGCGATCCGGCTCGACCACTACCGCGACGGCATGCTCGGCGTGTGGGCCGAGCCCGCCGAGTGGGTGTGGTGGAGGACGCTTACCCAGCGGCTCGGCGCGGCCCCGATGGTGCTGCGCGTCACCGAGGGCTCCGACACCGACGCTGTCGCCGCCGAGCTCAACGACCGGTGGCGGCAGGCGTGGGAGCAGGGCTGATGCTCGCCGTGCGCGCCGGTGGCGATCTCGACGCGGATGCGCCAGAGCCCGTTGCGGGGGCGCTCGACACGGGCGCCTTCGCGGTGGGCGTCGCCCGTTCGTGGGCCCGAGCGGGCCGCGATGTGCTGGTGATCGACGCTGACGCGCACGGCACCGGTCTGGCGAGGCGCATCGGTGCGGCGACCCGAACTGGGGTGCCGCCCGCGCAGCGGGGCCTGCCGTCGCTGATCGCAGCGCGCACGCCGCTCAACGCGCGCAGCGTGCCGGCTCACTGCTGGGCGCTGCGGGCGGGCGGGAGCGGGTCGGTCCTGCTGCTGGGGGCACCCGGCCATCCCGCTGGGGCCCGCCGCTCGGCGGCGTGGCTGGCCGAGCGGGCCGACGCTGTCGCCGAACTCGGCGGCCGGTGGGCCGTCGTCGTGTCGATGCCCGGGTCTCGCACCGAGCCCTATGCGGCGCTGACGCGCGCAGCAGCGTTGCAGGTGACGTTGTCGCCTGCATCGGGCACTGCGCCGCCCGGTGGGCTGCGCGGTGTGCTCGGTGCGTTCTGGCTGCGCTTCGATCCCGACACGTTGACGCTGGTGTGCGCCGGTGCAGGCGACATGGAGAGCCCGCGCCTGGCGGCTGCGGGAGGTGCCGCTGCGGGATTGCCGGTCGTCGGCCGGCTCGGGCCGGTGAACGAGTCGGCACTGCTGGGCGGTCGTGCGAGGAGGCGGGACCGAGCCGCGCTCGACGCCCTGGGCGTCGCCTCGGACCACCTGCACGGTCGCGCAGAGCTCTCGGCCGGCCTGTCGCTGGACACAGCGAGCACCAACGGGCTGCTGTGGGCACACCGTCCTGCCGACAGCCAGCCGGAACCGCCTCGCAGGGACGTCTCGGCGCCCACGGCCACCGGAGCGCGGCGATGAGCCTGGCGGCGGCGATCTGGGACGAGGTGCTGCCGCGGGTTCAGGAGCGCCGGCTGAGCACAGCCGAGCCGCTGCCGGCGGTGGCCGACGCATGCCGACAGATCGCCGAGGACATCACCCGGGCGCGGGAGGCCGAGGCGCTCGACGCACGCGGCGAGTCGCTGAGCGACGACGAGCTGTCGTGGCTGCGCAGCCAGCTCGAAGCGCTGCTCGGCACTGGTCCGCTGGAGCGATACCTGCGGCGCGACGACGTGGAGAACATCTGGCTGTTCGGCCCGCACACAGGGGTGCTGGGCCTGGTCGGCGGCCGTCAGGAGGCCATCGGGGGGCTGTTCGCGGATGCCGAGGAGATGATCGGGTTCGTCGCGCACCTCGCCGTCACGCACGGCCAGACGGGCCGCCGGTTCGATCAGTCGGCGCCGCTGCTGGATCTGCGGCTGCGCAGCGGCGAGCGGGTGTTCGCGGCGATGGAGGTGTGCGGGCAGCCGTATCTGACCGTGCGGTGCCATCGCCACCGCATCGTGCGGCTCGACGATCTCGTCGCCGCAGGGTCGCTGACGCACGAGGCTGCAGAGTTCCTCGCCGCGGCGGTGCGGCCGCCTGCGCCCGCGAACGTGCTGATCTGCGGCGCGCTCGGGTCTGGCAAAACCACGCTGCTGCGCGCGCTGCTCGGCGAGATCGGCCCGACGGAGGTGGTGTGCACGCTCGAGCAGACCTTCGAGCTGTTCCTGCATGACACGCACCCGTACGTGTTCGCGGCCGAGACCCGCGAGCCCAACAGCGACGGCGAGGGCGAGATCGGCATGGAGGAGCTCGCCAGGCGCTCGCTGCGGTCGGGCGCAGACCGGGTGATCGTCGGGGAGCTGCGCGGACCCGAGGCGGCGACGTTCCTGTCTGCATGCGGCACCGGCTCGGACGGCTCCATGGCCACCATCCACGCATCGTCGCCCCGCCAAGCCCTTGCACGCATCGTCCGCTACTGCCTCAGCTCGGGTCTCGCAGGAGCGCAGTCGGCGCTGATCCAAGAAGCAGCCGACGTGATCCATCTCGTCGTTCACATGGGCAGCAACCCGCACACCGGGTTCCGGGGCATCCGCTCGATCACCGAGGTGCTCGGCGCTCCCGACGACCGGTTCGAGGTCCACGACATCTTCGCCCGACCCAATCGAGGAGACCCGCTCGTGATGACCGGCCGGCCGCGCAGCCCTGAATTGGCTGAACGGCTGGCTGAAG
Source organism: Candidatus Poriferisodalis sp. (assembly GCF_965204195.1). GTDB lineage: Bacteria > Actinomycetota > Acidimicrobiia > Acidimicrobiales > Poriferisodalaceae > Poriferisodalis. Next base: position 2,507,706 of record NZ_OZ241975.1, read on the forward strand.
GCGGTGCAGACGTCGCCGCATGGCCCAGCGAGCCTCGCCGGCCATGACGGGCGCTGTGTGGTTCGGGCTGCTGTTCGCAGCCGGCGCGGCAGTGACGGCGCTGGCCGGGACCGGCGTGATCGGGGGGCGGGCCCGGGGGCGCCATGATGCCGCCCCCGCGCCGGGCGGCGACGCACAGCCTGAGCACCGCGCCGCTGCCGCAGCGCACTCGGCGCGCAATTCGCCAGTGCTCGCCAGATCGGGACTGGGCCCTAGCCGGCGGCTGTGGATCATCCAGGGCGCGGCCGCGGCGTGCGGCGCCGGCGGCGGGTACGCGGCGACGCGGCTGTGGGGCATGGCAGTGCTCGCCGGGGGCCTCGGGCTGCTGCTGCCGCCGTTCGTCGCAGCCCCCGCCCAGCGGCGGCGCCACACCGCCGAGGCGGTGGCCTGGCAGACCTGGACACGTCAGATTGCCGAACTGGCCCGATCCGGTGCGGGGCTCGGCGACGCTCTGGCCGCCAGCACCTCCCACGCCCCGCCCCAGATCGCCGACACGGTCGCCCGAACAGCCCGCACTGCGCGCCTCGCCGGCCTCGGCGCGGCGACCGGCGAACTCGCCGCGGCCGGGCAGACCTGGGAGCCCGAGGTTGCCGCGGGACTGCGGGTTGCCGCGACCTCCGGCGGGTCGCTGGCGGGACCCTTGGGAGAGCTCGCCGGGCGTATCGGCGACATCGTCGCCCTGCACCGCACCCGCACCGAAGCCGTCGTGCAGCTCTGGACGCAGACCATCGCGCTGCTGGCACTGGCCAGCGGCGTGATCACGCTCATGTACCGCAACAACCCCGCCTATTTCGAGCCCTACCGCACCCCGACCGGCCAAGCCGTGCTCATGCTCATCGCCTTCGTGCTGCTGGGCGCCACTGCATTCCTGGTGCGCCATTCAGTCGTGCGCGCCGACCCGTCGGTCCTGGTCGATCCCAGACGGCGCGGGCGCGCCCGGGACCCGCTGTGAGCACGACCGTGCTGGTGCTGGCCGCCGCAGGCGTCTTCACCGCAGGCGCCGCTCTCGCCGTCACAGCGGTCGCTGCCCCGCGAGAGCGTCCGGCGCGGCGCGGCACCGCGGAGGCGATGCTGGGGCTGCTGCCCCAGCCGAGGCAGAGCCGCCGGGCCGACCTGCGGCTTGCCGGGGTCACGCCGCACGCCTATGCAGCGCAGCGTGCGGCCGGTCTCGCCGGCGGCCTGGCCGTCGGTGCTGTTGCTGCAGCCCTGTGGACCCATACACCCGTCGCCGCAGTGCTCACCGTGGCATTGGTCACGGTCGCGGGATGGCAGTTGCCGGCCCAGAGCGTCCGCGACGCCGCCCGCCGCGCCCGAGCCGAACTCGACCAAGTGGTGCGGCTGTGGATCGTGCTCGCCGCCCAGCAAGTCAGCGCCGGCACAGACCCCGAGACAGCGATGCTGTCTGCCGCTGGGGTCGGCCGCCGGGCCGGATGGAAACTGCTGCACCAGCATCTGCAGCGAGCCCAGAACGAGCGCCGCCCCGCCGCCGAAGGCCTCGCCGAACTCGTCGAGCGGTACAGCCTGACAAGCCTGACCGCCGCAGTCGGCGCCTTCGAACTCGCCGCGCGCCGCGGCACCCGCATGGCCGACGCCGTGCTCGCCGCGGCAGACAACCTGTGGCGCGACACCCTCGGACGCGAACGCGAGGCGGCCGAGCGGCGCAACCAGATCATCGTGCTGCCCGCCACCGCAGTGGCGCTGGCGCTCGCAGCCATCCTGATCTACCCGCCGTTCGTGTCGCTCACCGGCGGCATCATCACCCAGGCCCCCTGAACGATGCCGCCACGCCACGACCCCGCCGGGCTCGCGACCCTCGAATGGCTGCTCGTCATCGCCGCCGCCGGCGGCTTCGCCGCGGCGATGACAATCGCCTTCCAGAACCTGCTCGACGACGCCCCCCGCACACCCCCCGACCCCGCAGGCCGCCTCATCGACGCCGGCATCGACGCTGCCCGCATCTCCTCCGAAGCGATCGCCCCGCAGATCATCGCCGAGACCTCCGCGGATGACACCGCGCTGGCGGAGGCTCACGCAGCCCTGGCGACGCTCGAGCGCCAGTGCGAAGACCTCGCATCGGCCTACCCCGACACCTTGGAGGCAGCCAGCTGGGCCTGGAGCACGGTCCCCATCGACATCCCTGCACCGCCGCCGACCACGGCGCCCACCACTGAGCCGACGCCCACGACGGCTCCCGACGAGACAGCCCCTACCACCGTCACGCTCGCGCCTGGCACCGAGACCACTCTCGGCACCGGCGATGCGCCGCAGACCAGCGGACGCTGGGTGTGCCGGATCAGCCGCCCGCCCCGATGAACGCCGATCAGCACTCAGGCAGGTCCGCGGGCACCACAGGCAGCCCGCCGCTGAGATTGGCCGCATTCTGCGTACCCAACGCGTTCGCATCAGGCAGCGGGGCCAGCACCGCCGGCCCGGCCGCTGCCGCGTGCACCCGGTCGAGCCGGCCGGGCCATAGGGCACTGAAGGGGCCGACCACCTCGCCGGACACCTCCACCCGCACCCATCCCGGAGCGCCCGGGCCGGGCCGCAGAGCCGCGTCGGCGCCGCTGTGGCACCAATCGCTGCTGACCGTCACCGCTCCGGGAGTCCACCAACGCCATCCCTCCGCGCTCGCCCCTGCCGCATGCGCCGCGGCGTCGTGCGCAGCCGCCGACATCGACGACACACCGGGGTGCGGGTCGGCCTCGGCGTACACGCTGCCGTCGCCTGCATGCGCCAGCCCTGCGTCACCGACCGCGGCCCACGCTGCACGCAAGCCCGCAGACGCTGCAGTCTCGGCCTGCGCCCGGGCGCCCGTCACCAGAAAGGCGTGCGCCGCGAGGACCAGCAGGAGCACGATGATCCCGGGCCACAGGATCAGCAGCGGCAGCACCTCGCCGCGCTCGTCCCGCCGGGCGGCAGGAGACCGGCCGTGAGGGCCCGTGCCCGACAGGCAGGGTCGCCGCGACACAGCGACGAGACCGGCGGCGCCGTGACCTTGCTGGTGATGCTGATGGTGCCCGTCTGCGTGCTCGCAGCCGTGGTCGCCGCCGCGGTGCCGCGAAGGATCGCAGCGCAGGCCTCGGCGGACAGCGCAGCCGCCAATCTCGCCTCGCTCGCGGCCGGATGGCGCGACGCCCAAGGCCGCGACCACGGCCGCATCGGCTGGTTCCCGCCCGACTGCGACCCCGCCCCCGACCGCGCCGCGAGCCAAGCCCCCGAAGCGCTCGACGCGGATCTGCAGAGCGCCTGCGAGACCCTCGCACGGTCGCTGCTCGCCGATCTGGGCGCTCGCGGCTTCGACGAATCCGCCATCGCGGGCTTCTACAGCAGCGCCTACACGACATCGACCGGCTCGACGGCACACAGCGACGCTCACCCAGCCAGTCTGCTCTGCCGCGCAGGCGGCCGAGCCGTGATCGCCGACGCCGCCCATGTCGCCCTCGCGGCCGACTGGGGCACCCGCGACTGGGCCACAGCCCACGTGTGGCCAGACGGCATCACGATCCGCAGCGAAGCCATCGGGCGCATCACACGGCCAACGGGCGATGACAGCGCCGGGCCGCCCGACTGCGGCGGGCTGTTCGACACAGCGCTGCACGAAGGGCTGCCGCGGCTCAGCGACGAAGCGCAGTCGTTCGCCGAAACGCTCCCCACGCGCACGGCGTTCGGCAACTAGGCGCGCCCATGCGACTGACGGCACTTGTCCCTGCCCGGCGAGCGCGACGCGGCCGCGTCGCCCTGACGACACGCCCTCTGACCCCGCGCACAGCACGCGACGAGCGCGGATCCACCTCCTCGCTCGAGCTGATGGCCCTCACGCCGATGCTCGCGCTGGGTGTGCTGTTCATCCTGTGGTCAGGCCGAGGCGCCCGCGCCGAACTCGTCACCAGCCTCGCCGCGCAAGAGGCAGCCGTCGCCGCTGCGGTGTGCTGCGCCGACGGCCGCGCGACAGAAGCCGGCAGCCTCGACGACGCCCAGCGCCGCGAAATCACCGCAGCAGCGGTGCTGGGCACGCGGCCCGGACTCGACCACCTCTGCGCAAGCGGGCCACGGCCCGCCCCAGGAACCACTGGGTTCGTCACCGAAGCCCGCGTCGACCTCGAGCAGCCCCCCTCTGCAGCCGAACACGCCCAGCGGGTCCACATCGTGACCACCCACGTCACCTGCGAAGCCGACGGCGCCGTCGCCCCCATACGCGGCCTGTTTGCAAGCCGCACAGTGCACGGACACGGCGCGCACGTCATCGTGCACACCGGCACGCCGGAGCCGGCCGGCAAGACACCCGGCGACCTCGGCGAGGGCGAGCAGCAATGAGCGCCGCTGCGGGCGTGTGGACCGCCGTCGGCGCCTGGGCGCTGCTCGGCGTGCATGCGTCATGGACCGATCTGCGTCGAGCCGTCATCAGCCGGCGCGCCTGCTGGGCCGCGGGCATCGCCATCGCTGCCCTGCTGGCCGCATCGACGCTCGCGCTCAGCGACCCCCGCCGGTACCTGTATGTGCTGGCCGGCACCGCCGCCGTCGCCGCGCTCGCGGAGATCGCCTACCGCACCCGGCCTGAGGCGATCGGCTACGGCGACATCCGCCTCATCATCGTCAACAGCCTCCTGCTCAGCTGGTGGGGACCGGCGTGGCCATGGTGGGCACTCGCCGCCGGCGCAGCCGCCGCGTGGCCGCGAGCACTTGTCACCACGCTGCGCCGCGGGCGCGGCACCGCGGTGCGCTGCGCACCCGCGCTCACGCTCGGTGCCGGGCTCATCCTCACCACCCGCCTCACCTCCGTCGGACCGCTCCCATGACACACCCACAACCGAACCAAAGGAAACTCCCATGACCCACCGCACCACTCCCCGCAATGAAGCCGGCCTCACCACGCTGGAATGGCTGCTCATCGTGGCCGCCGTCGCCGGACTCGCCGCGCTGGCCGTCGTGCTCGTCCAGAACGTCGTCGACGACACCGCCGAGCAGCTCGGCGGCGCCAGTGCACGCGCCACCGCAGCCAACGTCGCCGCCGACACGGTGATCCGCGAAGCACGCACAGCGGATGTCAACGACGCCCGCTTCAACACATGGCAGCGATGGGAGCTGTACTTCACCGCCCGCTGCGAACGCCTCGAGATCCTCTACAGCGACACCAACCTCGACGTCGACGCCATCTTCGAAGGGCCCACCGACAAGGGCGACGACGCTCAACCCCTCACCGGCGAGCTCAATAAAGCCAACGACGCAGCCCCCGGCTCAGGCAAACCCCAAGCTGTCTGTCGCCGCAAGACAACCTGAGGCACCAGCAGCGCGCCCCGGCGGACATCACTCGAGCTGACGCGCCTGCAGATCGACGGGCGGGGCGTCGCTGGGGACCATTGGGGACGACCCGAAACGCTCCCGCTCCCCACGCACGTTGCGCAAGCTGCACACCGGCAGCTTGTGTACCTCGTACCAGCCGCCCCCGGAGTCGAGCACACCCGGCTTCCAAAACGGCAGCGCCTCGGTGTCCGCGTAGGTGATCCCGAGACGGGCGCAGCGCTCCCCATAGCGCCGATTCAACAAATCGGCCTCGAACTGACTGGTCGGATGATGCGCACGCCACTCCCGCGTCAACGAATCCGCATGGATCCGAGCCGCCCGGAAACGGGCACTAAAACCCCCCGCATCCACACCCACATCACGCACCACCGACCCCACCGCAACCACCGCAGAAGCCGCGAACGCCGCCACGGCAGCCGTCAACAGCAGCCACCCCAACGTCGACAGGCCGCTGCTGGACCGCCGGGTAGCGACAAGGTTGGGCATCAGTCGGCGAGCGGGGGCGCCTCTTCGAGATCGGCGTCGGCTTCGGCCGCGCCTTCGGCCTCGTCTTCCATGAGGTGGCCGAGGCGCATCTTCTTGGTGCGCAAATAGGCCCGGTTGAAGGGATTCGCATTCGACGACGTCGGCACTCGCTCGACCACTTCGAGCCCGTAGCCGGACAGGCCGCCGATCTTGTTGGGGTTGTTGGTCATCAGCCGCATCCGCTGCACGCCGAGCTCCGCCAAGATCTGCGCTCCGATGCCGTATTCCCGGCTGTCGACCGGCAAGCCCAATTCCAGGTTGGCATCGACCGTGTCGCGCCCACGGTCCTGCAGCGAGTACGCAGCGATCTTGTGGCCGATGCCGATGCCGCGGCCTTCGTGGCCGCGCAGGTAGACGAGCACGCCAGCACCTGCTTCGGCGATGGCCTCGAGGGCACCGTGCAACTGCGAGCCGCAGTCGCAGCGCATCGACGCCAATATGTCGCCGGTCAGGCATTCGCTGTGGACTCGCACCAGCACAGGCTCTGCGCCCATCACAGATCCGTAGGTCAGCGCCAGATGCTCGGTGTCGTCGAAGTCGCGGAAGACGTGTCCGGTGAACTCGCCGTAGATGGTGGGGATGCGGGCTTGAGAGATCGGGTCGACCAGGCGTTCGTTGACCCGCCGGTAACGGATGAGGTCGGCAATCGAGATGAGCAGCAGGTCGTGCTGCTCGCAGAATTCGATCAGGTCAGGCACGCGGGCCATGGTTCCGTCGTCGTTGACCACCTCGCAGAGCACGCCCGCCGGATGGCAGCCAGCCAGCCGGGCCAGGTCCACGGCCGCCTCGGTGTGGCCTGCCCGCTTGAGCACGCCGCCGGGCCGGTAGCGCAGGGGCAGCACGTGGCCAGGACGGTTGAAGTCGTTCGCGCTCGACTTGGGGTCGGCAAGCAGGTTGAGCGTGAGTGAGCGGTCCGCCGCCGAGATCCCGGTCGTGGTGCCGTCGGCGGCATCCACCGTGACGGTGTAGGCCGTGCGCATGGACTCGGTGTTGACCGTCACCATGAGCGGCAGCGCCAGGTCGTCGAGGCGCTCCCCCATCAGGGGGGCGCAGATGACACCCGACGTGTAGCGCACGAAGAACGCCATCGCCTCAGGTGTGGCGTGCTCGGCCGCCATGATGAGGTCGCCCTCGTTCTCGCGGTCCTCGTCATCGACGACCACCACGATCTCGCCACGCCCGATGGCGTCGACTGCATCGGGGATCGCGGCGAAGGGCGAAGTCGCAGTTGCGTTGTCTGCCGCGGGGCGGTCAGTCATGGCGGACTCGCACATCGTCGGTCACGGCACCATTCTGCCCCAGCAGACGCTCGACGTAACGGGCCAGCACATCGACCTCCAAGTTGACGGGGTCGCCGGGCCGCGCGGTGCCCATGGTGGTCATGGCCATGGTGTGCGGGATGAGCGCAACTGAGAACTCGCAGCCGCCCTCGTCGTCGTCGGTGATGTCGAAACAGGTCAGGCTGATGCCGTTGAGGGTCACCGAGCCCTTTTCCACCAGGTAGCGGCGCAGGCCGCCCTCGGGCGGAACGGCGACGCGCAGGTCAGGGGCGGGATGGGTGATGGTCGCCACCCCGTCGACGTGACCCTGCACGAGGTGCCCGCCGAGCCGGTCGGCGTAGCGCATGCAGCGCTCGAGATTCACGGGGTCGCCCTCGGACAGCAATCCCAGTGCCGTTCGCTTCTCGGTCTCGGCGCTGACGTCGGCCTCCCACCAGCCGTCCCCCATCTCGACGACGGTCAGGCAGCACCCGTTCACCGAAATGGAGTCATCGACGGTGGCGTCGGACAGCACCAAGGCGGCGTTGAACCGGTAGCGCTCGCCGTTACGGCCAGCGAAGCTGCCGAGTTCTTCGACGAGACCTGTGTACATCGCCCTTCCTTCCAGGAGAAACGAGCTGTCCTGACTGCCCGGTCTGTTCGTCACAGGCCGGTATCGAACGGTACCGGGGGAAGCCTGCTGGTGCGTCCGCCGGCGCTCGCCGGGCCAACAGGCCGAACCGAATGGCGAAGCTGTAGCCCCGGCGAGATCGCGCTCGAATTGCCCCGCGCGTCAGGGGTTGTTCGGCGCGGCCGGGTACATGGTGATGCGCAGGTCGCCGCCGACGGTGCGGACATCGGCGATGTCGCCGCGCCAGAACTCGGCAATCGTCGGTGCTCCTGGTCCCGCGAGAGTCGGCAGCCCGTCGTCGCCTCCAGCGAGCGCCGGTGCCAGATACACGACGTACTCGTCGACCAATCCACCTCGGTGCAGCTCTCCCGCGACGTTGGCACCGCCTTCCACCAGCAGCTCCACGACGCCGTCGTCGGCCAGCCTGGGCACCACCGACCGGAGCGCTCCGCTGACTTCGATGCACGGCTGCACCTTGGCTTCCGCCGGTGCCATGCCGAGCACGAAGCGGCGCGGATCGAGCTGATCAGCGGCCGTGCGTGCGAACGGCACATCGGCTGGCTCGTCACGTGCCTCGCGCATGTCCAGCAGGGGGCGGTGAGGATCGGTGAGCGGCAGCTCACGCACGGTGAGCGACGGGTCATCGGCACGCACGGTGCCTGCTCCCACCAGCACGGCGTCGCAGCGAGCTCGCAGCGCGTGAGCATCGGCACGCGCTTCAGGCGAGGTGATCCACTGCGAGGTGCCGTCGGGCGCTGCTGTGCGGCCGTCGAGGGTGGCGGCAAGCTTCAGCACCACCCACGGACGACCTGTCTGGCGCTGGTGCAGGTAGGAGCGCAGCGAGAGCAAGACGGCTTCGACGGCAACCCCCACGTCGACCTCGATGCCCGCGGCCCGAAGCGCGTCAACTCCGCTGCCAGCCACATGGGGATCGGGGTCGGTCACTCCGACCACGACCCGGCTGATGCTCGCGGCGATGATCGCGTCGATGCACGGCGCCGTGCGGCCGGTGTGCGAACAAGGCTCCAGCGTGGTGTACAGCGCCGCGCCGGCCGGATCCGCTCCGGCGCTGCGCGCTGCGTCGAGCGCCACGATCTCGGCATGGCGGCCCGGCGGCGGTTCGGTGGCACCCTCGTAGATCTCGTCGTCGACAGTGACCAGCACCGCGCCCACCCAAGGATTCGGTGCAGTGGTGCCCCGCACGCGCTCCCCCAGTTGCGCGGCACGGTGCATGTGGGCGATGTCAGCAGCGGAATCCGCCGGCGCGCCGGTTGGAGCCGGATGCTCAGCGGGCATCAGTGCAGCCGTTCGCCCGCGAGCAGGGCTAGGGCATGGGGCAGCACGTCGGCCACGGCCTCGAAGCACTCCACGCATCCCTTGGTGGAGCCGGGCGTGTTCAGCACGATCGTGCTGCCGATGATGCCTGCGACACCTCGAGACAGCCGGCCCAGCGGGTTCACCAGGCGCATGGCCTCGGCCAAGCCGGGTGCTTCGCGCTCGATCACGGCGCGGGTGCCCTCGGGTGTGAGATCTCGTTCGGTGAAGCCGGTGCCGCCGGTCGACACGATCAGCCCCTCGAATCCGGCTGACATCTCGGTCAGCGCCTCAGCAACGGTGTCGACGCCGTCGGCGACGACACGACGTTCGACGACCTCGTATCCGGCCGCTGCCAGCGTTTCGCCAAGTGCTTCGCCGCTGCGATCCTCGCGGGTGCCCGCCACGACGCCATCCGAGACCGTCAGCACCTTCGCCGCGAGCGGATGATCGGCCTCTGATGCGTGAGGCTGTTGGTGGTGCTGGTGTCGGTGCGCCCCGTGATCGGTGGCCATCGCGGCAGGCTACCGACGGCCATTTGGGCGTGACGCTGACGGCGGGGCGAAGCCAGCCTCTCGATCCGGCGACTCCCGTCGGCTGCTTCACTAGCCTGCGCCTATGGCCTACGCGCGCAACCGGACCTATCTCGATGCCGACAGCCACCTCATGGAGCTGCCGGATTTCCTGCGGGCGCATGCCGACCCCGGCATCCGCGATCGCATCCCCGACATCGACTTCGCCAACGGCGGTCGTCTCACCGAGGACATGGAGCTAGCAGCACAGAACCGTGCCCATCCGCCCGAGACCGTCGCGGATCTCACCGCGCTCGGGGACGATCTGATCGCCGGGCCCAAGGGGTACCAGGCGCTCGGTGCCTTCAACCCTGCTGAGCGCACCACGGCGCTGGACCTGCTCGGATTCGCCCAGCAGTTCGTGTTCGCGACGTTCAGCGTCGGCGTGGCGTTCGACCCCAAGGCGGACCTCGATGTCCGGTATGGCGCCGCCCGGGCGCACAACCGAGGCATGGCCGAGTTCTGCGCAGGCGACGACCGGTTGATCGGCGTGGCGCTGCTGCCATTGGACGACCCGCAGCTGGCCGCGGCGGAGATGTCCCATGCACTCGAGCTCGGGCTCGGCGCCATGTGGGTACCCCACCGTCCTGCCGCAGGCGCCTCGCCCGGCCACTCCGATCTGGACCCGGTCTGGGCTCAGATGGCCGAGGCGGGAGTGCCCTTCGTCCTCCATGTCGGCGGCGATCCGCTGCAGATCGAGCCCGAGTGGATGGACACCGGCCGCCCGATGCCGACGGACTGGCTAGGCGGCGGCGAGAACGTTCGCGGCAAGGACATGGTGGCGCTGCATCACGCCGCGGAGACATTCGTGGGTGTGATGGTTCTTGACGGGGTGCTGAGCCGACATCCGAACCTGCGCGGCGGCGTCATCGAGCTCGGCGCCGCTTGGGTGCCTCCGATGCTGCGCCGGCTCGACCAGATCGTCGAGATCTGGAAGCGATCCGAGCCCGAGTTGGCGGCGCTCGGCGAGGCGCCCTCAGCCCAGATCACCCGCCAGATGGCGTTCACGCCGTACCCGTTCGAGGATGTCGGCGCCATGATCCGCGATTCCAACGAGAACCTGTACCTGTTCTCGAGTGATTACCCCCACATCGAGGGTGGGCGAAATCCGCTGGGTCGCTTCAACTCGTCGCTGGAAGGGTTCGACGAATACGTGCTCGACCGCTTCTTCGCCGACAACATGGCCGACCTGCTCGAATCGGGGGCCTGACGCCGTGACCGGTTCCATCCGTGGTATCCCCGCGGCAGGAGCCGCTCCAGCCCTGAACCAGAATCGAGACGACTCATGACAGCACTCAGCGAAGTGACGCGGGAAGTCGCGTTTGACCTCGACACTGTCCGTGTCGTGCTGCACGTGCTGGCGGTGACGGTGTGGATCGGCGGCCAGATCGTGGTCGGGGCCGTCGTGCCGGTGGTGGGGCGGGCGTTCCCTGGCTCCGGCAAGGTCGCGGCGAAGGCCTTCTCACGGGTGGCGTGGCCCGCATTCGGCATTGCGGTCGTTACCGGCCTGTGGGGCATGCTGGCCATTCCCAGCGAAGAGACGAGCACGGGCTGGTCGATGTTGCTCGGCATCAAGATGCTGCTCGTGCTCATCTCCGGCATCGGCGCGCTGGTGCATCAGAATGCCGGCGACAACGTGGCCAAACGGGGCGCAGCAGCCGGCGTGTCGCTGCTGTGCGGCCTGACCGCGCTGCTGTTCGGCGTGATGCTCTAGCGCCAGCCCTTCGCAGACTAGGCAGGCTTATGTATCTCGAGAGTGCTAAGGAATTGGAATGCTGAGTTGGCGGAGAGGCTCGTCCACACGGCATAGCGCCCGTGAACGTTCGCATCGTTGAACGGCAGCGGGTCGTGGAAGTCGGTGAGACTCGCCGTCCAGTCCGTGGTATCGGGCCAGTCGCCGCTCAGCACAATCGTGAACAGAACGGGTTGGGTGAGAGCACCCGACGGCAGGTGGTCGGCCGTCACGGCATATATCCCAGTGATCTTGAGCGGGCTGTGTCCGCTCAACACCGGATCGCCCCCGACCGCAGTAGAGCACTGCGTCGCTCCTGAGCAACCACGCGCATAGCCGAGATCGGACCAGGTCACGGACGCGTCGACAACCTCGACAGTTGAAGCGCCGCCTTGGTATGCCAGCTCGCTGTTCTGAGGCTGGGGGCGTTGCCAGATGAGCTCGGCCTTGTCGCCTTTGCCTGCGGCGTTCTTGGCGCGTACCGACAGACGGTAGATGTCGCAGCGGCGCAGCTTGTTGAACGTCACCGATGTCGTGTCGGCGCTGACCCTCTTGGTGCGCTTCTTGCCGCCGCAGTCGGGATCGGCCGTCACGATGTAACCGGCGGGCGCGCTGCCCGACGCGAGGGCTTGCCAGCTGACAGCGACCGCGTCCCGGCCGCCTCTTGCGCGCTCAGACCGGTCGGCGCGCCCGGCGGGAGCTCCGCCGGCTCCTGAGCGCCAGCAGACCCAGGCAGCGCCAGCTTGGACGCCCCGGGCGGGTCGGGCACGGCAGCCTGTGCCGCAGCAGGCGAGGCCAACGGCACGAACACCGCGGCCATGGCGACCACGAGAGCGACCAGCGCAGACTGCGCTCGTGCTCGCACCGAAACGAACTGTGTTGAAAGCATGGGTACCGCCGATCTGGTGGTAGGGGGTTGTCGCTGAGACGGTAACCATGCGTGTTCAGGCCAAATATTCAGAATTCATTGGTTTTTCCTTCATTTATGCGAAAAAAGACGCAAGTTCTCCCGATGAATCGTGCTCGGGTTCGACATGCGCCCGCAGGAAATCCGGCAGCTCCATGAGGCGGCTGTCGGCATCGAGACAGGTCCGGTTGCGCGCGTAGGCCAGAGGCGCAGGCTGGTGAGGCGCCTCGTGCGGCCCCGAGACCGCTCAGCTCATGCTCGGCAGCCCGCTGCGATGGCCGGCGATGTCAGTTGCAGTCGGCGGGGCGCAGGACGCAGATGGCCACGTGCTGGTATTCCTCGATGTCGATCTCGCCTTCGGCCAGTTTGCGGGCGGCCTTGACGAGCTCGCTGCGGTCGATGACCCCGCTGTTGTCGGCGTCGTAGGTCGAGCGGGTGCCCGAGGGGATCCCCGGGTCGGCCCCGCCCACCGTGGCGCCCACCGCCGGAGGAACCCCGGCGGGCGCGGCGGGCGCGGGCTGGTCGCTCGCGGCGATGTCGATCCGCAGCGCCGCGACCTGATACGCGACGGCGCCGGAGTCGGGCACGGCCTCGTTGCGGACCGCACCGATGTCGGGCGTGATGTAGATGATCTCCGCGCCCTCCGCGTCGCTGTCGTCGACGACGGTGAGCGTCACGCTGCCCGAGCGCTGCCCCGCCGCAATCGCGACCGCAGGCGACGACAGCGTGTAGTCGCCGGCGCCGGCCGTGCCCTCCACGACCAAAGGAATGCTCACCGCGGACTCCACGGCGACGCGCAGGCGGGCGGTGACCGTCACCGTGGCCCCTTCTGTCACCGACGTGCGGCTCGCGCTCAACAGCCGCAGCGGCGTCGCCGCGGGCCCGCCGGGGGGATCCTTCGGCGCGCCCTGCGCCTGCGCCGACCACGGGCTTGCGCCCGACGCGCTCAACGCCCGCACCTGCCCGTAGTACTCACGGCGAAGGGCATACTCCGCGTCGAGGATCGCGCGCGGGGTCGTCCCCACCCGCACGGTCACCCAGCCCGTGAGCGGATCACCCGCCACGGCAGCCGCGGCGTTGGGGGCATGCACCTCCTTGTAGCGCACCTCATAGCCCGTCACCCGCGCCGTCGACATGGTGTCGGGCGCCGTCCACGCCGCAGCGATCGTGTCAGCCCGGGGGCCGGGAGCCAGGCTCAGCCCCGTCGGCGCTGCGGGCGGCTTGGGTATCAGGCGCAATGTGACCGCCGAGCCGGCGGTCAGCGAAAACGAACCGACGCTGGCGCACACGAATCGCTCGTGTTTGGTGGAGTGGCGTTGACAGGAACCCAGCGGCAGGGTTTGACTGCCATCGGTCAACACGTAATTCTGTAGCTGCGTCACCGGGGCGACCGGGTCAATATCGAGTCGCACGTCGGGGGTGGGGCTACCGCCGTCGTAGACGATATACATCAGTTTCGTGATGGTGTAGGTGGTGCCGTCGATCACGAAGTCGTCGTCGCTCAGCCTGTTCGTCGTGCTTGCCGTCGTGGAGCAATCTTCATTGCCGGCTGCGTTCGAGCAACCGACCACGGCCAAGCTGGTGCCGCGCCACTCGTTCGGTGTCATCGTCGCCTGCCAGAGGGGCGACTCCAACGCCGCCTCGGCGGGCCGGGCGTCGTGGACCAACAGCACGCCGACAATAGCCAAGACCCCGAACGCAGCCACCGCGGCTATGCGCCGGCGGATCACGCCGACACTCCGGGAAGGGCTAGCCCCCCCCCCCCCCGGCAATAGGCCTTCCCAGAAGCTTCATTGCAATCTCCGATTTCTTCGAGAACTCTCGTGAGCCGACCGCGAACACTTGCAGCCAGCCCACCGGTCGCCACAAGCTACCGGACACCCGCCGCCGCACGGCACATGCCCGACACAGCAGGCGCAGCTAGCCCTTGCGGGTCAGCAGTCCGCCATGGCGCCGAGCGCGGCGCAGACTTCTGGGCGGCGGTGGGGCAAAGCGCTGATGCGCTCCGTCAAGTGTGACTTGAGCACCACTCGAAGATTGTCGAACGAGGCTGCGCTGGGTTGGGGGAGACCGTCATCTGCGTCGAGCGCTACCTCGGTCGGGATGCCCCGGACGGTGCGCGTGATCGGGGCGACGACCAGCTTGTTGAGCACTCCGATCGCCTCGTTGCGGGTGACGATGAGCACCGGCCGAACCTCGTTCTCGCTCTCCGCCCACCAGACGTCGCACTGAGCAGGCGTCACCAGGGTTCCTCGGCGATCATCGTCCGGGTGCTGCGCGCCGCCCATTCCAGTTCGTCGTCGGTCTCGGGTATTCGGCGGTACGCGTCGACGATGGCCTCGCCGATTTGGCGCCGCCGCCGCCGATCGAGCATCTCCTCGAGCGCTCGCCGCACCGCATCGGAACGAGACCGTGCGTCGCCGCTCGCTACGAGCTCGTCAAGCTGAGCGAGCAGGCTGTCGTCGATCCGTGCTACCAATTGCGTCATATATTGAGTCTAACGAATCGCATTACACAGTGCATTACTTTCGGGCTGCTAGCTGCATCGATTCCCTCACCGCCCGACGGGGAGATGCACCAACCGACTCCTGCCACAAGCCAGCGCTCACCCGCCCTGGCGAACCGCTCGCTGCAACACCGCCATGCAGCATCGGCGGGCCGCTCCCCGTGGGTCGAGGAACAGCCCGGCGCAGCCACAGCCAGCTGCTCAAAGGCCGCTACGCCTACACCACCCCCGCAGACCACGAAACCGGCTGCTACCGTCAACACGTCACAGCCAAGACGGCTGCGACTCAACAAAAAAGTCTCTACCAAACCCGGCGTGATTCAAGCCGGCAAGACCCCAGTGCGCCTCGGCATCGGACCGTCGGGGTGTTCAGCGACAGTGCAGAGGGTCTCCGAGGGTTCCTTCGGCTCAGGCTTCGCCGGCGGTCATGGGGCGAGCGCGGTTATCGGGACCACGGTGGTGCCGTCGGGGCGGTCGTAGCCGTAGCCGGCGGCGGTGATGATGAGCAGCTTGGACGGCTCCCCGACACGTTCGGTGTCGACCTTGTTCTTGAGCCGCAGCAGGGACCCGGCGGCCTCTTCGATCCACTCTTGGCCGCCGAGCTTGACTTCGACGGCAATCCATCGCCGGTCCCGGGTCTCGATGATGGCGTCAGCCTCCAGATCGTGGCTGTCGCGGTAGTGGTACACGGCGGCATCGCTGCCCTGGCCGTAGATGCGCAGATCGCGTACCACCAAAGACTCGAACAGGAACCCGAGCGTCGCCAGCTCCTTGAGCAACCGGTCGGGCGTGGCGCCAACGGCCGCCGCTGCCAGCGACGGATCGACGAAGTGCCGCTTGGCTGACTTCCTCAACCTCGCCTTCGATCGCAGGTGAACGGACCAGTGACGCACGTCCTCGACGACGAACAGTCGCTCCAGTGCCCTCACATACGCAGAGACGGTTTCTCGGTCTACGCCCGTCTCGCCATCGATGTCTCTTGCCAAGGTCGCGAATGCTGCGGTCGTGGCCACATTGCGCCCCAAGGACTCCAGCAGCCGTCGCACTCTGATGGGGTCGCGGGCCACTCCGTCGACTGCGGCGATGTCGGTCCGGCAGATCTCGTCGAGGTAATCATTCAGGAACATCTGGCTGGTTCGCACGGATTCGCCCCGCAGCCGAGGCCATCCGCCGCGGCAGACGGCATCGACGATGTCCTCCAAAGACGCATCCGGCCGAGCTACTGCAACCGATTCGCCGGCAAACAGGCTTCGGAGCGACACCTCGCCGGTGGACTCGCCCGTCTCCAGCAGCGACATGGGGCGCAGCCGCACTCGCGAGATGCGGCCCGCGCCAGAGTGCCTGGTCGCATCATCGGGGGGGCTCGCGGACCCGGTCAGAATGAACCTTCCGTTGCCGCGCCCTTCGTCGCTGGCGTGGCGCACCTGGTTCCAGACCTCGGGGGCGAGTTGCCATTCGTCGAGCAGGCGAGGCTCTTCGCCTCGAAGGATTCGTCCCGGTGCGACCGATACCGAGGTGCGGGCATCGATGTCCTGGTCGAACAGCACTTCGCTGCGGGCGAAGTGGCGGGCAAGCCACGTCTTGCCGCAGCCTCTGGGTCCTTCGATCACGACCGTCGGCATGTACGACAGTGCTTCGCCGACCGCGCGCTCAGCGATACGCGTTCGGTAGCCGACTGGTGTGAGTGTGCCGTCCATTTTGCAAGGAAGCATATTTCAATGCCTTGAAATTGACAGGACACCGCAGATTATCAGAATCTCAACCCGCACTTTGCCAATCAATTGGGCCGCAGATTGCGGGAATCTCAACCCACAGTTCAAGGATGCATCGGCCTTCGGTGCCACATCTGACGAAGCTCGCGGCAAACTTCGACAGGTTCACCTCGGCACGGTCGGGCCGCGGCCGGGCGGCAATCACGAGTACATGATCAAAGGCACCCGCCTACTGCGGGGAACGGAGGTCGAGCTGTGCGACCATTTCCAGCCCCAGCTCCTCCAATGCGATCAGCGCGGTGTTCATCGCTGTGCCATGGCGGCCCTGCTCAAGCCGGATCACCCACTGCCGTGTGGCGCCGATCCGGTCGGCGAGCTGCTGTTGGGTCATCGCCGCCGCACGCCGTTGTCGGCGTACCAGCGCACCGACGCCCGCGGCCGATGCCACCTGGTGGCTGCTGTTCACAGCACCGACCTCCGATCGCCCCGCACGACGCTCTCACAGAGGCGGTGAGCGGTCTCAGATGCCCATTCGGGACACTGCGCCGCTGCGTCTGTGAATGCATCGGGCAGCGCTTCGGCCATGCCCCAGAGCGCGTCGGCGGTGATGTCTATCCCGAGCCGTGCGGCAGTTCGCTCCCACTCCTGCGATGTGGTGGGAGTCGGCCCGTCGAAGCGCATTGCTGGGGGCCTCGGCTCGCCGTCGGCGCCCACGTACGGGGTCAGCGAGTTCAAGTCGTAGAGGGGGGCCAGCCGAGGGCGTGGCCCGTCGAACAGCAGGCCGTAGTTCTTGGAGTGGCCGTCGGTGTTGCCGATCAGCCAGTTGTAGAACACCGACAGAAAGAACTGGCGCGCCCCGTCGCGGCTTGTCTCGTGCTCCAGCATGTCAATAATGGCCTCGGGGGTGGGACCGCCATCTTCTTGGTACTTCAGATCTGAAGCGATCCCCAGCGCCTGACACAGATCCTCAAAATGGGAGCGACGCACCTCGTCTCGGTGTGCCGCCCGGTCAAAGCGCTCCGCTACCAGGCATATCTCGTCTTCGAACGCTTCCAGCGATGTGCGTGCCGCGTCCAGTCCCAACGCCGAAGCCGCTGCCTGGCACA
Source organism: Candidatus Poriferisodalis sp. (assembly GCF_965204195.1). Lineage (GTDB taxonomy): Bacteria > Actinomycetota > Acidimicrobiia > Acidimicrobiales > Poriferisodalaceae > Poriferisodalis. The sequence goes on from NZ_OZ241975.1 coordinate 2,525,310, forward strand.
GATGCTCGTTCACCGCGATCGAGTCCCGCAGCGCCGGGTTGAGATGCCCGCGCTGCGGCTTCACAATGTGGGTGGTAGCAAGCGAGCCGGTGGGCAGATGCCACCCGTCGTCGCTGTACCTCAACGCCATCTTGGGCTGAGCGCCCGGCAGAGACAGCCGAAGTTCGCCCATCCCTGCTGCCGGGTCGCCTTCGGCGTCTCGCGAAATGAGACGCAAGAGCGACGCCAGATCGGCGTCGGTGAGCTGTGCCAAGGTTTCCATCTGCGGGTCAGGCAGGTCCGGTTGCGGATAGAACTGCACCGCCCCGGCGCACTCGAGTCCCGCTTGGGTGCACAGCAGGTCAAACGGTGCTGTCGACGCTGCACCCAGCTCCCGCGCCCACCGCGTTCGCGTTCGCGGATTCTCCGGCAGCAGTCCGTCTATCCAGTCGGAGACGTCGTACCTCTCTCGCGGGTCAATCGGCAGCGACAGCGACAGCGGCGTAGCAGCCGGGCTGAGGTGGGCTTCGTAATGGAGATGCACGGCCCCGCGCCGCAATTGCACGAGGCTTCCGACTGCCTCGCCGTACAAGAACACATAGAGATCTCGTGTCGCTCTAGCCATGCTCAACCGTTCCTCGATGGGCTTCGGCTGGTCGCACAGCGATGCCGGCGCCGAGTGCGGACAAGGCGGCCATCACATCGCCCAGAGACGCTTCGCAGCGCCCGCTTTCGAACTTGGAGACCCACTGCTGGGATCGTCCCACGGCCTCTGCCAACTGGGCCTGGTTCCAGCCACGGTGCCGGCGCAGATAGCGCACGCAACGGCGAACGCTCCCGGGCGTAGAGAGAACGACAACCTCGTATGTCATACAAAATAGTATAACAAATTTACGCTTCTCGTTGACAATTTGCTCGTTGCGCTGGTGCGTCAGAATGCCGGCGACAACGTGGCCAAGCGGGGTGCCGGGGCGGGTATGTCGCTGCTGTGCGGCCTAGCCGCGCTGCTGTTCGGCGTGATGCTCTAGCGCCTGCGCTCACCCACCCTGGCGAACAGCTCGCTGCAACGCCGCCCGACAGCAACGCCGGGCCGCTCCCCGTGGATCGCCGAACAGCCCGGCGAAGCCGTCAGCGTTCTAGAAGCAGTAGACGTCGTGGGTACCGTCGCCGTTGCCCGAGACGATGCAGTGGCCGACGGGATTCGGGTTCTCGGGGGTTTTGGGGACCAAGTGCGCGGGGACGACGATTGTGTAGGTCCCCGCAAACTGTTCGTCTTGGCAGGGTTGGCCGCTGCGCTGGGTGTTGTCTTGCTGGGGCTGGGCCTCAGGCTGATCGGGTTCGACTTCCGGGATCGCAGGTTTCGCGGGTTCCTCGATCTCCTCGACCTCCAACTGCTGCGGCTGGGCCTCCGGCTCCTCGACTTCCTCGACCTCCAACTGCTGCGGCCGCGGCTGCTCGACTTCCTCGATCTGCTGCGGCTGCTGCGGCTGCGCTTCTGGCTCCTCGTACGCCTCGACCTCGAACTGCTGCTGTGCTGGCTGCGGCTCTCGGACTTCCTCGACCTCAAACTGCGGCTGCGGCTGCGGCTGCGGCTGCGGCGGCTGCGGCTGGTGGGGCTGTGCTTGCGGCTGGGGCCGCTGCCATGTCGTCGTCAGCTTGCCGCTCGTGCCTGCGCTGTTGCGGGCGCGGACCCACACCGTGTAGGTGTCGCAGTGCTTGACCTCGCGGAACGTCGCCGTCAGCGTGTCTGCGGGGACGGTCTCGCGCATGGGCTGGCCGCAGTCGGGCTTCACCTTGACGTTGTAGCGAGTCGGGGTGCTGCCGGTCGCGGCTGTCTGCCAACTCACGGTGAGGCTGTCCCCGGCCGCGTCCACCTGCAGCCCGGTAGGCGGCGCGGGCGGCAGCTCAACCGGTTGCTGAGCACCGACTGACGCAGGCGCCAGCAACAGCAACAGCGCCGCCACCGCAGCCACTGCGGCTATGCGTCGGCGAATCACGCCGACACAACGGGAAGGGCTAGCCTGCCCCCCCCCCCCCGGCAATAGGCCTTCCCAGAAGCTTCATTACGATCTCCGATTTGTTCGTGAACTCTCGTGGGCCGCCCGCTAACGCACGCAGCCGGCCCACCGGTCGCCACAAGCTACAAGACGCACACGGCCGCGCGGCACATCCCAAACGCAGCTATTCCTTCGACGGCCAGCAGGGCGAGCCGGCCCTCGCAATGCAAGCAGCTGAATGTCTGCATCGAAGCCCGCTCGCCCTTGCCGGCTCGGATGCCTGGTCCCCAAACAGTGTATCCGACACTCCCTTTTTGATGCATTGTGCTGGCCATAAATGATGTATCAGTTTGTCTTCGTTGAGTACAATCGATCTTGTGACCGACACCGGGCTCGATGCTCCGACGACGGGATACGTCCGGCGCGTCGTCGATGCAGAGATCGAGTCGGCGCTGCGCGCACTGCCTGCTGTCGTACTTGACGGCCCTCGCGCATGCGGCAAGACCTCGACAGGACGTGAGCACGCTCGCAGCGAGGTCCTCTTCGCTGGGAATGCGGGGGCTCGAATTGCGGCCGACGTGGATCCGGTGGGGCTGCTCACCGGCCCAGAGCCACGTCTGCTCGACGAGTGGCAGCTCGCACCCGAGATCTGGAATCAGATGCGGGCCGCGGCCGACGACGGTCGGCGACCTGGGCGCTTCATCTTGACCGGTTCCGCAGTTCCGGCCGACGACGTCACCCGCCACACTGGGGCCGGTCGCATCAAGCGGGTTCGCATGCGCCCGATGTCGCTGTTCGAGACGGGATTGTCGACTGGAGAAGTCGGCCTCAACAGCCTTTTTGAGAGCCCAGTCGGGTATGTCGAGCAATCACCGGTCAACTTGGCAGATTTGGTGGAGACAGCGTGCCGGGGAGGATGGCCGGCGAGCATCGGCCTCGACGTCGTGGCTGCGCAGGCATACGCGACGTCCTATCTCGACGAAGTCTGCCGTGCCGACATCCCGCAGCTCGGCGCATCCCGCAGCCCGGTCCGTCTCAGGCGCCTGCTGCGGTCCTTGGCGCGCAACACCGCCAGTGAGGTCTCCCAGCGCACGCTCGCGACCGATGTCGGCGGCGAGATGCCGCTCGACCCGCGGACCGTGGCGGCATACCTCGACGCGCTCGCTCGCGTGTATGTCACCGAGGACCTTCCGGCGTGGTCCACAGCCTTGCGCTCAAGGGCAAGTCTGCGACAGACACCGAAGCGTCACTTGGCCGACCCATCGCTTGCCGCAGCGGCCCTCGATGCCGGCCCGGCGCAACTGCTCGGCGATCTCGAGACTTTCGGTTTGCTGTTCGAATCGCTCGTGATTCGGGATCTTCGGGTCTATGCGCAGGCGTTCGGTGGTCAGCTTGCGCACTACCGCGACAGCAACGGTCTTGAGGTGGACGCAATTGTCGAACGGCGAGACGGATCGTGGCTGGCCATCGAGATCAAGCTGGGAGGAGAGTCCGCAATTGCGCACGCGGCGCGGACCTTGCTCAAGCTGCGTAACACGGTAGATACGGCCTCTGCAGGATCACCGGATGCACTCGCCGTCATCACCGCGGTCGGAAACGGCTACCGGCGACGCGACGGCGTCGCGGTCATACCCGTCACCGCCCTCGGCCCCTAGCTGCATCGATTCCCTCACCGCGCGACGGCGAGATGCATCAACCGTCTCATGGCGCGAGTCTCGCGCGAACGCGACAACGCCGGGCCGCTCCCCGTGGATCGAGGAACAGCCCGGCGAAGCCGTCAGCGTTCTATTGGGGACGGCAGTTGTAGAACCGCCAGAGCGAGACTTGCTTGCCTGTCTGTGGATGATAAACGCGACCGCCTTCACCGGCGTCCACGCAGATGGGGTCGGGTGGGTAGTTGGGGTACCACTTGATCGCTTGAGTCCGTGAGCCAGCGCGTACCGAGGCATCGTACAGTCGCCTGTATTCCTCAGACCCGAAACACGGGGTGCGGTACCAGCCTCCGGTGTTGCTGCTTGAGGCACGAAAGTGGGTGTGTCGATTGAGCACAATCGCATAGCAGCCGTCGCCGTGGTTGCCGCTTTCCTCGGCGTACTCGCAGTCGCTCGGGTTCTGGAAGCAGCGCAGCACCTCAGCAAGGTCTGGATCGTTGCTCGCGTCGGCGATGGGCACGCAGCCGGATTCTGACGGCGAGGAGCAGCGCATCAGCACCGGCTGGTCGGCTGGGCCGGCTTCCGTGACCGGCTCGACGTCCAGTCCTTGGGCTTGGGGCCGCTGCCATGTCGTCGCGAGCTTGTCGCTGCTGCCTGCGCTGTGCTGGGCCTTGACCCACACCTTGTAGGTGTCGCAGTGCTTGACCCTGCCGAACGTCACCGTGAGCGTGTCCGCGGCAACGGTCTTGGTCTTGCGCGCGCCGCAGTCAGGGTTGACGCGCACCTTGTAGCCGGTCGGCGTGGTGCCGGTCGTGGCTGCCTGCCAACTCACGGTGATGCCGTCGCCTGCAGCGTCCACCAGCAGCCCGGTAGGCGGCTCGGGCGGCGACTCGACCGGCTCGGCAGCACCGGCTGACGCTGTCGGCACCAGCGACAGCGCTGCGACCGCAGCCACCGCAGCTATGCGCCGGCGAATCCCGCCGACACAACGGGAAGGGCTAGCCTGCCCCCCCCCCCCCGGCAATAGGCCTTCCCAGAAGCTTCATTGCAATCTCCGAATTTCTCGAATTTCTTGGTGAGCTCTCGTGAGCCGACCGCGAACGCACGCAGCCAGCCCATCGGCCACAGCACTCTAGGGCACACCCACCACCGCACGGCACACCCCAAACACAGCGACCCAGAGCGGCTGCGCATAGCGGGTCTTCGGAAGACGCGGTGCGCCTCGGCATCGCACCGTCCCCCAAACCCGGCCTGTCACGCGAACCCGCCCTCTTTCCATAGAACGCACCGCAACGCCTGTGCGGGCGGCACCCTGAGCCGGCAAGTGCAACCTGTTCCTGCCGAGCGCGCAGCGGCAACTCGGTCGCGGCGCCTGCCGTCGGTGGGCGGGCGCTACCAGACGGCGTTGGCGATCTTGAGCTCGAGGATCTGCTCGTCGTCGTAGCCGAGCTCGGCCAAGATCTCGTCGGTGTGCTCGCCGTAGTCAGCGGTGCTGCCTCGCATGCCGCGGAACTCGTCGACGTCGAACATGGACGGCGGGCCGATGAAGCCGTCGTCGAAGGTCACGAGGTACTCGTTGGCCAGGATGTCTTCGTTGCGGGCGACGTCTTCGACGCGGTTCACCGGCGACACCCATGCACCGGAGCCCCGGATGGCCCGCCACCACCGGTCCGTCGTGTCGGTTCGCATGTGTTCGGCGAACAGCGGGGTGAATTCGTCACGGTTGGCCACTAGGTCCTCGAAGGTGGCGAATCGGGGATCGTCGAGCCACGATTCGATGCCGACAGCGCGGGCCAGCCCCTGCCACTGCGGATCCTGCAGGGCGGCGATCGCGATCCAGCCGTCGGCGGTCTCGTACACCGTGAACAGGGGGTTCCACGCTCCCGAGACGTCGAAGCGATCCATGCGCTGGCCGACATTCGCGGCAACACCCACGGCTTGGCTGGTGAGCCACAGCAGCGCCTGCGTCTGCGACGTGCCCACCACGCAGCCTCGGCCCGTGCCCGCTCGCTTGATCAGGCCGGCCATCACGCCCGAGGCCATGTTGGTGCCGGTCAGGATGTCGCTCAGCGCACCCGGCGGGTACGTCGGCACATCCGAATCCGAGATTGCGTCCATGAACCCGGCGTGAGCCATGCCCACCGTGTCCTGGCACATGTCGTCGGCCAGTTCGCCCCGCATCCCGAATCCCCCGCCCCGGCAGTACACCAGCCGGGGGTTGATCCCGAGCAGCGTGTCGGGGTCGGCCCCGAAGCGCTCGAGGCCGTCGGCTCGCATGTTCGAGATGAACGCATCGGCTTGGCCGATCAGGCGCTCGAAGACGGGGCGTCCCGCCTCCGATGCGACATCGAGCACCAAGGATCGCTTGTTGCGGTTCACCGAGCCGTAGAGCCACTCCTGGCCTCGCTCGTCGAAGGTCACCCCGAACAGGCTCGTGAAGTTGCGCATGTAATCGGCCTGGCCGACCTGTTCGATCTTGATGACATCGGCACCGAGGGAGGCCAGGGTGAGCCCGCTCGTGGGCCCTTGCACGTACATCGTCATCTCGACGACGCGGATGCCGGCAAGCGGCGCTTCGGCAGCTACGTCGGCGGCAGTCGCAGCAGGCGGCTCGGCGGCGGGCTCACTGGCAGGCTCGGCGGGCATCGCGGGCGACAGTAGCGCCGGGCTCGCTGCTGTCACGCAGGCAGCCCGCAGCCGGCCCGATGCCAGCTCGCCCGGCGAGACCGCCGTTGCGCTTGACTATGGCGGACTGTCTTACGAGCGGACAGTCCTGCGACGAGGGGAATGAACGATGAGCGAGTCCGAGTACACCTGCTTCGACGTGGAAGTGCGCGATCACGTCGCCCACTTGGTCTTGAAGCGGCCCGAGAAGGCCAACTCGATGATCCTGGAGTTCTGGAAGGAACTGCCCGAGATCACCGAAGGGATCACCTCTGGGTCCGACGCCAGGGTCGTCGTGCTGTCGGCGATCGGCAGGCACTTCAGCTCGGGCATGGACCTCTCCGTGTTCGGCGACTTCGGTGAGCCGACCAGCGGCGTGGGCGGCGGGCAGAGCAGCCGGACACGTGCGCAGATCCGCAACACAGCACTGCGCGCGCAGCAGACCTTCAATGCCCTCGAGCAGAGCCGGCTGCCGGTCATCGCGGCCATCCAGGGCGCATGCGTCGGCGGCGGCGTCGACATGGTGTCGGCCTGCGACCTGCGCTACGCCACACAGGACGCGTTCTTCACGATCCAGGAGATCAACATCGGCATGACCGCCGATGTGGGAACGCTGCAGCGCATGCCCAAGCTGGTGCCTGAGGGCGTGGTGCGCGAACTGGCCTTTACCGGCCGTCGTATGGATGCTGAAGAGGCGCTCGACCGCGGCTTTGTGAACGCCGTCTACGACGACCACGACTCGATGATGGAAGCGGTCGGCGACATTGCGGCACAGATTGCCGCGAAGAGCCCGATGGCGATCTGGGGCACCAAGCAGTCGATGAACTTCAGCCGCGATCACTCGGTGGCCGACGGGCTGGAGTACATCGCCACGTGGAACGCGGCGATGTTCGACACCGACGACATGGGCGAGGCCTTCCAGGCCCAGATGGAGCGCCGTGATCCCGACTTCCCCGATCACCGCCCCATGGGCAAGGGCTTCGGCGCCTGATAAGGCGCGCAGGAGATACGGCGCCGGACAGGGCGCGCAGGAGGTACTGAGCCTGATGAGCCTCTCACTCGTCCCGCTTGAGTGCGGCTGGCTGTCCACTCCCACCGCGTCGGTGATCAAGGATGCGCCCGGCAACGTGCGGCTGCCCATCCCGAGCTGGCTGGTGCGCCACCCCAGCGGCCAGACGCTGGTGTTCGACACGGGCATGCACCCCCAGGTGCAGGAAGGCGTGGGCGCGCGCTACCCGCGGCTGGCCAAGCAATTCACAGCGGACTACTCCGCGGAAGACGAGGTATCGGCCCGGCTCGAGAGCGTCGACGTGGATCCGGCCGAGCTGACGTTCGTCATCTTCAGCCACCTGCACTTCGATCACTGCGGCGGCACCGAGCTGCTGCCCAATGCGCGGCTGATCTGCCAGCGGGCCGAGTGGGAGTCGGGGCATCACCCCAAGCTCATCGAGTACGAGGTGTACAAGCCCGAGGATTTCGACCTCGGGCATGATCTCTTGCTCATCGAAGGCGAGCACGACGTGTTCGGTGACGGCTCGGTCACGTGCATTCCCACGCCGGGCCACACCGCAGGCCACCAGTCACTGCGGGTGGAGCTCGACAGCGGTCCGGTGGTGCTCACCGGCGACTGCATCTACTGGCAGGACGTGCTCGACCGGATGCTGTTGCCGCCCTTCGGCTACGACCACGACATGCAGCTCGAGTCGATGCGTCACCTCAAGTCACTGCGCGACGAGGGTGGCTGCCACCTGCTGTACGGGCACGACGAGACCCAGTGGGCCACCCTGCCCCACGAAGGGATCGGCCTGACCTAGCCCGCTGCGCGGCTCCTGAGCAGCTACATCGGGAGCCGCTGCAGGCGAATTCCGTTGGCCTGCACGTGGTAGAAGAACGGCCCCGGTCGAATGCATGCTGCACGAATAGCGGCCAAGTTGTCGAGAAAGCGATCTGCCATCGCCTGCACCTTCAAGCCCTGGGACGGATGCAGGCAGAAGCAGCGAACACCGTGCAGATTGACGGCCCATCCCTCGCGTGTGCGAACCCGCCTGTCCTTCATGAAGGCGATCCAGTCGCGTTGTGCCACGAGTTCGAGCCAAGTCTCATCTGCCACGTCTTCGTCAGCGGGCACGCCGTAATGCTCGGCCAGCGTGACCACGCGCAGTCCGGCAGAGCGAAGCCGATCCGGGACACCCTTGCGCCCCAGGCTTCGGTCCAAGAAGATGTCAGGCAGCCCAGCTGGATGTGACACGCAGGAAATCCCAGAGATGCTCTTCAGGCATCCCGTATTCCTCGCTCACCGTTCGCGCCGATTCGCCCGCATCAAGCAGGCTCATGGCGTCGATGACGCGGGCACCGCCGCGGGCGAAGATCGGCGCACCGGCAGCCCGCTTCGGGTCAGCAACGATCACGCCGCTTTCGAAAGGCGGAATGCGAATCCGCTCGGCAAACCCATCGGTCGCATAGTCGATGCGCTCGAGGTAGTCGGAGATGACCTCTGCGAACACCCCTTGGCCATTCCTGACGACCACGAGCTCCATAGCCGCATGACCCACCTCGGTGTCGCAGAATCGATCGCCGTAGTCGAAGAGAATCTCAGCACCGTCGGTGTAGAGCCTCCGCGACGCCAAGGCGTATTCGACCCCGAGCTCCTGGATGAGTGTCTCCAGCGCAGGTCGCACCCGTTGCAGTGGCACACCCCGACGGCGAACGGCAGCGACGACGAGCGCTTCAGCAGTCCCGATGAACGGGATCGAGGGCGTTCCACGCGAACCTGCCTTCAACGATGTGATGATCGGTTCGCCGATGACCGGGCGACCGTCGCGAGGTCGGCGGCGATAGCCCTTCACCCATGTACCCATGGTCGAGGCGGGGACATCGACAATCTGGGCCGCCTCGGCGATCGTGTACAGCGGCCGCTGGGTCCGCAGCTGCCACGACGACACTTCCGACATCAGAATGCGCCTTACTGTCAGTCTCTCACTCCCCGAGATTAGCGGCGCGGCGATTGAACGCCAGGCTCATCGGTCAGCACTCACGGGCGGGTCGACGCCGTAGAGGCGGCGGCGTAGCCCGACCGTCGGGATTCACGTTCAACATCGACAAGTCCTCATGACCCCACGGCGCACCGCCCAAGGAACCTCAGTGTCGATTCGCGTCAGCATCGGCATGAGTCAAATCTCGTCCGTTGGTAGTCGGATATACTCATCGTTGTGTCGAAGCGACTGCAAGTTCTGGTGCCCGAGGACGAATACGCAGAGATCCAAGGGGCCGCACGAGCGTCTCGACTGACGGTCGCAGAGTGGGTTCGTCAGGCGATGCGCGAGGCTCGAAGCGATCAGCACCCATCGGCTGATGCGATCGGCATGAAGCTGCGAGCCGTGGCCGCAGCGTCGAACCACGAGTTCCCGACGGCAGACATCGACGACATGCTGCGCGACATCGATGCCGGTCGTGGCACCCCATGATCTTTGTGGACTCCAACATCCCGATGTATCTCGTCGGCGCGGCGCACCCGAACAAGGACCGGACAGTCGCCATGCTCACACGCCTGGTGCAATCCGGCGAAGCACTGGTCACCGACGTCGAGGTGTACCAAGAAATCCTCCACCGGTACGTCGCCATCGACCGGCTCGATGCCATAGACCCCGCCTTCGCGGCCCTCGACGGCATCATCGACGACGTCCTGGCCTTCGGCGTGGCCGAGGTGCGTGCTGCCCGTGCACTGGTGGAGAACACCGCCGGCCTCTCAGCGCGTGACGCCCTTCATGCAGCGGTGATGGCGAACGCGGGCGTGAAGCGAATCTTCAGCTTCGACAGCGGCTTCGACGCTGTCGCAGGGCTGGAACGCCTGCGTTAGCCCCGCTCCGGCGAGACACAGCCCAGCTCCCCGGTGTGCGCCGGTGCCTCTTGCGCGGCATTGCCCAGCGTCAAGTCGGCAATGCCGACGATTCTCACCGAGGCCGTGACCGCGTCCGCGGCGCCTGTCATGGGCCGAGAGCGGTGATCGAGACCACCGACACTCCCTCGGGATGCTCGTAGGAATAGCCCCCCGCGGTCACCACCACGAGCCGGGCGGGCTCACCGGTGCGCTCCGCGTCGACGCGGTCTCGCAGCCGCTTCAGTGTTCGAACGGCCCCCTCGACGGCGGCCTCGCCGCCGAGTTTGATCTCCACCGCGATCCAGCGGCCGTCGGCGCGCCGGACGATGGCGTCCACCTCGAGCCCGTCGCTGTCTCGGTAGTGCGACACCTCGCAGCCGGCGGCCTGGCCGTACACCCGCAGATCGCGCACGACCAGCGACTCGAACAGCAGCCCCGCGCACTTGAGATCCGACATCACTGCTTCGGGCATGAGTCCGAGCGCAGCCGCAGCGAGGGAAGGGTCGGCAAAGTGGCGCTTGGGCGCCTTGCGCAATGCTGAGCGCGAGGTGATGTGGGGCCTCCAGGCGGGAAGGTCCTCTGCCACGTACAAGCGTGCCAGGGCAGCCATGTACGACGAGACCGTCTTGCGGTCGACCGTGGGATCGTCGCCTGCGGTGTCCGACGCCAATGTGGCGAAGCTTGCCTCGGTCGCGACGTTGCGAGCCACCGACTCCAGCAGCCTGCGAACCCCAGCGGGATTGCGGGCCACGCCGTCCACCCGGGACACGTCGGTGCGGCTGATCTCGTCGAGGTATCCCCTCAGCACGCGCAACGCCGAGGCTGGGTCGGCGTCGCTGTTCACCAGAGCGGGCCATCCGCCCCGGCAGACGAGCGCCATGATGTCTCCCAGGTGACGGCCCGAGTCCGGGGCCGCGCACCGCCCCGGCCCGAACAGCGCTTCCAGAGACACGCCGCCGTCAGACTCGCCCGACTCGAACAGGCTCATGGGACGCATGCGGACTCTCAGCACCCGCCCCGCTCCTGAGTGCCGTGTGACGTCATCTGGCGGGTCCGCAGAGCCGGTGAGGATGAACTGGCCGGGACGCCCCCGGTCGTCGCAGGCGCGTCGCATCGGGTTCCATATGTCGGGCGCGAGCTGCCACTCGTCGAGCAGCAGCGGCGGCGGCCCGTCCAGCAGCACTGCTGCATCGAGGCTGGCTGCCAGCCGCGCCCGGACCGAAGCGTCGATCAGCACTTCGCCGGCCGCGAACCGGCGGCCTGTCCACGTTTTGCCGCACGCCCTCGGCCCCTCGATCAGCACCGCCGGCGAAGCGCGCAGGGCGTCGCTCATCTCGCTGTCCACCACCCTCGGCAGGTATGCGCCCGGGTCCGGCCCGCCGGCCGGCCGCCCTGCCAACGGCGGTGCATGGTCGCTCCCCATGGCACCAGCCTAAGCAGATGCCCCACAACTTGGGGGCATGATGGCCTATATATGGGGGCGTTGCACCCCTATTTATGGGGCATCAACGCCAATCAGCCGGTGTGCAGCTGAGCGGGCGGTTTGGCCGGCGGCGCACAGACGGGCTCGTCGGTCAGCGCTATGCGGGCGGGTCGACTCGGTAGAAGCGGCGCGCTGTGCCGGCGAACAGGTCGGCACGCTCGGCGGCGGTGTAGCCCGCTTGATCGCAGATGCGCTGGAAGGCGTTGAACAGCACGGTGTACGAGCAGCCCTGCTTGTCGACCGGGAAGTTGCTCTCGAACATGGCCCGGTCAGGGCCGAAGGTCTCGATGCAGTGGCGGATGTCGTCGCTCCAGGTGGCCGCGACGTGCTCCGACGACGGCGCCTGCGGCAGCCGCTTGAAGCCCACGCCATAGATGCTCATGCCGATCCCGCCGACCTTGACGGTGACCTGCGGGTGGCGGGCGAGCGCTTCGAGCGCCGGGCGGAGGGCGGCGCGCACCTCATCCCGGCGATCCGCATAGGGGCCGATGCCGAGCGGGCCGCCGAGGTGGTCGAGCACGACGGGCGTGTCGGGCACGGCGTGCGCGAGGTCGACCAGTTCGCTGACCTGGGTGTGGAACATCCAGCCGTCGAAGCTGAAGCCCATCCGGCCCAGCGTCGCGTAGCCGGCCCGGAAGTCCGGGTCGGCGAGCAGCTCGGGCGGCGGCTTGGTGTGGCTCTCGCGGATCTGGTCGCTGCCGTCCCAGGCATTGGCGTGGCGGATGCCGCGGAAGAGCCCCTCGCCGGCCTCGTCGTGCGCCGCCAGCACCTCCTCGACGGCATTGCCCAGCGTCAGGTCGGCGAAGCTGACGATGGCCGAGATGGTCGCGCCGTCGGCTTCAGCAGAGATCGCCGCCTGCTCGCGCACGAACTCCGTCTCGCCCACCGGGCGCATGTGCTCAGGCCCGCTCGTGTAGTAGCCCGCAGCGCACTCCACGAACACGGTCTGGGTGACGTTGTGGCCAGCGCCCGTGTCTTCGTGCAGTTCGGGCACTAGGTACGTGCCTGCCGGAAAGTCCCACAGGTGATGATGCGGATCGACGATCTCCTCGTCGGCGTCGATCGGCTGTTCAACGGTGGCTGCCAGCCACGCGTCCTTGTCGTCGGCCACTGCCACTCCCCCTTGATCGAACCTGTACAGCAACGCGCGGCACTGTAGGCGGCACAGACGCACGAGGCAGTTGTCGCCGAAGCAGCAAACCGGCAGTGCGTGACGAACTCAGACGCAGTCCCAGGATTCGGCGGGTTCGAAGCCGTCAGAGGTGATCTGCCACAGCGACGGTGTCGCGGGGCCGCTCACTCATCGGACGCCGCATCACGACGGAGTGGCCCCGATCTACTCGCCGGCCATCTCCGGCCCCCGCATCCCGCGTGGCCGCAGCCTCCGCAGAACCCGCCCGAGTCGCACTCGCAAGGGACAGGGCTGCGGCGGGTCGCTCATGGCTAATGCCCGCCCGCGTGGCGGTGGAACCTGCCGTCAGGGTGCGAGTGCCAATCGCCGAAGCCCTTCGCCTTATCGGCCGCGCTTGACGGGGCAGTCGCCGGAGGCCGGGCGACCGGGTCCCCGGTCGGGCGCACCGCTTGGCCCGGCGCCGGGTGACGGTAGCGCCAATCCGGATGCCGGTGATAGACGCCGTCCCCGTGGCAATGCCACAAGCCCTTCTCGGCGCTTTCTGCCTGAACGGCTTGCTTGGCAACCGATAGGCCTTCCAGGTTTGGCGAGCCGCACGCGCCCGAGCGGCCGGCCGGTTTCCGCGCGTCCTCGGCCGCTATGTCCTCGTAGGGCCTGTACAGGGTGATCTCTGCCGTATGGTCCGACGACCAGGCGTTACCCTCCTGCGCCCAAATGCCTTGCCCCTCTCGGAGCGTGTACTTGCTCGTCCCGCCGTTTGGACCTCTGTTTACTACCAACTGCCAGCCCTTGACCGCATCCTGCGGCAGCGGGGGGATAGTCCAAATTTGGAACGCGCTGTTACCGGCGGCCGCTGATTGCACCCTGTAGGTCCTGCTTCCGATTCTGAAGGTGAGGGTCGTCAAGTGCTCAGCGCATCTGGTGGTGCCGCTTTGAGTGCAGCCGAACGACCCGCCTGTTACTCGCTGGGGTGTCAGCGTGGCGGACCAAACTTCCTCCGCGCCGTACGGGGTCTGGGCGACGGCCGGGCTCGATGCGGCCAAGACAGCGGCAACCGGCGCGGCCAGCAGCAGCGCGACCAGGCGCAGGCGGGCACCACGGCGAGCTAGTGCTCTACCCCCCCCCCCCCGCAGAATCGGCGCGCCCGCGCGCCAAAGACGCCGCTGCGAACCCCGAAGCGCTGTGTACGGTCCTGGCGGGCATGTGCACCTCCTGAGCGAGAGTCGCGCCGCACATTAGCCGACCGGCCGCGCCGCAGCACAAAGCAGGCGAGGACGCTCGACCCGCCGGCCGGTGAGGCTGGGCCGGTGAGGTTCGGCCGCTGACGCATCGGCCTTTGGGTCCGGCGGCATCGAGCCGACGCTCATCAAACCATCGTCGCCTACAGTGCCGCGCACGACATCGCCGGACGCGCTGCCGGCTTCTGCCAGCCAGTCACCGCCTGGTGGAACACGCCCTCGGTCACGATGCATCAGTCGTGTCAGGCGACTTCAATGAGGGGCTCGATGGCGCTCACGTCGGTTTTGGCGCGAGCAACATCCAAGTCGTATATGCGCTGAAGGTTCAGCCAGAACTCAGGAGTCATGCCGAGGGCTCGGCCGATTCGCAGCGCCGTATCCGCCGTGATCGACCTCCGGCAGTGGACGATGTCATGGATGCGAACCTGGGGAACTCCCACCGCCTTGGCCAGGCGGTACTGGGTAATGCCCGACTCCTCCATGATCTCCGTCAGATGTTCTCCGGGGTGGATTGGCTCGGTGGCAGTCATACGTGTTCTCCTCAGTGGTAGTCGATGACTTCGATGTTCATGGCACCTTGGTCCGTCCAGACGAAGCACACGCGCCACTGGTCGTTGATGCGGATGCTGTATTGGCCCTTGCGATCGCCCCGGAGGGCTTCGAGTCGGTGGGACGGCGGTACCCGAAGATCAGAGAGAGCCGCAGCCGCCACCACTCGCTGCAACCTCATCCGGGCTCGCCGTTGGATGTCAATGGGCAATCGTCGAACCGTCTGCCCGGCGAAGAGGCGCTCGGCGTCGCTGTTCCTGAAGCGCTTCACCGGAGGCAACCATAACGTCATTCATTACTAACGTCAATGGTGCGCAATATTGGATTGTGGTTCCAGCGGGTTCCCAAGCACGCTTCGAAAGGGGGTTGTACGGGATGGCGCCGGAAGGGCTGCGCCCAATCGCTCAGCCGTGGCGGTGGAACCTGCCGTCAGGGTGCGAGTGCCAGTTGCCGAAGCCTTCGGTCTTGATAGCCGGAGCACCCGTTTTCTGTTGCGTATATGCGCCTGACGGGGCAGTCGCAGGAGGAGGCGGGACGGGGTTGGGGTCCGGGGTCGGGCGCACCGTTTGGCCGGGGGCCGGGTGACGGTAGCGCCAATCCGGGTGCCGGTGATAGACGCCGTCGCCGTGGCAATGCCACAAGCCCTGCTCGGCGCTTTCTGCCTGAACGGCTTGCTTGGCAGCCGATAGGCCTTCCAGGTTTGGCGAGCCGCACGCGCCCGAGCGGCTGGCCCCTTTCCGCGCGTCCTCGGCCGCTACGTCCTCATAGGGCCTGTACAGCGTGAGCTTCACCGATTCGCCCGCCGTGAACGGGTAACCCGACACCGACACGATGATGCTCACAGACTCGGCGCGCGCCGTGTACGTGCTCAGCCCGCGAGATGGGCCTCTGTTTATCGCCAGTTGCCAGCCCGCGACCCGACCCCACGGCAGGGCGGGCCTGGTCGTTATCACCAACGCGCTGGTACCGCCCGTCACCGCTACCACCGTGTAGGTCGTGGTCCCGATCTGGAAGGTGGGGTCAGTCAAATGCGCAGCGCATCGATTGGCGCCGCTGTTGTCACAGCCACGCGTAACCCCGTCTGCACGTGTCTGGACCGTCAGCGTGGCGGACCAAGCTTCCTCCCCGCCATCGGGGACGGTCTGGGCGACGGCCGGGCTCGATGCAGCCAACACCGCCGCAGCCAGCGCGGCCAGCAGCAGCGCGACCAGGCGCAGGCGGACGCCACGGCGAGCTAGTGCTCTACCCCCCCCCCCCCCGCAGAATCGGCGCGCCCGCGCGCCACAGGCGCCGCTGCGAACCCCGAAGCGTTGTGTACGGTCCTGGCGGGCATGTGCACCTCCTGAGCGAGAGTCGCCTCGCACATTAGCCGACCGGCCGGGCCGCTGTTAACGACTCCGACTGGGTGCGGCGCCACCGGCGAGTACCTCTTGGCATGTCGCAGTCCTGCCGGTCATCACGCCATGCAAGGCATCGACGACGTCGACTTCTCGGAGGTGGGCCGGCAAGGACGCAGCAGCGTCGATGACCGCTTTGGGGATCGCTTCGGACAGTTCTTCAGCTCGTTCAATCGTCTCGCGCTTGGGAAGCCGCAGCGACTCGGCGCATGCTTCCCACTCCTGTCGGCCCATGTCGCGTGCGTCGAACGAGTCGCCGCACTTCATCGCCATCTGGATGTACCTGCGCTCTTCCTCGCTCTTCCACGGCGCTTCGCTGCAAACGTCGTACAGCGGACACAGCGACACATCGCTGCCCTCCAGCCGGAGGCTGTAGTTCTTGGAGTGAGCGTCGCCGGCGAGCAGCACCCAGTTGGCGATCAGCGCATCCCGGAATGCCCGCACGCATCTGTCGCCGTCGTAGGTCTCATCCCAGAGAATGCGGGCGATCCGGGCGGGCGACGGGCCGCCGGCCCATTGCTGCCTCATGTGGGAAGGCACCCCTGCCGCTTGGCACAGGTCTTCTTGATGGACTCGGCGCAGGCGGCCGTCGTCACCGGGCTCTCTGTCGAACCTGGTCACACAGATCGCTCTCGCCGAGCCGAATTCCACGATCTCCGTGTCAGCGGCATCGATGCCGACTGCGCTGAGGGCGCTCATGCAGATGTGCTCGATGATGTCGTTGCCGGTCCAGCCGGGGCTGGAGATCTTCAAGATGTGCGTTGACGGCTCGTCGCCGAAGGGGAGTTCCCATCGCCCGTCTGGCATCCGCCGCAGGGCGATCTTCGTTTGCGCTCCCGACAGGCTGAACGACAGCGGCCGGCCCATTGCGGCGGCCCATGCGTCAGCGCCGCGTCGCAAGGAGAGCAGCCCATGCTCGATGTCTTGCTCTGACAGAAGATCGGCGCCGCTGTTCCTGCCGATGTCGCCGTCTCCGAGCGCGTAGAACTGGACGGCCCCCGCGCAGTCCATCCCGATGGGCGTGCACAGGAGGTCCACCGGATGCTGGCCGGCTGCGCCGTACTGCCGACCGATGAACTGGCGAAGATCAAGCGAGGGAGGCAGGAGTCCGTCAAGCCAGTCCGTCACATGGTGCTCGCGTCGGTCCAGAGGGAAGGCGAGGGAGAGCGGCGTCGGGTCGTACCTCGCCAGGTGCGATTCGTCGTACCGCAGCACGGCGCCTTGCCGCCTCGTCTTGGACACCTGCCCCGCAACTCGGCCGTGCAGCACCACCACCGCTTCGGCACTCACTCCGCATCCTCCAGGTGCGCACATGAGCGATCTGATGGCTCTGCGGCACGCCGAGGCCGGATGACCAGTTCGTGATCGAGCGAGCGGAGAATCCGGATGACGTTGGTGCTGCCTACCGATCGGTTGCCCGTCTCAAGGTCGCGCACACACAAGCGCGACACTCCCGATGCCTGCGCGAGCTGCTCCTGCGTCATCTCGCGTTCTTTCCGAAGGCGCCTGACGGCTCGCCCCAACCGCGCCCGGTTCGTGATGCCGGTGAGGTAGGCGGCAGGATGCATGATATTTTATCCTTTTGCCCCGACATGACTGATGCAATACAAATCATACATTCGAATGAGTCTCAGCTATGACGACGCGCCCTTCAATACTTGGGACTTCGGCAGTTTGACGCTGAACCGCAGTGTTGTGCGGGGCTAGCGCAGCCGCTCCAACCCTCTGACAGTGTCGAAGCCGCTGTCGAAGCTGAAGATGCGTGTCACGCCCGCATTCGCCATCACCGCTGCGTGAAGGGCGTCACGCGCCGAGAGGCCGGCGGTGTTCTCCACCAGCGCACGGGCAGCACGCACCTCGGCCACGCCGAAGGCCAGGACGTCGTCGAGAATGGCGTCCAAGGCCGCGAAGGCGGGGTCTATGGCATCGAGCCGGTCGATGGCGACGTACCGGCGCAGGATTTCTTTGGGGGGGGGGTTGTACGGGATGGTGCCGAACGGGATGCGCCCAATCGCCTACCCGTGACGGTGGAACCTGCCGTCAGGGTGCGTATGCCAATCGCCGAAGCCTTTCGCCTTATCGGCCGCGCTTGACGGTTCAGTCGCCGGAGCAGGGGCGACCGGGTTCGGGTCCGGGGTCGTGCGCACCGCTTGGCCCGGGGCCGGGTGACGGTAGCTCCACTCCGGCCCGTGCTGGTGGTAGACGGCGTCGCCGTGGCAATGCCAGTGGGCGCCAGCGTCTACGGCTCCGGGGCACGCGCTGGCCGACCGGGTGGCCCCATTCTGCGCTTGCTCGGCCACTACTTCCTCGTAGGGCCTGCGCAGCGTGAAGGTTACCGTTTGGCCCGCTCGCAACAATGGGTAGTTATTGAAAACCGCAATATTGTCGAGCCCATAGAGGTCGTCGATTTCTACCTTGTACGTTCGCGTCCCTTGCTGTTCGTCTCCGGCCACTGTCAATTCCCAAGTTCCGTGTAACCGACTTGGGAAGCTGGGTTCAGCGTAAATGGCCAAAGCTTGGTTGTCCGTGGTGATGTCCGTCACCCTATGGGTCGTGCTCCCGATTCTGATCGTGGTGTCCGTAAGTAGCAAAGAGCATCTGGTAGCGATGACGGTGTCACTACAGCCGGTGTAATGGGCGTCGATTTGCAAGACGCTCAGGGTGGCAGACCAGACTACCTCCGAGCCATCCGAGGGCCCGGTCTGGGCCGCGACCGGGCTCGATGCGGCCAAGACCGCGGCCAAGATTGCGGCAACCAGCGCGACCAGGGGTAGGCGGACGCCACGGCGAGCTAGTGCTCTACCCCCCCCCCCCCCGCAGAATGGGCGCGCCCGCGCGCCAAAGGCGCCGCTGCGAACCCCGAAGCGTTGTGTACGGTCCTGGCGGGCATGTGCACCTCCTGAGCGAGAGTCGCCTCGCACATTAGCCGACCGGCCGCGCCGCAGCACACAGCAGGACACCACGACAACCACAAGCATCCAGCCCCCCACGCCCGCAGCGCCGCACACCAGCGAGACGCTCGACCCGCCGCCGGCCGCACAACGAGACGAGAACCCGGACCCCAGCGCTGCGAGACTCCGCACCCCACACGAGCAGTCCCAAGAGCCCAGCAGGCGACCCAAGGAGGACGCAGCCCGCGCCAAGAGCGCGACCGGGTGACGGGCCGGGACGCGCGTGCCGAGAGGGGCGTCGTCAGTCGGCGGGCTGGGGCTGGGCCGCTCGGGCGCCGGCGGTGATGAACGCCCCTGCGGCGCCCGCTGCGGCCTCGGCGGACATGCCGATCCCCAGATAGCCCTCGATACGCGACAGACGCTCGCCGTTCGCCGCCACCTCGGTGCGCAGCGCCCCGATCTCCTCACGCAGCACGCCGATCTCCTCGCGCATCTCGCCGCGCAGCGCCCCGATCTCCTCGCGCATCTCAGTACGCAGCGTGGCGATCTCGGTGCGCATCTCGCTGCGCAGCGCGGCCACGGTGCGCTGCTGGTTCCACACGATGGCCAGAACAGCCACGGCGACGGTGACGATCTGTGCGATCACCATTGCGCCGAGATCTTCCACATCGTCAACATACCACGGCACCATAGCCGCCTGGCCCACGAAATACAAAGACATCTATCGATAATTATTCAAACAGCACACACATCGCCGGTGGGGCGGATCGCTATGCGAGGGTCGCCAGCACCTCGTCGGTGTGCTCGCCGCGGTCGGCGGTGCTGCCACGCACACCGCGGAACTCGTCGACGTCGAACATGGACGGCGGGCCGATGAAGCCGTCGTCGAAGGCCGATGCGTCAGCGGCTGAATCTCACCAGCCCAGCCTCACCGGCTGGTGCTGTCGCGCGGCAGGCCGGGGAGGTCGGGGCCGAGCCCTTGGCGGAAGTCGAAGTCTTCGGTCTCGACTGATGCGGCGCCCAGCTTCCGGCTGGCCTTCTCGGCTGAGACGATCAGGCTCTTGGGGCCGCAGAGCGCAACATGGCCGCCCTTGAGACCCCCGGGTCCGAAGTGCTCGGCGAGCGTCGAGCGGGTGAACCGCTGCCCGTCGGCAGACGCGATGATGCACAGCTCGATCTTGCCGTCGCGGTGGGCTTGGTCGAGCAGTTCGATGCCCATGGCGTCCTGCCGGCTGCGCACGCAGTAGAACAGCACCGGAGGATCGGGCGAATCGGCCGGCAGCACAGTGGAGTTGGACAGGAACGGGGTGATCCCCACGCCGCCAGCCACCCAGACGGTGGGGCCGCCTTCCTTGAGAGCCTCGAAGGTGCCGTAGGGGCCTTCTACGAGCACTTCGACTC
Organism: Candidatus Poriferisodalis sp.; assembly: GCF_965204195.1. Lineage (GTDB taxonomy): Bacteria > Actinomycetota > Acidimicrobiia > Acidimicrobiales > Poriferisodalaceae > Poriferisodalis. Next base: position 2,545,570 of record NZ_OZ241975.1, read on the forward strand.
CGGTGAGATCGGCGTCATAGAGCTTCGCCGTCCAGTCGCCGAGCCGACGGATGAAAAAACGCAGATGCCCCGACCGGGGCGGTGCCGCCACCGTGAACACATGCGGTTCGGACAGGCCCTGCTTCTGCACCTTGATGACCGCGAACTGCCCAGGCCGGTAGTCGAGTTCCTTGCCCATCGGCTCAAGCACCAGGTCGGTGGCGGTGCCGACCCGGGCGGCAGACACGACCCGGTAACGCAGCCCCCGCCGGAACATGTCGCGCACGATGACCCGATAGGCGAACGCGACAAGCCCCGCAGCCATGATCACGTTCAGGTACGTGCCCCACCCCGACCAGTTCTGATAGGGCTTTTCCACGGTGTAGATGTGCCAGGCCGCGAAGACATAGACGACACCGAACAGCTTGTGCGTGAGCCGCCACCAGCGGTAAGGCATCCATCTCAAGATGCTGAGCACGAACAGCGCAATGCCCATGATCAGCGCGGCGCTGGCCAGCGCAAGGCCGGTGTCCGACGCCGAGCGGGACAGTTCGAGAAACCCGTCTGCGACCTCGGCGGAACCGGCGTGGAACAGCATCATCGGGATCGACAGCGCACCGGCCCAGCGGTGCACGCGATAGGCGCTGTCGAGACCGCCGAAGATGGGTTCGATTAACGGGATGCGAACCGCCAGGACGAAGCTCCACGCCATCAGCGTCATCGACGCCGCGCCGATCGTGAGGCCGGAGACCGATGCGGTGCCCTGCGGACCCGATCCGCCCGATACCGCGATCATCGACACGAACGTCGTCACTAGCACCAGCAACGGGCCGATCCAGCCGCGGTGGGGCCGCAGGATGCGCACGCTGGGGATCTTCAGCCGCCAGTCGTGACGGCGACCGAGCATGCGTCGGAGCCGCGGCGGCCGAGGACGATCCCCAAGTCGCGACGCCGGACACATAGGGCAGCGAAAGTAACATGGGCCTGATGCGATGCAGAGTCGCGTTGGCACCGTGAGTGCTGCAGTGAGCCTCACCGCCAGCGGTCGCGGCGACGCCGTCGGCGGCCACCGCTGATGTCGGGCGGGCTGGGCTGGATCGGGCTGCTGTTCGGCGGCCTCGTGCTGGGGTCGGTAGCCCGTCTCGTGCTGTGGAAGCGGATCTCGCTGTCGTGGGCTGCGACCATCCTGGTCGGGATCGTCGGCGCGGGCGTGGGCACCACGCTGCTGTCGGTGTTCCGGGGCAGCGGGGCGTTCGAGTTCACCCTGCTGTCGGCGGCGTCGGCCCTCGGGGGCTCGATCGGGGTGCTCGCGATCTACGCGCTGGTGGCCTCGCGGCTGGGCGGCCAATCGGCCACGCCGGTCGAGGACATCATCGAGGCGGGCGAGTCAGATCGGGTGGAATTCAAGCAGACAGCGCGCCACAACATCCACACCGGCGGCCGAGACCCCAAGGTCGAATTCGCCGTGGCCAAGACTGTCGCCGGTTTTCTCAACAGCAGCGGCGGGACGCTGCTGATCGGCGTCAGCGACGACGCCGAGCCGGTCGGGCTCGACGCCGACCTCGGGCACATGAAGCAGCCCGATCTCGACCGTTACCAGCTCTGGCTGACCGACATGCTCGAATCCGCGCTGGGAAGCTCGGTGCTGGCGTCGGTCACGGTCTCGTTTCCCAGATGCGGCCCTCACCGTGTCGCCCGCATCGACGTCCGCCCGCACGCCCGGGCGGTGTTCGCCAACCCGTCGGGCGGCCAGCGATCAGCCGATTTCTACGTTCGCACCGGCAACTCCACCCGGCTCCTGCTCACCGACGAGGCCATGGCCTACGCCGCTGCCCGCTGGCGGTGGTGGCGCCAGGTCATCCGCCGAACCTGAGGAAACCGCCCGCGCACGTGTCCAGCAACCCCGTCATGGCTGATGCCCGCACCGGTCTCACCGAAGCCGACGTGCGCGAGCGCACAGCAGCGGGCAGCACCAACGCGGCGGCGACCGCGCACACCACTCGCAGCATCAAAGACATCCTCGTCGCCAACACGCTCAATTCCGTCAACATCGTCCTGCTGGTGCTGGGAACCGCGCTGGTCGCGATGGGACGCACACGCGACGGCGTCATCAACCTGAGCTTCATCATCGCCATCGTGGCCATCGGCAGCTTTCAGGAGATCCGCGCCAAGCGCCGGCTCGATCGCATCGCCATCCTCTCCACGCCGACGGTCACCGTGCGCCGCGACGGGCGCGATGTGCACATCAGCCCCGCCGGCGTCGTGCTCGACGACATCGTGGTCGTCGGCCCCGGCGAGCAGATCGTCGCGGACGGCATGCTGATCGAGGGCGGACCGGTCACGATGAACGAGTCGCTGCTGACCGGCGAGTCCGAGCCGGTCGCCAAGCGGATCGGCGACGAGCTCCACTCGGGCACGTTCTGCATCAGCGGCACCGCGTCGGCGCTCACCACACGGGTCGGCAACGACTCGCTGGCGACTTCGCTCACCGCGGCGGCGCAGGGGTCGACCGCTGCCAAGACCCCGCTCCAGCGCCTCGTCGACGACGTGCTGCGGGTGCTCATCACCGCCGCCGCCTTCTTCGGCCTGCTCTTCGTCGCCCAGGGCATCGTCTCGGAGACCTCGGCGGTGCGCGTGGTCGAGACCGCCACAGTGACCGCCGCCATCGTGCCCGTCGGCCTGTTCTTGATCTTCGTCGTCACCTATTCGATGAGCGCCGCCCGGCTCACCCGCCATGACCTGCTCGTGCAGCAGCTCAACGCGCTGGAGTCGATCAGCCATGTCGATGTGGTGTGCTCGGACAAGACCGGCACGCTCACCGCCAACCGGCTGCAGCTCGCCGCCATGGAGCCCGTCGGTGAGCAGACGGGCTCAGGGCAGGCCGCAGGGCAGGCCGCCGATGACGGCCGCTCTCGGGAGGCCGTGGCCGAGGTGCTCGGCACGTTCGCGAACAGCGTCACCAGCGCCAACGCGACCACCGGTGCGCTGCGTGCAGCATTTCCCGGTCGGATCGAGGCACTGGCCGACGAGGTTCCCTTCGAGTCGGCCAACCGCTGGAGCGCGGCGTCCTTCGGCGGCGCCTCCTACGTGCTGGGCGCCCCCGAAGCGCTCGAGCCGCACATGCCCGCCGGCTTCGAGGGGCGCGACACCATCGACCAGTGGACCGCGGCCGGTCACCGTGTGCTGCTTTTCGCCGCCGGCCACGGCACCGACGCGCTGCACGACCATGAGGGCCGACCGGCGCTGCCCCCGCTCGAGCCGCTCGCCCTGGTGGGGTTCGCTGACGAGCTGCGTGACGACGCCCGCGAGACCGTCAGCGGGCTGCTCGACGATGGCGTCGCCCTCAAGATCATCTCCGGCGACAGCCCCGACACGGTCGCGGCACTGGCTCGCCAGGTGGGCCTGCCAGAAGATCTCGCCGTTGTCTCGGGCCCCGAACTCGACGAGCTCGACGAGAGCGAGTTCGCCGCGGCAGCCCGCCGAGCCGATGTCTTCGGCCGCATCGCCCCGCACCAGAAAGAGCGCCTCGTCACCGCCCTGCGAGACGGCGGCAGCTACGTCGCCATGATCGGCGACGGCGTCAACGACACGCTCGCACTCACCGCCGCAGATGTGGGCATCGCCATGGAGTCCGGCAGCAGCGCAGCCAGGGGCACCGCCGACCTCGTCCTGCTCAACGACTCGTTCGCCGCCGTCAGGCCCGCCATCACCGAGGGGCGTCGCATTGTCTCAGGCATGCGCGACATCCTGCGGCTCACCGTCGCCCGCTCCGCGACGCTCGGGATGGTCGCCGTGGCCATGATGATCGTCAACCAGGTGTTCCCGTTCTCCGCAGGCGCCCAGACCATCTACGGCCTCATCACCATCACCATCCCTACCGTCGGGCTTGCGCTGTGGGCACGGCCGGAGCGAGCCCGCACCGTCGACGCCGCGGAGCTCACACGCTTCGTGATGCCCGTGGCCTTGGTGAACCTCTTCTACGGCGGCACCGTGTTCGTCGCGACCTACTACATCACCAGGCACGGCCTGCAGCTCTTCGACGGCCGCTTCGACAGCATCGTCGGCTTCGCCCTCGGCGCCGACCAGGCAAGCGCACCGGAAGTCGCCGCCATCCTCGGCCGCACCACCCTGGTCGTGTTTCTCATCCTCACGGGGCTGCTGACCATCCTGTTCCTGCAGCCCCCCATTCGCTTCTTCACCGCCCCAGGCCAGCCCCTCCACGCCGACTGGCGGCCCGCCGCGCTCGTCGTCGCCAGCGTCGCCTTGCTCGTAGCGATCATGACCACCGGGCTGCGCTCCTGGCTGGAGCTCGCCCAGATCCCCGGATGGGGCTACGCCGCCCTCGCCGCTGCGGTCGTGGCGTGGACGCTCACGCTGCGCGCCGTGCTACGCCGCACAGTCCCCCTGATCAGCCACTGGCGCCGCACCCCACACGACCACCCCACACCGACGTAGCCATCACGACCAAGGCCGGGGCCGCGCGCGAAGTGCCCTACGCGAACTCCGAAGCCCGAGGCATCCTCACCACATAACCTCACCCCGCCGTCGGCACCGGTATGTGGTTGCCCTGCGAGCACGACTCCACGTGGCCGTACATCGCAGGCTGAACTGGCCCAGCCTGCATTCCCAGCAGCGAGGAACAGCGAGCCACTCCAATGACGAGACTCAGCGATGGCAAACCGATCCACGGCGACTTGGTTGCTGTCATCGACGAGTCATCGCCGGAAGCCGGCGGCGGCATCTACTACATCGTCGCTGCCGTCGTGATCTTCGACTGGCCGGATGTTCGCGAACGCGTAGAGAACGTCGTCGGCGGACGGACCTCGCATTTTCACTACCGCAGCGAGGGTCGTGAGGCGATCGGACGGATGGCAGCCGTGCTGGAAGAGTCGGGCGCGTTGGCATCGGTGCTGTGGCGTTCAGTAGGGCGGCGCCACCAGGTTGAAGCGCGCCGGGACCTGCTCGCTGTGCATGCTCGCCAGTTGGCCAGCGACGGTGTCTCGCACTTGATCATCGAGTCCGGCGATGAAGCGACCGATCAACGCGACCAAGACACCCTGCTGGACACCTTCGCCGCCAGCGGTGTCCCGTTCAGCTACGACTGGCGGTCGAAGTCTGAGCCGTTGCTGTGGACCGCCGACGCCGCTTGCGGCATCGCCTCTGAGTTCCTGCTGGGCAGCGAAAGCGAACACTTCGATCGACTCGCCGACGCGGGGACCATCGAGGTGACGAACGGCTGACCAGACATGCGAAAGCCCCGGCTCCCGCCCTAGTCGACTCGCCTTGCGGCAAGTCCTCGGGCCGGCACTCCGGGACTCACGTCTTCCCTCCAGAACAGCACTGAAGGGCCTCATCAATATAGGCCACTCGGGTTCAGAGGTCAACACCTGCCCTCAGAAGACCATCTGCGTGACCATTGCGACGCTGCGCTCGCCATCGGGGCGCTGGCCGCCGACGCATGCCGCCAGTGGGGCGTTTCCGAAGGGCTGCTCGACACCTGGGATGAACGCGTCCGGGCCTGCAACGAAGCGCTCGCCGGACCGATCCGCCAACGCGATGCGCCCGGGCGCGGCCTCGGCCTCGGCCTGTGACACTCGGCGAGGCTGCGGACCCTCGGATCACGCCCGGTTACACGAACTTCCCGACGGTCCCACATCCGCGGCGGCGTCCGCGCCGGCGGGCGTCCGCGTGTGTATATTGCCGCCCGGCCGGCATCGCTTGAAGATCGAGGTTGCCGGCCACAGCACGTAGTGGTACTGGTAGCGAGATGACTTCAGCCGGGAACCTGCGTGCTCGCGGCACAGGCTGGCGAACGAAGCAGACGAGGGCGACTCGGGTGGCAATGTCGAACCGGAACAGCAGCGGCGGCGCGCAGGGCATGCGACCCCCCCCCCCCCCTTATTCGGCGCCTCTGAACATCGTCGGGGACCCGGCCTGACCGCACGGCGGTCCCTTTCACGCAAGCCGCTGCTCCTGCTGACCGCTGTGACGGTCGGCATGACTGCGATGCTGCTGCCGGCACCCGCTGCCGCACGTCAGCAGGCTGCGGCCCGAATCGAGCCGGGAGGCGCCCAGCCGGTGCCGCAGTATCAGCAGGTGCTGTCGGGACATCGGTCGCAACCGCAGAGCAGCGCGTGCGCGGTGCCGGCCGGCGGCGATTACGACATCGACAATGACCGGCTCATCGAGGTGTGCAGCCTGGCGCAGCTGAACGCCATCCGCTGGGACGGCGACGGCGACGGTGCCGCCACCGCCGCCGGCCATGCTGCCGCCTTCGGTGGCGCGGCGACCGGCATGGGCTGCCCTGCTGCGGGCTGCAACGGCTACGAGCTGACCGCCGACCTCGACTTCGACACTGACGGCGACGGCAACGCCGGGGCCGGGGACACCTACTGGAACGCAGGCAAGGGCTGGACGCCTGTCGACCGGTTCAGCGGCAGGCACGGCCGACACGTCGTGTTCGAGGGGAACGGCCACACGATCAGCAACCTGTTCGTCGACACCACCAGCTCCAACGCCGGGCTGTTCGCCTGCGTGTGCTCATCGGTTGTCCGCAACTTGGGACTCGAGTCGGTCGACGTCACCGGCACGAAGAACGTCGGCGGGCTGGCCGGCACCACCAGTCAGGGCGGAGCGATCACCGGCAGCTACACCACCGGCGAGGTGTCGGGCGGGTCCAGCGTGGGCGGGCTGGTGGGGCAGCAAACGTCTGGATCCATTGTGGACGGCTACTCCACGGCCCAGGTGTCCGCAGACGGGACCGGCGGCAACGAATTCATCGGCGGGCTGGTGGGGAGACTCTTGCTCGGCAGCGTCAAGGGCAGCTATGCCGGGGGCGATGTGTCGGGTGGCACCGCAGTGAAGGTGGGCGGGCTGGTGGGCGTGAACTATGGCAGCATCGTCGCCAGCTACGCCAGCGGCGATGTGTCCGGCACCGGCATTCTGGTCGGCGGGCTGGTGGGCTTCAACCAAGGGCCCATCACCGCCAGCTACGCCGTCGGCAACCTGTCGGGCGCCCAGGCGGCAGGCGGCTTGGCGGCCTATCCCGTCGAGAACTTCGAACACTACGTCCGGATTACCCCCACCACAGCCAGCTACTGGGACACCCAGACCACCGGCGTGAGCTGGCGCAGCGGCGACGGCGACGGCAAGACCACCGCCGAGCTGCAGGGGCCCACGGGCTACACCGGCCTGTACGCCTCCTGGAACGTGGACCTCGACGGCGACGGCAGCGCCGATGACCCGTGGGACTTCGGCACGTCCGCCCAGTACCCCGCCCTGAAGCGTCTCGGGATCAGCGTGGCCGACCAGCGCAGCCAGATGCCAGGCGCAGCCGGAAGCCAGCCCGCCGCCTCGTCGGAACAACAGCCGGCGAAGGCGGATGGGACCTACTCGGTCACTGCCACGGCCAGCGTCGTCGAGGGCGAGACCGCCACCGTGACCATCACCCTCAGTGAGGCGGCGCCGGAGGACGGCGTGAAGTTCGCCTTGAAGCGAGGCTGGCACCGCGACGGCCGTGACGCCTCCAACGCCGACGTGGGCAGGCTCGCCCGCTCGGCCACCATCCCCCAGGGCAGCCGTACTGCGGAGGTCGACATCGTCACCATCGACGACGGCCATGTCGAGGACGACAAGATCCTCACCGTCATCGTGACCGCTGACACTTCCGGCTGGGCGACCGAGGGCAGCGGCAAGGACACAGCCCAGATCACCATCCGGGACAACGACACAGCCGGGGTGACGGTCAGCCGTGGCACGCTGGACGTGCCCGAAGGCGGCACCGCCACCTACACCGTGGTCCTGGACGCCGCTCCAGTCGGCGACGTGACCATTACGCCGAGCAGCGCTGACGAGGGTGCAGTCAGCGTCAGCCCGGCGTCGGCAGTCTTCGGTTCACACAATTGGGACGACCCCCAGAGCTTCACCGTGTCCGGTGAAGCCGACGCCGATGCCGACGACGAGAGCGTCACCATCAGCCACCGAGTGACCGTTGGCCGGGGCACCGTGTACCTCGGCGTGACGGCGCCGTCGCTGACCGTGACAGTGACGGACAGCACCCCGCCCCCCATCCTGAATGTCCAGGAGCCCGAGCCGGAACCGCCGGAGCCGGCTTCCGAACAGCAGCAGGCGACGGAGCAGCCGCTGGACACCGTGGCAGTGCCCGGCCCGGTACAGGGCTTAGTGCTGTCGCTCACCGCAAACGGCGCGATTGACGTGACCTGGCAGGCCCCCCAATCCGGCGACGCGCCCGAGAACTACATCGTGCACCTGAGGAATCAGGACAGCGGCAAGGGCAAGAACCGCAAGGTCAAGGCCCCAAAGACCACCACCACCTGGCGCAACCTGCAGGCCGGGGCGACCTACCGGGTTTGGGTGCGCGCTCAGAACGCAGGCGGCAAGGGCGACCGGGTCCGGGCCTTCATCACCGTGCCCGGTCCGCCGACCCAATAGTCGCCTCTTGTTCAGGCTTCGGCGCCAATTCTCGGGTCCGACCGCCAATAGCCCCAGCAGGCGACCGCACCGCTGACGCGCAGCCCGCACGAATACCCGAAGGCAACAGACACGGCGGTGAACGAACCCTGCGGCACATCGAGCTGCCCGGCATCGTTGAGACCCCAGCAGACAACGCCGCCGTCCACACGCACACCACACGAATGGGAGCCGCCGGCCGACACGGCGACAAACGAACCCTCCGGCACATCCAACTGCCCATAGAAGTTGTCACCCCAACAGGCAACCTCACCACCAATGCGCAGCCCGCACGAATATCCGAAGCCAGCCGATACAGCGGTGAACGAACCCTGCGGCGCATCCAACTGCCCGTCGCCGTTGTCGCCCCAGCAAACGACCCCACCGCCAATGCGCACACCACACGAATGGGAGCCGCCGGCCGACACGGCGACAAACGAACCCTCCGGCGCATCCAACTGCCCGTCGCCGTTGTCGCCCCAGCAAACGACCCCACCGCCAATGCGCACACCACACGAATGGAAGGCGCCGGCGGACACAGCGCCAAACGAACCCTCCGGCGCATCAAGCCGCCCGTAGCGCTCGTCCCCCCAGCAGACGACCTCACCGCCAGTGCGCAGACCGCACGAATACCAGAAGCCAGCCGACACAGCGGTGAACGAGCCCTCGGGCGCATCCAATTGGCCTGCACCATTGTCGCCCCAGCAGGCGACCTCACCGCTGACGCGCACACCACACGAATGATCGTCATTGGCGGACACGGCAGTGAACGAACCCTCCGGCGCATCCAGCTGCCCGGCATCATTGAGACTCCAGCAGACGACCACGCCGTGCACGCTCAGCGCGCACGAATGGAAGCCGCTGGTGGACACAGCGGCAAACGAGCCTTTGGGCGCAGCAAGTTGCCCGACGCCGTCGATGTCCCAGCAGACGATCTCACCGCTGACGCGCACACCACACGACTGAAAGAGGCCGACAGACACGGCTGCGAACGAACCCTGCGGCACACCCGACTGCCCGACGACACCGGCCCCCCAGCAGACGATCGCGCCGTCCACGCTCAGCGCGCACGAATGGAAGGCACCGGCGGACACAGCGGCAAACGAACCCTGCGGCACATCCAACTGCCCGAGGAGGTTGTCACCCCAGCAGACGACCTCGCCGCCCCCACGCAGCCCGCACGAATGCTCCCAGCCGGCCGACACGGCGATGAACGAGCCCTGCGGCACATCCAGCTGCCCGACATCGTTGACGCCCCAGCAGACAACCTCACCGCCCGCACGCAGCCCGCACGAATGGACGGTGCCAGCCGACACTGCGACGAACGAGCCGTCCGGCACATCGAGCAACCCGAGAACATCGGCCCCCCAGCAGACAACCTCACCGCCCTCGCGCAGCCCGCACGAATGGACGGTGCCAGCCGACACAGTGACAAACGAGCCTGCGGGCGCATCCAGCTGCCCGACATCGTTGACGCCCCAGCAAACGGCCTCGCCACCGATCAGCAGCCCGCACGAGTGATCGGCACCTGCCGACACAGCGGTGAACACCGCAGCACGCGGGATGTCCGCGGAAACGGCCCATGGATGCTTGCGGGCGAGCACCGGCTCACGGACGCTGCGGCGGGGAGCGGACTCGCCTGCCGGCACCGTGGCGCAGACATCTGGTTGCACGACGCTCCTGTCGACCGCCCCCGTGAATGCCTCTCCGACACAATCCTCCGGGACATGCGGCTGTGTCGCCGACCCTCCCGCGGGCTCCGCGGCAACGGGAGGTGCCAACAGCGCCGCCACTGACAACAACGCAGCCGCAGCTGTCAGGCCCACCCGGATTCTCATCGGCTCAGTATGCATCATCTTCATGCATCATCTTCAGTCCGAGAGCGCTGGCTGCATCAAGCTTCGGGACCGGCTGGGGCGACTCAGCGCGCGACATTCCCCCTTGGGCCGGGCCGGGGGGACAGCCCGACCCAAGGGGGAGGCCTCAGGGGGTCGAATGCGAGGGCTAGGGGGCCGGGTCGCTTTCGGGTTCGGGGTTCTCGAAGCTGATCGTCTCTACGTTGTCGTCGCGGACGATGGTGAACTCGGTGGGCCTGCGGCACTGCTCGTCTTGCGGGCAGTCCTCGGTGCACCATTCGTGGGCGGGGCTGTTCGGATGCACTTCGGGTGTGCCGTCGGGGTCGGGGATCGTCCGGTCGCCGTCGGCTGTGCCGGCTGTCTTGAGCGGGTCGGGCGCATCGCCGGTGGTGTCGCCTGTCGGGCTGCCGGCACTGGAAGCCTCCTCGGGCGGGCCGAACGCGGCGAACGCTGCCGTCACGCACTCGGCGTAGGTCACCTCGGGTCCGGACGGCTCGGGCTCAGGCGTTTCGACTGCGCCGCCGATGGAAGGCACCGGCGGCGGGGTGCTGTCGCCTGCGGCGGCCGGGGTAGCGGCCCAGCTGATGATCAGCAGTGCCAGCAGCGTGACGGCGGCGACCGCGGCGGCCCACACTGCGCTGCGGAGCAGACGCTCGCGGCGCCTGAGGTCCGCAGCGGCCCGTGGCCCGGTGCTCGCTGGGGGGTGGTGATCGATAACCGACATGTTCTGTCTCCTAGCTGTGGTGGGGTTGTGGCTGGGTTCTCGTCGGGTCGGACTGTCCGGCCCGTGCTGAGTCGACGCCCACCGTGACAGCCCGACGCTGAAAGGAGCCTGAGAGCGGCTGAGAGCGTTCTCAGGGTGACGAATCGCAGCCCGCGCCGGCTGAGACAGACTCGCGGTGTGCGAATCCTGGTTGTCGAAGACGAGCAGCGGCTGGCAGCCGCCGTCCAGCACGGTCTCGAAGCCGAGGGTTTCAGCGTCGATGCGGTGCACGACGGTCTCGACGGCCTGTGGCGTGCCCGCGAGGGACGCTACGAGGCGGTAGTGCTCGACATCCTGCTGCCCGGCATGAACGGCTACGAGGTCTGCCGCACGCTGCGATCCGAGGACAACTGGGTGCCGATCCTGATGCTGACCGCGAAGGAAGGCGAGTACGACGAAGCCGACGCCTTCGACTTGGGCGCGGATGACTACCTCCGCAAGCCGTTCTCGCTGGTAGTGCTGGTGGCACGGCTGCGGACGCTGATGCGCCGCGGGCAGGCGCAGCCGTCGCTTGCCCTGGAAGTGGGGGACCTGAGACTTGACCCTCGTACCCGCGAATGCTCGCGAGGCAACGCCGACATCGAGCTGACGCCCAGGGAGTTGGCAGTGCTGCATGCGCTCATGAGCCGTTCCCCCGGGGTGGTGCCCAAGCAGGAGCTGCTCCACGCCGTGTGGGGCTTCGACTTCGACGGCGACCCCAACATCGTCGAGGTCTATATCGGCTACCTGAGACGCAAGATCGACCGCCCGTTCGGCACCGACTCGATCCGCACTGTCCGCGGCGTCGGCTACCAAGTGACGAGATGACCGGGGAAACCGCAGCATCCGACCGACGACCGAAGTTCCCGGGCAGGGGCAGCGCGATGCGGGCGCGCCGCTCGGTGACAGTGCGGACCCGGATGACGGTGCTGGTCGGGCTGGCCGCAGCGCTGGTGCTGATCCCCGTCACGCTCATCGCACCCGGGCGGATGGGCCGAGCACTGCTCGACGACGTGTTCGACGACGTCATCGAGTCGCAGTCGCTGGACACCGAAGCTCTGGCCGACCTCATGGCACAGCGAGCCGCGGGCGTGCCCGGTTTCGTCGAAGCCGCCGCAGAGTCGGCGGGCAGCCTCGAGCACGCCGGCCCGCTCGAGGTGGAGATGCGCGGCTTCGACCCCGACGAGGCGCGCATGCTGGCCAACGAGGCGCTGTTCATCCACGAGGCGCTGGCCCGCCTCGACGGCCGCGGGCACCTCGACGGCCTGCTGGATGCCACCGGTTCCTCGCGCAGTGCCGGCGTGCCGGTTGCGATGACCAACGGTGCCGTCGCGACCTTCTCGCACCGGGATCGCGCCAGTGCAACCCTGCTCGCGCCCGGCTCTGCTATCGGTCCGGTGATCACGCTGTTCAGCCTCAGCGACCTGCTGTACAAGACCGGCGGCTTGGGGCCTGAGGCGTTCAAGGACGACGGGACGCCTGCGCCCTTCGACGACCAGTGGTTCGCCGGGCACCAGCGCATCGCGTTCGCCACTCGCAGTGTCGGCGGCTTCGACTTCGTGGTGGCGGCCGACACGAGCGGCGTGGCGCTCAGCGTGGACCGCCTGCGCTCCAGCATGTGGCTCGCGACTCCGCTGGCACTGGTGGCAACCGCAGCGGTGGCCTGGCTGCTCACCGGACGGGCGCTCCGACCGGTGGAACGCATCACTCAGCGGGTGCGGCGGATCAACGCCGGGACCCTGGGCGAGCGAGTCCCCCAGCCCCACAGCGGCGACGAGATCGACCGGCTGGCAGCCACCATGAACGCCATGCTCGACCGGCTCGAATGCAGCGACACCCGGTTGCGGCAGTTCGTGTCGGACGCCTCCCACGAGCTGCGAACGCCGGTTGCGGTGCTGCGCAGCGAAGCCGAAGTTGCCCTGCGCAGTTCTGACGGCGTCCCGGCGGCCGATCTCGCAGCCGGCGTGCTCGTCGAAGCCGAGCGGATGCAGCGCATCGTCGACGACCTGCTGATCCTGGCCCGCCACGACGAGGACCGCAGCCGGGCTTCGACCGAGGCGATCGATCTCGACGACGTCGTCTTCGACGAGGCCGCCAGACGCCGGGCTGTGCCGGTCGACGTGACCGCTGTCTCTGCCGGCAGGGTGGCCGGTACACGCGAGGACGCCAGTCGCATCGTCGCCCACCTGCTCGACAATGCGGCCCGCCACGCCCACGAGCGCGTCGCGGTGAGTCTGACGACCCGCCCCAGCCCCGACCCTGCTTCGGCGACGGGCTACGAGGCGGTGCTGAGCATCGACGACGACGGGCCCGGCATCGACGAGGCTGACCGCGACCGGATCTTCGAGCGCTTCGCCCGGCTCTCAGAGGCCCGCCACCGTGACGCCGGAGGCAGCGGGCTGGGTCTCGCGGTGGTGCGCGCCCTCATCACCGAGTCGGGCGGCCGCATCACCGTCGAGGACTCCCCCTCAGGCGGCGCCCGCTTCACGGTCGTCCTGCCGACAGCTCCTTGACTAAACGGGCGGGCGCCGACACCGGGGCCCCAGTGTCGATGCCCTCGAGCCGCTCGGTGTTGTCCCGGTAGGTCACTGGCCCAACTCGGCCCGGTATCGCTTCGTGAACCGCCGGAACGACACAAACCCAGAGATCAGCAGCACAGCCCACAACGGCGCGACCAGCTTCACTAGCCAGGTGGGGCCTGCGAGCTTCACCTCGACAGCGATCCAGGTGCCGCCGGAGCGGCGGTGGACGATGGCGTCCGCTTCGAGTCCGCCCTTGCGCACCAGAACTGGAGATTTTGTACTGTAGCTGCTGGATATATTTGACTTTTGGAAGTGGATATTCTGTAATATACAGGTGAGTGGCCTGATATCGTTCATCGAGATGAGTCCGGCCAGCAATGCAGATGCCTACTCGTGGAGAGTCGTCGACGGCGAACTCGACGAACTGCTCCTCGATCTGAGCGCCGTCAGTCTGGACGGGCCGCGCGGCGTGGGAAAGACCACCACCGCACTCCAGCGAGCCGACACGGTCTTCAAACTCGACGACGCCCACGCGCTGGAAGCCATCGCGGCGAACCCTCAGCGCTTGGCAGCGGCACCGGGACTCACCGTCATCGACGAGTGGCAGCGCTTTCCTCCCTCGTGGGACATCGTCCGGCGCGCCGTCGACGACGACCGTCGTCCCGGCCGGTTCATCCTCACCGGATCGGCGTCGCCCTCCACTCGGCCCACCCACTCGGGGGCGGGACGCATCGTCAGCGTCCGAATGCGGCCCATGGCTCTGGCCGAACGGTGGTGGAGGCCAATATTCCAAGAGCCGACCGTCAGCCTGTCGGCCCTGCTGGCCGGCTTGCGCCCCGACATATACGGCCAGACAGAAGCCAAGCTCGACGACTATGTCGAGGCGATCACCACGGGCGGGTTCCCCGGCATGCCCCACACATCGCGCCGAGGCACCAGGGCTTCGCTCAGCGGCTACGTGAACCGCATCATCGACACCGACTTCGCCGACGCTGGCCACACGGTCAGAAACCCGAGCGGCCTCAAGCAGTGGATGACCGCCTATGCCGCTGCGTCCTCTAGCACTGCTTCCTATGAGGCCATCCGCGACGCCGCCACCAGCGGGCGGGGAGACAAGCCCAGCCGACAGGCGACTGTCCCCTACAGCACCACCCTTGAGCGACTCTGGATCCTCGACCCGGTCCCCGCATGGGCACCCACCAGAAATCGCCTGGCGAAGCTCACCGGCGGACCGAAACACCATCTGGCCGACCCCGCGCTGGCGGCGACGCTGTTGGGCATAGACGCCGATGCCCTGCTCGACGGGCAATCCGCGGGGCCGCCCATCGCCCGTGACGGATCGCTGCTCGGCCACCTGTTCGAATCGCTGATCGCGCTCAACCTCCGGGTCTATGCCCAAGCCTCAGAAGCCTCCGTATGCCATTTCCGCAAACAGGGCAACACCCGAGAAATCGACTTCATCGTCGTGCGGCCCGATGACCGAGTCGTCGCCATCGAGACCAAGCTGTCCCGCACCGTGAGCGGCAAGGACCTGCGCCATCTGGACTGGCTGCGCGGCGAGATCGGCGACGACCTCCTCGACGCCGCCGTCGTCACTACGGGGACCTCCGCCTACCGCCGCTCCGACGGCATCGCCGTGATCCCTGCAGCCCTCCTCGGCCCCTAGGCCCTAGTCGGATCAGCGGCGAGCTGCTCCTTGGACCCTGCTCGACTACAAGTCCGTCATTGAACAGGCGAGAGAAGAGACGGCAAGATTCTCGACGCTGGCCAAGGAATGCCGCTGACTCCCGGGCTGGCCTCCAAGCCGTATCAGATCTCGCGGTCCCAGGATTCGGTGGGTTCGAGACCGTCAGGGGTGAGCTGCCACAGCGACGGTGTGGCGACCCCGTCTTCGATGTCGAGATAGCCGACAGTGCCGAGCTGGGCGCTGAGGTTACGGGGGAACGTGGGCGATCCCGGGTTGACGCACAGCACGTCCGACAGGGTGTCGATGCGGTGGACGTGCGTATCTCCGTACACGCACACGTCGAGCCGCTCGTCGGCGCCGAAGTGCCGTTCAACCGCATCGGCCACGGTGTAGAAGGACATCTCGGGTACCGGCAGGTGGTGGGTGAGGCCGACCCGCACGCCGTCGAAGGTGTGCGCCCAGGCGTTGGCCAGCAATGGATGGCCGGGCTGCACGTCTCGCCCTGACGATCCGTCGTCGCCGTTGCCGCGGGCCGCCCAGGTGGGTGCTATCTCGTTGAGGTGGTCGACTACCGAGATGTCGTAGATGTCGCCCGCATGCAGAATGGCATCGCAGCCCTCCATGGCCGCGTAGGCCTCGGGCCACAGCTCGGGCGCCGCCTCAGGAATGTGCGTGTCCGAGATCAGCCCGATGCGCATCCGACCACGCTACGAGACGGATCGGCGATGCGACTGTCCGGCTCGGCAGCCGACCCGTGGAACGGCGCATCGCGTCCGGTGGTCAGCCGAAGCGAGCGGCGGCCGGCAGCCGAGCGCCGCGCAACCAATCCTGGGCATCGAGCGCTGCTCGGCCTGACGGCTGGACGGTGCGCAGGAGGATGAGGCCGTCGCCCGCCGCGATCGCATCGTCCACCAGTGTCCCCGGCGGTGCCACAGCCTCGCCTGGCTGTACGGCCGCCACTCGGATGATGAAGCGCTCGCCCTCGAGCGTGGTCCACGCGCCGCCGACGCGGATCTGGCGGTCGATGAAGACCGCCTGCTGGGACCAATCGATCTGGCGGTCCGCGGGGGTCAGCTTGCGTGCATAGGTCGGCTCGCCCGATTGGGATTGGGGCATGCCGAGGCCCCCGGCGAGCGAGCCTGCGAGGTGCTGAGCACCTTCCTGAGCAAGCCGGTTGCGTAGCTCTGCTGCAGTGTCGGCCGGTCCGATGGGCACTTCGTGGCGCCAGTAGACGGGTCCGGTGTCGAGCGTCGCTTCCAGCGCCATGAGTGACACGCCCGTGCGGTCGTCGCCAGCCAGCAGCGCCCGCTCGACCGGAGCGGCGCCCCGCCAGCGCGGCAGCAGCGAGAAGTGCAGGTTGAGCATGGGTGTGGCCGCCAGCAGTTCCTCACCGATGAGCTGCCCGTAGGCCACCACGACAGCGCAGTCGGCGCCGCAACCCGCGAGGTCGGACGGGTCGTGGCTGACGGGCAGGCCCAGCTCTTCGGCAGCAGCGGCAACCGGACTCGGGGTGTCGCTGCCACGGCGACTGCGACGACGCGGCGCGCCCGTCACCACGACGGGGATCTCAAACCCAGCTTCGGCGAGCGCCTGCAATGCCGGCACTGCGTCATCCGGAGTGCCAGCGAAGGCGATCCGGCGTGGCCGTGCTGGCGGCAGCGGCAAACCGGGAGACGTCACGGGAAGATTGCCCTGTGATCGGGCCTGCCCGCGGAGGCGGTCCGGCGCGACCGGACTCCGGACAGCGGTTTCGCCTTGCACACGTTGCGAGCGACAGCCAGGAAGTGTTCAGTCCCCCGCGGCACTGCGGCCCACGAGCGGGACCGGGCCGCTGTCGGCCGGTCCGTTGGTGCCGGATTGCAGCTGCGCGAGCTGGACTCGCCACTCTCGCAGCGCCTCCTTGCGCTCGGCCTTTTCGAGATGATCGACGAGCAAGACGCCATCGAGATGATCCAGTTCGTGTTGGAACAGGCGCGCCAGCAGATCATCTGCCTCGATGCTCACCTCGTCGCCGTCGAGGTCACGTCCGACGATGTGAACTTCTTTCGGACGCACGATCTCGAAGGTCAGACCAGGCACCGACAGACACCCCTCGGTGTAGGTCCACTCGCCGTCGCTCTCGACGATCTCGGGATTGATGAGCGTCTGGGGGCCGCCACCTTCATAGAGGTCGAAGATGAACAGACGGCGCTGAATGCCCACTTGCGGGGCCGCAAGGCCGATGCCCTCGGCCTCGTACATGGCCGGCAGCATGTCGTCGACCATGCGCGCCACGCGGCCGTCGATGTCGGTGATCTCGGCGGCGCGCTGGCGCAGCACCGGATCGCCCATCAGCCGGATCTCGAACGTGCCTGCCATGGATTTCGGAGGCTACCGGCGCGCCCGCGCGCGGCCCGTCAGGCTCGCAGCGGGTCGACCGCGACCCGCAGCCTCCCCGACGGTCGCTCGGCGGCTGCCAGCGCATCCAGCAGCACGTTCTGGTTATCGCTGCGGATGCGCCATGTTCCGTCAGCAGGTCCCGCAATGTCGAGTACCTCGGCGTGCAAGCCGGCTGACAGGTTCTCGACGTAGCCCGGGGCCGCCGCTCCCGACACGAGTGCCCACGCCGCAGCGGGCGGCTGGCGCATCGCCGAACGACGCTCGACCTCGGCACGCAGCCAATCGCTGGGATCGGCCTCGGCTGCCGCTGCCAGGACCGGATGATCAGGCAGCCGCGTCTGCACCAAGATGCTGCCGCTGCCCGAACGCGTGCCCACCAAGCGTGCCGCACGCACGAGCAGTGCGAAGGCCTCTTCACCGGCCCGGTAGCGGGGCGCCGTGAGCTCCTGGTCGAAGTCGACAAACGCAACCGTGTCTGCCGACGGCACCCGGTGCAGCACCGCCTCGGTACCGATGAAGAGCGCTGGCTGTCTCGCTTGTGGTCGCGGTTGCTGGCGACGGGACGATGCTCCGACGCCGGCGCCGGCAGCACCGGGGCCGGCGCTGGCGCTGGTTGCATCTGGCACTGCGCCGCCGACTACCTGGGTGACGGCACGGCGAGCCAAGCGCTCCATCTCCTCGGCGACGCCCTTCACCCCGACCCGAGCACGCCGGAACTTCGTCGCTCCGCAGAACTCGCACACCGCGGGGCGGACGTCACCGCTGTCGGGGTCGGTGAACTGCTGTTTCTCCAGCCGCAGGGCACGGCCGGTGAGGCGCGAGCGCGCCAGCTCGCCGCACGAGGCGCAGTAGGCGAGACGTGCCCGACCGGTGCGGTTCAGCACGCACACCACGGTGCCGTCGCTGCGCAGCAGCTCGGCGAGGGCTTCGCCGCACCACTCCCCCGTCGCTGGGTCGTCTTGGCGCCGGTCTGCAATCTGCACTCGGGGCCACGCCTCTCGCTCATCGGCCTTCGCGGCAGCGATGACCGATGACCCGGATAGCACCGCGTCTGGCGAGGGCATCGGCCCCACCAGCAAGCAGCGGGCGCCGTCGCGGCGGGCCCGCTCGACGGCCGCATCACGCGCATTCCATGTGGGTGCCGCCTCTCCCTGATACGCCTCGTCGTGTTCGTCAAACACAACGACCGCATCGAGCCGGCCGCACGGGGCCCATGCCCCGGCGCGGGTCCCCACGACCACATGTGCCGAGGCTGCCCCCGGCCAGTCGCGTGGAGCGAGCGCAGTCGACACGCCTGTCTGACGCAACCTGCCAGCGAGCCTGGCCGCCCACGCCGCAGTGGGCACGAGCACGAGCGAACGGCCGTGGCGCAATGCCTCGACCACCAGCGGCCATTCGTCGGCGCACGGGCCGAGACGAACGACGGCCGGCAGCCCACCGCCGGCTGACGCAGGGGCGGCCTCAGCGAACGCGTCTCTGACCCATTCGGGAGTGTCGGCCCCCTCATCGGAGACGACGTTCGGCAGACTTACCGGACGGCTCGTCGGCAGACCCTTGACGACGCGATCCGGGCTCGCGGTGCGCAAGAAGTGAACCTGAGTGCCGGCCCAACGCCGCGCTGCCCATCTCGCCAGCTCGACTACATGCGGCGGCGGTCCGACGCCGACGACGCTGCTGATCGGCGCCAGTTCCCGACCGCCAGGAATCGTCGCGTCCAGCCCGGTGACCCAACCGCGCAGGCGACGGCGGTTGAACACCACCCGCACAATCGTGCCGACGTTGACCGGCACACGACCTGAGACCAGCTCCGGCGGCAGCAGGTACGTGAACTCGCGGTCGATGGCTGGCTCGTCAACCAGCACCTGCACCGCCCGCTGCATCGCTGCAGTCTGCCCCGCCTCGGCTGGGCACCGAGCGTCGCATTCGCATCCCCGCAGCCCATGCGGAATCTCGTCGTGCTTCGATGGGGCGCGGTCGCGCCCGCGATCTACAGACCCAGCGCGGACTTGAGTTCGTCGACCCGGTTGAGGCGTTCCCAAGGGAATGTCGCGCCGTCAGGTTCGCGGCCGAAGTGCCCGTAGGCCGCTGTCGCCTTGTAGATGGGACGTCGCAGTTCCAGTTCAGCCACGAGCGCCGCTGGCCGCAGGTCGAACACCTCAGCCACTGCCGACGAGATGGCCGCCGGATCGACTTCTGCAGTGCCGAACGTCTCCACCAGCACCGAGACGGGGTCGGCACGCCCGATGGCATAGGCCACTTGCATCTCGCAACGGTCTGCTGCCCCGGCCGCCACGAGGTTCTTGGCGACCCAGCGTGCGCCGTACGCCGCCGAGCGGTCGACCTTTGACGGGTCCTTGCCGCTGAATGCGCCGCCGCCGTGACGGGCATAGCCGCCGTAGGTGTCAACGATGATCTTGCGCCCCGTCAAGCCGGCGTCGGCGACCGGCCCGCCGCTGACGAAGCTGCCAGATGGGTTCACGAGCAGTTCGAAGTCTTCCTCGGCGAACTGTTCGCCAAGCGTGGGGCCGATGACGTGCTCGAGAAGATCGGGGCGCATCATGGCCGCGATCTCGATCCCCTCCCGGTGTTGAGCCGACACGACCACGGTGCGCAGTGCGACCGGCTCGCCGTCGTGGTACTCGAAGCTCACCTGGGTCTTGCCATCGGGCCGCAGGTACGGGATGCGGCCGGATCTGCGGGCCTCGGTCAGCTGCTCGGCCATCCGGTGAGCCACATAGATCGGCAGCGGCATCAGCGCTTCGGTCTCCCGGCAGGCGAAGCCGAACATCATGCCTTGGTCGCCGGCTCCTTGATCTTTGCCGCCGAACACGCCTTTGGTGATCTCTGGCGACTGCTCGTCGAGCGCGATCATCACGCCGCAGGTGTTGCCGTCGAATCCGAGCTCGCCGTGGTCGTACCCGATCCCGATGATCGTGTCGCGGACTACCCGTGGGATGTCCACGTAGGCCTCGGTAGACACCTCGCCCGCCACGACGACCAGCCCCGTCGTGACCAGTGTCTCGACGGCCACGCGGGCATCCCGGTCGTGCATGAGCAGGGTGTCGAGGATGGCGTCGGAGATCTGATCAGCCATCTTGTCCGGATGGCCCTCGGTCACCGATTCTGAGGTGAAGGTCCACTGGTTCAATGTGGCTCCCGATTCGGTCGTGATCAGTCGGTGGTCTGGGCCTGTCGCTGCAGGCATTCGGAGCAGCGCGGCAAGGCTAGACGAACGAGGTCGCGACGCAGCAGAGGGTGCGCCAGCGCAGAGAACTACCGGCGCAGTTCGGCGACGGTATCGAGAACGGCGTCGGCGACCTCGCGCTTGGAGCAGATCGGCAGCGGCCGCACCGTGCCGTCGGCCAGCAGGATCGTCACGATGTTGGTGTCGTGCGCGAAACCTGCGCCGGCCGCCGAGACATCGTTGGCCACCATCACATCGAGGTTCTTGCGAGCCAGTTTCGCCGCAGCATTGTCGAGTACGTCAGCGGTCTCGGCGGCGAAGCCGACCAGCACCTGACCCGGTGGCTTTGCCGCCCCGAGTCCGGCGAGGATGTCGTGAGTGTGCTCAAGCACGATGACGGGGGCTTCGGCGCTGTCGGCGGGGTTGCCCTTCTTGATCTTCTGCGGGGCTACGTCGGCAGGCCGGAAGTCGGCCACTGCCGCAGCCATGATGATCACGTCGGCACCTGCATGCGACGCCACAGCGGCCTCCATCTCAGCTGCCGAGGTGACGCGCACTTCCCGAACACCCTCAGGCGGTTCCAGCGGGGCGCTGGTAACCAAGGTCACTTCTGCACCGCGATCCCGAGCGGCAGTGGCAATGGCGTATCCCTGCTTGCCCGATGATCGGTTGCCAATGAAGCGAACCGGATCGATGGCCTCCCGGGTGCCTCCGGCGCTGACGGTAACGCTGACGCCGACGAAGTCGCGGCGCGGCGGCGGTGACTGCCGGGCAGGGTCTGGTTCGGGCAGCTCAGCGAGCACCTCGGCCACGGCTTCGAAGATGGTGGCCGGCTCGGCAAGGCGGCCCGTGCCGATGTCGCCGCCGGCGAGACGACCGGCCTCGGGCACCACCATGTGCACTCCCCGGCCGGTCAGCACCTCGATGTTGTGCCGCACGGCGGCGTGCTCCCACATCTCGGTGTGCATGGCAGGGCACACCACCACAGGTGCCCGCGTGGCGAGCAGCGTGGCGGTGAGCAAACCGTCGGAGATGCCCGCGGCATAGCTGCCGATGACACGTGCCGTAGCGGGCGCTACGACCATCACGTCGGCCGTCTGGCCCAGCGTCGTGTGCGGGATCGGGTCGTCCTCGCCGAAGATCGACGTCTGCACGCGCTCGCTGGCCAAGGCGTCGAACGTTGCGCGGCCTACGAATCGCTGCGCCGCTGCGGTCATCACCGGGGCCACATGGGCGCCCGCATCCACCATCAGCCGGCACAGGATCACTGCCTTGTACGCGGCGATGCCACCGCTCACGCCCAATACCACGCGGCGCCCGGCGAACGGCGACGCCGCAGCGTCAGGCAAGTCAGGCCTCGAGGTCGGGAACCACTTCGAGCATGGCTGCGTCAGCCTCCGCCGCGGCGAGCGCTTCGGCCTCCAGCCGTGCTCGCTCTTCGGGGTCGAACCGCTCGAACGTGATCTTGTCGGCGTCGATCTCCTCGAATGCGATCGACAAGGGCTTGCGGGCAACCGAAGCAACCTGCGGCGGCACAACCGAGCCGATGCCGCCGTCGAGCTGGTTGTAATACGAGTTGATCTGCCGCGAGCGCATGGCGGCGAGGCTCACCAGCGTGAACTTCGAGTCGACCTTGGAGAGCAAGTCTTCAAGCCCTGGGGTGATCATGGTGTCGGTTGACTCAGTCATCGCAAGTCGCAGGCTACCGGCGGGACCTGGTGCGCTCCACGAATGAGGCGATCTCCGACACCGTGCTCGAGATGTCCCGGTTCACAACAATGAGATCAGCCATCCGGTAGCCGACGGGCAATTCCTCGTCGGCCTTGGCGAGCCGGCGTGCCACATCTGCATCAGGATCGCCCCGGCGGCGCATGCGCCGCTCCTGTTCGGCGCGGCTCGGCGGCAGCACCATGATCACCAAGGCGGCAGGATCACGGTTCCGCACCGAAACAGCACCCTGCACATCGATTTCGAGCACCAGATCCCGGTCGAGATCGGGCGGCGGCATCGGGGTGCCATAGCGGTACTCAAAGAAGTCCGCCCACTCCAGGAACCCGCCCGCTGAGATCCGGGTGTCGAACTCCTCGGCCGTCACGAACGTGTAGGCCTCGGCAGGCTCCCCGACGCGACGAGGGCGGGTCGTCCACGATCTACTCAGCAGCAGCGTGGGGTCCTGCGCCACCAGCTCGGCCACGATGGTTCCCTTGCCAGCCCCGCCTGGCCCGCACACCACGTACAGCGTGACGCCCCAAGGCGCACTGTCGCCCGGTGCGCGCCCAGGCGCGCCATGACTCGCAGCGCCGCTGGGCGCCGGGTCGGTCATGCGACTGTCTTCACGCGCCTCAGAGGCTGAGCCGGCAGGCGAAGCCGTGGCCCGAGCGGCCCGTGAGCGGAGCGAACAAGAGCGGAAAGTAATTGTGGAGTGACGAGTAGGTCCCCAAGAACGCGTGGCCCTCAGCCGGAATCCTGTGCGAAATGCTCGCTCAAACGGCGCCGCTGCGTCTCGCCGAGACCCCGCAGCCGCCGGTTGTCGGCGATGCCAATCTCAGCCATCAGTCGGCGGGCCTTGACCTTGCCGAGACCGGGCATCGACTCCAAGGCAGCGAGTGCCTTGAGCTTGCCGACGTTCTCGACAGTGTCGGCTTCGGCCAGCAACTCGTCGAAGGTGAGCAGGCCCATCTTCAACCGGTGCTTGACGTTTGCGCGGACCTCGCGGGCCTCCTTGGCCTTGGCCAGCGCCTCGGCACGCTGCTCGTCACTCAGTTCAGGCAGCGGACTCATTGAGGTGCAGTGTAGCTATACGCCAGATAGGCCCTAGGGACACCGGGCTCGATGGCGGCGAGGCTTACGGCGAACCCAAGGCGGCTGCGACCTCGGCGACGATGGCTGCCGCTGCGGCATCCGGATCGGGCGCTGCGGTGACCGCTCGGCCGATGACGAGCACATCGGCGCCTGCCGCCAGTGCCGACGCCGGGGTGGCGACGCGGCGTTGATCGGCCGACGGCGCCCCGGCAGGGCGAATGCCCGGGACAACCCGGAGCATCCCCGGCACCGTCTCGTTCACGACAGGAAGATCGGCTGCGGCGCACACGACGCCGCCGCAGCCGGCTCGCTCGGCCAGCCGTGCGCGGTTCGTCAGCACATCCGATGGGGCGTCTGCGTCTGAAGTGAGCACGGTGACGCCGAGTGCGATCGGCGCTTCGGCGCTCGGGTTCGCGTCGGCAGCCGTGGCGCTTGCATCAGCAGCACCGCGGTGTGCGGCGGCCGCACCGTCGCTCAAGCCACGGGCGCCCGCGGCCAGCATCTCCGGCCCACCCTGGGTGTGCAGCGTAAGCAGCCAGACTCCCAGTTCGCCTGCGCAGCGAGCAGCGCGCTGCACCGTATTCGGTATGTCGTGGAGCTTCAGGTCCAAGAACACGCGGCTGCCCGCCGACACGATGTCGCGGACGACCCCGGGGCCCTCGGCAAGGAACAGCTCGAGACCGACCTTCATGACGCCGAAGTCGGCCCCAAAGCGCTCCACGAGCGCCATGGCAGCGTTGCGATCGGGCACATCGAGCGCGAGGGCCAAGCGATCACGCGCTGGGACTCGCCCGAGGACCGATGCCGGTGCAGTGGCAATTGGCGGGTTCACGTGGTCTCCCCTGCGTCGGTTGCAGTCCGGTGGGCGCGCCCCGTCAGTGAGGCTGCAGAGCGGACACCGTGCCGCTCGCACCAGCGCCGCAGCTCGTTGAGCACGCTGCGAGGTGCCCTGGGGTCCCAGAACGAGGCAGTGCCGACCTGTACCGCACTGGCGCCGGCAGCCATGAGCTCCACTGCGTGCTCCCCTTTGGCCACCCCGCCGACTCCCACGATCGGCACGCCGCCGAGCGACGCACGGACGTCGTAGATGGCCCGCACCGCAACCGGGCGGATGGCCGGACCCGACAGTCCCCCGCCGCCGTTGCCGAGCGTGGGCTGCGCCGTAGCTGGGTCAATCGACATTCCGAAGACGGTGTTGATGAGCGTGAGAGCCTCGGCTCCCCCGCTCACGGCAGCTTCGGCGATCTCGACAAGGTCGGTGACGTTGGGCGTGAGCTTCGCCCATACCGGCACGCCCGCAGCAGTTGAAGCGCTGACGGCTTCGGCCGTGGCCGACGGATCGCAGGCAAACATCTGGCCGCGGCCTTCGAGGTTCGGGCAGCTGACGTTCACCTCCAGCGCCGTCAGCCCGGCACCGGCCAGCGCCGCTGCTGCCGTGGCGTAGTCGGCGACCGTGCGGCCCCAGATGCTGGCCACCACCCGGGCGCCCGTGCGGGCCAGGCGCGGCAGCTCGTGATCCACCCATTCGGCGACTCCCGGGTTCTGCAGCCCTACCGCGTTGAGCATCCCCGCCGCGCTGCCCACCACCCTCGGTGCCGGGTTGCCGGCCCAGGCAAACGGCGAGAGCGATTTCGTCACGATCGCCCCGAGCGACGCCAAATCCATGTACGAGCCGAGCTCGGTGCTGTAGCCGGCAGTGCCGGATGCCGTCATGACCGGGTTGGGCAGCTCCACGCTGCCGACTCGCACTGCCATGTCGACGCCTCCGCGAGGGACGGCCCGGGGCAGTGACTCAGGCATGCTCGCGTCGCATCGACGCATCAAGTTCTGCGTGGAATTCCTGCAGCGGCCGTACCTGCAAATCGCTGGCGAGCCACTCACGCAGGCCCGTGGCCGCGGCGCGGGCCGCGGCCACGGTGGTCAGACACGGCACATGATGCGTGCGTGCCGCCGCCCGGATGTGGCGGCCGTCGATCTGGGCCCCCCGACCCCGGGGCGTGTTGACCACCAACTGGATGCGACCTGCAGCGATGAGCTGCACCGAGTCCTCGCCGGGCGAGGTCTCGTGGCCGTCCACCGACAGCTTCGCCACCTCGGTCGCGACGGCGACGCCGTTGCCTCGCAGGTAGTCGGCTGTGCCGGCTGTCGCGGCGATGTCGAAGCCGAGCGCGGCGAGCACGCGGGCCGCCTCGAGCCCCTCGGGCTTGTCGCGGTCGGCGAGCGTCAGCAGCACCGTGCCGCCGGACGGGAGCGCGTCGCCCGCGGCAATCTGGCTCTTGGCGAACGCCAGCCCGAAGGTGGCGTCGATGCCCATCACCTCGCCGGTGGAGCGCATCTCTGGGCCGAGCACGGTGTCCACCGAGGGGAACCGGCCGAAGGGCAGCACGGCTTCCTTCACGGCGACATGGCGCGGCCCTGTTGGCTCATCGGCGGGCAGCTGGCCGTTGCGTGACCAGCCAGGCAGCATCCCGTCTGCGACGAGCTCGTCGAGCGTCTCGCCCGCCATCACCCGCGAAGCCGCCTTGGCCAGCGACACCCCGGTGGCCTTCGCGACGAACGGGACCGTGCGCGACGCCCGCGGGTTGGCCTCGATCACGAACACCTCACCGGCCTTGACGGCGAACTGCACGTTCAACAGCCCCACCACACCGAGCGAATCTGCCAGGCGCTGGGTATAGGTCACGATCGTCTGCTGGGTCTCGGCGCTGAGGCTCGGCGGCGGGATGGCGCAGGCGCTGTCGCCCGAGTGCACGCCGGCCTGCTCGACATGCTCCATGATCCCGCCGAGCATCCACGCGCCGGTGCGGTCGCGCAGCGAGTCGACATCGACCTCGATGGCGTCTTCGAGGAAGCGATCCACGAGCACGGGTCGTTCGGCCGACAGGCCTCCTTCGCGGCCCAGCGAGGAGAACTGCGCCAGCTCGGCCATGGTGGCGGCCAGCTCGTCGTGGTCGTACACCACGGTCATGGCCCTGCCCCCGAGCACGTAGCTGGGGCGTACAAGCGCGGGAAAGCCGATGTCGTCACAGATCGCAGCCGCCTCGGCAGGTCCGGCTGCGGTGCCGCCCGGCGGCTGCGGGATGGCGAGCGCGGCGCACAGCGCGTTCCAGCGCTCACGGTCTTCGGCCAAGTCGATGGAGTCGGCGGGCGTGCCGCACACCAGCTCGGCGGGCAGCTCCGACGCCAGCTTGAGCGGCGTCTGGCCGCCGAGACTCACGATGACGCCGACCGGATCCTCGGCGTCGATGATGTTGAGCACGTCTTCGGTGGTGAGCGGCTCGAAGTACAGGCGGTCAGAGGTGTCGTAGTCGGTGGAGACCGTCTCGGGGTTGCAGTTGACCATGACGGTCTCGTAGCCGGCGTCGCGCAGGGCGAAGCTGGCATGCACGCAGCAGTAGTCGAACTCGATGCCCTGGCCGATGCGGTTGGGCCCCGAGCCCAAGATGATCATGCGGGGGCGGGTGCCAGAGCGGATTTCGTCCTCGTCTTCGTAGGTGGAGTAGTGGTACGGCGTGCGGGCATCGAACTCGGCGGCGCACGTGTCCACGGTCTTGAACGTGGCGCGCACGCCCGCCTCGAGGCGCGCAGCGCGGACGTCGGCCTCGCCGGTGCCCCACAGCCATGCGAGCTGCGCGTCGGCGAAGCCGAGCTGCTTGGCACGCCTCCACGCACGCCGACTGAGCTGGTTCGGGCTGCCGGCCGCTTCCAGCGCCGCCCGTTCGTCGACGACGGCGAGCATCTGGTCGACGAACCACGGGTCCACGCCGGTGGCGGTGCTGACCTCGTCAGGATCGGCGCCCCTGCGCAGCAGCTCTCCCATCTCAAAGACCCGTTCGGGCGTGGGGGTGGCGATCGCGTCGAGCAGCTCGGCTGTCGTGCGCTCGGCGTACTGCGCCTCGCCGGCGTCGGCATTCAGGCCGAAGCGGCCCTGCTCCAGGCTGCGCAGCGCCTTCTGCAGGCTTTCGGGGAAAGTGCGGCCGATGGCCATCACCTCGCCGACGGATTGCATCTGCGGGCCGAGCACCGGCGCGGCACCGGGCAGCTTCTCGAAGGCCCAGCGAGGGATCTTGGTGACCACGTAGTCGATGGTCGGCTCGAAGCTGGCGGGCGTCTCACCGGTGATGTCGTTGGTGATCTCGTCGAGCGTGTAACCGACGGCGAGCCGGGCGGCGATCTTGGCGATCGGGAAGCCGGTCGCCTTCGACGCCAGGGCAGAGCTGCGGCTGACCCGCGGGTTCATCTCGATGATGATCTGCTCGCCGTCGGCGGGGTCCACGGCGAACTGCACGTTCGAGCCGCCGGTCTCCACGCCGATGCGGCGGATGCAGGCGAAGGCCGCATCGCGCATCTGCTGGTACTCCACGTCGGACAGGGTCTGGGTGGGGGCGACCGTGATCGAATCGCCGGTGTGCACGCCCATCGCGTCGAAGTTCTCGATGGAGCAGATCACCACGCAGTTGTCGGCGCGGTCGCGCATCACCTCGAGCTCGAATTCCTTCCAGCCCTTGACCGACTGCTCGATGAGGATCTCGCTGATCGGGCTGGCGTCGAGGCCTGCGGCTGCGGCGGTTTCGAACTCGGCGGCTGTGGTGGCGAAGCCGGTGCCCTCCCCGCCCAGGATGTAGGCGGGACGGATGATGACCGGCAGGCCGATCTCGTCGATCGCCCGACGGGCCTCGTCGATGGAGTGCGCTATGGCCGAGCGAGCGCAGCGCAGGCCGATTTCGGTCATGGCCTGGCGGAAGCGGTCGCGGTCCTCCGCTGTATTGATGGCTTGTTCGGACGCGCCGATCATCTCGACGCCGTAGCGGTCGAGCACGCCGCTGTTGGAGAGCTCGGTGGCGAGGTTCAGCGCCGTCTGGCCGCCGAGCGTTGGCAGCAGCGCATCCGGGCGCTCGCGGGCGATGATCGCCTCGAGCAGGGCCGCGTCGAGCGGCTCGACATAGGTCGCATCGGCGAACTCGGGGTCGGTCATGATCGTGGCCGGATTCGAGTTGGCCAGGACCACCCGGTAGCCCTCTTCGCGCAGCACCCGGCAGGCCTGGGTGCCCGAGTAGTCGAACTCGCAGGCCTGGCCGATCACGATGGGCCCCGAGCCGATGATGAGGATCGAGTCGATGTCGTCGCGGCGCGGCATCAGCGAGCCTTCCCGTGACTGACGGCAGTGCCGGGACCGGCACCGTTGGGGGCTCCGCCCCAGAACTGCGACATGAGGTCGGCGAAGCGATCGAAGAGGTAGCGCGAGTCGTGCGGCCCGGGGCTGGCTTCGGGGTGGTACTGCACGGCGAACGCGGGCAGGTCGCGGCAGGCGAAGCCTTCGAGTGACCCGTCATTGAGGCACACGTGCGTCTCGTCGACGCCGGGCACCGAGCCGGATTCGATGGC
This sequence comes from Candidatus Poriferisodalis sp., assembly GCF_965204195.1. Lineage (GTDB taxonomy): Bacteria > Actinomycetota > Acidimicrobiia > Acidimicrobiales > Poriferisodalaceae > Poriferisodalis. The sequence goes on from NZ_OZ241975.1 coordinate 2,574,575, forward strand.
GAAGTTGTGGTTCTGGCTGGTGATCTCGACGCGGCCCGTGGACTCGTCGCGCACCGGCACGTTGCCCCCGTGGTGGCCGAAGGGCAGCTTGTAGGAGCGGCCGCCCAGCGCGAGGCCGAGCACCTGCTGGCCGAGGCAGATGCCGAATATCGGCACCCGGTCAAGCAACTCGCCGAGCGCGTCGGTGACGCTGCCCGCTATCTCGGGGTCGCCGGGGCCGTTGGACAGGAACACGCCGTGGGGCTCGCGGGCGAGTACCTCGCTTGCGGGAGTGTGCGCCGGCACCACTTCGACGGTGGCGATGCGCCCGAGGTTGACCGCGATGGCGCGCTTGATGCCCAAGTCGTAGGCCACCACACGCCACGGCCCGTCGCCAGCGGTGTACGGCTCCGCGGTGGTGACCTCGCCGACGAGATCGACGCCTGCGGTGCCGGGCTCGGCGGTGGCCGCGGCAGCGAGGCGTTCCAGCGCCTCATCGTCAGGCGCAGGCCCGAACGCACCGGGCATGGCGCCGTGATCGCGCACATGGCGTGTCAGGCGGCGCGTGTCCACGCCCGCGATGCCGGCGATGCCGTGGCGGGCGAGATAGGCGTCGAGGTCGCTGTCGGAGCGCCAATTGGAGCGGCGGCGGGCTAGGTCGCGGATGACGACGCCCCTGCAGAAGGGGCGGCGAGATTCGGCGTCGGTCGGTGTGGTGCCGTAGTTGCCGATGTGGGGATAGGTGAACGCGATGATCTGGCCTGCGTAGGAAGGGTCGGTGATGACCTCCTGGTAGCCGGTCATCACGGTGTTGAACACGACCTCGCCGGACGCGATGCCGCTGAGTGCGCCGGGGGGTGCGTCCAGCGGCGCGCCGATCATCTCGCCCTCGAAAGTGGTGCCGTCGGTGAGCACGAGTGCGCCGGGAGCGGGCGCAGCGGGGTTGTCTACGGTCGAAGTCATCGGGTGTTTCCTGCGGCGAGCGCAGCGACGGTACCGGCAGTGCTGCACAGCGCACCGTTGGCCACAGCCGTGCGTCCCGCGACGATCGTCGTCGTCACCATCGCGCTCATTTCACGTCGACGGTGCGGTGTGTTGCGCGCCATGGAAACCGAGCCGCGCTCAGCCAGCGTCCAAGGCCGGCTGAGGTCGAGGACCACCAGGTTCGCGGGCTGGCCGGGCTCGATCGCCCCGCCGCCGAGATGGGTGACGCCTGCCAGTTCGGCAGGTCGCCAAGCGAGCGCGTCCAGTGCCGTCTCGACACTGATGTCTGGGTGGTCGAGGACGAGTGCGGCGCAGGTCTCCAGCGCTGCCACGCCGGGCGGTGCCTCGTCGAAGGGCAGGTCTTTCGCCTGCGGCGGAACCGGCGAGTGGCCGCTGACCACCGCATCGATCGTGCGGTCGTTGACGCCGGCGACAAGCGCCGCCCGGTCCAGTGCAGTGCGGTAGGGCGGTTCCGCTCGCATGAGCGTGTCGTAGCCGTCAGCGTCGGCATCCACGAACAGCAGATGTTCGGCGCAGACCGATGCGGACACGTTGATGCCCTCCGCCTTGGCGGCGCGCACCAGCTCGACCGTACGTGCGGCACTGATCCGGTCGAGGTGCAACCGCCCCCCGGTGAGCCTCGCAACGCCGATCGCAGCGTTGGCTGCCAGCTCCTCGGAGGCAGCCGGTTCCCCGGCCAGGCCCATGCGTGCCGACACCGCGCCCTCGGCCATGGCGGCCGTGCCGCCGAGATGGGCTATCGCCGGGCGCACCGAAACGGTCCCACCCAGCGGCCCGGCATACTGCAGGGCCCGGCGGAGCAAACCGGAGTCGGCCAGCGGCCCCACGTCGGTGAACCAGCAGACGCCGGCATCGGCCAGCTCGGCCATGGGCGACAGGCGCTTCCCGACCCGATCGGCGGTGATCGTGGCGGCGGCCACGACCGCGCAGTGCCGGCCTGCGGCGTTGCGGCGCAGCTCGGCGAGCTGGCCCAGCCGATCGAGCGGCGGATCGGTGTCGGGCTGTGCGAGCACGGCGGTGAAGCCGCCGAGCGCGGCGGCCGCTGTGGCGGTGGCGACGGTCTCGGCTTCCTCGTTGCCCGGTTCGCCCAGACGGCTGAACAGGTCCACCAACCCAGCGGCGACCACGCACCCGGTCGCATCGATGACGTGTGCCGAACCGTCGCGACTTGTGCCGGGAGAATCCACAGCCGCGATCCGGCCGTCCAGCACGGTGATGTCCGCGTGCCGCCGGCCGGTGCGCTCAACGATCTCGCCGCCTGCGAGAAGCAACGTCTCACCTGCGCCCGGCGACTGCTGCTCCGCCATCTCAGGCACCGCCTCCGCCTATCGGTTCCACCTCTGAGGGCACCGGGTCGGGCGGCCCGTCTGCGTTGGGCAGGGCCGTGCCCGATCCGATCAGACGGAACAGCACCGCCATGCGGGCGGCCACGCCGTGCGATACCTGCCGGGTGACCAGCACCCGGTTGGCGGCCAGGTCCTCGAATACCGCGCCCGCGATCTCAATGCCGCGGTTCATCGGGCCGGGATGGGTGATGACCGCGTCGGGACGCAGGCGCTGGGCGCGTTCGGCGGTGAGGCCATAGCGGGCGACGTACTCGGGCACCGACCCGATCAGGCCATCCGCCATGCGCTCGCGCTGGCAGCGCAGCAGCCCCACCACGTCGAGCTCGCCGAGCACGTCGTCGAGACTGTGCGAGATCTCGACCCGCTTGGCCGCATCGGTCTGGAGCCAGCAGTCGATCCACTCGCGGGGCTGAGCGGGCAGCAGCGTGGGCGGCGCGACGAGCACGATGCTGGCTCCCAGCGCGGTGTACGCCTCGATGTCGCTGCGCGCGACCCGGCTGTGCACGATGTCGCCGACGATGCCGATCCGGCGCCCTGCCAGCGTGGGCTCATCGGCGGCATCGGCACCCGGCTGGCCGTCGGCCATCGGAGTGAAGTGGCGCCACAGGGTGTAGGCGTCCTGCAGGCCCTGGGTGGGGTGGGCATGCCACCCGTCGCCGCCGTTGAGCACTGCGACACCGTCGTCGGCCCAGTGGGCGATCTGGGCAGGCACGCCGGCGCTGCGATGGCGCACTACAGCGGCATGGATGCCCATGGCCTGAACGGTCTCGAAGGTGTCGCGCAGCGATTCGCCCTTCGCGAGCGACGAGGACGAGGACGAGAAGTTGAGCACGTCGGCCGACAGCCGCTTGGCGGCGGTCTCGAAGGCCAGCCGGGTGCGGGTGGATTCCTCGAAGAACAGCGTGGTCACGGTGCGACCGCGCAAAGCAGGCACTTTGGGGATCGGCCGGCGGCCCACCTCGACGAATCGGTCAGTGAGCGACAGCAGCTCGGAGATGCCCTCGGTGCCCAGCTCGCCCAGCGTCAGCAGGTGCCCGCTCACTTGCGCATCTCCCCCAGCAGCACGCCCTCGAGCGTGACGTCCACCATCTCCTCGCGGCTGGTGGGCAGGTTCTTGCCGACGAAGTCGGGGCGGATGGGCAGCTCGCGGTGACCACGGTCGATCACCACGGCGAGCTGCACCGCTCGGGGACGCCCGAAGTCGTTGAGGGCATCGAGCGCGGCGCGGATGGTGCGGCCGGTGTAGAGCACGTCGTCGACCAGCACCACGGTCATGCCGTCGAGGTCGAAGGGGATGTCGGTGACGGCTTCGGCCATGACGGGGCGCAGTCCGATGTCGTCGCGGTGCATCGCCACGTCGAGCGTGCCGAAGGGCACGTCGGTACCGTCGATCTCGAACAGGAGCCGCACGATCCGCAGGGCGATCTGCACGCCGCCGGTCTGCAGGCCCACCACGAGGACGTTGTCGAGACCCTCGTTCCGCTCGATGATCTCGTGACTGACACGGGTGAGTGCCCGGTGGACCCCGCTGGAATCGAGAATGGTGGTCCGGGCAACGAAAACGCCCCCGTAGGGGGGCGTCATGCGTCGCTCGCGGTCTGCCACGCGCAGGTCCTTCCTGTCCGTACGAGCCTCACTGGACCCGCTTCACGGTCAGAACCGCACCCTAGCGCGGGGCTTTCGCGAACCGGCGCGCAATTTCCGGCGAGCGCACCAGCAGATCGTCAGAGTTCGAGTGCGCTGAGGGTGCCCGCCCCGGCCTAGTGGGCTTCGACGAGACCGTACGTCTCGCGTGCCTCCTGCTCGTCCAAGCCCAGAATCTCGCCGATCCGACACCATGTGGCCCCGTCGGAGCGCGCCTTGCGGACTGCGCTTTCGACTTCGCGTTCGCACTGCGCTCTGGCCCGCGCTGCGCGCCTGAGCAAGTACTCCGAAACAGGACCCTGCTCTACTTGGGAGGGATCGAGGTTCTCGAACCAAGCCGCAATCTCATCAGCCTCCGCGAGGATCTCGGCTTCTGAACGACGAGCGGTGCTCATGGGAGAAACTTACCCCGCGCCGGCATCGCATGGAAGATTCGGTCGTGCCCCTCTCCCTCCTCGACGCCGATCTCCAAGAGGTTCCCGCTCCAGTCGCCGCCGATCAGCAGCACACGGTTGCCTTGGAAGTGCCGCCAGATCGGGTTGCGGTAGGCGTGCATGATGTCCTCCTCGGAGATGCCGTGCTTGAAGGCGCTCGCTGCGATGGTCGGGATCACGGTCTCATGGCGCGGAGCGTGACGGGGCGCACGCGGGCAGGGCTGTTCCCGCCAGGTTGGCGACGTCGAGCTTCTTGAGGCTGAGCGCGTGGCGTCCGTGTGCCGGGGCGAGTCCCCGCAGCAGCACCGGCGACCAGTCCAGCGACACGTCTGCCCGGACGGCATCGCCGCGCCAGCACACGGCACAGGCCGGCGCGGTGCAGCCTGGCGGCACCGCGCAACGGCGGCCGGGGTCACTGCTGACAGCGCACGAGTCGAGCGTGCTGATCGCCACCCTGCGGGCCTCGTTCGCGGCCTGATTCCGCAGGCCCATGACCTGCGCCGTGTCGGCAGCGGCGGCGCTGAACAGCGCACACATCGCTGCCAACGCCAGCGCGACGAACGGCGTGCTCATTGCCGCGTCCTCGCATGCTCGATGGCGCGCCCGACGATCGGGCCTTCGGCGCGTGCTGCCAAGCGCCGCCAGGCAGGGCCGGTTTGAGCGCTCACCGCTGGGCCGCCGGGTCCTCTGGCACCGGAACGGCGACTCGGGTGCTGACGGTGTCGGCGAAGAGTGACGACACCGCCAGCGGGCAAGTCACCTCGACGCTGAGCGCGGCCGGCTTCTCGCTTCCCGGCAGTCGGTGCACAGCCGCCGCGACATCGAAGCGAGGATCGGCGGTGTCGCAGTCGGAGACCGCCGCCGCACCGACGACGTGCTCAGCGATGTCAGCGGCATAGCTGTCCAGCTCGACGATCGTGGTGGACGGTGGCGAGGCGAGCGCGCTGGCTGCGTAGTGCGCTGCCTCGACGCTTGCGGCATGGACGCTGGTCGAGGCACGGGCGGCGTCGCCCGAGTAGTCCACCAGCCAGATGCCGAACACCAGCACGGCAGCCACGCTGAGCATTCCGATGCTCTCATCCATGAGCCGATCCTTCCTGAGATGACTCACGCCGAATTGGCCGCCTGCGTCGCAGCCGGCCATGCGCTGGCTGTCCGGAAGGCAATGCGCCACGGGGCGAGCGGGCCGCACGGTCGCCGACACGGCTCAGCACGGCGGTGCCACCGGCGCTCGCAGCGCTGCGCCCTCGGCTGACGGCGGGCGGCGACAGGCCACACCGAGCGCACCACGTGAGCCGAGCCAGCCCGCCGATGAGACCTTCACCGAAACGATGACCGAGCACGTCGGGTCGGCATGCACCTCGACGGCGGTGGGCTGGACGGCAGCAAGCTGGGCGGTGCGTTCCACCGCTGCCCTCGCCGCCGCTCCGCGCACCTTGGTGGTCAATTCGTCGGGCGGCGGCTCCAGCTTGCAGTCCCATGCTGCTGGCAGCAGATCGGTCACTGCAATTGCCGCCGCGTCGGCCGCGCCCTGCGCGGCAGCCGCGCCGACCTGCCCCGTGAACAGCGAGATCACCATCGCCAGAAACACCACCAGCACGCTGAACAGCCGCAGGATCGAAAGCGAGCTACCCATGTGACCTCACCGCACGCAAGTCGAACGGACTAGAGGCACCAGAGAGCCTCGGGCCGCACGTAGAGACGCTCTGGATTCTCAGCGGGCACTTCGACCTCACGCCGTGGCGCGAGATCAGCCTCTGCGGCTTGGCCGATCTCGCGACCCGCTAGCCGGACTGCGGAGCGCATTTCTTGCTGCCGTCCCACTTGCCGCCGACGGCATCGCACAGCTCCTTGGTTTGGATCTTCGAGTATTCGACAGCGTCATCAGTCGACTGGGGGGCGTTGCTGCCAAGCGTCGTCCACATGACCGCCACCACCAGCACCGAAGCGGCGACGGCGGCGGCAATGAAGATGAGCTTGGTGACTGGGGAATCCATGTGTTTGCTCCTTGCCCGCTCTCGCGGGCGGTCGGGATCGTGGGGATCGGACGGGCGCGCAGTGCTCACGCCGAAGGCAGGGTCATGACGACGGTCACCATGACGACGGCGGAAGCCACAACCGCGAGCAGCGAGGCGGATGCGCCTACTGAGCGGGCGAGGCGGTCGATGGATTCGCGGCGGCGGTCGTCCATGGCTCGCACCACGCGGTCCAGGACACGGTCGAGCAGTTGCGAGGCTGCGGCGCCTGAGCGCTCGGCAGCGTCCACGGTGCGCAGCAGCGAAGCCGTCGGCGAGTCGCCCAGTTGTGCCGCGACGGCAGCAAGCGGGTCGCGCCCGCCGAGCACGGCTGCGTTGACCGCGCCGGCGGCGGGCGCGAACGCCGGGTCGGTGACGCGCTCGGCTGCGTCGAGCACCGCCACGCTGATCGGGTGCCCGGCCGCCACGAAGAGACGTATGCGGCGCAGCCACAGCAGCACAGCCGCGTCGGCGCGGCGCCGGTGACCGGCCAGCACAGCACCCGCCATCAGGCCCGGCACGGCCCACGCCGCCACCACGGCGGCCAGCAGCGACCATGCCAGCGCCGTCGCCGGCGAGGCCTCCCCGCTGTCTGACAGCCGACCTGCGACAACGAAGCCGACAGCGATCGTGCAGACGGCCACGATCACCGTCAGGCTCGTGAGCCGCGCCGGGTTCCAGCCCAGAGCCGTCAGCCGGCGGCGGTTCCGGCGACGGCGCTCGCTCGACGCCAGCAGCCCGATTGCCGCACACGCGCCCACAGCGGCCATCAGCCACAGGCCGAGCGCACCCACCGGCGGCCACGGCCCGCTCATCGCAGCATCTCCCCGGGCCGAAGGCGCCCGGCCGCGAACGGCACAGTCATCGGGGCATCTCCCCAAGCCGATGACAGCCCCCGCCGGGCGGCACCGTCACCGGAGCATCTCCCAGGCCGCGCTGAGCGGCCGGGCGCTGACTGCCACGGCGACCGCGACGGCGGCCAGTCCGATGCGGTGCCCCTGTGCACCCGACAGCCACGCCCATGCGTCAGGGCTGACCAGCGCGCTGCCGAGGGCGACCGCGGCGCCGAGGACGGCGGCGAGCCCGAGCTGGGGCAGGTTGGCAGCGACGTGACGATGAAAATGGCGCGCCGTCGCGGCGGCCTCTGCGGCCTCGGCTTCCAGCACCCCCAAGATCGGCACCCACTGGCCGCCGCTCGCCGCGGCGACCGCCACGACATCGGCCAGCCAGGCGGCGACGGCGCCGTCACTGCCGGTTGCGAACTGTTGCGCCGCGGCCTCAACCCCCACGCTGCGGCATTCGTCGACGAGCTTGGCGGCTGTCTGGGCGATCGGCCCGCTGGCCAGCGGCGCTGAGGTCTCGAGTGCGTCCACCACCGTGCGCGAAACCTGCGCCTGGTTGGCGAGGATCGCCGCGAACTGCGCCACGGATTCTGCTGCGCTGACACGCTGGCGGCTGCGGACGATGCACGCGCCGCACCACGCACCGATGCCGACCACAGCGCCTGCGAGGCCAGCCGCCGTCGGCCCGAAGGCCAGTCCGGCTACGAATGCAGCTGCTCCAGTGATGAAGAGGGGCCAGCGGGGCGATTCCTCGCCGCGCGCACGGGCCCGGCGGCCGGTGCCGAGCAGCAGCCACAGCGCGGCTGCGCATCCCGCTGCGCCGAGTGCCGCGAACTTCAGCACGCTGTGTCCTCGGCGACGAGCGGCTCATACGGCGGCGGGTCATCGATGGGGATGAGCGGACCGGGATCCCACAGCGCTCCCCGCGACAACCCGTTGTCACGCGCTGCCGCGCCCGTAGGCGATTCCGCTGGTTGCGGCGGTTCCGCGTGCGGATCCAGTGATTCCGACCGGTGTCGAGTCCCGCTGCTGCAGCGTGTCTCTTGAGGTTGCGGCGGTTCCGCGTGCGGATCCAGTGATTCCGACTGCAGATCCGGTGGCTCGTCGCGCTGCGACGATGCGTTTGCTTGCGGCTGCGTCGCGCTGGGTGGTTCGGCCGCTTGAGACTGGCCCTCTGTCGGCTGCTCTGCTCGCACCGGCGGCTGCGCCTCCGCTTGCGGCTGGGTGTGCATCGGCGGGTCGGCGGGCGGTGCCGCCGTGCTGGCGTTCGGCGCAACCGGGACGTCGACGATCTGCGAGTACGCGGTCGGCAGTTCGGCATCGCCGCCCGCTGCAGGCAGGCCGGCGGACGTGTACACCTCTGCCATGCGACCAGTGGGGCGGCCGGCCGGAGTCGCCCAACGGTCGCCCGGCCGCAGCGCCCACAGGCAGGTGGTCGAGATGACCCCGGTGAGATCGTCGATGCCAGTGAGCTGCGTTACGTCAGCAACTACCCGCTCACCGGCGTCATTTCGGCCCATCCACACGCACAGGTCCACCGCAGCAGCAATCTGGCGGCGCGCGTAGTCGGGTTCGGCACCCTCGGAACAGGCGTAGGCCACGAGCTTCTCCAGCACGCCCTTGCCTGGTTGGGAGTGGAGCGTCACCAGGCAACCGTCGAGGCCCGACGACATGGCATCCAGCAGCGCCTCGCAGCCCTCGCCACGGATCTCACCCACCACGAGCTTGGCGGCGTTCGCCCGCTTGGCATCGCGGATGTGGTCAGCCATCGAATGGCGGCCGTGGCCGTCCTGGTTGGCGTCGCGGGTCAGCCGCTCGTAGGTGTTGGGATGGATGCCGTACTCCGCCAGCCGCAACTCCGGCGTGTCCTCGATGGTGTCGATGCGCTCGTGGTCGGGTACCGCCGCGAGCAGCGCCTGGCACAGCGTGGTCTTGCCCCCGCCCATCGCCGCGGCGACCACCACGTTGGCCCGCACCCTGCCGGCGATGGCCTCGATGAGCACGCTGCCGAGCTCGTTCGAGGCGATGCCCAGGTCGTCGAGACGCATCCGGCCCGCCATGTTCGAGCGGAGCACGACATTGGGCGGGCTCGTCACGAACGCCTCGGCGTGCAGGCGCCAGCGATCGCCGACGCGCACATCCAGCCGGGGGTCGAGCTCGTCGAAGCGTTGAGGCCGATCGCCGGAATAGCTCGCCAGAAAGCGCACCGCCTCGATGAGGTCGTCGTCGGCAGCGAACGGCGACGGCCGCCGCTCCACCCGGCCGTCGGCGTACTGCACGAGCATCGACTCCCCGCCGCGTATCTGGAATTCCTCGACGTCGGGCTCGTCGAGCAGTTCCGAGAGCGCATCCGTGGCGGCACGAGCGGCGGTGCGCCGCCGCACCGCGCCGTCGGTGCGTTCGAGTCGCTGCGGCGCGCATGCCGACGACGCCAGCGAGCGCCCGAGCCGGTAGAGCTGCCGGTACGTCCCGCGAGCGCCCACCCGCTTAATGCGCACCACCCGGTTCGCATTCAGCGCGGCAGACAGCTCGCCGGTGGGATCACCACGTCCGCCGTCTGGGGCCGGCAGCCACACCGCCGTGCGTGGCACCCCGCCCGAGGCCACGGCGTGCCACGCATGCGCGGTGTGAGGGCCGCCGGCTGCGCTGGCTGCTGCACGAGCAGCAAGCGCACCGAGCAGCAGCACGACTTCGCTGGAAGCTGCAGCCGCAGCCGCGATGGCATCGGGTTCGGCACTGCTGGTCAGCCACGCCACGCAGGGGTCACCTGCCTCGCCTGGGCGCGGCATGGACACGACGTCAGCGGCGAACCAGACCTCGCCCGCAACAGCAGACAGCCCGGCCCGCAACGCATCGCGCACCCAGTCGCGCGCCGTGGCACTCACGGCGTTGTCGCAGAGCACGAGCAGCATGTCTCAGCCCCCCGCCGACTCGGCGGGCTGAGTCGGCGGCGTCTCGCTGCCAAATCCCGTCGCAGAGTCACCGACGAATCCAAACGGCGCCTGGCTGCCGTGTCCGTCAGGCGCTTGGCTGCTGAACGCCGACGGGACCGTGCTGGTGGCGCCCGTCGATCGGCACGCGGGCCAGCCGTCGGGCGGCGCCGGCCACACGACCAGCCCGTCGAGCTCGGCAGCGCGCGCATAGCGCGCAGCGTCGGCTGCATCGACGTGAACCACGATGCTTCCGTCTGCACCGCCTGCCAGCGTCGTCACGTCGAGTGCGCAGCCGCCCAGCACGCCGGCCACGACGGCACGGCTGCCAGCACGCGGACCGGGCTCGGGCCACGCGGAGGTGTCCGCGCTCAGGCGCAGAGCAGTGCTTGCGCCAGCCGCAGCGCCGGGCGAACCCAGCAGGGCCGGCGTGACGAACGTCCCCGCAGGGACGTCGAAAGCCACGACGCTGCCGGCTATGGCGTCCGGGTCGGCAAACCGGCCGACGAGATCCTGCGGGATCTCCACTGCTTCGAAGGCGCTTGGCGGCTGGCCTGCGAGCCACGCCTCCGACGTCACTGCCACGAGCGCTCGCGGCGGCTCTTGGTGCGGGCGGCCCCACAGCCAGATCGCTGCCACGACGACGGCCACGATCACTGCGGCAACGCCAAGCCGCCACGGTTCGATGCCGGCGCGCTGCCCGCCTAGCGGGGCGGACGCCGAGTCGTCGACGCCGAAGCCGGGGCGGGCAGGCATCGTCACGAGCCGCTCCCGTCGCCGGTGAGGGTCACGCGGCCGTCGGCGTAGTCGCCGACCGAGCGAATCCATTCGATGCCTTCGTCGAGCGTGATCCAGCAATCGGCATCCGTTCCCAGCGGGTCGTCACCGGGCTCGGCACGCCGCGGGCTGCCCGAGCCGGGCACTGGTTGCAAACACACCTGTGCCGACCAGACGTATGCGCCCGGAATGCTCAGCACCCACGCGCAATCGGTGCGAGCCGATGGCGTCAAACGGGACTGCCTGACAGTGCAGGTTGCATCGAGCTCCACCGGGTTGGCTCGCCACCGCCGCACTGTCTGTTGCTGCTGCGGGCTGAGCGCATCCCAGCGAGCGACGAGGTGCTGGGTGCCGTCGATGGGGTGGTCGTCGGCCGCCATGCGAGCGCGGTCCGCCGGGTCCCACGGCTGCAGCTCTGACCAAGTGGTGCGCACCGATGTCGCCACCCAATTGCAATGGCCGTCAGCCACATCCAGGGATCCGGCCGTCTCCATCCAGCCGCGCCCCGGTGCTGTCTGCAAGTACGCACCGCCGCCGGGCATGTCCGTCTGATGCTCGCGCCGACCCGCAGCCACCACGTTCGACTTCCAGGTCAGCTCGTCGGCATCGGCCCCGAGCAGCGACTCCGGCGGCAGCAGATCGCACTCGGGAACCGGCGGCGGTTCCGTGTCGACGGGGCGCTCGGGCCCGGGCGGGCCAACCGGGTCATCATCGACCGGGTCATCATCGACCGGGTCACCGTCAACCGGGTCGTCCTCCTCGTCCTGTTCCCTTTCCGTCGTCGTGGTCGTCGTGGGGGCAGTCGTGGTCGTCGGGGGCGGCTCTTCATCGTCTTCGGGCGCTGGCAGGCAGGCGTAGTCGTAGGAGCCGTTGATGCGCGTTTGCACGTACCGCGGCAGGGTTCCGAAACTCGAGCAGTCGAAGATGCACACCCGGTAGGTCTCCGCGCCGCGGTGCGGGTGAGCGTGTTGCTGTATCTGCGTGTTTGCCAGCTCGCCGATCGCCGGGCAATAGGTGCGGATAGTGGTCTCTTCGCAGTCGCCGGGCGTCGTGCACTTGTTGAGCAGATCGCTCTCGGTAACGCAGCTGCCGCCGTGATCGCGCCGGTACGTCGTGCCCTCGATGCCGTCGCAGACATCGGGATCGCTGTCCCAGGTGCGGCCCGGCAGCTCATCGCAGGGCACATACGAGAGCAGGCCATTCGCACAGCGGTGGATGCCGAGCTCGGCGAGCCGCTCGTCGCTCTCGCCGGCCAGGCGGTGCAGCGGCCTCGCACCGCCGTCGGGGCTGTCGTCGGGACCGCCGCTGCCTTCCTGCTCGGCGCCGGTGTCGGGGTTCGAGCCGGGCGCCGACGACTGGCATGTCAGCACCGACGGACCGGTGCCGCCCAGCGCATCGCCGTAGCGGGGCACCGAGCCCGACGGACAGCTCTGCGTCGGCGCTGTGGACGGCGGGCCGAGGACGGTGCGCGAGCACTGGCGCCCGGCGGCCTGCCAGCCCGACGGGCACGGACCCCGAGTCACCGACGTGGTCACCCACTCCACCACGGCTTCGTTGATCGGCACTGTGGTGTAGTGGATCGTGGGCACCCGGTCCCAGTAGCCGGTCTCGCGTGTCTCATAGACGGGGTCTTCGCTCCAGTAACCGGGAATGGTCGTCGTGTGCGTCGTCCGCCACTCGTAGACAGGAACCTCGGTAGTGACGGTCTTGGTGATCGGCGGGCCCGGAACGCAGCACTCGAGACGGGTGCGCGTCTCCGTGCGCGTCGTGGTGACCGTTTGGTTCCAGCACTGCCGGCCCGCGACCGGGTCGTACGAGCATCGGCGCACAACCCGCTTGGTGCTGACTGTCGCCTCGTAGTTGACCTTGTAGAGCACTTCTGGCCCGGGGCGGGTCACTACCCTCGACTTGGTACGAGTGCCCACCTGCACCCGCACCGGCGGCACGAGCGGCTCGACCACCCTGCGCGCCGGAACCCAGCGGCGGTTCGTGCCGGTCTGGACGGTCTTGGTGCCAGTGGGTATCCATACTTTGGCGTAGGTGGTGTGGCTGTACGCCTGCCGGGTGCGGCCGGTGTCGACGTTCCTCGTCACCTTCCTCTGGCACACATGGCCGCCGTACTCGCCGGGAACCCGCACCGATCCCCCCGAGCAGCTCGACGGTCGAAGCACGGTCTCGGTGCGCAGCGTCAGGCACTGCCCGCCCGAGCTGTCGAGAGCCATCCCCGCGGGGCAGCTCAGCACCGGCGCCACCGACGTCTGCGCAACGGCAGGGTCGTCGAACCCATGTGGCGCGACCAGCACCGCCGTCGCCATGAGCGCTCCCGCAGACCAGCGGGCTGCCACGCGAGCGAGTCGGCCGCGGGCGGATCGGCCGTCGATTCCCGGGGTCTCGCCGGGCGACACCAACGCTTCGCCGCCGCTCATGACGTCTCTCCGGCGGACTCTGCGACCGGCTCGCCGTCACGCGTTCTGGCCCAAGAAGCACTCGACACGTCAGCCAGCGGTTCGGCTTGGGGCCACCAGTAGCGGTCCGATGGCGACGGCCAGCTGGCCGCGGGGCACGGCGGCATCGGGCGCGGGTAGGAATGGCCGTCGGGGGTCTGGGGCAGCGACCCTGGCGGCCATGGCTTCTTCGGCCGTCGCTCGGCCGGCTGTCCGGTCTGGCGTTGCAGCGTCTCGGCAATGGCGCCCGCGTCGGGCTCACAGCCGAGAATCTGCTCGAAGGACTTGAAGGGCGAGAGGTACATGCGCTCGTGCCAGCTCACGCCCGGCGCCCACTGCGTGGCGGAGAGTTCCCAGTCGACGACCGGCGAGCTCGCCGCCGCCTGTGACAGCGCGTCCCACTGCGCGGGCGTGCACCGGTCCTTCAGCGAGGGCCGCACCAGCTCCCCGTCGACCAGTGCTCCGACGGGGATGCCCGTGGCGCACCAGAACTCCAGGTGCCAGTTGTGGTCCCGGTGCGCCCGCCACGCTTCGGGTTGGGGCACCTCCACCCATTCGCGGACGGCGATCCACTGATTGCGAACGCCCGAGCCCCACGCTCGCGGCTCAGCCCAATCGACTGAAGCAGCGTGGTCATCTTTGGCCCGGCCGAGCCACTGCACCGCACTGGAGAAGGCGCCGCTGTCGCAGTCGCCCTCGAACAGGGCATTGCGCAGCACCCGGTAGCTGAGACGCGACCAGGTGAGCCACATGGCCTCGACCCGCGCCAGATGATCGGTGCCGGCATCGAGACGCTCGCCCGTCGACGCGTCCACCAGGAAGGACCGCCCGGGCCGATGGCAGACCACCGCCAGTGCGTGCCCGGCAGCACTGAGATCGGCCACCCAGGCCCGCTCGACGGGCGGCGTGGTGAAGCTCAGCCGGAGGCCGCGCGCCCACAGCGACTCGAGCTGGCGCGTGCGGTGCGACTCGGTGTAGACGCCGGGGATGATCGTGGCCAGGTCGCTGCACGCTTCCCACAGCGTCTCGGGTCCAGTGCTCACGACGGCATGGCCCACCAGCGAGTCGGTCACCGCCCCCTGTGCTGCGCGGCGCGTCAGCCAGCGTTTCGCCTGTGCCGACCAGTCGCCGGGGAAGAACCCTGTGTCGGTCAGGCTGTGGCCGCCGAGCGCCAGCTCCATCGGCTCGCCAGGGCTGTAGACGAGCAGCTTGGCGACGTCGTTGACGGTGGTGCCCCACGAGTGCATCGGCCGGCCCCCGGGCGAGCGCATGCCGGTGATGAATGCCTCGATCGCGACAGCGGCTCGATCCTGGCCGGCATCTGTGCCGCCGGGGTCCACGCCGAGCGCTGCCGGTGTGGGATGCGGGGGGCACAGCGATACGTGGTCGTAGGCGACGCTGCGATCAGCGCTGAGACGGGTCTCGTAGTCGAGTCCCGCAGGATCGACTGCCAACTCCCACGCCGTCTCGGTGCCTCCGCGCCGGCGTGCCACCCGAGTCCCCTCGGCAAACGCTGTCCGCGTTTCCGGCAGGTAGGGCGGCATCGCCTCCCACTGCGCCCGTTGAGCGACGACGTAGTCGTGACCTCGCCCGACATCGCCGAGCAGTTGCGAGTGCGAACCGGCTACAACCGGCTGACTGTGCCGTCCTGGGTCGGGATGCGGCGCGGCGTACGGCGGCCACGGAACCCAGATACGGCCGCCGCCTATCTCGGCGGCCGGCTGCAGTTCGAGCGGCCGATGGTGCTCCCGCGAGATCGGGTACTCGCCGTTGCCCGCCACAATCGGCCGTGTCTCGCCGGCAGGTCGATCGCCCAACGCGGTGCCCTGTTTCCCATCGGTGTCATCGGCGTTGTCGCTTCTGATGTCGCCGGCGTCGGCCGTGATGGACGGACCCGGATCGACTGGCGCGCCGCCGTCGCCGCTGCACGCCGCTGCGAGCACCGCCAGTGCACCCAGAATCGCCACGCTGCCGTGTCGTCGAATGGCCATCGCTCGGCTCCTGCGAACTCGTCGTGTGAAGTCACCGTCGCGGGCGGGTCGTTCTGTCGAGTCCGCTGCGAGGAGACACAGCGAGTTCTAGACGCGTTGTATTAACTCATTCCAATTATTTTCAATCTATTTGATTTCAGCCGTTGTCGGCGGCTGCCAAGACGCCGTTCACCAAGGCGCCGCTGCGATCGGTGGCGCCCAGCCGGTGTGCCAGCTCGACGGCTTCGTTGATTACTACCGCTGCGGGGGCCGCCCCTCGTTCGAGTTCGAAGAGGCCTTGCAGCAGGATCAGCCGATCGCACGCACCGAGGCGCTCGGGGGTCCAACCCACGTTGAGCAGCTCGGCGAGCCGCTGAGTCAGCGCATCGCGCTGGGCGGCGACGCCGGTGGCCAGCTCGAGCGCGAACGGGTCGAGATCGCTGACCTGCTCGGCAAGCACATCGGCCAGCTCGCACGACTTCATCTCGGCCTCATACAGCAGCTCCACCGAGCGCTGGCGTGCCTCTCGGCGGCGGGTCGGCTCGTCGGGAGCGGCGAAGGGGTCGCTCGGGCGGCGCATGGCGGTGGGCTCGAGCCCGTATCGGCGACCCGGCGGCGTCAGCCGCGGGCCCGCTCGATGTAGTCGCCGCTGCGGGTGTCCACCTTCAACCGCTCGCCGGTCTCGATGAACAGCGGCACCTGCACCACCAATCCGGTGGACATCGTGGCCGGCTTGCGCGCACCCGACACCCGGTCGCCCTGCACGCCGGGGTCGGTGTCGGCCACTTCCAGCACCACCGATGCGGGCAGCTCCACGCCCAGCACCTCGTCGCCGTACCGCACCACCGTGGCCATCTCGCCCTCCACCAAGAAGTTCGTGGCGCTACCGGCCGCCGTGCGGCTGACCGGGAGCTGTTCGTAGCTGTCGATGTCCATGAACACCAGCGAGTCGCCGTCGGCGTACAGGTACTGCATGTCGCGCTGGTCGATGACCGCTCGCTCCATGCGCTCGCCCGCCCGGAAGGTGCGCTCGAGCGTGGCGCCGGTGCGGACGTTCTTCAGCGTGGTGCGCACGAACGCACCGCCCTTGCCCGGCTTGACGTGCTGGAACTCGGTGAGCTGGAACAGCCCGTCGGCGAGGTCGAGCGTCATGCCGTTGCGGAAGTCGGCGGTGGAGATGGCCATGTCAACCTCGCAGGGTCAGGCGCCGGAACGCCGCTCGACGGTGAGCGTTCGCCGGCGGCTGCAGAATCGACTTTCTGCGTGTAATGGTGCCGCCCACGGCGGCATTTCTGCACTCAGAACGACCGGCGGGACGCTACCGGCGGGGGCTGCGCTCACGACGGGCCTTGGGATTCGCTGCTGGGATCCGAGCCCTCGCTGTCCACAGCGGCCGCATCGATGGCCAAGGCGACGGCCCGCGGGTAACCAGCGCCGCCCTCGCCGGCGACACGGGCCACCGCCAGCGATTCCACTACTGAGAGGTGACGCCACGGTTCTCGCTCGCGGGGCTCGGACAGGTGCAGCTCCACGATCGGGCCCTCGAATGCGGCGAGCGCGTCGTGCAGTGACCAGCCGTAGTGGGTGAGCGCGCCGGGGTTCACCACGATGGCTTCGACCCGACCGATGCCCGCGTGCACGGCATCGACCAGTTCGCCCTCGTGGTTGCTCTGGCGGTGTTCGAGGTCCCAGCCGCGCTCGGTTGCGGCCCGGCGGGCGGCACGCACGTGATCGAGCAGCGTGTCGGTGCCGTAGATCTCGGGCTGGCGGGTGCCCAGCAGGTTCAGGTTCGGGCCCGACAGCAGCAGCACGACATGGCGAGGCATGGCGGCGATTACATCCGCTCGAGCGCGCTGCGCAGCACGCCTGGATCGATGCCGGGCACCACTTCGAGGCCATCGGGGCCGTCGAGCACGAACGTGATGCCTCCGGCGGCCTTCTTGTCGCGGCCGAACAGCTCGATGATCTCGTCGTGATCGATGCCCTGGGGCAGGCTCGCATTGAGCCCGTAGGCGGCGACCACCCGCTCATGCTCGGCCACACGATCGTCGTCGATGCGTCCGAGCAGGCGAGCGACCACGGCCGCGTAGCGCAGGCCGATAGCCACCGCCTCGCCGTGGCGCAGGTCGAACCGCCCGGCGATCTCGAGCGCATGGCCGAGCGTGTGCCCGTAGTTCAGCAACGCCCGGCGACCGCCTTCCGTCTCGTCCGACGCCACCACCTCGGCCTTGACGGCCACGCACGCCGCCACCAGTTCTGCCCCTTCGAGCGAGCTGAGCGGTTCGCCGCGTTCTAGGCGCTGCGCCAGCGACGGGTGGGAACCGATGAGCTGCGCGGCTTGCGGTGTGCAGCCGATGAAGTGGTACTTGGCCAGTTCGCCATAGCCGGCGCGCAGCTCGCGCTGGGGCAGCGTGTCGAGCACCTCGGTATCGCACAGCACCGCGGCGGGCTGCCAGAAGGCCCCGACGAGGTTCTTGCCCTCAGCCAGGTTCACGCCGGTCTTGCCGCCCACGGCAGCGTCGATCTGGCCCAGCAGCGTGGTGGCGACGTGCACAACAGCCACGCCCCGGTGGTACACCGCCGCTGCGAAGCCGGCCACGTCGGTGACCACCCCTCCCCCGACGCCCACCACAACGTCACGGCGGGTGAGGCCGAAGCGAGTGAACCGGCTGCACAACTCGCCGATGATGGACAGCTCCTTGGCCTGCTCGCCGTCGGGAATCTCGAACGTCTCGAAACCGATGCCAGGGTCGATGTCGATGCCGATGCCCGGCTGTGTGATCACCACGGCGCGCTGCGCTCCGGCGGTCAGCTTCGATTCGCGCAAAACCGCGGCGAGCTCATGGCGCGCGCCGGCGCCGACCAGCACGGGGTACGAGCGGTCGCCCAGCGGAACATCGACGCGGATGGTGCCCGACATCGGTTGCGAGGGTACCGACGCATCCTCGTTGGCTCCCTGTGGGATGCACACGCGTAGAGCGGGGGGGCTTGGTGGGCAGCAAACGGCCTGAGGCTAGGACGGGTTCAGGCGGCGAGACCCGGCGGCGGGAACCACCAAGCGGCGGCGAGCGCGCCGGCGACCAGCGACGGTCCGAGAGCGAACCGGTGGTCAGCGCTCCGGCCCAACGCGACCACCCCGACGGCACCGACCGCGGCGGCGATCGCGAAGCCCGCAAGCAGGCCCGCCCACACGGCGGAGAGCCCGCCGAGGCCCAAGTGCAAGCCGAGGTAGCCGCCGAGCCTCACGTCGCCATAGCCGAGCCCGCCCCGGGCAACTCGCCAGATGACGTGCATGGCCCCCCAGCCGAGCGCTGCTCCTATGGCTGCCGCGGCAGACGCGCGCGCCAGCCCTGCGAAGCCGCCGTCGAGCACCGCTGCCGCACACACCAATGGGACCGCGACGGCGGCGCAGGCGCGCAACAAGCGCGTGGGGATCAGGTGAGTGCGCAGGTCGACCGCGGAGATCACCACGCCGGCCCAGCCGAACGCCAGCAGCGGGGCGAGAAAAGGATCCGCGCCGACCCGCAACGCGAGCATCGCGCCTGTCGCCATGCACGCCGCCGTCGTCAATGCCGGCTGAAGACCGACGTCGAAGCAGCGCTTCGCGCAGCGAACTGCCGCCGCACCAGCGACAGCGCCGCCCAGTCCGGCGACCGCGCCGGCCACGAGACTCGGCCCCACCTGGGTGATCACCACGCAGCCCTCGCTGAGGATGCCTGCCGCACGCGGGGGGAGGCCGGCGGGTTACGAACCGGCAAGATCGAGGCCGACCGCCGCTGCCATCGCGTCGACAGGAGCGTCGTGGCCGGTCCACATGGTGAACTGTTCAGCGGCTTGATACAGGAGCATGCCGACACCGTTCAGCGTCGTCGCACCTGCCCGGGCGGCTGCGGTGAGCAGCGGCGTCCGCTCAGGGCGGTAGATGAGATCCACCACGATGTGGCTGTCGCTCAACAGTGCCGGGTCGATCGGCAGCGGATCGCCTTCAGTCATGCCGAGCGGTGTGACATTCACCACGACATCGGCGTCGCGCACCGCTTCGACGCCGCCGACTGCCGCCGAGCCTGAACGCTCGCCTAGCGCCTCGGCTGCTGCGCCGCCCGCCTCCGCACCCAATGCCGCAGCCCGTGCCGCCGCATCCGGCGAGCGATTCACGACCGTCACCAGCGCTCCCTCGGCAGCCAGGGCAACGATCACCGCCCGCGCCGCGCCGCCGGCCCCCAGCACGACCACGCGCAGCCCTGCAGGGTCAATACCCGCCTGGGTGCGCAGCGAACGCAAGAAACCGGCCCCGTCGGTGTTCTCGCCGATCAGCCGGTCGCTGTCACGGCGCACGCAGTTCACCGCGCCGAGCAGCGCTGCCGCGGGCGACAGCTCGTCCACCGCAGCGGCCACGGCGTCCTTGTGCGGCATGGTCACCGACAGGCCGTCAATGCCGAGCGTCCGCATCGCAGCCACGGCATCGGCGCCCTGGCCGGCGGGCACCTCGAACGCCAGATACGTCCAGTCCAGACCTAGCTCAGCGAACGCAGCGTTGTGCAGCGCCGGGCTGAGCGAGTGCCGCACTGGATCGCCGATCACGCCCGCCACGCGTGTGCTGCCAGTTGGAACGATCATCAGCCCCTTCTCGGGGCCCGACTCATCGCGAGGCACGGCCACGCTCCGACACTATGTGAACGACCAGTGCTGGGTGCCGAGCTTTTTCAGCCGCACAGACCCAGTTCTTGGCACACCGCCTTGTCGCGCTGGAACTCCTCGTCGGTCTCGGAGAACGACAGGGTGCCGTCGGGCGAGGTCAGCACGAAGTACATCCAGGGCCCGTCTTCCGGATTCAGCGCTGCCTCGAGCGAGGCACGCCCCGGGGTGGCAATCGGCGTGGGCGGCAGCCCCACCAGCACCCGTGTGTTGTACGGCGAGTTGACTGCCAGCAGCTCTGCGGTCAGCTCGCTGTCGCCCACCACGTAGACGACGGTGGCGTCGAGGCCGAGCGACCAGCCCCGCGCCAGCCGGTTGTAGATCACCCGCGCCACCTTGGCCCGGTCCTCGGGCCGCTGGGCCTCCCGCTCGATCATGCTCGCCACGATCAGCGCCTCATACGGCGTCAGTCCCACGCGCCGGGGGGCATCGTCGTAGCCAAGATCGGTCAGCACCGCATCGAGCCGGTCGACCATCAGCGCGACAAGCTGCT
The DNA here is from genome assembly GCF_965204195.1 of Candidatus Poriferisodalis sp. Taxonomy (GTDB): domain Bacteria; phylum Actinomycetota; class Acidimicrobiia; order Acidimicrobiales; family Poriferisodalaceae; genus Poriferisodalis. Next base: position 2,595,149 of record NZ_OZ241975.1, read on the forward strand.
CGGCGCTCGTCTGAGAGTCGAAGAAGTAGGTGTCGGCAAAGAGCTGTCCCTCCGCCGGTTCGATGACCCCGTCGGGCAGCACCCGAGGCGCTGGCGCAACCAGCGAGAGCACGGGTCGCTCCCGGACGGCCTCGAGGAAATCCCTGCCGCTGAAGCTCAGCCCCCCCACCTCGTCCAGCAGCGCGGCCATCTGCGCCACCGTCAGGCCTTCGGGAATGGTGAGCGGCTGCTGGGCGGCTTGGGCAACACGGCTCGGCCCGGCTTCGAGCACTGCCATGGTCTCCCACACCGACGAGTTGGACTGGAACGTGTATTCCCCGGCCTGGAACGCCGGGCCGCCCCGTAATCTCACGTACCACTCGTAGGCCCGCGAACTGGGAACCACTCCGTGCTCGCCGAGCAGGTCGGAGATGCTCGCTGTGCTCGATCCGGGCGGCAGCGTCAGCACGATCTCGCCGGTGGGGTCGCCGGGAGGGTCGAGCTGTTCGGTCACCCAGCGGTAGCCACGGCTGCCCGCCATCCAGGCGACGAGGCCCAGCACCACGAGAAACAACAACGCGCCGGGAGTGCCCAATCCGCGTCGCGTGCTCACTACCTCGAAATCGACACCCCGACGACCGCCGACCGGCGGCCCTGTCGCCGCGCCATCGGCCGGCGGCTGCTCGGGACGCGGGGCTGCTGCGCGTTGGTCCAGTCGCGCCCGCTGCGGAGGCGGCAAGACCCTCTGCTCCCGCGATCCAGCAGGTCGCAAGGTCGCAGAGTCCCCTGCCGCCTCCTCCGCTGTAACGCCTGTGCCTTCAGCGACTCGAGTCCTGAGCGGCGGCGACGTGGTGATTCCGGGTTCGGCCTCGGTTGGCGTTTCTCCCGGGCCGATTCCCAAGGCGCCGACGAGCCGATCGGACAGCTTGCGCCGGCGCGACGGCGGCGATGGCTCATCGAGAATGTCAGTCACGCGCGTCGAGCCACGACTGCAGGATGACCGCGGCCGCCACCTTGTCGATGACCTTGCGGCGAGCGGGGCCGCGCACGCCTTGTTCGGAAAGGATGCGCTCCGCGCTCACGGTCGTGTAGCGCTCGTCGTGCAAGACCACCGGCACGTCGAGCGCCGCCGCTATCTCGCCGGCCTCGGCTCGCACACTCACCGCAGCCGGTCCTTCGCTGCCGTCGAGCGAAGTCGGCAGGCCGATCACGACCACCTCCGCACCCACGTCAGCGACCATACCTGCGAGTGCTTCGTGGTCTCGGGCACGCTCGCCGCTGCGTTCGAGGACTTCGTAGGGCACTGCCACCGCAGCATCGGCCGGCGCGATGGCCACGCCTATGCGCACCGAACCCAGATCCACGCCGACAGCCCGCATCATCGGGCCCGGCGCCCCATTCACTCCCCCAGTGCTGCCGCCCGGGCCTGGGCCAGGGCGTCTCCGATGCCGTCAGGGTTGCGGCCGCCCGCCACGACCAGCGGCGGGTCGCCCTTGGCGCCGAAGCCGCCGCCGACGGTGCGAGCCGCGTCGCGCAGCAGATCGCCCGCAGACAGATCGCCGGCTGGATCGACCGCTGCAACCAGCGCCACTCCCCCGGCAGCCGGCGCAGAGGCCAGCACCACGGCGCGAATGCCGGCACGGTCGCGCACCGACACTGCCAAGTCGCGCAGCGAGTCGCGTTCGAGGTCGCCGAGATCGGCGACGACGACGCCGTCATCGGCCCCGGCCGCTAGCTCGTCGGCGCGTGACGCGGCCATGGACCGCTGCAGGTCTCGCACCTGGCGGCGCAGTTCCTTGGTCTCGTCCAGTCGCCGCTGCACCGCTGAGGCGATCTCGTCGGGCTGCGCATTCAGCATCTCGGCCAGCGAGTCCAGCGTGTCTTCGGCGTCGGCCAGCCGATCGACGGTCGCGAGACCGGTGACCGCCTCGATGCGGCGCATGTTCGAGCCGATGCTCGCTTCCGAGACGATGCGCAGATGCCCGATGTCGCCGAGCGCGGCCACATGGGTGCCGCCGCACAGCTCCGTGGAGTGCTCGCCCGCTTCGAGCACCCGCACCACGTCGCCGTACTTGTCGCCGAAGAAGGCGATGGCGCCGATGGCCTGCGCGTGGCCCATCGAGGTCTCGTAGTGGCGGCAGCGGCCATTGGCGATGATCTCGGCGTTGGCGACACGCTCGATCTCGCGCAGCTGGTCGCGGCTGACCGCCTCGTAGTGGCTGAAGTCGAAACGCAGGCGATCAGGCGCCACCAGCGAGCCCGCCTGCTTGACATGGTCGCCCAGAACCTCCCGCAGCGCCCAGTGCAGGATGTGCGTGCCGGTGTGGTTGCGCCGTATCGCCGCCCGGCGTTCGTCGTCGATCGCCGCGGTCGCCAGCGATCCGACCTCGACACCGTCGCCCACGACACGCCCGATGTGGCGGTGCAGGTCGGCGAGCGCGTACGTGCAGTCGAGCACCTCGATGCTGCCGTCGGGACCGGTGATGGTGCCGATGTCGCCGATCTGCCCGCCGCTCTCGGCGTAGAACGGCGTGCGGTCGAGGAATACCTCGACCAGATCGTCGCTCGGGCCGTCATCGTCCTGCCCGTCGCCGGGAGGTACGTCGAAGGTGGCGAGCACCCGAGCGTCAGCCACCGACGGCGCGTCCCGCACGAAGTCTGTGGGCCCGAACTGCGCCAGGATCTCCCGGTAGCGCTCGTCCGCGAACGTCGGGCCGCCGGCCCGGCCGGCCCGGGCGCGCTCGCGCTGGCGTTCCATGGCGGCTTCGAAGCCGCTGCGGTCGAGGCTCAGGCCGCGTTCGGTGAGGATCTCCTCGGTCACCTCCACCGGGAAACCGTGCGTGTCGTGAAGCAGGAAGGCGACCTCGCCGTCGAGCACGTTCGAATCGAGCACTGTCGAGTCAAGCCCAGAAGTCGCTTCGTCCAGGATCTTCTGGCCCGCAGCGAGAGTGGTGCGGAAACGCTCCTCCTCGCGGGCCACGACATCGGCGATGAACTGCCGGTTCTTGACCAGGTCGGTGTAGTGGTCGCCCATCACGTCCACCACGATCTCGACCAGCCGCGGCATCACGACATCGGTGACGCCGAGCACCCAGGCATGACGCACGGCACGGCGGATGATGCGGCGCAGTACATAGCCACGGTCCTCGTTGGACGGGAACACGCCATCGGAGATGAGCATCGCGGTCGTGCGAGCGTGGTCGGCGAAGATGCGCATCGAGACGTCGGTCTCGGGATCGGCGCCGTAGGTCTTGCCGCAGATGCGCTCGGCTTCGGCCAGCAGCGGCGCGAACAGGTCGATGTCCCACGCCGCGGGCACACCCTGCAACACCGCCAGGATCCGCTCGAGGCCCGCACCCGTGTCGATCCCAGGGGCTTCCAGCGGAGTCATGTCGCCGGTGCCGTCGGCCGCGAACTGCATGAACACCAGGTTCCAGATTTCGACGAAGCGGTCCTCGCCGCCGTGCGCCGGTCCGCCGCCGTCACCGAGCTCGGGCCCGAGGTCGTAGAAGATCTCGCTGCAGGGTCCGCACGGCCCCACATCGCCTGCGGCCCACCAGTTGTCCTTGTCGAGACGCTGGATGCGCTCAGGCGGGACGCCGACGGAGGTCTGCCAGATCTCGGCGGCCTCGTCGTCGCTGACGTGCACCGTCACCCACAGCTTGTCCCGCTCGAGTCCGAGCACCTCGGTGACGAACTCCCACGCCCACGGGATGGCTTCGGCCTTGAAGTAGTCACCGAAGCTGAAGTTGCCCATCATCTCGAAGAACGTGAAGTGGCGGTTGGTGCGGCCGATGTCGTCGAGATCGTTGTGCTTGCCGCCCGCACGAACGCACTTCTGGATGGTGACCATGCGGCGCGTCGGCGGCACCTCCTCGCCGAGGAAATACGGCATGAACGGCACCATGCCCGCCACCGTGAACAGCAGCGAGGGCTCGTGCGGGATCAGGCTGGCGGAGGCGCGAACCTCGTGACCTCGTTCCGCCCAGAACGAGTTGAAAGCCTCACGCAGTTCCCCAGCGCGCATCCCCAGAGGATACCGAGGGGCTTTCGCGGCCTCCGTGGCCGCCGGGAGCTATTCGCGGCCTCGGCGATTCAGGCGGCTTCGCGGCGGTGGCGGCGCTCGGCCCAGCGGCGATCCCGTTCGTCGCGCAGGCGCTGCTCGGCATCGTGCATCTGGCGCTTGCCGTCGCGCCACGCCGTCCGGAGGTCACGGCGCATCTGGCGTGCCGTACCCAGCACATTGGCTGTTCCTCGCACGGGTGCATAGCGGTCAAGCAACGAGCGGAACCGCCGCTGCAACCAGAGCGAGGCACCAGCGCCCAGGCCAGCACCCAAGGTCAGCCAGCGCATCCGCTTCAGCATCCTCAGCGCCCCCTGCTTTCGCTGCCTGCGGCAGTGCTCTCGCCGCCGGGAGCAGTTTCGCGCCCTTCTTCTTCGGCCTTGCCGCGTAGCACGGAGATGGCGGAGCGCACCTTGTCAACGGGTGTCGCGGCCACACGGGCGGTGGCCGCACCGGCCGACTCGGCCAGTCCGGCCACCTTCTGTGCAATGTTCAGCAGGTCGCGCAGCCGGCCGATCTCGGCCTGGGCCATCTCGGCGGTGTCGGCGAGCTGGCTGAGCGCCGGCCCCACCTTGGAGTCGAAATCCTCGAGCTTGCGCCGGAACTCCCGCATCAATGCGAACGCCTGCGTCAGCACGGCGATCAGGGCCACCAGCGCGACCACCACGCAGACAGTCACCACCACGGCGGCCAGATCGCTGCTGCTCATGATTCATCCTCGTCTGCTGCGACGACACCCTGCTCGCCCTCACTGGCGATGTCACCCTGCTCGCCCTCACTGGCGACGAGAGCGAGCCCCAACTCTTCCAGCTGTTCGGCTGATATGTGGCTCGGGGCGTTGGTGAGCGGATCCGCGCCGGACTGGCTCTTGGGAAACGCGATGACCTCGCGGATGTTCTCCTCGCCGCACAGCAGAGCCGCCAGGCGGTCGATGCCGAACGCAAAGCCGGCGTGCGGCGGAGCGCCGAACCGGAAGGCGTCGAGCAGGAACCCGAATCGCTCCTGCGCCGCGGCGGGATCGATGCCCAGCAGATCGAAGACCTGCTGCTGGATGTCGCCCCGGTGGATCCGAACACTGCCCGAGCCCAGCTCCCAGCCGTTCAGCACCAGGTCGTACGCCTGCGAGCGCACGCCCAGCAGGGTGTCGGCGTCGAAGCCGCCGCCTGAGGCCATGCGTTCCGAAGCTGCCGCGACAACATCGAGATCGTCGGCATGGGGCATCGTGAACGGATGGTGCGCCGGGATCGGCAGACCGTCGGCACTCACGTCCTCGAACAGGGGAAAGTCCACCACCCACAGGAAGTGCAAGCCGCCCTCGTTCACCGGCGGGCGGCCCAGCTCCAGCCGCAGCAGCCCGAGCACCCCGCTGGCTCGGCGCCAAGTGTCGGCCACCAAGTAGCACATGTCGCCCGGCTCAACCCCGAGTCGGCCCAGCACGCCGTCGATCTCGGCGTCGGACATGAACTTCGCGACCGGCGAGGTGACGGCCAGCCGTCCTCCCGCGGCGCTGCGGGCACCGTCGGCCAGCGGCTCGCCGGCACTCACGCGCATCCACACGAGACCCTTGGCGCCCCAGCGCTGGCACTGCTTGGTGAGATCGTCGACCGCGTTGCGGCTGATGTCGCCGCCGCCGGGCACGCGAATGCCCCGCACAGCAGGCGCCTTGAAGGCGTTGAAGCCGGTCTCGGCGAACAGATCGGTGAGCTCAGTGAGCTCGAGCCCGAAGCGCAGGTCGGGCTTGTCCGACCCGTAGCGGTCGATCGCCTCGTGCCAGGTGATCTCTCCCATCGCTGCGGGGCGCACACCGGTGATCTCCTCTGTAGCTTCGGCCACTGCCTCGCTGATCACGGCGCGCACCTCGGCGCCGCTGGCGAAGCTCATCTCCAGGTCGAGCTGGGTGAATTCGAACTGCCGGTCGGCTCGCAGGTCTTCGTCTCGCAGGCAACGAGCGATCTGGTAGTAGCGGTCGATGCCGCCCACCATGCAGAGCTGCTTGAACAGCTGGGGGCTTTGGGGCAGCGCGTAGAAGCGGCCCTGATGCAGACGGCTGGGCACCACGAAGTCGCGGGCGCCCTCAGGTGTCGACGCCACCAGCGTCGGAGTCTCGACTTCGATGAACTCCGCTGCCTCCATCGAACGGCGGATCGCTGCATTCACGCGTGCCCGATTCACCAGATTCGAGTGCATGCGGGGATTCCGCAGGTCGAGGTAGCGATGGCGGATGCGCAGCATCTCGTCGACCTCGGTGCGGCCGTCGATCTGGAATGGCGGCGGCTCCGAACGCGACAGCACTTCGACGGTTGCATCACCGATCTCGATCTCGCCGGTGGCCAGGTCGGGATTGGCGGTGTCCTCCGGTCGTTTACGGACTGTTCCGGTCACCGCCAGCACGTACTCCGGCCGCAGATCGTGAGCGTGGTCCACGACGCACTGCACGATGCCGGTGCGATCACGCAGATCGACGAAGGCCAGGTGCTCGCCATGCTCACGGCGCCGGGAGACCCAGCCGCACACGGTGACGTCGCGGCCGATGTCGGCGCGGCTCAGCCGTCCGCAGTAGTCGGTCCGCATTCGGTCGCCCATCACGTACCACCTTCCGCATTGAGCTCGTCGAAGATGCGCCGCAGCGTGGGAAGCACTTCGCCACGCGGCACGCTCTGCTGCGCAATGCCGGCGTCGCCGCCGTCAGGACGCCGCAGCGGTCGCACGGTGACGGAGCCGGCGTCGATCTCGTCGGTTCCCACGATGAGCGCGATCTCAGCACCTGAGCGGTCCGCGGCGCGCATCTGCGCCCGCATCGACCGGTCGTCGAATGCCCGGTCGGCCCGGATGCCCACCGAGCGCAGCTCATGGGTGAGATCGCGTGCGGCGGCGCCGCCGGCCGTGTCGATCACCCACACTTCGGCCCGTTGTGCCGGAACATCGAAGACGCCTTCGGCATCGCAGGCCAGCAGCAGGCGCTCGATGCCCAGCGCAAAGCCGATGCCGGGCGTCGGCGGACCGCCGAGCGCCTCCACGAGTCCGTTGTAGCGACCGCCGCCGCAGATGGTGTCCTGGGCGGCGTCGAGGCTGGCCGCACGGAACTCGAACGTGGTGCGGGTGTAGTAGTCGAGGCCGCGCACGAGCTTGTGCTCGACGTCGTGGGAGATCCCGAGTGCGTCCAGCCCCTCGCGCACTCGCTCGAAGTGGGCCGCCGTGGCTGCGGTGAGATAGTCAGTGATGCGTGGAGCTTCCTCGGCCACGGCCGCTGTGGCCGGCCGCTTGGAGTCCAAGATGCGCAGCGGGTGGCGCTCGATCTTGTCCCGGTCCTGCGGGTCCACATCGCCAGCGCGGCGCTGCAGGTAGCTGCTCAACGCCTCGCCGTAGGCCACGCGGGTGCCGATGTCGCCCATCGAGTTCACCAGCAGTGGTACCCGCTGAAGCCCGATCGCGCCGAAGAACTCGGCGGCGAGGGCGATGATCTCCACGTCGGCATCAGGGTCGTCGGTGCCGAGCGTCTCTGCCCCGATCTGGTGGAACTGGCGGTAGCGGCCGGCCTGGGGTGCCTCGTAGCGGAAGAACGGCCCCTGGTACCAGACCTTCCACGGCGTGGTGGGGCGGTGCTGGGCGAAAGCGCGGCACACCGACGCCGTGCACTCCGGACGCAGCGCCAGGTGGCGGTCGCTGCGGTCGAAGAACTCGTACATCTCCTTGCCGACCACGTCGGTGCCCTCGCCGATGCGGGCGAAAACGCCGATGTCCTCGAAGATCGGCGTCTGCAAGTAGCCGAATCCGGCCCGGTCGGCGGCGGCGATGAAGGCACCCAACAACGCCACCCAGCGGCCCGATTCCGGTGGTGCGAGATCGTGCGTGCCGATCGGCGTCCGGAACGACTTCGGGGCCGCTGCATCGCCGCTGTCGGCAGGGCTCGCGGGCGTCGGAGGCGTACCGGACATGACCAGCGCAGGCTACGGCCCTGCCGCCCCCAGTCCTAGCTGCACCAGGGCCTCAGAACTCGGTGCCTCAGTACTCGGTGTGGGCGAGGCCTTCGATGGTGCGGTAGGCGTCGAATACGCCCGGCACCTCGCGCAGGGCGGCCAGCAGCTGGTCCAGCAGGATCGGATCGCCCACCTCCACCTCGAACTGCATCACCGCCACCTGGTCGTCGCCGACGAACGTGTCGCAGCTCGCGATCGACAGGTCGTGGCGGCCCGACACCACCTGCACGACGTCGAGCAGCAGCCGGTTGCGGTCGAGGCCGCGCACCTCCAGCGCAGCGGCGAACTCGCCCGCCCAGCTCTCGTCCCACTCCACCTCGACCTGGCGGGCGCCTGATGCCGTCGCCAGCTCGGCCGCGTTGGCGCAGTCGGCTCGATGCACCGAGATGCCGCGCCCGCTGGTCGCGAATCCCAGGATCTCGTCGCCGCGCACCGGGCTGCAGCAGCGTGCCAAGCGCACCAGCGCGTCGTCATGGCCGTCGACATGCACGCCAGCGGAGCGGCGCCGGCGCGAGCCTCGCTGCCGGGCCGGGCGTGCCGGCAGCTGCACCCCGTCACCCTCGCCTCGCAGGTTGCTGACGAGGCGCTTGGCCACCGAGTGAGGCCGCACATCGCCCTTGCCCACCGCTTCGAAGAGCTGGTCGAGATCGGCCCGGCTGAACTGCTCCGCCACGGCGCGCATCTCGTCGCCGTCGATGAGCAACGATGCCTTGAGCCCCTCGGAACGCAGCTCGTCCGAGACCGCTTCCCGACCGGCCGTTTCCCACTCGGACCGGTCGGAACGGGCGAACCAGCGCCGGATGCTGTAGCGGGCCCGCGGTGTGACGGCGATCTCCAGCCAGTCGCGCGACGGCCGCGTCCCGGGATCGTCGGAGGTGAACGCCTCCACTGTGTCGCCCGAGCGCAGCTGCCGGTCGAGCGGCACGAGCCGGCCGTCGATCTTGGCGCCGATAAGCGTGTCGCCGATGTCGGTGTGGATGGCGTACGCAAAGTCGATGGGCGTAGCGCCGGTCGGCAGCGTGACCACGTCGCCTTTGGGCGTGAACACGTACACCTCGCCGTGACCGAGGTCGCTGGCGATGGTGCGCATGAACTCGGCCGGGTCGTCAGACTCGGCCTGCCACTCGACCAGCCGGCTCAGCCAGGGCATGTCCTCCTCGGCGACCGTGCTGCTGTGGCGCTCCGCTTTGCTGCTCTGGCGCTGCGCCTTGCCGCCCTTGCTGCTGGCCTTGTTGCCATTGCCGTTGCGCTCGGCCTTGTAGCGCCAGTGAGCCGCCACGCCGTACTCGGCCCGCTGGTGCATCTCGTCAGTGCGGATCTGCACTTCCACCGCCGTGCCCGACGGGCCGACCACCGTGGTGTGCAGCGACTGGTACAGGTTGAACTTGGGCATCGCGATGTAGTCCTTGAACCGGCCCGTCACCGGCTTCCACGTCGCGTGTATGGAGCCCAGCGCCGCGTACGCATCACGGATCGTCGGCACCACCACCCGGATGCCCACCAGGTCGAAGATCTCGTCGAACGAGCGGTTCTTGATGACCATCTTCTCGTAGACGCTCCAGTGGTGCTTCTTGCGCCCGGTCACCGTGGCCTCGATCTTCATCCGCGACAGCTGCTCGCGGACCTCTGTCAGCACCCGGTCGACGTAGCGCTCCTGCTCGGGAGTGCGCTCGGCGAGCATCCGGTCGATCTCGGCGTAGCGCTTCGGGTACAGCGCCGCGAAGGCCAGGTCTTCCAGCTCGTCGCGTACCTGTTGCATGCCGAGCCGGTTGGCGAGCGGGGCGTAAATGTCGAGCGTCTCGCGGGCCACGTCGGCCTGCTTGGCAGCGCCGAGCGCCCCGAGCGTGCGCATGTTGTGGAGCCGGTCCGACAGCTTGATCATCAGCACGCGAGGGTCGTTCGCGATCGCCACGAGCATCTTGCGCAGGGTCGCGGCCTGCTGTGCCTGCTTGGAGGCGAAGCGGACCCGGTCGAGCTTGGTGACCCCGTCCACGATGGCCGCGACCTCGGGGCCGAAGTCGTCGGCCAGCGCGACCAGCTCGACGCTCGTGTCCTCCACTGCGTCGTGCAGCAGCGCAGCGGCAATCGACGTGTCGTCGAGGCCGAGATCGGCAACCACGCCTGCCACAGCGACCGGATGGGTGATATACGCCTCGCCTGTCTTGCGTCGCTGGCCCTCATGGGCCTGTGCGGCCGCCTCGTACGCACGGATGACCAGCTCGGGCGACTGCTTCGGCCAGCGCTGGCGGTAGCGCTCGACCACCGGCGAGATGTCGGCCGCGACCGTGTTCGCGATGCGCCGCCACGGAAGGACGCGCGACACCGCAGGCATGGCCCTAGCCAAGCTTCTCGCTGAGGTGCTCGGCCGGCGCCGGGCCGAACGCGGAGAGATTCACGCTCCCATTCTGCCGCGCCCTGCCGGTCATCAGGAGCCGGATCTAGCGGCGGCGGCCCTTCTTGCGGGGGCGGGGCGGGGCGCTGCGGGTGTAGCTCTCGGCGGCGAGCGCCTGGGTGGCGGCTTCCATCGAGTCGTGACGGCCGGCGGCGTCGGCCGCAGCCTGGGCGGCGGCCCAGCCGGGCTCGTAGCCCTTCAGCCACGCAACCGTGGGCATCGCCACGAAGATCGAGCTGTACGACCCGACAAGCAGGCCGATCAGCAACGCCGTAGCGAACTCGGCCAGGGTGCCTGCGCCGAGGAATCCGGCGCCCACGACCAGCAGCGACAGCACAGGCAGCACCGAGGTGATCGAGGTGTTCACCGACCGTGTCAGCACCTGATTGAGCGACACGTTCGCGAGCGCGTGGTACGTGAAGTGGCTGCGCGCCGGCAACGACCGCTCGTTGGACTTCACGCGGTCGAACACGACGATCGTGTCGTACAGCGAATAGCCCATGATCGTCAGGAACGCCACCACCGTCGCCGGCGTCACCTCGAACCCGAACAGCGCGTAAGCGCCGACGGTCAGCACGATGTCGTGCCCCACGGCAATCAGCGCGCCAACCGACATCTTCCATTCGAAGCGGAACCACAGGTACAGCGCGATCAGCACGAAGAACACCACGAGCGCCCGGCGCGCCTTGCCGGCAACTTCGTCGCCGAACGACGGGCTGACCTGCCGCGACGACAGGCTCTCCACGTCGACACCGACGGCATCGGCCAGCGCCCCGGCCACCGCTGCGCTGTCGGCATCGGGACCCAGCACACCGCGCACCCGGAAGATGTCGGGCGAGCCGGTGACCACCACGAACTGCACTCGTGCATCAGGCACGCCGGCTGCCGCGGCTGCCGACGCGACGTCGTCGGTCGTCGCACCGTCGGCTGCTGCGCCATCGGAACCGGTCGACGCGTCATCCGCTTCGGCGCCTTGAGATTCCTCGGGCACCGGTATCTCCCACACCGAGCCGCCTTCGAACTCGATGCCGAGATTCAGGCCTCGCACCAGCAGAGCCACAACGCACACGAGCACAGCAATTGCTGAGCCGATGAGCACCTTGCGTGACAGGCGCAGGATGTCCCAGGCGTTCTCGCCTCGGTAGAAGGTGCGCAGCGCTGCAATCACGATGTGCCTCCTGTGGTCGCCGTTGCCGGGGCCACATCGCTGTCGGCTGGCGGCAGCACGCCGAGGCGCCGCGGTTCCTCGTTCACCAGCCGGCGGGCGATGAACACCACCAGCGGCCGCATGAAGAAGTACGAAACCGCCAGGTCGATCAGCGTTGCCAGCCCGAGATACAGGGCAAAGCCGCGGACCGTGCCGCTGGTGAGCTGGTACAGCACGCCCGCGCCGATGAGCGACGCCAGATCGGCCCACACGATGGTCATGAAGGCGCCCTTGAAGCTGGCATCGGCGGCCGAGCGGACCGCCCGGCCGCGGCGCACCTCTTCCTTGATCCGCTCGTAGTAGACGATGTTCGAGTCGACCTGGACGCCGATCGACACGATGATGCCGGTGGTGCCAGCCAGCGTCAGCGCCAAGCCGCGGCTCTCGCCGAGCCAGCTGATGAGCGACCACAGGACCGACCCGCTGATGGCCAGGCTGGCCACCGCCACAATGCCGAGCAGCCGGTAGTACACCAGCATGTATAAGCCCACGAGAATCAATCCGACGATGCCGGCGATCACGCCCGCTCGCAGCGTGCCCTCGCCGAGGGTCGCCGACACCGTGCGCACATCGTCCTGCTCGAACTCCACGGGCAGCGCGCCGAAGCGCAGCGCAACAGCGAGGTCGCGCGCCCCGTCCTCGTCGAACGTGCCCGAGATGACTGCCGTGCCCCCGAACTCGGTGGCCCTGATGACCGGGGCAGACTCCACGACGCCGTCGAGCACGATTGCCACCTGCTGCCCGAAGTAGCGGGCTGCGATCTCGTCGAAGCCGACGGCACCCTCCTCGGTGAGGTCGACGTTGACGACCCACTCGTTGTTGAACGTTGCCGCGGCCTCGGCGACCGCTTCGCCGGTGAGCTCAGCCGGGCCGAGCACGTAACCCACCGGCTCACCACGGCCCGGCAGCAGCACTGCCCAGTCAGCGAGATCATCCTCGGGAGCGGTGAATTCGGGAAACTGCTGAAGACCGATGTCGGAGGGGTCGATTTCCTCAGCCTCGGCATCATCGGCTACGTCGGCGGTCTCTGAAGTGTCATCGGCGACGGCATCTCCGGCCTCAGCTTCGAGTTCTTCCGCTGCCTCCGGGTCGATCAGCTCGAGCAGCTCCTGCGCTGTCATTTCCTGCTCTCCGACCAACTCGTCCCCATCAGCCTCGGAAGCCGACTCGTTGACGGCCTCGGGATGGAGCGACCCGTTGTACGCCTCCGCGAGCTGCTGCGCCCCACTGAAGTCCACCTCGTCAAAGGGGTTGAACGTCAGCAGCACGGGCCGGAACCGCAGCTCCGCTGTCTGTCCCACCAAGTCGACAGCACGCTGCTTGTCTTTGACGCCGGGCAGCTGCACCACCACCTGCTCGCCTTGGCGTGTGATGTCGGGCTCGGCAACGCCGAGAGCATCGACACGCGACCGGATGATCTCGATCGCACGGTCGAGCTGCTCGTCGTCGGCTGGGGCCGTGGGCCGCAGCAGCACCTCCACACCGCCCTGCAGCTGCACGCCCAGCACAGGCGCCCAGCCCGCGGCCAGCACGCCCGCGAGCGAGCCGAACCCGATCAGGATCGCGAGAAGGAGCGAGACGATCTGCGAGCGGCGCACGTCAGACCAATGCGCCGATGCCTGCGCTTCGCATTGCGGCCAGGGTCATTCCGATTCGTCGACGCCGTCCGAGGCGGGCGGATCGTCTGCGCCTCCGCTGCCGGCAGACGTCAGGATCTCGCCGATGGCGCGGCGCTGCACTCGCAGCTCCACGTCGCTGTCCACCTCGATGCAGACCACCTCACCGGGCTCCTCGACCGCCACGATCTTGCCGATGACCCCTCCGACTGTGGCAACCTCGTCGCCGATGTCTGCCGAGCGCAGCATCGCCGCCCGCTCGGCGGCTCGCCTGCGCTGCGGTCGGATCATCACGAAGTACATAAAGCCGATGATGACGACAAGGAAGAGGACAGACTCGAGGTTCATGGTGTGCTCCTTGATGCGGCGGGTGTCACCCCAGCGGAATACGAGCGGCTGCCGGCAAATTGCGCCGTGCGGAAGGTTTCCGAACGCAGCGCGCTGCGTGCAGCGCGCCGCCGATCCGAGGCCGGCACGGCGGGTCAGCGTACCGGGCTGCCCCCGCCGGCAGCGGCTCAGCCCCAGACTTCATTGACCTGCTCTCGGAACCTGTCGAAGCCGCCGGCTTCGATGGCGGCGCGCGCGTCGGCCACCAGGTCGTTGAGGAATGCGATGTTGTGCAGCGTCAGGATGCGGCTGGCCGTCGGCTCGTTCACGCTCATGAGGTGCCGGAGATAGCCGCGGCTGAAACGAGCGCCGGGCCGGGGGCGACCGTCGGCGCGTTCTTCACGAGTGTCGAGCGGTGTGGCGTCGCGGGCGAACCGGACATTGCGAATGTTGATGCGACCCTGGGGCGTGAGCGCAGTGCCGTGACGGCCGAGCCGGCTCGGCAGCACGCAGTCGAACATGTCCACTCCGGCGGCGACGGCGTCGACGATGCGGGCCGGGTCGCCCACGCCCATCAGGTAGCGAGGCCGGCCGGCCGGCAGCACGTCGGTGGCTGCCTGCAGTGCCGGGCCCATCTCGCTGCGCGACTCGCCCACCGACAGCCCGCCGATGCCGTAGCCGTCGAAGCCGATCGACGCCAGCGTCTCCGCGCTGCCGCGCCGGAGGCCGGGATCGATGCCGCCTTGGCAGATGCCGAACAATGCCTGCCCACTGGCGGTCCCGTCCCGGCGTGCGACGTCCATGGCGGCCGCTGCCCTGGCTGCCCAGAGGTGGGTGCGTTCGGTCGCCTCGCGCACCTCGTCGGGAGGTGCGGGCAGTTCGGGGCAGATGTCGAGCGCCATCTGGATGTCCGATCCCAGGCGGCGCTGCGCGTCGACCGCATCTTCGGGTGTCAGCCGCATCTGGGAGCCGTCATAAGTCGAGCGAAAGGTCACCCCTTCGTCGTCCACCTTGGATTTCGCATCGTGAGCGGAACTGTCGCGACCGCTGGGTTCATTCGCGCCGCCGGGACGGCGGCCGGGCTCATTTGCGCCGCCGGGACGGCGGCCGGGCTCATTTGCGCCGCCGGGACGGCGGCCGAGCGACATGATCTGGAAGCCGCCGGAATCGGTGAGGAAGTGGCCGTCCCAGCCGGAGAAGCCGTGCAGCCCGCCGAGCGCTTCCACCACCTCGGTCCCGGGCCGCGCCAGCAGGTGATACGTATTGGCCAGCACGACCTCGAGGCCGAGCTGCTCGTAGTCGGTGGCATCGAGATGGATCACCGCACCGCGGGTTCCCACGGGCATGAACACCGGCGTCTGGAACGTCCCGCGGGCCGTCGTGACCTGTCCCCGTCGAGCTGAGCCGTCAGACGCCAGCTGCTCGAACACCAGCGGGATGTTCGGAACGCTCATCACCGCGGCGTCCGCTGGAGCAGCATTGCATCGCCGAAGGACAGGAAGCGATAACCCTGCGCGAGCGCCGTCTCGTACAGGTCACGCCAGCGCGACCCGATGAACGCGTCGATCAGCAGCAGCAGGGACGAGCGGGGCAGGTGGAAGTTCGTGAGCATGGCGTCCACCAGCAGGAACTCTGCGCCGCGCCGCAGGAACAGGTCAGTCCCGCCACAGACGTCGGCTGTGCTTGCCTGCTCTGCCGCGGCGCCGGTGGTGCCGACATCTTCTGCGGCCTGCGCCGGGCGCTGCTGCTCGCGGGCCGCAGCCTCGAGTGCGCGCACGGTTGTGGTACCCACCGCAACGACGCGCTCGGCAGCAGCACAAGCGGTGAGCGTCTGCGCGGACACCCGGTAGAGCTCGGTGTGCATCTCGTGCTCATCGGCGTGCTCGGCGGTCACCGGTGCGAACGTCGCCAGGCCGACGGTGAGATCCACGGTCGCGATGCCGACGCCGTTCGAGCGCAGCGACGCCAGCACGCGTTCGGTCAGGTGAAGCCCCGCTGTGGGCGCCGCCGCTGAGCCATCCGAGCGGGCGTAGACGGTTTGGTAGCGATCCGCTAGCGCCGCTCGGGCCGCGCCGCCGTCGTCAGCGTCGACGCCCAGGCGCTGGGCGATGGCAGCACGCGCGGTGTCCGGGTCGATGTAGGGCGGCAGCGGCGCTTCGCCCGCGCGTTCGAGAAGCCGCGCCTGCGATACATCGGCAAGCGGCGTCTCGCCGACGAGCACACGCACGGCCCGGCGCTGCCGGTCCAGGCGCTCGCCCACTACCACTCGCACGTCCGGATCCCGCTCGGAGAGCAGCACCGTTCCGTCTGCAATCCGTCGGGAGGGCCGTACGAGCGCCGCCCAGCCCGCCTCACTGCGCTCAGGTGCCGTCGCTGTGCGAGACACCCCCGACGCGGCGTCGCCGGTGCCCGACGGCCGACTCGCGAGCGGTTCGAGCAGCAGCACTTCAGCCGCCCCGCCGGTGCGTTTTCGGAGGGGCAGGCGGGCAGGCATCACCCGCGTCTCGTTGACAACCAGCAGATCCCCTGGGCCGAGCAGGGATGGGAGATCGGTGACGCGACGGTGCTCAGGCGCTCGGCACGGCCCCGCGTCAACCAGCAGCCGGGCCGAGTCACGCGGCTCGGCAGGCACATGCGCGATGGCGGATGGCGGCAGCTCGTAGTCGAATTCGTCCATCGACAGCCGCGGCGTGCTCACCACGCTGTGTCGTCGATCTCCACCGGTGCATCTGCGGGCAGCTCGGTGGCTGGTGGGGCCGGTGGATCCGCTGCTGCGTGCTGCATCCGCTCAGGGGCGCCAGCAGCTTCGTCGGCCGCTGCCCCTGACGCATCGAACAGCGTGATGTCATCGCCGCCACCGGAATTCCCGGCGAGCTCGGCGAGCGGCGGGGCCTCGATGCCGAGGTGTGCATACGCCGCGGCGGTGGCGATGCGGCCCCGCGGTGTGCGTTGCAGCAGTCCGCGCTGGATCAGGAAGGGCTCGTACACGTCCTCCACCGTCTCGGTCTGTTCGCCCACCGTGATCGCCAGGGTGGACAGCCCCAACGGTCGCCCGGCATGAGTGACAGCGAGGGCGTCGAGAATCGCCCTGTCCACCTTGTCGAGGCCGAGCTCGTCGACGCCGAAGGCGGCGAGTCCCTCCTGCGCCACTGCCACGTCGACGGCACCGCTGGCGCGCACCTCGGCAAAGTCGCGCACCCGGCGAAGCAACCGGTTGGCGATCCGCGGTGTGCCCCGGCTGCGTGACGCGATCTCCGCTGCCCCGTCGGCGTCGACGTCCACACCCAGAATCCCGGCCGCGCGAGCCACGATCGCCGTGAGATCGTCCGTCGAGTAGTAGTCGAGGCGCTCGACCAGGCCGAAGCGGTCTCGCAACGGCCCCGAGATCAGCCCGGTGCGGGTGGTGGCGCCGACCAGGGTGAATCGGGGCAGCTCGAATCTGATCGAGCGCGCGGCCGGCCCCTTGCCCAGCACGATGTCGATCGCGAAGTCCTCCATGGCCGGGTACAGCACTTCTTCCACCACCTTGGGCAGGCGGTGGATCTCGTCGATGAACAGCACATCGCCGTCAGCGAGGTTGGTGAGGATTGCCGCGAGGTCGCCGGCCCGCTCCACCGCCGGGCCTGACGTCAAATGCAGAGCCGCGTTCAACTCGGCGGCGATGATGCCGGCCAGCGTCGTCTTGCCCAAGCCCGGCGGGCCGGCGAACAGCAGATGGTCGGGCGTTTGGCCCCGGGCCAGCGCAGCCCGCAGCGTGATGGCCACGTGTTCGCGTACCTCGGGCTGGCCGATGAACTCTTCCAGCGACCGCGGACGCAGCGACGCCTCGGCATCGCTGTCATCGGCCGCCGAGCGGGCCGGGTCGGTGACCTCACTGCGGCCCGGTTCTGACGCCGCGGAATCGTCACGCCGATAGCCCTCGCTGCGGGCTCCCCCCGCGTTCATCGCGGGCCGAGCTCCTGCAGCGCCACTCGCAGCAGCGCGCCGGTGTCGGCATCGCCATCGCGTGCTGCCTCGATCGCGACGGCGGCCATGGCGTCGCGTATCTCGGCCGGAGCGAAGCCCATCTGGCTCAGCGCGGCCCGCACTTCCGCGACTGCAGATCCTGCGCCGTCGCCGGCTGCCGCCACAGCACCAGCGCCGGCAGTCTCGGGCGCGCCGAGCCGTGACTTCAGGTCAAGCACCATCCGCTTGGACGTCTTGGCACCGATGCCGGGCACCAGCTCCAGCGCCGCGGCGTCATCGGCGGCGACGGCGCGCCGCAGCTCGTCGGGCGGCAGGTGCGAGAGCACGGCAAGCGCCAGCGCAGGCCCCACGCCGTGCGCGCTGAGCAGCGCCTCGAAGCAGCGCCGCTCGTCGAGCTCCGCAAAGCCGTACAGATCGGAGGTGTCCTCGCGCACGTGATGGTGGACATACACGAAGCACTCGTCGCCCACCGGCCCGGCGCCGGCCAGCGTTGAGGGCGCCACGATGACGCGGTAACCCACCCCGCCGGCCTCGACCAGCAGCTCGCCGCCGGGATCCTTGTCGAGCAGGCGCCCGCGCACTGAGCCGATCACGGCGGGGACGTTGCTGCGCCAGAAGCGGGCTGCAGCACGCGCGCCCGAACGTGCGGCGCCGCCCTGCCCCAAGTCGCCTGGGACAGGTGGCACAGCGCGACCGCAGCCGCATCGGCAGCGTCGGCCGGTTCAGGCGGCCCCGGAAGCGCGAGCAGCTCGGCGACCATGCGCTTCATCTGGTCCTTGTCGGCGCCGCCCCAGCCCGCAACGGCCTGCTTGACCTGGGTCGGTGTGTACTCCACCACCTCCAACCCGGCGGCGGCCGCAACCGCCATCGCGAGGCCGGCTACTTGCGCCACGCCAATCGCCGTGCGCGCGTTTGCCTGGAAGAAGACTCGCTCCACGGCCACCACCGAGGGCTGGAATTCGGAGATGAGTGCCTGCAGCTCGTGCATCTGCGTGGCCAGACGCGCTGCGTGCGGCTCTGCTGGATCGGTGCGTATGACGCCCAGCGCCACGGCCTCGTTGCGGGAACGCTGCGTTCCAGAGCCGGAAATCTGCTCCAACACGCCGTACCCACAGCGGGACAGTCCGGGGTCGATCCCCAATACGAACATCAGTACGAACCGTAGCCTTTGGCACCGTACGAGCCGGGTATGCGTGACACCGCTCCGCCCTAGCTGGCGATTGCCTCCAGCAGCGAATCGCTGATGTCGAAGTTGGCATACACGCCTTGCACATCATCGTGATCGTCGAGCGCGTCGAGCACCGCCATGACCTGCTTGGCCTCCGACACGCTGGTCAACTCGATCAGGTTCTGCGGCGCATAGGTCAGGTCGGCCGAGGTCACCGCGATGCCCGCTGCCTCAATGGCCTCACGCACCGCCATCGTGTCGCCGGCGGCGGCGGTGACCCGCCAGGTCTCGCCCTCCTGCTCGACGTCCTCTGCACCGGCATCCAGCGCTACGAGGATCAGCTCATCTTCGTCGGGCACCGTGCCTCCGGCCGCGGCACTGTCGGGCACCGGCTCCACCGCCGGCACCACCACCACGCCTTTGCGCTCGAACTGCCACGCCACCGCGCCCGGCTCGGCCAGCGACCCGCCGGCACGCGTGAACAGGCTGCGTATCTCCGAGCCGGTGCGGTTGCGGTTGTCTGTGAGGGTGTCGACGAACATGGCCACGCCACCCGGTGCGTAGCCCTCGTAGGTGACCTGCTCGTACGACACGCCCTCGAGCTCGCCAGTGCCTCGCTTGATGGCCCGCTCGATGGTGTCCAGCGGCACCGAGTTGTCTCGCGCCTTCTGATACATGGTCCGCAGCGTCGCGTTGGCGTCCAGGTCGCCGCCGCCCTCGCGGGCGGCTACCTCGACCTGGCGGATCAGCTTGGCGAACAGCTTCCCTCGCGCCTTGTCGGCAGCGCCCTTGCGGTGCTTGATCGTCGCCCACTTGGAATGACCGGACACAGACCCCCTCCCGAACGACTCGTGCCAAATGGCTGTGCAGCCGCGACAGTCTGCCCCGCTCGGCCGCTCAGCGGGCCATGGATGCGTCGACCATGTCCAGGAAGATCTGGTGAATGCGGTCGTCCGCCGTCAACTCCGGGTGGAAGCTCGACACCAGGATCGGTCCCGACCGGCACAGCACAGGGACCGATGATCGAACGCCGTCGGTCGACGAGTTTGACGCGGGCCTGATCTCTGCGAGCACCTCGACGCTGTCGCCTGCGCGCTCCACCCACGGTGCTCGAATGAACACCGCCTTGAAGGGTTCATCGAGGCCGTCGGTGGTGAGCTCCGCCTCGAAGCTGGCGACTTGACGGCCGAATGCATTGCGACGCACCGAGATGTCGATGGCGCCGAAGCAGCGTTGATCCGGACGGCCGTCGAGCACATCGACAGCGAGCAGGATCATGCCCGCGCAGGTGCCGAACGCCGGCATGCCGCCGGCCAGGCGTTCAGACAGCTCATCGAACAGCCCGCTCGTGCGGAGCAGGTGCGACATCGTGGTCGATTCCCCGCCCGGGAGCGCCACAGCATCGACGCCGTCGAGATCTGCAGGCACTCGAACTTCGACTGCTCTGGCCCCGGCGCGCCTGAAGGCGGCAACATGCTCGGCTGCAGCTCCCTGCAGCGCTACAACACCGATCAGCGGCTGGCTGTCGCTCGCGGTGGCGCTCTTCCGCGCCGGCATTATTTTCCGCTCTTGTTCCCGATTACCCATGCGATTGGGCTCACGGGCCGCTCGGGCCACGGCTTCGCCATTCGGCTCAGCCTCCTACCAGCCGCGGTCGGCGAGCTTGGTTTCGAGGCCTTCCATCTCAAGACCCGGCATGGCGCTGCCGAGACCTCGGCTGACCTTGGCCACCACCGATGGATCGCGGTAGTGGGTGGTGGCCTCGACGATCGCCTCGGCCCTCGGCCCAGGGTCTTCGCTCTTGAAGATGCCCGAGCCCACGAACACTGCCTCGGCGCCGAGTTGCATCACCAGTGATGCGTCGGCCGGTGTCGCGATGCCGCCGGCGCAGAACAGGGGCACCGGCAGGCGTCCGGTCTCGGCGATCTCCTGCACCAGGCCGAGCGGCGACTGCAGCTGCTTCGCCCAGTCGAACAGCTCGGCGGCATCGGCCTGGGTGATCTTGCGGATGTCGCCTGTGATGGCCCTCAGGTGACGCACGGCCTCGACGATGTTGCCGGTGCCGGCCTCGCCCTTGGAGCGAATCATGCAGGCACCCTCAGAGATACGCCGCAGCGCCTCGCCGAGGTTCGTGGCGCCGCAGACGAACGGGACGGTGAACGCCCACTTGTCGATGTGATGCGCCTCGTCCGCAGGGGTCAGCACCTCGGATTCGTCGATGTAATCGACATCGAGGGATTCCAGCACCTGGGCCTCGCCGAAGTGGCCGATCCGGGCCTTGGCCATGACCGGAATCGTCACGGCTGCCTGGATGCCTTCGATCATCGCCGGATCGCTCATGCGGGCCACACCGCCGTCACGGCGAATGTCAGCCGGCACGCGTTCGAGCGCCATGACAGCAACCGCCCCGGCGTCCTCCGCAATCTTGGCCTGCTCGGGCGTGACGACATCCATGATGACGCCGCCCCGGAGCATGTCGGCAAGCCCGCGCTTGACTCGCACCGTTCCGACCAGATGAGACGCTCCGTCACCTGAATTCATGCGCTCAGTGTAGGGAACGGCCCCAGTGCTGCCCCAGAGGTGCTGGTCAGAATTCGCGCAGTACGGCAACTCGTGTCTCGAGGTCGGCCCGGTAGTCAGGCAGGCTGTCCGGAGCAATGCTGGAATCGGCCCTCGGATCAGCCAGCCACAGCGGCCAGGTCACCCGCGGTGCATCCGTGCGAACGCCAGCTGCCGACATCGTCTCGAGCGCATCGGCGAGACCGGGCGGGTAGCGGGTCAGTCGTACGGCTTCGGCATCGTCGTCGAAATCGCTGCCGGTGCTGGCCTCGCGCTCGGTGCGAGCCTGCACCAGTGGCCACAGCGCCGGCCACAGCAGCGCCGGAAGCCCCACCGTGGTCACGGCCGTGGTCAGGTAGGCAGCCCGACCGTCACGAATCTGCGTGAGCAACCGCGCCACGACGGCCTCCAGCTCGATGCGATTCAACGCGTCGAGCAAGCCCTGGGTGACCACGAGGGTGGAGCGATCTGGCCGCCGGCCGAACACCGTCGCGTTCGCGGCCGACCTCGGAGCGACAGCGAGCGCTGGCACCGGAACGCCCACGAGCAGGCAGACTCCGTTGACGACGTTCTCCAGGCGGGGCTGGCTGCCCGCGTCGCTCGGCCCCAAGCCGGCCCCGACGAGCGCGCGGTGCAAGCGCCGCTCCCCCACCGCCAGCTCGACGGCTGCGAGCGCGCACGCCGCCGGAAGCGCGATCGGCAGCGCCCACCAACCGACCCCGGTGAACAGCGCCACCAGCACGCCGACGATCGCCGCCGCAGCCAGATGCACAGCCCAGAACTCCGCCAGCAGCTTGTCGGCTCGACCGCGATAGATGGCGAACAGCGGGTCCACCCGCAGCATTCAACCGGCCCCGCTCACCCGCACCACGCCGATGTGTCGCGTACGTTGACGATCACGCTCGCCGAGCCACCAGTTCGCTGGCAGCTCAGCCTTGGGCGGAGGCGCGTTGGGCGATGGCGCGCTCGTACATGTCGGCGTAGATGTCTGCCAAGCGGGCCATCGAGAATTGCTCGGCGCGCTGACGGCCCGCTGCGACCAGATCGGCCGCCCGGTCGGGACGCGTGAGCACGCCGATGAGCGCCTTCGCGAGCGCCTTCGAGTCGCCGGGGGCCACGAGCACGGCTTCGTCGCCGACGCCGACGACGTTGCGATAACCGGGCAGGTCGCTCGCGACCACCGGCGTGCGCGCCGCCATCGCCTCCAGCAGCACCACGCCGAAACTCTCGCCATGCAGCGAAGGCACGCACAGCACGTCAGCGCCTTTGATGCGCGCCAGCTTCTCGGCCTCGCTGACCCGGCCCAGCCATTCGATGCGCGTGTCGCGCTGGTACTTGCGCTGCAACTCCTCGGTCTGCGGGCCGCGCGACATCACCCACAGCCGGACGCCTTCGGGCAGCCGTGACATGGCCTCAAGCAGCACCGTGAGGCCCTTGCGCGGCTCGTGGCGACCGATGTAGGCAATGGTGGGCGCTTCGTTGCGCTTAGGAACCGCTTCGTCGAAGTGGTCGAGCTCGACGCCGTTGAAGACGAGTTCGTAATCGCCGCCGACGCCGTTGCGCGCCATCTCGGCGGCATCAGCCGAGACTGCGGCCCGAATGTCGATCCGAGACGCCAGCCACCGCGTTCCCGGCACGAGATAGGCGAGGCTGCCGCCCGCTGCATGCCACGTGCCCACAATCGGCGCAGAGCGCAGGAACAGCGCCGTCTGCGTGGGCCCGGGACACAGCGGTTCATGCAGGTGCAGAACGTCGAACTCCTCATCGCGCAGTGCCCGCACGGTCCGCAGCGTGCAAGCGAAGTCGGGCGCGATCGGGGCGACCGACCCGTTCGCGAACGTGGGGATGCTTGCGCCGAGCGGCGTCACGCCGGTCTGGGGCGGAGCGCCGTCACAGGGCGCTAGCACCCTGGTGTCGTGACCGTTCGCGGCCAGCGCACGGGCCAGACCCAGCACCTGCACCTGGACGCCGCCGGCGCTGGTCAGGCTATACGGCGAGATGATCCCGATTCTCACTCAGCCGTTCCTCACTGTCGAAGGGGCGGTTGCATCAGATGGGCGCATCAGATCGGGCGAACATCGCCGACGATCTACGCGGGAATACTCACTGTCGGACGCGACGCTAGGCGCGGCACAGACGCCGCAACAAGCCCGATCGAGGCTCGCTGCTATGGCGCCTCGGCCGCGTCGCTGGCGCCGGCGGCTCGATCTGACGGCCAGTTGGGGCCGAAGAGGTGCCACTGGTGCGGTTCTGCGGCAATCAGCGTGACCAGCTCGTCGGCGAGCCGCTGCGTGACGGCGGCCACATCGTCGCGCAGGCGGCCGTGCCGCGAGACATCGATGGGCGGCCGAACCGTACCCAGGTGCCTGCCGCGGGGGCGGAAGTACACCGCGGTCGGCAGCAGCGCGGCGCCTGATCGCAACGCCAGCATTGCCGGACCCGCCGGCAGGGTCGTTCGCTCATCTCCGAAGTTCACCTCGATGCCGTCGCTGGTGAGGTCACGGTCGCACAGCAGGCAGACGATCTCGTTGCGTCGCAGCGCGCCGAGCACCTCGCGTCCGGCGTTCGGCCCCAGCGGCACCACTCGCATGCCCAGTCGTTCGCGGAAGTCGGCGAACCACTCGAACAGCTCCGGCGGGCTGAGCGGTTCCACCACCACGGTGATCGGCAGTCGATTGACCGTCGCCATCCAGAACCCGGCCCACTCCCAACCGCCCAAGTGCGGGAGGGCCAAGATGACGCCGTTGCCACGTTCGAGGGCTTGCTCCACGTGGTGATAGGCCGGCACGTCGATGCCCCGGTCCAAGGTGAGCTCGCTCAGCGCGGGCAAGCGAAACGATTCGAGCCAGTAGCGGGCATAGGAGCTGAACGCAGCCGCTGTGGCCCGGTGAAGGCTGCCTGCGGAGTCGGCGGCCGACTCGGGGGCCGATGCCGGCGGGGTCGATGCTCGGCCGGTCTCTGGGTTCCCGGCACGGTCAGCGACCCAGCGCTGCGCGCGGGCCTGATGCCGCCGGACCATGGCTGCTTTGGCAGGCATCAGCCGGGCGAGTACCGGTCCGGCCAGCTCGGCCACGTGCTCGGTGAGCCACAGCGGAGCCAGCCGGGCTGCTGATGCCCCTGCTTGGTACCCCAGCACTATGGCCCTGTCCCGCCCTCCCAGGCGGCGAGCCCTGTCCCGCCCTCGCAGGCGGCGAGCGAGGTCTCGCACGCCCCCGCGAAGTGGCACTGCATTCACTGCGACATGCGTGCGCTGGCCTGACGCCACACCTTCACGAAGCGCATCACTGCGGTGACCACAGACAGCGCCAGCAGCACCCAGAGCAGCGGAATGAGCAGCACCTCAAACGCGACTGCCACGGCCAGCACCACGGTCCGCTCGGCACGCTCCATCAGCCCGCCCTTGGCCTCGAAGCCCAACAACTCGGCCTTGGCTCGCTCGTAGGAAATCACTGCGCTGACGCCGAGCACCGCCATCGGCAGCACCGCCCACTGCGCGCCGTGCTCGCCGGCGAGATACCACGCGATGCCGCCGAGCAGCAGGCCGTCGGTGACCCGGTCAGCCGTCGAGTCGAAGAAGGCGCCCCGGCTCGACGAGGTTCCCCGGGCGGCTGCCACCGGCCCGTCAAGGAGGTCAGCAAGCGCCGTGGCCACGAGCAGCACAGTGCCCAGCACGAGCCGGCCGGTGCCGATGGCGACAGCGCTTGCAGCGGCCATCACCAGCCCGAAGGCCGTCAGCATGTTGGCACTGAGGCGCATCGCGGCGAGACCCCGCCCGATCGGTGCGGTGACGCTGTCGACGCCCGTGCGGAACTTGCCGTCGAACACCGTCAGGCCCCGTCGCCGGGTGCCGTCGTCACGCTTGTCTCGGCATCGCGCTCATGGTCGCCGGCAGCGGCCTCATCGTCATCGGCGGCATCAGGGGCTGCGGCCGTTTCTATCCACGTCTCGGGATTGTCTTCGACCCACTTCTCCAGCACAGCACCGTTCAGAGCGTCCACCAGCACCAAACCCCGCTGCTCTGGCGGATCCTCGGCCGAATAGACGAGTACCCGCCATGTCGGGCGGCTCATCCAGCCGCGCCAGCCGAGCTGGGCACTGGCGTGGCCCACAGCGAATCCCACGTCAGCAACGGCGGCTACCAGCGCCTCGTTCTCGTTGACCGCGAACCGGCGTCCAGCGGCGAACTGGTAGATCCCGGCGAGAGCGAGCAGCACACCGCCCGTGACCACCCCGGTGTTGAGCAGCACCGCATCGCTGCCCAAGGAGAGTGCTGCCGTGGCAGCCCAGACACCCACTGCAAAACACAGTGCGCCGGTGATCTTGCGCCGCGAATTGTCGGGGAACTTGTACGCGCCGACAAATCCTCGGTCCAGATCCTCCGGAAGCTCGTCGCGTACCTCGCCAAGTTCGTCTGGCTCGGCCATCGCGGCCAACGCTACCGGCGCTCTGAGACCGGTCCTGCTGCGCTCTCGCCAGCGCAGCGAAATGGAGAGCAGTCGACTGCAACCCGGAACGTAGGGTGCCGGAGCGACTGGCCCGCTGGCTCTGCCAAGCGACACAGCGGGCCGGTCCTCCTATCCAAAAGCCTAGAGCGCCACGCCCAGCAGGGCCGCTGCGTCGCTGACCGGCTCGCCGTCATCGGCGGCAGCGTCGATTTCGGCGAGGGCACCCGGTGTGTCGAGATCATCGTCGAGACGTGCTCGCACCCGTGCCAGCGCACCGTCGCCGCGGCCCGCGGCCCGCCAGCGTTCGAGACGGCGGGCTGCGTCGGCAACCAGCTCGGGGGACCAGTCCCAATCTGCCCGGTAGTGCGCGCCCAGCAGCGCCAAACGCACCGCCATGGGCTCCCAGCGCTCCCGCAGGTCAGCCACGAACGCCAGGTTGCCCGCCGACTTGGACATCTTGGCGCCGTGGTGCCGCACCATCGACGTGTGCATCCAGTGGCGCACGAACGGCCGCCCGGTTGCCGCCTCCGATTGCGCCCGCGAGCACTCGTGATGCGGGAATACCAGGTCGCTGCCCCCTCCGTGTACATCAACCGTTTCGCCGAGATGCTCCAGCGCCAGAGCCGAGCACTCCACGTGCCATCCCGGCCGGCCGAGGCCCCACGCGGAAGACCATTCGGGCTCGCCAGGCGCCGAACGCTGCCAGAGCACGAAATCGAGCGGGTTGCGCTTGTCGGGGTCGTCGGGCCGGCCGCCACGGCTGCGCGCCAGCTCCACCATCTCGGCGGCATCGAGGCCGCTCAGCTCGCCGAAGCTCTGTGCGGCCGACACGTCGAAGTACACGTTCTCGCTCGTGCGATAGGCGTGGCCGCTGCGTAGCAGCCGTCCGATCAGTCGCCGGATATCAGTGATCGCCGATGTCGCCCGGGGCTCGGCGTCAGCGGACAGCAGGCCCAGCGCCGCCATGTCCGCGTCGAATGCGGCGAGCGACCCCGCCGCCAAGTCCAGGTAGTGCACGCCCATTGCGCGCGCCCGTGACAGCAGGTCGTCGTCGACATCGGTGATGTTGCGCACACAGCGGGTGTGGCATCCCTGATCTCGCAATCGGCGTTGGAGCACGTCATAGGCCAGGAACGTGGCAGCGTGACCGACATGGGTGGCGTCATAGGGCGTGATGCCGCACACGTACATCCGCACGGTGCTCCCCGGCTGTGCGTCGAGCGGCACGACAGCTCGGCGCTGGGTTTCGTACAGCTTCATCCAGCTTCATCGCCCTGCTTGCAGAGCCCGGCTCATCGGATCAGCCAGGCCGGATCAGTCGGGGACGGTCTCAGCGGCCGGTTGGACGACGTCGGCACCGCTCGGCCCACCGCCCAGCACGCTGATCGGCACGTGATCCAGTCCAACGAGCCGGAGTGCGACACGGGTGCGGTACCGGGTGTTGAGCTGCATCAGCACAGCAGTGAACGCTTCGATGGCGGTGGCGTTGGACAGGTTGCCGCAGTCGAGCGCTCGTGCGCCGGGCATGCGGTCCACGATCTCGGCGATGTGCCAGGTGGCCTCGCGATGGTCGCTGCAGATGAGGATGTCGCCGTGCACCGGCTCGTCGAGATTGCCGAGCTCGGTCGCGGGCACGTGCTGGAGGGCTGCAGCAACCCGCGACTCAGGCAGGGTGGCCTGCACCGACGCAGCCACGGAGCCTCTCGGCGGGATGAGCGGCACGAACTCGTCGTCGACGCGGGCCAGCGCGTTGGACATGGTTGCCACCACCTTGCCGCGCAGGTGCTCGGCCACGTCCCGTGCCGTGATGGCCGCCGCATCCCAGGGCGTTGCGATCACGACCGTGGGCTCGGCTGCGGCGAGGCTGTTGGCGCCGGGATGGATGCGCAGGTGACGGTCGGGCCACCGATCCACGATGTTGTCCACCACCTCCATCGACCGGTACTTCGAACGCGAGCCCAGCGTGATCTCGCAGCCGATGTCGGCCAGCCGGGCTGCCAATGCGGCGCCCGCGGGCCCGGTGCCGCCGATGATGCCGATCCGGGTGGGCTCGGCACTGCTCAAGGGACTCGCTGCTGCGACCCCGTCAGCGGACCCGTTGGGGGTTGCATCTGTTGCCACGGCGCTCACGGTACGGCCGGGCGCGCCCCGCAGCAATGTGACCGGCCGGCGTCTCGCCCGGCGGCTCGGCCTCGGCGCACCGGACCACGTGCACTCCCGCCGGCGGCGGCACCCAAGTGGCGCGCAGCGCAGCGGTAGCGTCCGGCGAAGAACGGTGCTGCACACGGCAGCGCCCAGACACCCAGCGGAGGCGAGAGCGTGGCGGGCAGCGGAATCGTGGAAGGCAAGAAGTTCCTCATCACCGGCGTGCTCACCGACGCCTCGCTGGCGTTCAACGTGGCCCGCCTGGCGCAGGAGCACGGCGCCGAGGTGGTGCTCACCGGCGCCGGCAGGGGCATCCGGCTTACCGAGCGAGCGGCCCGGCGGCTGCCCGACCCGCCCGATGTGCTGCCGTGCGATGTCACCCTGCCCGACGAGATCGAGGCTGTGCGAGCCGATCTGGAGCGGCGCTGGGGCCGACTGGACGGTCTGCTGCATGCCATTGGTTTCGCGCCGGCGAGCTGCCTGGGAGGCAATTTCCTCCACGCCCCCTGGGAGGATGTCGCCACGGCGCTGAACATCTCCGCCTACAGCCTCGCCTCGCTGACGTCGCCGATGGCGCCGTTGCTGGCGGAAGCGAAGGGCTCAGTGGTCGGGCTCACCTTCGATGCCAGCGTGGCGTGGCCGGTCTACGACTGGATGGGCGTGGCCAAGGCGGCTTTCGAATCAGCGGCGCGCTATCTGGCCAAGTCGCTCGGACCGCAGGGCATCCGGGTGAACCTGATCTCGGCGGGACCCATCCGCACCATGGCTGCCAAGTCGATCCCCGGTTTCGCCGAATTCGAAGACGCATGGACCGAACGGGCGCCGCTGGGCTGGGACATCACCGACAGCGAGGCTGTGGCCCGCAGCACCCTCGCACTGATGTCGGACTGGTTCGGCGGCACCACCGGCGAGATAGTGCACGTCGACGGCGGCTACCACGCCATGGGCGCCTGACGCTGCGCTCTCACGTGCGCCCGAAACGACGTTCATTGCCGCATTTCGTGGCCGGTCTTTGCTACCAATGAAATGCAGCAAGAGAGCACGAAATTAAATTTCGTGCGTTTCAGCGACAACGCCGTAGGGTGAGAAGAGCCGGTCACCCACCTAGCGAGTGACCGGCTGGCCCCGGTAGCTCAAATGGAAAGAGCGTTGTCCAGCCAAGGCAATGGTTACGGGTTCGAGTCCCGTCCGGGGCGCATCCTTCTCGTCGATCCACACGGTTGCGGGGACCGAGCCCCACTCTAACCCCACCCGCGTGCAGCGGCCATCGAATTGCACGGCCGCTGTCTGAGGAGTGCTGACTAGCCGAGCCGGGTCAGGGTTTCGTGCTTGCCCAGGAATTCCAGCAGGCTGCCTGCGCGCGGACCGATCTCCGAACCGAAGATCACCTTGTACAGCGCTTCGAAGACGACCGGCGCATCGGTGCTCGGCTCTATCCCGACATCTCGGGCCGAATCGAAGACGGCGTCCTGAATGTCCCGGGCCTCCCATGCGGGCAGCTCGTTCAGGCGCTGAGCGAACCTCTCAAGGAAGTCGCGTTGGCGCTCGTCCAGTTTGCTGCGCTGCTCCGCTGCCTCGGTGTAGTCGAGCAATCTGAACTTGTCAGCGAGATCGGGACGGACGCGAGCGAATTCTCTCGCTGTCTTCTCCTTACGAGCGAGCCAATCAGCATCTGCTTCCGGCAATTCGCCGTGACGCGAGTTCGCATAGCCAAAAAGATCCATATGCGGCTGCTGGGTGACACTCAGCACGACATCGAATCGAGTGTCAATGGTCGGCGCGGTCAGAGCTGAACCGCGTGCCTGAGCTTGCGCGACGAGGAAGTCCTGCTGTTGTTTCTCGTTGGCGGTGCCGTCGACCACGGATCGCCAGAGCCGCTCGTACTCGACAAATGCCTTGGTGAGGCTGGGCACATCGAGGTCGAAGTTGATGGAGCGCCGTGGCTGGGTCCGCAGCACGAGATAGCGCAGCAGCTCGGGCGGCAGCATCTCGACCAGCTCTGACGAGGTCATGCCGATACCCCGCGACGAACTCATCTTGGCCCCGCCGAGCGTGAAGAACTCGTATGGCACCGCCACTGGCACCGGGCACTGGAGCACTTGGCGGGCGAGCGCGGACGACACCTCGTGCGAACCGCTGGCAGCCATGTGGTCCTTGCCGGCGCCCTCAATCGAGACGCCGAAGAGCTTCCACTTGGCGGCCCACTCCAGCTTCCACGGCAGCTTGCCGTTGCCGCCGAACGGGCTGATGCGGCCGCGGTGCCCGCAGCCCTCGGCCCAGGTCACCAAGTCGGGCCTGCACTCGTACGCCACGGTCTCGCCGTCGTAGTCGGAGGCGTAGGTGGTGCCGATGCGCCCGCACCGCTCGCAGATCGGCTGGAACGGCAGCCAGTCGTCGGAACGCTCGGCCCCGCTGAGCCTGAGGTAGATCTGCCGCACGTCGACCGCAGCCCGCAGGAATGTGTCGATGACGCCGTCGAGCCGGCCGGATCGGTAGATGTCGCTCATGCGGTAGAACTCGACCTCCACGCCGAGCGTGTCGAACGGCCCCGCCGCCGCCACTGGCGAGCCAGCGGAATCGGACGGAATGCGAGCAGTATCGAACCACTTTCCGGTGAACTCGCCGAAGTACGCCTCGGCCATCGAAGCGCCTCGAAGACCCTCGGGCGCCGGGGCCGCCCACAGCGGCTTGCCGAGGTGCTCCACGAACTGCTCGCCGGTCCCGTGCGGGATCTCGTCGACCGCGTCCATGTCGTCGCAGCCGTACATGAACGTCGCGTCCAAACCGCGCTCCCGGGCCACCCGGGCCAAGGCGTCGTGGATCAGCACGCCGCGCAGTGAACCGACGTGCGCACGGCCGCTGGGGGTCTTGGAATCGTTGATCACGACCTGCGGGGAGCAGCCGTCGAGCGCTTTGTCGATCCAAGTCATGATGTGGGGCCCTCGGCCGCACCGGGCCTCGCAACGAGCGGCGAGGCCTAACCAGCAGGGCCTAGTCAGAAGGGAGTGTGCCACTCCCAAGCCCGCCAGTCGTGGCGGATTGCTCGTCGACGCTGGCGTCAGGATCGCCGATCAGACTGCGCAGCAAATCGTCCAGCGCAACGACCCCGAGCGTGCGCCCCTGAGTGTCGGCGACGACGGCGAGGTGAATGCGCGCTCGCTGCATGCGGCGCAGCGCCTCATCCAGCGCCACGTCAGGGCCGAACTGCAGCATCCGGCGCACGAGGCCACGGCCCCCGGGCTGGGTCGCGGCGACCACCCGGTCGGCCTCGGCCAGATCCGCGGCGCCACGCTCGGCGAACGCTGCCAGATCGTTGCTGTGCAGCATTCCCCGCACATCGTCGGGGCCACTGCCCAGCACGACCAGCCGCGAGCGGCCCGTCCGGGCGAACTGCTGCTCGACCGTGGCGATCCCATCTGCGAGGCGCACTGCCGCGACTTGCCCTGCAGGCGCCATGATCTCGCTGAGGGTGGTCGCTTCGAAGCGCATCGCCCGTTCGAGCAGGGCCACGTCGGTGGATGCGATGTGGCCCTCAGCCAGCGAGTCGCGCGCCATGAGCGTCAGCTCAGCAGGGGTCGCCACATCGGCCAGTTCCGAGGTCGGCTCGACACGCAGCATGCGGGTCATGCCATTCGCCACCCATTGCAGCGCCCGGGCGATGGGGCGGGCGACGTACAGGTACGCGGCCATGGGCCGAGCCAGCACGAGCAGGGTGCGCTCGGGCCCGATGAGCGCCAGGTTCTTGGGCACCATCTCGCCGAACACCATGTGCAATACGGTCACGATGCCCAACCCGATGCCGAAGCCGATGGTGTGCAGCACAGCGTCGGGGATCTCGACGATGCCGTGCACGGCCCGCTCGATGAGCCTGGCGATGGCCGGCTCGGTCAGGCGGCCGACCGCCAGCGAGCACAGGGTGATGCCCAACTGCGCTCCTCCGAGCGTGGTCAGCACATCGGACTGCATGCGCTGCGCTGCCAGGGCCGATCGCTTGCCCGTCACTGCGGCGCCGTCCACCACAGCGCGCTTCGCGCCGATGAGGCCGAACTCGATGGCGACGAAGGCGCCGTTGAACACGATGAGCACCAAACCCACCGCTATGGCCAGCGTGGTCATGATGCGTCGCCCCCCGCATCAACGTCGCCTTCTTCGGTCACCTCAGGAGGCCTGATGCGCACTTCGGCCACACGAAGCCCATCGGTTTGCGTGACCTCGAGCCGCCAGCCATTCCACGTAGCGGTTGCTCCCACGGAGGGGATCTCGCCCAGGCGTTCCAGCACGAAGCCAGCCAGCGTCTCGTAGGGCCCTGGCGGCACGGTCAGGCCTGTGGCCTCCTCCACCTCGTCGAGCGTGGCCGTGCCGGCGAGCGTCACCGGCTGGCCCGGCCGGCGGAAGGTCAGCACAGCGGGCTCGTCGAACTCATCGGCGATGTCACCCACGAGTTCCTCGGCGATGTCCTCGCGGGTCAGAATCCCAGCGGTGCCGCCGTGCTCGTCGACCACCACGCACAGCCGGCAGTCCGACGCCGCCATATCAGCGAGGACGCCATCGAGTTTGCGACTCTCGGCCACCGCTACGACGGGCCGCATGATCGACTCCACGAGCGTGCCGTCACGCTCGGCGGCGTCGATACTGAACACATCGCGGACTTCGGCGATGCCGAGCACGTCGTCAGAGCTTGCACCGAGAACCGGGAACCGTGAATGCCCGCTGATGCGCGCCAGCTCCACCAGCTCCCCAAGCGTCGCTGCCGCGCTCACGGCTGATATCGAGGTGCGCGGCGTCAGCGCATCGGCAGCGTCCTTGCGACCCAGGCGCAGCGTCCGCACCAACAGATCGGCCTGGGCGTCGCTGAGCGTCCTGCGGCGCGACGAGCGCACCACATATTCCAGCTCGTCGCGGGTACGCACGATGCGGAGCTCCTCGGTCGGCTCGAGACCGAGCCCGCGCACCGTGGCATTGGCGATGCCGTTGAACAGCAGCGTGAGGGGCGCAGCGATGGTGCCGTAGAGGCGCAGCAGCGGTGCCAGCGCGAGCGAGGTTCCCAGCGGCCGCGAAACGGCCAGGTTCTTCGGGAGCAGCTCACCGAACACCATCTGAAAAACTGCGGCGAGCGCGATCGCCACCACAGCAACGACCCCGGCCGATGCCAGCGAGGAACCCCAACCGCCCAGCGCCCATTCGATCAGCCGGCCGACGGTGTCTTCAGCGATGATGCCGAGCACCAGCGACGTGAGCGTGATGCCGAGCTGGGCACCGGCGAGATGGAAGTTGAGCCGCCGCAGCAGCGACCGTACGCCGCGGGCTCGTAGCTGACCTTGGCCGGCCAGAACGTCGACCTGCGAGGTGTCCACGGCGAGCAAGCAGAACTCGCCTGCCACGTACACGCCATTCAAGACGATGAGCGCGACGACAATCCCAAGTCCTGCGATGAGTCCCAGCGTCATGCCGGTGCCGTGCACCCCCGAGCGCCCCAGTAGCCGCGTTTACGGTACCGGGAAGCACCGGCGAGAGGCGAAGCCGTGGCCCGAGCGGCCCGTGAGCGCAGCGAACAAGAGCGGGCAGCAGCAGCCAGCGCGACCAGAAGGTACGCCAGTCCGCGCACACTCTCCGCCGAACAGGGGCGCCGGTAGCCTCGCCGGGATGCGGGTGGCCCCACCCACTGCGCCCGCGGAGTCCGCCGCGCAGCCCGATCCCGACGCCGACTGGATTCGCGCCGACCCGTCGCTGAGCTGGATCCGGCGGCTCGGGCCATTGCTGCGGCACCAGCGGGCGCGCATCGTCACCGCGGTGATCGCCGCCATCTTGGCGACGGGCGCGGGGGCCATCGCGCCATGGGTCGCCGGCTTGGCCATCGACGCTGCTGTGACGGGCCTCGACGGCGCCGGCTCGGATTCGTTGTGGACGTTTGTCATCGCCCTGGTGGGGCTCGGCGTCGCACGCGGCATCTTCACCTACGCCTACCGCTACGGGCTCTTCTCCATGGGCCACCGGGTGGAGTTCCAGCTGCGCACGCTGCTGTTCGCCCACCTCAGCCGGCTGTCGTTCGCGTTCTACGACCGGGTGCAGACCGGCGAGATCATCTCCCGCTCCAACTCCGACATCCGCTCGGTGCAGATGTACCTGGCCTTCGCGCCGATCGTGTCGGTGCAGCTGCTGAGCTTCGTGGTGGCGATTGCGGTCATGGCATGGATCAGCCTGCCGCTGACCGCCATCACGATGCTGATCATGCCCGCCGTCTACGTGCTGGGCCAGCGGCTGCGACACATCATGTTCCCGCTGTCGTGGATCATCCAGTCACGCAACGCTGAGGTCGCCACCGTCACCCACGAGAGCGTGAACGGCGTGCGTGTCGTGAAGGCCTTTGCTGCCGAGAGCCGTCAGGTGGAGGAGATGGCTCGGGCGACCCAACGGCTGCGCTGGGCCAACATGCTGCAGCACAACACCAGGGCGCACTACACGCCGGTCGTCGAGAACCTGCCGAACTTGGCAATGGCGATGGTGCTGTTGGTGGGCGGTCACCTGATCATCGGCGACTCGCTCTCCGTGGGCAATCTGGCCACCTTCTACCTGTACATCCTGCTGCTGCAGGCGCCGTTCCGGTTCATCGGGATGCTGTTCATCTTCGGCCAGCGGGCCAAGGCGTCCGCAGAACGCATCTTCCAAGTGCTCGACGAGCCGGTGCTCGTGGCAGACCGTCCCGGCGCCATCGATCTGCCGCAGCGAGAGGGCTCACACGGCGGGCCTTCGGGCATGGAAGTGCGATTCGACAACGTGCGATTCGCCTATGGCACCGAGACGGTCGGGGGCGTCGCGGGTACTGCGAGCGCCGATAGCGATGCGCCGCTGGTCTTCGACGGGCTCAACCTGCACATCGGCGCCGGCGAGCGGGTCGCAGTCGTCGGGCGTACCGGCTGCGGCAAATCGACGCTCGCCCGGCTGCTCATGCGCTTCTACAGCCTCGGCAGCGGCACCATCTCGGTCGGCGGTCACGACGTGAACACCCTCACGGGCGACAGCCTGCGCCGGGCCGTCGGCCTCGTACCCGACGAGCCATTCCTGTTCTCGGCCAGCATTCACGACAACATCGCCTACGCACGTCCCGACGCCGCCCGGCCCGAGGTGGTCGCCGCAGCCACCGCGGCACAGGCCCACGACTTCATCAGCGAACTCGATGAGGGTTACGACACCGTGGTCGGCGAGCGCGGCTACGACCTCTCGGGCGGCCAGCGCCAGCGGATCGCCATCGCGCGGGCGATCCTCGCGGATCCCGCCGTGCTGATCCTCGACGACGCCACGAGCTCCATCGACGTGGCGCACGAGGCGAAGATCCACGAGGCACTCACCGAGCTGCTCGCCGAGCGCACGACCATCGTGATCGCTCACCGGCTGTCCACCATCAGCTTGGCCGACCGGGTGATCCTGCTGGACGGCGGGCGAGTTGCTGCCGACGGCACTCACGCAGAGCTGATGGCCACCGAGCCCCGCTATGTCGAGGTGCTGGCCGCGGGAGGCGACACCGCCGATCCCGGCCGATTCGCCACCGCCGACGGCACGCCCGGGAGCAGCGGATCATGGTGATGGTCGGCGGCCCCGGCCACATGGGGCCGACTGCGACACAGGCCAGCGCCGCGGCGGGGCTGCCGTTCGCCGGCGTGCCGACCGAGATGCAGGAAGGCGCGAATAAGCTGCTGGAGGCCGAGCCGGCCCACCCCGAGCCGGACGTCGACTTCGACCATGTGGCCGGAGGTGCCGGGGGCGGGCGGGCGCGCCCGTTCGGCCTGCGGGACATGCTGGTGCCGCACAGCTGGACTGTGGGCCTAGCACTGCTGCTGCTCTGCCTCGAGACCACGGCGATGCAAGCGGTGCCGGTGCTCTTCCAGCAGGGCATCGATCGAGGCATCGAAGCGGGCGACCGCTTCGTGCTCAACATGGTGGTGCTGATCTTTCTCGGCGTTGTCGCGGTCAGCATCCTGCTCAGCCGGCTGCGTCAACGCCTGAACGGGCGCATTGCCGAACAGGTCATGTTCGACCTGCGGTTGCGCCTGTTCAGCCACTACCAGCGGCTCTCCCTCGACTGGTACACCACGGCCAAGTCCGGCGTGCTGCTCAGCCGCATGACCTCCGACATGGAGTACGTGGCGCTGCTCATCAACGAAGGCTTCGTGAACCTGCTGATCCAGGTGCTCACGGTGTGCGTCGTGACCGTGGTGCTGTTCACCTACAACCCGGTCTTGGCGGTGATCCTGCTCGTGGGGATCGTGCCGCCTTTGGTGGCCCTGACGCTGTGGTTCCGGGCCCGCAGCGAGGCGGGCTACGGCGAGATCCGCGACCGTATCGCTGACGTGCTGGCCGACCTGTCCGAGAATCTGGCCGGGATCCGGGTGATCGCAGCCACGGGCCGTCGCCTGGAGAACGCTGTGCGGCACCGCAAGGTGACCGCTCGCTTCCGCGACGCCAACCTGTCCATGTCCCGGGTGCAGGCGATCTACGGGCCGAGCACCGAGGCGATCGGCATTGCCGCCCAGGGACTGGTGCTGGCAATCGGGGGCGCGATGGTGGTGCAGGACAGCCTCACCGTCGGGGAGCTGGGCGCGTTCGTGCTGTATGTCACCCGGTTCTTCGCCCCGATCCAGCAGCTCGCGCAGCTCTACAGCACCTACCAACAGGGTCAGTCCGGCCTCCGCAAGATCAGCGAGGTGCTGGCAACACAGCCGACCGTGCGCCAGCATCCCGACGCGGCTGAGCTGCCGCCGGTGAGCGGTCACATCCGGCTCGAGAACGTGTCGTTCGCTTATGACGACGATGCGGCCACCGCGGGCACTGCCGGTGACAGCAGCTACAGCACTGCCGGTGACGGCAGCTACAGCACTGCCGGTGACGGCAGCTACGGCACAGCCGGCGACAGCGTGAATGGCGGCGCAGACGAGTCGCGACAGATGCGAGTGTCGTTCGACCCGCTGGGGATGGGGCCGACGGCGAATGGCGAGCACCCAGAGCGCAACGGTGCCGGCCAGCCATCCTTTGGCGACGCCGAGGGCGTCATGGCCGGCAGCGATGAGCCGCCCGACGACGACCCTCCCGAGGTGCTGAGCGAGGTCAGCCTGGAAATCCGCCCAGGCGAGACGTTCGCGCTGGTTGGGCCGACGGGCGCGGGCAAGAGCACGATCGCGAAGCTGATCATCCGCTTCTACGACCCGACCGAGGGTCGAATCACGATTGACGGCTGGGATCTGCGTGACGTCACGCTGTCGTCACTGCGCAACCAGCTCGGCGTTGTTCCCCAGGAGCCGTTCCTGTTCCACGGCACCATCCGCGACAACGTGGCCTTCGGTCTGCGCGACCGCGCCGGGAGCGAGGGCGACACCCAGCTCGACGCCGACATCGACGCGGCGCTCGACCTGGTCGGTCTGCGCCGGTTGATCGACAGCCTGCCCGACGGTGCGGACACCCAGGTGCACGAGCGGGGCGTGTCGCTGTCGGCCGGCGAGCGGCAGCTCTTGGCGCTGGCGCGGGCATTTGTGGCGCGGCCGCGGGTGATCGTGCTCGACGAGGCCACGTCCAGCGTCGATCTCAGCACCGAGGCCGAGATCGAGGGTGCGCTGGACCTGCTGCTGGAAGGCCGCACGGCGGTGCTCATAGCGCACCGGCTGGCGACGGCGATGCGGGCCGATCGCATCGCCGTGATCGACGAGGGCGGAGTGGTGGAGCTGGGCACCCACGACGAGCTGGTGGAGCTAGGGGGGCAATACGCCGGGATGTATGCCACGTGGATGGCACACGCCGGCGAAGGCCGCCGCGACGAGACGTGAGCACTCGTGAGTGACGCCCAACCGCAACCCGCAGATCGACCCTCGGTCTCGCTGCGGAATGCGACCGCCTCCCTGCGGAATGTGTCGGTCGTCTACGACGGCACCACCGTGCTGGGTCCGCTCGACTGGCAGATCGCTCCCCACGAGCGGTGGATCGTGCTGGGACCGAACGGATCGGGCAAGACCAGCCTCATCAAGGTCCTGTCGCTCTACCGCTTCCCCACCACTGGCACCGTCGAGGTGCTGGGCGAGCGATGGGGTGCCGTCGATGTGCGCGAACACCGGCGGCGCATCGGGCTCGCGAGCTCGTCGCTGCGCGACCAGTTCCGGCCGAACATCAGCGCCCTCGACATCGTGATGACGGCGCGTTATGCGGCGCTGGAGACTTGGTGGCACACCTACACCGATACCGACCGATCGAGCGCGCGGGCATGCCTGGAACGCGTGGGCGCCGGTCCGCTGGCCGAGCGGGCATTCGCCACACTGTCGTCGGGCGAGCAGCAGCGGGTACAGCTGGCCCGCACGCTCATGGGCCGCCCGGAGTTGCTGCTGCTCGACGAGCCCACCGCCGGTCTGGACCTCGCAGGCCGGGAGCAGCTCGTGGCCAGCCTGGAATCGCTGGCCGCCGACCCCGAGACGCCGGCAACGGTGCTGGTGACCCACCACACCGACGAGATCCCCCCGTCGTTCACCCACGGGCTTCTGCTGCGCGACGGTGTGCCCCTGGCGTGCGGCCCCCTGGGCGAGGTGCTCACCGCCGAGTCGCTGTCGGAGTGCTTCTCGCACAAGCTGCGGCTGGAGCGGCGCGATGGCCGCTGGCTGTCGTGGGCAGTGGACTGAGAAGCTCAGCCCTTGGCACCCGCGAGCGCCGCATCCTGACTGCTTCGAACCCGCTGTGCGGGGCCTGCGAGACTGGCGGCATGGGCGACAAGACGGATCTTGGCACCGACGGCGCAGCGAGCGCTGCGGCAGCGGCGGACATCGAAGCGCGAATCACGGGCTACTTCGATGCCTGCACCAGCGGCGACGCGGTGGCAGTGGCGGGACACTTCACCGATGACGCCGTGGTCTACGACACGAACCATGCACCGGTGCGAGGTGCGGCGACGATCGGGCGCTTCTGGTCGCGCATCGCCTCCAAGTGGCAGGGAGCGTCCTGGCACTGCGAGCGGCTGGTGACCGATGGCGACACGGCGGCGATCGAATGGAAGATGTCCGGCACGGCCGCAGCGGGCCCCAGCGGCGACGCGCCGTTCGCCGTGCGCGGCAGCGAGCACTACGACTTCGGCCCTCCCGACGGCTCGGGCGAGCCGCTGATCGCTGAGATCCGCCAGTACTGGACGTTCGACGTCGATCACCCGTCCAGCGAGTTGGTCGGCTACCCCTACGGCGAGCCCGACCGGCTCGGCAGCTGACAGCCCGTGGACAACCCGTCGCCGCACGGCGACGCCGATGTCAACGCCGGCGGCGACCTGCACCTGATCTATCCCGACGCCCAGCTGGCCGAGCGCAGCGCCGCGGCGGGGGCACTCCGGCGGCTGGCACACGCCTTCGTGCGTCATCGCACCGACGCAGAGACGCTGGCAGAGATCGCTGCCTGGGCCGAAACGACCGCCGAACGGCTCGAAGCCGGCTCCACACCGGTGCCGCGCCCGGGGGACTACTTCGCCCGTCGTTACGTAGACCCGAGACCGCCCGACGGTGCCGAAGTGATGGCGTTCAGCGACCGGGCCTTCAGCGGACCGGCCAATCCGACGGCCATGGAAGTCGACATGCGCCGCGACGGCGACGGAGTGAGGGCGCTGGTCACCTTCGGTGCCGCCTTCGAGAGCGCTCCGGGACGTGCGCACGGCGGCTCGGTGTGCGCCGTCGTCGACGACGTTCTGGGCTACCTGATGGTGTGCCTGGGTATCGCCGCGTACACGGCGCGCCTAGAGATCGACTACCGGGGCGGCGTCCCGATCGACGAGCCGGTGATCTTCTCCGGGCGCGAGACCCGGCGTGAGGGCCGTAAGTCCCACGTCGAACTCGCCGTGCACGCGGCTAGTGCAGCACCGGACGCTCCACCGCTCATCGAGGCCACCGGCCTGTTCGTGATCGTCACCGCAGATCAACTCGGCGCAGACGGCTAAGCACCCATGCCATAGCTGCAGAGGCGGCTACCCGCTCAGCCGTCGGGCGAGCGCAGGATGAGCTGCCCCAGCGGCTCGCCCACATGAGCCCGGCCAGACGGCAGCTCGCCCTCCCCAGCCTCGACATCCCAGACCATGACGTCATTGTCGAGCGTGTACAGCAGGTACCGGCTGTCGGGCGCCCACGCCATGTCTCCGAGGTCGACACCGATCTCCGGCGAGTGGCGGCCCCAGTCCTCGGCGAGGTCCACCACCACGACTCCCGCCGGCGTGCCGTTGCCGTGCAAGAGCCGCAGCGCGATGCGATTGCCGTCCGGCGACATCAGCCCTTGCTCGCTCCAGCGGTCCGGCGACGCCGCTTGCAGCTCTGCGGGCAGTTCCACTCGCCGCTCCGAGATCACGCCGGTGGCAATCGGGTAGCCCTCGCAGAACGTCGAGCAGTCTTGCGCCAGCTCGGCTTGGTCGTCGCGCTCGC
This sequence comes from Candidatus Poriferisodalis sp., assembly GCF_965204195.1. Lineage (GTDB taxonomy): Bacteria > Actinomycetota > Acidimicrobiia > Acidimicrobiales > Poriferisodalaceae > Poriferisodalis. The sequence goes on from NZ_OZ241975.1 coordinate 2,635,412, forward strand.
CGAAGCGGCCCGACGCCTCTGCGCAGATCTCCTCGCACCAGTCGTCGCGGCGATCTGGGCCCACAGTGGCGCTGAAGGAGGTGTCGGTGATCTGGCAGCCGTATTCCTCGCACTGCAGCCGTACGACATGACCGTCGCCCACCGCGAGCACCCGGCCGGCACCGAGCTGCAGTGCCGCATTTCGCCCGTCGAGCGCCATGACGCTGCCCGCCATGGACACGACGACGTGGTCGCCGAGCGCGCCATGCACGACCGCCTCGTTGGGCATCTGTACCGCCGAGCGGAACACGCCGTCGGGGCCGACCACCCGGGCGAACAGATGCTCAGTGCCGCGCACCACCGCAACGATCCCCGGCGGGCTGTAGGCGGGCAGCGCCTCGGTCACGTCTTCGGCGATGACAACCGTGTCCCCACTGTCGATGTCCACCCGCAGCACGTCGCGCCTGATGCCCACCACGAGCGCCCCGTCGAGATCGACGAGCGTGTGCGGCAGGCCGGGCAATGGCACATACCTTGCCTCTCCGGTCAGCAGATCGAGCTGGTACAGGAAGCCGTGTACGTCGCCCGTCGGGTCGCCGGCGAGCGTGGCGATCATCTCGGCGGCGGGACGTGCGGGCGGCAACTCGCCGACGGCTGCGTCGAGCGCGGTCGGCGGTGGCAGCGTCGTGCGCGGCGGCTGCGCAGGTGCCGTGGTGGTCGTCGTGGCTGGGGGTTCGGTTGTGGTGGTTGTCGACGCCAGTGCGGCATCGGACTCGCCGTCGCTGCGGACCCACGCCACGACCAGCGCAGCCACCGCCAAGGCCGCAGCGAGGCTTGCGAACACTGCCAAGCGCGGCGCCGACGACGGCCGCCGCTCCACCACAGTCTCCTGCACACTGGCGAAATCGGCCCCGCCCTCGGGCAGGATCTCGAGGCCCTGCGGCGATTCCGGACCTTGGGGCGGTTCGGTCATGCTCACCGCTTCACATTCTGTGCCGCTCGCCGGGCCTGCGCTCCCCGATTGCCTCCCCCAAGGTAGAGCGCGCTACCAAGACGTGGCGTTCTGGGGAAGTTCCCGGAAGGGCGTCGCCGGATCGGGGCCAGGTTCCCTGGGGAGGCCTAGCACCCGCTCACCAAGAATGTTCCGCTGGATCTCGTCGGTGCCGCCGTAGATCGACGGCGCGGGTGAGAAGACCGCCATCTCCTGCAGAACACCGTCGGTCGCGGCCTCGTCGCCCCACAGGGTCATGTCCACACCGAGAATGGAGCCCGCGAGCGACCGGGCGCGGCGCAAGGCCGCTGTCATGCGCAGCTTCGCCAGGTTGCCCTCGCCACCGGTGCGCTGGGACTTCTGGCGACCGCGCAGGGCCGACAACCGCATGACCTCAAGATCGGTGTGCAGCGCTGCGAGTTCCTGGCGGACGACCGGGTCGCCGTCACGACCGCGGGTGCGAGCCTCTTCGCTGAGCTGGTTGAACGTGCCAGGGCCCACTCCCCCAGCCGCCAGCGGGAGCCGCTTGCCGCGGAATGTGCCGGCCGGACGGTCAAGGTGACCGGCGATGGAGCCGGGATGCGCCGCTGCGAATGCGAGCCCGTGGCTGCCGCCGATGCCCGCCCGCTCGACCATGAGGGTTGTATTGGCCACGCGCCAGCCGTCGTTCAGGTCGCCGATGATATTTGCGTGAGGTACACGAGCCCCGTCGATGAACACCTCGTTGAAGAGTGACCGGCCGGTCATCTCGCGCAGCGGTCGCACCTCGACGCCGTCCTGATCCATCTCGAACGCGAACCAGGTGAGTCCGCGGTGCTTCGGTGCCTCGGGATCGGTGCGGGCGACCAGCATGCCCAAGTCGGCATGGGAGCCTTCGGAGGTCCACACTTTCTGCCCGGTGATAATCCACTCGTCGCCGTCGCGGACAGCCTTGGTCTGCAGGCCGGCGAGGTCGCTGCCCGCGCCGGGCTCGGAGAACAGCTGGCACCACGATTCGGTCCCATCGAGGATGGCGGGAACGAAGCGCTCGATCTGCTCGGGCGTGCCGTGCTCGAGGACGGTGGGCGCCGCCAGCAGCATGCCCAGCCCCGCTGGCGAGCCGATGGCGCCAGCGGCGCGAATCGCATCGACCAGCACGCGGGTCTCGGCGCGGCCCCAGCCCTTGCCGAACGGCTCAGCCAGCGTCGGGTTGGACAGGCCGGCGGCAGCCAGCCGCTCCCACCATTCCCGCACGCTGATGTCCGGTGCCCAGTTGTCCGCCAGCCACCCATCCAACTCCGACCGGAGCTCTTCAGCCGACGTCGACACTGTCGCGGCTCGCCGCTCGCTCATGGCGCCGAACCCTACCGGCGGCCCCGTTCACCCTTCCTCCGCAAAACGGAGCCTGCATCACGCTTCCTCCGCAAAGCGGAGCCTGCATCACCCTTCCTCCGCAAAACGGAGGAAGATTGCAGTGGTGGGGGCGAAGAAGAGCCGCCAAGCCTGCAGGATGCCGCCGTTGGGGCCGCAGATCAGACGCGTCTCGGTGCTGGCGGGCAACTCGACGACCACTCTGGGGCTGAAGATCCACAGCAGTTGCAGACGCAGCGTGTAGCTGCCCGGACGCAGTACGAAGTGCTCGGTCTGGTCGTCGCGGATCTGCCCGACTCGCTGGTTCTCAATGAGAACCTGATAGCTGCGGATCGTGTCCCGGTAGTGATGGATGCGCTCCAGCACGAGCTCGGCGGTCGCCCCGTCGGGCATGTCATCCGCAGCATCGGCTGCGTCGTCGTCCGCGACAACTTCGGGCATTCCCAGGGGCGTGCGCGGGGCCTTGGCGTTGTGGTCGGCCATGCCGCGCCGCATTCGCTCCCACACCGAACGGCGCTCTCCGTCAGCCATCGGACCTCCCGTCGGGCGGCGCAGCAGCGAACGTACCGCCACGCCCAGCCAGCGGCCCGCCTTCGGGGGCAAGCATCGCCTCGACGACGACGGCAACGCCATCGTCCTCGTTGCTCGGCGCGATCCGGTCGGCCGCATCGCGGACCGAGTCGGGAGCATTGGACATCGCAACCGCCTGGCCGGCCCAGCGCAGCATGTCGATGTCGTTCAGCCCGTCGCCGAACGCCACGACATCTGCGGCGCCGAAGCCGTAGCGCTGGCAGATGATCTCCAGCCCCGCCGACTTGCTCACCCCGGCAGCTGCGATCTCTGCCATGTCCAAGCCGGACGGTCGAATCTCAGTGCCGAGCGGCATGTCCGGCGACAGCTCGTCGATGATCGTCAGCGTGTCGACGCTCGGCGCATGCACCAGCCACGTCAGGACAGGACCGTCGACAGCGCTGAGCGCATCGTCGACGCGCTCAACGCTGATGTCTGCAAGCAGGTCGACGGGCATGGCGGGAGCGAAGCCGCGCTCCCACACGTGCCGGCCGTCGGCCATGTCGAGCCCGAGCCGGACGTCGGGCACCAGCTTGCGGGCAATCTCCGCCGCCTCGATGGCCTCGATGTGCGTCATCGCGCGATCCGCGATCTGCTCGCCCGCGACGGCGTCCATCACCACCGCCCCGTTGAGACACACCGCATACGACACGCCGGGCGCCCTGCGCACGACCGACTGGGCCTGCGGCCATGGGCGGCCGGTGGCCAAGGCGGTGATGACGCCCGCCTCGGCAAGCGCACGCAGCGCCGAAGCAGTCCGCTCGGTGAGTACGCCATGGCGATCGATCAGCGTGCCGTCCACATCGAACGCTGCCAGCCGCGGCAAGCCGGCTCGGGGCCGGGCCGGCGCGGTGCGGGGCGGCGTGGTCATGCCCTGCACGGTAGAGCGCGGGTGTCACACACGGCATGCCTATTTCGGCTCAGCCTCTCGGAGCTCAGTCGAGATACGCCGCCGTCGCGGTGGCGGTTTGCAGCAGCCGGTCGGTGTCGCCGGCGGTCTCGAAGATCCGGGTGCGGGTCGTTACCAGGTGACCGGTGCGCGCTAGCAGTTCGCCGTCGACGCGAAACGGACCGCCGCGGCCCGGTGCCAAGTAATGCACGTCGGCGAACACGCAGCGCGAATTGCGCTCGCGATCAGCCGCCATGCCGGCAAGGTGGTTCGCCATGACCTCCGCCACGACGATCGACGCGCCCCCTTGCAGCGAGCCGAACGAGTTGCGGATGCGGTTGTGCATCGGCAGCTCGATGCGCGGCTCGCCGGTCACCGGTGTGATCCGCAAGTAATCGTCCAGCGCGGGCCGGGGATTCAGCTCATGGTCCTCCCGGTAGTCCACGGTGTTCTCGCGCGCCGTGGAATCCACGACCGGCGTGTCGTCTCGCCGGGGAAGGCGGGCGTAAGTGCAGGTCGAGCGGGCAATCTCGGTTCCCGCTTCGTCGGTCACCGATGTCTCGGTGACAACTTGGTTCCGGCCGACCCGCAACGGCGTGCAGCGAGCCGTCACCTCGGTACCCACCGCACGTGCTGCGAGCACAGTCGAGAGATGCAATGTGGCCGACCAGTCGGGCGTCACCTGCAGCACGGCGTGATGCCCCGCCACCGAATCCACCAGCGTGGCGACGGCGCCGAGCCGCAGCCAGCCCCCCTCGGCCAGAGGACCGTCGGCAAGATCGTCGAGGATCGGCATGGTTGCCATCAGCGACCCGTCGCTCGACATCTGATGGCTGAGACGCAGGTGCCGCAGGATGTGGTTCTGCGGCGGGTAGCGAGCGGGAGGAGCCTCGGGGCTCATGCGGAGCGCTCGTCTGCCAGCCTGCGCAGGGCGTCCCACAGCTCACCAGTGGCCTCGGCCAACTCGGCACTCCCGCCGCCGTTTCCGATGACAAAGTTCGCGGCTTCCCGCCGCTGCTCGTCGGTGGCCTGAGAAGCCAGACGCGCCTTGGCATCGTCCGGCGTCATGCCCCGCTCGACGAGGCGCTCGAGGCGCACATCGGGCGGCGCCTCCACGGTGATGACGACCTCGTAGGGGAATCTCGTGTCCCGACCGAGCGTGCTCTCGACCAGCACGGCCATGTCGAGCACCACGACATTGGCTGTGCCAGCCGCCCCGATGGACTCGATCTGCTCGTCGAGGAGCTCGTTGATCGCCGGGTGGCTGATCTCGTTGAGGGCTGCGAGCTTGTCGGGATCGTTGAACACGATCGACGCGAGCGCTGGACGGTCGATGCCGCCATCGGGACCTGCCAGTTCGCTGCCGAATCGCTGGAGCACGGCCTGTACCGCCGACCCGCCGGGAGCGATGATCTCGCGGCCCAGGGCATCGACATCCACCACCGCCGCTCCGTGACCGGCCAGCAGCCGCGCGACCGACGACTTGCCCGCCCCGATGCCACCGGTCAGACCGACAATCAGCACCGAGCCCCCTGTGCGCGCCTCAGCACTGCCTTCGCCCGCGCGCCGATCCGCATCGCGCTCAGGCGGCGCGGCGGCTCTCGGCGTCGGTCGGCGGCCCGGCGAATGCCTGGGCGATGTCCATCCACCCCGTCGCCAGCGGGCCGGTGACCGACAACCCGGTTTCGGTGTGGTGGCGACGCTGAGTGACCGCCAGGCAGAAGTCGTAGGCGTCGCCGCTCACTCTGTCGGCCGCATCTTCGGGACCCCACGTCCATACGTCTCCGCTCGGGGCGTCCAGCTCTACCCGTACCGGACCGTCAGGCACCTCGAGGCCCCGATTCGCGTAGCTCCAGCCGCGCGTGCTCACGCCAATGTGGGCTACATGGCGAAGCCGATCGGTACGGGGCAGCTCCCGGCCGTGGGTGTCGGCCACGTCATGCCCGTGCGACCAGGTCTCCATGAGCCGGGCGGTCACGAACGACAGCGCCCCCATGGACGGTCCAAACCAGGGAATCCGATCCTTGGGGTGCAGCGGGCGCACGGCGTCCAGCATCTTGGTGCGCTCGGCACAGAGCCAGTCCCAGATCTCCGCTCCAGACATGGAGGCGAAGTCGAACCCGGCAGCGGTGTGCAGGTCCATCTCGCCCCGAGCCGCAGCGGCCTTGAAGTCGTCGAAGTGCTCGGGATCGACCACGGCCACCGTCGCCACCCAGTCGGTCATACCCAGGTGCACCATCGTCTCGCGGCTGTCCCAGCCCTCCGCGGGCGTGGGCAGGCGCCACTGCTCCTCGGTGAGGTCGCCGACCACGTCGCCGAGCGCGTCGTTTTCTGCCTGAAGGTCGTCGCAGATGCCGTCCATGGGTGGGGACACTACCCGCGCGCCTTGAAGCGAATCCTTGGTTCCCGCCTCGCCCATCGGAGCGGAGGACGTGACGGCGGCTGACTAGGTTGCGCTCGATGAGCAGCTCAGCAGGCAGCGAGATCTCCGCAGTCGCCGACGCAAGCGTGTTATGGCGGCCCAGCGCCGAGCGACGTGCGGGAACCCAGCTCTGGCAGTTCGCCCAACAGGTGGGAATCGGGCTCGACCGGAACAGCTACGCGGATCTGCACGCGTGGTCGGTGCAGCATCCAGAGGCGTTCTGGCGCGCCGTGTGGGAGTTCTGCGACGGCATCGGCGAGCTCGGCCCAGACCTCATCGCCGCGGGATCGCACGGCGGGGTTGCCTCGGCGGCCGGCGGTGGCGCGATGCCGGGCCCTGGTCTGCAGTTCTTCGGCGGCTCCAGCCTGAACATCGCTGAGCACTACCTGCGGCCGGTCGCTGAGGGCGGGCCGCAGTCTGGCGACACGGCGCTGGTCTTCATCGGCGAGGACGCAGTGCAGCTGACCATGACGCACGGCGAGCTGCGGGCCGAGGTGGCCGCGTGCCAGCGGGCACTGGCGGCCGATGGCGTCGGCGTGGGCGACCGGGTCGCCACCATGCTCCCCAACGGCCCCGAAGCGCTCATCGTGTTCCTGGCCACGGCGTCGCTGGGCGCCGTGTACTCCTCGGTCAGCCCGGACTTCGGCATCGACGGCGTGCTCGACCGCTTCGGCCAGATCTCCCCGACAGTCATGGTCGCCGTGGACGGCTACTACTACAACGGCATCCGCCATCACACGTCCAGCAAGGCGGCGGAGGTGGCGGCCAGCTTGGCGAGCCACGAGGCTGAGCTGCGGCGGCTCGTTATCGCGCCGTACGACCGCAGCGCCCCCACGCCGTCGGGCGATAGTCCGGGATCAGCGACACCCTGGACCGAGTGGCTGGCGCCTCATCGCCCCGTCAGCGGCGACGACCTGACGTTCGAACGGCTCGGCTTCGACCAGCCGGTGTACATCCTCTACTCGTCGGGCACCACGGGGAAGCCGAAGTGCATCGTCCACCGGGCCGGCGGCGCACTGCTCAAGCTGTGGAGCGAGCAGCGGCTGCACTTCGACGTCCGGCCCGGCGATCGCGTCATGTACTTCACCACCACCGGCTGGATGATGTGGAACTGGCTCGTCGCCGGGCTGGCCAGCGGCGCATCGCTGGTGCTGTACGACGGGTCGCCGTTCCATCCCAGTCCGGCGCGGCTCTTCGACGTGGCCGACGACTGGGGCGTCACGCTGTTCGGCGTCAGCGCCAAGTTCATCGAAGGTGCCATGAAGGCCGGTCTGCGGCCTGCACAAACCCACGCGCTCGACACGGTGCGCACGATCTCCTCAACTGGTTCTCCCCTGGCGCCCGAGGGCTTCGACTGGGTGTACGAGCAGGTGAAGGCCGATATTCACCTGGCGTCGTTCTCGGGCGGCACCGACATCTGCGGCGGCTTCGTGATCGGCGACCCGACGGGCCCGGTCCGCCGCGGCGAGATCCAGGCGGCTGCGCTCGGCCTCGACGTCGACGTGGCCGATGCCGACGGCGCGTCCCTCGACGCGGGAACGCAGGGCGAGCTGGTGTGCCGCAACGCGTTCGTGTCCATGCCTCTGCGTTTCTGGGACGACCCCGGCGACGCGCGCTACCGATCTGCGTACTTCGAGCGCTTCGAGGGCGTGTGGCATCACGGCGACTTCGCCGAATGGACGCCAGCCGGCGGCATGATCATCAGCGGGAGATCCGACGCCACGCTCAATCCCGGCGGGGTGCGCATCGGCACCGCGGAGATCTACCGCCAGGTCGACCAGATCGACGAGGTGCTCGAGAGCGTGGTGATCGGGCAGCGAGTGCCTGCCGGCGGCAGGGCGACAGCCAGCAGCGACACCCGGGTGGTGCTGTTCGTGAAGCTGCGCGAGGGCGTGACGCTCAGCGACGAGCTCACCGGCAGGATCCGCTCGCAGGTCCGTTCGGGGGCATCGCCTCGGCACGTGCCCGCAGTGATCGCTCAAGTACCGGCAATTCCGCGCACCCGTTCGGGGAAGCTCGTGGAGCTGGCGGTTCGAGACGTCGTGGAGGGCCGACCGGTGGCCAACGTCGAGGCCATCGACGATCCCGACGCGCTCGACCACTTCGCCGATCATCCGGCGCTCCGGACATAGCACGAGCGCATGCATGGAACCGTGAGCTTCCGACACTTGGCGCAGGCGGTTTCTTATTCTGGTCGGCAGGCACCGGCGCCGCCGATGTCGCTGTCCATCCGGAGCCATAGGAGGCTCGTCACATGACCCTCGCCAAGCCCGTCGCGATCTATCTCAAGCTCGTTGCCGCCGCGGTGGTCGTGAACTTCTTCGTGTATCCCTTCTACGGGCCCGGTGACGAGCCAGGCGATCCCGCCAACCTCGATGTGTGGCTCGTCCTGGATTGGTTCATGGCGGCCGCCCTGGCAGCAGCGCTGTTCACGACATGGCAGCGGCGGGTGGCGAATCCGCACGATCGCAGCGCCCGAGCCATGTTCGTGGCCACGGTCGTCATGACCATCGCCTTCGTGCCCAACTGGTTCTCAGCGACATGGGCGCACGGTGGCGACGGCACCATCTGGCACATCATCGACACCACGCTGCCCGTGCTGCTGTGGATCGAAGGGCATCGTCTCTGGAAGTCGTCCTAGCGCACCAAACGGCTGCGGCCGCCGGCTTGCAGCTCGCTAGAACAGTGATTCGTCGGTGCGGCGCAGGCCTTCGATGACCAGCACAGAGGCAGCCGTCGCCGCCATGAGCACGACGGCGAGCGCCATGGCTTGACCTTGCAGCGTCTCCCCCGGCGTGCCGAGCAGCCGGAACAGCGCCAGCGGCGCAGTGAGCGTGTCGGGCCGCCGCGGCAGGAACGCAGTGGCACCGAACTCGCCGAGCGACACGGCGAAGGCGAACGCCGCACCAACCGCCACTGCGCGTGACGCAATCGGAACGTCGACCTCGCGGCGGGTGCGCAGCGGCGAGGCACCGAGCACCGATGCCGCCTCCCGCAGCCGGTCGTCGATCGAACGCAACGTCGGTACCAGCGTGCGGACGACGAACGGCATCCCGACCAGGGCATGCGCGACAGGAATGATCCACCACACCGTGCGGAACTCCAAGGGAGGAGTGTCGAGCGCGAGCAGCATCCCGAGCCCCACGGTCACGGCAGACACTCCGAGCGGCAAGGTCAACCCCACATCGAACAGCCGCCGCAGCCATGCAGTGCCCCGAGTGCGGTTCGACCCGCCCCGCGGCCAACCGCGTCGTGCGGTGTCCGGCGGCAGCGGCCCCATCCCCAGTGCCGGGCTGCGCCTCGACGAGGCCGGTCGGCCGCCTACCACGACCGCCGATGCGAGCGCGCCGATTGCTGTGGCGATCGCTGTGGCGAGTACGGCGAATACGAGCGAGTGGCGCAGCGCAGCGAGCGCTGTCGTCGGCAGCATCTGCACACGATCGGCGAGCGCGACGAAATTGGCCACGCCGTAGCCGCCGCCCGTCGCGAATGACCGCTCCACCAGCGTGATGATCGGCACGCCCAGCAACACCACGGCGACGATGGCATTGACAGCGATCACGCTGTGCCGCCGTCGCGGCGCCATGCGTCCGGGCGCCCGTCGAGCCACCGCCCGGCGCCGCTCGGCAACGCCCGCCAGCGCGACCAGAGCCGCGACGGCGACGAGCTGGCACAGCGCCAGCGCGGAGGCCGTTGCGAAGTCGAGCCGCGTGATGGCGTACCGGTAGATCTCGGTCTCGACGGTGGCGCGTGCCGGGCCGCCGAGAATCAGGATCACCCCGAACGACGTGAACGAGAACAGGAACGTGACGGCCGCCGAGGCCGCAACCGCAGGCCGCAGAAGCGGCCAAGTCACGTGCCGGAACGCGCGCACCGGCGTCGCGCCGAGCACGGCTGCCGCATCCGCATTGCGACCGTCGAGGCCGGCCCACCACGAGCCCACCGTCCGCACCACCACGGCGTAGTTGAAAAAGACGTGCGCCAGCAGGATCGCCCACACGGTGTGGTGCAGCGACAGGGTGCCGCCATCGAGGCCGAACCGGTCGAAGACCGCTTCGAAGGCACCGGCCACCACCACTGTCGGCAGCACGAACGGAACAGTGATCACGGCACGGACGATCCGCCGTGTCCTCGGCCGCAGGCGTGCCAGCGCTGCCGCCGCAGGAATGCCGACCGCGAGGGTGAGGGCGGTCGACGCAACGGCCTGCCAGACCGTGAACCACATCACCCCGCGTATCGCGGAGCGCCCCAGTACGTCGCCGAGACTGCTGAGCCCGTCCGTCACCACCGTGAGCACTGGGTAAGCGAAGAACACCGCCAAGAAGGCGAACGGCGCGGCGGCAGCGAGTGCCCAACCGAGCACTGCCGCCACGGGGTGCCGCCGCAGCGGTCGGGTCTCCATCACATCGCCCGTCGGCTCAGCCTGTGGGCGGGCAGAACGGTCAGCGCAGCACGATCTCCACCCACCGCTCGGTCCACGCGTCACGGTTGGCCTCGATCTCAGCCGGGTCGAGCATCAGCGGGTTATCCGGCACAGCGGTGTGCTCGACGAACTCCGGCGGGAGCGTCGCACTCTCGATCACGGGGTACACGAACATGTTGAGCGGCACGTCGTTCTGCCACGTCTCGCTCAGCATGAAATCGATGAGTGCCTGCGCCCCGGCTTCGTTGTCGGTGCCCGACAGGATCCCCGCGAATTCGATCTGGCGGTAGCACGACTCGGTGATGACGCCGGTGGGTGCCGTATCGGTTGGCGGGTCGGCGAAGATCACCTCCGCCGGCGGGCTCGACGCATACGACACCACCACCGATCGCTCGCCGCCTCCGGAAGTGAATTCGCCGTAGTAGGCGTCTTCCCAGCCGGCAGTCACCGTCACGCCGTTGGCTCGCAGATCCTCCCAGTACAGCTCCCAGGATTCGCCGAATGCGGCGATGGTGGCGAGCAGGAACGCCAGACCCGGTGACGAGGTCTCAGGATGCTGCACCACGAATTGATCGGTGAAATCTGGGTGCACCAGATCTTCAAGCCTCTCTGGCACCCGCGGAACGGCGTCCTTCCAGTAGTTCACGCACACGTCGCCATAGTCGACAGGTGTGACCCGGTGACGCGGGTCGAGCTGGAGATTTTCGGGCACGCCGGCGAGTGCCGGCGATTCGTAGCGCTCGAAGATGCCGGCGTCGAGACCGCGCTGAAGGAACGTGTTGTCGATGCCGAACAGGACGTCTCCCAGCGGCGCGTCCTTGGTGAGAATCGCCTCGGCCACGAGCGTGCCAGCGTCGCCGACTTCGAGCAGTTCCACCGTCACGCCGGTCAGCGCCGTGAATTCCTCGAGCGTCCCGTCGGACAGATTGAACGAGTCGTGGGTGATCAGCGTCACGGTCGTACCGTCGATCGACGGTGCCTCATCGGCCGGTTCTGCGGTCTCGGTAGCTGCCGCCGACGGAGACTCCGTCTCAGGCGGCGGAGCCGGAAAGTCGGTCTCGGGGACGTCGTCGCCGCCGCACGCCGCGACGAGCAGCATCGTTGCGGCGACGGCGACAGCGAGACGAAATGGCCTGCGCACTCGGTGGGTGGTCATGTGCTTCCTCCGCTGGCATTACCCAGATCAGGTTCTCGGGTCGGCGACGGCACTGCCGTCTCCCTCTCAGCCCCATGGGCTCCCCGGTATGTGTTGTCGCCGTCACCCTACCGTGCGGCGTCGCCGGCCGGCCTCCCAAGCAGCCTCAGAACCAGCGGCGCGAGGTGCGCAGAGGTGTCAGCACCGGTGCCGTAGAGATGAGATCGAGCAGCTCCAATTGGTCGTCGCTGAGATAGCGGGTGCGGCCCGCGACCTCAGCGAGCGGTCGCAGGGCGATGCCGGTGGAGTGCACGCCCACCATGCACCCCGACGTGCCCTCCATGAGCACCTCGACAGCACGGGCCCCGAGCCTGCTGCCCAGCAGCCGGTCGGCTGGCGTCGGCGGCCCGCCTCGCTGGATGTACCCCAGCACGGTCGTGCGCGTGTCGTAGCCGGTGCGCTCCGCGAGCAGATCACCGACGAACTGCCCCATGCCGTCGAGGATCCGGTTGCCCCATTCGTCGGTGCCGGTGTCGGGTGCCTCGACGCTGCCGTCGGGAATCGCGCCCTCGGCGACGACCACGATGGACGCGTTGCGGTCGCGGTGATGCCGCGCAATGAGGCGCTCGGCGATGCCGTCGATGTTGAACGGCGCTTCGGGCACCAGGATCGCGGCGGCGCCACCGGCGATGCCCGCACCTGCAGCTATGTGGCCGGCTTGGCGGCCCATCACCTCGAGCACCATGATCCGGTTGTGCGACTCGGCAGTGGTGTGGAGCCGGTCGACTGCCTCGGAGGCGACGCCCAGCGCCGTGTCGAAGCCGATGCAGACGTCGGTGCCCTCCACGTCGTTGTCGATCGTCTTGGGCACGGCGATCACCGGGAACCCGGCGTCGGAGAGCCGTCCGGCGGTGATCAGCGTGCCGTCGCCGCCGATGGTCACCAGCGCATCGACGCCGTCTCGTTCGAGCTGCGCTATCAGCGGCGCCGCGCCCTCGGTCTCGAGGCGACGGCTGCTGCGAGAGGTGCCGAGCATGGTGCCGCCCCGTGGCAGCGCGCCTCGCATGGCTTCGGAATCGAGCTTCACGCTGTCTCCGTCGAGCACGCCGTTCCAACCGCGCCGGTAGCCGATGACGCTGCGGTCCAGCTCGTGGCCCGCCGTTCGAACGACGGCCCGGATCGCCGCGTTCAGGCCTGCACAGTCGCCCCCGCCGGTCAGCACCCCGATGCGCACGGGCTCAAGCTAATCGGAGTGCTCACGGGCGCTCGCGAGGGCATATCACCCGCAGATGCTGCGCTTGCCGCGAGGCGGTCCGGCGGATCGAAAGCCTGCGAGTCGCCGGCTGCTGGCGCAGGCGAACTCAGGCGGTAACGAGCACTCCGGCAGCTTCGAGTTCATCGAGATGCTCGTCGCCATAGCCGAGCAGCCCCCCGATGACATCGCGGTTATCCGCACCGCGGGCCGCGACATGGCCGTCGGTGCCGATGCCTGAGCCGAGCGCCGGACGCGCGGGCACCGCGAAGCCCGAGGCGGTCTCGGCCAGCAACCCGCGATGAGCAGCCCAATCGGTTTCCGCCAACTCGGTGATGGAGCGCATCTCGGCCACGCTGAACGGAGTGCCCGCCTCGATGGCTCGCCGGAAGTCGTCCACGTCGGCGAAGCCCGCTGCCCACTGGGTCATCTCGTCGTACAGCTCGTAGCGGTTGGCCATGCGTGCTGCAGGTGCGGCGAATCGCGGGTCGTGGGCCAGCTCGGGCCGGCCCATCGCCTTGAGCAGGTCGTCGAACCACGCTGCGGGGTTGCCGGCGATGGCCCACACCCGCCCGTCGGGCAGCACCAGGATCGGGCATTCGTGGGCGAGCCCTGCGTTGGGCTCATCCCAGCCGCCTGCCAGTTCCACGGCCGACCACTCCTGGATGTACACCATCGCTTCCACCATGCAGACATCGATGTGGCCACCCCGGCCCGTCCGGGTCGCCTTGACCAGCATCGCGTTGATGGTTGCAGCAGCCGACATGGCTGTCACGATGTCGCCCACTACCAGCGGCGGGTTCTCAGGCTCGGCACCAGTCTTGCGCAGGCTGTAGTCGATGTAGCCCGACTCCATGTGGCCCACGGGTGCATACGCCCGCTTGTCGGCCCACGGACCGGTCTGGCCGAATCCGGTGACCGAGCAGTACACGAGCGCGGGGTATGCGGCGCACATCTCGTCGGGCCCGAGCCCGAACTTGGCCATCACGCCGGGCCGGTAGTTCTCCACCACCGCATCGCAGCGGCCGACGAGTTCCCGCACGAGCTCCGGGGCGCCCGGCGCCCGCAGATCGATCGAGCAGAAGCGTTTGCCGGCGTTCTGCTGAGAGAAGTACGGATTCACGTCGCCCGGCACATACGGCGGGAACGTGCGGCTCAGATCGCCGTCGACCGGTTCGATCTTGATGACCTCGGCGCCCATGTCGGCCATCATCCGTGTGGCCAGCGGCCCCGCCACCACACGCGTGAAGTCCAGCACCCGGATTCCCTCGAGTGGCCTCTGGTCGGCGGTGTCCCCGTTGCTGTCGCCCATAGCGCCGCGAATTCTGGCACGGCCGTAATGCGGGCGTCGGAGTGCGACTGCTGCGCACCGGACCATTGCGCCGCCGTGCCGAACCCTACGACGGGGCCCATCGCAGTTGTGAAGGCCGCAGTCGTTGCGCGCTTGCCGACGAGAGCGGAGGCATTTGAGTCGGTTGCGTCACACCGCCGCCGTACGGTCGCCGTCACCCGAGGATCGGTGAGTGAACACGATGATGAACAGCATCACCCTTAGACCTGCTACCGAAGAGATGCGGCCCAAAGCGCTCGATATGACTGTCGGCGCCGACGACGTCGATCGCCGCGGCGCTTGGCCCCTCCAGGCCGAGTCCCTTGTGCGAGCCGTGGTCGACAGACGTCCGGCACATGGGCCCACTGCAGCGAGACCGCGGCAGCCGCAGCTGAGCATGCCCTTCTCGCCGTTCGGCCGCTGCCAATATGAATGCGTGAATGGAATTGGAACGTCGTGAGCACAAGGTCAACGCTCGATCTGGCGCTGCCAGCCGACCTGCGGACCATACGGCCGGAAGATCAGCGATCAATCCCAGCGCTTGCCAAGGACCCGGTCAGCACCGAGCGGATCCGCGGCGCTCTCGCCAACATCGAGACGGACCACAAGGTCATCCTCGGCGATGCGCGAGAACTGCAGTTGGAAAAACAATCAGTGCACCTAGTGGTTACATCGCCTCCATATTGGACACTCAAGGAATATCCCCCTTCTTCGGGCCAACTGGGACGGCTTGACAACTTCAGTGAATTCTTGGCAGGTCTGCAGAGTGTGTGGGAACGGTGCTACGACGCGTTGGTGCCGGGCGGCCGGCTCGTGTGCGTAGTTGGTGACGTCTGCCTGTCTCGCCGCCAGAACGGCGGGCGTCATGCGGTCGTACCTCTCCACGCATCCATCCAGATGCAGTGCTGCGACATCGGATTCGACAATCTCGCCCCGATCATCTGGCACAAGATCAGCAATGTCTCACCCGAGTCCAATCGTCGCGGCGCCTATCTCGGCAAGCCTTTTGAGCCCAACGGCGTGATCAAAAACGACATCGAGTACATACTGATGCTGCGCAAGCCGGGTGGTTATCGCAGTCCTTCCGCCGCGGCCCGCCTGCTGAGCGTCATCGCCGCCGCCGATCACGATCGTTGGTTCCGTCAGATCTGGAACGACATTCGTGGCGCCTCGACGCGGAATCACCCGGCGCCGTTCCCCGTCCAGTTGGCAGAACGGCTCATACGCATGTTCAGCTTCGTTGGCGACACAGTGTTGGATCCGTTCACCGGTACCGCGTCGACTCAGGTCGCGGCTCGACAGTGCGGACGCCACAGCATCGGCGTTGAAATCGATGCCGGCTATCACGCCGCAGCGTCGGAACGCTTGGCGTCGTGATCTCATTACAGGACGCCATCGACAGCCTGTACGAAATTGCAGTCACCGAAGACAAACCCACATCCACGAAGCGGCTCGAGGTGCTCGCCGCAATGTGTATCGAGCAACTGGGACTGCGCGGGATAGCTGATGCTATGGCGGAGCTAGCGGTCCCGGGCATCGGGCGCTCCAAGAAATGGGATGTGGGATGGCCGGCCACAGGCAAAGTGCGATTGGGTATCAGCCTGAAGTCGCTGCTCAGCAATATCTCGGGGACGGTCCCGAATCGAGTTGATGACTTGGCCGGAGAAGTGGCAAATGTCCAGCTCCTATCACCGGAGATCGTGACTGGCTACCTCGTGGTGTTTCATGTCGGCAATGGCATGCGTCAGGATGGCACTCGGTGGGTCGACTTCTTTCGGGAGGCGATCGAGCGGCTCTCGGGTCGTGACGCGCCAGCATGGGCAACTGGCATGGTGGAAGCGTCCGCCCTCGTTGAGGTCGACTTCTCGAACGGACCAGTCGTCGTCGACGCCCCGGATATGGACGGCTTCTTCGACCGGCTTGCAATCTGTGTACAGGATCGAAACCCCGACATGTTCTAGGGCCAGTCGCGGTTGATGTGCTGAGCGGCATGAAGCGAACAAGCGCCGCCAAAAGCCTCAGCAGCGCCGACAGCCGCCTGCCAACGGACGCGCCCCGCCGAACGATTGATCCACCGCATCAAATGAGGCAGGCGGTCCCTGACCGCCTGCCTTGTCGCGCCCGAAATCAGCCCGACCCGCCCGCCGGCCTCAGATCGCGTGCGCGAAACCCCACTCGCGGACGCGCGCGCCGCCCACAGCCCTGCCCGCAACCGCCCACAGCCTGCTGCGAGCTAACTCGCGAACATCACCCCACATAACTCGCCATGATGCCCCGTGTGGGCGATACAGGAGTCGAACCTGTGACCTCTTGCGTGTCATGCAAGCGCGCTAACCAACTGCGCCAATCGCCCTGAGGGCGACTCACGCTAGCACCCTGCCCCTACGGCTCGGCCGACGCCTTCAGCCTGCTCGGGGTCCGGCCGGTCAGCGAGGCGGAGACCGGATTCGAACCGGCGTACACGGCTTTGCAGGCCGCTGCCTAACCACTCGGCCACTCCGCCCAGGACTTCGCAGGGTAGTGGTCTGCCCCCCGAATGACGGCGGCATTTTCGGCAGCGTCGACCGCCGCACTTCAGGAGCCGATCGGCGGCGTCGCACGCCTTGCTCCGCCGTCAGGCACCCCTGCTCCCATACACTCGGCAGCCAAGGCAGTTCGCCGTGTGGCCCCACTGCCCAGCGTTGTCGCAGTTCGCGTAGCTGGCAGCGCAACCCTTGGGCCACGCCCTTCGAAAAGACCCCCGTGACAACATTCAGTGAACTAGGCGTACCCGAACCCCTCTGCGACACCCTGGCTGACCAAGGAATCACCGAGCCGTTCGCCATCCAGGAATTGACCATCGGCGAAGCACTCGCCGGCCGGGACGTCTGCGGCAAAGCCAAGACGGGCTCGGGCAAGACGCTGGCGTTCAGCCTGCCCATGCTGGCGCTGACGCCGCGTGCCGCCGACGGCCACCCCACCACTCTCATGCTCACGCCGACCCGCGAGCTGGCGAACCAGATCGCCGCCGTGGTCGAGCCGCTGGCCAAGGCTGCCGACCTGCGATCGATCGCCACATACGGCGGCACCAATCTCGACCGGCAGATCGAGCTGCTGGCGGGCGGCATGGACGTGGTCATCGCCACCCCCGGACGGCTCATCGATCTCATCGACCGCGGCGCCGTCAACGTGTCGGGCATCCAGCGAGTGGTGGTCGACGAAGCCGACCGGATGGCCGACATGGGGTTCCTGCCCCAGGTCGAGTGGGTGCTGCGTCACATCGACGGCCAGCACCAGACGCTGCTGTTCTCGGCCACGCTCGACGGCGTCGTGGACACGCTGGTCAAGCGGCACCTGCAAGACCCGGTCTTCCACGAAGTCACCGAGCGCGAGGTGACTGTGTCGGAGATGGGGCACCTGTTCCTGTCGGTGCACAAGATGGACCGGGTGCGAGTCGCCGCCCGCATCATCGAGGCGAACGGGCGCACGCTGCTGTTCACTCGCACGAAGCGGGGCGCCGACCAGCTCACCCGTGACCTGCGAGAAGCCGGGGTGCAGGCAGGCGCCATCCACGGCGATCTGCCCCAGGTCAAGCGCGAGCGTGCGCTCGCCAGCTTCGCCAAGGGCAAGCTGGCGGCACTGGTGGCCACCGATGTCGCCGCCCGCGGGCTGCACATCGACGAGGTCGACGTGGTGGTGCACTACAACGTGCCCCCCGAGCACAAGACCTACCTGCACCGCTCCGGGCGGACGGCTCGAGCGGGCCGCAGCGGCACCGCTGTCACCATGTTCCTGTGGGACGAAGAGCTCGAAGTGCGCCAGCTGCAACGCCGGCTCGGCCTGCGGTTGCGGCTGCACGACGTGTTCTCGAACGACGAGCGTCTCGACGATCTCGCAGCGTTCGCGGCCAGCAGCCAAAACGCCAGCCGCTAAAAGCGGCTTTAGACGGACCGGGGCCTACCGGTACCCTTGCCTATCCAGCGGCAATCTGGCCGCTGGAACCCGGCCTCCGGAATCGAAGGCCCAGGACGAAGGCTCAGCTGTGGACAGTGCGAGGCGCGCGAGCGCCCCGAACGACGATGCGGCGGCCTGGCCGCTGCCCGCCTCGGGTGCATGGCACCCGGGCCTCGGCGCGGCCGAGCGGCAGTTCTTCGATCTGTCGCCGGACCGGCCGTTCACGCTGGAAGGCGGCGGCCTGCTCCACAAGCCAGTGCTCGCGTATGAGACCTGGGGCGCACTCGACGCTGACGCCTCCAACGCGGTGCTGGTCTGCCATGCACTGACTGGCGATGCGCACGCTCATGGCGCGGCGCACCCGCCCGCTCAGATCACCGAGGGCTGGTGGAACGACTTCATCGGCCCCGGCCGCCCGCTCGACACCAACCGCTACTTCATCGTGTGCGCCAATGTGCTCGGCGGCTGCCAAGGCAGCACCGGCCCGTCGTCGCTGAACCCGTCCACCGGCGAGCGCTACGGGCCCGAATTTCCCGTGGTCACCAACCGCGACGTCGTACGTTCGCAGTGGGCACTCGGCCGGCACCTCGGCATCAGTCGCTGGCTCAGCGTCGTGGGCGGCTCGATGGGGGGCATGGCCGTGCTGGAGTGGGGCATCACCTACCCCCAGCGGGTCGGCTCGCTGGTCGTGATCGCCGCATCAGCGGAGGCATCCGCGCAGCAGATCGCCTGGAGCAAAGTCGGGCGGCAGGCGATCTATGACGACCCCAACTTCAGGGACGGCCGCTACTACGACGCACCCGACGGGGGCGGACCCCATCGCGGTCTCGCCAATGCGCGGCGGATCGCGATGATCCACTACCGCTCCGGCGAAGAGTTCGATCGCCGGTTCGCCCGCCACAGCGAAGACCCGCTGCTCCCGCTGCGGCTCGAGCAGCGCTTCGACGTGGAGAGCTATCTCGACTACCAGGGGGCGAAGTTCGTGCCCCGCTTCGATGCCAACACCTACCTGGTGCTCAACAAGATGATGGACCTCCACGATGTCGGGCGAGGCCGCGGCGGCATCGATGCCGCATTGGCTCGCATCGTCGCGCCGACCATGGTGATGAGCGTGCGCACCGACTTCCTCTACCCGCGGCCCCAGCAGCTCAGGATCGTCGAAGCGCTGCAGAGCCGGGGCACGATGCGCGTCGAGCACGTCGACATCGACAGCGACAACGGCCACGACGGCTTCCTCACCGAGCCCGACCAGACCGGCCCGCCGATGGGCGAGTTCATCGACGACATCTACAAGAGCGATGCGAGATCGCCGGGAGCCACCCGTTGATCGGCAGCGGCACGGTGCTGCTGGCCGATGCGCATACCAACGTGCCGTCGGAGGCGGTGGGCTCGGGCCTGGGCGTGTGGTGGCTGCTGGTGGTGGTGCTGGGCCTGCTCACGGTGGCGTGCGGGACCGGATTTGTCGTGTACCTGCGGCGGACGGCCCCGCAGCGGTGGCAAGGTGACGTGAGCACCGCGGCTGAGCCATCATGAGAGCCAGAACGACATGAGCGAGACCTTCGATCCACAGGAAATGATCACCCGCTTCGCCGAGCGTGCCGAGGCGGTGCGCAAGCGCAACCTGCCCGCCATCGGCGGCGAGGAGCGACGTCACTTCATCCGTCAGGCCGAGCTGGACTTCATGGACTACGCCATGATTGGTGATGCCAGCGCCACCCTCGACGACGGGATCCTGACGCTGCGCATCGACCTGCGGCCCCCTGCCGAATAACCCGTCCGCGAGCGGCTCCACCCCGCCGATTCCACACGTCTGTGCGGTAGGCGCTTGCTACAGTGATCCGCCGCGCGGATGTAGCTCAGTTGGTTAGAGCGCAACCTTGCCAAGGTTGAGGTCGCCGGTTCGACCCCGGTCATCCGCTCCAAGTTCCATCACGGGAGAACAACATGGGTGCACTTGACGGACGTGTGGTCCTGATCACCGGCGCGGGCCGCGGCATCGGCCGTGAGCATGCGCTGCTGATGGCGTCGGAGGGGGCGAAGATCGTCGTCAACGACCTCGGCGGCTCTGCCGACGGCACAGGCGCGGATCAAGGACCGGCACAAGAGGTGGTGTCGGAGATCGAGGCCATGGGTGGTGAGGCAGTTGCGAACGGCGACAGCGTCACCGACTGGGAGGGTGCCCAGCGCATGGTGAATGCGGCCGTCGAGGCTTTCGGCGACCTGCACGTGCTGGTCAACAACGCAGGGATCCTGCGCGACCGCGTCGTGGTCAACATGACCGAGCCGGAGTGGGACGCGGTCGTAGAGGTGCACATGAAGGGTCACTTCTGCCCGACGCGTTGGGCCGCTGCCTACTGGCGCGAGCAAACCAAGGCGGGCAGGGAAGTCAACGGCTCGATCATCAACACGGCATCGGGCGCGATGCTCGGCAACCTCGGCCAGTTCAACTACTCGGGCGCCAAGGCGGGCATTGCTGCGATGACACTCGTGGCGGCGGGCGAGCTGGCTCGTTACAACGTGCGCGTCAACTGCCTGGCGCCGGTGGCACGCACCCGCCTGACGCTGCAGACGCCCGGGCTGGGCGACGTGGTGAAGGCACCCGACGACCCTGCTGAGTTCGACGTGTACGACCCGGCCAATGTGAGCCCGCTGGTTGCCTACCTGTCGACCGCAGACTGCCCGTTCACCGGGGGCGTGTTCCATGTGGGCGCCAACGAGGTGGGCCTCTACCAAGGCTGGTCGCTCGCCGATGACGACATCATCGTCACCGAGGGCCGCTGGACCGTCGAGGGTCTGACCGCGATGGCTCCCCGGCTGAATGAGGGCCGTTCGAAGCTGGCCTCGGTGGCAACGTCGATCGGCGACACCTTCAAGAACTACGGCCAGCGCGAACCCACTTCGTAGTTGCGTCGGCAGCTTTTTCGCACCCGGGCTGGCCGGGAGCAGGCGCACCCATGCTCAAACAAGCGCAGCGCCGCCCGTAACAGGGTGGATGGGCTGTGGCGCTGCGAACTGCGCGTGGGCACCCCTGCCCCCGCCCACCCCTCACGGGTTCGGTCATTCACCTTGCGATGCAATTCGCTCGTGGATTTCAGGGTCCAGGTGTGACAATGGAGCGGTGGACACGCTCCATGTTGCGAAGCACCAGGGTCTCGGCAACGACTTTCTCGTCGCCCTGTTGAGCGACCGCGAGAAAGCAGATCTCGAACGACGTGTCAGCGACTTGGCCGGACTTGCCCGAGAGACCTGCGATCGACGCAAGGGCATCGGTGCCGACGGCTTGATACTGGCCACTGGCATGAATCCCACGCAGCCGAGCCTGGCTCCGGACGCAGACGAATCCGCCTCCGCAACGCCGGCCAGACGTGTCGGGATGAAGCTGTACAACTCCGACGGGTCGTCAGCAGAGGTGAGCGGCAATGGTCTCGCCTGTTTGGCCAACGAGGTAGCCCGTACCTTCGTTGCGGGCATGGAGTTTGGCGGGCGTGCCGAAGCGCGGGGCGACATTCTCGTACTGACAGTTGACACGGCGGACGGAGCGAGGCGCGTGACCTTGAGTGCCGAATTCGCAGCAGCCGAGAACGGATCGGTCGAGCCCGTCGATCCGCTCGCCGAAGTCCACATGCCTCACGTGGCCCGCGGACCGGATATTTCGGCAGCGCTTGACGAACAAATCAGGCGAGCCCTCGGAAGCGTGCAGCGGGAGACCGGCGATGTCGGCAATCCGCATCTCGTCATCAACGCTGGTCGGCCGATCAACGCGCGCGATACCGCTGATCTCGGTGCAGCGTTCGAGGCACACTTTCCCCGCGGCATCAATGTCGAGTTCATCTGGCGGACTGGGCCCGAGGACTCGGATTCGGCGGACTCATCGTCGATCGGCATGTCCGTCTGGGAACGCGGCGCAGGGTTGACGCAGGCGTGTGGCACGGGCGCGGTCACCGCTGCGGTGCAGGCACGAGACTGGGGTCTCGTGGTGCCCGGCGCAGAGACTCTCGTCGAGATGCCAGGCGGCAAGGCGATCGTCTCGACCGACGAAGACGACGGTCACCCCATACTCAGCGTCTGGGTGGAGCACCTTGGCGACCATGAGTGGCAACTAGACGCACCATCACTGGATGCTTGATGGCTGAGTCTGACGACGCAGGCCAGGTGGCGGACGAAAGCCATCGGGGTGGGTTTGGGGAGTTTGGGGGGGCTGAGTCGGGGCTGATCGATCGGGCGTTTCGGGAGCAGATCGTGCTGGTGGGGGTGCAGTTGGCGGAGCGGACTGCTGATGAGGTCGACGCCAATCTTGACGAGCTGGAGCGGCTGGTGGACACCGCTGGCGCGGACTCGGTGGAGCGGATTGTTCAGCGACGGGATGCACCTGACCCGGCGACGTTTGTGGGACGGGGGAAGGCCGACGAGATCCTGGATGCGTCGCTTGAGCACGATGCGGACACCGTGGTGTTCGACGACGAGCTGTCGCCGGCGCAGCAGTTCAACTTGGAGCGCATTCTGAAGCGCACCGCGCTCGACCGCACGGCGGTCATTCTTGACATCTTCGCCCAGAACGCCACGACGCTCGAAGGCAAGGCGCAGGTGGAACTGGCCCAGCTCCGCTACCGGCTCCCACGGCTGCGCGGCCGCGGGCGGCAGCTCTCGCAGCAGGCTGGCGGCATCGGCACGCGGGGACCGGGCGAGACCCAGCTCGAGGTGGATCGCCGACGGATCCAACGGCGGCTTGCGCGGCTCGAGAAGGATCTGCGCGGGCTGCGGCGGACCCGGCTGAACCAGCGCAAGTCGCGCCGGCGCTCCCGCTACCACACGGTCGCGATCGTGGGTTACACCAATGCCGGCAAGTCGACCCTGCTGCGACGCCTCACCGGGGCCAACGTGCTGGTGGAAGACCGGCTGTTCGCCACGCTGGACGCCACCACCCGGCGCCTGCAGCTGCCTGGCGGCGAGACGGTGCTGGTCACCGACACGGTCGGGTTCATCAAGAAGCTGCCTACGTCGCTGGTGGAGGCGTTCATGTCGACGCTGGAGGAGGTGGCCGAAGCCGACCTGCTGGTGCACTTGGTCGACGCCTCGGCGGCAGAGCCCGAGATGCACATCGATGTGGTGCGTTCGGTGCTGCGCGAGATCGGTGCGGGCGATGTCGAAGAGCTCATCGCCTTCAACAAGTGTGACGCTGTCGACGGTGGCACCGTGAGGCAGTTGCTGGAGCGCTACGAGGGCTCCCATGCGATCTCGGCCAGCAGCGGCGACGGCATCGAGAACCTCCTGCTCGCTGTCGGCGACCGTCTCCGGCACCTCACCGAGGTCACCGAGCTGCGCATCCCTTACTCCCGCGGCGATGCCCTGGCGGCAGTCCACCGGGAAGGCGAAGTGCTCTCGGAGACCCACGACGACCACGGGACCGTGGTGCGTGCGCGGCTCGACGATGTCGCCCGCAGCCTGTTCGCAGAATTCGCGACCGGCGACAGCCAAGAATCGGAAGTCGTCCGGTCGGTATCGGCCCAAAGCAGCACCCGAGCAACTGACGCATGATGGCTGAGTCATTTCACGACTTATAGTGACTCATAATTGCCTCACTCAGGAGCCCGAACATGAAGCAACTCACGGTCAGAGGTTTCGATGAAGAGCTTGAGGACGCGATGCGGCGTTTCGCTCAACGCGAAGGTGTCTCGCTGAACAAGGCGGCGCTGCGTCTGCTGCGCAAGGGCGCCGGATTGTCCGAAAACGCCAGTGCCGATGACTGCATCGGCTCGTCGCTCGATCATCTCATCGGCAAGTGGTCGCAAGAGGAATACGACGAGATGGATGCCGTGCTGAAGGAACTCGACGTCATCGACGAAGCGATATGGAAGTGAGACTGCTGCTTGATACCAATGCCTACGCCCTGCTGATGCGAGGCCAGCAGCAAGTCACGCAGCTCGTGAGGAAAGCTCGTGAGCTGCTGCTCTCCGCAGTCGTGGTCGGCGAGTTGATGCACGGATTCCGCTGCGGTTCCCGTCAGGAGCAAAATCTGGATGCACTGCGGTCATTCTTGGACAGCCCCCGCATCTCGCTCGTGGACGTCGGACCGGTGACCGCCGACCGCTACTCACGCATCGCGGCCGCGCTCCGGGCGAAGGGGCGCCCGATTCCTACCAATGACATTTGGATCGCTGCCCACGCAATGGAAACCGGCGCCGACCTCGTCTCAGCCGACCGACACTTCGAGCACGTCGACGGAATCGTCTGGACGCCGATCAGTGCACACTGATCCGGTAGGCGCCAGCGGTGGCGCCACTCCTCCCGTGAGATGCTGACACTCAACGAGTCCGAGGCCCAGCATCAACACCAGCTCGCAGGGCGAGCTAGTCAACTGCCATGTTCT
This sequence comes from Candidatus Poriferisodalis sp., assembly GCF_965204195.1. GTDB lineage: Bacteria > Actinomycetota > Acidimicrobiia > Acidimicrobiales > Poriferisodalaceae > Poriferisodalis. Next base: position 2,660,053 of record NZ_OZ241975.1, read on the forward strand.
GCAGCCGTCGGCCGAGTCGGGAGACGAACACGGCTGCCATCACCGCCGATGCGGCAGCGACGAGATTGGCGCTGATGGACCACCCGTAGGCGGACTGAACCGTCGTGATCCGATCGCTCCTCGGCACGATGTACGAGGTCTCGATGACCGTCGCGGCGATGCCACCAGCGACCGAGGCGTATGCGAATGCGATCCACCACGTCACCAGTAGGGGAGGCGTCCGTCTCTCGGTCCAACTGCTGGTGACCCTGCCGCCTGCGCGCTCGGCATCCGCGATGCGGTGGATCTCCGCGAGGACCTTCGGCGGGATCACGAACCACAGGATCGGCACGAAGTAGCCGCCGACGGCCCACGCAGGTCGCCAGCGCCGGTCATACGGCCACAACTGGCCCGACGCTCGATGCGCCTTGAGCGTCCAGACCACAAACAGAACGAAGATCGGCAGGTACACCGATTCGAAGAGCTGGACGACTTCAGCTTCAGGCGCGATCTTCGCAAGCTCAGCCTCCGTGGTCGACTCGTCAAACCGGAGGTACGCCATCGCGACCGTCACCGTCTTCACCAAAACGACGGCGGCGTAGAACGCCAGCAGCCCGACCAACCACTTCGTCAGGCCACGCGACAGGCGCCTGTTCTCGTTCGAGGCAGCATCGCTGGGATCACTTCGAGGACTGGTCATGAGCGCCTGTCACGATAGGCATTCGAGTCAACGGCATGTCTGCATTCGGCGCAGACCGACTCGGAACACTCTGCGTGGGCGATGATGTCCGGGTGAGTTCTCGCGCTCCGGGGGGTTACGTCCCGCCGCCGTATCCCCATGACCGGTTAGACGAGCTGAAGCCGCTCGCTGATCGGCACGATGGCGGGCTGGTGGATCTCTCCATCGGCACACCGGTGGATCCGCCCACGCCCGCTGTGCTGGCGGCGCTGGGCGGGTCGGATTCCGAGCGCGGCTACCCACCGTCGATCGGCACGCCCGAACTCCGGGAGGCAGCTGCGCGCTGGTGCACCGAACGGCTGGGTGTGCAGGTGGACAGCGCTGCAGAGGTGGCAGCAACGATCGGCTCGAAGGAGTTTGTGGCCGGGCTGCCGCACTGGCTGCGACTGCGCACCCCCGAACGGGACACGGTTCTGTTTCCCGAGATCAGCTATCCGAGCTATGCCATGGGGGCTGAGCTGGCCGGCTGCCGGGCGGTGCCGGTGCCGGCAGACGAGCACTGGTCGATCCGGCTGGATGCCATCAGCGATGCCGATGCCGAGCGAGCGTTGGTGCTGTGGGTGAACACGCCGGGCAACCCGGCTGGCGGTCTTGACGATCTCGGTGCTGCCGCGCGCTGGGGGCGCGAGCGTGGCGTGCCGGTGTTCAGTGACGAGTGCTATGCGGAGTTCACCTGGGATGGAGTGCCCAGAACGATCTTGACGCCGACCTCCGCGGCGACGGCTGGCGGCGGTGAGGCCCACGGCGACGAGGTCGACACAAGACCGGGCGGCGGCCTGCGCGCCGAGGTCGACGGCGTTATCGCGGTTCATTCATTGTCAAAGCGATCGAACCTGGCTGGCGTACGGGTGGGTTTCTACGCAGGCGATCCCGAACTCGTCCACTACCTGCGAGAGGTTCGCAAGCACGCCGGGTTCATGGTGCCGGGCCCGGCGCAGGCGGCAGCGGTCGCAGCACTGGCCGACCAAGACCATGTTGCCGAGCAGCGAGAGCGATACCGGAACCGGCTGGAGCGCTTGGCGCGCATCGTCGGCAGTTTCGGCCCCGAGCCTGCGCTGCCTCGCGGTGGGTTCTACCTGTGGGCCGCAGCTCCCGAAGGCGACGCGTGGGCGTTCACTCGCACGCTGCTCAGCGAGGTGGGCATTCTCGTGTCGCCAGGCGAGTTCTACGGACCGGCCGCCGCCGATCGTGTTCGAGTCGCAGCCGTGCTGACCGACGACGCCCTTGACATGGTCGAGTCCCGCGTCGGCTGAGCTCTCAACTAGAACTTGAAACTTGTTGCGGCTGGGGGCCTTCACGGTTCAAGTTGCTCTATCCGGTCGGCCATCTCGGAAGGGCTTCCGTGCGGGATCCAGGTGATCCTGGGGTCGCGGGCGAACCAGCGCTGCTGGCGGCGGGCGAATCGCCGGGTGCGTGCGACGGCGACGTCGAGTGCCTCGTCCAGCGTGCACTCCCCTGCCAGGTGCGCACGCAGTTCCTTGTAGCCGAGGGCTTGAGCGGCCGTGCGCGAGAGCGGTCGACCGGCGAGCCGGCGCACCTCTTCGAGAAATTCCTGCTGCATCTGTCGGCGGTACCTCTCGCTGATGAGCTCGTCGAGCGCCGTCCGGCCTGGATCGATTCCCACCATCCGGAACGGGACCTCGGGATAGGTCTGCAGCCCCGGCCCGTATGACGAAAACGGCCGGCTAGTGCCCAAGCACACCGACAACGCCCGGACGATCCGCCGCAGGTTCGTCGGCTCCATGCGTGAAGCGGCCAGCGGGTCCAGCTCGGCCAATCGACGATGCAAAGCGACGGTCCCATCCGGCTCACCGACAGCACACGCCTCAGCCTCGAGTTCGGCGGCGATCGAAGGGAATTCAGGGGGCGGTGTCAGCCCGTCGACGACGGCGCGCAGGTACAGGCCGGTGCCGCCGACCAGCAGCGGGACAGCGCCACGGCCAGCGATGTCGGCCATGGCCGCTTCGAACGCAGTGGCGTAGTCGACCACGGTGAATCGCTCTGCGGGATCGACGAGATCGATGAGGTGGTGCGGCACCTGCGCCTGCTCGGCGGCCGTGGGCTTGGCGGTGCCGATGTCCATGCCCCGGTACACCTGCATCGAATCGACCGACACCAGCTCGACATCGACCGGCAGCGGGGAGGCCGAGCGAGTACGCCTGGCCAACTCCAGCGCGAGCGTCGACTTGCCCGATGCGGTCGGGCCCACGATGACCAGCGGTGCGGCTGCGGCGCTGAGCCCGGTCATGTCGAACTGGCGCCGACGGTTCGCCGGCTGCGCTGTGTGCCCTGCGACGACGCAGTGGCATCACTGGGCGGCAGAGAATCCACACCGCCGATCATGGCGAGAGCCTCAGCGGGCGGCAACCGGGATGCGGGTGCGGTGTCGCGCTGGGGCGGTGACCTCGATGAGCTCACCGCTGAGGTGGAACGTGGCAGCATCGGTCACCCCCACGCGGGCGTAAGTGCCGGTTCGCAGGGGCTCGGCGGCAGCGAAGTGCACGAGGCGGTTCTGACGGGTGCGACCTGTGAGTGTGCCCGAGTTTCTCTTGGACGGTCCCTCGACCAGCACCTCTTCGACGCGACCCACCCGGGACTCGTTGCCTAGGCGAGCGGAGCGCTCGATCACGGTTCGCAGCCGCTCCATGCGTTCGGCCGATACATGGGGGTCCACGAACTGATCGGCTAGCTCTGCGGCTTCGGTGCCCGGCCTCGGCGAGAACACGAATGTGAACGCGCTGTCGAAGCGGGCCGCCGCCGCCAATTCGAGCGTGTCCGCGAAGTTGCGCTCGGTTTCGCCGGGGAAGCCCACGATGATGTCGGTGCTGACAGCGAGGTCATCAACGGCGGCGCGGGCGGCCTCCAGCCGCTCCAAGTAGCGCTGGGCGGTGTAGCCGCGGTGCATTGCCCTCAGCACTTCGTCGCTGCCGGACTGCAACGGCAGGTGCAAGTGCTCGCACACGGCTGGAGTCTCGGCCATGGCTGCGATGACATCGGCCCGTAGGTCCTTCGGGTGAGGACTCGTGAACCGCACGCGCTTGATGCCGTCGACTGCGCCAACCGCCCACAGCAAGTCGCCGAACAGCGGGCGAGCAGTGCGCCGCCCGTTGGCCCAGGCTTCGCCAGCGCGCCATGCGGCATCTACGGGACCATCCGGTGCAGTCGCGCCATTCATGCTTGCAGGGCCGTGCGCGCCGTCTGGCACGAGCTCAGCGCCAGGACTATGGGCTGCAGCCCCAACATCCAGATCACCTGCGCGACGGAGTGCGAGGGTCATGTCGCGGCCGTAGCTGTTGACGTTCTGGCCCAGCAGCGTCACCTCGCTGACGCCGTCAACTGCAAGGCGACCCACCTCGTCGATGAGTTCGCCGAACGGTCGGGAGATCTCCCGGCCGCGCACCGAGGGCACGATGCAGAACGTGCAGGTGTTGTCGCAGCCGATCTGGATCGTGACCCATGCCGCGTGCTGAGCATCCCGTCGCACGGGCAGTGCCGAGGGGAACTCGTCGGACTCAGCCAGGATCTCTGTCACCGGGCCCGAGACGCGGGCTTCGCTGAGCAGGTCGGCTGCACGAGCCACGTTGTGCGTACCGAACACCACGTCCACGTGAGGCGCTCGCTGGCGCACGAGATTCTGATCCTTCTGCGCGAGGCAGCCGGCGACGGCGATCTGCACCTCGGGCCGTTCCTCCTTGAGGCGCTTGAGGTGGCCGAGCTGCCCGTAGAGCTTGTTGTCGGCGTTCTCGCGGATGCAGCATGTATTGAGCACGATGACGTCGGCATCGGCCATCGTGGGTGCGGCCACGAGATCGTCGGCTTCCAGCAGGCCAGCGATCCGCTCGGAGTCGTGCTCATTCATCTGGCACCCGTAGGTGCGCACGAAATAGCTGCGCCGCTCCCCGTTCTCGCCCGCAGTCACGGCGTCAAGGCTAGGGGCGCGCCCAGAAGCGCAAGCCGCGCCGAACTTCGTCAGGTCGAATTCAGCCGGATCAGGCCGCTGTCAGCGCTGGGTGAAGGCGAAGTTCTCCGACATGTTCTCGCGGGCGTGGGCCATGAAGCCCAGGTACTGCTTGATGTTGCCGTTGAAGTTGCCGTCCTGGCGGCGGTTCTCGGCGCCCTCGAAGTTGTAGTAGCCGGGTGTGCAGTCACGGTTGCGGCTGGTCTTGCCACGGTTGGCGATGACCTGCTGCACCCACCATTCCTCGGCCTCGGGCAGGCAGTCCATGGTCTGCAGGCCGCCCCTGCGGACGAAGTCGATGCACTCCGCGATGTGCTCGCCCTGGCTGTTGAGCACGTCGGTCAGGTTGAACGCAAAGAATGCCTGGTAGCCGCCCATGATGAACAGGTTCGGGTAGCCGGCAGTGTGAATGCCCAGCAGCGTGCGGATGCCGTCTGCGTACTTGTCGTTCAGCTCCAGATCGTTCTCGCCCACGATGCGGTTGTAGATGCCGGTCTGCTGCACCTCGAACCCGGTGGCGTAGATCAGCAGATCGAGCTCGTACTGGGTGCCGTCGAAGAGCGGGCCCTGCTCGGTGATCTGGGTGATGCCCTTGCCCTGAGTGTCGACCAGGTGCACATTCGGCCGGTTGAACGTGGGCAGGTAGTCGTTGTGGAAGCACGGCCGTTTGCACATGAGCATGTACCAGGGCTTGAGCGCCTCGGCCGTTGCCGCATCTTCCACGACCTCGTCGATGCGCCGGTGGATGCGCATCATGGCGTCGATGTTGGCGTTCTCCTGGCGGCGGATCTTCTCCTCGCGTGACATCGCCGCGCGGCGCGCCTTCTGCTCGTCGCTGAGGCGAGGCCCGGCCATCGCTCGCTCGCGCCGGCGCGCCTGCCAGCCCGGCTTCAGCTTCGCCGCCCAGTCCTGGTCGGTTTCCCAGTCGTCACGGATGTCGATCGAGGACGGCGTCCGCTGGAAGACATAGAGCTCCTTGGACATCTCGCCGAGCTGCGGGATGGCCTGCACGGCGGTCGCGCCGGTGCCGATGATGCCGACCCGCTTGTCGCTGAGGTTCTCGAGGTCGGCGCCGGTGTAGTCGTAATCCCACCGCGACGTATGGAAGGAGTGCCCGGCGAATCGCTCCATACCTTCGATGACGGCCAGCTTCGGCTTGGCGAGGGTGCCGTTCGCGCAGATGACGAATCGGGCCGTGATCTCATCGCCGCGGTCGGTGCCGATGCGCCACACCTCCGCCTCACCGTCCCAGACGGTCGACGCCACCGTGGTCTGGAACATCGCCAGGTCGTAGAGGTCGTACTTGCGGGCGATCAGCCGGCAGTACTCGTAGATCTCGTCGCCAGTGGCGTAGTGCCGGGATGGCACATAGCCGGTCTCGTCCAGCAAGGGCAGGTAGTCGTACGACACGACGTCGCAGGCCACCCCCGGGTACCGGTTCCAGTACCAAGTGCCTCCGACATCGGCGCCCCGCTCGACGATGCGGATGCTCTCTACGCCCTTCTGGCGCAACCGAGCCGAGGTCAGCAGTGCCGAGAACCCGCCGCCGATGAACAGCACCTCGACCTCGTCGTGCACGGGCGCGCGCTCGATGCGTTCGCTCGCATACGGGTCTTCCTCGTAGCGGGCGAATTCGCCGACGAGGTCAGACGTGTAGATCTGCGTGCCCGGGGGCCGGTAGCCCAGCCGCAGGTCGCGTTCTTCGGCGAACCGCGCCTTGATGTCGTCGTAGTACGACTGCGGCGGGCGGCCGTCGACATCACGGGAATAGTCGAAGTTGAAGACGTTCTGCGGCTTGTCGGTCTTCTGCTTGTCGACCTTCTGCTTCCCGGTCTGCTGCGCCACCTGACTCTCCCCGATCCGAGGCTCTTGATCCGAAACCGGATCGCCCCGCTCGCCTGCGACCGGATCAGGCTACGGCAACACCGTCATGCGGTGCCGGTTCGTCAGATGACCAGCGAGCGCCCGCAGTTGGGCAGATCGGAGCGTCAGTCGACGCTGGCACCCTCGGAGCGTGCCGACTGCGCGTCGTCGAGGCGATCGAGCACGTCGGCATCGTCGTCTGCCTCGCCATCGGCCCCGATGCCGAGCGCTGTGCGGATCCGGCCGTCGATCTCGACGGTGACCTCGGGGTTGGCGATCAGGAACTTCTTGGCGTTCTCGCGGCCCTGACCCAGCTGCTCGCCCTCGTAGGTGTACCAAGCACCCGACTTCTTGACGATGCCGTGCTCGACCCCCACGTCGAGCAACGAGCCCTCACGGCTGATGCCCTGCCCGTACATGATGTCGAACTCGGCCTGGCGGAAGGGCGGCGCCACCTTGTTCTTGACGACCTTGACGCGGGTACGCCCGCCCACTACCTCGCCCTCGACCTTGATGGCCTCGATGCGACGGATGTCGATCCGCACGGACGAATAGAACTTCAGCGCCCGGCCGCCTGAGGTGGTCTCGGGACTGCCGAACATCACGCCGATCTTCTCGCGCAGCTGGTTGATGAACACGCAGATCGTCTTGGTCTTGTTCAGGTTGGCGGTGAGCTTGCGCAGCGCCTGGGACATGAGGCGTGCCTGCAGGCCGACATGGGTGTCGCCCATCTCGCCCTCGATCTCTGCCCGCGGCGTAAGCGCCGCCACCGAGTCGACGACCACGACATCGATGGCACCCGAGCGGATGAGCATGTCGGTGATCTCGAGCGCCTGCTCGCCGGTGTCGGGCTGGGAGATCAGCAGCTCGTCGACATCGACGCCGATGTTCTTCGCATACACCGGATCCATCGCATGCTCAGCGTCGACATAGGCGCACACGCCGCCGGTTCGCTGCGCCTCGGCCACCAAGTGCATGGCGAGCGTGGACTTGCCCGATGCCTCAGGGCCGTACACCTCCACCACCCGGCCGCGGGGAAAGCCCCCGATGCCGAGCGCCAAGTCGATCGCGAGGCTGCCCGAGGAGATCGCCTCGACCGCCATGTGGTGCTTCTCGCCCATCTTCATCACGGATCCGTCGCCGAACTGGCGGCGGATCTGCGTGAGCGTCATGTCCAGCGCCCGGTCCCGTTCTGTGTCTTGCTGACTCATGTCGTCCTCCTCGGACTCCCGTTCGGCCGCACCCGGTGTGCGATGCCGTCTTGGAGCACCGTAGAAGCGGGGTGTGACAACTCACGGGTGGTTTTCTGCCGTGCGCGAATGACAGAAATGTAGTTCCGAACATCAGTTCGTGTCAAGCCTTGAGCCGCCGTGTGCCGAGCGGCGGCGAGCACGCCATCGTGTCGCGCACATGTGGCACGCTGCGACCCATGAGCCCCCCTGCTGAGAAATCCGCTGCGATGACCGACAACGACTTCGAGCTGCTGCACATCGAGCGCGACGCGGGTGTCGTGTTCGCCACCATCGACGCCCCGCCGATCAACGTGATGACGCCGACGCTGTTCCGCGAGCTCGCGAAGTTCAGCGTTCACGTCGCCGATGACGACTCGGTGCGGGTGGTGGTGCTCCGCAGCGACAACCCGGATTTCTTCATCGCCCACTTCGACGTGACGGCGATCCTGGGCTACCCGACCGATGGTCCCGCCGAACGACCCACGGAACACGTCGGGTTCCACGCCATGTGCGAGACGTACCGCACGATGCCCAAAGCCACCATTGTCGAGATCGGCGGACGAGTCGGCGGCGGAGGCAGCGAGCTGTCGATGTCGTGCGACATGCGCTTCGGCGCGCTCGACCGCACGGTCATCAACCAGATGGAAGTGCCGATCGGCATCCTGCCCGGCGGCACCGGCACGCAGCGGCTCCCCCGTCTGGTCGGGCGCGGCCGCGCCATGGAGGTGATCCTGGGCGGCGTCGACATCGGTGCGCAGACGGCCGAACAATGGGGCTACCTCAACCGTGCACTGCCCGCCGACGAGCTGCGGCCGTTTGTCACCGAGCTGGCGTACCGCATCGCGAAGTTCCCGCCCCAGGCCGTCGCACTGGCCAAGCAGGCCGTCAACGCCGCCGACGAACTCCCCCTCAGGGACGGATTGTTCGAGGAGCGGTACCTCTTCCAGCGGCTCCTGCGCACGCCGGAGGCGCAGCCCGCCATGGAGCAGTTCATTGAACTGGGTGGCCAGACGCACGACGGCGAGATGCGCGTGGGCGATCTCGTCGCCGACATCAGCACCGGCGACGGCACAGACGGCTGAATTCCATTCCTGTGGCAGGTGCCGCTCCCCCGCTCGCGAGCCAGCCTGAGCTGATCGACTCGTGGCGCGCCTGGCTGGTGGCGGTCGGCGCCGGCCTGTCGTGCGGCGTGGCCTTCGGCACCATCTACACGTTCGGCGCGTTCATCGAGTCGATGTCTGCGGAGTTCGGGACCGGCCAGGGTGGCACGTCGGTGATGATCGGGATCGCCACGCTCCTGTTCTTCAGCACCGGGATCATCTCGGGCCCGCTGCTGCATCGCCTGGGCCCGCGGCCGCTGCTGGCGGTGGGCGGCGCGATGTTCGTGGCTGGCTTGGTTTTGACCTCAACGGTGTCGCAGATCTCGCACGGCTACGTCGTGTACGGCATCGGCTGCGGCTTCGGAGCGGGCCTGTTCGTCTCGCCGCTGTTCGCAACCGCAGCGTCATGGTTCCTGCGACACCGGGCAGTGTCTCAAGGGTTGGTCGCGACCGGGCCCGGCCTGGGCACCATGTTCTTGGTACCGCTCGCTGAGCGCATGATCGACAACCTGGGCTGGCGCGAGACCTTCCGGTGGCTGGCCGTCATCGGAGCGATCACCTTCATCGTGTGCCTCGTGCTGGTGCGGCGCACGCCGATCGTCGCAACTGCTCATCCGCGCGAGCACGTTCGCCGCGTCTGCCGCACGAAGGCGTTCTGGCTGCTGACGATCGGCTCCGCGCTGTTCGCGGTGCCGGTGATCGGCTCGCTCGCCGCCATCATCCCCTTCGCCCGATCGGTCGGCATCAGCGCCAGCGCGGCAGCATGGCTGCTCTCGGTCGTCGGCGGGGCGAGCATCGTCGGGCGCCTGCTGCTGACCAGCTTCGCCCGGGCCCTCGGGTCGGTGCGCTTGCTGACGATCTCGTTCGGGATGCTGCCGATCGCGTACGTGATCTGGTTCTTCGCATCCGACCGCTACTGGCAGATCGTGGTGTTCGCCGTGTTGCTGGGCGTCGGCTATGGCGGCTTCGTCGCGCTGCAGGGCGATGTCACGCCGCACCTGTTCGGCGTCGCCGGCATCGGGTCGGTGCTGGGCCGACTGTTCTTCTGCTACGGCATCGGCAGCATGGTGGGCCCGATCCTGATGCTCACCATGCAGGAACAAACCGGCGGGACGCTCGTGCCCATCGCCGTCGTGGCGGTGTTCGCCTTGGCGGGGACGCTGGTCATCTCGAGACTGACCCGCGACCCGGTGCCGCTCGAGCCTCCCGACGCGGCACCGGCACTCCGTCTGCCCTTGCATCTGTCCCCGCCCAGCGTCTGGGTGCCGGTGCCGGCGAGCAGTGACATCGCCCGCTGAGAGCGGGCAGCGGCACCGGCCGCTGAAGGCGGGCAACGAGCGCTGCGCGGCTTTATCGTCGTGCGCCGTGGAACGACCGCTCGAAGACGTGCTCGTGCTGGATCTGACCCGCGCCGTGGCGGGGCCGATCACCGGTCGCCTGCTGGCCGATCTGGGCGCCCGCGTGGTGAAGATCGAGCCTCCTGATGCCGACCTCACCAGGTTCATCGTTCCCAACGTCGACGGGTTCTCGCCCTACTTCGCCCAGTTCAACGTCGGCAAGGAATGCGTCTCGCTCGACCTGACCCAGCCCGCCGGCCGCGACGTGCTGCTGTCGATGGTCCCCAAGGCCGACATCGTGCTGGAGAACTACCGACCGGGAGTGCTCGACAAGCTGGGGCTGGGCTACGACGTGCTCAGCGAGATCAACCCCGGAATCATCGTGGCCTCGGTTTCGGGTTGGGGGCACGGCAACAGCCGCAGCGGCCGGGGAGCGTTCGCGTCGGTGCTGCACGCCGAGGCCGGCGTGACCGAGATGGTCTCCCGGCGGCGGGGCGGCGACGCCTACCGCAACGACCCGATGTCGCACGCCGACACCTACACCGGGCTGCATGCTCTGGGCGCCGTTCTGGCGGCGCTCCACATGCGCGTGCGGACCGGGCGCGGCCAGACCGTCGAGGTGTCCATGGCCGAGAGCACGCTCATGTGCAACGACCAGGCCGCGACCGACCTGACCGGCCAGGATCCGATGATCGGTTTCAAGGGCGGGCAGAACTGGGCGGCGGTGTACGCGCTGTCAAACGGCCGGCACGTCACCGTGACACTCGATCTGACCGCCAACTTCGGCTTCAAGGTGATCGCGGCAGCGATGAACCGGCCAGATCTGCGCGACGACCCGCGTTTCGCCCGCATTGAGGATCGCGTCGTGCATCGCGACGAGATCGAAGCCATCTTCGGCGAATGGGTGAGCCAGTTCGACAGTGCGGAAGCAGTCGAGGCGGCGATCGGCGTGAAGTCGGTGATGGCAGCAGAGGTGCGCACCGTGGCCGAGCTGGCTGCAACCGACTGGGCAGCCGAGCGCGGTGCGTTCGTTGACATCGTGGGGGGCGAAGCCGCCGCACCGATGACCGTTCCGCAATCGCCGTGGCGGTTCAGGGCAGCCGATGCAGGCGTGGCGCCGGGAGCCGTCGCCGGTGACCGGGGTCAGCACAATCGCGAGGTGTTGCGCGAGCTCGCCGGCCTCGACGACAGAGCGATCGATGCGCTCGAAGACCAGGGCATCGTGTCTGCCGGCGAAGCAATCCGCCGCCCGAGCCTCCCCCGGCGCAGCTGACCCGCCATTCGACTGGCACACGCGCAAGACCCGACCGCTCACCGTCCGGAGAGGAGCCGGGTCCACTTCCTCGGGCTACTGCCCTCGGCCGTTCCAGTCTCGCCTAATCCCTCGCTGCCTGCAAGGAAATTCGCCTCATTGCTCCCGAGACCGCGTGTCGCTTACGAGAGAATCGTCGAGCCGATGTGGTCGACGAAGGCGGCGACTTCGTCGATCGTCTGACCGTTGGGCAGCAGCACGAGGCGGTCCACGCCCATCTCGGCGAAGCGCTCGACCATCTCCGGTGTCGGGCGCACTCGTGGCGTGACCGTGATCTCAAGCCTGCCGAGCTCGGCGGGGCGGTCGTAGCGGGCACCGGCTTCTGACAGGCCGTCGATACAGCGCTGCGTGGCGTCGTAGTCGAGCGCGAACCCGTACCAGCCCTCGCTCATCGTGACCGAGCGGCGGTATGCAGGTGCGGTGTGGCCGCCCATCACCACCGGCGGACCCGGCCGCTGGACCGGCCTCGGACGAGCCTGCACGTTCGAGAACTTCACGAACTCACCGTCGTAGGCAGGCTCGTCCATCGACCAGATGGCCCGCATGGCCTCGATGTACTCCTCGGTGCGGCGGGCACGGTCTTCCATCGGGATGCCCAGCGCCTCGAACTCGGGACCGAGGTAACCGACGCCCACGCCGAATAGCAGGCGGCCGCCCGACAGCACATCCACACTGGCGAGCTCCTTGGCCAGCACCAACGGGTTGCGCTGGGGAACGATGATGATGCCGGTGCCCAGCTTGATCTCGCTGGTGAGCGCGGCGACATATGCGAGGGCGACCGCGGGGTCGAGCATCGGATGCAACGGCGGCAGCGGCGACGGCGGCGCCTGCGGGTCGGGCAGCACCACGTGCTCCCCCGTCCACACCGACTCGAAGCCGGCTTGCTCGGCGGCCACGGCAATGCGCCCGGCGCCCTCAGCGCCGGCTGCATCGCCCAGCGCCCCCATGTTGATCTGAAACAGACCGATCTTCATCTCGTTCTCCCGTTGTCGGAGTGTCGTGTGGTGTGGTGTTGCGCTGCCGTCAGCGGAAGTTGGGTGCTACCTCGTTGATGAACAGGTCCATGGAGTGCTTCTTGGCATCCATGGGGCCGAAGGTGAAGTCGGGGATGATCAGCTCGTCGACGCCGACCTGCCGGTACTGCTCGACGACCTCGCTGACCTCGTCGGGAGTGCCGACGATGGTGGCCCGGCCCAGGTCCATGGACCGGAATCGATCCAGCTTCGCCGAGTCCTCATTGATGAACAGCAGCGCGCACGCCGACCGGCTGATCTCGCCAGGGTCGCGGCCGATCGCCTCGCAGTGCCCGTCGAGCACGCTGCACAGTTCGGCGATGTCGTCGGGCATGCCCCAGTAGTTCCATTCGGTGGCCCAGCGGGCAGTGGTCCGCAGCGTGCGCTTCCGACCGCCGCCGCCGATCAGCAGCGGGACCGGCGACTGCACCGGCTTGGGATCGAGCGGTGCCCCGGCCACCGTGTAGTGCTCGCCGTCGAAGTTCGTGCGTGTGTTGCCGAGCAGCGAGCTGATGATCTCGACGGCCTCGTCGAAGCGATCCATGCGGCTGCGCAGCGTGCCGAAATCGAATCCGTAGGCCTCGTGCTCGTTCTCCTGCCATCCGGCGCCGATGCCCAGCACCACCCGGCCGCCCGACAGGTGGTCAATAGTGGTGGCGATCTTGGCCGTCAGCGCCGGGTTGCGGTACGTGTTGCCGGCCACGAGCGGGCCCAGACGCACCCGGGGCACGGCCACGGCGAGCGCCGCAAGCACCGACCACGCCTCGTGGACCGGCTGGTCCACGTTCTCCTCGTTGGGCATGAAGTGGTCGGCGAACCACAGCCCGTCCCAGCCGGTGGCCTCGGCGTGCTGGCAGCACTCGATGACCGCCGAGGTCTCTTGGTCGTTCTTCGTCCAGAATCCGAATCGCATCGGGACAGCCTGCCACCCAGAGTTCGCGTTCGTGGGATGTCGGAGTGGCCGTCCGTAGGTCGCTCAAACCGGGGTTTCGCTTCTTGGCTCAGCTTCCTAGCGGCGGCCGGTGAGTATGAGGCGCAGCAGGTTGAGCGCCGAGATGGCGCTGTAGTCGGCGAGGCGCTCACGGTCGCCGGGCAGGCGGATCTCGTCGGCCTTGTCGCGGTGAGCGATTGCCGGAATGTCGCCGCGCGCCGGCTGCGCCGAGATCGACACGGCCAGGAACGCCGTGCCGAAGGGATGCTCGGGTGTGGCGGCGGCGCGGTCTTCGATCGCCGTGACGGCGAGGCCCACGCTGGCTCCGGTGCGCAGGCGGGCCGCTCGGGCAAGGGCCTCGGCGCCAGCGGCCGACGCGAGCGGCGGAACGAGATCGTCGCCCATCGGCGACACCGTCGACGAGCCGGCATGCAGCAGGTACTCCGTCAGGTGCTCTGAGCGGGCCACGATGCCGCCCGCGAAAGTGCGCGGACCGGTCCCGCCGTCGGACTGGTCGGTGTCGGCGCCAGGCGCGAGCCCGGGATCGCCCAGCTTGGCCCCGCCCGGCGCCCGGCCAGCACGCATCGCAGCCTCCGCCGACGACAGGCGGTTGGCCATCCGCCCACCGGTGATCGTCTCGGCGACACCGAGCGTCAAGCCCAGCCGGCCCAGCTCGGCGAGCACCGCCGTCTCCATGTTGTCGTCGTCGTAGGCGAAAACCAGGTCGCCGAGCAGCGGCTCGAGCACCGCCTGCTCGGCCTCGATCAGGCGCCACGCTTCGGCCGAGTCGGCGCCCTTGGCGGTGATCCGCACCTTGATGCCCTCGATGCCGCTGGCCAGGAACGCCAGCGTCGGGTTGCCGGCCTCGTCCAGCTCGTCGATGCGACCGGCCAGCATCTCCGCTAGGCCCGACTCGCTCTGGCCCCAAGTGCGCAGCACCCGGCTCTCGATGGTTGCGCTGACGCCGGCGCGCCGCTGCAGGTCGCCCAGCACGGTGCCGTTCATCATCTCGCGCATCTCATACGGCACACCGGGCACCACGTACACCACCCGGTCGAGAACCTCCGCGCCTGCTGGCGGCTCAGCGCCGGGCCCGACGGCGCCGACGCCCTGCACCCAGCGGATCGGTGCCACCAGGCCGGGCGCGGTGCCGGGCTGCTGCGGGATCGGCGACGCGCCGACTGGCACCATGGCCTGGCGCAGGTTGTTCTCGGGCATCGGGCGGCTGCGGCTGGCGAACATGGCCCGGATCCGCTCCGCGATGCGCTCGTCGAGCACCAGCTCGACCCCCATCACCGACGCCAGCACCTCGCGGGTGATGTCGTCTTGGGTGGGTCCCAAGCCGCCGCACACGATGACAGCGTCGCTGCGGTCGAGCGCCAGCCGGAACGCATCCTCGATGCGGTCCCAGTTGTCCCCCACCTTGGTCTGGTAGTGGCTGTCGATGCCGGCCAGAGCGAGCTGCTCGCCCATCCACGAGGAGTTCGTGTCGACGATCTGGCCCAGCAATAATTCGGTGCCCACTGCGACGATCTCTGTCTTCACAAGCCGTGACCCTAGGGGCAGAGGCTGGCGCGGTTCAGCCGGAAGTGTCGTCGCCGAGCTGCGCGGCCGCCACGCCACGAGCCGACCGCAGGTACGACCAGCCGGTCCACGCAGTAAGCGCCACCGCCAGCCATAGCGTGAGCGTGGCGACCCAGTGGGCGTTCGTGGCCAGCGGCGGCATGACGGCGAAGCCGATTGCCCAGAGCTGGACGAACGTCTTCCACTTGGCGAGCTTGGTCGCCGGCACCGTGATGCCTTGGCGGCCGGCACGTGACCGGTAGGCGCTGATCAGCAGCTCCCGTGCCGCGATGACGATCACCGGGACAGCGTGGAATTGGCCGTTCCACACGAGCGCCGCCATGCCGCCAAGCACCAGCACCTTGTCGGCCAGCGGGTCCAGGAACGCGCCCGCACGCGTCGTGCCGTGTCGGCGGGCCAGCCAGCCGTCGAGGTAGTCGGTCATGGCGATGGCGAAACCGACGACGAACGTGGACCAGCGGGCCTCGTCGGTCCGCACGATCATCCAGATGAACACGGGCGAGGCCGCAATCCGGGCGACCGTCACCAAGTTGGCCGGCGTCGCCAGCGCCGTCGGCCCGAACGCCGGGGGCGCGTCCTCCCCATCCGGAACCGCCATTGCCCAGCGAGGTTACGCGCGCCGACCATCAACGGCGCCCCCTCAATGGACGCTGCGACTCCGCCGCGACCGACTGGGATCAGCAGCGGCTCCCGAAGCCCGGCACGGCGGTCCATCTAGTATCGGCACGTGGCGCTGCGAACGGTTTCGGGGAACGGCTCGGGGAACGGCGACGCTGCCGCACCAGACGAGTCCGGCGGCGGCCTGCGCCCGGCCCAGCAGATCCTGAGCGCCGCCGAAGCCGTCGAGCGCATGGCCGCGCGACGCCAGGGCAAGCGCGGCTGCTACGCCATGTTCAGCTCCTACTTGGGCGGCGTCGTCACCGATCCCACCGTGATGACGGTGCCGCTCGACGATCACATGGTGCATCGGGGCCATGGCGTCTTCGACACCTGCTCGCTGGTGAACGGCCGGCTGTACCGGCTCGGCATCCACATCGATCGGCTGCTTGCGAGTGCTGCGGGCGCCCGCCTCCAGATTCCGTGGTCGCGCGACGAGCTCATCCAGATGGTCGCCGACACCGCGGCAGCCTCCGGTGCCCGCAACGCCATCGTCCGCTACTGGCTGACAGCGGGCCCGGGCGGGTTCTCGTTCATGCCGGCCGAATGCGAAGAGCCGTGCTTCTACTGCGTCGTGCTCGACCCCATGAGCTTCGGTGATGGAGGCTTCGACCCGATGCGGGACGGCTTCCGCGAAGCAACGGTGCGCGAGACGCCCCAAAAGCCGCCGTTGCTGGCCCAGATCAAATCGAACAACTACCTGCTGAACGTCCTGACCCACCTCGAGGCGGCCGACGGCGGGGGGACATTCGGGATCATCGTGGACGACGACGGCTTCATTGCGGAAGCCTGCGTACTGAACGTGTGCAGCGTGAGCCACGACGGCGTCTTCGTGACTCCCCCGTTCGAGGGCATCCTGCACGGCACCACCATGCGGCGCCTGCTGGATCTGGCCAGGGGGCCGCTCAGCGACGAAGGACTGCTGCGCGGCGTGGCACAGCGGCCACTGCGGGCCGACGAGGCTCGCGCCGGCGCTGAGGTCATCATGTCCGGCGGCGACACTCACGTCTTCCCAGTCGTGGAATGGGACGGCGCCCCGATCGGCGACGGCACGGTCGGCCCTGTGGCGAAGCGCTTGCACGATCTCATCACCGCCGAGACCGAAGCAGGCGACGGCTCACCCGAGGATTTCATCGAAGTCGATTACGCGCTGTGAATGAGGGGCTCAGGCAGTCCCTGAGCCGAGCTGCGTCTCACTACGCGCGTCGATCACGCAGCGGGCGCCGCTGTCGAAGACGTATCAGCGAATCGTTCTACCTCGACTGACGCCAGTCGCTCACGGGCGTCCCAGAGGTCGTAGGCCATCTGCATGCGAAGCCAAGTCTCGGGAGTTGAACCGAACGCAGCGGACAACCGGCATGCCATCTCGGTCGACACGCCGCTGCGCCCGTTCACGAGACTCGACAGCGCCTGCCGCGTCACACCTAGGCCATGCGCAGCCCGCTTCACAGTGAGCCCCAACGGCTCAAGACACTCCCACTTGACGATCTCGCCGGGGTGGGGCGGATTCTGCATCGGCATGACTGGCTCCTCAGTGATAGTCGACATAGTTCACGTCAGCCGCGTGTCCGTCCTCGAATCGAAACGTCACTCGCCAGTCGCCCGATACCGAGACTGCATAGTGGCCCTTGAGATCGCCGCTCAGCGCATGCAGCCGAAATCCTGGAAGGTCCATGTCTCTCGGTTGGGTGCTGTGGTCCAGGACCCCGAGTATGCGGGTCAGCTTGCGAGTGTGTTCGGGGTTCACTCCCTTGGGCTGGCGTCCCGTATAGAGCGCCCGGAGGCCTCGATGCCGGAACGAACGGATCACCCCGTCAGCCTAGTGCGACAAGCGTCACTTGTCACATGACATCCATGGCGCAGCCCGCCTTCGACACCACGCAACCCCGCACGTAAGCCGGTTCGCCTTGGCGTGATACAACCGCGATGTGAGCTATCTAACTGCCATCGTCGTCATCGCCGTCGTTGGCGTCCTCATGTTCATGCTCGGCATCACCGTCGGCTACTGGCCGATGGCCCGACACCGAGCGGCAACGGTGGACCAGATCGTCGACCGTGCCGTCGAGGCATCGAACGAGCGGCTGCGCGAGACATCGCAGCCCATTGCGGAAAAAACAGAGGTGATCGCAGCACGTCTCGACGACGTCAAGGGTGCGGTTACTGACATCCACGCCGCCGCTCGGAGCGGCGGCACCATTTCAGAACGACTTAATGAGATCGCTACAACGACGAGCGGACTCAGCCATCTGCTCGACAAGCCCACAGAGCGGGGCACATGGGGCGAGCGGCATGTCGAGGACGTGCTCAAGGCAGCCGGGTTTCACGAGGGCACCCACTTCCATAAGCAGAAACCTCTTCCGGACGGCAAGAAACCGGACTTCTCGATCTGTCTGCCCGAGGGCCTCGAACTGCATCTGGACGTGAAGGTGCCGCTGAAGAACTACCGCAGCTACACCGAGGCCAATGATAAGGAAACAAGAAAAGGCGCCCAGCAGGCCTTCGTGCGGAACGTCGACACGATGGTGAAGGATCTAGCCAAGAAGGGCTATTCGAGGCATCACGATTCCGTCGATGTAGTCGTGATGTGCATTCCAAATGAGAGCATCTTCGAGTTCGCGCATCGAGCGGACCCCAAACTTATTGACAAGGCGCTCCAAGAACGGGTGATTCTCTGCTCGGTTTCGAGCCTGTTCGCCGTATTGGCTGTAGTGCGGCAATCCGCCGAGAACTTCCAACTCGAGCGCAAAACCGACGAGATCCTCGACCACTTGCGGGTCTTCAGGCAAGAATGGATCCGATTCGAGCGGCATTTGGCGAAGGCCGAGAAGCAATTCGGTACGTTCAGCACGTCCTGGGAAGAGCTGTCAGGCACGCGGCAGAGGAAGCTCGACGAGGCGGTGTCTCGAATCAACGAGATCGATGCTGGCGAGCCGGAACTTGAGAAGCCGGTCAGCACCGACGCTGGGGCAGCACGTCAGTCCGATCATGCCATCGAACCGCCAAGACAGGTGGCAGCGGGCTAGTTCGACAACCTTGGAATTGCGCCTGCCGAATGCAGGCAAGTCACTGTGACAGGGCCGTCCTAGGGTGCGCTCGTGGACGCCGCCGCCGATGTCGCCCGTGCCTCAGCGGACCTCCGGCGACTCGATCCGCGTCCTGAGGCCTCGCGAGACCCTGCCCAGGTTCCCATCACAGTCGTAGGCCGCGACGGGCTCGGCGACTTCTCCGACGCGCTCCGCGCCTCCGCAGCCCGTGCAATGGACACCGAGACCGACTTCGAGCCGCGCGAAGCCGAGACGCGCGGCCGTGTACCGAAACTGCGGGTGATCTCCGCCGCAACCCGTGCTCCCGATGGCACCGAACGCGCTTGGGTCGTCGATGTCGGTCGGCACGACCTGGTGGAGCTGGCAACCGCGCTGCACGAGGGTCTCCGGGTGCCGGATCTGGCATCGGACGCCTGGAACGCGACGTTTGACGATCGGGTCATCGACACCCATCTCATGGAGCCGGCCACGGCTGCAGGTGCGGCCGTCGGGTCGTTGCGCTGGTGGGACGCGCAGCTGGCCGATGCCCTCCTGCATCAAGGGCTCACCGGCTTCAGCTTCTTTCACGGGCTGGCCTGGGCGGCCGAGCGCTACCTGGGCCTGAGCGTCGAGGGCAAAGCCACAACGCAGTTCTCTTTCGGTGCCAATGGCCCGCTGAGTGATCGCCAGGTTGCCTATGCCGCGGCAGACGCCGTCGAGACGTTGTGGGTGTCAGATGTGCTGCGTGTGGGGCTGCGAGACGCCGGGCTGGAGGAGGTCTGCCGTCTGGAGCAGGCAGCCCGCCCCTTTCTCGACCGCATGGAGCGTGCCGGTCTGCCCTTCGACGTGCAGGGTTGGGAAGCCGAGCTGGCAGAGCTGGCGTCGCGGCGCGTCGAGGTGCTCACCCATCTGGCCGAGCTGACCGGTGGTGGTCAGGGCGATCTTTTCGGCGGCGGCCTCGAGCCCAGCTGGAACCCCGACAGCGAACAGCAGGCGCGTGACGTGCTGAACCGCTTCGCGTCCGACGAGGTGGAGGCATGGACGACCAAGACCGACGGCCGAACCCGGCCGCTGGCGCCGACTGATTCGCTCGGCGCATCGGTGCTGGCAGGCATCGGCGGCGAACTCTGCAGAGCGCTGCTGGCCTACCGCGACCTGTCCAAGACCTTGAGCACCTATGGGTACACGATGGCCGAGCACTTGTGGGCCGACGGCCGGCTGCATCCGGAGTACCTGCAGGTGGTGGGCACGAACACCGGCCGGCTGGCCAGCCGCAACCCGAATGCGCAGAACTTCACACCGCGGCTGAAGCCCTACATGAAACCGCCGACCGGGCGGGTCTTCGTCTATTCGGACTTGAGCCAGGCCGAACTGCGCTTCGCCACCCAGCTCGCGGGCGACGACGGCCTGAGGACAGCATTCGAGCAGGGTCTCGACATCCACACCGCCACCGCCGAGCGGATGTTCGGCGTGCGCTTGGACGGTCCGGCGGGGTTGGCGGCGCTCGACCGGCCCCGCTACGAGGAATTCCGCACCAAGGCCAAGCGCATCAACTTCGGGATCCTGTACGGGCAGCGCGGTGCGGGGCTGTCGCGTGGCCTCACCGACGCCGGCGTGCCGACCAGCCGCGGCGAGGCCGACGCGCTCATCGAGGCCTACCTGAGCGCATATCCCGGCATCGCCCACTGGGTGGACGAGCGGGACCGCTTCATCGGGCACTTTGCCGCCACCTCGCTCGATGCCGATTGGCCGCTGACACTGCGGCTGGGTGCCCTGTGGCCCCGCACCGATGACGCTCGGCGGACGCTTCGGAGCCAGCAGCGCCGGCATCACAGCGCCGAGGAGGTCCACGAGGCCCTGCTCGCAGCCGAACGGGCCGGCGCGATCGACCCGGGCCGCTTCGCCGGCGGCCCGACGATCGGCCTCAGCGAGATCGACGTTGCCGAGGTGGCGTGGGCGCTGTCGTTCTCCGCGCCGGTCATCGTCCGTTCCGATGGCTCGCCGCTGTCGTTCAGCTCGCATACGCCGGCTGGTCGCCGGCAACAGTTCACGTTCTCCGTGGACTGGGTGCTGGGCGAAGCCGCAGCTGTGGTCGGTTGCTCGACCAAGCCCCGGCCGGCCGAGGTGTGGCAGCGGGTGCTGGCCCGCTTCGACCTCGCTCCGCCGACGGCAGCGGCGGGCGGCACGCTGCGGCCGGCCGTGGACAAGGTGCTGGAGCAGCGGCACCTGCGGCGGGCCGTCATCGACGAGGTGGGCGTTGCCATGGGCGACGCCGACCAGCAGTTCCTGCTGCGGCGCGCGTTGCACACCCGGGTCGGCCAGATGGCCAATGCCTACCGCAACGCCCCGATCCAAGGCGGCGTCGCCGATGTGATGCTCGACGCCTACGGTCGGCTGAGCGAGGTGCTGGCGCGCTACCCCACAGCCGACGCTGTGCAGACCGTCCACGACAGCGTCGTCATCGAGTGCGACGAAGCCGACGCTCACGCAATCGCCGCGGACGTCAAGCAGGCGCTGGAAGCTGCCATGTCACGCTGGTGCCCCGACGTGCCCACAGTGGCCGACACCGACATCCGCACGAGCCTGTCGGAGACCTCGATCCTCGAGCAGATCAGCTAACCAGCCGACCTAGGCACCGAGCCCGCAATTGCACCGAGTCGGCCTGCTGCGCCTAGTGCGAAGCCGTCGGTTGGGGAGACCGGCCTTCGCCCATGCTCGCCATCGAGTAGACGACCATGCTGAGCGTGACGGCGATGCCCATGGTCAAGAACATGGCGCGCACGCCTGCCCATTCCGCCAGAACGCCCAGCGGCGCTGCGGCGATGGCGAATGCTGCAAACGGCAACTGCACCAGCGATTGCACGCGCCCTTGGTAAGCCTCGTCGGTGCCACGCATGACGATCGTCTGAACGAGCGAGATGAACCCGGTCGATGCTCCGCCGACGGCCGCGGTGATCACCAACGCCCACATGTAGTTCGGGGCACCGCTCAGGATGATGACCGAGACACCGAAGGCGTAACCCAAGCCGACGAGAATCGAGCCGGCGCTCGTCGAGTCGGCACGCGAGGCGAGCACGATCGACGCGGCAACCGCACCGATCGAAGACGCTCCGGAAATGAACCCGACCTGCCGGTCGCCGAGGCCGAAAACGCCCTCGACGAGCGCCGGCTGGAAGGCCACGTAGCTGAATCCGAACATGATCACGATGATCGACGTGAGGATCGGCCGCCGAAGCTCAGGGCGGCTCATCGCGTAGCGAATGCCCTGGCGGATCTCGGCCAGGGGATTGCCGACGGCGAGCCGAGCCAGACGGGTGGCGCCTGTCGGCGAATCCTCCCGCTTGCTCGTCTCCGGCAGGGGCAGCAGCAGCACGTAGCTCAGCGTCGCGATGGCCGCCGAGACGAAATACGCGCCGGCGAGACCGAACAGCGCCCACCCTGCCAGCAGCCCGGCACCGGTCGGGGCAATGACGCGACTGCCGCTGAGCGACAGCGACGAGAGCGTGATCGCATTGCCGAGCCGCTCGCGTCCGACCAGCTCGGTTGTCATCGAGATGCGAGCCGGTCCGATGAGGCCGAACATCAGGCCCTGAAGCGCGCTCGAGACGAGGAGCATCCAGAACTGGATGACGTCCGTTGCCAGTGCCAAGCCCATCCCGATGGAGCCGAGCAGCAACACGAGCTGCCCGAACAGCATGAGACGCCGCTTGGAGAGTCGATCCGCAGCCACGCCGCCGAAGAGCGTCGAGACGCCCAGTGCCAAGCCGAAGGCGAAGAACACGATGCCCAGTGCCCCCTCGCTCTCGGTGAGATCCCAGGCGAGCAGCGAGCGCAGCAGGAACTGCATCTGGATGCTCATGAAGGAGAACACGCCACTGAGCCACAAGAGCCGGAAGGCTGGCACGCCGAGCGCGGCGAAGGTCGCTGTTCGCTCGCTCTTCATCGCGGGAGACCCTCCGACATGCCGACTGCCGACGCTAGCTTCGATCCGGCGTAATCGACTTGGAGGAAAGCAACATGCCGCGTCTTGACCTCAGCGGAGCATCAGCCATCGTCACGGGCGGAGCGTCGGGCATCGGCGAGGCCAGCGCCCGCCAGCTCGCCGATGCCGGAGCCCATGTGGTCATCGCCGACTTGCAGGACGATCTCGGTGCCGAGGTGGCATCGTCGATCGGCGGGCTGTTCGTGCGTTGCGACGTCACCAGCATTGATGACGCGAGTGCCGCGGTGGATGCCGCATCGGAGATGGGGCCGCTTCGTGCGCTGGTCAATTCGGCCGGGCTGGGCCGTGCGGGTCGCACCATCGACCGCAACAACGTGCCGATGGATCTCGAGCAGTTCCGATTCGTGATCAACGTGAACCTGATCGGCTCGTTCAACATGCTCGCCCAGGCAGCGTCTGCGATGGCCAAGTCCGAACCTGCCGACGAGGACGGGTCTCGCGGCGCGGTCGTAAACATGGCTTCGGTGGCGGCCTTCGACGGCCAGATCGGCCAAGCCGCCTACTCGGCCTCCAAGGGAGGCGTGGTGGGCATGACCCTGCCGATCGCCCGCGACCTGTCCGCCACCGGCATCCGCGTCAACACAATTGCGCCGGGCCTCATCGACACGCCGATCTACGGCGAGGGCGAGCAGTCTGAGCAGTTCAAGGCGCACCTGGGCCAGAGCGTGCTGTTCCCCAAGCGTCTGGGCTACGGCGAGGAGCTGGCCTTCATGGTGATGGAGTGCATCACCAACCCGTACATGAACGGCGAGGTCATCCGCGTCGACGGCGGCATCCGACTGCCTCCCCGCTGAGTGGCGCTGTCAGGCCAAGAAGTCGGCAATGGCGTCGTTGAACGCTTCGGGTTGCTCTTGGTTGGCGAGGTGGCCGGCGTCGGAGATCTCCGCGTAACGAGCGCCCGCAATTCCCTCCGCAAGCCTCTGTGATGTGCGGGGCGGGGTGACCTCGTCGTGCTCGCCTACCACCACCAGCGTCGGCACAGCGATGCGTTCAAGGTCTGGGTAGTGGTTCGACTCTGCCATCGAGTCGCACGCCCACTGGTAGCAGGGCATGCGGATCGACGGGATCATCATGTCGGCAACGTGGGCCCGCAGTTCATCGGAGGCCTCAGGGCTGACTAGCCGCTGCGCCCGGGCCGCTGCGAAGCCCCCGGGGCCGAGGTCGACAAAATCGATCGCCCGCGCCCGCATGGCTTCGGCCTGCTCTGGTTTCGTGCCGGCGCCGGCACTGGAGTCGGCCAGGACCAGCGCAGAGACCAGCTCAGGGTGCCGCAGGACCAGCCGGGTTGCCGTGACGCCGCCCCACGAGACACCGAGGACGGCGACAGGGCCGTCTGATTCAGCCGTGATCAGCGATGCGGCTGCGTCAGCCCAGCCGTCAATGCCGGGGGCAGTCGCGGGATCGGCCGAATAGCGGTAGCCGGGTGCGTCCCACGCCACGAGCCGCACGCCGAGACGCTCAGCGAGCGGGCGTTGGCCCAGAAAGGCGTCGGCACACGAGCCGATGCCGTGCAGGCACAGGACTACTGGCGCGTCATACGCGCCGTACGACCAGCGGAAGATGCCGGACATGGGGCTCGGGCTCACTGGATGGGGCTCATTGGCTCGAGCGCACCCGAGCCAGCGGGGTCGGGACGCCGGCAACTGGGGCGCGAGTGCGGAAGATGCAGCCGCCACCGGCTGTGCCGCCGCCGTCCGACGCCCCGCCGGTCACGATGTAGAGATCGCGCATGTCGCCACCGCCGAAGCAAACGCTGGTGACGAACTGGTCGGGAACCGGAACGGCGAGATCGGGCTCGCCGTCGGGTGTGTAGCGCTGTACTCGTGCCCCTTCGGCCAGCGCGACCCACACGCCTCCTTCGACGTCCACGGCCAGGCCGTCGGGCACCTTGCCCTCCCGCACGAACTCCCGGCGGTTGGTCACCGCATCACCGTCCACGTCAGAGACCCACACCCTGCCCGGGATGCTGTCGGAGTGGTAGAGCCGCGAACCGTCAGGCGAGAAGCCGATGCCATTGGTGAGCTGCACGTCGCCGTAGACCTCATCGGCTGTGCCGTCGAGGTTGATGCGGTACAGCTCGCCGGCCTCATCGGGTGCCGATAGATCGAACGGGTTGCGCCTCAGCGAGCCCACGTATACGCGCCCCAAAGAATCAGTGTGCATGTCGTTGAAACCAGCGACGTCGGGAGCGAACAGCACTTCCGAGCCGGCGTCGGTGACGTGCTGGATGTTGCGACCGCTCACCACCACACCGCCGTCGGCGTGCAGCACCATGCCGCCCACGCCCCTGCGCTTCGGCACCACGATCTCGATCTCGCCATCGGGCCGCCTGCGGCGCACGCCGCCGTTGGGCACGTCGGAGAAGTAGAAGTTGTCGTGCTCGTCCACCCGCGGACCCTCGATCAGGCCCCATCCCGAACTCAGCATCTCCAACTCGAAATCAGCGCCCATGTCTCATCCCCCTGGCGTCGACGGGCAGGCATAGGTCGCGCCCGCCGCAGTGTGGCGACCATAACGAACGCAAGGCCGCAGCGACGGGGCTTGCTCAGCTGGACGGGCTGAACTGGATTGGGAGGGGGTGGCCGGTGCGGGTGAACAGGTCTTGCAGCATCCGCAGCGTCATGCCCCAGATCACCCGTCCGTGGCCGACTTCGATTCCGGGGAAGCGCTCGTCGGGTCGAGGCGGGTAGTGATAGTCGATGTGGTGTCGAGGGTCGGCCAGTTCTGCCACCGACACCCAGAACGCGTCGGCCACCTCGTAGTTCAGCGTCAGTTCAGGGCGGGCGCCGTCGAGCCAGCACACGTGCGGCGTCACCCGCAGTGCCGCGCCGCGCCAGCGCGGGTTGCCTTCGAGGTCGTTGAGCCGGCCGAGCCAGCGCACCCCGGCGTGCGCGGTGATGTCGAATCCGATCTCTTCGCGGCTCTCGCGCACCGCCGTGTCGAACGTGTCGTCGTCGTCGGGCTCGGTGCGCCCTCCCGGAAACGCCATGTGGCCCGACCACGGGTCGCCGTCGCGGGTGGCTCGTTCGATGAAGAGCATCTCGGGGCCGCTGTCACCCGAGCGCACCGCTGCGGCGACGGCGGCAGTCGGGCCGTGATGCGGTGTATCGAGGTTCTGGCTGAGCACTGCCGACAGGCGTCCCGCTTCGAACGCCTCAGTGACAGAGCGCAGACCGACCACGGCCTCGCAGCGTAGGTCGGACGCATGCGACGGCTCTCAGTTCGCCCCTGAACACCGCTGCTACCGTCGCCGCGATGACTGCTGCCGACGCTGACAACTCGATCGCTGCGGGCGATCCGCCGACGGGCATGGACGCAGGATCGTTCGAAGCGTTCGTCAGCGAAGTCAGCCAATTCCGCGACACGGTCGTGGCCCCCAACGTGAACCGCTGGGAGAGCGAGAAGCGCATGGCACTCGAGGCCCTGCGGGACGCCTCAGAGATAGGGCTGCTGGCGATGGAGGTGCCGGCCGAGCTGGGCGGGCTCGGGATGAGCTTCGCCCAGAAGTGTCGCATCATCGAGGTGCTGAGCGCCGTGTCGATGCCGTTCGCCTTCAGCCTGGTGAACACCGGCAACGTCGCATCGCGGGTGGCTCGGCTGGGCAGCGACACCCACCGCGAGCGCTACCTGGCTGACCTGATGGCCGGACGCCGGTTCGGATCCACAGCGCTGACCGAGCCAAGCGCCGGCAGCGACTTCGCCAACATCGCCACCACCGCGACGCCCGTCGACGGCGGTTGGCGGCTTGACGGTGCCAAGGCATGGATCACCAACGCCGCACACTCCGACGTCATCTTCTGTTATGCGCAGACGCGGCCCGGCTCGCGGGGTCGAGGCATTGCGTTGTTCCTGATCGACGGCACCCAGCCCGGATTCGAGCGGCTGCCGCCGTACGAGCTGGCCGGAGGTCACCTCATCGGCACCGGAGGGTTCCGACTGGATGGCTACATGGCCGCCGCCGAAGATCTTCTTAGCCCTGCAGGAGAAGCTTTCATCGCGGCCTTGTCGAGCGTGAACGGTGCCCGCACCTACGTCGCCGCAATGTGCTGCGCCATGGTGGAGGCCACCCTCGCGAGCGCAGTTCGTTACGGAGCCGAGCGGGAGGCATTCGGCAAGCCCATCATCGCCCATCAAGGTCTGGCGTGGAAGTTGGCCGGAGTGCAGAACCGCCTCGAAGCCGCCCAGCTGCTCACCGCCCGCGCCATCGAAGCCGTCACCACCTCGCTGCGCACGGGTGATGCGAGCGGTGCGATTCTGCCGGCTGCCCATGCCAAGAAGTTCGCCACCGAGACGGCCGAAGCCGACATCGCCACCTGCATCCAAGCCATGGGCGCCGAGGGCCTGCGCAGCGACCACCCTGGAGGCCACCACCTCATCGGTGCACGCATCGCGAACTATGTGGACGGCAGCACCGAGATCCAGACCGACCGCATCGCCCGCTCACTCGCCGCCACGTACGCGACTGGCTGAACCTGCCGCATCGCCGTTTCCCTGCCGCCCCACAGGCGACAGGTTGAATCACGGCACTCAGCCGAAGACACCTTCTTCCCGCAGTGCGGTGATGTCGTCCCACGTGTAGCCGTGCTCGAGCAAGACCTCCTCGGTGTGCTGCCCCAGTTCGGGCGCAACGGCGCCAGGCTCCAGCGGAGTGGCTGACATGCGGATCGGGGTGCCGATCACCGTGCGTGCGCCCTCGGGATGCTCCACCCGGTGCAGGTAGCCGTTCTCGTACATCGACTCGTCGGCCACGATCGCCTCGTAGTCGCGGACCAGCCCGTAGCGGACCCCGGCCCCAGTGAGCACCGCCTCCCACTCGTCGAGGGTCCTGGTGAGGAAGACCTCGTCGATGATCGTGACCAGCTCGGCCCTGGCTTCCGAGCTCAGCATCAGGGCCAGGAACCGCTCGTCGTCGGCAAGGTCGGGCCGGTCGAGCAGCTTGGCGAACTCGGGCCATCCCGGTCCGGTGCCGCTGAGCAGGTGGATCCAGCCGTCGGCCGCCTCCACAGTGTGGAGCAGCGTGGGAACGAAAGCGTGGCCCGAATCGATGCGTTCGGGGTTGCGACCGGTCAGCAGGGTGTAGGTCATCTCCGACGCCTGGGCGTAGATCATGCCTCCCACCAGCGACACGTCAACCCGCTGTCCAAGCCCGGTCTCGGTGCGATGGAGCAGCGCAGCAAGAATGCCGGTGACCATGTTCTGGCAGCCGACATGGTCGGAGATGACAGCCCCATTCATGATGGGGGGTCCGCCGTCGATCCGGGTGGCGAACATGAGCCCGCCTTCTGCCTGACCGGACGAGTCGGCTCCCTCCCGTATCGCCTTGGAGCCGACCGGCCCGAAGGTCGAACCGGTGGCGTACACGAGCCGTGGATTGATGGACGACAGGTGCTCATACGACAGGCCCCAAGCCTCCATGGTCCCGGGCACGAAGTTGTGGATCAGGACATCGGTCGTCTCGACGAACCGCTCGAGTGCTCGCTTCCCGCCGGGAGTGCGCAGATCAAGCGTGACCGACCGCTTCCCTCGGTTGCACGCCTCGTAGTACGGGTTTCGTGGATCGGTGGGCGACACGGGGATCACCCGGGCGAGGTCGCCCATTCCCGGCAGCTCGATCTTGATGACCGAGGCTCCCATGTCGTGCAACGTCGCCGCAGCTTGAGGGCCCTGCACCAAGATGGACAAGTCGAGGACGATGTAGTCGTCAAGCGCTCCCATCGCCGGATCGTAACCCCGCCCGCTTGCTGCATTTCTGGGTGCCGGGAATCCGCCGGTATGTCAGGATGCTGCTCATCAAGATCTTCTCGTCGAGTGAGGCAGTTATGAGCGAGCCGATGCCAACTTCGAAGTCTCAAGAGCTGTACGAACGGGCGAAGGCCGTGGTTCCCAAGGGCGTGTACGGCCATTACGGCCCCGCCGTCATCGAGGACGGCCCGGTCTTCTTCTCATCGGCAGAGGGCGCCCGCTTCACCGACGTGGACGGCAACTCCTACATCGACTGGATGTGCGCATACGGGCCGAACATCTTGGGGTACAACCATCCCGCCGTCGAGGAGGCCGCCGAGAAGCAAGCCGCCGACGGCAGCACGGTGAGCCTCGCGGCGCCGGTCATGGTCGAGCTGGCCGAGGAACTCGTCGACCTCGTGGAGGGGGCCGACTGGGCGCTGTTCGGCAAGAACGGTGCCGATGCGACCGGTCTAGCGGCGATGGTGGCCCGCGCAGCCACCGGGCGGCGGTACATCCTCAAGATCGAGGGCGGCTATCACGGCTCGGCGCCGTGGATGCAGGCGCCCGGCAACAAGGGCACCATCGCGGAGGACCAAGCCTTCGTCATCGAGGTGCCGTGGAACGACGCCGACGCTGTGCAGGCGGCCATCGACGCGCATCCGGGCGACATCGCCTGCTTCATCTCATCGCCATACCACCACCCGGTGTTCGCCGACAACGAGCAGCCGGCGGAGGGCTACTGGGCCGCAGTCGAGCGGGCGTGCCGGGCTGCGGGCATCGTTGTGATCCTGGACGAAGTGCGCAGCGGGTTCCGGATCGACTTGGCCGGCGCGCACGTCGCGTACGGATTCACGCCGGACCTCATGTGCTTCGGCAAGGCGATCGGGAACGGGCATCCGCTCGCAGCGCTGGCCGGCAGTGACGCGCTGAAGGAGGCCGCCGGCGAGACGTTCTTCACCGGCACCCAGTTTTTCAACGCGGCACCCATGGCCGCCGGGCTCGCCACGCTGCGAGAACTGCGCTCGTGCGATGCAGCCGCAGTCGCCACCGAGACCGGCACTCGCCTCGGAGCAGCGCTGACCGATGTGGCAGCGGCGCATGGACACGAACTGCGGGTGAGCGGCGTGCCCGCCATGCCGTACCTGCGCATCGTCGGCGAGGGCGGTTCGAAGTTCCATGCACGCTGGGTCGCCGAGTGCATCCGCCGGGGTGCCTACCTGCTCAGCTATCACAACAACTTCGTCTGCGCGGCGCACACCGACGACGACATCAAGCGCACCTGCGACATCGCCGACGCAGCCTTCGCCGCACTCGACTGAGCTGCCCACTGAGCGCTGCTTCGGGACCTCCCTGTGCCGAGCACTGCGAATCCTGCGGCCGAACTGGCGAACTGCGAGTCTCATTCGCAGGCGGTCCGCCCGCAATGATCGGGAGCGCTGCCGCCCCGCTCGCCGACGTACGGCGCTGGCGGAGCGAAAGGAGCACATCGTCATGAGGTACGGCTTCACGGTGCCCAACAACTTCGGGGTCGACGATCCCGCGGAGGTGGTCGCGCTGGCCGTCGAGGCCGAGCAGCTCGGCTTCGACTCTGTGTGGGTGAACCATCACGTCCTCAACGTGGGCTACGTGTGGGACCGGCTGGGCGAGCAGCCCTACCACGACGCGCTCGTGACGCTCACGTGGATGGCGGCACACACGTCACAAGTGCGCCTGGGAACCAGCGTGCTGGTGATGCCGTACCTGCACCCGATGGTGCTGGCCAAGGAATTGGCAACGCTGGACCGGCTGAGCGGCGGTCGCTTGGTGGTCGGGCTGGGAGTGGGCAGCCTGCCGGAAGAGAACGCGCTGCTCGGCGCGGAATACGACGACCGCGGCCGGCTCAGCAACGAGTTCATCGAGGTGCTCGACCTGCTGTGGACCCAGCCCAGCGCCGACTACCGCGGGCACTACTACTCCTTCGAAGGCGCCGTGAGTTCGCCCAAGCCGTTGCAGCAGCCTCGACCTCCGATACTGATCGGCGGCAACCGCCCTCCGGCGCTGCGGCGCGTCGGCCGTCTGGGCGACGGCTGGCACCCGATGATGCTGTCGCCAGAGAGCGTCGCAAAGCGCCTGCCGGTGATCCGCGAGGCCGCCGAGGCGGCAGGGCGGTCAGGCATCCCCTCTGAGGTCTCCGTGCGCCGGACCGCCAACGAAGTGACTCCGGAGCTGGCTGCCAGCTATGCAGCCGTCGGGGTAACGGAACTCGTGGTCTCCTGGAACACCGGCGACATCGCCGAGATCAGCGAGGGCCTCGCCGCCTTCGCCGCCGAACACGGCATCGGCGGCTGAACCGCTGGCCCATTTGCGCTGGCTACTTCGAGCGGAACGAGGCCTCCATCTCGTCGATGTCGAAGCCGCCGTGCGCCACGCCGTCGACGGCGTACTCGTAGAGCGCTGTCTTGAAGTAGAGGCTCAACGCGCTCACCACCACGCTCACGGCGAGGACGCCGATCGCGCCGACGGCGATGCCGATGTACAGGCCGATCCCGGGCACCAACGCGGCGATCAGCACGGCGACGAGGATGATCGGCAGGGCGATCACGAAGCCCAGCAAGCCGAACCCCGCCTGGGCGATGAGATTCTCACCCCACGTGCGGCGGACCAGCGACATGGAGTGCTTGACGCTGGCGAACGACCGGTAGTCGTCGATGATGATGGCGGGAACGACGAGGTAGGTGGCCACGCCCCACGCCGCCTCGGCCAGGAATGTGAGCATCTGGCCCAGCCAGCCCAGGGCGCTCTCGCAGGAAGCGCAGCACCAGCCCGACGGTCAACGTGATGAGCGCCCAGCCGAGCAGGCTCGGCAGCCGTGACGCCGCCTTGCCCATCGCACTGCGCACCGTGGGGTCGCCGCCGGTCATACGCTCGTGCGCGCCGGCCACGAGTGCGCCTTCGAAGTACACCACCGTGGCCGTTGCCACGAATGCGAACACGAGCCCGAGCACGGCTGCACTGCCTTGGACACTCTCGGCGCCCCCGCTTGTATCGAAGCTGCCGGTCACGAAGCCGACCACCGCCGCCGCAGCGGCGATGGCCAGGATGGTCAGCATGCTGAGGACGGGCAGCCACAGCAGCTCGCGATCCTGTTTCAGCAGCGACCACGAGTTCTTGGTCAGCCGCCAGGTGTTGGCGAATCGGCCCATGGAGATGCTCCTTGCCTCCTCAGCCCTGCAGGCGGATCGATAACAAACCCCTGCGTCGCGGCTGGTGCACTGTGCACGGCCGAGCGTACTCAGCCCGCGCGACACCGGATCGTCAGTTTCGTGAACGCGCGGCGACCGGTGATTCGGGCTCAGCGACCTGTTCGGATCGTGCAGGCGCAGCGCGCGATCCGGTCGGCGTGCGGATCACCATGGCCACCGAGAACAGCACGACGGCGCCGCCCAGGAACTGCATGGGCGTGACCGGCTCGCCGTGGATGAGCCAGGCCGTCCCCACGGCCACGATGTGCATCGCCAGCACGTACAACGACGAGCGGGCCACCTCGATGTGGCCGTGGCACCACGTCATCAGCACATGACCGAACACCCCGGTCACGAAGGCCACGATCACGATCCACAGCCAATCCAGCCCGCCGAATTCGAAGAACTGGCTCGGTGTCACCATCAGCACCGTCGGCGGGACCGCGGCCACAAATGACCAGAAGTTGATGCCGGCCATCCACTCGATCGGGTCGACATCGGTAGACGCTCTGGCCATCCGGGTCAACACGAAATAGACGGTGAACGTCAGCACCGACATCGCCGTGAGGAACAGCCCGAACCCGCTGGCACGGAACTCGCCGCCGGCACCCATGATCACGCCGACTGCACCGCCCACTCCGATCAGCGTGAAGACGATCTGGCGAACGCTCACCCGGTCACCGAAGATCGGACCCACCAGCGCCAGGAGCATGGCCGGCTGCAGGGCCATCATCACCGACATCACCGAGATCGTGACTTCCTGCACGGCAGCGAAGACGAAGACCATGTTGATGCCGAACGACAGTCCCGGCAGCGCGGTTTGCCAGAACACCCGCCGCGACAACCACCGGCCTCGCAGCGCCAGCACCAAGAGCAGGAACGGCGTGGACATGCCGAAACGGATGAAGGCGCTCACCATCGCCGGTGCAGTGAGCAGCTTGGAGATCGGCGGCCCGAGGCCCCACGAGACGACAACGAGGCCCATGACCAGCAGCGGCAGGGCACCGCCCGCGGTCCGCACCGATGTGGCACCGGTCGCGCCGCCCGCAGCCGAGCCTTCGGCCGGTGCGCGCCGCGCAACCGCGGCAACGCCGTTGAGTGGCGCTTCGACACCGCCCGCCCGGTCGATGGCCGGGGCGACATGGAAGACGGCGCCCGACGGCACGGCTGTTCCGCTGTCGCTCGCCGCAGCCGGCTGGCCCGCACCCCTCACCGGAGCGAGGCTACGGCCGCCAGGCACTGTGAGCCCGGGACCAGCCAAAGCTGTAAGCCACACCACGGCGGCCCAATACGCTGCGGTGCTGAACCCACGAGCAGAGTGGGCAGTGTGCGGGCTGTCGGTGCGGCGGCTGAGGAGGCCAACATGAACGACGACGCCAGCGCGGGAGCCGAGGTCAGCCTGCCGCCCCAGTGGTCGGCCGACCTGAGCGGTCAGACGGCGTTCGTCACCGGCACCACGTCGGGATTGGGCCGCCGTTTCGCCACGGTGCTGGCTGCCTGCGGCGCCAGCGTGGTGATTTGCGGGCGGCGTGTGGAGCGGCTGAATGCCCTGGCTGGCGAGCTGGAGGCCAGCGGCGCCACCGTGTTGCCCATACCGCTCGACGTGACCGACACCGAGGCGCTCTTTGAGGCCGTCGCCACCGCCGAATCCCAGTTGGGAACTGTCCAGATCCTGGTGAACAACGCCGGCAAACCCGACGCTCGTCTAGCGCTCAAGATGGACCCAGCCTTCGTCGACGAGATGATCTCCACCAACCTCACGTCGCTGTTCCACCTGTCGTGCGAGGTCGCACGCCGCCTGATCGCCGCCGAGCTGCCCGGCCGGATCGTCAACATCTCTTCGGGAGCCGCATTCAGGGCACCGCTGGGCACCTCGATGTACGCGATCACCAAGAGCGCTGTGGTGCGCATGGCCGAAGTGCTGGCCCAAGAGTTCGCCCGCTACCACATCAACGTCAACACCATCGCCCCAGGCGCGTTCGACAGCGAGATGATGGATGGGATGCTCGAGCGCATGGGCGACTTCACCCAGATGTTCCCCCGTCGCCGCCTCGGCAAGCCCTCGCAGCTCGACTCGACGCTGCTGTACCTGGTGTCACCGCTGTCTGACTTCGTGTCCGGCACCTGCATCACCGTCGACGACGCACAGGGCGCCGACTGAGCCGGTGAGCACGCCCGTCGATCGCACCGACGCCGACGCCACGAGCGTCGACAATCGCTCTGATCCCGACGCCACGAGCGTCGACAATCGCTCTGATCCCGACGCCACGAGCGTCGGCATTGCCGACCTGGATGAGGCGGCGCAGCACTGGCGCGAGCACGGCTGGGTACTGGTCGATCAGCTCGTGCCGACCGCCGACATCGACCACGCCGTCGAAGAGCTCTGGGACCTGTACCCGCGGCCCGAGGAGTTCCACTCGGGCGACCCGGCACTTCGAGAGCGCTTCGTCGGACGCAGCTACAACCAGGGCCACAAGTTCGGCGACGCCGAACCCGAGGGGGCGGCGTTCCGTCCCGAACAGTTCCTGGGCCACATTCTGTTCCCGTACACCTCGCACCGGCTGAACCGGCTGCAGGTACACGCCGATGTGCTGCGGTTCGCCCGCATGGCCATGGGCATCGACGACATTCGCATCTACCAGGCCCGCATCTGGGGCAAGTACACCGGGGTCGCCAACTACGAGCAGCCGTTCCATCAGGACCGCAATCACAACGTGGTGCCCGACCGTCTCGAAGCGGGCTGGTGGAATCTGGAGGGCTTCCTGTACCTGAGCGATGTGGATGACGGCGTGGCACCCACCGAGCTCGCCGGAGGCCCAGCAGACCCCGCCCGGCCCTACGACGGACCGCCTGACGGCGATCGGATCTCTGCCGCAGGAGTGCGCGGCTCGTTCTTGGCGTACCGGCCAGACGTGTGGCACCGTGGCGTCGACCTCACCCGGCCCGACGGCAGCCGATTCCTGATGAGCGCCTCGTTCAAGCCCGGCGGTGCCGACTGGATCGGCTACGACAACGTGCAGCCGGTCTCCAACGGGCCCCTGTGGTCGAAGTTCGCTGCCTCCTGCACGCCCGACGAGCTGTCGCTGTTCGGCGCCCCGCTGCCCGGCCACTCGTACTGGACACCCGAATTGGTCGACGCTCTCGAAGCCCGCTACCGCGGCATCGACGCATCCCCCTGGCGCGACGCGCTGAGCTGACAGCGCTGCAACGTTGGTTTGGCAGGAAGCCGGGCATGGTCGCGAAGTAGCGTCGGCGGCCATGAGCTTTTTCGGACCTGATCACTTCGAGACCATCACCGACGGCCTGATCTTCCCTGAGGGACCGGTGGTGCTGCCCGACGGTTCGGTGGCCGTTGTCGAGATCGGGCGCGGCACGATCACGCGCGTCGATGTCTCCGACGGTCGCAAGGACATCCTGGCCACGCCAGGCGGCGGGCCGAACGGCGCCGCTCTGGGCCCCGACGGGGCGCTGTACGTGTGCAACAACGGCGGCTTCGAGTGGATCACCGTGCGGGGACGCACCGTGCCCGGCGAGGTTGCATCCGACTACACCACCGGCCGGATCGAACGCATCGACCTCGAGACCGGCGAGGTGGACATCCTGTATGCCGACGTGAACGGCGTGTCGCTCAAGGGACCGAACGACATCATGTTCGACTCCACCGGCGGCTTCTGGTTCACCGATCACGGCAAGACCCGCACCCGCGACCGGGACCGCGGCGGGCTCTACTACGCCAAGGCCGACGGCAGCCACATCGAGGAAATCGCATTCCCGATGGACGGTCCGAATGGTGTGGGCATCTCCCCCGAGGAAGACCGGGTCTATGTGGCCGAGACCTTCCAGGGCGCCATGTTCGCCTTCGACCTTGAGGGCCCGGGCAAGGTTGCCGCCGGTGTACCAGCACGGGGCTGGTTCCTGGCCCGACCAGCCGGCCGCAAGTACTTCGACTCGCTGGCCATGGACGCCGAAGGCAACGTGAGCGTGGCCACGATCCTCACCGGCGGCATCAGCACCTTCACCCGCGATGGCGACGAGCTCGAGTTCGCCCCCACCGACGATTCGGCCACCACCAACATCTGCTTCGGCGGCGACGACATGCGTACGGCGTACGTCACCCTGTCTGGCACCGGCCGCCTCGCCGTCGGCGACTGGCCCCGCCCCGGCCTGAAGCTGCCGTTCTAGGCCACACAACGCGGCAACGCACCGCCGTTGTAGGCGACGTATCTGATGGGCCGCCTACTGCCGCCGCAAGCTCCTAAGCCACACAGCGCGGCAGGGCACCGCCGTTGTAGGCGACCATGTCCATGATCGCCTGGGGGACGCCAGGGAATTCGTAGCCGTTGGCGGCTGCCTCGCGGTAGGCGACGTGGAGGTTGCCGGCGAGACGCTCGGGGTCGGTGTAGCGGCCGTGCGGGCCGAGATCGGTGGCCTGGGCCTGCTCGAGCGGTGTCCTGCCTGCTGCGAGCCCTTCGGCGGCCGCTTCCTGCACGAAGCGCAGGTAGGAGCGCTGCTCGTCGAGCACGCGAGCGATGTTGTCGCCGCCGAAGTGGGGGCCATGGCCCGGCACGATCACATCTGCTCCGAAGCTCTCGATGACATCCATCGCCTGAATCGTCCCGGACACCGATCCGAACAGCGCGAACGGCGTGCCGCCGTGGAAGATCAGGTCGCCGCAGAACAGCACCCGACAATCGGGCAGCCACGCCACGATGTCGCCGTCGGTGTGGGCTACGAAACCCAGGTCCGACAGCTCAATGCGGCGGTCGTCGAGATACAGCACCATCGAGCCCTCGAAGGTCACGTCAGGCGCCCGGAACTGCAGGTCCCCCCACTCGACACCGGGAAAGACAGCGCTGTAGTCGGGGATGCCCGCGGCCACCATCACGTCACGGCACTTGGCGTGGGAGATGATCGTGGCGTCAGTGAATTGGTAGTTGCCGTGGGTGTGGTCGGCGTGATGATGCGTGTTGACCACAACCCTCACCGGGTTCGACGTGACCGATGCGATGGCGTCGAGATAGGCCCTGTTGCGGCGCTCCGTGGAGGTGGTGTCGATCGACACCACAGCGCTGGAGCCGGCGATGAACCCCATGTTGTTGATGAACCAGGTGCCGTCGGGCTGGACGTAGCTGTACACGCCCCGGGCCACCTCGCTGAGCTGCGCCGCCTCAATTGACGCGTGTGCTCCATGACCTGCATGTTCCGACATGTGCCCCCCTCGAACCTGCCGAAGCGGCCGCTCGTGCTTGTTCAGTACTACGGCGCAGCGTAGAACCCGTCGCCTACGCTGGGAAGCGCCTCGGACCGCGCCCGCGGGGACTCAAAGGAGCCGCCATGAGCACGACTGCTGACACCGACAGCGCTTCTGCAGAACGGGACTTCGACGTCTACAGCGACGAGTACATCCAGGGCGCCGCAGACGTGTGGGACGAGCTGCGCGCCGAATGTCCCGTCGCCCACAGCCCCCACAATGACGGGCACTGGATGCCCACGACGTGGGACGACATCGCAGCGGTCGCCTACGACACCGAGAACTTCAGCTCCCGCGACATCGCCGTGGCGCCCACGCCCGAAGGCGTCGGGCTGCTCACCGCCCCGCCGATCACCTCAGATCCGCCGTTCCACACCGACGCGCGCCGATTGCTACTGCCGTTCTTCGGTCCTACAGCCGTGGAGGAAATGGTCGAGGTCACTCGCAGCATCGCCCGCGAGCGCATCGACGCCATCGCAGCCGAAACCGGTGCGGACAAGGGCCGCAGCGGTGTGACGGATGCCGCCGACACCTATTCCAAGCACATTCCCGTGCGGGTCATTGCCCGTATCCTGGGACTGCCCGAGTCGGACGAGCCCAAGTTCACCCGCTGGGCAGTGGATGTGCTGCAGTCCAAGGGCGATGAGTTCGACCGGCGGGCAAACGCGACCCGTGAGGTGCTCCACTACTTCGGCGAGCTCACCGACCAGCGGCGCCAGGAACGCGCGGACGACCTGCCATCGAAGCTGCTCGACATGAAGCTGCCCAACGGCGACCCGCTGGCCAACCACCACATCACCGGCGCCAGCTTCCTGTTGCTGCTGGCGGGCATCGACACCACGTGGAGCTCGATCTCGGCCAGCTTGATGCACCTGGCCATGAACCCCGATGACCGCGAGCGGCTCGTGGCGGAGCCCGAGCTCATCCCCACGGCCATCGAAGAGTTCCTGCGTGCCTACTCTCCGGTCACCATGGCCCGCGTCACCGCCACTGACGACGCAGACATCGGCGGCTGCCCCGTGGCCAAGGGCGACAAGGTGCTGCTCCCATTCGGCGCCGGCAACCGCGATCCGTCCAAATTCGACCGTCCGGACGAGGTCGTCATCGACCGCGCCGAGAACCGCCACTTCGCGTTCGGGCTGGGGATCCACCGCTGCCTGGGCTCGAATCTGGCCCGCATGGAGCTGAAGGTCGCCATCGAGGAGTGGCTGGCCCGGTTCCCGAACTTCGAGCTCGCCACCGATGCCGGCCAAGGCGGCGTGGAATGGGGCGGCGTGCAGGTGCGCGGCCCCCGCAACCTGCAGATCCGCGTCGGCATCTGAGCCAGCGGCGAGCGGCGCCGCTCGCCGTCACTCTCCCAGCGCGTTCGACAGTTCCTCGGGGGTCATCAGCACGTCGCGGGCCTTGGAGCCCTGGGACGGACCCACCACCCCGCGCTGCTCGAGCAGGTCCATCAGCCGTCCGGCCCGGGCGAAGCCGACCTTCAGCTTGCGCTGCAGCATCGACGTCGAGCCGAGCTGGGTCTCCACCACGATGGCCATTGCCTGGCGCAGCAGTTCATCGTCGTCGGCATCGCCGGTGGTGCCGCCCGGCAGGATGCTGCTGCCATCCGAATCGTCGCTGCCCTCCACGCCTTCGACGTATTCGACATCGGGTGCCTGGCGCCGCCAGTGAGCCACCACATGGGCAACCTCCGACTCGCTCACCCAAGCGCCCTGGATGCGGCGCGGCGTGCTGGAGTTCGCCGACAGCAGCAGCATGTCGCCTTGGCCCACCAGCCGTTCGGCGCCGGGCTGATCCAGGATGACCCGGCTGTCGGCCAGGCTGGACACGGCGAATGCCAGCCGGCTGGGGATGTTCGCCTTGATTACCCCGGTGATGACGTTCACGCTCGGGCGCTGGGTAGCGACGACGAGGTGGACGCCGACGGCACGGGCCATCTGGGCCAGGCGGGTGATGGACTCCTCGACGTCGCGGGCCGCCACCATCATGAGGTCGTTCAGCTCGTCGACGACCACCACGATGAAGGGCATCGACTCGTGCGGCTGGTCGTTGCCCAGCAGCTCGCTCTCGTCGCTGTGCAACGCACCGTCGAGCACGGCCGCGTTGTACCCGGTGATGTCGCGAAAGCCCGCCTCCGACAGCACGTCGTAGCGGCGCTCCATCTCCTTCACAGCCCACGCCAGGGCATTTGCCGCTTTGCGCGGCTCGGTCACCACGGCTGTCAGCAGGTGCGGCAGGCCGTCGTACTGCCCGAGCTCGACCCGCTTGGGGTCGACGAGGATCATCCGCACCTGATCGGGCGTGGACCGCATGAGCAGCGAGGCGATGATCGAGTTGATGCACGACGACTTGCCCGAGCCGGTCGCGCCGGCAATGAGCACATGGGGCATCGTGGCCAGATTGAGCATGACCTCGCGACCCGAGATGTCCTTGCCCATCGCCACCTCGAGCGGGTGCGTGGCGTCGGCTGCGGCCTTGGCGGACAGGATGTCGCCGAGCGCAACCAGGTGACGGTCGGAATTGGGAACCTCGATGCCGATCGCCGACCGGCCCGGGATCGGCGCGAGGATCCGGACATCGGCGGCGGCCATGGCGTAGGCGATGTCTTTGTGGAGCGCGGTGACGCGCGACACCTTCACGCCCGGTCCTAGCTTCAGCTCGTAGCGCGTGACCGTCGGTCCGGGTTCCCAGCCGGTGACCTGGGTCTCCACGCCGTGACTGGCCAGTGCGGCCACCAGTGCTGCAGCGCCCGCCGACAGCTGGGCCCGGTCGAACTGCTGGGTGCCGCTGCGCTTCAGCATCGACTTTTTCGGCAGCTTCCAGCGCGGGCGCTGGCTGCCAGATCCCTTGCTCTCGCTTGCTGCGCTTGCCGCCGGCACGGGTGTCGGGACGGGATCGTCGCCGGGCAGCTCCACGAATTGGGGCGGCGATGGCTCGAAGACAGCCTCGTCGGAGGCTGTCTCGCTGGTGTCCGGGGCGGCCGGGTCCAGACCGGGAATCTGGCCGGCCGGCTCAGCCTCCAGGTCGTACTGCTCTTCTCCGAATGACGGCGGTTCGGGATCCTCGCCGACGCGCTGCAGGCTCCGGGCACCCTTCGACAGCGAGCCGCTCAGCTTCTGGCCCAGCGCAGACAAACCGGTCCAGATCCATCGCAAGACCTGACCGAGGCCGATGTTGGCAACGATCATGATGGCGAACAGCATCACCAGCAGCAGCAGCACCCAGGTCGCGGGGTCGTCGATCAGGCGTCGCAGCGGCTCGGCAACGATCGCACCGAGCACTCCCCCGCTGCCTCGCAGGTCCTCCAGCGACCCGAAGCCGTCGGCGGATCCGGACAGGTGTGCGGCTGCGGCGAAGGCAACCGTGAGCATGCTCAGCCCGAAGGCCGCACGGCCGCTCCGTTCCGAAGAGGTCATGCGGGCGAGCGCGATGCCGATCCAGACCAGCAGGATCGGCACCACGTACCGGAACACGCCCACCAGGACAGCGAGGGCGCTCTCCAAGACTCGGCCCACGATGCCGGCTCGGTCGCCCAGCAGGCCCAACGCGCAGATCACCGCGAGCGCGAACAGCGACAGCGCCACGATCTCGCGGGATCGGCCGCTCAGAGCATTGCGAACGACCCGCGAGAACCCGCTGCGGCCTTCGTGTGCAGACGACGACTTGGACGCGTCCTTTGAGCCATTGGCCCCGGCGGTGCCGCGCGCACTCACCCCAGCGAGAGTACCGAGGCGGGACCGGACCCTTGGAGACCCCGCCGACTATGCGTCGTCTGTTCCTGCCCCGAACGAACTCGGGTCAGCGGCTGCGTTGCGGCGCTGATTGCGGACGGTCTGCACCGCAACCAGCACGAACATCGCCACGGTGAACGGGATCGAGTAGCGATTGATGAACCTGATGACCGCCCCGAGAGGGCCCGCGAACAGATCGGCAACCCACCACACCAGCGCCAGGCGAGTGAACGTGCCAGCCAGGTTCACCACCACGAAGGGCAATTGACGCATCCGCGCAATGCCCGACAGCAAGCACATCGGGTAGCCGGGTATGGCGAACAGCAGCAGCCAGCCCGCTCGCGGGAACCAGCGCTCCAGCCAATCCATGGTGCGGATGACGCGGCTGCGGGGTCCGAATTCCGCGGCGAGATAGGCCTTGGCGTTGGGGCCGTAGTCGTAGCCGAGCCGGTACAGGAACGGGTCGGTGATGAACAGGCGGGTCAGCCCGATGGCCATGAACGCCCACAGCGGGGCCTGATGGGCTACGCCCAGCAGGATGGGATCGGTGGCGTTCAGCGACAGCAGCAGCAGCGGCGCCCGCGCAATGAGGGCGGCGAAGAAGATCTGCCCTGCATAGGCCGCCAAGGCGAAGCCCACCGGCACTGCCGCCAGCAGCTGCATCCGCCGTCGGTCTGCATCGGTGATCACCGGGCCAGACGACGCCCCCTCAGCAGCGGCGGCTCCACCCGTCGTTGATTCGTCCCCGCCGTCACCAGCCACCGCGGCCGAGGCTACGCATCTGTGCAGCCGCAGCGCCGGTATACGAACGCTCCGACACTCGCTTTCTAGGCGGCGCCCGGTGCCCTCTAGCCTGCGGCGTCATGGAATCGACGATGATGGACGTGCCGCTCACTCTGGACCCGCTGTTCGAACGTGCCGAGACGCTGTTCGCGGACAAAGAGCTGGTGACTGCCACCGCGACCGGCATCGAGCGCACGAACTATGGGCGCTGGGCCGAACGGACCCGGCTGCTCGGCGGTGCGCTCGACGATCTCGGCATCTCTGCCGACGGCCGCGTCGCCACGTTCGCCTGGAACACCGATCGTCACCTCGAGCTGTACTTCGCCGCGCCGTGCTCGGGCCGGGTGCTCCACACGCTCAACATCCGGCTGTTCGCCGAGCAGGTCACCTACATCGCGAATCACGCAGAAGACGAGGTGATCTTCGCCGACCGGTCGCTGCTGCCGCTGCTGTGGCCGCTGGTGGACGAGATGGCCACGGTCCGCCACGTCGTCGTGATGGACGACTCGGGCAGCAGCACCGGACCCGAGATTCCCGACGATCCGCGCATCGTCGACTACGAAGAGCTGCTGGCGGCCGCGTCGCCGGCGGCGTTCCGCGTCGCCAACGAACACCAGGCGGCATCGATGTGCTACACGAGCGGCACTACCGGCGAGCCCAAGGGCGTGGTGTACAGCCACCGCTCCACCTACCTCCACACCCTCGCGGCGATGCTGGTCGACTCGGCCGGCGTGTGCGAGAGCGACGTGGTCATGCCGGTGGTGCCGATGTTCCACGCCAACAGCTGGGGCCTCAGCCATGCGGCGGTGGCCGCCGGGGCCAAGCTCGTCAACCCCGGCCCGAACCTGGCACCCAAGCCGCTTGCCGAGCTGATCGAGACCGAGCGGGTCACGCTTGCCGCCGGCGTTCCCACGATCTGGATGGGCGTGCTGGGTGAGCTGGAAGGGCGCGACGTGTCGAGCCTGCGTGCCATTCCCTGCGGCGGCTCGGCAGTGCCCAAGGCGCTGTCTGAGGGATACCGGGAGGCGGTGGGGCTGCCGATCCTGCAGGCGTGGGGCATGACCGAGACCAGCCCGCTGTGCTCGATCGCACACATCCGCTCCGGCCAGCAGGGCCTCGACGATGACGCCAAGGCCGACCTGCGCACCACCGTCGGCACGATCCTGCCGACCGTGGAATTCCGCATCTGCGAGCCCGACACCACCGACTCGGTGCCCCGCGACGGCGAGTCCTCTGGCGAGCTGCACGTTCGCGGCCCCTATGTGACCGGCTCGTACTACAACCGGCCCGACGCAGCCGACTCGTTCACCGCCGACGGCTGGCTGCGCACCGGCGACGTGGCCACCTGCGACCCGAACGGCTACATCCGGCTCGTGGA
Source organism: Candidatus Poriferisodalis sp. (assembly GCF_965204195.1). Classification (GTDB taxonomy): domain Bacteria; phylum Actinomycetota; class Acidimicrobiia; order Acidimicrobiales; family Poriferisodalaceae; genus Poriferisodalis. Next base: position 2,702,875 of record NZ_OZ241975.1, read on the forward strand.
CCGCACGAAAGACCTCATCAAGTCCGGCGGCGAGTGGATCAGCTCTGCCGAGGTGGAGAACGAGATCATGAGCCACCCCAAGGTGGCCGAGGCCGCGGTGGTCGCTGTTGCCTCCGACCGCTGGATGGAACGGCCCATGGCCTGCGTGGTGCCGGTCGAGGGGGAAACGATCACCCACGACGAGCTCGTCGAGTACCTGACGCCGCGGATGGCGAAGTGGTGGCTGCCGAGCGCGACCCAGATCATCGACGAGGTTCCGAAGACCTCGACGGGCAAGTTCTCCAAGAAGACGCTGCGGGACCGCTTCGCCGATCTCGTGGTGGAGTGAGCCGGGCGTGAGCACCCCGCACCGCTCCGAGTCTGATGCGAGCGGTCCACACCGCTCCGAGTCTGATGCGAGCGGTCCACACCGCTCCGAACCGCGCCTGCTCGTTTGGCTGGCCCTGCGCTTGAAGGGCCTGGGCGAAATCGATGACGTCGCTGCGATCCACGGGCTCGAGCCCGACGACACCGAGTGGCTGCTGGCAGAGCTGGACGCTGCCGGGCACTGCATGTTCCGCGAGGTCGGCGGGGTGCCGAAGTTCATCCTCACCCCAACCGGCCGCGACGACGGCGAGACCGCGCTGGCCGCTGAGCTGGATGCGGCCGGTGCCCGCGACGCCGTCACGGCGGCCTACCGGGACTTCCTGGCACTGAACCCCAAGATGCTCCAGCTGTGCACCGACTGGCAGGTGCTTCCCGAAGATCACCCGGCTGTGGCTGACGCGGGGCCCGGCGACGGCGGTCGGCTCAACGACCACGGTGATCCGGATTACGACGCGGCCGTCATCAGCCGGCTGGACGACCTGCATGGCGAACTTGGCGGGGTGCTCGACCAGCTCTGCAGCGTGATGGCCCGCTACGACAACTACGCGCCCAGGTTCGCCGAGGCGCTCAGCCGGCTGCAGGACGGCGAGCTGGACTACCTCACCAAGCCGATGATGCCCAGCTACCACACGGTGTGGTTCGAGCTGCACGAGGACTTGCTGGCCACGCTCGGCATCAACCGCGCCGACGAAGGCAGCGTCTGACACCCAGCGCTTGACGCGATGTCGCGTCTCGACAAGGCCAACCGTCTCGCCCGATGACCAGTCGCCGAAACTGTGTTGAATCTCGCTCCTGCCCGCTGTTAGCTTCAGCCGCAGAGGTTGCTGCTGCGACTTCGAGCGGCGGATCGCCCGGAGCGGCCGAGTCAGGTTTTCTACTTAGCTCCAGGGCGATCCGCCTGCTCGCGAAACTAGGCACTCACGTCTGTGGGCGGCCACTGATTTTCTGAACCCGACTCGCCAGGAAATCAAGCACAGGCCGTCGCGGGCGCGGCAGTAGTCTCGGAGCCATGAGCGCGCGATTCGGACGAGTGGTTCCGGCGATGATCACGCCCTTCGCGGCAGATGGATCGCTGGACGTGGATGCTGGGGTGACGCTGGCCCGCTGGCTCGTAGGCGAGGGCGCCGAAGGCCTGGTGATCACCGGCACGACCGGTGAGGCCCCCACCATCACCGATGAAGAAGATTGGGAACTCTGGCGCGCCGTGGCGGAGGCCGTCACGGTGCCGGTCGTGGCCGGCACCAGCACGAACGACACGGCGCATTCGGTGAGCCAGACCCGCAAGGCCGCCGAGCTGGGAGTGGACGGCATCCTCGCAGTCACGCCGTACTACAACCGGCCCTCCCAAGCCGGCATCGCAGCGCACTTCGCCGCCGTTGCCGAGTCCACCGACCTGCCGATCATCATGTACGACATCCCGATCCGCACGGGGCGCAAGATCAACACGCCGACGCTGCTGGAGCTGGCGCAGATCCCGAACATCGTGGCGGTGAAAGATGCTGCAGCGAATCCGGGTGAAACCGCGAAGGTCATCGCCGAGGCGCCCGAAGGCTTCGAGGTGTACAGCGGCGACGACACCTTCACGCTGCCGCTGCTGGCTGTCGGCGCTGTAGGCGTGATCAGCGTGGCGGCGCACTGGAGCATTCCCGAGCACGTGGCGATGTTCGATGCCTGGGACGCCGGCGACGCCACCAAGGCCCGCGAGATCAACGCCGCCCTGCTCGAGAGCTACGACTTCGAGACCGGCGACGAGGCGCCCAACCCGGTGCCCACCAAGGCCATGCTGCGCACGCTGGGACTGCCGGTCGGCGAGCCGCGCCTGCCCATGGGCCCGACACCCGATGGTTTGGAAGACCGCGCCCGAGAGGTCTACGCCCGTCTGAAGCAAACTTGAGCCGCCGCAAGCGCCGCTCCCCCGCCGAGGGCCCGCCCGCCGGGTCCGACGGCCGCAACGACCGCGCACGGTCACAGCGAAGCAGCCGCTCGCGCCGAACACGGCAAGCGCCTGCGCACAGCGCCAAGGGTGGCGGCGACAGCGGCAGCGTCACTGTCACGTTTCTGGGCGGGCTCGGCGACGTCGGGCGCAACTGCACCGTGGTCGAGCAGGGCGGCAAGCTGCTCGTCATCGATTTCGGGGTGATGTTTCCTGACCCGGCGATCATGCCGGGGGTGCAGCACGTGCTGCCCGACATGGGCTGGCTTAACTCGCGTGCCCGCGACATCGTCGGACTGGTGATCACCCACGGCCACGAGGACCACCTCGGCGGCGTCCCCCACTTCCTGCGCAGTATCGAGGTTCCCCTGTACGGGTCGGCCCTGTCGATGGCGCTGGCGGAGCACAAGGTGACCGAGGCACGCCTGGCAGACTGCACGTCGTTTCATGTCATCGGCGACGGCGAGCGCCGCAAGATCGGCCCGTTCGACGTCGAAGCACTGCCGATCACCCACTCGGTGCCCCAAAGCCTGTGCATCGTGCTGCACACGCCGGTCGGCGCACTGGTGCACACGGGCGACTTCAAGATCGACCCCTCACCGGTGGATGGTCGGCTGACCGACCTGGAACGCCTGCGGGCACTGGGCGACGAGGGCATCGCCCTGCTGATGGCCGATTCCACCAACGCCGACCGTCCGGGCCGCAGCGCGTCGGAGACCGAGATCGGCGCCACGCTGCGGCGGCTGTTTGGCGAGCGCCAAGATCGGCGTCTGATCGTGAGCTGCTTCGCCAGCCACCTGCACCGGGTCCAGCAGATCTGCGACGCCGCCATATCGGAGGGCCGCGTGGTGGTCCCGGTGGGTCGCTCGATGGTGCACAACGTCCGCATCGCACGCCAGCTGGGGGTTCTGGACGTTCCGGAGCGTGCGCTGTTCAGCGTCGAGCAACTCGACCGCTTCAGCCCCGACGAGGTCTGCATCGTCTGCACTGGCAGTCAAGGTGAACCTGGCGCAGCACTGTCGCAGATCGCCGGCCGAGCGCACTCCGACGTGACGACCGGCGCCGACGACACGGTGATCCTGTCGAGCCATCCGATCCCGGGCAACGAACGCGCAGTATTCCGCATGGTGTCGCGACTGGCACGACAGGGCGCCGAGGTGATCCACGACGGGCACGAGCAGGTGCACACGTCCGGGCACGCCCAGCGCGACGAGCTGCGCGAGCTGCACCAGGCGTGCCGCCCGCGCTGGTTCGTGCCGATCGAGGGCGAGTTCCACATGCTGGCGCGCCACGCCGGGCTTGCCCGTGAGATGGGGATGAAGGCCAAGCGGGTGCTGACGCTGACCGACGGCGCCCAGATCACGCTCAAGGGCAATGAGCTCCAGGTCCGCGCCGGCGTTGCCGCGCCGTACCACTACGTAGACGGGACGCTCGACGATCCCGACACCGAAGTCATCGACGAGCGCTTGGCCCTGACGGCAGGATTCGTGCACGTGACCGTCGTGCTCGACCGCAAGGGCCGTCTGGCGGCAGCACCCGACATCGCCTCGCGAGGCTGGCTCGACGTGACCAAGCACGCCGACGTGGTCGAAGCGCTCTCCGCCGACATCGCCCAGGCCGTCGAACAGGCCGTCAAGGGATCACGGCCCAGCCCCGACCCAGACGAGATCGAGCGCGTCGTGCGCCGCGCCACCGGTCGCTTCGTCGGCAACCGCACCCGCCGCCGCCCCGCCGTCTCCGCCACCGTGATCTCCCTCGACTGAGCCCGCTTGACTCGCCTGGGACCAGCTGAACGGCAGCGGCAGCGCGTATCGCGCCTTGTCATGCCTGAAAGATCGGCAGCACAACCCTGCCATACGTGAATTGCCACAGGCGGCGAATGCCTCGGCGCCGACGGTCCATCACACCGCGCTGCCCAGCACGCCGAGATCCTGCACGCGGGAGACGCTTCCCCCTGCAGCAGCAGCGGACACAAACCGGATGTACTGACCCCGCTTCGTCGAGAAGGTCACCAGCTTGCGGCCATTGTTGACGATGATGGAATTGTCGAACGTGCCGGACGCCACCGGGTCGCCCCAGTTCGTCCCATCGGCGCTCACATAGAGCCGGTAGCTGGTGACCACCCCGTCGATGCCGCCTTCGTCGCCATGGGGCTCGGGCACATAGACGAAGCCGTTCACGTCATAGACGGCCCCCAGGTTGACGTCGAGGGTGTGGGTCCCGCCGCTGCCCGACTCCCAGTAGGTCGTCGGATCGCGGTCGATGGCGTGCGAACCGGGGTGGTCGCCGTCCTGGCTCGACACGCTGCGAACCGTCCAGCGGGCGTTCGAGATCGGGGTCTCGTTGGCGGGCGCGGCGACCCACTCCATCTCGATGATCGCCACCCCGTCGGCGGCCTGCGAGTAGCGCTGGAGGGGGTCCCAGCCGGCAGTGGTGATGTACCACTTGCCCGTGGCGGGGTCCTGGACCACCTCCGGCGCATGCACCGGCAGCTCCGCCACGAGCTGTGCACCCCCGGGGCCGACTTTCTCGCCGTTGAAGTCGCCGAAGTCCGTGGGGCTGTCCGACTTGAACACCAGCGTCTGGTGGTAGTTGTCGTTGTCCTCGTTGGTGTCGGTGACCGTGACGAACAGGTAGTACAGGTCGCCGTACTTCACCACGAACGGCGACTCGGCGGTCGACCACGACGCCTGCACAGCGTCGCCGCTCAGCGTGAGCGCATGGCCGACGTAGGCCCACCTGATCAGGTCGGTCGACTTCAGCACGTCCACGACGTTCTGATCGTCCGCCGCCGGGTCGAGGCTGGTGATGTACATGTAGTACGTGTCGCCGTCCTTGAAGATCATCTGATCCCTGGGCGTCGTGCTCTCGGTGATCTTCGTGCCGGCGGGATAGGTGATCGTCAGCGTCCGGTTGGTCCACGTGGACATGTCGGAGGAGGTGACCAGCCCGCCCAGCTTGGGCCCGTAGAACATGTAGGCCTGCCCGTTGAGCGTGACGGCATGGGGAGCGAACGCCCAGGTGGTCGGCCCGCTCGGATCGATGTCCGGACGGCGGGTGTAGGGCCCCAGCAGCGAGTCGGCCCGCCCGTGGGCGAACTGGAACTCGCCGTCCGTCCCGGATTGCTCGTCGTCGGAGACGCCGAGCACATGCCACTTGCCGCCGGCGTCCCGGTAGACGGTGTGGTCGTTCACGTACTTGTTGGCCGGGGAGCCCGCGGCCGCGGTGTTCGGGGCGAACAGCGTCCGGATCGTGCCGGGCTTCAACCGGGGGACATGGCCCCCCTCCACCGGCGTCCGCGCCACGGTGACCTGGTCGGGCGGGTTGCCCGCATTGACGGTGGCGGGCGGGTCGTTGTACGAGATCGCTCTCGCGGCGCCGCTGGTGCAGTCGACGGAGGTGTTCGCAGGCGCGGGGTCCCGGTTGATCAATCGGAACACGAACGCCGCCGTGTTCACTCTGCCGTTAGCGGTGCCGCCCGAATCGGTGACAACCAAACGGAGCCAGACACTTGAGTACTTCGTCGGCATGCTCGAAATCGTCCGCGTCGCTGCGTCAAAGACCAAGCCGTCAGGCAAAGCTCTAGAGGAGCTGAAGTAGCCCTCCAGCCGGTACGTTGTCGCACCCGTTGTGCCGCACGCCCCCGGCAGGCGCAGCGGAACAGCCTGCTCCCCGGCCTTCAAGTACACCTGATTGGCCAGAAGCGACCCCCGACCATTCAACGACGCCGACGTCCCCCCGGATGGCGCCACGAAGGACACATCCGCAAGGGGACCGTCTGGCGGCTCGGTGGCGTCGTCGTCACGCACCGTGACCGTCGCCGCGCTCGTCGACCCGACCGTGTAGCCGGTGCCGGCCGTGACGGTGACCGTCACCGAGCCGTCGGGCTCGTCGACGCTGTCCCCAGTCGTCGCCACGCTCACCGTCGCCGACCCGCTCGTGGGAACCGTCACCGTGCGCGTCGCAGCCGACGCGAAACCGCCCACAGACGACACGCTCACATTCACCGTCAACGCAGACGACGGCGCAGGCGACGCCGTCACCGTGAACGACGCCGCAGAACCCTCCGTCACCGCACTGCCGGCGCTGACCGTCACCGAGGGCACCGCGGCGCCGTCGTCGTCTCGCACCGTGACCGTCGCCGCCCTTGCGGACCCCACCGTGTAGCCCGTGCCGGCCGTCACCGTCGCGGTCACCGAGCCGTCGGGCTCGTCGATGCTGTCCCCCGTGGTGGCCACGCTCACCGTCGCCGACCCGCTCGTGGGGATCGTCACCGTGCGCGTCGCAGCCGACGCGAAACCGCCCACAGACGACACGCTCACATTCACCGTCAACGCAGACGACGGCGCAGGCGACGCCGTCACCGTGAACGACGCCGCAGAACCCTCCGTCACCGCGCCGCCACCGCTCACACTCACCGACGGCACCGTGGCGTCGTCATCTCGCACCGTGACCGTCGCCGCGCTCGTCGACCCCACCGTGTAGCCCGTGCCTGTCGTCACCGTCACCGTGACCGAACCGTCGGGCTCATCGACACTGTCGCCGGTCGTCGCCACGCTCAAGGTCGCCGAACCGCTCGTGGGAACCGTCACCGTGCGCGTCGCAGCCGACGCGAAACCGCCCACAGACGACACGCTCACATTCACCGTCAACGCAGACGACGGCGCAGGCGACGCCGTCACCGTGAACGACGCCGCAGAACCCTCCGTCACCGCACTGCCACCGCTGACCGTCACCGACGGCACATCGTCGTCTCGCACCGTGACCGTCGCCGCGCTCGTCGACCCCACCGTGTAGCCCGTGCCTGTCGTCACCGTCACCGTGACCGAGCCGTCGGGCTCATCGACGCTGTCCCCAGCCGTCGCCACGCTCAACGTGGCCGAACCGCTCGTCGGGATCGTCACCGTGCGCGTCGCTGCCGACGCGAACCCCCCAACAGACGACACGCTCACATTCACCGTCAACGCAGACGACGGCGCAGGCGACGCCGTCACCGTGAACGACGCAGCCGTGCCCTCGGTCACCGCGCTGCCCCCGCTGATCGTCACCGACGGCACCGTGACCGGTGGCCTCGGCGGTGAGACCGGGACACAGGGCAGACGCTCGAGCTCCTCGAGGACAGGCGTCCAGCCGTTCCAGGTCTTCTCTGCCTCCTTCGCCTCGTCGACCGTGAACGGCCCGAGGGTGTCGGACGTCTCCGCGCCGAACGCGATCAGCACGCGGAGCCAGCTCTGGTCGTAACCCGCTCGGTTCTTGTTGGTGTCGTGGTACCCCCGAACCAAGGTGATCAGTGTTTCTGAGGTCGGGTCCGCGTCGCAGGCTGACTGCACGAGAGGCCGTCTCTCGGACTCCGACACAAGACTCAACGCCTGAATGCCGGGATGGTCGGCGGGGTACCGGTACGTCCGGTAGATCCAGTTCTGGTTGACGTTGTTGCTGGCCGTGGTCTCCCCGGTCAGCACCTTGATGCCCCGCGCCAGCGGCGACACGAAATGCCACACCACCTCGCCCTCGGGGGTGACCTCGCTGATCCTGCCGAAGTTGCCCTCCGTGAACACCGTGTTGCCGTTGGGCAGGCGCTGCGCGTTGGACATGATCCAAGTGGGCTGGGCCAGCCGGTAGCTCCAGACCGAGGTCGGGGGCACGTACGACCCCGCGGCCCGCAGGTACTTGTGCCCCGTGGCCGGGAGCACGATCTCGTCCACGGTCGCTGTGCCGAACATTTGACCAGGCTGCTCCCACCCGTTGTTGTAGACGAGGACGTTGCCCTCGCCCGGCAGGCCGTCGGCGATCCAATGGGCGTTGTGCGGGAAGAACAGCTCCTGGCCGGCCCTGGTCCCGCTCCGGTCGACACGGGGGTTGCCCCAGCGGTAGAGCAGGTCGCCGCCCATGCCGCTCTTGCCGCCGGTGCTGCCGGCCGCCTGCTCGGTGGTGACGCTGTGGTCGATGATCCAGGCCTCGCTGAAATGGCGGGACGTGATCAGGATCTGGTCGAGCTCGGCGTTGTAGTCCAGCGAGTTCAGATGGGTGACGTGATGGGGGTTCGAGACGAACGAAGTGACATTGTGCAGCCAGCACAGGTTGTAGTTCAGGTCGATCCGCTCGGGATGGTCGGCGACCACCCCGTAGTTGGCCTTGGTGGAGTCGAAGTCCTGGATGAGGTGGTCCCACGCCCTCCACCGCCAGACAACCGTCGCCCCATCCGTTCCCGAGGGCTGGATCTCGAGCACCTCGTCGACCTCCAAACCGTGCTCGCCCACGCAGGCCGGGTTCGCTCCGGCCGCGATGGAGTCGTCCCTGGAGTAGAAGGCGGAGTTGATGTACAGGTAGTTCCCGTTGGACAGCTTGAGCACGTCGTGGTGCTGGAGGTCTTCGGTGGACAAGTCGTAGGCGGCCGACCCGTCCGGGCTGATCTCGCGTATGTAGCCGCCGGTATGGCCGACGAGCAGCCGGCCGGTGCCGAGCAGCTTCGCGAGCGATGCGTTCCCGTCCCACCGGAACGCCTCCCGGCCCTGGTCGTCGATCAGGTAGAACTGCTCGTGGAACGTGCCGGTGAGCAGGGTGTAGCCCCCGGCCGCCGCGGCCTCGTTCACCTGGAGGCCGAACTCCGTTCCCGTCGTGAACGTCGGACCGACGGAGATGGTCGCCTCGTTAGGGGTTCCCAGCGTGTAGCCGTCCCCCGGAAGGATGCGCACCGTGACCGCGGTGGTGTCGCGCAGGAAGTAGACGGCGCCGGTCGCCGGCGTCGCGGCGACCCGGACCGCGGTCCGGTACTCGATGCTGCGATGACCGGCGCCGATGACCTGGTACCTCACCGTGATCGGGCCGTCGGGCAGCGCGGAGGCGGTGAACGTGCAGTCTGCCGATCCCGCGCCGTCGGCGCCGTTGGCGACCGCGGCAACCTCAGCCGGGCATGTGACCGAGACCGTCGGCGGCGGGGTCTGCGCCGATGCCGGCCGCTCCGCGGCGATGGCGACGGCGGCGACAGCGAGCAGCGCGAGCACAAGCGACGCGGCCAGCCTGAACGGTCGCGTGAGGTGCCTCCCCACCTTCAGCATCTGACCGATCCGCGGGGGGGGGGGGGTAACAAGACATGCCACGACGATACGCGCACGGCCTATGTCATGTGGAAGTACCAAGTTGTGCGTGATATGTGAATTGTCTCGCTATAGACGTGTATGTGTTCGCGGATTTCTGACTACTGTTTGGGGCCATGAGTTCTCACCCGTCTTCTGACCCCCCCCCCCCCGGGACTTAGCACCGCAGAGCGCCGGCCGCGAGGGTCCGGCGTGAGCAGGGCCCCGGTTCGGCGCCGCGGCAGGCGATCGCTTGCGGCGGCGTTCGTCGCGCTGGTGCTCGGCGCGGTGCTGGCGGCCGCGCCGCCGCCGGCCTCCGCTGACACCGGCGGAGGGCACTACCACTTCTTTGCGAGATCCACTGCTGTGCTGGGCTATGAGGGATACACCGCCGAGGTGAAGCTCCACAAGACCCGCGCGTTCGGGGCGGTGACGTTCAACATCGGCTACTCCGGTGCGACCGGCGGCTTCTCCAAGACTGCTGACTTGACCTCGGCGCCGAGCACCGTCACGATCCCGTCGGGCCAGCATGAAGCCACTGTGTCGATTCCGATCGCTTCTGACAGCCTGCAGGAGCAGGACGAGAGCGTCGTGCTGACGTTCACCACCTCCGCCAGCAACTATCACCCGTTGCATCCCAACAGCGACCCCAACGCACCCAGCGCGTTGAACAAGGTGAAGCTGACGATCCCGGCGAACAAGTACTACTGGGCGGGGCACGCTGCTGTGTATGAGGGCCAGCGCGCCGTGGTGGACCTGTGGCTGTCCACCAGGGCCCCCACGGGCGGTCTGGAGTTCAGCGTTGCCAACAACCTGGGCACCACCGGCGCGGCGACGGCAGATGACGTGGACGCGATACTGCCCACGTCGGTGACGGTGCCTGCGGGCCAGCGCAGGGCGAGCCTGTCGATCCCGATCAAGCAGGACACCGGGGCCAAAGAGGAGACCGAGACGTTCACTCTCACGTTCAGCACCACCACCGCGGGCTGGGCGCCGTTCAACAACAACGACTCGGTAGGCGACTACAACACCGCGACGGTGACGATCTGGGGCGACGAGCTTGAGTGCCATGAGTTCCCCAGACGGAGCGAGTGCAGCAGCACCGAGTCCGCCGGTGCGCCCGAGCGCGCCGCAGAGGGCGGCGCGCCCGGTTCTGATCGGGTTCCGCCGGTGGTCGGCGGACAGGGTCCGTCCGAGTCCGACGACGCGCCCGGCGAGAGCGACGAACCCGAGTGGCCCTGGCAGGGCCCGTCCGAGTCCGACGGCGCGCCCGACGAGTCCGAGGGGCCCGGGTCTCAGCAGTCCGAGCCCGGCGGTGCGACCGAGAGTGCCACCGAGAGCGTGACCCGTCCCGCCGGTCAGCACGCAGCGCTGGTGGCCCAGGTGCGCCAATGGCGCGACGATCCGTGCTGCGCGCACAGCAAAGGCCACACCGACCGGTGGGACCGTGTGCTGGTGGCCCTCGGCGAGACCGTCGCCGACACCACGCTCACTGCCATGACCGCTGCCGAGGCCCAGGCGTTCGTGAACCGCGGCTGGACCCGCTGGACCGACGTCGCCGCCGCTCTGGAGGAGCTCGAGTCCGCCAGCCAGCGCGCGGCGCTGATCGCCCAGATCCACGGCTGGCGCGACGATCCGCGTTGGAGCTGGCAGGCGGCCCACGTGGCCCGCTGGGACCGCGCCCTGCTCGCGCTCGGCGAGACCGTCGCCGACGCCACGCTGACACCGATGACCGCCGCCGAGGCCCAAGCCTTCGTCGACCGCGGCTGGACCCGCTGGACCGACGTCGCCGCCGCTCTCAAGGCCATCGAGGCCGGCTAAACCTGCGCGCACGCCGGCGCAGCGACCACGCCGCCACACTCGAACCCCGAGACGGACACCGCCGACGGGCACCGCGCCCTGCGCCGATGTGCCGAACGCGAAGCCGCAATGCGACGAGCCGGGACGACGACTCCGGCGCGGCGATCGACCTGCACCACAGAGTCACAGCCCGCTCGGCCGTGGCGGCACGGGGATGACGGCTTGACGTCGCTCAACGATGAGGGCGTCTTGCAGGGGGCGCGAAGGCGTGGGTGGCGGGTTTGGGGGTGTAGCGTGTGGCGCTGCACGTGCACCCAGTGGTATCTGTGTTGCCGGTGCGTGCATTCGAGGATTGCTGTGTGCGCCTGTGTGTCGGGCGCATTCGAGGACATGTCGAGCTGGCAGGAGAACTACAGTGATGCAGACGCAGCTTCGGACCCCCCCCCCCCCCGCAGTTCTGAGCCGCAGCGGCTCGGTGCCGGCCGTCGTCGGCGGCGGTGGCGCGCTGCGCTGACAGCCGGTGCGCTGGCGGCGGCGGTGTTGGTGCCGCTGGCGGCGCCGGCGCACGCCCAGCAGGCCGCCTCGGTGCTGAGCTGGGTGGGCCATACCGAGGTGGGTCCCGAGAACATCACCCTCGGTACCCACGACTCGATTGAGCCTGATCCCGGGTACGTAGAGGTGTACATCAACGTGTCGCCGCCGCTGGCGCATCGCTCCCATGTGATGGTGGAGTACGTTGCGGGCTCCAGCGATGCGACGCTGGACGATTTCTTGTGGCCCTCCTCGGGCACCAATGTGGTGGCGATCCCTGCGGGGCGGTCGAATGTGGCGCTGCGGATCTATGGGACCGACGACGGCAAGACCGAGGGCATCGAGTCTGCGCAGTTCCGGCTGGTCAAGGCCGCCGGCGAGCCGTACACGATCGGGGCCAACGCCGTCATGGAGGTCAGCTTCCTGGACACGTCGTATGCGATCCCGGCCAGCGCTGATGCGCGTCGGGGCGTGGTGTTCGGCGGCGCCGCGACCGGGTCGCGGCAGGTGCGCCGCTTGGCGGTGTCGGCGGGGTCGTCGGCGGATTACACGGTGCGGCTGGCCAGCGCGCCCAGCGACACGGTCAGCATCGTGCCCTACCAGCGCACCGAGCGCTCCAGCGACATCTCGTTCTCGCCGGCCAAGCTGACCTTCACCACCTCGAACTGGCACATCGCGCAGACCGTCACCGTGTCCGCCCCGGCCGCCGCGGACGGCCTGCGCTACATCGTCCAGCACCTCGCCTACAGCCTCGACCTCGACTACGACGACGGCGCCAATTTCCGGGGCCTGGGCGTGGACTCGCGCAAGCATCTGCGAGTCGAGGTGACCGCGTCGACACAGCCCGCCAACAGCGTCCCCGAGTCAGGGGGTGCGTCGGTCCCCGACCAGAACGCGCCGCCCGTGGGCGGCCAGGACCCGTCCGAGCCCGACGACGCGCCCGGTGAGGGGCCCGGGCAGGGCCCGGGCGAGTCCGGCGGTGCGACCGAGAGCGGCGCCGAGAGCGTGACCCGTCCCAGCAGTCAGCACGCGGCGTTGGCGGCCCAGGTGCGCGGGTGGCGCGACGACCCGTGCTGCGCGCACAACAAGGCTCACACCGACCGGTGGGACCGCGTGCTGGTCGCGCTCGGCCAGACCGTCGCAGACGCCACGCTGACCGCGATGGGAGCCGCGGAAGCGCAGACCTTCGCCGACCGCGGCTGGACCCGCTGGACAGCAGTCGTCGAGGCCCTCAAATCCATCGAAGCCGGCTAAGCCTGCACGCACGCCGGCGCACCGACCGCGCCGCCGCATTCGGCCGGACGCTTCGTCGGCAACCGCACCCGCCGCCGCCCCGCCATCTCCGCCACCGTGATCCCTCTCGACTGAGCGCGCCTAGCCCACCTGGGTCCAGCTGAACGGCGGCAGGGTGTTCTGCATGGTGAAGGAGAACTCATCGGACCACGGGCCTGCGTCGCCGTCGTTGACTGCTGCTATGCGCGCCACGTAGTCGCCTGCGGGCAGGCCGTAGAGAAACGCATGCGGGATGCTCTGCTGCGGCGGGCCTCGATGCACGATGTTGACGTAGCTGTAGGGGACAGAATCGGCGACAGTGCTCGGGAAGGCGCCAGCAGAAGCCTTGACCTGGACCACATAGCCCGTGGCATCCTGCACGTTGTCCCAGCGCAGTATCACGGTCGTGGCGACGTTGTACTGCGCGTAAGCGAACGATGTGGGCGCTGCGGTCGGCGCGGTGCTGGCGGAGACGTCGACGTCGAAGGTCACGCTGGCGGTGGCCCCGTTGAGGTCGGTGGCCGTCCAGGTCAGCGTCGTGGAACCCAGCGTTGTCGGCGTCCCCGACAGCGTGAACTGCTCCTTGTCGAGGGTGAGGCCAGCGACGGTGCCGGAGAGGCTGTACTGCATCCCCGTCGGCGCAAGGCCGAGCGCAAGCGAGCCGCCGCTGGCCCTCGGCAGCGAGATGGACACCGGCACCTTGACGGTGAGGTCCTGATCCGCCACCGCCTCAAGGGCCGGTGCGGCGTTCACCTTGATACTGGTGGGGAACCGCACCGTGGTCCCGGACTCGTCGCTGACCGTGTACCAGATCGACAGCCACTGCGGTGCAGACGGCGCCCCGGTCCCGGTGTTGCTGGACAGCACGCGGGTCGCGGGATCGAAGCTGAACCCCGCGCCCTGCCAGTCGACGCCCTTGCGCCTCTTGACGCTGTAGGTCAAGTCGCCGGTGCCGCCGGTGGCGGCCGGCAGGGTGACGCTGAGCGGCTGCGGCTGACCGATGGTGTACTCGATTTGGTGCGTCCAGTACGTGCTCATGTAGAGCGCACGAAGCGAATCCTGATCGAAGCGCGGCGCCGGAAGGGTGATCCTGGCGTAGCGCCGCAAGCCCTGGCCCGCGTCGTTCACCGCGCGCACCCAGACCCGGTACGTGCTGCCGGGCGACAGGTTCGAGAACGTCACGCTGGTCTTCTTCGCCCTGGGGGTCTTTGTCTTGCCCCTGCTTCCGTCTGTCGACTTGAGATGCACCTTGTAACTCGTGGGGGCGCCTCCGCTCTGGGGCGCCGCCCAACTGACGGTCACGCTGTCCGGTGTGCCCGACACCCGCAGGTTCGTCACCAGACCGGGAAGCGCCGCTTCATCGGAGGTGTCAGCCGCCGCCGGCGACGGCACCCCCGCCAGCACCGCGCCGAGCACCAACGCGACGAACGCCGCCGCAAGCGATCGCCTGCCGCGGCGCCGAACCGGGCCCCTCCTCACGCCGGGCCCTCGCGGCCGGCGCTCAGGGGTGCTAAGTCCCGGGGGGGGGGGGGTCAGAAGACGGGTGAGAACTCATGCCCCCAAACAGTAGTCAAGAACCCGAGAACACATACACATCAGCGTCAAGACAATTCATATGTCACACACAACACGACATGTCCACACGACTGCCGACCGCGGCTGGGCTCGCTGGACAGCAGTCGCCGCCTGAAGCCCTCCCTAGTCGGCTGGATCGGGTCGCGGCAGGCCGGCCGCGGTCTCCAAGCGGGCCAGCCGATCTGTGTGGTCGCGAAGAATCACATGCACCTCACGGAACTCCGCCCGCATCTCTGCGCGGAGGCTGCCGATCTCAGAATGCAACTCAGAACGCAGACTTCCGATCTCGGAGTGCAGCTCAGAGCGGAGTTCCTCTCGCAAAGCGCCGATCTCAGAGTGCAACTCATCCCGCAGAACGCCAATCTCCGCGCTGAGCTCGGTGCGGACATCGGCCCTCGCTGAGCGTCACGGCGCTGGAGAGCGCACAGATGGTTCAGAATCGGTCGCCGCTGAGCCGGGCAACGAGGGCACCCCCCAACCTAGCCACCCAGCACCGCTCGCCCCCAAACCACATACTCCGGCACCAGCCGACACAGACCACGCTCAGCGAAGTGCGCGCCCGACTCCTACGCCACTGTGATCACGCTCACCTGATCCCCCGCTCGCCACTCGCGCTCCACGCGGATCCTGCGCAAACAGTTCCTCCGCCCGTCGGCAATATGTGTTTGAACGCATATGTGCTATAGTGCATTACATGGAGGTCGTCCTCCACCCGCTCTTTGAGGCCTGGCTCACAAGCTTGACCGACGGCTCCCTCGCGGGAGGCACAGATTGGTGGGAGGTCGCGGCAGAGATCACTGCGTTGCTGGGAGCGCTGGAGAGGCACGGCAGGAACCTCGGCGATCCGGAGTGCCACGAGGTGGTCTCGGCACGGTACGACATTCGAGCTTTGAGACGAACACCGCCGACGGGGACCACGCCCTACGCCGTCGGACCACCGGTGATTCGGATTCTCGTCGGATTCGCTCGTAGCGAGCAGGGGCAAACCATCGCGGTCGCGCTGGTAGGCGGTGACAAGACGGCGCTCGGCAATCGCTGGTACCCGGCGAACGTCGAGCGTGCGCAGCAACGACTCGATCAATGGTGCAGT
Source organism: Candidatus Poriferisodalis sp. (assembly GCF_965204195.1). Classification (GTDB taxonomy): domain Bacteria; phylum Actinomycetota; class Acidimicrobiia; order Acidimicrobiales; family Poriferisodalaceae; genus Poriferisodalis. The sequence goes on from NZ_OZ241975.1 coordinate 2,718,518, forward strand.
CGGAATCCCGGCTCTACCCCAATTGTCAGGAGAGGAGGCCACTAGGCGCCGATTGCGCGCAACGCGTCTTCATCAGCAAAGGAGCAAGAAAGGACACAATGAACGACAGCGAACGACTTGAACAGGTTCCTGTAGACACGGCAAGTGTTGATGACGTACAGCCGGATGCATGGGAACGGGATCTCTCGATGGGACCGGTGTTCGAACGTATCCGTTCCCATCCGGAGGCCCGAGCGCACTATGAAGCAATACGAGGGCAGATTGAGCAGCATCAGGCCACGCTGGCGCAGGTGCGGAAGGCCCGCACGCTGACCCAGCAGCACATCGCCGAGCAGCTGCAAATGGACCAATCCGAGGTCTCACGGCTGGAACACCGGAGCAACATGCTGCTTTCGACGCTGCGCTCATTCGTCCGGGCTACAGGCGGCGATCTCCACTTGATCGCAACGTTTCCCGACGCAGAACCGGTCCACCTCTTGGTTGGCACCGAGTCAGACGAGCCGACGTCTCCGGCATCTGCCACCAACTAGCCAAGAGGCCTCCGGGGTCAGACGACGTTGATGGGGTGGGGCACTGGTTGGTTGAAGAGGTAGCCCTTGCGGTTGAAGGGGACCTTTTCGGGCTGGGTGTTGCCGGCGGTATCGGTGGCTCGGGTCATCACGGTGTGGCGACCTGCGGGCGCATCCCAGGTGAACTCGAATCGGACCCAGCCGAGGCGCGCCTGCGGGCCTACGAGCTGTGCTTCGTGCCACGACTGGCCGGAATCGTCGCTCCATTCCACCGCGGCGATCCTGCCTGCCGGCGAATGGGCGTAGCCGCCGATGCGGCGCTCACCGGTATCGAGCTGGGCCGGCCATGGCAGCGCGAGCGCACTCTTGATGGTTTGGGCGGTCGTCACGACGCCTTCGGCTTGCCCCTCGGGCGGGTAGGCGTCGCCGATCAGGACGTACGAGGACGTGTTGTTGCGCGCCCACTGCTGATCCGCCGAGACCACGATGCGGCTGAGCCACTTGATGCTCGTGCTGCCGACCCAGCCCGGGACGAGCGCCCGGAGCGGGTAGCCGTGGTCGCGCGGCAGCGTGGCGCCGTTCATGCCGTGTACCAGCAGCGTGTCGGGGTCCATCGCCTTGGCCACCGGGATCACACGGCGGAAGCCCGCCTCGGGCGAGTCGATGTCCATGCCGATGAGCATCACGCTGGCGGCGGCGTCGCTGGTGCCCGCCGCGCTCAGCACGTCTGCGAGCGGCACACCGGTCCACGTGGCATTGCCGACGGCACCTGTTCCCCATTGCGTGCCCTCGGCTGCCTGGCCATTGACCAGGTCGAACATGGCACGGTGGTTCCCGGCGCATTCGAGATACGCCTCCAGCGTTCGGCTCTCCATGCCGAGCAGGTCGTCATGGGACATCTCGACCGCAGCAGGTACGGCGTCACCGGTGATGCTCAGTGACCAGTCGTCGACTGCGATATCGAGGCTGACGGAGTTGTTCCGCACGAAGAAGAACCGTTCCGGCGTGATCAGTCCGTCCATGTTCTCAAGACGGGCTTCGAGGCCCGCAGTGCCGCGCACAATGAACGGGGCCGGATCCTTGAACCACGGCGCCGTCCCGACCGCCGGGGCTGTCGACGCCGAAGTCTCAACCGCAACCCGGGTGCCGGTGCATGCGGCCAGTGCCGCAGAAGCCCCGCCGGCCGACAGCAGCCAGAGGAACCTGCGGCGGCTCATTCCCCGCTCGTGGGCGAACTCCCAGAGCGGTCGAGGTTGCGCGGCCCCGGTCACCATTGGCCCCGCACGAACTAGAGCTGCAGGTACGTATCGAGGCCGATCGTGACGCCGGGGTACTCACCGATGGACTTGCAGGCGAGCAGCACGCCCGGCATGAACGACACCCGGTCCAGGCTGTCGTGGCGGATGGTGAGCGTCTCCCCGGCCGTGCCCAGCAGCACCTGCTGGTGCGCCACCAGCCCCCGCAGCCGCACGGAGTGAACCGGAATGCCGCCGGGGCCCTTGCCGCCGCGGGCGCCCGGCACCACCTCGTCGCGGGTGGGATCGGGCCCCCAGTCATCGGATGCCGCTGCCATCGCACGCACGGTCTGCATGGCAGTGCCGGAGGGGGCGTCCACCTTGTTGTCGTGATGGAGCTCGATGACCTCGGCTGTCGGGAAGAACGGAGCGGCAAGCTCGGCGAAGCGCATCATGAGCACCGCCCCGATGGCGAAGTTCGGGGCGATGAGGCAGTTGCTGGCGGTGAACGCTGCCCGGCATCGCTCGTAGTCGTCGGGATCGAGACCGCTGGTGCCGACGACGGCGTGCACACCGTTCTCCGCGCACCATGCCAAGTTCTCGCGGGCTGCAGCGGCAACCGTGAAGTCGACAGCCACATCGACGGCAGCCGGGTCGATGTCCGCGACCGACGTGACAATGTCGATGCTGTCGGTGACGTCTCGCTCACCGCCTGCGCCCGGATCCACACCAGCCGCCAATTGCAGGTCGTCGTCGTCGGCAACCGCCTCGCAGACGGTTGCGCCCATACGCCCGCCCGCGCCGAACACCAGCACTCTCACGACGGTCACGCTAGTGGCGCGTCAGAACGCCTCGTTGTGTGCCGGACGGCCGCACGGCCCCTCCGGCGAGCGGAGCCCCTTAGCGGCGTCCGCGACGGCGGCCTGAACCCCGTCCGGACTGCTCGAGCTCGGGCCCGAGGTCGCCGTAGACGTCCTTGGCGATCTGCTCGAAGTGCTCGCCGAACGAGACGTCCTCACGGGCAGTACCGCTCGGTGCCGATGCGGCGCCGCCCTCATCATCGCCATCGGTGGCGGCAGCCGGTGCATCGGCACCATCGCCCGCCGGCACCGCGGCGGCCACCGGCGTGCGGGATCGGCGTGTGCCGTTGCCGCTGCTGTCCCGGTCGCGGTCGCGGCCTCGACCACCGTCACGGCCCCGACCACGATCACGCTGCGGCCGGTCGTCGTCTGCTCCGTCGGCGTCGCCCTCGGAGCCCCCGACCTGCGTCGGATCGGCAGGCGAGAGGCTGATCTTGCCGTTGGGGTCGATCTCCTCGACGATCACGCTCACCACATCGCCAAGCTCGAGCACTTCCTCGACCGAGTTCAGCCGCCGGCGGCCACCCAGCTTGGAGATGTGCAGCAATCCGTCGGTGCCAGGCAGCACGTTCACGAAGGCACCGAACTTGGTGATGTTGACCACGCGGCCCTCGTAGGTGGCACCCACGTCGGGCGTCGGCGGGTTGACGATCAGCCGGATCTGCCGCTCGGCCTCGTCCACGACCTCGCGGTCGGTGGCGCCGATGCTGACCGTGCCCACGGTGCCGTCGTCGTCGACATTGATGTCGGCGCCGGTCTCCTCCTGGATGGAGTTGATGACCTTGCCCCGCGGTCCGATGACCTCGGCGATCTTGTCGATCGGGATCTCGAAGCTGGTGATCTTCGGCGCCGTCTCGCCCACGTCGGGCCTCGGCTCGGCAATCGCAGCCCGCATGACGTCGAGGATCTGCAGGCGAGCCTGCCGGGCTTGCTGCAGCGCTTGGGCAAGCACCTCGGCGGGAATGCCGTCGATCTTGGTGTCGAGCTGGAGCGCCGTGATGGCGTCTTCGGTGCCGGCGACCTTGAAGTCCATGTCGCCGAAGGCGTCTTCGGCACCCAGGATGTCAGTGAGCGTCACGTACTTGCCGTCGGCATACACCAGGCCCATCGCCACACCGGCGACGTGGTCCACGATCGGCACACCGGCATCCATCAGCGACAGCGATGATGCGCACACCGACCCCATCGAGGTGGATCCGTTGGAGGTGAGCACGTCGGACACCAGCCGGATCGCGTAGGGGAAGTCTTCCTTGGACGGGATGACCGGGAAGATCGCTCGCTCGGCAAGTGCCCCGTGGCCGATCTCGCGCCGCTTGGGGCCACGCATGAAGCCGGCCTCGCCGGTGGAGAACGGCGGAAAGTTGTAGTGGTGCATGAACCGGCGCCGGTCCTGAGGATTCAGGGTGTCGACGATCTGCTCCATCCGGGACATCGCCAAGGTGGTGACATTCAGCACCTGGGTCTCGCCGCGCTGGAACAGGCCCGATCCGTGAGCGGTGCGGCCGAGGTAGCCCGCGACCGACGAGAGCGGCCGGACCTCATCTGTGGCGCGTCCATCAATACGGAAGCCGTCGGCCACGATGCGCTCGCGCACGATCTCTTTCGACAGCGACCTGACGGCCTCACGGATCTGATCGGGGGCGCCGTCGAGATCGGCGAACTCTGCGGCGACCTCGTCGACCACGGCGCCGCTGGTCTCAGACTGTGCCGCCTCGCGGTCAGCCTTGTCGGCGATGGCCATCACCTCACGCATGCGGTCGGTGGCGACCTCGCGGACGCGATCGAGCACCTCGTCGGAGTAGTCCTTGCTGGACGTGTACTCCATCACCGAGATCGGCCCGGATTGCTCTTCGACCAGCCGGCGCAGCGACTTCTGCATCTCGATGATGTCGTCGATCCACTGCTTGGAGGCCTCGAGACCGCTGGCGAGCACGTCCTCGGTGACCTTCGGCGCGCCCTCGGCGTAGTACTCGAAGGCCTTCTCGGTGCCGCCGGCCTCCACCATCATCACGGCAATGTCGCCGCTGTCGAGCTGGCGACCGGCCACGACCATCTCGAACGTGGCGGCCTCGGACTCTTCGTGGGTGGCGAAGGGAATCCACTCGCCGTCGGTGGACCAGGCGATGCGCACACCGGCGATCGGGCAGTCGAACGGGATGCCGCTCAGCCACAGGGCGGCCGACGCCCCGTTCAGCGCCACCAAGTCGTACGGGTTGACGTGGTCGGCGCCGAGGATCGTGCCCACGATGTGGGTGTCGTGGCGGTAGTCGCTCGGAAAGTTCGGCCGCAGCGGGCGGTCGATGAGCCGGCAGGTGAGGATCGCATCGTCGGACGCACGCCCCTCCCGCCGGAAGAACGAGCCGGGAATCCGGCCCACGGCGTACATGCGCTCCTCGATGTCGACGGTGAGCGGGAAGAACGATGCGCCGTCGCGTGGGCGGCTCGACGCGGTTGCGGTGACGAGCACCTGCGTGTCGCCGATGCGGGACGTGACCGCCCCGTTCGCGAGCCCGGCAAGCACGCCGGTCTCGAAGGTGATGGTCTTGTCGGTGCCCGCGATGGGACCGGTGACCGAAATGGCTTCAGCCATGTCTGCTCCTGTTGTGGGGTGGGGATCGGTGGTCAGCGCCGGAGGCCGAGCTTTGCGATCAAAGCTCGGTACCGCTCGACGTCGTTGGCGTTCAGGTAGTCGAGCAACCTGCGCCGTCGTCCGACGAGCTTCAACAGCCCTCGGCGGCTGTGGTGATCCTTGTGGTGGGTCTGGAGGTGTTCGGTGAGGTGGTCAATGCGCGCGCTCAACTGAGCGACCTGCACCTCTGGCGATCCGGTGTCGGCCTCGGAATGGCGATGTTCGTCGATCACCGAAGCCGCTGGACTTGATCTCTTGGCACTCATGCCGTTGCTGTATTCCCTCTGTGTTGCCGTCGCAGGGCCGAAGGGAGGCCTGCTGCGACGAGCCGACCGGACAACCCGGCCGTGGTCTTCTGTCTCTTGTCAGCCGTTCAGGCTACCAGCAGAACTGTGGTGCGCCCGCTGAGGAGGCGAGTCAGGTGTGGAGGCATTTTGCGGCATCTTCGATGTCTCGGCGAAGCTGAGTCTTCAGCTCGTCGATGCCGTCGAAGCGGCGCTCGGGCCGCAGCCTGCGCACGAAGCGGACCTTGGCGGTCTCGTCGTAGAGATCTCCGCGGAAGCCGATCAGGTGCGCCTCGATCAGCGAGCGCTCCGCGAATTCGTAGAACGTCGGGCGGCGGCCGATGTTGACAGCCGCCGGGTATTGGGCTCCATCGGGGCGCACGTACCAGGCGGCGTAGACACCGTCGGCAGGAATCTGCAGGTCGGGAGTGGTGGGCAGGTTGGCGGTGGGCACGCCGATCTGGCGGCCGCGGCGGTCGCCGAGCGTGACGACGCCACGCACTTCGAACGGCCGCCCCAGCAGCCGATGGGCTCGTTCCACATCCCCCGCGGCAAGCGCTTCGCGGATCGATGTGGACGAGATCACGTCGCCGTCGCCGGTCATCTGCTTCACCAACGGGAGCCCGACCACTTCGTAGCCGTACTCAGCGCCGACCTGGCGCAGCGTCTCGATATTGCCCCGGCGTCCTTTGCCGAAATGGAAGTCGGCGCCGACCACGATCGCCCGTGCGGTCAGGCATCTCACGAGTATCTCGTGCGCGAACTGCTCAGCAGGCACTGCCGCCTGCGCCTCGTCGAAGGTGACTACCAGCGTGAAGTCGACGCCGGTCTCGGCCAGCAGTTCGAGCTTGTGATCGAGGTCGCACAGCAGCAGCGGGGCGGATTCCGGCCGTACCACCGTGGCCGGGTGACGGTCGAAGGTCACGACTGCCGTCGCGCATCCTCGCTCCGCTGCGAGGCGATGCATCTCCGAGATCACGGTGCGGTGCCCGCGGTGAACGCCGTCATACTCCCCCACGGTCACGACGCTGCCGTGCTCGAGCACCGGGCACCAATCCAAGTCGCGGATGACCTCCATGCGCGCAACGCTACTCAGAGGCCGAGCCGGCGGGCTCGCTACTTGGGCAGAACAGTGGCACGCAAGCGACCTCCGGCGCGCTCGTGCACTGCTATGAGTCGATCCTCGGGATCGAACAATGCCCACGGGCCCGAGCCCCCGTAGCGATGAGCGGCCAGGTGGGTGCCTTGGCGGGCGCGGGCGGCGTCGTCGTCGGAGAGGCGGATCTGGGACAGGTCACGAACCAGTTCGGCGGGCGGTCGCAGCACCGCTTCTTCGGGGGCCTCAGCATCGGACAGCGAGAACGCGCCGCTGCGGGTTCGCCGGAGCGCTCGAATGTGAGCTCCGCCTCCCAGCGCATTCCCCAGGTCGGCGCCGAGCGTCCGGACGTAGGTGCCAGCAGAACAATCGACCGACGCCCGGTACACCTGCGGGTCGCCAGTGGGCTCCACCTCGAATCGGTAGACCTCGACCTCGCGTGGCACGCGTTCCGCAGCATCACCCGACCGGGCGATCTCGTGCAGACGGCGACCGCCGACACGGACGGCGGACACCATCGGCGGCAGCTGAGAGATGGAGCCGACGAAGCCCGCAGCCGCGTCGGCAACCTCAGCCGGTTCGAGATCCATGCACCAAGTCGCGACCGTCTCGCCGGCTGCATCGAGCGTGCTGGTCTCGACGCCGAACACGATCTCGCACTCGTAGCTCTTGCGGCCTGCGGTGGCGAACCGCAGCAGGCGCGTCGCATTGCCGATGCCGACCACCAGGACTCCCGTTGCGGACGGGTCGAGCGTGCCGGCGTGGCCGATGCGCCGCTCGCCGAAGCGGCGTCGCAGCATGCCCACCACGTCGTGCGAGGTGGGCCCGTGCGGCTTGTCGACGATGACGCTGCCATGAACGGTGGCCGGACGGCGTCGCGCCATGCCGTTCAGGGCCCCCCGTCCTGCTCATCGGAGAGGCCGGCCAGCAGATCTTCGATTCGCTCGGCGGCGATAGCCCCCCGGTCGCGGCGGAAACGAAGCGTGGGAGTGCGTCTCAGGCTGGTGCTCGCGCCCAAAGCCCGCTGGAGACGGTGATGGTGCTCATCGAACGCCTCAGCCGCCCTGTCTGCAGCATCGTCGTCGCGCACGTCGTAGTGCACGACGGCGACGCTCAGCTCACGATCGACATCCACGCCCGCAATCACGATGCCCTCGAACGCCTCGTCGAGCCGTTCCATCTCCGATGCCACAATGCCGCGCACGAGCTGGGCAACCCGATCGGTCCGCTCGTATCGGTGCGCAGTCGGCATCGTGCGCCGCCGACGGCGGGAGCGACGGGCCATCGGGCGGGTGCTCCGTCAGGCGACGCGGGCGATCTCGCGCTCGGTGTACGTCTCGATCACATCGCCCTCTTTCAGATCAGAGAAGTCAGAGAGACCGATACCGCACTCCATGCCCGCGGACACCTCAGCGACGTCGTCTTGGAAATGCCGCAGCGAGGAGATCGAACCCTTCCAGATGATCGTGCCGTCACGGAGGAACCTGACCTTGGCGCCGCTGCGCACGTTTCCATGCTCGACGACACAGCCGGCCACGGGTCCCACGCCCGAGATGCGGAAGACCTGGCGCACCTGCGCCTCGCCCATCACGATCTCCTCGAATTCCGGCTCGAGCAGGCCGACCATGGCGTTCTGCACATCGGAGATGAGGTCGTAGATGATCTCGTAGAGCCGGACTTCGACGTCCTCGGTCTCGGCCGTCTGGCGCGCATTGCGGTCGGGACGCACGTTGAAGCCGATGATCGTGGCTTCCGATGCCGCTGCGAGCTGCACGTCGTTCTCGTTGATGCCGCCCACCCCACGGCTCACAAAGGAGAGCTTGACGTCTTCGCGTTCGAGTTTGCGCAGGCTGTCGGTGACGGCCTCGAGCGAGCCATGGACATCGGCCTTGAGCACCAGGTTGAGCGTGGCGGCCTCACCGGCCTGCACCTGCTTGAAGATGTCCTCCAGCCGAGCTCCGCCGCCGCTGCCGCCAGCGGTGCCGGCCAAACTGGCCTGGCGCTGCCAGTGCTCGCGGGTCTCCGCAACCTTGCCTGCGGTCTTCTCGTCGGGCGCCACCACGAACAGGTCGCCCGAGCGCGCCACCTCGCCGAGACCGAGCACCTCCACGGGCATCGACGGACCCGCCTCGTTGAGCGGAGCGCCGCGATCGTCGGTCATGGCGCGCACACGGCCCCACGCGGCGCCGGCCACCATCGGCTCGCCGATGCGCAGCGTGCCGCGCTCCACCAGCACCGTCGCAACAGGACCGCGGCCACGGTCGAGATGGGCCTCGAGCACGATGCCGACCGCGCGCCCCGAAGCAGGGGCGGTGAGCTCTTCGAGCTCGGCGACGAGCAAGATCTGGTCGAGCAGTTCGTCGATGCCCTCACCCGTCATGGCCGACATGGGCACGGTGATCACCTCGCCGCCGTACGACTCGGGCACCAAGCCCCGTTCGGCCAGCTGGGCTCGCACCCGATCGGCGTCTGCGCCGGGCCGGTCCATCTTGTTGATGGCCACGATGATCGGCACGTCGGCCGCCTGCGCATGGTCAATGGCCTCGGCCGTCTGCGGCATGACGCCGTCATCGGCCGCCACCACCAGAACGACGACATCGGTGGCCTGCGCTCCCCTGGCTCGCATCGCCGTGAAGGCCTCGTGGCCGGGTGTGTCGATGAACGTGATCCGGTGGTCGTTCCGCGTGGTCTGGTATGCCCCGATGTGCTGCGTGATGCCGCCCGCCTCGCCCTCGGCAACGTTCGAGGAGCGAATGCGGTCCAGCAGCAGCGTCTTGCCGTGGTCGACGTGTCCCATCACCGTGACCACCGGGGGTCGGATGTGAGCGCCGTCGTCGGCGAGGTCGACTTCGAGCGCTCGCAGCAGCTCCTCTTCCTGCTCCGCGCCAGGCTCGGTGATGCGCACTTCGGCGCCGAGTTCGGCAGCGAAGAGCTCGATCATGTCATCGCTGAGCGATTGGGTGGCCGTCACCATCTCGCCTTGCTGCAGCAGGAATCGCACGATGTCGGCAGCCGAGCGATTCAGCCGGGCGGCCACTTCTTGAGCTGTCGATCCGCGCTCCACGACGATCTCGCCCTCGGGAACCGGCGCATCCACCGGCGTGTAGGCGGTGAGCTGCTGAGGCTGCAGTTCCTCGCGCTGGCGACGACGGCGCCGGCGCGGTCGGCCTCGTGGACCGCCTCTCGGTGCTCCCCGCGGCCCTCCCGGACGAGCACCGCCGGGGGGCCCGCCCGGACGGCCACCGGGGGGCGGCGGCGCTCCGGCGTGGGCGCGCCCGCCGCCTAGCCCACCTCCGTGCGGACGATCGCCGCCGCCGGCGGGACGTCGGAACCCACCGGGAGGTCCAGAGCGATACGGCCCCCCGCTGCGTGCTGATGTGCGGGGAGGACCCGGCGGCGGGGGGATCGGCTTTCCGGATCCCGAACGGGGCGCCGCAGGCGGCGGCGGGATCGGCCGGCCGTCGGCAGACTTCGGCGGCACCGGCAGACGGGAAGGAGGCGGCGGCAGTGCGGATCCGGCCGCCTCGTCCGGCGCTGGCCTCGAAGGCGCTGCCGGTTCCTCCGCGCGCGCTGCCGGACGCCCGGATGGCGGCAGAATCGGCCGCGCGGATTCCTGGCCGCTCGAGGTGACCAGCCGCCGTGGCGGCGGCACCGGCGGCGGGGCACCCGCCGGTGGCGGCGTGCTCGGGGGCGGTGGGGTGCCAGGCGGCGGCATCTCCGGCGAGGCGCTCGGCGGCTTCGGCGGAGCCGACTCGGCCGCAGCAGCAGGTTGAGATGGCGTCTGGGGGGCAGCTTCGGCGGCCGGCGCGACCGCGGGAGCCTGCGGCTCAGCCTCGGAGGCCGGCGCGGCCTGCGTAGCCGGCCTCGGCTCAGCCGGGGCTTTGCGAGCCGGTGCCTTGCGCGCTGGGCGGGTCGCCGGCGGTGACTGCTGCACCTCCGCCGAGTCGTCGCGCTCGGTCGCAGCGGCAGCCTTCGCCGGCGCTTTACGAGCCTTGCGTGCCTCGGGTGGCGGCTCGTCACGAATCAGTCCTTCACGCGCGGCCTTGCGCCGGACGCGGTCAGCCTGAGCATCCTCCATGCTGGACGAGTGCGTCTTCACACCGATGCCCAACGACTCGCATACGTCGAGCACCTCGGTGAGCGTCATGCCCAGCTCTTTGGAGAGCTCGTGAACGCGGACTTTCTTCGGCAAGCGGTCGGTCTTTCTTTTGGAGGTTCTGTCGAGAGTTGACGGGGCGCCCGGCGGGGCTCAGGGAATGAAACGGGGACGCGATGAGACGGGCCATCGGCCTCAAGGCGCCGTCGAGTCCGATGGAAGCGTACCGGCGTCGGTGCGAGCCTCTGCGGGGATCTCGGCGGCAGCAGCATCACCGTCCGCGCCGCCATCGGCAGCCGCGGCCGGAGCAGCAGTGGAGGTCTCCGCGGCAGCATCGCCGTCGCTGCCGGCGGTCGAGGCACCGTCCGCATCCTCCTGCTCGGTGACGGCTTCAGACCACTGGCCCGCGGTGATCGCTTCGCTGCCGTCGGCAGGAACCCAGGTCTGCTCGCCGGTGTCGGGGTTCGTGACCCACTCCCCCTCGGCCCACTCCTCCCCTGAGTAACCGGCTTCCTCCTCGGCGATCTGGGTCTCGCTCTTGATGTCAATGCGCCAGCCGGTCAGCCGGGCCGCCAAGCGCGCGTTCTGGCCCTCGCGGCCGATCGCCAGCGACAGCTGGTGGTCGGGCACGACAACCTCGGCAACACCCTCTTCGGAGTGGAAGCGAACTTCCCGGACCCGAGCCGGGGACAGCGCCTTCGCCACAAAGTCATGCAGGTCGTCAGAGAACGGGACGATGTCGATCTTCTCGCCTCGCAGCTCGTTCACCACCTGGCGTACCCGGCTGCCGCGGGCGCCGACGCATGCACCCACCGGGTCGATGTTGGGGTCATTCGACCAGACGGCGATCTTTGTGCGGTGGCCGGGCTCGCGCGCACACGCCTTCAATTCGACGACGCCATCGGAGATCTCGGGGACCTCCAGCTTGAACAGCTCGCGGATCAGCCCCGGATGCGTGCGCGACACGACGATCTGCGGACCCTTGGCGGTCTTGCGCACCTCCACGATGTACGCCTTGAGACGGCTGTTGGGCTCGGGCCGCTCATAGGGAACTTGCTCCGACTGGGGAAGCAGCGCCTCGACACGCCCCAAGTCGAGCAACGTGTAACGGGCGTCGTTCTGCTGGATGATGCCGGTGACGATGTCGCCCTCGCGGCCGGCGTACTCGTCGTACTTCATGTCGCGCTCGACTTCGCGGATGCGCTGGTTCAGGACCTGCCGCACGGTCTGGGCCACGATCCTGCCCAAGTCATGCGGCGTGTCGTCCCATTCCCGCAGGACATTGCCCAGCTCATCGACTTCTTGGGCGTAGACCGTGATGTTGAACGATTCGTCGATGATGACGTAGGCCTGTTCGGCGGCACCTTCGCGGCGTTTGTAGGCCGATTCAAGGCCGTTCGCGACCGCCTCGAGCAAGACCTCGGTGGTCATGCCCTTCTCGGCAGCGAGTGCTTGGAGCGCTTCCATGATCTCCGGGCTGTTCATCGTCCCTGCCTTCCTCCGGGGCCGCGTGGCGGTGAGCCCCATTCGAATGTCGTGCGGGCCTTGGCGATGTCGCCGAACGGCACCGACAGCGTTTGCCCGGCCTCTGGCTGGTCGGCGTGCTCGGCCACGCCACCGCCCGAGATCTCCTCGATGCGAATCGAAACCGCGGATCCGTCGGCTTCCAGGATCTCGCCGACGATGCGCCGGCGCAGCGGTGCGCTCGTGCGAATGACTGCCCGCTCGCCGACCGCACCCGCAAAGTGCTCTGGACGGCGCAGGCTGCGCTCGAGTCCTGGGCTGGACACCTCGAGCACATAGCGGCCGTTGATCAGGTCGGCGGTATCGAGTGCGATGGACAATCTGCGGCTGAGCTTGCTCAGCGCTTCAACACCGATGGCGGCGCCCTCCGTCGCCGTGGCCAGCACCACGAGCGTGCCGCCTCGCCACTGCACGTCGTAGAGGGCACAGCCGGTCTCGGCGGCAATCGGCTCGGCGAGTGCGGTGACCTGCGAAGGGTCAACGGCAGATGAGGTGTGCACCGGGGCGCGCGAGGCCGCAGCGGTGTCAGTCATCGCAACCTCCCTGTCCGCGTCGCCTCAGCCGCCCTCGGGGCTGTGCCTGCGGTACCAGCCCTTGCGGCCGAGCCACAAGAACCCGACCCACAAGAACATGGCGCAGAGCCCAGGTCCGACCGAAACTGTCCTGTAAACACGACGCTACCAAGGCGCTCAGATGGTTCCCGACCGCGATGTGACCCGATCATGCCGATCGGCGCATGCGACTGAACGGCAGCGGCGGCTCAATCTCTTGGTTGGGAGGCTCAGCGGCGACGGATGAGGGCGACGCGCTCGGCGGCCTGATTGACGTCGTCGCCCTGCTCGCTGACGAGCGCGGCGCGGTCGGCTTCGGCTGCAGCCGCTGCGCCGGCCTCCGCCCGCGACAGCGCCGCCTCGACGCCATCGGCCGCCACGATCTCAGCCCAGTTCACCAGCGCCGAGACCATCTCGTCCTCGGGCACCACCGACACAACCTGGCCCTTCACGAACAAATGGCCCCGGGATCGGCCCGCGGCGATCCCTAGGTCGGCACTGCGTGCCTCGCCCGGCCCGTTCACCACGCAGCCCATCACGGCAACCTGCACGGGCAGGTCGAGGTCACCGAAGGCCGCCTGCGCCTCCTGGGCCACCGAGATCACGTCCACCTCGGCACGGCCGCACGACGGGCAGGCAATGAGATCGGTACCCGAACGCTCACGCAGACCCAGCGCCTGGAGCAACTGCTGGCCGGCGGTGGCCTCCTCGACGGGGTCAGCCGTGAGGCTGTAACGGATGGTGTCGCCGATGCCTTCATTCAGCAGGGTCGCGATGCCTGCAGTCGACTTGACCAGGCCGGCGGGTGGAGGGCCGGCCTCGGTGACGCCGAGATGCAGCGGGAAATCGACCTCGTCGGCAAGCAGCCGGTATGACTCCACCATCAAGGTCACATCGCTGGCCTTGACCGAGATCTTGACATCGTGGAAACCCACCTCGTCGAAGTAGCCGAGCTCCCGCTTGGCCGACTCGACCAGTGCCGCCGGCGTCATGCCGAAGCGCGACTCGATGTCGGGATCGAGGGAGCCGCCATTGACGCCTATGCGGATCGGCACGCCGCGATCGCGGGCCTCCGTCGCGACAGCGCGGATCTGATCGGGCTTGCGGATATTGCCCGGATTCAGTCGCAAGCACGCCACTCCGGCGTCGAGCGCGGCGAGCGCGAGCCGGTATTGGAAGTGAACGTCTGCCACAAGGGGCACGGGCGAGCGCGGGACGATCTGCGCGAGCGCCTCGACGGCCGCGATGTCGTTTGCCGTGCAGCGCACGATGTCGGCCCCGGCGCCGGCCAGCGCGTAGATCTGCGCGAGTGTGCCGTCGACATCGGACGTCTTGGTGGTGGTCATCGACTGCACCGATATGGGTGCCCCGCCCCCGACCGCGACGGAGCCGACATGCACTTGACGGGTGTGCCGTCGGGCGTAGCTGGCAGAGGTACTCATGGCACCGAAGGTTTCACAGGTCGATCGGGTTGGCGATGTCGAGGTAGAGCAAGCCGATCGCCAGCAGGGCGAGCGCAGTCACCACCACAGCGACCACGGGGGCCAACGCCCGCGGATCACTGAGGTACCGGTCGCGCCCGCCGCGCTCCCGCCAGCGCTCATAGGTAGCTATCGCCACATGGCCGCCGTCGAACGGCGGCACCGGAACCATGTTGAACACGCCGAGGAAGACGTTGACCATGGCAAACATCAGCGCCCGCTCAGACCACCCCCAGGAGGTGTCCGAAGCCAGGTCCACGATGCCGAAGACCCCCAACGGCCGCATGCCTAGGTCGTCGTTCGCCGAGGGATCGCCAGGCGGCGACACGATGCGGTCGATCACGTCGCCGAAGTTCACGAACAACGACCAGATGCCACGCACCGAATCGACCATCGCCCGCCCGAGGTCGGTGAACGCACGGGCCGTTGCTGTGGGCAGTCCGGCCGTCTCGTAGGTAACCGCCTGAGAGGCACGAACGCCCAGCAGGCCCCGTCCCGTCTCGGGGTCTGCCGCCAGCGTGGTCTCGGTGGCGAGGAGGGTGCCGTCCCGCTCGATCTCCAACAGCACCAGTTCGCCTGGCCGCGCCTGCACCTGCGATACGAAAGCGTTCCAGTCGTCGGTGGCGGCACCGTTCACGGCCACGATGCGATCGCCCACTTCGATGCCTGCCGTGCCAGCCGGAAGCGTCACGCCGTCTCGCTGGCTCATCACCTCGGCAACTTGCCAGCGGTTCTCCTCGAGGGCGGGTGCGCCGAGCGCTGCATGCAACACCATGTAGGCGACCAGCGCCATCACCAAGTGCATGAGCGAACCGGCACACACCACCAGCAGCCGGCGCGGATAGCTCTTGACGCGGTAGGCGCGGTGCTCATCACCAGGCTCGACCACATCGCCGCTCGACATGCCGATCACGCGCACATAGGCCCCGAGCGGCAGGGCGCGCAGACCGTAGGTGGTTTCGCCGCGGCGGAAGCTCCACAGCCGCGGGCCGAAGCCCAGGAAGAAATCAGTGACCTTCATGCCCACAGCACGTGCGGCCACGTAGTGGCCGAACTCGTGCATGAACAGCACCCCGGCGAGCACGACCGCTGCGCCGACGGCGAACGGGTAACCCCAAGCCAGCAACGCAAGCACCACAAGCGCTGCCATGCCCCCGACGGTGCGCGCGACCGAGCCCAACGTCGGCGCCTGCGGTTCGTCGGTATGGCCCCTCATGCGCGGATGCCCGTCACTGCAGCGGCTACCGAGCGACGCCCCCCGCGATCCGCAGCGATCACCGCATCCACGCTGTCGGCTGAGGCTCCATCGTGATCCTGCATCGCAACCGAAATCACACGCTCGATCTCGTGCCAGCGCAGGTGCCCGGACAGGAACGCACCAACAGCATGCTCGTTGGCACCATTCAGCCACGCGGGTGCGGTGCCGCCTGCTCGACCCGCGTCGTACGCCAGGCGCAAGCAACCGAAGGTATCGGTGTCGGGCAAGTCGAATTCGAGGCGACCGACCGTCGACCAGTCGACGGCACCGAACGGAGTCCCGATGCGCTCGGGATAGGCGAGGGCGTAGCCGATCGGCAGGCGCATGTCCGGCAGCGAGAGCTGCGCGACGGTGCTGCCGTCGGCGAACGTCACCATCGAGTGAACCACCGATTGCGGCTGGATGACCACCTCGATCCGGTCGTAGTCGACCCCGAACAGCTCGTGCGCTTCGATGACCTCGAGGCCCTTGTTCATGAGGGTCGAGGAGTCGACCGTGATCTTCGGTCCCATCGACCACGTGGGGTGCGCCAAGGCGTCTGCCACGGTCACCTCGCGCAGCTCGGCGGCGGTGCGACCGCGGAACGGCCCGCCGCTGCCGGTGAGAATCAGCCGCTCCGGCGGTGCCGGCTGGCCGGCGAGGCACTGGTGCAGAGCGCTGTGCTCGCTGTCGACGGGAATGAGCTCGGCGCCGGGCACTGCCCGCAAGGGCTGCACCAGCGGTCCCGCTGCGATGAGGCTCTCCTTGTTCGCCAGCGCCAGACGACGCCCGGCCCGAAGCGTCGCCAGGGTGACACCCAGCCCTGCGAAGCCCACCACACCATTCACGACAACGTCGGCCGTGCCCGCGAGATCGGCGAAGGCATCGGCGCCGGCCAGCACTTCGATTCCGGCGGGCAGCGCGGCCCGCAGCTCCGGCACCAGCCCCGCATCGCCGATGGCTACTGCGGCCGGCGCAAACTCGGCCGCTTGGGCTGCGAGCTCGCTCACCGAGCTGTTCGCGGCAAGGGCGACGGCCCGGAACCGGTCCGGCTCGGCGCGCATGACCTCCAGCGTCTGAGTGCCGATCGAACCCGTCGAGCCGAGCACCGCGACGGTCGTCGCGCCCATGGACCTACCCGACGACGAGTGTGCCGACGAAGTACGCCGCCGGCAAGGAAAAGAGCAGCGCGTCGAAGCGATCGAAGACACCGCCGTGACCGGGCAGCAGGCTGCCCATGTCCTTGATCGCCACATCGCGCTTGACCATCGACTGCGTCAGGTCTCCCAGCGGCGCAGCAAGTGCGACAGCGAGGCTCAGCCACAGGGCGTCCAGCAGGCCTCCGGTCCACGGGAACACGCCAGGGAAGCGATTCATCACGAGCGTGGTGATCACCACCGACAGCACGATGCCCCCGATGAGACCCTCGTGGGTCTTGCTCGGGCTGATGCGCGCTGCGAGTCGGCTCTGGCCCGTCGTTCGACCCACGACATAGCCACCTACGTCGTACACCACCGTCCCGATCACAGCGGCGATCAGCATCGAGTCGCCGTTCGGCTCGCGCAGCATCAGCGCGGCGAACGATCCCAAGCCGCCGATCCACAGCAGACCGAGTGCGGTGATGGCCATGTTCGCGGTGGGATGGTCTCGCTCGACGCCGAACAGGAACCAGCAGAGGATGGTCACCGCAGCAACGGCCAGCACGATCGGATAGGCCTCGACACCACGCAGGTGCACAGCGACGGTCAAGCCTGCGACGCCCGCAAGACCCGCCAGCGTCGCCGGGCGGTAGCCCAGCGGCCGGGCGGCTCGGTAGAACTCTGCTGCGGCCAGCACGAGCACGATCGCAACGAGCGCCACGGTGGCTGCTTCGCCCAGCCGCAGCGCGCCAAAGAACAGCGCGGCCAGCACGGCACCTACCGCAATGGCAGCCGGCAGGTTGCGACCGGTGCCGCCGGAGTCCGATGGGGCATTGTGCAAGACAGTCCGGGCTTCGTCGCTCACGACTCCACGCTCCTCATAGTCCTGGTTCCCCTCGCGCCAGTGTGATGCAGACGCATCGAGCTGAGCCCATTGAGCGAAGCGATCAGTCTCGGATGGCGCGGCACCAGCCTCCGACGGTACTTCGGCAGCGGTCGGGGCCGCGGCGGCAGGCGCCGGATCGTCGGCGTATGTGGCGGCAGCCGCAGCGGGGGGTGCCACTGGCATGTCGGCCAGCGTTGGGGAGGCATCAGCAGGCGGGATCGACGGCGGGGTCGTCTCGTCAGGCGAGTCGAACAGCGGTTCAAGATTCTCTGCGGCGGGTGCCTCGGGGTCGGGGGCCGCCGGAGTCTCGCTGGCCAGACGCGGGTCGTCGGGAAGTTGGGGGAACAGGCGCGAGCCGCCGCGACGCTCCGGCTCCGCAGCGGCCGCTTCGGGTTCCGCTGGCGGCACCGCCGGCTCGTCCGACGCTGGAGCGTCGTCGGCGTCGAAGTTCACCAGCGGCCGGGTCGAGCCCAGCGGATCGTCGGCACCCGGCGGATCGCTGGGATCAGAACCGGAGTGGGCCGGCGGATGCGCGCTGCTTTCGGACATCTACCTTCACACCTGCTCGGTCAGACCTCGAGGAGTTCCTGCTCCTTGGCATCCAACGCCCGATCAATGTCTCCGACGAACTTGGCGGTGTCGGCGTCGAGCTCCTGTTCGAAGCTGCGCTTCTGGTCGGCGGAGATCTCCTTTTCCTTTTCGAGCGTATCGAGATCATGACGAGCGCTGCGACGCAGATTGCGCACCGCGACGCGCCCGTCCTCGGCCATCTGCTTCACCACGCGTACCAGATCCTTGCGCCGATCCTCGGTCAAGGGAGGAAAGAGCAGTCGCAGGATGTGGCCGTCGCTCGAGGGGTTGATGCCGAGGTCAGACTCCATCACCGCCTTGGAGATGGCGTCGAGCGCGCCCCGGTCGAACGGCTGGATGACCAGCATGCGTGCCTCGGGCACCGAGAATCCCGCGAGCTGCTGCAACGGGACGGCTGCGCCGTAGTAGTCGACTTGCAGCTTCTCGACCAGCGCTGGTGTCGCGCGACCCGTCCGGACGGTGGCGAAGTTGCCGCGGGCATGTTCGACAGCGCCGCGCATCCGTTCGCGAGCGTCCGCACAGATCTCAGCGGCGAATTCGCTCACCCGACCAGCGTAGCGATGACCTGGCGGCAGTGGCCGTCACCTGTCAGCGCACCAGCGTGCCGAGCGCCTCGCCTTCGACGACGCGGCGGAAATTGCCCTGCGTCATGAGGTCGAACACCACGATGGGGGTGGCATTGTCCTTGCACACGGCGATTGCTGCGGAGTCCATCACCGCCAGCTCCCGGGACAGCACTTCGAGAAACGTGACTTCGCTGAGGAGCTGAGCATCTGGATCGGTCTGCGGATCGGCCGTATAGACGCCGTTGACACCGGAATGGGTTCCTTTCAGCACGACATCGGCGTCGACTTCCGCGGCGCGCAAGGCTGCCGCGGTGTCAGTCGTGAAGAACGGGTTGCCGGTGCCCGCCGCAAAGATCACTACCCGGCCTTTCTCCAAGTGGCGCACGGCCCGGCGCCGGATATAGGGCTCAGCGATCTGTGCCATGCCGATGGCGGTCATCACACGGGTGGGCACGTCCCGGCGTTCGAGCGCATCTTGCAACGCAAGCGCATTGATGACCGTGGCGAGCATGCCCATGTGGTCAGACTGTGCGCGATCCATGCCGCCGATCGAGCCCGCCATGCCGCGCCAGATGTTGCCGCCCCCGACGACGACGGCGATATCGACCTTCAACGATGTCCAGACGTCTGCAATCTCCGACGCCAGCGCGTCCACCACAGCGGCGCTGACGTTGTTCCCTCCCGCGTCGGCCAACGCCTCGCCCGACAGCTTCAGCACCACCCGCTTCCACTCACGGGCTGCGCTCTCTCGCGGATCTTCCGGTTGCGTCACCGGGGTCACCGCCGCAGCCACAGCGATGCTCAGCGGCCGATCTCGACCTGGGCGAAACGCGTCACGCTCGCCGATCCGACGAGATCGGCGATTGTTCGCTTCTCGTCCTTCACGAACTTCTGCTCCATAAGCGTGTGCTCGCGCAGGTAGCCGGTCAGGCGGCCCTCGACGATCTTCGGCAGCGCCGCCTCGGGCTTGCCCTCATTCCGGCTCATTGCCTCGAAGGTGGCCCGCTCCCGGTCGAGGACCTCCGTTGGCACATCAGAACGCCGGATGTAGGTGGGGCGGCTGCTCGCGATGTGCAGCGCCACGTCATGAGCGAGCTCCGGCGTGGCACCTTCGATCTCCACGAGTACAGCATTGACGCCACGGCCGTTCTGCTGATGGACGTAGGCGTCGATACAGGAGCCGACGGGAGCCTCGAAGCGCTCCACCGTGCCGACCGCGATGTTCTCTTTGAGCGTGATCTTCAGATCGTCGATGACGGCTGCTGCGTCGGCGACAGCAGACGCACCGCTTGCGATCACATCGGTCAGCATCTTGTCTGCCATTGACAGGAACCCGTCAGACTTGGCGACGAAGTCTGTCTCGCAGCGCAACTCGACGATGGCGCCGACGGAGCCGTCGCCGCTGTCGATCACTCGCGCCACAACGACGCCGTCGCTGTTGTCACGATCGGCTCGGGCCGCGGACTTGGCGATGCCGTTCTCGCGCAACCACTGGGCCGCGGCGTCGGCGTCTCCATCGCATCGAGTCAGCGCGTTCTTTGCATCCATCATCCCGGCGCCGGTGGCGTGGCGCAGGGCCTGTACGTCCTTTGCTGTGAACGCCGCCATGTCAGGAGGCTCCTTGCGATGCAGATGGGGGGGCCAGGGTTTCAGCCTCGGTGGCATCGCCCGCAGCCTCGGCGGTTTCGGCCGCAGGCTCGGCAGACGCAGACATATCGCTGGTGGACTCGTCCGGCGCAGATGCCTCGACAGCGGGCTCTGGGTCACCAGCGACATCAACCGCCGCGGCTGGGGCCTCAGCCGGCCGCATGTCAGGAACGGCGGCCGCCGCGGCGGCCTTGCGGGCCTGATCGGCGGCGATACGGGCCTCCCGGGCCGCAGCCTCGGCCATTGCAGCCCGCTGTGCCTCGGCCTGCTGTGCAGCGATGCGTGCCTCTTCCTCAGGCGAGCGCTCGCCTGCTGGGGCCACCGCGACGCCGCTGCGCTCGGCCATGTATCGGCCCTCCAACGCGGCATCGGCGACCACCCGGCACAGCAATTCGGTGGAGCGGATGGCGTCGTCGTTGCCAGGGATGACGTAGGTGATCGGATCGGGATCGGAGTTCGAGTCCGCGACGGCGACTACCGGGAGCTTCAACCGGACAGCCTCCGCCACCGCGATGTGCTCCTTCGGCGTGTCGAGCACGAAGACGGCATCCGGCAGCTTGTCCATATTCCGGATGCCGTTCAGATTGCGCTGCAGCTTGGTGAGCTCACGGGTGTGCAGCAGGGCTTCCTTCTTCGGCATGTTGTCGAAGTCGCCGGCGGCCTGCATCCGCTCGTACTCAAGCATCTTGGTGACTCGACCGCGGATTGTGCGGAAGTTGGTCAGCATGCCGCCCAGCCAACGCTGGTTCACATACGGCATGCCGCACGCATTGGCATGGCGCTGGATCGGGTACTGGGCCTGGCGCTTGGTGCCGACGAACAGGATCGTGCCGCCGCGCGCCACGGTGTCGCGCACGTAGGCGTAGGCGTCTTCGAGGAGTTGGAGCGTCTGCTGGAGGTCGATGATGTAAATGCCGTTGCGCTCGCCCCACAGGAACCGTTCCATCTTCGGATTCCAGCGGCGGGTTTGGTGGCCGAAATGCACGCCGGCGGCGAGCAGGTCGGACATGGTCACAACAGCGGACATGAATGCTCCTCCCCACGGTTCGAATCTCTGCACCGGGGACGACGCCGCTTGGACAGCGGCGACCGTGGGGCCGCCCCGGCTGGTCAGTGAATGGTCGGTGGCACGGTGATCTCGACGAGACGCGCCGACGCCGACTCGGGCTTCCGGGAGACTTGGCCTCCTGAATGCCAGGTCTCCGTCGGCGTAAGCCTCAGAGCACCGCATTGCCGACGCCGGAGTGTAACCAGCGCAGTTGCAGGCGATACACGGAGGGCGATGAGGGGACGAGATGCGGGCGTCCAAGCGACGACTGTCCACTCGTGCTGCGGCTGCTGCCGAAGATCTGAGCCGGGTCGAGGTAGGTCTCGCCCCTGCGCACACCGACATGCAGCCGGTCGCCTGTGGTGCCGAGTTGCTGTCGCTGCTGGACTCGTTCGCCTCTGCGGACGCTGGTCGACGCAACCCCGGAGTACGACACCCGCAGACCGTCAGGATGGCTCACCGTGACATGCAGTCGCCCTCCCACTTGCCCGGCGAAGCTGACGATGCCGTCGGCAGCGGCCCAGAACGCCGAGCCGGGCTGTGTCGCGAACTCGAGGCCGCGATTGCCGGGCCCGTAGCGGTGCGTCGGCGGCCGGAAGGGGTCGACGACGGTGCCGTGCACAGGCCAGATGTAATCGAGCGCCGGCCCGGTCTGCGCCGGCACAGCTTGCGCCCGCGCCGGGCCACCAGCGAAAGCCAGAACAGCTGCGCCCGCGGCAACGAACGCGATGGTCAGGCGCGCGGGTGTGCCGACTCGTACACCTCCCTGAGGCGCTCCCTGCTGACCCGTGTGTAGATCTGCGTGGTCGCGAGTCGCCCGTGGCCGAGCAGTTCCTGCACCACGCGCAGGTCGGCTCCGCCGTCCAGCAGATGCGTGGCGTAGGTGTGTCGCAGGGCATGCGGATGGGTCGGCGTGGCGGCGTGGCGATCCAGGATCCGCTGCACGTCTCGCGTGCCGAGCCGGTTGCCGCGCAGGTTCACCAGCAGTGCTGCAGGGTCGCGGCCGGCGGGCTCGCGCAGCCGCTGCACGTCGAACTCGTCGCTGCCGCCATCGCGCCATGCGGCGAGCAGCGCCATGGCCGGCTCGCTGAGCGGCACCCGGCGGTGCTTGGCGCCCTTCCCGATCACTTCGATGTGCGCGCTGCCGGTCCGGAAGGCGCCGCGATCGAGCTGGCAGAGTTCGGCGACGCGCAGGCCGCTGCCGTAGAGCAGCTCGAGCACGAGCCGTTCGCGCAGTTCGGTCGGATCGTCGGGCACCGTGCCGTCGCCGAGCATCTCGGACACTTCGCCCGCTGCAAGGACACGCGGCAGGCGTCCCGAACCGGCCGGCGCGGCAAGCCCGAGCGTCGGATCGACGTCGATGGCGCCTCGGCGTGCCAGCCACCTGAAGTAACGCCTCAATGCGGACGCTTTGCGGGCCACCGAGCGTCGCGACAGCCCGCGCACCGACAGGAACGCGATGTACCGGCGCAGCCAGCGTCGATCGACGTCGCCTGGTGCGTCGAGACCTGCCCGAGCGGCCCACTCGGCGAACTGGCACAGATCGGAGCGGTAGGCGCGCTTGGTCGAATCCGATGCCGCGGTCAGTGACAGCACGAATTCGGGGACTCGCCACGCCGGCGGCGCCCCGGTCACCAGACGTGACGTCACCAGCACCACAGTACCGAGGGGCCCCCACCGGTTCGCAAGCTCCGCCGCAGCGACACTGGGCCCTCATCGGGCCTTCTCCCACCAACCGCCGGTCTCGCTGGCCCAGCCCGACAGCTGCAACCGGCCCAGCGCCGATGCCAGCTCACCGAGACTGGCACCGGTCTGCAGCGCCAGCTCGTCGAGCGTGCGAGGCCCGGCGGTGAGTTCGTCGAGGATCTGGCGGTCGAGCGGCTCGCCCGGCTGCGCCTCTGCAGCAACTGCTGCGGCCGCTCGGGCCACGGTGCGGCCCCGCGCATCGCGCTCCGTCTCGCTGCGCTCACGCGCCGCCAGGGCCGGGAACTCGGTGTCCAATGCCGACAGCACGTCGGCCACCTCGCAGACCGGCGCGCACCCGTCAGCGAGCAGCCGGTTGGCGCCGGCTGAGGCCGCGCTGGTGATCGGCCCCGGCACAGCCATCACCGGCCGGTCCCGCTCGGCTGCGGCGTCGACTGTGTACATCGAGCCGCCCGTCGTCCCGGACTCGACCACAACCAGCACCTCGCACAGTGCCGCCACGATCCGGTTGCGCGCCGGGAACTGCCAGTGCGCTGCACGCCGGCCGAGCGGGTACTCGCTGAGCAGTGTCCCGCGCCGTGCCACATCGGCCCACAGCGAGCGATTCGACGCCGGGTACACCTGGTCGAGCCCGCTGCCTACGACGCCGATGACCGGCCCGCCCGTGTCGAGCGCCGCTCGCTGAGCGATGCCGTCGATACCAGTCGCCAGGCCCGACACCACTGCCACCCCCGCCGCTGCGAGGCCCGACCCGAGTTGCTGTGCCACTGTGCGCCCGTACGCAGTGCATCGCCGTGTGCCCACAACGCCGACGCGCCGGATCTCCGGCTCGATCGCAGCGCCCTGGCCGAACAGCAGTGCAGGCGGCTCAGGGTCTGACTCCCAGATCTCAGCTGCATCGCTGCAAGCCGGCACCAACAGCCAGATGCCCTCACGCGTATGCGCGGCGAGCAAGTCGGCGCCGACGGGATGCCCGCTGATCGCCGCACGCTCGGAGGCCAATGCGGCCTGCCGCCGCCATGTCGCGATCAGCTGCTCATCCACGCCGCGGCACGATCGCAACGCCGCCAGCACCGCAGCCCGCCCGGTACGCAGCTGATCGATGGCCTCACGGGCGTCACGGCTGCTCAACAATGCACGCAGTCGCGCCGGGCCCATGTGAGGCAACGAGCACAGCTCGATCAGCGCACCGAGTTCCGCTCGACCGGCACCGGATTGGCTGGTGGTGCTCACGGCGTGACCCTCCCCGCGGCCGTCTCCACCCGGCTCACGCTGCCGTGGCAGGCGCATGCAGCCTGCCGACGCTGGCGCGCAGCGTGAGCGCCTCGTTGAGACGTTCAGCGTCGATGAGCGGTTCGTCGCCGGCGAGATCGCACAGCGTCAGCGCAACGCAGCGCACGCGGTGCAGTCCGCGGCCGCTGAGCAGTCCACCGCGCAAGCGCTCGCGCAGCACGGCGTGCGCCGCCGGCGTGAGCGGCGCGAACTGCTCGAGCTGCGCGCCGGTCAGCTCGACATTGGCTTCGACACCCCGAGAGGCGGCCCGCGCGCGGGCCGTTGCCACCCGGCTGGCCACCGCGGCAGTCGGCTCGCCGCGGATGCCGTCGAGCAATTGGTCGGGATCGGGCGGTCGCACTTGGATGCGGAGATCGAAGCGGTCGAGCAGCGGCCCCGAGAGGCGCCGGAGGTAACGCTGGCGGACGAGGTCCGAACAGCGGCACGAGTTCGGCCGACCGGCCTGCCCGCACCTGCACGGGTTCATGGCCGCCACGAGCAAGAAGCGAGCCGGAAACGAACACGTTCCCAACGCGCGGCTCACTCGAACGACGCCTTCTTCGAGCGGCTGACGCATGGCATCGAGCACGCTGGGCGCGAACTCGCCGAGTTCGTCGAGGAACAGCACGCCGCGGTGTGCAAGCGAGATCTCTCCGGGGCGAATCGCATTCGTGCCGCCGCCGATCAGCGCGGTCACGGTGGCGGTGTGATGGGGGCTGCGGAGAAGCGGCCGGGTGGCCAAGCCGGTGGGCAGCGGCAAACCCGCCGCCGACTGGACCCGCGTGGCCTCCATCGCGCACTCCCGGCTGAGCTCGGGCAGCAAGCCCACCAGCCGCCTGGCCAGCATCGTCTTGCCTGCGCCTGGCGGACCCAGCATCAGCAAGTGGTGACCGCCCGCCGCGGCAACCTCGACCGCTCGCCGGGCGGAGGGTTGCCCGATCACGTCGCTGAGATCGGGCACCGGCACGGGGGACGGATGTGGCGGAACAGGCGGTGGATCGGGCCACGGTGCGCGGCCTGCCAGCACCGACGCCAGCTCCCCCAACGTGCGAACCGGGTGTACGTCTCGCGGACTTGCTGCGAGCGCAACGTGATAGGCGTCAGACGGAACGACGATGGCGTGCTCGCGGAGCGCATCGGTGAGCGGCAGCACGCCGGCCGTGCCCCTGACAGCCCCATCGAGGCCGAGTTCGCCCAGGAATGCCTTCCCGCGCAGCGACTCGGCTGGCACTTGCTCGGTGACAGCGAGCACGGCCACTGCCATGGCCACGTCGAGGACTGCGCCACCCTTGCGCAGGCCCGACGGTGCCAGGTTGACGGTGACGCGACTGTCGGGCCAGTCGAGTCCCGACGACAGCACCGCCGCCCGAACCCGGTCGCGCGCCTCGCGACAGGCGGCATCGGGCAGCCCGACAATGGTGAATGACGGAAGTCCGTTCGAGGTGTGCACCTCAACCGTGACGACGTGACCGTCGACGCCGACCAGTGTCGCGGTCGTTGCAGTAGCCAGCATGGGCATCCTCCGGAAGCTCGGATCGGACGCATCGCCGAGGCGGCGCAGTCCGGGTTCGACGAAGAAGCCCGCTGGGGGCAACGATCGGTACAGCAGCGTCGACGACGACTGATCTGTTAAGCCTGCATGACGGCATGCGAGCCATCGCTGCAGGCTCGAGGGAGGACCGTACACCGGGACTGTCCGCAGCAGGCCGGCATTTTCTGACGCCACGCGGTCGAGCCGCGCCGGGCGATACTGCACCCGTGGGATACGACCCGTATCGCAAGCACAACACCACCCGGCTCGACTTCGTGCTCGTTGCCATTGCGTCGCTGGTCGCACTCGGCCTGGTGCTGTGGGCGGTGCTGGCTTGATGCCGCCGATACGCCAGCTCGAGCCTGTGCGCGGTTTCGAGGTGCGCCGGGTTCAGCCCTTCGAAGCGGTCAAGCGGTACGTCTGCGGCGGCTGCGGCGGCTCCATCGAGGCCGGTACCGGCCATGTGGTCGCAGTGCCGATCGACGCTCCCGATCTGCGGCGCCACTGGCACTGGGGCTGCTGGCAGGCGCGCGACCGGCGGCGGCCGCTGGGGTGAACCGCGCCGCCAGCTAGAAGGCGCCGGTGAGCACCTCTACCTTGCGGCCCATCACGGACGCGGCGTCACAGCGAAGCGGACCGCTCCAGCCGCCCCGCTGGCGCACGTAGTGAGCTGCGAGTCGTCGGACCTGCTGCTGCTTGCGGGCGGTGATCGCCTCAAAGCCCGTACCGAAGCGATCACTGGAGCGTGTCTTCACTTCGCAGACCACCAGATGGGTTCCGTCGGTCACTACCAGGTCCAGCTCCCCGAGCGGGCATCGCCAATTGCGATCCAGCACGCGGTAGCCGCGCTCGGCATACCAGCGCTCGACGAGACCTTCCCCGTACCTGCCGAGCGCTTGTCGCCGAGCGGTCACGCGCAGCCCACGTCCGGCCCGCGACCGATGGTGTGCCGCTAGAAGCGCTTCTCAGGAATACGCGCTGCCTTGCCGACGCGGTCGCGCAGGTAGTACAGCTTCGCTCGGCGCACATCGCCGACCGCTACCCGCTCGATCTTCGCGATGGTGGGAGCGTGCAGCGGAAATGTCCGCTCGACCCCCACGCCGAAGCTGAGCTTGCGAACCGTGAAGGTCTCGCTGATGCCCGACGAGTGCCGTGCGATCACGTAGCCCTCGAACACCTGCGTGCGCTGCCGGTTGCCCTCGACGACGCGCACGTGGACGCGCACCGTGTCACCGGGGCCGAAGTCGGGATGATCGTCTCGAAGACGAGCCTGGTCGACAAGATCGGTGCTGCCCATGGCGATCCGACTCCCGTGATCGGCGTGACGACGAACACCGCAGGCTAGTGGTCAGTCTGCGGATTGCCGCAACGGGAGTTCGAGGCCGAACTCTGCGAGGAGCTCCCGGTCCGCCTCGCTCACGCCCCGTGCTGCCAGCAGATCTGGCCGCTCTGCAGCAGTGCGGACCAGTGCCATCGCCTGACGCCAACGACCGACACGAGCGTGGTCGCCGCTGCGCAGCACGTCGGGCGCGTCGAGTCCGCGAAACGATGCGGGGCGCGTCCACTGTGGGTGCTCCAGCAGCCCGGTTGCGAAACTCTCGTCCTCGCTGGAAGCCTCGTTGCCCAACACTCCAGGCACGAGCCTTCCGACCGCCTCCACGACGACCATGGCGGCAAACTCGCCGCCAGCCAGCACAACATCGCCAACCGAGGCCGAACCGTCGACCAGCTCGGTGCGAATGCGCTCGTCCACGCCTTCGTAACGGCCGCACAGCAGGCTGAAGCCGCCTGACGCTGCCAGCCTGGTCGCTGCCAGCTCAGCGGCCATCGCCTGATCGAAACGCCGGCCTCCGGCGTCGAGCAACAGCAACGGCCGTGGCGGCATCACCGTCTCGACGGCGGCGAAGACCGGCTCGGGCATCATGATCATGCCCGGCCCGCCTCCGAACGGGGCGTCGTCGACCGTGCGATGGGAGTCGGTGGTCGCCAGCCGCAGGTCCCAGCAACGGATATCGAGCACGCCGCTGCGTCGGGCTCGCCCGAGAATGCTCAGCTCGCACATGGCATCCATCTCGGCGGGGAAGATGGAGAAGAGGTCGATGCGCAGTGCTGCATCCGGCCCCTGCGCCGGAGTGGGTTTGGCGCTACCCGAGCTCGAAGAGGCCATCGGGCACCTCCACGTGGACGGCACCGGGCTCCCTGCGCACCACGAATGTCAGCGGCACGAGGTGCCCCGTGTCGAGCTCGAGCAAGTCCGCGGCCGGATTCGCCACAACATTCGTGATCACCCCCGCGTCGAAGCCGTGCTGATCGATGACCGAGCTTCCGCATAACTCGTGCACCCACAGCTCGTCGGGATCGTCCAACGGCTCAGCGAACACCGTCGTTCCGGTCAACGCTGCCGCAGCATCACGATCATCAATGCCCTCGAAGCTGACGAGCCATCGATTCCCGTCGAACCGGGCACGAGACACCGCTCGCTCCCCGGCAGCGGTGATGAGCCTCGAGCCGACGTCGAATCGCTCAAGCCGGTTGGTGACGGGGTGCATCACAACATCGCCGCGCACACCGTGCGCGCGCCCGACAGTTGCGATCTCCAGCAGGCCCGCTGGATGGCGGGGATCAGTCCCGGAAGTCGACTTCGACCTGGACGCCATCGCGATGAGCTGCGGCACGCACCAGCGTTCGAATGGCGTTCGCGACGCGACCTCGCTTGCCGATGACCCGGCCGATGTCGTCCGAGCTCACCGTCGCCGTCAAGCTCAGCTTCGAGCCCGACTCGGCGATCTCCACTTCCACCTGGTCGGGATGCTCGACAAGCTGCGCGATGAGATACAGCAGCACCTCTTCGGCGGTGGTGGTCTCGGTGTCTTCGCCAGCGGGGCCTTCGGTCACTGCACCTCCCCAGGTTCGGGTGATTTCGGCTCAGGGGCCTCATTCGCCGGATCGGGTGCCGGCTCGGGCGCTGGCTCATCGGCAGGCATTCCTGCGGAAAGCTCCGGTGAGTCGTCTGCGCCCGGCTCGGGGGTGTCGAGCACCAGATCGGGCGTGGGTGCCGGTGCGGGCTCGGAAGGCGCAGATGCCGCAGCCTCAGCGCTGCCGTCTGCAGTCGCCGCTGAGCCCAGCGAGCGGAATTCGTCCCACGCGCCCGAAATCGTGAGCAGCTTGGACACCGTGTCGCTGGGCTGGGCGCCGTGGCTGAGCCAATGGACAGCACGCTCGTTGGCGATCGAGATCGCAGAGGGCTCCTGTCGAGGGTCGTAGGTGCCGATGATCTCCAGCACGCGGCCGTCGCGTGGCTTGCGACTGTCGACCGCGACGACGCGATAGCTGGGCTGCTTCTTCTTGCCGGTGCGCTTGAGGCGCAGACGAACGGCCATGTTGCTCCCGGTTAGGTGAATTCGGATGGGGCTCGTGGGGGATCGGCGAGCCGAGTGGGCCGCCGCGCCGACGAACGATCCTAACGGGCGAGTGCTCGCTAACCCCTGTGAGGGGCGCCCGTGTGGGAGGCGATGAGTGCTCAGCGGCCGGGCAGCTTCAGGTCGAGCGCATCCCAGTCGATGTCGGCGACGGACGGCTTGCCTGCCGGCTTGCCCGTCCGAGACGCTCCGCGGGGCGTCGCCCTGCCTCCCCCGCCAGTACGCGAGCCGCCGCCAGCACGGCCGGCGCCCTTTCCACGCTTGCGGGCAGCCTTGCGTCCGGCCGGACGGCGTTTCGAGCCCAGACCCATCATGCCGCCCATCATCTTGCGCATCTGCGTGAACTGCTTGAGCAGGTTGCTGACCTGCGCTGACGACGTGCCGCTGCCGGCGGCAATGCGGGCCCGGCGGGAGGCGTCGATGATCTCCGGCGACACCCGCTCCGCCGGCGTCATGGACAGCACGATGGCCTCGGCAGTGGTGATGCGGTCGTCGTCGATCTCGGCATTGCGGACCTGGTCGGCAACACCCGGCATCATCGAGACGATGCTCTGCAGGTTGCCCATCTTGCGAAGCTGCCGAAGCTGATCCACGAAATCGTCGAGCGTGAATGTGCCCTCGACGAGTCGCTGAGCCGCCGCCTCCGCCTCTTCTTCCTCGTAGACGCGCTCTGCCTTCTCGATGAGCGTCATCACGTCGCCCATGCCGAGAATCCGGCTCGCCATGCGGTCGGGATGGAACTGCTCGAAGTCGTCGATCTTCTCGCCGACTGACGCGAAGGCCACCGGGCGGCCGACGACCTCGGCAACCGACAAGGCCGCGCCGCCGCGAGCGTCGCCGTCGAGCTTGGTCAGAATGATCCCGTCCACTTCGAGCGTCGCGTGGAAGGCCTCGGCAGTCGCCACAGCGTCCTGGCCCACCATGGAGTCGACGACAAGGAAGGTGTAGTGGGGCTCGACGGCGTCCGAGATGCGGGCCACCTCGGTCATCAGTTCGGCATCGACCGTCAGCCGGCCCGCCGTGTCCACGATGAGCACATCGCGGCCCGCCTGCTGGGCCTGGGCGAGTCCCCCAGCCGCGCAGTCAACAGGGTCACCCGGCTCGCTCCAGACCTCCACATCGATGCTGCGGGCAAGCGTCCTCAACTGCTCGACGGCTGCGGGGCGCTGCAGGTCGGCTCCGACCAGCAGCGGGTTGCGGCCCTGGGATTTGCACCACTGGGCCAATTTGGCCGCGGCGGTCGTCTTGCCGGAACCTTGGAGCCCGGCCAGCAGCACGACGGTGGGCGGCTTGGGCGCGAACTGCACGTTGAGCGGGTGGGCACCCAAGATGTCGGTGAGCTCGTCGTTGACGATCTTGGTGACCTGCTGGCCTGGTGTGAGGCTGGCGGTGACCTCGCCGCCGATGCTGCGCTCGCGGACCCGCTCCACGAAGCGGCGCACGACCGCAACGTTGACGTCGGCTTCGAGCAACGCCAAGCGGATCTCGGCCAGTGCCTCGTCGACGTCGGCCGGGCGCATGCGTCCGCGACCCCGCAAGCCCCGCAGGGTTCCGGACAGGCGGTCAGTCAGCGTGTCGAACATCACCCATCCCTGCTAGTCGGCATCGACGCCGAGCAGCGCGTCGATGTAGCTGTCGGGGTCGAAGTCGATGAGGTCGTCAGGGCCCTCGCCGAGTCCCACGAGCTTCACCGGCAGGCCCAGCTCGGCCTCGATGGCGAACACAATGCCGCCCTTGGCCGAGCCGTCCAGCTTGGTGAGCACCACGCCCGTGACATCGGTGGCCTCTGCGAAAGCCCGAGCTTGGCTCAGGCCGTTCTGGCCGGTAGTGGCGTCGATGACGAGCAGCGTCTCGGCAACGGCGCCGGGCTCTCGATCGGCGACCCGGCGGACCTTGGCGAGCTCATCCATCAGGTTCTTGCGGTTCTGCAGCCTGCCGGCAGTGTCGGCGAGCACCACGTCGGCACCGCGGGCTGCGGCCGCACTGACAGCGTCATGCACAACCGAGCTGGGATCCGCCCCGGAGCTGCCCGAGATCAGTTCCGCCCCGCATCGATCGGCCCAGGTTTGCAATTGGTCGGTCGCTGCCGCGCGGAATGTGTCGCCGGCCGCCATCACCACCGATTGTCCCTGCGCCGAGAGCCGGGCGCCCACTTTGCCGATCGTGGTGGTCTTGCCGACACCGTTGACTCCCACGAACAGCCATACGGGCGTGGTGCCCTCCCGCTCCGGGGCGGTTGCGTGCAGCGTGCGATCCGCATCAAGCGCTGTGCGCATCCCCTCGGCCAGTGCGTGCACCAGTTCATCCGCATCGACGATGCCCTGGTCGGCGGCGGTGGTGCGCAGGCGTTCCAGTGTGGCCAACGTGGTCGTCACTCCGACATCGGCGCCGAGCAGCGCCTCTTCCAGGCTTTCCCACGTGGATTCGTCTGGTTGCCGCCGGTTGATCGACGCCAGCCGGTCGCGCAGCGTGCGGCGCGATGAGGCCAGTCCCGACGCAAAGGTGGCTGGGGACGGGGCCCGCACCGCGACCGGCTCATCGGTCGTCTGCAACCGAGGCGGGGAGACGGCGACAGGCGTGAGCGGTGACGCCGGTCTCGAGCGCTGCTGCCTTGCGCGATGCAGGAACGGAAGGGAGCCGAGAAGCACCGTCACCACGACAAAGATGACGATGACGATGAGAACTGTCGTGGTGCTCACTGGTCGGCAGGCTACCGAGGTGCCGTCGCGGGCTCCCTGCCGTGTTCGGGCTCGGGCTGTTCCGGCAAAGATTCTTCAGGCCCCGGCAATCCGCCGGCAGCGATGAGTGCGGCCGCTTGTGAGGGCCGCTCCGATACGACCACGCTCGAGCCTCCGGGCGGCATGGACACGCCGTACAACACGTCAGCCGATTCCATCGTGCGACGTTGATGGCTCACGATGATCAACTGCGATTCCCGCCGGAACTCTGCCACGAGATCCAGGAAGCGCTGCAGGTTGACGTCATCGAGCGCTGCTTCGACTTCGTCGAGGACGTAGAAGGGCGACGGCCGGCTGCGGAAAACGGCGAAGAGGTAGGCCAGCGCCACCAGCGAGCGCTCGCCGCCTGACAGCAGCGACAAGCGTCCGATGCGCTTGCCGACAGGCCGAACATCAAGTTCCACACCGCACGTGAGGAGCTCTTCGGGATCGGTCAGCGAGAGCCGACCCGTACCGCCCGGGAACAGCGTGCCGAACAGCTCGGCAAAATTGCGGGCGACGTCTTCGAATGCGTCCGCGAACGTGGCCATGATCTCTGCGTCGATGGCACGGATGACCTTGTGCAGCTCTCGGCGGCTGTTGCGCACATCCGCGAGCTGCGTGGCCACGAACTCGAAGCGCTCCGAGGCTTCCTCGTACTCCGACAGCGCCAGCGGGTTCACCGGGCCCAAGCGGTTCAGATCCGCGCGCAATGCCCGCTCGTGTGCCGCCGCGGTGACGCCGTCGGGCAGCGGCGGCGGCGATGCAGCAAGCGCCGTCGCAGGGTCGGCGTCAAAATCCGCACGCAGCGCTGAGATCAGGGCGGCCCGCTTGGTACGCCGTTCCGCATCCGCCACGTCGAGGGCCGCTAGCTCGGTGCGCAGCTGCTCTAGGCGGGCGGCTGCAGCGTCACGTTCGTGACGGAGCGCATCGAGTCGCTCCGTGAGCTGCCGCACGAGCTCGGTGCGGGCCTCGTGGCGAGAACGCAGGTGCCGTGCCTCGGCGTCGAGGCGCTGACGACGCTGCGAGAGCAGCAGCGCAAGACGATCCAACCCCGACACGATGACCTCGGCCCTGTCCAGCCGAGCGGACGCTGCCGCATGAGAGCTCTCGTGGCCCGCCAGACGTTGTGAAATGGCCTGGAGTCGCTCCGCGAGCGCCGACCGGCGCCGCTGCTGCGCCGCGGCACGATCCTCCGTGGCCTGAGCCTGAGCGGCCTGCCGGGCGGCGACCGCCTCGGCCCGGCGTCGCAGCGTCTCCGCGGTGCGCTGTGCCTGCTGGAGTGCATCGAGCGCGGTTCGGTGGGTCTGCTGCGCCGAGCTCCACGCTGCCGCTGCCTGACGGTGGCGGTTGGTGAGCTCGTCGATCTGTGCGCGCGCCTGATCGAGCGCCGCGGTGGCCGCCGCCGGCCCCGTACTGCCGATCCGCCAACGTCGAGGCCCGAATCGGTCGCCGTTTGCCGTCACGAAGACCGCGTCGCGCTCGGCCAGCGCACGGTCATACGCGCTGGACCAGTCACCTGGAACGCAGATCGCTGCGCCGACGATTGCATCCAGCAACGTCTCGAGCTCGTTGCGGCACCAGTCCGGAGCGTCGGCGGCCACCCGAAGATGCGGCCGCACGAACTCGCCTGTCGCCCCAGCGTCTGGTGCCGATCCGCCGGTCCGCCGCGCCGGGTCGGGACCCGCCGGCAGCGTGCCGAGCGAGATCACCGAGCCGCTGGCGTCGCCGTCGGCGAGTGCGGCAAGCGCCGCAGCCGCTGCACTGTCATCGCGCACGACTACAGCCGACAGGGCGCCGTCCGCGGCAGCCTCGGCGGCAGCCTCCCAGCCGTCGTCGATGGCCACCAGATCGCCGAGCACGCCGACAACCCCGTCCGCGCCGTCCAGCGCAGCGATGCCGGAATCGGTGCGTGCGGCGGCAACCGCCGACGCAAGCGCCTCGAACCGTCCGATCCAGTGCTGCAGCTCCTCCGCCGCGTTCCGCTGATGCTCGTCGGCCTGTGACAGCGCTGCGGCAGCGGCGGTCGCACGTTCCTCGGCCTCGGCACAAGCCGCGTCGGCAGTATCCATCGCAGCGGCAGCCTCCGCCGCGTCGCCGCCCGGACCGCTCCCACCGGGCGAGGGGCCCGACTGCGCAGCACCGGCCGCCTCCCCCGCGTCAACGGCGTTCGCGCCGGTCTCGTCGGGCAGATCCCCCGAAGACGCGTCCTGTACGGGGGCTGCGTCGATCTCTGCCAGTTCGGCCGAGACGCGTGCGTGCTCGTCTGTCAGCGTCACCACCACATCGGAATCGAGCAGGGCATTGCGTTCCCGCT
Organism: Candidatus Poriferisodalis sp.; assembly: GCF_965204195.1. Lineage (GTDB taxonomy): Bacteria > Actinomycetota > Acidimicrobiia > Acidimicrobiales > Poriferisodalaceae > Poriferisodalis. Next base: position 2,752,857 of record NZ_OZ241975.1, read on the forward strand.
CGACTGAACGCATTCGCTCGTAGGTCTGGCCGATCAAGCCGCGCGCCCGCTCCGACAGCGACACCACCCGCGGCAGCCGATCAGCCGGCTCGGCGGTCAGTTGTGCGAGCTGCGACTGCGCGTCGTCGATCGCCCCGTCGATATCGGAGATGGATGCCGCTGCCGCTTCTTGTCGGGCCGCGAACTCGACGCGTCGAGCGTCTGACGCGCTCTGCGCCCCTTGATGCGCGGCCAGCTCGCGTCCCGCGTTGTAGAGCTGGAGCTCTGCCAGTTCCGCGCTGAGCTCCTGGTGCCGACGGGCAGCGGTGGCCTGCCGCTCCAAGGGCCGCAGCTGGCGACGCAGCTCGCGCTGTAGATCCACTAGGCGGGTCACATTCGCCTCGGTGCCCTCCAGCCGCCGCTCGGCCCGCTCCTTGCGGCGACGGAACTTCAGCACGCCGGCCGCTTCCTCGATCAGCGCTCGCCGTTCTTCGGGACGGGCTGCGAGCACCTGCTCGATCTGGCCTTGGGCCACGATGATGTGCTGCTGGCGGCCGACGCCGGCGTCATTGAGCAACTCCTGCAGGTCGAGCAGCCGGCAGGGCGTGCCGTTGAGTGCATATTCGGATTCGCCCGAGCGGAACAGTGTGCGAGTGATGGCTACTTCTGCCGTCTGCGTGGGCAGCGTCCGCGACTCGTTGTCGATGACCAGCGTGACCTGTGCTCGGCCCAGGGCTGTCCGGCGATCAGTGCCCGCGAAGACGACGTCGTCCATCCGCTGACCACGCAGTGCGCGAGGCCCTTGCGCGCCGAGCACCCATGCGATGGCGTCGACGACGTTCGACTTGCCGCTGCCGTTCGGGCCCACCACCACAGTGACGCCTGGCTCGAAGGCGAGCGTGGCCGTGTCTGCAAACGACTTGAATCCGGACAGTGTCAGGGAGCGAAGGAACACGGCAGCTCGAAGCGAGAGGGTCGGCGTCTACACCTGATAATCGCAGTAGTGGTGCGTCACACCTCGGATAACCGTCGTGAGGACGTCGCCCCGGCCGTTGCGGCATCGCTCGCCAGCCCGCCCGAAGACCTCGAGGTAGGCATCGAAGCCCCCCGACTTGCCGAAGATGTCGAGATGGCCGCTGGTGCCCGAGCCCCGGTACTTGATGGAGTTGTGAACCGTTTCCACGATGGCGCGGTAGAGCCGTCGCACTTCTTGGGTGTTCAGTTCGCTGGCAACGCGTGCATGGGAGAGCCGCGCTGCATGCAGCACCTCGTCGGAGTACATCGGTCCGAGCCCCACGACGAAGGTCTGGTCCAGCAGCAGATCACGGATCGTGTCAGAACGGCCGCGCAGCATGAGAGCGAAGTCGGTCCAGGGCATCGGCATGTCAACTGGATCAAAGCCGAGATCGCCCTGGTCCGGGAACACCTTGTGGTAGCGGTTCTTCGCAATAACGCGCAGCGTTGCCTCAGCACCCGAGTCGAGCAGGCGCAACTGTCCGCCCTTGGTGAACGTCAGCACCACCTTGGTGTCGGGATCCTGGGGCGTTCTGGAGGTGGCCCGGCGCAGCGAGCCCGTCGCGCCGAAATGCGCCACCATGACTTCGTCCGGTCCGAGGTCGAACAGCAGCAGCGTGCCGTCGCGGGATACCGACATGACCTTCTTGCCCTCGAGCAGGTCGGCGAACTGCTGCTTCGAGCGCATCGCCGGAAGCGCCTTCTTGGTACCCGGGACATCGACCGTCTTGACCCGGCGGCCCGTGATTTCCTTGTCGAGATCGCGCCGGGCGATCTCGATCTCCGGCAGTTCAGCCATGAGCGGGCTCCTCCGTATCGACAGATGGCTCGTCGAGGTCTTTGAAGCGAATGCATGCAGCTTGCGCCGCGCGGCGCTCGGCAGCACGCTTGGTGGAGCCCTCACCGCGCCCCCAGACCTCATCGGAAATGCGCGCCGCGGCAACGAATCGAGGGCGGTGCGCAGGTCCCGAGCTCGACACGTCGTAGATGGGCTCGGTGCCGAGTTGCCGGGCCACGAGTTCTTGCAGCCGGTTCTTTGCCTCGCGGGTGCCCGGCTCGCTCGCCGCTTCGGCAAGACGCTCGCCGAGCAGCCGCTCGACGACTTCGCGAGCAGCAGCGAAGCCGCCGTCAAGGAACACCGCTCCCAGCACCGCTTCGAGCCCATCGGCCAGGATCGACTCCTTGTCGGCGCCGCCGGTCGCCGCCTCACCCTTGCCGAGCAGCAGCGCCGGCCCCAGCTCGCAGCGTCGAGCGGCTTCAGCCAGAGCGCTGGCGTTCACTACTGCGGATCGCACCGCACTCAGGTCTCCTGGCCCGAGCTCAGGCCAGCGCGTCACAGCGAGCTGGCAGACACAGAGACCGAGCACGGCGTCTCCGAGGAACTCCAAGCGTTCGTTGGAGGCCACCTGCGATCCCGTCGGCCGTTCGACGTTGCGTTCATGGCACCAGCTCCGGTGCGAGAGCGCCTCGGTCAGCAGCCCGGCGTCGGTGAATCGATAGCCGACCCGCTCCGCGAAGCTGTCGTGCTCAGCGAGTTCAGCGACAGCACTCTCCACGTCAGCCGACGCGCTCCATCACGTAATCGATGGCATCGCGCACGGTCTTGAGGTCTTCGAGGTCCTCGTCTTCGATACGAAAGCCCACCGTGCGGTCCGACAACTCCTCTTCCAGCGCCTCGACCAGCTCGATCAGGGCCAGCGAGTCGGCACCGAGATCGTCGACAAACGAGGACGACTCGGCGACCGCCGACGGCTCCAGCTCCAGGATGTCAGCGAGCTGGTCGCGAATGAGATCAAAGACCTCCTCACGCTCGGGAGGACTCTGGCGCACATGGGTTTCGGCAGGCATGGCGGCGATGAGCCTACCCGTGGTCAGCAGGAGGCGACGGGAGGCTGACGGCTGCGAGCTCGCCCAGCAAATCGGCCTCAACCATCCGATGAGCGGCCCTGATGGCGCTCGTGATGGCTTTCGGGCTCGACGAACCGTGCGCGATCACGCAGACTCCCCGCACGCCGAGCAGCATCGCGCCGCCGATATTGTCGGCGCTCATTTCGTCGGCGAGCGGTGCCAGCAGGCGAAGCGCCGCTGCGCCCGCCTCGCCGCCCTCGGCGAGACGCTCGAGAATCAAACGCACGAAGAACGACGCCGTGCCTTCGAGCGATTTCAGCAGCACGTTGCCGGTGAAGCCGTCGGTGACCACGACATCCACGGGGCCGTCGAGGAGATCGCCGCCTTCGACGTTGCCATAGAAATCGATCTCATCGTCGGCTGCTAGCAGCTTGTGGGTCTCCTTGATGAGCAAGTTGCCCTTTTCGGGCTCCTCGCCGATCGAGAGCAAGCCGACGCTCGGCACCGCCACACCGAAGCGGATGCGGCTGTAGGCCGAACCGAGACGGGCGAACTGGTGCAGCCATTGGGCGTCGCAGTCGGCCATCGCGCCCGAGTCGAGCAGGACGCGCGCCGTACGGCCGCCCGGAACGGGGAACGCAGTCGCTATGGCCGGTCGGGCAACGCCGGGCAAGCGCTTGAGCCTCAGCAGCGCCGCTGCCGCCACGGCACCGGTGTTTCCGGCGCTTACCACCGCTGAGGCCTCGCCGTCACGCACGGCGTTCACAGCGAGGCTGATCGAAGAGTCCTTCTTGGTCCGCACTGCGCGGCTCGGCTCCTCGCCCATCTCGATGACCTCGGAGGCCTCGATGACGGCGAGCGATTCGCCGCCAGCAGCGGCGATGGCATCGCGGCGGCCCACAAGGACGACATCGAGACCCTCGCGCACCGCTTCCAGCGCCCCCTCCACGACGGCGGCGGGGGCGTCATCGCCGCCCATTGCGTCGACGGCGACCGGCAGCGTCATCAGCCCGGCCCCGTCTCCGCCATTCGGAACGGTCTCACGCGATTCTGGCTCAGGCGATATCGAGGGCTTGGCGACCGCCGTACCAACCGCACTGCCCGCAAACTCGGTGGGGCAGCTTTGCCGCGCCGCAGCGCGGGCACAGGCTCCGTGGCGCCTCGGCCAGACGCCACGCCGCAGCGCGACGCGAACGCGTCTTGCTCTTGGATGTCTTCTTCTTGGGGACTGCCACCGTTCGGGCTCCTCGATCGGATCGACTCCTCGAGCGGACCATGCAGCCTATCCATTGGCGCTCCTGACCCGATACGCGAACTGGCCTTCACGACGGCTCGTCTGTGCGGCCTCGCAGCACCTCCAGCGCTTCCCAGCGCGGATCTGCGAGCTCCGCCGGGCCGCCTTCTGGCGCTTCTTCGCGGGCCTCGGCGAGCTCTGCAGGAAGGTTCGGGCACGGCTCGGGATGCGGGCACCGGATGGCCTCGATGGGCAGCTCCAGCAGCACTGCCTCACGCACCATCGGAGTGAGATCTGCATATTCAGGGCCGAGCCTGTACTGCTCGCCCTCACGGGGTTCGGCGGTGAACACCTCGCGGACCGTCGTCCGCACCCCCCCGTCGAGCGGCAGCCAGCAACGAGCGCACGGACCCGTCCAAGCGGCAGTGACCTCGCCGGCAACGCTGAGGCCGCCGCCGATCAGTTCCAGCGCCAATGCCACGTCGACATAGCTGTCGAGCGGCACTTCGAGATCGGCAATGCACAGGGCGTCTCGTGATTCAGGGTCGAGCAGCGCTGACGCTGGCACGGTCGCAGACCACGCGAGCTGACCATCCGAAATCAACCGCAGGGGAACAGACAGGGACCGCTGACGGCGGCTCGCAGGCACCGCGCTGGGGTCAGCGTTCCCTTGTTGCACCAGTTCTTTCCCGCTCTTGTTCGCTGTCGCTCACGGGCCGCTCGGGCCACGGCTTCGCACCCTGCTTCCCGCTCCTGTTCGCTGCGCTCACGGGCCGCTCGGGCCCAGGGTTCAGCCTCTTGTGCTCACATCTGATCCTGGTCGAACACCACTGGATGAGTATCGGGCGGACGGGTGTCGGGGCCACGGCTGGCCGGTCCGGGTGCTCCGGTACCCGGGACGTCTCCCCCGTGGTGCGCAGGCGGAGCGCCCGGTGATGCAGGTGCCACCGGCGTCGCGGCACGCTTGCCGAGCTTTCGCCGAGCGGCCTGTACCGCAATCTGCACCTGGTCGACAGCGCTCGCAAACTGCGCTAGCTGCCGCTCGCAGTACTCGTCGACTTCGTGGCGACGGCGACGGGTTTGGATTCGGGCATCGTCGAGCAGCTGGCGCGCACGCCGCTCGGCTGTGCGCACGACCTCGGTTCGCTGCACCATCTGGGCGACACGGCTGCGTGCCTCATCAATGACCAGATTGGCGTCGACACGCGCCTGGGCGAGCACCTCATCACGCTCCCGGAGCAGCCAGCGAGCCTGGCGCGTCTCGTCGGGCACGGCCGCCAGCGCAGACTCGAGCAGGGTCATCACCTCGTCCCGATTGATCATGACCGAGGTGGACAAGGGCATCGGACGTGCAGCGTCGATGATCTCCATGGCCTCGCGGACGAACTGCTCAGCCGTCACTGACGCAGCGCGCGGGGCGAGCGTCGCAGGGCCACGGGCATGCGGTGACGTCGGCGTCTCCTCAGTGGGCGCCGCCGTCTCGAACGACGGCTGCCCGAATGGAGATTGCGGCTGAGGCGCCGCGGGCTGAACCCCCGACTGCGGCGGCGCCTCGACGCCCCCCTCGGACATGCTCATGCGCCCGCCTCCTGGGTGATGTGCTGCTGCAGTCGAGCGGCCACCGCGGACGGGACGAGATGCGAGCAGTCGCCGCCGAACTTGGTGATCTCCCGGATGTAGTTGGAGGCGATGAAGAGATGCTCGGTCCGTGGCGGGACGAAGACGGTCTCGACACCGGTGACCGAGTGATTCATGTGCGCCATACGCAACTCGGACTCGAAGTCGCTCTGGCTGCGCAGCCCCTTCACGATGACATCGGCACCAAGGCGCCGAGCCAGGTCCACGACCAACTCTCCGAACTGCACCACCGAGACGTTGCCGAGATGGCTGGTCGACTCGACGATCATCGCGACGCGCTCGTCATCGGAGAACAGGGGCGTGGCCTTGGCCGGATTCCGCATGGCCGCCACCGTGACCGAATCGAACAGCCGGGACGCCGCCGATATCACGTCGAGATGCCCGTTGTGCACAGGATCGAACGAGCCTGGATACATCGCCATGACCACCGAAAACGGTTCCTCCAGATCGATCCGTGTCCAGTGGAGCGACCGTACCGCGCCACGGTCGCGAATCGAGGGACCCTCCGCGCTGAGCCGGCAGGCGAAGCCGTGGCCCGGGATCAGCCTGCGGTTTCGGTGTCGGGGACGATGAGATCCCAGCGGTCGCCGCAGTCAGCACAGCGGTAGGCGACGACATCGCCGGGCTGGAAACCCCAGTCCGGCTCAGGCACGCTCAGCAGGCCGCAACGTCCACCGCAGTCGACGCAGACGATCTCTGCGGGCACTGCGATGTCGTCCATGGTCGCAGTGTCGCACGGGTCGCTGCCGCTGCGGCTCCTGCAGCTATGTGTTCTGTGCGGCAGCACGCGATATCACGGGTCATCGGGCGTACCGTGACATGGTGCGCGTTGTCGGCGGGGCGTTGGGCGGTCGTCGCTTGGAGACGGCCGGCGCGGATGCGGTTCGGCCGACATCAGACCGCGCCCGCGAGGCCATCTTCAACATGCTCGTGGGTCTGGAATTGCCTGGCGGCGCGATGGTGCTGGACTTGTTCGCCGGCTCCGGCGCGCTCGGCATCGAGGCGCTCTCGCGCGATGCCGCGCATGCCACGTTCGTGGACTCCGACGCGGCAGCCTGCCGAACCATCTCGACGAACCTGACAGCGCTCGGCATCAGCGATCGCGCCACCGTGGTTCGGTCCGACGCTGGCAGATTTCTTGCTGCCCATAGCGAGCCGGTCGACCTTGCGTTCGCCGATCCGCCCTACCGGTTCGACCGCTGGAGCGATCTCCTCGACACCGTGAACGCCGGCGTGCTGGTGTGCGAGTCAGACCGCGAGATCGAGCCCGGTTCGAACCATGCGTGGCAAACGCATCGCAGCCGCCGCTACGGAACCCCCGTCATCACCATCCTGCTGCGCTCCGACAGCACCGATTCATCAGCAGCCGGGGCTTCCCCCTCCCGCCAAGCCTGAGGGCCCGGGTTCAGATCGTCCCGATCTCTCCGGCGGCTGTGCGATCGGGGCAATCGCGGTCGTTGCAGCCGCCGCTCCACCAGCGTTATGCGGCGGTGAACAGGTCGTGTTGGTCAGGCTCCGGCGGTGACCGGCCATCGCCGGCTGGAAAGCCATCGCCCCCACCATCTCGCGCCCGCGCAGCGCAACCAGCAGCCTCGCAGCCAGCAACTTCGCTGCCTGCGGCACAGCCATCGTCAGCACAACCTGCAGCTGCGTGGCCCACATGGTCGCGGCCATCAGCGTGACTGCCGCTCAGTGCGGACTGCATCGAGCCATAGGTCGACGATCTGTGTGCTGGTTTGCGTGATCGGGCGGGGTTGTGCGGATGCGCCGGGTCGGGTGGCGCCAGTCGGAACCGGCCGTCGCGGACCACCACCCGCCAATTGTGGTCGTGGATGAGGTCGTGGCACGACCAGCACACCAGCACGAGGTTGTCGACGCGCGTCTTGCCACCAGATTTCCACGGAATGATGTGGTGCGCCTCGCACTCGCCGGGGGGTTCGCCGCAGCCGATGCATGCGCCGTCGCGGGCGATCAGGGCGCGGCGCTGAGCCGCGGTCGGTGCCCGGCTGGCGACGGCCTCGTACAGCGGCGTGAAGTCTGCGCCGCACAAGACCAATGACAGGTCGGCGCCGCAGAGGAGCCGATCCAGCGTGCTCGGCGGGATGGGACCGGCGCCGGCGATCTCGGCAATCCCGCCGGGCTTGCCCAGCAGTGCGTCGAGGTCGGCTCGCACGACGATCTCGGTAACGGTGCGGCGCTGCTCGAGGCTGATCAGATCGTCCGCCGAAGACGTCGGCTTCAGCGCTTCCGCTGCCTCAGAAGGCAGCACCGCAGAGTGAGCAGCGGCGGACGGACGGTGTGCCGGCGTGGGACCTTCAGGGGACTCCGCGGCAACGCGAGCACCAGCCGTGGGGCCAGTTGCAGCGGCGAGGCCAGCGGCAGGGGCAGCCGCAGCGGTGGAGCCAGTCGCGGGGCCGATCGCCGGGGCAGCTGTGGGGCCAGCGCCGCCGCTTGTTGACGCTGCGGCGGCCGATGGGGCGCCTGCGAGCAGCCTGTCGAGGGCATCGGCCATGCGCTGATCGCGTGTCCGAACAACAGCTTCCACCCGCGCGCCAGGAGGCTTCGTCTCGTCGGCGGCAGCTTCGCTTTCGCCCAGGTCAGCGGTGCCCTCGGCTGCATGGGTGCTGTCGCGGAGCTTGCGGCGGTCGGTGCGCCGGAGCTGTTCGGCCGTGGCCCGAAGACGGCTCTGGATGCGTGCGCCCATCTCGGCGTCGAACGCACCGCGCATCTGCACGGTGCCGTCTTCGCCGTTCCAGAACCGCACACTGCGATTGCGCCGGTTCCGTCGATGCTGCTCCTCCAGGTCCGACACGCTCTGGTGCTGGATCGTCCAGCGCTGGGCCACCTGCGCGAACTCATCTGCGGGCAGTGCCTTGGCCATCTCCACCAGGCCGGCATCGTCCTGCACTGCCTCGGGGCTGGTCTTGCGTGCAGCCTGCGCCAGCTTCGCAGCGTTCGCAAAGCTGATCTCGCCGTCGGCGACTGCCGACTGCGCATCGGGCAGAACGGCCAGTTCCGCCGTGACCCGCACGTTGCGGGCAGCCTCGGACCGGGACCGGCCGCCGACTTGGCTCAACAGCCCAGCGCCGCCGTCGCCGTGTCGCTCGCGCTGTGCAACCAGCGAGGCGGCTCGAGCCTCCAACAGCTCGGCCTTGGTGCGCAGCGACTTGGCGAGACCCAGGGCACGGCGCAGTTCGCCGGTCGGCGCCGTCGCGACGCCGTCGAGGGCTGCGCTGAGGGATTCGAGCGCCTGCTGCACCTGCGAGAACATACGTTCATCATAGCCATGGCATGTGACAAGAACACCTATTCGAAGACATCCAGATAATTGCAAATCTGTTACATTTAGTTATTAGAAATTTCATGTATTTATATGTCGCTACGTTTCTGAAGCGCTAGCCGAGAATCGACGGCCGATCACCGCGGCGCTCGTTGCCTCTTCGCTGATTCGCTCCACTCACTCCCGCCTTGGCCTAGCCGGCGCCCACGCGACGCACGACAAGCCCAAAGTGCCACGGCATTACATGAGCAGCGCGACGGCAAAACAGGAGCGCTGTCGCGGAACTACGCTCGGCGCTCTCATGGAGGAGTTCCTCATCGACCGGGTGCCCCAGACGTGGACGGCGCCGTCTGGGTTTCCGAACTCCCTTAAGGCCGTCCAGTTGTTTGTCCAGCCGGGCCCGAATGGCCTCGAAGTAGCGGTCGCGACAGCCACCCGAAAGCCGACCGTGGCCGATCTGCGAGCCGCATGGGCGGCCCGACGGAACAAGCGGGCTGCACCGGTGCTGCTGGTCGCGTTCTACCCGTCGCCTGAGGATTCGGGCGGCGAGCGCGTGGCCCTGTGCGGGCCGACCGGCGACCACCCGGTGCCCCATCTCGATGTGGAGGTATCCCAAGCTGAGCGTCTAGCCGACGTCGCCCTCAGCGAGCCGAACCATCACGCAGCCACCCGCCTGCTGATGGCCGCCCTGCCGGAGCTGGACTCGCCGTTTCCCGGCCTCCAGAACTCGGGCCTGCTCGCAACCCAAGAACTCACCGCAGGTGTCCCGCTGCGCCCCGACTGGGCATCGGCCAGAGGCGATGCCGCACCACTGCTCGACAAGCGAGGCCGCCGGCTCATCGAGGGATTGGGCTACGAGATTGCGACGCTCGCCACAAACGCCTCGTTGCTGACGATCGCCGGTCGGCGCGAGGCCATCGCCGTGTTTTGCGACGACAGCGAGCCGTTCGAAGCGCCGTCTGACCGCTTCGAGGGCATGTCGCCTGTCTCGAGAGCACTGGCGCTGGCGGATCGAGAGAACGTCGACTGGGTGGTGCTCACCCGCGCATCGGAGATTCGCCTCTACTCGGCACGGCCCGGCGTCGGCGTGGGGCGCAAGGGACGGGCGGAAACGTTCGTAGAACTGAACCTGTCACTCCTCGCAGCCGAGCAGGCCGGCTACCTGCAGCTGCTGTTCTCGGCCGCTGCAATCGCCCGCGGCGGCTCACTGCATGAGATCCTCGACGACTCCGAGCGTTTTGCCGCCGATCTCGCCGTCCGACTGCGCGAACGGATCTATCACGAGACAGTTCCGGCGCTGGCTCGGGCTGTTGCCGCGCGGCTCGGCAACGACTCGCCCGCAGAGGGCATCAGCGAAACCATCCTCGACAGCGCTTACGAACAGGTCATGGTCATCTTGTTCCGGCTGCTGTTCGTGGCATACGCCGAGGACAAGGATCTGCTCCCCTACCGCAGCAACGGCCGCTATGCGGACCACTCGCTGTCGCGCATGGCGCAACGGCTCGCCGATGACGAGCACAACGGCAGGACTCATTTCGACGAGCGCGCCACCGACATGTGGGACGACGTGCGCAGCCTGTGGGATGCGGTGAACGAGGGAAACGCAGACTGGGGCGTGCCGACCTACAACGGCGGCCTGTTCTCCGAGGATCCGACGGTCAGCCCGACCGGCGCAGCAATCGCACGGCTGAGCCTCACCAACGCCGAGTTCGGTCCCGCTCTTGCGGCAGCGCTGGTCGACGACGGCCCTCAGGGGCTGGGTCCCGTCGACTTCCGATCGCTGTCAGTGCGGGAGTTCGGAACGATCTACGAGGGCCTGCTGGAATCGAAGCTGTCGGTTGCCCCTGACGACCTGACCGTCAAGAAAGTCAAGGGCGACCTGCAGTATGTGCCCGCCGGCGCGAAGGACGACGTGGTGGTGGAGGCCGGCGAGGTGTACTTCCACAACCGTTCCGGCGCCCGCAAGGCGACGGGTTCATACTTCACAAAGCCGTTCGCGGTAGAGCACCTGCTGGATCACGCGCTCGAACCGGCGCTCGACGACCACCTCGCCCGCCTCGACGCCCTGCGAGACGCCAACGACGACGCTGGAGTGGCATCGGCATTCTTCGACTTCCGGTGTGCTGACATCGCCATGGGCTCCGCTCACTTCTTGGTGGCGGCGGTCGACCGGATCGAGGCGCGCCTGTCGGCGTGGCTGTCGCTGCACCCGGTTCCGGCGATCACAGCGGAGCTGAACCGGCTGCGAGGCGTCGCCATGGGCCAGCTCGGCGACCTAGGCGATGGCATCGAGATCGAGACCGGTTCGCTGCTGCGTCGCCAGATCGCTCGACACTGCGTCTACGGCGTCGACAAGAACCGCGTTGCGGTCGAATTGGCGCGCCTCGCGATCTGGGTCCACACCTTCGTGCCCGGCCTCCCCCTGTCCTTCCTCGACCACAACCTCGTCCACGGCGACAGCCTCACTGGCGTCGGCAACCTCGATGAGGTGGTTGCTGCATTCAATCCCGACACCGACCTTGGGGTTCCCAGCCTGTTTCGAAGCCAACTCGTCGGCCTGCTGGAGAATGCTGAGGATGCGCTACAACGGCTGGCTCACACATCTGATGCTTCCAAGCACGAGATAGACGAAGCACGAGCTGCGCACGTCGACGCTCAAGACGCAGTGGCAGGCGCCCGGGCGGTCTTCGATGTCATTACAGCGCGCCGCGCCGAAGTGTGCGATATGCCGGAGAACTTCGACCCCACTGTCGTGGCCAAGCTGGCCGCCGACCCAGCGGTGCGCGACGAGATCACGCGGCTGATGCCCGTCCACTTCCCGGCGGCATTCCCTGAGGTGTTCCTGCGGGAGCACCCGGGCTTCGACTGCCTCATCGGCAACCCGCCTTGGGAAAAGGTGATGGTCGAACGCAAGATCTGGTGGGGTCGGTATCTGCCGGGCATTCGTTCGCTCCCTGAGGGCCAAATGAACGCGCGGATTGACCGATTCGCAGCCACTCGGCCGGAGCTTGTAGCAGCTTTCGAAGCGGAGATAGTTCGTACTGCTCAGGTTCGCTCAGTCATCCTGAATGGTCCTTATCCAGGAATCGGTCGCTCGCATCCTGACCTGTACAAGGCATTTGCTTGGCGAAACTGGCGCCTTTCGCGTTCGTTCTGCGGCCACGTCGGGCTAGTCCTTCCACGCACTGCCGTTTCCGACGCGGGTATGACGGCCTGGCGTCGCGAGATCGTCGGCACTGAAGTGGGGGGGGGGGGGGGTACCGCCGCGTCACGATCTCGACCCTCATCAATCACAAGGGGTGGGTGTTCGAGGACGTCCACAACTCCTACACGGTGGTGTTGGCAGCGCTCAAGCGCAGATCAGCGTCGCCACCTGCCTCAACACCAAGCAGTGGACATTCGACGATGTCGACGGCCGCTACACCATCGCCCTCGTCGCTGCTCGCAAGCGCAGCCCGAACGCCGAGCCGTGGGGGTGGCTTTGAGGCGGACACCGGCGAACCCTGTGTAGCCATCTACCCGGGCCCCGCGAACTCGCTGCAGCGATTCCATGAGGTAGTCGACGGAAAGCCAGAGTTGATCCCGACGACCGACTTTGGAAGTTGGTCAGACAATTGCGCGTTTCCGCAGCTGCCAAGCAGATCGTCGTTCCGCGTCTTCCTCAAGATGCGCAAGACACCATCGTTCGGCGATTCGGCCTTTCCCCGAAGAGGGGCGAGAGTAGAAATTGGACGCTCACCCCGAGCCGAGCCATCGACTGGTACAAGAACTCAACGCCACCAAAGACAAGTACCTGTTCAGACGGGACATCAACCCGGATGGCACGCACGTCTCGTTTGGGAGCTCGACGCAGGCAAAGACAAGTGGCTCTTCGCACGCGACGCCGGAGAGCGTGCAGTGAGCCAAGTGGGTACGTATTGGCCCGTCTACACCGGGAAGTCGTTCAACCTCTGGGAAGCCGATACCGGGGTGTACTCGGCATCAGTCGAACCTTCGGTTGCATGCGAGGCGCTTCAACGCAAGAGAGAGAATGGCCATCGCAACTCCAAGTCGGCGTTCTCAAGAATGCCGAGCGAATGGGTGTCCGATCCCTCCACGCTGCCATGTCTCGCCCCAAGAATTGCCATCAGGGACACGACAAACAGCACCAACACCCGAACCATCATCTGCGCGCTCGTACCCCAGGACGTCGTCATCACTCACCAGGCGCCGTATCTGCTTCGGATCTTGGGTACGGCGCGGGACGAGGCTCTGCTGCTGGGTGTTCTCTCGTCCATGATCTTGGATTGGTATGCGCGCCGTGTAGTTGAGTTACACCTGACAGCGAGCCACCTCAACAACTTTCCGGTACCGAACCCGGGCGAGGGACATCCGGTGCGGGATCGGGTGGTGGAGATTGCGGGACGGCTGGCTGCTGTCGATGACCGGTTCGCGGAGTGGGCCGCCGAGGTCGGGGTACCCGTCGGCTCAGCGAACGACGAGGCGACCAAGCAGGACCTGATCCACGAACTCGACGCGTGCGTGGCCCACCTGTACGGCCTCGATGAGGACGATCTCGAGGTCATCTACACCACGTTCGATGAGAAGCGGCCCGACCGCTACTTGGACCGGCTCGCGGCGGTCATCGAACACTTCAGGAGGTTGGCATGACGGCTCCCCAAGCCGAAGAGATCATCGGCTGCATCGACGGCACGTTCGTGCGCGTCGTCGCCGATGGCGATGAGGTCCACCTGCATTTCGACGGCGGCATCTCCCGACTGTCGTATTCGGGTGCAGCGCTGCTCGCAGCCGCATTGGACCCCGAAGCTCCGACACCGGCACCGACACAGCCGCCTGCGAAACCGCCAAACCAGCCGCCTCCGGGCGCGTCGCGCCTGATGGGCGCCGGCGTCAATCCGTCAGTGGGCGACCTCATCGCTGAGGGGTATCTCGACGAGGGCGCAACGCTCACGTTGACCTACCGCGGTCACGAATTCACCGCGACGGTGACCGCAGCCGGCGAGATCGAGCACAACGGCGAGCTCTACGGCAGCCTCTCCGCGGCCGCCAAGGCTGCGACCGGCGCTATCGCCATGAATGGGTGGGCTGTCTGGCACGCCGGCGACGAAGGACCGATCGGACACCTGCGATGGTGGCTGCAGGCCGACCACTTTCCCGGAGAAGGCCACCGCTACGCCGAGTCGAGCGCCAAAGAGATGCAGATGGTCGCACGGTGGTGGGTCGACCACACGCTGTCGAAGGGACTCGACCCGGGCATTCCTGACGAAGTCGAGATCGCGGCGCTGCTGGACGGCAACGGCTACGCCAAGAGCACCTTGGAGTCGTACCGACGCCATCTCCGCAACTGGTTCGCGCTCTACGGCAAGAATGCCGCCCCCAGCGACGGCAGCGAGCCTGGCGACGACTCACACGCTGGGATGCTGTGAGCGACGCCTCGGGTCAATCCGCAACGGCTGCAATGCCGAGCAAGCCCGAGCTGGCGGTCAACCGTGACGGCCAGACCGTGGCCCAGGCGCTCAACGGGTTCATCACTCACGCCGCTACCGGCTTCGTGGGCGGTGCCGCGGTGGACATTGCTACCGCCTATTTCAATGTCGGCGGGTACTCCCTACTGGCTGACGCACTCGACCATGCATCCGGCGTCCGGCTGCTGCTGGGCGCCGAGCCGCAGCCGCCGGAGAACCGCCGACGAGCACTGCACTCCGAGCCGGCTCACCCAGCACGGGCGGCTCGCGCCCGGATGCACGGCGCGCTGGCGGAACAGGAACAGCTCCTCCGGTTCGAACGCGACCACTTGGGCTTCAGCCGCCAGTCCCACGCAGCGGCACGCCGCCTCACCGATTGGCTGGCATCGCCGAGCGTGGAGGTGCGACGTCTGGAGGGCCGATTCCTGCACGGCAAGGCCTTCGTGGTGGGCGACCGATCGCACGGCGTCGTGGCCGGGTCGTCCAACTTCACCTACGCCGGGCTGGCATCCAATCTGGAGCTCAACCTCGGCAACTACGCACCGCACGTGGTGACACAGGTGCAGGAGTGGTTCGACGAGCTGTGGGATCAAGCGGCCCCGTACGATCTCGCCGGCCTGTTCGAGGCCAGGTTCGAGCCGCACTCGCCGCAGCTCGTGTACCTGCGGATGCTGTGGGAGCGCTACGGCGACGAACTGCAGGCCGAAGCCGATGCCGAGGGCGCCCCGCAGATCCACCTCACCTCATTCCAAGCAGACGGGCTGTGGCGGGCGCGCCGCATCCTCGATGAGCGGGACGGCGTGCTGGTGGCCGACGAGGTTGGTCTCGGCAAGACGTTCCTCGCCGGCGAGCTGATCCGCGAAGCCGCCCTGGAGCGGCGCCAGAAGGTGCTGGTGATCACGCCCGCCACGCTGCGGGACGGCCCGTGGCGTGCCTTCCGAGCCGAACACAACCTGCCGATGGAGCTGGTGTCGTTCGAGGAGTTGATGGGTGACTCGCGCCTCAACCCCGAGCACGCCACCGGCATCAAGCTCGACCAGCTCGACGTCAACGACTACGCGATGGTGGTGATCGACGAGGCGCACAATCTGCGCAATCCGTCCACTCAGCGGGCACAGGCGCTGCGACGGCTGCTCGCCGGATCGCCGCCGAAACAACTGGTCATGCTGACCGCGACGCCGGTGAACAACAGCCTGTGGGACTTGTACAACCTGCTGGGCTACTTCCTGCGCAACGACGCGGAGTTCGCTGACGCCGGCATCGGCTCGCTGCGTGACCACTTCGCCAACGCCGTTGCGCTCAACCCCGACGACCTGACCCCTGAGCATCTCTTCGAGGTGCTCGACGCCGTAGCCGTGCGCCGCACCCGTTCGTTCGTGAAGCGCTTCTACCCCAACGACATCGTGCGCATCGGCGGACACGACACGCCGATCGTCTTTCCGACCCCCCGGGTCCGCAAGGTGAGCTACGACCTCGACGCGGTTCTACCCGGATTCTTCGACCGGTTCGCCGCAGCGCTCGATGCCGACCCTGTCGTCAGCACTGGGGAATCTGACGTTGCCGAGGCCGATGATCCGGCAAGCGCTGGGCGCACGCCGGCTGACGAACCCGCCGAGACAGGCGCCCTCACACTGGCGCGCTATGCGCCGTCGCGCTACCGGCTTGACCACGCGATCGACACCTACGAGTTGCAGCTCACCGGGCTGTTGCGCTCGGGCCTGTTGAAGCGCTTCGAATCGTCGCCCCACGCCTTCGCAGAAACGTGCGAGCGCATGGCAAACAGCCACGACGCGTTCCTGTCGCTGCTCGAGGGAGGCCGGGTGGGCACCGGGGACGTGCTGGCCGACTGGATCGCCGCCGACACCGATGATCTCGACGACAAGCAGCTCGACGCCTTCTTGGACCACCTGGTCCACGTCACCGACGATGCCGCAGAATTCGACATCGGGCGGCTGCGCCAAGACACCGAGCGTGATCGTGACTTGCTGCGCGACTTCGCGGCCGAGGCACGCACCGTGACACAGGAGCTCGACCCGAACCTGGCTGCCCTCACCGACGAGCTTGCCGCTATCGCCGCTGATGCACGTGCCCATGGCATCGGTGCCGAAGACACCCGCGACCGGCACAAGGTGCTGATCTTCAGCTACTACGCCGACACCGTCGACTGGATCGTCGAGCACCTCGAAACGGTGTCGCACACCGACGCGCGGCTCGCTGCCTACCGGGGGCGCATCGCTTCGGTAGCAGGCAGCTCGGGCTCTGCCGACAAGGAATCGGTGCTGTGGGGATTCGCCCCGCGCACCACCGATGCGCCCGAGGGCCACGACGACGACCTGTACGACATCGTGGTGGCAACCGACGTGCTGGCCGAAGGCGTGAACCTGCAGCAGGCGTGCCACATCGTCAACTACGACCTTCCATGGAATCCGATGCGCCTCGTTCAGCGTCACGGGCGCATCGACCGCATCGGCTCGCGCCACGCCGTGGTGTTTCTGCGCTGCGTCTTTCCGGACAGCCGGCTGGATGACCTGCTCGGGCTCTCCGAACGTCTGCACCGCAAGATCGCTCAGGCAGCGGCCAGTGTGGGAGTCGGCGAGATACTTCCCGATCAAGGCAAGCATCACGAGCTCAACTTCACCGAGACACGGGAGGAGATAGAACGCATCCGCCGCGAGGACGCAACCATGTTCGAGCGGGGCGGAACCGCGAAGGGCGTCTTGTCGGGTGAGGAGTTTCGCCAAGAGTTGCGCCAGGCGATGGAGGACGCGGACCTCGCCGAACGCATCGCCTCGCTGCCGTGGGGCTCCGGATCGGGAATGGCAGCCCGCTCCAGAGACGGGCGAGCCGGCTACGTCTTCTGTGCCCGCGTCGGCGATCACCCGGCGCCCCTGTTCCGATTCGTCGGCCGAGATGGGTCGTCTCCGGGTGAGGTCGTGGACGAGTCGTTGGCCTGCCTCGACCTCGCCCGCCCGCCGGACGGCTTCGAGACCCCGCGCACGTTGGACGACTCCGACGTCGAAGGTGCATTCGAGGCTTGGACGGTCGCCCAGGACGACATTGTCGCCAAGTGGAACGTCATGTCCGACAAGGCGAACCTCGAGCCACGGATTTCGCCCCGGCTGGCTCGCGCCGCACAGGTGGTGCGTGACCACTCTCCACCGGAGATGACACAAGACGACATCGACCGCGCCGTCGACACGCTCACTGCTCCCTACCCGGAGCGAACCATCCGAACGCTCGCCGCAGCACTCAAGAGCTCGGCGAACCCGGCCGAGCAGGCCGTCGAGATCATCAGGGTGATCGACGCGCTCGGTCTGCAGCCCTACGAGCCGCCCGCGCCATTGCCCGAGATCACCCCCGACGACGTCTACTGCGTCACCTGGCTGGGCCTCGTGTGAGCAGCTAGCTGCGCTGCAGGTAGTCGGGGTCGCGACGGCTGGCGAACCAGTCGATCTCATCTGCGAGCGCCGGGTGCGCATCGAGATCGCCGTCGGCCGCAATGAGTTCGGTGGCTGCGTCGCGAGCCGCCTGAACCCACTTCAGGTCTCGGGCGAGCGATGCCAGCTTCAGATCGCTTCGCCCGGATTGCCGCTCGTCGAACAGCGTGCCCTCGCCGCGCAGTTCAAGGTCAACTTCGGCCAGCTTGAACCCGTCGCTTGATTCCGAGAGTGCTGTCAGCCGCTGCACAGCGGTGGGAGTCGGATCATCGTCGCTGACGAGATAACACGACGATGCATGGCTGCCCCGACCCACCCGGCCCCGTAGCTGGTGCAACTGCGCGATACCGAAACGGTCAGCAGACAGCACGACCATCACCGTGGCATTCGGAATGTCGATGCCGACCTCGATAACGGTGGTCGCCACCAGTGCATCGAGCTTCCCGTCCCGGAACCGGCCCATCGTGGAATCCTTTTCGACCGAGGGCAGCCGCCCGTGCAATAGCCCGACCCGCAGGCCCGCCAGCGGTCCGGCCTCCAGTTCTCCGTGCATCTGCTCGGCCGAGCGTGCATCGAGGCTCTCGCTCTCGGTGATCAGCGGGCACACCACGTACGCCTGGCGACCGGACTCGATCTCGCCGCGCACTCTGGACCACATCACGTCGGTCTCCAAGGGACCGCGCACCCACTGCGTCTCGATAGGCGTACGGCCCGGCGGCAGCTCATCGAGTACCGAGACATCGAGATCGCCGTACACCGTCATCGCCGCCGTGCGAGGTATGGGTGTCGCGGTCATCACCAGCAGATGGGGAATACGACGGTCATCGCGCCCGCTCTCGCGCAGCCGCGCACGCTGTGACACGCCAAAGCGGTGCTGCTCGTCCACTACGACGACACTGAGCGATTTGAAGCTCACGGACTCTTCGAGCAAGGCATGCGTGCCCACGACGATGTCCGCAGCGCCGGCTGCGACCTGCACGAGCGCTTCGCGGCGCTGCGTGGCGGAGCTCGACCCGCTGAGCAGGCACAGTCGCAGCGGCCGCTTGCCGCCGAGCCGCGCCTCGTCGGGTATATCCAGTCCGGCGAGCAGGTCGCGCAGCGCGAAGTAGTGCTGTTCGGCCAGCACCTCTGTGGGCGCCATGAGCGCGCCTTGGTGGCCGTTCTGGACAGCCACCAGCAACGCGTGCAGCGCCACCAGCGTCTTGCCCGAGCCGACATCGCCTTGCAGCAGTCGATGCATCGGTCGTTGCGTGCTCACGTCGGCGTCGATGTCGGCCGTCACACGCTGCTGTGCCCCAGTCAGCGTGTAGGGAAGGCGTCGATGGAGTTCCTCGACGAGGTTGCCGACCCCTTCGTGCGCGATGCCGAGTTCATGGGCTTCGCGCGCCAAGCGCTGATTTCTCAGCACGAGTTGCACCCGCAGCAGCTCGTCGAACACCAGCCGGTCGCGGGCTGCCGACCGGTCGGCCATCGACGGCGGTTCGTGGATGTCGACCAGCGCTTGTGCGCGGCCGACCAATTCCAGCTGGCCAAGCAGCCAGTCCGGCACCGGATCGGCGATGCCTCGGGCTGAACAGCGCCGTTGCGCTTCGGCAACCCAGTTCGCGACATCCCACGTCACGATGCCGGCGGTCTCCGACTGCGCGTAGATCGCCACGATCTTGCCGGTGCGATCAGCTGTCGAGCCGTCACCCAGCACGTCGACCACGGGATTGGTCATCTGCTTGCGGCCCCGGTAGTTCTCCACCTTGCCGAACAGCGCCACCGTCCGTCCCTCGGTGAGCTGGCGCTCACGCCAAGCCTGATTGAAGAACACCGCGCTCAGCACGCCGCTGGCATCGGCCACGTCGACGCTCACCAATCGCCGGCCTCCGCGCAGGCGACGGCTCGACACCGAATGCACATCGGCCACCACGGTGATCTCCGATCCGATAGCGGCCTCGCTGATCGGCGCCTGGGCCGTGCGATCGACGTAGCGGCGGGGATAGTACGTGAGCAGATCGAACACAGACTCGACGCCGACACCGGCCAATGACTTGCGGCGATGCGGGCCGACACCGTTGAGCCGATCGACGCTGATCGCATCGAGCTCCCGCAGCGTCAGCGGGCCCTTCGTCGCCGAGCCCGAAGCATCAGACCCGACGGTGGCACCGGAGACCTGCGCCCCAGGCGTTTCCGATGCAGCGGTGCCAGGGGGACGGCCCTGGGCGGGCTGGCTGGGTTGGGGTGGGCTCATTCGATGCCGAAGATGTACGGGTAGTGGTCCTGGCCGCCGACGTGCCGCTCGATCTCGACGTCGGGCCAGTGCTCGGCGAGCCACGCCGTCACTTCGGCGGTCTCGGCGGCTTGGGCGCCGGCTCCTTCGATGAGCGTGAGGATCTCGTGGGTTGGGGTGAGCATGTTCTCGAGCAGCCCGATAGCCGCCGCTGCCGCGGTGTCGCCGGCAGCGGAGATGCCCCCGTCGTCGAGGCCAATCCACTGCCCGACGGCGACATCGCCTGTCGGTGCGGTCGTGTCACGCACTGCCTGGGTCACTTCTCCTGCCGACACCGCATCCGCGGCGTCGCCCATCGAGGCGGCGTTGGCGTCAGCGCTCGCGTCGGGGTCGTACCCGATGAGGGCTGCGAGGCCCGCGGGCACCGAGGTCGTCGCGACGACCGTCACTGTCTTGTCGGCGTGATCGCCCGCTTGCCGGGCCACCGGAACGATGTTGGAGTTGTTGGGCATTACCACGACCTGCTGTGAAGGCGCGGACTCGATGGCCGCAAGGAGTTCAGCCGTCGAGGGATTCATGGTCTGGCCGCCGGTGACGAGCTCGTGACAGCCCAGCGCAGCGAACAGCTCATCGAGGCCCGCCGCGGGCGAGACCGCGACCACCGCACATCCCACGAGCGGTCGCTGCGCAGGCTCGTCCGAAGCCCCGTCCGCCGCACCTAGGTGCGCATCGGGCTGGCCTGCGTGCTGCGCACCATGCGCACCGTGGCCTCCGAGGCCGGCGACCTGCTCGTGGAGATCGGTGATCTGGATGCGATGCGGCCGTCCCACATCGATGCCTGCCTCGATGACAGGGCCGATGTCGTCGGTGTGGATATGGCAGTTCCACAGCCCGTCGCCGCCGACCATCACGATCGAGTCGCCCAGCGAGTCCCAGGCCATCTTGAAGTTGTCGATGTTCTCGTCGGGCGCCGCGAGCAGGAACATCACCTCGTATCGAGTGCCAGACGGATCGTGCACGTCATGGCCGCCGCCTTCGTCACCGTCGAGGTGGCTGTGCAACTCGGCACGCTGCTCCGCGACCGGATCCGCAGCGACTCCCTGCAGACTCGCACCCGCGTTCCCGTGCGCGATCACCTCGGCCACCTCGGCCGGCAGGTCCACGGCGTCGGGCAGCGGGCGCCCGTCCACGACGCTCAGCAAGGCGTCGAGCAGCAGCAGGTAGCCCGCGGCGCCGGCATCGACCACTCCGGCGTCGGCCAGCACCGGCAGCTGCTGCGGGGTTGCCTCCAACGCCGCCTGCCCCGCCTGCTTGGCGCGCTCCAGCACGATGGCCAGCGCCCTGTCATCGTCGGCCCCCAGCGTGTGCAGTGCGCGCTCGGCAGCCTGCGCCGAAGCACGCGCAACGCTCAGGATCGTCCCCTCCACCGGTCGCATGACCGCGCTGTCGGCCGCAGTGCTTGCGGCCACCAGGCCTCTGGCCAGCATCTCGGCGTCGATGGGCGGTTCCGCATCGGGATGATCGTCACTCGGGGCCAGCGTCGAGGCCAGCCCCCGCAGGAGCTGACTCACGATGACGCCGCTGTTGCCGCGTGCGCCCATGAGCGCGCCATGGGAGATCGCCCGGCAGATGTCCCCCCTGCCGGCGCCGGACTGGAGCAATTCCTCGCTGACCGCCGCGAGCGTCAAGGCCATGTTGGTGCCGGTGTCGCCATCGGGCACGGGATAGACGTTGAGGCGGTCGATCGTGACCCGATGCTGGTTCAGCGCGGACTGATAGCGCCGCATGACCTCGGCCAGTGCTTCGCTGTCCAGGCAGGGCAGAACCCCCACGTCAATCTGAGCGTTGCGGTCGCTCATGACTGCCGAAGCTACAACGCGCCCGCGGCGACCGGTTGGTAGCGTTCCGGGGACTGCGCGGGCCGCCACGGCGGCCCTGCAGAATCCCAGCCACTGGAGGCGCATGTGCAAGGCGTCATCAAGTCGTACGACCCGGCATCGCGAGTCGGGATCGTGACTGACGACGTCACGCGCGCCGAGCACGAACTGGCCCCGAATGCCTTGGAGGGATCCATCTTCCGGATGGTGCGGCAGGGCCAGCGAGTGATCTACGACCTGGACGAACGGGGGCTCGCCACACGGCTGCGTCTCGGCTCGGAAGTGGACCTGGGAACACCTGAATGGATCACCGCCGGGGGGGAGACAGCGTGATCTGAGGCCGGGGCAGACGCGCCGGCCGAAGAGCGAGATACCAGTCTCAATTCGTGCGCGAGCGCGAGACTCGGACCCGGAGGACAATTTGCCTGCGACCACTCACCGCCAGCTGATCGATTGGGTCGATCATTGGGCCGGCGTGCTGCGACCCGATGCGGTCCACTGGTGCGACGGCTCACAAGCGGAATACGAGCAGCTCTGCAGCCAGATGGTGGAATCGGGGACTCTCATCCCGCTTGATTCCGACGCGCGCCCCAACAGCTACCTCGCCCGGTCCGATCCGGGCGATGTCGCCCGCGTCGAAGACCGCACGTTCATCTGCACCGAGCGCGAGCTCGACGCTGGCCCCAACAACAACTGGCGTGCACCTGAAGAGATGCGCGAGGAACTGCTGAAGCTGTTCGACGGCTCGATGCGCGGGCGGACGATGTACGTGGTGCCGTTCTCGATGGGTCCGCTGGGCAGCCACATTGCGCACATCGGGGTCCAGCTCACCGACTCGCCCTATGTGGCGGCCTCCATGCGGATCATGACCCGCATGGGTCAGGCGGCGCTCGAGGTGCTCGGCGACGGTCCCTTCGTGCCGTGCGTTCACTCGCTCGGTGCGCCGCTGGAGGCGGGCCAAGCCGATGTGCCGTGGCCGTGCGATGCCGACCGCAAATACATCGTCCACTTCCCCGAGACACGCGAGATCTGGTCGTACGGATCCGGCTACGGCGGCAACGCGCTGCTGGGCAAGAAGTGCTTCGCCCTGCGGATCGCGTCGACGATGGCCCGAGACCAGGGCTGGCTGGCCGAGCACATGCTGATCGTGGGCGTGACGCCTCCCGACGGCGAGACGGTCTACGTGGCGGCTGCGTTCCCGTCCGCCTGCGGCAAGACGAACATGGCGATGATGATCCCGACGCTGCCCGGCTGGAAGGTGCGCACCATCGGCGACGACATCGCGTGGATGAAGTTCGGAGACGACGGTCGCCTGCACGCCATCAATCCCGAGGCCGGCATCTTCGGCGTGGCACCCGGCACCGGCGACGACACCAATCCGAACGCGCTCGGCACGATGTGGGGCAACTGCATGTTCACCAACGTGGCGCAGACGCCCGACGGCGACGTCTGGTGGGAAGGTCTCACGCCGGAGCCTCCCGAGGGCATCATCGACTGGCGCGGCAACGAGTGGTCGGCCTCGGGCGGCACGCCCGCTGCACACCCCAATGCCCGCTTCACGGCTCCCGCCGAGCAATGCCCCTCGATTGCACCCGAGTGGGAGGACCCCGCCGGCGTGCCGATCTCGGCGATCCTGTTCGGCGGCCGGCGAGCAACCACGGTTCCCTTGGTGGCGGAGGCGTTCGACTGGGAGCACGGCGTGTTCCTGGGCTCGCAGATGTCGTCGGAGAAGACTGCTGCCGCTGCAGGGGCGATCGGCGAAGTGCGGCGAGACCCGTTCGCGATGCTGCCCTTCTGCGGCTACAACTTCGGCGACTATTTCCAGCACTGGCTCGACATCGGTGACATGCCGGGCACCCAGCTGCCGAAGCTGTTCTACGTGAACTGGTTCCGCAAGGATGCCGACGGCAACTTCATCTGGCCGGGTTTCGGCGACAACGCCCGGGTGCTGAAGTGGGTGGTGGAGCGCGTTGCCGGCCACGGTGAGGCCGTGCCGACCGCGATCGGCCTGGTGCCGCCGCCCGAGGCGCTCGACACCAGTGGCCTCGACCTGACCGATGCAGAGATCGAAACGCTGCTCGGTGTCGATGAAGACGATTGGCGCGCTGAGATCGACATGATCGAGGCGCACTACCGCAACCTGGGCGAGCGTTTGCCCCCGCAGATGCGTCACCAGCTCGACCTGCTGGAAGAGCGACTCGGGCTCTGAGCGGCTGCGCTGAACGGCGCGCCCGCTGCGGGCGCAGAAGGATCGTCAGCTGCCCAGGAACATGGCTCGGATAGCGAGCCCCATGATGAACAGCGCGCCGAGGCCGAACAACTCGTAGCGGCGGTGTTCCAGCTGCTGGCGGTAGGCATAGACGAAGAGGACCGCGACCGCGCAGCAGACCCCGTAGAAGACGTGGAATGCCGGGGCATCGACCGCGGCAGCCCGCATCAGGACAACGCCCGCAGTGAGCTGCACGAACACCAACACCCATGCGCCACTCAA
Source organism: Candidatus Poriferisodalis sp. (assembly GCF_965204195.1). Classification (GTDB taxonomy): domain Bacteria; phylum Actinomycetota; class Acidimicrobiia; order Acidimicrobiales; family Poriferisodalaceae; genus Poriferisodalis. Next base: position 2,777,335 of record NZ_OZ241975.1, read on the forward strand.
GAACCACCACAGGCTGCGGTGGCGCAGCGTCTCCCAGCGCCTCGCCCCCAGCGCCCACAGCCCGGCCGCGCCGTTCGACAACACCATCGCCCAGCCGAGTGCAGTGTGGACCGTCGCCCAGACCTCAGCGCTCACTGAGGCAGCGACTGTGTCTAGTCATCTCGCCGCTGAGGCGACGAGATGTGCTGCGTGAACAGGTGGATGAACATCAGCAGGTTCTGGGCGTCTCCGTGGCCATTGGCAAGGTTCAGCTCGCCGGGACGGCGTGCCTCGGTGTCGCTGAGCTTCATGACGTCGAGCGCGCGCAGCAGCCCCACCGGGGCCCCGGCCGACACCAGCTCGCCGATGTCGCGCACGATGTGACGGCCCCGAAGCCCCTGAGACTGGATGAGGCTGCGCAGCAGCAGGCGGGCCAGCGCGCACGCGCTCGCCGGAGACACGTCGGCCACGGCGACAGCTTCGGCATACAGCGGCACGAGCTTGCGATCGAGCCCCGGCGGTGCGTCGCCCGGCTCTCGGCTCTCCTGCTCGCCGGCGCTGGCCGATCCCGCAGCGTCGGCTTCATCTGAGAATGCGCTCAAGGCAGGGCCTTCTCGTTGCGTCACCTGCTATTTCCCGCTCTTGTTCCCAGTCCTCATGCGATTGGGCTCACGGGCCGCTCGGGCCACGGCTTCGCCATTCGGCTCAGCCTCTCAGGCGACGGCACCGGTGTCGCGCAGCTTTGCGATGTCGTCGGGGTCGTAACCGGCAATGGCCAGCACGTCGTCGGGGTACACATCGCCGCAGGTCACAGCGATATTTGCCCCGCAGTTACCCAACCGCTACCCACAAGGGCCGTTGCTAGCCCCCCACGGGCACCACAGCGGCCCCACAGCCGCAGCGCAGCAGCACCCGACACGCCCGCCCCAGTCATGGCCCCCGAAGCTAGACGCGCCCCGCAGCCTCCGCAGCCCCGCACGTGTGCATGTAAGGCCCCCCCCCCCCCACGACTCCCCCCAGCGGCAGCCCGCTGGCCGGTGCCATCACCACAGCCGGGGGGCTGGCGGGGCCGGATTGATAGGAGGGGTGACCCCCCCCGCCGGTACCCGTGGGCCATTCCCGCCCCGCCGGTGCCATCACCACACACAACAGCAGCGCGACGGTGCCCCCCGGAAATCACAACCGGGAGGCACCGTCACAACCAACAGGGGAGCGCCCTAGCCGAATGTGGCAAGGTCGCTCGCGGGCGTTAGTCAGTCTTGCCGAGCGCGGCGCTGGGGCTACGGCGACGACACCAACTGCCGTAAACCGGCATACACACGGCGACTGTGACCACCATGCCAATCGTCGCCTGCCATTTCCCCAACGGCTCCGCCAACACCATCCACGCGAGCACGGCGACCAACATCGCAGCGTAGGCCAAGAACTCTCGAACGTCGCGGGGCCTCGTGTTCCATGTCCATGGCTTCGAGGCCGTCGGCTTGCGATTCTCAGTCATACGTTTCCCCTCAGGTTGCATCGTATCTCTCAACAGGTATGGGGCAGCCGTTGGCAGTCCCAGCGCTGCTGAATGTTGCGGTACTGGGCGCGAGTGATGCGGCCCGATTGGACGTCCCGCTGTGCTTGGAGAACATCGCCAATGTTCAGCTTCGGCTGCACGGGCGTCGTGTCCGGCGTCGCGTCCGGCGTCGCGTCGGGCGTACTCGTTGGTGTCCCGCTCGGCTCGCTCGGCGGCGAGCTCCGCAGCCGCCAGCCGTGCGGCGACCTGGCTGCGCTGGGCGCGGCTCAGGCGCCGCTCCCGGGCGATGGCCAGACGGGTCCCCAGGTCGGTCGCCTCCGCGGCGAACTCCTGCAGCTCGTCCGCGGCGTCGTTGGCCTCAGCGAAGGTCTCCCGCAGCGCGTCCATCGCCCGGCCGTGGCCGGCGGCGCGGGCGTGCTCGGCCTCGACCTCGATCTCCTTGGCCAGCGACGTCGCCCGCTCACGGCCGATGCCCAGGTCCCGCGCCAACGCTCGCACGCTCGCCCCGTTGGCGAGCATCGCAGCCGCCCGGCGCTTCACCTCGGCAGGATTCTGGGAGGCTGCGGCGCTCATGGCCACCCACAGTACGAGACCGACGGCCGGCCAACGGGCCATAACCGGCACCGACACGGCCCCACGGCGGCCCGAGCATGGCAGCAGGCAGACCGGCGGGGCAGGCGCCCAGCGGCGGCGGTCCTAGCTCCGGGCCGGGAACATGAAGCGCCGCAGCGCTAGCCGGCGGCCTCGCGGCCCCGCCGCCACAGCGCTCTCAGCCCGACGAAAATGAGTATCCCCGTCACTCCGTACGTCCAACGTATGGCGGTGTCGATCAGGTCCCTACGTCCTAGGACTATCTCGACGGTCACGTACAGCGGCAAGGCGATGCCCAGCCCGAACAGCACGAGCCAGGCGATGCCCAGCCCGAGCCGCAGCGCTAGCCGGCGGCCTCGCGGCCCCGCCGCCACAGCGCTCTCAGCCCGATGAAAATGAGTATCCCCGTTAGTGCGTACGTCCCACGTGTGACGACGTCGATCAGGTCCGTACGTCCTAGGACTATGCCGAGCAGCAGCGCAGCGCCGCCGAAGCCCAGCCCGAACAGCACGAGCCAGGCGATGCCCAGCCCAAGCTGCGAACGAAATCGCCGCCAACGGGTCGGGCTCTGTTGGGCGGGGCTCGCCGGCGCCTCGGGGCTGCTCATGGTGTCAGTGTAGTTCGCTGCGCTCATCTGCCGTCTCGGGCTCAGTGATAGGTGATGCGGTGCACGCCGTTTACGATCCTGAAGCACATACGCAACGCTGGGTGCCATGCGTGACACTGCGTATGAGGGTTGAACGGTGGTGTCGTGGTCGGCGGCTTGGTTTCGCTGTTCGCGTTGCTGTCGTCGTCGCCGCTGTCGTCGCTGTCGTCGCTGTCGTCGTCGCTGCTGTCGTCGTCGCTGGCGTCGTCGTCGCTGCTGTCGTCGTCGCTGGCGTCGTCGTCGCTGCTGTCGTCGTCGGGATCTGGCACCGGCGCCTTCTCTGCCCCATAGGCGCACACGCCGGAAAGTAAGGCGCTTACCGCGTGGCGGTTACCCTTCTTGAGGCTCTTGCCCTTCGTGGCCTTCACGAGGATGGCCTCGACTGCGATATAGCACGCCACACCCCCGCCTCCGGCGGCGGCGGCGGTCCGGCCTTCCTCGCCGATGTCGGACCACAGGGTCTGCAGGTCGTCGAGTGTGTAGACCTCGATGTCGAGGTTGCTCTGCTCGAGCACTGGGTTGAGCAGTTCGAACAGTTTCGACGTCTCGACGGGGTCGGTTCCGAATTCGTCCCAGTCGATGTCCAGGTCCTCGACTTCGTCCTTCACCGCCTCGATAGCGGCTTTGAGGGCGGCTTTGCTGCCCTGTTTGACCAGGTGCCCAATGCGCGTGAAGATGCTGTCGACGGGGTCGTTCTTGCGGCAGTCCTCCGAGCCGTGGCGGCCTTGCTCGGTCTGGCCGGCGGGGCAGTGCGAGTTGTCGTGCCGGTGGCAGTCGCTGTCGGTGGTGCCGCTGCCGAGGGGGTGCTTGTGGCGCTGCCAGACCTCCATGGGGGCTTGGTACGGGGTGCACGGCTTGACGGTGTAGGTGGGCTGCTGTGTCGGCTGCTGTGTGGGCTGGTTGGGGGGGTCGGGGTCCGGATCGGGGTCGGGGTCCGGATCGGGGTCGGGGTCCGGATCGGGGTCGGGGTCCGGATCGGGGTCGGGGTCGGGGTCGGGGTCGGGGGCTTTCTTGGGCGGCGCTGTGGTGGTGGTGGGGGGGGTGGGCTGGGCGATGACGCCGCGCACGTCGCAGTTCGTGGATGCTGAGCCTTGCGGTTCCTGTTGGGGTGCTTGGGCGGCTTGGGGTTCGGGGCCTTCCGCGTCGGGGTTGCGCACGACCCTGTCGGGCCGCGCTGTTTGCAGCGGCTGGTCGGGCAGGCAGTCCTTGGGCGGCAGCTTCACCTTGTGCGTGTGGGGTACCGGCACGTTGGTGCAGTGATTGATCGGCGGGTCGACGATGCAGCGGCGCACGGTCTTGGTGTGCGCGTCGGCGGGTTCTGCGCTGACGAGCGGCACGACCGCGAGCACAGCCGCGAACGTGAGCAACGCGCACAGCGCGGCCCATAGACGTTTGGACATGGTGGTTCCCTCCTGATCGGGAGTCGTGGTTGATCGCTCAATCCACCGCGCCAGCCGAGCGGAGGGAACCATGAACACAGCACCCGGTCTGCCCGGCTGGCGGCCCGGAGAGGGCACGCGATGGATTGAGCGGGCGGCATCTTCGCGCGACTCGACGGGGCGTGCAATCGCGCGTGTGTTCACCGCGTTGGGGGCGTGGCCGGCTTCGCCCGCCGGGGACCCCTGCCGTGCTCGTCAGCGCTGGGCGTGGGGGCGTAGGGGTGGGTCTCGCCGTTCACTCATCGGGGCCGTTGGGAGGCTGTGGCACCGGCTAGCACGCGCGCGCTCAGCGGGGGCGTGGGCGGGCAGCCCGAAACGGCGAATCGGCCCGAAAGCGGCTGTGAGCCTGGGTCGCATCTGACTTCGCGCGACAGATTCTGAGTTTTTTTCAAGCAGCATCGGGCAGGGTTGGCGGTCTCAGGAACAGAGGCTGCGGACGATGAGCCCGCAGGACCGCGGCAGCGCGCCCGATGCTGGCGTGGGGCGCTAGGGGCGCTGGGCTGGGCGTGTGAGGGCCGTGTCGTCGCCGGGGCCGCGGAAGCTCGCCAGATACAGCGCCCCGACCACGTTGCGCCGGTCGGCCGCGAACGCGGCCCGAAACGTGCCGTCGTCAGCTATCCGGTGCGCGGCTGAGCGGCCCTCGGGGTTTGCCCCGCCGGGGTAGTCGGGAAACGGCGTGTCCAGCAGCGCCATGAGGAACGCCAGCGCGTCGGCGCGCAGCGCCGCGGGCTTGCCCTCGGCCCACGCGTCGAACAGGTCAAGCCCGAACCAGCGCCACGCGAGGCCGTTCACCCCTCGGCGCGAAGCTCCGCGATGCGGCGGGCGAGATCATCGGCGCTGTGCGGCCCGCCGTTGGGGGTCACCCCCACAGCGGCGCACGCCCGCAAGTAATCCTCCGCGGCTGCCGAGGCTCGGGCTTCGTCGCTGGCCGTGTCGCTGCCGCTGCTCCGTTCCAGCGCTTCGCTTGGCTTGCGAACCATCGGGCCGCCCCCTTCGCCGGTATGGCCCCAAGGGTATTCGGCCCACCACAGCGCCGCAGCGCACCGAGGGGTCGGGGCCGATTCAGCGCTGCACGTGCCCCGGCTATGAGCCGGGCGGTTTCGTCGGGGGGCAGGTCGGGCGCTTCGTCGGCTGCCCCCTCGGGCGCTTCGTCGGGCGGCTCGCCGTTCGCGGCGAGCGAGTCGCCCGGCGTCTCTGCTATCTCACTTCTACTTCCGACCGGTAGCGAGTCGGAGCGGCCACAACTCCCCCCGGCTCTCCTGCTCGCCGGCGTCGGCCGATCCCGCAGCGTCTGCTTCTGTGTCAGGCGACGGCACCGGTGTCGCGCAGCTTTGCGATGTCGTCGGGGTCGTAACCGGCAATGGCCAGCACGTCGTCGGTGTGCTGACCGGGGTGCGCGGGCGGTCCCTGAACGGCCTGAACCGTACGGCTGAAGCGAGGCGATGGGCTGGGCTGGATCACGCCGGCCACCTCGCAGAACACGTCGCGATGGACGTTGTGAGGATGCTGCGGGGCCTCCTCCAACGTCAGCACCGGGGCGAAGCAAACATCGGTGGCATCCATGATCTCGCACCACTCATCGCGCGTCTTCGACTTGAAGACCTCGGCAATCCGATCCTTGAGCTCGGGCCACCGGCTGCGCGAGTGCTGCTTGGCGAACTCCGGATCGTCATCGAGGCCAGTGAGCCGCAGCAGCTCGCTGTAGAACTGCGGCTCGATCGACCCGACCGAGATGTAGTTGCCGTCGGCGCACTCGTACACGTCGTAGAAGTGGCTGCCGGTATCGAGCAAGTTGGTGCCCCGCTCGTCGTTCCACACGCCGAGTGCCCGCATCGAGTGGAACATGGCCATGAGCGTTGCTGCGCCGTCGACCATGGCCGCGTCCACCACTTGGCCTTGGCCGGAGCGCTGGGACTCGAACAGGGCGCATGCCACGCCGAACGCCAGCAGCATGCCTCCCCCGCCGAAATCGCCCACGAGGTTGAGCGGCGCGATCGGCGGCTCGCCCTTGCGGCCGATGGGATCGAGCGCACCGGCCAGTGCGATGTAGTTGATGTCATGCCCGGCACCCATGTGGTACGGGCCCTCCTGACCCCAGCCCGTCATCCGGCCGTAGACCAACCGCGGATTGCGCGCCAAGCACTCGTCGGGTCCGATGCCGAGCCGCTCCATCACGCCAGGTCGGAATCCCTCGATGAGGGCGTCGGAATGCTCCACCAAGCGCAGCAGCGCCTCGACGCCGTCGGGGTTCTTGAGATCAAGCCCGATGGAGGCACGTCCGCGGGCCAGCACGTCGATCGGCGGCCTCGCGGGGTCACGGTCTCGCACGTTGGCCGAGCGGTCGACGCGGATGACCTCCGCCCCCATGTCGGAAAGCATCATCCCGCAGAACGGCCCCGGGCCGATGCCCTGCAGCTCGATCACTCGCACGCCTGCCAGCGGTCCTGTGCCCATCGTCACTCCTGTCCTTGTCGAGCGGTAGCCGGTCGACCTGCGGGTCACGCTACTGCGCGCCGTTGTGGACTTCCCCGAGTCACCAACGGGGCCGGGTCGCGTTCAGGCCAACGCCCCCGCGATCGTCTGTGCCACGCGGGTCACGGCTGCAGGCGTGCGTGTCCCCCACCAAAAGAGATCCTGACCGTCGATGAGATGGGCGGGCCCGATTGCGGTGAGTTCGTCGAAGTGTCGGCGGTGCCACTCGTATGGCTCGGTGGGAGCGAGGACCAGATCGATTGGCTCGCTGCGGAGGTCCTCCTCGCTCAGGGTGGGGTACGTCTCGGGCCGGTCGGCGAAGGCCACCTGCACGCCGCAGTACTCGAGCAGCGAGACGCCGTACGTGGCGGCGCCGACGGTCATGTACGGCCGCCGCCAGATCGGCACGAACACGCGCACGGGCTGCTTCCCCTCTCCGCCGCCGGGACGATGCAGTGGCGGGAGCTCCGTACGCCCCGGCAGCGGTTCCGGCTGCCAGTCGACGCCAATGCGTCTGGCCAGCCGAGCCAGTTGTGGCGCCACATGGTCCAGCGACACGATATGCAGCGCCTCGACCTCGATGCCGCGGGCGATCAGCGCGTCATGGTCCTCTTTGCGGTTCTCCTCGCGATCTGCCACCACGAGGTCGGGCTGCAACTCGGCGATGGCCTCGATGTCGGGGTTCTTGGTGCCGCCGATGTGCGCCAGATCGGGTCGCTCGCAATAGCGAGTGCACGCGATCGGGTCTGTGTCCCACGCAGACAGCGTCTCGGTAACGCTCGGAACGAGGCTGATGACTCGCACCACCGGCAGCGTATGCCTGCCAACCCCGGAGTGAGACGGGTCCCCGTCACGCCCTAATGAATGAAACCACATGTTATCTAGATACGAATTGTGTTGTATGAATTGAAATTACGGATTTCATGCGGTAGCGATATCTACATTCAGCCGCAGTGCGTGCCACAATTGCCGCGTTTGCCCGTTCCAAAGAAGGAGAAACGAGTGCGCAAGGCAGCAAAGTCTCTGGTGGTCTTGATGGTTACAACCCTGGTTGCATCGACGCTCGCCATCATTGCGCCGTCACCGGTGGCGGCCCAAGAGGATCCTGACGGCGATCCGCCCGACAAGCTGACCATCACGGAGCAGCCCGAAGCAGCCGCGGCCGCGGTGCCACAGGCCGTGCCAGAGGAACCCAAGGGAGAGCCTCAGGTGTGCGGCACAGCAGAGCATTACTCGTTCTCACGCGGCTACGGGTGCCACAGCCCTTGGGATGCGGAGCCCACCGTTCCACCGAAGTGCGTGTGGAAGGCTGTTGAGGTGCTCATGTTTGTGCGCTCCATTGTGACGCGCACGATTGTCACGCTCATCAGAGTGGGCAACAAGCTGCTGCAACAGGAGACCCCGGTGCAAGAGGAGGGCCCGCTGATGCGCATTATTCGCATCGTGCATCAGAAAGTGTGCAGCTGATGGGCATGTGGCGCGAAGCACAAGATCCCGACACGTCACGGTCGTTGCTGTGGGGCCGCGCAACGACGACTCGGCCGCGGCGTGCACGCATCATCGCGTTCACCATGATCGCTGCCGCAGCGGGCACCGCTGCCGTGTTCGCCCTCGCGCTGCTCACCAACTCGATGAGCACCCGCGACGTCGTCGCTACATTCGCCGGCGTCACCGGCTCCGTGGCACTGCTGATGTTTTTCGGTTTTGAGGCGCTCGATGCGGTGAGAGGTGGAGACAGCTACATCGGGGAACTGATCGAAAGGCGGCGCTTACAGCGCGCTGCAGCGAGTCGTGACCCGTTCCGTGGTCTCACTCCCACTGAGGACGACGGCGATACGTAGCACGTTGATACACAGCCCGTAGGTTCGCAGCGATGAATGACTCGGCGGGCAATGCGGCGGCGGATCGAGGTGAGGCGCTGCCGGCCGACGACGGGCTCGATGCCGCCCAGCGTGCCGCCGTGCGTGCAGGGGCCGCCGCATTGCTGGTGGTGGCCGGTCCGGGAAGCGGCAAGACCCGCGTGCTCACACAGCGGATTGCTTGGCGAGCTGCCACCGAGTCGATGCAGCCACAGCGGGCGATGGCCGTGACGTTCACTCGCCGGGCTGCGACCGAGCTCCGATCGCGACTGCGGCAATTGGATGTCGACGACATGGGGCCGGTCGGCACGTTCCACTCCATTGCGCTTGCACAGGTCCGGCAGTACGACACAGACCACGGCCGGGCCGAACGGAAGATCCTGCCGAGTCGGGCTGCGCTCAGCGGCGAACTGTCGGAGCATCTCCAGCGTTCGTTCGGCGCGAGGCCGCCGGTCACCGTCGCCACCGCGCTGCGCGAGATCGACTGGGCCAAGGCGAGCGACCTGTCAGTTGCCGAGTATCGAGACGGCCCCGCCCGCCGACGGCTCGGACCGTCCGCAGGCGAGGTAGTCGCGGAGCTGTTCAGGCACTTCGAGCGCACCAAGTCCCGCCGGCGGCTGCTCGACTTCGATGACCTGCTCGCCGAATGCACGCGCCTGATGCGCTCCGACGAGCACTTCGCGGCGGCGCGGCGCTGGCTCCACCGGCACTTCTTCGTCGACGAGTTCCAGGATCTCAACCGGCTGCAGTGGAACCTGCTGCAGGAGTGGATCGGCGGCGCCGAAGCGGTGCACAGCGGGGCCGCCGACATCTGCGCCGTCGGCGATGCCGATCAAGCGATCTACGGATGGAACGGCGCCGACAGCCGCTACATCACCGAGTTCGAGCGCTATTTCGATGGGGCGCAGATCGTCCGGCTCGAGCTCAACTACCGCAGCCACCCCTCGCTGGTCACCGCCGCGCAGGCCGTCGTGAACGCCGACTCCGAGCCGGTCGCCACAGACGCCGGCAGAACGGCACAGTCGCCGGCACGTCCTCATGAGACCGGCCCCGCTCCGACGGTGACTGCGTTCGACGATGCCGCAGCAGAGGCCGCCGGCATTGCCAGATGGATCGCTGATCGTCATGTCGGCGGCGTGCGCTGGGATTCGTTCGGAGTCCTCGCCCGCACGAACGCCCAACTCTCCGACATCGCCGCCGTGCTCGACGCTCGCGGCATCCCCTGCCGCCTCAGCGGGCAGCGAAGCCCGTTCCTGCAACTGCCCGCCACCCGGCAGGTGCTGGAGCGCCTCCGCACGACCGGTGATCAGTTCTCGACAGCGGTCTCCGACATGCGAGCAGAGGTGCAGGATGCCGAGCCAGGCGATGGATCCAAGCTGGCGCTGGCGCAAGTGCTCGATCTCGCCGACGCCTATCTCACCGAGATGTCTCGTACATCGGGCCGCACGTTCAGTCGCAGCGGCCCTACCGGAGCGGGATTCGCCACATGGGTCAGTTTGCTATCGGCCAGCGACCGCGAACTCACAGCAGACCTGTTCGACAGCGACCGCTTCGATCTGCGAGACGGGGCCGTGACACTGGCGACCTTTCATGCAGCGAAGGGCTTGCAGTGGCATCACGTCGTGATCGCCGGCGTCGAGGACGGCCTTGTGCCGCTGCGCAGCGACGACCCCGAGGAACGGCGATTGTTCTATGTGGCCGTCTCGCGGGCGGCGCGCACGCTGCACGTCACGTGGGCGCGGCACCGATCGGGCCGCGGTTCGGCAGCCGGGCCTCGCAGCCCCTCACCCTGGCTGGCCCAGATCGCAGCGGCCACCACCGAGCCTCCCCCGCTGTCCCCAGACGACGCCGCCTCCCGGCTGGCCGCCGCCCGCGCCGCCCTCGAGAGCTCGCGCGAGCGCTGAGCGGCTCAGATCGCGAGATCAGCGAAGACGGGGGTGTGGTCTGAGGGCTTGGTTCCCTTGCGGGCGTTGCGGTCGATGAGGCAGAACTGCGTGGCCGCGACTACCGGCCCGGTGCCCAGCAGCAGGTCGATGCGCAGGCCGTGGCGCTTGTAGAACGCGCCGTCTCGATAGTCCCACCAGCTGTACAGGCCGTCCGCGTCGTAGTGCTCGCGGAAGATGTCGGTGAGCCCCCAATCGCACACCTCCGCGATGGCATCTCGCTCAGGATCGGTGACGTGGGTGCGCGGCTCAGGGTTGTCGGGATCCCACACGTCTCGGTCGTCGGGGCACACGTTGAAATCGCCGCCGACCAGCACCGGCTCGGCCGAATCGCACGTGGCCTCGAGGTGAGCGCGCAGGCGTCCCAGCCAGTCCAGCTTGTAGTGGTAGTGCTCGTGGTCGACGGCGCGGCCATTGGGCACATAGACCGAACTCACCGTGACGCCGCCGCAGCGAGCCGAGATAATGCGTGCATCGGGGTCGGGCTCACGGCCGTCGGCGAAGCCGGCAACTGGATCCTCGATCCCGACGCTCGACAGGATGGCCACGCCGTTCCAGCGGCCCTCGCCGTGGTGCACCGAGGCATAGCCCTGCGCCTCGAAATGCTGGTGCGGGAACTGCTCGTCGGACATCTTCGTCTCTTGCAGCAGCAGCACGTCCGGCTCGGCGTAGTCGAGCCATTCGTCGACCCGTTCCTGCCTGGCGTTCAGGCTGTTGACATTCCACGTGGCAATGCGCACGCCACGGACGCTAACTGCCGAAATCAGCGGGCGAGCGGCTTGTAGGTGATCCGGGCGGGTCCGGCATCGGCGCCCAGCTCACGCTTGCGGAAAGCCTCATAGTCGGTGAAGTTGCCTTCGAACCAGCGCACCACGCTGTCGCCTTCGAAGGCCAGCACATGGGTCGCAATCCGGTCCAAGAACCAGCGGTCATGGCTGATGACCACGGCGCAGCCACCGAATGACTCCAAGGCGGCCTCGAGCGCGCGCAGAGTGTCCACGTCGAGGTCGTTGGTGGGCTCGTCGAGCAACAGCACGTTGCATCCGCTGGTCAGCGTCCGGGCCAAGTGCACCCGGTTGCGCTCGCCGCCTGCGAGGTCGCCCACGCGCTTCTGCTGGTCTGAGCCGGTGAAGTTGAACGATGCAACGAACGCCCGGCCGTTGACCTCGCGGGCGCCGTCGAGGCCAGTGATGCGCAACGTGTCGTGCCCATCGGTGATCTCCTCATAGACCGTGCGGTCAGGGTCGAGCGCCGCCCGTGACTGGTCCACGTACGCAATGTCGACGGTTTCGCCGATGGTGATGCTGCCTGCATCGGGCTGCTCGTCGCCGACCAGCAACCTGAACAGCGTCGTCTTGCCGGCACCGTTCGCGCCGACCACCCCGACAATGCCGCCCGGCGGCAAGCGGAACGAGAGGTCGTCGAACAGCAGCTTGTCGCCGTAGGCCTTGACGAGACCGTCTGCCTCGATGACTTGCGAGCCCAGGCGACGTGACATCGGGATCGTGATCTGCAGCGCATCTGCTCGGCGCTGCTCGTCGGTGGCCCGGCGATGGGTCGCCAGCAGTTCCTCGTACGCACTGACGCGTGCCCTGCTCTTCGCCTGTCGCGCCCGCGGCGACATGCGCACCCATTCCAGTTCCTGCGCCAGCGTGCGGGCTCGGGCGTCGGACTGCCGCTGCTGCGAGACAAGCCGGGCATTGCGGTGCTCGAGCCACGCGCTGTAGTTGCCTTCGAAGGGATGGGTGCGGCCGTGATCGATCTCGAGGATCCAGCCGGCGACGTTGTCGAGGAAGTAGCGGTCGTGGGTGATGGCGACAACTGTCCCCGAATAGTCGGCCAGGAACCGCTCCAGCCATGCGACCGATTCCGCATCGAGGTGGTTGGTCGGCTCGTCGAGGAGCAGCAGGTCTGGGTGGGACAGCAGCAGGCGGCACAGCGCCACGCGCCGTCGCTCCCCTCCCGACAGCGTCGTCACGTCGACATCGCCGGGCGGCAGACGCAGCGCATCCATGGCGATGGCGACTTGGCGGTCCAGGTCCCAGGCATTGGCTGCAGCGATCCGATCCTCCAGCTCTGCTTGGCGCGTGCCCAGCGCGTCGAAGTCGGCGTCGGGCTCGGCCCAGCCAGCCATCAGCTGCTCGTAGGCCGTCAGCAGGGCGGCTGTATCGGCAACGCCCGCCATCACGTTGCCCTCGACATCAAGCGCAGCGTCGAGTTCCGGCTCCTGGGGCAGCAACCCCACCGACGATTCAGGCGCCAGCCTTGCGTCGCCGACATAGCCGTCGTCGATGCCGGCCATGATCCGCAGCAACGTGGATTTGCCCGAGCCGTTGTGGCCGATCACGCCGATCTTTGCGCCCGGCAGGAACGCCAGTGTGACGTCGCGCAGAACCTCCCGGTCGGGCGGGTAGAAGCGCCCGAGCTTGTGCAGCGTGTAGATGAACCCTGACTCCATCAGCGCATCGCCGTCAGCGCATTGCCGTCAACAGGTCACGAGCTGACGCTCATCGCAGCTCGAAGCCGACGAGTGCTTCCAGCTCGCGCAGGGCCTCGTCGGGATCGGTCACCTTGATGGCCGCCATGCCCATCGCTGCGGCAGGCTTGCAGTTGATGCCGAGGTCGTCGAGGTAGGCCGTGCGGGCCGGGTCGATGCCGAGCCGGTCACAGGCCAGCTCGTAGATGCGCGGATCGGGCTTGCGCAGTCCGACTACCGACGATTCGACCACCACGCCGAACAGCTTCATGACCTCGGCGATCGCCGCGGCGGTGTCGACATCCCGGGACATGCCGGCGCCGTGACCCGTCCTCACGTTGTTGGTGATACAGCCCACCGGCAGGCGCGCCGCAAGGATCTCCAGCGCACGCACCATCCGCGGGCGCAGCCCGCCGCTGAGGCACGCCAGCACCTGCGTGCCCGACATCTCGTGCCCCCAGTCGGCGGCCTCTGCTTCGAACAGCTCGGCGAACTCGTCGACGCTGACCTCGTTGCGCTCGAGTCGCGCCCACGCATTGGTGTCGGGGTTGGTGGCGTTGATCTGCCGGATGGTGTCGCGCGGCACGCCGATGCGGTCTTCGTAGCGGTTGAACGCTTCGAATGGGCTCTCGGTGATGACACCGCCGAAGTCGAACAGCACGGCGTTCACGGTCGCCGAAGCGGACTGGCTGTTGCCTCCGGCGCGAGGCGATGGATCGGCTGTGCTAGCTGAGCCCTGGGACACGGACCGGCACGTTATCCATGAGGCGGCCGGTCATCACCACAACGCGCCTATCGCGCGATTAATGCACAGTAAATCGCGCGTAACGGGGAAGAAATCGCGCGCATCGCGCGAATATCCACCTTGAGCGCGCGAGCGTTCGCTAGGGTCCCGCCATGGCTACGGACACCTCGGCGTCGTCATCGGAGATTTCCACGGAGACCGTTGCACCCAAACGCAAGCGGTGGAAGAGCAGGGCAGTGTCGCGCACGGTGGACGCTGGCAATTCGGCCTATTGCGCCGTCTGCGATGAGCTCATCAAGTTCCGGGCGCGCATCCGTGCAGAGCAGATCATCTGCAACGTGTACGTCAAGAACCGCTGGGATCGCGTGGAGCACTACCACCCGGAGTGCTACGAGGAAGCTGGCGCCCCCTACGGCGAGCCCAAGGGTTGAACCGGGCGCAGCTACAGCACCTGGCTCAAGAAGAGCTTGGTGCGTTCCTCTGCGGGCTCGGTGAAGAAGTGGTGAGGCGTGCCGACCTCCACGATCTCGCCTTCCTCCATGAAGATGATCCGATCGGCCACCTCACGTGCGAAGCCCATCTCGTGCGTCACAACCATCATGGTCATGCCCGAGCGCGCCAGCTCCTCCATCACGTCGAGCACTTCCTTGATCATCTCGGGGTCGAGCGCCGAAGTGGGCTCGTCGAACAGCATGACGCGCGGTTCCATTGCCAGCGCCCGCGCGATCGCCACGCGCTGCTGCTGACCGCCTGAGAGCTGGCCGGGGAACTTCTGCGCCTGCTCGGGGATGCCCACGCGCTCCAGCAGCGACTCGGCGAGTTCCTCTGCCTCGGGCCGTGACTTGCGGCGCACCCAGATCGGGGCCAGCGTGATGTTGTCCATCACGGTCAGGTGCGGGAACAGGTTGAACTGCTGGAAGACCATGCCCACTTCGGAGCGGATCTTCTCGATGTTGCGCAGGTCGTTGGTGAGCTCGATGCCGTCCACGATGATCTGACCGTTCTGGTGAGCCTCCAGCCGGTTGATGCATCTGATCCACGTGCTCTTGCCCGACCCGGATGGCCCCAGCACGACGACGATCTCCTGCTCCTTGATCGTCGCGGTGATGCCGCTCAGGGCCTGGAAATCGCCGAACCACTTGTCGACGTCGCGGCACACGATCATGTCGTCGCGTGCCGCGAGCTCGTCGGACACCGCGATGGTGGCGTCACCGTGGGCCGGTTGCGTGCTCATGGTCGATTCCCCTTTGTCTGCGACACCGTTCCCCCGCTCTTGTTCACTCCGCTCACGGGCCGCTCGGGCTACGGCTTCGCCTCCGGCCGTTCCCGCTCATCGCTGGCCCAATCCGACACGTCGTTCGAGCCGCTGGCTGTACTTCGACATCGCGAACGCCACCACCCAGTACACAACCGAGATGAACAGCAGCCCCTCGCGCCGCACTCCCAAGAATTGCGACTGATTCGGTACCACCGAATTGGCCATCCGCAGGAAGTCGAACAGCCCGATGATGGCGAGCAGCGAAGTCTCCTTGAACGTGGCGATCACCTGACCCACCAGCGGCGGGATGGACACCCGCAACGACTGGGGCAGCACGATGAAACCCGTGCGCTGGGTGGTGGTCAGCCCGACGGCGTCGGCGGCTTCGTACTGCCCGCGGCGGATCGACTGCAACCCGCCGCGCACGTTCTCGGCCAGATACGCCGCCGAGAACAACGTGTAGCCCAGGATCGCGGCAGCCAATTCTGCGATCTCCATGCCGTCGGGCAGGAACAGCGGCAGCACGACTGAGAAGAACAGCAGCAGCGTGATGAGCGGGACGCCGCGGATCACCTCGATGTAGACCGTCGAGAGCACCCGGAAGATCGGCTGGCGCGAGGTGCGGGCCAGTGCCAGCAGCACGCCGATCGGGAACGACAGCATGATCGTCAGCACTGAGACCAGCAGCGTGAGGCTGAACCCCCCGATGAACATGTCGGTAGGCACTTCGATGGTCGAGGGCGCATTGATGACGGTTGCGCCGTAGAAGACCAGCAGCACCACGAACAGCCACGCACCCACCAGCCTGCGTCGCTGAGCGGCCACGCCAGCGAAGTTGGGCGCCAGCAGCCCTGCCACTGCCAGGAGCAGGAAGGCGATGCGTGCAACCTGCAGCATCGAGTACCAGCCGAAGAATGCCGAAACCCAGTGGAACGCAGCCAGCAGCAGCAGGCCGATCGCCGCCAGGCGCCCCACCTCGCCGGCGTCGCTGCGCGTCAGCCACCACAGCACCGCCGACCCTGCCACTGCGAAGGCCAGCCCCAGCGGCAGCATCGTCGTCCACACGTGGGCATAGTCGATCTCGGGATCGCGCATGACCACCCAGTAGAGGAAGAAGGGGCTCAGCACCCACGCCAAGTTGACGATGGTCCGGGTCTTCGCCAATGAGCCGCGCGGCAATTCCGTCTCCGCGGCGGCGTCGGCCCCGCCGTCGGGCTGATCGACGCCGCCACCGCCAGCGCTATTGCCGCCGCCAGCGCCTGCTTGTGCCGAGGCGATGGCCCGCGTGCGTGCGAATCGGCCGATCCCGTAGCTGCACACCAGCAACAGCCACATGGCCGTCCACGGCACGCGCGTGCTCATCGCCACAAGCTCGCCGGGCTCTGCGATGAACTCGCCGTCGGCGAATCCGTAGTGCCCGTAGCGAAGCACCCAGGTGGACGCCACCAGCAGGGCCGGCAGACCGAAGACGAACCAGGCCACCCCGATCTCGATTGTGCGGCGGCTCAGATCATCGAAGCGCAGCCACAGCATCGCACCGAGCGCGAACAGCACGAGCGCGACGGCCCACCACACCCATCGATCCGCCATCGCGGCAGCGAAGGACTCGCGCACTAGCTCACCGGCGTCGTCGCGCACCGTCTCGCCGGCTGAGTCGGTGAGCACGCTGGATTCGCGTATCAGCACGCCGGCGGCAACGAGGGCGCCCCCCGACATCAACCAGCCCATCAACCGCTTCAGCGTCACCCCGCCCCAGCGGGCCCAGATGCCTGCACTCAGCCCCGCGAGCACCATGACGATGCCCACCGTGACCCACACGCGGACGTACTGGTGCTCGGGATAGGCCTGGGTGAACAGGAGTCGCAGGTTGGTGCGTACCGCAATCCACGAGCGCTCCTCGCTGAACATGAAGTTCAGCAAGCCGCGGTAGGCGAACAGCGCAACGAGGATCGCGAAGACGGTGAGGATCGAGTTGCGAGCGTTGGGGAAGAGGTTCTCGCGGATCCAGCGGCCCGGCGGAAGGCTCGGCCGGTCAGGCGGACTCGCCGCGGGGCCGACGGGCTCGGCCGCCAGAGCGGTCGGCGCGGCGGGCAGCATCGGATCGGTCACGTCAACGCTCCACGATCCGCAGCCGGATATTGAAGAAGTTGACGACGGCAGAGATCGTCAGCGAGCAGGCGAGGTAGAACAGCATCCACACCGCCATGACCTGCAGCGTTTTGCCGGTCTGGTTGTAGACGGTCTGGCCGATCTGCACGAGATCGCTGTAGCCCACGGCGATTGCCAGCGAGGTGTTCTTGGTGAGGTTCAGGTACTGGTTGCCCACCGGCGGCAGGATCACCCGCAGTGCCTGGGGCAGGATCACCCGCCGAAGCGCCGTCGAGCGCCGCAGGCCCACCGCCTGGGCAGCTTCGCTCTGGCCCTTGGGCACTGCCAAGATGCCGCCGCGCACGATCTCGGCGATGAACGCCGCTGTGTAGAACACCACGCCGAAGTAGACGGCTGCAAAGCCGATAGGCAGGTTCAAGCCGGCAGGCCCGTAGTTGGGGAAATTGCCCGGTTGCACGATGTCGGGCCGCATCGCATCGATCGGCGGACCAGTCCGGCCGTTTCCGAACTTGTCTGCGAGCACGCCAAGGCCGTCGCTCGATGAGTTGACGATCCAGCTCGACAGCCCGGGCCACAGCACGGCTACAAAGAGCACCACGATCACTGCAGCCACGACGGCGAAGATCATGCGGAACCAGTCGTCGTCGGTGAGGCGCATGAGGCCAGCCGGCGTGCGGTGCCGAGCAAGGAAGCGGCGTATCCACCACACCGCCACACCTGCGGCGACCAGTGCGGCGGCGACCTGCACAGCCCCCTGCGGGATCGAGCCGACTGCGTCCGACAGGCCGCCGAAGATGCTGCCCAACCAACCGAAGATGGGGTGCACCCACCACCCCACGATGGCGAAGACTGCGACGATGCCGGTCGCCCACGCGCCCGCATTGGTCTGCACCCCGGTCTGCTCGCGTCTGGCCGCCAGCCGCCGGAAGACGACGCGCGCAATCACGCCGCCGATCAGCATCACGACCGCCCACTGGTAGAAGCCGTCGGCGACGAAGACACGCGGAATCGACAGGCCCTTGTTGGACAGGTGGATCCAGCCGGGGATCGGCCCCATGTCGAACGAGACATTCGGCAGCGATGCCAGCACTGCGGCATACACCAAGATCTGCACGAGCAGCGGAATGTTGCGCAACGCCTCCACGAACACACCTGCCAGGCGGCGCAGCGGCCAGTTGGAGGACAGCCGCGCCAAGCCCACCAGTACGCCGATGACCGACGCGAGCGCGATGCCCGCAGCCGCCATCCGGATGGTGTTCACCATGCCGACCCAGAGCGCGCGGCCGCCCGAGTCGGGGTTGGTGTCGATCCCCCAGCCGACCTTGATGCCGATGTGGTCGGAGATGAAGTCGAAGTCGATGTTGGCGCCGCGGGCTCGCAGGCTGTCCCCCGCCTCGGTGGCGAGGAACCACAATGCAGCCAAGACGAGAATGAGCGTGCCGACCTGCGCGATCCAACGCACAACCGTCGCGTCCCGGTAGAACGGCGGACGGGTTCCCAGCGTGCTCAGGGAGGCGTCACGGTCCGATGCTCGGGGGTCGCTCACCGCAGGTCACCCTACGCGACGAGGTCGTATGCACCGGGCTATTGCATCGAGACATGCAGAGGTCGGCTTCCCGCGCCGAGACGCGCAACGGCCCCCGATCCGGTCGGATCGGGGGCCGTGCCAGTTGCAGTGATCACTCACCTGCCGGGCCGGGTCGCACCCAGCCGGCAGGCATGCGATCAGCGAGCAGGCGGTGCGTAGATGAGGCCGCCCGCAGTCCAGCGCGCGTTCGCTGAGCCGTCACGGCTCAGGCCAACGGGGCCAAGGTTGCGGGTGTAGATCTCGTCGTAGTTCCCGACCTGGCTGATCACGTTGTAGAACGCGTCGGCCGACAGGCCCATCTTGGTCTGCAGCTCACCCTCGCCGCCGAGCATGCGGACTGCCTCGGCATCGAGGTCGCCGCTGCCCATCATCGAGTCGATGTTGGCCGAGGTGATGCCCTTCTCATCAGCGATGATCGTGGCGTACACGGTCCAGTTCACGACGTCGCCGAAGGTTGACTGGTTCTGCGGGTAGACCGGACCCAGCGGCTCCTTCGAGATCGGCGTCGGCGGGAAGATCACCCAGTTCTGATCACCCTCCTGCTTCACCTTCCGGCCCACAAGCGCAGAGCCGTCGGTGGTCACCGCATCGCACGCACCGGAGATGAAGTTCTCGGTGACGATGTCGAAGTCCTCGAAGGTGGACAGCGTGATCTCAATGCCGGCTGCATCGGCCGCATCGGCGATGTTCTTCTCAGTGGTGGTACCGGCGTTGGTGCACACCGTGGCGCCATCGAGATCCGACACTGTCGACGTTCCCGAGAAGCCATCGTCGGCGCGAGCCATGATCTGCTGGCCGTCGTAGTAGGTGGTCGGCCCGAAGTCGAGCACCAGGTCGGTGTCGCGGCTCTGAGTCCAGGTGGTGTTGCGCACCAGCAGGTCGATGTCGCCAGCCTCCAGCGAGGTGAAGCGTTCTGCCGCCGTGAGCGGCACGAAGTTGACCGCGTCGGCATCACCCAGAATCGCTGCGGCTACTGCGCGGCAGTAGTCGGCGTCGAAGCCGGTCGTACTGCCATCAGGCTGCGTCTCTGAGAAGGCCACTGCCGAACCGCTGACACCGCAGTTGAGGGTGCCGCGGTCTTGGACGACCGCGAGCAGGTCGCCGGTGTCCTGCGTCATGGCGACTTCGGCTTCCGGTTCCTCGGCCGCTGCTTCTGCTTCGGTCGTGGCCGCTGGCTCGTCGCCGTCGACATCCTGATCGTCGCCATCGCCGGAACCGCATGCGGCGACCACCAACGCGATGGCCATCAGCACACCGCCGAGCCGCAACGCAGACCGTCGAGAAATCGGCGCTATTCGTCTCTTCATAGAGAACATTCCCTCCATCGGTTGTTCTTGACCCAGGCGCGCGACGCGCGGTGTCGCATTCCGCCGCACCTGATGAACCGCGAGGCTACCCGTGCCGATGTGCGGCCCCGACACCTTGTGCGCAGAAAGGCAGCATTCGTCGGAGGCATACTTGGATGAGTCGTGTCGAACTCGTTGCCTGGGTGTTGCAGGCACATCCACAGGGCACACTTGACCGATGGCCCAACCCGACGACCACGCTCTTGCCGCGAGCGTGGCCACCGAGACTGGGGCTCTGCTGGTTGAGGTCCGCGATCGGCTCTTCAGTTCAGGGGCTGGGACCTGGGAGGTCCGTGACACGGGCGATTCCGAGGCCCACCGGCACATCGTGAATCGACTGGCCGAAGCACGGCCTGATGACGCCGTCCTGTCCGAGGAAGGTCGCGACGATCTCGCTCGCCTGACCGCGGACCGGGTCTGGATCGTGGACCCCTTGGATGGAACGCGCGAATATTCCGAACCCGGTCGCTCGGACTGGGCGGTGCATGTCGCGCTGGTCGAGAACGGTGTGCCCACTGCCGGCGCCGTGGCGCTGCCGGCGGTCGGGCAGACGCTGTGCACCGACCCCGAACCGCTGTTGCCGGCGCCGCACAACGGGCAGCCCCGCCTGGTCGTCAGCAGGTCGCGCCCGCCGGCGGCGGCGGTCATCATCGCCCAAGCGCTCGATGCTGAGCTGATGACGCTCGGCTCTGCGGGTGCCAAGGCCATGGCCGTGGTGCTCGGCATGGCTGACATCTACGCCCATTCGGGAGGCCAATTCGAGTGGGACAACTGCGCGCCGGTGGCGGTGGCCCGCGCAGCCGGACTGCACGCCAGTCGCTGCGACGGATCGGAACTCGAATACAACTTCGCCGACCCGTGGCTGCCCGATCTGCTCATCTGCCGCCCCGAACTCGCCGCCGATGCCCTCGAGGCGCTGCGGCAGGTGATAGAGGGCGAAGCCTGAGATCACCCGTCAAACACAGCATCGAGGACGAGGCTTGAGAACCGCCGAGGGGGACACATGGAGCTGAAGGCAACGAAGTACTCCGTCGAGGGCCCGGTCGCGACGCTGACGCTGTCACGCCCGCATCGCCGTAACGCCTGGACCGGCCGGATGCACACCGAGCTGCGCTGGGTGCTGGAGCAAGCGGAGCAGGATGCGGGGGTCCGAGTGGTCGTGATCACCGGCGAGGGACGCGACTTCTGTGTGGGCGCCGACACTCAAGCCCTAGAGGGCCACAGCGAAAAGGGTGGCTACGACCCCGGCACCTCGGCCGATCTGGCGATGCCGGGCTATGGCGTGGCACCCGAGTTCGACCAGAACTTCGCGTTCATGATGGCGCTGGAAACCGTGACGATCGCGGCGGTGAACGGTGCAGCGGCGGGCGCCGGGCTGGTGCTGGCCTGCTATTGCGACCTGCGCTTCGCTGCACCGGAAGCCAAGCTCACTGCCGCCCACGGGCCGCTGGGGCTGCCCGCGGAGTTCGGACTCTCGTGGGTGCTCCCTCGTCTCGTTGGGGTCACGCGGTCCAACGACCTGCTGCTGTCGAGCCGCAAGTTCCTGGCTGCCGACACCGACGGCTGGGGCCTGTTCAACGAGATCGTCGAGGCGTCCGAGCTCATGGATCGCGTGTACGAGTACGCGTACGACATGGTCGCCCGGGTTGCGCCCAGCTCGCTGGCCACGACGAAGCGGCAGATCTACCTGGACCAGCACCGCGACGTGGGCACCGCCGTCTCCGAATCGGATCGGCTGCTCAACGAGATGATCCCCAGCCCGGACTACCTCGAAGGTGTGCGGGCACTGACCGAGCGGCGGCTGCCCGACTGGCCTGAACGCTGAGCGACTACAGCTCCAATACGGTGATCATGCCGGTGTCGCCATTCACCTCGATGAGGGCGCCATCGGGGATGCGTCCTGTCGCCCCGGTTGCTGAGATGACACACGGCAGTCCGAGTTCGCGGCTGACGATCACCGAATGGCTGAGCGCCGCGCCGACGTCGACGACGACAGCGCTCGCGCTGACGAACAGCGGCGTCCACGACGGATCGGTGAGCGGCGCCACGAGCACATCGCCGGGCGAGAGGGCGGTCGGGTCGCTGCTGTCGAGCACGACTCGGGCCCGCCCACGGGCGATGCCAGGGCAGCCTGGCAAGCCGGCGAGCGTCTCGCCCGCCGAGAGCTGTGGCAGTTCAGATTCACCTCGGCGAGGCCACTCTGACATCGGCGGCGGGTCGCCGACGATGACGAACGGCTCCTGACGCGACGCGGCGTCGTCCCACTGGGCCTGACGCTCGGCAATCACCTCTGCCCAACCGGTCGGGTCGTCGAGCATCTCGTGGATCTCGGACAGTCGCAGCATGCCGAACTCCGTCTGCCCGCTGAACTGACCCCGCTCGACGAGCCGCTCACCCAGCACCCGTGAGGCGATGCGGCACTCGTTCACGAAGCGCACGCAGTTGGTCTTGGTGCGCTCGCGCCCCGGCAGGTACACGGCTGCCGCACCGAGGGCCAGGTTGAACTGCATCTGGGTGTCAGCGTCGGCCTCGAGCAACGCGGAAATCTCTGCAGTCAGCGCCTCTCGCTGGGCGGCCAATTCTGCCCGGCGCCGTGCCGGCTCGGCATCGGCGGGCGCCAGGCGCATGCGGTCGATAGCCGCCAGCGCGATGTCGGGGTCGGTCTCCCACGTCGGGCAGCTCATCTCCCATTCGTTCGGCCCCCGCGAGCCGAACTCGTACACGAAGGAGGCGAAGGCCTCGTTGAACGCCGCGGCGTCGCCTGAAGGTTCCCCAGCACCGGCCGCAGCCAGGCGGTCGGCCAAGCCCACCGGCCCCTCGTCGAACAGCGCACCCAGCGCGCTCGACGCGGCGACCTGCCGCCCGAGCTCCCACATCGCATCGGAGGGCGCGGCGGAGGCCACGTCGCCGAAGCCGGCCACCAGCTTGAGCGTGTCCTCGGGCCGGCCCAGCGCCGTGCACACCTGCTCGATCGCGCCCAGCGGCACCGCCGCCAGGAACGACACCTTCAGGTGGCGCGCGAACAGCAGCCGGAATCCGGCCCCGTCGCCGTAGCCCGACTGGAGGAAATCGTCGATCCAATCGATGATCTCGTGATCGCCCATCTGGGTGAAGTCGGGCCGCTGTGCACGCAGCTCGGCGATGTTCTGCTCGTCTTCGTGCACCTCCGGCAACGCCGGCGCCGCGAACAGCATGAGGAAGGTCTCGCCGATGCGCTGCTCCGCCGCGGGGCTGGCGTCGTCGGGATGCGGTTCGTACGGCGGGATGCCCGGCTGCTCGCCGAAGAAGGTCCGGTCGACGGTGTCGACGTCGATGCCGGGGGCGCGGGCGCCGAACACGCGACCGACGGCGGCGTTGAGATAGGTGTAGCCGCCGAAGACGCCCAAGAAGACGCAGTTGTCGGGATCGAACTCGTCGTAGTCGAACGCGCCCATCTCCACATACGCATCGCGGAATCCCCACTCGGACATCCGAATGCCGTCGTCGTTCTGGAACGCGAAGTCGAAGGTGCTCATCCTCACCGGATCCGGGAACACCTCGCCCACGTTGGCGCGCGTCCAGATGGGGTAGCGCTCCGAAGGCTTGGTGCCGACGAAGTAGCCGCCGCTCCGGTCTGTCAGATCCGCCATGTTCCCTCCCGACGGTGCTGAACGTGAAAGCACAGCGGGCCGGGCAGCCGCCTCCCCCTCATGGCGGCTGCCCGGCCAGGCCGTGATGTGATGCTAGACCGTCACGCACGCGTTCCGACCCGACATGGAGCAGCCGATGCCGGTGACCATCGAGCACTATCGAGATCTCGGCGAGTTCGACTATGGCGCCTGCGACCAGGTGTCGCCGATGATCCGCCGTGTCATCTGCAAGAACCCGACGCCGTTCACCTATCGCGGCACCGGCACCTACATCGTCGGGCGCGGCGAGGTTGCCGTGATTGACGCCGGCCCGCCGCTCGCGAGCCATCTCGACGATGTCCTTGCGGCACTCGAGCCTGGCGAGACGGTCGGTACTGCTCTGGTGACGCACACCCACAGCGATCACTCGCCCCTCACCGGTGATCTGGTCGCCGCCACCGGCGCCCTGAGCTACGGCTACGGCCCGCACGCCAGCGTGTGGAAGCTCGATCCTGACGATCGGGTCGACTTCTCCGACTACATCAGCGCGGAGGAGCAGGAGAAGTACCAGGCCGAGTTCGACGAGCTGCCCGAGGAACTGAAGCGGGAAGGTGCCGACACCGAGTTCGTCCCCGATGTCGCGCTGGTCGACGGCGACATCGTGGCCGGTGACGGCTGGACGCTGCGCGCGGTGCACACGCCGGGTCACTGCTCGAACCACCTGTGCTACGAGCTGCTCGAGGAAAACTCGCTCTTCTCGGGCGACCACGTGATGGGCTGGGCAACGAGCGTCGTGGGGCCTCCGGACGGCTCCATGCAGGACTACCTCGACTCGCTGGCGAAGCTGCTCGAATTCGACCACGAGCGGTACTGGCCGACCCACGGCCCCCCGATTCCCGAACCCACGGCATACGTGCGCTCGTTCATCGCGCACCGCAGCGAACGCGAGCAGCAGATCATCGAGCATCTCCGGCCAGGACCGTGCCGCATCGCGGACTTCGTGCCGAAGATGTATGAGGCCTACGACAAACGGCTGTGGTATCCCGCGGCGAGCTCGGTCTACGCGCACATGCTCCATCTCGTCGAGAGCGGCCGCGCCCGGGTGCTCGATGCAGACGGGGGCGACGGGGGCGAGCCCAAGCTCACGTCGGTCTACGAGCTGACAGCAGCCGCTTAGTCAGGTGCGGCTGGTCATCGCTCGCTGCACGGTCGACTACTCGGGACGGCTCGACGCACACCTGCCCGAGGCGGTCCGACTGATCATGGTGAAGGCCGACGGCTGCGTGGCCATTCATGCCGACGGCGGCGCCTACAAGCCGCTGAACTGGATGAATGCGCCCAACCGGCTGGTCTGCGAGCCCGATCTGTGGCGCGTCACGAACGACAAGGGGGAGCGACTCGAGATCCGCCTCGCCGAAGTGATCAGCGACACGGCCCACGACATGGGCTTCGACCCCGGCCTTGAGCGGGACGGCGTCGAAGCCCATCTGCAGGAGCTGGTGGCCGCGCATCCCGAGACGCTGGCCGACGGCGCTGAGCTGGTGCGGCGCGAGTATCCGACCGACATCGGTCCCGTGGACTTGCTGTGCCGCGACCGCGACGGCGCGACGCTGGCCGTGGAGATCAAGCGGCGGGGCGAGATCGACGGAGTCGAGCAGCTGTGTCGCTATCTCGAGTACCTGAACCGGGACGCCCGCTTGGCGCCCGTGAGCGGCGTCTTCGCCGCGCAGGAGATCAAACCCCAAGCGCGTGTGCTCGCGGCCGATCGGGGCATCCGCTGCGTTGTGCTCGACTACGACGAGCTACGCGGCATCACCAGCGACGCCCTCAAGCTGTTCTGAACCGCCGTCTCGGCAGCTCAGGCATCTGCTTCTAGGCGTAGGTGCACAGGCCGTTGTCGATGACCACGCGCTGCTCGTCGGTGCCCTTCTGGGCGACCGTGCAGTAGATCGCGCGGCCCTCGCCGTCGTCCCACACCTGGATGGTCAGCTCGTCGCCGGGAAACACCGGTGCAGAGAACCGCGAGTCCATTGAACGGAAGCGGGCGGGGTCGCCCTCGCACAGAGTGTGCAGCAGTGCCCTGCCGGTGAAGCCATAGGTGCACAGGCCGTGCAGGATCGGCTTGGGGAAGCCGGCCAGCTCGGTCGCAAACCACGGGTCGCTGTGCAGCGGGTTGTAGTCGCCGCTCAGCCGGTAGGTGAGGGCCTGATCGGGGCGGGTCTGGTACGAGATCTCGTAGTCGGGGTCGCGGTCGGGCGCGCTGACCAGCGGCGCAGTGCTGCCCGCCTCGCCCCCGAAACCGCCTGAGCCGCGGATCACCACCGAGCTCCGAAGCTCGAAGATGACATCGCCGGAATCAGGATCGACCGCGCTGGCCTCGGTGTCGATGATGGCGTTACGGCCCTCGCCCTTGTCCCACATGCCGGCGATGCGATCGGTGATCTCTACGGATCCCTCGGTCGGGATCGGCTGGTGCACGGTGATCCCTTGACTGCCGTGCAGCAGCTTGCCCCAGTCGAGATCACCGGCATTGGCCATGGCACCGCCGGCGCCGAATCCGATGACGACGCCCTGGGTCGGGAACGCCTGGTGGGCGATGTCCTTGGAGTTGTGGGTGGTGAACTCCAGCTCGGATCCGAACGGATCCTCGGCGCCGGCGCCGATGCCGACGGCATAGAGCAGCGAATCGCGGAATGTCCACGACCGCTTGGTCGGTGTGCCGGTAGCGCCGACTGCTTCGGGGTTGAGTCCCATGATTGATGGCCTCTCTTGTTCTTGTGGTGTGCGGGTTCTTGGAGCGTACGGTTCAGTCGGCCACGCCGCCGTCGGCCGGCGCGCCGCTCATGCCGCTGTTGAGGCGGGCATCTCGCACGAGCTGTCGGGCTGCATCGCCGATCTTCGCCGGGTCGTCGATGGCGTCGATGGTCGGGCCTCGCTCCCAGCCCTCGGCAATCGCCAGCATGCGTCCTGAGGCCTCGAAAACACGGCCGGACACGCCAGCTGCTTCTTCCGAGCACAGCCAGGTGACAATCGGCGCGATGTAGCGGGGGTGCATCATGGCCTGGTCTTCCTCGGAGGCTTCGCCCATGCCCAGGTCCTCGGTCATGCGCGTGAGCGCGCCCGGCGCCACTGCGTTCACCCGCACGCCGTAGCGCGCCAGTTCACGCGCAGCGATGATCGTGAACGCCGCAATGCCCATCTTGGCGGCGCCGTAGTTGGTCTGGCCCGGATTGCCGTAGATGCCTGACACCGATGTCGTGTTCACGATCGATGCGTTCACCTGCTCGCCGGCCTTCGATTTCTCCCGCCAGTAGGAGCTGGCCCAGCGCGCCGGAGCAAACGTGCCCTTGAGGTGAACCTTGATCACCGCATCCCATTCGGCCTCGGTCATGTTCACCAGCATCCGGTCGCGCAGGATGCCGGCGTTGTTCACGACGCCATGCAGGTCGCCGAAGGTCTCGATGGCCTGATTCACGAGACGCTGGGCGCCTTCCCAGTCGGAGACATCGTCGCCGTTGGCCACTGCCTCGCCGCCCATCGCCGCGATCTCGTTGACGACGTCGTCGGCGGGACCGGTGTCGGAACCGGTGCCGTCGCGTGCACCGCCCAGGTCGTTGCAGACCACCTTCGCGCCGTGCTCGGCCAGCATCAGGCAGTGCTCACGCCCGATGCCCCGGGCACCTCCGGTCACGATGACGACCCGACCTTCGCACAGCTTGCTCATGATGTTGTGAGTCCCTTCGATCTCGCCGGCAACGGGCCTCACTCGGCGCCGCCACGCAGCCTTCTCTGCTGTGATGACGGCTCGGAGTATCGCACGCTCGACGCGCCGCCCGCAGCCTGCAAGTGACCCGTACGATCAACCCCCGTGCACTGGCCGACGTGGGCCCCTCGCTGGTCGATCATCACGGCGGCCGCCATTCTGGTCGCGTCCATCGGCGGGACGGCTGTGCTGGCGATCCGGAACTCGGATGATGCTCCCCCGCCGACTGCTCCGACGACGTCAGCCGCGCTCGCGACTACCAGTGCGCCAGTCGTCGTTCCCACGACCGCTCCGGGCACGCCGACCCAAGCGAGCCCCGACACCGTGCACCTGCGGATTGCCGCGCTCGCAGCGGAGCTGGCGGCCACGCCTGTCGTGGTGCGCACCGGCACCGGCGAGCTGACGCTCACGGTGGCCGACCTCGGCATCGCGCTGGAGCGAGACGCCACATTCGAGGCCGTTCGGGAACTGCGGACAGGCGATGCTGAGGAAGCCGGCGGAGATTCTGAATCGTGGGTTGCGTGGTCTACCGACCCCCAGTTCACCGAGCGCCGGTACCGCGTCGATCGGTCGACGGCCCGGGCCGTGCTGGCCGACGCCACCGACCTCGGTGTCACGGCGACTCCCCCGTCGGTGGTCGTGGTCAACGACACGCTGGCAGTCGACCTCGGCCTGCCCGGCCAGGTCGTCAACGCAGATGCCATCGTCGACCAGGTGCTCGAGGGCATTGCACGCTCGTTCACCCGCATCGAGATCGCCGCAGAGCTGACGCAGAGCGAACCGATCGCCTACACGCCCGAATTGCAACAGGCCGTCAACACGGCACACCAGAACTACGGGCGCAGCCTTCTCGTCGCGTACGGAGAAGCAACCCACGACCTCACCGTCGAAACCATCGCCGGCTGGCTCCGGCTCGACCCAGAGACGACCCCCCCGGAGATCGCCTTCGATCATGGTCAGGTCGGGCCCTACCTCGAGGAGACGTTTGCCGCCGCATCGGCACCCGTGACCACCGGTGCCATGGCCGTCGTCGGCGGCGTGCCGACGGTGGTAGCGAGCGATGGCAGCGTCGTCTGCTGCGCCGATGATGTCGGCGCCCTGATCGAAGAAGCGCTCTTGGCGCGCATCGAAGGGCCGTTGGCGCTGCCATCGCGCCCGGCCGTAAGCCGGGAGGAGAAGGCACACCTGGAGTCGCTGGGCATCATCGAGCTCGTCGGCACATTCACCACGAAGCATGCGTGCTGCCAGGGGCGAGTCGAGAACATCCACCGCTTCGCAGAGCTGATGCGCGGTGCGATCGTCGAATCCGGCCAGAGCCTCTCGCTGAACGGGCATGTCGGCCGGCGAACTGAAGAGAAGGGCTTCGTGGAGGGCGGTTTCATCGAGAAAGGCGTGCTGGTCGACGACATCGGCGGCGGGGTGTCGCAGTTCGCCACCACCATCTTCAATGCCCTGATCCGGGCGGGCATGACCATCGACGAGTACCAGACGCACTCGCTGTACCTCAGCCGCTACCCGTTCGGGCTCGATCCCACCATCTCGTACCCCAAGCCCGATCTGAAGTTCACCAATCCCACCCCGTACGGCCTGCTCATCTGGCCGACCTACACCGACACCTCCATCACCGTCGAGCTGTATTCCACCCGCAATGTCCAGGTGACCATCGGCGAGCCCGAAGAGGAAATGCGGGAATTCTGCCGCCGGGTCCGCACGGAGCGGATTCGAGTGTTCTCGGACGGCACCGTCGACACGGATACGTTCCATGCCCGCTACCGGCCCGAGGAAGGACGCGACTGCGACGGCTCGCGTTCGGTGCCGCGGCAGTGCGTGGATCCGCTGCTCGCACCCCCGGATTCACCGACCGACGGGCAGCCGGCTGACGGCGAGGCGCCGGAGGGTGCTCCCGGCACCGCTGGAGAGGCTGAACAAGAGTTGGTCGAAGACGGCAGCGAGCGCGCAGACGGATCGATCGTGGAGTGCCCGCCGCTCGAATGCATCGAACAACCCGGCGAGCGCGACTCGGAACTGCCGCGCTATCCCGACGATCCCTGTCTCGGCGTTGATCTGAGCTCGCTCGCCCCCGACGACGAGGCGGATTCCGACGAAGGTGACGCAGTCGACGGCGAGGGCGAGCAGACCGAGCCTGACGACACCGGCGAAACAGGCACTACGGACGAGGAAGACGACCCTGACGATGCCGAAGACGAGCAGTCCGCCGCCGACGATGACGTAACCGAAACCGGCGAACCCGAAAGATCATGAGCGGGTGACCATGGTCGATGTCCTGATCGTGGGGGCCGGTCCAGCGGGCGCATCTGCCGCCGTGTGGGCGCGGCGCGCGGGGCTCGAGGTGATGCTCGTC
Organism: Candidatus Poriferisodalis sp.; assembly: GCF_965204195.1. GTDB lineage: Bacteria > Actinomycetota > Acidimicrobiia > Acidimicrobiales > Poriferisodalaceae > Poriferisodalis. Next base: position 2,807,038 of record NZ_OZ241975.1, read on the forward strand.
GATCGCGCTGCACCAGGACGCGACAAGTGCTGCGGCGACGGTCTCACCGCGTTCGCGTTGCGCGAGCTCGAGTCGCTCGGCCTGCAACCCGAGCGGCTGAACTCGTGGATGCCTGTGGCAGCTGCCTGCGTGCGTACGCCGCGCGGGCGCGTCATGAGGCTGCCCCTCCCCGAAGGGCGCGGGCAATTTGCGAGTGTGTGCCGGCGCGCCGAGCTGGACGCGGGGCTCGTCGACCTCGCGGCGACAGCGCAAGCTGACGTACGTCTCGGTGTTTCATTCGACGGCTTCGAGGCCCTCGGTGAGCGGGCGAGCGCGGCGTCGGTCCGGCTTAGCGACAGCAGCGTCGTGCAGGCCCGATTCGTGGTGGCTGCTGACGGCGTGTACTCGGCTGTGCGCAAAGCGCTCGGCATCGGCCCGCACCGCTACCGGGGCGACTGGCACGCGTTCCGCGGTTACCTGCGCGCGACCGGCCCTGCCGCCCGCGACATGTGGGTCTGGTTCGAGCCCGACCTGCTGCCGGGTTACGCCTGGTCGTTCCCCTTGGGCGACGGGCGCGTCAATGTCGGCTTCGGCGTGCCCCGAGACAACCGCCGCCATGACTCCGCTGGCGGTGCGGGCACGCTCGACGGCAAGGAGATCGCTGCGGTCTGGGCGGGCCTCACCGAGCGTCGTCACATTGCGAGTGTGCTCGGCCCTCACCAACCCGACGGCCCGACACGGGCGTGGCCGATACCGGCACGGCTGGGAGAACTGGAGCTGGCGCAGGGTCGCACGCTGCTGTGCGGCGACGCCGCCGCGGCCGCCGACCCACTGACCGGCGAGGGAATCGGCCAGGCCCTGCAGATGGGGAGGATGGCGGCGGCCGCAATTGCGCGCGGCGGCCCACCGCACAGTGTGACGGCCCGATACGTGCGCGAAGCGCGAGCCGAGTTCACACTGGACCACCGGCTGGCGCGCAGGCTCGGCCGCGTCCTGGCGCACGAGCGTCTGGCCGAACTGTCGCTTCGAGCGGTCGACTGGTCCGGTTGGACCCGCCGGCAATTCGCCCGCTGGATGTTCGAGGACTACCCGCGAGCTGCCGTCGCGACGCCTCGTCGCTGGCATCGGGGCATGGCGACAGCACAAGGCGCATACGACCCGGTTGCGGTCGGTGCCATAAGTTCGCCAAGCTAGGCGGGTGACGGACGCCGCTACCTTCGACAGAAGGCTCGAGCCGGGCATCGATGACCGGCATTGCAGGTTCACCCGCGAACAGTGGGCGAAGCTGCGAGATGCCACGCCGCTGTCATTGACCGAAGCCGAGCTGGAGGCGCTGGCGGGCCTCGTGGAGCCTGTGACGCTCGACATGGTGCGGGACATCTACCTGCCCCTGTCGCGCCTGTTGAACCTGCGTGTGGCGGCCAAACGCCAACTGCGCGCCGCCACTGAGGGCTTCTTCGGCAGGGTGCTGCCGCCGCGCCCGTACCTGATCGGCATCGGCGGAAGCGTCTCGGCCGGCAAGAGCACCACCGCACGCATCCTGCGAGCGGTCTTGGCCTCGTGGCCGGATCACCCGGAAGTGGATCTGGTGACGACCGACGGATTCCTGCTGCCGAATGCCGAGCTCACCGCGCGCGGCATCCTCGGGCGCAAGGGCTTTCCCGAGTCCTACCGCCGCGGCGAGCTGCGCGATTTCCTCCAGCGGATCTCGAGCGGCGAACCCGACGTGGCCGCACCGCTCTACTCGCACAGCCTCTACGACGTGACCGATGAGGTCCAGCTCATCAACCAGCCCGACGTCCTCATCGTGGAGGGGCTGAACGTGTTGCAGACCGGGCCGCCGTCGAGCACGCCGTTCGTGTCGGACTTCTTTGACTTCACGATCTACGTCGACGCCGAGGCCGAAGACCTCGAAGAGTGGTACGTCGAGCGTTTCCAGCAGCTGCGCAAGACGGTGTTCCGCGAGCAGTCCGCCTATTTCGCTCAGTTCGCCGATCTGCCGCCGTCTGCTGCCGACGCAGTCGCGCGCACGATCTGGCGCTCGATCAACCTCGTCAACTTGCAGGAGAACATCCTGCCGACACGGGCGCGCGCCGACCTGGTGCTCGCAAAGGGCCACGATCACGTCGTTGATCACGTCGAGCTCCGGTACCACTAGGCACCGCACGCCCTCGACTCATGGCGAATTCCGCTGCGAATGATCCGTCGGCTGCGAGCCGGATGCCCGGCTGCACGTTCTGTTCGATCGTGGCAGGTGACATCCCGGCACTGCGCATCTACGAAGACGATCACGCCGTGGCCTTCATGGATCGACTGCCCATGACCGTCGGTCACTGTCTCGTCATTCCCCGCAGGCACGTGACCGACATCTGGGAACTCACCGATGACGATGCGGCACACGTGATGCAGGCGGCGCGCCGGGTGGCGAGCCTGGTGCGCGAGCGGCTGAAGCCGGCAGGCGTGAACTTGCTCAACAACAACGGCGCGGCTGCAGACCAGACGCAGTTTCACTTCCATATCCACGTGATCCCGCGCTACGGGCGCGACCGGCTGCTGCACCCCTGGGAGCGGATCTTCGCGCCGGCTGGCGAGATCGAATCGGCGTACCGGTTGCTCAGCGCGCCCAGCTCGCAGGCCCCGGCGGCTGCCACCCCGAACAACTAGCTTCGGGCGCCATGAACGACCGCTACGCCCCCTTCTCCGCGCTCCAGATCATCGGTCCCGACGACGACGGCGTGCTCGAGATCGTGATCGACACGCCAGGTCGGCTGAATTCGGTGGATGCGCCCAAGCATCTGGCGCTGGCCGATGTCTGGCGGGCAGTAGACGACGATCCTGACACCCGGGTGGCCGTCATCCGGGGCGCCAACGGCACCTTCTCCGCCGGCGGCGACCTGGACATGATCCAGGAGATCATGGACGACTTCGAGACACGCCAGCGGGCACTGCGCGAGGCGCGAGACATCGTCTACAACATGATCAACTGCTCCAAGATCATCGTGTCGGCCATCGAGGGCGTTGCGGTCGGGGCCGGTCTCGCGGCGGCGCTGATGGCCGACATCTCCATCGCCGGGCGCGGCGCGCGGATCGTGGACGGGCACACCAAGCTCGGCGTCGCCGCCGGCGATCACGCAGCGATCGTGTGGCCGATCCTGTGCGGCATGGCCAAGTCGAAGTACTACCTGCTGACCTGCGACACGATCACGGGCGAAGAGGCCGACGACATGGGCCTCGTCAGCAAGGTGGTCGACGACGATGCCGTGCTCGACGAGGCATTCGCCGTCGCCCGCAGGCTGGCGGCGGGGAGCCAGAGCGCCATCCGCTGGACCAAGTACAGCCTCAACAACTGGATGCGGATGGCGGGGCCCATCTTCGACACCTCTGCAGCGCTCGAGATGCTGGGCTTCACCGGCGCGGACGTGCGGGAAGGTCACGCTGCCATCGTCGAGAAGCGCCGCCCGAACTTCGCCTGACCCGGGCAGAGAATCGAAGAAACGAAGACATGACGAAGCTGGATCCCCCTGACGAAGACCATCTCACCGCTCATGAGCGGGCTGCGCCGATGGCCGCCCAGAACTCGGGCCCGCTCCAAGGTGTTCGCATCATCGACTGCACCCATGCGCTGGCGGGCCCGTGGTCGACGATGATGCTGGCCGACTTGGGCGCCGACGTCATCAAAGTGGAGCCGCCGCGGGGTGAGCTCGCACGCAAGATGCCGCCGTTCACCCGCGAGGACACCGAACGGAACTTCGGCGCCGGCTTCGCCAACTACAACCGCAACAAGCGAGGCATCGCGCTCGACCTCACCGACGACGACCAGCGGGAGCAGTTCCTGCAGCTCGTCGACACCGCCGATGCACTCGTCGAGAACATGCGCGCGGGCGTGATGGATGCGCTCGGAGTGGGCTGGGAGGTGCTCCACGAGCGCAACCCGAAGCTCGTCTATGGCGCCATCCGCGGCTTCGGCGACCCCCGCTCAGGCGAGAGCCCCTATGTCGACTGGCCGGCGTACGACGTCGTGGCCCAGGCGATGTCCGGCATGGTCTCGGCCACCGGCAGCAGTCCCGACGACCGGCACGTGGTGGGTCCCTACATCGGTGACACCTACCCCGGCACGATCGGCGCCATGGGCGTGCTGGCGGCGCTGTTCCATGCACAGCGAACGGGCGAGGGCCAGTTCGTGGACGTGTCGATGGTCGACGCTGTGATGGCACTGAGCGAAGTCGGGGTCACCCGCTACAGCGTGATGGGCCAGCCCGATACGCCCCCCAGCGGCAACAAGAACCAGTACATCGTGCCGTTCGACATCTTCGACACTATCGACGGGGCCATCGCCATCGGCGCCCCCACCGACAACCACTGGCGCGAGCTGGCGGTTGCGATGGGCCGACCCGAGTGGGCCTGGGCAGAAGAAACCCGCACCTTGCGAGCGCGCTACCACCATCGCGACGAGATCATCACGGCACTGACCGAGTGGGCCGCAACGCTCACCAATGCGGAGGTCATCGCGGCCATCGGCGGCAAGGTGCCGTGCGGCCCGGTCAACCACCCGGGCGACCTGTTCACCGATCCCCATGTCGCGGCCCGCGACATGCTGGTGGCGGTGGAGCAGCCGGTGGGCAGGCCGATCGTCCAGATCGCGCCGCCGATTCGCATGAGCGCCACGCCGCCGGGCATCTACCGCCGCGCTCCCAAGCTGGGCGAGCACAACGACGAAGTGCTCGGCGAGCTCGACGACGACGCTGACTGATCGCGCCCGCCGGCGAGGCGACACGATCACAGAGCACCCCTGACCCACGGGTAGCGTGACGACAATGGGCAGGCGCAAGCGTCGAGTGCCAGCATCGCGCACGAGGCCTTCTGGCTTCGAGCCAGTGGTCGCTGGCTTGGTCTCGCCCCGGCGAGCCGTGCCCACGCACATCGAATTGCCCCCGTACGCGCTCAGCGGCAAGTCCTCACCGGCCCCGAGCGGCGTGGAACCCTCCGACAGCACCACGATCGACGCCATGCGGCTGGCAGGCTCGGCGGCGCGGCGCGTGCTGAGGGCAGTGGCAGCAGAGATCGCACCGGGCGTCACCAGCGATCATCTCGACGAGGTCTGCCACGAGACATGCATTGCGGAGGGCGGCTACCCGAGCCCGCTCAACTACAACGGCTTCCCGAAGTCGCTGTGCACTTCGGCCAACGAGATCATCTGCCACGGCATCCCCGATGACCGCCAGCTGCGCGATGGCGACATCGTGAACTGTGATGTGACGATTTTCGTCGGCGGCGTGCACGGCGACCACTCCGAGACGTTCTTGGTGGGCGACGTCGACGAGGCCTCGCGGCGGCTCGTCGAGGTCACACGCGAATCCATGTATCACGGCATAGCTGCGGTACGGCCGGGAGCCCAGGTATGCGACATCGGGCGCGCCATCCAGGCGCGGGCAGAGTCCGAGGGCTACGGCGTCGTGCGCGAGTTCGTCGGCCATGGCATCGGGCAGATCTTCCACCGGCTGCCCAACATCCCGCACTACTTCGACCCCGCTGCGCGCACCGAGCTGGTCGAGGGCATGACCTTCACGGTGGAGCCCATGATCACGGCAGGCACGCCACGCGCGCAGCTGTGGCCAGACGGCTGGACTGCGATGACCGCCGACCGCAGCCGCACCGCGCAGTTCGAGCACACGGTGCTGGTCACCGCCGACGGCGCCGAACTGCTGACCGTGACCGACGACGAACCACAGCCGTTCCTTTCTGCGAGTGCCGCAAGCCGGCTCAGCCCCGACAACTGGCCCCGGCAGCTCCCCACGGCGGCCGTGAGAACCGGCTGAGCGATGCCTCGACCACGTGGGGCAGGTGCCCCATGCGCCGGCCGGGTCGCAGCGGCGCTGGTGGCGGTGGCTGCGATCGGCGGCGCCTGCGGTTCCGAGCCGGAGGCAGAGCCGATCCCCACGACCCTTCCAGTGCTCACGACTCTGCGCCCCCAGCTCACCACCACGACCATTGCCGCACCGCCTCCGCAGCGCCGCATCTACGTGGTGCAACCGGGAGACACGCTCAGCAAGATCGCCAACGGATTCGGTGTCTCCGTCCAGGCCCTCATGGAAGAGAACGGCAAGGAAGACACGCTGCTCCGCATCGGGGAGCAGCTCGTCATCCCGCCGACCGTGGTCGGCGCCAACAGTTCGCAGTGACGACGGTCAGTGGCTTCTCCTGTTCACGGCGCCGGAGGGTGACGATCGTGGCGATCGCTGTTGCGGCTTCCGGCATGGCGCTCGGGTGCACGCTGCTGCCGGGCGAGTCCCGAACCGACGCCTCGGCCACAACCGTTCCGGCACCCACGGTGGCACCGGCCACCACGACCGAACCGCCGGTGCTGACCCCGTACACGGTGGTGCGAGGAGACACGCTGATCCAGATCGCCGACCGGTACGGCATTCACCTGAACGATCTGGTGCGGGTGAACAACATCGCCGACCCCACCAAGATCTTCGTCGGCCAGATTCTGATGATCCCGCCGCCGCCCGATCCCACGGCTGGGCCCGCGCTCACCATCGCTCCCGCCACCGACCCCGTCCTCCCGCCGCTGCTCCCCACCACGACCGCGCCGCCGGTCACGCTCTCAGGAACCGGGTGATGTCTGCGGCGCCGCTGGGCGACGCTGAGCCAGTCGAGCCGCACGATCCGCTGTCGGCGGCTGCGCAGCAGATCGCTCGCTTTGATCGTGCCGTCGACAGGTGGTGGGAGTTCCTGCGAGGCCACAAGCTGATGGATCGGGTGATGTACGGGGCCTCCGACGTCGGCGAGTTCAGCCAGATCTGGCACGTGCTGGGTGCCATTCGAGCCCTGGGCCCACGCCGAGAAGCGGCCGATGCACTGCGCTTCAGCGCACTCATGGCGATCGAGTCGCTGGTCGTGAATCAGGGCGTCAAGCGGTTGTTCGCGCGGCGCAGGCCCGGCACGGCGGCAGAGAATCCGACCGACCACCGGCTCCGCCAGCCGATCACGTCCAGCTTCCCCTCCGGCCACACTTCGGCAGCTTTCTGTGCCGCAGCGGTGCTGTCGCGCGGGTCGCGACTGGGACCCATCTACCGCCTGGCGGCAGCCATCGTGGCCGTCTCACGCATCCATGTGCGATTGCATCACGCGAGCGACGTCATTGCGGGCGCCGCCGTCGGCGAGGTGATCGGGCGTCTGGCGTCGCGGCTGATGCGGCGCTGAACCGGCGCTTCAGGCTCGGGCGACGTCTTGATCGGTCTTCGTGACCGTGGGCAGCTCTGCTGTTTCGTCGCCGCGTCGCAGCAGCGTGCGCACGTCGAGCAGCACATCGGTGACCTCGACCGACGAGACCAGTTCGCGGCTGAAGAAATCGCCCAGCGCACTGTCGATGACCTCGAGTGCGTCGGAGATGATCCGGGGCTCAGCTGTCCGAGTCGGTTCCGTTGTCTCGGTCATCTCTGTTCCCTTCCCGCTCCCGACGTCTGTGCAGACGGCGTGGCTGGCTGTGAACCTCACCCTATCTCGCACCTGACGCCGGCCACCGTCAGTTCACCAACACGTCACATAACTGCTTGCAAACGCCTCCGGCTGCACCGGCGGGCGGCGCGGCCGGCAGGTACGGTGCGCCGCCATGAGCGCGAATGAAGCACAGCCCTACGGCGTGACGTTCGGCAGCCTGGGTGTTCTAGGTCCGGCTGCTGTCACCGATATCGCCCGCGCGGCCGAGGCGCAGGGCTACTCGTCGATCTGGACGGTCGAGGCGACCGGGACCGATGCGTTCTCGCTCCTGGGTGCCGTCGCCCACGCTGCCCCCGGCCTCGATCTGGCCACCGGCATCATTCCCATCCAGCTGCGCGCGCCCACGCTGGTGGCCATGACAGCTGCCACCCTGCAGTCGCTCAGCCCCGAGCGCGACGTGCTGGTAGGACTCGGCGTGTCGGCACCCGGCATCCTCCGCCAGCACGGCGAGCTGCCGCCGGAGCGCCCCATTGCGATGATGCGCGAGTACGTAGCACTGCTGCGCGAGTGCCTCAGCGGCGAGTCAGTGACGTTCGAGGGCGACTTCTGGCAGGTGCGCCGGTTCCGCCTCGCCATGCGGTTGGGCGAGCGCCGACCGAAGATCGTGCTCGCAGCGCTCAACCCGCAGATGCTGCGGCTGGCGGGCGAGGTGGCCGACGGTGTCCTGCTCAACTACCTGCCCGCCTCGCACGTCCCGAGCGTGGTGGCCGAGGTCCGCAAGGGCGGCGACGCGCAGATCATCTGCTACGTCCATGCCGCCGCCGGCGAGCTGGAGCGCTCGGCCCGCTCGGCGCAACGAGACCTGCTCAACTACACCATGGCCGACGGCTACGCCAACGCCTTCCGTGCAGCCGGCTTCGGTGACGAGGTGGACGAAGCCCGTGACCGCCAGTCTGAACGGGATCGCGACGGCGCGCTCGCTGCCATCTCGAACGAGATGATCCAGGCGATCGACTTCATCGGCACGCCCGCCGAGATCGGTGGGTTCACGCGGGCGTACGTGGACGCGGGCGTGGAGTACCCGGTGCTGATGCCGCTGCCCTGGGGCGACGACCGGCGCGCCGTGACCGACGAGACGATGGCCGCGTTCGCCGACGCCTTCGCCTGATTCGGCAGCACGCCGAGGGGGCGCAGCTCAGTCGGCGGCGGCGACGCCCACCGGGCAGGTCTGGCCGGTGCTGCCCAGGCCGCAATAGCCCCACGGGATCTTGTTCAGGTACTGCTGGTGGTAGTCCTCGGCGTAGTAGAAGGGCCCGGCCAGGCAGATCTCCGTGGTGATGCTGCCGAGGCCTGCACGGTCGAGTACCGCCTGGAACATGTCGCGGGACGAAGTCGCGAGCTCCAGCTCGGCCTCGTCCGCGACGTAGATGCCCGATCGGTACTGCGTGCCGATGTCGTTGCCCTGCCGCATGCCCTGGGTGGGGTCGTGACCCTCCCAGAACGCCTTCAGCAGCGCCTCGTAGCTGGTGACCGCCGGATCGAACACCGCCAGCACGGCCTCGGTGTGGCCGGTCAGGCCCGAGCACACTTCCTCGTAGCTGGGATTTGGAGTGTGGCCGCCGGCGTAGCCCACGGCCGTGGTGTGAACGCCCGGAAGCTGCCAGAAGATGCGTTCGGCCCCCCAGAAGCAGCCCATGCCCACCACGATGTGCTTGAAGCCGTCGGGGAAGGGCGGCGTCATCGGCGTTCCGAGCACGACGTGCGCCGGAGCGACCGGCATCGTCTGGCTGCGGCCGGGCAGCGCAGCGTCGGCGTCCGGAATCTCCAGCTTCCTCGACCACAACGCCACGGTGTTTCCTCCTGCTCTGGCACGAACGCTACTGGCGACCGGGCCGCCGGGCTGCGCGGATGAGGCCTGCCCACAGCACTTGGCGGCGCTGGCTCCTAATGTCGCGAAGATGAGCGAGTCGCTGATTCCGGCCGAGACGCTGGAGCGTGTCGGCGAGGTGCTGTCGGGGCCGGTCACCACCGTTATCGACCGTCGGGAGGCGCAGCGCTACGCATACGCCGTCGGCGATGAGAACCCCATCTATTTCGATGAGGTCGCAGCACAGGCGGCCGGGTACAGGACGCTGGTGGCGCCGCCCACCTACGTCACCCATGCCGTGGTGCAGCCGAGAACGGCATCAGACCTGCGCACCGACGGCCTGTACCGCGAGGGCACCCGGATCCGCCTGCTGGTCGACCGGGTGATGTTCGGCGGCGAGGAATGGGACTTTCTCGAACCCGTCTGCGTCGGCGACGAGATCACGGCCACCGTCCGGCTTGCCGCAGTCGACCAGAAGGAGGGCCGCAAGGGACCCTTCGTCCGGCAGGTGCGCGAGACCACCTTCGTCAACCAATTCGGCGACGAGGTCGCCCGTTCCCGCATGATCGGCATCGCACGATGAGCACTGACACCGACACAGCCGCCGCAGCGCCGGACCTCAAGACGCTCGAGGCCGGCCAGGAACTGCCGCCAATGCACAAGTTCCCCGACGAGGCACAGCTCTTCCTGTACAGCGCCGCCAGCCACAACCCGCACCGGATCCACTACGACCGCGAGTACGCCCGCTTCGAGGGGCACGACGACATCATCGTGCACGGTCCGCTGCAGGGCGCATGGCTCACGCAGTTCGTGACGGACTGGGCGGGACCGGCCGCGCGGCTGCTGAGCGTGACGTGGCAGAACCGCGCCAGCGGTCTGCCGGGCGAGGAGCTGGTGTTCTCGGGCACGGTGACATCGGTCGATCCCCAAACGGGCGTCGTCGAGTTGGAGATCGCCGAGCACACCGCCGACGGGAGACTGCTCATGCCGGCGACAGCTAGGGTCCGCCTGCCTACTGCGTAGCCCCAGGAGACAACCCGCATGAAGATCGCCGTCGACTTCCCGTCCATTGCGTTCCGGGAGGGACCCCAGCGTGTGCTCGACCTGGCCAAGGCCATCGAGGATCTGGGTTACGACGAGATTGCCGCATTCGACCACGTGGTGATGGGGCACCCAGGCGAGGGCCGCTTCACGATCTACCCCGCCAACATGCCGATTCTCGAGGCGCTGATGTTGCTCGCCAACGTGGCGGCAGTGACCGAGCGAGTCTCGCTGTCGACCGAGGTGCTGGTACTGCCGCAGCGCCAGCCCGTGCTGGTGGCCAAGCAGATCTCCACGCTGGACACGCTGTCAGGCGGCCGGGTGCGCCTCGGCATCGGCGTGGGCTGGCAGGACTCCGAGTACGACGCCCTCGAAGAAGATTTCAGCACCCGGGGGAAGCGCATGGACGAGGCCATCGACCTCATGCGCGCTTACTGGGCAGGCGGCCGGATCGAGTACTCGGGCGAGCACTACAACAGCCACGACATGGGCATGGAGCCCGTGTCGCCCCAGGGCGCCGCCATCCCGCTGTGGATCGGCGGCGACAGCCGCGCCGCGCTGCGACGCACCGCCCAGAAGGGCGACGGCTGGATGGCGTCGGGCGTCAGCGACGAGCGGGCGCTCGAGTGCATGACGGAGATCCGCCGCAGCGCCGAGGAGGACTTCGGCCGCGACCCCGACTCCATCGGCATGCAGCTGATGCTGGCCCCGCCGCCCCGCACCGACGCCGACAAGGGCTTCTACAAGGACTTGGACGCCATCGGCGAGCGGGCCGCCGTGGTCAAGGCGCTGGGATTCGACTGGACCTCGGTGAACGTCACCGCCATCTTCCAAGCAGGCTCCCGATCGGTCGAAGCCATGATCGACCGGCTGGGCGAGATTCTCGAGCGCGTCCGGGCCGAGACTGGTTGAGCCCTGCAGACGCACGGGCTGCCACAGAGATCACAACACAGAACAGGTCCAACACGGAACAGGAATGCACCATGAGTCAGCCGCAACTCATCATCGACAACCTCAAGGCTTGCTGGGCGAGCTGCAAGGACTTCTACGGCTCGCTCGAGGGCGACCAGTGGCAGGTGCAATCGCACTGCCCCGACTGGACGGTCCACGGAGTGTTGGTACACCAGGTGTCGGTGGAACAGGCCCTGTCGGGCTGGCTGCCGGAGTCGGTCGAGACTCCGCCGCCGTTCGGCGACATCGCCGGCTACGTCTCCGCAGCCGCAGCCATGAGCGGACCTGAGCTGACGGCGTTCGCCGCTGAAGTGTGGGACGGGCGTGCCGCGCAGCTCGAGGCACTCGACGACGAGGTCTTCGACCGAGGATCGATCACTCCGGTCGGGCCCGGAACCTACGGCCGCTTCATGGCGATCCGGGAATTCGACCACTGGATGCACGAGCGCGACTCCCGCACCCCGCTGGGGTTGCCGACCGACAACGGCGGGCCTGCGGCCGAGATGGCCCTGAACGAGGTGCACCTGTCGATCGGCTACATCGCCGGCAAGAAGGTGGGGCTTCCCGATGGCGCCTCCATGCACTTCGACATCACCGGCGCCGTGGAGCGCGACATCTACGTGCAGGTGGAGGGCCGGGCCCGCGAGGTGGACCACGTGGAGAACCCCACCGTCACGCTGCACTGCGACTCGATGGCATTCATGGACCTCACCTGCGGGCGAATCGACCCTGAAGGCCCGATCGCTGCGGGCTTGGTGACGTGGTCGGGCGATGCCGAGCTCGGCGCCCACGCCGCCCGCAACCTGCGCTTCACGATGTAGTCCCTCAAGTCACCCCGATCTCCATAAGCCACAAGCAAGGAGCACCCAGATGTCAGAAACATCCCTGCCAGTACGGCACCTGTTCAGAATGGACATCGATGCCGACCTGTCGAATGCGACACGCATCCGCGGCGGGCCGGCCGGAACCCGGATGGTGGCCTCGGTCGACGGCGGCACCGTCACCGGCGAGCGCATCAACGGCACCATCTTGGGCCCGTCAGGCGACTGGCTGTACCGCGCTGCCGACGGCACGATGCATCTCGACGTCCGCATCTCGATCCGCACCGACGACGAGGTCGACATCCTGATGGAGTACCAGGGGAAGATCTACGGCGACGGCTCGCCGCGGTCCGCTCCCACCTTCCAGACGTCGATGGAAGGCCCGTACAACTGGCTCAACAAGATCCAGGCCATCGGCATCGGCTCGATCGACGACGGCAAGCTGGCCTACGAGGTCTACGAACTGCTGTAACGGGCACAGCGGCGCGCACCGCAGTTGCCCCTCAGGCGGCGGCCGGGCGCTTGCGCGGATAGGCAAGCGCCATGAGCGGGATGCAGAGTGCTTGCAAGCCGCCGAGCAGCAGCCACAGCCAGTTGTAGAGGTGCACCTCGTGGTTGCCGCCCAGCACCGCGATGGCAATGGCGACGCCGATGCCGCCGACGCTGTACCGCAGCGATTGATGCACGCCGTTCGCCGTCGCAAGGGCGGCCGGCTCGATGTCCACAAGCGCCGCTGAGTTCAGATGGCTGGCGAGCACGCCCATGCCCAAGCCGAAGCACACGGTGGCGGGAAAGAACGCAAACCAGAAGCGCACGTTTTCGTCCAGGAAGAACAGCAGCCACAGATGGCCGCCGGTGGCGATGGCCGACGCCAAGGCCATCATCCCCCGGAACCCGTGCTTGTCGGCCCAGCGGCCGCCGAGCACTGCCATGACCGCCGAGATGATGGGGGCCGGGGTGAAGGCCAGACCGACAGCCCACAGGCTGTAGTCCCAGACGCCCACCAAGTACTGCGGCCACAGGAACCAGCTCGTGAAGGCGCCGATCATCGCCAGCGACACGGCCACGTTGGCCACGGCGAAGCTGCGCACCCGGAAGAGCCGCGGATCGAACAGCGGCTCGTCGTGACCGGCAGAACGCCACAGGAACAGCGGCAGCAGCACCGCGGCACCGACGAAGCATGCGAGCGTGCCAGTCGATCCCCAGCCCCAGTCGCGGCCCTGCAGGGTTGCCAGCACCATGAGGAACACTGCGGCGGTGCCCATGGCGACACCCAGCAAATCCAGGGGTCGGCTGCGATCGGGTTCGGCCGTCTCGTGCAAGAACCACAACGAACCCAGGAATGCGAGCGCAGCGATCGGAGCGATGGCCAGGTACACCCAGCGCCAGTCGGCGATCTCAAGGATGCCGGCGGCCATGCCGGGAGCGATGCCTGACGCCGCCATGCCCGCCGACGCCCAGACGCCGATGACGCTGGCTTGGCGTGCCGCGGGGAACTGCGGCAGCACGAGCGCGAGCGAGGAAGGCACGGTCAGCGCCCCGCACAGCCCCTGCACTGCCCGGGCTACCAGCAGCAACTCGATGCCCGGTGCCAGCCCTGCCACGATCGACGACACGAAGAGGCCGAGCACGCCGAGCCGGAACACCACCAGCCGGCCGTAGCGATCGGCCAGCCGGCCACCGGCGATGATCGTGGAGGAGAACGCGAGCGCGTAGCCGCTCACGATCCAGCCCGTCACTGCTCCTGACACGCCGGGGAAGGCCCGCACGATGTCGGGGAACGCGACATTGGTCACTGTGACATTGACCGTGCCGAGCACGAACGCCAGCGATCCGGTGGCGAGCGCCAAGCGGGCACGACTTGAGACGCGTTCCCCGGCGTCGTCGAGCGCACGCGGGCCCGGTGCCCGAGACGGGCGCGCCGGTGCCGCACGTTCGATGCGCTGCGGTGTGGCCTGATCGTTGCGCTGCGGCGTGACGCGGTCGATGCGCGGCGGCGCCGCGCCGGCTGCGCTGGGCACCAGGCGCGCTGCACCTTCGGCGAGCCGGAGCTGGACGACCTGCGGTGCGGGATTCGACGCTGAAGCGAGATCCTCAGTCATCGCCCGCCGGCGGACGTCGGTCGCGCAGGCCGCTGAGCCGCGGTGGATGCGCTGCGAGGGCCTCTTCCACGGGCTCGGTGCCCCAGCCGGGCCCATCGCCCAGCACCAGGTGGCCGTCCACGTAGTCGGGCGCGACGGTCACGATCTCGTTGTCCCACGCGATCCGGTCGATGTCGGTTTCCATGATGATGATGTTCGGCGTGGCCGCCGCCCAGTGGGCATTCATCATGGTGGCAAGGTGACCGTAGAAGTTGTGCGGCGCGACGCTGTGGCCCATGCCGTCGGCCATCGCGGCCATCTTGGACGACTGCCAGAAGCCGTTCCAGATGCCGTCGATGATCGGCACGTCGAACGAGCCGGCCTGCAGGTACGGGTACAGCTCGCGCACGCCGAACAGGCTCTCTCCCCCGCTGATCGTGCAGCCGGCCTTGGAGCGGACGTGCGCCATGGCATCGGGATGGTCGGAGTCGATCTCGATCCAGAACATCCCGAAGTCGGCCAGCTCGCGCACGATGCGGGCGTAGCCCTCGGTGCGGGCGTTGAAGTTCAGGTCCAGCAGAAGGTCCATGCCGTCGCCGGCGCCGTCTCGGAAGGCTCGCAGGGTGGCCCGGATCTCGTCGATGAGCTGGCGCGACACGTTCAGCTCGGGCGCGAATGGCGTGCCGAAGCCCGGCAGCCAGCCGCGCAGGCCGTCGGGCGTCTGGCGGAAGATGTTGGTCTTGAGGGCGGTGAAGCCCTTCTCGGCAACCTCGGCGCCGAGTGCACGCACGCCGTCGAGGTCGGTGATGCGGTTGCCGTAGATGTGCCCGAGGTTGATGCGCCAGGTGCCGCAGTGCGACCAGTACACGCGGATGCGGTCGCGCACCTTGCCGCCGAGCAGGTCGTAGCAGGGCACGCCCAACGTGCGTGCCTTGGCGTCGAGCAGCGCATTCTCGACGGCGCCGATGGCCTCGCCGATGATGCCGCTCGCGGCCTGGCGGGTGCGGGCGAACAGGTACTGGTAGGTGGGCTCGTGGTCGAAGACCGAGCGCCCGATCACCAGCGGCGCCAAGGCCTCGATGGCCGTCGTGAGGCCGGGCGAGGCGAACCCCTCGTCGTACTCGGCCCAGCCGACCACGCCGTCGGCGGTGGTGATCTTCAAGAAGTAGTAGTTGCGCCACGCAGCGTCGCACGACAGCGTCTCGACTCGCTCCACCACCGTTCCGCGATCCGAAGAGCCGCCGACTCCTGCCAGGTCACTCATTGCTGCCTTCCCGGTTCAGGCGTGCCGAGCCGCTCACCGGCCCCTGAAGCTAATTCGGCGCCGGTGGTACGATCCGGCTATGACGGCTGTCACGCTGAATATCGAACCGCTCGATGCCACGTTCGGAGCGTGGGTGCACGACATCGAGCTCCGCTCCATCGACGACGCCACCTTCGAGGCCCTGCACGAGACGTGGCTCGAGTACGCGCTGCTGATCTTCTCCGATCAGTTCCTGACCAACGACGAGCAAGACGCGTTCGCCTTGCGCTTCGGCAACTTGGAGTTCAATGCGGCACCCATCTCGAACGTCGGCAAGGACGGCAAGGTCCACCACGAGTCCAGCGACGACCTCGTGAAGTCGCTGAAGGGCAACTGGGGCTGGCACCACGACAGCACCTACATGCCGCTGCAGGCCAAGGGCGCGGTGTTCACTGCCGAGCTGGTGCCCAAAGACGGGGCAGACACCGGCTGGGCCGACATGCGGGCGGCGTACGAGGTGCTGTCCGACGAAGACCGTGAGCTGGTGCACACCCTCGAGGCGCACCACTCGCTCTACTACAGCCAGGGCCGGGCGGGCCTGCTGCCGAAGAAGAAGGACGACGGCAGCTACGGCATGTACGGCTACCACGACCTGGACATTTCGGTTCGGCCGATGGTGAAATACCACCCCGACACCGGCCGTCCCAATCTGCTGATCGGCCGGCATGCGCACGACATCATCGGCATGGATCCAGACGAGTCGGTGGCACTGCTGGACCGGCTCAATCACGAGGCCTGCCAGCCGCCGCGCACCTACCAGCACGCGTGGACCGAGGGCGAGGCAGTGATCTGGGACAACCGTCGTCTCATGCACCAGGGTGTGCCGTTCGATATGTCCCAACCCCGCAAGATGTGGCATTCGCGCATCGCCGGCGAGCTCGAGACGGAGCTGGCGCTCAACCACACGGCCGAGACGGCGGGCTTCAAGCACGGCCGCGACGCCATCATGAACTCGGTTTCGTAGCCGGTCCGATACCTGCAACGAGAGGAACATCGTGGCTGCGTACGTCATCACGCGGGTCAACGTCACCGATCCGGACCAGTACGAGAAGTACAAGGCGCTCTCGCCCGCCGCTGTCGCTGAGAGCGGCGGGAAGTTCATCGTGCGCGGCGGCGATTCGGTGACGCTTGAAGGTCCTGACGAGAATCGCCGCATCGTGGTGCTGGAGTTCCCCGATGTCGACTCGGCGAAGAACTTCTACGACTCCGAGAAGTACCGCCACGCTCGCGACGTGAGGGCGGGTGCCGCCGAGTTTCAGATGGTGGTCGTCGAGGGCGTCTAGCGGGGCCGCCGCGGACGCCTACGTTCGGGTAGCGAGCACACAGGAGCAGGCAACATGGCGCGCACGTCGATCGAGATCGAGAGCTTCCAGCACGCGAATCCCATTCCGGCGGCCACGCGGATCGGGCCGCTGGTGGTGTCCAGCATCACGCCGCCGACCAACCCGGGAAGCCGCGACGTTCCAGACACGCTCGAGGAGCAGATCGACAACCTGTTCACCCACGTCGGCCAGATGCTCGAAGGCGCCGGCGCCACCTGGGACGACATGGCGAAGATGACGTTCTACGTCGCCGATCCGGCGGCGTCACGCCCGGCGCTGAACGGCCCGTGGCTGGAGCGCTTCCCCGACCCCGAGTCGCGCCCCGCTCGCCACAACATGAAGGTGGAGGGCGGCGGACCGGTGCAGATCTCCTGCACCTTCGTGGCCTACGTCGAAGACTGAGCTGCTGAGCTTCAGTTCTCGTCGTCAGGCAACCCCACACCGCTGTGTCACTCTTCGGGGTCTCCGACCCCGAAGCTGATCTGGCCGAGGGGGCCGAAGTCGGCGACGATGGCATCGCCGGGGCGGATCGTGCGAGCCCGGATGAACGAGCCCGACAAGATGGCGTGACCGGCCGACATCGTGACGCCGAACTCATGGAGCTTGCGGGCCAGCCAGGCCACCGAGTTGAGCGGGTTGCCCATGACGGCCGCGGCAGTGCCGGACTCTTCGAGGTCGCCGTTCAGGTACAGCGCACCGCCGATGTGGCGGATGTCGACGTCGGTGAGCTTGGTGGGGCGGCCGCCCACAATGATGAACCCGCATGAGGCGGCGTCGGCGATGCTGTCGGCCACGCCCGCCTGGGTGCTGCGCCGGTTGTAGCGCCGGTCCACCACCTCGATGGCGGGAAGGATGAAGTCGGTCGCCCGCATCACGTCGATGGCGTTGGTGTCGGGACCGCCGAGGTCGGATTTGAGCACGAACACGATTTCGATCTCCACCAGCGGGACGTTCAGGATCGAGGCGGGCACGATCGAGCCCTCGTCGAGGAACCAGTTGTCGAACAGCGTGCCGTAGTCGGGCTCGGTGGCACCCGATGTCGAACGCATGGCCTTCGAAGTCAGCCCCACCTTGTACCCCTTGACGACCCGGCCCGCTGCCACCTTGGCGTCGGTCACGTACTGGCCGATGGCGTACGCGTCGTCGTTGTCAGCGCCCGGGTAGGTGTCGGTGATCGGGTCGATCCGCTCGCGGGTGTTCTCGGCATGCAGCAACGCTGCAGCTGCTTCCCGCCGCTGCTCATCGGTCATCGCCATGTCGTGCTCCCCATGTCCAGCGCACCGGCGCGCCTCACGACCAGCCGGCCCGGTCAGCCGAGAACGCTAGAGCCTGCGCGGCCCCAGTCGTTCGCCGCTGCAGAACTCGGCGAACGTGCTGACAGGTCGGGCAGCCGCCACGAACGGGGCTTGGCTCATGCGAAGCCGAAGATCGGCGGGAAGGCGACCACGACGAGCGCAGCCCAGGCGGCGTAGATGCCGAAGTGGGCGGTCTGCCAGCGAACGATGTCGCCGAAGGGGCGCCGCCGGCGCCACAGCTCCAGATACAGCCACACGCTCCCGGCCAGGTTCACCAGGAAGATGACGTTGATGCCCGCGATGGCCGCCCGGTTCGGGCTCCAGCCGAAGTCCGCTATGCGCCCGACGACAGCAACCAGTGTCAAGACGCTGGTGAGCAGCCCCGCAGCGGCGAGCACCGTGGCAGCACCGTCGAAGAATCCCGGTCGATCACCCGGGCGCCTCGCGGCGCCGCAGAACAGCAGCAGGCCCACCACGAAGCCCAGCAACACGTTGAACAGGATGAGCGCCTCTCGATCGGCCTCGATGCTGCGGCCGGTCGCCGGCACCGCCACAAGAAACACCACCAGCATCGCCGCGAACAGGGGCGTGAATATGTACGCCAGCATCGAGGCGAATCTCGACACGGCACCCGCCCAGAAGTCGACGAGCCAGGCGGTCACCACAACGGCGCCGGCCGACCCGGCCACCATCACCCACTCGGTCATCCATCTCGTGTCGATGTCGAGGGCCACGAAGGCGCCGACGGTCAGGGCGCTGAACACCGCGCCCGCCAGCGCGATCAGCACGCCGTACACGAACCACTCGCCCGTGAATCGCACGTAGTCCATGCGCGGGCCAGCGAGCCTCCAGCGCTCTCCGGTCCGAGCGAGGCCGATGACCAGCCACAGCAGCACCGGCAGGTGCAGCGCGGCGAGCACGAACGTAGAGCTGTCGTCGTCCAACGGATAAGCGTTGATGACCGCCGCCGAGGCGGCGACGACAGCGCCGATCACGGCCGTCACCCAGAACGGCGGACGCTTCAGCCACACGAACCACCCCGCCAGCGCCGGCAACACGAGCAGGCTGAAGTTGCGCGCATAGAAGCTGGCGTCATCGGAGTCGGTCAGGCTGAATCCGAACGCCTCGGGCAGCCGCACAGCAATCGCTGCCGCGACCGCGAACGCTGCCATGATCCAGAATCCGCGTCGTCCGGCGCCACGCTCAGCGACGAATGATCCCGGTCCGGCGACAGTCGCGCTTGAGGTGGCCTCAGCATCAGCGTGCGTCGATTCGGGTTCATCCCACAGGCGTCCGAAACGCTCCCGGGCGAGAGCGCGCACTGCTGGATCGGTGGCAGCCAACCGTCGTGCCGCGACAAGCAACACCTCGTCAGCGGAGAGGCCCGCCGCCCGAAGCACCTCAGCTTCCGCTTGCAGAGCAACGTGCGCGACAGTCGGATCGACAGCCGGTGGATCGCCCGGCTCAGTCATGGCAGCTAGTAGGTGGCGTTGCCCCAGGTCTCGTCGAAGACGAGCTCCGACAACGGCAGCCGGTCGAGCTTGCGCGGGAACGGCGTCGACCGGTAGCCGACGGCGATATGGGCTGCCGTGGCCACGCCTTCGGGAATATCGAGCATCTCGGCGACCTGCGGCTCGTACATGCACAGCAGGGTGGTGAGCGCAGTGCCCAGGCCAGCCTCACGGCAGCCGAGCAGGAAGTTCTGCACAGCGGGGTAGATGGAGCCACCGCCTACGACGCTGAGCCGGCCCAGCTCGGTGTCGGTGGGATGCACCCCGTCGATGTACCCGCAGGCCACCACGATCACCGGCACCTCGGCGAAGTGCTCGGCGAAGTAGTCGGCGCTGTCGAGCAGCCGTTTCGCCTTGTCGCCGACGATCTCGATGTCGCCGCTGCGAGCCATGCCCAGGTAGGCCTTCCACGGCTCGAGGTACCACTCCTGCAGCTGCTGCTTCTTTGCCTCGTCGCGCACCACGATGAACCGCACCGGCTGGCGGTTGCCACCCTGCGGCGCGTGCCGCGCATAGTCGAACGCCTGCTCCAGCGTCGCGTCCGACACCGGATCCTTCGTGAAGTACCGCGTCGTCATCGACGTCAGTGCTGCCTCGCCAAGTTCCATGGTTTCCTCGCTCTCGTCGGGCCACCCCACCTCCGGCGCCAACCAGATCGAGCGTGACGGCGCAACAGTACCCACCGCCCACCGCGCGGGCGTCAGCATCTTCGACAGCTTCTACTGGGCAGTGCTGTCGCTGACCGCCGGCGCCGAGGGCTATCAGCCGCTCAGCTTCGGCGGCAAGCTGCTCAGCATCTTCATCGTGCTGATTGGCCTCGGCGTGGTCGCCGTGCCGTCAGGCCTGCTGGCCTCGGCGCTGTACAAGCACGACTCGCAAACCGCATGATGTCTGGGTCGAAAACCACTGGAGATTACCGAGATCCTCGGGCTAGACAGGACGCTGCGTCTCGCAATCGAAGGAGCCGACGTGGCTACGATGACCAGCATGGACCCCGAGGCAGCGGACGCTGAGTCCGAACAGCCGCCGGATCCGGCGCAGCACGCTGCGGCTGCGCTCGACGCTGAACTGCTCGCCAAGCTGGTAGCGCAGGCGGTCGCTGCCCAGAGCCGGCCGCGGCGTTCCGCACTGCTGACAGCGTTGGCGACCACCATCGTCGCAGGTCTCATCGCCGTGGCCGCAGCTGGCTACACCGCTTTGCGCGCCGACATCACCGCGCTGCACGCCGAGATCAACAACGTCGAAACAGGCCTCCGCGCCGAGATGCAGGATTTTCGAGCTGAAGTGAACGCGATCCTGCTGGATCACACGGACCGTCTCGCCCGCCTCGAAACGACCTCACAACAACACACCGAACAACTGACCCGCCTCGAAACCGTGACACAGCAACACACCGACCAGCTGAACCGCCTCGAGACCACCTCACAGCAGCACACAGACCAGCTGAACCGCCTCGAGACCACCTCACAGCAGCACACAGACCAGCTCACCCGCCTCGAATCCGCCTCACAGCTCAGCCCAACGGCCCAATAGGGCCCACCCAAGCGATCAGCAGGCGAGGTCAGCCGTGGCACTTCAGCAACGGATCGTCGCCATCGACTGCGAGACGACCGGCTTCAGCCGGCACGACCGGATCGTTGAGTTCGCGGCTGTCGAAGTTGACGTCGGCACCGGACAGGTGGTGGACGAGATCGACACCCTCATCAACCCCGAACGTGATGTGGGTCCGGTGGATGTGCACGGCGTCACTGCATCGATGGTCTCGGCAGCCCCGACCTTCGAGGAAGTGGCAGGGGCGCTAGGCCGGCGACTGCAAGGGGCGATCTTGGTGGCGCACAACTTGGCGTTCGATGCTCGGCTGCTGGGCCAAGAGTTTCAGCGCCTCGGGACAGCCTTCGATCCAGGTGCGGGCTATTGCACGTTGCGTGCGACATCACAGAAGCTCGGGTTGGCGTGCGAGAGCTTCGGCATCGCCCATGCCGACCAGCATCGTGCGCTGTCAGACGCACGAGCCACCGCACAACTGGCGTCACTGCTGCTCGACGACGATCCGCTGCCGCAGCACGGCACCGACACGTGCCGCATCGGCTACATCGAACAAGGCTCTCGACCCAGAACGCTCAGGCGCCCGGACGGCGCAGCAAGCACCAACGACATGGTGCGCATCGTGTCGCGTGCCCACTACCCCTTCTCGGACGAGGCGCTGTTGAGCTATCTCGACCTGCTCGACTGGGTGCTCGACGATCACGTCGTCACCGAAGCCGAGCGGCGCGAGCTGATCGAGACAGCACAAGACCTCGGCATCAACCAGCGCCAGATCGACCAAGCTCATCGTGCGTACTTCGACTCCATCGTCGCTGCAGCACAGCGCGACCACGTCATCACCCCTGACGAGCACGAACTGATGCAGCGCATCGCCCTCGCGCTGAACCTCACCGATGCGACGATTCCCGAGGTAACCGAGACTCAGCGGTCCGTCGACTTGGCGGAAGGCACCCGCGTCTGCTTCACCGGCACGGCAACCGTCGGAGGCGAGGCCGTCGGGCGAGATGTGCTGGAGCGGTTGGCAGCGCTGGCCGGGCTCGTCCCAGTCAGCTCGGTGACCAAGAAGAACTGCGACCTGCTGGTCACCGCCGACACATCGAGCAGCTCAGGCAAGGCTCGCAAAGCCCGCGACTACGGCATCCCAGTGCTGTCCGTCGCAGACTTCGTCGAACAGCTCGGGTGACGCGCTGGCACGGTGCCGATACGGCGGCGCGCCACCCACACGTCCAGTTCAGTGCAGTGCATCCCCGGGCGGCAACGGACGCCGGCCGACAGGGCGATCCCGGACAGCGCTGCTAATCGACGACGGCCATCGACAATGATTGCGATGCCGTAGTTCAACGACCCTTGCGCTAACTCAGCATCGCGATGACCTCGCGCTTGCCATCGTCTCCGAGCGGCCGGATGCCTTGGTCGAAGTCCCACACACCGGTGGTCGCGTCGAGGGCTTCGTACATGTGCAGTGCTACCTGGCGAACGCTGTCGAGGTTCGACGGCCAGTTGTGCTCGTCGGCGCATTCTCGAATCGCTTCCGAGTTGGCATCGAGGTGGCGCAGCCAGCGCTCGATCGCCACTGGGGCCAGCATCGAATCGGACTTGGTGCTGTTGACGCTGGGCGTCGTCATGAGGAAGTTCTCGACTTGCGAGAGGCGAGCTCGCGACCACGGCACCACATGGTCCAGCGAGCGTCCGGCCGCTCGCAATGACGTACCCGTAATGACGCAGCGCCCTTGCTGAATCTGGACGAGGCGCTCGCGCATGTTCGGAGGCGGCATGATCCGCTCGTGTCCGAATAGGTGGGAGTAGACGTCGTCGACTGGCAGATTGAGCGTCTCGTGGTTGATCCTCACCACCGCCTGGGCGAATCTAAATTCGACCAAAGGTCGCAGAATGCCGGCGAATCTCGTAAGACTCTCCGCGACTCCCGGCAGCAGCGTGAGCCCCGACTTGTTGGACTTCATTTCGTAAAGGAACGGATCGGGGTTACCAGGCAGTTGCTGGAGTAAGCGCACGGGGTTCTTCAACAGGGCCGCTCGGATCCGCGCAAGTGCCGTCTCCATTGCCTCCTCCCACTCCGAGTGCCAATCGAGGTGTTCGACGCTGCGCTTGGTGAATTCCAGCGGCTTGTCTTGGAGATCCCCGCGATGGCGCTCGGTCAGCAGGGTTCTGAGTCTGTGGACTTCCTGCATGACGGTCGTGTCATCCGCAGTCGTGCCATCGTCGCGTTTCTTGCGTGCGGAACTCTGACGCAGCATGACTCCTTGATACGGACGCGCATGCTCCCAGTGGATCTCGAGGTAGCGCTCCGCTACTTGGGTTCGGGAGATGGTGGCGGTGTCACCGTCAAGCGTCGGCGCCAAGTCGAGCAAGGCAAGCAGCAGACCGAGTTTGTTGGTGCCGGTCATCGCAGCGCGGTCGAGTATCTCCAGCACGCCCTGAATGGGGTCCAGCCGAACTGACCGACCCGTGCCGTCCAAACTCACCCGGCCGACGGTAGTGCCAGCCGTTCGGGTTCGTAGCGAGTGTGGCGCTCAAGTGTCAGCGCAGGTGCCCAAGTCCGGCGTCGTAGAGCGCTTTGTCGGCGCGGAACAGCCGGTTCGAGCGGCGTTCGTACAAAGCACTGCCCTTCGCACCCAAGGTGCTTGGGAAGTGGTCGCCGGTAAGTTCGCCGTACAGATGCTTCGCCTGCTCGTATTCCCGCAGCAGCGCTTCGGCGTCGGGGGTGGTGGTCTCCATGCCCCCAATCTGGCACAGCTGGCAGCACATCTGGGTGGACGTAACTGCTCACGAGCCAAGACTTGTTGCCGCGGTGTGGCGGTGTCACTCAGACCGGCACGACCTCGGTCGCGGTTCGTGACAGCGCGAGGCCCCGGTGACTACTGGCCTTCTGCCTCGGTCGGCCAGCGGAAGCCCCAGTCGAACTCGATATCCAAGACCAAGTTGACTGTCTCAGAATCCTGAACCACAACGACAAACACCACCGTCGCGGGCGGAAAGACCGCTGTCGGCCGAACAACGAGCGTGCGGACGCGTTCATCAGCGGGGTCAACAATGTGCGCGTAGTGCCACGCGAACGACAATTCCGTGGCGAGCACGGGCCAGTAGCCCGACTCGAACTCGAAGCGTGCGGGACGAGAGCCGTCCGCAGAGCGCTCGACTGCGAATGTGATCGCAAGGCGCCGCTCGAAGCGGGCGCTGCGTTCGACTCGGGCAGCGATGGGTTCCTGAGTCACCCCGGCAGATGGCCGGCATCCGCTGCGACAGCGCGCGCCCGGGAGCGCTCAGACTCTGTGGGCGGGCGGGGGTCGATGATGGACGACTCGTAGCGGAGGATTTGGTGCCAACCGACTGTGCGCCATCCGAACGACTGCTGGCCGACGAACTGCAAGCACTCCGCAGCAGACATGCCAGAGAACTGCTTGACGGACATGTCGAGCATCTTGAGGTCGTCCTGGTCGAACAGCGGCTTGGGCGAGCGTCGGGCCACGAGCATGGTCTCGTTGCCGGCGCTCAGCGTCGCCCGCCGCTCTCGTACCGCGGCACCGCAGTCGACGAGACGGTCCTCGGCGGCCTCCAGCCCGATCGGCGCCGGGCCGTCGGGCGTCTTGAAGTAGGCCGCACCCGTCACCGACCGGTGACGAACCCTGAAGCTCTCAAAGTCGGCCCACCACAACATCGTGCCCAGCTTCGCGGTGCAGCGGCCTGCGTAGTCGTCCTCACTGCGGCAGGCAACGTGGAGCAGTGCCTCGGCAAGTCGCTCGTCGTTGCGCGGTGCCGCCGGTAAACCATGGCGAGACACATCAGAGAGATCTGGTCCCGACATGCCGTCCTCCTTGCGCTGCAGCCATCCTGCCAGAGCAACCAGCGATCCGGCGTGACATTTTCTGAAGCTGCAGCGTGGTGGTGTCGCCCGGTGCCCGCGCATACAGTGGGTGTCGCCGAATGGTCCGGTTAGTAGGCGTGAGCCGAATGCAACCGACATACCGCGGCGACGGGACCCCGGACCGCACGGGGTCCCTTTTTCTGTCCTGCACCCGGTAATGCGGCAATGCCGCTCTCCTAATGGAAAGTGAACGGTGCCGACCGGCGCGGCTGGAGCGATCGGTGCCGCCGGCTACCGGCTTGCGCGAGCATGGCGGGGCATTGGCACGAGCGGAGGAGCACACGCATGCGGTTGAGCGAGATTTCGGCTGAGGACTTGACGGCGGAGCAGATGGCGGTGCTGGATGCCATCCGGGGCGGGCCTCGGGCCACCTCGGGGCGGGGGCCGAGGCTGCGCGGATTGGCCGGGCCGTACGGCGTGTGGGTGCGGGCACCCAGCGTGGGTATTGAGGCGCAGGCGCTCGGCGCCGCGGTGCGGTTCGCGTCGCCGCTGCCAGAGAGCGTCAAGGAAGCGGCCATCTGCACCGTCGGCGCCTTCTACCGGGCCAAATTCGAGTTTGCCGCGCACCGCACCCTCGGGCTCGAAGCCGGGCTCGACCCGGCCGACCTCGAAGCCCTGCGGGTCGGCGACACCCCCAGCTTCACCGGCGACGAAGCCACTGCCCACGCAGTCGCAGCCGAGCTGGTGCGCGACCACCGCATCAGCGACGCCACCTACGCCGCAGCGATCGACGCCTTCGGCGAGACGGGCCTCGTCGAGCTAGTCACCACCGTGGGCTACTACTGCTTGATCTCCGTCACGCTCAACGCGTTCGAGATCCCCCTCCCCGACGACTGGGACGACCCCTTCCCCGACTAGCCCACCAGCCTCCCAGCTCCCTTTCCCGGGGAATCAGCCGTCGAGGTAGCGACGTCGGCTCACAACTGCAGCGCCTCTGCGGCCACGGCTGCGCGTTGCTCATCGGTCATCGCGCCATCGGTCAGCAGGTGCACTGGCGCATCGAGCACTTCCTGGAGTTGGGCTTGCATGTCAGCGAGATCGAACAAGCTGGTGCCCTTGGGAACGGTAATGAGCAAGTCGATGTCACTGTCTGGGCCCGCTTCGCCGCGTGCGACCGAACCGAACAGGCGCACATTCGACACGCCCCAGCGGCCCAACACCTCCACGATCCGATGGCGGTTTCGCAGGACACCGCCGAGCGTCGGCCCAGACGCCCGGCTCCGGCTCTCGGCCAAGAAACGCTTGAGGCTCGCCTGCATGACCGCTGTCACTGACGGCGCGGCAGCCTGCTCAGCGATGTAGCTGTCGAGGGCAGCCTCCAGATCATCCGGAATCGTCACCGTTACGCGCCGCATGACCCCACGATACGGCGACCACGATTGGTCAGCATCACTTGATGCAATTGATGCAGCGTTGGATTGAGGATCGAAACCCTCAGGGCGCAGGCTTCCTGCGACGAAGCCCGACCTAGTGGTCGCGGCGCGCCTAGGTTCGGGGCGAGGCAGGTTGAAGTCGGCCTGAGGCGTGCTGGGAGGACGGGTGAGCGAGGCAACGGACGCTGAGGAACGAGAGGTGATGGACTGGCAGCGCTACGGCATCGCCGTACGGGAACTCGCGCAGATGGTTGCCGACGACGGCTACCGGCCCGACATGATCCTGGCGATCGCCCGGGGCGGGCTGTTCTGTGCCGGCTCGCTTGGTTACGCGCTCTCGGTCAAGAACATCTACGTCATGAACTGCGAGTACTACACCGGCGTCGACGAGCGCCTGCAGGTGCCGATCATGCTGCCGCCCACGCCCGACCTGGTCGACCACCGCGACTCAGACATCCTCATCGCCGACGACGTGGCCGATACCGGCCATACGCTCAAGCTGGTCTACGACTTCTGCCTGCCGCGGGTGCGCAGCGTCCGCACCGCGGTGCTGTACGAGAAGCCGTGGTCGACGGTCAACTGCGACTGGGTGTGGCGACGCACTGACCTGTGGATCAACTTCCCGTGGTCGACCGAGCCGCCCATCGTGACCGACGAGCAGGCCCGCTCCTGAGCTAGGCGCAACACCAGGCGCTGCGCTACGCGACCTCGCCGCAGTCGGCGCATTCGCCGTAGAGATCGAGGCTGTGGCGCAGCGGCGTGAAGCCCGCCTCGCCCGCAGCGCCAGTCAGTGCACGATCCACCTCGGCCTCGAGCGCACCGTCGATGCGCATGTCCTCGATCGTCCCGCACGACACGCAGATCAGGTGATGGTGATGTCCGAGCAGCGCTTCGGCGAGCTCGAAATGCGCACGGTCGCCGCCCGCGCTGATGCGAACCACGATGCCGCCCTCGCGAAGCGCTTCGAGGTTGCGATATGCAGAGCTCTGGGGCACCTCGGGAACGGTTGACACGATGTCGCGCAGCGTGAGCGGCCGTTGCGCCGACGCCAGCACCGTGACGAGGGCGCGCCGTCCTTCGGTGTAGCGATGCCCCGCCACCGCAAGCCGCTGCTTCACATCTTCGTGAAGCTGCTCGAGATCCTTCGGAGGCTCCATCCGGCTCTCCCGGTCAGATTCGCGAACGGACCAAGGAGGCGAGGCCCGGTCGCCCCCGGCGGTCACAGTTGTCGGGCGTGCTCATGGGAAGCATCGTGGTCATAGTCGTGGTGGTGACCGTGGTGGCTGCCCGCCGGCAAGAACTGTCCCTGGTGGGAGTGCGAGATAACACCGACGTTCGGGCCACAGCCGGGATCGCCCGCCTCACGGGCGTGGATGCTCTCCATGACGAACTCGTGCTCGGCGCCGTCACGGGCCACCACTTCGCCGCCGAAGGCCGCTGTCAGGTTCGCATCGGTCAGCACCTCATCGGGAGGCCCGTCGGCAAGCACCATCCCCTTCAGCAGCAGCACACGATCGCAGCGTCGTGCCTCTTGCAGGTGGTGCGTCGACATCACCACGAGATGCCCGGCTGCACGCTCAGCCTCGATCACCTCGAGAATGGTCGTCTGGCTCGGCAAGTCCAGGCCGGTGATCGGCTCGTCGAACAGCAAGCAGTCATATTCCGATGCGAGCACCATTGCCACCATGACTCGCTGGCGCTGACCGCCGGATAGCTCGCCGAAGGAACGCTGACGCAGGTGTGCAACGTCGAGCCGCTCGGCCGCAACACGAACCGCTTCCTTGTCGCTGCGACGAAACCGCTTCAGCAGTCCGCGACTGCGATAGCGCCCGATGGTCAGTACCTCTTGCACCGTCATCGGCATGAAGGGATGCGGCTGGTGGTGCTGGCACACGAACCCCACTCTGACGTCGCCAAGAGACTCCATTCGGCCCGACGTCGGGCGTTGCAGCCCGCTGAGCACCCGCAGCAAGGTGGTCTTGCCGCTCCCATTCGGACCCATGAGTGCGACCGACGACGCGCCCTCGAGCTTCAGATCGCCTGTTTCGAGCACATGGCAGGGCCCAAAAGAGACACGGACATCGTGGAGATGGAACAGGGCGCGCCTCACTTGGATTTCGCAGGTGGTTGGGTGCTCAAGCCTCGATAGGGTATCTGAAACTGATTCTCATTCTCAAAATCTGAAGTGAGGCTAGAGCACCAGCGGGGCTCTTCCACACCTGAATCGGAGCATAGAGGAGGCACCAATGACGGCCGAGGCTGGCGCGAATCAACGAAGGCGTCGACGGATCCGCAAGAGCGGATTGGTGGTGGCGGCTGCTGTGGCGCTGTTCGGTGCTGCATGCACGGGAACCGATGCCGAAACCGACGCGGCTGACGCGACAGATGCATCCTCGACAGTGCCATCGGTGGTCACTACGACGAGCATCTGGGGCGACGTGGTCAGCAACGTGGGCTGCGAGGACAGCGTCTCGGTAACCACCCTCATCCCGCAGGGCGGGGATCCGCACTCCTACGAGCCATCGTTGCGAGACCGCGAGACGATGGGCGCAGCCGATCTGGTGGTCGCGAACGGCCTGGGTCTCGAGGAGCGCATCGAGGACACCCTGGAAGCTGTCGCAGCCGAGGGCGTGCATGTGTTCGAGGTGGCGGAGCACATCGACACCATCGAGTTCGAGTTCAGCGGTGGGCACGACGACCACGGACACGACGACCACGACGAAATGGACGAGCACGGGCACGACGAAGAGGACGGGCACGACGACCACGACGAGGAAGACGGACACGGGCACGACGAAGAGGACGGGCACGACGACCACGACGAGGAAGACGGACACGACCACGACGAAGAGGACGGGCACGACGACCACGACGAGGAAGACGGACACGACCACGACGAAGAGGACGGGCACGACGACCACGACGAGGAAGACGGACACGACCACGACGAAGAGGACGGGCACGACGACCACGACGAAATGGACGAGCACGGGCACGACCACAGCGGTGGCGACCCCCACGTCTGGCTCGATCCGCAGCGCGTCGCCGGAGTGCTGGGCGAATTGGCCGACGAATTGATCCATGCCGGCGCCGATGCCGACACCGTCAACCGCTGCTTGGATTCCTACCGAGCGGCCTTGGAAGACACCGATGCCGAGGTCGCCGAGATTCTCGACGCAGTGCCTGCGGATCGCCGCATCCTGATCACCAACCACGATGCGTTCGGATACTTCGCCGACCGCTACGGCTTCGAGATCGTGGGCACCGTGATTCCCTCGCTCTCTACGGCAGCGGAGACCAACCCCGCCCTGCTGGAGGAGCTCGCCGAGATCATCGAGCACGAAGGCGTGCCCGCTGTGTTCTCGGAGACGACACACTCCGACGCCGATATCCAGGCCTTGGCAACCGCCGCAGGCAACATCAACGTGGTGCAGTTGCTCACTGGCAGCCTCGCGCCGGAGGGCGAAGACGGCGACACGCTGATCGGGATGCTGAGGTTCAACGCGCAAGCAATTGCGGACGCGCTGGGTTGAGTGACCTAGCGTTGCGACGACACCACCCCTGAACAGGGGCGAGCCGACCACCAGCCCATCAGGGGGATGACATGACGTTCCTCACCGATCCGGTGGGCTGGTGGATCGAGCCGTTCACCTCCAACCCGTTCATGACCAAGGCGCTGGCCGCGGGGCTGCTCGCGGTGCTGACCACCTCGATGGTGGGCACCTGGGTGGTGCTGCGAAGCCTGAACTTCCTCGGCGACGCCCTGGCGCACGGGGTGCTTCCCGGCATCGCGATTGCATTCATCGTGGGCTTCGACACGGGCCTCGGCGCACTGGCAGCGGCAATCGTGATGGTGAGCGCCATCTCGTTCATCCCGCGCATTTCGCCGCTCTCCGAGGACACCTCCATCGGCGTTCTGTTCGTGGGACTGCTGGCGCTCGCCGTGGTGATCATGTCGTCGGGGGCAGCCGCCGGCACCGGCGACATCGACCGCTTCCTGTTCGGCTCGATCACCGGGGTACAGAACACAGACCTCGTGCGCCAGGCGGTGCTTGCCGTGGTGGCTGTCGGCGGTGCAGTCGTCTTCTATCGGGCGTTCTTCGTGATGACGTTCTGCGAGGTACAAGCAGAGATGGCCCGGCTTCGCCCACGCCTCACCCACGGTGTACTCATGGCGTTGCTGGCCGTCACCATCGTGGGTTCATTCCAGGTAGTGGGAAGCCTGCTCGTCATGGCCTTTTTGATTGCCCCGCCAGCGACCGCCTCGATGTTCTTGCGGCGTGTGCCGCTCATCATGGTCGCAGCGGTGCTGATCGGAGCGGTGTCGGTCTATGTAGGGCTGCTGCTGAGCTACCACCATCGGCTCGCGGGCGGCGCAACGATGGCCCTGACGGCCGTCGCCATTCTCTTCGCGGCGATGCTGATCAGGGCGCTCGTGCACGCGCTGCGGCCGGCGCCGCCCGAGGACCAACTGCCTGTGCAGATGCTCGCTGACAGCCGCTGAGCGCCGGGGAGGCGCTTCCGGCTACTGCTCGCCGTCGGTGAAGCTCGTGAAGATCGTTGGGTTCTCGAGGTCGGCGAGCTGCTGGTTGCGGTGATTGACATCTGCCAGCAGCTCGGGATGCGACAGCACCCAGAAACGTCGCTCGTACATGGCCTCGATCACCTTGGCGGCCACTTCGGACGGGTCCATGCCGCGCTCCAGTGCGGCTGCGATGTTGGCGTTGCGGCGGCGGGCATCGGCAGTCTCCGACGGCGCCTCGCCCTCGGGGCGCGGCCGGCGCTCGCGGCGCAACTCGGTCGGACGGTTCCGCTGGGCCGTGGCGATGTTGGTGCGCACCACGCCGGGGCACAGCACCGACACGCCCACATCGGTGTTGCGGTCGCGCTGCATCTCGAGGTGCAGCGTCTCCATGATCGCCACCACGCCGTACTTGGCCGCGTTGTAGGGACCGAGGCCCGGCACCGACATGAGCCCTGCCACCGACGCCGTGCTCATGATGTGGGACTCCTCGGCCTCGATGAGGTGCGGCAGGAAGTGGTGGACGCCGTGGATCACGCCCCACAAGCACACGTCTACCACCCACTTCCAGTCGACGAGCTGCTGGTTGCGGATCAGCCCTCCCCCACCGACGCCGGCGTTGTTGCACACCATGTGAACGGCGCCGAAGCGGTCGATGGTGGCCTGCGCCAGCGCGCCCACCGAGTCGGCGTCGGTCACGTCGGTGATGACGCCGAGTGCCTCGACGCCGCGGTCGGCAACCTCGGCCTCAGCGGCACGCAGCGGCCCTTCCTCGATGTCGGCCAGCACCACGTTGGCACCCTCGCCGGCAAATCCCAGTGCCAGGGCCTTGCCGATCCCCGATGCCGCCCCGGTCACCACCGCGACGCGTCCGGTCATGGTCTCCATGTCTGTCCCCCTCTTGTTCAGCCGGTGCGCCCGGCGCTCAGGTGTTGAGCTGCTCGAAGCGCTCCATGACGTCGAGATACTCGCTGATCATCTCCTCAACCACCCGCGTGGCCGAGATCGACTCGTTCAGCTGCCCGACCACTTGGCCGACGAAGTAGTTGGCCAGTTCGACCGCGCCCGTATTGGACGGGTTCATGGCCGCACGGTCGATGCGGCGGCTGGCAGCGCCGATCAGCATCGGCTGCAGCGGCATGGGCAGCGTGCCTGGCGAGTTCTCGCCCTCCCACTCGTCGGTCCAGGCCGAGCGGAGCTGGCGGGCCGGCTTGCCGGTGCGGGAGCGCGAGCGCAGCGTGTCCGACGAGCCTGCGGCCAGGAACTTGTCCTTCACGACGGGGTGGGTCTCGGCTTCCTGTGTGGTGAGCCAGACCGATCCGCACCACACGCCCTGGGCGCCGAGTGCCAACGCAGCGGCTACCTGGCGGCCGTTGCCGATGCCGCCTGCTGCCAGCACTGGCGTGGGCGCGATGGCATCCACCACCTCGGGCACCAGCACCATGGTGGCGATGTCGCCGGTGTGGCCGCCGGCCTCGTGGCCCTGAGCGATGACGATGTCGACGCCCGCGGCGACGTGGCGCTCGGCATGCACCTTCTTGCCGGCCAGCGCACCCACCAGCACATCGTTGTCGTGCGCCCGGGCGATCATGTCAGGCGGCGGCGGGCCGAGCGCGTTCACGGCCAGCCGGATCGGGTACGAGAACGCCACGTCCATGAGCGGCACCGCCTGGGCGTAGGTCATGGGCGGCTCGGCGTCGCCAGCAATGGCGCCGGGCTTGTCCTCCGCCGGCAGCGGCGGGACGTCGTAGCGCTCCATCATGTCGTCGAGGAACTCGCGGTGCGCCGGCGGGATCATCGCCTTGAGGTCCTTGACCGACAGCTCGCCCTCAGACTTGCCCTCGTACTTGGCGGGCACGATGATGTCGACGCCGAAGGGCCGACCACCCACCTCGTCCTGGATCCAGCCCATGTCGATGTCGAGTTCTTCGGGCGTGTGACCGGCCGCGCCGAGCACGCCGAAGCCGCCCGCCTTGGTCACCGCCGCCACCACGTCCCGGCAATGGGTGAATGCGACGATCGGAACGTCGCAGCCCAGCATCTCGCACACAGCTGTCTTCATGCCCCGAAACTACCGGCGCACAGCACTCCTCCGCTGAAGCGACGGGTTGCGGCGCTGTGGTGGCAGGATGCGCAGGTGAATACATCGGGGAGCAACTCGGGCACCTTCAGCGCAGTCGGGCACAGCTATGTGGACGCCGCTACAGGGACGCAACTGGACGCCTGGTTTCCGGAAGGAGCCACGGAGGACTCGCCGCCGGCGCGGTCGTGCCTGGCGGTTGAACTCGGCGTCAATGTGGGCGAGACGGTCACGGTCACGATCAACGATCTGGATGCTCCGCCTGCAGACCTGGCCGATGCGTACCTGCGGCTGCACCTGTTGAGCCGGCGGGAAATCAAGCCACACGACGCCAACCTCGACGGCATGTTCGGCCTGATGACGAATTGCGCGTGGACCAGCGCCGGGCCGGTGCTGCCCGAACGCGTTGACGACTTGCGAACAGCCGCCGCCGCACTCAGCCAACCCGTCAGCGTGACGGCCGTCGACAAGATCCCGCGCATGGTCGACTACGTGATCCCTCAGGGCGTCCGCATCGGCGATGCCGACCGGGTGCGGCTCGGCGCCCACCTTGCAGACGGCACCACGGTCATGCACGAGGGCTTCGTCAACTTCAACGCCGGCACGCTCGGCCCCGCCATGGTCGAAGGCCGCATCTCTGCGGGCGTGGTGATCGGGGCGCATTCAGACCTCGGCGGCAGCGCTTCCACCATGGGGATGCTGTCGGGCGGCGGCAGGGAGCGGGTGTCGATCGGCGAGCACTGCCTGCTCGGCGCCAATTCGGGCATCGGCATCGCGCTGGGCGACAACTGCACGGTCGAAGCAGGGCTGTATGTCACCGCGGGGAGCCGGATCACGCTGCCCGACGGCTCGGTGGTGAAAGGCCGCGACATCTCGGGACACTCAGGGATGCTGCTCATCCGCAACAGCGTCACCGGCGCCATCGAGATGCGAGTCGCCGACCCGAGCCGCTGGGAAGGCATCAACCCCGAACTCCACAAGAACTGACCGCGCACCTTCCCACGGGCGGCGGCTCAGGCCAGGACACCTGCGATCGCCTGGTCGGACCGATCCGAGCTCGGAAGCGCCAGCGACGGGAGCGGTATCGTCGAATGCGCCGCAGGGACATCAAGGGGACCGGCATGGCCTATGTCGAGGACAGGATCATTCACGACGCGGATGCGCACACCATGGAGCCGCCGGAGTGGCTGGAGCCGTTCGCTTCTGCCGAGGTGGCGCGGTACGCGCTCGACCACTTCTCCATCGGCGACAACGACAAGGTGTTCGCCGACATCGAGAAGGCCCGAGCCCGCCAGGCCGACCCCGAGTTCCGCGCCGGCGCGGCGGCCGAGGTGATGTTGCGCAAGAACTACATCGCGCCCGGTGCCTGGGACCCCGCCGATCGGTCACAGGCGCTCGACGACCTGGGCTTCGCCAGCCAGCTCGTGTTCCCCTCGATGCCCAACACGCTCATCGAGGAGATGGAGCACACAGCCGAGCCCGCCCTCACCTATGCCGCTGCTACGGCGGCGAACCGGGCCCAGATCGCGTTCTGCTCGGAAGATCCTCGCTTGCTGCCGGTGTGCTCGGTGCCGCTGCAGGACATCGAACGAGCTGGGCCGCACGCCCACCAGGCCATCGACGACGGCGCGGCGGCGCTGCTCATCCCCAACCGCATGCCGAAGCATCACGCCCACAGCCACGTCGGTTTCGATCCCGTCTGGGCTGCGGCCCAGGAAGCAGGCATCCCGGTGGTGATGCATGTGGCCACGCCCGACCTGGTGATGCCGCCACAGCACCGCAACAACGGCCTGCCGCCCGAGCCCGACTTCCACGGCGGCGGCGAGAACTTCCGTTCGGTGTCGTACATGGCGATCTCCGCCGCGCCGCTGCAGGCGCTGTCGATGCTGATCTTCGACGGCGTGCTCGAACGCTTTCCGGAGCTGAAGATCGGCGTGATCGAGCTGGGCGCCGTGTGGGTGCCGGGCTTCATTCGCCAGCTCGAAGCAGCGTTCGACGCGTTCGAGCGGCACGAACAGCGGCTCGGCAAGCTCAGCCTGCGCCCCTCGGAGTACGTGCACCGCCAGGTTCGGGTGACCCCCTACCCCACCGAACCGACCGGCTGGATCATCGAGAACACGGCCCCGGAGATCTGCATGTTCAGCTCCGACTATCCCCATGTGGAGGGCGGTCGCAACCCGCTCCGGCGCTTCGACCGCGAGGTCGAGCACCTGCCCGCCGACGTGCAGGAACGCTTCTTCCGGCTGAACTTCGAGGATCTGATGGGCACCGCAGTGACCGACGTGCCGGTCGTGGCGGCTGCATAGGCCCCGGGGCACGCACCTCGCCAACCGACGCACCCGCGCTATTACGACCTGACCCGAAAGGCGACGCCAGATGGGTATCCGGCTCGACAAGCCATGGCAGAGCCTCGATGACGGGGCGATTGACGCACTGCCCTCGCAGCTCGGCGTATACCACGTGGCCGACGCGGAGGGCACGGTGCTGTCGGTGGGTTATGCCGGCGCAAACGAGCTCTTCGGCATGCAGTCCGCGCTTCGGCGTGAAATGGAACAGCACGGCGGCGCCACTCAGTTCCGCTGCGAGTTCACCTCCAACTACCGCAGCCGCTGGGACGAGCTGCTCATGCTGCACCTCGCCGACCACGGCGAGCTTCCCGAGCCGCAGCGCGACCAAGCACAGCGCGTCGGCAGGCTCTCCCCCGCCTGATCGCGGCAGATCGGGCGGCCGGGAACCCGGCGGGTCAGATGATGCGCTCGGCTGCCAGAGCGGCCAGGTCGTCGGCGTCCAGCCCGCAGAACTCGCGGTAGATCGTCTCGTTGTCGGCGCCGACAGGCCGGTAGGGCTCCACCTCGCGCATGTCTGAGCCGTGCCAGCGCAGTGGGCTGTGCGCCAGCGGGATCTCGCCCAAGCCGTCTAGCTCAGTCCACTGGAGGAAGCCGCGCTCGATCATGTGATCGTCGTGCACGACGTCGGTGACTTCGCGCACTTCCGCAACCGGCACGCCCGCCGCCGACAGCGCTGCCGCCGCCTCGGCACGGGTGCGCTCCGACGTCCATGCCGTCACCAGCGCGTCCACCTCGTCCATGTGCTCGCAGCGACCGGCGTTGCTGCGCAGGCGCTCGTCGCCCAGCAGGTCAGCTCGGCCGATCACCTCCAGCACCGCGCGCCAGTGCGAGTTCATCGCAGCGATCAGCGCTATGTGCCCGTCACTGCACGGATACACGTTGGACGGCGAGACGCTCATGGCGGCATTGCGGTTGCCCATGCGCCCGGTGACACCGTGCATCTGCCACGCCTGCAATGAGGTGGTGAGCGTGTAGTACGCAGCCTCCGCCATCGATGTCGACACCAGGCGACCTCGGCCGGTGCGCTGTGCTTCGAACAGCGCCGTCACGACGGCGCCGTACAGGTGAGTGCCGCCGAGGAAGTCGATGAACGTCGCGCCGGACTTCACCGGCGGGCGGTCCGCGAAGCCGTTGATGCTCATCACGCCCATGTGCGCCTGAACGGTGACGTCCATGGCGGTGCGCTGTGCGTCCGGGCCGTCGAGGCCGTAGCCGCTGGCTTGGGCGAATACCAGCTTGGGGTTCGTCTGCCAGAGCGTCTCGGCGTCGATCCCGAGCCGCTCGGGAACGCCGGGGGCGAAGTTGCACAGCACCGCATCGGCGGCGCCGGCGAGCCCGATGAACAGCTCCCGGCCACGGGGCGACTTGAGATCCAACGACATGATCTCTTTCGACGAGTTGAGCATGGCGAAGGGCAGCTGGTGGCTGTGACCTCGCAGGGCCTCGCCCCGGGGATGCTCCACCTTGATGACCCTGGCACCCGAGTAGGCCAGCAGCAGACCGGCGTAGGGCCCCTGGTAGATCTGGCCGAGGTCCAGCACGACCACGCCGTCGAGCGGCAGCGGTCGGGCCGGCTCGCCGGCCCCGGTGTCCGATTCGCTCATTTGAAGCTGCCGCCGAGGATGTCGCGGGCCATGATCAGCCGCTGCACCTCGCTGGGGCCTTCGCCGATCCGGCGGATGCGCAGCTCCCGGTACCAACGCTCCAGCGGCAGGTCCTTGGTGACGCCGATGCCGCCGTGGATCTGGATGCAGCGGTCGACCACCCGCCCGGCCGCCTCGGAGGCGACGAGCTTGGCCATCGCGGCCTCGGTGCGGAAGCGCTCGCCGCGGTCGGCCTTCTGGGCCGCCTCCAGCACGCACCAGCGCCCGTGGCGGATGTCGATCTCGTTGTCGACGATCATCCACTGCACCGCCTGCTTCTCGGCCAACACCGATCCGAACGTCTCACGGCTGCGGGCCCACTCGATCGCCATCTCCTGCGCCATGATCGCCGGCCCCAAGCAGCCCGCTGCGTACGGGATGCGTTGACGGCTCAGCCGGTCGTTGGCGATGCCGAATCCGCCGTTCACCTCGCCGAGCACATGGCTCTCGGGCACCCGCATGTCGGTGAACTCCAGCTCGGTGGCGTAGCGCGTGGCTCGCAGCGTGTGCACCACCCGGCGCACGTTGAACCCGGGCGTGTCGGTGTCGACGATGAACGCCGTGACGCCGTTGCGCCCGGGGTCGTCCGACGTGCGGGCGAACAGCAGTGCGTAGTCGGCCTTGTCGGCACCGGAGATGAACAGCTTCGAGCCGTTCAGCACCCACTCGGCCCCGTCCTTGTAGCCCCGGGTGCGGATGGCCCGGCCGGGGTCGGACCCTCCCGACGGCTCGGTCAGGGCGAAACAGCCCATCTTCTCGCCGCGCAGGGTCGGGTACAGCCAGCGCTCCTTTTGCTCGTCGGTGGCCTCGTAGAGCTGCGCCAGGCCTGCGCCGCCGAACACCCCGTAGCAGGGGTTGTAGAGGCCGGCTCGGTGCTTGGACATCTCGATGGCCATGAGCGCGCGGGTGGTGGTGTCGAGACCCGGCCCGCCGTACTCCGCGGGAATGTCGAGCCCGTAGAAGCCCATGTCGCGGGTCATCTGCG
Organism: Candidatus Poriferisodalis sp.; assembly: GCF_965204195.1. Taxonomy (GTDB): domain Bacteria; phylum Actinomycetota; class Acidimicrobiia; order Acidimicrobiales; family Poriferisodalaceae; genus Poriferisodalis. The sequence goes on from NZ_OZ241975.1 coordinate 2,845,031, forward strand.
TGAGCCGGGCCGCATCGTCGGGCTCAAGCTCGCCGGCGTCGGGGTCGAGGTCGGCCTCGAGGGGGATGATCTCGCTCTCGACGAAACGCTGAACGGTCTCGACGATCAGCGCCTGCTCGTCGCTCATGGAGAAGTCCACGTTGTGCCCCCTTGGGTCGGCGCCGTGTCGGCGCCCGATGCTAGGAGGCTGAGCCCCGGCCGTAGCGGCCCGCGAGCGCAGCGAGCTAGAGCGGCAAGCACAGGGCGAAGCTTGAGGACGAATCAGCCGGACGTCCAGGCGAGCTGAGCGAATGCCGGCGCCACCACAAGCTGCTCGCCGACCGAGACCGACATGTCGACGCTGAAGCCTGCATCGTCGGATGTCGCGATCGTGCCAGCGCAGACCACCGTCTCGCCGGCGCGCACCGGCGCTCGATTGCGGTACGAGAGCCGGACCAGCCGGGCGCCGGGGCCTGCGGCCCGAAGCACGCACTCGGCCAGCAGTGCCCCCAGCATCTGACCGTCGACCAGTGGTGCCGGAGCGCCCAGCCGGCGGGCGTGCGCCTCGTCATAGTGCAGGCGATGCCAGTCCCACGTGGCGGCGCCGTAGGCGACCATGTCCGCCAAGGCGATGTGTCGATGCAGCGGCCGCAGCGACCGGCCGGGGGCCAAACGTTGACGTGGCAGCGGCGTGGCGCCGTCGGCATGGTCCGCCGCGGGTTCCGCCGTTGCCGTCGCGCCATCGGCTGCCGAATCTTGGAGTCGTTTTCCCGCCGCCACCTCCGCGGTCTCCCCCGCAGGGTCCCGGGATCGCTCACCGTCTACAGGCGGCGTGGCATCGGCGTGTTCGTCCCCGGCGTCGGCGGCCGCAGGGTCGATCGGTCGGAAGATCATGGTCTCGGTGTTCGTGGCGAGCAGTTCGTCGCCCGCGGTGTAGCGGGCCTCGGCGGTCACCAGCAGCAGCGATCCGCCGGCACGGTCGAGCCGCTCGGTCGCATCGGTCAAGGTCCACGTGGTGGTGATGACGTCGTCGAAGCGGGCTGGCCGTTCGAACCGGTAGTCGTTGCCTCCCCGGAACATGGCGCAGGGCACCGGCAGCGGAAGCTCCCAGGTGTGCCCGAGATACGAATTCCCGTCAGGAACGGCCCGACCGGTCAGCTGCGCTGTCTCGCAGATGAGCGTCGGCGGCGCTTCGTCGGTCCACCGCCCGGGATCGGCGCCGATGGCCAACGCGAAGTAACGAATCGACGCCCGGCTGAGCCGCTCGGGCGCCGCATAGGTGTACGTCGAGCCGAGCGCAGCACGCACGTCGGGAGTCAGCAACTGCGTCATGGCGAGCGCCCAGACCTTGCTCAGCCTCTCAGGGCATCAAGGCGACGGCTTCCACCTCGATCAGCCACCGGCGGCTCAGCAGCCCCGCCACCATCACGCCGGTCGACGCGGGGAACGGCCGGCCCATCATGCGCTGGCGCACCTCGCCGACGGCCCGGTAGTCGCCGACGCCGTCGGGGGTCACGTATTCGACCGTCTTGACGAGGTTGTCGATGGAGGTGCCGGCCATCTCGCAGATGGCGGCGATCTCGCCGTAGACGAACTCGGCCTGCCCGCCGATGTCACCCTCGGCAACGGTCTCTCCGGTGCCGAGATTGAACGCCGTGGTGCCGGAGATGAACAGCAGCCCGCCGGCCTCTACGGCGGGGCTGAAGGTGAGTGACGAGTAGGCGTCAGCCAGGTAGGGCACCACCGTCTTGGGATGCGCCGACGCCCACACGTCGAGCGCCACGAGCGCCCCGGGATGGGGAAGCTCAGGCATCAGCAACCCCGTCGACGACGGGAACTGCGGTGCGAGCAGCCGCCGGCGTGCCTCCGCGGTTTCGTTGTACTGGCGGCGAGTGGCCGCGGTGGTCTGCTGCACGATTCGTACGACGTTGCTCAGGTCCATGCCGTGGGGCTCGAGCCGGCGGCCGGCTTCTTCGAGCGCCCACTCGCACTGCCCGACGAAATCGCCCGCCAGCACCGCATTGCCGTCGTCGTCGACGGGCAGCACCTGGGGCACGTGCACCAGGCCGTCGACCTGCCCGGCTACCACCTCTACTTCCACCAGCGCCTCAGGCCGCACGAGCGATTCGACGATGAATGTCGAGGGGCGCACGCCGCCCATCGCCGAGCCCAAGCTGTGCGGCCGCTGCGCCGCAATTGCATCGCGTTCAGGCGCCCCAGCCACCGTGATGTACTCGGTCACTTCAGAGCAGTCGCTGACGTCTCGCCCGGCCGCGTCGAGCACTGCTTCCACCTTGGCCCAGCACACGCTGGCCTGCTCGGCACCGTCGCCGCGCACCGTCACCCGGCCCGACTCGGCGTCGTACGCGCCGGCGGTCTGCCCCGCCAACCATGCAGCTCCCGAAGCGTCGATGCCCTGGGAGAACGAATACCGGCTGGTGTCCAGCCAGGGGAATGGCTCTGGGGTGAGCTCCTGGGGGGGCATAGTTCGTGCTCCTAGCTGCCGGTGAAGTTCGGCGCGCGGCGCTCCACGAAGGCTGCGATGCCCTCACGGCCGTCGTGGGTCTGCATGGCATCGGTGATCATCTTGCCTTCGAACTCGCCCGCCTGTTCGAGCGGGGAGTCGATGCCCGCGTACACCACTCGCTTGGCGTGGCCCAGCGCCCACGCCGGACCGTCGGCCAGCGACTGGGCGAGCTCGGCGGTGGCAGCGTCGACCTCGTCGTCGGGAACGACACGGTTGACCAGGCCCCACTGCTCGGCTTCGGGCGCAGAGAGCACGCGGTTGGTGAGCGTCAGATCGAGCATCCGTCGCAGCCCGATGTGGCGCGCCAGGAAGTACGACGACGTGCCGTCGGGCGTCACGCCGGCCCGGGTGTAGGCCATGGTGAACTTCGCGGACTCGCCCGCGATCACCAGGTCGAACGAGGCGGCCAACGACATGCCCGCCCCGCCGACACTGCCGCCCACGCCCGCAACGAACGGCTTGGGCGTGCGGTTCATCTTGTTGATCGCCGCGTGCAGGTCGATGACCATGTCCGATGCGAGCTGGGGCAGGCCGTCGCCCGCCGCGTGGAACTCCTTCAGATCGCCGCCCGCCGAGAACACCCGGCCTTCCGCGGTGACCGACGCGGCCTTGACTGCCTCATCGAATTCGATCTCGAGCATGACGGCCCGCAGCTCGCGTGAGAACTGGGGGTTGACGGCGTTGGCGCCCTCCGGTCGGTTGAACCGCACATGCGCCACGCCGTCGCGCACTTCGTAGATGATCGTTGCCAGGTCCATGGTTGCTCCTCGTGTGGTGCCGCCGGTTGTTCGGGAGACTACGCGGCGACGGCTGCGCGCCGTGCGTGCCGCGCCGGCTTCCCATTCTCATGTGATTGGGCTCACGGCCCGGTCGTGCCCAAGGCTCAGCCTCTAGCGCCTGGCTGCTGGAGCGAGGTCCCGGGAGGCCTGGACTGGGTCGATGCCGCCGAACGGCATGATCGAGATGGCCGACACGTCGACGCCGTTCGCGTGATAGCGGTCGATGTGCTCGCGGCAAGCTTCTGGCGGGCCGTGCACGAGCAGTTGGTCGACAAGGTCGTCGTCGATGACCTCGAGCGCCCCACGACGGTCGCCCTCAGACCAGCGCTCCCACATGGCGGCGAGCAGCTCGCCCCGGCCGAGCCAACGATGGAACTCGGCATAGACGGGAACATTGAGATACGCGGCGATCGCCCGCTTGAAGCCCGCCCGAGCCACGTCGGCATCGGGATTGGGGCACACGAAGATCCGGGCGACCACCTCCTTGCCGTCACCGCCCTCATCGACATAGGGACGAACGGTGGCAACGTCGTCGGCCGAGAGCCAATTGATGATGGCGCCGTCGCCCTCGCTGCCTGCGAGCCGCAGCATGCCGGGCCGCAGGGCTGCCAGCAGGATCGGTGGCTGGATCTCGGGCGGGCGGCCGAGGCGGAAGCCGCTGATATCGAACGTGTCGTAGGTCTCGCTGATCCGTTCGCCGGTGAGCGCTTGACGCAGGAATCGAGCGGTGTCACGTGTTCGCTTGAACGGCTCGTCGAAGGGGATGCCGTTCCAGCGTTCCACGATGACGTTCGACGATGCCCCGATGCCCATGGCGAATCGTCCCGGCGCCGCCTCGCAGATGGCTGCGGTCTGCTGGGCCAGCAATGCAGGGCCGCGGGTGAAGGCCGGGATGATGGCGATGCCCAGCCGCACATCGGGCACCCATTGGCTGGCCAGCACCAGCGGGGTGAACCCGTCGGTGCCGTCGGCCTCCGAGCTCCAGAACTCGGTGTAGCCGAGATCTGCGAATTCGCGGTAGAGGTCGGCTTGGGCATGCAGCGGATCGCCGAAGGGAACGGTGATGCCGTAGCGCCAGTCGTGTCGATTGTCGGTCACGGCGCGCAGGCTAGTGAGCAGAGGCGAGACGATTCCGTGAGGCGACTTCGCAGTGCGCCGGAGGCGCACTGGGGGCTATTCGTGTCACACCCCCCGATCACACTGGGCACATGGCAGAACAGCTTGATATCGCACCTCAGCTCCGGCTGGTGTCAACCAGCCGGATGCCCCACCGGCTGAACCGGGCTACCCGCCAGGAAGGCCTGCGGGGCGTCGCTCGGGCACGGGCGGCGCTGGCCGCCACGGCACGCCCGCCCGAAATCGATCTGCACGCCGCCTGATGCCGGCCGCGACAGGCCAGTGCCGGCCAGACCATTGGGCGGGCGGCACGAGCGCGCAAGTACAGTGCCGGCCATGAGCAGCGCATCCGTGAACCAGCATCCCGACGACATCGTCATTGTCGACGCCGTCCGATCTCCCGTCGGCCGGCGTGGCGGCGACCTGAGCGGCATCCATCCGTCCGATCTGCTCAGCGATGTGCTGACCTCGCTGATGGAGCGCACCGGGGTCGACCCGGCCAGCATCGGCCAGATCGTGGGCGGCTGCGTCAGCCAAGCCGGCGAGCAGACAGCCAACATCGCGCGCACTGCGTGGCTCGGCGCCGGCTATCCCCTGTCGGTCGCAGCCACCACCGTCGACGCGCAGTGCGGTTCGAGCCAGCAGGCCACCACGCTGGCGTACGGCCTAGTGCGCAGCGGCGTGGTCGACTCGGCTATCGGATGCGGCGTCGAGTCAATGACGCGCAACCCCATGGGATCGAGCTACAAGAAGGGCCAGCGCACAGCCACCTCCCGCTACAAGGAGCACTACGAGTACACAACCCAGTTCCAAGGCGCCGAGCTCATGGCCAAGCAGTGGGGCATCAGCCGTGAAGAATGCGATGCCTACGGCCTGCGAAGCCAGAACAACGCCGCCCGGGCGTGGACCGAAGACCGTTTCGCCACCCAGATCGTCGAGATCGATGCGCCGGTGCTCGACGAAGACGGCAAGCCCACCGACGAAGTTCGCCACGTCGTGCGCGACGGCGGGATCCGGCCCACCACGGCGGAAGGCCTTGCCGGGATCTCGCCGGTGATGGACGGCGGCGTGCACACCGCCGGCAGCTCGTCGCAGATCAGCGATGGATCGGGAGCGGTTCTGCTCATGCGGGCCAGCCGTGCCGGCGAGCTGGGCCTGCGCCCGCTGGCTCGCATCGTCGACACCTGCCTGGTCGGCAGCGACCCGGTGCTGATGCTGACCGGGCCGATCGAGGCCACCAACTACCTGCTCGAGCGCAATGGCATGCAGATGTCCGACATCGACATCGTCGAGATCAACGAGGCATTCGCATCGGTCGTCCTCGCGTGGCAGCGCGAGGTGAACCCCGACATGGACGGGGTCAATCCCAACGGGGGCGCGATCGCGCTGGGCCATCCGCTGGGCGGCACCGGTGCGATCCTGCTGACCAAGGCGGTGCACGAGCTGCACCGGGCCGACAAGAACACAGCCCTCGTCACCATGTGCTGCGGTGGCGGGCTGGGCACGGGCACCATCATCGAGCGGCTCTGATCAAGCGCCGAGCAGCTTCCCTCGGCGCCTTCGCCGCAGCATGTGCGGCGGCCTGGGCCGGATGGCAGTACTTCGGCCCATCTGACGAAGCGACAGTTGCGCCCTCCGCCACGGAGGCGGCGGCAGCCGATGGCAGTGCACCCGCGGAATCTCCGGAATCGACAGCCATGTCGGAAATCGAGGCGGCAGTGCTGGAGCCGAACGCTGTCGTGCTGGCGGTGATCGACGGCGACACGATGGACGTCGACCTCGGCGGTCGCCGGACGACGGTGAGATTCCTCGGCATCGACACACCGGAGAAGACCGGCGGCTACCTGCCCGCCGAATGCGGCGGCGATGCCGCCACTCGTCGGACGGCCGAGCTGCTCCCGCCCGGCACCGGAGTGCTGCTGCAGCGCGACCAAGAGCTCTATGACCGCTATGACCGGCTGCTGGCGTACGTGTACCGGGCCGACGATGGCCTGTTCGTCAATCGCTACCTCGTGCTCGACGGCTACGCCGGCACCATGCACTTCGAGCCCAACACAGAGCACCGGGCCGTGCTCGACGAGGCCCAAGCCGACGCTCGCGCCGCCGGCCGGGGAATCTGGGCCGACTGCGGCGGCCCGAACCGGCAACTCGAAGGTGCCCATTAGCGTGTCGGTGTGGCACCGCTGTCCCAGCGGCTCGGGTACGGCCCCGACGACAGACTGCTGATCATCAGCGCGGCCGGACTCGGCGGCTGCCACGCGATGAACGAAGGCGTCTACGCCGCGCTGCGAGACGGCCTGGCAACCACCGCAACGCTGCTCGTGCCGTGCCCGTGGTCGCGCGAGGCAGCAGCGAGATTCCGGGGCGAGGACGTCGGCGTCGCGCTCACGCTGAACGCCGAGTTCGAGCTGTACCGGTGGGGGCCGATCACCTACGGCCCGTCGCTGCTCGACGGCAACGGCGGCATGCCCAGCACGGTGGGCGATGTGTGGGACCACGCCGACCTCGACGAAGTCCGGCGGGAATGCCGGGCACAGATCGAGCGGGCAATCCTGTGGGGCTTTGACGTCACGCACCTCGACAGTCACCTCGACGTGCTCAGCGTGCGCCCCGAGTTCTTCGACGTGTACCTCGAGCTCGCGGTGGAGTTCGGGTTGCCGGTACGGCTGATCTCCAGCGACGCACGGCGCCAGCTCGGATTCCCCGCTGAGGATCTGCTCGGGTCCGAGGGCGTCGTGACCCCAGATCGGGTTGTCCGGATTGCACCCGGGGCCATGGGGCGGTACCGGCGCATCGAAGCGCTGCTCGACTCGCTGGAACCTGGCGTGACTGAATTGCAGCTCCAGCCGGCGGCGGACCTGCCGGAGCTGCGATCGCTGACGGCCCAATGGGGATCACGCGTGGAGGATCTGCTGCACCTGCGTGACAACGCCGAGCTGCGAGCCCACATCGAGCGCAGCGAGATCCGGTTGATGGGCTATCGAGCGCTGCGGCAGCTGCAGCGATCCAGTACCGGCTGAGCGAGTCCGGCTCTGTTCAGCCCGGCGAGCCCAGCGAACCCGCAGCACGCCAAGCTGGCAGCAGTTCCAGCCAGAGCGCCATGTCGCCGGAAACCTTGAGATCGCCGGCCATGTAGTAGCGAGCGGGATCGGCATTGCCGCAGACCACGTCGGCGGCGAGCTGCCACGGAGCCTCCAGGGTCAGATCAGCTTCTCGCGCGTCCTCCTTGGAAGCAACAGAGGCAGACGTCAGGACGCCGGATTCGAAGGTAAGGCTCACGGCGACCTTGCCGTCGGGACCGCCCGCGGTCTTCATCACTACAGCGCCCGTCACGTTCCCCAGCGGCTCGTGACCTGCGTCGGCCCACGTCGCCAGGAACTCATCGTCGAGAAAGCTCATGGGCGCAATCCGGCAAAGAGGTCATGCTCCATCGGCTCGGTCGCGATACGCGACTCGAGGAGCATGTACTCCTCGTACGGATGGATGGCATCGGCCACGTCGTCGGGCAGGCCGAACCAGAACGGCGAGTCCGGATCGACTTGGGTGGCATGAGCCAGCAGCGCCTTGCGCCGGACCGCGTTGTTCACCTCGATGACCGCAGTGATGCGGTCGTCCCGGCTGGGTCGCCCCAGCCACTTCTCGTCGAACGGCGACTCAAGCCCGAGATCCAAGAAAGCCTGGTGGATCAGCTTCATGCGCTTATGCGACCACACCGGTGCATACATCTTCATCGGCGTGAACGCCGGGCCGCACTCGGGGCGCCAGGCCGGTTCACCGGCGTGGGCGAAGGCCGGGATGCAGATCGCGGTGACCTGCAGATGATCGGGATGGGGGTAGCGCGACTGCACCAGCGGGTAGGTCAGGATGACCTGCGGGCGCACCCGGCGGATCACGGTCACGAGCCTGGCGACCGCTTCGTCGAGGTCGGCATTGGCGAAGGCGTCGGGATGGGCGTTGGCTTCGGTATCGGGCATGCCTGAGTCGCGATAGCCGAGCATGACGACTTCGTCGTAGCCGATCTCCACCGCGGACGTGTCCAGCTCAGCACGCCGGACTTCGGGGAGGTTCTGCTTCACCTCGGGCCGGTCCATCGCCGGGTTCAGGATGTCGCCCTCCTCGCCGCCGGTGCAGCACACGAGCGTGGTGCGGATGCCCTCATCGGCATACCGGCGGACAGTGCCCGCTCCCTTCGACGCTTCATCGTCGGGGTGAGCGTGTACCGCGAGGATTGACAGTCCCGTGTCCTGCGACATCGGCGGTCAAGCTACCGGCGTCAGCACTGTGCTGGCCGCTGCACTGACGACCCGTCCGATGCCACGCGCCGCAGCCGCAGCGGAAGCAACATCATGATCTCGGCGGTCAACCGATCGGCGTGAGTTCGACGTGTCCGGTTTCCTCGTCGATGTCCATGGAGTAGCCGCAGATAGCAGCGAGGCGGTCACGGCCCTCCTCGGGACCCGATGCGAGCAGCTCGTCGCCCACCCACAGCCGCACCGTGCGGGGCGGGTTGTAGATGTAGCTGGCGGCGCGGCGGATGGCCAGCACGTGATAGCCGGGATCCACGGCCAGCCCGAGCGACCCGAGTGTCGAGTCGTCGGCCTGTGAACCGGGTGCAACCGGCACTTGCACGACGACATCGTCGGTGTCGCCCAACGCGAGCGCCAGCACCGGGTGAATGTCTTCATCCTCGAGCACGAGCGAGGTGATGTTGCGCGCCTGATCGCCGATGTCCTCGGCGGCTTCGGCGACGTGCAGCAGACCGCGCAGTCCCGCCGGATCCGCGTCAGACACCTGGGCGACATCGGCCGCCGCACGCAGCACCCACGTCTGCATCGACGCCTTCATCCCGTCGAGCCGCTCCTGCATCGAGCGCACCTCTCGGGCCAGCGACAGGTCGTCCAGCACGAGTGCCGAATAGGCCAGCCCGATAGCTGCCTCGGAGAGGTTCTTCATCTCCACCAAGGTGTCCACCGCTCGGTAGAGGTCGCTGAGCGCATGGTCGTCGTCGGGCTCGGGCGGGCTCCAGCGCTCCATCGCAGCAAGCTCCCGCAGCCGGACGATGCCTGCCGGGTCGCCACGCATGAACAGCACGTCGCCGGGTTCCACAATGCTGTCGCCGCCGACATCGGTCAGCCAGTGACGGCCCCGCTGAATGGCCACCACCCGCATGCCGACGGCCACCGGCAGCTCCATGTCGCGCAGCGGCCGATTCGCCAAGTGGCTGCCGGCGGCCACGACCAGCCGGTGCGAGACCTCGGCCGCCTGGGCCAAGTCGACGATGAGGGCTCGTGGGATGCCCAGGTGATGCAGCACGATCTTGGAGATGTCCACTGCGGCGTTGGCGATCTGCTCGATCGACGACACCACCTGCAGCACCGAGCTCATGCCGTCCACCTCGCGGGGGTGGCGCACGGCCAGCATCGCCAGCGACCGCATCTCGTGCACGAGAGCGGACATATCCACTTCGAGGCCCAGCACGGCATCTGCCATGCCTTCGTCGTCGAAGTAGAGCGCGGCGTAGGCCAGATCGACCATGAGCTCGGAGGCGTCCTTGGCCTCCGAGAGCATGGACTTGAGGTTTCGGGGTTTGTCTTCGGGGTCTGATCGCATTTCAGATCGTCAGCCTGCGGCGCGACGAGCTCCATTCAGTTTGGGGACACGTAGTGCCGCCGCACCAAGCGTAGGCACAGCGGCACGAGGGCGAACAAGGCGAATACAACCGCACGCACGCCGACGGCCACGACGGTGCTCTACAGCAGCGGTCACGACAAGCCCACCCAGCTCACGGCGAGTACGAGCGCGGCGGCGCCCGCGAGGTCGACGGTGCTGTTCACGAGCGGGATGCCGTAGGTGTCGGGATCGACACCGATGCGAGTGGCCACGACCGTGCCGTAGTAGGCGATGACACCTGCCAGCGCTGTCGCGATCATGCCGCCGATGAGCGAGATGGCCACGAGCCGCAGCAGTCCTGGCGTCGAGAGCGAGAACAGCGTGCCGAAGGCGCTGGCAAGCAGGCCGTTAAGCACGAAGACGGGCACGGTCAGGGCGAAGGCGAACAGCATGTCGAGGCGGGCGCCGCGCTGCGGGAGCGCTCGGGGCTCGATGACGCCGAGATGCAGCTTGGTCGACAGCCGGCTCGACAGGATGCAGCCGATGGCACCCGCCGCAGCGAGGCATGCGGGCACCAAGATGAGCACCGCCCGCTTGTCGACAAAGTCGTCGAGACGGTACTCGATCACGACACCGGCCACGATGAGCAGCAGCCCGCCCAAGCCCAGGACCGGAACCGATTCTCGCAGGATCTGCCAGAGCTGCTCGAGCCCCGAACGCCACGCCCAGAACATGGCCGCGGCAGCTCCGACGACGCTGGCGATCGCGAAGAGCGGCGTGAGGACGGTGATGCCCACGAGATAGCTGGCCAAGAACAGCGCTGGCAGTGTGACAACGTCGCCGACTGCCGAGATGAGCGGCGCGCTCACGTTGTCGAGGTCCCAGCCGCGCCGGGTGGAGCTGGCTGCGAGCCCGAGCGTGACAACGAGCACGACGACCGACGCGAGCTGGGCGCCGACGACCGAGACCACGATGAGGTCGGTGACCCCGATGATGTCAGACAGGCCGAATACCGGCGCCAACACGTTGGTCATGACGCCGAGACCCACAGCGGTCACCAGCGTCAGCACGGCAGCCGCAATGACGTTCTGACCCACGATCGTGTCGCTTCGAGCAGTGGCCCGGAACGTGCCCGCGTGAATGGTCGTTGCGAGGCGGCTGCCCAGCGCGCCGAAGATGTCGCCGCGCATGCCGATGGCGGCAGGCACCAGCACGAGCAAGCCCGGCAGGCGCTCGAGCGTGCCGGTGACCGCCGCGAGCAGCACACCCGCTGCCGTGGCGGTCAGGCTGCTGACGGCGAGGGCGGTGAGGCTCTGGCGGGCCCCTGTGGCGTCGGGGCCGAACAGCCCGCGCAGGAAGCCCAGCGGATGCAGCCGGCGTACGGGGCGGAGCACGCGGGTTCGTCCGAACGCCCCGGCCCGACCGGCGAGTCGGACACTCTCACGACCCAGCCGGACGCTCTCGCGGCGAATCCGGGTGCCCTCACGGCGAAACCGCTTCGCCTGTGCGATGTACGGGGGCCTCCCGGGCGCGCGACGAGTACGGCTGGAGGCGCGCTTCGACGAGCGCCGCGGCGCGGAATCGCCCTCGGCCATATGCAAAGGGTGGCAGCCCCGCTGCCCCGTGCGCGAGATGTGACTGCCGTGGCCAAGGACTCAAGCTCGCAGACCCACGAGGGGCGGCAAGCGATCAGGTGCCCGCTGCGAGCAAAGACTCGAAGAAGGCCGCGAGGTCGTCGGGGCCGACATTGCCGGCGAACCGCAGCACCACCTCGTTGTCCGCATCGACGGCGACGAGGTACGGCACCGACACCAAGCCGAAGGCGTCGACGACCGACCTCGCCGGCGTGTCGACCACGACGGGGTGCTGCCAGCCTTCGTCGCGCAGCCACTTGTCCGGCGGGTGGTTGCCGCGTGTGGCGTCTTCGAGAACCGACACCGCGTAGAAGTCCACGCCGACGGGCAGCTCGTTCGTCTCCAGCCACCCGGTGAGCGCCTCGACTTCGGCCTGGCAATGCGGGCACCAGTGGGCGTAGAAGGCCACCACCATCGGACGCCCCTGGTTCTCGATACGAACCTCGGCACCGGTGAGCAGATCAGCACCGACAACCAGAGGCGCCTGACGGCCGACAGCGGGGTCGTCTTCGAGTTGCTCGAACTGCGGCAAGGCCGTGCCGGAAACCTGCGTCCGGTCGGGTGCAGCACCGCTCGGTGTTGTCGTTGCAGAAGCGGCGTCAGTCGCGGCGGGTTCTGACACATCGTCTCCGCCACATGCGGCAGCCAGCAGCACTGCACACAGGACAATCGCCGCTCGCCGCACAGCGACCAAGGCTAGGCACGACGCCGACCTCACCCGACGCGAACCGCCAGCCATGCCCGGGGCGTGCCGGGCGGCCGATGGCAGACTTGGCGCGTGGAGACCCGCCAACTCGAATCAACACCCGGCTTCGTCATCTTCGACCTGCCCGGTGCCCAGCACTACGTCGGGGAGGCCCGCCTCGGTAGCCGTTTGATCCCCGGCAACGCGACGATGCTGGTCCGGCATCTGACCTACGTCTTCGCCACGCTGGAGCAGCAGCGCAGCGGCGCCAGCATCGGCCTCAAGTCCGATCCTTCCGAGGCCGCCGGAGCCGTGGAGGCGCTGGCGACCGAGCTGGGCGACGACTTCTCCACCGGCCGGCTGTCGACCAGCCCGGGCCTGCGGCTTGATGCCGAGCTGCTCGCACCTGTGCTGGCGCACGATCAGCGCAACCTCATCGGCAACGACGATCGCGACGGCATCTCGTTCAACCACGAACTCATCGGTGTCGGCGCTGCTGCGGCGGCAGCCGGCCTGCTGGGCGGACTCGACGGCAAGCGCATCGCCATCGAGGGATTCGGCCCGGCGGGTTTGGGCATCGCACGCGAGGCTGCTGCGGCGGGGGCGGCGATTGCGCGTATAGCCACCGCGAAAGGTTGCGCGAATGGCCAGCTCGATCCGGTGGCACTTGCGGAGGCCTGGCTGGCAGACGGCGAGATGTGTGTGGCAACGCTTTCGGGAGGCAACGAGCCAGCCAAACCGTGGACGGTCTGGAAAGACGACGTCGACGTGCTGTTCTGCGGCTCGAAGCCCGGTGCGATGTCGGGCGATGGCGCGTCGATGGCCGGTTCTACGCCGGTGGTCGCCTTCTCGTCCGCCGCGGTGTCATCCAAGGCCTTGGCAGTGCTGCGCGCAGCGGGCACGCCGGTTGCGGCCGACTTTGTGGCTGCCGCGGGTCCGGCATTGGGCTGGTGGGCCGATCCTGTGCTCACACACGACGACCTGCGTTCGGCGACGGCCGACACGGTGAACGCCGTCATGTCCGAAACCGCCGACCACGACGACGGGCCGTTCATGGCCGCCTGCTACCGAGCCGAGTCGTTTCTGCAGACCTGGCAGGACGAACTGCCCTTCGGCCGCCCGCTGGGCTGACGCAGCACGCAGACCGCGCTCAACGGAAGTCGCGGCTCCCCACCGAAGCAGGCACATCGAGAGCTTCGAGCCGCTCGGCGATCACGTTCGCCACGTTCTCATGGCGCTCGAGGCGGCCTGACACCACCAGCGCGGGCATGTCGCGCGCAACCGAGCGGTACCGCTGCCAGCATCCCCGCGACACCACCACATTCACCAAGCCCGTCTCGTCCTCAAGATTCAGGAACGTCGTGCCGCCGGCCGTCATGGGTCGCTGGCGGTGCGTCACCAAGCCGGCGACGCGGATCTTGCCCGGTGGGCACGTGAGCAGTTCCACGGCAGTGCGAACCCCCGCAGCGGCTAGCTCAGTGCGCAGGAACCTCGTCGGATGCCCGTTGGGGGCTACTCCGGTGGCCCACAGGTCCGCGGCAGCGGTCTCGGTTGCTGACATGCGCCGCAGCGGCGGTGACTCAGCCCCGGTCACGACCCCCGCGAGCCGGTCCGAGCCTCCCTGGTGCACAGCCCCGGCCGCCCACAGTGCTTCGCGCCGCGACAGCCCGAAGCAGTCGAACGCCCCCGCGGCGGCCAGCGCCTCCAGCGCCTGCAGGCTCAGTTCGGCTCGGCGCTGAAGGTCTTCCATGCTGCTATAGGAGCCACCGACGGCGATCCGCTCGGCAAGCTCATCGCCCACCTCCCGCACTGATGACAGCCCCAGCCGCACAGCCATCCCGCCAGTGGAGGCATCGCACGGCTCCAGCGTGGCTGTCTCGGAGGACAGGTTGACGCAGGGCGAATGCACCACCACCCCGTGACGGCGAGCGTCCTGGCACAGCGAGTGCGGCGAGTAGAACCCCATCGGCTGCGCGTTCAGCAGCGCTGCGCAGAACGCTGCCGGGTAGTGCAGCTTGATCCACGACGAGGCATACACCAGGTGAGCGAACGACACCGAGTGGCTCTCGGGGAAGCCGTAGTCGGCGAAGGCGACCATCTTCTCCCAGACCCGCTCGGCCACATCGCCGACCAGCCCCCGGGAGGCCATGCCGCTGAACAGGCGCTCGCGCAAGCGGCCCATCCGCTCGCGGGACCGCTTGGAGCCCATGGCTTGGCGCAGCTCGTCGGCCTCGGCGGGTGTGAACCCGGCGACGTCGATGGCTATCTGCATGAGCTGCTCTTGGAACAGCGGGATGCCCAGCGTCTTTTTGAGCGAGTTCTCGAGCAGGGGGTGCAGGTAGGTGACCGGCTCTTCGCCGTTGCGCCGCCGGATGTAGGGGTGCACCGAGCCGCCTTGGATGGGCCCGGGGCGGATGAGCGCCACCTCCACCACTAGGTCGTAGAAGCAGCGGGGGCGCAGCCGCGGCAGGGTGGCCATCTGGGCGTGTGACTCCACCTGGAACACGCCGATACTGTCGGCCCGGCAGAGCATGTCGTAGACCTCGTCTTCCTGGGGCAGCATGCCGATGTCAACGTTCGTGTGATGCGCGTCAGCGATCAGGTCGACGGCGTGGTGCAGGGCCGACAGCATTCCCAGCCCGAGCAGATCGAACTTCACCAGCCCGACGGCTGCGCAGTCGTCCTTGTCCCACTGCAGCACCGAGCGGTCTGCCTTGGTGGCCCATTCGGTGGGGCAGACATGGGTCACCGGCCGGTCGCAGATGACCATGCCGCCCGAGTGGATGCCGAGGTGGCGCGGCGCCCCTTCGAGCGCAGCGGCCAGCTCTGCCACGTCGGCGGGAATGCCGGCCTCATCGTGCTGTGGCTGGCTGGGGCCGGACAGGTTGGGGCCGTTGCCTGTCGGCTCAGGCCCGGCGTCGCGCCAGTCGCGTGCACGGGGCCGACCTGCCCGATGGGGCTGGGCCACCGACCCGTTCGAGGCACCGTTCGAAGAGGGCAGCGGGCTGTACCTGTCCAGTGACTTCGACCAGGCATCGGCTTGGCCGGGCTCCCAGCCCAGGGCCCGGGCCATGTCACGCACCGACGAGCGCGCCCGGTAGGTGATGACGTTCGCCACCTGCGCCGTGTGAGCACGGCCGTAGCGCTCGTACACGTACTGGATGGCTTCCTCACGGCGACCGCTCTCGATGTCGATGTCGATGTCGGGCGGCCCGTCGCGCTCGGGCGACAGGAAGCGCTCGAACAGCAGCCCCAGATCGACCGAGTCGACATTGGTGATACCGAGCGCGTAGCAGACCGCCGAGTTCGAGGCCGAGCCGCGACCCTGGCAGTAGATGTCGCGGCTGCGGCAGAACGACACGATGTCGTACACCACCAGGAAGTAGCCGGCGAAGCCGAGCTGTTCGATGAGGTCGAGCTCGTGATTGAGCTGCGCCCACGCCCCCGGCACCCGCTCGCTCTCAGGGGTGCCGTACCGCCACTGTGCCCGCTGAGCCACGAGGTGCCGCAGGTATGACATCTCGTCGTGACCGTCGGGACAGGGGTACGGCGGCAGGTTGGGCGCAACCAGCGACAGATCGAATGCGCAGTCGCGACCGAGCTGCGCAGCAGTACTCACCACACCCGGCCAGCGGGCAAACCGACGGGCCTGCTCGGCACCGGATCGCACGTGCGCTGTCGCTGCTGGCGGCAGCCAGCCATCCAGCTCGTCGAGGCTGCGCCGGGCTCGCACCGCGGCCAGAGCGACAGCCAGCCGCCGCCCGGCGGGGGTGGCGTAGTGGACGCCGTTGGTACAGATCGGCTCGACGCCGGCTCGCACAGCCAATTCAGCCAGCGCGTCGTTGCGGTCGCTATCGAGCGGGTGGCCGTGGTCCCACAGCTCGACGAAGACATTGTGACGGCCGGCTGCGGTGATGAGACGGTCGAGCTGGGCGGCTGCAGCGCGTGGCCCGCCACTCCTTCCTTCGGCCATGAGCGCTGCGGGAACAGCGCCTTTGCGGTGCCCGGTGAGGATCGCCCACTCGTCGCGGTGTGCCGCTGCAGCTGCGAGGAATTCGCCGGTGCTCAAGCGCGGAGCGTGCTTGCGGCCCGCCATCTGCGCTGCCGAGATCAACTCGCCCAGCGCGGCGTACCCCGCCGGCGAGCGGGCCAGCACCACCACATGAGAGCCCACGGGGTCGGCACATCCGGTGCGCTCAGGACGTACCCGCGGCACTCGCCCGCGCTTGGGGAGTACCGAGCTGCCGGCACCATAAACGTCGAGCGTCAGTTCGTCGACGCCGTACGCGTCGAGCGTCAACCCGTCGACGCCATACGCGTCGAGCGTCAACTCAGTGCCGAACACCGTCGGCAGCCCGGCTTCGGCGGCAGCCTCCGCAAAGCGGACCACCCCGTAGAACCCGTTGTGATCGGTCAGCGCCAGCGCTTCGAGCCCCAGCCGCACTGCTTCGTCCACCAGCTCGCCAGGACTCGACGCCCCGTCCAGGAAGCTGAAGTTGGAATGGGCGTGCAGCTCTGCGTACGGCACCGCGGGCTCCGTCGGCCGCAGTCGGGCGACAGGCTCGACCCGCTCGCCGTCGGCAGCGAGGTTCTTGCCATAGCTCTGTTTGATGCGCCGGCCCTCACCGGGCCGGCCGGAGAGCGGCGGCCGGTCGGACAGCCGCCGCTCCAGTTCGGTCCAGGAAATTCCCGGATTCGTGAAACCCACGGCATGACAATAACGAACGACAGTTCTGAGAACAACAGTTTTTGAGAACGCAAGTTCTCTCCAACAGTTTCGCCTCTGGCCTCAGCCCCTGAGCCCGAATTCTCACCCCGGCCGGCAACCGAACTACGTTGCGGCCATGGCTGAGAACTCAACCACTGGCGCCCCTTCCGGAACTGCCGCCGGGCAGCTGCCTGACGGCGTGGCCACGGCCGAGCTGTTCGCTTCAGGCGAAGCGTCGGCGGTGGAACTGCTGGCCGAGGCCACTTCTCGGGCAGACCGGGTGAACCCGGAGATCAACGCCATCATCGGACGGCTCGACGACAGCGCCCGCCGTGCCGCCGAACAGCTCGACGCCGCACGCAGCGCCGGCGAGACAGGCAGTTCGCTGGCAGGCGTCCCGTTCCTCACCAAGGACCTGACCTGCACGACGCAAGGACAGCCGTACCACGCTGGCAACGCTGCGCTCAAAGAGGCGGGGTATGCCGCGTCGAGCACCGCTCACCTGGCCACGATGTTCGCTGAGCTGGGACTGGTGAACTTCGGCCGCACGAACACCCCGGAATTCGGCCTCACCATCACCACCGAGCCGCTGGCCTACGGGCCTACCGCCAATCCCTGGAACACCGACCACTCGACCGGCGGATCCAGCGGGGGGTCCGCCGCAGCAGTGGCCGCAGGCATCGTGCCCATCGCCCACGCCAATGACGGGGGCGGCTCGATCCGCGTACCCGCCGCCAACTGCGGGCTGTTCGGGCTGAAGCCGAATCGGGGGCGCGTGTCGCTGGGTCCCGACTCGGGTGACGGCTGGGCAGGGTTCAGCGTTGACGGTGTCGTCAGCCGCAGCGTGCGCGACAGTGCGCGGGTGCTCGACGGCATCAGCCGGCCGTGGCCCGGCGACCCCTACTGGGCGCCGCCGCCGTCGGGCACGTTCGAGTCGGCGACGGCGCGCGAGCCGCAGACGCTCCGGGTCGGACTGTGCCCGCATTCCGATTGGGGACCGGTGGACGCCGAATGCAGCCAGGCCGTCGAGAACGCTGGGAAGCTGTTGGAGAGCCTCGGACACCACGTCAGCTACTCGGCACCGAGCGAGATGTTCCACGCGGAGTTCTTCGAGCACTTTCGCACAATCGTGTCCGTGCAGAACGTCGTCATGCTTGCTGGTTTCGAGGAGGCCTTGGGTCGGCACATGAGCCGTGCCGATATGGAAGGCGACACGTGGGCGCTCATGAACATCGGGCGAGACGTCAGCGGAGTGCAGTACGTGTCGGCGCTTGAGTGGTGCCATGCCTGGACACGGCGGCTCGCCGCATGGTGGGCTGACCACGACGTGCTGGTGTCACCGATCATGGCCGAGCCGCCGCCTCGCCTCGGCGAACTGCGCAATCCCGAAACCGGCCGCGGCCGGCTGAACGACCTGCTGCAGTTCACCCCGCAGTTCAATGTGACCGGCCAGCCGGCGATGTCGGTGCCCCTGCATTGGGCTGCCGGCGATCTGCCCGTAGGCGTGCAGTTCGTGGGCGCGCATGCCAGCGAGGAGATGCTGCTCTCGCTGGCCGGCCAGCTTGAGCGGGCGGCCCCGTGGGCGGGCCGCATGCCGAGCCTGTGGGCCAGCAGCGGATGACCTCCGGCTGCTGAGAAGTCGAGGGGCTGAGAAGCGGGGACATGTCTGCTGACCACCGCTTCACCGACGCCACGGCGCTGGCGCAGGCATTCGCCGCAGGCGAGGCCGACCCCACCGAGGCGATGCAGGCAGCACTCGAACGGATGGAGCGGCTGAATCCGGCGTTGAATGCGGTTATCCATCCCCGCCCGGAGCTGGCGTTGGCCGAGGCTGAAGCATCGGCGCAGCGTTGGTCGCGGCGACGGGCCGGCGGCGCGCTCGAAGACACGTGGGACGTTGGCGTGCCGTTCGACGGCGTGCCCATGGCGATCAAGGACCTCGGCTGCGAGCAGGCCGGCGAGTTTCACCACGCCGGTGCCCGTTTCCTGGCCGAGCTGGGCTGGCGAGGTTCGCTCGACAGCCACCTCTACCGCCTGCTGAGCGGTGCCGGGTTGATCTCAGTGGGGCGCACGAACACACCCGAGTTCGGCACCACCATCACCACCGAGCCAGATGCCTACGGCCCGACCGCCAACCCGTGGTCGCTCGACCGCTCGCCCGGCGGTTCCAGCGGCGGTTCGGCAGCCGCCGTTGCGGCAGGCATCGTGCCGATCGCGCACGGCAACGACGGGGGCGGCTCGATCCGTGTTCCCGCCGCTGCCTGCGGCCTGGTGGGGCTGAAGCCGACCCGGGGCCGGGTCTCGACTGCGCCGCGCCTCGGCGAGCACCGCGGCGGGTTTGCGGTGGACGGGATGCTCACCCGCACCGTGCGCGACGCCGCGCGGTGCCACGACATCATCAGCCGCCCAGCGCCGGGCGACCCCTACGTCGCTCCCCCGCTGCGACCGGGCGAGTCGTTTGCCGACGCGCTGGCAGCCCCGCTTCGGTCGCTGCCGCCGCTGCGCATCGCGGTGTCGACGGGCAACCGCGGCCGTGCGAGCGCACCGGTGCGTAGGGCTGTCGAGCAGGCTGCCAACCTGCTCGCCCGGCTCGGCCACCGCATCGAGCCCGACACAGCACCCGACGGCTGGTTCAGCGGCGAACTTGCCGATCACACGATTGTGGTGCGCACGGTCGGCATGGCAACCGAGCTTGCCGGGTGGGCAGAACGGCTGGGACGCCCCATGACGGCCGACGACGTCGAGCCTGCCAACTGGTGGTCGGCGGAGCTGGGCAGGTCGCTGCCGGCCGCTGCCTACGTCGGGGCGCTCGAAGAGCTCGCCCGCTGGCGCAGGCGCGTCATGGCGTTCTGGAACCCGGCTCGCGCTGTAGGGGCAGCCGCTTCGGTGACCGCCGCTCCCCCAGCAGCACCCACCGCCGCGGCGCAAGCTGCAGCGCCGACTGCCGGATCGAGGCGCGGTTTCGACCTGCTGATGACCCCCGTGCTCGCCGGCGTGACGCCCCCGCTCGGCTACTTGGCCGATCCGGCCGACGGTGCCCGGCGGATCGCCGAGCTGGCGGCCTTCGTCAACCAAGCCAACATCAGCGGGCAGCCGGCCATCTCGCTGCCGACTACGGTCGACCCCGACGGACTGCCGCTGGGTGTGCAGCTGCATGCGGCGCACGGAGGCGAGCTGCTCCTGCTCGCCGTTGCGCAGCAGATCTCCGACGCCGGAGGACTGATCCCGCTCGGCGACCTGCCTCGAGAAGCTGCGTCGACGGGCACAGCCGTGGCCCGAGCGGCCCGGGGGCAGAGCGACCAAGAACGGGAAGCAACCGGGTCATGAATCCGGCAGACCGGGCCCTCGAACGGGCAGTGGAGCTGCTCGGCGAGCTGGGTGTCGGCGTGCGCAGTGCCGTGGTCGTCACCGACATCGAGACCGCCCGGGCGCACCGGCGCATCATGATCGTGCGGGTCGCCGCATTCGCCATCGGCGCCGGCTTGGCGATTGCGTGGGGCATCGGCTGGTTGCTGATCGTGGCGGCAGTGGTCGCTCACCAGCTGCTGTTCAACGTGCATCGCCTGCTGGCGGCCACCGACGGCGGTCTCGTGCTGGCCGACATCAGCTTCCGCCGGGCGGTCGTCGTCGCCCGCTGGAGTTCAGGCAGTGATGCCACGCTGCTGCTGCGTACCGACAGCCCCCGGGTGGAGGTGTCCGTCGAGCCGCCCCTGGACCGCAGCGGTGTCGGCGAACCTTGGACCGGCTACGTCAGCGGCGCCGATCTCGACCGCTTCGAGACGACGATCCGGGCCGGCGGCGGCGAGCCGTTGCGCCGAACGGCAAGCGACTGATGTTCCGAGCGGGCAAGCGCGCCCGCTGCGGAGAGGCAGGACCCACTGCTCCCGCGATCCGGCAGGTCGCAATGTCGCAGAGTCTCTTGCCGCCTCCTCCGCCATGACGTCGGTGCCCTTCGGCTTGAGGCCCGGTGCCCACTCCGAGTTCCTGCGCTGTCGACAACTACGGTGACCCACCGTGAGACTGCTGCGTTACACGGGCTCGGGTTCCGACATCGTCCACATTGGCCTGGCGACTTCCGACGGCGTTGCACGACTCGACGGTCTCGATGCAGGCGGCGGGCCGATCGCCACCATCGGCCACGCGGTCGCCGCCGCCCTGGCTGATCCGGCGGCACTCGAGGGGGCACCTGTCTCGGTTGCGTGGGACGAGGTCGCGTTCGCCGTGCCGGTCGACCCAGGTGCGCGCATGCTGTGCGCAGGGGCCAACTACCACAAGAAATATCCGCTGGGCGGCAACGTGCAGGCCCCCGCGCAGCCCGTGTACTTCAACAAGCCTCCCGGTACGCTGGTGACCCACGGCGAGCACCTCGTGCGGCCCTCGGTGTCGATCCAGTTCGACTACGAGGTTGAGCTGGCCGTGGTGATCGGGCGGACCGGACGTCACATCGAGACGGCCGATGCCCTCGACTACGTCGGCGGCTACTCGATCCTCAACGACGGATCGGTGCGTGACTGGCAGCGCCACAGCGTTGCCGCGGGCAAGAACTTCTTCCGCTCCGGCTCGCTGGGCCCATGGATCACGACGGCGGACGAGATCGCCGACCCCGCTTCGCTGGAGGTGATCTGCCGGGTGAACGGCGAGGAACGCCAGCGTGCCGGCGCCAGCGAGATGATCTTCTCGGTCGCCGAGATCATCTCCTACCTGTCGAAGGTGATGCCGCTCGAGCCCGGCGACATCATCGCCACCGGTTCTCCCGAAGGCACCGGTGGCTCGCACGACCCGCCGCGCTGGCTTGAGCCGGGCGACGAGATCGAATTCGAAGTTCCCGGCATCGGCGTCCTCCGCAACCGGGTGATCGACGAGTAGCCGGTATTCGGCCGATTACGCCGCTCCGTGGGCGGCTGGGTCGTGCCGCCGAGACAGCCCAGTCTGAACGCAACCTGAGAATCCGGCGAGCGACACCCACGACCGATCCCCCATCGGTACCTTGGGCCGAAGGTCCCGGCCGTCGCTCGCGGCGGCCACTGGCGACCGCAGGCTGACAACGGCGCCGGCCCGAGGCCGGCCTCAGCAAGGACGCGCCCGGTGCGAGGTTCACAGCGGCAATCGCGCCCCATCACGGCACGCCGCAGCGCGGCGCGCCGTGGAGCCGCAGCGATCGCGTTCGCTCTCGTCATCAGCGTCGTGCCGCTCACCGGCACCGGTGCGCAGTCGCAACCATCCGATGAGGAGATGGCGCGCCTCTGCGCGCGGGTGGCACGCACCAGCGCCACACAATCCGGCGTGACCAACGCCGAACTGCGAGAGCGCCGACAGCAGCTGGAACAAGGGCAGGCGGCACTCCAAGCAGATCTCGAGGAGGAAGAACGCGTCCGCGAGGAAGCCCAAGCTGCCGTGCTCGCCAAGGTCGGCCAAGTCGATCTCGCCACCGCCGATGTCAACGAGGTGCTGGAAACCTCCGATCAGCTCAAGCTGCTCGTCAACCAACAACGAGCCGATCTCGACCAAGCCGAACTCGAACTCGCCGCGGCCGAAGCCTCCGTCGAAGCCGGAATCCAGCGTGTCCTGGCGCTCGATGCTCAGCACGCCGAACTGGGCGAACGAGTAGTGGAACTCGTCGTGCAGACCTACATCGGTCACGACGCCTTGGTGGAGGGTTCCTACGGCCTGGTGCGCACCGGGGACATCTACGACGCCGCCCGCATCCGAGTTCTGATTGGTGCCGCGCTGGGCGACCTCACCGTGACCGGCGACCAGCTGCGAGCCTTGGGGGTGGACGCTGAGTTCGCAGTGCGCGAATTCCAGCGGGCCGAAGAGCTGCGCGACATCCGCCGTGAGGAATCTGCACGGGCTCTTGAAGACCTCTTGGACGCCGTGGAGCAGGAAGCGATCGTGCTCGAAGAACTGGAGAACCGACTGGATCATCGGCTAAGTGAGCTGCAGTGGCTCGAAGAAGTCGATGCTGAAGCTGCCGCGGCTGTGGCCGAGACAACCAGCCAGATCGCCGGCGCCATCAGCCAGCAGCAACGAATCACGACCGAGCTCAGGCGCCGAAGCGATGAGGAACGATGCCGCAAATGGCAGGCAGAACAAGAAGCCAGACGGCGGCGGGAGGGCACTGCAGGACAGCCGACCAGCAACGACTTCGACCGCAGCGAACTCGATTGGGTCGGCGGATTCGTGGAGAACGGAATCCGAGTAGGCAGTATCCAGGTGCACGAGTCCATTGCCAACAACGTGAACGACCTGCTGGCACATGCCGCCCGTGACGGGATCGGGCTGTACGGCGGCGGCTACCGGAGTGCTGCTTCGCAGATCGCGCTCCGGCGGGCGCACTGCGGGACGAGCGAGTGGGCGATCTGGCAGAAACCCTCCTACCAGTGTCGGCCGCCCACGGCCCGGCCCGGGCGTTCCATGCACGAGCTCGGTCTCGCTATCGACTTCGTCCACAATGGTCGGTCAGTCAACAGCCGCAGCTCAGAGGCTTTCCAGTGGCTGAAGAGACACGCCGCAACGTATGGCCTGTTCAACCTGCCGAGCGAGCCCTGGCACTGGTCCACGAACGGCAACTGAGGGGCTGGCCCTGGCGCTGGGGCGTCAGAAAATCGCTGGCATCGGTGCGAGCGTCGGCATAGGTTGCAGCCTTGTCTCGCCGCCGGGCCTCTACGGCGTGCCGACCATCACAGACCGCGGCCAAGCGGTCTTCGCTCTGCCCCGAGCCGGACTGATCCGTGCAGTGGGCACCGCAAGCCCGCCTGGCCGTCGCGCATACACTCAAGGAGACGATTGTGGCAATCGACGAGATCGAACGGACCGCCTTGGTGAACCAACTCATCACCACGCTCGGCGAGGAACCCGCCGCCACGCTGATGAAGTGCGTCCTGCCCAACGGTGCCGACCACCTCGCCACCAAGGACGACCTCCGCGCGTGCGAGGAACGCATGCACGCGTATGTAGACAGAGCCATTGCGAGACAGACACGCACGATCATGCTGTCGATGTCCGGGATCATGGCGGCATTCATGACACCGCTGTACGCAGGGTTGCTCGGCTGACCAAGCTGACGCCGCTCGACATCGCGCCACGGCACACACCGCTCGCTGTTGCTCAGTCGTAGGTGGCTTCGCGCTGCCAGCGACCGCCCTCAACGGCGCAGAGATGGGCAGTGCCGTCGTCGAGCACCAGTTGGAACCGTGCCTGACGGCGCGACTGTGTGCTCCACCAGCGCTCCTCCAGCGGCCATGGCCCTGCCCACGCTGCGATGCGGCTGGTGCGCCCATCGGCCCGGCGCAGCATGGCCGGGGGCGCGCTGGCCTGTGCCCTGCCGCTCACGCCCACCGGATCGCCGTTCGCATCGAGCACCACGAGCGGCTCGGGTTCGGTCAGCACCTCCGCAGGGGCCGGCGCGCCCAGCCGTCCTGGCCACGGGGGTGTATCCGATGCACCGGCCCCACGAGGACCGGCTGTGCTTGATGCGCCGGCCCCACGAGGACCGGCTGGGTCCGATGCGCCGGTCCCACGAGGACCGGCGGTGCCGAACGGGAGACGCTGCTCGAGATCGGCAAAGCGGCGGCCGGAGCCCAAGCGGCCAACGGTGACTCCGTCGAAGCCGACCAAGGCCTGAGCTCGCTGCAGCGCTCGCTCGGCCCGCTCGTCCGCCTCGGACTGGCCGCCCCAGAAACCAAGCTGGCGCCCTTCATCGGGAAGCGTCTCGACCGCTCGCAGCCGGATGAACGAGATGCCGCCGGTAGGGCTGTTCTTGCCCTTGGCACTGCGCCAGCCGTCGAGCTGCCAGCGCACACGGTCGACCAGATCGGGCGGGCTGAAGCGGAATCCGTGGCGCCACCGCCCGCTGCTGGTCTCACCGTGCTCGGTTTCGGCGCTGATCTCCACGCACACCAGTGCCTGACCCTCCCGAGCCAACTGGGCGTCGAGCTGATCTGCCAGAGACTTCGCAGCAAAGGCCACCGTGTCGAGCCGATCCGCGGGCGGGTCGATCTCGGTTTCGACGCTGAGATCAGGATGAGCGACGGCAGGCTGGCTCAGGCGAGGATCGCGCCCGCTGGCCAGTGCGTGCATCCATTCCCCTTGCGTGCCGAACCTGCCCACGAGGTCTCCCACCGGCAGTGCCGCAAGGTCGCCCAGAGTGCGCAAGCCCAGCTGCCACAGCATGCTGATCAGATCATCCGTCGTCCCATCGGCTGCACACCCCGTCAGCAGGGAGCATTCCTCAGTCAGCGTCCCCAATGGCAGCCCGCCCAGGAACTCTGCACTGCTGCCGGGGGCCACCACCAGCACCGGCATTGACGGGGTTCGGGCCGACGCCGCCCTCCCAGCAAGGCCAGCGGCAAACAAGCCGTCGGCGATGCCGACGCTGACAGATGATGCTGGGTCGTACATGCTGGCTGTGCTCGATGCGCCGACGCCACGAGCGCCGGCTGTGCTCAATACGCCGACGCCACGAGCGCCGGCTGTGCCCAGCTCGCTGGCCAGCACTTCAGTGATGGTGCGATGCACCAACTCCGCCAGTGCCTCATCTCCGCCGTAGTAGCGCGACGGGCCTCGGGTGGCGACGACGCAGCAACCGGGTGCCAGCACTTCGACTCTCGGCGTCAGGTCTTCCAGCGCAGCGACCACGGGGGCGAAACAGCGAGCGTCGAGATCGGGGTCGTGCTCGGCCAGCTCCAAGACGGGACATTCAGTCTGAGCCTGGCGGCGGCGCATCCCTGGGCGTATCCCCGCAGCAGCAGCCGCAAGCGTGACGGCGGTGATGCGCCCGGCGGAGACCACCGCCGCTGGTGTGGCCGGGTCGAACCCTGCTGCGACGGCAGACCAGTTCCCGACCTCCGCTGCCAGCATCCGCGGCGGGTTACCGGCAGGTTCGTCCTGGCTGGCCAAGCCGGCCCGGCTGTCGTGGTTACCCCGCACGGCGCTGCAGAGGGACGACGGCATCGTCACCGCTTCCCGAGGCATTGGCCATCGAGATGCCGTCTTGGGCGGAGACGACTTGGGCAGGCCAGGAAACGGTGTCGATCGCACCGTGGACGGCGGTGATGTGCCCGTTGGCATCGGGCAGCCACAGGACGGCTCGTCGCGGCAGCGACGCCGCACCGCGGCCCGCAGCAACCACCTCGGCTCGGCGTTCCCGCAGCCGACCGTGCCCGTGCCCGAGACCGGTCCACGCAGCACGTTCCACCGTCATGGTCACGTCTGGACTGAATGCGCCGGCTGGGTTTGATGCGCCGACGCCACGAGCGCCGGCTGGGTTCGATGCGCCGGCCTCGATCACCACGGTTCCGCGCTCTCGCAGGCGAGTGCGCAGGCGTCGACTGTGAGCAGCCGCCAGCCGCACACCTGCCGCCAGCAAGATCACGTCGACATTGCCGATCAGGGCGTTCAGCACTTCGGCTGCGGCACCGCCGGGTTCGTCCACGAAGGCCCACCGGTCCAGCGACGCCCCCCGTTCCGCCACCGCCGAGACACCCATGCGCCCCAGCCCCACAGCGGTCACCCATCCGCCCGTACGCGAGATCTCCGCCGCAAAGGCCGTTGCCAGGGTCAGCGCTCCTGGGCCGTGGGCAGCCAGCACCGTTCCGGGGACAAGCCCCGGCTGGGTCAGCAGCGATGCCAACTCGTCAGCGACGGGCAGCAGCCGCTTGCTGTGCCCGATGTCCGCAGCATGCGCTATGTCCAATGCGCCGACCCCACGAGGGCCGGCTGGGTCCAATGCGCCGGCGGCACGACGCAGCTGCACTGCCATCGCGACAGACTAGACGAACAATCGTCTTTACAAACGACTGTTTACCGCCGTCGTCGGTGCCCGTGCTCGTCGCCTGCCGCCACAGCGACGCATGAGCGGAATCGAGCTGCGTCGAGCTATTTCGTGCCGACCAGCAGGGTCGCGCCGACTGGGCCCGCCATCTCGCTATGCAGCGTTCCCGCGGAAACCTCGCACCAGTCCCCCACTCCCATGACCCGGGTCTCGTCCTCCAGTCCCAGCCGGAACTCACCCCTGGTCACCATCGCCATGGCGGAGAACTCGTGGCTGTGAAGTTCGCCATCGGCGTGAGGCTCAAACTCGGCGTTGCGCGGTTCGCCATAGCCCTGCGCTGCCAGCTCGGAACGGAACTCGTCTTCGGTCATGAAGAAACAGTAGCTAGCGCCGTGCTGGTTGCTACCGCTAGCGAGCTAGCGCCGTGCTTGTCGCTACCGGTAACGAGTTACCGACTGTGCTTGTCGCTACCGCTAGCGAGCTAGCGGTAGTGGGCAAACAGCTCTTCGATGAGCTCGGCGATGCCGTCGGAGGTGTGGCCCCGGGAGAGGTCGATGGTGGCCACGTTGCCGTACACGTGAATGTGGTCGACGCCGCCCCGCTGGAACAGACGCCACGCCAGCAAGTCGGCCGGATCCTCGGCGCTGGCGGCATCTTCGGCACTGTTGTAGTAGCGGTGGCCTGCCCCGGTCAGCGGACGGTTGGTCTCGAACTGCACCGTGCCCACACGGACGGACGACGGTCGTTCTGCTACTCGAACGGGCTGACCCATGGCCGATGAGCCTAGAGGCTGAGCCGGCAGGCGAAGCCGTGGCCCGAGCGGCCCGTGAGCGAAGCGAACAAGAGCGGGAAACAATGCGCTCGACCGCGGATCGGTGTGTCCCGAACACGGTCTTGCAGACACATATGTCGCTAGCTTGGGGCTGCTCGTATCCCGGATATTCCGCCCTTCTTGCACGAAACAGGAGCCCGACATGGCCGCTGCCGACACCGCTGAGATCACCGAGGAGCAGTTTGCTGCTGAGGCGCTGGACTTCTTGGAGGCCAACGCCAAGCGCAAAGCTGAGCGGCGCGAGTTCGTCTGGGGCGAAGGGCCCGACAACGCGGCGCTCTTCGAGGAGATCGACCGCGAGCGCGAGCGCGCCGAGCTGGAGGCGTCGAAGGAGTGGCGTGCCGCCAAGTACGACGCCGGCTTCGGCTGGATCAGCGGTCCGGCCGAGCTGGGCGGCGGCGGCATGCCCCGCAAGTTCGAGCGAGTCTGGGGCCAGCTCGAGAGCCAGTTCGACACGCCCGACGGCGGTTTCTTCGGCATCGGCCTAGGCATGGTGGCGCCGACGATCCTGGCCCACGCCGAGCCTGAGGTGTCCGCCGAGGTGCTGCCCCAGATGTACCGGGCCGACATCGTGGGCTGCCAGCTGTTCTCCGAGCCAGGCGCTGGGTCAGACTTGGCCAGCCTGCAGATGCGGGCAGAGCGCGACGGCGAGGAGTGGATCCTCAACGGCCAGAAGGTCTGGACTTCGGGTGCGCACTATTCCGATATCGGCGAGGTGATCGCCCGGTCCGATTTCGACCTGCCCAAGCACCAGGGCCTGACCGGGTTCCTCGTGGACATGAAGGCCCCCGGGGTGGAGGTGCGACCGCTGCGGCAGATGACCGGCGGCGCCAACTTCAACGAGGTGTACTTCACCGACGTGCGCGTGCCCGACTCGCACCGCCTCGGCGAGGTCAACCAGGGCTGGGGCGTGGCGCTGACCACGCTCATGAACGAGCGGGCGGCCATCGGCGGCGGCTCGGGCGGCGGCACCGGCGGCGGCAGCTTCACCAAGCTGTCGGCCATGGCCGCCCACTACGGGATGGCCGACGACGCCTTGGCCCGCCAGAAGCTCGCCGAGATCTACACCCACGGCAAGGTGCTGGGCTGGTCGAACCAGCGCACGATGGACGCGCTGCGCGCCGGCAAGACCCCAGGCCCCGAGATGTCGCTGTCGAAGATGGGGCTGATCCGCCAGATGAACGCCACCTGCGAGTTCGTGGCTGACACCATCGGCCCCAAGCTGGTGGTGGACTCGGGCGAGTGGGGCACGTTCTCGTGGGCCGGTTATGTGCTGGGCTTCCCGGCGATGCGCATCGCCGGCGGCTCAGACGAGGTGATGCGCAACATCGTCGGCGAGCGGGTGCTGGGCCTGCCCAAGGAGCCCGGCATCGACACCACCAGCCCGTTCCGGGAGCTGAAGGTCGGCACCCAGCGCGCCGAGTGAGCTGACCGGCATGAAGATCGGCCTGGCGCCGACCAACAGCGACTACGGGCCCGCGACCGCCGACATGGCGGTCGAGGCGGAGCAGCGGGGCTACGACTCGCTGTGGGTGGGCGAGCACAGCAACATCCCAGCCAGCCGTGAGACGGTTCACCCTGACGGCGGGGAACTGCCGGAGTTCTACTGGCGCATGCGCGACCCGTTCGTGTCGCTGGCCGCGGCTGCGGCTGCGACCTCGAAGATCAAGCTGGCGATGGGCGTCTGCCTGGTGCTCGAGCACGAGATCCTGGACTTGGCCAAGAGCGTGGCGACGCTGGACGAGGTCTCCGATGGCCGGCTGCTGTTCGGTGTCGGCGTGGGATGGAACCGCGAAGAGCTGGCGAACGTCTCCGACGTGCCGTGGCCGCTGCGATACAACGCCATGCGCGAGACGGTCGCTGCGCTGCGGCTGCTGTGGGCTGAGCACGAAGCCGCCTACTCGGGCGAGTTCGTGAACTTCGCGCCGGCATGGGTGTACCCGAAGCCGGCCCAGCAGCCCGGGCCGCCGGTGCTGGTGGGCTGCCGAGGGCGCATCGGCATGCGCCACGTCGCCGAGTACGCAGACGGCTGGTGCCCGCTTGATGTCGGCTTCAGGGATATACGAGTGGGAATCGAACGGTTCCGCACTGCGGTGGAGGAAGCGGGCCGTGACCCCGATGCCATTCCGATCTCGATGTACTGCTATGCGAACCCTGACGCCGAGAAGCTGGAGCTGTACGGCAGCCTCGGCGCCGAACGGGTAGTCCTCGGTGCCCCTGACGGCGCCGATCGCTTGGCCCGCTTCCTCGACCGCTACCAACCGCTCGTGGACGCGTTCGCGGACTGACACCGCGCCAGCGATCGGGGCGGTCGCTCGCACCTGCCAGCAGGACGTCAGAGGCGAGTGGGGAGTTCGGCGAGGGGGACGACTTCGGCTTGTGGTGTCTCGATGTCGCCCTCAGGCAGCATGAAGCGCCAGAAGGCGATGCCGAAGGGGCGATCCTCGGTGTCGAGCCAGTTCGGAACGCCGGGATCGGTGTGGGCGATGACGGCGGTGAAGCGGCCGTCGGCGTCGGCGACCATCTGGGCACGGTTGAGCGAGATGGAGCGGTTCGCATAGTCGAGTGATTGCAGGTGCCTGTTCCACAGGCTGATGTTGGCGTAGCGGCATCGGGGCCAGCGACCGCGGATCACGAGCGCCTCGTCGGGTCCGATCACGAACGGCGCGAGGCCGTAGGCAGCATCAGTGGCAGACAGTCCGAGGTCGCCGGGATAGCCGGGCGGCGGGAACTCGTTGGGCACCAGCGACACCCACGAGCGGGGCTCGCCCTGGGCCATCGGCACGCGATCCACGGTCAGCTCGCGGATGAGGGCGGTGATGCGGCGGATGCCGGCGCTGACCGAGTCGTCGGAGGGCGGGGGCGGGGGCGTGCCGTCGATGACCTCGATGTCCATTTCCGGGATCCGAGCGGGATTGATCGCCGCGTGCGTGGTGTCCTCGAAGTAGTGGCGGCTGATGATCGCCCCCTCTTCGGGCGGCAGCTCCAGCCAGTTGCCCTGGCGGGGCTCGCCGCCGACGAAGATCTCGAAGCGGCCGTCGGCGTCGATGTCCAAGGTCGAGTCGTTGAGCACGCTGAGCACCTGGTTGTCCATCGACCCCCACCCCGTGCTTGACTCGACGGTGATCGACAGGTACGTGGCGCCCTTGGTCTCGCCGGTCACACGGTACGCATAGTCGGCCGACACCGGAGCTTCGAAGTAGACGGTGTCGGGGTTGTCGCCGAGCAGCTTGCGACTCGGCGTCACCAGGCGCTGGAAGCGAGGAGCTGACGGATCGCGCTCGAAGAGCCCCACCAGGCCCCACTGCAGGTAGTGCATGAGGGCGCGGTGCGCCTCGACGGCGTCGTCGGCGGTGTGCAGGTTCCACTCGGGCGACACCCAGCGCTCGTCGGCGTCACGCAGCGTCTCGAGCAGTTCGGCGAGAGCCCGGCGGGACTCGGTTTCGGGAAGCGGGTCCATGACCGTGGTCGGCTCAGCCCTCGGGGGGCAGGTCGAATCGCTCGATGTACTGGGCTGTGGCGTCGCGAATGCCCTCCGCGGTGAGTCCCCAGTCTTCGGGCTGGTAGCGATGCACGCCGTACTTGCCCTTGGGCTTGTGATCCAGGTAGTCCCGCACAGCGGCGGCGTAGGCATCGGTCATCGACAGCCCCATCTGTTCGAGAGCCGGGCCTAGCGCCCCGATGGGGTCGCTCACCAACTGCGTGTAGCGCACATCCACGAAGCGCTCATCTGGCACCACGCCGGAGGCGCGCAGGTTCACCGAGTCGTTGAGGGCGAATGCGAAGGCATCGTGCACGAACTGGGCGTTCCCGACGGCGTCCACATCGGTGAAGCGCATCCAATGGACCATGGCAGTGATGCTGGCGGTGGAGGCCATGGTGCGGGCCGGATCACGGTGAGTCTGGATCACCCAGGCGTCGTTGAACTCGGCGAACAGATCCGGCAGCACGAAGAGATGGCCGGGCGTCTTGAGCACCCACTGCGTGGGGCCCGCTTTGTGCTGGAGCACCTGCAGGATCTGCCGCTCGTAGCTGTAGTTGACCGCCAGATCAGGGATCCACCCCGTCAGCGGGGCGATCATGCTCCAGTGGAACCCGGCGAAGCTGCCGGTGGTGAGGGTGATGCACTCGACAGGCAGGTCGGCCCGGAACTCGTGCATGGTGAGGAACTCGGGCTGGATGTCGGCCCAGAACTCCTGCTCACACTGTCCCGCCTCCAGCCGATCCGCAAGGCCGGTTTCGGGCAGCGGCACGGGGTGCAATGCCTCGGCGCCGATCGGGGCTCGCAGGTCAGGATGCAACCCCAGCAGTTCGAACAGGATCGAGGTGCCCGAGCGGGCGGGGCCGGCAATCATCACCGGGGCACGCACAGGCTCGGCGGTGATCTGCGGGGTCTCGTCGATGGCAGCGGTGAGCAGCATCCGGGTGCGCAGCGAGCGCAGCAGCTCCTGCTTGGTCATCAGCCGGCCGAGCACGTGCATGGGCGAGCCGTCCAGGTCGGCGACCAGCGCCTCGAAGCGCTGCTGCCAGTCGGGATCGCCCAGGTCGCCAGCAGGCATGCCGCCGAGCGAGGCCGTGGCCAGCTTCAGCAGCTCACCGGCGTCAATGGGCACCAAGTCCTGGGGCCGCCCGCCGATCGAGTCGCCCATGAGGATGATGCGCCGCACCCAGTCAGGACGGGTGTACCGCTCGGGCATGGACGGAAGTGCATAGGTGTCATGAGCCATACCGCCGGTCAACGTACCAGCACCCCGCCGCTGCCAACCCATTTCCCGGCGGGCACGCAAGTCGGTGGGAAAAGCCTTGGAGCAAGCGATCCGGTTAGCCGCTTGCACCGTGTGCCGCCAGATTCGTCCGGTGCTGCGATATACCGGACCTCAGTGAGCTTGCCTGC
The DNA here is from genome assembly GCF_965204195.1 of Candidatus Poriferisodalis sp. Taxonomy (GTDB): domain Bacteria; phylum Actinomycetota; class Acidimicrobiia; order Acidimicrobiales; family Poriferisodalaceae; genus Poriferisodalis. The sequence goes on from NZ_OZ241975.1 coordinate 2,877,567, forward strand.
CGTCATGGCGGATTCATGACGAACCGACTTGTTGCCGCGATGGCCTTTGCTGCCTTGGTGATCTCGGTGCTGTCGTTGTTCGTGGCGTTGAGCGCCACGGAGGTGGAACCGGCACGATCGACAACGGATGTCGCCGCTGCGGCCACCACAGCGGGCGCCCGTGACGAGCCTGCAACGTCGCCGCTGCCGACCACAACCGCAGGCGCACCGGCGGGCGCTGCGACACCTTCGCCGACGGTCGTCACCGCTACTTCCGCGGCTACGGCCGAGCCTGCCGCCGCGACGACGCCTGACACAGAACTGCCGGGCACTGCGGCGGCGTTCGGGCCCGCGGCCGGCACGCAACTCGGCGTCATCGGCGTCGCCTACGACGACTGGCTGAATGTGCGCGATGTTCCCAACGGCGAGGTCGTGGCAACGCTGACGCTGCAGTTGTCGCCGCAGTCGCCAGCCGAGAGCGCGCTGCTGGTCCGCGATGCCGAGGCCGAAGCGGCGTTCGCGAGGATCGGCGTTGCGGGAGTGACCGCGACCGGCCGCTCTCGTGACCTCGCCACGAGCACGTGGCACGAGATCCAAGCGGGACCGATCGTCGGCTGGGCCAGCTCGAACTACCTGGCGCCGCTGTCGCCGGAAATCGCTCTGGACATCACTGCAGAGGTCATCGCCGACATCGGTGGCAACGCGACCGACGAGACGTTCGGAGAGCTGGTCGACCGGGTCGTAGCGACCATCGCCTCCGATGAGCCTCGGTCGCGCATCAGGACTACCTCGGCACCCGACCCATCGGGAGATCTCTTGGAAGCCGCCGTCGATGTCGTGGGACAGCCGGACGACTCGGTGCGCGGCTACCGGCTGCTCATCGTCGCCCAGATGGCGGACGACACCAGGGCCTTGACGGATGCCGACGGCGGAGACTTCACCACCGCCTGGGGGCCGTACACGCTCCGCAGCGTTATGGCCACTCCGCTGTGCTACAGCCATCGCGGCATCGGCGCCGACGGCGCCTGCAACTAGCGATCGAGGCTGCGGCTGCGAGCCGAACGCCGGTGCATCGCGGCACCGTGCCGCGGCGGTCAATGCGGAGCTAGTCGTCGTCGGCAGGCGGCGCCAGCGTGTCGCCGATGAGGTGTTGCACCACCTCGGCGAGGGCCTCGTGGTGATCGGCGCCAGCGTCCAGCGAAGCTTGATAGACGGCGAGTTGGCGGTTCGCTGAGGTGCCGTGCTCGCAGATGGTGCGGAGGTGGCGGATCTCATCGATGCAGCCGAGCGCCTCGGCATCGGGCATCACCAGCTCGATGAGCTCGTCGACCAGGTGGTCGTAGGGCACCAGCGTTCCCTTGCCGAAGTCGATCAACGAGCCGCCGATGCCGTAGCGCTCGGCGCGCCACAGGTTCTCGCCGATGAGGAAGTTCGCGTAGCCGCGCCAACGCTGGTTCTCGGTTCGCAGCCGCCACAGCATCCGCAGCAGGCAGACATACGCAGCCGCGATGGCGATGGTGTCTTCCATACGGGTCGGCAGGTCGGTGACCCGCATCTCCAGCGTCGGGTAGCGCTCGGAGGGCCGGATGTCCCACCAGACCTTCGACGAGTCCTCGATGATCCCGGCGTTCACCAGCACATCGACATGGCGACGGAACTCCGCCCACGAGTCGAACTTCGGCGGCAGGCCCGTGCGCGGCAGGGTCTTGTACACCGCCGAGCGGTAGCTGGCCAGCCCGGTGTCGCGGCCCTGCCAGAACGGCGACGAGGTCGACACGGCCAGCAGATGCGGCAGGAAGTACGTCACCTGGTTCATCAGGTCGATGCGCAGCTCGGGGTCTTCGATGCCCACGTGCACATGCAGCCCCGAGATGACGAGTTGGCGCGTGATGTCCTGGAGATCGTCGGCCAGAACCCGGTAGCGCTCCTTGTCGGTGATCTGGAGCTCCTCCGGTCTGGCGAACGGATGGGTGGACGCGGCAATCGGCGCAAGCCCATGTTCCGCAGCGGCCTCGGTGACCGCGAGTCGCAACAGGCCGACGTCGGCTCGCAGATGCTTCATGTCGCGGCAGATGCCGGTGCCGATCTCGATCTGCGCGCTGAAGAGCTCCGGGCTCACGAGCCCGTGGCGCAGCTCGGCCACCCGTTCGATCAGCCCGGGCGGTTGGGCCTGCACCAATGCGCCGCTGTCGCGGTCGACGAGGAGATGTTCCTCCTCGATCCCTATCGTCCAGCTCGGTTCGTCGATCATCGCCCGCGAGTGTGCCAAACCCGTGCCTTCTGCCGTCGCGCCGGTTGAGCCTCGCAACATGCGGGAGCGCTGGCGACCGTCTGCGGGATCAGTTGCGCGCCGTGACGATCCACGCAGCGGCAGGGAAGACCACGCCCTTCGACGTCTCGAAAGGCGCGAGCGCTGCAATGACGGCGTCCTTCGCCTGAGCGTGCACTTCGGGCGGGTGCCCGGCCAGCGCCCGCCGGGCGATGCCCAGGTCCATGGCAAATTGCGCAGTGTCGGCAAGCGTGCTGCCCACGCCGTACAGCACCTCGGTCTCGAACGACTCCAAGCCAGCGTCCGACCACCCCGCTGCACCGAGCATGTCGCTCACGAAGTCGGGATCGGCAAATGCGAACGGATCCACTGCCGGCCCCCCGCCGTCGGGCATCTCCACGATCTCCAGCACTGCCTTGTTGACAGTGACCAGCCACGGGTTTTGGCGCGGCGTCTGCCAGCAGACGAATGCAAGCTGCCCGCCGGGCCGCGTGGCGGCGCGCAGATTTGCGAACGCCGCCGCCGAATCAGCGAAGAACATCACGCCGAAGCGCGAGAAGACGAGGTCGAAGCCGCCGAAGACCCCGTTGCGACCCGAGGCAGCGGCACCGAGCGCGGCGATGTCCGCCGTCTGGGCGTCTGCGATCTCGAATGCGATCGGCGCCGTCTCAGGACGCTCGGCGGCATGCGCAGCGCCGCGTCGGCGGGCCACGTCGATCAGCGTCTCGCTGATGTCGAGGCCCAGCACCGAACCGCCGACGCGCTCGCTCCACTGCAGCGTCGTCTGGCCGCAGCCGCAGCCCACGTCCAGCACGTTGGCTTCCGTTGGCAGGCCCTCCACGGTCTCCATCGCCGCTAGGCCGATGTGGCCGAGCTGAGCGTCCAGCCGCTCCTGCTCCTGCACCCACACGTCTGCGTTGCGCCAGAACTCGCGCTGCTGGGCGTTGGGATCGTCGTTCACACTCATCAGGGGCCTCTCTGTGAAGCTGCCTTCTTCTAGCGGCCCCGGTGCGCGGCTTCATTCCGACGCAGCACGTGAACTGCGACCGACGCTCGCTCGTCGCAACGGCGCGTCAGAACAACGTCGTGTCGGGTCCGGCGAAGGCCTTCGAGTAGGTCACCAGCGCGGTTTCCACGTCGCAGTGGGCGGCGCTCGGCACCGGCTCGGCATCGGGCAGCGCCTCGGTGAACGACCAGCTGAGCCGGTGGATGGCGCACGGTCCATGGGAGGCCAGAGCCGCACGGTGGACCGGCGCGGGATAGCCCTTGTTCGACTCGAACCCGTAGGGCGGGAAGTCGCCGGCCAGCGTCGTCATGATCCGGTCCCGCACAACCTTGGCCATGATCGAGGCGGCCGCGATCGACAGGCAGCGCCGGTCGCCCTCCACAAGCGCCCGGCTCGGACGCCAGTCCACGAAGTTGAACTTGCCGTCGAGCAGCACCCGGTCCGGCTCGGCCGGCAGCAGTTCCAGGGCCCGGCGGGTGGCCAGCCGCAGGGCATCGGTCATGCCCAACTCGTCGCACTCGGCGGCGGTTGCATGCCCCACCGACCATGCACGGGCCCAGTCGTCAATGCGCTGGAAGAGCTGCTCGCGCACCTCGGAGCGGAGCTCCTTGGAGTCGCGGATGCCGTTCACGCGACCGTGCGGCGACACCACGACTGCGCCGACGGTCAACGGGCCGGCCCAAGCACCGCGGCCCACCTCGTCCACGCCGACCACCGTCGTCTCGCCCGCATCCCAGCAGCGCCGCTCGAACGTGAGGCTCGGCCGCGCCGTCATGGATGTGAACCTAGTTGCCGACCCCGTGCCGACCGGGAGACCGGTTACAGCACGGGCGGGGGTGCGAGGAGCGCCTCGCCCTGCCAGCCCGTGGCCGTGAACGCCGGGTCCAGCCCTGGCGCTGTGACTGACGGCGGGTCGCCGCCCGGGTCGTGTGGCACCACGTCCCACAGCAGCGCCGGCCGCTCGCCGTGCCAGCGCACCGCCCACGACACAGCCCCGATCGCGGTCGGCACGTGGTGCACTTCGACCGGCTGGCCCAGCCAGGTCGCCGGCCAGTACGCGGCGAGCCGCAGGCGGGCCGGTTCGCGACCTGCTCCCCCGCTGCTGGCCGGACCGTCGTCGGGAACGTCGACCAGCAGCCGCAGCAGCGTCCGCACGAACAGGCCGCCCACCATCAGGTCGTGCCCCGTCCCGTTGGTGCCCGTGCGCAGCGCCGGGTGCATGTAGGTCGGCCAGTTCAGCGTCGGCGATGCCACCGAGACCAGCGCCTCAAGCCGATCGAAGGCGCGTCCCGGCGCTGGTCGAGCCTCAGCGAAGGCCAACAGCGCCGTGGCCACCATGTCGTGACCGCACGACGCAGCGGTGTCGTCCACGAAGTCCGCAGGCGTGCCGTCGGCCGGCTCGGCCCCCACGAATGGCAGCGGCGGCGCCCACGGCACCGCGGCATGGATCCACAGCCCGGTGTCATGCGACACCCACTCCCAACGCCTGTCCGGCTGCTCAGATTCCGCGCTCGATGCTGTTTCGCCGGTCTCACGCCAAGCAAATTGCGCCGTGCTGCGAGCCCGGACGCTCGTGTCCGAAGACACCTCCCACGGCAGCCGTCCCGACCGATCGCGGTAGAACGATGAGGATTCGTTGATGCCAGTACCGCTGCGGGCTGCGTGCGGGCCGGCGCGGCGACGACGCCGGGAGCGGGCGGGAGTTGCCGAACTGTCGCCCACCTCTACGCGAAGCACCTCAGGCAGCGACATCGCCTCGCGCTGTAAGGCAGTCGCGGCGCGCTCAGCGCCGAGTCGAAATAGAAGGCGGTAGCCGGCTCGTAGGCCTTCCCGGATCGTCCATGCCTCCTCGCGGTGCTCTGCGTCGCGTGTCAGCAGCCTTCGTGCCGCTGCCGTCACGAACTCTGAGATGCCCTCTGCAAGCGCCGGGTCGGGATGCAACGACAGCAGGTGCTCGGCAAGCACGAGCGAGGTGCCCGTCACCGAGACCCCCATGCTGGTCGTGGCGCCCGAGTAGTCCTGCGCCTGAGCCTGGCGCAACAGCAGATCGCGGACCTGCTGGGGCACGCCCGCCTCGACGAGCGCCAGCAACTGCACAAGGTCGTCGCCGGCGAACTGCGCATCGGTGTCGAGCGCCGAGGCGAGCATCGGACCCACGACACCGGGGCCGTCATCGAAGGGCGCCGTCGAGAGAAGCTGCGCCGAGCGTGCAGCGAGCGCGGCGTCAGCCAGCCGACCGCCAGGCAACTCGAGCCGGCAGCCTGCGTCGACACGCCGGCTCCAACCGTTGGCCACCCGGTCCAGGCTCGGCACCGCGTCGAGCACGGCAGCGCCGAGCGCGGGGCTGCCGGCATCGTCCCACTCAAAGGCCGAACCGCGCCCCACAACGGCGGTGCGTAGCGTCGCTCCGGCGACCAGCGGGAAGACCGCTGCTGCATTGGCCATTCGCTGCGGGTCTGTCACCGAAACCGGAGCTCGCTCGGGCTGCGGTATTGATGCCGGCTCGGATCGCAGCGATGCCGCGTGGTCGGACGGCGGCGCGGCGCCGCCGATGCTCACCGCCACCGAGCTCTCCTGCCCTGCGGCGGCCTGTTCGCCCGCTTCCACCAGTGCGCCAGCGCAGTCGGCCCCGTCACTGCCGACCACGATGTCTCCAGGCGTGCGGTCGAAAATCACTGCCGCGCGGCCCACTGCGTGGCCGAGTCCGTCGTCGATGGTCGTCACCCGGTTGTCGACGGAGATCTCGTCGATGCCCCACGCGTTCGACCATCCCCAGATCTCGCCGTCCGCATGCTCGAACGCGCCCAAGTGGTACGGCCGCGCGGCGAGCGCAACCGCCACGGGCGCATCCGTGCGGTTGGTGATCTCCACTACGAACACTTCGGGAACGGCGCTCGTGCCATCGCCCGCCACCTGCTTGCGGCGCTGCTGCTTGACGTGCCGCTCGGCATCATCGAGCCGAACCGAAGCACCCCGGGCCGCCGCAGCCCGGTGCACCACATCCCCGCCGCCGACTCGCAGGATCGTCTCGACCACCGGCATCCCTTCCACCAAGCGCTGCCGCACCGCGGCCGCCCGCGATGGGAAGACCCACTCATCTCCGGCCCGCACCCACCAGTCGAGCGACCAGCACCCCAGCACCACGAGCCCCCGGGGATCCACCGCAGCCCGGTCGAGCGTCTCGGGAAGCCCGATCGTCGTCCATGAGCGACCCGCCGTGTTTGCCAGCACGCTGTCCGAAACCTGCTGAGCAGGGAGCCAATAGCGGACCTGGCTCGGCTCCGGCGCATACGCCGCCGATCCCGGGTCGAGCTGCCGCTCAGCCCACCACGGTCGCACCCACCCCGCAGGCGGCTCAGTCAGCACCGTTCTGTCCCATCAATCCGGCACCTTCAGTCCTTGCGTACCCAGCACATCGCGTACGCCGTATGTTGCGCTGTATGGCCGCGACTCGCACGCAGGTGTACCTCACCGAGGAGCAGCGTCAACGTATCGACGAACTCGCAGCCATCGAGGGAGTCACGCCGGCCGAGATCGTCCGCCGGGCAATCGACGCCTACTTCTCGTCACATGTCCCCGATGCTTCAGCGAGCTTCTCACGTGCCTTCGGTGCCTTGACCGATATCGACGTCCCCTCGCGAGATGAATGGCAGCGAGTCTGATCCACTTGCCAACTCTAGTAAAATCAGTTGAAATATATTTAAAACATGTGAGAGCGTTCCGACATGGTCCGGTTGCGCAAGCGCATCGCTCGAATTCGGCGCAATCCGCGCAATGTGCCGTGGCAAGAGCTCGTGAGCGTGTGCGACGCGCTCTTCGGCGAGCCGACACGCATCGCGGGCAGTCACCGCATCTACGATGTGAGATGGTCGGAGTCGCGCATACTGGTTCTGCAGCCGCATGGAGCAAGTGCGAAGCCGTATCAAGTTCGCCAAGTACTGAAAGCAATCGAGGAGTTGGAAGCGCGTAATGGCCACATGTGAACTCCCGAGTGAATACCGGTTTCGCACCGAGTGGTCTGAGGAAGATCAGGAATGGGTCGGGCTGTGCGACGCCTTCCCACTGGCGAGCTGGCTTGAGCCCAAGCGTGAGGCTGCCGAAGCTGGCATCCGGGCAGTCGTTGCTGAGGTGCTGGGCCTGCGCGACACCGGGACCGACCCGCAGCCGCCCGCCTGAGCACGGCCACGGCTGCGCTCCGCCCTGTGAGCGGTCATACACTCGCCGCGGGTGACTGCTATGAGCGTCACGCCGACCGTGCTCATTCCCGTCAAGGGCTTCCGGCTCGCCAAGGGCCGCCTCGCTGATCGCCTGAGCGACACCGAACGCCACGAGCTGGCGCGCACCATGGCGAGCCAAGTCGTCGAAGCCGCCGGGTCGCTCCCTGTCCGAGTCGTCTGCGACAACGACGAGGTTGCCGACTGGGCTCGTGCGGTCGGCGCCGAGGTGCTGTGGATCGACGCCGATGGCCTGAACCCGGCAATCAGCGCAGCAGTCGCCGCCCTCGAAGCAGACCTCGATCTCGACGTTGACGGATCCGGACACGTTGTTGTCGCGCATGCAGACCTGCCGCATGCGCAGACGCTCTCGGGCCTCGCCGAGACCGGCACCGTGACCATCGTCCCGGACCGGCACCTCGACGGCACCAATGTGATGGCGCTGCCGCTCGGCACCGGCTTCGAATTCCACTACGGGCCTGGCTCGTTCAGGGCACATTGCACCGAAGCCCTGCGCCGCGGCCTCGACCTGCGGGTGAGGAGAAGTGCCGACCTGGAGTTCGACATCGATACACCCGACGACCTCGACGCAGCAGGCTTGACCGGGTCTGCAACTGCTGATGGGCGCTGAGGGCTTCTCGATTGACCTGGCGGTGCCGGCTTCGGCGCTGGTCATTGCCGCGCACCCCGATGATGCCGAGTTCGACTGCGGGGCGACGCTGGCCAAGTGGGCAGCCGCCGGCGCGGTGGTCCACCACTTCATCTGCACCGACGGCTCGAAGGGCACGTGGGACGCCGAGTGCGACCAGGCGGCGCTGGTGCGAACCCGCCAGGACGAGCAGCGCGCCGCCGCTGGCGCGCTCGGCGGCACCGGCGAGGTGCGCTTCGGCGGCCACGTCGACGGCGAGCTCGACAGCGATCTCGCGACCCGAGCCCAGGTCGCGCGGGTCATCCGCGAACTGCGCCCAGCCGTCGTGCTGGGCCATGACCCATGGAAGCGCTACCGGCTGCATCCCGATCATCGCCACGCGGGTCTGCTGGCCGTCGAGAGCGTGGTCGCCGCACGCGACCCGTTCTTCTTCCCCGAGCAGGGCCTGCCGCCGCACCGACCCGAGGAGCTGCTGCTGTTCGAGGCCGACGAACCCGACCACGCGGAGAACGTCGAGGGCTGGACTGCCGCCAAGACCGAGGCGCTGCTGTGCCACCACACCCAGTTCGTGACCACCCATGACATCACCGACCCTGACAACCCCGCCCAGGTGCAGCGCTTCGCCGACTGGGTCGACGCCGTCGCAGCGGCCAGCGGCCAGCAGGCCGGGCTCGCCTACGCGGAGCTGTTTAAGCGCATCGACGGCATCTGAGCTTCGCTAGGGCGCGGTGTCAATCTCGCTGTCGTCCCAGAAGCCCGCGAGCGGAGTCGCGGCACCATCGGCGTAACTCGCGAGCCTGGCCACGGCAGCTTCGTCGAACAGCTCGATGACGTCGAAGACTGCAGTTGGTCCGAGCGTGCGCAGTGCACGGTCGCTTTCGGCACCCACACGGGGCAGGTGCGGCGTCAACAGCAGCAAGCGTGCACCGGGCTGGGCCGAAGCCAGCACCGACGCCCGGCCCAGTGCCTTCCACAGTGTCTCGGCGCGCAGCAGTCCGGGACGCACGGTGGTGAACGCCCCGGCCACATCGATCCACCACTCACGGTTCGCCCGGTCGGCCACCAAGAAGCTGAACTTCACCCCGGCGCCCCGTACTGTCGCGGGGCTTCGCAGCACCTCGAAACCACAGCGTTCCAACAGGTCGGCGGCGATGTCGTGGGCCTTGCGTCCTGCCTCCGTGGCTTGACGGACGAACGCGTCGGCGGTCATCGCATCAGCAACTGCCTTCGGCGCGGCCGTGCTCAACTCGAACAACGGTGGCTGTTCCGTGTTGGGCGGCGCGTCGGGCTGCGCTGAGGCTGCGGCAGCGACCCGTGCGCGTGCCAAGTCCACGTAGTCGGGATTCAGGTCGTAGCCCACCGGCCGCCGGCCGCACAGCACGCTTGCAACCAGGGTGGTGCCCGAACCCATGAACGGGTCGAGTACGAGGTCGTCCTCGTAGGTGTACAAGTCGATCAGGCGCCGGGGCAGCTCGAGCGGGAACGGCGCCGGGTGTCGCACCCGCTGCGCGCTCTCGGGCCCCATGTCCCACACGTCGATAGTGGCTTCCATGAACTCGTCGGTGGACAGGCTGCTGCGATGCGGCAGTCCCTCCTCCTCGCGCTGTGCCGCCGAGCGCGCCCGATCGAAGCGGCCCTTGCTGGCGATCACGATGCGCTCGGTGGTGTCGCGCAGGGTCGGGTTGGACGGGCTGCGGAACGATCCCCATGCGCACGACCCGCTCGAGCCCTTGCTCTTCTGCCACACGATCTCGCCGCGCAGCAGCAGGCCGAGCTCCTCGAAGATCTTCGCGACGTCGCCCGACAGGCTGCGGTACGGCTTGCGACCCAGGTTCGCCACGTTGACGGCAATGCGGCCGCCTGGCTCCAGCACCCGCACGCACTCGGCAAAGACGTCCCGCAACATGTCGAGGTAGTCGAAGTAGCTGGTGGGAATGCGGCTGTCGGTGCCGGCAGCGATGGCATCTTCGTACGACTTGCCCACGAAGTACGGCGGTGAGGTGACCACGAGCGCCACGCACGCATCGGGCAGTTCGGCCATCTGCCGGGCGTCGCCGCAGAAGCAGCCATCGTCGAGACGTTCGGCCAGCTCAGGGTCGAAGTCGGGTCCCCGAGCCACCGTGTCGTCATCGGACAGCACCGGCGGGGTGAAGCGCTCGTAGAACGCCGAAGCATCGTGGCCCTCGCGCCGGGAGGCGCCGAAGCGAGACGTTGCCGTACGGCGAGCAGACGGCGCGACGGTGCGCGTTCCGACCAATGGCTCCCGGGGAGTCATTTGTTCCAAGGTACCGAACAAGCGCGCGCCCGCCAAGAGCGGGCCGCTGCTTAGGCGTCGTGGAGCACCATGCGGACGCGCTTGTTGCCCTTGCCCTTCGACTCGGTCTTGGTGATCTCGAAGCGGCCCACGGCGCCGGTGGACACCACATGGGTGCCTCCGTCGGCTTGGCGATCGAGCCCGACGATGTCGACCACCCGGATGTCGGTCACCCACTCGGGGATCAGGTTGACCTTGGTGCGGATCAGCTCGGGATCGGCCAGCGCCACCGACCGTTCCAAGAAGCTCACCTCGATGGGCCGGTCCGCGGCGATCTCGGCGTTGACCAGCTCGGTGACCCGTGCAGCGAAGCCCTCGGGCAGCGGGTTGAACTCGAAGTCCATCCGGGCAGCCAGCGGCTCCATGTTCCCGCCGGTCACCAGCACTCCCCACTCGTTCCAGATGACCCCGCACAGGATGTGCAGCGCGGTGTGGGTGCGCATGAGCTGCAGGCGGCGTTCCCAGTCGACTGTGCCGGTGACTGCAGTTCCCTCCGGTGGAGGCTGGCCGCCTACCCAGTGCCAGATGAGGTCGCCTTCCTTGCGCACGTTGTGCACCTGCCAGGTGTTGCCGCCCTGGTCGGCGAGCGTGCCGGTGTCGTGCGGCTGCCCTCCGCCGGTGGCATAGAAGACCGTCTGGTCGAGGGCAACCGCATCGTCACGCACAGCGACCACCATCGCCTCGACAGTCTGCTGGTACGCATCGCGCAGGTAGATCTGGTCGGTATTCGCTTCGGCGCTCATCGCCGCAGACGATACGGCGCCCGGCCGCCGCATCGGTCAGTCGGCCCGGCGGTGGCGGTGGCCGTTACGGTGACGCCGTGCGCATCGTGACCTGGAACCTGTGGTGGCGATTCGGGGACAACTGGGAGGCCCGCCACGAGGCCATTACCGCGACGCTTGCCGAGCTCGACGCCGACGTCGTGTGCTGCCAAGAGATCTGGGCCGAGCGCGATGGCCAGAATCAGGCCGATCTGCTCGGCGACACGCTGGGCATGAACGTCGCACACCACCCGCGCTTCGGGCGGCGAGGACTGTCGTTCAGCAACGCGATCCTGAGCCGCACAGCGATCATCGAATCCAGCTCGCACTCGCTGGCGGTCGGCGACCCCTCATCGCCCGAGGGCCAGCAGTCCGGGCACCGGACCGCTGTCGTGGCCCGGATCGCCCGCGCAGACGGCGCTATGACCGTCATCTGCACCCACCTCGAGCACCGCTTCCATCTCAGCGAGATCCGCCAGGCACAGGTGTCGACGCTGTGCGAGCTGGCAGCGCCTCATCACGATCCCGAGGGTTTCCCGATCGTCATGGCAGGCGACTTCAACGCCGTCCCGAGCTCCGAGGAGATCCGGTTGCTGACCGGCGAACGCCCGCCACCAGTGCCCAAGTTGGTCTGGAGCGACGCGTGGGCGCAGGCGGGTGACGGCCCCGGCTTCACCTGGAGCGGCCAGAACCCCTACCTGCACCAAGCCATGTGGCCGAACCGGCGCATCGACTATGTGTTCGTGTCGACACCGCGCCCGGTTCCGCAGGGGAACATCACGAGTATCCGGCTGATCGGCGCCGAATCCGTCGACGGGGTCGTGCCATCCGACCACTACGGACTGGTCGTGGACCTGGTCGATTGAGCCGGAGGCGTCAGGTCTCGTAGAGCTCCAGGATCGACGCAGCGGCAGCACTGCCCGCTTCGGCGAGCTCGGGCGGCAGCTCTGCCGCGTTCACGACGTGCGTCTCGGCGCCGAGGCGCAGCAGCATCTGGCTCAGCACGAACGGGCTGCGGATCGCGTACGTCACGATGCACCGGTCGCCGTCGTCGCGTACCTCCCGTGATGGGTACGCCTCCACTCGCCACAAGTCGCTGCGCGGAATCGACAGCACCACATCGGTCGTCTCGTCGGACTCGGCCGGCGCAACAGCTCCGAGACCGGCCGGCTCGCCTGACGCCTCGCTGGGCTCGGCCGGGCTGCCTGGCGCCTCGCTGGGCTCGGCCGGGCTGCCTGGCGCCTCGCGCGGCTCGGCCGGGCTGCCTGGCGCCTCGCGGGGCTCGGCCGAACGGCCATGCAGTTCGCCGGTGTCGCTGCACTCCTCGATGCGGTCGACCCGGAACGAGCGCAGGTCTTGGCGCAGGTGACACCAGCCCCGCAGGTACCAGTGGCCGTCGGCCAGCGAGACGTCCAGCGGGTCCACCCGACGCTCGCTGACGGCGTTGGTATTCGGGGTGTAGTAGTGGATGCTGACGGTGGTGCCAGCGCGTACGGCTTCCCGCAGCGTCGGCAGGCTGCGCGGCAGCGGCAGCTCCACCGACACCCGTACTCGCTCGCCGTACGCCGCACGCAGCTTGTCGAGCGCCGTCGCCAGCGCGCCCGTCCGGTCGGCGCCGCGCAAGGCCAGCGCAGACTGACCCGCTACGAGGATCCCGAACGCCTGCGGCACCGACAAGTCAAGCGGCCGATCCAGCATCGCTCCCGGCTCGACATGCACCCACGCCTCGCCAGCTTCGTCGTCGTCGCCGAACACGACGATGCCGAGATTCTCATAGGCGCTTGCCCCGGTCACCTCGTAACACATGGCGGCGAGCAGCAGGTCGTACACGGCAGCCGGACGCATCTCGAATCGCTCGGCGATGTCGCCCACGGTGGCTCCGCCTCGCTCGACCACCCACGGCACGATGGCCAGCAGGCGCTCGATCTTCACCGACGTACTGGGCCCCCTCACCGGTCGCCGTCCCCTGCATCGCTCGCCAGTGCTCGCAGCCACGACGTGATCTCGTCGACCAGTTCCGGCGGCGATTCCACGACGGCGTGGCGTCCCATGTCCAGCAGCCAGACGCGAAACGCGGCGCGGTTGCGCACCCGCACCGTCACCGTCACCGAGCCGTCGTCATGCCGCTCGACCACGCGGCCTCGTTCGGCCGTGGGCTGCTGCGCCATGGTGGTGTCGATCTGCACCCGGGCCACAAAGTCGTCGCCGAAGTCGATCTCCATCGGCTCGCTCGGCAGCAGCGCCGCGACATCGACGTCGGCGCGGGCGAATGCCCCTCGCTCCCCCACGTCCGCGTCGCTCTCCATGCGATCCACCCGGAACGTCTTCACCACGTCGTCTTCGCGTGCGGCCAAGTACCAGTAGCCCGCCCGGCACAGCAGACCGAGCGGCTGAGCGTCGCGCCGACGCCCCCCGTACGCGAAACGGACCTGCGCGCGTTCGGCAGCAGCGGCGGCCAGCTTCGGCAGCAGCGACCCGGCGGTCTGCTGCGCGGCAGCCGTCTCCAGCGCTACATCTGCTGACAGCGACTCAGCATTGTGGCCAGCCGCATCCCCGCCTCCCGCTGCCGCCCCGCCCTCGGCGCCTGCGCCAGCTTCGGTGCTCGTGAGCTTGGCGACGGCTTCGAGATCCCAAGTCTCGCCGATATCCACCCGAGATGCGGCGAAGCGCAGCGCGAGCTGCTCGTCGGGAGTCAGCTGCAGGTCGGGCAGGAAGTAGTCCTCGCGGCGGATCGTGTACGACGTGGCGCCGTCGTGCTCGATCGACTCGGTGATGCGCACGCCGAGGTTGCGGATCAGCGCCTTGTCGCGCTCGAACGAGGCGCGGGCACTGTCCAGCTGGCGTTTGTCGGTGGTGCCGTCGGGCGCGTACAGCCCGGTGTCACGCCAGATTTCCTCACGCGTCTTGGGCACATCGCGAGCGAGCAGGTACATCACCAGCTCCATCACGCGCTCGGTCGCATCCGGCCGTGATCTCGCTGCCACGCTTCGGAGTGTAGGACTGCGGTGTCGGGGGCCCGTTGGGTTATCGGCCCGACGGCGGTGCTGCCCGAAACCGGGTCTCAGCCGTTGTCGCGTGCGGATTTGAGCGCCGCCCAGACACGCTCCGGCGTCAGCGGGAAGTCGTCCATCCAGACGCCGGTTGCGTCAGCCAGCGCTGCGGCCACTGCCGGTGCATAGGGGATCACGCCCATCTCGGCCATGCCGCGGGCACCGAACGGGCCCAGCGGGTCGGCCAGCTCCAACACGACGCTTTCTGTGGTGACCGGGATGTCGCCGATGCCCGGAATCAAGTAGGTGCTGAAGCGGGGGTTCAGCAGCCGGCCGTCCCGGCTGCGCAGGTGCTCGCTGAGCACGTGACCGTGCGCCTGCGCCACCGCGCCCTCGATCTGGCCGACCACGAAGCGTGGATTGATGGCCCGTCCAACGTCGTTCGCGCTGATCACTCGGTCGATGCGGATGTGTCCCGTGTCGATGTCGACGGTGAGCTCGACGTGCTGGGCGACGTAGCCGTAGGTGAAGTTCGGGGTGCCCTCGCCGGTCTCGGGGTCGAGCTCGGTGGTGGGCGGGGGCGTGAAGCGGAAGTGCCCGACGGCCGGCCGGGCGCCCTCACGCCATGCCTTCTCGGCTTCCTCGGCGGCACCCAGGATCGAGTTGCCTGCCATCCACGTCAGGCGGGAAGCCGACGCCGAGCCCGAGTCGCCCGATGTGCCGGTGTCGCTGAAGCGGCCCACGACACGGGACGGGTCGACGCCGGTCGCCTCGGCAGCCATCTGCAAGAACGCGGTATGCGCGCCCTGCCCGACATCGGCACCGGCGTGGGCCAGCTCGACCGACGCGGGCATGTCATCGCCAGACTCGCCGTGCAACACGATCGTGGCCTCGCATCGCTCGGGGAAGCCGAAGGAGAACCCGACGTTCTTGAATGCGCAGGCGAAGCCGCGACCGCGGCGCAGCGACGAAGGCCGCGCCGGCAGCGAAACGAACGGGCTGAAGAGCGCCGGCCCATCGGGCATCGGGTCATCGGACCCCGAGCTGCTGGCGTCGCTCTCCAGGGAGGCGCTGCCTGAGCCGGCCGGCTGCGCCGCGGCGTGGGCACATGCCTCGATCACCTCGGGCATGGTCACACCGGCCGGCATCGGCGTGTGGGCGATGCTCGGCGATCCCTCGCGCAGGGTGTTGACGCGGCGGATGTCAACCGGGTCCATGCCCAGCGCTTCTGCCAGCTTGTTCACCTGACATTCCACCGCAAAGGCCGCCTGCGGAGCGCCGAAGCCCCGGAACGCTCCCCCGGGCGTGGCGTTGGTGTACACGACATGGGTGTCGATGGCGGCGTTGGGCAGCTCGTAGGGCCCGCCGAGACCCAGATGCAGGTTCCCCATCACCTTGTTGGAGGTGTAGTTATAGGCCCCGGCATCCAGCCAGGCTTCGGCCTGTGCTGCGGTGATCCTGCCGTCGCGGTCGGCGCCCCAGCGGGCCCAGATGCGTCCGCGATGCCGCTTGTGGTGGCCCACGATGGACTCCTCACGCGACCACTGCATGGCGACGGCGCGGTCGATGCCCCGTTCGGCCAGCCGACGGGCGGCCAGCGCCAGGACGATCTGCATCGACGTGTCCTCGCGCCCGCCGAATGCGCCGCCGATGGCCGGATAGCGAACCCGGATGCGATCTTCGGGCAGATCGAGTGCGTGAGCGATCTGCTCGCGGTCTTCGTGCACCCACTGGCCGGCGATCTCAACGTTGATGATGCCCTCGGCATCCACCCACGACGTGCCCGCTTCGGGCTGCAGGTAGGCGTGCTCCTGGTAAGGCACTTCGTAGGTGGCCTCGACCGTGACGGCGGCGGCGGCCCAGCCGGCATCGAGATCGCCCTTGCGGGTCCGCATCGACTCGTACAGGTTCGAGCCGATGTCTTCGTAGGGGTGCACGAGTGGAGCGTCGGGCGCCAGCGCCGCGTCCAGATCGGCTACGACCGGCAGCGGCTCCCACTCGACTTCGATGGCAGCAGCGGCGGCACGCGCCTCGTCGAGGCTCTCGGCGACGATCAGCGCCAGGTGGTCGGCCTCCCACCGAGATACGTCGCACGGCACCGAACTGCGGCCGGTGTGCTCGAGACCAATGAACACCGGCTGGTCGAACTTGGTCAGCCCGTACTCGTTGCAGGGCACTTCGGCTGAGCCCAGCACCGCGACCACGCCCGGGGCGCGCTCGGCTGAGGCGAGGTCGAGGCGCCGAATGCGGGCATGGGGCTGGTCGGTGAACACGGCGAAGGCCCACAGCGCATCGGCACGAATACGATCCGCCGGGTAGCCGGCCAGCCCGGCGACCTTGGCAGGACCGTCGGCACGCGGCGGCGACTGGCCGGTGCCGCCCGCCGTCGCTGCGGGCATCTCCAGCTCGACAACCGCACCGGTCTCGCCTGGGGCGGCGCCCTCCCTCACGACGGGTCCCCGGCCGCGGTGTGCACCGCTGCTGCGTCACTCGAAGCGATGTGCATCGCTTCGATGATCGAGCAGTAGCCGGTGCAGCGACAGAGGTTGCCCGACAGGCCCACGGTGATCTGTTCGGCAGTGGGTTCGGGAATCTCGTCGAGCAGTGCCACGGCGCTCATCACGAAACCCGGCGTGCAGAACCCGCACTGGGCGCCGCCGGTGTCCACCATGGCCTGCTGGAAGGGATGCAGGTCGCCGCCGGGCGAAGCCACGCCTTCGACGGTGGTGATGCTCGCTCCGTCAGCTCGGCCCGCAGGCACCAGGCACGAGAACACCGCGGCACCGTCAAGATGCACTGTGCAGGCGCCGCACTCCCCTTCGGCGCAGCCCTCCTTGGTGCCCGTGAGTCCGAGATCGTCGCGCAGCCAGTCCATCAGCGTCTTGCCCGCAGCCCCCGCTGCGCTGCGCCGCACGCCGTTCACCGTCGCGGTGATCGTGTCGTCGCGGTCGGCCAGCTCGCCACGGGTCTCGCCGCCGCGTACGTCAGCCTCTCGGCTCGGCTCAGCGCCTGCACCGGCTGTCACACCGCCGCCCCACGCGGCCGTCGAGGTCGCCGCGGAACTCGACTGATCGCCGGCTGCGGTGGGTGCGAGCCGTGGCGGCTGCTCCGGCCAGCGGTCGGATTCGGTGCCGCTGGCGAGGGCCGCGATCGCCCGGTCCACCACGACGCCGACCGTGTGCGAGCGGTACTCGGCGCTGCCGCGGATGTCATCGATGGGCGTTGCCGCCCGGCATGCAGCAGCCGTGATGTCGGCGCTGGCTTCGGCCAGTTCCCGACCAGCAGCCAGCTCGGCCGCTTCGGGCACGGCGATGATCGTGGGCGCGACGCTGCCGAGAGCGACTACGAGGTCAGCCACCCGGCCGCCGTCGAACTCCGCGACCACGGCGGCGTGCACCACCGAGATCGCCTGCGCCCTCCGCAGGCCAAGCTTTACGAACACACCGCGCCGATCATGGGGCCGGTTCGCCCCGTCGAGGGCACCGAACGAAACAGCGGTGACGATCTCGTCGGGCTCCAGCACGGTTTGGCGGAAGCCGGCGAAGAACTCGCTGATGGGAACAGTTCGCTCGCCGCGCACCGAGGTCATGGTGACTGTGGCATCCAGTGCCGCGAGCGCCGAGATGGTGTCGTTGGCCGGGCTGGCGGTGACGATGTTGCCGACCACGGTGGCCCGGTTGCGCAGCGGCGGCGAGCCCACCTCCAGGCACGCCTGGGCGAGCGGCAGGCCGGCCGTGCGCATCGGCTCCGAGGCGATGACATCGGCATGGGTGACGAGCGGCCCGAGCGTGACCCGCTCGCCTTCGTAGGAGATCCGGTCGAGACCGGGCAGCCCCGAGATGTCCACCAGCAGCTTCACACCTGAACGCGCTCCGCGCGAGAGCTCGAGCATGAGGTCGGTGCCGCCAGCGATCAGCCGCGCCGCCGTGCGGTGCGACGAGAGCAGCTCAACGGCCTCGTCGAGCGAGCTGGGGGCCACATACCGGCCCGGCAGCGGGACCGCCCGCTGCACCTCATGAAGCTGAAACATGCCGCATACAAGGGTGTCAGATTGCGCCGCCAGCAGAGAACGCATTGCGCTGATGCACTTCGTGCTGCTCGTTCATGTCGCCCGTTCGCGCACGATGGGACTCACGGGCCGCCCGGGCTCTGCCTTCGCCTACCCGCCCAGCATCTGGCGCTGAACCTTGCCGAGGGCGTTGCGGGGCAGCGCTGCGATGCGGTAAGTGCGTCGGGGCCGCTTGTAGAAGGCGAGGCGTTCGCCCACGAAGTCCTTCAGCTCGTCGTCGTCGAAGTCGCGCTCCGCGACCACGTAGGCCACCACCACCTCGCCCCACTCGGAGTCGGGCTCGCCGCCGACTGCACACTCGGCGACATCGGGGTGCGAGGCGATGACTTCCTCGACCTCGCGGGGGTGCACGTTGAAGCCGCCGCAGATGATGAGCTCCTTGGCGCGGCCGACAATGCGCAGGTAGCCGTCATCCCACTGGCCCAAGTCGCCGGTGCGGAACCAGCCGTCGCTGAACGACGCCGCATTCTCGGCGGGCCGCTCCCAGTAGCCGGAGAACACGTTGGGCCCCCGCACCAGGATCTCCGCAGCATCGGGGCCAGCCGCCGGCTCGCCCTCGCCGTCACTGACGTCGAGCGCTTCAAGACGCACTTCCACGCCGGGCAGCGGGAAGCCGACCGTACCCGCTCGGCGAGGCTCGTCGTGCGGGTTCGACACCAGCATGACGGTCTCGGTCATGCCGTAGCGCTCGATCACGTGCTGGCCGCTGGCTTCCCGCACAGCGTCGTGCAGCTCAGCAGGCATGGGTGCCGAACCCGACGCGCACAGCCGCAGCCCCGACAGCTGAGCGGCCCGCGGCGAGTTCACGAGCCGCGAGTACATGGTCGGAACGCCGAAGAACATGGTGGCTTGGTGCTCCCCCGTGCCATCTCGGCCTGCGATGGCATCGAAGACGGCGTCGGGCTCAAATGTGGGCTGCAGCACAGCCCGGGCGCCCACGGTGAGCGTGCCGTGCAGCGCCACGCCCAGGCCGTGCATGTGGAACAGCGGCAGCGCCAGCACGAGCACGTCGTCGGGTGTCCAGCGCCACGCCAGCTCCAACGCTCGCACCGACGCCAGCAGGTTCGCATGGCTCAGCACCGCACCTTTGGGCTGCCCGGTTGTGCCCGACGTGTACCCAATGAGCGCGGGATCGTCACCCCGACGTTGATGCGCGAACGCCAACAGATCGAATCCGGACGCTTCATGGGGCGCGGCACCGACGCCACCGGGAACGACTGCATCAGCGCTGCCAGCGGAGTGCCCGGCGGCACCTACGCGGCCCGCGAGCAGGTTGGCGGCATCGAAATCGCTGATCAGCACTGCTGGATCGGCGCCAGCAATCCACTCGTGCCACTCGCCAGGCTTGCCGACGCCTTCCACCAACGCTGCTGCGGGACGGCAATCGGCCACCACGCCGCGCACCTCATCGGCTCGGTAGGCACCGTTCAACGGCACCACCACAGCACCCATCGCCAGCAGTGCAGCGTGAGCGGCAACCAAACGGGACGAGCTCGGACCGCTCATCAACACGCGGTCGCCGGCGACTATGCCCGCACTTACCAAGCGTTCGGCTACATGCTGGGCGCGCTCCAGAAGTTGGCCGCCGGTCACCCAGCCGTCACGCCCATCCCACACCACGTACCGCTGCGGATCGGTCGACCAGCGGTCCAGCCAGACCGCGGGCAGCGTGCCACCAGCACTCAGATCAACGTCGGCAGCGCTGCCGCCGGCCGGCAGGTGCCGGGACCAGTGCGACTCCTGCCCATCGCTCATCTCGGGCTGCTCCCTCGGCACACCGGCACCGGTGCCCGGCTCTCGGGCGGCTCAACCGGACTGGCGCCCGCCGAGCACCCGGATCGAGCGGGCATAGCGCACCCCCAACGGGATTCGAACCCGTGCCGCCACCTTGAGAGGGTGGTGTCCTTGGCCGCTAGACGATGGGGGCTGGTTGAGATGCGAGGAGTCAGCATAGCCACCGCCCCAGATTGGACCGCTAGCGCTGGTCGGCGGGGGGCCAGATGTCGGTGTCGGGGTGCAGGCCGTACCAGGCGAACCAGAACGACTGCGACGAAACGATGCGCGGCAGCGTGACGTCGATGCGATTGCGGCCGTCCACGCCGTTGACGCGCAGCTCGTCGTGCAGCACTCCCCCAGGCGCCACCTCCACGGGGGCACCGTGGCGCCACGCCTCGGCGGGCACGCCGGCCGCATCGGCGGCGCTGTACACCCTGGCGCCGCCCTGGTTCGGCACGATCACCAGCGGTTCGCCGCCCAGCACGTACACGAACGCGCCTTGCCGCTCCAGCTCCGCCAGCCCCAGCGCCAATGTGTGGCCGCCGCGATCAACGGTGACCACTTCCTCCTTCAGCTCGAACACATCGGGCGTCTCGAAGGTGGGGAACCACAGATCCTCGCTGGAGTAGTACGTGCGGTACGCCGCGCCCGGCGTGTAGTCGTAGGTGATCGGCGGACGCTCCGGCATCTCGGGGAAATACGTCGGCGGGGGTGTGTCGAGCGTGAACGTGTCGGGGTGAACGGCCAGCCAGTCCGACCAGCGCGTCGTGGCCACCGGGAACTGCTCCAGCTTCGTGCCGGCCAGCGGGCCGGCGAACGCGGTGCCCGAGAGATGGTTCCACAGGCTCTCGGTCTCGTTGTCGATCATGATCTTGTTCGAGTCCATCAGCAGGCCCGAGGTCTGGAACGACAGCACGTCGCCGTTGGGCAGCCGCCGGTCGAACATGAGCGCCGTGAGGCACAGCGTGCAGTAGCCGAGCGCCACCGGCACATCGCCGACCACGTCGTTCGCCAGTTCGTGGCGTGCCAGGAACCGCACCGGGTACGCCGCGGCTTCGCCACCGATCACCACGCCCAGCACCAATTCCTCATCGGTCATGAAGTCGGCTTGGGCAGGGGTGAGCCGTTCAGGGTTGTTCAGCTCCGGAATGCCGCCCCGGCGCACCCCGCCGAACTGGATCGCGCCCAGCGTGACCCGGTCGGTGACCTGGGCGAGCATGTCCCCGAAGCGGAAGTCGAGGTAGGCGTACAGCTCGCTCTTGAAGGTCTCGTAGCCCTCGCCGGGATCGACGCCGTTGGTGCGGTACCACGAGCCGTATCGCACGTAGTCGGTGTTGAAGTCGCCTGAGCTCTCGATGCCCGTCAGCCGCTCCAGCGCCCCCATCGACGTATCGGAAACGTTGCGGGAACCGGCGGTGCGCATGATGTCCATGACCCAGGGCACCCACCGCTGGTCGCCGGTCAGGCCCATCTCGCCGGCGATGTTCGCGGCGAATGCGGTGTTCGGCAGCTCCAGGAACTCGTGGATCTTCTCGGTCAGCGTCAGCTCCAGGAACGGCCGACCGTCCTCGGTGCCCGGAAAGAACGGCTGGGTGGTCGGCGGCGGTGCCGTGTCGGACGGCGTGGTGTCGGGTGGCCCCATGTCGTCAGCGGCGGGCTCGGTGGCCGTTGCCTGTTCTTCGGGAGATTCGCCGACGGGAGCCTGGGTCGTCGCGGCATCTGGCTGCGACGTCTCGGGCGGCACCGGATTGAATGCCCTCGAGCAGGCCGCGGCAAGCAGGCTCATCGCCACGGCTGCGCAGATCAGCTTTCGCATACGGCGGCCGAGCCTATGGCAGCCCCCCGCTGTGCCATGGTCGGGCCGGGTGGGCTAGAACGGCAAGCGTGAGCGGCCGCTGCGGCGGCATCACGAAGGGGGAATCACGATGGACAACGGTGCAAGCAACGGGGCGATACCTGACAATCCGGCGGGGTACGTCTGCCTGACCTTCGACTTCGACGGACCGTCGCTGTGGATAGCGCGACGCCAGACCACCCCGACGCCCATCTCACGCGGCGAATTCGGCGCCGTGGCCGTGCCGCGGATCCTCAAGCTGCTCGCCCGCCACGACATCCCGAGCACCTTTTTCATCCCGGGCCACTCCATCGACACCTACCCCGATGCGGCCCGCATGGTGGTCGACGCCGGATGCGAGGTGGGGCTGCACGGCTACGCCCACGAGTACAACCCCCGGCTCAGCGAAGACGAGGAGCGAGCCATCCTCGAGCGCACCTTCGCCCAGATCGAATCGCTCACCGGTGCTCCGCCGAAGGGCTACCGGGCGCCCTCGGGCGACATCAACCCGTGGACGATCGACCTGCTGATGGAATACGGCCTGAGCTACGACTCGTCGCTCATGGGCCACGACTACGCGCCCTACTGGCTGCGCACCGGGGATCAGTTCCCGCTCGACGGGCCCATGGAGTTCGGCGAGCAGGTCGACCTGGTAGAGCTGCCGTTCAGCTGGCATCTCGACGACTACGTCCACCTCGAATTCGTGACGTTCAAGAACACGATTCTGACCGGGCTGGAGAACCCCAGAACGATGTTCGACACGTTCCTGTCGGATGTGAAGTGGATGGCCAGCGAGGTGCAGCACGGCGTGTGCACAGTCACGTTCCATCCGCAGGCCATCGGCCGCGGCGGGCGCCTGTACGAGATGGAGCGGTGGATCGACCAGATGACCGACCTGGGCGTGAGCTACACCCGCATGTGCGACGTGGCCGACGCCTGGCGCGCCGGTCGCCAGCTCGGCATCGAGTAGCGGCGGCTCTGCCTCTAGCCCTCGACGCCGTCGAGCATGCGACTGATCAGCAGCTTCTGGACCTCTGAGGCGCCCTCGTAGATCTGGTACACCCGCACGTCGCGGTAGATCTTCTCCACCGGGTAGTCGTTCAGGAAGCCGTACCCGCCGTGGATCTGGATGGCCTTCGACGCCACCCGCTCGGCCATCTCCGACGCGAACAGCTTCGCCATCGAGGCCTCTCGGGCGCATTCGAGCCCCTGGTCGCGCATCTGTGCTGCGTGCAGGTAGAGCTGACGTGCGGCTTCGATCTGGGTGGCCATCTCGGCGAGCGTGAACGAGATCGCCTGGTGCTCGACGATGGGACGACCGAAAGTCTCGCGCTCCTGGGCATAGGAATGAGCGGCCTTCAGCGCAGCCCGTGCCCCGCCGGTGGCCTGGGCCGCGACGCCGATGCGGCCCAGCGACAGGTTGCCCAGCGCGATGCCGAGGCCGCGCCCGATCTCGCCGAGGACGTCGCTTGCCGGCACGCGCATGTCCTCAAAGACCACCTGGCACGTGTCGTTGGTGCGGTGGCCGAGCTTGTCTTCCTTGGCGATCACGCGGTAGCCGGGGTTGTCGGTGGGCGTAATGAACGTCGTCATGCCCCGCTTGCCGGCGCTCGGATTGGTCACCGCCACGATCATCGCTACGTCGGAGGTCGAGCCGGCGGTGATGAACGCCTTGTGGCCGTTCAGGACGTACTCGTCGCCGTCCCGGGTGGCCCGGGTGCGGATGGCCGCAGCGTCGGAGCCCGTGTGGGGCTCGGTGAGGTGGATGCAGCCCAGCCACTCGCCGCTGGTGAGCTTGGTGAGGTAGTCGCGCTTTTGCTGCTCGGTGCCCGACTGCTGGATCGCCACGGCGACCGGCGAGTTGTTCGCCGCCATCATGTTGCTGATGCCGCCGTCGGCAGCGGAGACCTCCTCGATGGCCAGCGCATAGGACACGAAGTCGGCGCCTGCGCCGCCCCAGCAGGGGTCGACCATCATCCCCATGAGCCCGACGTCGGCCATCTTGGCGTAGAGCTCGCGGGGCGTTCCGCCGGCGCGGTCCCACTCAGCGGCGTGGGGCGCGATCTCGCGCTGCGCGAACGTTCTGGCCACGTCGCGGATCTGCTGCTGCTCGTCGGTCAACTGCACTGCGCTCTCCTCGGGTTCGGCCACCGGACAGCGGGGCTCGGCACCGCTGTGCAGCGGCGATTTAGGGTACCGAAATGCAGAATTCTGATTCCGGGGAACGCACCTCCGAGGCCGGTTTCGACCTCGACCAGGTGGATCGCCTGCTCACCACCACCCGGGCCGTGCGCAAGCGGCTCGACTTCGACCGCTGGGTCAGCGACGAGCTCATCTTCGAGTGCATCGACCTCGCGGAGCAGGCCCCGACGGGCGGCAACGATGCGAGCCGCCGCTGGGTCGTGATCCGCGACCAAGACCTGAAGGATCGGCTCGGCGAGCTCTACGCCGAGGTGGGCACCATCTTCATCAATGCCCGGGGGCGGCTCGACGGCACCGGCCATCCCAAGGAGCACATCGTCAGCTCCAGCGCCTACCTCGTGGAGAACTATGCAAAGGCCCCGGCGCTCGTGATGCTGGCGATCTGGGGCATCCACGACGACAGCGGCCGACCGGGACTGTTCGACAGCGCCATCCCCTCCGCCTGGAGCTTCAATCTGGCGCTGCGCTCCCGCGGCCTCGGCACCGCCTACGCCACCATGCTCAACAACAAGTCCGACGAGGTGGCCGAGCTGCTGGGCATGCCGCCGGGCCTCACCACGCTGGTGTGCTTCCCGGTGGCCTACACCAAGGGAACCGACTTCTCGCCTGCCCCCCGCCGACCGGCGAGCGAGATCACCTACTTCGACCAGTGGGGCTTCACCCGCCAGCGGCCCAGCGACGACGGCACCGCCCGGGTGGCCGACGGTCAGGGCGTGGTGGCCGAGATCGACACCGACGCCCGACCGCGCGCCGTGTGGGACGTCATCACCGACATCAGCATGCCGGCGCAGTTCTCCGAGGAATTCCTGGGCGCCGAGTGGACCTCGGATGGCGACCCGGGCGTGGGCTCGACGTTCCGGGGCCGTAACTCCATCCCCGACGTGTTCGACTGGGAGACCGACTGCATCGTGACCGCCTGGGACGAGCGCACGGCGTTCGAATGGCGCGTCACCGACACCGAGAACCCCGGTGCCGTGTGGCGGTTCGACCTCGCCGAGCAGGGCGGCGGCAGCCGGCTGCGGTTCTCGATGCTCATCGGCCAGGAGAACAACGGCACAGTGCCCATGGCTCTGCGCGATCCCGCCAAGGAGCAGCGCGTGCTGAACCGGCGCCGCGACGTGCTGCGGGCCAACATGCAGCGCGTGGTCGAGGGCGTCAAAGCCATCGTCGACGGCGACTGACGAGCTGCCAGACATTCACTTGGCGGCCGCCGAACACTGCACGCACGCGGGAGGGCCGGCGGGCTGTTGCCCGCCGGCCCTCTCCATTGACCGTTTTGGTCAGTCAGGAATCAGACGCTGGGCGTCTGACCTCCTGGTGGCGTTTGCCTAGCGGCAGCCGCCGTTGTCCTTGTCCCAGGCGCAGTTCGTCGACTTGCCGTTGACGTCCACGACATCGCCGACCTGGCTCCAGGTCTGCTCGTTGGCGTCGAACTGGCTGAAGTCCGAACCCTCAACGAAGTACGCATCCGCGTTGCCGTTGAGCTGGGTGATGATGCCGTCGAGCAGCATCGGGTGGTAGATGTCGATCGACCGCACCGCCAAGATGAAGTTCGTCCGGTTCAAACCGCCCGGCAGTTCAGCAGCAATGCGCAGCGCCTCGCCGTAGGGGTAGCCATAGGTGTAACCGATGGCGTACAGCGACACCGCCGGGTCCAAGCCACCCGCCTCGAGGTTGCTGTTGACGAACGACATGAACGGCTCATCGATGAACTTCGGATCGGTGGAGTCCTTCGACCCGCCGCCGATGATCCACCAGTCGTGGGCGAAGTCGCCAGCGGGCTTCATGTACGCCTCGATGCCCTTGCACACCGACGGCGTGAACAGCGCGCCGCCCTTGGCCTTGATGTCATCGATCAGGCCGCTCTGGCCGGCTTCCTGGATGGCCAGCAAGCACGGGTTGCCCGCCGTCATCGAGATGAACACGTCCGGCTCGAAGGCCAGGATGGTGGTCATCTCGTTGGTCAGCGTCGGCGCAGCCGGGTCGTGACGCACAGGCAGGTACTCGCTCACCACATCAGTGTTGGCGTGTGCCCACTCTTCGAAGCCCAGCTCGTAAGCCAGACCGAAGTCGTTGTCCATCACCAGACCGGCAACCTTCACCGGCAGCAGGTCAGGCAGGTTCTCCCTGATCCACGCGCCCCACAGGATCGACTCCGTCGAGTACGACATCTGCATGATGGTGGTCCACGGGTGGTTCACCGGGTCGCCCCAGGCCGGGTGGCCAGTCATCACGAACGGGTGCGGGATGCACTCCTCGTTGATCTTGTCGTACACCGCGAGGGTGTTGGGCGAACCCAGCGTCAGGATCGAGAACACGTTCTCCGCCTCGATCAGCTCGTCCACGAACTCGATCGTCTGAGCGGCGACATAGGCGTCGTCCTTGATGATCAGCGTCAGGTCACGCGGCGAGCCGCCGACCATGATCGGGTCGTTGTCGTTGATCCAGTTGAAGTAGTTCTCCCAGCCGTAGGCGATGTTGCCGTAGGCGGCAAGGTTGCCCGACTGGGCCGTGGTGTGACCGATGCGGATCTGCGAGTCGGTGATGCCCGTGGTGTCCGACCAGTCGTCGGGGCACGCGGAAATGTCGATGTTGAAGCCCGCAGGACCGCGCAGGATGCCGTCGTCGCCGACGCCGTATTCGCCGGACTCGATCTTCTCAGTCAGCGATGCAACAGCGGCGGCACGCCTGGCGGCGGCCTCGTCGAAGATGCCTTGGAGAGTGGAGCGATCAAACATCATCTCCTCCTCTTCCATCATCTCCTCGTCGGCCATCTCCTCTTCCTCGTCCTCGCCAGCAACGGCGGCTTCGATGTCTTCCTCAGCAGCGGCGCCGCCGAGAGCACCAGTGGCACCCTCGTCTTCTTCCTCTGCCATCTCCTCTTCCTCGGCCATCTCCTCGCCTTCGCTCGGAGCGGCCGTGGTTTCGGTCTCTGTCTCGCCAGCGTCAGCGTCTGCGTCGTCATCGCCGCCGCCGCACGCAGCGGCTACGAGCGAGAACGCGAAGAGCAGAGCTAGCAAGCGCCACATTCGACGCTTCGTCATGTTGTGTCTCCCCAATTGGTTGCAAAATGATGAACCGGCAGCGGAATCGCACAGATGCCCTAACCGGTCCATCGAGACGCTAGTTCGCGTCCTGGGACTGGTCACCGGGCGGGTTATGTCAATTCTGCGACGATTTCGAATCTGTGATCCGCCCGACGCAGGTGTGAGCAGCGCGTCTGCGGGTGTTCGCTCACCGCGTCCGGATGGGCCGTATTGCAGCACGAACTGCCTAGTCGTCCCGCCGGCGATTGAACATGCCGATGAGACCGCGTGGGAAGACGAACGTCAGGGCCACCAGCAGCACACCGAACACGAACTGCTCCTCGTCGAGCAGGCGCAGGAACTCCCCGAGCGGGCCCAAGCCGCTCACATCGCCGAGCAGTTCGCCGATCCTCGAGAAGACCTCCCGGATCGCGACACCCAGCACGGAACCCCACAGCGAGCCCAATCCGCCGAGCACGGCGGTGGCATACAGCACCAGCGACTCTTGGAACGGATACGACTCCTGTGAGGCGAACGGCACCAAGACGATGCCGAGGGCGCCTGCGAGGCCTGCCAGCGATGCACTCACAGCGAACGTGCTGACCCTGGAGGCCACCAGGTTCACCCCGTACACAGCCGCTGCGGTGTCGTTGTCGCGCACCGCACGCATGGCGCGGCCGGGTCTGCTCTTGATGATGTTGTGCGTCAGCCACATCGCCAACCCCACCACCACCAGGCAGATGAGGTAGTGGTACAGCCCCTCGGCCCAGCGGCTGGTGCCGAACCACGACGGCGGCACCAATTCGGCGCCGACCGCCCTGCCGCTGACGCCGCCGGAGAACGCCGGCACTCGCTTGGCGAGCGGCTGGAACACGATGGCCAGCCCGAGCGTCACCAGTGCAAGGTGGATGCCCTTGATGCGGAGCGCTGGCAGGCCGACCAATGCGCCGATGACGCCTGCGAACGCGGCTCCGGCCAGGATCGAGAGGGCCCACGGCAGCGCCAAGTCGTCGACTGCGTAGGCGGCTGCGAACGCGCCGACAGCCACGAAGACCCCATGGCCGAGGCTGATCATGCCGCCGTAGCCCGTGGCGATATTGACGCCCAGCACGGCGAGGACCATGACGATGATCTGGGTGTTCTGCCGCAGTTCGGTCACCGAGCTGGTCAGCGGCATCGCCACAAGCCACACACCCAGCAATACAGCGCCGATCCAGCTGAGCGGGCCGATCCGCCGCCGCGAACCCACAACGCGATCTGCGCCGCCGGCGCCGAGCACGGCTGTGCCAACGTCGGATGCGGCTGGCGGGCCGCTGCGCACGCTGAGCGCGGCCCCGGCAGGCTCGGCGCCCAGCGCCTCTGATCCAGACGGCTCGTCAGCTTCGGCCGATGTTGCAGTCTCGGCCGGCTCGCCAGCTTCGGGCGGCGTTCTGACGGGCGCCTCGGCGGCTGGGTCGTCGGGCGGGGCGAAGACAGCGAACACGCTGGCATCGGCGCCCGGGGTTTCGTCATCGTCGCCTGGGCGCGGCAGCGGCGTGGGCCAGTTGTCGTCGCTCACACCCGCTCGATCCGCTGAGTGCCGAACAAGCCAGCCGGGCGCACGATCAGCACCGCCACCATGGCGACCAGCGCGGGCAGCACACTGAGCTCGAAGCCGATAAACGGCACATATGCCGGGATCAGCGTCTGGCTCAGGCCAATAACCACACCGCCGACCAGCGCTCCCTTGGGCGAGTCGAGCCCGCCTAGCGTCGCCGCGGCGAAGGCGTACACAAGCACCCGCACCATCATGGTGGGCTCAAGGAGCACCGAATTCGCGCTCATGTTTGCCGCAATGGCACCGAGGCCCGCCGCCAGCGCCCAGCCGTACATCAGCGTCGGACCAACGCGGATGCCGTTCAACGCGGCCGATTCCGAATCGATGGACACCGCCCGGAAAGCGAGACCGGCTCTCGTGTAGCGCAGCAACAGGGCCAGCACGGTCAGGAGCGCGAACAGCACCAGCCACGCCCCGACCGTGGAGAAGCGCAGGCGGGCACCTGCGATCGCGAAGTGATCACCGGGATTCGATGGGAAGAACGGCGGGAAGACACGCGGTCCAGTTCCCCACCATTGGCCCATCAACGAGTTCAGCGCCAGCAAGATGCCGATCGTCACATTGACGAGCGCTAGCTCCGGCGCGTTTCGTAACGGCCGTATCAGCACGCGTTCGGTCGCTGCGCCGGCCGCGATGCCGATGACGACCGCGCCTCCGATCGCCAGCGGCGTCACGAGCGGTGCTCCGATCCACGACGCCAGCCCGCCGCCGGTGACACCTGGTGCCGCGCCGGCGAGCAGAACGAAGGCGATGTAGGCCGAGAAGGTGGCCATCTCGCCCTGGGCGAAGTTCAGCAGCCCGGTGGATCGAAAGATGATGACGAGCGCCAGCGCCAGCGAGGAGTAGATAGCGCTGTTGAACAGTGCATCGAAGATTCGCTGCAGCAGCAGTACTACATCCATCGCTACTGCTCAGCCTTCAGCAATGTCGACCGAACCCCAGCGCTCCAATGGAGGCGGGAAGCTCGGCGTCGCTCTACATCTACGCAGAGGCGCCGACGTCTTCAGGCGCTGGCTCGGGAGCCGTCTCGGCCTTCTCGTCGGCGAACACGAAGTAGCGCAGGCCGACAATGATCGTCGCCACGATGACGACGATGCTCAGCACCAGCGACAGCATGCTCTGTGTCGGCCAGCCGATGAGCCAGAAGCCCACCGGTGTCTCGGAGGCATCGATGGCATCGGATGCCACGTTGCACAACTCGCTGACTGACATGTCGCTGATCTCGCCCGAGGGCGAGGTGCCGCAGAATTCGCCCGGCGTGCCCACAAAGTCCTTCGCCTTCGCTGCCTCATTGACCAGCGGGATAGCCGGCACCGTCTTGCCGTCGGGATTCACTGCGACCGATTCGCGGGCGAGGTGTCCGACGTGGTGGGCTCGCAGCGCGATGTTCAGGGCGAACGCCTGGATGTAGGCGAAGCTCAACACACCGAGGACGCCGGCTGTCTTGGCCTGCGAGCTCACTGCAGCGGCGTTCTCGCCGCGCCGGCCGGCTTTCGCCGCACGGAGCTCGTTCATCGAGACGAATATCACGACCGGTGCGAGCACCACGATGGCAAAGCGCAATGCGAATGCCAGCGTGCCGACGATGAGGTTGTCGACGTTCATCAGCACCCAACCGATGACCAGCAGCACCGGGCCGGCGATGGCGAATCTCATCGCCCACGTAGCTCGGGTGGAGGATGGACCGGGGTCGAGATCCTCGAGCGGGGTGATGGGGTCGCCAGACGGCGTCAGCGGGACCACCTGGATAATCCTCTTCTGTATCGCCGTGACCATCGAGGCGATGCCGCCCGGGGCGAAGAAGGTGAACAGGATGAGGATGAGGCCGAAGATGGCCGCGGAGAGCGGGCCATCGCCGTCAAGTGTGTAGAAGCCCAACGGGATGGAGATTCTCTTGGTGAGATCTCGCACCCACACCACGAACAAGCCACCGAATATCGAGCCTTGCAGCGTGCCGACACCGCCGATCACCAAACCGATGATGAGGTCGACTGCCAGCAGGAACGTGAAGTCCTGGCCGGCCACGAAGCCCTTGTCGAGGCACCACATGAGGCCCGCCAGCGAACCCAGCGAGGCGCTCAGCGCGAAGTTCACCGTCTTGTACAGCGGCAGGTTCACGCCGTACACCGCAGCGCCAGCCTCGCTGTCGCGGATCGCAAGCACCGCCCTGCCCGGCCGGCTGCGCATGATGTTGCGGACCAGCGCAATGACGATCGCTGTCATGATCAGCAGGATCCAGTAGCGATACGCATTCGCGCCACGCGCACCGTCGACACCGGGCAGCCACTCGAAGAAGCTGGAGAAGCCGCTCTCCTGCCGATCGACTTCCTCGATGACGTCTCGGCCATTCGGGCCGCCGGTACGGCGTGCGATGCCGAGTTCGTCGATGTTCACCAGCGTTGGGAACACCGCCGCCTGAGCGATGGTGACCAAGGCTAGGTAGAGACCTCGTACACGCAGCGCAGGCAGGCCAACGATGATGCCGATGGCGAACCCCACGATCACGACGACCGGGATGATCATCCAGTAGTCCCAGAGCTCGTCTTGGACCATCGACGCGGCAACGAATGCACCGATGCCCATGAACGCCGAGTGCCCGAGTGCGAGCATGCCGTTGAAGCCAACGACCAGGTTGACCGCCAGCACGGCCACCATGAGGACCAGTGCGCGGTTCATCTTGCCGATCTCGAACGGCTGCAGGACCAGTGGCACCAGGATCGCCAGCGCCACGGCGTAGCCCCAGCTCAGGAACCGCCACTGGCGGTGCTGTGTGCTGCCCCTGGAAACGATGAGCAGTGGTGAACTCATACCTCAGCAACTCCCTTTGGGTCGTTGAGCTAGACGCGCTCGATACGGCGGGTTCCGAAGAGACCCGCTGGACGGAACAACAGCACGATCAAGATCAGCAGGAATGCCATGGCCAGCTGCAAGATCGAGAAATAGGCCTGGCCGAGCACGACCACGCCGAACCATGAGACCAACACCGACTTGATGAGCCCCACGACCAAGCCGCCAATGACGGCGCCGCCGAGGCTGTCGAGGCCGCCGAGGGCGGCGCCGGCCAGGGCGTAGATGAGGATCGTCAGCATCATGTTGGGGTTGACGCCGCCCAGCGCCGGTGCCACCAGGGCGGCGGAGAGCGTGCCGAACACCGAGGCCAGCGCCCAGCCGAACCCCAGCGTGCGGCCGGTGTTGACGCCGACCAGCCGTGCCGACTCGGTATTGGACGACACCGCCCGGAAGGCCAGGCCCGCCTTCGTCTTGCCAAGAATGACTGCAAGTGCAATCAGTGCGAGGGCCAGTGCGATCCACGTGCCAATGGTGCGGTAGTGCAGGCGGGCTCCGATGACCTCGAAGAAGGTGCGGCCCACCATCTCGCACATCTCGGCACCGGCGGTGCCGTCAGCTGCCGTGACAAGTTCGCCGTCGGCATTCTCGAGGCACGCGATGGTGCCTTCACTGGAGGTCTTGAGCTCGCTGCCGTTCGGCACCCAGCTCGGGAAGTGACCGAAGGGGTCGTTCACCCGCCGGACCTGGTAGTTCCAGACATCGCCAGCGACGGCATTGATGATCAGGAACAAACCTAGGGTGATGAGCACCACAGGCAGGTGGTCGGCCGGGTCGAACGGTCTGACGAGTGCTCGCTCGACGGCCGCACCGATTGCAGCGCTGACGGCCATCGCTATGACGATCGATAGCCAGAGCCACAGACCCTGCTCGATGTTGAGCACATAGACGAAGAACGCACCGAGCATCGCCAACTCACCGGTGGCGAAGTTGATCAGCGTGGTGGCCTTGAAGATCAGCACCAGCGCCAACGCAGCGGCGGCGTAGACGGCGCCGTCGCGTAGGCCGTTGAAAATGAAATCCGGGAGGATCTCGAAGTTCCAGTTCACGGTCTGCCCCCGTACCTACGAATCAGGCGCCCAAGTACGCTTCCTGCACTGCAGGATCGTTCTTGAGCTGATCGGCTGGTCCATGCAGAGCGATCTCGCCGCTCTCAATCACGTAGCCGTAGTCGGCCATGTCCAGTGCCAGGTTGGCGTTCTGCTCGACGAGCAGCATCGTCAGCCCGGTCTCTTTGTTGAGCTGGGCGAAGCGCTCGAAGAGGTCTTCGATGATGAGCGGCGCCAAGCCCAGCGACGGCTCGTCGAGCAGCAGCAGCCTCGGCCGGCACATGAGCGCCCGGGCGACGGCGAGCATCTGCTGCTCGCCGCCCGAGAGCGAGCCGGCGAGCTGATCGCGGCGCTCCTCGAGCCGGGGAAAGATCTCGAACCAGCGGTCGACATCGGCGCCGACCTCGTTGTCCCTGCGGGTGTAAGCGCCGATCTTGAGATTGTCCATGACCGAGAGCTCGGGGAAGGTGCCCCGGCCCTGGGGCACGTGAGCGACGCCGCGCCGCACGATGTCGGCGGTCTTGGCACGGGAGATGTCGTCGCCTTCCATCGTGACCGTGCCGGTTGTGGTGCACATGTTGCACAGCGCCCGCAGCGTGGTGGTCTTGCCGGCGCCGTTGGCGCCGAGAATCACCACGACGTTGCCGTCGGGCACTTCGAAATCGAGGCCGCGGAGCACCTCGACGGCGCCGTAGCGCGCGTGGAGGTCCTCGGCCTTCAGCATCATTTCTGTCATGAAGAACTCCCCAGGTACGCCTCGATGACCTCCGGGTCGTTGCGCACGACATCGGGGTGACCGTCGGCGATCTTGCGGCCGAAGTTGAGCACGACGAGGTGCTCGCTGATGTTGAGCACCATGCGCATGTGGTGCTCGACCAACAGGACCGACAGGTTGTGCCGATCGCGGATGTCCTTGACATCTTGCGCGAGCGAGTCGACCTCTTGGTGTGTCAGGCCTGACGCCGGCTCGTCCAGCATGATGAGGCGCGGGTTGGAGATCAGAGC
The DNA here is from genome assembly GCF_965204195.1 of Candidatus Poriferisodalis sp. Classification (GTDB taxonomy): domain Bacteria; phylum Actinomycetota; class Acidimicrobiia; order Acidimicrobiales; family Poriferisodalaceae; genus Poriferisodalis. Next base: position 2,911,154 of record NZ_OZ241975.1, read on the forward strand.
CCGTGCGAGCTCGATGCGCTTCAGCGTGCCGAAGGGCAGACCGGCAGCGGGGTGATAGGCGTACTCCTCGAGGCCGAGTTCCTCGAGCGCCTCCCAGGCCCTCCGCCTCAGATCGTTTTCCTCGCTGCGGGTGCCGAGGCGGAACGCAGCCGTGAAGAAGTTCGCCTTGGTGTTGGTGTGGTCGCCCACCATCACGTTCTCGATCACAGTCATGCCTCGCCAGAGGGCCAGGTTCTGGAACGTGCGGTAGACGCCGACGCGGCTGATCTGGTGCGCCGGCATCGCCAGCAGATCGTGCCCGTCGAATGTCACCGAGCCGGTCGTCGGGTCGTAGATCCGGCTGACCACGTTGAACAGCGTGGTCTTGCCCGCACCGTTCGGGCCGATCAGTCCGAGGATCTGTCCCTCGTCCAGAGTGAACGACAAATCGTCGAGCGCACGGATACCGCCGAACTGCACGGAGATGTCTTGGACTTCGAGCAACGCCACGCGCTGAACCCCCTCCGGTCCTCGCCGATCAGGTGACCGGCCGCAGGCAAGTTATCAGGTCGGCCCAGCAGCGTGAGTTTCCGCGTGGAGCCTCAAGCGGGCCGGGCCAGCGGGTGATGCTAGGACACAAATCGACGGATGGTGCAAATCGTGCCGGCGACGCCGAGGACGTGGATGTTTGTCGAGCGCGGCAAGCGCCTGATGCGTGGGGACATGCCACCGACGGCCTGGTTCGGGGAGGAGGACTCGAACCCCCAATGACTGGACCAGAACCAGTTGTGTTGCCAATTACACCATCCCCGAGGGCGGGAACAGGCTAGCGCCGCGGCTCTTTCGGTGGCCTTGGTTATTCCCCGGAGTTTGCTGCGCTTACGAGCTTCGCCAGCGCAGCGTCCAAGCGCGCGAGCGTGATGTCGCGGCCGAGCAACGCGAGCGATTCGAACAGCGGGGGGCCGACGGCGCGGCCCGTGGTGGCGACGCGAACCGGCGCTTGCGCCTTGCCCAGTTTCAAGCCGAAGCTCTCCCCGATCGCGCGCAGCTCGGCGTGCAGCGTCGCGGCGCTCCACTCCGCGTCGGAGAACGCTGTGCGCGCGCGATCGAGGATGTCGCTTGCCGGTGCCGCCATCGCGGCGGCCCAGTCGTCGGGGTCGATCTGGGGTTCGGCGAAGAGGAAGGCGATGCGGTCCGGAGCGTCGCCGAGCAGGCGAGTGCGCTCGCGGATAAGCGGTGCGATCGTGCTCAGGGTCGCTGTCTCGAGATCAGCGCCCCACGGTTCCGCGCGCACCCACGGTTCGACTGCAGCGGCAAAGCCGGCATCGTCGAGCGACCGCAGGTACTCGCCGTTGATCGCCGTGAGCTTGTCCATGTCGAACATTGCAGGCGCCGCATTGACGTCGGCGAGATCGAAGAGGTCAACGATCTCGCTGAGCGGCCGTACCTCGATGTCGTCGGGAGGTCCCCATCCCAGCAGTGCCAGGTAGTTCACCATCGCCTCGGGCAGCACACCCTGGTCGCGATAGCTGATGAGCGACACGTCGTCGCGCCGCTTGGACAGCTTCTTTCGCTGCTTGTTGACGATAAGCGGCAGGTGGGCGAAGGTCGGCATATCGGGCGCGCCGAGCGCAGCACGCAGCAGCACCACCTTCGGTGTCGTATTCAGCAGGTCCTCGCCTCGTACGACGTGCGTGATACCCAGATCGAGATCGTCGACGGCGTTCGCTACGAAGAAGGTCGCGCTGCCGTCGCTGCGGCGGACAACGAAGTCGTCGATCGACGCATTCGGGAACTCGACGCGGCCCCGCACGCTGTCGTCGAATGCCGTCACGCCGTCGTCAGGAACAGCGAACCGCACCGCCCCGTCGTCGACATAGGCACGTCCCTCGTCGAGCCAGCGGTCGACTGCGGCGTCGTAGAGAGCGCCGCGCTGACTCTGGAAAATGGGGTCGCCGTCGAAGTCGAGCCCGAGCCATTCGAGCGTCTCCAGGATCTGATTGATGTGTGCGGTTGTGGCGAGTGCCGCGTTCGTGTCCTCGATACGCAGCACCATCTCCCCGCCGCAGTGACGGGCATATAGCCAGTTGAACAGCGCCGTGCGCGCCGTGCCGAGATGCGGCAGCCCGGTGGGGGCAGGAGCGAAACGCAGCCGAGGGGCGCCGCTCAGCACTGACCGGTGCTGCAGTTCGGGTCGCTCGAATCGACCCAGCGACCTACCGGCCTGCCCGCCATCGCCAGCAGCCGTTGCAGCGGTGGGGTGGACAGGTCGACCGGGAGCACCTCGAGCCCCGGCCAGACCGTCACGGCGGGGGCCGCAGCGAGTATCCGATCCACCAGGAGCTCGTCGAGGCCCGCGCCGGCACTGATGGCCTGCTGCAGGTCGTATCCCAGCACTGTCAGCTCGGTGACGCGCGTCCACAAGAGATCGCGCAGCCGCGGGCTGAATCCGGCGCCTGCATCCAGGCTGGCCGCCATCGACAGCACCGTGCGGACGCTCTCGACGACAGGCTGCGTCGGATCGGGGCGATCCTGTGCACCGGTGCCGAAGCCCAGGCCGATGCCGGCTGCGGGCGTCGGGATCCGCACCGGCGGTGGTGCCGGCTGCCCGCACATCTCGGCCGCAGCCGCGAGGTTGCCATTGACGGCTCGCTCCAGCAGGTCGGCCACGGTGTAGTCGCCCAGCGGCGGGGCCAAACCCATGCCCATGTGCTCCCAGGCGGGCAACCGCATCCTCGCGGCGAAGTCGGTGCAGGCCCGGCGATGCAGCCGCAAGAGCTCGCGGTCGGGCTGCATGGTGGCGGTCGCGCCGGGCGGTTGGGCGGTCGTCGGGGCGTTCGCTATCTGGGCCATGGGTTTCTCAATCTCGCGTCAGTGACAGGGGATCTGCTTCATACCGACGCCTGATCGCCGACGGCGCAAGGGAGAGCACTTCGGTCGGGACGCGGGCGACCAGCTCGCGCACATGCTTGTAGTGGTGCGCCTCCGCGGCGCCCTCGAACAGCGGCATGCGACGCGCGACCAGCTCCGCAGGCGGGTGCTGGTCGAGGAAGCCAAATGCCAGGTACCCCGCTTCAAGGTCCCACACCACCGGCGCACGTCCGAAGATCGACGCACGCTTGAGCGCTACCGCGACGCAGCCGGCGTCGACGTCGTCACGATTCTCGTTCTCGGTGAGGTACACCCGATCGTCGAAGAGATGGACCAGTCCGTAGGCGTACCCCTGGTCGGGTCCTTGGTGTCCCCTCAGCGCACCTGTGGGCTGACCCCCGGCCAGATCGCCGGGACGGGCGGCCTTCCAGCGCCGAGGCGTGACTTCGGGCGAGGAGTATGAACGCACTGCCGAAAGCGGTTCGACCCGGACGTGTCGTGGCGCAGCCATTGCCGCGCAGCCTAGAGGCTGAGCCCCGGGCCAGAGCGGCCCGTGAGCGCAGCGAACTAGAGCGGAAAGCGCAGGGCGAAGCCGTGGCCCGAGCGGCCCGTGAGCGCAGGCCGTTGCTAGCTCGGGCTGTCGCCCAGGCGATGACGCATGAGCGCGTAGATGACCGAATCGCGCAGTGCCAGCCAGGACGATTCGATGATGTTCTCCGACACACCAATGGTGGTCCAGGTGGTCTCGCCGTCGGTGGAATCGATGAGCACCCTCGTGACTGCCTCAGTGCCCCGGTCAGCATCCAGCACCCGGACCTTGTAATCGGTCAAGCGAACTGCATCGAGCTCCGGGTAGTCGTCTCGCACGGCTTGCCGGAAGGCGTTGTCGAGCGCGTTCACCGGTCCATCGCCCTCGCCGACGGTTACCCGCCGGTCACCGCCGACGACGATGCGCAGCGTCGCCTCCGTGTCGAACTCGGCCTCCCGGCCGCGCTCCACCAGCACCTTGAACGACTCGACGTTGAAGAAGTCGAAGGTCTGTCCGGCGGCCCGGCGCAGCAGCATTTCCAGCGAGGCGTCGGCCACCTCGAAGTGGTAGCCGGCGTGCTCGAGCCGCTTCAGCTCGTCGACAACGTCGGACATGGCGGCCTTGTCAATCTCGATGCCGAGTTCGGTCGCCTTCAACTCCACCGACGCCCGTCCCGACAGGTCGCCGAGCAGGAAGCGTGTGCTGTTGCCGACTGCCGCCGGATCGACATGCTCGTAGCTGTCGGGGCGACGCGCGATGGCGCTCGTGTGCAGGCCCGCCTTGTGGGCAAATGCCGAGGCGCCCACATACGGCTGCTGGTTCTGAGGCGGCATGTTCATGAGCTCGGCTACGTGGTGTGCCACCGAGGTGAAGCGCGATAGGCACTCGCGTGGCACCGTCTCGATGCCCATCTTGAGCGTCAGGTTCGGAACCAGCACGGTGTTGTCGCAGTTGCCCGTGCGCTCCCCGTAGCCATTGACGGTTCCCTGCACATGCGTCGCGCCCGCGACGACACCCGCAACGGCATTGGCAACGGCGCAGCCAGTGTCGTTCTGGGTGTGCATACCGATCTGGACGCCATCGAAGTGCGCGACCACCTTGCGCACGATCGTCTCCACCTCATGGGGCAGCGAGCCGCCATTGGTGTCGCACAGCACTAAGCAGTCGGCGCCGTTGACGGCCGCGGCTTCGAGAACCGACAGCGCAAACTCCGGGTTGCGCTTGTAGCCGTCGAAGAAATGCTCCGCGTCGAAGAAGACGCGCAACCCCTCCCCCTTGAGGAACTCGACGGAGTCGCCGACCATGGCGACGCCTTCGCTGAGCGGCTGCCGGAGCGCTTCGGTGACGTGGTAGTCCCACGACTTGCCCACGATGCAGACCGTGGAGGTACCGGCCGCAACGAGTGCTGCCAAGGTCTGGTCGTCGTCGACGCGGCCGCGGGGCCGGCGCGTCGAGCCGAAGGCCACCAGCGTGGCGTGCTGGAGCTGCAACTCGGTAGCCGCCCGGGTGAAGAACTCTTCGTCCTTCGGGTTCGAACCGGGCCAGCCGCCTTCGATCCAACCGATGCCGAGCGCATCGAGCTGACGGGCCACCTTGAGCTTGTCGTCAGGCGACACCGAGATGCCCTCGAACTGGACGCCGTCGCGCAGCGTCGTATCGAAGATCTCGACTCGCTCAGGCCACGCAGGGTCACGCTCACCCTCACGGACAAGCGGAGCCGATGATCCCGGTTCGGTGCTCGCGTCCGCCGGGTCGGAGGTGCTCATCGCTGCATCACCCCTGCTCGACGCCCGACAGGATCGCCTTGGCAATCTCGTCGGTACCCACATCGGGCACAGCGTCATCGACAATGACGGCTTCGCATGCAGCTCGCACACGCTCGGCGCACTCGGCTTCCCCCAGGAACTCCAGCATGAGCACTGCCGACAGGACCGCAGCCGTGGGGTTGGCCAGGCCCTTGCCAGCGATGTCGGGTGCCGAGCCGTGCACCGGCTCGAACAGGGACGGCCCAGTTCGGTCCGGGTTGAGGTTGGCTGAAGCGGCGAGCCCGATGCCGCCTGCCACGGCCCCGCCGAGGTCGGTGAGGATGTCGCCGAAGAGGTTGTCGGTGACGATCACCTCGTAGCGGTGCGGATCGGTGACGAAGTGGATGCAGGCTGCGTCGACGTGGTTGTAGGCGGTCTCGACGTCGGAGTACTCCGCAGCGACCTCGTTGAACGTGCGCTCCCACAGGTCGCCCGAGAACGTCAGCACGTTGGTCTTGTGGACCAGCGTCAGGTGACGGCGCTCCCGTGCGCGAGCCAGATCGAAGCCGTACCGGATGGCGCGCTCAGCTCCCATGCGGGTATTGACCGAGCCTTGGGTGGCGATCTCGTGCGGCGTGCCCTTGCGCAGGAACCCGCCCTCGCCTGCATAGGTGCCTTCGGTGTTCTCGCGGATCACCGTGAAGCTGTGGCCGTCAGGCAGGGTGAAGGGCCGCAGGTTTACATACAGGTCCAGCTCGAAGCGAGCCTTCAGCAGCAGGCCGCGCTCGATGACGCCCGGGGGCACCTCGGGCGTACCCACCGCTCCGAGCAGGATGGCGTCGAACGTGCGAAGCTCTTCGAGGGTCTCGTCATCGAGCACCGTGCCGTCGCGCAGGTAGCGATGCCCGCCCAGTTCAAACTCGGTGGTCGAGATGCCGGCTCCGGCGGCAGCAATCACATCAAGCGCAACCGAGATCACCTCGGGTCCGATTCCGTCTCCGCCGACGACTGCGATGCGATGCGTCACTGTGATGTCCCCTCGCTCGAAAGGCACAGAGAGTGTGCCAACAGAAGCCCTCGGTAACCTCGCGGGGTGCCCGAGATCCACCACATCTCAACGGAGACCCGCGATCGACTCCAGGCCGAGCTCATCGATCTGACCGGGCGAGGTCGCATCGATATCGCAGCCCAGATCGAGGCAGCCCGGCTGCTGGGGGATCTCTCGGAGAACGGCGACTACCACGCCGCCAAGGAAGAGCAGGGGAAGATGGAAGGCCGCATCATGCGGCTGAAGGCGATCCTGGAGAACTGCGAGATCGTCGCCGATTCGGAGGACAGGTCGGGCGACAGCGTCGTGGCACCGGGCCTCATGGTGTCCATCCGCTTCCAAGGCGATGACGAAGTCGAGCAGTACCTGTTCGGCTCGATCGAGGAACGCCGGATGGGCATCGAGGTGGTGTCACCGGGGTCGCCAATGGGCCAAGCGCTCGAGGGCGCCCGAGCCGGTCAGACGGTCACCTACGAGGCGAACGGCAACCAGCTCAGCATCGAAGTCGTCGCCGTCGAAGCCTGACCGCACAGCACAGCGAGACGCGTTCAGCGGCTGCTGCAGCGGGCGAGGCGCACCAGCTCACAGCAGCACGAGCAGTCCGAACACTACGTCGATGAGCAGCACCACCAGATTCACTGCGGCGTGGAGCATCACCGCGGACCACCATCCGAACCGGATGCGGGCGATGCTCGCCAGCGCGCCGAACCATAGCCATGGCAGCACCACGGCCGGGATCACCAGTGCCGCCGTCACGGACCAATCGACCTCGTAGCGCGCGAGATGCGCCAGGGCGAAACAGGAGATCATGAGCCAGATCGGCACGGCTGGCCATCGCAGCAACCACCGGTCGACGCGCTGATCGATCGCCGTCAGCACCTGCACGCGCCCACTCAGCAGGTGAAGCCCGAGGCCCACGGCTATCGCGACGGCGTCCAGGAGGATCTCGACGCCGAGATCCTGAGCTGCACCGGGATAGCCCGTGATTCCCACGACGGCGATGTAGATGCCGGGAAGCAGGAGGAACGTCCGCGGCCGTTGCGCAATGGGCCATCTGCACATCGCCTCCTCGCCGAGCGGCGCGTACACCAGCAGCAGCAACACCCAGACGAGCAGTGACGTGTCGCCGGTGATCTCGGTGAACCGGCTCCCCACATCCCCGATGGCCAGCACCACCTCAGCGAAGATCCCCAAGGCCACACCGCCGCCGAAGTCGAGGGCAGTGAAGATCAGCAGGCACTGCGCTATGTGTCGCCGCGAATGGCAGCGCTCCCCGTCGGGCCGCACCAGCACCACAGGATTCAGATGGCGCCAGGCAGAGCTGTCGCACTTGCGCGCGGTCGTCGTGGGTGTCACTTCCCACTCGCGTGGCTGACCGTCGGGAGCAGGCGCGGGGACGGGTCTCGGCCGCGGCGGCCGTTTCGGACGAGCACGTTCCAGCACCTGCTGGCTTGACGGCGGCGCAGTCGGCAGGGGCAGCCGTGGCCCACCACGCCTTCGCCGGATGGGAGGGCCCATGCCGCCATCGTTGAAGAAGATCCTGGCTATGCCCCGCAGCCGTCGGCGTCTTGTCGGGCGGGAATCGACCGGCCGCACCGGCGGCGGTGGGGCGGGCCGCAACCCTGACCACGGAGAGCTCCCAGGCGGCGGCGGGGCGGGCCGCGGCCCTGACCACGGAGGGCTCGCCGGCGGCGGGGCGGGCCGCGGCTCCGACCGCGGAGGGCTCCCGGGCGGCGGCGGGGCCGATTGCGGAGGCGGAGGATCGTTGGTCACAAGTGCGGCTCTCGAACCGACGGTAGGTCGACACCACGACTCTGACACAGCGGATCGCGACGGCATCTGCCGGCCACGCGGGCAGCAGGTTGGAACCCGCGGCGCCAAAGACGCAGACTGACATCGTGACAAACGCCGCCGCGACGGGTGCGCGCACCCTCAGCGAGAAGGTCTGGGACCGCCACGTCGTTCGCACTGGCGGCGGGCAGCCCGATCTCCTCTATATCGACCTGCACCTCATCCATGAGGTCACCTCTCCGCAGGCCTTCGACGGCCTGCGCATGTCGGGGCGCACCGTGCGCCGCCCCGACCTGACCGTGGCGACCGAGGACCACAACGTCCCCACCGCCGATCTGCACCTGCCCATTGCCGACCCGATCTCGGCCAAGCAGGTGGAGGTGCTGCGGGCGAACTGCGACGAGTTCGACATCACGCTGTACCCGATGGGCGATCCAGGCCAGGGCATCGTGCACGTCATCGGCCCCGAGCAGGGCCTCACGCTGCCCGGCATGACCGTGGTCTGCGGCGATAGCCACACCTCGACCCATGGTGCCTTCGGCGCGCTGGCCTTCGGCATCGGCACCTCCGAGGTGGAGCACGTGCTGGCGAGCCAGACGCTGCCGCAGGCACGGCCGTCCACCATGGAAGTCCGCGTCGACGGCGATACGCCAGCGGGCGTGACCGCCAAAGACATCGTGCTGGCGATCATCGGACGCATCGGCACCGGCGGCGGCATCGGCCACATCATCGAGTACCGCGGCTCGGCCATCGAGGCGCTGTCGATGGAGGGGCGGATGACCGTCTGCAACATGTCCATCGAGGCGGGCGCCAAGGCGGGCATGGTGGCGCCCGACGAAACTACCTTCGAGTACCTGGCAGGTCGCCCACACACCCCGGCCGGGGCCGACTGGGAGGCCGCGGTGGCCGACTGGCGCTCGCTCGTCACCGACGAAGGCGCGGCCTTCGACCGCTCGGTGACCATCGACGGCACCTCGCTGCGGCCGCATGTCACGTGGGGCACCAACCCTGCACACGTCATTCCCATCGACGGCGCCGTGCCGGGCCCGGGTGACTTCGACGACCCGGTAGAGGCGACGACCGCCCAGCGGGCGTTGGACTACATGGGGCTCACAGCGGGCACCCGGTTGTCTGACGTGCAGGTCGACACGGTGTTCATCGGCAGCTGCACGAACTCGCGGATCGAGGATCTGCGGGCTGCTGCGACGGTGGCCCGCGGTCGCACGGTGGCCGACGGCGTCCGCACCCTGGTCGTGCCCGGCTCATTCGCCGTCAAAGCACAGGCCGAGGCGGAGGGGTTGGATGCGGTCTTCGTCGAGGCCGGGTTCGACTGGCGCGAGCCCGGCTGCTCGATGTGCCTGGCGATGAACCCCGACAAGCTCTCGCCCGGCGAACGCTCGGCGTCCACATCGAATCGCAACTTCGAGGGCCGGCAGGGCCGCGGCGGTCGCACGCACCTGTGCTCGCCGGAAGTGGCCGCGGCGACAGCAATCGCAGGTCGCTTTGTCACGCCCGACGATCTGGGCTGACGGAGGCTGAGCCGGTAGGCAAAGCCGTGGCCCGAGCGGCCCGTGAGCGCAGCGAACAAGAGCGAAAAAAAGCTGATCCAGGAGGAAGAAGTCGATGGAACCAGTGCGAGTCCATGAGGGGCGGGCGGTGCCCCTCGATCGCTCCGACGTAGACACCGACCAGATCATCCCCAGCGACTGGCTGAAGCGCGTCGAGCGCACCGGCTTCGGCAAGGGGCTGTTCAGCGAGTGGCGCGACGAGCGCGATTTCGTGCTGAATGACGAACGCTTTGCGGGCGCCACGGTGCTCGTGGCAGGGTCGAACTTCGGCACGGGATCGTCACGCGAGCACGCCGTGTGGGCACTGATGGACTACGGCTTCGTGGCGGTGGTCTCGCCCCGCTTCGGGGACATCTTCCGCAACAACTCCACCAAGAACGGGCTGGTGCCGGTGCAGGTGTCCGAGGAGGCTGCCGCCCGCCTGCGGGCCGCCGTGGCTGCCGACCCCGACCTGATGGTGACAGTCGACGTAGAGCGGCGCCTGCTCAGCGCACCCGCTGCGGGCATCGAAGAACCGTTCCCGATGGACGACGCAACGCAAGAGCGCTTCCTCGAGGGTCTCGACGACATCGGCATCACGCTGCGCAGCGCATCGGAGATCGACAGCTACGAGCAGGTCCGGCCTGGGTGGCTGCCCACGACCTAGCTCGGGTTGCCGGATCCGCTCAACCCGCGAAAAAGCGCAGCATCCAGCCGGCGACGAGCTCCTGGTTGCACGGTGCTGCCAGGCTGGCTTGGGCTTCGGCGACGGCATCGGCGCCCAGCAGCTCAGTGCGGCTCTCATACAGCGGGCCCACGAACTCGGGCTGGAACTCCGGGTGGCCTTGCAGCCCGACAAGGTGCTCCCCCACCGCCAGCATCGCGATCGGGCACCGATCGGCACCCGCCAGCACCACCCCACCCGGGGGCAGCGTCAGCACTTGGTCCTGGTGGCTGTGGATGAGCCGGATCTCATCCGTGGATGGGTCCATCCACGGGCGACGCTCGTGGATCTTCCAGACGTTGGCGCCCACCGTCCAGCCGTGCGAGGCCCGCTGCACCGTGCCGCCCAGCGCGTGGGCGATCATCTGGTGCCCGAAGCAGACTCCGAACATCTTGCGACCCTCGGCGTGCAGCTGCCGCACGAAGTCGGCGAACCGGCTGATCCACGGCGCATCGTCGTAGACCGAGGCGCGGGTTCCCGTGGTCATCCAGCCGTCGTAGGCATCGAGGTCGTCAGGCCATTCGTCATCGGGGAGGCTGAACGTGTCCATCTGCACGCTGGGGTCGACCCGCGCGATCACGTCGGCGAACATGTCCGAATAGGTGCCGCAGATCGATCTCAGCTCGGGGACTGGATCGTCGCAGCGCAGCAGGCCCAGGCGCAGCGGACGGTGCTCGCCAGACGCGCCGGTTCCTCCTCGAGGGCTCTCTGGCACCTGCATCTCAGCGGAACGACGAGACCAGGGCGCTGTCGGCGCCGTGCGCAAGCGGTTCGAGCAGACCGCGTTCACGCAGGATCGGCATGACGCCCTCGCCGAACCAGTACGCCTCTTCGAGGTGCGGGTAGCCCGACAGAATGAACTCGTCGAAGCCCAGCGCGTGGTATTCGGCGATTCGGTCCGCCACCTCGCCGTAGCTGCCGACCAGCGCCGTTCCGGCACCGCCGCGGACGAGTCCGATGCCCGACCACACATTGGGGTGGATCTCCAGCCGCCCCGTACCCTCGGCGTGCAGCTGGGCCATGCGGCGCTGGCCTTCCGACATCGTCGTGGCGAAGTCGGCCTGGGCAGCGGCGATGGCCTCGGGGCTCATGTGCGCCAGCATGTCATCGGCCACGGCCCAGGCGTCGGCTGCCTCGGGCCGGGTGATGACGTGGAAACGGATGCCATAGCGCAGCGTGCGATCGTGCTCAGCGGCCCGCGCACGCATCCGGTCCAGCCGCTCGGTCACCATGTCGGGAGGCTCGCCCCACGCCAGGTAAACGTCGACGTGCTGCGCTGCGATCTGCTCGGCCGCTGGTGACGCCCCGCCGAAGTAGATCGCCGGGAGCGGATCGGGCGCCTCCCGGGTGGTGGCGGCGGCGACCTTGTAGAAGTCGCCCTCGAAATCGAACGGCTCACCCGACCACGCCTCCCGCACGATGCGCAGGAATTCGCCGGTCCGGGCATAGCGAGTGTCTTTGTCGAGCCAGTCGCCGAAGCGGTTCAGCTCGCGCGGCTCAGCACCGGTGACGATGTTGATGAGGAGCCGCCCGCCCGACAGCCGCTGGTACGTCGAGGCCATCTGCGCAGCCAGCGTGGGTGACAGGAAGCCCGGCCGGAAGGCAACGAGGAACTTGACGCGCTTGGTCAGCGGCGCCAGCGCAATCGTGGAGAGCCACGCGTCCTCGCACATCGTGCCGCACGGCGTGAGCATCCCCTCATAGCCGAGCTGATCGCAGGCAGTCGCGATCTGGGCCAGATAGTCCATGGACGGCGCCCGCCAGTGCGCGCCCGGCTCGTCGGGCAGCACGTCGCGAGAGTCGCCTCCCGTTGGCAAGAACCAGTGGACCTTCATCGGCCAACCACCCTGCTGACGCCACCGTGCCGCACATCGAGAATTGCGTGCGTCGTCGTCAATGGCAACGACATCGTCGGTTACGGTAGCGCAGGCTCACGCAGGGCCTAGCCAACATTTGCACCCGTCGTCGTGTGACCGGTGGGTGCCTCCAGGGAGGGAGACGTCCTCATGAGGACCACGACGACGCGCGACAGGCAGCGGAGCTTCGGCCGGCTGCTAGTTGCGCTGCTTGCGGTGTTCGCATTGGTCGCTGCTGCGTGCAGCAGTGACGACGACGATGACGCCGCACCGGCGACCACTGCCGCGGCGGACTCGGGCGGTGATGCCGGCGACGACATGGCCGACGACGGCCACGACGAGGACGACGGCCACGACCACGACGAGGACGACGGCGATGCCAGCGGTGATGACATGGCCGACGACGACATGGCCGACGACATGGCCTCTGCTGCGTGCAATGGCGGGCAGAACGTCGGCGGGACGCTCATCATCGGCAGCACCCAGGTGCCGCGGCACCTGAACGGCACCGTGCAGTCGGGCTATGCGACCGCCGTGCCCGGGACGCAGCTCAACGCCAGCCCGCTGCTGTACGACGCCGAGTACAACCCCATGCCGTACCTGGCTCACGACTGGGACGTCGCCGATGACGGCCTCTCGGTGACGCTGCATCTGGTCGAAGACGCGGTATTCCACGACGGCATGCCGATCACATCGGCCGACGTGGCGTTCTCGATCCAGACCGTGCAGGCACATCACCCGTTCAAGACGATGTACGCACCGGTGACGAACGTGGACACGCCCGACGAGCACACCGCGGTCATCAACCTGAGCCAGCCGCACCCTGCGATCCTGCTGGCAATGTCGCCCGGCCTGCTGCCGATCATCCCCAAGCACATCTTCGATGACGGCCAGGAGATGCCGACCCACCCCCGCAACTCCGAGGACTTCGTGGGTTCGGGACCGTTCCGGCTGACCGAGTACGAGCCGGGCACGATCATCCGGATGGAGCGCTTCGACGACTTCTTCATCGAGGGCACGCCGTGCCTGGACGAGATCGTGATGGAGATCACACCTGAAAGCACAGCCATCGTGCTCGGGCTCGAGAACGGCACGACCCACCTGTCGTCGACGCTGGGCCCGTCAGCGAACGTGCTGCGTCTGCTGGACAACCCCGACGTCGAGGTGAGTGCCAAGGGCCACGAAGCCATCGGCCAGATCAACTGGCTGGAGATGAACGTGAACGACCCGGCGCTCTCGGACAAGCGGGTGCGGCAGGCGATCGCCTACGCGATCGATCGCGACTTCCTCTCCGAGGTCATCGACCAGGGGATCACATTCCCCGTGCCGACCGGCATTGCGGCCGCCAGCCCGTTCCATAACCCGAACGTGAACCACTACGACAAGGACATCGATCGAGCGAAGGCGTTGTTGGCTGAAGCTGGCTATGGCCCAGGAGAGCTGCAGCTCTCCATCGACTACATCCCGCCGGCATTCGTGGTGCAAGCCGAGTATGTGCAGCAGCAACTGGAGGAAGCCGGCATCGAGGTTGAACTGAGCGTGTCACCCGACTTCCCGACCTGGGCGCAACGAGTCGCCGCCGGGGAGTACCAGATGACGATCAACCAGGTCTGGAACTGGGGCGATCCGGTCATCGGCGTGCACCGCACCTACCTGTGCGACAACCGGGTGGGCGTGATCTGGACGAACAACACGGGCTACTGCAACCCCGATGTCGACGCGCTGCTCAATGCGGCCGGCCAGGAGTTCGACATTGACAAGCGTGCCGAGTTGTATGCCGAGTTCCAGGAGATCGTGGCCGAAGACATGCCGATCTTCTTCTTGAACACGCCCTCGTTCTGGCAGGCCTACAACCCGGCGGTCATGAACCCGCCGACCAACAACATCTGGGGGCAGATGTCGCCCATGCACGAGGTCTGGCTGGACGAGTAGCGGCAACTGAGCACCATTCCGGCAACACCGAGGTGACCGCCGGAATCTCGCTCGACAAGGACGGAGCATGCTGAGGTCCATCGCTGCCAGGATCGCCCAAGCACTCGGGCTGATCCTGGCAGTGATGTGCCTCAACTTCTTGCTGATCCACATCACGCCGGGCGATCCCGCCACCGTCATCGTGGGCGAGAGCGGGGCCGGCGATCCTGAGCTGCTGGAGGAGATCCGCGCGCAATACGGACTCGACCGCCCGGTCATCGTGCAGCTCGCGTCGTATGTCGGCCGGGTCGCCACCGGCGATCTGGGTGACTCGTACTTCTTCAACCAGTCGGTGACGTCGCTGATCCTCCAACGCCTGTGGCCCACCGTGCTGCTGGTGGGAACCGCGCTGGCGTTTGCCGTAGCGGCTGGGACGATGGTGGGCGTTGCCACCGCGCGCCGTCCCGAGAGCCCGCTCAGCCATGGAGCGACCGTGCTGGCGCTGGTGGGCTTCTCGATGCCGGTCTTCTGGACCGGGATCATGCTGGTGATCCTGTTCGCCTCTGCCTGGAAGCTGCTGCCGGTGCAGGGATGGCACGACGTGAACTACGGCGAGGGCCTGCTCGCGAATGTGCTCGACGTGGGCGAGCACCTGGTGCTGCCCGCGCTCACGCTCGGCCTCATCTACCTGGCGCAGTACAGCCGGCTGTCTCGGGCGTCGATGCTGGAAGTGCTCGAGTCGGACTATGTGCGCACAGCGCGGGCCAAGGGCCTGAACGAGCGCCGAGTCGTATACAAGCACGCGCTGCGCAACGCCGTCATCCCCGTGGTGACCGTGGTGGGTCTGCAGTTCGGCGCGCTGCTGTCTGGGGCGCTGCTCGTCGAGACCGTATTCAACTGGCCCGGGCTCGGCCGATTGGCGTTCGACTCGATTCTCCGCCGGGACACCTCGGTGCTGCTCGGAGTGCTGATGGTGTCGTCGGTGATGGTCATCGTGGCCAACCTGCTCACCGATCTGCTGTACACGATCATCGACCCGCGCATCCGGCTGCGGGAGCGTTCCAATGTCTGACGCGATGGGACGTGGCGAGGTGGCCGCCGCCGATCTGCCCGTCGCACCCGGCCTGGGCGCCGGCGGCGACGGCGGATCGGGTCGCCCAGGTCGCGAAACACTGCGGTTGTTCGTGCGCAACAAGGCGGCAGTGGCCGGTGTGGTGATGCTCATCGGGATCGTCTTCATGACGGTCGCCGGGCCGCGGATCTACGACAACGATCCCAAGGACATCGTGGCCATCCCGCTCACTGGTCCCGGAGAGCTGGCCGAGGCCCGCTTGGGCACCGACTATCTGGGACGTGACGTGCTGGCCGGGGTGATCGGGGGTGGCACAACCAGCATGACGGTGGCTGCCATGGCGGCTGCGATGGTGCTGGTGATCGGCATCAGCATCGGCGCACTCGCCGGCTATTACGGCGGCTGGCTCGACAGCGCCCTCATGCGCTTCACCGAGTTCTTCCAGGTGCTGCCTGCGCTGCTGTTCGCGATGGTGTTGGTGGCGCTGTTCGAACCGTCGATGTGGACGATCTCGTTCGCCATCGGCGTAGTGGCGTGGCCGGGGATCGCTCGCATCACTCGTGCTGAGTTCCTGAGACTGAAGAACCTGGAATTCGTGCGGGCAGCCCGAGCGGTGGGAGCGACGGACTGGCGCATCATTCGCAAGGTGGTGTTCCCAAATGCGCTGCCGCCGCTCATCGTGTCGGCCACGCTCATCATGGGCACGGCAATCCTGTTCGAGGCGGGGCTGGCGTTCCTGGGCCTCGGTGATCCCAACACCACGAGCTGGGGCTTGATGATCGGGCTGAACCGAGGGAACTTCCTGACGGCGTGGTGGTCGGTGACGTTCCCCGGCCTGGCGATCTTCTTCACCGTGCTGAGCTTCAGCCTCATCGGCGACGGGCTGCAGGATGCCTACAACCCCAAGCTGCGGGGACGCTGAGCGATGAGCGATCTGGCGAACGGCGACGGTGCGCCGGGCAATTCGCCACGGCTGCGGGTTCGGGGCCTGACCGTCGGCTTCGATGAGTTCATCGCCGTGAACGACGTGTCGTTCGACCTGCACGACGGCGGGACGCTGGCGGTGGTCGGCGAGTCGGGCTCGGGCAAGTCCGTGACTGCGCTGTCGATCATGCGGCTCATCGAGATCGGCACCCGGGCGGAGATCCGCAGCGGCGAGGTGCTGTTCCGCCACGATGACGGCAGCGTCGACGACTTGCTGCAGCTGCCCGAACCCCAGATGCGATCGATCCGGGGCGATCGCATCTCGATGATCTTCCAAGAACCGCTGACCAGCCTCAACCCCGTCTATACCGTCGGAAGCCAGATCGGCGAGGCGCTGCGGCTCCACCGTGGCATGAACCGCAGCGAGGCGCGCGAGCGCACGTTGGAGATGCTGAACCGGGTGCGCATTCCCGACGCTGCGCGCCGGATCGACCAGTACCCCCACGAGATGTCGGGGGGGATGCGCCAGCGGGTGATGATCGCCATGGCGCTTGCCTGCGACCCGGCGATCCTGATCGCGGACGAGCCCACCACCGCGCTCGACGTGACGATCCAAGCGCAGATCCTCGCCCTCATCGCCGAGATGCAGCGCGAGACCGGCGCAGCCGTGTTGATCATCACCCACGACATGGGCGTGGTGGCGGAGATCGCCGACGAAGTTGTGGTGATGCAGCAGTCGCGATTGGTCGAGCGCGGCCATGTCTCGGACATCTTCGAGCGGCCCAGCGAGCCCTACACGCAGTCGCTGCTGGCGGCGGTGCCACGGCTCGGATCGATGGCGGGCGTCGAGGCCCCGCAGCGCTTCGAGCTGATCGATCCCGATGCGCTGGCGGCTGCGGGCTCCGGGGCGGACAGCGAGGGGGGCTCGGACTCGTGACGCAGCACGATGCCGCGGCGCCGATCGTCGAGGTCGAAGCGCTCACCAAGCATTTCCCGGCCAGTCACGGCGCCCGCGTGCACGCCGTGGAGCAGGTCAGCCTGCACATCGATCGCGGCGAGACGCTGGCGGTGGTCGGCGAGAGCGGCTGCGGCAAGTCGACGCTGGCATACCTGATCATCCGATTGCTGAATCCGACCAGCGGCACCATCCGGCTCGACGGCGCCGATATCACGAACCTCGGGCCGCGGGCGCTGCGGCCTCACCGGCGCAAGGCGCAGATCGTCTTCCAGGACCCCTTCGCCAGCCTGGATCCCCGCCGCACCGTAGGCAAGGCGATCGCCGAGCCACTCGAGATCCATCGTGCCGCGCCCAAGCGCGAGATCAATGATGTGGTCGCCGACCTGCTGCGACGGGTCGGCATGTCGCCCGACGACATGCGGCAGTACCCGCACCAATTCTCCGGGGGCCAGCGGCAGCGCATCTGCATCGCCCGGGCCCTGGCGCTGCGGCCCGAGCTGGTGATCGCCGATGAGGCGGTGTCTGCGCTGGACGTCTCGATCCAGGCGCAAGTCATCAACCTCATGATGGACCTGCAGGACGAGATGAGCCTGTCGTACCTGTTCATCAGCCACGACCTCGCTGTCGTGGAACGGATCGCCCACCGGGTGGGCGTGATGTACCTCGGCCAGATTGTGGAGCTGGGTCCGCGCCGAGCCATCTTCGAAAACCCCCAGCACGGCTACACCAAGCGGTTGCTCGACGCGGTGCCGATCGCCGATCCGGGGCGTCGCCGGACTGACCGCTCAGTGCAGACCGATGAGGTGCCCAGCCCGGTCTTCGAAGCCGGCACCGCCCCCGACCGCGTGACCCTGGTCGAAGTGGAACCGGGACACCTCGTGGCGCAAGCCACGAGCGACCAGCACGGTGTAGCACGACAGGGGCACGCCTGATGGGGACGAACCAGCCGTTCGTGATCTACCCAGCACGTCGGGTCATCACCATCAATCCCGCGTTCCCCTTCGGCGAGGCGGTGGCGGTGTCGGGCGATCGCATCCTGGGCGTCGGCAGTGCCGCCGAGCTGGTGACCTGGGGCGAGCACCGGATCGACAACCGCTTTGCCGAACACGTGCTCATGCCCGGGTTCATCGAGGCGCACTGCCACGTCATGTCGGGCGGGCTGTGGAACTCCACCTACGTCGGCTACTTCGACCGCCGTGACCCCCAGGGACAGCTGTGGCCGGGCTGCACCTCCATCGACGATGTGCTCGAACGGTTGGGCAAGGCTGCCGCGGACATGACCGACGACTCCCAGACGCTGCTGGCGTGGGGTCTCGACCCGATCTACTTCCCGGGCGAGCGGCTGGTGGCGCGCCACCTCGACACGGTGACCGGCGACCGGCCGACGCTCGTGCTGCATGCAAGCGGGCATCTGGCCACCATCAACTCGGCGCTCATGGAGCGTTGCGGCATCGACGAGACGGCGACCAGCCCCGGCGTGGCCCGCGGCGGCGACGGCCTGCCCAACGGCGAACTGCATGAGCCCGCCGGGATGATGCTGGCCGGCGAAGCGTTCGTCGACATGATGCAGGCCAACCGCAGCGAGCAGGCCCGCTGGCGCTACGCCAACGAGGCACGCAATGCAGGGCACACGTTGCTGACCGACTTGGGCACCACGCAGCTCTGGGATCCTGACCAGCTCGGCAACTGGAAGAAGGTCACCAGCGATCCCGCATACCCGGCGCGGGTGATGGTGGCGATGTCGAACCTGTTCGGGGCCACGGCCGACCCGGCGGAACTGGCCGAGCTGTGCGTGCAGTTGAAGAGCGAGCAGACCGACAAGCTGCGCTTCGGCATCGTCAAGCTGATCCTGGACGGATCGATCCAGGGATTCACGGCCCGCATTAGCTGGCCCCACTACTACAAGCCGCCGCCGGGGCACATCGGCAACGGCATGTGGCTGACGGCGCCCGACCAGATGGCCGACCTGGTGGAGCCGTACCACCGAGCCGGTCTGACCGTGCACTGTCACTGCAATGGCGACGAGGCCACCGAGGCGTTCGTCGAAGCCGTCGAGCAGGTGCTGGAGCGCTATCCCCGCTGGGATCACCGCCACACGGTGCAGCACTGCCAGCTCACCACGCCCGACCAGTACCGCCGCATGGCAGCCCTGGGCATGTGCGCCAACATCTTCTCGAACCACATCTACTACTGGGGCGACCAGCATCGGGACGTGACCGTGGGGCCCGAGCGTGCGGCACGGATGGATGCCTGTGCCACCGCGCTGACCAGCGGCGTCAGCTTCTCGATCCACTCGGATTCGCCGATCACGCCGCTGGGCCATCTGCACACTGCGTGGTGCGCGGTCAACCGGGTGACCGCGTCGGGCCAGGTGCTGGGACCCGACGAGCGAATCGGCGTGCCGGACGCGCTGCGGGCCATCACCATCGAGGCCGCCCGGCAGATCAAGATGGACGCCGAGATCGGCAGCATCGAAGCCGGCAAGCTGGCTGATTTCGCCGTCCTGGAAGACGACCCGCTCACCGTCGATCCGATGGCGCTGCGCGACATCGGGGTATGGGGAACGGTGCTCGGCGGCGTGCCCCAGCCCGCCGAGATCAGCGACGCGTAGGGGTCGCTCCGGCGGGCGGAACGTGCTGTCGCGCCAGAGTGTCGCAGCCAGGGGCAAGATGGGCGGGAGATGAACGCGCACACGATTTCGGTCACCGTCGTCGGCGGGTATCTCGGCGCGGGCAAGACGACCCTGGTGAACCATGTGCTGCGCTCGTCCGACGAGCGCATCGCGGTGATCGTCAACGACTTCGGTGAGATCTCCATCGACGAAGACCTGATCGTGGCCGCCGACAGCGACAAGCTGACGTTGGCCAACGGCTGCATCTGCTGCACGCTCGCCGACGGATTCGCCGCCGCACTCATGCAGATCCGCTCAGCGGGCACGCTCCCACAACGCCTGCTCATCGAGGCCAGCGGTGTCGCCGACCCGACCCAGATCGCGGCCTATGGCCACACGCCCGGGCTGCGACTGGATGCCGTGGTGGTCATGGCAGATGCAGAGCAGGTCCGACGTCAAGCCAACGACCGCTGGGTGGCCGACACCGTGCGGATGCAGCTCGCGGCTGCAGACCTGCTGGTGGTCAACAAGATCGACTTGCTCGACGATGCCAGCAAGGCCGACGACCTGTGCGACTGGCTGGCAGGACTCTCACCCGGCGCCACCGTTGTCCGCGCCAGTCGAGCAGCCGTGCCTATCGATGTGCTGCTCGGCCCCCGATCGGCCAGTGACGCGGTCGGCGCCGGTGAACGACCAGCGCCCGAGGGGGCCGCTGCTCCCGGATGGCACGTCGTGGAGGATCTCTTCGAATCGCAGACCGTCGTCCTCGACACACCAGTTCCCATGCCGGTCATCGAGGCGTTGCTCGCCGATCTGCCTGATGGCGTCGCCCGTCTCAAGGGCTTGGTACAAGCAGCGCCGGCCGCCAGCACGAGCGACACGAGCGCCACAGAGACCGCTGACGCAACCGCCTACCTGGTCGAAGCCGTCGGCAAACGCACCTCAATCACCCCCCACGCCACGGACCCCACCCAGCCACCACCCCACTGGGCCATCAGCCTTATCGCCCACAAAGGCACGCTGCCCCCCGACTGGCTGCGGTCACAGCTGCAATCAGGCTGCTGAACCACCCAGTTCACCATTGGCACGCGATAACTCCACGAGCCTTCCGAGCAACGTGAGGTGCTCTCATAGAGTGAAGCCGTGCGATTCACAGGCATGCGCGGGAGCCTCTGCGTCGCACTCTGCTGTATAGCGATTACCGCGTCGGCGTGTTCGCCGGTGCCGTCCTCTGAGGAAGCGGCACCGGTAGCGACCAGCGCCCTTGCGGAGGCGAGAGCCGGAGCGGAACCGGCGCACACACCCCAACTCGTCCTGCCGACCGCTCCGGATATCTCAGCGGCTGAACGATGGAATGCCGCGATCACCGGACTGTCGCAGCCGCCGCGAACCGAGCTGACAGAGCACCTCAATCCCCCGGTCTACGTTGCTGAATCCTTCCGTGGTGAGCCAGCACATCTCACCGGCTCGCCCTGCTCGATGGATGAGTACTGCGTTCGGGCATGGCCCTCACCCACTCGCTTCGTCTCCCTCGCTGCCGGCGGCGCGCACACTTGCGGGCTGCGATCGACCGGGCGAGTGGATTGCTGGGGCGCCCGCCATGTCGGCAACGCATGGAGTCTGGCATCGAACGGCTTCGTGAGGATCGACGCCCAAGGTGGCGCCACGTGCGGCCAGCGCGCTGACGGTGGCCTCTTCTGCTGGCACAGCGAGGGAGGATTCTCCGAGTCCCAGCCATACGAGGAGGGCAGCTACCGAGGGTTCGCCGCAAGCGCCAGGCAGGTCTGCGCCCTCGATCAGGTCGGCCGCGTCGGGTGCTGGCCCTTTTTTCACTGGGATGAGCCGATAACGGTCGGTTGGGAACGAACACTGGCCGCCGCGCGCTTCTCCGACATCGACGCCGGCGATGTCCACGCATGCGGTATTCGGGACAGCGGCCACATCCTGTGCTGGGGAAGCAACGAGGCCGGGCAGCTAGACGCGCCAGCGGGCGGGTCCTTTGTCCATCTCTCAGCCGGTGTCGGGCACACCTGCGCATTGGATGACGCGGGTGCTGCAGTGTGCTGGGGCGACAATCACTTCGGCCAGAGCTCCCCGCCCGCCGACGTGCAGTTCGTCCATCTCACCGCTGGCGAGCTTCACACGTGCGGTTTGCTGCGTGACAGCACGGCCCTGTGCTGGGGCGGTGATTTCGACGGTCAGGCCAGCCCGCCGGCGGGCATCGCCTTCGCTGCCATCACCGCAGGCGCCCTGCATACCTGCGGCGTGATGGCCTCGGGCGAGGCACGCTGCTGGGGACTTGATGCCGACAACAGATTGACCCCGCCACCGGATGACGCGGTATTTGCCCGCCTGACCACAGGTCCGGGGGTGACATGCGGCATCCGCCACGACGGTCTCGCACAATGCTGGGGCGCAGAGCAGTATCCGTCACAGCCGATCTTGGGAAACACCCGCTTCGCCGAGATCGCCCTCGGGCCGTCGCGGCATGACGGGGCCTGCGGACTGCTCGCCGATGGCCGCGTTACATGCTGGCCGACGCACATCGGCGGCACCGCGGACGCAGTAATCTGGAGTGCGCCCAACGATCCCGGCCTTACCGAAATCGCGCTGACAGGACACGGCGCCTGCGGTTTGACAACGGAGCGAAGGATCCGCTGCTGGGCAACGGGCCCGGACCCCTCTTGGGGGAATCTGCTGCCGCCCGGCGGCGAGCATCTCGCCTTGGAAGCCGGGCTCAATCTCGCGTGCGCGCTGAGCCTCGAAGGCGCTGTCGCGTGCTGGAGCAACAAGAGCGAACTGCCGCCGGATGCGATCGAGATCGCCGGTTTGCGGCAAGCCCGTCGGCTGATCACCAAGGATCAGCGACTCGGTATCGACGACCGCGTGATCAACCGGCCGCTTGCGGTCGGCACAGGCGCTCACTACGGACCCGAAGGCCACGAGTCGACGCGGTGGCACGGCTGTCTGATCCGGCTCACCGGGTTCGTCCGGTGCGCCGGCGCCAACGAGTTCGGCCAAGCATCTCCACCGCTCGTGAACCAGTTCCGCAGCCTCGTCGCCGGCGGAAGGCACACCTGTGGCATCACGGTTGAGGGCGCTACTCAGTGCTGGGGGGCCAATGAAGCTGGCCAGTCGGCGCCCCCACCGGGCCGTGCGTTCGTCGAGTTGGCGGCCGACAATGACCACACGTGCGGTCTAGAAGCCGAGGGCGGTGTGATCTGTTGGGGGGACCGCGACTGGTCGTCGCCAGCACAGCTCGTGCCATTCAACGTCAACCTGCCCAAGCGACACTCCGACGACGTCGAACACCTCGACAGACTCCGCATCTTCGACGGCACCGAGTGTTCAACGCATCGCTTTTGCACTGACGAACCCCTGACGCGTGCGGCCTTGACGGTATGGCTGGACCGGCTGCTGCAGCACGGGGCGCCGAGCGTCGTCACCAAGAGCGTCGCATCGATCGAATTCGAAGATGTACCGGCGGAACTCTGGTGGGCCGACAGCGCCCGCCGACTTGCATTTCTTAAAGTGGTTCTCCCCTGCGACGACATCGCACGGCTCTTCTGCCCGAACGACCACGTTTCCCGAGCGAGGCTCGAACACACCTTGGTGCGGTCATTCGAGCTTCACCTTCGCCATGACGCGAGCCCGGCCTCGGACGCGGCGGTTGCGAATGCGCGGGCGGCGATCGGCGCCGATGTGATGTCCGCATGCATCGATCATTCCCCCCAGGCCTGCCGCCAGAGCACAGTCACACGGGGCCAAGCGGCCACCGTGCTCAATAGATGGAGGCAGCACCTCGACGAACTCGAACCGCCGGAGTTCACCTCGGTCTCGACCGAGGGCGGCCATGGATGCGGCCGGCGTGCTGATGGAACCGTCGAATGCTGGGGCGCAGACTCAAGCGGCGAAACATATGTCGCATCCGGTGACCGCGTCATTGACGTGTACTACGACGGCTATTACTGGTGCGGCAGGAGCGCCAGTCGACAATCCATCTGCCGAGGATGGGACGGATACCTCCATTCTCACGTCCGTGAGTCACTCGATATTGAGTCACGCGAAGAACTCGCCTTTGGAAGCATCTACGCCTGCGGTATCGAACCCGACGGCGCCGTGACGTGCGTCGGCGGCGTGATCTCAGATGGCGGCCCGCCGTACGACGAGACCTACTCGCCGATGCTCCTGACGGAAGTCGACCGCCACGAATACGAACATTGGCGTCGAGCTCGGCGGACATGGCTGCCCTGGACAGGCCGCTTCGTGCACGTGGCCGTCGGGAAGCTCCACAGGTGCGCACTGCAGACTGACGGCAGGGCCGTGTGCTGGGGCAAGAACGAGTTTGGAGAGGCGTCCCCACCCGCTGCCGAGCGATTCTCGCACTTGGCTCTGGGCGTCAGCCATTCGTGCGGACTTCGCTTCAATGGATCTGTCGCGTGCTGGGGATATGACGCGGACGCACGGTCATCACCGCCATCGATACGGCTCGTCACACCAGCCGCCCGCGTCGGACCCGCGGTCGGCATTCTCGGCAGTATGCGGGCACAACCCATGCGCCTGAGGGCTCTGGCAGCGACCGGCGCCGCGACCTGCGGTCTCACTGTCGAGGGCCTCGTCACCTGCTGGGGCACGTCGAGTTCGCGCACCTCCTCGGGCGATGCCGAGGATTGGTGGAACTTTCACCCGCCGACAACGGCACCGCCGACGGATGTCGACGGTCAGGTCTTCACTTCGATCAGTGCCTCCGGAGGCGTGTTTTGCGCACAGCGGCCTAATGGGGGTACGCGCTGCTGGGGTTCCGGATCATTCCGACGATCCTTGGGCGTCGGCACCAGATTCATTGAGGTGAGTGCCGGTGATCGGTATACATGCGGACGTCGCATAGACGGATCCGTGCAGTGCTGGGATCACTGGGATCACTGGAATCTCGGGCTCGCTCTGGAGACAGCCGGCAGCTACTCGGCGGTAATGACAGCGCGCACGTACGCCTGCGGCGAGATCGATGATGGCTCACCATTGTGTTGGACCCTGCATCCAGAGCACCAAGTGCCCGTTGAAACAGCCACCAGAGACTTCGAACAACTCAGCGACTCCGGCTCCCATACGTGCTCGTTGGGATCGGATCGCGTGGTGGACTGCTGGGGGCGCAACGACGCCGGAGAAGCCACGCCACCCCCAGGAAGTCGTTTCGCACAGATCTCAACTGGGGCAGTGCAGCTGAGGGCAACCGCCGATGTGACCTATCTCGCGCACACCTGCGGAGTGAGGGTGGATGGGGCGATTGAGTGCTGGGGCGACAGCAGTTATGGCCAATCGGCTCCTCCACCGGGCAACGAGTTCGTCAAAGTCGCGGCGAGCGGAGTCCACGCATGCGGGCTCCGACGCAATGGAGACATCGAGTGCTGGGGTCAAGAGTTGGTGAGAGGCAGGCCTCTGCGGGCGACCGAGCAATACACCGATGTCGTCGTCGGTGCCGGCGGCGGGTACGACTCCACGGGCGACGATGGCACGATCTGGCATTCCAAGCATGTGTGCGGGTTGCGTGTCGACGGGAAAGTCGACTGCTGGGGTGACACGTATTCGTCGAACAAACACTACGACCGGTACACGCCGGACTCCCGCAGCCGGTTCACGTCCATCAGCTCTGGCAACAGCCATGTCTGCGGCATACGCACCGACGGCGCCATCGAATGCTGGGGCATTCCCGGCTTCATCGCCTACTAGGAGTCTGACAGGTGTCTCGCAGGATCGGCGCTCGAGCTCTCAGGGCCAGCATTTGCGCGATCGTGGTCGCAACGGTGGTGTCCCTGCCGAACAGCGCGAGCGGAAGCGAGCGCGATGCTTCCGGCGTTCAGCAGTCCGGAACGAGCGGAGAGAGTTCTTCGTCGGATTCAGTCATCCCGAGAGGTCCGATTCCTGCGAGAACGTCGACCTCGCCCGCGACGCCACTGGCGCTCAGCGAGCAAGACAGATTCGCGAGTCACGGCGACACACGGTCGGTTGACCAGGCGGCTGTCGAAGCAGACGGGGCCCCGTTCATCCCAGGTTCGCCATGCACGATGGACACTTATTGCGTTCGGGAACGACCTATGCCGGAGGTGTTCGTTTCAATCGCTGCCGGCAGTCGACACACATGCGGCTTGCTTGCGGACGGCCGAGCGAGATGCTGGGGAAGAGAGACGAGTCTCTACCCCTTTAAGGGCAACGCTTCGAGCCTCGCATCCAGCAACTTCGTCGAGATCGACTCTCAGGGTGACAACAATTGTGGACTCCGCGCGAACGGTGGCATCCACTGCTGGGACGAGGTTCGCAACCTCCCTGGGGGATACCTGACCGGCTTAGATCAGCCGACACCACCGTTCGAGCAAGAGACATATCAGGCAATCGCAACCGCTGTATCGCATGTCTGCGCCCTCGATGGTGACAATCGAATTCGCTGCTGGGGCAGGTACTACTGGGACTGGGAGGAGCCGAACACGGCCGACTGGCTCGACGAGTCAGCCGATTCTCAGTTCTTGGCCATCAATGCAGGCACCGCGCATGTCTGCGGCCTACGCGACGACAAACGCGTCCTGTGCTGGGGCAACAATGACACCGGCCAGCTCGATGCACCCACCGAGCAGTCTTTCGTACACATCGCCGCTGGGGCTGGGCACACATGCGCTCTCAAGACCGATGGTGCGGCCGTGTGCTGGGGCGACGACTCATACGGCCAGAGCACGCCGCCGGCCGAAGCTCGATTCAGCTCCCTGTCGGCCGGAGGTCTGCACACATGCGGGCTGCAGCCGGAAGGCACCGCGTTGTGCTGGGGCAGCGATATCGACGGTCAAGTCAGCCCGCCTCGCGGCGTGGTCTTCGCAGAAATCTCCGCTGGTTCTCAGCACAGTTGCGGACTGACGACGACCGGTGAAGCACTCTGTTGGGGCTCAGATGCCTACGGGCAGTCGACGCCTCCCCCGGCGCTCGCGCACTTTTCGCGACTGTTCACCGATTGGAATGCGCGAGGCAGCCATGGACCGGTGCTCTCCTGCGGCCTGCGAGCCGACGGTCTCGCCCAATGCTGGGGCGCGGGTCATGACCCAACAGCGCCGGTCCACGGCGGTGCGCGCTTCGCTGAGATTGCTATCGGTAACGATCTCACCTGCGGTCTCCTCCTTGACGGTCATGCGACGTGTTGGCGGCATTACGCGAACTACTCCGAACCAAGACTCGATGCGGTCGTCGACAACATTCCTGACGAACTCACATTCTCAACGCTCGTGATTGTCGCTGACCGAGCATGCGGCCTGACGTCAGAACGCTTTATCCACTGCTGGGGAGCCAACCAGAATTGGCTCAGCCAAGACCTGCCGCCACCGCCATCTGGCAAGCACATCGCGATCGCTACGAGCGAGTACTTCGCATGCGCCATCAATGATGCCGGTCGTATCAAGTGTTGGGACAACGCCTACGGCCTTCCCGAAGAACTCGAGCAGATCGTGCATCCGTACCGAGGCACCACGTCGATCGGTGAACACTTCGGCCGGAATGAGAGTCTCGATCGCAAGTACCGAGCACTGGCTCTCAGCGACGGGGCTTGGTACAGCTCCGGCGGCTCGGAAGATAGAACCCGCCATCACGCATGTGCCTTACTCGAGGACCAAAGCGCCGTCTGCTGGGGGGCCGATGAGTTTGGCCAGTCATCGCCTCCGAGCGGGGTTCGTTTCCGCAGTATCACCGCGGGCGGCAAGCACAGCTGCGGCGTGACCCTCGAGGGGCTGACGCGCTGCTGGGGGGCCGACAACGCTGGCCAATCGACGCCGCCGACTAGTGAAGCCCTCAGCGATCTGCAAGCCGATCACGACAGCACCTGCGGATTGCGCGCTGACGGCAGTGTCGTCTGCTGGGGCCACCACAACTACTCCGCCCCTGCGCAGCTGGTGCCTTTCGACGTCAATCTTCCGAGATGGCATTCCGCCGATGTCCTGGAACTCGACCAACTCGGCGTCATCGCAGGCACGGAGTGCACGACGCAGCGATTCTGCACCGACGCACCGCTCTCGCGTGCGACGTTGGCCGTCTGGCTCGACCGGCTGATTGGCGCCGATCTGCCCGCCGTTGCACAAGACGCCGCGACACCGAAACATCGGGGCGACCCACTCGGTGCCGCAAAGCTGTCGCGAACGACTGTTGCGCAATACGCCGCGACACTGAAGCCGTGGGACGATGTCGCGGCCGATGTCTGGTGGGCAGATCACGCTCAAAGGCTCGTCGCTGCGGATGTCATGCGGCCATGCGATTCGGCAGCCCGGACGTTCTGCCCCGATGAGCCGGTGACCCGAGGCGAACTCAATCTGAGTCTGCAGCGCGCTCTGCATGTGCGAAACGACAGCGACCAGCAGGCGAGATCATCGGTCGCCGTGGCCCATACCGTCGCTGCGGTCGGAGCAGATGTCCTCAGCATGTGCATCGACCGCTCGCCCGAAAGGTGCCGCCAAGGTGCCATGACGCGCGGGCAGGCAGCAACTGTGCTCAACAGATTCAGACTGCACCTCCGGCGACTCGACCGACCTGTGTTCACATCCGCGTCGGGCGCGAACGGCGGCGGCTGCGGGTCGCGTTCGGACGGTTCAGTCGAATGCTGGGGGCACGACAGCACTGGAGTGACCTATGTCCCGTCAAATGCGCGCGTCCTCGACGTCCATTGGGACGGCACGATGTGGTGCGGCCTCAGGGTCGATCACTACTTGATCTGCGGTGGCTGGGACGGGGGTTATGGACATACCCATGTCGCCGCGTCAGTGTCGTTGTCTCAACGAGCGGAGGCGTCCATCGGCCTCAGCCACTCCTGCGGCCTGCTTGCTGATCGATCACTCGAGTGCATCGTCGCCTCATCCATCGGAACGCGAGGACCGGTTCATGACTGGAATGTCCCTGAAGGGGAATTCACCGCCGTTGCGGTCGGTGGCGGTCGTAGCTGCGGTCTGAGACTCGACGGCAGCCCAGTGTGCTGGAGCTCTGACATGTATGGCGAGGACGAGGACGAGTATGGCGTCAGGTCCCCGCCCCAAGGCGCTCGATACTCAGCGATTGCCTTGGGGTCCAGGCACTCGTGTGGTCTTCGTGCCGATGGAACGCCGGAGTGCTGGGGGTATGGCGGGGATGGTCGGCTCACGCCGCCAACGACGGCACATGGCGTTGAGGAAACCGACGACGCAGATTACGAACCGACCACCGAGCCATCGCCCTTGACGTTCAAGGACATCGCAGCTGGCAGTTCGTTCACCTGCGGCCTTACGCGCGATGGGCTGGTCGCGTGCTGGGGCGACTTGGGCGGAGCGCAGCCACCCGAGGACGTCCGAGGTCAGGAATTCGCATCGATCACAGCCGTCGGCAACTACGTGTGCGTTGAACGCCCCAATGGCAGCACGCGGTGCTGGGGTTCGGGTCGATTCCGCCGATCGCTCGACAACGATGCTGGCTTCATCGAGGTGAGCGCGAACGAGGAGTTGACCTGCGGTCGCCGGACCGACGGGACAGTGCAGTGCTGGGGTGGCGAGTATCAAGACCTGCCATCGAACACTCCCGAACGACTGAGCTTCACGTCACTCACCACGGGAAGCAGCTTCGCTTGCGGCCGAACGGAAGTCGGCACGCAGCGGTGCTGGTCTCTGGATGCCGAACGCGATGTCCCCGTCGGAGCAACCGACGAAGACATCGTGCAGTTCAGTGACTCCGGGCATCTCTTGTGCGCCTTGGGCTCGGCGGGCGAGGTGACGTGTTCGGATCGCAGCGACGGTGGCGAGACGATGCCGAGGGGCGGCGACTACGTGCAGGTGGCCACTGGCGCTGTCTCGGAGTATTGGAGAGGCGAGCGGCGTCATGTCGGGCACGCCTGCGCCGTAGACACAAGCGGGTCGATTCGGTGCTGGGGCGACAACAGCGTCGACCAGTCGACTCCCCCAGCAGGCAACGACTTCGTCAAAGTGGCGGCGAGCGGGGTTCATGCATGCGGTCTCCGCACGGACGGCAGGATCGAATGCTGGGGTCAAGGTCTGAGGCACGACGAAGGGCCGTCATCAACCCAGCGCTACTCAGATGTCGTTGTCGGTGCAGGGGGCGGCTACTGGGGCACGTACGAAGATGACGAGGGCCGTATCACGTACCCGGCGCATGCGTGCGGACTGCGGGTCGATGGTGTCGTCGACTGCTGGGGAAGCGTGTACACGCCGAACAAGCCGTACAACCGCCATGAGCCTGACCCGCGCAGCCGCTTCACATCGATCAGCTCAGGTCGCGGTCATGTCTGCGGCGTGCGCACCGACGGCGCCATCGAGTGCTGGGGTATTCCCGGCTTTATCGCCTACTGAGACCGGTTCATCGCTCCGCGGCCGAGTACGCGACCTGCGGCGCGAGCCAGTTCGGCTCCCTGTGATCGAGGCTCTGAACCGGTTGCGCCGGTAAGTGGGGTCAGATCTCCCAGAGGTAGGACAGGGGAAGGGCCACGACTCGGTCCGCTACGGGCAGCGGTGCTGAGCCTGTGTAGAGAACGAGGCCGATCTCGAACCTGTCTCCGATGAGATCCCTGAGCCATGTCAGCCACTTGGCGTCGGTGGGCCGCACCGTCGCACCGGCCTTGATCTCGACTGCGATCACCCGACCATCCGGTCGCTCGATGAGCAGGTCCACCTCGCGTCCGCGGGAGTCGCGGTAGTGACAGAAGTTGAGAGGCTGGCCCATCGCTGCGGCTTGGCGACGCAGTTCGTTGACCGCGAAGGTCTCGTGCAGCGGTCCGCGCTGCTCGCTGGCCGGACCATCCAGCGACCTCGCGGTGAGCCCCAGCAGCGCCGTCGCGAGTCCGGTGTCGTTGACATGGACCTTCGGGCGGCGCTTAGCGCGTGTGGCCGCGCCGGTAGCCCAGCCGGACATGCCGGTAACGAGGTGAGTCATCTCCAGATACGACAGGTAGTCGGCAGTGGTGTCGATGCTGCCCAACTCCAGGTCGCGATGAATGTCGCTCATCACGAGTTCTGAGGCCGTCCTGGCCGCGGCCGCTCGGAGCAGGCGCGCCAGCTCGGTGGACCGTCGAGCCCCTGTGACCTCGACAATGTCGCGAGTCACAGCGGTATGCACATATGCGTCGAACCACAGCCGACGATCTGATTCCCCCAAGTTGATTGCTTCGGGGTATCCGCCACGACAGATGCGGTCGGCATAGTCGGCCCGGGTCACTGTTGACGGGGAAGCATGCAGCAGCTCTTGGGTCGCGGTCGCTTGGGCGCGACCGTCATCAAGCAAGAAGGTCAACAACCCGTTGCCGGTGCCTTCCATCTCAACTTGCGAGAACGGCGCCAGGTCGAAGAACACTGCTCGGCCCGCCAGCGACTCCGAGAACACCGGAACCGTCAGGAAGTTCGTCGAACCGGTCAGCAGGAAGCCACCCGGGGTCGGGTCGGCATCGACTGCCAGCTTGACGGCACGGACGAGGTCATCACCACCCCGCTGCACCTCGTCGATAACGATCGGCCGGGGGCGGTCGGCTATGAAGCCTGTCGGATCGTCGAGCGCGAACGAGCGAACTGTTGGATCGTCGAGATTGAGATAGGTGCCACTGCCCACGACCCGGTGCGCCAAGGTCGTCTTGCCCGACTGCCGTGGACCCCCGAGCACGACAACTCGAAAGGTGTCAAGCGCATGCCGCAACTTGGGCTCAAGGCGACGATGGATTTCAACGTGTCCGGTCACCACCGATATGCCCCCTTGCCCTCGTCCCGGCGCGATATGTCGGACCCGGCAAATGCGCCGGTTTGCGTCCTCACTCTCCTTGGCCAGATAAGGCTACTAGTTGTTTTACCGCATAGCTATTAGGTGTTTTACCAACCTATAGCAGCAGTCAGTCCCAGAGGGCGCAAGCCGGATTGGCCTCAATGTGATCGCCGAGGGTGAACCGATCCGGGGCCCGTGTCGGCCGGAATGTCTCTATTGCGCACATTCGAATGTATGTACTGCGCATTCGGTGATGCATCTTTTGCGCAGACACCAGCGTCGCTGCTGCGCAATCCGCCGAGATTGAGCTTGCGGCTGTGCCGCTGGCACGGGCGCTCAGGCCGCCGGGGCCGTTGCATGCCAGACTCATCGGGCGGGCAGTCGACTGCACCGAGACGCTGATCCTGAGTTCCGAGCCTGGAGTGCCGACGTGGCGATCACGATCCCTGAACCTGATGTCAACAACGTGTGGCGGACCGAGACGCCGGGCAACGAGGGGTGGCTGCGCTCGGCTCGGCCCGATGCCGACGACAAGTTCTTCATGTGCTCGGCGGACGGGCATGTGCAGGAGCCGAACACATTTCTGTATGGCCGCATCGACCCGGCGTATCACCACCGGCTGCCGACCATTGCCGTCACTAAGGCGATGGACGTTCATGGCAAGGGCGACGACGGCAAGGGCAAGGGCGGCGGCGCGACCGAAGAGCAGTTCTTCCAGAAGGCCGAGGGGTTCCGACCGGCCAAGCTCAACTGGACCAAGCCCTTCGAAGGCCACGAGAAGCTGCGCAACCAATCCGGGCGCAGCCCCGAGGCCCGGCTGGCTGACTTGGCGCTGGATGGCTGCGACGCCGAGATCCTGTTCCCGAACAAGGGCCTGAGCATCTGGGCCACGCCCGATGCCGACTTCAGCCACGCCATGTGCCGGGCCTACAACGAGTGGGCCTGAGAGGAGTTCGCCGACTACAACGACCGGCTGGCCCCGATGGCTTGCATCGCTCCCGCAACGCTGGACAAAGCCATCGCCGAGATCCAGCGCTGCGCAGCGCTCGGGTTCAAAGGGCTGAGCCTGCCGGCGAAACCGGTTTTCGGCCCGCCCGACGTGGACGACCTCAACTACAACCTGCGCGAGATGGAGCCGCTGTGGGACTGCATCGACGAGGTCGAGCTGCCCGTCACGTTCCATGTCTCGACCGGGCGTGATCCGCGCACGTCACGCAGCCAAGGCGGCGCCGTCATCAACTACGCCGTGCACTCGCTGGCGCCGACCATGGAGCCGCTGGTCAACATCTGCGCCTCGGGCGTCGCCGAGCGGCACCCGAAACTGCAGTTCGGATCGATCGAGGCCGGCATCGGCTGGGTGCCGTGGATGCTGACCGCCATGGACGAGGCGTACCTCAAGCACCACATGTGGGTGCGGCCCAAGCTCGAGATGCTGCCCAGCGAGTACTTCAAACGGCAGGGCTTCGCGAGCTTCCAGGAAGATCCCGCCGGCCTGGATCTCGCCCGCGAGCACGGCCTGGTCGACAACTTCCTGTGGGCGAACGACTTCCCGCACCACGAGGGCTCATGGCCCTATTCCGCCCAGGCCATCGAGCGCACGATGAGCCACCTCGACGACGGCGAACGGGCCAAGATCCTGGGCCTCAACGCCGCCCGCATCTTCGGCTTCGACATCCCCGAGCGTTACCTGCATCACCCCGACGCGGCCGCCGTCGCCGCCCTGCGCTGAACAAGACGGCGTTGTGCAACGGCGGACAACACGGTCATGACCGCGGCTGACGGGACATGGCAGCCTGCAAGGTTCTCGCGCACATCGAAGCACCGAAGCGTCCAACTGAGCGACGGATCAGAGTTGACGCTCGCGTCAAACGGTGAGCGGCTCGGGGCTCGCGTCATTGACTTCGGTATCTCTGCCGGGTTCCTCTTGATCGGACTCTGGTTGTCATTTGCGTCATGGGACATCGACAACACCGATGAACCATTTGGGAACTCGCTGTTGTTCCCTCTATTTCCAGCCCTACAGCTAGTGATGGTCGTCGTCTATCGGATGTTGGCTACCGCGTTGTGGGGCCAGACGCTGGGAAAGCGGGCACTGAGTATCCGAGTTGTCGACAGAACTACGGGTCGACGGATTCGCTGGCGTCAGGCCTTCGCGCGCACCATCATTCCTTTGGCTGGCGGTCTCATCTCACTCGCAGGCCTGTACTTCTGGTTCGTGTTCGGCATTGTCGGTGGCAATACAGGTACCGCCGTGTTCTTTCTCGTCGCAGGCCTCGTAGGCACCTGCCTGTGCTACCTGTCAATCACGTGGCATGCCCAGCGGCAGGGTTGGCACGACCGCTCTGCGAAAACGCTCGTCGTCCGAGTGCCTTGAGGCCCGAGCCCTGCTCCGGCACCGACGCGGCCGCTGTCGCCGCTCGGCACTGAAACCAGCTCGGACACATCGCTGGAGCCTCCTGACCTTCGGCGAGATGTAGGGTCGATTTCCAGGAGCCATCTGGTCAAGGGGTGGAAATGGTGCGCAAAGTGGTCAAGAGAATCGGCAGTGGACTGCGGAGCTTCGGCCACTTTGTTGCTGCACTCTCGCACCCGAGCTCAAAGTCATCAGCACCGGACCCGCGCAAGAAAATTGCGCGACAACTGATGGACGCCACTCATGTCGCCAACATGGGCGAGGGCGCAGGAGGCACAGCGGCCGTGGGAACCGGCAACAGTCCGCCTGGCGAGAAGATTCTCGGCCAAGTCATTTCAGACGGTTACAAGCAGCAGCGCTGACACTGAACGCCCCGTGACTGCTGTCGTCGGCCGTGCGTGCCGCGACGGACGGGACACGTGGTGTCAGGCGTTGACGGCGTAGGGCACGGGGTCGCCGGCTAGGGCCAGGTTGACCTGTTCGGCGATCTGGGTGCCGGCGCGGTCTTGGGCCTCGGTGGTGCTGGCGCCGAGGTGCGGTGTGGCCACCACATCGGGTCGGCCGAACAGCGGCGACTCGGTTGCCGGTTCGGTTGCGTAGACATCTACTGCTACGCCGCCAAGGCGCCCGGCCTCCAAAGCTGCGGCAGCCGCCGTCTCGTCGAGAATGCCGCCACGAGCGGTATTGACGATCAACGCATGCGGGCGGCACCTGGCCAGGTTCTCGGCCCCCAGCAGCCCCGCCGTCTCGGGCGTGCGGGGCATGTGCAGCGTGATGATGTCCGACCGTTCCAGCAATTCGGGGAACTCCACCATCTCGACGTCGGCGGCTCGGCCCGATTCCGCGCTCACATAGGGGTCATAGGAGATGAGCTCTACGTCGAACGGGGCGATCCGCTGCGCGACTAAGCGGCCGACTCGGCCGAGGCCCACGATCCCGATTGTCTTGCGGTAGATCTCCATGCCGCCCCAGCGGCTGCGCTCCCAGCGGCCATCGGCGAGCGCCTGGTGTGCTTGAGGCACATGGCGCGCCAGCGCCAGCATGAGCGCCACGGTCATCTCTGCTGCCGACACGACGTTGCTGTACGGCGCATTGCAGACGATCACTCCGCGCTCGGTCGCCGCGGCCACATCGACGTTGTCGAGCCCTACGCCGGCACGCCCGACGACCACCAGCGAATCGCCCGCTGCGAGGACATCGGCGTCGACCTGGGTGGCCGAGCGGATGACCAGCGCCTGCGCCCCGGCGACGGCGTCGCGCAACTCGTCGGCGCTGAGCCCCGTTCGGACGTCGACGTCGTGGCCAGCCGCGCGCAGCAAGTCGAGGCCGGCATCGGCCAACGTCTCGGCAACCAGGACCCGCGCCACGTCACCCGACCAGGTCTGCGATGCGGCTGATGCCCTCGGAGAGATCGTCAAGCCCCATCGCGAATGAGAAACGCGCATAGCCGGGGGCACCGAACGCCTCGCCAGGCACGAACGCCACCTTGGCCTGCTCGAGCACTGCTGCCGCCAAATCGAGCGTGGTGTCGACGTCCGTACCGCCGAGGCGGCGTCCCAGCAAGCCCTCCATTTTGGGGAATGCATAGAACGCGCCTTCGGGCTCCGGGCACTCCACGCCGTCGACCGAGTTGAGCATCTCGGTGATGCGCTGGCGCCGCACGTCGAACGCAGCGCGCATCATCGCGACCGCCTCGAGGTCGCCCGACACGGCAGCGAGCGCCGCAGCCTGGGCCACGTTGCAGACGTTGGAGGTGGCATGGCTCTGCAGGTTGGTGGCCGCGCCGATCACGTCTGGGGGCCCGGCCATCCAGCCGACGCGCCAGCCGGTCATGGCGTAGGTCTTGGCCACACCGTTCAGCACCACACAGCGGTCGGCGATCTCGGGCACCAGCACGGGGAGCGAATGGTGCTCGGCGTCGCCGTAGATGAGGTGCTCGTATATTTCGTCGGTGATTACCCACAGACCGTGCTCGACGGCCCACTGGCCGATTGCGATGATCTCGTCGCGCGGGTAGACGGCACCGGTCGGGTTGGACGGCGAGACGAACAGCAGCGCCTTCGTGCGGTCGGTTCGTGCTGCTTCGAGCTGGTCCAGGCTCACGCGGAACCCGCTCTCGATGCCGGCGAACACCTCGACCGGTACGCCGCCGAACACCCGGATCGCCTCGGGATAGGTCGTCCAGTAGGGCGCCGGCAGCAGCACTTCGTCACCAGGATCGATCAGCGCAGCCATGGTGTTGTAGACGGCCTGCTTGCCCCCGTTGGTGACCAGGAATTGGCTGGCCTCCCAGTCAAGGCCGCTGTCGCGCTTGGTCTTGGCAGCCAGCGCTGTCTTCAAGGCAGGCAGACCGCCGGCAGGCGAGTAGCGGTGGTTCGCCGTGTCGCGGCATGCAGCCGCTGCAGCATCGACGATGTGTTCCGGCGTCGGGAAGTCGGGCTCGCCGGCGCCGAAGCCGATCACGTTCTCGCCCGCCGCCCGCAGCGCCTTGGCCTTCGCGTCCACGGCGAGGGTGGCCGACGGGGCGATGCCCGCCAGTGCCGTCGATACTCGATTGCTCATTGAGCGTCTCCCGTCTGCTCGACGCGCTGCCGCGAGCGCCCGACAGTCTCGCCGCCCAGCGACCGCATCAGGCGCGGAACCACCCTGTCGGCGCAGCCAGGCGTGAAGTCGCCGATGAATCTCGTCGGCGATTTGTAGTGAAAATGTGGTTGTCGGCGACTGGCCCGGGCGCAATAGTGGCAGCCGATGGCTGCCTCTCCCTCATCGATTTCTCTTCCCGCCGAGCTGCGACCCGCCGATGGGCGCTTCGGCTCGGGCCCGTCCAAGGTTCGTCCCGAAGCTGTGAAAGCGCTGGAAGCTCGTGCGCTCGACTACATGGGCACGTCGCATCGTCGCACCGGCGTGCGATCTGTGGTGGGCCGGTTGCGCGCAGCCATGACTGAATTGTTCGGGCTGGGCGATGGCTGGGAGGTGGTGCTGGGCAACGGCGGCAGCACCGGCTTCTGGGACGCCGCCGCATTCTCGATGATCGAACGCCGGGCACAGCACCTGGCCTTCGGCGAGTTCTCCGAGAAGTTCTCTGCTGTGACTGCTGCCGCGCCGCACCTGGAAGACCCAGTGGTGATCACAGCGCCCTATGGCAGCCACCCGACGCCTGAGCCCGACGCCGGGATCGACGTGTATGCGCTGACCCACAACGAGACTTCCACCGGGGTGGCGATGCCGCTGGCGCAACCGCAACTGGGCCCGTTCAGGCAAGGCGCCTCGCCCGCGCTGGTCCTGGTCGACGCGACCTCTGCCGCCGGCGCAATGACGTGGGACCCGGCTGACGTCGACTGCTACTACTTCGCTCCCCAGAAGGCCTTCGCCGCCGATGGCGGACTGTTCATCGCGCTGTGCTCACCGAACGCGATCGAGCGGATAGAGCGGATCGACAGCGACGGCCGCTACAAGCCCGCCACGCTGGACTTGGCCATCGCGGCGCGCAACTCTCGCCAAGACCAGACCTACAACACGCCAGCGCTGGCCACGATTCTGCTGACGCTCGAAACCGCCGAGTGGATGCTGGACGGCGGCGGCCTCGCCTGGGCGGCCTCTCGCTCGGCAGCCTCCAGCAGCAGCATCTACGACTGGGCTGCAGCCCGGGACTTCGCCTCGCCGTTCGTCGCAGACCCCCAGATGCGCTCCCCCGTCGTATGCACCATCGACTTCGACGGCGTGAGCGCCGATGACATCGCGGCAGCGCTGCGAGCCAACGACATCATCGACACCGAGGGGTACCGGAAGCTGGGCCGTAACCAGCTCCGCATTGCCGCATTCCCTGCGATCGATCCGATCGACGCCGAGGCCCTAACCGCCTGCATCGACTACATCGTCGAGCGACTCTGATACCGCAACTGGCAACGCAGTCGAACGGCCCCAGGGCGACAGCTGATTCGCCTCAGCGCTCGGAGACGAGAACGCCCGTCTTGACGACAAACGTGCCTGCAGCCTTGTCGTGCCAACCCTGGTTCTTCCGGTCCCACGTGATGCTCAGGTCACACACAGCCACCGACGCGACGGCGGCAAGCAGCGCAAGGAACTCACTTGCCAACGACAGAAAAACGGCCAACACGGCAAAGGGAACCAGCGGGACCGCCCAGCGAATCAACGACCTGCCCCATCCCGGGGGGCGGCCCGTCGATTCATTCACCACTCGAATGTCAACGATCCGCTTTCCCACGGTCTGTCCCCACAACGCTGATTGGACAACCTCATACCCGACGAAGACAAGTGGCAGAACCACGAGGGCTACGAAGAACCTGCCTGCTGCAGAGCTGACCCTGGGCTCGACAATGTAAAGGCCGACGACATCCCGGGTGATCAACCAGAGCGTGTACACGACCCCAATGTCCAGGACCCGTGCAGCCAATCGAGTTCCGGGGCCCGCAAGCTGCACGGTCCCGAGGTCGCCCACACCGACTGAACGGGTCCGCCATCTGCTCTGCGCGGCAGACGCCTTGCCGAGGTCACTCATCTGCTGCTCACGGCTTGATGACGAGGGTGCCCGCGGCCTTGTCGTGCCAGCGCTGATACACGCGATCCCATGTCAGGCTGAGATAGCACAGAATCCACCACAGCCAGCCAATCCACACGAGGAACGGGATGGCCGCGGCTAAATCCGGGATTGACCACCACGCGCTTTGCCGAGGTTCTTCCCGAGATGTGGCGCGAGCAGTTAGTCGCCGACGGAGCGACTCTCAGCGCAGCGCCATCACGATCCCGCCGCCGCGCCCACGACCACGAGCGCAGTGCATCCGGCCAAAATGCTCGCCGAGACGATGCCGCAAACTAACCCTGCGACGCGCATTCCTTCGCCCCGCTTGCCCCCGAACTGCGTGTCCCGCTTCGCACGGACTGCCAAGACAATGCCCACGACGCCTGCGATGCCCCAGGTGATGAACCCGCAAATCCCGCACACCATCGCCGCTATGGCGAGACCGCTGTAGGGGGCATTCATGTCTGGTTGCACGCGGTTCATTTCTGGTTGAACCCCTTCGATCTGCTTAGTTGATCTCTGCGCTTGCGCGACCTTGATGACCAGCGTACCGGCGGCTCTGTCGTGCCAGCCTTGGTACACGCGGTCCCATGTCAGGCTGACGTAACACAGGATCCACCACAGCCAGCCAATCCACAAAATTCCGAAGCCAAATGCGGGCAAGCCCGCGATCGTCACAGGCAAGCCCGGAATGGCCCACCTCGCGATGGCCTTGCCCCATTCGGGTACCTCACCCGACTGGGCGTTCACGACCTTGGTGCCCACCACGCGCTTGCCCAAGGTTCGTCCCCACAACGCGACCGGAATGATCTCGTAGGCGATCGAGACAGCAGAGAGGACCAAGAAGAATCCTGCACCCGGAAACACTCCGGTGAAGTCGGGCGATTCCTCCTGCAATTCATCACCGAATGCACTCCAGTCGACGTTCACCAAGATGATGACCATGTCGACTGCGAATAGGAGAACTGCGTCTAACACCCGCGCACCGAAGCGGGCCCCTGCAGAAGCAAGCCTGACGATGCCGCCGTCCGGCAGCTCAGCCCAGCCGGTGCGTCGCCCGCCGTCAGACGGCGGAGGTTCTCGGTACTCGCTCATCGAATAGCGCCCCTGTTCCCTCAAGGCGTCGGTGGATGAACTTCAGGCATTGATGACGAGGGTGCCTGCCGCCTTGTCGTGCCAACCCTGATACACACGATCCCAAGTCGCGCTCACGTAGCACAGGATCGCCAAGAGCAGACCGGCGAGGGGAATCAGTGAGATTAGGCCAGGAATCACACACCGGCCGACTGACTTGCCCCAGCCAGGCACTCCGCCATGTGCCGCGTTGATGATCTTGATGCCGGTCATCCGCTTACCCAAGGTTCGTCCCGACACAGCGACTTGCACACCCTCGTAAACCAACCAGACGATCGGGCCGATGAGCGTCGCCATGGCCAGCCCGCCGGAGAAGACCCCCGAGTCCTCGTCGGAGAGGGCCCATCCGCCGAGCATGATCATGAGCACGACCATGTAGATGACAAAGACGAAGATGATGTCGAGAATCCGGGCACCGAATCGCGCGCCGATGCGCGCCAGCTCGACGGTCTCCCCAGATCCGAGTTCAGCCCAGCCAGTGCGCCGGTCTCCGTCGTAGGACGGGGACTCGCCGTAATCGCTCATGAGTGACCTCCGCGGACGTTGACGCAGTCGACAGACGCCAGTGGAACCTAGCGCGCTCCAATGGGGAGTCCCCGGCGCACATCGGCCAGCGTCGGTGCCGCGAGCTGATCCGAAGCGCTAGTTGTGGGCCGGGTCGTCGGGGTAATTCGCGAGCAACCGCGCGGGGGGCGATTGGCGCGCCAGCACGTCGTGCCAGAGCGTCGCTGCATTCGCCGTCAGATCGCCAGGTGCCGAGTCGAACACCCACCAGCAGCCCGCCTGCAGCTCGCCTCGCAGCTGGCCGGGCCCCCATCCGGCGTGCCCGCCATAGATCCGGACGGCAGTGACTTCAGCATCGAGTTCAGACGGATCGGCGGTGAGGTCGACCAATCCGACGGTCCCATTGACCGTGCGCCAGACGCCGTCGGCATCAGCGGACCCACCGCTGGAATCCGAGGGCGACGGCAATTGGCCCGCGGACGGATCTGATGTGGCCCCGAGCGCAAGCAGGCCCTGAGGCTCCACGGGACCGCCGAGCCCAACTGCAGCTTCGGTCGCAAAACGCGACGCCCAGCGCGGAACCGCCGCCGCGCACGAGATGTCCGACGCTCGATTGATGACCACGCCCAGGGTGCCCGCTTCCTGGTGCTCGATCACGAACACGACCGTGCGATCGAAGTTGGGATCCACCAAGCGTGGCGTCGCCACGAGCAGGTCACCCGCAGTGGGCACCCGCACCGGCGTCACGACAACGTCGACCACACCCCGATTCTGCCACCGTGTCCCGGAGGTTCAGGAAACGGCGCCGCCTGATGCTGCGGTGACGTCCTGGCGGCCCGCGGTGATCCACGGCATCATCGCCCGCAGCTCCGCACCGACCTGCTCGATGGGGTGCTGCTTGCCTTCCTCGACCATCCGGCGGTAGTTGGGCAGCCCGTTGCGGTTCTCGTCGATCCACTCCCGGGCGAAGGTGCCGTCCTGGATCTCCGCCAGGATGCGCTTCATCTCCGCCCGCGTCTCGTCGGTGATGATGCGTGCGCCACGAGTCATGTCGCCGTACTCGGCTGTTGTCGAGATGGAGTAGCGCATGCCCGAGATGCCGGCCTCGTAGATGAAGTCGACGATCAGCTTCACCTCGTGCAGCGTCTCGAAGTAGGCCGACTCGGGCTGGTAGCCGGCCTCCACCAAGGTCTCGTAGCCAGCCCGGATCAGCTCGGTGAGGCCGCCGCAGAGCACCACCTGCTCGCCGAACAGGTCGGTCTCGGTTTCCTCGGCGAACGTGGTGGTGAGCACGCCGCCCCGTGTGCCGCCGATGCCCTTTGCATAAGCCAGCGCGTCGGCCAGCGCCTGCCCGCTGGCGTCCTGGTGAATCGCCACGAGCGCCGGAACGCCGCCGCCCTCCACGTAGGTGCGCCGGACGTTGTGACCCGGTCCCTTGGGGGCGATCATCCACACATCGACCTCATCAGGCGGGCTGATCTGGCCGAAGTGGATGTTGAAGCCATGCGAGAAGGCAACCGCATTGCCCGGCTGCAGGTTCGGCGCGATCGAATCCTCGTAGATGGCGGCCTGGTCGGTATCGGGCAGCGCCATCATGATGATGTCGGCCTCAGCGGCGGCGCCTGCGACATCGGCGACGCGCAGGCCCTCGGCCTCGGCCTTGGCACGCGACGACGAGCCTTCCCGCAGCCCCACAACGACATCCACGCCGCTGTCGCGCAAGTTCAGGGCGTGGGCGTGGCCTTGGGAGCCGTAGCCCATCACCGCCACCGTGCGGCCAGCGAGCTGGCTGAGGTCTGCGTCTTCTTCGTAATAGATGGTCGCGGGCATTCGTGTAGTTCCTCTCCGAGTCAGCGTTGGCGGGAGTCTGCCAGCCTCAGGTGGTCATGCCGACGGCGGGCTCATCGGCATCGAGCGCCCGCAGCGCAATGCGGCCCGTGCGCTGCAGCACATGCAGGCCGAACGGACGCAGTTGGCGCTCGCACCGGTCGAGCCGGTCTGGATGGGCGCTCACGCTCACAATGGCCTCGCCATCGGCGTGATCGAGCACTTCCCCGCCGTACTCGGAGATCACATCGGTGACGGCTTCGAGGTCGGCGGCACCGACGCGGGCGAGCATCAGCTCGCGCTCGAGCGAATCGGACGGGTGCAGCTCGCTGATGTTGATGACGTTGACGAGCTTGTCGAGCTGCTTCGCTATCTGGTTGACGTCAGTGTTGTGAACATCGACCACGATCGTGATGCGGCTGTAGGACGGATCGGCCGTCGGGGCCACTGCCAGCGAGAAGATGTTGAAGCCACGCCGGCTGAACAGCCCTGCAATCCGCGCAAGAACGCCGAACTTGTTCTCCACGATGGCCGCAAAGATGTGCAGGTCGGGTTCCTGCGGCAGGCTCACCACCGCAGATTCCTCAGGGGACAGGTTCGTGCCTTGCGCGCCGCTCACGACGGCCTGCCGCATTGCGCGCCGCTCACGACGGCACTACTGCATTGCGCGCCGCTCACGACGGCGCGCTGCCCTTCAAGGCCGCGTCGGCGTCGCCCTCGGGACCGAGGATGATGTCGTCGTTGGAACCTCCGGCCGGCACCATCGGGTACACCTTCTCCTCGGTGTCGACGCGGAAGTCGATCACCACCGGACGGTCGTTGACAGCGTTCGCCTTGGTGATGGCAGGGACGACTTCCTCCGCTGATTCCACCCGGATGCCGACGCAGCCCATCGCCTCGGCCCAGCCGACGTAATCGGGGTGGTCGGCGCTGAGATACACCTCGCTGTAGCGCTCGGCGTAGAAGAGCTCCTGCCACTGGCGCACCATGCCCAAGTAGGCGTTGTTGAGGATGCCCACCTTCACGGGGATGTTCTCGGCGCTGGCGGAGATCAGCTCCTGCGCGGTCATCTGGAAGCAGCCGTCGCCGTCGATGGCCCACACCGTTCGATCCGGCCGGCCCACCTTGGCCCCGATGGCCGCAGGCACGGCGAACCCCATGGTCCCCAGACCGCCTGAGTTCACCCAGGTGTAGGGGTGGTCGAACTGCCAGAACTGGCTGGCCCACATCTGGTGCTGGCCCACGCCCGCCACGACGATCGTGTCGTCAGGAGTGTGATCACGCAGCTGCTCCACCACGTACTGCGGCTTGAGCGGGTGGCCGCTCGACGGCTGGTCATAGCTCAGGGGGTACTGCTCCTGCCAGCCGGAGACAGTCGATTTCCACACAGATCGATCCGCCATCGCATCGGTGACGGCGCTGCCGTCGCTGGGGCGCAGCGCTTCGATCATCGCCTCGATCGCCACCTTGGCATCTCCGGCGATCGGCACATC
Organism: Candidatus Poriferisodalis sp.; assembly: GCF_965204195.1. Taxonomy (GTDB): domain Bacteria; phylum Actinomycetota; class Acidimicrobiia; order Acidimicrobiales; family Poriferisodalaceae; genus Poriferisodalis. The sequence continues at coordinate 2,954,379 of NZ_OZ241975.1, forward strand.
GGGCACCCGCACCTTGCCGTGCTCGGCCGGGTCGATATCGACGTGAATGACCTTGGCACCCGGGGCGAAGTGCGCGGGGTTGCCTGTGACCCGGTCATCGAAGCGCGCTCCGAGGTTGATCAGCAGGTCGGCCTGCTGCATCGCTGTCACTGCGGTGTAGTTGCCATGCATGCCGGGCATGCCGAGGCACAGCCGGTGACGGTCGGGGAACACGCCGCGCGCCATCAAAGTCGTCACCACGTGGATGTCGCACATCTCGGCGAGCTCCCGCAGCGCTTCGGCCGCTCGGGCCTTCAGCAGTCCCCCGCCGGCGTAGATGACGGGACGCTCAGCCGTGCGGATGAGCTGGGCAGCTTCGGCAATGGCGGCCGGGTCGATCTCGCGGCGGGGCCGGTAGCCGGGCAGGTCGACGCTGTCTGGCCAGTACCAGTCCATCGTCGCGTTGCTGACGTCCTTGGGCAGGTCGATCAGCACTGGGCCCGGACGCCCCGTCGTGGCGATGTGAAAGGCCTCAGCCACGATGCGCGGGATGTCGGCCGGGTCGGTCACGAGGTAGTTGTGCTTGGTGACCGCCATGGTGATGCCGGTGGTGTCGCACTCCTGAAAAGCATCCGAGCCGATCGCCGACATCGCGACTTGGCCGGTCACGACGACCATCGGGATCGAGTCCATGAAGGCGTCGCACAGCGGCGTCACGATGTTCGTGGCAGCGGGCCCGCTCGTGACCATTGCCACGCCTGGCTTGCCCGTGACGTGCGCGTAGCCCTGCGCCATGTGGCCTGCGCCTTGTTCATGGCGCACGAGGACGTGGCGGATCGGTGAGTCGAGCACGGGGTCGTAGACCGGGAGGATTGCCCCGCCGGGCAGGCCGAACATGACTTCGACGCCGCTCATCTCCAGGCTTCGCATCAGTGCCTGAGCGCCTGTGAGCTCCATGAAGATTCTCCTGAAACAAAAAAGCCCCCCGAGCGGGAGGCAGGGCGAGCGCGGACGAAACGGCTCGCCTAGATGAGTACCCCTCCTGTCGCGCCGCGCCTCGCAGGCTCGGCCGGGCAGCCGGTTCGGCGTGCTGACGCGCTCACCGGCACATTCTGTCGGGCCGTTCGGGCAGCCACAACCTGACGGGTGCCTGCGCGGCACCAGAACCTGCGCCTGCTGTGACAGCGGTAGCTAGGCGTACATTGGCCGGGTGCGGGGTGGACGGCTGTTCAGCATCGCTACCTGCACCGTGGCCGTTGCCGCGGGGGCGATGGCGATGGGATGTTCAGACATCGGCATCGGCGACGGCACCGGCCCCGCCGTCAGCAGCCCAGGCGGCGAGGGCAGCGCCGCGACAAGCGAGCCTGCGACCACCTTGCCACTGACGCAGACGCCCGAGTACATCGCATCAAACACACCCTGTCCGCAGGGTCTGACCGAGTTGGGTGCGACACCGCTGGGTGAGGTGGCGCCCGGGCGTTCCCTGACCCTGGTGCCGTATATCGATCTGGCTGAGGCGACGGTGATGGTCTTCGACAGTGCCGGTGCAGCAGGCGGCGGATTCGTGGGCGATCGCCGGGGACGCGTCTGGCGATTTGCTCCCAACTTCGCAGCGCAGGCCGGCCGCGACTTCGGTGCGATCATCAGCGGGGAACCCGTTGCCGATTTCTCCTCAAACACGGCGGCCGAGCACGACCAAGGCCTGGTGGGCATGACGCTGGGCCCCGACGGGCGGCTGTGGATCAACCGCACCGACCGGCACGGGTCCAGCGTGCTCACCGTGCTCACGCCGAGAGCCGATCGAAGCACGCTGGAGAGCCGCTACGCCGATGTGCTGGAGGTGAAGCAGACCAACGCTCAGCACAACGGCGGCGCCCTGGTATTCGGACCTGACGGGCTGCTGTATGTGTCGTTCGGCGACGGCGGCGGCCTCGGCGACCCGCATCACCACGGTCAGAACCTCACGACGCCCCTCGGCGCGATCCTGCGTTTCGCCGTCGACGACAGCGGCAGCACCGACGCAGGCGACTGGCGGCTGGTGCCGGCACCGGGCAATCCGGATCTCGGTACCGCCAGCGACCCGCGGATCTGGGCATACGGCGCCCGCAACCCGTTCCAGATCTCCCTCGACGCGGTCACCGGCACGTTGTGGGTCGCAGATGTCGGCCAGCAGTGCATGGAGGAGGTGACCGTCCTCGGGCTCGACGAGGCCGGGGCCAACCTGGGCTGGAACTCCTATGAAGGCAGCCGTCGCTTCGTCGGCACCGAACTCGACAACCACCGCGAACCCGACTTCGAATACCGGCACGGGCGCGGCCTCTGCGCGGTCATCGGCGGGCACGTCTACCGCGGCAGCGAGCTGGACTGGCTGACCGGTCGATACGTGTTCGCCGATCTCTGCGGGGGCGACATTTACGCAGTCGCCGTGCAGCCGGGCACCGAGCCGGACGAGGTGTGGAGTCTCGGCGTCAGCACACCCCGACCCGTCGGCTTCGGCGTGGACGCTGCTGGCGAGCTGTATGTGATCGACATCGAGACCGGCGTGTGGCGCCTCGCCGGATGACGCACGCTGCATCGACCGTGTCGGGGATGTAGCCGTGTTTCGACGCACGGTCTACGACCGTGAGATCCTGCTGCTCGCAGTGCCGGCGTTCGGCGCGCTGATCGCCGAGCCGTTGTATGTGCTCACCGACAGGGCGATCGTCGGGAGACTCGGCACGCCCGAACTCGCCGGTCTTGCGATCGCCTCCGCCATCCTGCTCAGTGCTCACGCAATTCTGATCTTCCTCGCCTACGGCACAACCGGCCTCGTCGGCCGGCTGGTGGGCGCCGGATCGCTGCGTCGAGCAGCCGAACAGGGCATCGCCGGCATGTGGCTGTCGATCGGGTTGGGCGTGGTGTTCAGCCTGGGCATGTGGGCCGGCTCGGGCTCTCTCGTCGGCGTGTTCGACCCGACCCCCGAAGTCGCTGATCACGCGCTCACGTACCTGAGGATCAGCCTCATCGGCTTTACCGCGTTGCTGGCGGGCATGGCGGCCACGGGCTACCTGCGGGGCACCCAGGACACTGTCACCCCCCTCGTGATCGCCGTCGCTTCAGCCGCAGGGAACTTGCTGATCGAACTGGTGCTGGTGTTCGAGCTCGACATGGGCATCGCCGGCGCGGCATGGTCAACGGTCATCGCCCAGTGGGGTGCCGCCGTGGCCTTCGCTGTCGCTGTCCATCGCCACGTTCGAGCGGTCGGCGCGCGGCTGCGGCTGGTTGCTGCCGCAGCGTGGCGTTACGCCCGTGTCGGCGCCCAGATGTTCGTGCGCACGGCATCGCTGCGGGGAGCGTTCGTGCTGGCTGCCGTGTTCGCGGCCCGCATCGGCACCACCGAGGTGGCATCGCACGAGATCGGCGTGCAGATCTGGTCGTTCTTCTCGCTCGCCCTCGACGCAGTGGCGATTGCGGGTCAGGCCATGGTCGCCAAGGAACTCGGCGCCAGCCGGCCAGAGGTGGCTCGCGCGGCCAGCGTCCGCATGATCGGCATGAGCATCCAGCTCAGCGCAGTGTTCGGGCTGGCACTCGTGCTGCTGCGCGGGCCGCTGGCATCGATCTTCAGCAACGACCCTGCTGTCGTCGCGCTCAGTGGCTTCATCCTGCTGTTCGTGGCCGTCGCGCAGCCTGTCAATGCCGCCGCGTTCGCCTTCGACGGCATCTTCATCGGCGCCGGCGACCTGGGCTTTCTGGCGTGGGCGATGGCCGGTGCAGCGGCGGGCTTCGCGATCGTCGGCGGCGCGATGCGCATCCTGGACTTGGGCATCGGCTGGTTGTGGGCCGCGCTCACCCTGTTCATGTGCTTCCGCGCCGCGCCGCAGTGGATCCGCTTCCGAGGCGACGCCTGGCTGCGCACCGGCGAGGACTGAGCGCCGCGGCTGTTCGGCGGCGCTCAGGCGTCGCGTCGCTGCGCGAGCAGCCGGGTGACGGCTTGGCCGTCGGCTTGGCCGCGGGTGGCCTTCATCACCGCTCCCACGAACACACCGGCCACCTTGGCCTCACCGGCGCAGAATTTCTCCCACGCTTCGGGGTTGTCCGCGATGACCTGATCGACCAGTGCTTCGAGCTCGTCGGCGGCCATGGCTTCGAAGCCCAGTTCCGCGGCGATCGCAGCAGGATCGGCGGTGCCGGCGGCGGCTCGCTCGCACATGATCCCCAGCACCGTCTTGGCCTGCGTCGCAGTGAGTTGTCCTGACGTCTCCATCTGGACCAGCGAGGACAGATGGTCGGAGCCAAGCAGTTCGGCTCCGTCGAGCGCCAGGTTCTGCACGGCATGGGTCACGGTGCGCTTGGCATCAGCTCCCGCCTCGACCGCCCCCAGCACCACCGGTGCCAGGCCGCGGCCCACGATGACCTGGGCATCGTCGGGCTCGGCGCCGCATTCGTGCAGGCGTGCCCGCTGGGATGCGGGCAGTTCGGGCATGGCAGCGCGGACCTCGGCGATCCACTCGTCGTCGGGCACCAGCGGCACGAGGTCGGGCTCGGGGAAGTACCTGTAGTCGTCGGCCTCTTCCTTGGAGCGCAGCGAGTGCGTGCGCCCGTCTTCGGACCAGTGACGGGTTTCCTGGACGGGGGCTTCGCCAGCGGCGTACAGCTCGATGTGGCGCTGGGCCTCGTAGTCGATGGCGTTCCGCAGCGACCGCAGCGAGTTCAGGTTCTTGACCTCGCAACGGGTGCGCAGCTCGCCCGAGCCCGCGGGCCGCACGCTGATGTTCGCGTCGACGCGCATGGAGCCCTCTTCCAGACGAGCGTCGGATGCGCCGAGCGTCAGCAGGATCGTCCGCAGCTCCTCGACGTAGGCGCTGGCCTCGGCTGCCGAGGCGATGTCGGGCCGCGAGACGATCTCCAGCAGCGGCGTGCCCGCTCGGTTGTAGTCGACGAGCGCGCCGACGGCACCGTGAATACGACCGTCCGTGCCTCCCAGGTGCGTCGTCTTGCCGGCGTCCTCTTCCAGGTGCGCCCGCTCGATCCCGACACGGCTGCCACCCGGCACGTCGAGCCAGCCGTCGGAGCAGATCGGCTGGTCGTACTGGCTGACTTGGTAGTCCTTCGGCATGTCGGGGTAGAAGTAGTTCTTGCGGTGAAACACCGACGGCCGGATCTCGCAGTTGAGCGCGAGGCCCACCGCCATGGCCAGTTCGACGGCGCGGCGGTTCAGCACGGGCAGCGAGCCGGGCAGACCCAGGCAGACCGGCGTGACGTTGGTGTTCGGTTCATCGCCGAAGCGGCTGGGCGCAGCGGAGAACAGCTTCGTGTCGGTCGCCAGCTCGACATGGACTTCGAGCCCGACCACGGTCTCCCAGCCCGCGGACATCAGCTTCCTGCCCCTGTCGAGCCGCTCACGCCGACCATCGGCGGCTTCGGCAGCGGCGGCGCAGCGCGCTCCAGCGCGGCGGCCACCGTCAGCATCGCTTCCTCCTTCAGTGCAGGGGCCATGACCTGCACGCCCACCGGCAGATCCTCCGCACCGGTTCCGAACGGCACCGACATGGCCGGGTCGCCCGAGAGATTCGACGGGATGGTGCAGGTGTCGCACCGATACATGGTCATCGGGTCAGCGCGCTCGCCGAAGCGGAATGCCACGCAGGGCGAGGTGGGCGACAGCAGCACGTCGAAATCGGCGTAGGCAGCGTCGAAGTTTCGCCGGGTCAGCATGCGGACCCGCTGGGCCTTGCCGTAGTAGGCGTCGTAGTAGCCGGCACTGAGGGCGAACGTGCCCAGCATGATGCGCGCCTTGACCTCGTCGCCGAAGCCGGTCCGGCGAGTCAGGCGGTTCATCTCCTCGACGTCAGCGCCCTCAACCCGCAGCCCGTAGCGAGTGCCGTCGTAACGCGCCAAGTTGCTCGAGGCCTCGGCCGGTGCGATGAGGTAATACGCAGTGAGGCCGTAGGTGACCGCTGGCACTGAGACCCTGCCGACGGTCGCCCCGGCGTCGGCCAGCGCATCAGCCGCCTCGAGCACCCGCTCGGTCACATCCGCATCGATCCCGTCGAGCACCTCGCCTGCTGCATCTCCCAGCGCTGGGCCGCCGTTCGCACCACCACTGCGACTCCCGGTCAGCTCGCTGACGACACCCACTCGCAGTCCCTCGACGCCCCGCGCCAGCGCAGCCGCGAAGTCGGGCACGGCTGCGGGAATCGACGTGCTGTCGGCGGGATCGTGGCCACTGATCACCCCGAGCGCGAGCGCAGCATCGGCGACGTCGGTTGCGAACGGGCCGATCTGATCGAACGAGCTGGCGAAGGCCACGAGCCCGTAGCGGCTGACCCGGCCGTAGGTGGGTTTGATGCCCACGATGCCGCACAGCGATGCGGGCTGGCGGATCGAGCCGCCGGTATCGGAGCCCAGCGCCAAGGGCGCGAAGCCAGCGGCCACCGCTGCAGCCGAGCCACCGCTGGAGCCGCCCGGCACCCGGGCGAGGTCGTAGGGATTGCGCGTGGGGCCGAAGGCCGAGTGCTCGGTGGAGCTGCCCATCGCGAACTCATCGAGGTTGGTCTTGCCGATCATGACGGCACCGGCGGCCGTCATGGCCTGCACGACCGTGGCGTCGTAGGGGGGCTGCCAGCCTTCGAGCATCCGCGATGAGCAGGTGGTGGCGACGCCGCGCGTGCACAGGTTGTCTTTGAAGGCGACGGGGACGCCCGCGAGCGGTCCGGGGTCGCGGCCCTCGTCGACTGCTGCATCGATGGCCGCTGCAGCGGCTCGAGCCTGCTCGGCCGTCACCGTGTTGAAGGCGTGAACGTCGCCGTCGTGGGTCGCGATGCGGCCGAGGAAGTCTTCGAGCACATCCGTTGCTCGGCGGGTGCCGGCGCGCACTTCGGAGGCGATGACGTGAGCCAAGGTCATCGTGCAGCCACCGAGCAGGACACGGCTAGCTCAGGCTTCCTCGCCGAGCACCGGCGGCACTTCGAACTGGCCGTCGGACGCGGCGGGCGCCTGGGACAGCACCTCGTCGCGATCCACCGGCGAACTCGCAGCATCGTCACGGAACACGTTGCGCAGCGGGTAGGGGTGTGCGAGCGGAGGTACATCGTCGAGATCGAGATCTTCCAGCTCGCGGGCATGCTCAAGCACACGTCCCAAGTGGCCCGTGTAGTGCTCGATCTCGTCGGAGGTGAGCTCGATCCGGGCAAGCCGCGCCACATGCGCAACATCGTCCGTGCTGATCGCTGCGGTCGGCTCTCCCATTGCAGCGGCAGGGTACCGGCGCGGCCTCAGCGGGGAATTCGTCGCCGGGCGGCTTCTGCCAGCATCTCGCCGGGACGAGTCGGGCTGAACAGCACCCGCGACACCGACAGCACGTGTGCAGTGCCGGTGGTGCGCGGCACCACCTCGACCTGGCCGTTCAAAGCGGCCAGCAACACCGGACCGAGGGCATTGCCGCTGATGTCCACCAGGTCGTCGGCTGCGAGATCGATGTCGGCGGGCGCAGCGCCGAGCGACGCAATGTCGGCCCGTCGCAGCAGGAACGGCTCGCGCGTGGCCATGCGGTCATGCAACACGAGTCCGTTGGGAACGAACACCACCCAGCGGCGCGCCAGTTGATGCAGGGAGCGGAAGCCCAGCACGGCCGCGGTGAGCCCGGTGACCGTGGCAACGACGGCCCAGATCCACTGCTCGATTGCCCACAGCACCGCCGGCGCCGCAATGCCCGCGACCACGGCCGCCCACACCAGCGGGATCGGAGCGACCGCCAGCAGGAACGGCGTACGCAGCAGCATGCGCCGCTCGTTGCCGTAGCTGAGGCCGTCGACCATGGAGTTGCCGGTCTCGGGCAGCAGCGCAACGGCGGTCGCGATGGCGGCGCCCGCGATGGCTGCCGCGGCACGCGGGGCAGCGAGGTCGGCATCCCACGCCGCTGCGGCCACGACCGCGCCGATGGCCACGCCGACCGAGGCAGGCGCGGCAATGCGCACGACGGTGAGCGCCCATGGCCGGCGCACCAGGGTTGCCGTCAGCACGAACGCCCATGCAGCCCAGAGTTCGGCGCTCAGGATGCGCGCCGAGGTTTCCGAGCAGGCGACGAGCGCATCCGCCGCTGCGGCACCCACGCTCCACGGCATCACCAGCCACAACAGCCGCATCAACCACAGGGTCGGGTGCGCGCGCAGCGTTGCTCCCACAGGCGAAGTCTTGCCGCTGGACACCGCAATTCTCCGTCTTGCTGCTGCCGAAGCAGTCACAGCCCCTCGGTACTCTCAGCAGTGCGATGCCCTCCGAAAGCGATAACTCGACGGGCGAGCGCCAGGAAGCGGCGCTGAGTTCCGCTGCCGAGAGTGATCTCAAGCGCATGCGGCAACTGGCGAGTCTTATCAATCGCTACGACGTGGAGTACCACCGGGACGATGCGCCGTCGGTGCCCGACGGAGAGTACGACGCCCGCAAGCGCGAGCTCGTCGAACTCGAGACGCGCTACCCCGACTTCGCAGATCCGAATTCGCCCAGCCAGCGCGTCGGCGCCGAGCTGTCGGCGCTGTTCAGCGAGGTCGTCCATGCCAGGCCGATGATGTCGCTCGACAACGCGATGGACTTCGATGAGCTGCGGGCGTGGCACGGCCGTGTCATGCGCGGCCTCGCTGCAGCGCAGCCGACGCTGTTCGCCGACGCAGACGCCGATGAAGCCAGCGACGACGGCAGCGGCAGCGGCAGCGGCAGCGGCAGCGGCAGCGGCAGCGAGGTGAGCCTGCCTGAACCGGAGCTGATCTGCGAGCTCAAGTTCGACGGGCTGGCCGTATCGCTTCGCTATGAGCAGGGACGCCTCGTCCAGGCGGCGACGCGGGGCAACGGGCGTGTCGGCGAGGACGTCACCGCCAACGTCGTGACCATTGCGGACATCCCCCGGGAACTGAGCACGACGTCGCCGGCGCCCGAGGCGATCGAGGTGCGCGGCGAGATCTTCCTGCCGCTGGACAGGTTCCGGGAATTGAACGAGTCGCAGGCCGAAGCTCGCCAAGCCCTCGCCGCGGCTGCGGAGGACGCCAAGCAACAGATCGCCGAAGCTCCCGACGACATGCCTGCGAGCGAGCGGCGGAAGCTCGAAACGCTGGCCAAGCTCACGCCGGTCGATGTGCAGCGTCGCCATCCCGACTACGCCAATGCGCGGAACACGGCTGCGGGCAGCCTGCGCCAGAAGGATCCCTCGATCGTCGCGACGCGTGGCCTGTCGTTCTGGAGTTACGACGTCGGCGGGTTGGCCGACGGTCCCAAGCTCAGCGACGCCGGCGAGGTCTTCGCGTACCTAGGCAAGCTCGGTATGCCGGTAAACCCCGAAATCCGGACCTTCGGCACGCTCGCCGAAGTCGAGGACTTCTGCAGGCAGTGGGAGCGCGACCGCCACAAGCCCGCCTACGAGATCGACGGGGTCGTGGTGAAGGTGGCCGACCTCGAACTCCGGTCACAGCTGGGTTACACCAGCCGTGCGCCGAGGTGGGCGGTGGCCTACAAGTTCCCCCCAGAAGAACGCACGACCAAGCTGCGCAGCATCATGGTCTCCATCGGGCGCACCGGTCGCGCCACGCCGTTCGCCTACATGGAGCCCGTCTTCGTCGGCGGATCGACGGTGTCGCTGGCCACACTGCACAACCAGGATCAGGTCGCCGCCAAGGACGTGCGCCCGGGCGACACCGTGATCGTGCGCAAAGCCGGCGATGTGATTCCCGAGGTGGTCGGCCCCGTGCTCGCCGAGCGCCCTGTTGGCTCCGAACCGTGGAAGTTCCCCGAGAGATGTCCGTCATGCGGCAGCCCGTTGAAGCGCAGCGAGGGCGACGCCAACACGTACTGCCGCAACCGCGCCTGCCGAGATCGGGTGATCCAAGGCATCGGGCACTTCGTGGGCCGCGGTGCGCTCGACATCGAAGGTCTCGGCGAACAGACCGTCGTGACGCTCTACGAGCGAGGCCTCGTCACCGATCCGGCCGACCTCTTCGGCTTGAGCGCCGATGACCTCATCGGACTCGAGGGATTCGCCGAGAAGTCGGCCAACAGTCTTGTAGCCGAGATCAACGCCGCTCGAGACTCGCCACTGGCCCGGTTGCTCATCGGCCTCGGCATCGAACACCTCGGTCCAACGGCATCGGAACTGTTGGCGCGACGATTCGGCTCACTGGATGACGTGATGACGGCCGGCGATGAGCAGCTCGCGGCCATCGACGGCATCGGACCCATCATTGCCGCGAGCGTCCGCAGCTATTTCGACGACGTCGACAACGCCGCTCTGGTCCAGCGCCTGCGGGATGCGCAGGTGCGCTTCGACCGAGTCGACGGCGAACTCGACGCGCCGCAGGTGCTCGCTGGCAAGTCCGTCGTGGTGACGGGCAATCTCGACGGTTGGCACCTCAGCCGCGATGAGGCCAAAGCCGCCATCAAGGCACGAGGCGGCAAGAGCCCGGGCAGCGTCAACAAGAGCACCTTCGCACTCATCGCCGGAGCAGGTGCCGGGCAGGCCAAGCTCGACAAGGCCGCCGAATTCGGCGTCCCAGTCCTCGACGACTACGGCCTGCGCACCCTGCTCGCTGCGGGAACGGTCGATGGCTCGGAGCCTTAGAACGTGGTGAAGCACCATTCGTAGGTGAAGTCGGCCGCTTCGATGTCGATGGTGGGGGTTGCGACGAGGCGAGCGCACGACCGCCCGCTGCGCAGCTTCTCGATGACCTTGCCGTCGCCCGGCGAATAGAAGTACTCGCCCAGCTGGACGGTGCCTGCGTCGAGCTGACTGGCAGGAATGGTGGTGCCGTTGATGACGAGCGTCAGTTTCCAACCGGCTTCGAGCCGAGCGCCGATGGGACTCTGGTGCGGCACGTTCGCGCCGGGCACCGGGGTGACAGCCTGCAAGCCGCTCGGGTAGGCCGGTGCGGGCTCGCCTCCGCGGGTCAGCCACACTGCCAGAACGACGGCTGCAGCAGCAACGAGCGCACCGAGCGTGATGGTCGTGGAGACGCCTTTGCGCAGTGCCCAGGGCACGCGCGGCTGGCCGTCAGCGGACTCGTCGCGGCTCATGTGAGATGTCCGGCAGCGGTCGCGCCGCCGAGCACCTCGTCACCCTCATAGAAGACGACAGCCTGGCCGGCCGCGACGCGGCGCTGGGGCTCCACCCAACGCAATTGGCCCCCGGCATCGAGATGCGCCGACAACGCCGGACCGTGGGCGCTCGTCTGGGCTAGGACGTCGCCTTCGACGGTGTCGCCGGCCCAGCGATGATCGACCAGCCGTACGCCCGGTGCCGACAGCTCGGAGGCCTCGCCGACAGTGACACGACGAGCGGCGACGTCGACGTCGATGGCGTAGCGCCGCTGCGGTGCACCGCCGAGGTCTAGGCCCTTGCGTTGACCCACCGTCACCAGCTCTACCGCCGGTGCCGCGCCCACGTACCGGCCGGCAGTGTCGACCAGCTCCGCCGGATGCAGGTCGATGCGCTCAGCCAGGAAGCGCTCCCTGCCCGCGTCGGCGGTGATGAAGCAGACATCCTGGCTCTCGGCCTTGTCCGCCGTGCGCAGGCCGAGATCGGCAGCGAGCTCGCGCAGTTCGTCCTTGCGGTAGTCGCCGACCGGAAACCACAGGTCCGCCAAGTCGGCCTCGGAGAGCATGTACAGCACGTACGACTGGTCCTTTGCACTGTCGGTACCGCGCTGCAGCCGTCGCCTGCCACAGTGCGAGCTGATGCGAACGTGATGACCCGTGACCAGACGATCGAAGCCCAAGCGGCGGGCCCGGTCCAAGAGCACGTCGAACTTGACGTGCCGGTTGCAGGCGATGCACGGGTTGGGCGTGAGACCCCGCCGGTGTGCGGCTACGTACGGCTCGACGATGTCGCGCTCAAACTCGGCCGCATAGTTGAAGACGAAATGGTCGATGCCGAGCTGCTGGCACACCCTGCGGGCATCGTCCACATCCGAGACTGCGCAGCAGCCTTGGTCTTGGGGACCGCCCCACAGCTTCAGGGTGGCGCCCACTACTTCGTGCCCCGCGCGCAAGCACAGGGCCGCAGCGACCGAGCTGTCGACGCCGCCCGACATCGCAACGAGCACCCTGCGCCCTGCAGCGGCGCCGTGCCGCTCAGAGCTCCCCGCAGCGGCACCGTGCCGCTCGAGAGTCATCGCAGCTGTTCCACGCACCGGGGGATGGCGTCGATGGCTCGCTCAATCTCCCATGGCTCGGTGCACCAGCCCAGCGACAGGCGGAGCGAGCCGGCTGCAGCATGGCGCTCAACCCCCATGGCTGCGAGCACATGGCTCGGCTCCATGGCACCCGACGCGCACGAGGCCGCCGCGGAGGCCATCACATCGAAGCGGTCGAGCAGCACCAGCAGCGCCTCGGTCTCGATGCCGTCAATGAGCATCTGGCAGATGCCCGCGGCTCGCCGAGACCGCGCGACCGTCTCGGTGCACCCGTCAATCGCCGCCAGCAGGCCATCGGCCAGCCGGTCCGCCAAGTCCCTGATCCGGCAGATGTCCTCGCTGCGAGTCTCGTGCAGCTCGCCGAGCGCGGCGCCGAGCGCGGCGATCCCCGCGGTGTTGTGCGTGCCGCTGCGCCGATCGGCCTCCTGCCCGCCGCCGAGCTGCTGCGCCGACAGCGTCACGTCAGGCCGGATCGCAAGCACGCCCACGCCCTTCGGCCCACCGAACTTGTGGCCGCTCAACGACAGCAGATCTACCGGATGCGCTGCCTCGGCAATATCGACCCAGTTGACGCCTTGCACAGCATCGGTGTGCAGCAGCGCCTCGGGGGCATGGCGTCTTACCACGTTGGCCACGGCCTCAAGATCGGCAATGATGCCCGACTCGTTGTTGACCAGCATCACCGATACCAACCCCACAGGCGGGCCCGCGTCGGGCGCCAACTGTGCGGCCAGGTGGTCGAGGTCGACGTCGCCGCCGGCATCGACCTGCACGTACCGGCCGCCGACCGCTTCGACGGGGTGCAGCACCGCGTGGTGTTCGGTCGCTGGGCACAGCGCCGTCATGCCTGTTGCGGAGGTGACGCCGTGCACGGCGAGATTGTCTGCTTCAGTCCCGCCGCTGGTGAACACGACGCCGTGCGGGTCGAAGCCGAGCGACCCAGCGACGATCTCACGCGCGTCATCGATGGCTGCCCGCGACCTGCGCGCCATGCGGTGCGCGCCCGAGGGATTGGCGAACTGGTTCTCGAAGAACGGCGTCATGGCCTCGATGGCGCACGGCCGCATCGGCGTCGACGCAGCGCAGTCGAGATACGCGGGACGCTGGGATTGATCACGCTGGGCCTGCCGATGCTTGGCCGGCTGGTTCTGCACCGCGCTCATGCCGCGAGGCTACGGGTGTGGTCCTCGACCAGCCGCCCGCCGGAGTGAATGCGACGTTGCTCAAGCCAGCGATTCATGGACTCGGCCTATGCGACTCCTTAGGCACAAACGATTGATTTCTTCACGTTCGCGCGACCACGTGCAAGCGGAGTCAGGCGAAAATGCAAGTGGGGACAGATCGCACACGAGGACATGTGCAACTGCCGAATGCCGCCCGAGAGAAAGAGCTTCATGAACATCTCTGCATCGGTGAGCTGGCAGTTTCCCCCAGCGATGACCCATGAAGGTTGCGTGAACGCTCCGTGAGCACACGTACCAACGTCGCCGTAGGCAGGCCGACGATACGCCAGCTGGAGTATCTGGTGGCCCTCGACGCCCATGGGCACATCGGGCGCGCGGCAGCAGCATGCTTCGTCTCCCAGCCAACGCTCAGCACGCAGATCCGGCAGCTTGAGCGCCATCTGGGCGTCACCATTACCGAGCGCGTGGGCCGTGGCATCGTCGTGACGCCTGCAGGCCGCGAACTCGCGGAACGCGCACGAGCGGTGCTGCGTGACACCGACGAGATGCTCGAATGGGGCCGCAGCAGCACGGACGGTCTCGGCGGACCATTGCGAATCGCAGCCATTCCGACGGCGGCGCCCTACTTGCTTGCCCGCATGCTTGCGGTGATCAACGAGCGACATCCAGAGGTGCTGCTGTGCCTTGACGAGCTCAGGGCCTCTGCGCTGGTCGAGGCACTGGCCGCAGCACAGCTTGATCTGGGTCTGATGGCGGAACCTGAGGCGCACGATGACCTCGCGCACACGATCATCCTCGAAGACCCGCTCCTGCTGGCAATGGCGCCCCAGCATCGACTGGCCCGCCAGCCCTCAGTGGCAATCGATGACCTCGCCGGCGAGACCGTGCTGCTGCTCGAGGACGGCCACTGCCTGCGATGCCAGGTGCTCAAGGTGTGCCGGAGCGTGGGCGCCCGCGAGGTGAGCAAGGGCGGCACGAGCCTGGCGACGATCTGCCAGATGGTGGCCGCGGGGATGGGCGTGACACTGCTGCCCGCGAGCGCCGCCCCCATCGAGGCCCGGCGAGGCACCGGAATCGTGGTGCGGCCGTTCAGCGATGTCACGGCAAAGCGACAGCTGGCGCTTGTTTGGCGGCGTCGCTCGCCGGCTGCGCCCCTGTACCGGGAGCTGGCCGAACTCATCGCAGCGAGACTGGCAGATGCGAACTCCGGATCGGCACCCTCGCCTGCGTCATCGAAACCCGACGTCGGCGACGCGACGGCCGCGGGGTGACATCGCCCGGTCTTGGTGCAACACTTGCCGGTCGCTGGAAACGAGCGTCGGCGTGACGCAGTGCACCAGCGATTCGAGACGCGATTCGCGTGCAAGCAGGCATCGACAAGGCAATCACCCCCATGGGCATCGAGGTCTCCATCGACATTCCGGCATCGCCGCAGGAAGTCTGGGATTACGTCGCAGACCTCGCGAGCAACGTCGAGTGGATGGCTGACGCTCAGTCGATCCACTTCACGTCTGCCCAAACCGAAGGTGTCGGCACGACGTTCGACTGCGTCACCAAGATCGGCCCGATGAAGACCACGGACAAGATCGAGGTCACCGAATGGGACCCGCCGAAGACGCTCGGCATTGCCCATCAAGGTGCAGTGACAGGCACTGGCCGCTTCGCGCTCGAACCCATCGAAGACGGCACCCGCTTCACCTGGAGCGAGGATCTGACGCTGCCGTGGTACTTCGGCTCGCGGATGGGCCAGCAACCTGCCTCGCTGGTGCTTGAACGCGTCTGGCGCAAGAACCTGCGGAACCTGCGCGCACGGATGCTCGAACGTCAGCAGGGACCGACCGGTCACGAGCCCGGACCGCTGCTCGGGATGGGCCGCGACTCGGAGATGCGCGCCTACGGCCCGCACATCATTCGCATGAGCCTGCGCGGCAGAGACCTGAGCCATGAGGCCGAGGCGATGCGTCACGTGCGGGCCCATGGATTTCCTGCACCGGAGGTCATCGAGCAGCCCGACAACCACTCGGTGGTAATGGAGCGTCTGACCGGCCCGACAATGCTCGACGAGCTGGCGGCCAAGCCGTGGCTCCTGACGCGCCACGTCAAGGGTCTGGCACGGCTGCACCGGCTTCTCGGCGACGTGCCTGCCGCCGGCCATTGGGTCAAGGTCTCTGGCGGCAGCTCGGTGGTGCATCTCGACCTGCAGCCCGACAACGTCAAGCTCACGCCCGACGGCCCCGTCGTCATCGACTGGTCGAACGCAGCAGCCGGCGACGCCGCCTTCGACGCGGCCTCCACCTACGTCCGGCTGCGCACTGCCGCGCCCGACAACCACGCTGCGGCCCGGGCGGTCATCAACGCGTTTCGCACGCGGTTCGCCCGAGCCTTTCTCAAGGAGTTCGGCGCCGACGCGATTCTCTCGCACTTGCGCGCGGCAGCCGACCTGCGGCTCCTCGACCGCAACCTGCATCCCAACGAGCGCGAGGCGGTCTTCGCGCTCGCCCGCGGCGAACTCGACTGACGAGTTCGCCTGAGTCGTCCTGACTTGCCAGAGTCAGGAAACCATCTGCCGCAATCGGTCGACCGAGTTTCAGCGGTCCTGGTCGAGGAGCATCTCGGCGGCGGCGTAGGGATCGAGCTCTCGGCGGGCGAGCTGCTGGCGCAGGCGCTCCGCCGCAGGCCCTTCGGTGAGGGTTGCTACGCGTTCGGCAATAGTGGCCCGCAAGACTTCATCAAGCTCGGTCTGCACCCTGGCCGCGCGGCGAGACTCAAGCTCGCCCGAGACCGTGCAGTGGTCGCGGTGCGCACAGATGGCATCCCACAACTCCGCGGCGCCCTCGCCGGTGGTGCCCACCGAGGTCAGGATCGGCGGGTCCCAATCGCCGGGCGCGGACAGATCCAGCATCTGGCGGATGTCCCGGCACGTTTCCGATGTGCCGGGCCGATCGGCCTTGTTCACCACGAAGATGTCGGCGATCTCCATGAGACCCGCCTTGTTGGCCTGCACCGAATCGCCCCAACCGGGGTTCACCACGACGACGGTGGTATCTGCCGCGCCCACGATCTCCGTCTCGATCTGGCCGACGCCGACCGTCTCGATCACCACCCAGGGCCAACCCAGTGCGTCCAGCACTCGTACCGCGAGCGGTGTCGCCAAGGTGAGGCCGCCCAAGTGGCCACGCGTCGCCATCGAGCGGATGTAGACGTTTTCGTCGAAGGTGTGGTCGGACATGCGCACGCGGTCGCCCAGGATTGCGCCGCCGCTGAACGGCGACGACGGGTCAATCGCCAAGACCGCCAGCCGCTCGCCCCGCTCGCGTGCCACGCCGACAACGGCTGAGTTGAGCGTCGACTTGCCGGCCCCGGGCGCACCGGTGATGCCGACCGTGTGAGCGCTGCCTGACTGGGCGAACGTGAGCGCGCCCAGCGCACGCGCCTGCGAACCGCCACGTTCGACCAACGACATCACCCGCGCCAACGCACGGCGCTGGCCCGAGCGCGCAGCTTCCAGGAGCTCTGCAACATCAGCAGTGAGCGGATGGTCGGGTGATGTCATCGGCGCGCCGACGGTAGCGATGCCGAGCGGGCGCAGCACGTCTCAGCGACGCGTGATGGTGGCACCGAGACCGGCGAGCTTGCCGGCCAAGTTCTCGTAGCCGCGGTCGACATGGACCGCGCCGACAACCTCTGTCTCGCCCGCAGCGGCGAGGCCCGCCACCACCAGCGCGGCGCCTGCGCGGATGTCGTGCGCACGCACCGGTGCCCCCGACAGCCGCTCTACCCCGCGCACCACAGCGTGGTGGCCCTCGGTGCGGATGTCGGCGCCCATGCGCCGCAGCTCGTCGATGTAGCGGAACCGGCCCGTGAAGATGTTCTCGGTGACGATTCCCACGCCGGAAGCCGTCGTGAGCATCGACACCAGAAACGGCTTGTAGTCGGTCGCCAAACCCGGGAACGGCAATGTGGAGATGTCGGCCGACGCCAGCCGTTGAGTCACGGTCGCCCGCAGTCCCTCTTCCTCGATGACGATGTGCATTCCCATCTCGGTGAGCTTGCGGATGAGCATTGTCATGTGCTCGGCCACCGCATGGCGCAGGAACACCGACCCGCCGCACATGCCGACCGCCGCGAGGAACGTGGCCGCCTCGATGCGGTCGGGAATCACCCGGTAGCCGTCGCCGGAGGGGGCAGGCGCCAACCGTTCCACGCCGTCGACTGCCAAGCGATCCCCTGACCAGCCGACTCGCGCACCCATCTGGTTGAGGAACTCGATGAGATCGCCGATCTCGGGTTCTCGCGCGGGATTCACAATGCGCGTGCGGCCTTTGGCTCGCACCGCGGCCATCAGCACGTTCTCAGTCGCTCCGACCGAGGGGTACTCGAGCACAACCTCGGTTCCCCTCAGCAACTCTGCGGTTCCCGAGATGTCGCCGTGAGCCGTGCTGAACGTCGCGCCCAGGCTCTCGAGTGCCCGCAAGTGCATGTCGATCGGTCGTGGCCCGAAGTCGTCTCCGCCCGGCAGGGCAACCCGGGCAGTTCCGAAGCGTCCGAGCAGCGGGCCGAGCACCACGATCGACGCACGCATGCGCTCCACCAGGTGGTAGGGCGCCTCGGTGTTCAGCTCGGAGGGCACGTCGATGACCAGCCGATGATCGGCACGCGTCACCGTCACACCCATGGCTTCGAGCAGCTCGCACATGAGCGACACGTCGGAGATGTCCGGCACGTTGGCCAGGACGTGCTGCCCTTCCGCCAGCAGGCAGGCCGCCATCAGCTTGAGCACGCTGTTCTTGGCGCCGCCGATGCTGACTTCGCCGTCGAGCGCGCGGCTGCGCTGCGTCACGAACGTGTCGCGCTCGCCGCCGGTGGCGAAGTCCATCGACATAGCGATACCACCATTGACAGCAGGTTCGTGACGCTCCGCAGTATCGCGATGCAGGTGCAGGACCGGTGCGTGTGATAGGCCCGCCGCCGTGACACGGCAAGTGCGCACCTTCACCGCAGGCGCCGATGAGGTGGACGACCTGCTGCGCCCGCGCGACGACATCGTGCTCGAAGCACCAGCCGGCCGCATCGATGGCGATGGCGAGTACCGCTTCGGATTGGCGGGCGGGCCGTTCAGCAGCTACTCCCGCCTCGTACACATCGAGTCGGATGACGGCGGCGATGCACGCGGTGCTGATACCAGCACCTCGCCCCGATTCCGGATCACCGAGAAGGTCGAATGGCAGTTGGCCGTGCCGTGGTTCGGCCCGGCCATCAACCTCGCGGTACGGCGCGCCATGCGCACCGGTCGTTCCGGCGACGGCACCCAGCCCGTCTGGGCACCCCCGCGGCGGCTTGACGCGCGCTCCGCGACGATCATGGCGATGCTGGCGGCGGCGGCCATGCTCAGCGGCTACCTGGCCAATGCACCGTCCGAACTGCACAGCTACGCCGCCGACGAATTCGGATCCGACCAAGCAGCGCAGGGAACACTCGGACTCGTGGTACGGATCGGGACACTGCTCGCCATCGGCGTGTCCGTACTCGCAGATCGCTACGGGCGCAGACGCATCGCTGCCGGTGCAATGCTCGTTGGCATATTGAGCGCAGCGCTGGCGGCGTTGGCACCCTCCATGGCGTGGTTGGGCGTATTTCTCGTGGTTGGCCGCACCGCCAACGCAGCACTCGGCGCCACGATCGTCGTGATGGCACTCGAGGAGATTCCTGCGGGCTGCCGCGCGTGGTGCCTGTCTGTGCTGGCCATGGCGGCCGCGTTGGGCGCGGGCGTGGTGGTGTGGTTCCAGTCCACCGCGGACCTCGCTCCTTGGATCTGGCGCTTGCTGTTCGGCATTCCGCTCCTGGCGCTGCTCGTCGTGCGTCCATTGATGAAGCGGTTGCCCGAGAGCCGTCGCTTCAAACGACGCAGCCGCGACGTGAAACTCCGCGAGTACTGGCGACCGATCGCGCTCCTCGGCGGCATCTACCTCGCATTCGGTCTGTTTCTGGGACCGATCGACTGGTTCCGCATCGAGTACCTGCGCGACGAACACGGCTTCAGTGCGGGCGTGGTCACGCTGTTCGTGCTGAGCACCGCAACGCCGGCAGGACTCGCGGTGTATGCCGCAGGCCGGCTTGCTGACTCCAGGGGGAGGCGCATCATCCTGGCCATTGCGTCCGTTCTCGGACTCGGATCCCTAGTGGGGATGTTCAATGTGACCGGAGCGACGCTGTGGCTGCTGGGCCTCGTCGGCGCGATGCTCTCGGCAGGACTGCTGCCGGCACTGGGGGTTTACCGCGGCGAGCTGTTCCCGACCGCCGTACGCGCACGTGCCGCGACGCTGACCGGCGCCATGGGCGTCGGTGGCGCAGCCGCGGGCATCTACTTCACCGGCCAATTGCGCACAGCCTGGGGCAGCTTCGGCGACATCATTGCGCTGCTGTGGATCGCGCCTCTGGTTGCTGCGCTCATCGCTGTGCTGTGGCTGACCGAGCGCAGCGGGCAGGAACTCGAAGAGCTGCATCCCGCCGACGCCTCGGTAGACCCCGAAGGCCCATGGTCGCATGGCCTGTGACTGATGCCGGTGAAACCGGGCCGGGACATGATGGGGCTGCGATGCGCGCTGCCGAAGCACTCCTGCTGACGCCAGGTGCCGGTGGCGGCGCGGATCATCGCACGCTCGTCGAGATCGATGACGCGCTGTCGGGCCGCCTGCCCGTGCGCCGTCATGACTTCGCCTACCGGCGAGCCGGGCGGCGGGCGCCGCCGCGAGCGCCCAGCGTCGTTGCCGAACTGCTGGGCGACCTGCCCCCGATTGCGGCCGATCTGGGCGTGTCGCCGGGCGGTCTGGTGATCGGCGGCCGGTCGTTCGGCGGCCGTGTCTGCTCGATGGCGGTGGCCGACGGCGCCCGCGCCGCAGGGCTTGTGCTGCTCAGCTACCCGCTGCACCCGCCCGAACGGCCCGAGCGCCTCCGCACCGAGCACTTCGAGCGGATCGGCGTGCCGTGCCTGTTCGTCTCGGGCACGCGTGACCCGTTTGCCACTCCTGAGGAGCTGAGCGAGCACACCCGGGCCATCGCGGGCCCGGTCACACTCGCTTTCGTTGACGGTGGCCGACATGATCCCAACACGATCGCGGCCCGCCAGGCCATCGTCGAATACCTCAACTGCTGGCTCGACACGCTCGGAGGCTGAGCCACCGGCTCGATCTCGTGAGCCGAACGGGCAGCGGCTCGCGGGCGCCTGCCGCGCTGACGTAGCCGGGACTGCTCAAGATCGCTTTGCATATCCGGCCGGAAAGCGTGGTATTGCCGGTTTCAGGCTTGAGCCGCGGCAGGCGACGGCTCACTCCTCGGGGTGCCAGCCGAAACCGATCGAGCGGCGGCGAGCCTGCTCAGTGCCGCCGATCAGCGCTTGGTCCGAATCATCGGACGCATGCCCTTGGTGAGCGCCCCGAACTTGGCACCAATCTTCACTGACGACGAGCGCCGGGTGCGGGCCCGGCTGGGCTCGCTGCGTCACGCCGGCTGGATCGAGTGCATGAGCGTCGGGATGACCGAAGCCCGCCAGCAGCGCTGGTTCGTCACGAACCAAGCCGCTCAGGCTCTCTACGCCCACGATGGCGTGCACGCAACGAGGGACGGCGATCGGCCGCCGACCCCCTTCTCAGACCGCCTGCCAGTCAACGCGCCGACGTCGGAACGTCGTGAGCACCTGCCGTGGACAGCCACCTCGCGAGGCGTGCGTACCTGCGTGCGGCGACTGGCTGCGCTGGAGCCGCTCTACCGGCTCGCCCCGGGATTGCTGCATTCGGGCTGGCTGCGCGTACCCGACAGCGACACTGCCGACCGTCTCGACATCGGCATGACCGACTTTCGCCTGCTGCGCTACGGCGGCTGGTTTCACGCCGTCGCGCACTACGGCGAGCACTACTGGGTGACGTTCACCTACGTCGGCCTGCACGCCACCGAGAGGGCGTTGCGGCGCAAGCGAGCCCATCGCTTCTGGGGCCTTGACGCCTACGCGAGCGAGCACGATGCGCACGAGCGGGCTGTCGATCGTGTCTTTTACGGTGACCCCGAATACGAAGCCACGCCCTCCGCGCAGGTGATGCTGGCTGCGGACTCATGGGCGGCCCACCTAGCGCAGTGCGAGTTCGCTCGCGGCGCCCGGCCGCTGATCTGCACCCCCGACGGACTCTGGGGCGATCCGGTCGAACTGCGGCCCTCCGGTGACCGGGTCGATGATCCGGTCACGCCGATGGAGGCGGGGCGGGCAGAGCAACTGGGGCGCTGGCGGCGCATCAATGCTGACACCGTGGCCATCACCGATTCCCTCACCTACGCAACATTCATGGCTGTCGCCCAATTCCCGGCCATGCGACGTGGCGAGCTCAGCCGCCTGTTGAGCGCTTCGCAGCGGAGCGTCAGCGACGCACTCGCCAGGCTCGTCGAGGTCGGACTCATCGATCGTTTCGATGGCCGCTGCTATCTCACCGAACGGGGTCTGCGGCGGGCTGCCAATGTCAGTCGACTGCTGGCATCTGCGCTCATTCGGCGACACGGCGCATACCTGCTGCCCGCCTTCCGGCACAGACAGCGCCACCACGACGATGGTGTCAACCAACTGGTACTGCAGTTCGCCGCCGAAGGCGCGGCAGCATTCGTGGGCTGGAGGGGGGAGATCAACGTGCTCGGCGTCACCCAGATCAGGCCCGACCTCGTGGTGCTGGTTGCCGACGGGCCTCTCGGCGCCGGCGCCCACTGCCTCGAGTACGAGCGCAGCGCCACCACCCCTTCTGAGGTCATCGAGAAGATCAGGACGTACCGCAAGTGTGCCGCCGTGGGACGTCACGTGCCCTTGCTGATGGTCTGCGAGACCGAGCAAGCCGCCGAGAGATTCGCCGAGTTCGACACGCTGGTGCCGCTGCTGGTCACCCACATGGCGGCCGTCGAGGCAGGCCGGCTGACGGGTGACAGCACCGTCTGGCGGAAACGCGATACCGCTGCGGTCTCGCTGCGCTGCGTGTGAGGGCTGAGTCGGCGCCCTGATGCCCGCATCCGGCACCAGGCCTCGTCGACGCGGCGGCGAATCTCAGCCGTCGATCCGATCGACGATCATCTTGGCGATCTCCAGGCTTGAGGTGGCCGCAGGACTCGGGGCGTTCAGCACGTGGGTGCTGCGGCCGGTGACGGTGACGGCGAAGTCGTCCTCGAGTTCGCCGTCGGGATCCATGGCCTGGGCACGCACGCCGGCAGGCGAGCGCACGAGATCGTCGGCTTCGATGTCGGGTACCAACCGCCGCAGCGCCCGGGTGAACGCGGCCTTGCTCAGCGAGCGCCACACCTCGCCGGCTCCGGTGCGCCAGTAGCGCCGGGCGAGTCGCCACAGACCGCGGTTGGTGATGTGTTCACGCAGCTGTGCCCTGCTGATGTCGCTCCAGCGGTAGCCCTCGCGGGCCAGCGCGAGTACCGCGTTCGGGCCGGCGTGGATCGTGCCGTCGATCATCCGCGTCAGGTGCACCCCGAGGAATGGGAAGCTGGGATCGGGCACCGGGTAAATCAGGTTGTTGACGAGGTGGGAGCGCTCGGGCACCAACTCGTAGTACTCGCCGCGGAACGGGACGATCCGGTAACCACCCGCCGCACCGGCGAGCGCCGCCACCTGGTCGCACCGCAGCCCAGCGCAGTTCACGAGCCACGCCGCCTCCAGGTCCCCGGAGGTGGTGGTGATCCGGACGCGGTCCGCGGCGGGAGCGAGCCCGACAACCGCGGTGCCCGTCCGCAATTCGCCGCCGGCAGCGGTGATCTCGTCGATGAGCGCGCGGCACACCGCGCTGTAGTCGACAATTCCAGTGCTGGGGATGAACAGCGCCTCCACACCGGCGCAATAGGGCTCGAGCTCAGCGAGGCGGCGGGCGTCGATCAGTTCCGCGGCCACGCCGTTGCTGGCCGCACGCTCATAGAGCGCTGCCAACCGCGCCTGCTCGGTGCTGTCCACCGCCACGATGACCTTGCCGCACAACTCGTGCGCAATGCCACGCTCGCGGCAGAACTCGACCATCGAGCTGCGCCCGGCGACTGCCAGCGAGGCCTTGGCCGACCCCGGCCGGTAATACACGCCCGAGTGCAGCACTCCGGAGTTGCGACCGGTCTGGTGCAGCGCCGGCCGCTCCTCGGCCTCACAGATCACCACCCGGTGGCCCGGATGGTCAGCCAGATACCTGTGCGCCGTGGCCAAGCCGATGATGCCCGCCCCCACGACGGCCAGATCGGCACCAGCCGACGAGGTCGAAGCGCTGCTCACCGGGGCGAAGCTATCGCCAGAGGCGAAGCCGTGGCCCGAGCGGCCCGTGAGCCCAATCGCATGAGAACGGGGAACAAGAGCGGGAAGCACAGGAGGCCTAATCAGAAGGCTCATCTCTCCGCGCATCCTCTAGGGTCGGCGGCAATGAATGACAATCGCAGGTTCCGCAGCGATCGAGGTCGCGTCGGCGGTCCAGATCTCAGCCGTCAGGCGCCTGATCGCAACCTGGCACTCGAACTGGTGCGCACTACCGAGGCGGCAGCAATGGCCGCTTCACGCTGGATGGGCCGCGGCGACAAAGACGGTGCTGACGGCGCCGCCGTGGACGCCATGCGGGTGGTGCTGTCGACCGTTCCCATGGACGGCATCGTCGTGATCGGCGAAGGCGAGAAAGACGAAGCGCCGATGCTGTTCAACGGCGAGCTGATCGGCGACGGCACCGGGGCTCTGACCGATGTTGCGGTGGACCCGATCGACGGCACCACGCTGACCTCGCTGGGCAGGGGCAATGCCATAGCGGTGATCGCCGTCTCGCCGCGCGGCACCATGCTGGATCCCGGTCCGTGCGTCTACATGGAGAAGATCGCTGTCGGCCCCGATGCCAAAGGCGTGGTGGACCTGAACCGGTCGCCCGCAGAGAACCTGCGAGCTATCGCGGAGGCCACCGGGCAGGGTTTGCGCGACCTCACCGCTGTGGTGCTCGACCGCGACCGCCACTCCGAGCTGATCGGGGAGATCCGCGAGACCGGCGCTCGCATCAGGCTCATTCCCGACGGCGATGTGGCCGGTGCCATCTCCGCAGCTGCGAGCGACTCGACTGACGTGTTGTTCGGCATCGGCGGCACGCCCGAAGGCATCATCTCGGCAGCGGCGCTGAAGTGCCTCGGCGGCGAGCTGCAGGGCCGCCTGTGGCCCCGCAACGACCATGAACGCCAAGCGGCGGTCACCGCCGGCTACGACCTCGATCGGGTGCTGCACATCGACGATCTCGTCCAGTCCGACGACGTCTTCTTTGCGGCCACCGGCATCACCGACGGCGAACTGCTGCACGGCGTGAAGTTCACGGCCCATCGCGCCACCACCGACTCGCTCGTCATGCGCTCCCGCAGCGGCACCGTGCGCCACATCAAGGCCACGCACGACATCGACAAGCTCAGCGCCTACGCCGCGGTGGACTTCACCTGAGTCATGGCCGAGATCCAGAATCACAACTCCGGGAGCGAGACAGCGCCGGGCGCCCCGGTCGGAAACGACCTCGAAAAGGGCACAGTCGGCAACGACCTCGAAGAAGGCACCGTCGCCCGCATCGACTTCGGCAAGGTGGCCCAGATCGGCCGCGACGGCCACCAGGTCGTGCCCGTGGTGCTGCAGGACGCCGACAGCGGCGACGTGCTGTTCATCGGCTATGCCAACGAGGAGGCGCTGCGGCTCACGTTCGAGCGACGCAGCGCTGTGCTCTACTCCACGTCGCGCAACGAGATCTGGCACAAGGGCGCCACCTCGGGCGACACGCTCTCGCTGGTCGACGTGCGTGTGAACTGCGAGCAGAACTCGCTGCTGTACCGGGTGCGACGCGACGGCGGCGGCGCTTGCCATACCCGCGACGCGAGCGGCAACTCCCGGCCGGGCTGCTACTACCGATCCGTCGACAGCCCTACCGAGCTGCGCCACTTGGGCGGCTGAGCAAACTCTCAGTTGCCGTCGACCGGGCCGGTGCGGCGACCGGCCCGGGCCGCTATTCGTCGAAGTTCTCCGGCATCAGCACGAACTCGGGGTATGCCTCGATACCGAGCTCGCCCGAGTCCTGCCCGAGCTGCTCCACCGTCTTCGAGACTCGCAGACCGAGCACGAAGTCCAGAATCTTCCAGACGATGAACGATGCGATGAACACGAAGGCACCGACCGCCACGACGCCCAGCAGCTGAATGTGAAGCTGGGCACCCGCTGCGATGGCAGTTGCGAGGGTTCCCCAGATGCCGCAGACAAGGTGCGCTGGGATCGCGCCCACCACATCGTCCACCTTGATCAGCTCGAGACCCTTGATGGCGGCCGTGCAGATGACGCCGCCGATAGCACCGATGATGATCGCCCACCAGTGTTCGGTGATGTTGGGCCCGGCAGTGATCGACACCAGGCCGGCAATAGCACCGTTGAGTCCGGCAAAGAGGTCGATGCGCCCGAGCAGGGAGCGGGAGACCGCCAGCGCTGCGACCACGCCAGCGGCAGCGGCCAGATTGGTGTTGACCAGCACGATGCTCATCTCCACGGCGTCGAGCACGCTGCCGAGCGCAAGCTGCGAACCGCCGTTGAAGCCGAACCAGCCCAGCCACAGGATGAAAACGCCCAGCGTTACGACCAGCACGTTGGATGGCGGCGTGGGCCGAACCGACCCATCCTTGCGGAACTTGCCGAGCCGCGGCCCCACCACCAGCACGCCGGCCAGCGCTGCCCAGCCCCCGGTGCTGTGCACGATCGTCGAGCCCGCGAAGTCTTGGAAGCCTTGCTGGTACAGCCAACCTTCGCCCCACGTCCACGCCCCGACAATCGGGTAGATGATGGCGGTCAGGATCAGCGTGAAGCCGAAGAATGACCACATCTTGATGCGCTCGGCGATGGCACCGGATACGACCGAAGCGGCCGTGGCGACAAACACCATCTGGAAGAACCAGTCCGACATCGACGCATAGCCGTCGCCCGCCACGGCGGCCTCTGCGGCTGCATCGCCACCTATCAATGCCAACTCGTTCGCGCTCGGCCCGTACAGGAACGTGAACGTGCCCCACAGACTGCCGACGTCGACGTACATCAGGTTGTAGCCGACGACGTAGAAGGCCAGGCCGGCGACCGAGTAGATGTCGATGTTCTTCAGGCAGATCATCGACGCGTTCTTGGTGCGCACAGCGCCGGCTTCGAGCATCGTGAAACCGGCCGCCATCCACATGATCAGCGCGCCCCACACCAGGAACATGAAGGTGTTGAGGACGAACTGACCCGAGGGCTCGATCATGAGAAGTCCTTTCCGGGCTGCGACAGGACGCTCACATGTTTGCAGGCACCACGCGGGCGCCACGACATTCGCGGGCCGAATGGTCACGCCGCGATCAGCGGCGACGCCTGTTGGCTGAGGAAGGTACGGCGGCCGCGCTCAGGCGGCGCTGGCAACTGCGATGCGCGTCTCGGCCCAGGCCACGGCTGCCTTGGCGTCGTCATCGTCATCGTCGGCCGCGACTGCGGCCTGGGCCGCTTCGAGGTCAGCCTGCGCAGCAGCGACATCGATCTCGTCGGCTGCGTACGCAGCGTCGCTGAGAATCGTCACGACGTTGTTGCTGACCTCGACGAAGCCGCGGTTGAGCGCCAGCGTCACGATGCCGTCGGATGCCCAGAGCTGAGTCTGCCCGATATCAAGCGCCCCGATGAACGCCGCGTGGTGATCGAGGAAAGCGATGTCGCCGTCGACCGTGCGCGTCACTACCTGGCTGCACTCGCCGCTGAACAGCACCGCTTCCGGCGAGACGAGCTCAACCTGCATCAGTGACGCCTGACCGTGCTGCGCTGCTCTGGCGCATCGTCGGACTCAACAGCCTTCGCCGACGCCGCTCAGGCCCCGGCCTGCGCCAAGTCGCGGGCCTTGGCCATCGCCGACTCGGCGTTGCCGACATTGAGGAACGCCTGCTCGGGCAGATCGTCGAGGTCGCCGTTGCAGAGCATCTCGAACGACTCGATGGTCTCCGAGACCGGCACGAAGATGCCCGGCAGGCCCGTGAAGACCTCGGCCACGAAGAACGGCTGGCTCAAGAAGCGCTGGATCTTGCGGGCACGGTCGACGGTGATGCGGTCTTCCTCGGACAGCTCGTCGAGGCCCAGGATGGCGATGATGTCCTGCAGCTCCTTGTAGCGCTGCAGGATCTCCTGGGTGCGACGTGCCACGTTGTAGTGGCGGTCGCCCACCACCTCGGGGCTGAGGATGGTGGACGTGGACGCCAACGGGTCCACGGCCGGGTAGATGCCCAGCGAGGCAATCTGCCGACTCAGCTCGGTGGTCGCGTCGAGGTGCGTGAAGGTGGTGAACGGCGCCGGGTCGGTGTAGTCGTCGGCGGGCACGTACACGGCCTGCAGCGACGTGATCGAGTGGCCCGACGTCGAGGTGATGCGCTCCTGGAGCTCGCCCATCTCGTCGGCGAGGTTGGGCTGGTAACCGACCGCCGAGGGCATGCGGCCCAGCAGGGTGGACACCTCGGAGCCTGCCTGCACGAAGCGGAAGATGTTGTCGACGAACAGCAGCACCTCCTGGCCCTGCACGTCGCGGAAGTACTCGGCCATCGTCAGCGCCGACAGCGCCACCCGCAGCCGGACACCCGGCGGCTCGTCCATCTGACCGAACACCAGCGCCGTCTTCTCGAGCACGCCGGATTCCTCCATCTCGAGATAGAGGTCGGTGCCTTCACGGGTGCGCTCCCCCACCCCGGCGAACACCGACACGCCGCCGTGCTGGGAGGCGACGCGGTTGATCATCTCGGTGATGAGCACCGTCTTGCCCACGCCGGCACCGCCGAACAGGCCGATCTTGCCGCCCTCCACGTAGGGCTCGAGCAGGTCGATGACCTTGATGCCCGACTCGAACATGGTGGCCTTGGGCTCCAAGGTGTCGAACGCGGGCGCCGGGCGGTGGATCTCCCAGCGGTCGGCGATGTCGTCGGTGACATCGGCACCGTCGAGCGGCTGGCCGAGCACGTTGAAGATGTGCCCGAGCACCCCGTCTCCGACTGGCACGGTGATGCCCTGGCCGGTGTTGACGACCGCCATGCCGCGTGTCAGCCCGTCGGTGGCCTTCATCGACACGATGCGGACGCGGTTGTCGCCGATCTGCTGGGCGACCTCGCCGGTGATCGTGACCGGTTGGCCCTCGAGCTCGACGTGCATCTCCACGGCGGTGTTGATCTCTGGGATCTCGCCGGGCGGGAACTCCGCGTCGACGACCGGCCCGGCGATGGCCACAACCCGGCCATCGGCGTGCTCGGCTGCGTCTCCCGCAGTTCGTTCTTCGGTCATCGTCATGTCTGTCACTCCTTGGAGCAGAGCGGAGGTTCGGTGGGGTTACTCGCGTGCACGGAACAAGTCCGCCGTGCGGGCTTCGATGGTGTCGGAGAGCAGGTCGACTTCGCCGCCGGTCTGTGCGAGCGCCTCGGCGCCGCCGACGATCTCCATGATCTCGGTGGTGATGGCGTCCTGGCGGGCACGGTTCATGACGCGCGTCAGGTTGATCTTCAGTTCCTCGGCGTTGTCGGTGGCCGCCTTCATGGCCCGCTGGCGGGCTGCATGCTCCGACGCCGAGGCCTCAAGCAGTGCCGAGTAGAGCCGGGCTTCGGCATAGCGCGGCAGCAGCCGTTCCAGGATGACGGCGGGTTCGGGCTCGAACTCGTACCCGCCCTCGGGACCGCCCCCCGAGTCCTCGGCGCCGTCAGCTTCGTCGAAGTCGCCGGTGTCGAGCGGCATGAACGGCACGATGGCCACCGACTGATTGCCCATGGAGTGGAACTGGGTGTAAGCCAGCATCACCCGCTGGCAGCCGTTCTCGAACAGCTCGGTTGCCGCCGCGGCAACCTGCTGAGCGTCGGCGTAGCTGGGCTGGTCGCTGAAGCCCTCGAAACCCGCCGCGATGCGGTAGTTGCGGAAGCGGAAGTACCCGAGCGCCTTGCGCCCCGACAGCACCAGTTCGTAGTCACGGCCCTCCGCTGCGTCGGCAGCGATGGCCCGCTCGGTGGCCCGCAGGACATTGTTGTTGTAACCGCCGCACAGCCCGCGGTCTGCTGCAATGGCCACGTAGGCGACCTTGGTCACCTCGGCCGGCTCGCGCAGCAGCGGGTGGTCGGCTTCGCCGCCGGCGGACGCCAGGTTGGCGATGACCGCGGTCACTTTGTCGCTGTAGGGCCGGGCGGCACGCACCCGGGCCTGGGCCCGGACGATGCGTGAGGCAGCGATCAGCTCCATGGCGCGCGTGATCTTCTTGGTGGCGTCGATCGACCTGATGCGACGCCGAAGAATGCGCTCCTGACCGCTTGCCATCGGTGCTCAGTCCCCGCTCAGTCCTCGTTGTCGCCGTCGGCGGCCGCACCGTCGGCGGCATCGGCCGTGCTCACGAACTGGGCGGTGAATGCCTCGACGGCTGCCTGCAGCGCAGCAGCGTCGACATCGCCGGTGGAGCGGATGTCCGACATCAATGCGCTGTGGCGGGTGCTCATGTAGGCCAGCAGTTCTTCCTCATAGCGGTTGACGTCGTCGACTTCGATGCCGTCGACGTAACCGTTGGTACCCGCATAGATCACGACCACCTGCTCCTCGACGGGCATAGGCGAGTTGAGCCCCTGCTTGAGCAGCTCAACCAACCGGTAGCCGCGGCCGAGCTGCGCTGCCGACACGGCGTCGAGCTCGGAACCGAACGTGGCGAATGCCTCGAGGTCGCGGAACTGGGCGAGGTCGATCTTGAGCGTGCCGGCCACGCTCTTCATCGCCTTGGTCTGCGCAGCAGATCCCACCCGCGACACCGAGATGCCCACATCCACCGCCGGTCGCACGCCGGACTTGAACAGGTCGTCCTGGAGGTAGATCTGGCCGTCGGTGATCGAGATCACGTTGGTCGGGATGTACGCCGAGACGTCGCCTGCCTTGGTCTCGATGATCGGCAGCGCCGTCAGCGAGCCCGCGCTGTTGGCGTCGGACAGCTTGGCGGCACGCTCCAGCAGCCGGCTGTGGAGGTAGAAGACGTCGCCCGGGTAGGCCTCACGGCCAGGCGGCCGGCGCAGCAGCAGCGACAGCTGGCGGTAGGCCTCGGCCTGCTTGGAGAGGTCGTCATAGACGATGAGGGCGTGGTCGCCGGTCTCCATCCAGTGCTGGCCCATGGCGCAGCCTGCGTAGGGCGCCAGGTATTTGAACGGCGCGGGGTCTGACGCAGGCGCCGAGACCACCACCGTGTACTCCATGGCGCCGCGCTCACGCAGCGTGTTCACCACCTGCGCCACCGTCGAGCCCTTCTGCCCGATGGCCACATAGATGCACTTCACACCCAGGCCTGCCTGGTTCAGGATCGTGTCGACTGCGACGGAGGTCTTGCCGGTCTTGCGGTCGCCGATGATGAGCTCGCGCTGGCCCCGCCCGACTGGCGTCATCGAGTCGATGGCCTTGATGCCCGTTTGCAGCGGCTCGTGCACCGGTTTGCGGCCCATCACGCCGGGTGCCTGGATCTCCATGCGCCGCTCGACGGCCCCGGTGATCTCGCCTTGGCCGTCGAT
Organism: Candidatus Poriferisodalis sp.; assembly: GCF_965204195.1. Lineage (GTDB taxonomy): Bacteria > Actinomycetota > Acidimicrobiia > Acidimicrobiales > Poriferisodalaceae > Poriferisodalis. Next base: position 2,985,265 of record NZ_OZ241975.1, read on the forward strand.
CGGCTGGCCGAGCGCGTTCACCACGCGGCCCAGCACGGCGTCGCCCACCGGCACCGACAGGATGCGGCCCGTGGCCCGCACTGCCTGGCCTTCCTCGATGTGCTCGACGCTGCCGAGCACCACGGCGCCGATCGACTCCTCGTCGAGGTTCAGCGCCAGGCCGACATCACCGCTCTGGAACTCGAGGATCTCGTTCACCGAGCAGCCGGGCAGGCCCGAGACACGGGCGATGCCGTCGCCGACTTCGAGAATGCGTCCGACGGTGCCCGACTCGATCGAGGGATCGAAGCCTTCGAGATTCCGGCGGATCGCGGAGGTGATATCGGCTGTGTTGATGGAAAGATCGGTCACGACAGGCGCTCCTTCATCTGGTCAAGCCGGGTGCGCACCGAGCCGTCGAAGACTGTGTCGCCGATCTGGGCGGTCAGTCCTCCGATGATCTCGGTATCGACTACGACATGGACGGTCACGTTGCGGCCGCTGGCACGGCTCAGCGCTTCGGCCACCCGGGCAATTTGCTGGTCGGTCAGCGCGACTGCCGAGCGAACTTCGGCTACTGCCTCGCCGCGCGTGGCTGCGGCGAGCTCCAACGCTTCGGCCGCGATGGACTCAAGGTCGCCGCCCCGGCCGGCACCCACCAGCATCGCCACCACATTCAGGGTGACCGGTGAGGCCGTCGAAGCCAGCAGGTCTTCCACGATGCCGATGCGACGTGACGCCGGCACCGTGCGGTCCGACAGCACGCGCCGCAGCTCTTCATTGCTCGATGCGGCCCGTCCCACCGATGCCAGCTCGGAGGTGACGCGGTCGAGCACGTCTTCGGCCTGGGCGATAGCGACCACGGCACCGGCGTAGCCCTCGGTTCGCTCGCTCATCGGTCGATCCTGATCATCAGTTCAACTCCTGTGGGGTCCGCCGCCTGCCGTTGCAGCCATGGCGGTGCTGCGGGCGACGGCGGGAACCTTCGGCGGGATGGCTCAGTTCGCCACCCGCTCGATGTAGTCCTCGATCAACTGGGCATGCGCCGCCTCGTCGATGCTGGCCATCACTACCTGCTCAGCGGCGCCTACCGCGATCGAAGTGATGTCGGCCCGCACCTCGGCCATGGCACGTTCGCGGGCGGCCTCGATATCGGCCTCGGCCTGCGCACGTCGCTCGGCGATCTCGGGCTCGATGGCCGCGAGCCGCTCCTGGCGGACCTCCTCGGCCTGCGCGCGCGCTTCCTCGATGATGCGTGCTGCCTCGGCGTTGGCCTCGGCCAGGCGCGCGTCGTAGGACGCACGCAACTCCTCGGCTTCAGTCTTGGCGGTCGCGGCAGCGTCGAGGTCGCCCTGGATGCGCTCGGTGCGCGCCTCCATTGCCCGCCTGATCGGCGGCAGCGCCAGCTTCCACATCACGAAGAGGAGAATGAAGAACGCGATCGAACCCCAGATCACCTCGAACCATGCGGGGATGATCGGGTTGGACGACTCGCCCTCGGACGCTGCGAGCAGACCGGATAGTGCGTTCACTGCCGCCTCCTAGGTGAAGTTGAGCAGGATGAACACCACGAAACCGATGAGGGCCAAGGCCTCGGTGAACGCGATGCCCAGGAACATGGTCGTGCGGACCATGCCTGCTGATTCGGGCTGGCGAGCCATTGCGGTGATGGCGTTGCCGACGACGAGGCCGATGCCGACGCCCGGGCCGATGGCCGCGAGGCCATAGCCGAGGCCGGCGCCGAGCGCCTTGAGGCCGTCAACTGCGGTGTCCGCTTGTGCGAGCAAGTCCATTACTCGTTATCTCCTGTGTTGTACGGGATCTTGGGGCAGGGGCCGGAGCGCCGGGGCACTGTGCGGCCGTTGGTCGATGGGGACTGGATGATCTGGATTGGGGTTGGGCCTAGTGCTCGGGGTGCAGCGAGCCGCCGATGTAGACGGCGGTGAGGATGGTGAAGATGAACGCCTGCAGGAATGCCACCAAGATCTCGAATCCCGTGAGGCCTATCAGCATCAGGAACGGGGCCGGCGTGATGATGACTAGCCACGTGGGCGTGCTGTCGGTGAGCGCCAGCCAGAACACCGTGTGAGACAGCACGGCGAACGTCACCAGCAACAGGTGGCCGGCAAGCATGTTGGCGAAGAGCCGCACCGCCAGCGAGAACGGCCGCACGACGATTGTCGATATGAACTCGATGGGCAAGACGATGATCAACAACGCCTTGGGCACGCCGGGCGGAATGCAGACATTCTTCAGGTAGCCGAAGAACCCGTGGTGCTTGATGCCGATCGTGTTGTAGATCACCCACACCAGCAGTGCGAGCGTGACCGGCATCGCCATGCGGGCGTTGCCCGGGAAGTGGATCAGAGGCACAACCTCGGTGATGTTCGAGAAAAGGATGAAGAAGAACATCGTCAGCAAGAACGGCAGGTAGCGCAGGCCGTCCGGTCCAATGGTCTGCATGATGATGTTCTCGCGGATGAACCCGACCGAGGTCTCCGCCACGGTTTGGATGCCGCTCGGAGCGACGCTGACCTCGGAACGGTCGTAGCGACGCTTGGCCATCACGAACATCACCACTGGCGCCACGAAGGCGAAGAGGTAGATGATGCCGACTTTGTTCAGCGCGTACCACTCGTTGGTGCCCGTCACCGGGTCGTGCCCGAAGAGGCCCGGCCACTCCAAGAGGTGCCCGATGTCAGGGAAGGTCAGCGCTAGCAGGTTCACTTCTGCTCCTTGCCGGGACGTTGGAGATCGAGGCCTGGGGCTGCGAGCCGCAGGGAAACATAGCGGATCTCCCACGCAAGCAAACCGAGATGGCTCGCGACGATGGTGATTGCGAGGGGCACGGGCTCGAAGAAGCTGAGCTGACTGGCCCCTAGAGCGATGCCGGCGAGTACTGCGAGCCGCACGATGAAGCCGCCCAGCGTTGCTCCCATGAGCGCGACCGGCGATGTGCGCGCACCCCACGCCATCAGCACTGCGGCCGCCGCAAGGTTGCCGATGACCAGCACGTAGCCGAGTGCCGACGAGAGCGCCCCGCCCATGCCCCAGATGAACCCGCTGACGGCAACCCAGGCGGGAAACACCCACAGGCTGCGGCGCGCCATGTCGAACGCAAGGTCGCGCTCAGGAGAGCGGTCGACTGTGGCGGAGCTCACGCTGCCGCCGGCGGAGTCGGTTCGGGCGGTTCCGAGGCGTCAAGCGACACGCCGGTCGGCAGCGATGCGGGCTCTTCGAGGTTGCCGTCACGGTCGATGCCCCGCCGCTGGGAGGGACGGCTCGAAGCCAGCTCCTGCTCGTGGACCTGCATGCGCTCGGCATAGCGCTGCCACTCGACGAGGATCTTCACCACGAAAGCGGTCATGCCGAAGCTCAGCGCGAGCCATGGTCCGGTACTCCACCAGCGATCCAAGCCGAACCCCGCCGCCGCGAAAATGGCCGGCGTCACCACGATCTCGATGGCCTTGGCCAAACCGTCCTCGCTGCCGTTGCTGCCGACGAGGCCGCGTGCCATGCGCACAGGCTACGAGCGTCAGCGGTCGTAGGGCGGGTGAGCGGCGCAGAGTTCGGCCACTTCGGCGCGCACCTGGGTGATGATGGCCTCGTCGTCGGGGGTGCGCAGTATACGCGCGGTGAATTCGGCGATCTTCGCCATCTCGTCTGACCCCATGCCCTGGGTGGTGACCGATGGGGTGCCCATCCGCAGGCCGCTCGTCACGAAGGGCGAGCGCGGGTCGTCGGGGATGGCGTTGCGATTCAGTGTGATGCCGGCGGCGTCGAGGGCCTCCTGGGCGACCTTGCCGGTCAGGTCGGCGTCGAACGTGCGCAGGTCGATCAGCAGCAGGTGGTTGTCGGTACCGCCTGAGACCATTCGGAAGCCGTGCTGGCCGAGCGCATCGGCGAGCGCCGCCGCGTTCTCGACGATGCGGGCTTGGTAAGCCGCGAACTCGGGACGGGCGGCCTCGGCGAAGCCCACCGCCTTGGCGGCGACCGCGTGGTCGAGCGGTCCGCCCTGGCTGCCGGGGAACACCGCTGAGTCAATGCGCTTCGCGTATTCCTGGGTGCACAGGATCGCTCCGCCACGCGGTCCGCGCATGGTCTTGTGCGTGGTGAACGTGACGATGTCTGCGAACGGGACCGGGTTCGGGTGCACGCCTCCCACGATCAGCCCGGCGATGTGCGCTGCGTCGAACATGAACACCGCACCGGTTTCGTCGCAGATCTCGCGGAACGGTGCCGGGTCGATGCGGCGGGGATACGCCGTAGCTCCAGCCACGATCAGCTTGGGACGATGCTCACGAGCCAGCTCAGCCATGGCCTCGTAATCGATGCGCTCGTCGCTGCGAGTCAGCCCGTAGCTGACGAAGTTGTAGAGCTTGCCGCTGGCATTCACTGGCGATCCGTGGGTGAGGTGACCGCCGTGATCCAGGCTCATGCCCATCACCGTGTCGCCGATGTCGAGCAGCGCAAGGTACACCGCGGCGTTGGCCTGTGATCCCGAGTGGGGCTGCACGTTCGCGTGCTCAGCGCCGAAGAGCGCCTTTACGCGGTCGATAGCCAACTGCTCGGCGGTGTCAGCGTTGGCGTTGCCGCCGTAGTAGCGGCGGCGGGGGTAGCCCTCGCTGTACTTGTTGGTGAGCACGCTGCCTGTCGCGGCCATGACGGCGGGCGAGGCGAAGTTCTCCGAGGCGATGAGCTGGATCGTGGTCATCTGGCGCTCGAGTTCGGCTGCCAGCACGGCATCGATCTCGGGGTCGCCCGCCGGCGCCCATCTCGCTGTTGTGGGGTGCGTTCGGGTCATGAAGCTGTGTCTCCTTGCGGTATGCCTCGGGGTGTCCTCGGACGGCGAGGCGTTCTCAGCGCCGGCCGAGTGCGTCGATCTTGTCCACCCGTCGCTGATGCCGCCCACCCTCGAAGGCCGCAGCGAGATACGCATCGAGTGCGGCAACCGCTCCGGCGGGATCCAGCAGGCGGGCGCCGAGGCAGATCACGTTGGCGTCGTTGTGCTCGCGGGCGAGCCGGGCCGACGTCTCGTCGTGCACGGTGGCGGCACGGATACCGGCCACCTTGCCGGCGGCCATCGCGATGCCGATGCCGCTGCCGCACACGGCCACACCGAGGTCCGCCGTCCGGTTCGCCACGGCCTTGCCGACGGCCTCGCCGAAATCGGGGTAGTCGACCGATTCCGGACCGTTGGTGCCCAGGTCGACCACCTCGTAGCCGCTGCCGCGCAAGTGCTGCGCCAAGCGGTCCTTGAGTTCCCAGCCGGCGTGGTCGGCAGCGAGCGCGATGGCCAACGTCGGAGGGGTGTGCGGTTCGTCGTGAGCCACCGTGCAAGTCTCGCAGCGGTCGCCGCCGCTCAGGTGCCGGTTTCGGTAGGAATTTCGGGGAATTCCAGCGCTTCGGCGGGCACGGCACCGGCTCGCAGCACGATCGGCTTGTCTCCCGTGACATCCACGACAGTGGAAGCCGTCTCTCCCGCTGCGAGTCCGCGGATGACCCGCCCGGGCACCGTCGTCTCGCCCGGGCGAGCGGCCAGGAGCGCCGCTGCCTCAGACGCATCGGCCGGCGTGGGCAGACCGTGCCGGTTCGCACTGGTGCCGGTGACCGGCCCGACGTCGTCGATGAGCCAGCGCAGCCAGCCCGGCGCCGGTGCGCGGACGCCCAGCGTCTCGCGGCCGTGCAGCGGGTCGGGCCCGCCCCGGCGTTTCGCAACCAGCGTCAGGCCGCCGGGCCAGTGCTGCTGGGCCAGCGCGCGGGCGGCCGGGCTGAGCTCGACCAGCTCATCGGCCTGCTCCAGCCCCGAGACCAGGATCGGCATCGGCTCCGTGCGAGGACGCTCCTTGGCTTCGCATACCCGGGCCACGGCCTCGGTGTCGGCGTAGCGGGCCATGATCCCGCAGAGGGTGTCAGTGGGTGCGACCACAAACCCGCCATCGTGCAGCCATTCGACGGCGGCGCTCAGCTCGGGCTCATCGGGCTCGGACTGCGGGCGAGACGCAACCAGCACCCGATCGAAGCCGGCCAGGTCCCGCTCGATGCGCACGTCTTCGTAGCCGCGGGCGGTCGCCATGGCGGCGGCCGCCTGTGCCTGCGCGGCACCGAGTTCCAGCACCAGCAGGCCGCCCGGCGCCAGCCAGCCGCGGGCATCCCGGACCACGGTGCGGAGCGCGCTCAGTCCGTCAGGCCCGGCATACAACGCCTCGTGCGGCTCCCAGTCGTCGATCTCGGGAGCCAGCACATCGCCGTCGGCCACGTATGGCGGGTTGGATACCACCAGATCGAGCCGTCCCCGCAGAGGCCCTGCGGCGCGGACGTCCGCATGCGGATCCTGAAGCTCAGACAGGGCTTCGAACCAGTTCCCTTGGTGCAGCGAGACGCGAGCCGCCGCGCTACCCAGGCCGGCCAGGTTGGCCGCTGCCAGCGCCAGCGCGTCAGCGGATCTGTCGGTGGCGAACACCCGGGCGTGGGGAGCCTCGTGCGCAATCGACAAGGCGATCGCGCCGCAGCCCGTGCCGAGGTCGGCAGCGTTTAACCCCGCAGGACGACGGTGCCTGGCCGTCCCGTTGAGCCAGTCGACGGCGATGCCCGCAACCACCTCGGTTTCGGGGCGCGGGATCAGCGCCCGACTGTCCACTGCCAGGTCGAGCTTTCGGAATCCCCAGCTGCCCAGCACGTACTGCAGCGGTTCGCCCGCCACCCGACGGGTGGCCATGGCGTCGGCGTGCGCCACCATCCGCACGGTCATCGGCGTCTGCGGTGCCAGTGCAACCTCGGCGGCACTGGTGCCGCTGGCCTCCGCCGCGATGCGGCGCGCGCTCACTTCGGGCTCGGGCACGCCGGCTGCCGCGAACTGCTCGCGCAGCCCCCGGTACAGATCGCCCAGCGTCAGCCCGTCTTTGGAGGACACAGTGGAGCCTGCTGCCGCGCCGGGCCGGCTCACCCGCCGCTGTCGGCGACCGCGGCGGCGAGCTGCTCAGCGCGCTCCGCACTCGCGAGGGCGTCGATGATCTCGTCCAGCTCGCCGGCGAGCACCCGATCGAGCTTGTAGATCGTGAGCCCGACACGATGGTCGGTGACGCGGTTCTCCTTGAAGTTGTAGGTGCGGATCTTCTCGGATCGGCCGCCGCCGCGGACCTGGTCCCGCTTGTGCGCCGCGACCTCGGCAGCGTGCGCCTCCTGCTGGATCTGCAAGAGCCGGGCGCGCAGCACTCGCATTGCCTTGGCCCGGTTCTGCAGCTGACTCTTCTCGTCCTGCATCGACACCACGACGCCGGTGGGCTGGTGGGTGATCCGCACTGCCGAATCGGTCGTGTTCACCGACTGGCCGCCCGGTCCCGACGAGCGAAAGGTGTCGATGACCAGATCGTTGGGATCGATCTCGATGTCGACCTCCTCGGCTTCGGGCAGCACGCTGACGGTCGCGGACGACGTGTGGACACGGCCTTGGGACTCGGTGACCGGCACGCGCTGCACCCTGTGCGGCCCCCCTTCATGCTTCAGCGACCGCCACACGTCGGGGCCGCGCACAGCGAAGGCCACATTGGTGAACCCGCCCATGTCGCTGTCCTGGCTGCCGAGCAGCTCCAGCGACCAGCCGGATTGCGCCGACGCATACGCCCGGTACATCTCGAAGAGATCGCGTGCCCAGATGTTGGCTTCCTCGCCGCCCTCGGCACCTTGGATCTCCACGATGACATCGCGCTCGTCGTTGGGATCTTGCGGCAGCAGCAGCACCTTGAGTCGCTCGTCGAGCTCTGCTGCCCGCGCGGTTGCCGCCTCGAGCATCTCGGCGGCATCGACCGCGTCGTCGCCGTCGCTTGCGTCGAAGAGGTCCTTGGCGGCCGCCGCGTCAGCCTGTGCTTGCTGGGCCTCGTGGGCTACGTCGATGATCTCGCCGATGCGCGCGAGCCGCCGACCAAGCTCCGCGAACTGCGAACGATCGCCGGATGCCGCGCCCTCGCCCAGCTTCCGTTCGAGTTCGGCTCGCTCGGCTTCCAGCGCGTCAAGCCGCAGGGAATCCAAGGCGCCCGACACGCGTTCAGGCTAACCGGGGGGTTTCAGGCCGGATCAGGCGCCCGCGGTTGACAGCGTGCGCCATTCGTCGTCGATCTCGGCGATCTCAGCAGGACTGTCCAGCCTCGCAGCCATGGCCCTGATGACGTCATGTGCGTCGCGTCGCGGCAGCACAATGGTCAATTCGGCGTCAGGATCGAGGAACAGCCGGGCGTCTGCTGCGAACGGCACCACGTCGAGGTCGATGCCGACGCAGACCACCACGACGAGGCGGCGGCCATCGGGCGTCAGGCCATATGCCACCGCCGGCGACAGTTCCTTGGGGCCCTCTCGGGGCACTGGCGGCGATGCCGCCCGCAAGCGGCCAGCGTCGACGAGTTCTGGCCGGCGGATGAGCAGCGAGCGCAGCCAGCGAGCCGCACCCATCCGGTTGAGCGGGTGCGGCGATGCGCCCGGCGAACGGTGAGTTCGCACGACCTCGGCGACCCGGCCGATGGCCTCGGCGGTGGGCTCGTCGGCGTGCAGCAGCGCGAAGGCCTCCCGGTCATGCGCACCGACGCCGACCTCGATCTGCCACGCAGTCGCAGATTCGTGGCCGTCGTGGGGGTCGATGTCGCCGCTGCCCTCACTGGCGTCGCTGGCTTCGGCAGCCGGCGCAGCGGGGACGACGCGGGCCACCTCGAGACCCTCCACCTCACCGGTGATGACGCCGTGCTCGACCGCAATCTCGACGCCGGCGCTGGCGAGCAGCGACACGAGCTCAGGCACGCGCGGCGGCGTCGGTTCGACCGGTCGGGGCGCCGGTTCTGCGGCCGTCGCGCTCGCACCCTCGATGCTCCAGACCACGGGCGCCGGCACGAAGCACGCCGCCCGTCGAGCGAGCACACCGCTGTGATCCTCAGCGAAGACGTGCACGTCATCGCAACCGGTCCGCTCGGCCAGCGCCAATGCGCCGCCGAGCGCACGTTCGGAGCGCTCCTGCGCGAGGCACACCACCGCAGGCTCGGCACCGGCGGCCACGGCGAGCGCGCCGTCGTCGGTACCCGAGACTTCGGCCAACTCCACATCGAGCACGCTGCGGGCCAAGGCTCTCAGCTTGGCCGCGTGCAGGGCCCGGATGCGATCGGCGTCAAGTGTCATCGCGGCTGCCGACCGTCACGAGTCGTGCCTCGCCGTTCACGATGCTCGCCGCGCACTGGGGCCGCGTGGTGGCCCGACGGCGTCAGCTCCGCCGCTTGCGCTGGCCGTAGCGACGCTCGAAGCGCTCCACCCGGCCCGCCGTGTCCACGATCTTCATCTGGCCGGTGAAGAAGGGATGGCTGGCGCTGGACAGTTCAACGTTGGCCAGCGGGTACGTGTTGCCGTCTGTCCATTCGATCGTGTCGCTGGTCTCGATGGTGGACTGCGTCAGGAAGGCAAAGTCGGCGCTGGCATCCCGGAAGACCACGGGCCGGTAGTTCGGATGGATGTCGCTCTTCATCGTGTTTCCTGATTCGAAGGCTCTGGGCCAATCAGCCTAAGGACTCCGGGCCTTGGCGACGAGTTGGTCAGCGGTGATCGCCGAGGCTGAAGCTGCGGTCGCTGTCGAGGGAAGCCTCGCCCGCGTCCAGCTCAGCGGTGCCGGGCAGGCCCTCGCCGAGCGCGATCTCCAGGTTCGCAGCCTCTTGCAGCCGTGCCGCCACGAGGTCATCGACCTGATTTCCCGTCGAGGTACGCGCTGTCGCCACCATCGTGATGGAACCCGCATCTTCCAGATTGCGGGCGCCGCCGAAGAATCGCAGCGTCGAGGTGATGGCCGCACCCACGGTGTCGGCCGGCTGATGTCTCCCGTTGCCGCCAGCCGCGTAGGCACGTGCGAGCCGTGTCAAGCCGTCGAAGAGAATGACCACGTCGGCGCCGGCCTCTGCCATGCGCTTCGTTCGCTCCAGCGTGAGCTCGGCCACCGCAAGGTGCTCCTCGGGGGGCCGATCGAATGTCGATGCCAACACCTCGCCTGACGTCTCAAGCCGGCGCGTCATGTCGGTAACGTCCTCGGGCCGCTCCGCAATGAGCAGGACAATGAGGTGAATGTCGGGATGCTGATCGCCGACCGCGGCGGCCATGGACGCGATGAGCGGAGATGCCGAACGTGTGCCGCTTGCAGTCAGCAAGCCGCGGGATCCCAGCCCGATCAACGAGAGGCGGTCGATGGTTGCCAGCGCACCGGCGCCCTGCTCGCCAGCCAGCGGCAACGCATCGGTGGGCAGCACCGGCGTGAGGTCGTCGAACAGCGGTCGTTCGGGTTGCTCGGGCGGCGGCTCGCCATTGAGCGTGTCGAGGCGCAGCAGCGCGGGGTTGCGCTCGCTGCGGGCAGCCGGTCGGCTGACGCCGGTGATCCGGTCGCCGCGACGCAGGTCGTACTGGCGCACCTGGCGGGCTGCGACGTAGACATCGTCGGCCGATGGCAGCGGGCCGTTCGTGCGCAGGAAGCCGTAGCCCTCGTCGCGCAGGTCGAGCAGGCCGTCGCAGTGAACCGTCTCGCCGACGATCTGCGCATCGTCACGCCCTCGACCGCGCCGGCGGCTGCGCCGGTTGCCTTCCTCAGCTACCGGAGCATCGGGCGCGGCCGCCCCGGAGTCCGCCGCATCGCCAGCCTCCGCATCCGCTTCGGCGGCACTTTCGGTTGACGCACCCGGGTCGCTCGCAGCGGCCGGCTGCTCGGCTGGGGCGTCGGCACCGGTTGCAGGTGCGGCGTCGGCTGGCGGTGCTGGCGTGCGGGTGCGCTTGGTGACCGCCGGAGCTTTGGACGCGGGCTCGGCTTCAGCGGAGCCGTCGCTGGATTCCTCACCGGTGCCCGCCTCGCCGTCGGGGGCCAAGATCGCGCCGATGATGGTGTTCTTGCGGGCGCGGGGGTTGACCTCGACGCCAAGCGCTGCGGCGATCTGCAGCAGCTCGTCTCGCTCCTTGGATTCCAGCAAGGCACGATCCGGCATGTCTGACATGGCTTCCTCGCAAGCTCCAGCCTGCTCTCGCTGCGCCCGGCGGGTCAGCGAAGTGAGTCTGTGTTTGCTGTGACAGGCCTTGTCGCCCGACCCAGCGATCCGGTCCCGCGACGCCCGAGCGAACCCTGCACTAGGGAACCGTCGATCGGCGCCGACGCTACCGCCACCCTGGTAGAGCCGCTACTGCAACGGTGACGAAGTCTCGCAGGACGGCGGAACCGACATTGTCCAGCGGCTCTATGCGGCAGCTCGCAGCCCCTCGGGCACGTCGAGCAGGCCGAGTTCGTCGAAGCCCCAGCACGTAATGGTGTTGTCGGTACGGATTGCGCACGAATGGAAGAAGCCGACGGTGACCGACGTGTAAGTACCTACGGGCGCGTCCGTTGCTCCCGTGACATTGACGCCGCCCCAGCAGGCGATGGTGCTGTCTGAGCGAATCGCGCACGAATGGCCGCGCGCGTCGATGTTGATGTAGGTGCCAGCGGGCGCATCAAGCAGGCCCCATCGGTTTCGACCCCAGCACGCGATGGACTTATCGGAACGGATCGCGCACGAGTGGTGCACGCCGGCGGCGACGTCGACATAGGAACCGGCGGGTGGATCCGCCTTGCCGTACTCGTTATTCCCCCAGCACGCGATAGCGCCATCGGAACGAATCGCGCACGAATGGCCGGGGCCGGCGGCGACGTCGACATAGGAACCGGCGGGTGGATCCGCCTTGCCGTACTCGTTATTCCCCCAGCACGCGATAGCGCCATCGGAACGAATCGCGCACGAGTAGCCGTAGCCAGCGCGCCCCTCGCCTGCGACGGATACCGCAGTGTGGCTACCGGCGGGCGCGTCGAGCTGGCCCAGGTCGTTATCGCCCCAGCAGACGAGGGTGTTCTCAGTGCGAATCGCGCAGGCATGAGATACACCGACGGCGACCGCTGTATAGGTACCCGACGGCGCGTCGAGCAGGCCCGAGCTACTCGCACCCCAACATGCGATCGTCTTGTCTGAGCGAATCACGCACGATTCGCCGGCGCCAGCAGCGAGCTTTTGCGCATTGCTGGCGGCGGCGCGAACGTCGATCCATCCCAATACTGCACGCGCCGTAGCGAGACGGTCCGCGCCGGCAAGCCTCACAATGACATTCAGGCCCGCTACGGCAGAGTCCGGTACTGCTCTTGTGCCGCCGAGCACTACAACTTTGTGCGATTCGATTCGGTCCGTATCGCCCGGCTCAACCACGCATTTCGTGTCAAGCACCTGCCATGACGCGATTAGTTCTGCCATCGCGGCGTCGCCTTCGGCAGCCACGACGGCGTACATCTCCCCAGAGCACTTCGGCTCAGGCGTCGGATGCGCAGCCACGGGCGCGGCGGACAAACCGAATACTGCCAAGCTCAGCGCTAGCACTGCGGCGGCGATTCTCATTGCGTTGGTGTCGATCACGCCGTCAACGTAGTTCCGCCTTGGCTGCTGCTTCGTTCCCGACGTTCCCGCGGCAAGGCCTGTCAGACGCTCCCGCAAGGCGCAAGCCGAGGCTCGTTGCCCGACTGGTTGGTCACCGCCTGATGTGCCCAAGCACTATGCGGCGGGACCGGAACCTTGGTATCGGTATCGCAAGCTCCGGCACTGCCAGCTGCCGACGGCGTTTCGGAGCATGGTCGGAGCACTGCATTCGCATCGCCATTCGTTCACGCCATCATCCAGACCAGAATTGCGACCGTACTGACGTATTCGATCAGGGCACGACCTGGAGGGCTCGGCGACGTCCTGGGCCGTAGCGGTAGATGCGGAAATCGCGATCTAGCGAAACTGCTTCGCTGAGGCCGAGTCTCTCCATGACTGCCCAGCTCGTACGGTCCGAGAGCGAGAAGTCTTGGTCACCGAACGCAGCGCCAATCGCAGCAGCTACTTCGAGGTCGGCGAGAAGCGAGACCTCGATGCGGGCGATGCCGCCGCGGATTGCATTGACCAGCGCCTCGGCTGCGGTTGCATCGTGCCGACTTCGCATGACCGTCCAGGTTTCCTGCAACACGTGATCGGATGTCAGCAGACGGCCTTGTCGTTCCCGCAGCGCGTCCGCGACTCGAGTGTGCGTCGCCTCCGAGCTGTCGGCCATCGATACCCAAGCCGAGGTGTCAACGAAGCTGAATTCCATTTCTCAGCCCGAACGTTCAGCCATCTCGGCCATGACCGCTGCCTCGATGATGCTGCGACCGTCACGCGCCATGTCGAAGGGCGTGCCCTGCACCATGCCGCAGATTGACTCGAGGTCTCCTTGAGGTGCCGAGGCATCGAGTTCCTTTTCGAACAGCCTTCTGGCGAATTCAGCGAAACTGATGCCGAGTTCCGCAGCGCGCTGTTTCGCAAGGGCGTGCATCTGATCCGGCAGCGTGATGATCGTTCGCATAGGATGACATCATAGCATCACTATCTTGATGTCAATCCAGCAACTCCGCACTTGCAGGTCTGGCCGTGGCCGCTCCCACAGATTCCTCAGCCACTCTCACCGGGTGCAGCAGGCGGTGACGAAGTCGCGGAGGGTGGCGAGGTCGTTCGGCAGCGCGGTGAGGTGCTCTTCGCGGTCTGCGAGGGCCGCCAGCGCCGGCGGGAGATCGGGTCGTTGACCAGTGGCCTCGAGTACTGCTTCGCCGAACTTGGCGGGATGTGCTGTGGACATCACGGCCATGGGCGTGGTCCAGCCGCCGGTGGGGGCATCGCGTCGTGCCACGGTGAGCGCTACCCCGGTGTGCGGGTCGATGAGGCGCTCGTCGGCTTCGTTCACTGCTGCGATGGTGGCCGAGACCTCGCCTTCGGTCGCTGAACCGGCGTCGAAGCCTGCACGCAGGCCTTCGAGCACTTCGGGCGTGAGTGCCAGTGAGTCCTCAGTCCGAAAGCGGGCCATGTCGGCTGCCAGTGGGGCGCCTCGCCGGCCGTTCAGCTCGAACAGCAGCCGCTCGAAATTGCTGGACACCTGGATGTCCATGGCAGGACTGGTGGAAGGCCGAACCTCGGTGATGGCCATCTCACCGGTGCGGTGGGTGCGGGCCAGGATGTCGTTGTGGTTGGTGGCGACCACCAGCCGGTCGATGGGCAGACCCATGCGCCGGGCCACATCGCCCGCGAGCACATTGCCGAAGTTGCCGGTGGGCACGCAGAACGACACGGCCCGCTCTGGAGCGCCCAGCCGTACTGCCGTGGTCACGTAGTAGACGGTCTGCGCTGCGACGCGCGCCCAGTTGATGCTGTTCACCGCGCCCAGACGTATCTGCTGGCGGAACGGCCGGTCAGCAAACAACGACTTCACCAGATCCTGGCAGTCGTCGAACGTGCCGTCGATGGCCACGTTGTGGATGTTGGGGCTGTCCACCGTGGTCATCTGGCGCCGCTGAATCTCGGTGACTCGGCCAGCCGGGTGCAGCATCACCAGCTCGATGCCTGCCCGGTCCCGGCACGCCTCGATGGCGGCCGAACCGGTGTCTCCCGAGGTGGCTCCGACGACGGTCATGAAGCTGCCGCGCCGGTCCAGCTCGTGCTCGAAAAGGCGGCCGAGCAGTTGCAAGGCGACATCCTTGAATGACAGCGTCGGCCCCCAGAACAGCTCCACTAGATGCTCGCCGGCGGTCAGCGTGCTGACGGGAACGACATCGGAGTGGGCGAAAGTTGAGTAGGCGCCCTCCACAAGTGGCGCCAGATCGTCGGGGCCCAGTGACGGTGCCACGAACGGTGCGAGCACCCGTGTCGCCACCTCGTGGTACTCGAGCTCAGCAAAATCCCTCAGATCATTGGCGCTGATCGTCGGCAGCTCGTCGGGCACATACAGCCCGCCGTCGGCGGCCAAGCCTTCAAGCAGGACGCCGCCGAAATCGAGCGTCGGCGCGTCGCCTCGCGTGCTTATGTAGCGCACAGCCCGACCACAGATGATCGGCGTTCGGACGGCATCGCCTCGAATGCCACGCGGCCCCGCACACCGCGCCCGACGGCGCGAGTCCACACCGACGCGAGGCGACGAACGACCATGTGCGCGCTATTCGCCGATCACGCGGATCGCGTTGCCGATGCGCCGCACCGCGTCGAGCTCGCGAACATCCCGCAGTGTGGAGGCCACGTCGGCTTCGCGGGCACGATGCGTGATGAACTCCAGGTGAGCGATGTCGTCGGCCGCACCGGCCCGGGTGGTCTGCTCGACCGAGCGAATCGACACACCGTGCTCGCCGAACACGCCGGCTACAGCGGCCAGCACGCCGGGCTTGTCGGTGACGTCGAACTGCAGGTGGTAGGCGGTGTAGGTCTCGTCAATTGGGCGCAGTCGCGCTGCGTTCAACGGTCCGAATCCATCGCACACTCCCCGGCGAAGATTCTGCGACACGGTGATGAGGTCGCCCAGCATTGCGCTGGCAGTGGGGAACCCGCCTGCGCCACGCCCGTACAGCATCAGGTCCTCGACGGCTTCACCTTCCAGGAACACTGCGTTGAAGGCATCGCGCACCGAGGCCAGCGGGTGGTCGGTCGGCACCATTGCGGGGTGCACCCGCACGGCGATCTCGCCGTTCTGGCGCTCGGCCACGGCAAGCAGCTTGATGACGTGACCCATGCGGGCGGCTGCCGCGATGTCGCCCTTGCCGATCCCGCTGATGCCCTCCTGGTAGACGTCGCCTGCCACCACCTTGGCCCCGAATGCCGTCATGGCCAGGATCGCCGCCTTGGCACCCGCGTCGAAGCCCTCCACGTCAGCAGTCGGATCGGCCTCGGCGTAGCCCAGCCGCTGCGCCTCGCCAAGCACATCGGCGTAGTCGGCGCCGTCCTCGGTCATGCGGGTGAGGATGTAGTTGGTGGTGCCGTTCACGATGCCCATCACGCGGGTGATGCGTTCGCCGATAAGCGAGTTGCGCAGCGCGCCGATGAGCGGAATGCCGCCGGCGACGGCCGCCTCGAACGCCAGGTCGACGCCGTTGGCAGCGGCCAATGCGAACAGCTCCTCGCCCACGTTGGCGATGAGTTCCTTGTTGGCCGTCACGACCGGCTTGCCTGCACCGAGAGCGGCGCTGACCAAGTGGCGGGCCGGCTCGATGCCGCCCATCGCCTCGACGACGATGTCCACATCGTCGGCCACCACCAGCGACTCGCTTCCGCGGGTCAGCACGCCTTCGGGCAGCTCCACCGACCGCTCAGCACTGAGATTGCGGACCGCAACCCGGACGACTTCGAAATCCAGCCCGGTGCGGCTCGCCAGATGCGCTGCGTCGCGCCCCAGGATCGCGACGAGCGCGGCGCCGACGTTTCCGCAGCCCAGGATGCCGACGCGCAGGGGCCGCGGCTCTCCCGCATGAGCGGCAGAGGACGACGCAGGCTCAGCAGCAGCTTCAGGCACGGCCGAAACGGTACCGCCAGCGCATCCGTGCCCCGGCATGAGTTTCGCGGGCCAGCATTGCGCAGCTAGCGGCTGTGCCAGCCGCTGGCTGCGAGCTGGGCTCGGCCGCCGTTGCCCCAGCACTCCAGATTCCGGTCGATCCGGTGTGCGCAGGAGAAGTTCCTGCCGACGATGACGTCGTCGAAAGGTCCGGGCGGAGCGTCGAGCTCGCCCTGCCCATTGTCGCCCCAGCACACCACCTCGCCGTCGTGGTCAAGCGCGCAGGCATGCCAAGCAGCGACAGAGACATCGGCAAAGCTCCCCTGCGGCGGGTCGAGCAGCCCGTCGTGCTCGCTGCCCCAACAGGAGATGCGGCCCTGCAGATCCAGTGCGCATGACGACGACTCCCCGGCGGCAACCACCCCATAGGCACCTTGCGGCGCGTTCAGTGCACCGAACCTGTTGTCGCCCCAACAGTCGATGGAGCGATCCGCTCTCAGGCCGCAGCTCTGGTGGACGCCCACCGAAAGCGACGTGAACGTGCCCGATGGCGCGTCGATCAACCCGTCGGCATCCCAGCACACCGCAGTGGAATCGGCCCGAAGTGCACACGTGCTGCCGCCTCCCGACCACAGTTCGACGAGTTGCTCGTCGGGCACGAAATGGGTGCCGCTCAGTTCGTCTGGGAAGCCGCCCCAGCACGATGCTGACCCGTCTGGCCGCAGCCCGCACGTGTGGTACCGGCCTCCGTCGACGGAAAGCAATCGATCAGGCGGGACATCTGTCTGGCCGCCGAAGTTCCATCCCCAGCACTCGGCACTGCGGTCGTCGCGGACAGCGCAGGCGTGCCACGCCCCGGTGCCGAACGTGGAGAACTCCCCGTGGGGGGCAAAATCGCGTCCGTCGTATTGGTCCCCCCAACAGACGGCAGCGCCGCTGATCAGCACGCCGCAGGTCACGTAGTCGCCAGCGACCAGCGAGACGAACTGCCCATCTGGCGACGTTCCTTGGGACTCCTTTTGGTTGCCCCAGCACGCGACGTGCCCATCAGGTCCCAGGGCGCAAGCATGGCCATCGCCGACGACGATGGCATCGAAGTGACCTAGGGGCACTTCCGATTGGCCGAGATCATCCTTGCCCCAGCACTCGACGGCACCGCCCAATCGAACTCCGCAGGCATGCCAGCCGCCGGCGGCGACATCACTGAACGACCCTGCCGGTGCCGAGGCCTGTCCCTGATAATCGCGCCCCCAACATGCCACCGTCCGATCCGCCCGCAAGCCACAAGCCACAGCACCGTCGCGGCTCAGCGAGAGCTGAACGAAGGGCCCGTCGGGCAGCGTCGCACCGGCGGCCTCTGCGGCACCCCAGCACGCCACCTCGCCATCGACAAGCAGTCCGCACGTCACCCGGTGCGCTGCGTGTATCGAGCGGAACGACCCAGCGGGTACTCGACCGTTCGATCCGTTATCGCCCCAGCACTCGAGCGCGCCGGTCGCGCGCAGACCGCACGTGTGCCAGGTACCCGCGCTGACCGATGCGAACTCACCGGACGGGGCATCGGTCTGGCCGGCGTCGTTCCATCCCCAACACTCGACGGCACCGTGCTCACGCAGACCGCATGTGTGCCCTGCGCCCGACGAGATGCTGCTGAAGGCGCCCGGAGGCGCATCGGTCTGGCCCACGCTCTGCGACCCCCAGCAGCGGGCGGTGCCGTCGGGCCGAAGGCCGCACACGAAATTCCCGCCCACCGAGATCGAGTCGAACGCTTCGTGGACCCGTATCTGGATCTCTATCGAGTAGGTCTCGGCAGCACCGTCGGACATGGCATCGGACGGCGCGTCGTCGCTGAGTGACGCGGCAGGGTCCCCCGCCGATTCGGGTTGCTGGCTCTGCCCTGCAGCCTCCTCATGCGCAGCGTCCACTGCAGCCGACCCGGGTTGCTGGCTCTGGCTCGCAGCCTGTTCATGCACGGAGTCCACCGCCGCCGATCCGGCTTGCTGGCTCTGGCCCACCGCATCGCCGGGCGCGGAGGCATCGCTCATCGCTGTATCGCGCTCAGGCATGCCCTCGCTGGGCGCCGATGACGCCGACGGCTCAGTCGATGCTTGCTCTGATCGGGCCGCCGACGCAATCTCGGGGGTCTCCGTCGTCTCCGGTGTGCCGTCGCCGGCTGACCACTCGATGACGAACAGCACCGCCGCGAGCAGTGCCAGAAGTGCTGCCAGCGACGCGAATTCCCACAGCATCACCGGTGCTGTGCGGCGCTGGGCCTCATCCGAATCGCTCATCACATGGGCCTCGCACGACCGCTGCCGAGTCTGCCACGCAAGACAGCGGGAAGGTCCGCCCATGCGCGCATCGCGCAATCGGATGCCGAAAGAGCTAGGTCCATGTGCACCCGCAGCTATGGACGAGAGCTACGCGGCATCACGCGGTTGTGGCGTGCCGTCAGCGCCCGGCGGGTCGTCGTTGCTAGGTGTTTCCGGATCGTCTTCTGATCTCTCGGACTTGGCTTGCGATGGCGGAACCGGGGCCAGATAGCCGACGATCAGCAGCACGATTCCGACGCCGATGAACGACCCGGCTTTCGGCAGGGCGGCCAGGCTCGCGAGGTCGATCAAGAACAGCTTGATCACCACGACACCCATCCAGGACGCGCCGACGATCCAGATGCGCCGATCGGCCGCCCTCACACCGACGACCATCGCCGCCAGCGCAGTCGCAGCCCACAGGATCGACAGCGCCACCTGCAGTTCGGTGGAGTACACGAGCGACCTCAGATCGAACGGCACGCCCGCCCAGTGGTGAACCGTCCGGGCAGCGCTCATCGTGAGCGTTGCCACGCCTGCAACGCTGAGTGCCGCAAGCCATGGTGTCGCGGACAAGCGCAGCAGACTGCCGATGGCAGGGGTCAGGTTGTCCTCGTCATCGGACAACTCCGCGACCATCTCGCGCTTCCACCTCAGCAGCGAGAGGACCGAGGCCGCCGCGAAGATGTCGATCGGATTCAGGATCGGCAGGAACTGCAGCGGATCGACGTTTCCATGGTGGTTCAACACAGCAAGGCCGACACCCGCCGCAACCGCCCAGGCGACCGGAGTGATGCCATACAGCAGGCAGCAACGCCAGCCGTCACCCACAAGCCATGACGCGACCGGGCGGGCACGCAGGGAAACCTCCAGCCACAGCAGCACCGCAGCCGCAGCGCCATAGAGCGGCCATTCCCCGTCGGCCACCTGTTCCAACTGGCCGTACACCTCCGCGGCCAGGAACACGCTCAGCACGCAGTACAAGCCGCCGTACAGCCCAATTGCGTTCAGCCGGTCGCCGCCGGTGCGCAAGAACGCCACGTAGGCCACGATCATGATCGGCCACGCTGTCCAGCCCCAGTCCGCAGACGGGTAGTCCTTGGTGGCCAAGGCGATCACCAACGCCAGGCCGAGCGTGGGCAGCATCAGCACGCCGGCCCATTCCAACTCGTGCCACCTCAGCGCCCGACCGGCGGCCACGACTGCTGACGACGTGCCGACCGCCAGCAGCGACAACCCCCACAGCCGGTAGTCATCGGTAACGACCCAGATCTGCGCTGCTGCTGCGAACAGCCACCAGCCGACACCCCACAGCAGCGACAGCCACATCAACGGGACGCGGAGATCACCGAGCGCGGAGGATGACCGGTAGACGATCACGGCGCTCGCAACACCGCAGGCGGCCAGCAGCACGGCGACGCCGAAGTACTGGTTGAGCAACGGGGTCTCGTCTGCCCAGAAGGTCAGGGCGGACGAGGCATTCACACCCTCCGCGGCCAAGCGGTCCTCAACCGACCGAACGGCATAGGCGGCCGCTGCTGCGAATTGCAGCAACGTGCCGAGCACTGCGCCGGTGACCATGCTGCGCCGCGCAGCGAACCACACCAGCACCACGCCTTCGACCGTCCACAGCGCCGCCATCGCGAACGGCCCTGCGCGCACCCACATTTCCACTGACTCGGCGAAGAGGAACCAGGCTCCGCCCAGCGCCAATGCCGAGTACATGACTGCACGCCAGCCGTCATCACGAGCGTTTGCGAACGCCGAGACAACGGTGGCGCTGGCGAATCCGCATACCGCCAGCAGCACGGTGATCGCGAAGTATTGGTTGACCACCGGCAGCGTGTCCGCCCAGAACCCGAACGAGCCCGGGGACAGGCTCGCAGCGTCGTCACTCAGCTTGAACACGGCTGCGCCAGCAGCTGCTCCCTGCATGGCAATGCCGGCAGCCGCGCCCGGCAAAGAACGTCGTCTCGATGCGACCCATGTCAGGGCAGCGCCCTGCACTGCCCACAACCCGAGAGTGGGCACCAACCCCAATCGGAGCCAGACGGCGGCAGTCTCAGCAAAGAGGAACCAGCCGGCACCCCACACCAAGGCCCCGTTCTGCACCCATGGTCGCCAGCCCTCGAAGTGCGACGATCTGCGCAAGGACTCTGCGCTCGCGAGCCCGCAGGCCGTCAGCATGACGGCGCCGAGCGCATACACATTGACCACCGGCGTGGCCTCGGCCCAGAACCCGAAGACCGCAGGCGAGTCCCAATCCGCGGAGTCAGACGTAAGTCGCACCCCATACGCGACAGCAGCGATGACCTGCAGGATCGAACCGCCCAGCAGCGCCAGCCGCGAGCCCCACCGCGAGGCGGCCCACACGAGCACCGCACCCTGCACAGCCCAGATGGCAGATGTAGCCGATGCGCCCAGGAACAGCGGAATCGCCGTAGCGGAGAACACCACGGCGAGCGCCGCATAGGCAACTTCGATCTGCTTGGGTGTGCGGGCAAGACGGCGGGACAGCTGTTGGTAGGCGGCGTGCGCGACAGCGAGCACGGCGCTGCTGATCGCAACCCCGTAGCGCAAGTGGCCGACCAGGAATGCCTGCATGGCCAGCCCGGCGAACGGCGTGCAGAACACCAGCGGCGTGATCCACGCGTCCTTGAAACCGACGGGCTCGTCGCGAGACGAGGGCACCGGAGGCCATGCCAGCGGCACGAGCGTGTACAGCAGCACGAAGAACGCCACGAACGGCTGCAGCTGCATCCAGTCGCTGTTTCCCTCGCGGGCAAAGAGCCACAGGCCCGCGACGACGAACGTGAAGAGGTAGCCCGACAGCACCAGGGTCGGCCATGCCATTCGCCTGCTCACGGCGACGACGGCGACGCCGAGCACCGCGTAGAAGCCGAACACCTCGAAATGATCCTGAGGCCAAGCGAAGGCCAGCAGGGGTGCGGAGAAGCCGCCGATGAGCCCCAGCATCGCGAGCGTCAGCGAGCCCTGGATCATGGCCAGCGCACCCGCCGCAACGGTGATCAGCACGACCGCAGCCAGGGCGGCCAGCGGTGCCAGAAGGTCGTACAGCGCGTACGCGGCGAGCGTCACCAGGTACAGAACGGCGATCCCGCCGCCCTGCAGGCTGCGGCCGTATATCGGCCGTTGCGTCCGTTGGTGCCAGCCGAAGCCCAGCAAGCCGAGCCCGAACACCGTCGCTGCTGCCAGACGGATCTCGATCGTGAAGTCCACCCAGCCGCGCACTGCTGCTTCCCGCAGCAGGAAGCCCAGCCCGATCAGCGAGACGATGATCCCGATCTTCACGGGCGAGTTGCCGGTCAGCAGCCAGGTACGCGCACGGGCGACAGCTCCTGCAACCCAGCCGGGCTCTGCGGGCCGCGCCGGCCGACGAGGCACCCGCTGCCGTCGAGCCGCGGGCACTCCCGGCCGGGGCGCGGGAGCTGGTCGCCGAGCTGGGTCGGCCGCCGGTGCAGGTCGCGGCACTGGCGCCGGCCGCGGCGCTGTCGCTGGGCGGGGTGCTGGCGCCGGCCGCGGCGCGCGGGGCGGCGGCGCCGCTGCATCGGGTTCCGACACTTCGGGAGGCGGTTCCCGCTCAGCCTCAGGCGATTCGGGCTCGCGTTCTGGCTCAGGCCCGCTCTCGGGTGTTGGTGAACCATCTGGGTCGGGCGCGGGAGTCGGCTGCGTCGTTCCAAGAGCCTCTTGCAGCGTCTCCGACGACAGGGACGGAGAATCAGAGCGGCGTAGGCTGTCGACCGTGCGCTCGAGCGAGTCCAGGCGAGAGCGCATCTCACGAGACCCGATGTCTCGTCCGATCAAGTAGCCGATGGCGGCTCCTACCGGGATGCCGCCGGGACCAGCAGCCGCGCCGACGAGCGCACCAACGACGGCAAGGACAGCCGGGAGCACTCAGTCAGCCTGAGCTCGATCGAGGCACGGAACTCCCCGGTAGCGCGGTCTGAACGACAACGCCCAACACTGCCGCACCGGACCCGTAGCGAGGACCCGAGCTTTCGCTCATTTCACAAATCTATGTGCAAAACCAGTGACCGGCATCTGACCGGCGCCCAATCTCAAGCCGTCGTCGGGTCAGCGTCGGTCCTACAGATGTAGATAATTTGTAGACATATTCGCAGCATGGCGCGGTAGCGTTGCGCCATGGACACCACCACGATTCGCGTTGATCGGGACACACATGCCCGCCTGGTCGAGATGAGCCGTTCGAGTGGTGACAGCCTCACCGACACGGTCCGGCAGGCCGCCGACGCCCTGCGCCGGATGAGATTCGGGCTGCGAGTGCAGGCGCAATACGCCGATTTGCGCGACGACCCTGAAGCGTGGGCCGGCTACTTGGCAGAGGCCGAATCGACCCATGTGAGCGATGGCGTCGATTGACGAGATCTGGCTGACCGATTTCGGCGAGCCGTATCCGAACGAACCTGCCTCGATGCGGCCTGCGCTCGTGCTCGGACCGCCGGACATATTCGGTACCGACTTCCCGATCGCGATCGTGGCGCCGCTCACGACAACCCGTCGGGGGCTGGATCTGCACGTCGAGGTCCCCGCGAACGCTCGCACAGGCCTGGACGAGACGAGCTTTGTGCAATGTGAACTGCTGCGGTCTGTCAATGCCAGTCGCCTGGTCCACCGCCTCGGTGCCGTTGACGTCGACATCAGCTGGCACGTCAGCGAGATCGTCAGAACTCTGCTGAACCACCCCTGAGGTGCCGTGGCGGGAGTCAGAGAACGTCGAGGGCGAGCATGTCTTTGACTTTCTCGCGGCGGATCACCCGTCGGGCGTCACCATTGGCGGCGAACACGACGGCGGGCCTGCCGACGCGGTGGTAGGGAGCGCCCATCGAGTAGCCGTATGCGCCTGTTACTGGCGTGGCGACGAAATCTCCAACCGTTAGCTCATTGGGAACTTGAGCCGAGGGCACAATCACGTCACCCGATTCGCAGTACCTGCCAACGAGACTCACTTCGTCGGGTCGCGGTGCCGTCGCCCTCGCTGGCATGAAAGCGGTGTAGTTGCCGCCATAGAGCATCGGGCGCAGATTGTCGGAGAAGCCACCATCGACGGCGACGTAGGTAGGCCCACTCGGCACCCGCTTGATGCTCCCGACCTCGTACACGGTGATAGCTGCCTGAGCAGCGATCGCCCGACCCGGCTCGGCGACCAATCGAGCGCCGAGGCCATAGCGCTCCTTCAGCACGTCCCAACGCGCGTTCAGTGTCTTGCCCCATGCAGCAATGGTCGGTGCGCTTTGCGATTCCACGTAGGCGACACCGAGCCCGCCACCGATAGACATCTCCTCAAGGCATCCATCGGCAATGCCCCCACTCCCGAAGAGTGGTGCTGCGAATTCCGCGACCGCATCGAGCGCCTCCAGCATCTTGTCGATGTCAAGAAGCTGACTTCCGATGTGACAGTGAATGCCGATGAGCTCCACACTCGTCGAAGAGGCGGCTCGCCTTACGGCCTCCGTCGCCACACCGCCGCTAATGCCAAATCCGAACTTCGAGTCGACCTGACCAGTGGAGATGAACTTGTGCGTTTCCGGCTGTACGCCTGGAGTAACGCGCAGCAACACGCGTGGTGCCTCGCCGTCGTCACGGTGCAACCTCTCAAGTCGATCCAGTTCATCGAACGAGTCAACGACGATACGGCCCACGCCCTTGCGCCGAGCCTCCGTGAGTTCTTCATCCGATTTGTTGTTGCCGTGCATCACGATGCGCTGCGCGAGGTCGACTGGTGCATCGTTCCTGAATGCTCGGAAGACAGTCTCAAGTTCTCCAAGGCTGCAGACATCGATATCCAGACCCTCAAGAATCGCGAGCCGTGCCATCGCACTGCACAAGAAGGCCTTTCCGGCATAGGCGGTTCCCCTGCCGAAAGCCGATACCGCGTCCTGGCAGCGAGAGCGAAGGTGTGCCTCGTCATAGATAAAGAGCGGTGTTCCGTATTCCCGGGCCAGATCGATGACATCGCAGCCACCGATGCGCAAGTGTCCGTTCTCGGCAATTTCAGAATTCTCGGGTAGGAGCCGCAACGGAATCGGGCCCGTCGCGTCCTCATCGAGGGTCGCGTCGGCAACCGTTGCTGCGCCATGGCTGACGGAGCTACGGCGCACCGCCGAATCGCGGGACGCTTCGCGAGCTTGTCGACCAGGGGCCGACCGATCCGTCATGCCCTTCGTAGCTCGGCGCGAATGGCCTGAATCGACCTCAGTACTGGCGACCCCCAGTGGATCCATCCGCTGTGCCTCCTCAGACCTTGCGCGTCGAACGCGCATGGGCGCTCTGCAAGTGCCGCAGCCTAATGCTCGACGATTCGGAATTCCGCTGGCTCACGAGCATCGACACATGCCCCATGTCCTCAAAGGCGCAGCTACGTCGAAGCGCACCGTTGCCATCGAACGCTCGACGGCATTATCAAGTAATCCAGCTTACATCGCCTCGGGCGCATCCACGCCGAGCAGGTCGAGACCGATCGCCAAGCCGACGCGTGTGCCCTCGGTGAGGCAGAGCCGGGCGTCTCGCACCTCGGGCGAGACGTCGCTGTGCAGGATCGGGCAGTCGTGGTAGAAGCCATGGAATGCGGCCGCCAAGTCGCGGACCCAGGTCGTCACCTTGTGCGGCGCTCGCTCTCGGAGCGCGATCTCCACCACCGACGGCAGCACTTCGAGCGCCCGCAAGAGCGCCAGTTCCCGATCGCCGATGAGCGGTGAGAGATCGGTGCCTGGCGGCGGCACGGGGGCAACGCCGTCCGCTTCAGCGCGGCGAGCGACCGACGCGATGCGAGCGTGCGCGTACTGGACATAGAAGACCGGGTTCTCCGCAGCCTGCGCCGAGAGCAGATCGATGTCGATGGTCTGGCGCGAATCGATCGACTGCAGCAGGAACGCAAAACGCGCCACGTCGGGACCCACCGCGTCGATGAGCTCGCGTACCTCGACCATGGTGCCGGTGCGCTTGGACAGCTCGATGACCTTGCCGTCGCGCATGAGGGTCACGTTCTGGCCGACGATGGCCTCATAGGACTCGGCGGGATGCCCGAGCATCTGCATGGCCGCCGCGATGCGCGGCACGTAGCCGTGGTGATCGGCGCCCAGCACGTCGATGACGCGATCGCCGCGGCCGAACTTGGCGTGGTGGTAGGCGATGTCGGGCACGAAGTACGTGGGCTCGCCGTCACTGCGACGCAAGACCCGGTCCTTGGCATCGTCGAACTCGCTGGTCGCGAGCCAGACAGCGCCGTCCTGTTCGTACACCCGTCCTGCATCGCGAAGCCGCTCGATGACATCGTCCATGGCGCCCGAATCCACGAGCGATGCCTCGCTCTGCCAACGGTCGAAGCCCACGTTCATGGCCGCCAGCGACTCTGCGACATCGCGCAACGCCCGCTCGCGACCCCACGATGCCGCAAAGGCGGTGCCGCCCCGGGCCTCAAGCACGGCCAGAGGACCTGCCTCACCTACAGCGGTGTCTGCCTCAAGCTCGACGGCCAATTCGTTCGCCCACTCGGTGACGTACTCGCCGTGATAGCCGTCATCGGGTACCGGTTCGCCCGCCAAGCGAGCCGCCAGCGAACGCCCGAACAGCTCCATCTGCGTGCCGCGGTCGTTGACGTAGTACTCGGTGACGGTGTCGTAGCCGCAGCGGCGGAACAGGCGAGCCAGACTGTCGCCGAACGCTCCCCAGCGGCCGCCACCGGCATGTAGCGGACCAGTGGGGTTGGCCGACACGAACTCGAGGTTCACCGTCTGCCCGGTACCGATGTCGTGGCGTGCGTAACCCTCGGCCCCCTGGTTCAGTACCGCTGCGAGCAGTTCGTGCAGCCACGACGGTGCCAGGTGCATGTTCACGAATCCCGGGCCGGCCACCTCGGTCCGTTCGAGATGCGGCAAGCCGGCGCCGTCGAGTTCCGCGGCGAGTTGCTGCGCCAGCTCGCGAGGCGCCAGCCCCACTCCCTTCGCGCTCACCAATGCGGCATTTGTCGACCAGTCGCCGTGATCGGTGCGAGCCGGGCGCTCGAGGCCGATGCGCGACAGATCGGCGTCGACACCGAGGCGCGTCAACGCTGCCGAGATAGCGCCAGTCAGCACTGCTTCCATCACCACAGCTCCATCACCGAAGCGAACCTATCCCTGCCGGGTGCCGATCCTCGGGACAATTTTGGGCGAGTCTGCGAGACCGGGGTCGCGCCACCCGGCGGCGTGACAGTCTCGGTGCGTGGAACTGGACCTGGGGTGGCTCAACGTGGCGGCCAGCCTCACGCTGGTCGCCGCCGTGGTGATCCTCTCCGTCTGGCTTCGTCTCGGCATCGCCCGAGGTGTCGTGATCGCGGCCGCGCGGGCCACCGCCCAGCTCGCCGTGGTGGGCGGCGTGCTCATCGTCGTTCTGCAGCCCGATGCGGCGCTGGTGTGGTCATGGCTGTGGGTTGCCGCCATGGTGGGGCTGGCGACCGGCGTGGTGCGGCGGCGTACGCGGAGCCTGCGGCCGTTCCAGCCGTCGATCATCTCCATCGCGATCGCCGTCGTCGTGCCGCTGGCCATCTGCCTGACGGTCACCTTCGGGCTCGGCGTGTTCGACCTGACGCCGACAGCGCTCGTGCCGGTCGCCGGCATCCTGCTCGGCAACTCGCTTCCCACGGCTGTTGCCGCCGCTTCGCGCATCGAGGAGTTGCTGGCTGACGAGCGTGGGCAGATCGATGCCATGCTCGCACTGGGTTTCGACGGCAGTTCGGCGATTCGACCGCAGGTCCGCAAGGCCATACGGGCAGCGTTGATCCCGCAAGTGGAGCGCACGAGCGTGGTCGGGTTGGTGGCCCTGCCTGGGGCAATGACGGGCATGATCCTGGCCGGTGCCGATCCGCTCGATGCTGTGCTGGCGCAGCTGATCGTGATGTTCCTGGTTCTGGGCGGCGTCGCGTTCACCGTCGCTGTCGTGGTGCTGGGAACCGCTCGTCGTGCGACAACTCCCGACGGACGCGTGGCCCGCCCGCTGCATGCGCCGCCGGCCGACAGCCCGTTCTCGCGGCCGCGCGTCAGGCTCTACGGGAGAATGAGGCTCTGGCGACGATCAGCCGCCGCCAGAGTGGGGCGCAACGGCGGTCGGTAGCTTGACCGGTCGGTGAGCCCCGGCAACCGTCCGGGCATTCAGCCCTCGTAGCTCAGGGGATAGAGCAGTGGCCTCCGGAGCCATGTGCGCAGGTTCGAATCCTGCCGAGGGCGCTGTGTGATGTCGCGAGACATCGGAACGTTGTGAACCTGCGCGGTTGTCAGTTTTGGGGGATTATATAGCTGACTAAGCAGAGTACGCTTATTCATGTCACACCCCCCTGCGACACTAGGGACATGGCAGAACACACGAAGGCCCCCGGCAAGAGCTTCCGCAAGGGAATCTCGCTCATCGAGATCGTGGAAATGTTCCCCGACGATGAGACAGCGGAGCGTTGGTTCGAGGAACAGCGGTGGGGCAAGGCGGGCGAGCCACACTGCTGCCCGCTGTGCGGCTCGAAGGATCGGCTGAACGCCACGAAGTCGGGCAAGCCGCTGCCGTACTGGTGCGGCTCATGCCGTCGCCATTTCAGCGTCAGGTCGGGCACGGTGATGCACCGGTCGAAGATTCCGCTGCGCAAGTGGGCGATAGCGATCTACCTGTGGGCGACCTCGCTGAAAGGCGTGTCGAGCATGAAGCTGCACCGCGACCTGGACATCACGCAGAAGTCGGCCTACTTCCTCGCTCAGCGGCTGCGCGAAGCGTGGTCGGACATGGGCGGCGACATGGCCGGACCGGTCGAAGTCGATGAGACGTTCGTGGGCGGCAAGGCGAAGAACATGCACGCGGTGGACCGTGAGCGCAGGATCACGGGCCGCGGCGGGATCGACAAGACCGCGGTAGCGGGAGCGAAGGACCGGGCCACGGGCAACGTGTCGGCTCGGGTGATCTCAGGCACTGACAAGGCGACGCTGCACAGCTTCGTGGCTTCGGCTGCTGCCCAAGGCGCGACGGTCTACACCGATGACCACAAGGGCTATCTGGGCATCCCCCACCCGCACGAGACCGTGCGGCACAGTGTCAGCGAGTACGTCAGCGGCATGGCACACACGAACGGCATCGAGAGCTTCTGGGCGCTGTTGAAGCGCGGCTACCACGGCACGTTCCACCACATCAGCCCGAAGCACTTGCAGCGCTACGTCGCTGAGTTCGCCACCCGTCACAATCTGCGTCCCGAAGACACGGCGACGATGATGAGCGAGACTGTCGCCCGCATGAACGGCAAGCGGCTCACCTACGCAGCCCTGACAGCGAACGCGCTGCCCGGCACCGTGGCCGAGCCGGACTACGGCGAGCCGTGGTAGGAGGAACCCCCCATGAAGCGAGAGATCACCCTGCCCGTCATCGACACGCCACCCGAGCGCATAGCGCAAGGGCTGTTCCGGCAGCGGCCCGCAGAGATCGCCGTGTCGAGCATCCCCGCCGTCAACGTCGCGTCAGTGCCCCAGCGCAGCCCGCTGCGGTACCCCGGCGGCAAGACGTGGCTGATCCCCCACATTCGGCATTGGCTAGCTGAGCCGTGCGGGGTGCTCGTAGAGCCATTCGCCGGTGGCGGCATCGTGTCGCTCACCGCCGTGATGGAAGGGCTAGCCGAGCGTGCGCTGATGGTGGACCTAGACCGCGACGTAGCGGCACTGTGGCGTGCCGCGCTCATGCACGGCGACGAACTGGCCGAGCGGGTGCTGACCTTCGACGTGACCCGCGAGAGCGTCACCGAGCTAGAGCAGCAGTGCCCCGCGTGTGTCGTGGCTCACGGGTTCCGCACGCTGGTGCTGAACCGCACCCGACGCGGCGGGGTGCTCGCACCGGGCGCGTCGCTCACCCGATCCGGCGAGAACGGCAACGGCATCGCTTCGCGGTGGTACCCCGAGACGCTCGCCAAGCGGCTCGCTGCAATCTCTGAGCACGCGGACCGGCTCACGTTCTGCGAAGGCGACGGTGCCGCGGTGCTGGAGATGACAGCCGACATCGACGGAGTGCGAATGTTCGTGGATGCCCCGTACACGGCGGGCGGCAAGCGGGCAGGCAGCCGCCTGTACGCGCACAACGCGGTGGATCACCGGCGCATCTTCGAGACGCTTGCCGCTGCGGGCACCGACTTTCTGATGACCTACGACTGCTGCGACGAGATCACCGAGCTTGTCGCTGAGCACCGTTTCCACGCGGTCACTGTCGAGATGAGCAACGGGCACAACACCCGCATTTCTGAGCTGGTCATCACACGGGACCGCCTGTTCGCGTGACCCGCTACGGGATCGCGGAGTGGTACGGCCACGACCTGCTCGACCTGACCACCACAGAGCGCAGAGACCACGCTGACGCCGCTGTGAACCGCCGCGAGCGGCCATGCCCCTACCGGCCCGGTCCGTGCAACAAGACGGGCGGGGTGTGCTCTATGCGGCAGTACGACGAACACCGCGGGCGCATCACGTCCGCAGCCGGGCGAACCGTCATCATGTGCCCCAGCCGCTTCGAGCAAGACCACCTGCTGCTCGAATGGCTGAACGAGATCGTCGGCTTCGGTGCCGATGCGATGCTCGCCCGCGAAGTGCCGTTCATGGTCGGCAACACCGGCAAGCCGGCCGGCAAGATCGACCTAGTGGTAGCCACCGAGCAGCACGATCTTCGCTGGTTCGGGCTAGAGATTCAGGCCGTCTATTTCTCCGGGCCGGGCATGGACGATGAGTTCGTGCGGTACCTGCGAGACGAAGGCACCGAGCCGCTGTACCCCAACGGGGTGCGCCGCCCCGACTGGCGCTCATCGTCGGCCAAGCGGCTCGCTCCGCAGCTACAGGTCAAGGTGCCCACGCTGCGCAGGTGGGGATCGAAGATCGCCGTAGCCGTGGACCGCCCGTTCTTCGACTCGATAGGTGGCCCATCGGCTGCCCCGTCGCATGACCTAGACGCAGGCGACGTGATCTGGCTGGTGCCCGAAGTCGTGGACGGGCAGCTAGCCCGGCGACACTGGGAAGTGCTGACGCTCGAAGCGTCATGCGAGAAACTGCTGGCAGCTACCCCGATCCCGCGAGCTGACTTCGAGCAGCAACTACGGGAGCGACTGCGACCGTTCAGCGCCGGTGCTTAGTCACGTATGTAATCCCCCAGTTTTGGGGTTGGTAGTCGCGTTGTGGGTTGAGGGTGAGGGCTCGGATGAGTTCTCCGGTGTCGTGGTCGATGACGCGGATGTTGAGTCCGGCGATGAGCAGGATGACTGGGGTGCCTGTGTGGGAGCGGCCGATGCCGATGTGGTGGAGTCGGCCGTTGTGGCGCAGTGTGACTGAGCCGGTTTTGTCGACGCGGTCTGTGCGGACGCGGTGGTGGGTGGGGCTGTTGTGGGGTTGGGGTGTGGCTTTGGGCAGGCGCCGGTAGGCGACCGCCGGGGTGGAGCGGCCGAGGCTGCGGTGGGGTCTGCGGTTGTTGTATTCGTCGGTGAAGTCGTCGAGGTGTGCTTGGAGCTGGTCGACGCTGTGGGCGGGGGGTCGGGCTGCGAGCCATTTTTTGAGGGTCTGCTGGAAGCGCTCGACTTTGCCGCAGGTTCTGGGGTGGTTGGGGCGGGAGTGCTTCTGTGCGACGCCGAGGTCGGCCAGGAGGGTCTCGAGGGCGTTCTTGCCGCCTCGGCCGCCGGCGTAGCGAGTGGTGTAGACCATGGCGTTGTCTGACAGCACCGAGGCGGGACACCCGTGCTGGTCTGCTGCTTTTGTGAACGTGTCGGCGACTGCTGGGCCGCTGACTCGCCGGTGGGCGGTGACCGACAGTGCGTAGCGGGAGCAGTCATCGAGCCAGGTCAGGATCTCGGCTGGGGCGCGGTCGGCGAGCCGAGTGTGGGTGAAGTCGGTCTGCCAGGTCTCGTTGGGCAGGTCCGCCGCGAATCGCACATAGGAGCTGCGGGGCCGCTTGGCGGGCTCGGGGGTGACCAGGCCCGCCGCGACCAGACGCCGCCGGATCGTGGAGGGCGACACCATGATCTGGTGACGGCGCTCCAGATGCCACGCGATCGTCGCCGGCCCCGCGTCGAGCCCCTGGGCGGCCAGCTCGATGCGCAGGCCCACAACCAGATCGGTCACCGCGTCGGGAACGCGGGCCGGCGAGCTGCGAGGGCGACGCGACCTGGGCTCGAACGCCGCCTCGCCCTCAGCCCGCCAGCGAGCCACCAGCTTGGTCACCCACGAACGCGACAACCCGTACTGAGCAGCCACATCAGCGTGGGTTCGCCCCTCCACCACAACAGCCATGATCACCAGGCGATTCCGCGACATCGCACACCCTGGACCGCACAGCCGAAGTTCCTATGTCTCGCGACATAAGGTTCCTATGTCCTGAACCACCACACTGCCGAGGGCGCTGCGCCGGCACCATGCCGCCGTGCTGGCTGCGCCGGCACCATGCCGGCGGTGGGCGCTCAACCCGTGGCGGACCAGCCAGTCAGTTCAGTGCGCTGGATGACGATGGCGGCGCCGACGGGCGGCTCAGCTGCGTACTGCGGGTAGCGCTTGCACAACAACTCGATCGCATGCCGGTGCTGCGCGCCCTCGGTGTGCACCGCGGCGCGCCCGCGCAGACGCACCCACCACAAGCGCTCCCAGTCGGTGTCGTCGTAGTGCTCGATCAGCATCGTGACCTCGGGGAAGCGTCGAACGTTGTCGAGCCGCTTGAGGTCCATGGTTGTCTTGGGCTTGTGGTCGACCGCTGTCACCACCACGTCGTCCTCGAACGCGTAGGTGCAAGGCACCAGGTCGACGCGCCCGTCGGACCGGATCGTCGCGAGGGTTGCCACCCGTCCCTGCTCGAGCAGCTCCAGCAGTTCAGCGTCTGTCACGGCGCGCCACCCTAGAGCCCTGAGCAGCGGTTTCAGCGCTCGGAACGCAGATTCCCAATGCTCGGGGAAATTCGCTCTTGGCACCGGACGGGCACCCAATAGGTTCGCGAAGGGGCCAGCCCCCGAGTCATCTCGAAAGAGCCTTCAACCTGAACTCGGGGTGCTGGCCTCTGCCCCATACGGTACCACGACCCGGTGCCGGGCAATCGACCCGTAGCGCTGCGGGGCACCTGACGTAGCCTGTGGCCATGGCCATGACCGAGTCACCGCCGACTCCCAACGGAGCACCGCAGCGCTGGACGTTCCAGTGGAAGGAGCTGTACGACGAGGTCATCACCACCGGGCTGTGCACCGGCTGCGCCGGATGCGTGATCTCCTGCCCGCACGACGTCATCGGCTACGAGCATGTCCAAGGCGGCTTCACGCCGTTCCACCTCGAAGAAGAACTCGGCCTCGAAGACTGCGGCCACGGCCAGAAGGGCTGCACGAGCTGCACGCGAGCCTGCCCCCGCTTCCGCACGTGGGAAGACGAAGCCGACGACTTCATGTTCGGCCGCCACCGCACCGCCGACGAGCCATCGGGTGTATTCAAGGACATCATCCTGACCAGGGCGTCCGACGACTTCGTCCACGAGATCGGCCAGGACGGCGGGCTGGTGTCGGCAATCCTCATCTGGGCGCTCGACCACGGCTACATCGACGCAGCGCTGACGTCCTACGTCGGCGAGGGCGAGGGCAACCAATGGACCGCCTCGCCCGGGGTGGCCTTCAACAAAGACGACGTGCTGCGGGGTGCGGGCAGCCGGTACACGTATTCGGCCAACACGCTCGCCTACGACGAGGCAATGGAGGCCGGCGCGCAGAAGATCGCGCTGGTCGGCATGAGCTGCCAGAGCTCGATCGTTCCAGTGGCCAAATCGCGCAAGGTCGGCAAGGTCGGCAACCGCTTCGTGCTGAACATCGGGCTGCTGTGCTCGAAGTCGTTCGACGAGGCCATCTTCGAGGAGCTGTTCGAGCAGAAATACGGGCTGGACCGGCATCGCATCCGCAAGACGAACATCAAGGGCGTGTTCCAGATCTGGACCCACGACGGCGGCTACTACGAGATCAACCTCAAGGAATGCCACGCCTGGACCCGCGAGGGCTGCAATCACTGCCCCGACTTCGCCGCCGAGCATGCCGACATCTCCACTGGCGGCATCGGCAAGTACAACGACTGGACCCTCACGATCGTCCGCACCGACATCGGGCGGGAGATCATCATGAAGATGCTCGCCGACGGCTCGCTCATCGGCCGCCCCGGCGACGAGGACCCGGGTGCCATCGCGCTCATGCACAAGCTCAGCGAGAAATCGCGTGTCCGCTGGCCGAAATTTGCGTGGGACAAGCCGGCGCTGCTGCCCGAGCCCACCAAGAAGTAGGGGGCTAGAGGCAGAGGTTCAGGAAGTCGACGATGCCCGGTTGGATCTCGTTGCTTGCGAGGAAGTCGTTCAACCGGTGAGCGGGGACGACTTCCTGAGCACGGGCCAGCGAGCAGGCGCACAGGCTTCTCATCCGATCTGAACCGGCCGAGCACGCGTCCAGGTACGTCTGCCGTTGAGCATCGGACCATTCGGGCGGCGGCCCGGCCTCACGGCAGTCCACCAAGGCTCCCGCGAGTTCAGGCGAGAACTCCAGCGCACCAGACATGCGGTCCTCGAATACCTCGAGATCGATCACTGTGAGGCTGCCCTCGATGCGGTCGGCC
This sequence comes from Candidatus Poriferisodalis sp., assembly GCF_965204195.1. GTDB lineage: Bacteria > Actinomycetota > Acidimicrobiia > Acidimicrobiales > Poriferisodalaceae > Poriferisodalis. The sequence goes on from NZ_OZ241975.1 coordinate 3,019,529, forward strand.
GCGCAGTGGCAGGGCCCGACGAGACCCGCGTCGGCCACACACGCATCCATGAAGGCGATGAGCGGCTCGATCGCGAGCAACCCCGGTGCGCCAGTGCCGGGCACGGTCGGCGGGGCAAGCGTGCCCGGGTTCCCGAGCCCCGCGTCAGCGCCTGCGGGGCCGGAGCCAGTGGTCGCCGGCTCCACCTCGACCACCGTGGCCGAGCACGCGAACATGCCCGCCGATGCCAGCAGGGCGGCCACCAGTCGTACGCCCCGCCGGAGGCGGGGCCGCCTTGATTCAGGCAGGCGCGAGGTTCGCCAGCCGGCGCGCATCGCGGAGCACCGTATCGGCCATGTCGGCGGTGAGACGGCCAGTGAAGGTGTTCTGCTGACTGGGATGGAACGAGCAGATGATGCGGGAGATGCCAGCGAGCGGCGGCAGCTCGGCTGACCCTTCGGCGGCGGGCACCTCTACGATTGCACCGTGGCCGAAGCGGGGTCGCGGCCGCACCCCGCCGATCGTGCACAGCACGCCGTACGCGAATGCGCCCAAGGCGACTGCGACGCGAGCATTGACCAGCAGCGCCAGCTCGCGCTCGAGGAATGGCCGGCAGGCGTCCCGCTCGGTGGGAGTGGGCTTGTTGGCGGGCGGCGCGCAGCGCACCGCGGCGGTGATGTACGCGTCGCGCAGCGCGAGCCCGTCGCCGACGCGCACGGAAGTCGGCTGGTTGGCGAAGCCGCAACGATGCAGGGCTGCGTAGAGGAAGTCGCCCGACCGGTCGCCGGTGAACATCCGGCCCGTGCGGTTCGCGCCGTGCGCAGCCGGCGCCAAACCGACGAGCACGACCGCTGCCGCCGGGTCGCCGAAGCCGGGCACGCCGCGGCCCCAGTAGTCCTCGTCGGCGAACGCCGCCCGCTTGTCGGCGGCGGTCTGCTCGCGCCACCTCACGAGCCGGTCGCAGCGCCTGCATGCTGTGACCTCGTCGTTCAGCAAGCGCAACGCCGCGATGCGCTCGACATCGCCGGGCGGGCTCGGTGCAGCGCTCACCCTGCGAGTGTGCCAGGCAAGTAGCGTCACCCCGGTGCCGAACCGAACTCGACCCACACTGCTGCTGTTCGTCCGGCACGGACTCACGCCGACCACCGGCGTCGAGCTGTACGGCCGGCGGCCCGGGGTGCACCTGTCGGAGGCCGGAACGCAGCAGGCGCAGCGTGCAGCAGAGCGCATCGCCGCAGGCGGACGCCGGGTGGCGGCTGTCTATGCCAGCCCGCTGGAGCGTGCCCAGGAGACTGCCGCGCCGATAGCCGCCGCGCTCGGACGCCGCGTGCGCACCCATGACGGCCTCAACGAAGCAGACATGGGCCGCTGGACGGGCCGCAAGCTCAACCAGCTGCGCAAGCTGGCGGCATGGTCGCAGGTGCAGCGTTATCCCAGCGGCTTTCGCTTCCCCGACGGCGAGACGTTCCGCCAGATGCAGGCGCGCATAGCGGCGACGGCGAGCGAGCTGGCGTCCCGCCATCGCGGCGCGACCGTTGTCGCCGTCAGCCACGCCGACCCCATTCGGGCGCTGGTGGCAGACGCCATGGGCACCCATCTCGATCTCTTCCAGCGGATCGTGGTGTCGCCGTGCTCGGTGACTGCGATCCTGTACACCGCTGACGGCCCCGTCGTGCTGGCCACCAACAGCACGTCCGACCTCGCAGCATTGGCTCCGGCATGAGTGACGATTTCGACCTCCGCAATCCCGACACGTTCGTGGCGGGCACCGTCGGGCCGCCCGGCCAGCGGATCTTCTTCCTGCAGGCAACCGAGGCCGGCCATGTGGTCTCGCTGAAGCTGGAGAAGGGGCAGGTCTGGGCGCTGGCGAACCTGCTCAGCGAACTGCTCGAAGGCGAGAGCTACGAAGGACCCGCGGCGGCTTTCGGCGAGCTGGTCGAACCGGTGACCGCCGCATGGACCGTCGGCCGCCTCGCCACCGGCATGGACACCGAAGGCAAGGTCATCGTGGTGATTGCCGACGAGATCGATGACGATGACGACGACTCCGAAGCCGAGTCGGGCGCTGCGGGCGAGATGTCGGATCCCGACGACGATGAGCGCACCGGCGGTCGAGCCCGCATCCATCTCGACTACCCGGCGGCGCTCGGATTTGCTCAGCAAGCACTGCTGCTCGTCGAAGAAGGCCGCGACTTCGGCATGCGCAACGGACACCGTCCGCCCAAGACATGAACGGTGCGGTTCGTGACCGGCCCCAATCGCACTGTCTCTCCATGAATGAGGGCGGCGCGTGAACGCACCCTCCCCACACCACCTGATGCCGACCGACGAGGACGGCGAGCAGCTGAAGCTGCCGGTGATCCGGGATGCGCCTGTGGCAGACGTGCTCGAGGTGCTGCAGGAGGGCGACATCTCGATCCTGGGACGGATGCCGTACAGCAGCAACGCCACCTTTCTGGTGCAGATCGAGCACGCCACCACACCCACGGCCGCGATCTACAAGCCCGAGCGGGGAGAGCGGCCGCTGTGGGACTTTCCGTCTGGCCTGTACCGGCGCGAGATCGCTGCGTTCGAGCTGTCTGAGGCTTTGGGATGGCACGTCATCCCGCCCACGGTCGAACGGGACGGCCCGCTCGGCGTCGGCTCGGTTCAGCTCTTCATCGACGCGGACTTCACAGAGCACTACTTCACGCTGGTTGCCGAGGACCGGCACCATGGCGACCTGCGGCGGATCTGCGCGTTCGATTTCATCGCCAATAACACCGACCGCAAGTCGGGTCACTGCTTGGCGTCGCGCTGGGGGCCGATCTACGGCATCGACCAAGGCCTGTGCTTCGCCAGCGATTTCAAGCTGCGGACGGTCATCTGGGACTTCGGCGGAGAACCGTTCGACGAAGAGTTAGACACCGCCATCGGTTCGGCCGCCGATCCGCCTGCCGAACTGACGCATTGGCTGCGGCCTGAGGAGCTCAGCGCCCTGGCCGAACGCGCCGAATGGCTCGCCGACTTCGGCAAGTTCCCCGACGACGATGGCGGCCGCCGCTGGCCCTGGCCGCTGGTTTAGCCAGCGGAAATGTGGCAACCGCTGGTCTAACCGGCCGCCTCCGCGGCGGGCCGACTAGCGCGACTTGAGGGCTTCGATCAGCGCCGGCATCACCTTGTGGACATCGCCCACGATGCCCAAGTCGGCAACGCCGAAGATCGGCGCTTCGGGGTCCTTGTTGATGGCAACGATGTTCTTGGAGCCCTTCATGCCCACCAGGTGCTGGGTGGCGCCGGAGATGCCGCAGGCGATGTAGACGCTGGGCTTCACCACCTTGCCGGTTTGGCCCACCTGCTTGGCATAGGGAACCCAGCCGGCATCCACGATGGCGCGCGAAGCACCGGACGCGGCCCCCAGCAGGCCTGCCAGCTCGTCGACCATCGAGTACGCCTCGGGCTGACCCAGCCCTCGACCGCCGGACACCACCACTGCGGCGTCGTCGAGCTGCGGGCCCGAGCGCTCCTCGGCATGGCGGCCCGTGACCGTCGCACGCCCCGCCTCGCCGGCGTCGACTGCTGCCACGCTCTCGACCGCAGCGGCACCGCCGCCGCTGGGCTCGGCCTCGAAGCTCTTCGGGCGGAACATTGCGAGCGCCGGTGCCGGTGCCCGGTACGCAGTGAAGATGTTCTGCGTGCCGCCGAAGATGGGCTCCTCGGTGACGAGGCCCCCGTCGACGACCTCGGCGCCCACGTTGTTGGTGGACACGGGACGGTCCGCCAGCACCGCCAAGCGGGCGGCGGTGTCGCGCCCGTCGGTGGTCTGGCCGAAGAACACGGCATCGGGCGAGGTGGCTTCGATGTGCCCGGCAAGCGCTGCGGCGGCGTGAACGCCGACCAGCCTGTCGCCGAGTCCGTCGAGTGCGTACACGGTCGACACGCCGTGCGCGCCCAGGTCGGCAGCCATGGCCTCGCCGTGTGCCGGCGCGAAGGCGGTGACGGTGTCGGCCAGCGTGCGGGCCTTGGTGGCCAGTTCCAGCGTGAGGCCGGAGGCACCGTCGGCGTCGCCTTCAGCGAAGAGCAGAATCTGTGCAAGCGTCATTGCGGGTGGTTCCAGTCGGTTTCGTGGGTGAGTGGGTCAGGAAGCTGAGTCAGCCGATAGCTGGCGGGCAGGTCAGATGACCTTGAGCTCGGTCAGGAACTCGACGATGTTGGCGTGCGCATCGCCCTCGTCGGTGATGATCTCCCCGGCCTCGCGCTCGGGCGCATCGGTCACCTCGACCGTTTCCTGGCGTGCCCCGGCCACACCGACCGCGGCCGCATCGATTCCGAGGGCTGCGAGATCCTTCGAGTCGACCGGCTTCTTCTTGGCCGCCATGATCCCCTTGAACGAGGGGTAACGGGGCTCAACCACGCCCGCAGTCACCGATACGACAGCCGGAAGAGCGCACTCCACTTGGTCGTAACCGGCCTCGGTCTGCCGCTGGACACTGGCGACGCCATCGGCGATTTCGATGTGCTTCGCGAACGTCACCGAGGGCAGCCCCATCACGCCGGCAATCATCTCGGGAACGGTGCCGGTGTACCCGTCGCTGGACTCGACACCGGCGAGCACGAGGTCGGCCTCGAGCCCGGCGATCGCCGCGCCCAGCACCTTGGCCGTGCCGAGCGCGTCGCTGCCGGCAAGCGCATCGTCACTGATGAGCACCGCATCGTCGGCGCCCATGGCGAGCGCCGTCCTCAGACCGCTCGTCTCCGACCGGGGTGCCATCGACACCAGCGACACTTGGCCGCCGCCGGCCGCCTCGGCGAGCTGCAGCGCCATCTCGACGCCGTAGGAGTCGGATTCGTCCAGGATCAGCTTGTCGTCCCGGTTCAGCGTCCCGGTCTCGGGAACCAGCTCGCCCGGGATAGCCGGGTCTGGGATCTGCTTGACGCACACAACGACCTTCATGGGGCGAGAGTCTGCCGACTCACGGCTTCGATGCCACACCCACCGCCCAATGACGCCCGCAGGCTCCGGCTCTGCCTCATGGCGCTCGCAAGCTCGCGTCGGGGCGAGACTTGCGCGGTGCGTGTCTTGCTGCTGGTCAACGATTCGGCATCGTCGACCACGGCCCGCACGCGAGTGCTCATCCACACGGCGCTCTCGGAGCGGCACGACACCGATGTGGCCTTCACCAACCGGCGAGGGCACGCGGCTCGCCTGGCACGTGGGGCGGCGACGACCGGCACCGACGCGGTGGTCGTGCTCGGCGGCGACGGCACGCTCAACGAAGCCGCCAACGGGGTCGCCGGCACCGACTGCGTTCTCGCCGCACTGCCGGGCGGTTCGACCAACGTGTTCGCCCGGACGATCGGCACGCCCGACGATCCGCTGGCAGCGACCGAAGCCGTCCTTGACGCATTCGAGAACGGCAGCATCACCTCAGCGGGGCTCGGACGCACCTCCGGCCGTTATTTCCTGTTCCACTGCGGCATGGGGCTCGACGCTGCGATCGTCGAGCAGGTCGAGAGGCACCCGACGCTCAAGCGGTATCTCGGCCACCCGCTGTTCCTCCTCGCGGGCATCGACACGCTGCTGCGCCGCTACGACCGCCGGACCGGCACGCTGAGCGTGCGGACAACGGCTCCGGCATCGGCGACCATCGACGGCTGTTTCATTGTCGTCGCGGCGAACACCGACCCCTACACATTCCTCGGCAGCCGTCCGGTGCGGATCGCTCCCGCGGCAACACTGCACACCGGACTGTCGGTGGTCGGGCTGCGGTCGCTCCGGTTCGCCGACGCGCTGGACGTGCTCTCCGCGGTGTTCCGAGCCAACGGCAGCCTGAGCGACACCGATCCGAGCGTCGTGCAGCGCATCGACGACGTGCGCGACGTCACCGTGACCGGGATGCACCCGTTCGGTCACCAGCTCGACGGCGACCACCTCGGTGCCGTCGACGAACTCCAGCTCGAATGGGTGCCCGACGTGCTGCGGTTGGCCATCCCGGAAGAGTCTCGTTGAGTTTCGTTGCCTGTCAAGGGCGGTATTCGAGCCGCAAACTCCGACCCCTGACCCGCACAGCGACCTAAACCTGCTGGTCAGAGGGGGTTTCAGGGTGTGCGTAAAACGTTCGTATTGTATACACCTCGCACAGGCCCGTCAACACTCCGGCGGCGCTTCTGAGCGCTGACGCTGCGCAACCGCCCGGGCGGGCCGCGAACCCCCATGCCCGCTGGGATTCCGCCCTGACGCGCCCCGCTGGCCGCGCTGCGCCGCCGACGGCTCCCAGATGTCCGTTCGTGTCCGATCCGGGCGTTCGGAAAACCAACGATTCGCGTACACGCCGACCCGCTGGGCGGCATCAGTTGCATGGATCCCCCTTCGGGGTCGGCGCGTGAGCGGATCACCCACACGCCAACCGGTCCGGAGGGAACCCACCAATGCCCAAACGACTCACTTCGGCGCTGGGCGCGCTGCTGGTATTCGCATCGGTGCTCGCAATCGTGCCGCTCGCCAGCGCCGACCCGGCCGAAGCGCACCGCAAGACCGAGCGCCGCTGCGACTTCGACCCACTGTCGGGAATGGAGTTCAACTGCCGCACCGTCGCGGTGTCTCACACTCACGTTCACCCCGCACGGCTGCCCGACCCCCGACCGCCCACCACCACCCCGACCCCGACAACGCAGCCGCGCTGCCAGCCGTGGCCGCACTGCCAGTCAATCCCCAAGACACCCAAGCCGAAACCGAAACCGCCCGCATCCTGCCCCGCAGGAATGACCGGCACGCCACCTAGCTGCTACCCAATCGACCAATTCGGCAACGGCAACGGCAACGGCGGCGACGGGAGCAGCGGCGACGGGAACGGCGACGACGGGAGCAGCGGCGACGGCAACGGCGGCAAGGGGGCCAAGGGCACCAGGTCCGGCCGCGGCTCGGGCTCGGGCAACGGCGGCGACGGGAGCAGCGGCTCGGGCAACGGCTCAGGCTCGGGCAGCGGTTCCGGCTCAGGGTCGGGCTCGGGCAGCGGCTCGGGCAGCGGTTCCGGTTCCGGCTCAGGGTCGGGCTCGGGCAGCGGCTCGGGCAGCGGTTCCGGTTCCGGTTCCGGGTCGGGCTCGGGCAGCGGCTCGGGCAGCGGTTCCGGTTCCGGCTCAGGGTCGGGCTCGGGCAGCGGCTCGGGCAGCGGTTCCGGTTCCGGCTCAGGGTCGGGCTCGGGCAGCGGCTCGGGGTCGGGCAGCGGTTCCGGTTCCGGTTCCGGGTCGGGCTCGGGCAGCGGCTCGGGCAACGGCGGCACAGCGTCGACCGTGAAGACCTGCCGCGGACGAACACAGAGCGCCCTGACCCACCACGATCACGGCGGCACCGTCGACTGCCACCGCAAGAGCGACAACAGCCACTCCCACCCCGAACCCGCCAAGCCCACTGTGAAGACCTGCCGCGGACGAGGACAGCCTTCGCACACCCACCACGACCACGGCGACACCGTCGACTGCCACCGCAAAAGCGACGCCCCCGCCGGCCACGGCCACACCCCCATCATTTCCAGCGACCCGGTCGTGAACGTTGTCAAGGTCACTACGGCGGCCTCTTGGTCAGCCTTGACGAGGATGGTCAATGCGATAGCGGAGGACACCGGCGAGGCGGCACTAGCCGAGGCCGAGATCCGGAAGAAATCCGGCGAGGAAATAAACGCTTGGCTGCTCAAGCAGTGGGACAAGCTCACGCCCAAGCAGAAGGACTACGCCATCGGCAGTTTTTGCACATCGCTCGGCCTCGGAGCTGCCGCAATTAGCACTGCTCTAGGGGCACCCTTCGTCGGCGGTGTTGGCGGTGCCTACATCTCCGTTTCCTGCGGTGCCGAGCTGGCCGAAGCGGAACGCAACCGCCAAGACCCGCCTGACGACGACGACAGCAGCGACGACAACGGCGACGACGACAGCAGCGACGACGACAGCAGCGACGACGACGCCAGCGACGACGACAGCAGCGACGACGACAGCAGCGACGACGACAGCAGCGACGACGACGCCAGCGACGACGACGCCAGCGACAGCCCGACCCCGACGACCGCACCACCAGCGTTCAACCCTCATACGCAGTGCCACGCATGGGTCCCAGCGACGCGTATGTGCTTCAGGATCGTAAACGGCGTGCACCACATCACCTATCACTGAGCCCGAGACAACAGATGAGCGAACGGTACAATCGCCATATGACCGCTCCGGCCACGACGACGCTGCGCAGGCAGCGATGGACCAGGCGTGTCGCAATCGCCGCAGGTCCGGTTTTCGGTTCAGTCGTTGGAGTGTGGCTCATCACGCCGGAACTGATCGACACGATCGGCGGCATGACGGTCTTGCGAGTCGTAGGGATCCTGACAATCGGTCTCTGCATCTTGGGCGGCGTCTGGGAGCGCCGGCGGCGGGAGGCGAAGCGGCTTGTGGGTGAGAGCGACGCGACGGCCGGGGTCTGACTTGGCCTACGAGACGCCGGCGAGCCCCGCCCAACAGAGCCCGAGCCCTTGGCAGCGATTTCGCTCGCAGCTCGGGCTGGGCATCGCCTGGCTCGTGGCGTACGTGCTGGTGTACGTGCTGGTGGTGTACGTGATCGAGTACAGGATTCTGGGGCGTACGAACCCGATCAGCGACCACGTCATAGTCGCGGCGAGCATCCTGACCGGGATACTCGTTGCCATGGGACTGATGGAGCTGTGGCGGCGGGGCCGCGAGGCCGAGGCTGCCGACTAGACCGCTGCAACGCTTCGCTTCCCGGCCCGGAGCTAGGACCGCCGCCGCTGGGCGCCTGCCCCGCCGGCCTGCCTGCTGCCACGCCCGGGCCGCGGCGGGGCCGTGTCGGTGCCGGCTATCGCCCGTTGGCCGGCCGTCGGTCTCGTACTGGCGGCGACGGGAGCAGCGGCTCAGGCAACGGCGGCACAGCGTCGACCGTGAAGACCTGCCGCGGACGCGCACAGAGCGCCCTGACCCACCACGATCACGGCGGCACCGTCGACTGCCACCGCAAGAGCGACAACAGCCACTCCCACCCCGAACCCGCCAAGCCCACTGTGAAGACCTGCAGCGGACGAGGACAGCCTTCACACACCCACCACGATCACGGCGGCACCGTGGACTGCCACCGCAAAAGCGACGCCCCCGCCGGCCACGGCCACGCCCCCATCACCGCCAGCGACCCAGTAGGCGACGCGCTCAAGCGGGCCGGGAGCCTGATAGCGACCGGCACCACCGAATCGCTCAATGCAGCCCGCGACCTCCTCGAGCAGATCGCCACAGACGTCAAGGACGACGCGCAGTGGACCGCCGACAAGGCCCGGCAGCTCAACCAAGAGATCAACAAGCTCTACAACAAGACGCCTGAGCCCCTCCAAGCGTTCATCGAGGCCGTGGCCTCGGGAACGGGTTGCGCCGTTCTGGTCAAGCTCGTAGCCACGAGCACCGTCGCCACAGCAGGCGCAGCAGCCCCGGCATGGATCGCAGCGGCCGCCAAGTACCAGACTGCTACCGGAGTGACATGCGGGGGCTTCTATGCAGCGGCCAAAACTGCCATCATCGGCAGCGGCGATGGCAGCAGCGGCGACGGGACCAGCGGCGACGGGACCAGCGGCAACGGGAACGGCAACGGCGACGACGGCAAGGGTGCCAAGGGCACCAGGTCCGGCCGCGGCTCAGGCTCGGGCAACGGCGATGGCAGCAGCAGCGGCGGCGACAGCAGCGGCGGCGAAACGCAGCCGACACCGAGCGAAGGCGGAACGGCCGCGGCGCAGCCTCAGCCGGACGATGAGTCTGAGCCCGAGTCCGGCGAGGTGTCGCCGGGCCAGCTAGCGCAGGCAAACCGCGACAGAATTGCCGGGCGCATCACCCGCGAGCAATTAGAAGCAATCAAGAACCGTTTCCGCTGTCAGCTCGGCTTTTCGCAATTCTGCAAGTGAGCGAGAGGCATATTCAGGCCCTGAGCGCAACGAACTACCCTGACACCATGACCACCGCACGGCCCCCCGAACAGCCACGGCCCAAGTTCGGGATCCGCTGGTGGATCATCATGATTTCTGTGAGCGGCGCGTCGGCCTACGTGTTCGGCGCGGCGCACCGCACAGGCAACTGGGTGCTGATCGGGGCGATGTGGGCCGCACTGCTGACCTACGTGATCGTGTCGTATAGGTCGTTCGCGAAGCGGGAGCGCCGGCGGCGTGCGGCTGAGAGCGACGCGGCAGCCAAGGTCTGATTTGGCCTTGGCCTAGAGCGCGCTGTTGGTGCGGCGCTTCAAGTTCCCGGCCCGGAGCTAGGACCGCCGTCGCGGCGTCCGTCGTGGTTGGTGCTGGCGCGTGACCGGCCAGAGACAGCGGTAGGACTTGCGAACTTGGCTGTGCTGATCGGCGGCGAGCTGCTCGACGTCATGTGTCGTCCCTACGACGAACAACCCGATCGGGAGTCCTACGCAGCACTGCGCCCCGACTGGGCGCGTACCCGAGTCGGCTCCAGCCAGCTCTCCGGCAGCTCGTAGAGGGTCACTACCAAGCGAATCCTGGGCGCAATACGACTGCTGCCACCGGCTCGTGCACGCATTGGGATGTCGAAGCGAGGGTTGATGAACGGCTCAGCTGTGTCGTCTATACGGTCACCACGACAACTTGACCGGAGAGTGTCGCGGTCAGCGCCTTGATGTCGTCGGGGTCTGATGTTGCGACAACGGTGCGGTGGTGATGAGAGAGCTGTGCTGCGGCGACCGCTACCGAAGCGTCTATGACATCGCCAGTGCGGGAGCGGGCGCACAGCCGCCCGCAGGCCCGGGCCATCGCGCTGTCGAGAACTAGCTCCTCGCAATGCATGAGCGCTCTGGCGAGCAGCGCCTGACGGCGACCACCTCGCCACGTCTGTGCGATGACGCCCGTTGGGACGGCAACGATGTCGCGAGCGTCGGCGGCGGCCCTCAGGCGCGCCCACATGGCGCGATCGTTTCGGTCGAGCGCGATCAGCGCTCCTGCGTCAAGCACTAACGCCGTCAATGCCCCAGCTCAGCGCGCGCTCGGGCCAATTCAGCCTCGGTGAACTCCCCGTGCACGGCCTCCCAGTCGGCGACGACATCGTGCAGGCCCCGGGTGACAAGCCGACGGCGTGCGGCATCGGCCAGCCACGCGGACATGTTCTGCTCGTCTGTCACAGCGGCGTCACGGACCGCAGCCGCGAGCCCTGACTCAAGCGAGATGGTGAGGCGTTCAATGGCCACGGCCAGAATCATATATCTTCATAACTGCGGGCGACTTCAGGTGCCGGCCTTCAGCGCAACGAGTTCGGCATCTTGAGCGGCGGTCAGGCGATGGTCCGCAGGGGGATCTGCACCACCGCCTCGGATCCCGGCGGGGGCATCCGGCGCCGGACCTCGAACGTGCCGCCGAGGTCTGCACCGCACAGAGCCCGCACGATCGAGGTGCCCAGCCCGCCAGATCGCTCAGTGTCGTAGCCAGGCGGGATCCCGACGCCGTCGTCACGGACGACCATCGACAACAGATCGGCCGACGGCCGGGAAATCTCTACCTCGACTCGGCCGATAGGGCTCTCGTCGAGGGCCGGCGCCGCCTCGAGCGCCTGGTCCTCGATCTCCCACAACTGGGGGAAGGCATGGTCAACGGCGTTCTGGAGCAGCTCATTGAGCACCACGGCCAGCGATGTGGCCGTCTGCGAGCGCAGCATCCCCGCTTCGCAGGAGACGGTGAACTCGATCGGCCGCTCCGGAAATGTGATGCTCTGGCGCATCGTCTCGGTCAGCGTCTCAGCGACGTCGCAGAAGTCGACATCGTCGGTGGTCTCGCTCGAGAGCGTCTGGTGGACGAGCGCAATGGCGCGGATGCGCCGGACTGCCTCCTCGAGCGCCCGGTTGGCTTCGCGTGACTCCAGGCGGCGCGCCTGGATGCGCAGCAGCGAGGAGACCGTCTGCAGGTTGTTGGTGACGCGGTGGTGGATCTCGCGGATGGTGGCGTCCTTGGAGATGAGCAGCCGATCGCGGCGGCGCAGCTCGGTGACATCTCGCAGCAGCACCAGCGCATTGCGCACCGGGGTGTCGGTCAGCGGCAGCGCCTGCAGCTGCACGGTCACCGAACGATGCTCGACCTCGCCCACCGCGGGGATGCCGCCGCTCATCGCTCGCCCCACGACATCGGGGCCCAGATCGAGGTCGCGTACACGCCGTCCCTGCACGTTGCCGCCGACGCCGATGCGGTGCAGTGCGCTCACCGCATTCGGCGACGCGAAGCCGATGCGCGTCGTCTCATCGGTCAGGAACAGTCCGTCACCGACCCGGGGTGTCCCCTCGCCGGCGATGTCGACCCCGCGGTAGGGGAACGAGCCCGCGGCAACCATGCGAGCCAGCCGCCCGAAGGTGGCGATGTAGGTCCGCTCCAGCTCGCCCGGGTCGCGGATGTCGGTGAAGCGCGGCGTGACCTCGCTGCTCATGACGGCGATCGTCTCGCCGTCGTAGGTGACCGGCACCGCGGTGATGCGCGCCCGCCTGTCTCCGGGCACCCGCAGCCCCTCACCGGTGACGATCACGCCGCGCGCGAACGCCTCCGAGACAAGCGGGCGCTCGGAAGCCGTGACGCACAGCCCGACGTGGTCGTCGCGGTACAGGGTGCGCCCGGTCGTGGGACGGATCTGGCCGATGACGGTGATCTGCGCATCGGAGCCGAGTCGGCGCGTTGGATTCTCGCCGTGTGGGGCAGTGCCTGCAGTGTCGTCCGGCAGCTCGTCGAGCGAATTCAGCTGCCCCGGCACGAACAGGAGCAAGTCCGAGAACGACAGGTCTGCAAGCAGAGACCACCACGCCATGAGGCGGCGCAGGTGCTCGCGTGGGCTGTCGTGCGCGTGCGGTGCGGGCCGGGGCCGATCAGCGGGCGCCCGCATCGTTGCCTCAGTCCGCGGCGAAGCCGATGCGCCGATCGCCAGCCGGACCCAGCTCGAGGAAGGCCAGCTTGTCGACGGGCACCCCGACGCGGCGGCCGCTGCGGTCTGTCAGCCACAGCACCGTCGAATCGCCGCCCAGTGCGCCTTCGAGCGCGGCTGCGGCGTCATCGGCGCCGTCGTCGTCGATCTCGACGCTGAGTTCGCGGCCGCCGTGCGTGATGCCGATCCGGATGTCCATGGCCCCGCAGGCTACCGGTGGGGTCGTCCGCGACTGCTGAACCTGTGCGAGCTCTCGGCACGCGCGTCAAGCGGGTTCGCGCAGCCAGCGTGGCGTCCAGGGCCCGGCGCGTGTACGACTCGATTGATGCAAACAATCACGATGGCAACGTCTGTATGTAGATACTATTGTTCGTCCGATGCATCAACCTATGAACGAGTTCACGGCATTGCGCGCCATTTCATACGCACGGGTCTCCACAGGCGCCCAGGCTGCGTCAGGCCTAGGCATCGAGGCGCAGCATCGTGCGGTGCAAGCCGCAGCAGCCCAACGGGGCTGGCAGATCGTCGACCTCTGTACTGACGACGCTGTGTCGGCCGCCATCGAACCCAGCCGACGGGCGAAGCTCTCCATGGCGCTCGCGCAGCTCGACGCCGGCGAGGCCGACGCGCTCGTGGCGGTGCGGCTCGATCGGTTCGCCCGGTCGAGTAGCGATCTGCAGGCTCTGCTCGATCTGGCAGACCACGGCGGCTGGGAACTCATCGGGCTCGACGTTCCCGTCAATGGTGACCTGCCGGTCGGCGCGTTCCTGCTCACCATTCTCGGTGCTGCCAACCAACTCGACCGCTCGCTCATCAGCGACCGCACCAAGGCGGCCCTCGCAGTGGCGCGCAGCCGGGGCCAGCGGCTCGGGCGGCCAAGCCGCCAGCCCCAGGCGGCCAAGGAACTGGCCGTGGCGATGCACGCGGACGACATGCGCCCGCGCGAGATCGCCGCGGCGCTCCAAGAAGCAGGGCTTCGCACCGCCACCGGCAAGACCGAGTGGCCGGCCTCCAGCGTCAGAGCACTGCTGCGCACCGCCCAGCTCGACCAGGAGGCCGAGGCCAACGCCGCCCGCCACGCCGCCGAACAGCGCAGCCATTAGGTCCGTCGCTGCTCCCGCCGTTGCAGGAGTGCTGACCTGGCGGGCACGTCATGGGCGTGGTGCTGAAAGGTTCGCCGGACGCCGCATCGATCTCAGCCACACGCCGAGCCGCATCCCAAGTCCTAGCGGATGCCCCATCGGGACAGCCCGCGCACAACGCAGCACACGGCTGCAGCCTGCGTCAACGGTCGTGCCGCCAGCCCGCAACGGGCGCAGCCAGCTTCCTGCGGGTTCCGGCCTCGGGGACAGCCCCGAGCGGCACCCCAAGCTCTAGCGGATGCCCCTAGTTCGCCGCCATGACGGGCGTGCGCCGCCGATACCAAAGATGAAAGGGGGCGTACAACGCGCAGAACACAGCCAAGACCGTGAGCGCTGTAGACCACACCGGCCAGCCTGCCGACCCGGCCCAGTTCAACACCCATACGTTCACAAGAGCCCCCAAGAAGCACAGCACAAAGAAGGTCACGCGCTCGCGGCGGTCGCGGGGTTTCATGCGCCAGCGCCCGCACGCTCGCCCCGTTGGCGAGCATCGCAGCCGCTCGGCGCTTCACCTCGGCGGGGTTCTGGGAGGCTGCGGCGCTCATGGCCACCCACAGTACGAAACCGACGGCCGGCCAATGGGCGATAGCCGGCACCGACACGGCCCCGCAACGGCCCGAGCGCGGCCCGACGCCGGCTCTAGCTCCGGGCCGGGAACGTGAAGCGCCGCGGCCCTAGTCGAAGGCCTCGGCCTCGCGCTGCCGCCGCCACAGCTCTCTCAGCCCGGTGAGAATGAGATATGCGGTCACGCCGCTCGCCGCGCCTATGCCGGCGTTGATCAGGTCCATACGTCCCAGGACTATCTGGACGGTCACGTACAGCGGCAAGGCGACACACAGCACGAGCAGCACGAGCCAGGCGATGCCCAGCCCGAGCTGCGAGCGAAATCGCTGCCAACGGATCGGGCTCTGTTGGGCGGGGCTCGTCGCCGCCTCGGTGGTGCTCATGGCTTCAAGGTACTTCCTGCTCGTAGGCGGGGCGGCAGCGCGGGCCGCGGGCTGCCGGCACGGGCTCAGTGATACGTGATTGTCGCCCTGCCGTCTCTTTCGTCGATCTTGATGCACGCACGTATCGCTTCGAGCCATGTGTGGCAATCGGTATGGTCGAACGGCGGTTGCGTGGTGGCCGGCGCCGGCGGTTGCGTGGTGGTCGGCGCCGGCGTCTGCGGCGTGCTGCTGCCACCGCCGTCTCTGGGCTTGGCAGTGCGGCAGTTCGGCCACGGCTGGCACGTCGGCTGCGTCTCGCTGCTGTCGTCGCCGTCGCCGTCGCCGTCGTCGCTGCTGTCGTCGTCGCTGGCGTCGTCGTCGCTGCTGCCGTCGTCGCTGCTGCCGTCGCCGTCGGGATCTGGCACCGGCACCTGCTCTGCCCCAATGGCACACGCGGCGCCGAGGAAGAGGCCTACCGCGTGGCGGTTACCCGGCTTGAGGCTCTTGCCTTTCGTGACCTTCACCAGGATGGCCTCGACCGCGACGTAGCACGCTGCACCCCCGGCGCCGGTGGCGGCGGCGGCCCGGCCCTGCTCGCCGATGTCGGACCACAGGGTCTGCAGGTCGTTGAGTGTGTAGACCCTGACGTCGAGGTTGCTCTGCTCGAGCACGGGGTTGAGCAGTTCGAGCAGTTTCGACGCCTCGACGGGGTCGGTTTCGAATCTGTCCCAGTCGATGCTCTCGAGCTGGTCTGCGGCTTCGTTCCTCAACGCCTCGACAGCGGCTTTGAGGGCGGCTTTGGTGCCGGTCGCTATCAGGCTCCCGGCCCGCTTGAGCGCGTCGCCTACTGGGTCGCTGGCGGTGATGGGGGCGTGGCCGTGGCCGGCGGGGGCGTCGCTTTTGCGGTGGCAGTCCACGGTGCCGCCGTGATCGTGGTGGGTGTGTGAAGGCTGTCCTCGTCCGCTGCAGGTCTTCACAGTGGGCTTGGCGGGTTCGGGGTGGGAGTGGCTGTTGTCGCTCTTGCGGTGGCAGTCGACGGTGCCGCCGTGATCGTGGTGGGTCAGGGCGCTCTGTGCGCGTCCGCGGCAGGTCTTCACGGTCGACGCTGTGCCGCCGTTGCCTGAGCCGCTGCTCCCGTCGCCGCCAGTACGAGACCGACGGCCGGCCAACGGGCGATAGCCGGCACCGACACGGCCCCGCCGCGGCCCGGGCGTGGCAGCAGGCAGGCCGGCGGGGCAGGCGCCCAGCGGCGGCGGTCCTAGCTCCGGGCCGGGAACGCGAAGCGCCGCAGCGGTCTAGTCGGCAGCCTCGCGCCGCTGCCGCCGCTCTCTCAGCCTGCCGAGAATGAGCGCCACAGTCACGCCGGCCGCCCCACCTATGCCGACGCCGAAGATCAGGCCCGTACGTCCCTCCAACGAAAGCCAGTGCTCCTCTATCAGGCCGAGCACGAACAGCGGCAAGGCGACACCCAGCACGAGAGGCCAAACAGACCGCCGCCAAGGGCTCGGGCTCTGTTGGGCGGGGCTCGTCGCCGCCTCGGTGGTGCTCATGGCTTCAAGGTACTTCCTGCTCGTAGGCGGGGCGGCAGCGCGGGCCGCGGGCTGCCGGCACGGGCTCAGTGATACGTGATTGTCGCCCTGCCGTCTCTTTCGTCGATCTTGATGCACGCACGTATCGCTTCGAGCCATGTGTGGCAATCGGTATGGTCGAACGGCGGTTGCGTGGTGGTCGGCGCCGGCGGTTGCGTGGTGGTCGGCGCCGGCGTCTGCGGCGTGCTGCTGTCGTCGCCGCTGTCGTCGTCGGGATCTGGCACCGGTGCCAACGCTGTAACACCGCCGCACACGGCGACGACAACGGTGCGTACCGCTTTGCGGACACTCTTCTTGAGGCTCTTGCCCTTCGTGAGTTTCGCTAGGCCGGCCTCGACCCCGATATCGCACGCCACAGCCCCGGCGCCGCCCCGGCCGCCCCGGCCAATGTCGGACCACAGGGTCTGCAGGTCGTCGAGTGTGTAGACCTCGATGTTCTGCCGCCGCAGCACAGGATTGAGCAGTTCGAGCAGTTTCGACGCCTCGACGGGGTCGGTTTCGAATCTGTCCCAGTCGATGCTCTCGAGCTGGTCTGCGGCTTCGTTCCTCAGCGTCTCGGCAACGGCTTTGAGGGCGGCTTTCCCGCCTTGTTTGAGCAGGTGTTGAACGCGCGTGAAGATGTTGTCGACGGGGTCGTTCTTGCGGCAGTCCTGCGAGCCGTGGCCGCCGTGCTCGGTGTGTCCGGCGGGGCAGTGCGAGTTTTCGTGGTGGTGGCATTCGGTGTCGGTGGTGCCGCTGCCGAGGGGGTGTCTGTGGCGCTGGTATGTCACCCCCGGCATGACTTGGTATGGGGTGCACGGCTTGACGGTGTAGGTGGCCGTCTGTTTCGGCACGCAGTTCGGCGGGGTGCCGATCTGGCCCGCTGGGCACTCGGGCGGCGGCGGCGCTGCGGTAGTCGGGGGCGTGGTGGTGTGGGGGTCGCCGGACCAGTGACAGCCGTAGTCGCCGTGGTCGTGCGCAGGCGGCGGACACGGATCAGGCGCGGCGGTCGGCGTCGGCTTGGGGTGGGTGTGGGCGACCTTTTCGTCCCAGCAGTGATTGACGGGCGGGTCGACGATGCATCGTCTAACGGTCTTGGTGTGAGCTGCGCTTTCTGGCAGGTCTACGAACACCAGCAGCGGCAGCAGCACGACTGCTGCCGCTAGCGCCGCCGCGGTTCTCCAAGAGATGCCGATTCTCTGAGACATGGCGGACCCCTTCTGTACGGAAATCGTTCGTTTTGCGAGCACCCGGATCGGACACGAACGGACATCTGGGAGCCGTCGGCGGCGCAGCGCGGCCAGCGGGGCGCGTCAGGGCGGAATCCCAGCGGGCATGGGGGTTCGCGGCCCGCCCGGGCGGTTGCGCAGCGTCAGCGCTCAGAAGCGCCGCCGGGGTGTTGACGGGCCTGTGCGAGGTGTATACAATACGAACGTTTTACGTACACCCTGAAACCGCCTCTGACCAGCAGGTTTAGGTCGCTGTGCGGGTCAAGGGTCGGGGTTTGCGGCCCAGAGTCTCGAGAACGTCGACAGCGCCGCAGAACGGTGCCCAGCCGCCGAGATCAGCCGCTAACGATGTCGTCAGGCAGCCGTGGCACCCGCGGCACCGGCGCGAGCACCACGCGGCTCACGCGCTGGCAAGTCCCTCTGCGCACGACTGCCTGACCGTCAGGGGCGGACTTCGACGAAGCCGGCTGCGCTGAAGTCGCCGTCGAATGCAAGTGCCTCGGTGATTCTCTCGCGGCGCATGATCTCGAAGCTCGTGGCGTCGACGTAGGAGTACGAACGCTCGTCGTGGGCGGCCAGCCATTCCCAAGCCCGCTGGTCGACAGCAGCGTCCACCACTGCAATCGAGACGCGTGGCGATTGGTGCATCATGTTGACGAAGCGCAGAGCCTCTGCATGGCTGGCACGACGACGCAGCCACGTCCAGGTTTCGCCCATCACCAAGTTGGACGTCCTGAGCGGGCTGCCGCCCGGCCACAACGCAGCTGCGTCACGATGGCGATGATCGCGTGGGACCAGCAGACCGATCCAGAACGAGGTGTCGACGAACCTCACGATTCAGTGTCGTAGATGACGGCGTCAAGATCGTCGTCGGGGGCGACGTCGACGCTGCCGACGAGCGCGTCCAACGGGTCTAGAGCGAGCACATCGCTGTCGCGACGCAGCGCTGAGCGGACAGCCTCTCGCACAACCGCGGACCGCGAGACCCCTCGTCTGGCAGCAGCCGCCGACAGGGCGTCGTCGATGTCGGGCTCGATGTAGAGCTGTATACGCCGCATTAGTGCAGTATACATTATATCCGCAACTTCTGAGTGGCCCGGCCAAGCGAGACCTCAACCCTGACGATCGACCCCGATCGCTGTGGTCGGCGGGTCAGGAGCTGCAGGAGAGCTGGCTGCAGCCGACCCGGGTGCGGGCCCAGTCGGGGCGCAGTGCTGCGTACGACTCCCGATCGGGTTGTTCGTCGTAGGGATGACGCATGACGTCGAGCAGCTCGCCGATGGCTTCGGGGCGGCCCGCAGTGGCGGAGTCGATCGCAAGCTGGGCCAGGTAGTTCCGCAGGACGTATTTGGGATTGACTCGGTTCATCGTCTCGGCCCGTGCGCCGTCGGCAATGCCCTGGGCTCGCAGCCGGGCCGCGTAGCGCTCGACAAACTCGCTCGTGGCTGAGCGGTGCTCGTCGGTGACCTCGTCGGGCGCGTAGTACGCATCGGCGAGCGGGGCGATGCGCTCGGCACGGTCGACGCCCTCAGCGGTGTCCACGGTGGCGAGCCGTCGCCAGAACACCGTCATGTCGGTCTCGACCAGCCGCAGCACCTCCAGCACCCCGGTCGCCAGCTCAGTGTCGGTCTCGGATTCCAGCGCCGGCAGTCCGAGCTTGGCGGCCATCATCGCCGACCACTTCTGCTCGAAATACGGCACGTAGCCGTCAAGGGCTGCTTGCAGCAGCTCGGCCTCGCCGACGAGCGGATACAGCGCATTGGCGAGCTGCATCAGATTCCACTGGGCGATGTGCGGCTGGGTGCCGAAGCGGTAGCGCCGGTGGGCGGCGTCGGTGGTGTTGGGGGTCCAGTCGGGGTCGTAGTCGTCGAGCCAGCCGTAGGGGCCGTAGTCGATCGTCAGGCCCAGAATCGACATGTTGTCGGTGTTCATCACGCCGTGGACGAAGCCGACCCGCATCCACTCGCAGACCATGTCGGCCGTGCGCCGGACCACTTCGTCGAAGAACTGCGCATACCGCTCCGACGAGGAACTGCCGGACCCGGCGTCGGCAGCCAAGTCAGGAAAGTCGTTGCCGATGACGAAGTCGGCCAAGGTGCGCAGCGTGTCGATATCGCCGCGGGAGGCGAAGATCTCGAAGTTTCCGAACCGTACGAACGACGGCGCCACTCGGCAGACCACGGCCCCGGGCTCGAGCTCGGGGTGGCCGTCGTAGAGCATGTCGCGCATCACCATGCCGCCCGTCGCCACCAAGCTGAGCGCCCGGGTCGTCGGCACGCCGAGATGTGCCATCGCCTCGCTGCACAGGAACTCGCGCACCGAGCTGCGCAGCACGGCCAAGCCGTCGGCGGTGCGGGAATACGGCGTTGGGCCGGCGCCCTTGAGCTGCAGCGTCTGGTGCTGGCCGTTGCGGTCAACCACTTCGCCGAGCGCGATGGCACGGCCGTCGCCGAGCTGACCGGCCCAGTTGCCGAACTGGTGGCCGCCGTAGCAGTGGGCATGCGGATCCATGCCGTCGAGCAGCGTGCTGCCGCCGAACACCGCTGCGAACTCCGGGTCGCTCGCCAAGTCGGGGTCGAATCCCAGCAGGTCGAACATCTCCGCACTGTGCGCCAGCAGGTGCGGCGCGGGCACCGGTGTCGGCTCGACCCTCGAATAGCACGCACCCATCACCTGCCGGCGGACGTTGGCGGCGTCGGGGTCAGCCGGCAGCGCGGCAGTGAAGCGGTTGTCGAAGCTGAGCTTGTCGAGCGAGCCGATCGGCGTCGGCGCCGCAGTGATGCTCACAGCAGCTTCAATCCCTCGTTGTAGCGGCGGGTCGGCAGGTGTTCGGTGCACAGCAGGCGCGCCATGTCCTGGAATACACCGGCCGTCTCGCTGTTGGGGTCTGCCGCGGCGATCGGCATGCCCTCGTCGCCGCCCGCGCGCAGTTGCGGCACCAGCGGCACTTGGCCGAGCAACGGCACGTCCAACTCGTCGGCCAGCGCCTGGCCGCCGCCGGAGCCGAACAGCTCGTAGCGCTTGCCGTCGTCGCCGGTGAACCAGCTCATGTTCTCGATCACCGCCCTCACCTGCAGGTTCACACGTCCCGCCATCTGGGCAGCGCGCTGGGCAACCTTCTGCGCTGCAGGCTGCGGTGTGGTCACCACCAGCATCTCCGAACGGGGCAGGAACTGCGCCAGCGACAGTGAGATGTCGCCGGTGCCGGGCGGCAGATCGATGAGCAGATGGTCCGGCTCGTCCCAGAAGACATCGGTGAGGAATTGCTCGAGCGCCTTGTGCAGCATCGGGCCGCGCCAGATCACCGGCTGGTCCTCGCGAGCGAAGAAGCCCATTGACATGCACCGCACGCCGTGCGCCTCGGTGGGCACCACCATCTGGTCGATCACGGTGGGCGGGCGCTGCACGCCGAGCATCCGGGGAATGGAGAAACCCCACACATCGGCGTCGATGACGGCGGTGCGCGTGCCGCGCTGGGCTAGCGCAATCGCAAGGTTGACCGTCACGCTGGATTTGCCGACGCCGCCCTTGCCGCTGGCCACGAGCAGCACGCGGGTCTTGTTGCCGGCCTGGGCGAATGGCACCTCGCGGCCTTCGGCGTGTCCGTGGCCGGCCTGCGTCCCTGCGGTGGCCGCCGGGTCGCCGATGAGCTGAGCCCGCAACGTCGACTGCTCGGCCTCGTCCATAACGGTGAATTCCACGACCACATCGTCGATGCCGTCGAGGGCGCGTCCCGCCTCGCTGACAGCGTGGGACACATGCCCCGCAGCCGGCCAGTCATTCGACGGAAGTGCGACCAGCACCTGTGCAGCGCGCCCGGCGACTGCAGCAGCTCGCAGCATGCCCATCTGGCCGATGGGCCGGCGCAACTCGGGATCGATCACATCAGCTACCGCAGCGGCCAGCTGCTGATCAGTGACGCTGGCTGGTCCGCCGTTGGCGGCTGACCCTCGACGCTTGCCCTTCACTGGTGCCCCTGACCGGTTGCGATCGCTTGCCGCGTGATGACTGCACCGGCATTGCAGCCGCACCTGCCGTTCGCCCCGCACGCTACTGCCGCAACCGACCACGGCCGCAGCGCATCGCACCATCTCGACCGACCGCCCTAGCGGAGGTTCTGCGGTCGGCTATTCGAGTTCAGCCTGCATTTCTGTGATGGCGGTTTCGAGGGCGGCGGCCATTGCGGGGGGCGGGTTGCGTTGCAACGCGGCGCCGTAGTAGCCGATGGCAGCTTCGAGGTCGCGCTCGATGAAGCGGGCTGTGTAACCGCGGAAGACCCACGGATCGAACTCGCCGGGATCGAGCGCCACGGCGGCGTCGAGCGACGCAATGCCGGCGACAATGAGCTCGCGGTCCGGGATGCGCACCAGCAGCCAGCCGCGCAACGCCAGTGCCTCGGTGTCGCTGGGGTCGTCAGCGAGGACTCGGTCGAGATCCACGAGGGCCGACTGCAGATCGCAGCCGGCCGCGGGAGCATCGGTTGCCTCACCTGCGCCGGATGGGTCTTGCGATGACGCCGATTCGCAGTGACGCAGGTGTAGGCGGGCTGACAGTACGAGCGCGCCGCGCAGGTCGGGATCGAGCCGGAAGATCTCCTCCAGCGTGGCGCGGGACTCATCGAGCTGGTTCGCCGCGAACTGACGCTGTGCATCCACGAGCAGCGAGCGGGCCGAACGGTCGATGTCGCCCGTCAGGGTCTCGCCCGACAGGCGTAGCCCTGCCGAGCGCGCCACCAGTACCCCGGCCACCGCGCCCACGAGCACCAGTCCGCTGACTGTGACGACAGTGGCGCTGCGCCAGCCGGATCTGCGGTCACGGCTGCCCGGCGGGTTGGGGTCAACCGCTGCGGTGGATCCGTCGCCGTCAGCCCCGTTTCCACCAGCGCCGACTGCTTCCTCGACGCCGTCGCCGTCAGACAAATTGCCGTCAGCGTCGACAGCACTGGCCCGGGCCTTCCAGCGGCGGGTCGCGGCCCACAGCCCTGCCGCGGCCGCGGCGAAGGCAGCCACGGGCAGCGCCCACACCAGCGTGCCCACCCCCTCCCCCGGCGGCAGCGCATTCACGTCGTCGCCGTAGGCGGCAGCAAGGTCGGCCCTGATCTCGGCATCGCTGCGGCCGGCACTCACCCACAGATCGATCTGCCGGCGCATGGCTGCCGCCGCTGGTGCATTCGATTCAAGGACGCTCTGGCCGTCGCAGACCGGGCAGAGCGTCGCTTCCTTGAGCTCGTAGGCACGCTCGGCCTCTGTCGCCGGCGGGCGCGACGATGTCGCGGCGAGAACGGCGGCGATGACGGCTACAACGGCGATGGCAAGCCAGCCGATGCGCCGCAGTCCAGGACCGCCTCGGGTCGGCGGAGCCGGCGAAGACGCCCCGATGTCACTCATGGCGAGCTCAGAGGCTGAGCCCCGGGCCCGGGTGGCCCGTGAGCCCGTGCCCAATCAGAGCCGGGAACAAGAGCAGGAGATGATGGGGCCGCTGCATCACCATTCGCGGCGCCCAGCAGCAAGGCAATGACCGCATCGGGATCGTCGGCGCTGATCTGCCCCTGCCAGCGAGCTGCCACGATGCCGTCGGGTGTGATCAGGAACGACTCGGGCGGCCGCAGCACGCCGAACTCCACCGCCCAGCGGGAATCGGGGTCGTCGACTACCGACCAGTCGCCGCCGAGGCGTTCGTAGAACGCAATCGCGTCGGATGTGCGGTCGCCGAACGGCACGGAAACCAAGACGCCATCGTGGGAATGGCGAGCCGCCCACGTCGCAAGCGCAGGGTGTTCGCGGTCGCACGGCACACACCACGACGCAAAGAAGTTGACCAGCACCCACCGCGGATTCGACGACAGCGGGCCCACGGCGTCGATGTCGAATCGCGCTACGTCATCGGGACCGATCCGCACCCCCGGCAGGGCCCGCGCGCCGCCGGCGTCGAGGAACGAATCGGGCGGCCAGATGAGCTCACCTCGCAGTGGCGGGACCAACTCGCCGATGAGCGGGCTCGCGGCGCGAATGCTGCCGCCATCGGAATCCCGAGTCGCCAGCAGAGCGATCAGGCCGGCGGCCACCAAGCCCACGAGCACTGCCGCAACCCGTACCCACGAGCGGCTCCGTCGCCTTCCCGAGTCGCTGCTGTTGCCGGATGGAGCCTGCGGCTCAACGCTCGATGCATCGTTGGGTGGCGGCGTCACGACTCGCGCGCCCCGACGGAATCCGCGGTTGAGCCAGTGCGGCGCGGGACGCGGTCGCGTGCGCCGATGCGGGTCGGCACCAGGACAGCGGCAATGCCCAGCACGAGCACGGCACCGCCCAGCCACATCCATGCCACGAGCGGTTTGATGAGCACACGCAGCGCTACGTCGCTGTCTCCTTCTTCGGGGATGGTGGCCAGCGACAGGTACACATCGTCGATCAGGCTCGTGGCCACAGATGGCGTCGAGATCGGCTGGCCGAATTCGGCGAAACGCGTCACGGCCGGCTCGAAGATGCCCCGATCTTCGACGTCCACTCGCACCCGCACGACCCGGTTGCCATTCTCTATTTCATCGGTGAGCCCCAAGTAGGTGACTTGGTGGCCCGCGACCACGCCGGACTCCCCCGGCGACAGCGTGAACTCGCCTTCAGATCCGTATGCGCTCGACGCGATGAACCCGAAGGCGATCACGGCGACCCCGATGTGGGCGATCATTCCGCCGCCGGTGCGTCCCAGCAGTCCGCGCCAGCCATTGCGCCGCACGCCCAGCCACAGCAGCCGCGCCGCGCTGCCGATGACGAAACCGCCCATGCCCAGCGCCAGCACCTGCCACAGACCGTGTGCTCCGGCCCATACCGACAGCACCATGGTCAGCGCTCCTGCCCCTGCAGGCCACACGAGCCGCTTCGAGCGAAGCTCAGCCGGCGTGTCGCGCCAGTTGAGCGCCGGCGACAGTGCCATGAGGCCGAGCAATGCGATGCCGACCGGTGCGAGCATCCGGTCGAAATAGGGCCGCCCCACCGCCAAGCGCTCGGACGCGACCGCCTCGGCCAGGAGCGGGAACACCGTGCCGAGCATCACCACGAATGCTGCGACGGCGAAGAGCAGGTTGTTGCCGAGGAACGACCCTTCCCGGGACCAGATCGACCCCAGGCTGGCCGGGTTTCGCAGCGCCTCGCCGCGCCAGGCCACCAGCACCACCCCGCTCACCACGATCACCGCAAAGAACGCCAGCAAGATGGGCCCCAGCGACGACTCGCTGAACTCGTGCACCGATTCGAGCACGCCCGAGCGCGTGAGGAACGTGCCGAAGATGGTCAACGCGAACGTCACGATGAGCAGCGACAGGTTCCACACGCGCAGCATCTGGCGGCGCTGCTGGGTGATCAGCGAATGCACGAAGGCAGTCGCGGTCAGCCACGGCAGCAGCGAGGCGTTCTCGACGGGATCCCACGCCCAGTAGCCGCCCCAGCCCAACACCTCGTAGGACCACCAGGCGCCCAGCATGATCCCTGCGCCCAGGCTGCCCCACGCCACCAGCGTCCAGCGGCGGGTATCGGCCAGCCAGCGGCTGTCGAACTGGCCGGTGATGAGCGCGGCGACCGCGAACCCGAACGGCACGGTGAACCCGACGTACCCCAGGTACAGCATCACGGGGTGAATCGCCATCAGCGGGTGGTTGCGCAGCAGCGGATTCAGGCCGCCGCCGTCCGCAGGAGGATCGGCGAGCGTGCCGAACGGGTTCGCCGGACCAGCGAGCAGGGCGAAGAAGAAGATGCACACGCCCAGCATCACCGCAAGCGCCCAGGCAACCGTCGGTTCTGATGTCCGGGCGCGGAAGCGCCATGCCGCGGCGCCCACATAGCCGCACAGCACCAGCGCCCACAGCAGGATGGATCCTTCGAGCGCGCCCCAGAGCGTGGCGATCTTGTAGATGAGCGGCGTGGCGATGGTGGAGTTGCGCGCCACGTACGCGAGCGAGAAGTCGTCGCTGAGCAGGGCAAACTCCATCGCTCCCACGGCCAGCGCGCAGCCGCCGGCCATGGCCGCGATCCACGCCAGCGCCTGGCGGCACCGCTCGGGCTGCCCCAGCACCCTGGCGGCGACGAGCGTTGCAGCCCCGCCGAGCGCGCTGACGAGGCCGATGGCCACGCCAAGCGTGCCCAGCACGGCAATCACAGCCGGGGCACCTCAAAGGGACAGTCGTCCAAGAAGCCCTCGGGAGCCTCGTTCGGGTCGGGCAGACGGCCTTCGTTCGCCGCCACGTACTCGTTGGTGTGCTTCACGAGCATGTTGTCGCTCGAGAAGAAGTGCGTATCGCGGCCGGCAACCGTCACCACGTCTCCTGGCACCCAGCGCCCTTCCAGCACCACCGGTATCCACGGCGACTCGAACAGGTCCGGAGGATCGACCGAGTGGCGCACCGCAACCGATGCGCAGTCGTGAATCACTTCGAACGTGGTCACGCCGCCGTCGACGTCCACCGAAGCGGGCACCACCCGTCCCTGCAGGCGAAAGCGCCGGTCGCCCAGCTCGACCCGCTCTGCGATGGCCTCGTCGGCATTGCGGAAGAACAGCGTGGCGTTGCGCAGGCCGGCAACCGTGGCCGCCCCGCCAGCAATGAGCAGCAACAGCACGAAGGCGC
This sequence comes from Candidatus Poriferisodalis sp., assembly GCF_965204195.1. GTDB lineage: Bacteria > Actinomycetota > Acidimicrobiia > Acidimicrobiales > Poriferisodalaceae > Poriferisodalis. The sequence goes on from NZ_OZ241975.1 coordinate 3,045,902, forward strand.
CGATCACGACCTTGCGCCGGCGACCCATCTGCCGGCGCGCCGCCGCGCGATCATCCGGCGCCTCCAGCGGGTGCCGCGGGCTGAGGTCAGTCATAGGGACGGGACTCGTCGCCGCCGTCGGAAACGGGGCCTCCCGCACCGATCCCCAAGTCCCGGCCGAGCGTGCGTCCGCGGCGGATGACCCACAGGACATAGGCGGCGGTTGCCGCCGCTGCGAGCACGTAACCCGAGAACACGTTCGCCGCGTGCGTCACAGGCCCGCCGCCTGCTCGTCACGACGCTGGGCGAGAAGTTCTTCCAGCGATGCCTCCTCGGCGAGTTCCTCGAGGCGCAGCACCCGGTAGCGGTGAATGCCGATCCACAGCGCCACCACCGTGAAGGTGGCCCAGGAATACAGGAGCGTCCAGTACATCTCGCCAGTGATGTTGCGGTCGCCGCCAGGCTCGAGGTTCAGGCTGGCCTCTTGATGCAGCGTGCGCCACCAGTCCACCGAGTAATGCACGATCGGCAGGTTGACGACCGCGATGAGCGCCATCACCGCCGACCTGCGGGCCCGGGCACGCGACTCGGCCGGGAGCCGGCGCAGCGCCAGGTACCCCAAGTAGGTCACGAACAGCAGCACGGTCGTGGTGAGCCTGGCGTCCCACTGCCAGTAGGTGCCCCAGGTCACCTTTCCCCAGAGCGAACCCGTCACCAGCGTGAGGGCCGTGAACAGCACTCCAAGTTCGGCAGCCGCGCCGGCGACGCGGTCCCACCGCCGAGCCTGCCGATCGGCGATGACGCCGTGGGTGCCGCCGGTGCCGCTGCGAGTGCGCCACAGCACCCGAGCGCTGGCGAATGCGGTCAGCACGAAGCCGCCATAGGCCACCCAGATGGAGGGCACGTGGACGTACATGAGCCGCACTGCGTCGCCCTGAACCGCATCGGCGGGTGAGATCCACAGCGCCAGCAGCGCCATCACGCCCACAGCGGCGATCGCGACCACGCCCAGCACCCGGGTGGCGACGCTGCCGGTCATCGACAGGGAAGCGGCTCGCTGCGCCTGCTGGCGAAGGTCGGGCTCAGGGGTCTCGATCATCGGGTGATTCAGGCGTCTTCCAGCAGAGGGCCGGCTGCGGCCCAGCCCACTGCGATATAGGTGACGAGCACCACTGCGAGCAGTGCTGTCCAGCTCCAGCCTTGGTCGGCGCTGGTCCCGAGCGCCACATCGAACGCCCGGGTTCCGGCCAAGAGCACCGGTGCTGCCACCGGGATCAGCAGCAGCGGGAGCAGGGTATCTGCGGACCGCAGACCTACCGTCATCGCCCCGTACAGCGTTCCGCAGATGGCGAATGCAGCCATGCCGCACAGTCCTGCGACCACGATCAGCAGCCAGTCGTGGACCGTCACCGAGTAGAGCACCAGCAGGCCCGCAGCAGCGAAAACGCCGACCAGCACGAGCTGCAGGGCCAGCGCCGCAGCCTTGCCCCAGAGAATGGCCGCTGGCACGAGCCCACCCAGACGCAAAGCGTCGAGGTTCCCGCCTTCGGCTTCGATGTCGAAGCTGCGCTTCGCCCCGAGCACGGCCCCAAAAAGCACTGCCACCCAGAACAGGCCGCCCGCCCCTGCACCCAGCAAGGAGGGGTTCGCGTCGAGGGCGAATGCGAAAACGACCAGCACCAGCAGCACGGTCGGGACGATCTGGATGAGGGTGACGCGAGCTCGCCACTCGATGACCAGGTCCTTGCGGCAGACGAGCCAGATCTCACGCCACATCGGTCGGGCCAGTCGTCGGTGGCACGGGTGCAGTCGGGTCGACGCGGCCGCCGGCCAGCATCACTTGGCGAGCGGCCGCAACGCGAGTGCGGCCGGTCTCATGCGTTGCGAACATCACGGTGGCGCCTGCCTCGACGGCATCGGCCAGCAGGTCATCGAGCGCGTCGCGGCTCACGGTGTCAAGCCCGGCATGGGGCTCATCGAGCAGCCACAGCCGCGGGCGTGCAATGGTCAGGCACGCCAGCGCCACCCGTCGTTGCTGACCTTCCGACAGCCGTCGAATGGCAACCTCGCCGAGACGGCCGCCGAGTGCAAAGCGCTCGATCGCAGCCGAAACCTCGCCCGGGCCGGCGCGGTGCACGTCAGCGCTGTGGCGCAACTGATCGTCGACCCGCAGATCGCCGTACAGGGGTGACCGATGCCCCAGCAATCCCACATGAGGCCGCACTGAGCGACGTTGCGCCCTCAGGTCAAAGCCCAGCACCTCGGCGCGCTCGCCCCGCACGGGCACGAGCCCCGCACAGGCCCGGAGCAACGTGCTCTTGCCTGCTCCGTTGGGTCCTCTCAGGCACACCATCTCGCCGGTTTGCACGCTGAGATCCACGCCCGCCAGTGCGGGAAAGCGGTCCAGCAGGGCAACGACGCCCTCGAAGGCAACGGCAGCGCCCACGGAACGTCAAGGCTACGGCCGAGCGTCTGTTCAGGACGTGGCGACCACCGCAAGCACATCGCCTTCGGCGACGGAGTCGCCTTCGGCCACACGCATCTCCGCGAGCGTGCCGCCTTCTGGTGCAGTGACCGGGATCTCCATCTTCATGGACTCGAGGATGAGCAAATCGTCGCCGGCGGCGACGGCGGTGCCCACCTCGGCGACCACCTTCCACACGGTCGCAGTCAACTCAGCTCGAACGTCCAGCACGTCGTCTCTCCTCCACGGACCCGGGGCGTAGGGCCGGCGCAAAGCTACAGGGCCGCCTGCTGTCACATCCCCGAACGCTCGCGCGCCACTCGGTATCTTCGGAACGCGGTGTCCTTCATCGCGCTCGTGACCCTCATCGGATTCGGCGTCGGCTTTGCCGTTGCTCTTGTGACCGGCCGCACGCCGGCCGAGATTCTCAGCAGGCTTCGAGGGGTGCGAATCCACCACTGGCCGGTGCTGGTGCTCGGAGCTGTCCTGTCGCTTGCCGTCGGGCTCGACACCAACATGCTCGCCGGTCGGTTCGCCCTCGGCATCTCGCTGGCGCTGCTGCTCGCCGGGTGCCTGCTCAACCGGCACATCGCTGGCGCGAGCGTCGCCGCAATCGGCATGGCTGCGAATCTCGGCGTGCTCCTCGTGAACGGTTACGTGCCGGTGAGCGAAGGTGCCGTCGTGGCCGCGGGCATCATTGATTTCGACGGGATCGACCGGGTGCTGCTCGGTGCGGCACGCCGGTGGTCGGACGACGCGACGATCGCTGCCTGGCTGGGCAGTGCGATCCCGCTCGCGCCGCTGAGAGACGTCATCACACTCGGCGACCTGGTGACCGCGGCCGGCTTGGCGAATGTCGGATTCCGGCTGATGTGGCCCGGCGCCCGGGATCTGCAACGACTGGCGGCGGTGGCGTACAGCGACTTCGACGACTACGACGACACTTCGGTCGTGCTGAGGCCGGCAGGGCAGCGCACGACTTTGGAGCATCCCCCGTTCGTCGGCGAAGCTGCAGCCGCAACCCACGAGGCGCCAGCACCCGTCGCTGCTCCGGCCGAACCCATCCCGGTGCCCGTACCCAGCGAACCGGCCTGGGCGTCGCGGGTCGAGCCGGCACCGTGGCCGGCCCCCGCTCCGTGGCCCCATGACCCGCAGGCCGATGAGCCAAGCACCTATCCGACCGGGACACCCGACCGGGTCTCGGGCGACGAGCCAACGGAGAGCCACGATCCCCATCTCTTCGGAGCCTGAACGCCGCAGCGTGCCGAGATAATGGGACCGTGGACGACGTTCTCGCTCGGCGAGCCCGGCTGAAGCGGATCACCAGCCTGGGGCAACGGACCGGGTACGGCCTCTATGCCGCGTCGCTCATCTGCGGCGTCATCGGCATCCGCTGGGGGTACACGCCGCTGCTCAGCACGCTGATCGCTGTGGCGCTCGTGGTGGGCTCGATGCTGCTCGCGCCCACCATCATCATGAGCCACGGCATCAAGGCCGCCGAGCGCGAGGAGCGCCAAGCGGCTGCCGCCGGATCGACTGAGTAGAAGAGGCTCTTGATGTCAGACACTGCAGGCACTGCCGCCGCGGCCGCCAACGAAGCGGCCGGAGCCCTCGACGGCGTACGTGTGGTCGATCTCACCACCGTGCTCATGGGGCCCATGGCGTGCCGGATGCTGGGAGATCACGGCGCCGACGTGATCAGGGTGGAATCGCTCGACGGAGACTCGACGCGCAACGGCCTGCCTGCCCGGTCTGCCGGCATGTCCGGCTTCAGCCTCAACATCCAGCGCAACAAGCGCTCGCTCGCGCTCGACCTCAAGTCCGACGCCGGGCGTGCAGCCATGCAGCGGCTGCTTGCGAGCTCCGACGTGCTGATCACCAACATGCGGGCCGCGGCACTCGAACGCCTCGGCCTCGACGCCGACTCCCTGCGAGCACAGCATCCGCAGCTCATCTGCTGCCGTGCGAACGGCTACGGCAGCGGGGGCCCATACCGCGACAAAGCGGCATACGACGACGCCATCCAAGCCGCGTCCGGCCTGTCGAACCTGATCGGCCGCATCGCAGGCGAGCCCGGCTTCGTCCCGTCGGTGATCGCGGACAAGGTCACCGGGCTGCATGTGGTGGAGGCCGTGCTCGCGGCCCTGTTCCATCGGGAACGGACCGGCGTGGCCCAGGCCATCGAAGTGCCCATGTTCGAGACGATGGTGGCCTTCAACCTGGTGGAGCACTACCGCGGCGCCGTGTTCGAACCGCCCGAGGGACCGTTCGGTTATGACCGGCTGCTCACGCCGCACCGGCGGCCCTACCCCACAGCCGACGGCTGGGTGTGCCTGCTGCCCTACAACGACGCGCAGTACCGAGCCTTCTTCGCGTTCGTCGAGCAACCTGAGCTGGCTGATGATCCGCGCTTCGCCGACCACAACTCGCGGATCGCTCACATCGACGAGCTGTACGCACTGTTCGGGGAGCTCTCGGTGCGTCGCACCACCGACGAGTGGATCGCCTACTGCGATACCCACTCGATCCCGGCCGCGAGAGTCATGGACTTGGCAGACCTTGACGCGGATCCTCAGCTCGCCGCCGTGGGCCTCGTCAGCATCTCGGAACATCCCACCGAAGGCGCGTACCGCTATGTGGCCGATCCGGTGGTCTACTCAGCGACGCCGACTCGGCTGCGCCGCCATGCCCCGCGGCTGGGCGAGCACGCGCTCGAGATTCTCAGCGAGCTGGGCTACGGCGGCGGCGAGATCGACGCGCTGCTCGACCAGGGCGTCATCGTGCTGCCGGATTGATCAGTCGCCGCGGCCGCCAATGCCCTTCTTCAAGGCGCTGATTGCAGCGTCTCGAACCGGGATGAAGGCAACGAGAACTATGGCAGTCGCTACGTCCATGCCAAAGCGGCCCAGCGACAGCATTTCCATGTTCGTTCCGAATCCCAGATTGAGCACATCGTTCGCACCGTTGATCTGAGAGATCAGCACGAACAGGTACGCCCAGATCAGGTTCAGATTGCCTCCGATAATCGGAATCGACTTCAAGGTGTCGTTCACCTTGACCGTGTCGAGGACGCTGTCCACGACCACCATCGCACCCTGGAACACCATGCCCAGGATGATCAGCGTCAGAATTGTCGCCATCATGCCAATCGACCCCCTTTGGTCGGCAGTACGGCTGAAGTTGCCGACCGCCCCCGCAGGCGGCAACCACCGCACACACTAATCTGTTTCATTGCTTTTTTGTGACAGTTTCATGACAGCCCCGGATACATTGGCGAAGCACTTCGCATCTGACGGGTGCTCGGGATCGGCCTCTGGCGCAGCGCGCCGGTAGCTTTGCGGCGCATGACGCAGGTGCCCGACAAGCCCACCGTCGACGGGCTCGAGGCGAAGTGGTCGCAGTGCTGGGAAGCCGACGGCGTGTACCGCTTCGATCGCACCGCCACCCGCGAGCAGGTATTCAGCATTGACACCCCGCCGCCGACCGTGAGCGGTTCGCTGCACATGGGGCACGTGTTCAGCTACACCCACACCGACAACATCGCCCGCTACCGGCGCATGGCCGGCTACGAGGTCTTCTACCCGATGGGCTGGGACGACAACGGCCTGCCCACCGAGCGGCGCGTCCAGAACTACTTCGGGGTGCGCTGCGACCCCTCGCTGCCCTACGACGGGAACTTCGAGCCGCCTGCTGACGGCGGCGATGCCAAGGCAGTGGAAGCCCGCGGCGAGCTGGCGATCTCGCGCCGGAACTTCATCGAGCTGTGCCACGTGCTCACCGCCGAAGACGAGCACGCCTTCGAGGCCTTGTGGCGCCAGCTCGGGCTGAGCGTGGACTGGTCGATGACCTACGCCACCATCGACGAGCGCTGCCAGCGGATCGCACAGCGCGCATTTCTGGGGAATCTCGAACGCGGCGAGGCGTACCAGATCGAAGCGCCCTCGCTGTGGGATGTCACCTTCGGCACTGCTGTGGCCCAGGCCGAGCTCGAAGACCGCGAGCGCCCCGGCGCCTACCACCGCATTGCATTCCACCGCAGCGGCTCGGAAGGATCACGCAACGACAGCGTCGAGATCGAGACCACTCGACCGGAGTTGCTGGCCGCATGCGTGGCGCTCGTGGCCCACCCCGACGACGAGCGCTACCAGCCGCTATTCGGTTCGACGGTGATGACCCCGCTGTTCGGCGTGGAAGTGCCGGTGGTGGCGCACAAGCTGGCCGAGCCCGACAAGGGCACCGGCATCGCCATGATCTGCACATTCGGCGACACCACCGACGTGACGTGGTGGCGCGAGCTGGACTTACCCGTGCGCGCCATCGTGGACCGCCGGGGCCGCATCACCCCCGACCCGCCGCACGGCATCGACGGAGCCGCGGGCCGCGAGGCGTATGAGCACCTGGCCGGCCGGACGGTGGGAGGCGCTCGCACCGCAACGGTCGAGTTGCTGCGAGACGCCGGCGATCTCATTGGCGAGCCCCGACAGATCACCCATGCCGTGAAGTTCTTCGAGAAGGGCGACCGGCCGCTGGAGATCGTGTCGAGCCGCCAGTGGTACATCCGCAACGGCGGGCGCGACGCCGAGCTGCGCGACGCGCTCATCGCCCGCGGCTCGGAGATGACCTGGCACCCGCCGTACATGCAGGGCCGGTACACGAATTGGATCGAGGGCCTGAGCGGCGACTGGCTGATCAGCCGCCAGCGCTACTTCGGGGTGCCGATTCCGCTGTGGTACCCGCTCGACGACGCCGGCGAGCCGATCTGGGAACAGCCGCTGGTGCCCGACGGCAGCGTGCTGCCGGTCGACCCGTCCAGCGGCGTGCCGGCCGGCTACGACGAGTCGCAGCGGGGCAAGCCGGGCGGTTTCATCGGCGATCACGACGTGATGGACACGTGGGCCACGTCATCGCTGACGCCGCAGATCGCCTGCGGCTGGAGCGAGGACCCCGACCTGTGGGAACGCACCTACCCGATGGACATGCGCCCCCAGGGCCATGACATCATCCGGACCTGGCTGTTCTCGACGGCGGTACGGAGCCATCTCGGGCATGGCTGTGCCCCCTGGCATCACTGTGCCCTGTCGGGCTGGATCCTCGACCCGGACCGCAAGAAGATGTCCAAGTCCAAGGGCAACGTGGTGACCCCGGTCGACCTGCTCGACACCTACGGGGCCGATGCCGTGCGCTACTGGGCCGCCAACGGCCGTCCCGGCACCGACACGGCCTTCGACGAAGGGCAGATGAAGATCGGGCGCCGGCTGGCGATCAAGCTGCTGAACGCAGCGAAGTTCGCTCTGACACTGACCGGCGGAGCGAGTCCCGGGGCGGCCACAGGCGTCGGTCCAGACGGTCGTGCCGGCCCGGTGCGCAACGCACTGGATGCAGCGCTGCTGGCTGAACTCGCCGGGCTGGTGCGAGCCGCTACTGACGCCTTCGAGAACTTCGACTACGCGCGCGCGCTCGAACGGTCGGAACAGTTCTTCTGGCGATTCACCGACGACTACGTGGAATTGGCCAAGGGCCGGGCCTATGGCGGGCAGGGCGACGAGGCAGCGGCTGACGCGCATCTCACCCTCACGACGGCGCTCGACGTGCTGCTGCGACTGTTCGCGCCGTTCCTGCCCTTCGTCACCGAGGAGATCTGGTCGTGGTGGCGAGGCGGTTCAGTGCACCAGTCGACGTGGCCCGATGCAGGAGAGATCGACGCGCTCGTTCCCGACCATCCCTCGGGCGCTTTCGAGCTCACTGCATCGGTGCTCAGCGAGGTTCGCCGGGCCAAGACCGAGGCCAGGCGCAGCCTTCGCGTGCCCGCAGAGCAGGTGACGGTGGGTGCCGCGGACGCGCACATCGCCACGCTGGAGCAGACGCGCGCCGACCTGATCGATGCCGGACGCATCGAGAGCCTGACGTTCGTGGCGGATGGCTCGCTGGCTCACCCCGAAGTCAGCGTGACGCTCGCGCCGGCCGACGCCTGAATCGCCGCAGCAGCTACAGGTCGCTGTCGGCGCCGTCGGTGTCGGGGTCTTCGGCCTCCATCGGCGACGCCACGGTCTCGAAAGCGCTGACACGCCGCTCGCCGCTCTCGCCATCGGGCTCGCCGCTGCGCACCCAGACCGTCCGCTGCGGGAACGGGATCTCGATGCCGGCCTCGTCGAATGCGGCCTTGATGCGCCTGCGCATCAGGCGCGCCGTTGCCCACTGCTCGGATGGTTCGGTTTTGAGCATGACCCGGATGGTGACGGCATCGGCACCGAAGGCCTGCACTCCCGAGAGGGTGGGTTCTTCGAGCACTGTGGTGCTCTCGCCTTGCTCCTGCCATACCTCGTCCGCGACTCGCTTGATGATCGCCATGGCCTCATCGAGGTCGGTGTCGTAGGCCACGTCGAGGTCGAGCGGCACCCGGGCCCACAGCTGCGACATGTTGCCCACCCGGGCGATGGCGCCGTTGGGCACATGCCAGACCGTGCCGGCGATGTCGCGCAGGCGTGTGGTGCGCAGCCCGACCGACTCCACCGTGCCGACCGCATCGCCGAGATCGACCACGTCGCCGACGCCGTACTGATCCTCGATCAGCATGAACACACCGGTCAGCAAGTCGCGCACAATCGACTGCGCGCCGAAGCCGACGGCGACACCGATGATGCCGGCGCCTGCGATGAGCGGCCCGAGATTCACGTCGAATTCGCCGAGCAGCATCATGAGCGCAACGGCCCAGATGATGGTGGTGGCGATGCTCTTGAACAGCGTGCCCAGCGTCGTGGCCCGCTGGCTGGCGCGCTCGGTGCGCTCACGCAGCTGCTTCATCTTCTCGGCGAGCCGCTCGGGGTCCCAGGTTCGGCCCTCTTCGGCGGTGCGGGCGGCCTCGTCCTCCTCGGCGTGCTGCTTGTCCGACGCGATGCGCTCCACCATGTGATCGATGGCGCGGCGCACGACTCGCCGGGCGATGACGGCCAGCAGCAGGATGATCAGCACCGTGAGCGGCTTGTCCACGATCCACACCGAGGCCGACGCGAAGCCCTCGCTGCCCGTCCAGTCGTAGATGCGCTCGCAGACCCAACTGGGCTCGGGGCCGCACACTTCGTTGACGCGACTGACTTCCAGCAACGCGTTGACCGCGTCGGTCGCCGATTCGGCCTGTGCAAGAAGTCCGGTCATCTGAGGGAGCCTAGGAGTCGCTCCCGACGCGGTGTGCCGACCGCCGGATGTCTAGCATCGCCGCGATGTCAGAGGACCTTGCAGGCGACAGCACCGACAATCGCACGCCGATAGACGACCCCAATGCGGCCGTGCTCTATGAGATCGCGGGTGGGGTGGCAACGATCACGCTGAATCGGCCCGACTACCGCAACGCGCTCAGCGTCGAGATCGTGAACGGCGTCGGCGATCACTTCGAAGCGGCACTGGCCGACCCTGGAGTGCGAGCGATCCTGTTCACCCATGTGGGCAACACGTTCTGCGCTGGTGCGGACCTGCGCGCCGCCCAGCCCGGTGTGCCCCAGCCGACGCTGCGCCACAACTTCGTGGAGATCCTCGAGAAGATCATGACCTGTGACAAGCCTGTGGTGGGCCGGCTGGCAGGTCATGTCACCGCCGGCGGCGTGGGTCTGGCTGCAGCGATGGACATCTCCATCGCCGCCGACGACGCCATCATCGGCTTCACCGAGGTTCGCATCGGCGTGGCGCCCGCCGTGATCTCGGTGGTCTGCCTGCCGAAGCTGCGCCGTGCCGATGCCAGCGAGCTGTTCCTCGAGGGCGAACGGGTGCCTGCCCCCCGAGCAGCGGCGGCCGGGCTGATCAATCGAGCGGTGCCGCGCGACCTGCTCGACGACGAAGTGACGGCAACGCTGCGTCGCCTGGTGCGGGGCGGCCCCAACGCGCTGGCCAATACCAAGCAGCTCGTCACGAAGGTGCCGCAGATGCCCCGGGACGAGGCATGGGAGTGGACGGCCGAATTGAGCCAGCGGCTGTTCCAGAGCGACGAGGCAGCCGAGGGCATTGCCGCATTCCGCGAACGCCGCGACGCCGGCTGGGTCCCGCCCGAATCCTGAGAAGAGACGCAGCTGATCGGCTTCGGGCGATAGCGTCGGCCGCCGTGAGCGGGCAGGTGCATCTCGAACGCGACGGCCATGTGGGCCGCATCATTCTCGACCATCCGGAGCGGCACAACGCCATCAGCGCGCAGATGTGGAACGGCATCACCGACGCCGCGACCGAGCTGGAGAACGACCGCGAGATCCGGGTGGTGGTGATCCGCGGCGCCGGTGAGCGCGCGTTCGCGGCAGGCGCCGACATCAGCCAATTCGGCGAGCAGCGATCTGACGCAAGCGGCAACCGTGACTACGACGACACGACGTCGAGAGCGCACGCCTCGCTGCTGGGACTGTCCAAGCCGCTCATCGCTGCCATTCACGGCTATTGCATCGGCGGCGGTCTCGCGGTGGCCCTCACGGCCGACCTGCGCGTCGCTGCCGAGGATGCGCAGTTCACGATCCCCGCAGCCCGCCTCGGACTCGGCTACGGCGCAGCCGGCATCGGCACGCTGATGCGGCTGGTCGGGCCCTCCGCAGCCAAGCGCATCTTCTTCCTGGCCGACCGTTTCGGCGCGCAGGAAGCCCTGCAGATGGGTCTCGTCAACCGGGTAGTGCCCAAGGCGCACCTCGAGGCGTCCGTCACCGAGTGGACCGACCTCATCGGCCAGAACGCCCCGCTGACCATTGCTGCCGCCAAGGCGGCGCTGACCCAATGGCAGAAGCCGGAGTCTCAGCGTGACTTCACCGAGGTGGAGGCAATGATCCGGGCGTGCTTCGACAGCGAGGACTACCAAGAGGGCGTTGACGCGTTCATGAACAAGCGCCGACCCGAGTTCAAGGGCCGCTGAGCGAATCTCGGCGCCGCGTGAGAGTCGCGTCTCAGCGAGGGCTGCTCTGATCGCCCAATCGATCCCCCGCCATGTCGGCTACGAGTTCGAGGTAGGTGCTCAGGCGCTCGGCTGCGAGTTCACCGGATTGCACCGCAGCAATGACTGCGCAATCTGGCTCGACCGTGTGCGAGCAATCGGCAAAGCGGCAGTGCTGAGCGAGCTCCGTGACATCACCGAACGTCTGCGCCAGGCCGTCGAGCACCGTCGCCCCTGCCGGGAGGCCCAGATCGCCGCTCCAGGGGATCAGATCCTGCAAGCCCGGGGTGTCGACGAATGTCCCCCCGTCGGGTCCGCCGACCGGAACGAGCTGGCGCCGCACTGTCGTGTGCCGTCCGCGGCCGTCTGGACTCAGCGGGGCGACTGGCACCACATCGGCTCCGGCGAGCTGGTTGACCAGCGACGACTTGCCGACCCCGGACGGTCCACTGAGCGCGACCGTCGCGCCGTCGCCGGCCAGGGCGCCGAGGCTGTCGAGCCCGCGGCCGTCGAGCGCGCTGGTTGCCAGGATCGGCACGTCCGCCGCTGCGGAGCCGAGCCGCCGTCGCAGCGCATCGACGGTCGCCTCGTATTCGGCGTTCGACACCGTGTCGATCTTGTTCACGACGATCACGGGTCGAGCGCCACCGCCGAATGCCGCTGTCAGATACCACTCGATCCGGTGGCCGATTCCGACGCTCGGTGTCGCCGATCCAGCCGTGTCCGCCAGAGCAGCACCGCTGGCAAATGCGGGCGTCATCACCACCGCAAGCACATCGGCATTCGCTGCCACCAATTGCGGTTTCGCGTGCGGTCCCGCAGCGCGCCGGCACAGCAGCGAACTGCGGTCCAGCACGCTGGTGATCGCCACACGGCGGTCATGCCGTGCTTCGAGCGTCCGGACAACCCAGTCGCCGACCGTCGGATAGTCGAATGGCGTGCGGGCCGCCCGGCGCATGGCCGCATCGAGCGCTCCGATCATCGCACCGGCGTCGTCGACGAGTTCGTAGGCGCCGCGATGCTCGACCGCGACCCGGCTCACGCCATGACCCGGCGGAACCTGCGGCACAACAGCTCGGCGCTGCCAACCGAGCTGCGCAGTACTGTCACTCACGGCGCAGCCACACCTCGTCGTAGCGACCCACGCCGAGTCGTTGCCCTTCGACCAGGCTGCCGTCGGGAAGCGACATCCGCCCCAGCCCGGCCACATCCGCCGTCGCCGCTACGACGCTCGACGAGTAGGCCAGGAACACGTAGGGGGCTTCGTTGGCGAGTTCGGTCATGAACTGTGCAACGGCGTCGCGCCGGTCGTCTCCCGCATCAGTCGACTTGATCAGGCTCACCAGGGCGCTTAAGTGCTCGCCGGTGACGTTGGATGCGTTCAGCGGCGTGGTTCGCACCGGGCCGACGGCGGCCGATGCCAACACCGCGGGGTCAGACTCGCCGCCGACGCGCCAGCACGTTGCGCCGAAGTCGCCGGCAAAGGAGGGGCTCTGGACCACCGAACCCATGACCCGGCTGATGAGCCCCGTGCGGGCCAGCGTCTCGACGTCGACGTCGATGAGATCGGTGCTCTCCCACTGGCGTTCCAGTTCGGCGGTCATACGGCCGAGGGCGAGGTCGTCGGTGCACAGCACCCTGACCCGCACAGGCTCGCCGGGATCCCGGCCGTCAGAGCGTTCGGGATCCTCCGTGTACTCACGCAGCAGCGAATGGGCGCGCTCGGCGTCATGGGTCGGCCAGGCCGCTGCGACCTCCTCCGAGTACCAGATGCTTGCCGGCGACCACCACTGCGTCGCGGCCAGCCAGTCGACGTCTGGGCCGAGTGCAGAGACAAGCCGGGATTGGTCGGCGGCAGCCAGCAACGCTCGCCGTACGCGGATGTCGTCGAGCGGGGCGCGCAGCAGGTTGAACAGCACCACTCCTGCGTTGTCGTCGAATCGCTGGACGGCAGTGAGCCGACGGCCGCCGCCGTCAGTTGCCGCGGCGACCGCCGTGGACAGCTCGGCCGATCTTGACGTCAGGATGTCGCCGCGGCCGTCGAGCAGTGCTTCGAGACGCTGGCGCTCGTCAGGAATCTCGGTGAAGACGATGTCGTCGGCCCAAGGCAGTGTCGAGCCGTCCGCGGCTGTGCGCCAGTAGTCGGGGTTTGCCTCCAAGACCGCCGGCTCCCCCACCGACCAGCGCCGGAAAACGAACGGCCCGGTGCCGACCGGCGCTCTGGCGAAGGTCTCCGGCTCGGCCTCGGCGGCGACGATCGAGAAGACCCGCCCGACGGGGCCAGCCAGTGCAGCGGGAAGACCGGCGTTGGGTTCGCCCACTTCGATGACCAGCGTGAGCTCGTCGACGAGGATGACCGAGGTGATGCGAGCCTCCCGCAGGTGGCTGCTGCTGGCTCTACCTGAGCGCAGGTAGTCATCGATGCCGGTCTTGACCGTGAGCGCGTCCAGCGGCTCGCCGTCGGTGAAGGTGATACCCGGCCGCAGCCTGACCGTCCATCGCTGCAATGAAGGGTCCGCGGACACCGACTCCGCCAGCCAGGGTTCCACCGATCCGTCGGGCGCCACGACGGTGAGCGTCTCGAGCACATGGTCGAGCACATTGCGGCACGACCATGCGCAGACGTGATCCCACGGTGTCCAGCCGGTGATGGGCGTGGGATCGGCAGCCAGCAGCACGCGCAGCGTGCCCCCCCGGCGTGGGGACGCGTCGGTACCTGACGGATCCTCCGGTGCGGTTCTGCGGATTGACTGCGTGGTAGCTGGCGGAGTCTCTCCCGTCGCGTCGGATGCGCCGCCGATCGTCGCGGGAGCAGCAGGGACTTCAGGTGCCTCGTCGACTGCCGGATTGCACGAGGTCGCCAGCAGCAGAGCCGTCGCAAGGGCGGCCGCGCCGGATCGCCAGCGTCTCAGGAGCCCGGGCCCTTGCCGCTGGAGGCCCATGAACGCGTCCTGGCGTTTGTGCCGTGCACCGTTGCTGACGCTAGTGGCGCGATGATCAAGGCCAATTGCGGCTAGGTGCATGAGCGCCTTCGTGTCGCAGCCCCTAGCTAGACATTGAGCAGCGCAACTTGGTTCGTCGCGTTCGCAGGAAGCGCACGCCGGCCACCTTCAAGGAGTGAGCCATATGTCCACCGGTCTTGCGGTCGTGCTCGGAGTGATAGTCGGTCTGGTCGCCGGTGCGAGTGCCGTATGGGCCGTGCTGTCCCGCCGCCTAGCCAATGAGAAGGTCAAGCGCGAGCGGCTCACGGGCGACATCGCCGAACGTGACCTTGAGCTGGCCAGGACAGGAGCCGCTCAGGAAGCGCAGCGTGGCCTGGAGGAAACACGTTCGGAGCTAACCGAGCAGTTCAAGGGCATTGCCGCACAGATAACGGCATCGAACCGGGACGCGTTTCTCAAGGAGCTCGACTTGCTGACGAGCCGCCAGACCAAGGAAGCGGAGAAGAATGTCAGACAGCTTCTCGATCCTGTTCATGCCGATCTACGCGACTTGCGCAAGCACGTCGATCGAGCCGAGAACGCTCGCGAGAGTCTTGCAAGCGAAACGCAGCAGCTGCGTCAGGTGCTCGGCGACTCTCGGATGCGTGGGGCGTGGGGCGAACAAGGGCTCCAACGAATCGTGGAGCTGGCAGGACTGCGGGAGCGGGTCGACTTCGTGACCCAGACCGCCATCGGTGCTGACTCGCAATTGCGCCCCGACATGGTCGTTCATCTTCCAGACGATGTGGACGTGGTGATTGACGCCAAGGCACCCCTAGACGCGTACAAGCGGGCGATCGAAACCAACGACGAACGAGAACGCGACGAGTACTTGCGTCAACATGCGGAAGCCCTCAGGAGCCGTGCCAAGGAGTTGGGCGATCGCAACTACGCGAACTCCCTAGAGAACGCTCCCGAATTCGTATTGATGTATGTGCCGACCGATCCGATCTTGGACGCGGCGATCGACGCAAGGGAAGACATCTGGGAAGAGGCCTGGACTAAGCACCGCGTCCTGATTACCAGTCCGAGCCTCTTGATCGCTGTACTGAAGTCGGTGGCGTTCGCATGGAAACGGCGCAGTGTCGAAGAGAATGCCAAGCAGATCGCACAACTTGGCCAGAGGCTTTACGAACGCCTAGGCACCCACATCTCCCATCTCGAACGTGTCGGGACCAATCTCGGGAGGGCGGTCACCGCGTACAACCGGAGTGTTGCTTCGCTCGAGGGCCGGGTGCTGGTCACTGCTAGAGAATTCGACAAGCTGGGGGCGGTCGAAGCTGGCACTGAAATGCCGGATTTGGAACAACTCGAAGCCGGAGTACGGCCGCTTACGGCACCGGAACGTCGTGCAATTGAGGAAGCCGACGAACGTGAGACGCCCTAGTTGTTCGAGGACGATGCGTCGGTGATGGCTTGCCAGACGCGCTGGGGGGTGAGCGGCATGTCGATGTGGCGGATCCCCAGGTGGGCGACGGCGTCGACGACAGCGTTCTGGACGGCGGGCGTGGCGCCGACAGTGCCCGACTCGCCGATGCCCTTGGCGCCGAGCGGATTGATGTGCGTGGGCGTCTCGAGCACCACGCGGTCGAAGAACGGCAGCTCTGCCGCAGAGATGATCGGGTAGTCGGCGAAGTTCCCGGTGAGCGGGTTGCCGTCGGGGTCGTAGACGAACTCCTCGTACAGCGCCTGGGCCGCACCTTGTGCGAGTCCTCCGTGCACCTGCCCGGCTGCAAGCAGCGGGTTGAGGATGGTGCCGGCATCGTCGCAGGCCACGAGCCGGCGAAGCTCCACCTCGCCGGTGTGGCGGTCGACCTCCACCACGGCGACATGGGTGCCGAAGGGGAACGTGGGTGCTTCGGAGTCGAACACCTCCTCGGCATGCAGCAGGCGCGGCCCCGCAGCCCTGTCGCCGTCCGAAGTGCCGTCGCTCTCTGACGCCTCGGCGGCCGACGCGAGGTGTTCGGCGATCGCCGTCCAGCCCACTGACACCGCCGGCGTGCCCACGACATGGAAAGCGCCGGCCCCGGTGTCGAGCGTGATGTCCGCTGGGTCGGCTTCCAGCAGGGTCGCCGCCACCGATCGGGCCTGATCGACCAGCGTGCCGGAGGCTTCCCAGATGGCCGTACCTGCCAGCTGCACCGAACGTGAGCCGCCGGTCACCTCGCCGCGGGGCACCTCGTCGGTGTCGCCATGGACGATGTCGATGCTCTCCATCGGCACGCCGGTGCGGTCGGAGATGAGCATGGCCCACGAGGTGTGGTGGCCCTGCCCGTACGGCGATGAGCCGGTGCGAGCCACGATGCGACCGCCCGCAAGCAGTTCGACTGCCCCGTACTCGGAGCGTCCGATGCCTGCGGTGCGCTCGACGTAGGTCGCCAATCCGATGCCGAGCAGCTTGTCGTCGCCGTCCGCACGGCGGCGGGCCTGCTCTGCACGCAACTCGCCGTACCCGGCCGCGTCGAGCGCAGCATCCAGGCTGGCTTCGTAGGCGCCGGTGTCGTAGGGCATGCCGGTGCGGGTAGTGAGCGGGAAGACTTCCGGTTGCAAGAAGTTCTTCCGGCGCACCTCGGCGGGGTCCATGCCGATCTCGGCGGCGAAGACGTCGACGGCACGTTCGATGGCCGCCGCCGCTTCGGGCCGGCCGGCGCCGCGGTAGGGACCGGTCGGCGTGGTGTTGGTGAGCACCGAGACCGAGGTGAAGCCCAGCGTGGCGATGTCGTAGCAGCCCGCGAGCATCGCCCGACCGTTGTTCGGCAGCGCCGCGCCCATGTTCCCGTAGGCGCCGGCCTGCTGGACTACGTGCACCGCAAATGCTGTGATGCGCCCGTCGCGGGTGCCGCCGATGCGGCAGTACTGGATCTGCCCGCGGCCGTGCACGAGACCGACCATGTCGTCTGTGCGCGAGGGCACCCACATGACTGGCCTGCCGGTGCGTGCTGCCAGCCAACCCAGCAGCGCTTCCTCGGGATGCGGCCGGGCCTTGGCCCCGAAGCTCCCTCCCACGTCGCGCGAGAGCACACGCATCTGGGACCGGTCGAGTTCGAGCATCTTGGCGAGACCGGCGCGTACCGGGTGGGGTCCTTGGCCGGCGTTGACATGGTGCAGGCGTCCGTCGTCGGCCCAGCGGCTCGCCGCAACGCGCGGTTCCAGCGGGCACGGTGCGATGCGGTTGTTGATCGTGCGGACCTCGGCGACCGCTTCGCATGAGTCGAAATCGGCCTGCTCGTCATCGAGCGACATGCGGATGACGACGTTCGGTTCGGCCATGCCGTCGAACAGCGCCGGGCCCTCCAGCGCTTCTTCAGGATCGACGAGCGCCAGCAGCGGCTCGTAGTCAACGATGACCAACTCCGCTGCGTCGATCGCCGCGGCCGGGCTGTCCGCCACCACGACGGCGACGGGCTCGCCCACGAACCTCACCCGGCCCGCAGCCAGCATCGGGCGCACGATGGCCGCGTCGAACGCTGGGTTCGGCGACGGGTAGGGCGCCAGATTGACATCGGCTGCCGTGACGACATCGACCACACCGGGCGCGCTGCGGGCCGCGCTCACATCGATGCTGCTGATCTCGGCGTGGGGAACCGTTGACGTCACGTAACAGGCGTGCGCCATGGGTTCCCAGTCGGCGTCGGCGGTGAGATTGGCGACGAACTGTCCCTGGCCGCGCAATAGCGACTCGTCCTCGCGCCGGACGACAGATGTTCCTCGCAATGACATGAATCAGCTCCGATTGCCCGTCTGAGATCCCAAACCCCGGCGATTGTGGCAGAGGAGCTACCAGCGCGCCGTCGGATCCAGCGAGAGCACCTCGACCATTTCGGCGTGCAGAGCCGCAAAGTGCGCTGAGCGCTGACCTGCACGGCCGCTCGCCGATGCCGGGGTGGCGCCGTCAGCGGGCCACTGCGGTTGGTACCCCACGCTCGCCACAGCATCGTCGACCGCTGACTGCCACTCGGCGCGCTGGTCGCTCAAGGGGCGAGCCACGATGCCCGCAGCAACGAGGTCATCGGCAGAGCAGTCCGGCGGCAACTCGAACAGCTCACACGCCAACGGCGTGAATTGATCGAACAGCGGGAGCAGCTGCGTACAGCCTGCCTCGGTGCGCAGCAGCCGTGACAGCAACCCAGAAGCGTGGCGCAGATGCGACCGTTCCTCGGCCAGGGCTCGGCGCGCAACGGCACCGAGCGCTTCCCACGACGAGTCCGCGAGCGCCGCCCAGCGGACAGTCTCCGCGGTGTCGTACAGGAAGTGCCGGACCAGGGTTTCGCCCCAGTCGCGGCACGGCAACTCGGTGAGGTGCGCGCTGCGGTACTCGTGCGCCTGGCGTCCATAGGCCAGCGCGTCGACGTCGTCGCCGAGCAGCCCGTACAGCGCCCGAGCATGACCCAACTCGTCCTGGCTGATCGACGTGAGGGCAAGGTCCTCCTCGAGGAACGGGCCGACAGCGATCCACCACGCCAGGTTCTGACCGATGCACAGCTCGTCATCGGCGAGCGCCAGCACCATCTCGCGCGCGCCGTCCATGCCTTCCGGAACCGAGTCGGTCATGAGGCGGACTGGTCTCCGGCCTGCCGCAGATCCCGCAACAGCGCTCCGTCATTGTGGCGGTGAGGACGGTCTGCCATCTCGAGCTCGACGGGGTCGGCGACCAGCAGGTCCTCGCGGGCCACCACCCACATCTGGTCTCCCTCGGAGCGCCGGGTGTAGCAGTCGCGGGCAAAGCTGAGGGCCAGATCGTCGTCGGGTGCTTCGAGCGCGCCCACGTGGGTGAACGGATCCTTGCCGGGACGCTTGAGGAACACCTCGTAGGTCTTCATGTCAAAGCCGGGCTAGCTGGCGCCGCCCCAACGGCGGCCGGCATATCAACCCTGCCGACGACCTCGATCGGGTTACGGCAGCTCGGGCACCATTCCACGCTGCGGCATGGCGTCGGCCCGAAGTCTGATCGGTGCTCCAGGGCATCGTTGCCGCAGATGGGGCAGCTCGCGGCCGCCGACCGGCTTCGCACTGCCACCGAGTACTCCCGAGCCAAGAAGCCCACCGCCGATGGCGCGATCCGATCCGGCGTCCACACGGGGTCGTCGACGAAGGTCACTTCGATCGAGACGTCGGCACCGGCACACACCGCTCGCGCTGCATCGGTGACATCCCGGGCGATGACATCAAGCGCGGGGCAGCCCAGCATGGTCGGCACGAGCTCGATCCGAACAGTCGAGCCGCCGTCGCCGCTGCTGACTCGTTCGAGGATCCCCAACTCCGCGATGGTCACCTCCGGGTATTCCGGGTCGCACACCTGGGAAACGGATCGGCGGACAGCCGCGACGACACCAGCCAGAACCGCTCGGCTCATGCAGGCACCGCCGCGGCCTCGTCCAGCGCGGAACGCACCCACGCTGCCCCGTCCCAAGCAAGGCGCGCGTCGTTCAAGCGGCGAGCGCTGTCGGGACCGCGTCCCGCAATGGCCGCCTTCAGCGCATCCCAGTCGATCTCCCCGCTGACCCAACGGCCAGTCTCCGGATCCTGGTGCAAGTCCGGGTCGGGAATGGTGAAGCCGGCGGCGGTCAGCTGCGGCACCATCTTCTGGACGAACCGATCCCGAAGGTCTTCGTTGCGCTCAGACTTGATGTGCCAGCGCAGCAGCACGTCGTCGGGCCTCGTGTCGGGGCCGAAGAGCTGCACCGACGGCCACCACCACCGGTCGATGCCTTCCTGCATCATCTCGTGCTGCTGGACAGTGCCCTTGGCCATCTTCAGCAACAGCTCCTCGCCGTTGCGCATGTGGAAGCCCTCCTCGGCGATGATCCGCCGCAGGATGCGCTTGTAGGGCCCGTAGCTGCAGTTCTTGAAGACGGCCTGCTGGCTGGCGAGTGCCGCCGCGTCAACCAGGTACGCGATCGCGATCTGATCGCCCCACGAGTAGGCCCGGTAATGGAACACGTTGTGAAACGTGGTGCGGCCCGCCAGCAGGTCGGCGGTCATCTCGTCACGGGTCTTGACGCCCATGTCGGCCGCCACCATGTACAGCAGGTGCGCGTGGCCGATCTCGTCCTGAGTCTTGGCCAACGCGGTCAGCTTGTTCATCAGTCCCGGTGCCTTGGCGATCCAGTCGCGCTCGGTCAGCCCGCCCATGTACTCGCTGTTGGCGTGCAGCTCGATGAACCGGAACACCGCCTCGCGGTACGCGTCTGGCATGTCATCGTCGGGCTCCACCAACCCGCCGTCATCCAGAAAGGCCTCGAAGTCGTCCATCGAATCCCAGCTGCGCATGCACGCCTCCCTGTCGAGGTGAACAACCCGAATGCTACGCCCGCGCTGTGCGGGGCCGACCACGACAAGAGTCCTGTCTCACGCGTACTGCGCAACTTCGCCCCTCGGCGCGGTTGGCCCTCATTCAGCAGTTGTCCTCAAGGGACGCCTCGAACTCGGTCATGGAATTCCAACCGCGCGTTAGTGGTTGGGTGGGCGCGACTCGCTAGCCCGACGTGGGCGTAGCTGCCGCAGCCGCCGACCAGGCACCCTTTCCCTGAGCGTTCTCAGCCCTGACTCGAACCCTGTAGCTCTTACCGTTTGTCAGGAACGTGAGCGTCGTACTCAAGCTCGCGAGGTCTGTGTGGGGCACCGGATCCTGCCAGTCGCCGCCGACAGCGGAGCAGCGGTCGCCGTCGTCGGTGTAGTTGCAGTACGCCACGTCGTACGAGGAGATCGGCGAGTGGTTCTCGGCGGGTGCCGTCCACGTCACGGTGATCTCTGTGTCGCCACGCGTCAGTCGAGGTGCCGAGGGCCGATTCGGCCCACCCGGTGTCGCGGATTCTGGACTCGTCCAGTCGCTCTCGCCATGGCTCCTGCTGATGGTGCGCATCTGAACGCTGTGCGAGTTGCCGTTGGTGCGCCCAGAGATCGTGTAGCTCGTCGAACTCGAACCGATCCCGGCCCTGGTCGTCCAATCGTCGTAGTCGCTGGTGCAGTCCTTGGTGGCGTCACCAGTCTCGCAGTACCGCAACTGGAAGCTCGTGATCGCCGACCCCCTGGCATTCGGCTTGGGCCACGTCACGATCAGCTGCCGGTTGCCTGATGCCAACGTCATCGTGGGCGCATCGGGCTTGCCTCTCGGCATTCCCATGGCCGGCTGCGACCACGGGCTCTCGCGGTCGCCGGCACGGGCGCGCACCCTCACCTGGTAGGCGGTGCCGTTGGTCAGGCTTCTGATGGTCGTGCTGGTGCCGGTGCCCGAATGGGCGTGCGTCTCCCAACTGCTGGCCCATGTCGGATTCGAGGCGCAGGTGAGAACCTTGGTGTCGGAGTTGGTCGCGGTGCAGGCCCGGTATCGGACGTCATAGCCGTCGATGGTCGAACCGTTGGATCGCGGGATGATCCACTTCATCTCCAACTCGGTGTCGCCTGTGGTCACTATCGGCGTGGTGGGTGCCGCCGGTGCACCTATCGGCGTGCCTATCGCCGGTGTAGCGGTCCACGGCCCCCAGCCCTTCTCGTTCTCGGCCCGCACCCGCACCTGATACGCAGTGCCATTGGTCAGCCCGGTGATGATCCTCGACAGGCTGGCCTCGACATCGCCGTGGAGCCGCCAGTTCCCCCAAGTCGGATTCGTCGCACAGGTTTTGACCGTGGTGTCGGCGTCGGTCGCCGTGCAGGCCCGGTAGGCCACCTCGTAGTGCTCAATCGTCGAGTCACGATCGTCAGGCTCTTCCCAGTCGACACGTAGCTGGCGATTGTCGGCAGTCAGATCCGGCGTAGCCGGAGCAGCGGGTACCGCAGCCGGGATGGCTGATTTGATCTGCGACCAACCGCTGTCGCCGGTGCTGCTCGTGGCCCGCACCCTCACCTGGTACGCGGTGTCGTTGGTGAGACCGGTAATCGTCCTGCTGGTGTCGGTGCCGGTGTCCGAATGCGGTGTCCAGGTCTCACTCCACTTCGGGCTGGACGTGCAGTCCTTCCGTGTCGCCGTGCAGTCGCGGTGCTGTACGACGTAGCCGGTGATGGCCGCACCGTGCGATGCCGGCTCGCTCCACGACACCACCAGCTGGGTGTTGCTGGGCTCCAAGGTCAGCCCTGTCGGTGTCGATGGCGCCGCCAGCGGGACGCCGGACGCGACCGGCGACCAAGGTCCTGCACCATTGGCGTTACGGGCTCGCACCCGCGCTTCGTACTTGGTGCCGTTGGTCAGCCCGGTGATCGTCGCAGAGAGGCTGGTGGCCGGGTACCTGCGCTCGATCCAGTTCCCCCATGTCGGTTCGGCACCGCTGCAATCCCTGGGCGTCGCGGTACAGGCCCGGTACTCCACGTAGTACTGGGTGATCGCCAGCCCGTTTCCGCTCGGCGCTGACCACAAGAGGCCGATCTGCCGGTTGCCCACCGACACAGACGGCACTGCAGGAGCGTCGGGCCGCAATGACGGCGTGCCTGACGCAGACGAAGACCACGGGCCGGCACCCACGCTGTTGGTAGCCCGGACGCGCACCCTGTATGTCGTGCCATTGTTCAATGAGGTGATCGTGTGGGAGGTCGGCAGCGGGTCTCCCGTGACGGCGATTGGCGGATCCGTCCAATCTCCGTCGAGGCTGCAATCTGCCGTGCTCACGCAGTGCGCGACCTCGTAGCGGCTGATGGCAGCACCGTTGTCTGCCGGTGCTTTCCACGTCACCACCAGCGTTGCGTTCCCCGGGGTCAGCGTGGGCGTCGCGGGCTTGGCCGGCTTGCCGAGTGGCGTTGATTCTGCGACTGGCGAAGACGGCCCCACGCCATTGGAAATGCGCGCTCGCACCCGCACTTGGTACTTGGTGGCATTTGCAAGGCTCGTGATCGACAGCTCAAGGCTGCTGAGGTCGGTGTGGGCTCTCGTCTGCCAGCCCCCCCACCGTGGATTCGAGCTGCAGTCCCTCGGCGTCGCCGTGCATGCCCGGAACTGCACGTCGTAGCGACTGATCGTCGTGCCGTTGTCGATTGGCGCAACCCACGAAACGGTGATCTGACGGTCACCAGGTGTGAGAGTCGGCGCGGCGGGGGCGTCAGGCAGGGCCCTCGGCGTACCCGTCCTGATTCCCGACCACGGGCCCAAGCCTGCCCCCGCGCCGCCGAGATCGTTTATGGCCCGGACGCGCACCTTGTAGGTCGTGCCATTGGCGAGACCGGTGATCTCGTGCCTTGTAGCTGTGCCCGAGTGAGCTGGGACGTCCCTCCAGTCGTCTGAGTTGCTGGCACAGGTGCCAGTGCAGTGCTCGACGTCATAACCGGTGATTGCAAGACCGTTGTCGAACGGAGCGATCCACGTCACCACCAGCTGCGCATTGCCCGCCTCCACGGTCGGGGTGTTCGGCCTCGCCGGCACCGAGACCGGTATCGCCTCCCCAGCCGTCGACCACGGCCCCAAGCCGTTGGAGTTCCTGGCCCGCACCTGCACTTCGTACGCAGTGCCGTTGGTCAACCCCGTGATCGTGGTGATCTTGCCGGTGCCCGAATGACCGCGTGCCCTCCAGCTGCCCCAGGCCTCGGTCTCGCTGTCAGAGCAGTCCTTCGGCGTCGCCGTGCAGGCCCGGTACTGCACGTCGTAGTCGCTGATGGCCGAACCGGAGAATGCGGGTTCGTTCCATTGCACGAGGATCTGCCGGTCGCCCGGCGTCAAGGCGGGGGCACGCTCGAAGCTCGGCAGCTGCTCAGGTGTTGCAGACGCAGTCTGCGACCATTCGCTCTCGCTCCCGCTGCTGCGGGCCCGCACCCGTACCTCATGCCTGATGCCGTTGCTCAGCTTGGAGATCGTGGTGGTGGTGCCGGTGCCCGTGTGGCTGTGCTGCGTCCAACTGCCACATGTCAGGCTCGCACCGCAGGTCCGGTACTGGATGTCGTAGCCTTCGACGGCGCCCCCCCGCGGGGGAGACGACGGCCCCCACGTCACCTTCAGCTGCTCGTTCGCTGCTTCCACCCTCAAGCTGGTCGGCACCGAGGGCTTCCCTGTCTGTACTTCGGGTACGGCAGACACGATCTGAGACCATGAGCCGAGCCCGAATATGTTGCGCGCCCCCACCCGCACTTGGTACGCGGTGCCGTTGGCGAGGCCGGTGATGGTGGTGCTGGTGCCGGTGCCCGCATGGGCATGTGCAGTCCAGCTGCCCCAGCTCGGGCTGGAAGTGCAGGTACTCGGCGCGGCCGTGCACGCGCGGTACTCCACCACGTAGCCGGAGACTGCGGCACCGACGGTGCTGGTGGGTGCTCTCCACGACACCGCCAGACCGGCGTTTCTGGCGGTCGCCGTGAGCGACGTCGGCGCGGCCGGCGGATCGGTGCCGATGGCCGTCAGCGTGCCGGTCGCGGCGCGCACCGCAGTGTCGATGCGGTCCGAGCCACTGATTCTGTGGAGCGCCGCTGTCGGGGCGAGGGCGCGCAGGCGGGTGTGCAGGCTGGTGTCGAGCGCCGCGCTCCCGCCGACGAGCACGATCGCACGCGGCCGCAGTGCCTGGATGCGTCGCTCGGTGGGCGCAGTCAACGTGCTCGTCTGGGAGTACAGCACCGCGGCGCCGCTGGTGATGGCCGCGTAGGCGGCGGCAATTCCCATGTCTGGGGGACTCCACCCGTTCGCGATCACCAGCGTGGTGGAGGTGTTGGGCGCGGCCGCTGCAGCGGTATCGGTGCGGGACGCGCCGCTGTGGCGAGGCACGCTTTGCACCGACGGAGCGAGCTCTCGGACACGATCGACGAGCGATGCTGCGAGCACCGCCGTGCCTCCGACGAATTCGACTCGCGAGGGCTGCTGTTCACGGATGACGCGTTCGGTCGGCTCGGTCAGGCTGTCTGTGTTGGCCAGCAGCACTGCTGCGTTGGACCTTGTCGCCGCCACGGCAGCCGCGACGCCCGTGTCGGCAGCGCTGTAGCCGTTCGCCACAATGAACGTGGTTGCGCTCGACGGCACTGCCTTCGCGGCCGTGTCGAAGCGATCGGCGCCCTCGATCCGCCTGAGTGCGGCACCGCCGACCAGTGCGAACACCTCGTCTTGCACTGCGGTCGACAGCGCAGCCGTGCCACCGACCAGGATCACCGCAGACGGCTGGCGGTCTCGGATGAAGCTGGCTGTACGGGTCGTGAGCTCTCTCGAGTTCGCATACAGCACCACCGCATCGGACAGGCTGTCGCTTTCGAGGGCCGCGAGGGCCGACGCGACGGCCGAATCGGCAGAACTCCAGCCGTTGGCGATGACCACGGTGCCCACAGACCGGCTCTGCGCCGACGCCGCGGGCGTCAGCACGGCAGCGAACAGCGCGAGAACTGCAAGCATCAGCGCGCCGCCGCGCAGTCGCCGGAGCAGTCTCGAACTGGTGCGCATCAGCCGCCCCGCATGTGCGCGAGTGCCTTCGCGGAAATATCGGCGCAGCCCGCTGGCCAATGCAAACGACGTCAATGCAGGCATCATGCCGGACTCTATGTCTCGCCAATCTGCTGGTAGCGGATGGCAGACCGAGACCGGGCGGGCGTCAGATCATCGACACCGCGCGGCCGAGCAGCGCGAAGAGCGGCGCTTTGGTGGCTTCGAGCGCCGCGGACACCTCTTCGTGGGAGATCTCGCCGTCGAACATGCCTGCTGCCATGTTCGCCACGACAGCTATTCCTGCGTAGGGAATGGCGGCCTCGCGGGCCAGTGCCACCTCGGGGTAGCCGGTCATGCCGACGACGCTGCCGCCCATCTGTGCGTACATGCGGATCTCGGCCGGCGTCTCGAAGCGGGGGCCGTCCGTGCAGACGTACGTCGCCCGCTGTGCGATGTCGATGTGCTCGGCATCGGCCGCCACCGCCAGCACGGCGCGCAGCTTCGGGTCGTAGGGAGTCGTCATGTCGGTGTGGACCACCTGACCGGGCTGGTCGAAGAAGGTGGCGGCGCGACCCGTCGTGAACTCCAGGTAGTCGTCGAGCAGCAGGAACGAGCCCGTGCCCCGCTCGGGCACCATCGAGCCGACAACGCTCACCGCCAGGATGGCCGTGGCACCCAGGTCGCCCATGGCGGCGATGTTCGCCCGGTAGTTGATCGCCGAGGGCGGGATCGAGTGGTCGCCGCCATGGCGGGGCACGAACACGATGCGCCGGCCATGCCAGCGCCCGGTCATGGCGTGAGCGGCGCCCCAGTCGGTCTGCACCTCATGGTGCTCGGCTTCGCTCAGTCCCGGCAGCGCGTAGAAGCCTGTGCCCGCGATGATGCCCACCGGTGGAGGTTCGGGGCCTGCGCTGCCGGTTTCGCCGGTCTTGTCGGTCTCGCTCGCTTCGCTCATCTCGCTCACGTCCCCGATTCCTGCGCCAGCCGTTGCGCTCGATGCTGCACCTCATAGCGGGCCCGTGCCTCGTCGACGGTGAGGCAGACCCGACCCGCGACGACCCGCTCGCCGCCCACCCACACATCGGTGACGTGGCGGCTGCCGCCGGACCATGCCACATGGGCGATCAGCTCCTGCGGCGAGGTGACCGGGACGAATGCAACATCGTCGATGTCCAGCCGGATCATGTCGGCCCAGCGGCCCGGTGCCAGCACGCCGACATCCAAGCCGAGCGCCTCGCCGCCACTGCGAGTGGCCATCGAGATCACCTGCTGCGCGCTCATCAGGGTGGGGTCGAGCGCGGTCACCCGGGCCAGGAGCGAGGAAATCTTGATCTCCTCCCACAGGTCGAGGTCGTCGTTGGAGGCGGGACCGTCGGTCGCCAGCGCGACCGTGATGCCGCGCTCGATCATCTCGGGCACCCGCGCCACGCCCGAGCCCAGCTTCATGTTGCTGACCGGGCAGTGCGCCACTGCCACATCCGTCGATGCGTAGATGTCGAGGTCGGCATCGTCGAGCCAGACGCTGTGCGCAGCCAGCACCCTGCCCTCAAGAGCGCCGGCATCAGCGAGGAGCCGCGGCACGCTGGCGCCGCCGTGCTTGTCGGCCAGCGCGTCGCCCTCGTCGGCGGTCTCCGCGACGTGAATGTGCAGCAGGGCGTCGCGCTCGCGGGCAGCAGCGGCGATCTCCGCGCAGGGGCCCACGCCGAGGTCGTACGCCGAGTGCGGTGCGAACCCGATGGTGACGCGGCCCGATGGGTCGTTGTGCTCGTCGTGCACCCGGGCGATCTCGGCGACGCGATCGGCGACGCCTCCGGAGTCGTCCAAGTGCGCCACCGACAGCACCCCCGGGCACATGACCTGCCGGATGCCGGCCTGGCGGCCCGCATCGATCACCTCGTGCTCGAAGGCATACATCTCGCACGTGGTCGTCACGCCCGAGCGCAGCATCTCGACCGAGCCGAGCGTCATCCCCCACCACACATCGGAGGGGCTGAGGCGAGCCTCACGCGGCCACATCACCTCGGTGAGCCACGCCATCAGCGGCAGGCCGTCGCCCGCGCCGCGCACCAGGGTCATCGGCGTGTGCGCGTGAGCATTCACCAGCCCCGGCATCAACAGCCCGCCCACGCTGATCACCGGTGCATCGGTCGCAGGCGCATCCGCTGCGGCGCCTACCCAGGCAAGCCGGCCGTCGGCCCCCACATCGACGGCGCCCCGGTCGAACACGGCGAAGGCCTCGTCGCAGGTCAACACGACATCGGCCAGGAATCGGGTGCCGCCTGCGCCAGGTGAAGAGCTCGCCACGGCCTCATCTTCGCACCGGTCGGCCGCCGCGGGTCAACGCACCGGCGAACGTGTAACTGCGCGCTGGTACCTTGCGCTGCATGGCGGGAAGGGAGCTGAAGCAGATCTTTTCGGCCTACACGTCCGGGGATGACGCGGCATTTCGCCGCGCCGCCCTGACGATCATCGAGGAGGAAGAGGCAAAACAGCACTTTGCGCTCGCGCGAGACCTCCGCAAGCGCATCGCCGACGATGACAGCGAGCACGCTGCTTCGGACCTTGTCCCTCTGCCGGCAGCTCCACGTGACCCGGATCACGACGTCCCGCTCGCCGACATCCTCTGGCCGCAGAAGACCTTCGCCGACCTCGTATTGGCGCCCCGCTCATCGGATCCGCTCATGGCCATCGCGGTCGAGACGAAGCATCGACGGTTGTTGGCCGAACACAGGGTGCCCCCCCGGCGCAAATTGATGTTCTGGGGACCACCCGGTTGCGGCAAGAGCAGTGCCGCCGAAGCGCTCGCCAACGAACTCGGCTGGCCACTCATGAGCGTCCGCATAGATTCCGTCGTGTCCTCGTTCCTAGGAGAAACCTCAGCGAACCTGCGGCGGATACTCGAGGAGGCCCGTGCCTCGCAGTGGGTAGTCGTGTTCGACGAGTTCGACGCCTTGGGTCGGCAACGCAACGACCCGACCGAGCATGGCGAAATCAAGCGCGTCGTCAGCAGTTTCCTGCAGATGCTTGAACGGTTCGATGGGCCAAGCATCTTGATCGCAGCCACGAACCACGAGAAGCTGCTTGATGACGCATTGTGGCGACGCTTCGATGATGTCGTCGAGTTCCGTCGTCCTACCGTGGCTCAAATTCGCCTGCTGCTCAGACAGCGTCTCGCGACGATTCCCAGTCACCGCCCGAGGATTGACGAGTCGGCTTCGCGCTTGCGCGGCATGCCCCACGCAGCCGTCGAGTATGCGGTGTGGGATGCGTATCGGACCCAATTGGTTGCAGGCGAATCACGCGTCACTAGCACCGCACTGTCAGCCGCGATCGACCGCACACGACAGCGACCCTGGTAGCCGCTCAGCAGAGCTGTGGCCGATCATCTCCCCCTGCCTGCGCCCGTAACCCGGAGCACTCGTCGGACACGTCAGCCACCCGTACCCACACCGCCCGCAGACCGCTCAGCCCACGGCGCTCGACTGGTGCGGCAACTCGAGACCGCTCGTTCGGCACCCCCCGTGAGAATTGGCGAGGGCGTCGACCCTCGCTACGTATTCAAGATCCGTGCCAACTCGCCGCTCTTGGACGCTCAGTTGCGGGCTCGTCAATTGGAGCCGCTCGGCGAGAGCGCGGGATGGGTATACGTGGTGCTGCCTCTCGATGACGGAGATGACCTCGCCCGCGTCTTGGAGGACTACACACAGGCAGCCCTTACCGCGGACGAGGGCGTGGCAGTACCCCTTCAAAGCCTGATTGACAAGATCGAGGACATTGAGCCCTACGGCAGAGAAGATCGCTTGACCCAAGAGGTTGCAGCGGTCCTGCAGCGCGGCAGCGGGCCTCACACGGTCGATGTCCTCGTGTGGCCTTCGGCAGTGATCTCGGAGGCGCGCCGACGTCTCGAGGAAGTACAAGTTGTTGCTGAGCAGTTCGGCGGGACCCTGCGCGGCCGCGATGAAGCACCCAACACAACAGCGGTTCGCATCGTCTGTTCCAACGAGGCTCTCAATGCTGTATTGGAACTCGCAGTCGTCGCCAGTGTGCGACTGCCACTCGCGCCGACGATCGAGCCGTCGGGATGGCTCTCAGCCGACCTCGAAGATTTTGCACGGCCGGTACCGCTCGACGCCGTCGTCGGCGTCATCGATGATGGCGTCGCAACGGGCCACCCCATGCTCGATGGGCTGGTCGTCGATCAACGTGCATTTCCGTCTGATCACGATTGGGGCACGATCAGCCCGCACGGGACTCTTGTGGCCGGTCTGGCCGCTTACGGCGGCTTCGAGTCAGCACTCTCCAACGATCTGCGAAATGGCGAGGCAAGGCTCCATTCGCCGGTACGACTTGTAGTCGCGAGAGTCTTGGAACCCGATGACGGCACGGGTCCGTACGGCACCCGCTTTCCGTCAGACTCGCCCGAGCATTCGACAATTGACGAAGCAATCAGGTGGATGCACGAAGCGCACGGAGTCCGCATCTTCAACCTGTCGATCACCGACACGAAGGCCTTTAGTGGAGCTCATGCGAGCCTCTGGACTGTCACGCTCGATTCGCTCGTGCGCGAACTCGACATCGTCATCGTTGTCGCGGCCGGCAACCGGGGCATCGCACGGACTGGTGAATTGCACGACGGCGGCCACGTCCTGCACGATTACCCGCATTATCTGACATCTGAATCTCACCGTCTCGCTGAACCGGCAACTGCCGCCAACGTGATCACAGTAGGAAGCCTCGGTGCCTCACCGGCACCCTCAACACCGAGCGGATCCTCGTACATCGACGAGCACGCTGTTGCTGGCCTAGGTCGCCCATCTCCCTTTAGTCGGTCTGGTCCGGGTGTCGTCGGAAAGGCAAAGCCGGACGTAGCGCATCTCGGCGGCGATATCGCCTATTCGAGTTCCTCGCGTGCGAAGCCGGATGACCACGGACTCGGCGTAGTCTCGCTGAGTCATCGGCCCGAACAGAGACTCTTCAGAGCCGCATCTGGAACGAGCTTCGCCGCCCCAAGAGTGGCGAACCTCGCTGCGAGGCTCGTCGCTCGCTATCCCGATTCGTCAGCCAATCTCTTGCGAGCGCTAGTCGGTTTGTCATGCGACCAGCCCCCGAGATCGAAAGAACTGTTCGACTCGGAGGAGGACCTGTTGGCGACGATCGGATATGGGCTCCCTGCTACGGAGAGGGCTACAGACTCGGATCCGCAACGAGTCGTAATGGTGCACGAGGGTGAATTGGAATGCGATTCGGTCGTCGTGCACGAGTTTCCAGTACCCAGTGAGTTTGCCATCGGGGCCTCTGAGAGGTCGATCTCGATCGCGTTGGCATTCGATCCGCCGGTGCGCTGGCAACGTTGCGATTACATCGCAGGCCTCATGGAAGTGGGCTTGTATCGAAACGTTGAGCCCTCGCTGCTCGCCGACCAGCTCTCGAGCCGG
Organism: Candidatus Poriferisodalis sp.; assembly: GCF_965204195.1. Lineage (GTDB taxonomy): Bacteria > Actinomycetota > Acidimicrobiia > Acidimicrobiales > Poriferisodalaceae > Poriferisodalis. The sequence continues at coordinate 3,076,968 of NZ_OZ241975.1, forward strand.
GATGCAGGCGACCTCCCACGAGATCGGCGTTGGCGCGGTTACGAGCTCAGACCAACACAGACCCTGACGGCAGGTTCAACACTCGTCGTACGACGGTGGAGGATGGAATCGGCCCGGGCACTCAATGCCGACGATGGCGACGCGTACTACGTGTCCGTGACTCATCGGACCCGGTCTTGGACATCCGGTTTGACTGAGGCGCCCAGGACGCAGCGATACGCGCTCGCAGTCGAACTCTGGGACCGGGAACGACTGACGAACCTGTACCAGATCCTTCAACAGCAACTCCAAGTTCGAATACGCCAGCAGGCAAGAAACGCATCCATATGACTCTGTTCCTGCAGCGGGTCTTCGACTCGTTCGCCAACGGCTCTGCGTACGCAGCCTTGGCGGTGGCGATCTCGATGGTGTTTCGCTCGACCGGGGTGCTGAACCTCGCGCAGGGCCAGATGGCAATGCTCTCCGCGTACATAGCGGTGGTATTCGCTGCAGGGGCGGATCCCGGTGTGGCGTTCTCGGGCTGGCTGACTCCCTTCGCAACGCCGTGGCCGATCTGGGCGGCGGTTGCCGGCGCAGTCGTCGTGTCGGCCGCGGTGGGGGCCTTGCTGGAATACACGGTCATCCGGCCGATGCGCGGCGACCCCGTGCCGACCATCGGGGCGACGCTCGGGCTCTACCTGCTCATCGGCACGTTCGTGGTGAAGCACTTCACCGGTCGCCAGAGGTTCCTCGGCTCTCCGTTCCCCCAAGAGCACACCGACCGGTTCATCATCGGCGGTGCTCGGCTGTGGTTCGACACCATCGGGCTGACGCTGACGATGCTCGCGGCCATCGGTCTGCTCGCGCTGATTCAGCGCACCACCAAGGTGGGCCTCGCGTTCCGAGCGATCACGTCCAATCGCGACAGCTCGGCACTGGTGGGCATCAGGGTGGAGTGGGTGGTGATGGGCGGATGGGCTGTCGCAGCCGCATTGGGCGGGCTGGCCGGCGGGCTCATCGCGGGCGAGCTCAACGTGCGCCCCGACATGATGGAACGTCTGCTTATCTTCGGTCTCGCAGCGGCCACCCTCGGCGGCCTGCGCAGCCCGGCGCTGGCGCTCGCCGGGGGTTACCTGTTCGCCTTCGCCGAGACGATGATGGCTGGCTACGTCGGCTTCATCGACAGCCAGGTCACGCTGGTGTGGGCGCTCGGCGTGCTCATCGTGGTGCTGTCGGTGCGGCCGTCGGGCCTGCTGTCGCGCAAAGCAGCGCGTGAGGGGCTGCGGACGTGACCGATTCGCACGAGCAGCCAGCTCCCAGTTCCGAACCAGCGGTGTTCCGCTTGGCTCTACGCGAAGCTCCCGTCCCGCACGGCAATCCCGCTGCCAGCATTCCGATCCCCCGGGTCGGGCCAACACCGCAGGTCGCAGAATCGGAGACGCCGGCTTCCCCCTCGCCGGACCAGCGAAGCGCCAGCCGGACGGCCGAAGCACCGGGCCGTGCGCTGCCGTCGTCCGAATCGGCCCAGCCGGCCGCGGCAACGTGGCCGAACCGGCTGACTGCTGTCGCACTGGTCGCGATCGCCGCTATGGCAGTGGTCGTCCCGCTGCGCGCCTCGTCCACCTTCCTTACCGACGTCACCCAGCTCGCAGCGTTCTGCCTTGTGTTCGCTGGGCTCTGGTTGCTGACGCACCGGATGGGGTTGCTGTCGGTGGGCCATGGCGCATTGACCGGCGTCGGCGCCTACGCAGCGCTGCATGCAGTGAACGACTTCGGCTTGCCACCGATGCTGATGCCGCTGGCCGGCTTTGCTGCGGGCTGCGCGGTGGGTGCCCTGCTGGGCGTTCCGGCGCTGCGTTTGCCGAAGGCGTACTTGGCGCTGCTGACCCTGTCGGCGGCTGTGGCTTTCCCGATCGTGCTGCGCCAGCTCGACGGTCCGTTGCCGGTCACCCTCGATGGCGAGTTCATCCCGCCGGGCTGGACAGGTATCGCACCGAACGATGAGCACATCTGGGAGTTCTGGGTGGTGGTGGTCTGGGTGGCGGTCGCCTTCTGGCTGCTGCATGGCCTGCTGACGGGGCTGATCGGCCGTGCGCTGGTCGCCACCAGAGACGAGCCGACCGCGGCTGCGACGTTCGGTGTCTCGGTGTACCGCCTGCGCCTGGCCGGCGTGAGCCTCAGCAGCGGTCTCGCCGGCTTGGCCGGCGGCCTCATGCTGATCCCGGTGAACTTCAACGACCAGTCGCTGTATCCCGAGGAGCTGTCGATCAAGCTGTTCGCCCTGACGATCGCCTTCGGCAGCACGGCGATCGGGGGCAGCCGGTTCATCATGACGGTGCCGGCGGCGGCCGTCCTGGTGCTCCTGCCCGTCTGGCTTGTCGATCGTCCCGGCTGGGTCACCCAGGGCGGCTGGATCGGCTTCGTGAAGTCGGAGTTCTTCCTGTATGCGGCACTGCTGCTGGTGGCCGCCTACGCACGCAGTCGCCGGGCGCGCGCCGTTCGGTCCTACGACGCATGACTGCTGCCGACCGCTGGAACGCCAAGTACGCCGACTGGCATGAACCGGGTCCACCGTCGGAATTCGTCGTGGGCCACGCCGACCTGCTGGTGGACTGCGCGACGGCCGTCGATCTGGCCGGCGGCGCTGGCGGCACCGCACTGTGGCTCGCCGAGCAGGGCATCGACACCACGCTCGTCGACGTCTCCGAGCGCGCGTTGGAGATTGCTCGAAGCGCCGCTGGCGAGCGGGATCTCCTGCTGCACACGATCTGCGCCGACCTCGAGGCCGATCCCGTGCCGACACCGGCCGAGTTGACTCGGCTTGCAGCCTCTGCTGTTCCCCAAGGCGGCTGGCATGCGGCCGTCTGTACCAACTTCCTGCATCGTCCCCTGCTCGGCACCCTGCACGCACTGTTGGCACCCGGCGGTATCGCCTTCGTGCTGATCGCCACCGTCGACAACTTGCTGTACAACGCGCGCCCAGGCCGCCCGTTCCTGGTGGAACGCGGCGAACTGCCCGGGCTGTGCGCTGGATTGGAGGCCGTCAGCTTCGACGAAGGCTGGTTCGGCCAGCGCCATGAGGCTCGCCTCGTCGCGCGCCGGGCAGACTGAGCCCCCTCGGGAGCAGGCGAGTCTTCCGGCTATCGCACCACTTGTTTCCCGTTCGGGTCCCGGTCTCGCCTCAACGACTCAACCTCTCGACCCTCGCGCCAAGCGCTCAGCCGAGCAGCCAGTCCGCGGGCGTGATGTCGGACTCGGCGTGCAGCCGCGACTGGAAGCGGCGCATGCCCGACAGCCAGCGGTCGATGTCGGATGCCTTGCGCTCGCGGTAGGTCTGCACCTCGGGATGGGGCAGCACCAGGAAGCGTTCCTCGGCCATTGCCTCGATGACGGTGTCGGCCAGTTGCGAGACCGGCAGGATGCCGTCGCCTGCGGCGGCGCCGGGTGTGCCGCGCTCCTGGTCGCCATTGCCAGTGCGGTCGGGGCTGTTGGCCAGGATGTTGGTCTCCACCGCCTGCGGGCACAGCATCGACACCACGATGCCCTTGTCGCCATAGGTGATGGCGAGGAATTCGCCCAGCGACACCGCGGCGGCCTTGGTGACGGCGTACTGCATCGAGCCGAGCTGGGTCAGCAGGCCTGCCGCCGAGGCCGTGTTCAGCAAATAGCCGCCGCCACGTTCGACCATGACCGGCACAGCTGCGCGTGCCGCATACACGTGGGACATCACGTGTACTTCCCACATGCGCTGGATTTCGTCGTTCGAAGCCTCAAGCCCGCCCTGGGTCACATAGCCGGCGTTGGAGACGAACACGTCGAGCGCACCATGGGCTGCGACGGTGTCGGCGACCACCGTCTTGATGGCCTCCTCGTCGGTGACGTCGAGCCCGACGGCCGTGCCGCCCACCCGCTCAGCCACCGCCTGTGCGCCGACCTCGTCGCGGTCGACGACCACCAGAGCCCGCGCCCCCTCAGCATGGAAGCGCTCGACCAGCGCCTCCCCGATTCCGCTCGCACCACCGGTGACGACTGCGACTCTTCTAGCAAGTTCCATGGCCCGGCAGCGTAATCTCGCGGCCCGGACTCGACGCTGGCTTGGAGGTCCGATGGCGGCACCGTTGGACGATGTGAAGGTGATCGAGGTGGACAGCTGGATGGCCACCCCCTCGGCTGGCGCGATCCTGGCCGACCTCGGTGCCGATGTCATCAAGGTGGAACCGCTCGACGGCGACCCGATGCGGGGTTACAGCCGTCCGGCGAAGCTGCCGCCGGAGATCAAGGACTACGACTTCCAGTTCGACGTGGACAACCGCGGCAAGCGCTCGATCGCTGTGGATCTGGGCTCGCCGCAGGGCCAGCAGGTGGTCCACCAGCTCATCGCCGGCGCAGACGTGTTCATGTGCAACCTGCTCATTCACCGCCAGGAGCGATTCGGCCTCGACCAGGCCACGGTGACGGCGGTCAACCCGCGCATCGTGCACGCCACGCTGACCGGCTACGGCACGTCCGGTCCCGAGGCATGGCGTCCCGGCTATGACGTGACGGCATTCTTCGGCCGCTCGGGCATCTACGACGCCATGCGGGAAGGAACCGACGGGGCAGTGCCGATGGCGCGCCCCGCCCAGGGCGACCACACCACGGGCCTGGCGCTGGTGGGCGCCGTGCTCGCCGCGCTGCGGCTGGCCGAACGCACCGGCGAGGCGCAAGTCGTCGAGACGTCGCTGTACGAGACGGCGGTGTGGACCCAGGCGTCCGACTACGCCATCACCGCCGTCGACAGGGCGCCGCTACGCCAGCGGGCCCGCGAGAACATGATCGTGCCGACGGCGAACCGGTATCCCTGCGGCGACGGCAAGTGGGTGGTGCTCAACATGCCCCAAGAAAGCGCCTGGCCGTTGCTGTGCCGGATCATCGAGCGGCTCGACTGGCTCGACGACGAGCGCTTTGCCGACATCCGCGGCCGGTTCGCCCACATGCCTGAGATCGTGGCCGGTATCGACGAGGCGCTGGCACACCGGACCCGCGACGAGTGGGGCGAGATCTTCGATGCCGAGGGAATGATCTGGGGACCGGTGCTGGGTCTGCATGAGGTGGTCGACGACGCACAGGCCGAGGCACTCGGCATGTTCCCCACGCTGGACAGCGCCGACATCGGCCCCTATCGCAGCGTCGGCATCCCGATGCGATTCGCCAACGCCGAGGTCGGCCCGCGCAGGCCGTCGCCGAAACTGGGCGAGAACACCCGCGACGTCTTGGCCGCTGCGGGCATGTCCGAAGCTGAGATCGACGCACTGATCGCCGACGACGCCGTGCGCGAGGCACAAGAGCGTCGCGTCTAAGTTCGCTTTCACAGACCGACCACCGAGGAGGCTCCCGGAATGCGACACGTCTTGATCGTGGCCAACCAAACCCTCGTCGGCAGCCACCTGCACGAGCGCGTGGAGCACATCCTGGCCGTCGATCCCGAGACCCGGTTTCACATCGTTGTGCCCGCGACTGGTGCGAACGGTCCTGATCCCGCGCGGGCGCTCGCCGGGGCACGCCGCCGGCTCAGCCAGGCGTTCGAAGCGCTCGACGACATCGGTGCCCGGGTCACCGGCGAGGTCGGCCCCGCACATCCAGTCGTGGCGGTCAACTTGGCCATTGACCGGCTGAATCCCGACCTCATCATCTTGAGCACGTTGCCCGCCGGCGCCAGCAGGTGGCTGCATCTCGACCTGCCCCATCGGCTGCAGCGGCGCTTCGGCGTTCCCGTCGAGCACGTCTCGGCGGAGACGCAGACCGTCGATCGCGCAGGCACGTTCGAGCCGCCGGTCATCCACGCTCCCGACGACACGGTTCATGTGCTGCTGGCCGAGGAGAACCAGCACGACGTCGACGTGATCACCATGGCGCTCGCCGAGGCCGGCACCCGCAACCAGCTCCGTGTGGCCCATGACGGTGCGAATGCCCTGGCGTTCATGCGTGCGGTGGGACCGTCGGAGATCGATCTCGTCTTGTTCGATCTCAAGCTGCCGGTGGTGAGCGGGTTCGATCTGCTCGCCGAGACACGTGCCGCCGACGAATTCAACAAGGTGATGATGGTTGCGCTCACCACCGACGAGGCCGCCGACGACCGCGCCCGCGCGTATGACCTCGGCGCGGATGCATTCGTGATGAAGCGGCCCGACTACAGCCAGATGGCCCACGTCATCGACGACTTGCTGGCCGAAGTCGCCGGCTAACCGGCGATCAGCAGACACGAGCCGGCTAACCGGCGACGAGACAGCACAGGCCGGCTAACCAGTCGTGGCCTCGCGCAGGGCCGCATTGCGCGACGCAGCCATGCCGCCGGGGAACCCGATCGCCGCAGGCGCCTCGACTTGGCTCTGCAGCACCCAGCCGAGCAGGCCGTGCTGGTCGCAAATGGCCGTGTGCGTTCCCGCCAGCCCCTGGGGTGCCACCACCGTGGCCGCGTCGAAGTAGAACCACTCTCCCCCTGGAACGCGCAGCAGCTGCAGCGTTACGTCGGTGTTGATGTAGGCACCGCCGGACGGCGAGAAGTCCCACCCCACAGCCGCGCCGAGATCGGCCAAGGTCGCAACCCGCACCAGCGGTGACGTCTCCTCGCCAGCCATGAACGGATGGTCCAACCGCAGCCACGTGCGGCCGGGGCCCGGCTCCTCCGTCGAGCCCCCGACGAAGCGAAAATCCACGGCATCGGCGTTGAAACCGGGACGCGGGTAGTCGATGTCGGGATTGGCTCCTGGGTCGGCGCGCTCGGCCGGGATCGGCGGCAGCGACTGCCCGTCACCGGTAGGTTCGTCGCCCGGCGGCGCAGTGGGGGTCAGCCATTGCGAGGTTGCCCGCGCCACCAAGCGCCCGCGTCCCCCGCCGCCGGGCGCCTCTCGCACTTCGGCGTCAACGAGCGCCGTCCGCTTACCGCCCTTCACGATGGTCGCAGTGATCTCATAGGTCGCCATCGGCATGCCCGAGAGGATCTCCACCGTCAACCGGCTGCATACCTGCGAGATGCCGAGGCGCTGCTGCTCGCGCTCGACCGCCCAGCCCAGCAAACCGCCAATGGCACCGCCATGCATCACCTGATGCGCCCACGGTCCGCGCGTCAGCTCGGTCGCGCGCACAGCACCCCTCTCCAGAACGAAGAGCGCCGGCGGCATCACGCCCGGACGCGTGGGATTGGCGGAATGAGAGTTCGCGCTATTGGGCTCGGGTCCGATGTTCGCCACGGCGACAAGCTAGGTGGCAGGATGTTGGATCGCCTGTTTCCGCATTCGAGCGGTACCGGCGAGTCAGAGGGGAAGGGGGCGACGTGACCGACACTGCCACGCCCGCTCCCCAAGCACCAGCGGTGGCGATGGAGCTGCCATGGTGGGCGCGCCTGCATCCGATCGGCTGGCTGGCGGGTGCCACGATCCTCTTCGGAATCATCGCCCGGCTGCTCTGGGACACCGAGTACTGGATCGGCAACCTGGTGTGGTGGAACTGGCTGGTGCTCGCGGGCGCGCTCGCAATGGGCCTCTGGCACGACGGGCTGGATCGCCTCCGCCGCGGCGTGGAGTCGATCGCCACGTTCAGCCTGACCGCGGCGTGGATCCTGGCGTGGGTGGTCTTCCTGCTCCAGCTGTTCAACGTGATCACCCGCTACGGCAACGACCTCGTCGAGACCGACATCCTCTTCGGCGAGACCACCAGCCTGGCGTGGCAGTCGTTCGCGCTCATGTTCCTGCTCGCCATCAACTTCGGCGTGCGCGACGGCGTGAACCCGCGCATCGACTTCTGGTGGGCCAACTTCAGCGCCAAGCGCAAGGCCTGGCTCGATTTCATCATTCACTCGGCCCTGCTGCTGCCGTTCATCATCATGGCCATCCGGATCCTCCGGGGCTACGCGGCCACCTCACTGGGCCGCCGGCACAACGGCGAGTGGCCGAGCAGCTGGCGCGTCTGGGAGAGCTGGGAGCAGGGCGTCGACGCGGGCAGCCTCCCGGTGGGGCCGATCAAGGTGATGATTCTCATCGCGTTCATCCTGTTCGGCCTGCAGATCCTTGCGGAGATGATCAAGACCGGCTTCGTGATGATCGGCGACGACGAGAAGGGCGACTTGGTCGAGCACGAGTCGCCGCTTCGGGTCGAATAGCCGCTCCATGACCGATCTTCTGGCCATATTCGGCATGGACACGGGCGTCTTTTTGGCGCTGACGATGTTCATCGTCTTCATGGCGATGATCCTCACCGGCTACAACGTCGCCTTCTCGTTCGCCGCGACGGCTTTGGCGTTCGCATTCATCGGCGATATCACCGGCTCGTTCAACACCGCCACGCTGAACACGCTGCCGGCGCGCTGGTTCGTGAACATCAGCGACCCGGTGCTGCTGGCGGTGCCGCTGTTCGTGCTGATGGGCGCCATCCTGGAGCGATCCGGCATGGCAGAGCGGCTGCTGAACGCCGTCGGCATGCTGATGGGCGCGCTGCGCGGCGGAGTGGCCGCTGCGGTGGTGCTGGTGGGCACGTTGCTGGCCGCTGCGACCGGCGTCGTGGCCGCGACTGTCATCGTGATGGGCCTGCTGTCGCTGCCGGCGATGGTGCGGCTCGGCTACGACAACAAGCTCTCGACGGGTGCCATCACCGCCTCAGGAACGCTCGCGCAGCTGCTGCCGCCCAGCATCGTGCTGATCCTGCTGGCACAGCAGATGGGCGTGGGCATCCTGGGCCTGTTCGCCGGCGCGCTGCTGCCCGGCCTGATGCTCAGCGGCCTGTACGTGGCCTACGTGCTGGCCGTGTCGTGGTGGAAGCCCAACATGGGCCCGGCCATGCCAGTCGAGGAACGCAAGCTGGAAGGCAACCCGTCGATCCAGACCAAGCTGCTGATCGCTGCGCTGCTGGGCTTCATGGTCGGGTGCGTGATGCTGCTGAGGGACCTGCGCACGGCCCTGATCGTCGCAGTGCTGGTGCTGGTCGTGAGCTTCGCGATCATGGCGTTCACCCGCATGCTGGCGTGCGAGGTGCTCATCGCGATCGTGCCGATCGTGGTGCTCATCCTGGGTGTGCTCGTGTCGATCTTCCAAGGGATCGCCACGCCGTCGGAGTCGGGCGCTGTCGGCGTGTTCGGAGCACTTGCCCTCACGGGCTTGAACTGGCTCTTCGACCGCCTGCTCATGCGCGAGGGCGCCACCCACATCACGCCCCAGTGGCGGCTCAGCCGTTCGGCTGCAATGCAGGCGGGCAAGTCCACCGCCAGCGTGGTGGTGCTGGTCATGACGCTGCTGTTCAGCTCCACCTTCTTCAGTGCCATGTTCTTCCAGCTCGGCGGCTCCGATCAGACCTCCGAATGGCTGACCTCCATCGGCGGCGGCAAGCTGGGCTTCGTCATCGTCGCGATGATCGCCGTGTTCCTGCTGGGCATCAATCTGGAATTCCTCGAGATCACGTTCATCGTGGTGCCCATCTTCGTTCCGGCCATGGAAATTCTGGGCTTCACCCAAGACGAGAAGATCTGGTTCGCCGTGATGATGGCGGTGAACCTGAACATGGCGTTCATCTCGCCGCCGGTGGGTTTTTCGCTGTTCTACCTCCAAAGCGTGGCACCGCCAGAAGTGCGCACCGCCGACATCCACAAGGGCGCCATCCCGTTCATGGGGCTCCAGTCGATCGCGCTGGTCATCCTCGGCGTATTCCCAGGCATCGTGTACACGTCGCTCGAATTGTTCAGTTAGCTGCAGCCAAGTCATCAGTTCTCTGCATCCGGCTGCGTCAGCCCGTCAGGCGTGGTTTCGACGCGTGCTAATTTCGCGCCACGTGTAGGCGCGGCTTGCGCGCCCGCGGGGAGGCACTACCTATGACCATGCACGACGAGGCCAGTCCGGAGACTGCCCTCGATGAAGTCATCGAAGACGCCGGCTTTGACCGGCGATCGTTCCTCAAGGCCGGTCTCGGCGTAGCAGGATTCGCAGCGGCCGCCACGGTGCTCAACGCCTGCACCTCCGACGACGGAGACACAGCAGCGACGACCGAAGGTCCCGCCGCCACCGACGCGCCGGCCACATCGGTGGCGCTCACCCAGGACGGTCCCGAGATCGAGTGGGAAATGGCCACAAGCTGGCCGGCAGCGCTGGTGACCCTGTTCGGCTCGGCCAACTTCTTCGCCGAGCAAGTGAGCCGGCTCACCGGCGGCAGGTTCAAGATCAATCCTCGACCGGCCGGCGAGATCGTGGGCGGCCTCGAAGTGCTGCCCACCGTGCGTGACGTGGGCGTGCAGGCCGGCCACACGGCGTCGTACTACTACGTGGGCCTCAGCCCCGTGCAGCAGTTCGGCACCGCCGTCCCGTTCGGGCTGACGCAACGACAGCAGAACGCCTGGCTGTACAAGGGCGGCGGCCTCGACATGCTCAACGAGTTCTACGCCGAAGAGCATGGCGTCATTGCCTTCCCGGCCGGCGGCACGGGCTGCCAGATGGGCGGCTGGTTCACCAAGGAGCTCAATTCGGTCAGCGACCTGCAGGGCCTGAAGATGCGCATCCCCGGCCTTGCGGGGCGTGTCCTCGAGAGCCTCGGCGGCGAGCAGGTCACCTTGGCGGGCGGCGAGATCCTGCCCGCCATCCAGCAGGGCGCGATCGACGGCGCCGAGTTCGTGGGACCCACCGACGACCTGATCCTGGGCTTGGACCAGTTCGCCGGCGAGCTGTTCTACTACCACCCAGGCTGGTGGGAGCCGGGCACGGCAGTAGAGGTGCAGTTCCCGCTGTCGCTGTGGAACGACCTTCCGGAGGAGTACCAGGCAGCCATCGAAATTGCGGCGGCATCGGCGAACATCAACACGATCGCCGACTACGACGTGCGCAACCAGGCCGACCTCCAGCGCGTCAAGGAATTCGCCAGTATTCGCGAGTTCCCGGCCGAGCTGATGGCAGCGTTCAAGGAAGAGACCGAGAACGTGCTGGACGGCGTGGCGGCGGACGACGCTCGCTTCGCTGCCATCTTGGCACCGTGGCGGGAGTTCCGTGACGGCATCGCCGAGTGGCACGGCCTGGCGGAGCGTTCCTTCCTGCACCAGCAGACTCAGATCTAGCGCCCGGACCGGCACTGGTGGCCGACGCCAGCGCCCGGCACCGGCGGCCAGCACCCAGCATCGCGGCTTCGCGCTGTTGACGCGCGGCCGTCGTCGGGGGCGGATCGGCAGCGCGTAGCCTGCCGCCGTGCATCCGTTCAGATTCGGCGTCCAGTACGGCAAGCCGGAGAGTCCTGCGGCGTTCCGCGAGATGGCGCGCAAGGTTGAGGACTTGGGCTATTCGTCGCTGTTCTGCCACGACCATTTCTGGGACAGCTGGTCGCCCATCGTGCATCCCGCTGTTGCGGCGGAGATCACCACGACGTTGCGGGTGGGGACGCTGGTGTTCGCTGCCGACTATCGCCACCCCGCGGTGCTGGCGAAGGACTTCGCCACGCTCGACCTGCTCGCGGAGGGCCGCACCGAGTTCGGCATCGGCGCCGGCTGGCTGACCGACGACTACGAGCAATCGGGCATCCCGCTGGACCGCCCGGGTGTGCGCATCGATCGCATGATCGAGGCGTTGGAGGTCATCAAGGGGCTGTGGCGGGGCGAACCCTTCGACTACGACGGCGAGCACTACCAGATCTCCGGCATGGTCGGCCGCCCGCTCCCCCACTCTCCCGGCGGCCCGCCGGTCATCATCGGCGGCGGCGGCAAGCGGGTGCTGAGTGAGGCTGCCCGCCTGGCCGACATCATCAGCCTCAACCCCAATCTGCGGTCGGGCACCGTGGGGCCCGATGCCGCCCGCAGCTCGGTGGCGGCCAAGTTCGCAGAGCGCCGCCAGTGGATCGCCGATGCCGCCGGCGACCGCTTCGCCGACATCGAGATCCAGCTCAACACGTTCATGGCGCTGGTGACCGAGGACGCTGACAGCATCCTGGAGCAGTTCGCTCCCGGCTTCGGGCTGACGCTGGACGAGGCCCGCGAGGTGCCCTTGGTACTGGCCGGCACGGTCGACGACATCTGCGAGCAGTTGCACCACCATCGCGAGACCTACGGCGCCAGCTACATCATCGTGCACGACCCCGAGGTCGATGCGATGGCCCCGGTGGTGGCCCGGCTCGCCGGCACCTGAGACCTGCCAGCAGTGAGACTCAAGGGGCTCGCTGCCGCGGCGGGATAGCTCGCCGCAGTTGCTCAGGGACCGAGTGCCGCCACGGGAACGACGGCGACGCCGTCATCCTCACGCGCCACTCGCAGGCCCGTGTGACTGCCCGGGGCGCCTACTCCGAACACTGCAACCAGTTTGGAGGGCGGTCGCTTGCCCGCGTCCCGCGTTCGCTGGGCGAGCAGCTTCAACGCTCGCTTCGCCTTGTCGAGCGACACGTCGTTGCAACTCAGCTTGACCTCCACTGCTGTCCACCTGCCGTCGCGGTCTTCCACTACCGCGTCGACCTCGAATCCGCTCTCTGCGTAGTACCGAACCTCGGCATCGTTCGCGTCGGCATAGGCCCGCAGGTCTCGCATGACCAGCGACTCGAAGGCTCCGCCCAAGTACTCGGGTTCTTCCGCTAGCCGCCGGGGACCGACCCTGAGCACCGAGGTCGCGACGGATGGGTCTGCCAAGAAGCGCTTGGGCGTCACTCGCATTGCCTGCTTCGAGGCGGGCTGGAAGCCCCAAGGCTGGCAGTCTTCCCGCAGATAGACGTCTTCGAAGGCCTGCAAGTACGCGGGAAGCGTCTTGCGGTCCAAAGGAGGTCGCGGTTCGCCTTCCGCGGTGTCACGAGCCAGCGCACTCGCCGAGGCGACGGTGCCCAGATTTCGAGCCAGTGACCGCAACACGCGCCGAGCGGTCTCGGTGCTCGTGTACGGGGGCGCATCTGCACTGCGCCGGATGTCGATGCCGCACATCGCGTCCACATACGAGTCGACATAGCGCAGCGCCCCGAGAGCGGCATCTTCAACGTCGCAGGCCAACCACCCCGGCAGATCGCCTCGCACAACTCCAGGCGAGACAGAGACTCCTCCGCGACAGCATCCACGGCGTCGCCTCTCAGCAGGGCACCCAAAGACACGGCTCCATTCGACATGCCTGTCTCGAACGAGGAGAACGTCCTCAGACGAATCGGCGCGAGCCGGCCCGCACCCGAGTGGCGAATCGGATTGTCGGGCAGTGTCGACGAGCCGGTCAGAATGAACTGGCCCGGAGCGCTGCCGCGCCGATCGCACTCCCGCCGCACCGCATTCCAGATGGCGGGAGCGATCTGCCATTCGTCTACCAACAGCGGGGCCGGACGGTCCAGCAGGCTGCGCAGTGCGGCACGCGACGCATCGGCCAGCTCGATCTCATCCACGGCCAGGAATGACGCCGCCGCCTGGTTCCCGGTCGTGGTCTTTCCGCACCCCCGCGGACCCTCGATCACCACCGCAGGCGAGAATTGCAGGGTGTCTCGGAGCTTGGCGTCTGCCAGGCGCGGCACGTACTCCTGGGCAGATATTGAACTCATGTCTCCGGCCGTAGTTCCCCGATATCTTGGGTAGTCATCACCCAATATATCGGGTGATGTCGGTCATGGCCCGGCGCGCGGGCACCTGAGGTCTGTCAGTTGGTGGGTCGCGACTGACGCGATTTCGCTGCGACAATGAACCCATGACGTCGACTCCAGAAGATTCCGTGCCCGAAAATGATGGTGATGTGACTCGCGACGTACGCGAGGCTCACCGACGCAGCCGTCGGCTGCCGTCTTTACGCCCTGTTCGACAGAGGAGGCCTCCTGTGGGCACCACGCACATCACCGTCACCGTCAAGAACCCAGCAGCACGCGACCGCGCCTGGCAAGGCGAGTTCCTGGTGGACACCGGCGCCATAGATTCGCTGGTGCCGCGCCAGCACCTCGAGGCCATCGGCGTCGAGCCGTTCGGATCTCGCACATATGAGATGGCGGACGGCCGTCGGCTGCAATTCGACATCGGGCTTGCCGAATTGAAGTTCATGGACGAGACAGTCGGCGGCACCGTCGTGTTCGTCGACGACGACGTCGAGCCGCTCCTGGGCCTCACTGCGCTGGAGTCGGCCGGCATCGAAGTCGACCCGCGCAACCAGCAGCTCAAGCGCCTGTCTGCTGTGAGACTCAAGGCGCTCGCTGCCCACTGACTCACGCCGGGGAGTACATCGCTTCGGGTCATTCGAGGCGCTGCCATGACGATTTCCCCATGTCGCGCATCGAGGTGCTGCTCTCGGAGGAGTTTGATCGGGTTGTCAGCGGATGATGCGCTGACGGCAGCCGCGGCGGCGCGGGGGCGGGTCGCTTATGGCTAATGCCCGCCCGCGTGGCGGTGGAACCTGCCGTCAGGGTGCGAGTGCCAATCGCCGAAGCCCTTCGCCTTATCGGCCGCGCTTGACGGGGCAGTCGCCGGAGGCCGGGCGACCGGGTCCCCGGTCGGGCGCACCGCTTGGCCCGGCGCCGGGTGACGGTAGCGCCAATCCGGATGCCGGTGATAGACGCCGTCCCCGTGGCAATGCCACAAGCCCTTCTCGGCGCTTTCTGCCTGAACGGCTTGCTTGGCAGCCGATAGGCCTTCCAGGTTTGGCGAGCCGCACGCGCCCGAGCGGCTGGCCCCTTTCCGCGCGTCCTCGGCCGCTACGTCCTCATAGGGCCTGTACAGCGTGAGCTTCACCGATTCGCCCGCCGTGAACGGGTAACCCGACACCGACACGATGATGCTCACAGACTCGGCGCGCGCCGTGTACGTGCTCAGCCCGCGAGATGGGCCTCTGTTTATCGCCAGTTGCCAGCCCGCGACCCGACCCCACGGCAGGGCGGGCCTGGTCGTTATCGCCAACGCGCTGGTACCGCCCGTCACCGCTACCACCGTGTAGGTCGTGGTCCCGATCTGGAAGGTGGGGTCAGTCAAATGCGCAGCGCATCGGTTGGCGCCGCTGATGTCGCAGCCACGCGTGACCCCGTCTACCCGTGTCTGGACCGTCAGCGTGGCGGACCAGGCTTCCTCCCCGCCATCGGGGACGGTCTGGGCGACGGCCGGGCTCGATGCAGCCAAGACCGCCGCAGCCAGCGCGGCCAGCAGCAGCGCGGCCAGGCGCAGGCGGACGCCACGGCGAGCTAGTGCTCTACCCCCCCCCCCCCCCGCAGAATCGGCGCGCCCGCGCGCCAAAGGCGCCGCTGCGAACCCCGAAGCGTTGTGTACGGTCCTGGCGGGCATGTGCACCTCCTGAGCGAGAGTCGCGCCGCACATTAGCCGACCGGCCGCGCCGCAGCACACACCACGACACCACGACAACCACAAACATCCCAGCCCCCCACGCCCGCAGCCCCACCCACCAGCGAGACGCTCGACCCGCCGCCAGCCACGCAATGAGAAGAAATCCTGGATCCCCACGCTGCGACACTCCGCACCCCACACGAGCAGTCCCAAGAGCCCAGCAGGCGACCAAGGAGGACGCAGCCCGCGCCATCATGCGGCGCCTGAGAGGCCCGTCCTGACCTGATCGGGTTTCGGCACCATCCCGCATACCCCCCCCCCCCCCCCCCTGAACAGCGTGTCCTGTCACACGCCCTGCGTAGTGTCGCTTTCATGAGCGACCTGGCGAGCGGAACCGCGCCACAGCCTGCAGACCGCGGAGGGCCTCGGGCACGGCATGACGACAGCGCGTTGCGCGTGATGCCAGTCGAATTCGGCGAACCGGCACGACAGGCGCTGGCTGCGTTGGTGGCCGAAGCCAAGTCGGGCGACCCGTTGAGACCGGTCACCGTCGTGGTGCCGTCCAACTACACCGGGCTGGCGCTGCGCCGGGCCCTCGCACCGGGGGTCGTCGATGAGGGAGGCGAGGCATCAGGCGACACGGTGCAGGCGATCGGCGGCGGCATTGCGGCGCTTGACACGCTGACATTCGGGGCTCTCGCCGATCGACTGGCCGGGCCGTCCCTGCAAGCTGCCGGTCGGCGGCCGCACGGCACCATGGTGCTGACGGCAGCCGTGCGCGAGGCGCTTCGCCACGATGCTGCGCTCTTCGGGCCAGTGGCCGACCACCACCGCACCGCGGAGGCACTGGCGGGGGCCTACAGCGAGCTGCGCGATCTCTCGCCGCACCAACTGAGGCAGGTCGCCGCGACCTCGGCGCGCGCAGCGGCCGTCGTCGCCATCTGCGAACGCATCAGGTCAGCGCTCGCACCGAAGTGGTACGACACGAGCGAACTCCTGCAGGCCGCCGCTGCACACGCGGAGGCTGCGCCGCCGGATGCCCTCGCGTTCGACCCGGGCGAGATCGTGCTGTACCTGCCGCGACGGCTCAGCGAGCCCGAGACCCGACTGGTACGCGCACTCGGCCTGTGGACGCTGGCCGCGCGCCGCAAGCCGCTGCATGTACTGGTGGGCGTCACCGGCGATCATGCAGCCGACGCATCGGCGCGAGCGGTCTGCGAGCGCTTGGGCGCCGGGCTGCCGGCCCATGAGGCGATGCCGCCGACCGGCACGCGGATCATGAGCGTCACCGACCCCGACGAGGAAGCGCGCACTGTGGTGCGCGCCGTACTGGCCGATCTCGACGACGGTGTAGCCCCCGGCCGCGCCGCGGTGTTCTACGCGGCGGCCGAGCCCTACGGACGCATGCTCGAAGAGCAATTCGAGGCTGCGGGCGTGCTCACGTACGGCAGCACCGCACGGACGCTGAGCGAGTCGATCTACGGTCGCTTTGCCTTGGGCTTGACCGCGCTGGCCGACGACGGCAACGGCGCTCCCGTTCTCGGGCGCCGCGAAGTGTTCGATCTGCTTGCCGGTGCCAAGATCCCGCGCCGGCAGGCCCGCCAGCGAAATGCTGACGCGCACTTCTTCGTGCCCGACTCGGCGTGGGAGCGCTTGGCTCGCGCAGCCCATGTGGTCAGCGGTGACGACTGGGAGGTCCGGCTGTCGGCTCACGCCGAGTGGCTGGAAGAGCAAGCACGGCTGAGAGCGCATGGCGAAGCATCGGCAGACGCCCAAGTCGCATGGCTCCGTCGGCAGGCCCGCGAGTGCCGTGCCGCAGCAGAGTTCGCGGCAGAACTGCGCGATCGCGTGCAGCAGGGCAGGCAGCACCAGACGTGGCGCAGCCTGTGCGACTGGATGCGCGCCTCGCTGCGGCGCTACCTGGGAGCAGTGGGACGCGACGGCTGGACGCAGGATTGGCCGCCGTGGGAGCGCAGTGCCGCGGAGCGCGTGGAAGGCGTGCTCGACCGGCTGGCCGACCTCGGCACGGTGGAGAGGCGGGTCACGCTGGGTGTGATGCGCCGCGCGCTCGAAGTCGAACTCAGCCAACCGCACGGCCGCAGCGGCACCGAGGGCATTGGCGTGTACGTCGGTCATGTCAATGGCGCAATCGACATCGTTGTCGATCGCACGTACGTCGTGGGCCTGGCCGAGGGCATCTTCCCCTCGCGTCCCGTGCCCGACAGCCTCATCAACGAGGACGAGCGCCGTGCACTGGGCGGCGCACTGGCACTGCAGACCGACGCGACCGCCGAGCAGCATCGAGCGCTGCTGGCCGCGATGGCCGGCGCCCGCCACGCCTGCACACTGCTGCTGCCACGCGGCGACTTGCGTCGCAACTGCGAGTACGTGCCGTCACGCCTGCTCATCAACACCGCTCGCCGAATCGAGCGTGATGCTCGTGGCGCCGATGCTGCGGAGAACCCGGCGGGCCGCCCGGAAAGCGGTCAGGAGTACTTCGCCGACGGCCTTGTGGACGGCGACAGCCTCAGTGCAGCGGCGCTCGACAGCACGGTGGACGACATCGTCGAGGCCCCCTCGTATCTCGCCGGGATTCGCTCGGCCGGCTTTCCGGCCACGGTCACCGAGTACGACGCGGCCAGCCTGCTTGCGCATCGTGCGAGCGGGAACCCGGTCGCGAGCCATGCACTGTGGCGCGACCCCGCATGGCGCAGGGGCGTCTCGCTGACCGACGCCCGCGCCAGCAGCGAGTTCACCCGTTTCGACGGGAACCTGACCCACGTCATCGATGCCGACGGCGCGCTGGCCAAGGTCATGTCCGCCACCCGTCTCGAGCACTGGGCCACCTGCCCGCGGCGCTACCTGTTCGAGGATCTGCTCGGCATCGAGGCCGTCGAAGAGCCCGAGGACATCCTGCGGCTCAGCCCGCTCGAACGAGGCCAGCTCATGCACGAGGCCATCGATCGCTTCTTGCAGCCGCTGATAGCGAATCGACAGCCGGCAGGCAGGGGCGCGCCCGTGGCCCTCAGCGGTCCGGGCCGCATGCCGCCGGGACCGCAGCGTCCGCCTTCCGACGAAGACCGCGACGAGCTTGTCGCAATCGGCCGCGGGCTGGCAGACCGGCGCGAAGCACAAGGCCTGACCGGTTCGCCGCTGCTGTGGCGGCGTGACCGGGCCGCGATCTTGAGTGATCTGGCCGAGATGCTGGAGCGAGACGGCGACAAGCACCGGCCGCCCCGCGGTGAGATCGAAGGGTCGGAGTTCCGGTTCGGCTTTGCCGATTCCGCGGTCGGGGCCGTCGCGTTTGACCTCACGGACGGTCGCACCGTGCGCTTTCGAGGCGTCATCGACCGGGTGGAGCGCACGGACGATGGCGCGTTGGTGGTCATCGACTACAAGACCGGTTCGCCGCGCAGCTACCGGGGCCTGACGCCGGCCACTACGCCGCGGACGGCCGAGCCCGATCCCACCCTGCGAGGCACGAAGCTGCAGCTTCCCGTCTATGCGTTGGCTGCGGCTGAGCACTTTCGCGGCGCTGCGACCGCCGGCGCAGCAGATCACGCCGCCTACTGGTTCATCTCGAGCCAGCCCGGCCACTGGGAGTGGATCGATCTCGCCGTCGACGACGAGGTGATGCGGCGGTTCGCGCAGGTGATCGAAGTCATCGTGGCGGGCATCCGCGGCGGTGTGTTCCCCGGCTATGCGCGCCCCGGCGACGATCGCCTGCCCTTCGTGGCATGCCCGTACTGCGATCCCGACGGGATCAGCTCGGGCGATGTCCGCGACGACTGGATGCGCAAGCGGCACCAGCCGCTGCTCGAGGGATTCAGCCGCCTGGCCGAGCCCGACGAGCATGACGCACCGGGCGCAGCGGCCGAGGCCAACGCGGCGTCACCGTACGGGCGTCACATGGACGGGCCGCTATGAGCGCGTCAATCGGCGCCGGGCCGGCAGCGTCGGCAGCGGTTGTCGATCACTCCGCACGCGAGCGTGTCGTGCACGACGTCGGCTCGACGATGTTCGTGGAGGCCAGCGCGGGCACCGGCAAGACCACCGCGCTGGTCGGTCGCATCGTCGAGCTGGTGTCGGGCGAGCATGCCGTGCCGATCAGCGCGATCGCGGCCATCACGTTCACCGAGAAGGCCGCCGCCGAATTGCGCAATCGAATCCGCGCGGAGCTGAACGCCCGATTGGCAGGGTCGCAGGACGCCCGGACGTGCCAGCAGTTGCGTGACGCGCTAGACGGGCTCGACAGCGCAGCCATCTCGACGCTGCACAGCTTCGCTCGCCGCATCCTCAGCGAGCATCCCATCGAAGCCGGGCTACCGCCGCTGTTCGAGACGCTTGATCAGATCACGAGCGATGTCGAGTTCGACGACCGCTGGCGCAGTTTCGTCAACGAGCTCCTGGCCGACGACGATGCGCTGTGGCTCGTGCAGATGCTCGACGCGGCCGGCGTCACGCCTGCCGATCTGCGTGAGGTGGGCGCTGCCTTCGGCACCAACTGGGACCGCATCAGGCCGCCGGACCGGCCATTCGAGCCGGCGCCGCTGCAGATCGACGGTCTGGTGGCCCGCGGCAGTGCGCTCTGCGCGCGCAGGCGCGAGTGCAGCGATCCCGGCGACAAGGCGCTGGCCCGCTTCGGGCAGCTCGAGGAGTTCGTGGCACGTCTGCGATGGGCGCGCAACGACGCCGAGGCGCTGGGCGTGCTGCTCGATGCCGAAGACTCCCGTCACGGCGTCCCCAAGATCGGCACCCGTCGCAGGGGGACAGGGCAAGCCCAGAACTGGAAGGACATCGCGTCGGTGCGCGAGGACTTCACCGCATTGCGCGTGCACTGCACCGAGGCGGCGGCCGAGGCGCTGCAGCAGGTGATCTCCGCGTGGTGCAGCCACGTCGCTCGCTTCACGCTCGAAGCCGCAGAGCAGCGGCGCGCCAACGGGCGGCTGGAATTCCACGACTTGCTGGTCCGCGCCCGGGACCTGCTGAAGTCGTCACATGACGCCCGCGACTCGCTGCACCGGCGGTACCGGCACCTGCTGCTCGACGAATTCCAGGACACCGACCCGATCCAGATCGAGATCGCGACGCGCATCGCGGCCGTGGTCGATGCCGACGAACCCGTGCCCGACGGCTGGCAGCACATCGACACCGTGGACGGGCAGCTGTTCTTCGTCGGCGATCCCAAACAGTCGATCTACCGGTTCCGTCGGGCCGACATCAGCCTGTATCTCGATGCCCGGGACCGCTTCGCGAGTTCGCAGCCAGCGGCGGCGCTGGTCACGAACTTCCGCACGACGGAGCCCATCATCGACTGGGTCAACCACACCTTCGATCGGCTGATGGCTGCCCGCGGCAGCGATCCGGCCGATCAGCTCGCACCCGCGGCGCACGACGCCGGTGCCGAGCCGCCCGCGGCAGCCGGCACAGCTCCACAGCATTCGGAGCGGCTGCACCCCGAATATGCACCCATGCACGCATCGAGATCGGCTGTGGGCCAGGGGCCCGCAGTCGTGGCGCTGGGCCTGAGCGGGCATCGCGACCTCAGTGCTCAAGGCATCCGCGACGCGGAGGCCGCCGACATCGCCGGCGTCATCACTGAGATCCTCGCGAATCAATGGTCTGTCGAAGACCGTCACCGCGGCGGCGAGCGGCCAGCCCGCCTCGGCGACATCGCCATCCTCATCCCGACGCGGACATGCCTGCCGCAGCTCGAAGCGGGGCTGACCGCAGCGCAGGTGCCGTATCGCCTCGACGCATCGGAGTTCGTGTGGCGCTCCCGGACGGTGCGTGACCTGCTGATGTGCCTGCGGGCCGTTGCCGACCCCGACGACGCGCTCGCTGTAGTGAGCGCTCTGCGCACGCCGCTGTACGGGTGCGGCGACGACGATCTGTACACGTACTACTGCGCGGTCGGGTCATGGAGCCTCTTCGCTTCCGATTTCTCTGCCGTGCCGGACGGCGCCGAGCACCCCGTGGCCGCAGGCATGCAGCACCTGCGGCGTCTCTACGACGAGCACGCCCTTGCCGCCCCCTCGGTGCTGCTCGACCGCCTGGTACGCGAGCGGCGCGTGCTCGAGCAGGCCGCAGCCGGGCGGCGAACCCGCGAGGTCTGGCGACATGTGCGCTACGTCATCGATCAGGCGCGGGCATGGTCGCACAGCCAGCACGGAGGCTTGCGGCAGTTCCTCCGCTGGGCCGCGATGCAGGCATCCGAACGCGCCAAAGTCACCGAGGCGATCCTGCCTGAATCTGACGACGACTCGGTCAGGGTGATGACGATTCACGCAGCGAAAGGGCTCGAGTTCCCGATCGTGATCGTGGCCGGCCTCCAAGGCGGCAACCGGTCGCGGCCGTCGCTCGTGGGCTTCACCGGTGCTGACCGCGACGGCCTCGATCACTGCTGCGGCGCTGCTGCAGTGCGCCTGCGCGCCGGCGCCGAGACAGCCGGCTACGCACTCTGGGCCGAACGCGAGAAGGCAGCGGATCACTTCGAGCGCATCCGACTGATGTACGTAGCCTGCACCCGCGCACGCGACCATCTGATCGTGTCGTTGCATCGCCCGCTGCCGCCCGCGAACGAGGACAGCGCGCGGCAGCCGCGCAGCAAGCCCAGTGCGCAGCTGCTCTTCGAAGCGATGCCGAGGCTCGGCACCGGGACCGTGGCGAGCGAGCGCGGCTGGGACTACCGAGAGGTCTCCGGCGACGCGACGGTTGCCATGCACGCCGCCGACACGGCGGCGTCGCGCAGCGGGCTGCCCGAGCGCGGCGACTGGCTTGCGCGACGGGAGCGAGCCGTGCGATCGACGAGAGCTCGTTCGGCGCTCAGCACCACCTTCATTGCTCACGGCGGTGCCGCTGCGGTCGGCGACGGAGGACATCACCAGGTCGGCCCGCACGCGAGCCCCCGCGACGACAGTCCGCCAGCCCGTAGCCCGAGCGACATCGGCCCGACCGACGACGGACTCAGCGCAGATTCAGCCGATGCACGCCATATCGGCAAGGACGCGCCCGGCGAACATCTCGGCGACGAGGGGCCTCCTGCCCGCCGCGGGCGGGGCGCGACGGCAGTGGGCAAGGCAGTGCACGGTGTGCTCCAAGCCATCGATCTGGCTGGCGGAGCTGGACTCGAGGAGCTGGCCGCTGCACAGTCTGTCGTCGAAGGGGTGGCAGCACGAGCAGGCGCGGTGGCCGACTACGTCCGCTCGGCCTTGGCAAGCGACGAGGTGCAGCGCGCCGCCGCCGGGCGATGCTGGCGCGAGGTGTACGTGGCCGCCCCGGCGGTGCCGGCTGCGTCATCGTCGGGTGCTGCCTCGGGTCCGGTTGTAGAGGGCTACATCGATCTGCTGTTCGAGGACGACCAGTCCGACGGGCTCGTCGTGGTCGACTACAAGACCGATGCGCTCGGCGCGATGCCCGACGCCGACCACGAACGAGCCGAGCAATATCGTCGGCAGGTCACCGTCTACGCATGGTGCCTCGAACGGGCGACCGGTCTTCGGGTCGCTCGTGTGGTGCTGCTGTACCTGCGCGCCGACGGCACGCAGGCTCACAGCGATGCGCTGGAGGGCGAAACGCTGCGCCAAGCGATCGGCGATGTGGACGAGCTCGCAGCCGACCTCGCCCAAGCACCCGACGAGTCGGCGTCGTAGAGATCGCTGCCCCAGAGTGCGAGGGCGTGCCGAGGCTCCGCGAGAGTGGCGCGCGATTGGCGCCGTGCCCGCGGTGGCTCTCGGCGCGCTGGCGCAGTAGCTGCTGCCGTCCCCTGCGCTACAGGGCGCGGGGCGGGGGCTGGTAGCCGCCGGTGAGTTCGCCGATTCGGCGGGCCAGCGCCATGGTGGTGCGATCGCCGCCGTAGGGGCCGACCACCTGGAAGCCCACGGGCAGGCCCCCGGTGGTGAGTCCCAGCGGCGGGACGGTGGCAGGCAGGTACGACATACCGGTCAGGATCGTCCAGCGGGTCATCTCGATGTACGGCCGCTCGATGCCGTTTGCGGGGATGCGGCGCTCGGCGAAGGTGCCCTCCTGCATGTGATCGAAGGGCGGGTGGAAGCTCACCGGCATGAGGATCGCGTCGTAGCCGGTGAAGAAATCGGCCCACTTGCGGCGGCACTCCTCACGCGCCATGTGGCGCTCAAGCCACTCGCGATGGCCGGGACCCTCGCCGCGGCCAGCCAGGGTCATGGCGGCTCGCACCAACCACAGGCCGGTCTCCCATGCCGGCAGCGGATCGATATCCGGTCGGGCTGCGTGGTCGACGCTCACGCCGCTCGCCTCGAGCGCTGAAACGGCCGCGTTCATCACCTCCAGCACGTCTCCGTCGACCGGGCAGTAGGGATCGTCGAGCCATGCGGCAACACGCAGGCCGCCGACCTCAGCCGGTGGGGGCGGCAGCTGCGGCACCCACGGCGCTTCGGTGCGCAACAGCACGTCGAAGAGCAATTCCAAGTCGTCACAGCTCCGCGTCAGCGGGCCGAACACGTTGATGTCGGGCTCGGTGGTGCCGCCGCGCAGGTGATCCAGATAGCCGGTGGTCGGGATCACCCCGAAGCTTGGCTTGTGGCCCCAGATGCCGTTGTACGAGGCCGGGAAACGGATCGAGCCTCCGATGTCGGTGCCGATCTCGAAACTCGTGAAGCCCATGGCGGTTGCCGCCGCGGCGCCACCCGAGGAGCCGCCGGGAACCTTGGTCAGGTCCCACGGGTTGTTGGTGGTGCCGAACAGGTCATTGAACGACTGGTTGTCGGCCGACCAGCGCGGCAGGTTGGTCTTGCCGATCACGATCGCTCCCGCAGCACGGCAGGCCGCCACGACAGCCGCATCGGTGTCGGGCACGTTGTCGGTCAGCTCCCGCGCCCCGCCGGTCGAACGGATTCCCGCCGTCATCAGGGCGTCCTTGGCGGTGAATGGGATGCCGTGCAGCGGCCCGAGCGTCTCGCCGGCTGCCTGCGCGGCGTCCGCCGCGGCGGCTCGCTCCAACGCTCCGCCGAAATCGCGGGTCACGACCGCATTGATGTCGCCGTCGAGCCGCTCAATGCGATCGATGATGTGCGCAGTCAGTTCGCGGCTCGACATCTCCCCCGCGGCAATGGCCGCTGCCTGCTCGCTCGCACTCCACAGTCCCGGATCATCGCTCGCCATCTCGTCCCCTGATCCCCAGGCGCCGACTACCGCCCGGCGCTGCGCCGACGTTAGTTCTGACGTTGCAGGCAAGTTCCGGGTCGAGCGCTGTCGCGGAGGGAGCAGCCTCAGCTTTCACACGGCGATCTGCCGGTAGGCATCGATGACCGATGCCAGCTCGGCGGGCGTTGCGCCGTGCATGAGCACGGCGTCACTGCCGAGGTCGATCTGCCGTCTCACGGCCGCGGCGCACTCGGCGGGCGTGCCCGTCGCCATCGGGGCCAGCCATTCATCGGGGAGCAGCGTGCCGATGTGCTCGAGTTCGGCAACCGTGGCTGTGCCGTCGATCGGGGCAAGGAACTTGGCCACGACCTCGTCCGCTCGGAACTGCGCCAGCACATCTGGGTCCCAGCGGTTCACCCGCACCAGCACATCGCCGTAGTACTGCAGGTAGGTGGCCAGCCGTCCGATCGTCTTGCGCAGCCGCAACTCATGCGGCACCTCGTCGCTGACCACGACGAAGCACGACCACACGTTCACCTCAGCCGGATCGCGCCCGGCCTGCTCGGCCGCCGACTTCGTCGCGCCTACCGATCGCACCAAGGTCTCGTCGGAATAGAACGGATGCAGGATGACGTCGTCGAAACAGCGCCCGCCCAGGGCCAGCGAGTTCGGCCCCATCGCCCCCAGCGCCAAGGGCAAGTGCTCATCGAGCTCCTGGTCGAGCAGCAGGATCGGCACGCGGCCGGTCGGACCGTCGTAGTCGCCGACGATCTCACCCCGGAACAGCCGGCGCATCACCAAGGCGAAGCGCTCCAGCTCGGCCGTGGTGACGGGTTCCAGGCCCATGATCTGCTGCGCCACAGCGACGCCGCGCCCGAAGCCCATCGTGAACCGACCGCCGGCCAGGCTCTGCACCGTCAGCGCAAGGCCCGCCGTGATCGTCGGATGGCGGGTGTTGATGTTCGTGACTCCCAGCGTGATGCCGATGGAGTCGGTAACCGCAGCAGCAGCACCGCAGAG
The DNA here is from genome assembly GCF_965204195.1 of Candidatus Poriferisodalis sp. Taxonomy (GTDB): domain Bacteria; phylum Actinomycetota; class Acidimicrobiia; order Acidimicrobiales; family Poriferisodalaceae; genus Poriferisodalis. The sequence continues at coordinate 3,102,298 of NZ_OZ241975.1, forward strand.
GGCGCCGGCCTCCTTGCGATTGGGCCGTTCTCCGAGGAACGCTCTGCCGAGCCCCATCGCTTCGGCCGCTTGAACCTCGGTGAGCGCATCGGCTGAGTCGAGCGCATCGCCAGGCAGCATGTAGAAGCCCAGCTCGGGAAATTCCTGCGTAGTGGCCACTCCGTCTGACATCGCCGGAACACTAGATGACGGTCCGCCGACGAACGGGGCTGGGAACGCTGGAAGCGCCACGGCACTGATCGGATAATGAGTCCATAGGCGACTTCATTCGATCAATGTGCTTCTTCATGTGCAATGCATATGCAGATTTGCCAGATAGCGGCTCGATCTCGCGAATTTGTGCGCATCGACCATGACGTGCGGCTGCGCGGTGCTAGCTGAACGGAAGCGTTCGCGTCGCCGTATGGGTGCGCGTTCTGGCACATGGGGGACATGTTGTGAAGAAGCTGGCGGCATTCGTCTTGCTGGCTGCGATGTGGGGCGTACCCGCTCCTGCGGCGGCCCAGGTGCCGGCGTGGACCAATCCGGAGCAGACGGTGCGCATCGATCGCGGCTTCTATCTGTTCTGGCATGAGTCGCAGGGAGCGACGGGGTTCGATATCGAGATCCGGGCACGGAGCGGGGGCGAGTGGGGCGAGTGGTCGCCGGTTGCTCACAGCGGCACAGACCAGCCGGCAATCGTGACGGGGCTCACCGCGGGCACCACGTACCAGTGGCGCATACGGGGCACACGCGGCACGGAGCAGGGCAGGTGGTCGACCTATGACGACGACACGGACAAGGCGTACACCAGGGTGGCGCGCGCCTACGGCATCGGGGTTCCCAACCCGCCGATCCTGGACTCGGTGACGGAATCCGATGGGACCGTGACGGTGAATTGGCGCCCGGGCGAGCCGCGAGACGGCGTCACGGTGACGGGCTACGAGGTGGCTTGGCGGTATTGGGTCGACGGCGTGAGCCACGAGTCGATTTCGCAGAGGCTGCCGGCGTCCGCGAGGTCATATGTGATCAGCGAGCCCCTCCTCATCGGCACCTACTACGAAGCATCGGTAAACGCCGTCGCGGACGGCAAGCTCAGCGCCGAGTCGTCCAACCAGCTCGAGTTCGTGCCGACCGAGTTGTCCCAAGGTTCCCCGCTGAGCTTCGACGGTGCGGCGGTGTCTGGGAAGACCTACACGGTGGGCGCCCGGGTGGACTGGGCGCGTTCGAACGCAGCCGACCAGGGCATGCCACGGCTCCCCGAGGCCAGCGGCGGCGGACGGACGCTGACCTACAGCATCGAGGGGCTGCCTGACGGCTTGTTCATGGGATACGACCGTGTGCTCCGGGGAACGCCGACTGCCGCCACCGACGGCCCGGTCACCGTCACCTACACCGTCACCGACGAGCACGGCGCGTCCGACTCGCTCACCTTCGAGGTGACCGTCAATCCCGCGCTGACCTTCGACCCCGCCGACGTCGGAGCAGTCCCCATCAGCGGCGCCTACCAGCCGCTCGGGCTGTTCGAATGGGGCATCCACGACTGCGCCGTGGGCACGCCGATCAGCGTGGTACTGCCTCCCGCCTACGGCGGCACCGGCACGCTGACCTACCAGCTCTCCGACAACGACACCGTCCTCCCCCTTGCGCAGGTCGTCACCGGACTCAGCTTTGACACTGCCACCCGCACCCTCAGCGGCACCCCCACCACAGCAGGCCGCTACGCCATCACCTACTGGGCCCAGGACCGAAACGGTGCCAACGTCTCGTCGTACTCCAGCATCGCCTTCGCCGACGGCGTCGACAGCACCGGCATCTGCGAAGCAAGCAGCCAGGCTGTGGTAGAGGAACAGGCCCCTGACGCAGTCGGTGCCCAGCTCGGCCCGTCAATCGGACAGCGGAGCATCCGCGATCAAGATCCCGCGTCGGCGCAGCAGGCACCTGCGGACGAGGAACTGCAGCGACAACCAGAGCAGCCGGTGCCCCAGCGGCCAGGCCCGGTGGCCAGCTTGCAACTGTCCTCCACAGCGAACACCGTCACCGTCACCTGGCGGGCTCCCATCAGCGGCGACGCGCCAGACCGCTACATCGTGCACCTCAGGCCTGCAGATGGCGGCAAGGGGGACACCAGACGGCCAAAGGCCGCCAAGCAGAAGGTCATCTTCCGCAACCTCGCGAGCGGCACTGCCTACAACATCTGGGTTCGGGCCAAGAACGAGGGCGGCAAGGGCGAACGCGTCCACGCCGCCATCACCGTCGAGTGACCGTGCTGGGGCTCACAGGCCGATGCCGCAGGTCGTTGCCGGAGCGCTGTGCGGCGGCGCGGCCGGTCATCGCCGCCATCTCGCGCACGGCGGCGCAGATCGTCGCAGCGCTACTGGGCGCGCTCGACAAGAAACAGCGTCTGCTCTGGCTTGCCCACGACGACCGCGAGATGCTCGCCCGCCCTGCCGACCTGCCCGTTCACCCGGTCCAGCTCCTCATCGGGGATCGGGCAAACCTCCCACGTCTGCTCGCCGCGTTGCAGCATCGCCATGCCCTGGCTGACATGCACCGTCGTCGCGACGTCCATGATGGTGGTCTCGTGCAGAGCCACGGTGGCGGCACCTCCGTCTGCCGATCGACTCGGGGCCAGCTGCAGCGCGGCGACCGTGTACTTCGGCGGACTCATAGTCGTCCACTCCAAGTCGGCACCGGATGCCGCAGCGGCATGTGCATCGGAGCGAGCCACGTCCGGCCAGCGTGCCGCGAACCCCCCGTCCAACGACGCATACGGCCAGCTGTCGCGGTGGATCTCGCCGAGCTGCGCTAGGTCGGCGAGAAGATCCGCAACCGCGCCAGTCGGCGCTTCGTGCTCCGATGGGTCCGCGCACTGCTCGTCCAGCCACAAGCGTTCGGCGCGCTCAAGTTCGATGGCGGTGTCGGTGACACGAATCCGAGCGTTGAGCAGTTCCCACCCCACCGTCGGCGGTGTGTCGTCATCGACGCGGACGTAGCTCCACTCCCCGTCGTTCTCGTCGGTGCGGATCGCCACAATCTGTTTCCGGGAGCACTCCTGCGGTCGGACGGCACCAAACACCGCAATGCGCCCTGACACAGACAGGTCAACCGCGATCACCTCCATGCCCTCAGGCAGGCCCACAGAGTGCCAACTGCTGCCGTCGTAGGCATACCAGTCATCGGCTGCTTGAACGACAGCATGCTGCCCGCTGAACGAGTAGCGCATGTCTGCGCCCTCGGCCTGCGGCGGCGGCTTCACGACAGACACGGTCGTGGCGAACACGGCGGTTTCCGGATCGCTGCTGGCGGGCTGTGTGCTGTCCCAGTTCTCCGCTTCGCCAGCCGCCTCCGGTTCGAGTGTCTCGCTGTCTGGAGGCACGGCGCCGCCTGCCGTCGCCTCCAGTTGTTCCGCCGCGTCCTGCTGAGGTGCGTCTTCGCTCGTCGCTGCCGCACCGGCGAGTTCGACGCCGGACTCGTCGGCCATTTCATCGTCGGCCATTTCCTCTTCGTCGGCGCTCGCTGCGACAGCAGCGGTTGCCGCGGGCATGGCCTCGGCCTCGGTTTGTGGATCTGTGGCCACCACGGAGTCGGTCAGTTCATCAAGGCCACCGTCTCGCAGGGAGATGACGCCCACGAGCGCGACCGCCACGAGCGCCAAGGCGCCCGTCCCGCCACGCATCGCGTTGCGCCGGCGCTGCAGTTGGGCGGCCCTCGCTTGGACATCATCCACCGAACCCGGGCCGACCGGCATTGCGGACGCCGCGCTGCGGAGCCGGCTGCGGAGGCGGTCCTCGGCGGTCACGATCCCTCCCCTTCGACAGGCGCCCCTTCGAGCACGTCGCGCAGCTGGTTGAGCCCGCGGCTGAGCCTGCTCTTCACCGTGCCTTCAGCGATACCCAGCGCGTCTGCCGTCTCGGCCACTGACCAATCCAAATAAAAACGCGCCACGATCACTGCACGGTGGGCATCGTTGAGGGTTTCGAGGGCGCGTTCGAGATCCAGATCGCGGGCACGATCCTCGGTCGCGTGGGGTTGAGCCAGCAGCGGCCGGCGCTCGCGCTCGCGCCGGACCCGTCGCAGCCATGACCGTGCCCAATTCAACCCGACACGGAATATCCAGCCCTGCGGATTCGCATAGGAGCTGACCTGTCCCCAGCGCTGACAAGCGCGCGCAAATGCCTCGTCGGCAGCTTCGGCGCCGAGCGCGCTGTCGCGCAACGCCAGCCCAAGTGCCCGCGCCAGCTCGTCGCGGTGAGTCGCATAGAAATCCTCGAACCGGACTGCTACCGCGTCGATGGGGGCAGCCCCAGACGACGGCGCACCCTCAGCGGCGCTCACCGTCAATCCAGAACGGATCGTGCCCGAACCCATCAGCTGCGAGCCCATGAGCCCCGCCCCGATGAGTCCCGAGCCCATCAGCGCCGAATCCAGCCGCGAGGCGCCGAACGGCGGACCCGCGTGCATCACTGCCAGATTCATCACTGCTGTAGGCGCGCCAGCCATCCCAAGTCCCCACGAAGACTGCCTACCCCTTCAGACTCCGGCCGGACTGTTTCGGTTCCATGAAAATCGTCATATGAATGTCTATGAATGTCATGGTCGACCGTCACGGCCGCTCGTGCACGCGCCCGTCGGCCGCGAACTCGTCCTCGATGAGCACGCCCGCTCCGCGCAACGCGTCAATCTCCGCGCGGCCGGCGCCCAGCCACTCCGCCAGCACCTCGCCGTTGTGCTCGCCGAGGTACGGCGCCAGTGAGTCCGATGTCACCCCCGAGACCGCCGCCGAATCCGCGGTAGCACCGGCAAATCTGTACGGCGTCTGGGTCACGCGGCGCGTGCCGCCGTCGCGAGCACTGATCTCCACCGAGGAACCCCGATGGGTCGCGGTAGGCGATTCGTGCGCCTCCGCCGTCGTGCGGATGTCGCCCCATGCCAGGTTCGCTTCGTCGAGGGCTGACAGCATCTCCGCACGGGTCGTGAACGAGCTCAGGAACGCGTTGATTGCATCGGTGCGGTGCGCCCGCTTAGTCGGGATGTCGGCATCGGGGGGCGACGGGTCAGCGAGCCCGTGGGTCTGGCTCAGCTGCCGCCAGATCCACCGGAAATCGCCTGCGGTCAGAACCGGGCCGTCGACGCCGTCCCACACGAGCCCGCCCTGGGATGTGTAGTTGCCGCCGTCGAGCCCGGCCTGGCTCCCCTCATCGGTCGCCAGGAATGCCTCGAGCATCGCGATGTCGATGTGCTGGCCCTGCCCGGTCGTCTCGGCGACGCGCAGCGCGGCGAGGACGCCGATGGATCCGTGCAGTGCCGCGTTGGTATCGGCGACGGCCAGGTACGGCTCTTGGAGCGGCTGCTGGTGCATCTTGGCGGCGCGAGCCATCCAGCCCGACTCGCCGTGCAGCACAGCCGCATAGGCCGCCCGCTGCGAATCGGGGCCCTCCTGCCCGAAACCGCTGATCGACAGCATGACCAATGCCGGGTTCACTTGGCACAGCTCGGCAAACGACAGACCGTGGCGCGCCATGACGCCCGGTCGGAAGTTCTCGACGAGCACATGGGCCTCCGCCACGAGCCGCTTCACCGTCTCGGCGCCGCCCTCGGCACGCAGGTCGATGCAGACGTTTCGCTTGCCCACGTTCTGCTGGGTGTAGAAGCCCGCGAGCCCCGCTCGATTGACGCCCCACAGGCGCGAGATGTCGCCCTCAGGTGGCTCCACCTTCACGACGTCTGCTCCGAGATCGCTGAGAATCCGTCCGGCGAACGGCCCGGCCAGAACGCGGCTCATGTCGACCACGCGGATGCCTGCCAGCGGTCTCATCGACTCAGCCTCCCGCGCAGTGACTCAGCGAGGCCGGTCGCCGGCGATCGTCACCCGGAGCATGTGCCGACGCTGCCCGTGGTAGTCGTTCAGTGCGTAGTGCTGGACGCTGCGGTTGTCCCACATGGTCAGCGTTCCCGGCTCCCACCGCACCCGGCACGTGAACTGCTCACCGACCGCATGGCTCCACAGCATCTCGAGCAGCGCCTTCGACTCGTGCCGGCGCATGCCCGAGATGGTCTCGGTGAATGCCCGATTCACATACAGCGCTTTCGCGCCGGTCTCTGGATGGGTCCGCACGATCGGATGTGTCAGCTGTGCGTGCGCCTCGTCGGACACCTGGACCTTCATCGAGCTGCGCTGGCCGGCGTACCGGTCTGAGTCGCCTCGCCGCCCGTACTGGCGGGCTGCCGAGTGCACCGCGCTGAGGCTCTCAGCAAAGCGCTTCATCGTGTCGGACAGCCCCACATAGGCCGCCTGCTGATTCGCGAACAGCGTGTCCCCGCCGAAGCTCGGCACCTCCACCGCATACAGCGCTGTCGCCATCGGTGGGCACTCCAGGAACGACATCTCCGAGTGCCATCCGCCGCCGAAGTTGACGGTCTCGTGGGGTTCTTTGATGACGGGAACCACCTCGGGCTCCTCGGCGGTGCCGCCGAGGTACGGGTGACGCTCCAGCTCGCCGAAGCGACGGCCAAAATGTGCGAGCGCTGGCGCATCCATCTGCTGATCGCGGATCACCACGACGTGGTGGGTGCACAGTGCCTCCCGGATCGCTGCGCACCCGGCGGCGTCGATCGTCGTGACATCGAGCGGCTCGCCATCGGGCGCCCACAGCTCGGCGCCGAGCGCGCCCGCCAGCGGCCGGACGTCAAGCAGTGCCGACTCGAACCGTCCTGCGCCGGATTGCCCCGGTGCCGCCTTTGTGCTCATCGCACTGTCCTCATCCCTCTGGGCTCCCCTGCTGCGCCTCGCGCAACACTCACGCAGGCGCGGTGACCGCCAGCGGATCTGCCTCCCGCAGGCGCCGTGCCACTTCCCCGGCTGCAAGTATCGCCTCATTGGGGTCTGGACCGCACGGTGTCATGTTCACGTGCCGGCAGCCCGCCTCGACGTACGGCATGAAGAACTCCACGATGTCGTCGACGGTGCCATACGGCGTGTACTTCTCGAAGGCCTTGAACGGCACGCGGTAGAAGCGCTCCAGCTCGGGGGCCACGCATTCCGCCGCCTGTTCCCGGCTGTCGCCGATGCCCACCCACAGCTGGATGCCATGGTCGGGGACGTCAGGCAGCGTGCCCGGGACCGCCCGCTGCGTCGCCGCCGTTTCCGCAAAGAGGCGCAGCGCTGCCTGGTAGTGCTCGACGGTGCACCAGATGCCCAGCCACCCATCGGCGAAGCGACCGGCGCGGCGGATCGCGGCATCTGATCGGCCGCCGACATAGGTCGGGATGGGCGGGTCAGGCACCGGGATGATCCGAGCGTCCGACAGAGAGAAGAACTCGCCTTGGTGATGGACGGTCTCCCCGCCGAGCAGCCGCAGCACGATCTCGAGCGACTCGTCGGTGCGTCGCCCGCGCGTTCGCGGATCGACTCCGCACACTTCGACTTCGTGGCGGTCGTCGCCGCCGATGCCCACACCGAAGCTGATGCGTCCGGGCGCCATCTCGGCCAGGTTCGCGAGCTGTCGCGCGACGGGAACCGGGTGACGCAGCGGAAGCAGGTAGACGCCGAGATAGACGCCCAGCGTGGGGTGCAGGTTGGCGAGCGCCGCAGCGGTGACCATGCCGTCGTTGCCGTGCCCGATCCGGAAGCTGACGTGGTCGGCGAAGAACATGCAATCGATGCCGGCATCGGCGACCAGCTCGACCAGATGGCGGCGCTCGGCCCACGGTCGCGACCACAGCTTGACGTCAGGCGTGACGCCGACCCGGATGGGCGGCACCGGCGCGTTCTCGGATACTGCCGCCTCGGTCACTTCTGGGTCGCTCACGCCTGGGTCTCGACAGCAGCGGTCGGGATCATGGCCGGGGTTGCTCCGGTACGTCCCAGAGCACGGGCAGGTGCTTGAAGCCGTGCTGGAAGTTCGACAGCAGGCGCTCGGGCCTGCCGGCCGGATCGAGGCGCAGATTCGGCATGCGCCACAGCGATTCGGTGAACATGGCGGACATCTGGCGGCGAGCCAGGTGCGCGCCCAGGCAGAAATGCGGCCCTGCCCCGAACGTGAGGTGGTCGTTCGGGCTGCGCTCGATGTCGAAGAGGTCGGGCTCGACGAACACGGCCGGGTCGCGATTGGCCGCCACGTGGAATACCACCACCTTGTCGCCCGCACGAACGAAACAGCCGCCGAGTTCGACATCGCGCGAGGCCGTGCGGCGGAAGTGCACCACCGGCGGAATGAACCGCAGCATCTCCTCGATGGCGCCCGGCAAGAGCCCAGGGTCGGCGAGCAGCTTGTCGAGCTGTTCGGGATGCTGCAGCAGCGCCCACAGCCCGCCGGGAATGCCGTTTCGCAACGTCTCGTTGCCGGCGACGGCAAACAGGAAGAACATGGTCTCGAACTCTTCGTTGGTGATGCCGCCCTCGGCGTCGTCGGCCGCCAGCAATATCGACACCACGTCGGCGCCCGGGTTCGCCCGCTTGTAGGTCGCAAGGTCGTGCGCGTACCCGTACATGTCGGCGAGACCTTCGCGCGAGCGAGGGTCGGGCATGCGACCGTCGGGGCCGGGGCGGATCTGGGCCCGCACCTCGCAGGCGCGCTGCGCCATCTCGGTCCCTGTTGCCGGATCGAACGCGTCGGACACCGAGTACTCGGCGTCCTGGTAGCCGATCACCCGGTTGGACCAGTCGAACAGCAACATCCGGTCCTGCGACGGCACGCCCATGATGTCGGCGAGCGTCAGCAGCGGCAGCTCGGCCGAGACCTCCTTGGCGAAATCGGCGTGCCCGCGATGCACCACCGCGCTCACGAGCCGCTCGGCACGAGCCGAGATGGTGGCCTCCAGCTCGGCCACTGCGCTCGGCGTAAACGACCGCATGAGCAGGCGCCGCAGCCGCGTGTGCTGCGGCGGATCCTGATTGAGCATCATCCGCTGGACGAATTCGAGCATCGCAGCGGTCTGAGGGTCGCGGATCTGCGTGCCGCCGAGGTGGGACGAGAACGTCCCCGGATCGCGTAGCACCCGGTTCATCAGCTCGTGCGTGAGCACCGCCCAGAAGCCAGGTCCGGCCTCCCACCCCATGAGCTCCGGCTCGGGCACCCAGTGAACTGGGGCGCACGAACGCAACTCGGCAATCAGACCGTGCGGCACACCGTCCAGATACGTGCGCGGGTCGAACAACTGCGTCGGATCCGGTGCAGTGTTGTTCGAGCCGCTCGCGGCACAAGCCGTGCTCACGCCGCTCAGCCTGCCACCTGACGCTGCGCGGAACCCACGTCCGCGCCCTCGCTCGACCCCTCGGCGACGCCGGGAGCATCGACATCGCTGCTGCTCGCGTCGGCCGCGTGCCTGTCGGGACTGCTGCCGCTGCGCTGCGGCGGGCTCGGGGGCTTGGTGATCACGAAGAACAGCATCCCGGCGGCGGTGATGGCAGCGAGCGCCACAAAGCCAGTCACGTAGCTGCCCGTGGTGTCAGCCAGCCATCCTGCGGCGAGCGGGCCCACGATCGGCCCGATCATCACGATGAGCGAGCTCACGCCCATGATCGCAGCGAACGCAGACGAGCCGAAGTAGTCGGCTCGCAAGGCTTGCATGAGCGGCCCGCGCGCTCCCCATGCGAGCCCGTGGAAGATCACAAACAGCACCACCACGAACGCGTTGGGAGCCCACGCCAGCAGCAAGATGCCCCCGGCGTGCCCGAACATGGCGACCGACGCGATGAGCCGCTTGTTGATCCGATCGCCGAGCCAGCCGCCCACGGCCATGCCGGCGAGCTGCATGAGCGGCAGCGCTGCAGCGAACAAGCTTGCCTGCTGCAGCGAGTAGCCCCGTTCTGATGTCAGATAGAGCTGCAGGTGCGCCATCACTGCGCCGACCACGAACAGGGCGCTCAGGTGACCGAACGAGATTGTCCAGAACGCCCTCGTGCGCATCGCCTCCTTCGCTGTGAAGTGGATGTCGGTCAGGCCTTCGGCGCGGACCGTCTTCCCGTTGGCAACGATCTTGGCCCCCCCGTCGACCTCTTCGCCGAATTCAGCAGGGCTGCCGTCGAGGTACTTGGCCAGCCACCACGCGACAGCAGCGCCCCCGACGCCGGTGACCGCAGCGGTCGTACGCCAGCCGAACCACGTGAACGACAACACCACGAGCGGGACACACACGCCGCCCGCAGCGAGGCCCATTCCGCCGAACGCCAGCGCGCGGGCCCGCAGCCGCTCGAACCACCGCACGATCGCGACCGTGACCGTCAAGAAGCCGCAGAACGCGCTGCCGACGGCCATGATCAGGAACGCGCCGTAGAACTGCCACAACGAGTGCAGCTGGCTGAACCACACGAAGCCGACCGCCATGCCCACGGCGCCCACCCGCGTGATGACCTTGGGCCCGAACCGGTCGATCAGCCAGCCTTGCGCCGGCCCCAGCAGCGCCGTCTCGGCCCGATTCACCGCGAACGCGCCCGACAGGGCGGTCTTGCTCCAGCCGTACTCCCGCTCGATCTCCACCAGGTAGGCACCCAGCGAGTGCATGACGAATGCACTCTGCAGCCCTTGGATCACTGCCCCCGCACCCACCACCTTCCAGCCGCGGAAGGTGGTGCTGCGTTTGGACATCGTTACATCCTGCCTGATGAGGCGGCTGCTGCGTCGGTTCAGAGCCCCTCTTTGGGCTGATCTAGACTCGTTTTTTTCCTCCAGCCACGCACCAAGGACTCCCAACGGAGCGAGGAGGGCACAACATGGCACGCACGGTGACCGCTGCAATCGTGCAGACCGCCTGGACCGGCGACAAGGAGTCGATGATCGAGCTCCACGAGAAGTACGTGGCCGAAGCGGCTGCCGCCGGCGCCCGGGTGATGTGCTTCCAGGAGCTGTTCTACGGGCCCTACTTCTGCCAGGTGCAGGATGCCGAGTACTACTCCTACGCCGAAGCGATTCCCGACGGCCCGACCACCAAGCGCTTCTGCGAGCTCGCGGAACAGCACGAGATGGTGCTCGTGGTGCCGATGTACGAGCGGGAACAGGCCGGGCTCCTCTACAACACCGCAGCCGTCATCGACGCCGACGGGACCTATCTCGGCAAGTACCGCAAGAACCACATCCCGCAGGTCAAGGGGTTCTGGGAGAAGTTCTACTTCCGGCCGGGCAATCTGGGCTATCCCGTCTTCGAGACCGCGGTCGGGACGGTCGGCGTCTACATCTGCTACGACCGTCACTTCCCGGAGGGCTGGCGTGCGCTCGGGCTGGCCGGAGCGGAGATCGTGTTCAACCCCTCAGCCACCAGCCGGGGGCTGTCCGCATACCTGTGGCAGCTCGAACAGACATCGTCCGCGGCGGCGAACATGTACTTCGTCGGGGCCATCAACCGGGTCGGCGTCGAGCCGCTGGGCGACAACGACTTCTACGGCACGTCGTATTTCGCCAATCCCCGGGGACAGATCGTCGATGGGGCCGCATCGGACCACGCCGAGGAGTTGGTGGTGCGCGAGCTGGACCTCGACATGCTCGATGAGGTCCGCAACCAGTGGGCCTTCTACCGAGACCGCCGGCCCGAATCGTACGAACCGCTCGTAGCGCCCTGAGGGGTCAAGCCAGGACTGGGTGGGGTTTCACAGATCGCGACCGAGGGGGACCACGAAGATGACGACGATGATCAAGGGGGGCACCGTTGTCAGCTCGACCGGCGCGGATCCGGCCGAGGTACTTATCGACGGCGAGCAGATCGCTGCCGTGTTGCAACCCGGCAGCGACATCGCTGTCGCAGCCGAGCAGAGCGCTGAGGTCATCGACGCCACCGGACGGCTCGTGGTGCCAGGCGGCGTGGACGTCCACACGCACATGGAGCTGCCCTTCGGCGGCACCTATGCCTCGGACACGTTCGAGACGGGCACGAGAGCCGCGGCGTGGGGCGGCACCACCACCATTGTGGACTTCGCCGTGCAGCGCTACGGCGAGAACGTGCGCGAGTGCCTCGATGAGTGGATGGCCAAAGCTGAGGGCAACTGCGCGATCGACTTCGGCTTCCACATGATCGTCGGCGGCGTCGACAATGACTCGCTGAAGGAGCTGGACCTGCTGGTCAATGAGGGCATCACGAGCTTCAAGCTGTTCATGGCGTACCCGGGCGTCTTCTACTCCGACGACGGGCAGATCCTGCGAGCAATGCAACAAGCGGCCGGCAACGGCGGGCTGATCATGATGCACGCCGAGAACGGCTTGGCCATCGACGTGCTGGCCGACCAGGCGTTCGAGCGCGGCGAGACCTCGCCGGTCACCCATGGCTACGTGCGCCGCCCCGAGCTCGAATCCGAAGCCACTCACCGGGCCATCCAGCTGGCCAAGGTGGGCGCGGCCCCGCTGTACATCGTGCACCTCTCCGCCGCGGAGGCCCTCGAGCAGGTGGCGCTGGCACGCAACGCAGGCATGAACGTGTTCGCGGAGACCTGCCCGCAGTACCTGCATTTCAGCCTGGAGGACCACCTCGACCGGCCCGGCTTCGGGGGCGCCGCCTACGTGTGCTCCACGCCGCTTCGCTCCCGGGCAGACGGCCACCAGGACACCCTGTGGAAGGGGCTACGGACCAACGATCTGGCCGTCGTGTCCACCGACCATTGCCCGTTCTGCATGAAGGAGCAGAAGGAGCTCGGGCTCAACGACTTCCGGGCCATCCCCAACGGCATCGGCGGCGTCGAGCACCGCATGGACATGATCTACCAAGGCGTGGTGACCGGTGAGATCGGCCTGGCTCGCTGGATCGAGCTGTGCGCCACCACCCCGGCTCGCATGATGGGCATGTACCCGCGCAAGGGGATCATCGCCGCGGGTTCAGATGCCGACGTCGTCATCTACGACCCCGACAAGCAGTGGACGATCAGCGTCGACAACCACCACATGAACATCGACCACTCGGCCTATGAAGGGGTCGAGGTGACAGGACATGTCGACACGGTGTTCTCTCGGGGTCGCAAGATCATCGACGACAACCAGTACCTGGGGCGCGCCGGCGACGGCCAGTACCTGCGCCGGGGTCTCTGCCAGTACCTGCAGTAGGGGGCAACACCATGGCCCGACGCAACGGAGCGTTCGGGCAGCGGAACGGATCGGGGGACTGAGAACATGGATTTCGGCGTTGTTCTTCAGACCGATCCGCCCGCGTGGCGAGTGGTGGACCTCGCCCAGCGAGCCGAGACGCTGGGGTTCGACTACGGGTGGACTTTCGACAGCCACGTGCTGTGGCAAGAGCCCTACGTGATCTACAGCCAGATGCTGTCGGCCACGAACCGCATGATTGTCGGCCCGATGGTCACCAATCCGGGCACCCGGAACCCGACGGTCACGGCATCGCTGTTCGCCACGCTCAACGACATGTTCGGCAACCGGACGGTGTGCGGCATCGGCCGGGGCGACTCGGCCATGCGGGTGCTGGGCCACCGCCCCACCAGCCTGGCCACGCTGTCGGAGTCGATGACGGTCATCAAGGGATTGGCCGAGGGCCGCGAGGTCACCTACAACGGCACACGTCAGCAGCTCCCGTGGTCGTCGGGCAGCCGGCTCGACATCTGGATGGCGGCGTACGGACCGCGGGCCTTACGGCTCTGCGGCGAGCAGGCCGATGGGTTCATCCTGCAGCTCGCCGACCCCCAGATCACCGAGTGGACCGTCGCCGCCGTCCGCCGTGCCGCGGCTGATGCCGGGCGCAACCCCGATGATCTGTACATCTGTGTGGCGGCGCCGGCCTATGTGGGTGACAACGTCGCCCACCAACGCGACCAGTGCCGCTGGTTCGGCGGCATGGTGGGCAACCACGTGGCCGATCTCGTCGAGCGATACGGCGACACCGGGGGCGCGGTGCCCCAAGCCCTCACCGACTACATCGCTGGGCGCGAGGGCTACGACTACGCCGAACACGGAAAGGCCGGCAACGTCCACACCGACTTCGTGCCCGATGAGGTAATCGACCGGTTCTGCATTCTCGGCGACGCGGATCATCACGTAGCCCGGCTCGGCGAGCTGCGCGACCTGGGCGTCGACCAGTTCGCCATCTACCTCATGCATGACGCCCCCGACGAAACCCTGGACGCCTACGGCCAGCGGATCATTCCGGCGCTCGCGACCTGACTGGCGAGCCGTGCAAGCAGAGACCGCTCCCGCATCGCAATCACCGGCACCTTCCCCGGCGCATTCCCCGGGAGCTGGCCCGCGGGAGAGCGACGACCTGATCGTCCGCGACCAGTTCATCCGCCTGCAGGCTGCGCGCGAGCGTCGTCGCGCACGTACCCGCCGCATCGTTCGCCAGGTCGTCGTACTGGCAGTTTTCGTGTGCCTGCTGGGCTTGGCGTACACCGCCTACAAGGCGTTCGGTACCGCCATTGACGATGCCCAGTCAGGATGGCTGCTGATCGGGTCGTTCCTGCCGGAGACCACCGACCTCAAGATGCCGCCGGTGCTTGACATACTCGCCGGGATCTTCGAGGAGCCGCGAGGCACAGGCGATCCCTTCTGGACGATCGTCGCCTCCGAGGCAGCGTTCACACTGCGGGAGGCAGCGGTTGGTTTCGCGATCGGGGTCGTGGTGGGTCTGTGCATCGCCATCGCGCTCACCACCTCAGGGCGCTTGGAGCGAGCGCTGGTGCCCCACGTCATCGCCAGCCAAACGATCCCGCTGATCGCGATCGCTCCCATCATCGTGATCTGGGGACGCAAGAGCTTCGATTTCCTGCCATTCGAATGGCAGGACTGGATGTCGGTGTCGATCATCGCCACGTACCTGACGTTCTTCCCGGTGACGATCAACGGCCTGCGGGGCCTGCAATCGCCCCGGCCCGAGAACCTCGAGCTGATGGATTCCTACGCCGCGCCCTGGGGGCAGACCCTGTGGCGGCTTCGCCTGCCGGCATCGCTGCCATACCTGTTCGCTGCGTTCAAGATCGCGGCGACCGCAAGCGTGGTGGGCGCCATCGTCGGCGAGATCTCCGCTGGGGTGAAGGGCGGGCTCGGCCGCCGGGTGCTGCTCGAAGCCCAGCGCTACACGACCGGACCCGAGCGCCTCTATGTCGCTGTGCTCGGCGCGGCTGCGTTGGGCATCTTCGTGTTCGTGGTGATCTCGACGGTGGAGTACGCGCTGGTGGGACGCAAGGGCCGTGAGCCGGCACATGGGCAGTACGGGACATGAACGGCGCGGGCCCATGAGCGATGCCCCCGACGCGAAGGGCCCCGACGGCGACATCGCGCCCGATGTCGCAGCCGTCGAGTTGGACGGCGTGGGCAAGGTGTTCAACCCGGGTCGGTCCAACGAGGTGAATGCGCTGACCGGCATCGATCTGCGCATCGCCTCGGGAGAGTTCGTGACGTTGATCGGCCCGTCGGGCTGCGGCAAGAGCACCTTGCTGCGGCTGATCGCCGCGCTGACCGACGTGACCGACGGATCTGTCAGCGTCAACGGCAAGACGGCAGACCGGGCCCGGCTCGATCGCGACTACTCGATGGTGTTCCAGCGGGCCGGTCTGTTCGACTGGCGCAACGTGTCGCGCAACATCGAACTGCCGCTCGAGCTGATGGGCTGGAAAGCGGCCGACCGGCGGCAGCGATCGGCCGAGATGCTGGACCTGGTGAAGCTGAGCGAATTCGCGCGGCACCATCCGGCGGAGCTGTCGGGTGGCATGCAGCAGCGCGTCGCCATCGCCCGAGCGATGTCGTTCGATCCGAAGCTGCTGCTGATGGACGAACCGTTCGGCGCACTCGACGAAATGACCCGCGAGCACATGCAGAACGAGCTGCTGCGGATCTGGACGGAGACCCAGACCACGGTGATCTTCGTGACACACTCCATCAGCGAGGCGGTGTTCCTGTCCACGAGGGTCGTGGTGATGTCGCCCCGGCCGGGCAGGATCTCAGCGATCATCGACACCGACCTAGGTGAGCGCAGCGAGGCCACGCGCGACCATCCGGAATACTTCGCCAACGTGACCGCAGTGCGCAACGCGCTGCGAGGAGACCACGCCTCATGACCGCCGCAAAGGCTGTGCTGCGCGCATGGCTGCCCCCGGTGGTGGCAGCGGCGATCATGTTCGGCGGCTGGGAAGCCCTGCTGGCCGTGCTGAACCCCGACGGCTTCGTGCTGCCGCCGCCCTCACGCATCGTCAGCGCCCTGTTCGGCGACTTCGACACGATCTCGACTGCGACGGGCATCACGGGATTCATCATCGTCACCGGCTTGATCGCCGGCGTGGTGGTGGGTGCATTGGCGGCAGTGCTCGTGACGGCCTTCCGCTCGGCCCACGAGACCCTGACGCCGCTGGCCGTGGCAGTCAATGCGGTGCCGATCATCGCCCTGGCGCCCATCTTCAACGCCTGGTTCGGGATCCTGTCGCCCCGCTCCAACCAGGCGGTCGTCGTGGTGCTGGTCTTCTTCCCGGTCTTCATCAACACGACCAGGGGGCTGGGGCAGGTCGAGCCCAGCCAGATCGAGCTCATGGAGTCGTACGGCGCTGGCAAGTGGCGGATCATGCGCGAGGTACGCATTCCGAACGCGATGCCGTACTTCTTCACCGCGTTGAAGCTCGCCACGTCGCTCGCGGTAATCGCCGCCATCGTGGCCGAGTACTTCGGCGGCCGCCAGGACGCTTTGGGCAACATCATCACCAACTCGGCCGGCCTGACCCGCTACGACGACGCTTGGGCGGCCGTTCTGGCCGGCTCGCTGGTGGGCATCGGCCTCTACGCCATCGCTGTCGTGCTCGAACGGCTCGTCATGCCGTGGTATTTCGCAGCAAGGAGGGCGACATGACCTTGACCTTGGGCGTGAGCGCCCATTGGGAATCCCAACACGGGGGGAAAATATGAAGGCAAGAAAAACACTGATCCGGACGCTGGCGCCGCTGCTGGCGCTCGGCTTGCTAGCCGCGGCGTGCACCGGCGGCGACGACGCAGATGAGCCCGAATTCGAGCCCATCTCCGAAGTGTCGCTGCAGTTGCAGTGGTTCACGCAGGCACAGTTCGCCGGGTACTACGCGGCGCAGGCGCTCGGCTTCTACGAAGACGTCGGGCTCGACGTGACCATCCTCGAGGGCGGCGTCGACATCGTGCCGGCCTCAGTGCTCGACTCGGGTGCCGCGGAATTCGCAGTTTCGTGGGTGCCGAGGGGCCTTGTGCCACGAGAAGAGGGCGCCAACATCACCAACATCGCCCAGGTGTTCCAGCGAAGCGCCACCTTGCAGGTGTCCTTTGTTGACTCCGGCATCAACTCGGTGGCGGACCTCGAAGGCCGCACCGTGGGCAACTGGGGATTCGGCAACGAATTCGAGCTGCTGGCTGGGCTGCGCCGCAGCGGGCTGGATCCGGATTCCGACATCCAGCTCGTGCAGCAGAACTTCGACATGCTGGCGCTGATCTCCGGAGAGATCGACGCGGCGCAGGCCATGATCTACAACGAGTACGCGCAAGTGCTCGAGACGATCAACCCTGCCACCGGCGAGCTCTACCAGCCGTCCGATCTCAACATCATCGACTGGAACGACGAGGGCACGGCGATGCTCCAGGACGCCCTGTGGGCCGACGCCGACCGCCTCGATGACGATCCTGCGTACTACGACGCGGCGGTCCGGTTCGTGGAAGCGTCGCTGCGTGGCTGGATCCACTGCCGGGACAACGCCGAAGAGTGTGTGCAGATCGTGCTCGACAATGTCCCGACGCTGGGCCAGTCGCACCAGACATGGCAGATGAACGAGATCAGCGCGCTGATCTGGCCGTCGCCGTTGGGTGCGGGCATCATGGATGCTGACCTGTGGGCGCAGACCGTCGAGGTGGCCACCAGCGAGGGCATCCTGGCTGCCGAGCCCGATGAGGGTGCCTACCGCACCGACATCGCCGAGGCGGCGGTGGCGAATCTGCGGGACGCCGGCGTCGATGTCGTGGGCGACGACTGGGAGCGGATCCCGGTCGTGCTGCTCGAGGGCGGCGAGTAGCCGCTCGCACGCCCACCAGACCGATTCGGGGTGGCGGCGGGCTCGCTGCCGCCACCCCGGTCGGCCATCTCAGATCGACATGATGTGAAACGCGGCCCGTGGCTCACCGCCCGGCAGGTCGATGTGCTCTTGGCTGCTGCGGCGATCGTCGCGGTCGGGACGGGTCTGGCGTCGTGGGCGGTGGGCACCGGCTGGGGCCGCTGGCTGACCGTCACGCACGCCCTCGCCGGCCTGAGCCTGCTGGCGCTGGCCCCCGCCAAACTCCGCGGCTCGGTGCGCACCGGCCTGAAGCGCCGCCGTGCCAGCCGATGGCTGTCGATGCTGCTCGGAGCTCTCGTCGTTGCGACCGTCGTGCTCGGGGTGTTGCACGCAACCGGGTTGTGGCACGGCGTGGGCTACTGGTCGGCGTTGTGGACCCACGTCCTGCTGGTCGCGTTCGTGGCCCCGCTGCTGGTGTGGCACATCGTCAGCCGGCCGGGCCGTCCCGGCATCGCCGACCTCGACCGCAGGGCGTTCATCGGCGGGAGCATTGCATTGGCGGCCGCGGGCGCGGCCTACTGGATCCAGCAGCTGGTGGTGGGCGACAACCGACGATTCACCGGCTCGCACGAGATCGCTTCGTTCACGCCCGCAGAGATGCCGACGACCATGTGGCTCAACGACAGGACACCCCGGGTGGCAGTGTCGGACTGGGAACTCACCGTCGCCGGCCAACCAGTGAAGCTCGAGACCCTGTACGACCAAGCTGCGCCGGTGCAAGCCGACCTCGACTGCACCGGAGGATGGTGGAGCCGCCAGTCGTGGGATGCAGTGCCGCTGGCCGAGCTGCTAGGTGACACCGACGCGCCCACGTTGGAAGTCACCTCGCTGACCGGCTACAGCCGCCTGTTCCCCGCCCGCGACGCAGCCAACCTGTACCTGGCCGTCGGCTACGGCGGTGAACCCCTGCGCCGAGGCCACGGCGCCCCGGTGCGGCTGATCGCACCCGGCAGGCGCGGCTTCTGGTGGGTCAAATGGGTGACCCGAGTCGACCCCGTCGGCCGCCCCTGGTGGCTCCAGCTCCCCTTCCCCGCCGAATAGCTAGCCATCGCTCAACGAAGGGCGCTGCGGGTGACGCGCCATAGCGTGCTTACGCTCTAGCACTTGCCAAGAAAAAGCGTCGCTTCAATGAAGGGCCGATCCAGATAACCGACCAAACTCGGCCTCACGTTTTACCTCATTCGCCGTGGGCTCATGCTGCAATGAAGGGCGGGGAATATTCCCCGCCAAACCTAGGTGTCTGATGGTCATTATGTCTCTCCTATCCCACTGCAATGAAGGGCGGAGAATATTCCCCGCCAAACGGCCTGGCGGTGACGTGGTTCGTGCTGCGCGTGGCGACTGCAATGAAGGGCGGGGAATATTCCCCGCCAAACTGGTGGGAGTTTGCCCCGCTGCTGGCCGTCACGACCGAACTGCAATGAAGGGCGGGGAATATTCCCCGCCAAACCGGGCTGTACGGACCGGGCACGCTGGCAGTGACAGCCCTGCAATGAAGGGCGGGGAATATTCCCCGCCAAACGGAGAACATCGACCTGTCTGGTGTCGAGACGCAGCCCCCTGCAATGAAGGGCGGGGAATATTCCCCGCCAAACCGAAGCCGCCCGCGCCCTCGCCGACATCGGCACCCCCCCTGCAATGAAGGGCGGGGAATATTCCCCGCCAAACGCGCCGAGCCGGGCGCTGCCGATTCGAGACCTACTGTCCACCCTGCAATGAAGGGCGGGGAATATTCCCCGCCAAACCTGATCCGCCAGTGCGAGCGCGCACGCGAGTACCTGCCTGCAATGAAGGGCGGGGAATATTCCCCGCCAAACTACCGGTCAGCGACCACACGGGCAGGATTGCAACGGCCCTGCAATGAAGGGCGGGGAATATTCCCCGCCAAACCCGCTGACCCGACGCATCAACGTCATACCCTTCCTGCAATGAAGGGCGGGGAATATTCCCCGCCAAACAGCTCTCGAAAACTACCGGCTGTGACCAGCGGTTTTGAGGGCAGTTGCGAGCGCTCCCTGTGTAGGAGCGCTCGGGAAGCATGAGATTCTGTTGTCAAGGTGCGTTTCAGGCCCGTATTTCAGGGCTGCGAGCGCTGCCCGGGAATTGGGGCCTGACTGGACCGCTCGCATCAGACGATTACCGGTCCGGATTGTGGCAGTGGCGGTGCTATTCCGAGAAAATCAAAGCAATCTCGGCCGCGTTCTGTTGGCATTCCTAGGTCGATGAACGCAACTGTATCTTCTCCATGGTGGATCACTTCGCCGAGTTCGAACTTGAGATCTATCAACTCGATGCCGTCTAGATCGCTGATGAACACGCTGTAGTGCATCGGCCAGCCGTATGCCTTCATGGCCTTGTGGACTTTGCGCAGCCGTTTCGGATCTCGGATGTCGTATGAGACCAAGTATCGACGTCGATCACTCATGGTTCTACCTGGTCATGAAGGGGACGTACTCGGGGATCTCGCCGAGCATGCTTGCTGCGAGCATCCGTGCCTGCACTTCGAGCACACGACGGTAGGCGATCTTGTAACCGTATGTCGGGTGAGTGACCTCGTGGTCGAGACGCCGCTCGTAGGCGGCGATGACTGCTCGGCGCGCTGGCTGCTCCAGCGCCACTCCCCCGGCTCGGATGACAAACCCGTTCTCGGCCACTTCGCCGTTGTTCACGGCGTTCACCACCACGGACTCAGCGATGATGGGGCGGAACTCCTCAGCGAGATCGAGCGCGAGCGCCGGTCTCCCGAATCTCGGCCGGTGATAGACGCCCAGGTAGGGATCGAAGCCGACCGAGAACGCCACCGCGGTGAGGTCCTTGACCAACAGGGCGTACAGGAACGACAACAGGCAATTCACGGGATCGCGGGGAGGCCGCCGGTTGCGCCCATCGAAGTCGAATGTGCCGAGGCGGTCGTCTTTCAGCATCGTTGCGAAGCTGCCGAAGTACGAGCGAGCGGCGGCGCCTTCGATCCCGAGCAGCGACTCGACCGAGTCAGCCTCGGCAGCCTTCGCGGTGAGCTCCTTCATCTGCGCGACGGCTGAGTCCACCGGTTCACGAGAGTTGCGCATCAACAGAGTTCGGGAGTTGCGAATCTTGCCGACAATCATCTGACGCGCCAACGGCAGGCCGGCTTGGGCTGCCACCGCGACCTGGCGCCGCCGCAGCTCCACATGCTTGGACGGCAGGCCGTGGGCCATCCCTTGGAACCATCCCCCGTAGCTGAACCAGCACACCGGGATGTCCTCCCGGAACGCTGCGTGGAGAAGCTGAGTGGACACCTGCACGTTGCCAGTGAGATTGATCTGCGAGACATCGATCAGGCGCTCGCTGCTGACCACCTCGCGGTTGACCTTCACTTCAACCCGACGCTGACTGATGCCGAGCCGGGCGCCTTGCTGGCCGACATACAGCGGCCGTGCAGCCGAATCGCGAGGCGTCAGGCGTCGAGGCGTCCCTTCGACACGCCCGGTGTGGAAATTGGTCTCGTCGGGAAGGCAGATACCCACCAGCGAACAACGCGGGCACTTCGGGCTGTCCACCAGCGGCGGCGGCGGATCGTCGGCAGCGGCGACCTCGCGCAAACGGTCGACTGTGTCGAGCGTCCGGTGAACCAATCGGTCGTCGAACTCAACAGTTGTGCGTTCGCGTGACGAGGCGAAGTAGAATTGGCCCCGGTCGCAGTCGTAGCCATTGTCACGCAAGATGAGCCCGATTGCGGCCAACTGCACCAGCTCGGGCTCCCACGCGGGACCGTGCTTCGGCGGTCGGCCCCGCTTGACCTCCACTGGCACGACCTTGCCGTCGGAACCCTCGACGATGTCCGTCTTCGCAATGAGGCCCAGACGCTCGGAACTCGCGAGCACAGAGCGAGCGTCGCGAACAGGATCGTCCTCCGACGACTCACCCATGCGTCCGCCGCCCTTGTCCACGTTGCGATGCACATAGCGGCCGTGCACCGTGTCAGCGTTGTCCTCGAATCTGGCCTGGACCCATTCGAGGTAGAACAGCCGCGGGCAGTACACGAACTCGTTGACCATCCGGGCCGGCACGAGCTCAGGTACGTCAGCCACGTCGAGGGATCTACCCGATCGGCTTGAAGAGGCCGAGCCCAAAGTGGCTCAAAGAGCCGAGGGCGATGGGGCCTCGGACGGCATGTGCAAATCGGATTTCGACCATGGAGGCATACCGGCTGTTCGCCAAGCGTTCCTTGGGCGGCAAGCGATACCTGCGGAATCTTCGAGCGTTCCCGTCAATCACTTCGACGGAAACCGGGGGCGGGTAATCACGGTACGTCGTTAGTTCACGTTCGACCTCGGCCGCTACGTGGTCTGGCCAAGTGATCCTCTTGCCGGGGTGCCTTCCCGGTGCGAACGGAGTGCACGAGACCCAGACGGACGATGGCCCGACTATCTCGGGAGCGACTTCATCTACATCTCCAAAACCCTGAACTGCTATTGCGATGTCTGGAAAGCCTGATACGGCGCGGCCGGCGCGGAGCCATCGGATTTGGGCAAGCGCTGCGAACTCATCTCCGTTCAACCGCCTAGGTGTCCACACGAGGAGCGATTCGATTGGCGACGATGGTCCCGCCCGGTCTTGATCGGGAAGGGAAATGTAATGGGCGTGTTCATGCCTGCCCAATTGCCGCTCCCCAGTCGACCGCTTGCCGCTGAGGGTCGCGGACGGGGCTCCGTGCTTGCTGAGTGAAGCGCGTCGCAGCAACTCGGCCGCAACGACCGCGTCAGCGAGCGTCGGTCGAGGTCGGGGGTGAACTGCGAACCGCACTGCCGCGTGTGTCGGTCGCCAGTCATCGGCGGTCGCCGGAGTCCTTGCCGAGTCGGTCTTCCGATAGGGCACAAGCCTGCTTCCTGTAGGGAACAGTCGCCTGTTCCTCCGGACGATGTCCGGGCTCTGCATCAGGTCACTCAACTCGAGGGGCTGCTGGGCACACAGGATCTCGGCATCCGTCGGATCGTCCTTCGCTACTGGTCGCCACGAGACGGGGGCGCGATCCTCGACTTGGTGCACCAACGCCACGTTGCAGATCGATTCCGACCTGCCCAAGTATGGAATTCCGAGTGCCATTTCGTCGAGCGCCTTCAGTGCCGAAGGCGCCATGTCGGCGTCCCACTCGATGAAGATCGACGCACTGGGGTTCATCACCGCAAACGTGTCGAAGGTGAGCGTCGTGGAGCGCTTGCCAACCGAACGATGAGCGATCTGGGGCATGTAATGGCGCAGGTGGGCAGGCTTCATCGCCGGGACGTGAATCGTTGGCGCACCTGCGAGCTGACCCAAGGCCGCTCCGACATCCTCGGCTGGGAGACTTGGACAGCGGGTCTTCCACGAAGCGACCAGCGCTCGAAGAATGCGCCATGGCGATGGGGGCCACTCGGGCAGCCCTTCGTTCACATTGCGGCCCCAGGGCGTGGCGTGATACCGGCCCCACGGAAATTCCAGCCGGAGAACCGTGGTCACTTTGAGCGCTTCTTCCCATCTGACCACCGGACGATCAGGGGAGGCTCAGCAAGGTCTCGGAGCTCGGGGATTCCTGGGCCAACGAGGGTTCGTATCTCCGACGCCAGGGTTTCGCTGTCCGCGAGATCGATCGTCTGGTCGTCGTGTCGCGGTTCGAATTCGCAGGCTGTGCGTAGACGCAGTCCGCTGTCGAGAAGTGAGCGGACCTCCCAGCGGGCCACGGCGAGCAACAGGTTTGTTGCCTCCGGAGAGAGGCCGTATGCCTCGATCTGGCCTATGTCGATCGACACATACAGCGTGATTGACCGGGCGGTGTACTCGGTTCGGTGGTACGGGACGTGTCCGTACCCTTCGGTGGATCCGCTGTCCCCTTCGCCGATCTTGTGCCGAACATCATCTCGCTTCACACCTCCGGAGTAGGCCTCTCTGACATCGACAGCCTCGATGAAGCCGGTGAGTGCGCGAGCAACCTTGGGCTGGCCAGGCCATTTCGCGTCGGCAAAGAAAACACCGTGGATCAGGCACAGAGGGTCCAAGGCGAAGATGGCAGCAGCTATGCGGTTCGCCGCGAGAGGGGTATCGTCAGACAGCTCAAGAAGGCCGCCGAGGCTGGTGACCATGTCCTCGCCCTTGGCATTCATCGATTCCTTGACGAACGCAGAAGCCAGCCGATGCGCCTCAGTGCGGCTGGATGTCAAGTATCGACCGTCGTCTTCGGCTACGACCTTGATCCATGGCAATCCCTTGAGCGTCGATACCGGCTCCTGGAGTGCCTCACTCCAGCCCACGGCCTCGAACCGATTCGCCATGGACTGAGCGGACTCAACGAGGATGGCGTCGACCCATTCGCTGCTGCCGACCGGCTTCTCGAACTTGGCTGCTCCCAAGTCTGGGAAGCCGGTGGGTTGAAAGCGATCCGAGGGCACGGCCCTCAGCTCGATCGCGTGCATTTCACGTTTGCTCATTGCTTGACTCCTGACTCTCTCGACTCGCAATCCAGCGAGTTCCGACTGTGCATTGGTGGTTGAGCAGAAAACGAATCTGGCGCAGATCACCGTCGCCCCGGCCGAGGTGCAGCAACAGCGCCGCTGCCAACCGGCCCCGCTCAACGTTGGACCGTTCGAAGCTGTCGACGATGAGCCTCCAGCCGCGCCCGCGCAGTAGTCGCGCAGCAGCTCGTGCTGCGGCATGGGCACGTCCTGTGCGGACCGCTCCGACCCACTCGGGCCGCGGGTGTACCGCGATTGACCCGTTGGGTCTTGGTTCTGCGTCGCTCGGTGCGACCGGCAACCGCCCGGCGAAGAAGGGGGCGAGCACGACATAGGCGGGCTCGCTCACGGCATGAAATCGGGCGACCGGATCATCAGGGACAGCCAGACCATGCCCGATGACGTTGAACGAGTCCTTCCATTCCAGAAGCAGCAAGCCGCTGAGAATCGCATCTAGGCGTTCCTCGTTGACCTGCCCATGCAGGAGGCATCCGATGTCGGCGAGGTCAACGCCAAGCCCATAGTCGAACGCGAAGGGCAGACCTGCAACTTGATCCGAAACCTCGATTCCTGATTGCATGGAGCACGCAAGAGCAGCGCGAGCACCCACGACATCGTTGAGGACATCGAACAGCGGGCGACGGCCCAGGTTCGGAACCCTCGGCCCGCCGTTCGCCCAGCCCAAACCGAATCGAGTCCGGACGACCGGACGAAGAAGCGTCATGAGGCTTCCACCGACAGCCTCCGCGGGGGTGGGCCGCCCCGCAGACATGCGATCGCTTAGCGAAGCAAGGCCTGCTGCGATCCGAAACTCAACGGAATCATCATTGAGTGTCGGCACCCACTCTCGGGCCGAGAGCCCCGAAATCGGCTCAAGACGTCGGTCTTGCCGATACTTGGCTGACCGGGACGCGGCTCGTTCCGTCTGGGCGAGCACGGCAAGCACCGTCTGAAGACGGACGGCACCGCCAAACGTCGACACCGCGAACTGCTCCCGCTCCACAGCGTTCAGTGCCGACCTGACGGCTGCAGGCACCCTGTTGAAGTTGAGTCGCGCCTTGCCGACCCATCCATCGAGTTGACGCAAGAGATCGACCTCGGGCCTCACCCGGTCGCGAACCTTGAATCGTCCGATCGGCACTGCCAGCGGACTCCGCCCATCCCTAACGCCGATGAGATAACGAACAAACTCATCAATGGAGCGATCAACGCCGAGCGTTGCCGTGGCTCGGACGAAATCAAGCCCCGAGCGAGCTTGACTGCGGCCCCACTGAGATCGCCCTTCTGAGATCAGGTGCTCGATCTCACGATGAGACAGATCATTACGCCACAACGGCGCCCACAACTCACCCTTTACGTTCTCGCCTGTCGAGGCTGACCCATAGCCACTAGCCGTTGCATCGACAGTGAAGGGCATGCTGGCCTTGCTGCTGCCCGTTTGGCTCTCGACACTGAGCCGCCGGGCAGCTGCGCTGGCGAACACCATGGCTCCCTCGATACCCAGCACAAAGCTCCACGGGTTCGAGAGAGCCTTGCCATCGCCGAACGCGGAAGAGTTTGGGCCGCCCTTGGCACCCGGGTCGAATTGGCTGGTACTGCTCGGAACGAATTGAACCTCGCCGACTCGAAACAGAGCATGACGAAGAAGCGCTCTTGACGTGGGGGCGTCATTGCGCCCCCGTACCGATTGATTCGGTGAATCCTCCAAGAGCCCGGCTGTCTCTAGCTGCTCCAAGAAATTGGCTGAGAGGTCCATCCTGCCGACGTTGCCCCCGGTGCCGAGAATCAACGGGTAGCGAATGTCGTCGTCGAGCAGGACCACCGATGCATCCAGCCACGCGAGTGCTTCGTCCGGAAACGAACCGCGGCACAGTTCAATGAGCTGCGCCTTACCTTGCTTGAGGACCTTGCCGTCCTTGGTCAGCCCGAGTCGGCGTGCCCTGTGCCGTGCCTCGTCGGCGGCGACTATCGCTTCGCGGTACGGGCCTAGCCGCGCCAAGTCACTGTTTCTGACCTTCTCGACGACTCTTTGTGCGGATGGGGAGGTGGGCTTGCCTGCATCCTGAAAGCCGCCCCCGCTGTTCCAAGGGGCTACTGCCGGAGTGGGTTTGTAGTCCTCAGCAAAGAAGTCGACGAGATTGGTCTCGCTCAGTTCCGAGCTGGAGACGACCAAATGATCGCCATCCCATCTGGCCGATGCATCTGGATCGAGTTGCTCGCCGACCAATCGGATGACTCCGAGACCTGTCAGGTAGGACAGCAAGGGCTCGGCTCTGCACCCGCGCAGATGGACTGTGTTCATGGGGCTTGGCCTGCGTTGCGGCTCGCCCGCCAATCCGCGCAGCGGACGACCATCTCAAGGAACGCCAAGCGGAACGGACCGAGGTCGGGACGGTCCCGCAAGGCGAGCGCGCGTCGCTCATACCGATCGTGCCCTGTTGGAATCCTGAGATGACTCTTTGGAATCGTCCGATCGCCAAGGTCGACCTCCGGCAGCGCTGACCCGGGCGCAATGCCGAGCGTGGTAACGATCCGATCATCGGTGCCGAGTTCTTCGGGTGGCCGGCGGATCGACAGACGGATGCGTCCGTGGTGAGACGCAACGAGGTAGATCACTAGATCAGTTTCCCGGTGGTCACCCAGTGCGGACGCACCCTCACTCATCAGAGCCAGCGCCGACGCAAGCTCGTGCCGGAAGAATGGTGGATCGAAGCGCAATGGCCTGCGATTGCCCGTCTTGGCAAACGGGCCGTCTGATTGGAGACCAGCTCGCTCGTCGGCGCTTACGGTTGCCAGTGCCGCCTGTTGCCACACCTCTGATGCTTTTCCGATGTCGTGTAGCTGTCCGGCGACGATTGCGGCACGGTGCATCTCGGGACTCAGGCCGTTGGCTCCGAACGCTTCAAGCAACATCGTGCACTCGCGCTCGACATCGATGAGATGTTCGGTCAGCGGATACCAGGCATCAGCGAGTGACGCTGGTTCGTCAGCCACCGCGACGTCCTCGTCGGGTGACAACCCCGCGTTGAACGATGGCGCGTCAGGTGGTGTGACGACGGCCACCGGCTCGGCGCTCCTCGGATTCCAACCAATTTCTGAGTCATATCCCCCCTTGCTCGCGTCGAGCACCACCTCGATCCCGTCGCGCAGGTCGCGAGCGGTGCATCGCGCCCAAGGCTGGTCGCGGTCGCGAGCCAAGTGGTCGAGGAACCATGCCGAATTGCCTTTCCCCGAGTTGCCCTTCCGCAACCACTGCCCAAGTTCGGCGATCGGCACGCCGCAGAGTTCATCTCTACGCGGCGATGCCCCCGACGGCTGATTGTCGGCGATTTCGCGCCATGCCACCAGGACCGTGCGATCGTCTCGGTCACGAATGAACCGGGCGACGTCGACATCGTTGCCGCTCAGATCTGGAGTGGTGTCGAACAAGTCGATCAGATCCTTGCGCCGAATCACCGGCGTGATCCGATCGGCTGTGTGCACGTCAGCGTTCTGCAATCGGGTAGTCGACACTCGTTGCCCGTCAAGCGAGCGAAGCGCTTCGACCGACTCGTGCACGTCGTCTTCCTCATAGGGCGGGGACTTGGGCGGCATCACCCACAACAGCTGAGCGTCGTCTCGTGCGCCGTCTCGGTTGCAGCGCCCGGCACGCTGCACGACCGATGGCCACGGCGCAGACTCGGTGAACAGGAGCGTCGCCGAGAGATCGATGCCGGCTTCCAGAACCTGCGTGCTGACAATGATCTTTCCCGCCAGACCCGGTGGGGACAGCGCAGCAGCCGTGTGCGCCTCACGGTCGGCGGGCCGGTAACGAGAATGCAGGAGCACCAGGTCGGCATCTGGGCCGAGCTTTTTAAGCGCATTCCAGGCAGCTGTCGCTCGGTCCACTGTGTTGAACACTGCCAACGTGAGGGTGCCTGGTTGGTGGCGGTCAACCAGCTGTTCCGCGAGAGTTCGCTCCGGCCATTTCGCCGGCAAGGTGATCTCTGAGACCGTCCGGAGTGCATCCAAGCGGCGACTGAGGAAACCACGGCGATCATGATCATCTAGCTCGATCTTGGGCCCGATGTCAGGCCGATCTACCGTGCGCAGGAGCCGCTCATCCACGGTGGCAGACATCCACGTGCTCGACGTCGGTAGAGCCGTGCCGAAAGAGTCACGGAACGACTGGAGCTGGCGGGTGTTGGGCGTGGCGACATCCATCAGCTGGATCTCGTCGAACACCCAGTGCGCTCCGTTGTTGAACCCCCCGAATGCCATAGGCCAATGCCACCGGCGATCGGCGTACCCGCGATTGAGAGCTCGGGACAGCAGCATGTCGATGGTCCCAATGAACACAGCATCACGATCAGGGCTGAACCGCCAGTCGTCGTCGCTCCAACCAGCTCCACCCTGAACCTTGTGAAGGGCGATGTCACCATCCATGCCGAGGCGCTTGAGCCACGATTCGAATCGGTCGGCGGTCTGCTCGACGAGGGTTCGCATCGGCAGCGCAACGACAAGCCAGTGGGGAGTGGCAGCGCGGACATGGGCATCCGGGTGCATGCGGCGGCGATAGAGCCATCCCAGGCCAACGGCTTCCGTCTTGCCACAGCCTGTCGGAACTTGAAGCAGCTCGGGAAGTCCGTTGTCAGCAACACGTCGCTGAAATCCATACGGCCTGAACCCTGTCGCTCGCAGGTACAGCTCCTCTACCGTGAGATCGGACCGCGCCGCGAGAGTCGATCGATACCGATGCGAGGAACTGGGCACCCGCGCAGGTCGGTTTGCATCTGAGGCGGCATCGTGGACCATTGGTCAGGGTTTAGTCGGGGGCTGTGACACGAACGGTGACCACCGCGTGATGATCTGCCTCCAGTGGTTCGCATTGAGTGAAATTGCTCAGAGGTGCTCAACATCTACAGGCCACCGATCGCCCGATACCGCAGTCGGGCAGTCTCATGCCCACCCTTCCGAACAGCGCGTCGGCGTATTGCCGAATCGGCTGTTTGCGGCACAGGCAGCGGGTCGAAGGCCGAGATGGTCGATAGCGGCATGCCGCGGTCCTCCGCCGTCGGCAGCGGCAACACCACCACAGCGATTCAGTTCCGGCGACGGGCGTGAGATACCTCAAAAACCATTCGGGTGCGCCGAACCGATGACATTACGTTTCGGGGGTGCATCGCGAGCCGAGCGGCAGGAGAGCGCATGGCTACCATTCAGACTGTGCCGGAGCAGCCCGCTGCAACAGACACGGCCAGCGAGACAGACGGCCCCGACAGTGCGGCCGAGTCCCGAGTGTCGGCGGGCGGGCGCGATGGCGGCGCGGGCAGCACACAACCGGCACCGACTGCCGGTGATCGCAGCAGCAGTCGCAGGCCCTTCCTCGGCCAGACGGCCGCGATCACGATCATCGCCGCGCTGATCGCGTCCATGACGCTCGCGGCGGTCACGGCGTTCAACACGCTCCGCTCCGACATCATCTCCGTGCGAACCGAGCTGCGAGAGGAGATCAACGGTGAGATCGGATCACTGCGCACCGAGATGCGAGACGAGATCGGATCGCTGCGCACCGAACTGCACGACTTCCGAACCGAGGTCGGTGCGGTGCTGCTCGATCATGCCGAGCGTCTCGCGCGCATCGAAGCCCTGCTCTTGAACGGCACCATCGACTCGCGCCAGCAGTCCTGAGCACCAGCCCCAGTTGCATGGGACACCCGCCGTGGCGAACCGCTGCTCCGGTGGGCGCGCACTCGTACTGAATGCGGCAACGTTCGGACCTAAATATTCGCATACTCGATGATAAGATTGAGAATGTGAATACGTCAGCGCCGGCGCTGGTGCCGCTGTTCAGATCAGATCAGCAGCTGCGCATTCTCGGTGTCCTCTTCGGCGGTACTGGAGATGAACTCACTGTGGGAGAACTCGCCGTGCGCGCTGAGGTTGCGCAAGCTACCGCGAGCCGCGAGGTCGCTCGTCTCGAACAGCACGGCCTCGTGAAGACGCGGGCTCTGGGCCGCAACCGGCTGGTGCGCCCTAACTGGAGCCTCCCGTGGGCGCCGGAGCTGCGCTCGATTCTGTTGCAGACCGTCGGCGTGCTGGGGCGCCTCGGAGAAGCGCTCAGCGGACTGGAAGGTGCCGATGAAGCGTTTGTGTTCGGATCGTGGGCCGCTCGCTTCGAAGGCGAGCCAGGTCCCTTTCCGAACGATGTCGATGTCGTCGTAGTCGGCGACGTGCCGCTGCGGTCAGTCCGCAGAAAATGCCGCGAGGTCGAGCAGCACCTGCGAGTAGACATCAATCCTGTTGTGATCGACAAGGGTGCTTGGAGTGCTCCAGAAGCGGAGCCGTTCGTTGCTCACATCCGGGAGCAGCCGCTGGTGCCGATCTCGCTCGACGCAGGCCCCGATGGCTGACTGGCTGGCGGAGGCGATTGCAACCGGAGACGTGGAGCGAGTGCCGGCGAACATGGGTGCCGCCGGCGAGCGCATCAACGACGCCAGGCGGCACGTCCATTCGGCCCGCAGAATCGCCGAGAGCGACACGACGCTTGCCATAGCAGCCTGCCACGACGCCATCCGCAAGGCCCTGACGGGCCACATGTCAGCTCGAGGGCTGCGCGTGCGCCGAGGCGAAGGCACTCATCGCATCACTCTCGACTACGCCCGACACCATTTGGCAGGCACGATCAACGAGAGTGATCTGGTCGAAGCGAACGAGATCCGAATGGACCGCGCCCTCGCCGAATATGGCGACTTTGCGTCCAGAAAGTTGACTGCAAGCCACGCCCGTGATGCGGCCGACGTAGCGGAACGAGTCGTCAACGCAATCGCCAGCGCTCTCGCAGGCGAATCGACGCAGCAGATATAACCAGCGGCCGCGCCCGTGCGCAAGATCGCGCCCCGGGCGCACAGGCAACGCCGCGCGCCCTATCGGTGAAGGGTCGATCAACTCACCGGATGGACAGCCGCCGCGGCGATCCGCCGCGGTCGTGCTGTCGTGCAGCGCGGCCCTCGGCTCTGCCTCGGCTTGATACTTGTGACACCCCCTTCGTACGGTTGTTCTCATGGAAACGGACAGCGGCGACCGGGCTGGCGGCGGCGACTCCCCTGCTTCAGATACGGCACATGAGGCATCTGCCGGTGTCGAGGTGCGGGCCGATGCGGTGACGGTGTCTGAGCTGTCTGATGCTGCGTTGCATCGACGGCTGGCCGAGATCGGCCGGGCAACGTCGGCGTTGGCGGCGTTGCGCAGCGAGACGCTGCGGGAGCTGACGCGCCGTACTGACACCGCTACGGCTGAACAGACGGCCAAGCACACACTGAGAATCCCGGGGCGGGCGGCGCGCAGCGATGTGAAGCTCAGCGTGGCGCTCGGCGACCTCGACGCGACTCGCAGCGGTCTCGAGGAGGGCACGATTCCCGACGGGCACGCTCAGCTGATCGCCCGTGCATCGACTGAGGGGCCCATCGACGAGGCATGGCTGGCTGAGCGGGCTCAGCGCGAGGGGTATGACCAGTTCCGCCGCACCGTCGCCCGACATCAGGCTGAGGCGAGCAGTGATGACGGCGCCTCACTGCTGGAGCGCCAGCGCCAAGCGCGCGCAGGGAAGATCTTCACCAGCCGGCACGACGGCATGGTGGTGCTCAATGCCCAGTTCGACCCCGTCACCGGAGCTCGCCTGGCGTCCGTGATCGCCGCGACAGAACGGCGCCTCTACAGCAACGAAGACCCCAAGTCACGGCCATCGCACCCCCAGCGCACCGCGGATTCGATCGCAATGCTGATCCTTGAGCCCGACGCCGCACGGCCCGTGGGCACCTCGCTGCTGGTGGTAGCTGACTACGACGCAGTGAACCACCAGCTCACGAACGCCCGCCTGTCAGACGGCACCCCCATCCCCATCGGCGAGATCGGCCGCATCGCCGCAGACGCACAGGTGCTACCAGCGATCTTCAACCACGCAACCGGTGACCTGCGCATGGGCCGCAGCCGTCGCACAGCCACCGAACTGCAGCGTGCCGCGCTCGCACTCCGTGACCAAGGCTGCATCGGCTGCGACGTGTCGCCCGACTACTGCCGGGCGCACCACATCATCGAATGGCAGCACGGCGGCCGCACCGACTACGACAACCTCGTGCTGGTCTGCAACGACTGCCACCACAAAATCCA
Organism: Candidatus Poriferisodalis sp.; assembly: GCF_965204195.1. GTDB lineage: Bacteria > Actinomycetota > Acidimicrobiia > Acidimicrobiales > Poriferisodalaceae > Poriferisodalis. The sequence goes on from NZ_OZ241975.1 coordinate 3,134,869, forward strand.
CCACCACGGCCACACCGTCGAACAAGTGCCCTGCACCAGCCGCTACGAACTGCGTGCTCCTGCAACGCCGCCGACGACGGGTGACAGCACGGCCCCAAGAGCACCCCCAGCTTGAACGTCGGGGCGGCGGGGTGCGGGCCGGTTTCGGCCGAGAGCGCCCACAGCCTGTGTGCCGAGGCCGAGGATCGCGGGATCGGCGCCAAGGTGACCCGGCGTGTGGGATTGGCACCAATAGGACCCGGCTTGCCGGAGGCGGCAGACGACGACCGACGAAAAGGCCCGCCATTCCTAGTCAAGCCGGAGCGTCCAGAAAGGCGGGCAGGATTGGGTTCACTCTACCGGCGGCGCTCCGTGCTCAGGCTCGGTTCGGCGTACCCCGTTGCAGCGCATCGAGCAGGTGGCCGGCGTGGGCGGTCAGGAGCGTGAGGCGGCAGGTTTTCGGCTCGCGAGCGCCGACCTGGTGCACGTAGGTCACGCGCAGGGCAGTGCTGCCGGTACCACCGAGCAGGCGATTGCTGCGCAGGCCCTTGTGCCACCAGCCGCCGAACTCCCAGAACGGTTCCACTTCGACGATCTCTGCGCTCACGACCGTTCGGGCATCCACGCGCTGACCGCGGAACGGCCGGACACGGGCCGTGAAGCCACCATCGTCGATCTGCAGTTCCAAACGCATACGGCTGAACATCCACGACGCAGCGGCGAACGGCATGACCAGCGGGACCGTGACCCACAACCGGGCTGTACCCGTCAGGTCATCGTCGGGGACCGCCGTGACGAGCGTGCCCAGCCCTGCCGCCATGACCAGCAGCGCCGCTACGAATATCTGCTGCGCGCGCCGGCTCTTGCCGTCGAACCGCTCCACGAGCTCGCTCGCCACGGCCTACAACGCTTCGAGTCGAGCGACCCAACCGTCGAAGCGAGGGCACTCTTCACGGATTCTCACGAGTCCGATCGCGTTGGCAATCGCCGGGCCGTGAAGCCGCTTCTCGTACTTCATCCCGTGGTCTTTGAAGCAGCGCTCGACCCTCTTGCTCGGGGCAGTCGTGTCGCCGTCGTTGATGTCCTCGGGCGTGCCGAAGCCAGCTGCAATCTGCCCGAGGGACTCCACTGCCGATGCTGGCAGGCCCGCAATGACGCCGAACGAACTCGGGTCCGAGAAGAGCAACGCCTCAAGCTCATACTGCTGGACGTACGCGAACTGCGGGGTGGCACGAGGCTCTCGCCGGCTGTGGTTGCCGATTGCCGCGTCGATTCGCGCCGTGAGGTCGTCAACCGTCTCGCCCGGCTCGAGCCGGCCGAAACGGTAGAAGTCCACCAACGAGGTCACGGCGTCGTAGTTCCAAGACAGCTTCGCCATGTGCGGCGCCAGCCGGTCGACGTTGATGTTTCCGCCTCGACTCCATGGCTTGATCGGGTCAACCAAGATGCCCTGGTCAGCGAGGTGCGGTGACAACAGCTGCTTGACGAGTTCTTCCTCGGTTTCGCCCTCGACCGCGACAGCCACCCGCTTCACGGGCGACCGCCGAGCAGGTTCATCTGCCAGAGTTCTCCCGTCGTGTAGTTCTCGTCAAGCCAGCGCACATAGTCCGCTCGGTTCAGGCGGCGCACCTTCGTCTCGGACTTCTCCAGTTCCATCACCACAATCTCGCTGAGATCGAATGCATCGACAAGCAACGGCGACTGGGTTGCCACGATCACCTGACACCGATCTGCGAGGGCTTCGATCATCGACCCCATCAGCGAGACAGCAGCAGGGTGCAGGCCCAGTTCTGGCTCATCGAGCACCATCACCTTGGGCAGCATGTCGGACGGAAGGTTGAGAAGCGTGACCAACGCGAAGAATCGCAGCGACCCATCCGAGGTCAGATGGGCGCCGAGAGTCTTGTCCCATTCCGCCGCGCGCCACCTCAAGATCGCTTTGCCGTTCCGTTCCTCAAGGAGAAACTGATCAAAGTTGGGCAGGATGCGTCGAATATTGCATTGGACCCACTCGTAGTGATCCGGGTACTCCTCCAAGAGTCGAAGTAGCACAGCGGCCAAGTTGCCGCCATCGGAGCGCAGCAAACGGTTGTCGCTCGCGTCCCATGGCCGCTTCATGGGGGCGCCTAGGGAGGTGTCGTGGAACTGAAAGGTGTGGCAATCCCTCAGCAGGTTGCAGACCACACGCGCCGTCGTCGGCTTGAGATCGGGAATGCGACCCTTGGCGGCGTCATCAATCCTCGCTTCAGTATGACCGCTGCCCACCGAGATCCATTTGGCCAACCCCGTCCCTCTTTTCGGATCGCTGAATCGCCAGCGCTCGTCGCTGAAGATGAAGCGATCGGGAGCACCGTAGGAGAGCGAGATCGAGTACTCGTTCAGTCCCTTTGAAGTCGAGAGGCGAACATCGGCATCCATTCGCGGCGTCACTTTGTTCCCCATGAACAGCTGGTCGTCGGCACCGCCGTATTGGTTAACGAACTGTTCAAGGCGGCCTGATCGCAGCATCCAACCCAACATCTCAAAGAAGCGAACGAAGTTTGACTTGCCCGAACCGTTCGCGCCGATGAGAACCGTTACGCCCCGCAATCCTTCCAACTCGACGTTAGCTAGCGAACGGAACCCGCGAATCGCCACTGACTCAAGCCTCGCCGTTGCAGATTCCGCAGCTGTATGCGTCCGCTTTTCCCACTGGGATTCGTCATCCATCAGGAACTCGACACCTCATTGACCGGGGCTGCCCATGGTCTGGCCCAACTCTGCGGCAATCGGATGCTTCTTGATCCTACGGTGCCACCCGGGGCGCGACGGGTTCGGAGGCGTCGCTACGACACGGGCGACGATTCGAGTTGGGGATTTGGAGGCATCAAATCCAGAGATGCCTGAAGCTGTTCGGCGGCGGTTGCTCGACCGGCTCCGGCTGTGGCGGATCAGTGTTCTGCGGCTCCGGCTGCTGCTGTGGCTACTGCTGTTCGGGTTCCGGCTGCGCGGCCTGTTACTCGGCCTCGGTCGGCAGGGTGATGCGGGCGTGGATGCGCTCGCCTTTGCCGGCTTCGTTCTGGGCTCGCACCCAGACCCGGTAGGTCGCGCCGGGCGTGAGGTTGCCGAAGGTGGTGGTCGTCTTGCCCGCCGCGATATTGCGGTTCTTGCCCTTGCCGGTGTCGGTGTTCTTGATGTGCGCGATGTAGCGGTCGGGCGTGTCGCCGGAGGCCGGGGCCTCCCAGGTGACGATGACCTTGTTGCGCTTGGCCGTCAGTTGCAGGCCGACCACCGGGCCGGGCGTCTCCACCGGGTCCGCGGTCTGCTGCTGCTGCTCTGGTTGTTGTTGTTCGGGGATTTGCTGCTGTGGCTGTTGTTGCTGTTGTGGTTCGGGGGCGTCGTCGTCGGGGACGGTGACGATCTTCGGCTCGGGGCGCGCCTCGGTCACCTCGATGCTGTAGGTGGTCGTGCCGCCGGAACCGCTGACCATGACGTACAGCTCGGTCGCGCCGCCGTCGGGCGCGAGGGCCAGATCGACCGTCGTGCCCGAGGGCCGCACCCGCGCCGGGCGCGTGAAGGTCGTCGCGCCCTGGCGCGAGCCCGCGTGCACGCTCTCCCCGCCGCTCCAGTGCGGCGCCAGCGTCACGCTCGTCGTCCCCGCCGGGACCTCCGCCCGGTACGACGTCACATCGGTCGAGAAGGCCGGGCTCAGCGCCACCGCTCCCGAACCGGCCGTGAGCGCGAGCCCGGTCACGGTCAGCGGGTCGCGCTCTTGGTGCCTCGCCGCGTTCTGCGCGCTCTGTTCGTCCATGACAACGACGGTCACCCGGGCGCCCAGGTAATCCGGCGGGACCTCCGGCGAGTCGACGCTGTGGTCGACGTGCAGGACCTCGGCACGGGAGTCCGCGTCCTTTCCGGCGCTGACCGTGAACGTCTTCGGGCTCGTGTCTCCCGCCTCGACCCAGATCCGCTCGGGAGAGACCGTGATCGCGTCGATGTCGCTGTCGCCGGCGGCGCTGACGCGCGGGGAAATGTACGCGGCGTCCTCCAGCGGCGTCTTCAGGCGGACGGTGTAGGTCGCGCTGGCGCCCTCCTCCAGCCACACGGAGCCCGGGGAAGGAGCCAAAAAGCGGCAGTCGTCGTCGATGATCTCGATCGACACCACCAGGCCATGGTGCCGGTCCTGGCGGTCCCAGCCTCCCCAGTCGGGACCGCCGCCGATGCCGTGGTGCCTGATCCAGTACCGGGTGCCGGGCGGAGACTTGCACACGTTGTCGTCCACCGCGGTGAGCCGGACCGACTTGGACCGCTGCCAGTCCCCGCTCAAGTAATTGGGATGCGGAGCGGCCTTCCAAGTGACCGAGTTGTGGATCGTTAACAGACCGTTGTCGACATTGGGGTAATCACTGCCGTCCGGCCGGACGTTGTGATGCCGCGGCGCGATGATCAGATCCGCGGTCGGCGGCTGGTGGAGCACGATGCCGTAGGTGATCGATGCGCCCTCGGCGATCTTCATGCGCCCGGGTCCCATTGGGTGGAACCCGTCAACAGACATGCTGCCCTGGCGGCCGATCGAGACCGGCTGGGGGCAGGATGCGCCGCTGGCCACGATGCTGAGCACCGCGCCGCGGCCGCCGGACCAGCTGGCGGTGGTGTCAAACTCAGCCGTCTCGTCGTTGGCCGGATGCGTGGCCGAGGAAAACGCATGGGCGGTCGCGCCGACGCAGAACTTGTAGCTGTCCAGCGCGGTCACCACGCTGCGGTTGAAAGATACAACGATGTCGTTGTGGGCTGACCTGTACACGATCTGGGTAATCGACCAGGCGTTGCCTCCCAACGTGAAGTCGTCTTCCGACAGGTTGTCCGTGTCGCTGCACTCGGCGTCCGTTATCCCGTTCAGGCAGCCAGCTCCATTGTCCAGCGTCTGCGCCGCCAGCGTGGCGGACCAAGATGGTGTCTGCGCCGCGGCCGGCTGGGCGGTCAACGTGAGCGCGGTGCTGAGCATGAGCATGCTGGCCGCTGCGGCCAGCGTCAGTTTGAGGGCGGAACGTCTACCCCCCCCCCCCCCCCCCCCCGAACATGCGTGCGGTTCGGGTCGGGGTACGTGCTGGTTCAGTCATCATTCATGCCCTTGTCGTTCGCCCTTGTCGTCCATGGACGCGGGCGACACTACACGCGGCAGACCGCGGACAGACACATGCCGGCTGCGCCGGGGTCGCACATTCCGCGCATATGAGGAATCGCCCTCACGGTGCGGGGAGACGGTCGCACACGGGCCGTGAAGCCACCGTCATCGATCTGCAGTTCCAAGCGCATGCGACCGAACACCCACGACCCGGCAGCGAGTGCCGTGACCAGCGGGATTGGGACCCACAGCCGGACGGCACCCGCTTCGTACCGTCACGGCCTTGCGACGTCGCCCTCGCCTGCCGACCACGGATTGACGATGTCGAGGCCCGCGCCAGCGAAGTCGCCAACGTTGCGCGTGACCACCGACATGCGGTGCACAGATGCGATGGCAGCGATCTGGGCATCCGCGTGCGCCGCCGGACGGCCAGCTGCTCTCCGCGCTGCGGCGAACTCGGCGTACGCGACTGCGGCCGGGCTGTCGAAGGGCAGGATTCGACCGGCGAAGTCCTCGCGCAACAGCGCGTCTATGGCTTCACCGACAGCATCCCGGCGTGCCCCGGCCGGCATGATCTCCACACCAAAGCGAAGCTCTGCCTCGGTCACGGCAGTCAGGAACAGATGCGAAGCGTCCCGAGCGGCAACCCACCCCACCACCGACGGCTCGGCAATGGGACGCAACAACTCCGACACGACGTTCGTGTCCAGAATGAACATCGCCGTCTAGCTGAACACTGGTGGCTCACGCACCGGCTCGCGCGGAGGCAGCACCAGCTCCACCCCGCCGAGCGGCTCGACGCGTGCGCGAATCGACGCCACGAGATCCGCAGGCACGACGTCGGCCTCGACGGCAGAGCGGAGGATCCGGCGGGCCTCCTCCTCCATTGAGCAGCCATGAACCGCCGCGCGCGTTCGCAGCCCGGTCTTGACGTGCTCGTCGAGGTTACGAATCGTGATGCTTGCCAACGCTGCGACTCCCGATACCTGCGGCTTCTCGCGGATGATTGCATTGCAATCATATCGGGCCTGACCGTTTCGGCCGTCAGTCGCCCGAATGACGACAGCGGCCTACTGGTTGGGTGCTGCACAAGTAGCGTCCGCGGCATGGATGCGGGCAGTGCTGTCGGCGGGACGGCGGACGGGGCGGGCAATACGGGCGGCGAGGCGGTGGTGCTGTACGACGAGGTCGACACGGTCGCGTTCATCACGCTGAATCGGCCGGAGCGCATGAACACGCTGACTGAGAGCGTCATTGCCGGGGTGGCAGACGGCATCGACCGGGCGACGGCCTCCCGCAACGTCCGCTCGATCGTCATCCGGGGCAACGGCCCCACGCTCACGGCGGGCTACGACCTCAACCCCGGCGGCGGCACCCGTGGCGGCAGCCACGGGAATGACACAGCCAGCGCCGAAGAGCTGTACGACTCCTGGGGCAGCCCCTATGGCGCCCCCGGCCCCAAGCCCCGCGAGGGCGCCTGGGACCCGGTGCGCGACTGGCAGTTCATGGGCCACAACGTCAAGCGGTTCATGAAGATCTGGGAGTGCCCCAAGCCGGTGCTGGGCCAGATCCACGGCTGGGCGATCGGCGGGGCCACCGACATGATCCTGTGCTGCGACCTGCTGTTCATGGCCGATGACGCCCATATCGGCTACGCGCCGTCGCGCATCTACGGCACGCCCACCACGATGATGTGGGTGTACCGGCTGGGCCTCGAGCACGCCAAGCAGTTCCTGCTGTCGGGCGATGCCATCGATGCGGAGACTGCCCACCGCATCGGTCTCGTCGCCTACGTGCACCCGCCCGACGAACTCGGCGAGCGGGTCGAGGCGTTCGCCCGTCGGCTGGCGCACATCCCCGCCAACCAGCTCGCGCTCAACAAGCTGCTGGTCAACCAGGCCTACGAGAACATGGGCTTGCGCACCAGCCAGCTGCTCGGCACGTTCTTCGACGGCGTGACACGCCACACCGAGGAGGCCTACCGCTGGGTGGAGGACTTCGAGACGAAGGGTTTCCGCCAAGTGATCGCCGAACGCGACGCACCCCACGGCGACTACGGCGAGCGCCCCCGGTGAGCGCAACGGCAGATCCCCCAGTGCTGGTTCTGCTGCACGGGCTCGGTGCCAACCAGTTCGTCTGGGACCCGCTCATCGGCTCGCTTCCGTGGGACGGCGCCATCGTGGCACCCGACCTGCGAGGGCACGGCGGCGCGGAGTGGCGCGGCCGGTACTCATTCGGTGCCATGGCGGCCGACGTCGCCGAGATGCTGGCGGACGAATACGCCGACGACCCGTATGTGGTGCTCGGTCATTCGATGGGCGGCATCGTGGGCCTGGCATTGGCGTCGGGCTGGTTCGGGGCACCGCCGCTGGCTGCTGCAACCATCGGGGTGAAGCTGCGCTGGTCCGACGAGGAGATCGGCCGAATCGACGACTTGGCCAGCCGACCGCCGCGGGAGTTCCCCGACCGTGCCGACGCCGTCGAATGGTTCATGAAGCTGGCGGGCCTGCACGGCGTGATCGCTCCCGACGATGAGCGCATCGAAGAGGCGATCGACGCCGGCGTCATGCGCACCGACACCGAGCTGCGCTTCACCGACGACGGCGAGCCGATGCGCATCGACCCGCCCGGACCGGCGCCGGGCTGGTGCGTGGCCCAAGACCCTGCCACCGTCGAAGTCGGCCCGCCTGACATGACGGGCCTGCTCGCGGCGGCCAAGTGCCCGGTGGTGATGGCGCTGGGCGAGCATGATCCGCTGGTCGCTGTCGACCACCACCACGATCTGGCCGCAGCAGCGTCATCGAAGCCGCTGGCGGCAGGCGTCACGACGCCGTTTGTGTTCGCAGGCGTCGGTCACAACGCCATGGTCGAGGACCCGCAACAGGTCATCGACTGGCTCGCGACGTTGCCTGGGTTCGCCGACGCCCTCTGACCGGCAGCCCGGCTCAGCCCTCTTCGAGCGGCAGCTCTCCGGAGATCTTCACGCACTCGCCGCCGTCGATGTCCATCACATGGCCGGTCATCCACGAGCCGGCAGCCGACAGGAACAGCGCAGCCTCGCCGATGTCGGACGGTTCGCCGAGCCGCTTGAGCGGCAACTGGTCGGCGATCATCTTCCCGCGGGGTCCATCCCAGAGCACACGAGCGAAATCGGTGCGGATCAGCCCCGGCGCGATGCAGTTCACCCGCACCTTCGGCCCCATCTCCGCCGCAAGCTGGCGGGTCATGTGCATGAGAGCGTCCTTGAACATGCAGTAGACGCCCAGCGCTTCGGACGTGTGATGCCCGCCTACCGAAGCGATGTTGATGACTGAACCGCCATGGGTGCCCATCCACTTGTCCCAAGCAACCTGCGACCACTGCAGCGGTGCGCGCAGGTTCACCTCGTAGGTCTTGTCGAGCCGGGGGATGTCGCAGTCCATCATCGGGCCTGCCCATGGGTTCGTGGCTGCGTTGTTGACCAAAATGTCCAGCGACCCGTAGCGCTCGATTGTGCCGTCCATCACCCGCTCGGCCTCTTCGAGGTGCCCGATGTGGGACGCGATGTAGCTCACCTCGCCGCTGGCGCTCTCGGCCAGGTCGGCCACTGCCGCCTCGCACTTCTCGGCCTTGCGGCTCGTGATCATCACGTTCGCGCCCGCATCGGCGAACGACTTCGCGATGCCCTTGCCGATGCCGGCCGAGCCGCCGGTCACCAGCGCCGTCTTGCCATCCAGTCGCAGTTCCATGATCAGTCCCCTTCAGTCGTAGGTGAGTGCGCGTGCGCGCCTCGTTCGTGCAGGTCTCGTTCCGCCCGGCCTAGCTCTTGCCGATCTGGTTCCACGGGCCGCCGTCGGCACGCGGTTCACGCGGCAGCCCGAGCACGCGGTCGCCGACGATGTTGCGCTGCACCTCCGAGGTGCCCGCGTAGATCGTCCCGGGCCTCGCACCCATGAACGTCTGCACCCACGCCAGCGAGGAGAAGTCCGCCCCGACGGCGTCGGTATTGATGCCGTTCACCGCTGGATGCCCGCTGGGCGCCGTTGCCTCCATGCCGAGCAGGTCCATCGAGAACTCAGTGATCCAGTGGTGATACTCGCTCCACAGCAGCTTGTGCAGCGATGACTCGGGCCCAGGGGCCTTGCCCGCGAGCACGTTGGTGACGTTGCGCTGGCCCATCCATTTCATGATCTCGACCTTGGCGTGCGCTTGGGCGAGGTCCTGGCGCACGAGTGGATCGTCGGTGGCGCCGCGCTCGACGGCCACAGCCGTGATGCGGTCGAGCTCGTCGCGGAAGCGGAGCGCGTCGGTGGTGGCGCCATGGCCGCGCTCGAAACCGAGCAGCACGTTGGCGACCCGCCAGCCGTCGTTCACATCGCCGACGACGTTCTCTTTCGCCGTCTTGGCGTCGGTGAAGAACACCTCGTTGAAGTCGTGCCGGTTGTTGATGTTGATGATCGGGCGCATCTCCACACCGGGCTGATCAACCGGCACCAGCAGGAACGAGATGCCGCGGTGCTTTGCCTCGGTGGGGTTGGTGCGGCACAGCACGAAGATCCAGTTGGCGGTGTGGCCGCTGGAAGTCCAGATCTTCTGGCCGTTGATCACCCACTCGTCGCCGTCGAGCACGGCGCGTGTGCCCAGGTTGGCAAGGTCTGAGCCGCTGTCGGGCTCGCTGTAGCCCTGGCACCAGCGATGCTCGCCCGAGATGATCTTGGGCAGGAAATGGCGCTTCTGCTCCTCGGTGCCGCACTCGATGATGGCGTTGCCGACCATCGTGATGCTGAACCCGTCGTTGTCGCCGCCGACGGGGACGCCAGCCTTGGCGAACTCCTCGGCCATCACGACACGCTCGACCTCGCTGAGCCCGGCGCCGCCGTACTCGACCGGCCATGAGACGGCCAGCAGCTGATTCTCCGACAGCAGCGCCCGCCATTCCTCGACGAACTGGTCGCGGGCCTCTTCGTCGAGTGAACCCATGCCACCCCAGTTGGCCGGCAGGTGCTCGGCCAGGAAGGCCTGGATCTTCTCGCGGTAGTCGTCGGCCTCGTCGGTGTAGGTGGGATCCATGGTGTGCGCTCCCCTGCTTGAGATTCAGCTCAGCTCGCCGCTGAGTCTGCCACGCGACAGGAGGGTTGGCTCAGAGCCGGTAGCCCCTGTGCTGGTCGCTTCGGCCCCGGCCTACGGCCGGTAGCCCCTGTGCTGGTCGCTTCGGCCCCGGCCTACGGCCGGTAGCCGAAGGTACTCGGCCCGGGCCGGAGTGAGCGGCGGGCCAGATCCACCCACTCGCACAGCACCGGGCGGGTGTCGCGGGGGTCGATGATCTCCTCGATCTCGAAGAATTCTGCCGAGCGGTGAGGCGAGCGCACGCTGTTGAGCCGCTCACGGATCTCTTCGAGCAGCTCGTCGGGCGTGTCGCTGTCGGCCAGGTCCTGCTTGTAGGCCACTTCGAGGCCGCCCTCGATGGGCAGCGAGCCCCAGTCGCCCGAGGGCCATGCCACCCGGAAGCTGCGGGCGCCCGGCTGGTTGTTGGCCGCGCCGGCCACGCCGAACGCCTTGCGGATGACCACACAGGCGAACGGCGCGGTGAGCTGACCCAGTGCGGCCAGCGCCGCCGAGCCGAACCGGATCGTGCCGCTCTCCTCGGATTCCTTGCCGATCAGGAAGCCCGGGCAGTCCGCGAGGTGCACCACCGGCAGGTGGAACGTGGAGGCGGTGTCGAGCAGGCGGATGAGCTTGCGGCAGCTGTCCGCAGTCCAGCCGCCGCCATAGACGTAGGGGTCCTCGCCGAAGATCGCCACTGGCCAGCCGTCGAGGCGTGCCAGGCCGGTGATGATCGATCGCCCCCAGCGACTGCCGATCTCGAAGAAGCTGCCCTGGTCGCAGACTGATTCGATGATCGAGCGCATCTTGTAGACGCGCCGTGGCTCGCGGGGCACGATCGAGATCAGATCGTCGTCGCGCCGCTGGGGGCTGTCGCCGCTCAGCACCCGCTCGGGCAGCTCGTCCACATTGGCAGGCAGGTACGACAGGAACCGACGTGCGCGCTCGAATGCCTCGTCCTCGCTGTCGACCACGTCGTCAATGGCGCCATTGGCCGTATGGATGTCGGCGTGGCCGAGTTCTTCCTTGCCGTGATCGCCCAGCGACGCCTGCTCGACCAGTGCCGGCCCGGCAATCATCATCTGCGCGGTGTCGCGCACGATGACCGAGTAGTGCGCCGTGGCCACCCGTGCGGCGCCGATGCCCGCCACCGAACCCAGTGCCAGCGACACCGACGGTGCCACCGAGAGGTGGTTCACGATGACATCCCAGCCCCGCAGTTCGGGAATGTACGTGCGGCCTGCCATCTCGATGGACTTGACCGAGCCGCCTCCGCCCATGCCGTCCACTAGGCGAATGTGCGGGAGCCGCATCTCGTACGCCATCGACTCCGCCGCATTGCGCTTCTCGGGAATTGTGGCGTCAGAGGAGCCGCCGCGCACGGTGAAGTCGTCCCCCGAGAGGACAACAGGCCGATCGTCGATACGGGCGAGGCCGAAGATGAAGTTGGACGGCGTCAGATGGACGAGATTGCCGTGATCGTCGTACTCGGCGACGCCGGCGGTCTTGCCGATCTCGTGGAACGAGCCCTTGTCCGCCATGGCATCGATGCGCTCGCGCACGGTCATCTTGCCGAAGAAGTGCTGCCGCTCGACCTTGTCGGGCCCGCCCAGCGCCTCAGCGAACGCTTCGCGGCGGCGCAGCTCAGCGATCTCAGGCTCCCAGCTCATGCGACCCCCGTTCTGGCTGCTCGCTCCGGCTCAGCCTCTGAGTTCCGCACAGAGCGTACGGCCGAGTTCGGGGTGCCTGCCGTTGAAGCCAAAAGAAGATCCCGAATTACTCAGCCGGCAGTGGGATCGACCAGCAGCTTGATCGCCGCATTGCGCCGCGTCGCGAGATCGTCAATCGTCTGCGGCAGCTCATCGAGCGTGATCGTGCCCTGCACCAGCGGGGCGACGCTGATGCGGCCATCGGCGATGAAGCCAGCCGCGGCGCGCATCTCGTCGAGTGTGAATGCCAGCGACGTGTCCACCGAGACTTCCTTGAACAGCCAGCGGTTCGGCCGGATCACCGCATCGCTGCCCGTCACGCCCACAATGCAGATCGAGCCGCCGTAGCGCACCATGTCCACGGACTGCTGGATCGTCTGCGGGATGCCGGCGCAGTCGAATGCGATGTCGGCCCGCAAGCCGCCGGTGGCCTCATTCACCGCCTCGCGCATCTCTGCGCCGGGTTCCACAGCCATATCGGCCCCGACTTCGAGCGCGAGGCGTCGCCGGTCGGCGTCGGGTTCGATTGCAATCACCGTCCCCGCTCCCGCGAGGCGAACGCACTGGGCGACCAGCAGGCCGATCGGTCCGCAGCCCACGACGCACGTCACGTCGCCCGCTCGCATTCGGCTGCGACGCACCGCGTGCAACGCAACCGAGGCGGGCTCGATCACCGCAGCGTCGTCGTCGGTGAGCTCGTCGGGCACGCGCACCAGTCGGTCTGCGCTCGCCGCCATGAACGGCGCGAAACCGCCCGAGGCCGGCGCCTTCGGACCCATGTAGTACGAGCGCGCCGTGGAGCAGTAGGCGGGGTGATCGGCGCGGCATTCCGGGCACTGGCCGCAGCCCGGTGCCAGCCCGCCCGTGACACGGTCGCCCATGCCCACCACCTGAACATCGGCATCCACGGCAACCACGTTGCCGACCCACTCGTGGCCGCAGATTCCCGGCGCATAGGGCCAGCCTTCGGCATAGGCATGCACGTCGCTGCCGCAGATCCCGCAGAGCGAGATCTCCACCAGCGCCTCGCCCGGCCCGGGCGTCGGCTCGTCGACCTCCCGTAGCTCGAACTGTTCCTTGCCGGTCACCAGTCCCGTGCGCATGCCACATGGTCGCGCACGACTGGCCCCAGCGCACCGGGCCCGGTGGTCAGCGGCGCCCAGATTGAGCGCGAGACAGCGCCCACAAATATGGTGCGCGTATGGAATTGAGACTTGACGGCCGTACAGCGCTGATCACCGGGGGCAGCCGAGGTCTGGGACGGGCGATGGCCGAGACCTTTGCGGCTGCAGGTGCCGCGGTGGCGGTAGTCGCCCGCGACCAGGCGGTGCTTGATGACACGCTCGGCGCACTCCGAGCTGCAAACCCTGGCGCGGCTCACGCAGCCATTTCGGCCGACGTCCGGCGGGCCGACGAGGTTGCGCGGGCTTACGCCGAGGCGGTGGAGGCCTGCGGCCCGATCGACATCCTCGTGAACAACTCCGGGACATCGAATGCAAAGCCATTTCTCGACATCGACGATGACGACTGGCAGGACGACCTCGATCTGAAGCTCTTCTCGGCAGTACGCCTCTGCCGACTTTGCATTCCCCACATGCGCGATCAGCGCTGGGGCCGCATCATCAACTCGCTGAACGTCGGTGCGAAGGCAGCGAGCGCGCAGACGTGCCCCACCTCAGCGAGTCGTGCCGCCGGCCTGGCGATGACCAAGGCGCTGGCGTCAGAATTTGCCCCTGACGGCGTGCTGGTGAATGCCCTCATCACCGGACTGCTGGTGACCCACCAGTGGCAGACACGCTGGGAACGCGAGGGTCACGACACCGCCTTCGAGGACTACACCGCGGCCATCGGGAATCGCATCCCCGTAGGGCGCATGGGCAACGCCCAAGAGTTCGCCAACTTGGCCCTGTTCCTCGCCAGCGACGCCGCCAGCTACGTCACCGGCACCGCAATCAACATCGACGGCGGATTGTCCCCGGTCGTCTAGGACGCAGATGCCATATCTGCGGAGGCGGCAGGGAACTCTGCGACGTTGCGACCGGCTGGATCGCTGGTCGCAGCTGGTTCTGACGCCGCCGCAGCGGGCGCACCTACAGGCTCAAGCCCCTAACCGGGGGTGAGGGCACCGAGCTTGTCCATCAGATCTGGGGGCGGTCGGCGGGGCTTGCCGCTGTTGTCGCAGATGGCTGCGGTCAGATGACCCTCCACCAGCACGGCGTCGTCAGACTCGCGAATGATCCGCTGCTGCCAGCGCGTGCTCGCACGGCGGCGCTCGACCAGTTCGGTTTCGACGCGCAGCGTGTCGCGGGCGGTCGCCGGCGCCCGGAAACGCACTTCCAGGTTCGTCACCACAATCTGGACGTTCTGATCTGACAGGTTCGGCAGTGCAAGATCGGCGGATTCCAGCGCCAGGCAGCGGGCCGCCTCGAAGTACGACACATACACCGCATGGTTGACGTGGTTGTACGGGTCCAGCTCGCCGAATCGGGGCACGATCTGGGTCGCGTGTGTCGCCATCGGCGGAACGCTAGTGGGCAGCCGCCCCCTGCCATCCGTCGCAATCTGCTGCCATCTTCGGTGACAGGGCGCTCGCCCTCTAGCGTTGCGACACGTGAGCGTCATCGCGGCGATCGACGTCGGGACGAATTCGTTCCATCTCGTCGTCGCCGACGTTGACGACGAGGGCCACTTCGAGGTACTGACGCGAGAGCGCGAGCCGGTGCGACTCGGCTCGGGCGGCGAGGACATGAAGGTGCTCGAGCCCGACGCCATCGAGCGAGGCATCGCGACGCTCGGCCGGATGCAGCGAATCGCCTCCCATGCCGGCGCGCAGAGCATCACCGCAGTCGCCACGAGCGCGGTGCGCGAGGCCGACAACCGCAACGAGTTCACCGAGCGCGCCCGCATCGAGGCGGGCGTGGATATCGAGGTGGTCTCCGGGTTCGAAGAGGCCCGGCTCATCCACCTCGGCGTGCTGGCGGCGGTGCCGCTGCTCGACAAGCGCCACCTGATCATCGACATCGGCGGCGGCTCCACCGAGTTCATCATCGGCGACGGCGCCGAGCCGCTGCTGTTGCGCAGCCTCAAGCTGGGCTCCATCCGGCTGACCGATCGCTTCTTCCCCGACGGCCGCACACGCAAGCGCTCCGTGCGCGAGTGCCGCAACTACCTCCGGTCGTTCCTCGGACACCTGCCCGCCGAGATCGCAGCGCTCGGCTTCGAGACTGCAGTGGGCTCGTCGGGAACCATCACCGCACTGGCACGCATGTGCGCCATCCGCCGCGGCGACCGCGACAGCCGCACCGGACGGCTGTCGTTCACCGCCAAGGAGCTCCGATCGCTCACAGGCGACCTCGCCGATGCCTCGACTCCCGCACGCCGTCTCGGCATCGAGGGGCTAGAAGAACGAAGGGCCGACATCATCGTGGGAGGCGCGCTGCTGCTGGCCGAGACCTTCAAGCTGCTGGGCATCAAGCGCATGGAGGTCTCCGACTACGCACTGCGTGAGGGCATCCTGTTCGAGCAGCTGCGCCGGGCCACGGCGCCGGGTCTGGATCCGTTCCACCGCTTGGAAGACTTGCGGCGCTCGGGCGTGATGTATGTGGCCAACAGCTACCACGAGGACCTCCGTCACGCCGAGCACATCACCGATCTGGCGCTCGAGCTATTCGATGGCCTGTACCCGCTGCACGGGCTCGACGACGAGGACCGGGAGCTGTTCGAGGCGGCCTCGCTGCTGCACAACGTGGGCATCTTCATCTCCCACAGCGCCCACCACCGCCACAGCTACTACATCATCCGCAACAGCGAGCACCTCACCGGCTTCACCGAACGCGAGATCGAGATCATCGCCCAAGTCGCCCGCTACCACCGCAAGAGTGCGCCCAAGTCCAAGCATGTCGAGTTCGCATCGCTGAATGGGGCTGACAAGGATCGGGTGCGGTGGATGGCGGCCATGCTGCGCGTCGCCATCGGCCTGGACCGCTCGAATCGTCAGGTGGTGACCCGCGTGCGTGTCGCAGGCGACGGCCCGCCCCCGACGCAGAACGGCGAGCTCTGCCTGGTCGCACGCGTCTCCCCCGGTGTCGACACCTCAGTGGAGCTGTTCACCGCCCAGAACCGCAGCGAGCTCCTGGCCGCGATCACCGGACGAAGCGTGGTGATCGAGCCTGAAGTCGCCGTAACCGGCAAGCCGGGCCACCCCACCAACGGGCTGGGCTGCGGTGACGCCGACGAGTCGAGAGCCCAGCCCGAGGACACCCTGGCCGCGAGCGCCGGCACCTGAATCGGCGTCGACGCCCGCGCCGTCGCTGATCGATCGCCTGAGCGGTCGGCTTATGACGGGATGCGCAGCACCCAGCCGATTCGGATCACGTTCGGGTCGGTGAGCGCGCCGCCGTCGGCTTGGGGGCGCCCCTGGTTCGCTTCGAAGATGGCCGGCCAGCGTGCTCCGTGGCCCAGGTGCGCCACCGCGATGTTCCACAGGAAATCGCCGGGTTGCACCGTGTAGAGCACGTAGTCGTCCTCGGCGGCCTCGTCGTCAGGTTCGTCTTCGGTCGCCTGCGCCATCACGCGGTTGCCGCCGTCGACGGGGTACTGCTCAGCGTTGATCGAGCCATTCAGGTCCTCGGCGATGTAGTCGGCCAGGGCCTGCTGGTAGGTGACTCCCAGACGGGTGAACGCGATGTCGGCGAGCGGGTAGCAGTCGCCGCCGTTCGCCAGGAAGTCGAGAGTCGCAAGAGAGACCGGGTCGCCGTCGACCACGTTGCCGAATCGCACGATCTGCGTGCCGTCGTCCAGTGTGACCTCCCACAGACGCGCACCGGCCGGTTCGATGAGCGCGCAGTCGCCGTCACGGTCGATGCCCTGCCCCGCGGCGTCGGGGTCGTAGACGACGGTCATGCCCGAGACATGCGGGAACTGGCCCGTCGCTCGCGGCAAGACACTCAGCGCCCGCTCGAGCAGCTCGGCCAGCGTGGCGCGAGGTACCTCGGCCGTCACCAGCACATTGTTGAACGGGGCGATGTCCCACGTGGTGCCCACGCTCACCGTGCCCGCAGGGATGACCGAGTCGTTGCGGAGCCCGCCGCCATTGGTCACCGCCACCTGCGGGACCGCCACGCCGAAGCCAGGGGCGAGATGCGCGCCGCGCACCCGCAACGCGTCAGCCACCAGGCTGCCGACGTTGGTGGACTGGGTGCGCAAGACCGGCTTGCGGCCTTCGAGATCGACGTCGCTCGTGCCGAGGGCGGTGCTGCCCACCAGGGCCACCTCTGCAGTCAGCGGCTCCACCACATCGGACTGCACCGTGGCATCGGGATCGCGGTCGAGCGCTATCCCGATCGAAGCGCCCACCGCGGCGGTGACGTTGCCGTCGGCGTCGAAGGTCACGTCCAGCTTGCCGATGCAGCGGTAGCCGCCGGGAGCAGTCACCACCGGCACCCGGCTGTCCGCTGCATCGTCGACCCACGTCGGGTACGGCCCCACCGGCTCCTCATCGGGCTGGCAGGTGTCGCCGGGGTTCGCCAGGAGATCATCGCCGCCGCCGGCGATGATCACGTCCACGCCGGTGAGCCCGACAACCAGCGCCTCCTCTTCCCTCAGGTCCTGCAGGTGGCTGACGAGGATGATCTTGTTGACGCCATCAGCGGTCAGGCGATCAGCTTCGGCCTGCACAGCGGCCAGCACTGCACTCACCACCACCTTGCGCGGGCTGGAGATGTTCGGGAGCCACGGCGTCACCGCGCCGATCACACCGATGCGCTCGCCGCCGGTCTCGATCACCGTCGACGGCGCCACCAATCCCCGTTCGGCTAGGGCCGCCAAGGCCGGCTCGGCCGAGACGTCGATGTTGGCGCTCAGGAAGGGGATCGGCGGGTCGAACCCCTCAATGAAGCGGGCTGTCACGTCGGGTCCGAAGTCGAAATCGTGGTTGCCGAGGGCCATAGCGTCGTAGATGCCGCTGAGCGCGACCGAGTCGTACATCGGACCGTCGCGGTCAAGCGACACGCCGAGTTCCAGCGATGCCAGGAAGTTGTCGCCCGAGGTGAGCGTCACCACGGGACCGGTCGCAGCGACCTGCAACTCGCGCATGGCCGCTGCGAACCTCGCGACGCCCGGAAATCCCGACTCGACGTCGGGCAGCAGCTTCGACTCGCCATCGTTGTTGTGCAGGATCGTGAGCGTCACTGGAGCCGCAGAGATGAGCGTGGGCGTGGCATCGCCGTCGCCATCGCCGCCGGCCTGGGCACCCGATGGCGTGGCAACCAGCGGCACGGCCGCGAGCATCACGACGGCCATCACGGCCGCTCGCAGGCGCCTCGCCGTGCGCCGCGGCGCCGCGAACTCGGTTCTCGTCATGGTCATAGCCACCTGCTGCCTCCTCGGTTCATTCGCCACGAAGTGTTGCAGCGCCGTGTGACGGCAATGCCATCGGCAGGAAACGTAGAGGGAAACTCTGAGCGCGCACCGCATTGCGCGCCGCGACGGTAACTTGCCCGGCTGACCCTCTCTGAGCGCCGTGTATCGGGCACCAGCATTCACACTGCGCCACCGCAACGCTCGCCACCACGGAAGGACGCCGACCATGTACATCGCGCTCGGTCAGTGGTGCTTCCGGAACCCGTGGCGTGTGTTCGCCGCGTGGCTGGCACTCGCGGTCACAGCCGGACTGCTGGCGGGACTCGTCGGACCGTCATTCGGCGCAGCGCTGAACACACCCGATTCCGAGAGCGACCGCGCCGCCGATGTGCTGTCGACGCACTTCGGCGACATCGGAGCCAACATCGGCGGTTCGATCGTGGTCAGGTCGAGCTCCGGAGTGAACGACCCGGCCGTGCGCTCGACGCTCACCGAACTGTTCGCCACCGTCGACGCCATCGACGAGGTGACGATCAACTCCCCGTACGCGCCTGGAGGCCGCCAGTTCATCGCCCAGCAGGGCCCGCATGCGGGCCAGATCGCCGTTGCCGAGATCCAGATCAGCCGCTCGTTCAACATCGACGAGGCCGGTGGGCTCGGCGAACACATCACCGAACTCATCGACCGCAGCGGCGTGCGAGACATCCCAGGCGTCCAGATCGAGGTCGGCGGCGCGTGGCTCGCCGGCCAGGAGCCTCCCGAAACCGAGGCCATCGGGCTCGCGTTTGCGGTCTTCGTGCTGATTGCCGCCGTGGGCTCGGTGGTGGCCATGGGCGTGACCGTCGGAACGGCGCTCATCGGCGTGGGCATCGGCGCGCTCACCATCACGATCCTCAGCAACGTGGTAACCGTGCCCGACATTGCCCCGACGCTCGGCGTGATGATCGGGCTCGGCGTGGGCATCGACTACGCGCTGATCATTCTCAACCGCTACCGAGAATGGGTTCGCCATGGCTTCGGGCCGCTGGACGCCGTGGGTGCAGCGTTGGATTCTGCAGGCCGTTCGGTGGTCTTCGCCGGGGCCACCGTGGTCGTGTCGCTGCTGGGGCTGCTGCTCATGGGGCTGCCCTTCGTGGCCGGATTGGGGCTGTCGGCGGCCATCACCGTCGCGATCGTGATGGCGGGTTCGATGACCGTGCTGCCCGCCGTGCTTGGGTTGATGCGGAACCGGATGACGACCACCCGGGTCCGCGGCATGTTCGCCGCATCGCTGGTGGCGGTGGCGCTGCTGGGCTTCGGCCTCGGCATCCGCCCGCTGCTGGCCGGGCTGCCTGCGGCTGCCGCCGTCCTGCTCGCAGGGGCGTTCGGCGGCCCCCGCAACCCGTTGAGGCGGATCCTGCACCACCGTCAGCCCAAGCCGCTGCGAGCCACTGCTTGGTACCGGCTCAGCCGGGTCGTGCAGCGCCGAGCGTGGCTGTTTGCGCTCGGCGGCACGGCCGTGCTGGTCTTGGCCGCCGCCCCAGTCTTCGCATTGCGGCTGGGCTTTTCCGATGAGGGCAACTTTCCGCCCGACAGCACGACCCGCAAGGCCTATGACCTCATCGCCGATGGCTTCGGCCCAGGAGCGAATGGCCCGCTGCTGATCGTCGCTGAGACCTCTGGACGCCAGGATTTCCTCGCTCTACTTGAGCTGACCGACGCGCTGAACCGCACCGATGGCGTCGTGGCTGCCTCTCCCCCGTTCCCGAGCCCCGACGGGGGGGCCGCGATGATCCGGGTGCTGCCCGTAACCGGCCCCCAAGACGGCGGTACCGAGACGCTTGTCCACACGTTGCGCGATCAGGTCATCCCGGTGACGATGGACGGCACCGGCGTCGACGCGCTGGTCGGCGGCACCGTGGCCTTCCAGATCGACTTCAGCGACTACCTGGCCGGACGCATGTGGGTTTTCTTCGGAGCGGTGCTCGGGGCGTCGTTCCTGCTGTTGATGGCCGTGTTCCGCTCGCTGGTGGTGCCGCTCAAAGCGGTCGTCATGAACATGCTGTCCATCGGGGCGTCCTACGGGGTACTCGTGGCCGTGTTCCAGTGGGGCTGGTTCGGCAGCGTGCTCGGCATCCAGCCGGCGCCGATCGAGCCGTTCATCCCGATGATGCTGTTCGCCGTGTTGTTCGGGCTGTCGATGGACTACGAGGTGTTCCTGCTCTCGCGCATGAAGGAGGAATACGAGCGCACCGGCGATCCGGTCAACTCCGTGGCCGACGGGCTGGCCGCGACGGCCCGGGTCATCACCGCAGCGGCAGCGATCATGATCGTGGTCTTCGGCAGCTTCGTGCTGGAGGAAGAACGGGTCGTCAAGCTGTTCGGCCTGGGCCTCGCCACGGCCATCGCCATCGACGCGACGCTCGTGCGCATGCTGATCGTGCCCTCCACCATGGAACTGCTCGGCGCTCGCAACTGGTGGCTGCCTGCCTGGCTCGACCGCATCATCCCCAACCTGCGGGTCGAAGGCGAATTGCCCGACATCGGGCAGGCCGACGACGAGGATCTTGAACCCGAGCACGCTGAGCAGCCCGAACACGGCGAAGAGCCCGAGCACGCGGGCTGAGCGCGCGCACGGCTGAGCCCATCGCAGTCAGCCAGCGACGAAGTCAGCGACCTCCGCGCCGCTCGCATCCACGAGTTCGCCGGGCGTCAGCTCGAAAACCGTGTCGGGCGTACCTGCGGCAGCCCACACCGTCTCGTATGTCAGCAGCGCCCGGTCCACGACAGCCTGCAGCACCTGCGCGTGGCCGAACGGGGGTGTGCCGCCGATTGCGTAGCCGGTGGCCTCGCGCACACCCGCAGCATCGGCCCGGGTGATCTTGCCGCTGAGCAGCTCGCCCAGCCGCTTCGTATCGACCCGGTTCGCGCCGGAGGTCAGCGCCAGCACTGGCTGACCATCGCAGAGGAACACCAGCGACTTCACGATCTGGCCGAGCTCGCAGCCGACCGCCGCAGCCGCCTGCTCAGCAGTACGCGTGCCCTCCGGGAAACGCAGGATCTCCGGCGTCAAGCCCAGTGCTTCAGCGCCGGCCAGGAACCGCTCACGAGCGCTCAGGCGCGCGCTGGACGCGGCTTCGCCACCCATCAGCAGCCCGCGCCGCGCTACTCGGCCCAGGCCTTGACTTGGGAGATGACGTCGAGCGGCTTCTCGGTCTCGGGCGGGATGGTGATGTCGAGGTAGCTCACGCCCACCGAGCGATACACCTCGATGCGTTCGCGCACTCGCTCGGGGTCGCCGGTGAGGCTGGCACGGTCGACGTAGTCGTCGGGCACCGCCGCGAACGCCTCGTCACGCTTGCCGGTCAAGAACAGGTCCTGGATCTTCTCGGCCTCGTCCACATAGCCGTAGCGCTTGAACAGGTCGTTGTAGAAGTTCTTGTCGCGAGCGCCCATGCCGCCGACGTAGAAGCCCACGTTGTCACGCACGCCCTTGCGGACCGCGTCGACCATCGGACCCGAACCCATCGCCACGGTGCCGCCGGCCACGATCTGCAGGTCGGTCAAGTCGTCGGCACGCTTGGCGCCGCCTGCAGCCAGCGCATCACCCCATACGTCGTTGAACTTCTCGGGAAGGAAGTGGATGGGCTGCCACACCTCGGCGAGCTCGGCAGTCATCTCCACATTGCGCGGGCCGATCGATGCGACCGCGATCGGGATGTCGCGGCGGTGCGGCTTGGCCATGAGCTTGAGCGGCTTGCCCAAGCCCGTGCCCCCGTCATAGGGCAGGCTGACGGCACTGCCGTCGTGTACAACCTTGTCGCCCGACCACACCTTGCGGCAGATCTCGATGACGTCGCGGGTCCGTCCCATCGGCTTGGAGAACGGCACGCCGTGCCAGCCCTCGATCACCTGTGGTCCCGAGGTTCCCAAGCCCAGGATGAACCGGCCTTCGGACAGCGTGTCGATGGTCATCGCCGTCTGGGCGATGATGGCAGGGCTGCGCGAATAGATGGGCAGGATGCCGGTCATGAGCTGGATGCGCTCGGTCTTGGCCGCCACATACGCCAGCGTCGACACCAGGTCGAAGCCGTAGATCTCGCCGCCCCAGATCATGTCGACACCGGCAGCTTCGAGATCGGTTACATGCTGGGTAAGGCGCTTGGGGTCCAAGCTCGCACCCGCTCCGATCGCCATGGATATCTTCATCGTCGTACTCCGTCGTGCTCACTGCTGCATTCGGTCGGGGCGAATGCTAGGAGCAACGTCGCGTCGATGACGGGGCAAGCATCGGCGGCACCCACTCGGGAGGAATAGTGATGGATATCCAGGGAGACGCCGGAGGGTCGTCGGCGACCGCAGACGATGTCTCCGACGAGATCGTCGACACGCTGAGGCGCTGGGTGGACGAGGTGGTGGTGCCGGGGTCGTCGGCCCTGGAGCTAGCCGACGAATACCCCACCGAGATGGCCGAACAGATGGAGGACTTCGGCCTGTTCGGCGCGACGATCCCCGAATCGCACGGCGGGCTCGACCTCGATCATGTGACCTATGCGCGGGTGATCGAGGAGCTGTCGCGAGGCTGGATGTCGCTGGCAGGCATCGTCAACAGCCACCTCATCTGCGCCAAGCTCATCTCCCGTTTCGGCACCGACGAGCAGCGCGACCGATCGCTGCCCGGCATGGCCACCGGCAAGCTGCGCGGCTGTTTCTCGCTGTCTGAGCCCGACAGCGGCTCCGACGCTGGCGCGCTGCGCTGCCGTGCGGTGCGCGACGGCGACGAGTTCGTCATCAACGGCACGAAAATGTGGGTTACCAACGGCGAGCGTGCGGGCATCGTGGCACTGCTGGCTCGGGTGCCCGAAGGCGACCCCTCGGGCAACTCGGGCATCACCTGCTTCCTGGTGGACAAGACACCGGGCAAGCACTCGGGCGGCATCACGGTGAGCCGCAAGATCGACAAGATCGGCTACCGCGGCCTCGAAACCGTCGAGATGGCCTACGTCGACCACCGGGTGCCGGCGAACCGGGTGCTCGGCGGGCCTGACGGGATCGGCAACGGGCTCCGCTGGGCGCTCGCCGCGCTGGAACTGGGGCGCATCAACGTGGCGGCACGAGGTGTCGGCGTGGCCCAGGCCGCCTATGACGCCGCGGTGGCCTACGCCAAGCAGCGCGAAGCCTTCGGCAAGCCCATCGCCAAGCACCAAGCGATCGCCTTCAAAATTGCCGAGATGGCCACCAAGCTGCACGCCGCGCGGCTGATGACCTACGACGCCGCCCGCCGGGCCGATGCGGGTGAGCGGGTCGACCTGGCCGCGGGCATGGCCAAACTATTTGCATCGGAAACGGCTGCCGAACTGTCGCTCGACGCAATGCGCATCCACGGCGGGAACGGGTTCTCCACCGAGTACCCGGTGGAGCGCTACTACCGCGATGCGCCGCTCATGATCATCGGTGAGGGCACCAGCGAGATCCAGAAACTCGTGATCAGCCGCGCCCTGCTCGCTGACGACTGAGACAGCTCTGGCCTAGGTTGACGAGCACGCACGTGGAGGCATGAGCAATGGCAGACCGCAAGTCGTTCTGGGCGTGGTGCCTGGAATCGGAGGAACCCACTGACGCTGATCGGGCCGAGCTGGCCGCAAAGCTGTCGGCGGAATACGGCACCGAGATCGCCGCGAAGCCCGTGCCGTCGGTGGACGACGCCGACCTGCGCCCGCCTCGCATCGCGATTCCCGACTCGGTGGCCGGCTGGTGCTCGACCAGCACCTACGACCGGGCCCGCTACGCCTACGGCGCACACTTCACCGAACGCGTCCGGGCCTTCAACCTCGACTTCCCGAACCCGCCCGACGTGGTCGCGCACCCCCGCAACGACACCGAGGTGGAGGCCACGCTCGACTGGTGCGACGCCAACGGCTACATCGCGGTGCCCTACGGCGGCGGCTCGTCGGTGGTCTGGGGCCTGACGCCGCCCGAGGACCGCGGCCCCACCGTGGTGATCTCGCTGGACCAGCTCGACCAGGTGCTCGAGATCGACGACGTGTCTCGCGCGGCTCGCATCCAGGCCGGCGTGTTCGGCCCGCACCTCGAAGATCAGCTGCGGCCCAGCGGCCACACGCTGCGCCACTTCCCCCAATCTTTCCGCTTCTCCACTCTCGGCGGATGGATCGCCACACGCTCCGGCGGCCACTACGCCACCAACCACACCCACATCGACGATTTCGTCGAGTCGACCCGGATGATCACGCCGTCGGGCTGGTGGGAATCGCGCCGGCTGCCCGGCTCTGGTGCCGGCCCCAGCCCCGACCGCATGGTGATCGGCTCCGAAGGCATCTACGGGATCATCACCGAGGCGTGGATGCGCATCCAGAAGCGCCCCACCTTCCGCGCCACGGCGGGCATCACATTCCCGTCATGGGAAGCCGGCTACGACGCCGTGCGGCACCTGGTGCAGGCCAAGCTGTGGCCGGCCAACCTGCGGATCCTCGACCCGGCCGAAGCCGGGCGCGCCGCGGGCATGGACGGCGAGCGCGCGCTGGTCATCGTGTCGTTCGAATCGGCCGAACTGACCCAACGCCACAACGTCGCCCAGGCGGTCGAGATCGCGCGTGAGTGCAACGGCTACGTGCCCGACGACGAGATCCAGATCGACGACGGCAGCGGTACGCCCACCGGCCGGGGCGGCGCGGTCGGCGCGTGGCGCAACGCGTTCATCGGTGTGGGCAACGGCGTGGAAACCTCGCTGGGTCTCATCAACGACACATTCGAAACCGCCATCACCTGGGACCGGTGGCCCGAATTCGACGCCGTGGTGCGCGAGAAGGTCGGCGCCGTGCTGGCTGAGGTGTTCGGCGACCATCACACGCTGTCGTGCCGCTTCACCCACGTCTACACCGACGGCCCGGCGCCGTACTACACGTGGTCGGGCATGGGCACGCAGGGCGGCGAGATCGAGCAGTGGCAGACCGTCAAGGACGCCGCCAACGAGGCACTCGAGGCAGCCGGCGGCACGTGCACGCACCATCACGCAGTGGGCCGCATGCACCGTCCCAACGCCTACGACCGCCAGCGCCCAGAGCTGTTTGCCGAGGCGATCCGAGCTGCCAAGAAGCGGCTCGACCCCAACGGCATCCTCAACCCCGGCGTGCTGATCGACCCCTAGACGCGACGAGCGGCCGCCGCAGCCGAGATCGCTCCCGGCGGCGACGGCCGCTGTGTCGTTCAATCAGACGCTGCGCACCTGCCTAGCGGCAGCCGCCGTTGTCCTTGTCCCAAGCGCAGTTCGGCGAGCCGCCGTTCACATCCACGATGTCGCCGACGATGTTCCACGTCTGCTCTGTGGCGTCGTACTGGCTGAAGTCCGAGCCCTCGACGTAGTAGCCGTCCACCGCGCCGTCGGCCGCGAAGCTGATGCCGTCGAGCAGCAGCGGGTGGTAGATGTCGAGCGAACGCGCCGCCAGGATGAAGTTCGTCCTGGTCAGCCCACCCGGCAGCTCAGCGGCCACCCGGATCGCCTCCGTGTGCGGGTACGCGAAGTAGTAGCCCGTGCCCAGCAGCGAGATCTCGGGATCGAGACCGCGATCGGCCAGTTCGTTGCGCAGGAACGAGATGAACGGCTCGTCCACGTGCTTCGGGTCGGTGGTGTCCTTGACGCCGCCGCCCACGATCCACCAGTCGTCACTGGAGTCGCCCGCCGGTGCCATGTAGGCAGCCACGGCCTTGCAGACCGACGGCGTGAACGCCACCGACAGGTCGTCGAGCAGGCCCGACGCATCGACCTCCTGGATGGCCAGCAGGCACGGGTTGCCCGCAGTCATCGAGATGAACACGTTCGGACTCGCCGCAGCGATGGTGGTGACCTCGTTGGTCAGCGTGGGAGCGGCCGGGTCATGGCGCACCGGGATGAACTCGCTGATGACATCGGGATTGGCGTGTGCATAGGCCTCGAAGCCCAGCTCGTAGGCCAGACCGAAGTCGTTGTCCATCACCAGGCCCGCGACCTTCACCGGCAGCTCATCGGCCAGGTTCTCCTTGATCCAGTTGCCCCACAGGATCGCCTCGGTGGAGTACGACATCTGGAGGCCGGTCGTCCACGGGTGGTTCACCGGGTCGCCCCAGGCCGGGTGGCCCGTCGCGACCATCACCTGCGGGATGCACTCGTCGTTGATCTGGTCATACACGGCCAGCGTGTTCGGCGAGCCCAGCGTGTGCAGGGCAAAGACGTTCTCCGACTCGATCAGCTCGTCGATGAACTCGATGGTCTGTGCGGCCACATAGCCGTCGTCACGGGAGATCAGCACCATGTCCTTGCCGTCTACGCCGCCGGTCGCATTCACGTACTCGTAGTAGTTCTCCCAGCCGACGGTGATGTCGCCGTATGCAGCGAGGTTGCCTGACTTCACCGTGGTCTGGCCGATCCGGATCGTGTCTTCGGTGATGCCGGTGGTGTCCGACCAGTCCGACGGGCACTCGTTCATGTCGATCTCGAAGCCTGACGGTCCGCGCAGGATGCCATCGCTTCCGACGCCGTAGTCGCCGGCTTCGATGCCGGCAGTCAGATTGCTGACGATGGCGGCACGTTGTGCCGCTGCCAGCTCCCAGATGCCGTCGATCGTGGAGAGATCGAAGTCGTCGGGGTTGACGCTCATCATCCCGTCGTCGGCCATGTCCTCATCGGCCATGTCACCCTCGTCTTCGGCGGCGTCGTCTTCCAGCGCCTCCTGGGTGATGCCGCCGCCGATGGAGCTTTCGTCCTCCGGCTCAGCCTCGTCGGCCATCTCCTCCTCGTCAGCCATGGCCTCGTCATCGGCCATGTCCTCTTCGGCGGTTTGCGTGCCTGCGTCGGTTGTGCCGTCGTCGGCATCGTCGCTGTCACCGCCGCCGCATGCGGCTGCGATGAGCGAGAACGCGAATAGCAGCGCCAGCAAGCGCCACAGCCGTCGGTGTGATCCGGTCATGGGTACTCCCTCTTGATGTGTCTCCGCACCAGCGGCCGAACGATCCCCTGGCGCCCAACAGTTCCGCCGAAGCTAATCGCTGGCCGAACGCCGCGTTGCCCCGCCCATCGGCAACGGAGCCCGAACGCGACAAGCGGCCGCCGCTGCCGAGATTGCTCCCGGCGGCGACGGCCGCCTATCTGATTCAGTCAGGTGCTCGACGCTGACCTAACGCCAGCCCCGAGTCAGACCATGCGCCTGCCTAGCGGCAGCCGCCGTTGTCCTTGTCCCAGACGCAGTTGCCCGAAGCGCCATTCACGTCAATGACGTTCGAGACGATCCAGGAGTGCGTGGACGAGTCGTACTGGCTGATATCCGTGCCCTCAATCGGGAAGGCATCCGCGTTGCCGTTCATGGCGAACGTGATGCCGTCCAGGAAGATCGGGTGGTGGATGTCGATGGCCCGCACGGCCAGGATGAAGTTGGCCCGGTTCAGGCCCGCCGGGTTGTTCGCACTCGCAGGCAGCTCCGCGGCGATGCGCAGCGCCTCCACGTACGGGTAGCCCAGCATGTAGCCGTTGCCGAACATCGAGATGGTGGGATCGAGGTCATTGGCCTCGAGGCTCTCGATGATGAAGTCGATGAACGCATCGCTGCCGATCAACGCCGGGTCGGTGGTGTCTTTGACACCGCCGCCCACGATGTACCAGCCGTCGCCGTCGTCGCCTGCCGGGGAGACCCAGCTCGCCGGTGCCTTGCACACCGACGGTGTGAAGGCTGCCGAAATGTCATCCTTCAGACCCGACGCTGCGACCTCCTGGATGGCCAGCAGGCATGCGTTGCCCGCCGTCATCGAGATGTAGACGTCCGGATCGCTCGCAGCGATGGTCGTGATCTCGTTGGTGATCGTCGGCGATGCAGGGTCATGGCGTACCGGCACGAACTCCGACACCACGTCGGGGTTGTTGTGTGCGTACTCCTCGAAGCCCAGCTCGTAGGCCAAGCCGAAGTCGTTGTCCATCACCAGGCCAGCCACCACGACCGGCAGCTCATCGGCGAGGTTGTCCTTGATCCAGTTGCCCCACAGCACGGCCTCAGTGGAGTAGGACAGGATGCTGCCCGTCGTCCATGGGTGCACCTCGGGATCGCCCCACGCCGGGTGGCCCGTCCACACGAACGGCTGCGGGATGCACTCGGCATTGAGCGTGTCGTACACGGCCAGCGTGTTCGGCGAGCCCAGCGTGTGGATCGCGAAGACGTTGTCGTTCTCGATCAGCTCGTCGACGAACTCGATG
Source organism: Candidatus Poriferisodalis sp. (assembly GCF_965204195.1). Taxonomy (GTDB): domain Bacteria; phylum Actinomycetota; class Acidimicrobiia; order Acidimicrobiales; family Poriferisodalaceae; genus Poriferisodalis. Next base: position 3,163,316 of record NZ_OZ241975.1, read on the forward strand.
GTTTGTGCAGCCACATATGCGTCGTCGTAGGACTTCATGACCACGTCGCGGCCCGCGACGCCGCCTTCGGCATTCACATGCAGAAGGTAGGTCTGCCAGCCCAAGCGAGCGTTGCCGTACAGCGCCAGGGTGCCCGACTGCGGGCCCGTCTGGCCGAGACGGATCTCGGTGTCGGTGATGCCCTCGGTGTTCGACCAGTCGTCGGGACACTCGTTGAGGTCGATCATGAAGCCTTCAGGGCCCCGCAGGATGTTGTCGTCGCCTACACCCCACTCGCCGGCCTCGATCTGCGCGGTGATCCGCTCGACGACCTGCGCACGACGGAAGGTGGCCTCTTCGAAGATGCCTTCCATGGTGGAGCGGTCAAACTCCATCATCTCCTCGTCGTCCATCATCTCCTCGTCAGCCATCTCCTCCTCTTCGGAGGCCTGCTCGATGACGTCCTGGCTGAGACCGCCGGCCTCTTCCTCGGGCTCGTCGGCGGCCATCTCCTCCTCTTCGTGGTCGTGGCCGTCGTCCTCGTCGTGGTCGTCCGCTTCCTCCTCGGCCATGGCCTCGGTGGTCTGGGTCTCGCCGGCGTCGTCGTCGCCATCGTCGCCACCGCAGGCGGCCGCGACGAGCGAGAACGCGAAGAGCAGCGCTAGCAAGCGCAATAGGCGGTTCTTGGATAGTTGCATGGGTCCCTCCTCGGTGGAACAGCAGCCACCGCGGCGTCGCAAGCCGACAATCAGCAGCCGTAGCCCCCGACTGTCTCCCCATGACCGCTGCGGCGGTGCGCGCGAGAGTAATCGCGCCGCACCGGGCCGTTCTCAGCTCAGGTACGACGATTGCGTGACAATCGCCGAGCCGAGGGTCCTGCGGTCTCCGCAACGGGCGCACCCGGCAGGCGGGGGCGCGAGCGGCATAGCGTGTCGGCCCATGGAATGGGGAGTCACTCTGCCGCACTTGGGCCGTATCGGATCACGGGACGGGCTCATCACGTTCGCTCAGGAGGTCGACCGGCTCGGATTCACTTCGGGCTGGGCGTCCGACCATGTCTGCTGGCCCGCCGAGCTGGTGTCGAAGTACCCGTACTCCGACGACGGCTCGTTCCCGGCGCCGCCGAAGACGGGATGGCTCGACCCCATCGGCACACTGCTGTTCGTCGCCGCCGTCACCGAGAACCTGCGGCTGGGCTTCAGCGTGCTGATCCTGCCGTACCGGCCGCCAGTGGAGACGGCGAAGCGTCTCGCAACCATCGACGTGCTCTCGAACGGCCGGCTGATCCTGGGCGTGGGCGTGGGCTGGATGCGCGAGGAAGCAGAAGTGCTGGGCATGCCATGGGATCGCCGTGGCAAGCGCTCTGACGAGCAGCTCGAGGTGTTCCGCGCGCTGTTCACCGAGGACGATCCGAGCTTCGACGGCGAGTTCTATTCGTTCCCCGCCGTGGGCTTCGAGCCCAAACCGGTGCAAGACCCGGTGCCGGTGTGGGTCGGCGGCAACACGGCCGCTGCCTACCGGCGGGTGGCACGCCATGGGCACGGCTTCCACGCGGCGTTCGAGACGGTCGACGAGGTGGCTTCGGGTTGGAGCGGGGTGGGCGAGGCATGCGATGCCGAGGGCCGGGACCGCAGCGAGATCACGCTGTCGCTGCGCTACTACCTCGACCCGGCATCAGCAATGAAACCCGAAGTGTCGATCGCCGGCAGCACCGAGCAGATGATCGACAGTGTCGGGCGAGTTGCCGAGGCCGGCGTGACGCATTTCGTGCTCGACCCGGTGGCGCGCGGCGGCATCGAGGGCCGTCTCGACGCGCTGCGTGCCTTCATGGCCGACGTGGCTCCCCACTTTGTCTAGCGGCTCGGTCTTCCGGCGCCGCCGGCAGACGAGCGCTTCCCTTTGCGGCCTGGCGGCAGGCGCAACTGCCGCAGCGGGTGATGCGCCGCCGTCCGGCGGCAGACTCGGGCCGTGCTGTGGGCATCCTCGCTCGCCAAGTCGTACCCGCCGCGGCGGCTGTTTGCCGATGTCAGCGTGCAGCTGTCGCCTGGCCGGCGCGTGGCGCTGGTGGGCGGGAACGGGATCGGCAAGACGACCTTGCTGGAGATCCTGGCTGGCATCAATGAACCGGATGAGGGCGCGGTCCACCGCCAAAGCGGGCTGACGATCGGCTACCTGCCCCAAGAACTCACCGAGATCGCCGACGGCACTGTGCTCGACGCGACGCTGGCCGGGGCGGGTGACATCACCGCTATGACGGCCGAGCTTCGGTCGCTCGAGGCGAGGCTGGCCGATGTGGACGCTGCCGACCACGACGAGGTGCTCGCCCGCTACGGCGAGCTGGAGGCTCACTTTCGCCAGATCGGCGGCTACGGCTTCGAAGCGGATGCGCACCGGGTGCTCGCCGGCTTGGGCTTTGCAGCCGATGATGCGCAGCGGCCGGTGGCGCAGCTGTCGGGTGGCTGGCGGATGCGGGTCGCTCTCGCACAGCTGCTGCTGGCAAAACCCGATGTGCTGCTGGCTGACGAGCCCACGAACCACCTCGACGTCGACTCAGTGGCCTGGTTGGAGGACCAGCTTGCGTCGTGGGAGGGCGGGCTGCTGTTCGTCAGCCATGACCGTGACTTCATCGACGCAGTTGCCAACCGCGTGATCGAGATGGACGGCACGACGGTGCACGAGCACGTCGGCGGCTTCGCCGAATTCGTTGTCGCCCGCGAGGAGCGGATAGCGGCTGCCGAGGCGGCTGCGGCTCAGCAAGCTCGCAGGCGGGCTCACACGGAGCGATTCATCGAGCGGTTCCGCTACAAGGCCACGAAAGCTCGGCAGGTGCAGAGCCGGATCAAGGCACTGGAGAAGCTGGCGCCAGTCGAGGTGCCGAGCCGCAAGGAGCTGGCGGCCCGCTTCGGATTCGGCACGCCGCGGCGCTCGTCGCGGGTCGTCGTGGAGATGATCGACGCTTCGGTGGGATACGCCGACGGCGACGCTCCGGTGCTCGAAGGCGTGGATCTCGTCATCGAACGCGGCGCCAAGGTGGGAGTTGTCGGTCCGAATGGCGCGGGCAAGACGACGCTGCTGCGAGTGTTGCAGGGCGAATTGGGCATTCTCGGCGGCGAGCTGCACCGCGGCCGCAATGTGGACATGGCCACATTCGCTCAGCACCTTGCCGAGGTCATGGATCCACGACGGTCGGTGGTGGAGGAGTTCACCGCCTCAGTGGGCGATCAGCCCGGGCGGAATGTGCGCACGATGCTCGGCGGGTTCGGATTTCCCGGCGACGCTGCAGACCGCAAGGTGGCGGATCTCTCCGGCGGCGAGCGCACCCGGCTGGCACTCGGCATCACGATGGCGAACCCGGTGAACCTGCTGGTGCTCGACGAGCCCACCAACCATCTCGATCTGCCGAGCTGCGATCTGCTGGAGGATGCGCTGTCGGTATACCCCGGCACAGTGCTGCTGGTGACCCACGACCGCCACCTCATCCGCAGCGTGGCCGACTCGCTGATCGTGGTGCGTGACGGCACCGCCACCCTGCACCCCGGCGTCGACGAGGATCTGCTGCGACCACCCGGGCTGAGCACGAGACGGACCGCTGGTGGCAGCACTGCGGGGAGCACCGGCGGCACCGGCAGCCAGCACACGAGCAGCAGAGGCACGAGCAGCCAGCACACTGATGGCCGGGGCGCCGGCACGGGAGCAACGACGTCGCGGGCTGCCGCTGCTGAGCGCCGTCGCGAGGGGGCCAGCAAGCGCCAGGCCGTCCACGAAGCGACCGCTTCCATGCGCAGGGAACTGGCTGCGGCCGAGCGAGCCTGGGAAGCCGCCGAGCACCGCGTCGCGCAACTGCAAGCACTGCTCGGCGAGCCCGAGACCTACGACGACCCCGAACGAGCGCGCCAGGTCGCCGAGGACTACGGCACCGCCAAGTCCGATGCGATGCGCCACATGTCCGAATGCGAGGTGCTGCAACGACGCATCGACCGCGCCACTGCCAGCTTGTAGACGACTCAGCGGTCGGTACCTGCGGCCCCCATCGCTCCCGCTCGCTTAGACCACGGCGGCACCCTACGCTTGCCGCTCTAGCTCGCTTCGGCCCGGGGCTTTGCCTCGCGGATCGGGCGCGGACCGGCTAGGCGCAGCCGTCGAGAGGCGCAGCCACGGGCACATGTGATACAGCGACCGAGCGGTCAGCGCCGTCAGCACTCTGCGAGAACGTGACGAGCGAGGCAGTGCCATTCGACGGGACGCCCATGGGTGCCCCCGGGTACCAAGCGACGACGTCGCCGACCGAGACATCGGTCGTCACATGCCAGTGCCCGAGAGCCACGTAGTCGGCTCCGGTGGCCTCGATCTCTTCGGCGGCGATCGGCGATGATCGGTGCGCATCGTCGGCGTTGCGCTGGAAGTGCCCGTGCCCGGCGGCGATGAACCAGCCGTCGTCGGGGCGTGCCGGCACGCCAGCAAGGGGCCGGTACTCGGAGTGGTGCAGGTCCATCGCCCGGCCCCACAGCGTCAGGTCGTGCTCGCCGAAATGCAGCGTCGCTCCCTCGGGGTCGTCGAGGAAGATCACGCCGGCGCCGGTGACCTCGAGCCGGTGCTCGTGGTCGGCATGGGTACCCCACAGCGACTGCTCGTCATGGACATCGTGGTTCCCGGGGATGATGACAACCGACGCATCGACGCCGCCCAGCAGCTCCATGGTGTGCGCGACATCGGACCGTTTCAGCCGAGCGTGGTCGAACAGGTCGCCCGCGATCAGCAAGATGTCGGCCGCATGGGCGACCGCGGTTGCCGCGAGGGCATGGATAGGGCACTGGCATATGTCCCGGTGACTGCCGTGCGGCCCGCGTACATGCCCGATGTGCACATCGGATGTGTGCAGGACGCGCAACTGGCGCCCGCTGCCCCGCTCAGTCGCAGACGAGCCCGTTTCAGCCCACTCCTTCACAGCGAGACAGCTTGCCACGGCACCGACACTTTCCGTTCGGGAGCCATACGTCGATACGTCACCTGCGGGCAGTACCTTCGACACGGTGCGGATCCTGGTGACCAACGATGACGGCATCGAGTCGGAGGGGCTGCACGTCCTCGCGAGCGCTATGACCGCTCACGGCGATGTGGTTGTCGTGGCGCCAGATTCCGAATACTCAGGCGCAGGCGCTGCGATCGGTCCGCTGCATCTCATGGATCCCGAAGTCCACAAGGTGCGCTTCGAAGGCGTCACCGATGCCTGGGCGGTCTCGGGGGCGCCAGCGTTGTGCGTGATGTTCGCCCGGCTGGGTGCCTTCGGCCCGGTGGACTTGGTGGTGTCGGGGATCAATCCGGGCGCGAATGTCGGCCGGTCTGTGTATCACTCGGGCACTGTCGGTGCTGTGCTGACCGGTCGCAACGGCAACATCCCGGGTTTGGCGGTCAGTCAGACCGTCGAGGGATTCGGGGTTGAGGGCCAAGGCTGGGAAGACGCCATCGCCGACCAGAAGTGGCATTCGGCGGCCGAGGTCGCCAGCGTCGTGCTCAGCGGTCTGCTGGCCGACGAACACGAATCGGCGTGGGCAGTCAACCTCAATGTGCCGAATCGTGAAGTCGCCGACATGAAGGGCTGGCGGTTCACCGAGGTGGGCACCCTGCCGCCGCGTTCGATCACCTCGGTGAGCCTTGAGCCGCATCCCGACAACGCTGACGCGTTCCGGGTCGCCATGGAGTGGGGCGACGCCGTCGACATGCCCACCGAGGTCGACACCGGCGCCGTCATGGACGACTTCGTCTCGGTGTCGTTCCTGTCACGCATCACTGCCCAGCCGCCCACGGCCGACACCAAGCTGACCGCCTGCCTCAACGGCCTGTTCTGACCCGCTCTGGACGGTGTTGCAAGCCGAGCGGCTGATCAAGCCGTGAAGCGCCGAGTGACCCGGAAGTTGCGCACCAGCATCACGACGGCCGCTATGCCGAGCGCTACAGCCACCCACGCTCCCCAGCTCGCCAGATCGGCATAGGAGCGGTGCTCTACCGCCAAGCCTGAACTCACGCCGGCGGCAGCACCGAGTGCGGTCATCAGCACGTCCGCGGTGGCCTGCACGCTGACGCGGCGTTCCACCGGGAACGACGACGTCAGCAGCGAGCTGGCGGACACTACGCAGCAGCTCCAGCCGATGCCGATGAGAAACAGCCCCAACAGCAGACCGGTGGCATGTTCGGCGTCGGTGTTGGCGGCGATGACAGCGCCGACCGTGAGCACGAGCGCACCCGCGACGATGATGATCTGGCCGCCGACTCGGTCCACCAGCCAGCCCACATACGGCGAGAAGGCGAACATCCCGGTGATGTGCAGCGAGAGCATGATGCCGATGATCAGCGGGTTCTGGTCGCCATGGGACATGTGAATGGGCGACACCGTCATCACGCCCACCATCACGGCTTGGGACAGCATCATCGCGATGAGCGCAATGGACGCCACGGGATGGGCCAAGATGCGGCCGGCCTCGGCCAAGCTCGGCAGCTTGATGCCTGTCGAGCCGGCATCGGCGGCCACCACATGCAGCGGATCGGGCCGGAGCCGGAGCAAGATGTTGGCCGCAGCGAGCAGGAACAGTCCGAGCGCCAACGCGTACGGCAATGCAAACCCGCTGAGCCCCTCGGTATCGGCGAAGAAGTGCTTGAGACCGAGCCCCGCCATGGGTCCCAAGACCGAGCCGACCGTGCTTGCCCACAGCACCAGGCTGATCGAGCGAGCCCGGTTCTCGTCGGTGGCCAGATCGGCGCCTGCGTAGCGAGAAGCCAGGTTCGCCGCTTGTCCGGTGCCGATCAGCACCATGCCCCCAACGAGCATCGAGTACCTGCCGGCGAACGCGGACAGCAAGGCGAGTGTGGCGCCTGCTGCGCCGATCAGGTAGCCGACGCCCAGGCCAGTCCGGCGGCCGTGGCGGGCCATCAGTGCAGCCAGCGGGATGCCTGCGAGGGTGCCGCCGATGCTGAGGCACACGGCGGCCAGCGAGGCCTTGGTCTCGCTGCCGGTCATCTGGTCGGCGAGCAAGGTAGCCGCCGCGAACGACGCCGTCATGGCCAGCCCGCCGGGTATCACCCCGAGCTGCAGGACCCCGATGGTGCGGCGTGCCAGTTCCTCGCGTTCGGGCGAACCCGGGAGGTATGCAGATGCCTCGCCGCCCTCCGACAAACTCTGCACCATCGACCTGGCCTCCGGATCGGCTGGCGGCGTGTACCGCGGCACCGCCCCGGAACGCTAGCGGGGGCCGTGCCGCAGCTTCAGGGTGCTTACGGCGAGATGCCAGCCGTCGCACGGCAGCCGATCGGGAGGTGGGAAGGTGCGGCGAACGGCCTGCCGTGCCTACGGTTGCGGCACAACAGCGCGTCCGGCGACGGGTGCCGCTCGCGGGGAGCGCAAGATGCGAGACATCACCGGCTGCGTGGCGATGATCAGCGGTGCGAATCGCGGCATCGGCGAGTCCATCGCCGCGGCACTGCATGCCGACGGCTGGGCGTTGTCGCTGGGCGCTCGCGATATGGCCGCGCTCGAGGCTTCGGCGGCTGTGTACCGAACCGATGTCAGCGGCGATGCCGACGACGCTGCTCGGCGGAGCGACGGCAGCAGGCGGCACGACGGCGGACCGGCCGTCACCCTGCACCGCTACGACGCGACCGACCTCGATGCAGCCGAGCGCTGGACCGCCGAGACGATTGCGGCACACGGCCGGATCGACTGCCTCGTGAACAACGCCGGCGTCGCCCATACCGATGTGTTCGAAGAGTTGACCGAGGACATGCTCGACGAGATGTGGGAGGTCAACGCCAAGGGGCCGTTCCGCATGCTGCGCGCCACGCTCGACCACCTGCGCCGCAGCGGCGAGGGCCGCATCGTGAACGTGATCTCGATGTCGGGCAAGCGAGTGCGAGGCACCTTCGCGCCCGGTTATGCCATGAGCAAGCACGCCGCGATGGCGCTGCATCACTCGGTCCGGCACCTCACGTTTCCTGACGGGATCCGCTGCACGGCCGTATGTCCCGGCTACGTACAGACCGACATGACATCGGGTTTCGGCGTGGACCCGTCGATCATGATCCAAGCCGACGATCTGGCCCAGGCTCTGGCCACGATCCTGCGGCTGCCAAACACCGCATCGGTCGCCGAACTGCTCGTCACCACCGAACCAGAGACCATCGCCTGAAACTCGCCGCCTAGCGAGACATCGACGTAATGCGCCGGACGGCTCGGTGCCGGAGCGTGGTACCGTGGTGTCTCGGATCCGACAAGTGAGGCAGGTCGCTGCGCTGGCCTGTCAATGTCGTGACAGCGACCCGCCTCACGGATCACCATACGAACCGGTTGCGCCGAACTACGAACGAATTTCGCTGCGGCGGCGCTCGACGATGCGGTCGGTGGCTTCGTCACTGCCGTCGTGAAAGGTGCCGAACCACTTGTCGAGCGGTACCAGCGCGGTTCCGTAGTTGCAGTCGAAGTACCGGTGGTGGAGCGTGTGGAAGCGATCCCCGCCTGCCACGGTGCGACCGCCGACGACGACGAAGCGGTCGAAGCCCGAGTGCGACGCTGCCGGTGACAGCAAGAAGTAGGTCGTCGCCAGCGTCACCAGGTACGGGTTGCCGGGGATCACAAGGAACAAGAACGGCACCGACAGGTACAGCAGGTGTTCGATCGGGTGCATCGACACACCCGACCACGGCCCGATGTTGACGTTGCGGTGGTGCAGCGAGTGCGCCCAGCGGTACAGGAACCGGGTGTGCAGCAGCCGGTGGGTGCCATAGAAGTGGATCGACCCCAGCGGGAAGACGGCGAGCGTCAGCGCTGCGGTGTAGGCACCAGCCCCGAGGCTGCCGCTCGTGGGAACGGTCCAGATGAGGTCGTTGGCATACAACCACAGGATCAGCGTCTCGTACAGCGCTGCGATGGAGCATGCACTGGCGAGCGACCAGAACACGTTGTCACGTGTCTGGTTGCGGAACAGGAACGGGCGGCGCCCGACCGACAGCCAGCGCTCGTCGTACTTGTGCTGGGTTCCCTGGCTGCGCCGGATGAACAGCCACCAGTGCAGGCCGCCGACCACAGCAATCATGAGCGCCACGTTGCGCAGGTACACCGCTGCGACGGCCCACGCCGCGGGCGACGCGAAGCTCTCGAGCGGCGGCGTGAGCCAGTTCCATGTCACGATGCCGACGGCGATCCACAGGCCGCCCTGCCACCACAGGAACTTGGTGATCGTCCAGCGCGCCATCGCGAAGGGGCGAGGCGGCCGGTCGTACAGCGGCGGGAGCGTCACCTCCCCAATCCCCACGACGCGAATTGTATGGCCGCGGGCGCGAGACACCTAGCGTCGTTGAGATGAGCGGCGAGCCCGGGCCTGGGACTTCGAAGGACGCTTGGCGCCAGTGGATCCGAGAACACCGCCAGCCGGTCACAGCAGCGTCGACCGCCGCCGTCGTAGCGGGCCTGCGAGCGTTCATCGAGGCGTTCGACAAAGGCTCGACTGCGGTCGCCGGCGGGCCGGTGCCCTCGCGGGCCAATCTGATCCTCTTCTACCGGGCAATGGCGAATGAGCTGTCGCTCGACGGGCTGGCCGACGCCGTCGGCTGGCAGCGCTTTGCCGTGACGCGCACTCCCCCGGACGGCCCGCTCACGCTGCACCCGGCGATCGGTGCCATGGAACAGCACCGCTACGGCTTCCCCCAGCCCACCGCGGATGCGTTCGAGCTGCAGCCCCGCCACATCTCGCTGGCGCTGGTGCCCGGCGTGGCCTTCGACCGCCACGGCACACGACTGGGCCACGGCGTGGGCTATTTCGACGAACTGCTGGCCCGGCTGCCCGAGGACTGCCCGCGGGTCGGGGTCGCGTGCCGCGACATCGTCTTCGAACGGCTTCCGTGTGAACCCCATGACGTGTCGATGACCCACCTCGCCACCGAGGACGGCGTCATCGCCATCGGCGCTTGATTCCTCGCCGGCCGACACGATTCACGGTCGGATCAGCTCTGCGCGGGCGGCTTCGATGATTGGCCGGCGGTGGCAGCCTTCGAGGTGGTCGTTGACGATGCCCGACGCCTGCATCAGGGCGTAGCAGGTGGTGGGGCCGACGAACCGCCAGCCCAGCTTGCGCAGTGCCTTGCTGAGGGCGGTCGATTCAGGCGTTGACGGCATCGAGGCGAGTGTGCGGTAGTCGATGACTGCCGGCCGATCCTCTGGCTGGGGTTCGAACGACCAGAAGAATGCCGCCAAGCTGCCGTGCACTTCGATGGTGTCGAGCGCAGCCCGGGCGTTGTTGATGGTGGCCTCAATCTTGCCGCGGTGACGCACGATGCCGGCATCGCCGAGGAGTCGCTCGACATCGGCGTCGCCGAAGCCCGCCACAATCTCGAAGTCAAACCCGCAGAACGCGGCCCGGAAGTTCTCGCGCTTGCGCAGGATCGTCAGCCATGACAGTCCCGATTGGAAGCCCTCGAGGCACATCTTCTCGTAGAGGCGCACGTCGTCGGTGACCGGCATGCCCCACTCGGTGTCGTGGTAGGCCTCATAATCGTCGTGGCCTTCGCCCCACCAGCAGGCCAGCGTTCCGTCCTCGCGCCGCCGCAGGCCGGAGGGCACATCGGCCGGTTGGTTCATGCGTTGCCGGCGGCTGCTACGGCTTCGGCGATGGCGTCGTTGGTGGGTGTCGGTCCGTAGAACATCATCGTCGTGCGGTCGGCGAAGGTGTTGCGTTCGGCGACTTGCGCACCCACCTCCGACGGTGTGCCTGACACCACGACGAGATCCAGCAGATCATCGTCGATGAGGTCGCTCATCTCGCGCCAGTCGCCCTGCTTGGACAGCGTGTTCAGGCGTGGCTGCAGCTCGCCGTAACCGTGGTGGTCGAGCGCACCCGCATAGGCCGGTGTCGATCCGTAGAACGCAAGCTGGCCTGCGGCGGAGCGGCGCGCCTTGTCGATCTGCTCGTCGTTCTCGCCCATCGCGATGATGGTCAGACAGGCAACGGTGACGTCGCCGACATCGCGTCCGGCCGATTCGGCGCCGGCCGCCATGGCCGGGAGGGTGACATCGGTCATGAACTGGGCGGTGTGGAACGGATGCACGAAGAATCCGTCCGCCGCCGCACCGATCACCTCGACCATGCGGGGACCGACGCCGGCCACGTAGATCGCCGGTGGTGCCATGCCGATCGGGCCCGGATTGAAGAACGGCGTCATCAGGGTGTGGGTGTAGAACTCGCCCCGGTGGTTGAGCCGCTCGCCGGTCTCGAAGGTGTGCCAGATGGCCCGCACCGCCTCGATGTACTCACGCATCCGCTCGGCAGGGCGTGACCACTGCTCGCTGTAGCGCTTGGTGATGTGGGGCTTGATCTGCGTGCCGAGCCCCAGGATGAAACGGCCGCCGCTGTGGCGCTGCAGGTCCCACGCGGTGACGGCGCATGTCATCGGGTTGCGGGCGAAGGCCACGGCAATCGCTGTGCCGAGCTCGATGCTCTCGGTGCGCTCTGCTGCCAGCGCCAACGGCAGGAACGGATCGTGGGACGCCTCGAACGACCACGCCGCCGACAGCCCCATCTCCTCGAACTGCGCTGCTTCGTCGGCGCAGCCTCCCGGTGTCGACGCAGTCGTCGCCCCGTCGATGCGGTGCTGTGCTGTTCCGGTTGTATTCATGAGATAGGTCTCCTCAACGCTCTCAGTTCGCGACTCGCCGACAAAAGCTGCTGCCGAGCCGGGTGAATCTTGCCCTATCGGGCGTCCATAGGCTGCGGCGTTGTGCGGCATCGGCCTGATCGGCTCTTTCTGCTGACGGGGGGCGTACAGGGCTTGGCCTTCTCGTGGGGCCTGCCGGCGATGGTGTGGTGGGTGGTCGACTTGCGGCTGTCCCCATTCCGGCTTGCGGTGCTGGGCACTGCGCTGGTGCTGTCGATTCTGGTCACCGAGACGCCGACCGGCGTGGTCGCCGACCTGTACAGCCGCAAGTACTCGGTGGTGGCGGCGTACGTCGTGATGGGCTTGGCGATGGCGTTGACCCCGGTGACAGAGCTATTCGGCGTGCTCGTCATCTGGCAGGTGCTGTGGGGCGTCGGCTGGACGCTGCAGAGCGGCGCTGCCACGGCGTGGATGACCGACGAGATTGCCCATCACGCATCGCATTCGCATCGCAGTGCCGCGGTGATGCCGGTCGAGCCTTCGACCGCGGGCGACGACTCCGGTGCTGAAGCCGGCGGCGCGGCCGGCAGCGATCCCAGCCGCCAGGTGGACGGGCTCATCGTGCGCCATGCCGTCTTCCGGTCGGTGGGCGTCATGGTGGGCCTGGTCGCCGCCACCGCAATGGGTGCGTGGTCGGTTCGGGGGTCGATGGCCGTGATGGGCCTGCTTGCGATCGCGGCGGCCGGATACCTGGCCGTCACGATGCCCGAAGCCGGCTTCGAGTCGCCCCGCCGCCGGGCCAGCGGCGCACCCCGGCCAGCGCGCACGAGCGCGTGGAAGGACGCGATCGCCCTCTGGAAGCGAGGCGCACGGCTCGTCCGCCGCAATCCATCCCTACTGGCGGTGACCCTCTCGGCCACAGTCGCCGCCGGAGCGTGGGAAGCCAACGATCGACTTTCGGTCTTGCGGCTGTTCGAACTCGGTCTCACCGAGCTGGGCGGGCGGGAGGCCGTGCTGTTCTTCGGCGCAACGTGGTTCGTGATGTCCGCCCTGGCGATCCCGATGATGACGTGGCTGCGCCGTCACCTCGAGCGCTCCCAGGCTGACCAGCGAAGCGCTCAGCGGGATGCCTTCCTGCTGGCGCGATTCCTAACAGTCGCCGCAGCAGGCGCTCTGGCGTTGGCGCTGAGCCCGTGGTTCACGGTGGCGCTCATCGGCTGGGCAGTCCTCGACGTGGCGGGCGAGACGGCATATTCGCTGACCGAGGCGATGGCGAATCGGCATGCCGACTCGTCAGTTCGCGCCACAGTGGTCTCGTTCGTCGGGCAATCCCAGGCGATGGGAGAAGTGTCCATCGGTCTGGCGCTGGGAACGGCGGCGCAGTTCGTCTCGGTGCCGTTCGCGCTCGCCATTGCCGCGGCGCTCTTCGCCGTCTCCGCAGCGCCCGCGGCAGTTGTCGGGTGGCGCACTGCCGCGTCAGAGGATTGATTCACGCAGCAGGGCACGTCGGGCATCGGCGCGCCATGACGACCGAGCCGTCGTGTCGCGGCTGATCCAGACTCCGGCGTGAGATCCCGAGTGGGCTTGGTCGGCTCTTGTCAGCCGTCAGCCATCTCGGCCATGGCGGCTTCCGAGCGGCGCGCCATCTCCTCGGGATCGATGTCTTCGATGTGGGTGGTGAGGTTCCAGCGATGGCCCCACGGGTCCTCGATCATGCCCGAGCGGTCGCCGTAGAACTGGTCCACAACGGGCCGCACCTCGGTGGCTCCCGCTGCGAGCGCCGCCGCAAACGTGGCGTCGACGTCCTCCACGTACACGCTCATCTGTACGGGTGACCCGCCATAGTGCTTGGGCGAGTGGAACTCCATCTCGGGGAATTCGTCGGCCACCATGATGAGCGAGTCGCCCAGCTCCAACTCGGAATGGCCGATCCTGCCGCCCATGTCGATGCGCATCCGCTCGGTCATGCCGAGAACCTCGGTGTAGAACGCGATGGCGTCTGCCGCGCCGTCGATGCTCATCGAGGCCGAGATGCGCGGGTAGTCGTCGGGAATTGGGTTCACCATCGCGATGTACTCCTGAATTCGGGATACCGGCGCATCGGCCGGAGCGCTTATCGGTGCGATCCGCCGTTCCGCGGGCGCAGCCAGAAGCTAGTGCGCCACCAGCACCCTGACGGCCTGCTCCACCGCCGTTTCGGCTCGGTCTTCGAGCCCTGCTGCATCAGCGCTGGCGATGGGGTGCTCGATCACGGTGAATGGGTGGTGGGGCACGCCCTGCACCCGGGCCATCAGCTCGGCGGCATCGATGAACGCGCTGGTCATCACGCTGATCGCGGGCACGCCGACCCGTTCGGCGGCGACGGCGTCGTGCAGACTGCACGACGAGCAGCTGCCTCAATCGCCGACGCCTGCGAGCACCGCGTCCCAGCCCATCGCTTCGGCCAGCAGCTCGTGCTGCGCCGGAGCGCTGTAGTTGGTCTTGATCCGCCGGATCACCTTGGCCACGCCATGGCGATCACGCAGCAGGCGCTCGACATGGTCGAAGAACGGCTTGGTGTTCTCCTTGCCGTTGGAGATCACGCCGATCGTGGCGCCCTTCAGGCTGGTGAGGCGCGCCGGGGCTACAAACCCGGCGGGATCCTGCTCGTGTGTCGGGTCCAGCAGTTCCACGCTGTCCTCCCTGGCGTCGTGGCCGAGACCCAGTATCTCAGCCATTGATGTTGTCGAAACCGGCGTACAGGAACTCAAACACGGCGCTGGCGGGGTCTGCCGCAGCGATGATCTCTGCATACGGCAGCGACGCCCCGCCAAAGGCATCGTCGTTCCAGTACGGATCGCTGCGATCCACCTCGCCCCAGGGCCCCACGTAGGCATACGGGAATGGGTGCGCAGCGTCGCCGGGCGACAGGCCATAGGTGGCCCGCGTGCCGGCATCAGCGTTGCCGATGGCCGTTGCGATGTCGAAGTGCCCCGGCCATAGCTGGATCTCGTCGGGCTCCACTGCACCGGGCAGCTCGTGCAGCTGCCCGAGGGCCTGCTTGCCGAGCCGGAACCACGCAGTGAGGTGCGCTCCCATCTCGGGGCTCACCCGCAGCCAGCGATCGACGTCGCCAAGCTCTGGACTGTCGTGCTCGCGCGCCTCGGTGCCCGGTGACACGCCGGCGAAACTCGCTGCTGTCGCCAGCGTCGTGATGTGGGCACTGCGAAGGGCGCCGCCTTCGGTGGCAAACAGCTCGTCGCCGCTGACCCACACTTGGCACTCCATCTCGCCGGCGCGGCCCATCGTCACCTCGAAGACGGGCGTGCCGAAACCCGCGTCCAGGCTGCGCAACCCGAACCTGCCGGTCGCCACCCGGCGCGCTTCGCCCACCACGGCATACGCCAGCCGGTGATAGTCCTCGACCGAGGCCAGGTACTCATCGGGCAGCTCCGCCAGCAGGCCATCGTGCACAGTCTGCGGCTGGTGCGAACTGTGGTTCTTGTCCATATTCGGAGTCTTGCGCGACGAAGCGTGCGGTGGCGTTCACTCGCGGCTGAGCGCAGCAGGCTCCAAGCAGGACGCACACGCCGAGGGTGTCGAGGTTCCGCCTCGCCACCGACGGCTCGTCGCGCTAGCTGATCTCGCAATCCACGCAGGCGCCCACGGCCACCGTGGCTGCGTGGCTGCGCGTGCCGAGCCACGGCGGGATGACGGCTGCGAAACCGCCTGCCGGGCCGCCAGCGCCAACGATCAGCAGGTCGTCGGGCGACTCCAGCGCGGGGTAGCTGCGCTCGGCCCGGTCCTTGACGACAGCTCCCTTGCCGACGGCCGCCCAATCGCCCCGGCGCACGCGTGCTCGCTCATACACGCAGGCAGCAATGTCATCCTTGGTCCAGCCGGCTGCGTCGAAGTGCGTTCGCAGCTGCGGGGGCAGCACGACCACGTAGTTGCCGGGCCAGATGGAGTAGTTGAGCTGGTTGGCCCGAATCTCCGCTGCCAGGGTCTCGCAGAGCTCGGTGGGGTCGGTGGTCCATTCGTTCATGACCTGCCGGGGCGCCATCGAGGCCACCGCTGTCACCGATGACAGCTGGCCCCGCTCGGCGGGCGCGGTGCCGAGCCGCTGGTCGCCGAGCGAGACCCAGCCCGTGGCCTCCTCGTCCTCGGCGATGCAGTAGCCGAGCTTGCCGGGGTGACCGAGCGTGGAGCGGTCGATGCCGCCGGGCTTCACGTCGAGCACGTTGGCGAGCACCAACCGCACTGCCCGTGCGATGACCGCGCGCGACCGGTCGGCTCCCCCGAGCACGCTGAAGGTGGCGTCCATCGCCAGCTCGTGCCGGATGGGGCCATTCACGATCAGCAGCAGCGCACAACCGCCGGTTGAAGCCGTGGGCCCGTGCAGTCCGAATTCGGGCTGAAGCAGGGCCGTGAGCGCGGTCACGACAACCGGGAAGTGCGGCGGCAGGCAGCCCGCCATGACGGCATTGACGGCCGCCTTCTCCGCGGTGATGGCCCGCGCCCGCACTGGCTCGATGCCGATGAGGTGATCGGGCGGCAGCATCGCCCACTCCAGACACGCCGTCACGGCGTCGTCGGTGGGCGGCACCACGGGCAGGCCGTCGGTCCACCCGCGGGCGTGGTAGGCCTCCTGGGCCTCGGAGAGATCGTCGACGCTGATGCGACTCGAGGTCAGCTGCATAGCCATGACTGTATGGCTGGGTCGGCTGGCCGCGTCTGGTTGTTCTGCCAACTGCCCGCACCAATCGGGCGCGCCCGCGGGTCGGGTCGCAAGGCTGTCAGTTTCGCTCGAGCAGTCCCGAGAGCAGGCCGCGGGAGTCGTCCGACATGGGACCGGCGGCGTTGGCCAGCACACGCGACGACAGCCGCTCGAACGGCAACGACTGCAGCCACACCCAGCCGGTGCCCGACACGGTCGCCAGGAACAGTCCTTCCCCGCCGAAGAACATCGACTTGAGGTTGCCCGCGCGCTCGATCGTGTAGTGCAGCGAGGGTTGCAATGCCACGAGGCAGCCGGTGTCGAGCCTCACGGTCTGGTTGTTCAGCTGCACGGCCTTGATCGAGCCGCCGGCGTGCAGGAATGCCATCCCGTCTCCCGACAGGCGCTGAAGGATGAAGCCCTCTCCGCCGAACAGGCCCGTGCCAATGCCGCGCTGCCAGGCGATGTCGAGCTTGGTGCCGAGCGCCGCGCACAGGAAGGCGTCTCGCTGGGCGATGATCTCGCCCCCCATCTGCGCCAGGTCGACCGGGATGATCTTGCCCGGATATCCCGCAGCGAATCCGACTTTCGCCTTGCCGCCGGCATCGGTGTTGGTGAAGTGGGTGAGGAACAGCGACTCACCGGATA
This sequence comes from Candidatus Poriferisodalis sp., assembly GCF_965204195.1. Lineage (GTDB taxonomy): Bacteria > Actinomycetota > Acidimicrobiia > Acidimicrobiales > Poriferisodalaceae > Poriferisodalis. The sequence goes on from NZ_OZ241975.1 coordinate 3,180,273, forward strand.
TGACCCGCTTGCCGGCGCCCTTGAGCTTGCCCCACATGCCTGAGTCTGGTTGGGAGCCATCGCCCATGACCGATTCGAACGTGATGCCGTCTTCGATGAACATCATCGTGCCGGCCTCGCCGACAACGGTCTCGCCCGGATCCAGTTCGACCTCGACGAACTGCATGTCGTCGCCGAAGATCTCGTAGTCGACTTCGTGGCTCTGCATAGGTGGTGGCTCCTCGCTGGTACGCCGCTAGCAGGCGCTCGCAGCGCGCATGGCCCACGGTACCTGTCGGCCTGATGCGGTTCGGGACGCGGATGGTCCCGATGCGCGGCGACTCGGAGCGCTGTCGATTTCTCTGTTCCGACGGCGGAATCGAGCGCCGGAGTCAGGCTGCGCTGGCGGCCAGACGGTCGCCACCGACAGGCAGCTTCGACAAGTCGATGTCGTACAGCTCGGCCGAGTTGTTGCAGAGGATGTCCTGCTGCTGCTCGGGCGTCAGATTGGCCGAGTGCTCGTCGAGCAGCTCCTGGCTCCACGGCCAGGTGCTGTCGGAGTGCGGGAAATCGTTGGCCCACAGCAGTCGCTTGTGGTTGACGTCGTTCACCATCTTGAACGCAACCCAGTCGTCCTGGAACGTCGTGTAGATGTGCTCGCTGAAGTACTCGCTGGGCAGCTTGGACAGCTCCTGGCCGGGCGGCAGCCAGTACCGGTGGCGCTTGTAGGCATGGTCCATCCGGTACATGTAGTGCGGCACCCAGCCGGCATCGGCCTCGACGCAGACCACCCGCAAACCGGGATTGCGCTCGAAAACACCGCCGAACACCAGCGTGCCCATGATGTCCTGGTTGGCCCGGATGATGGTCATGAAGGCGTTCGCCTTCGGACCCCTCGGCCGGCCTTGACCGCGGCTGGTGAGGATGTGCCACGACACCGGCAGGTTGAGGTCGACGGCGGCCTGCCAGAACGGGTCCCAGCGGGGGTCGTCGAAGTCGAACTCGGTATGGGGGTTGCCCGACATCATCACGCCGCGCATGCCCGCCTCGGCCATGGCCTCGATGTCGCTGATGGCCTCTTCCACCGAGCGGAGTGCCGTCTGCCCTACTGCCAGCAGCCGGTCGGTGTCCACCGAGCAGTAGTCGGCGATCCACCGGTTGTAGGCGTCCATGGCCGCCTTCTTGTAATCGGGATCGGAGTGGTTGCACAGCACCATGCCCACCGACGGGTAGATCACCTCTGCCGACACGCCGTCTCGGTCCTGGTCAGCAGTCCGCGTGGTTGGGTCGTAGCTGCTGATGGGCAGTTCCTCGTACGCCGCACTGCGCTTGAGCTCCTCGGGCTTCTGTCCTGCGGCAGCGATGAGGCCCATGTCGATCGTGCGCTTCATGCCGTCGATGACGTACACGTCGCCGCGCTCTTCGGTCCACTCGACCCGGGGCGCCACATCGCGCCACTTGGGGTCGATGTAGTCGACGTAGGTGTTGCGTGCCTCCGCAATGTGCGAGTCGGCCGAGATGATCGGATAGTCGACGTCCACGTTCCCCTCCAGGTCGGTCCCCGCAGCGGATCGTACTGTCCAGCCTCCAAGCACCGCCGGGCTCACCCGGTCGCCGCGGCACCGACCGCGAGCGCCGGGACCAGCCGGCGCACCGTCGCGTCGGCCGAGGCGCAGCTCCGTCGAGATAACCTCAAGATGCGTTCACGGGACGCTGCGGGCAGTGCCGTCATGAGAGGCAACGAGATGAGCATCACAGGTTCCGCAAAGGTGAGCGAAGACGCTGTGCACGACTCACCGACCCTCGCCGATCTCGATGCGAGTACAGGTCTGCACGAGTCAGCACCCGATGACGCTGTTGCTGCCCGCTACCACAGCGACGAAGAACTGCTCGCAGCGATGCAGCGCCGTCGCTCCGAACTGCCAGCCGACTGAGCACAGTCCGCGAGCGTGCCCACGCACGACGAGACAGCCGCGTTCTGGCGTGACTTCAGGCTGCTGACGCTCGCCGACCAAGTCCGCTTCGACACCAAACGACGCGAGTTCATCCTTGACCTCTTGGCGATGGAACGTGATTCAACCCACAGATTCCGACCAGGCCTGCGGGTCAAGGCCGTCCGGGGTGCCCCCGGCTTGTTCGAGATGACGTGGGCCCCGGACGGGCGTGCCCTGTTCTCGATGGGCCACCCGGTCGTCGAAGGGAAGCGTCACATCATCTGGCATCGGGTGGGAAGTCACACCATCCTGCCGTGAGTTCCCTGCCCTGAGTTCGAGCGACCTCAAGCCCATATGGCCTCTGGCCTACTGCGAGCGGCGCCGCATTCCGTCCTCGGCTTCGCGTACGCCCCCGAAGAAGTCGTCGTTGTCGGGCGTCAGGCCCACGGTGGAGTGCATTGTCCGCCGCTCGCTGTACGCCCGGCTCACCGATGCGAAGGCCTCACCGACGCCTTCGTCGGACGCCTCGTAGTTCTGCACGTTGCCCGCTTCGACTCCCAGCCGGGCGCCCTCGAAGTACGAGTCTTGGTTGGCACCCATGAACACGAACGCCCAGCCCTGCTCGCGCCGGCTGCTGATGAGCCGGTGGATGTCGGCCCAGGCGAAGTCGGTGCTCGCATTCTCCAGACCATCGGTGACGATCACGACGGTTTGGTCCTCGGACTCCTTGCCAGCCTTGCGGCGCCGCTTGGCTCGCTCGTCGGCCCGCCCGATCAGCGAGCCGATCGCGTCCAGGAGGGGCGTCGCCGCGCGAGGGCGGTACTGCTCCACAGACAGCGGGCACGCCTTGTTCACCGGCACAGCGTCGGCGAGAACCTCGAACGGGTCGCCTGAATCGAACTGAACCAGCGTGATCTTGCACTTGCCGGGCAGAGCCGCCTGTTCAGCGATGAACCCGTTGACGCCGTGCACGACCGCTATCTCGAGCCCGGACATCGACCCGGAGCGATCCAGCAGCATCCACACCTTCGACCGGTCAGACGGCGACGCTTTGCCGCCCTGCTTGCCGCCCTTGGCCTTCTTGGTGTTCTTCGCTTGCTGTGCGTCGCTTGCCGAGCCGGTTGCTTGCTCACCGCGCTCCCAGGGTGCCGTGTCACTCCGCTCGAGCTTCCCATTCGTATTCCCGCTGGTTGATGTTGAGCCCACTTTCTTTCCCTTTCTGCAGACCCCGACCCACCCGGCGTAACTGCCAGACGGGCCAGCAGTGGAACCGCTGATCGGCCTCCACCTCACTGATGTCCAACGTAGAGAGGGGGTGTTACAACCACGGCTGCGAGACCCTTGCGAATTGGCCGGACAAACCGAGTCGGACCTAATCTCAGCCGAGTGAGCGACGTGCAACAGGAACTGAACGAAAGTGCCGATCGCCAGTCGGCAGAGAGAGACCAGCCGTCAGACGGCAGGGACCCGTTCACGCCGCCGCCCGCTTCGCCGGAGGACCCAGAGTTCGAGAACGATGAGCCCGGACGACTCGGTCGACTCGCCGACCCTGCGCGTGAGACTGCCCAGCAGGTAGCTGACGCAACAATTTCCGGGAGTCGCAAGGCGGCCGAGGTTGCTGGCACAGCTGCAGCGTCGACGGCTCGGGTCGTCGGCGAGAGCGCCAAAACAGCAGCGGCAGCCGGTGCATCGGCTGGGAAGGCCGTCGGCAACAGCGCCGAAGCGGCAGTGACGGCTAGCGCATCAGCAGCGAAGGCGATCGGCAGCGGGGCCGCCAAGGTGGGAGCTGCCAGCGGACGAGCCGGCGCCACGGGCACGCGGTGGTTGTTCGACTCGACGTCTGAACGCACAGCGCAATTGTTCGCAGCTGCCCAGGGTCTGGTGGCGAGCGATCTCTCACCTCAGCTGAACAAACTGGTGCAGGCAGCAGTGAAGGGCAAGGCCACCATCTTTGACAGAGCGATGGACGCCGTGTTCATCGAAACCGGCATCGGCGGCAAGTATCACCGTCTCTTCGATGGCGGCCACACGATTTTCGGGGCATTCAGGGCGGCTCACGACGCGTCCCCGGGCGACACCTTCATCCAGGAGGTGCTGGGCGCGATCCAGGGCCTGCTGCGAGACGTGTCGACACCAATGAGTTTGCCACTCGCCACTTGGGACAAGGAAACCTTCGACGCCGTTGCCGCCTCGCTGGAGTCAACCTTCGGCATTCCCAAGAGTTGGTTCTATGACCTGAACACCTACGACGTCGGCGAACTGATGGGCGCCAGCGTCGGAGTGGTCTCGCTCATCTTCGGCTGGAACAAGGCCGAGACTGAGTCGTTCGCGAGCCTCGCGACGGGCATGGGCATGTCGGCTGCCGTGAGCGCGAACCCACTGCTGCTAGCAGTGTCGGTTGTCGCCTTCGGGCGCGCCTTCCACAAGGCGAATCATGCAGACGAGTACATCGAACTGGCCGAGGGCGGGCTCAAGGGCGCCATCGGCACAGGGACCAGCCTGGGCGCCATCGCGCTCGTTGGTGTCGCGGGCGGACCTGCTGGCGTTGCGCTGCTCGCAGGTGTCACCGCAGGCGTTCTCGCACACCTCGCCACCAAGGATGTAACCCTGGAATCCATCAACAGCTTCGTCAGAGAAGACGCGGCAACGGTGGTACGCCAAATCTCCCAACAGGCCATTGCCTACGGCGATGCCATAGGGGATGTCGCAGCTGACGCTGGTCGCGCTGTCGCGGACGGCGCCGCTAGCGTCGGCAGGTTCATGACTAGCAGTGCAGCGATCGCTGGCAAGTCCGTTGCAGGCTCGGCGGCGGCTGTCGGACGATTCTCAGCCGACCAAGCAACAGCGGTCGTGCAGGCGGCGGTAGACGCAGCTCAGGCTGCCGAACGCCTCTCAACTGACACCGCCGCGGCGGCGGCGTCCGCAGTCGGTTCAGTGGCGCAGCGAACCAAGGCGCTCATTGGCCGCGACGAGCCTGAAGAAGCCGAAGTCGACCAGCCGGGCACATCCGACGGCACAGACCGCAAGGCGAAGACGCTGCCCTAGCAGGCCCCGGACATGACGCAGGGTTCATTCAGACCTCAAGTGGATTCTTGAGCGTCTCGTCAATCGCCTCGCGATCAAGCCCGTCCGCGGCTGCGGCGTCGAGGCAGCGACTCTCGGCTTGATAGGAAGCCACCTGCTCGGAATCGAGATGGTCAAGTGCGGCCCGGACCGAGGTCCACCATTCGTCACGGCTGAGCCGATGCTGCTGCACGTCAGTAGATCTTGGAGTCGGCTCCTGTGGTGGCTTCGGCTGTGCCGGATTCGCGGGCGGTGCGCAGGTCGCGGGCCATGCCTCGGCCGAGTGCCATGGCGTCGCCCGCCACTGTTTGCATGCGGAAGCCTTTGCCGCGGCGGTCGGCCGACAGCCCAGCCGTGGAATGGATGCCCGCTACCACGCCGTGTGCGGCGCAGCGCTCGGCGATGTGCTCGAGTGCCGCCTTGTAGTCGGCGTGATCGTCGGTGTAGCCGGGGCCGTAGCCGTAGCTGATCGACAGGTCGGCTGGGCCGACATAGATCGCGTCGACACCCTCGATCGCCAGGATCTCGTCCAGCGCTTCGACGGCCTGACGAGTCTCGATCATGGGAATGCAGGCCGTAGTGTCATTCGCCACCTCGAAGTAGTTCTCCCCCGCCGCAGCCCGAGCAGCCACCAGTATCGGGCCGAAGCTGCGAGCACCCAGCGGCGGGTACTTGCACGCCGACACGGCCGCCTGGGCTTCGGTGACTGAGTTCACCATCGGCACCACGACGCCCCGCGCCCCTGCATCGAGCACCCGACCGATGATGCCGGGCTCGTTCCACGGCACCCGCACGATGGGTATGCCGCCGCCCATCTCGATGGCCTGCATCATGGTCACGGCGACCTGGTAGTCGGCCACGCCGTGCTGCATGTCGACGCAGACGTAGTCGAAGCCGGCTCGCCCGGCGATCTCGGCGGAATGGCTGGATGCCATCGACAGCCAGGTGCCCAGCGTCTCGTCGCCGGCAGCCCAAGTGTCCATCATCGTGTTCGGCATGCGTGTGCGCTCCTCTGGTGGGTTATTGCATCAGAACAGGCTCGGCTTCCGGGCCGGAGGCCGAACCCCGCAACCCCTAGCCCGCGACCTGGAAACCGGAAGCTCGAGGCCGGCTGGCAGCTCAAGTCTCGAAAATGTCGCGCAGGATGGCGTTCTCCTGCGTCTCGACCAGCGGTGCGATCTCCTTGACGAATTCCAGCCACTGGGCGTCTTCGAACAGCGCCTTGCGCTTTTCGGCCCGCTCCTCAAGCGTGTCGTAGCGCCACATGTGGATGATCTCGTTGATGCCGCCGAACTCGGTGGTGTAGTAGCCGACGGGTTCGCCCAGGTACTTGCGCTGGGCCTCGTATCCCTTCTCGAAGTAGGTCTTCACCCAGCGTTCCGGCGCCCCCACCTTCAGCCTGTACCGCCGCATCTCCACAAAGCTCATGGCTGCCTCCCTCGACTGCGCTGCGGCCCATCGCGGCCGCGCTGTGCGTGCCGCGCCCAAGCAACTGCACGGCAGCCGCACCGTAGCGCCCGCATCGCACACGCGCCGCCAGCAGGTCGGTACGCGATGACGACCCGACCGCGGGCAGCACCGTTGTTTTGGTTTCGCTCCGAATCTGGAATAGCCGGATCGCTTATTTCACGTCGCCGAAATAGCGGCAGCACGTAAGCAGTTTTAGCTCCGAAAACTGTCTGGACATGGTGCTTAGGAAGCCCTGCTTACTATGGCAGGGCAGAACGAGTTTGTAGATGTACTTAGCTTATAATATTTACTTGAACGACCTGATCTTCTGTTCAAATAAGCCAAAAGGCACTTTGACTTATCTGTGGAAATATATGGTAATACTCTGTAATATAGTCAATAACACTGAGTTGAGGTCGACGCAACGAATCCGAACGACCGCCACCCAGCCGAGCTGTGCCACATCCGAGCCACTGTGCCTCTACGACCACCGCAAAGCACCGACATCGACACCGAGGAGCGACCGCCGATGACGCCGCAATCGCAAGACAGCCCGACCGGTCGCTACGTCGTGACCGTCGTCGGCGGAGAGGAAGTTCGAGCATTCGTGCCGGCGCCGCTGCCGCCAAACCCGCCGCTGGGCATGGACGGCCCGCTCGTGATGGCACTCGACAAGGCAAGCCGCTCGCTCGGTCGATTCGACGGCGCCGTGCGTCGCCTCCCCGACCCCGCGCTGCTCATCTATTCCTACGTCCGCAAGGAAGCTGTGCTGTCGTCACAGATCGAGGGCACGCAGTCGTCGTTGACCGATCTGATGCGCCACGAACTCGGCGCCGCGCCCGGAGTGCCACTCGACGACGTGCTCGAGGTGTCGCGGTACGTCGCCGCGCTGGATCACGCCCTCGCCCGGATGGCTGATCCTGCCGGACTGCGGTTGTGCAACCGGCTGCTGCGGGAAGCTCACCGCATCCTGCTGACAGGCGCCCGCGGCGGCGACAAGCGCCCAGGCGAGTTCCGAACCTCCCAGAACTGGATCGGCGGTCGGCGTCCCGGCACCGCAGTGTTCGTGCCCCCACCAGCACCAGAGGCGCATGAAGCCATCTCGGAGCTGGAGAAGTTCTTGCACGTCGACGACGACCATCTGCCGCCGCTGGTGCGAGCGGGTCTCGCCCATGTCCAGTTCGAGACCATCCACCCCTTTCTCGACGGCAACGGCCGCATCGGAAGAATGCTCATCACGCTGATGCTCATGGCGCGTGGCGTGCTGGCGACGCCCGCTCTGTACCTCAGCCTGTACCTCAAGCAGCACCGATCTCGTTACTACGACCTCCTCGGGCGCGTGCGCACCGAAGGCGACTGGACCGCATGGCTGCTGTTCTTCCTCGAAGGCATTCATGCCACCGCTGTTGCCGCGCTGAGCACCACCGAGCGCTTGGAGGATTTGGTGGAACGTGATCGCGCGACGATTCGAGCACGCGCAGGGCGGGCCACCGGGTCGGCGCTCCTCGTGCATGGGGCACTCGCCCGCACGCCCATCTTGAACGTGCGAGAGGGCATGAAGCGGACCGATCTGTCGAAGCCCGCTGTTCAAGATGCCCTGCGGCGCCTGGGCGAGTTCAGGATCGCGCGCGAAGTGACCGGGCAGCGGCGCAACCGGCTCTTTGCGTACACCGAGTACCTGGACATTCTCAGCGAAGGCACCGAGCCGCTGTAGGCCAGGCGATCGGGGAAGCACTCCCCTGGCCGGGCTCAGCCTCGGAGGTCGCGGACGCGCTGGGCCTTGCCTTCTGAGCGCGGGATCCCTTCGGGTTCGACCGTGCGGACGTCGACCGAGATGCCGATGCGCTGGCGCACCGTGCTCGTGAAGTCTGCGGCGATCGCATCGTGGTCGCCGGCATCGGACTTGGGCTCCACCACCGCCGTGATGCCCTCCATGCGCCCTTGGGAATGCACTTCGAGGAAGAAGTGACCGGTCAGCCTCGGATCGGCTGACACCAGCTCCTCGAACTGGCTCGGGAACACGTTGACGCCACGGATGATGAGCATGTCGTCGCTGCGTGCCGCGACTCGGCCCATGCGACGCATCGAGCGAGCCGTGCCGGGCTGCAGTGAGCAGATGTCGCGGGTGCGGTACCGGATCACCGGCATCGCCACTTTGGTCAGCGAGGTGAACACCAGCTCGCCCGTCTCGCCTTCGGGCAGCACCTCGCCCGAATCAGGGTCGATGACCTCGGGATAAAAGTGGTCCTCCCAGATCGTCGGCCCGTCCTTGGTCTCGACGCACTCGTTGGCGACGCCACCGCCGATGACCTCCGAGAGGCCGTAGATGTCGACGGCGTCGATGCCGAAGGCCTCCTCGAGCTCGGCCCGCATCGCCTCCGACCACGGTTCCGCGCCGAAGATCCCCACCCGCAGCGACGTCGACGCCGGGTCGATGCCCTGGTTGCGGAACTCATCGGCAACGACGAGCGCGTACGACGGCGTGGCACACAGCACATCGGCGTCGAAGTCCACCAGCAGCTGCACCTGCCGGGCGGTCTGGCCCACCGACGCCGGCACCACGGTGCACCCGTACTGCTCGGCGCCGTAGTGCGCCCCCAGCCCGCCGGTGAACAGCCCGTAGCCGTAGGAGACGTGGACCACATCGCCCGGTCGCACTCCCGCAGCCATCAGCGAACGCCCGAACACATGCGCCCACATGTCCAAGTCGGACTGCGTGTAGCCGACCACCGTCGGCTTGCCCGTGGTGCCTGAGGAGGCATGCACCCGCAGCACCTGCTCCCGCGGCACGGCGAACAAGCCGAAGGGGTAGTTCTCGCGCAGCTCGGTCTTGGACGTGAACGGGAAGCGCGCCAAATCATCGAGGGTGTGCAGATCGGACGGGTGAACCCCCGCCTCGTCGAACAGCTGCTGGTAGGCGGGCACATGTGCGTACGCGTGCGCCAGGCTCCACTTCAGCCGCTCCAGCTGGAGCGCTCGGATCTCCGGGATCGAGGCATTCTCGATGGGATGCAATCCCCGCCCGGCGGTGGGCTCGAACTTGGGCATCTGGCGGTTCCTCCCCCGCTCGGATGACGCTGGGTTGGCCGGTTCGGGAGCCAGCCGGTTTCCTAGTGTTGCAGTCTGTGCGGCCGCTGCCGCAAGGTGCGGTGAGCCGAAAGGACCCCGAGTCTCGATGACCGACTTCCGTTTCACGATCCTCGTCGTGCCGTACATGCGCCGTCGTGGCGAGCAGATCGGCCTCGCCGGGTCGATGCCCGAGCGTTGGCAGACCCTCATGGATCACGTGCGGACCCAGATGCAATTCGCCGAGTCGGTGGGGTACGACGGCTTCGCCATGACCGAGCAGCACATGCAGGTGGAGGGCATCGAGACCACCACCAACCCGCTGTTCTGGGATTATTTCGTGGCCCAGCACACCGAGCGGATGCGGGTAGGCCAGCTCGGCATGAACCTCACCGCGGTGAACCCCATCCAGCTCGCCGAGAACATCGCCATCCTCGACCACTTCACCGGCGGGCGCACCTTCGTGGGGTTCACGCGTGGCAACACACCGCGCTGGACCGGCACATTCGGCCAGCACCTGGGCATCACCTCCACCGAGTCCGACAAATCCGATGCCGACCAGCGAAGCCGCCGGGCCCTGTATGAGAACTGGCACCTGGTGAAGTCGCTGTGGACCCAGGACAAGGTGTCGATCCAAGGCGAGTTCTGGCAGGCCCCGCCCGAGATGGAGTGGCACTTCCCGCCGACAGACGACTTCGATCCGACCGCGGTCGACGAGAACAAGACGCTGCGCGAGATCGGCATCGTGCCCCGGCCGCTGCAGCAGCCGCACCCGCCGGTGTACGCGCCGTTCAGCTACAGCATGGAGACGTCGAAGTTCTGGGCCCGCGAGGGCGGCAAGATGGTCAGCTTCGTGGCACCCGAGCGGCAGAGCTTCATCGGCACAGCGCTCGACATCTACCTTGAGGAAGCGCACAACTCGGGGCGTGACACCACGGCCGCTGATGCACTGGCGATCGGCGGCCACCTCACGATGGGCCGCACGCCAGCCGAGGGCGCCGACCTGTACGCCGGCTTCGAGGAACTGTTCAACTGGGCCTACAACGCGCCGCCCTACGTGGTGCCGATGGGGCGCGTCTGGCGCGGCAGCCGGGCAGAAGAGCTTGACCACGTCGCCTCACTGCACGAGGAGTTCGGCGTCACCGAGTTCTTCCTGTGGCATCACGTCGGCTACTTCACCCAAGACCAAGAGCTGGCCATGCTCAACGAATTCGCCGAAGGCGTGATCGCTCCCCTGCGAGCAAGCTCCTGAGCCCGGCCTGCGAACGGTGACGCGCTCAGCCGGCGACGCCTAACTGATCGGCGTCGGCGCACTGGATGCCGGCCGCCGGGCGGTTGCGGTGGCGATGGCGTTCAAAGTGGCGCTGGCCCTGTGCTTCGTAGTGGCCATTGCCGTGCCGCTCGATCACCTCGAAGGCAAGGGAATGGCGTTCCGGTTCCCGCTGTTCATGCTGTCGGCACTGGTGGTGCCGCTCGCATGGCGTGGACGGTTCCGGCCCTACCCAGCGACTGCCGATGTATTGATCGTGGCCCCGTTCCTGATCGACACGCTCGGCAACCTGGCATACGTCTACGACACGTTCGACGCCACCGACGATGTGCTCCACACGCTGAACTGGATCCTGCTCGTCGGCGCGTTTCACGCCTGGCGCTACCGCCGCGGCGGCGCCGCAAATCGCCTGTCACGACGCGACGCCTGGCTGCTCGGCGCCGGCCTCGGAGCACTCGCCATCGTGGGCTGGGAAGCGGCCGAGTGGATAGTTGCCGAGACGGGCGCAGGCGGCGGCCTCGACCTCACCTACGACGACACCGTCGCCGACCTCGTCCTGTCCACCACCGGCGGCATGATCGGCTCCGCCCTCGCCGTCACCGTCTTCCCGTCCCGACGCGCTAGAAGGGCGAACCATGCCTGAGCCGATCATTGACGAACACATCGACTGCGGCCACCGGACAGAACTCTCCAAGGGCGAGTGTCAGGCACCGGGTTCTTGGTCCCTGTAGTCGGCCAAGTCCGACAAGAGCTGGGGAATCCTGTTTTCGACGACATTCCAGACTCGGTCGCGGTGCAGCCTGAAGTACTCGTGCGAGATGACGCTGCGGAGACCCTTCGCCTGCCGAATCGGCAACTTGTCGTCGTCTCCGAAGAAGTCCGTCGACAAATTGGCCATCGCTTCGCCGATGATCTCGAGTTGTCTCTCAGCGGCGCTCTGGAGAATCCAGCTTCGGTCGTATTCTGCGCGCCCCAGCGCCGCAATCTCGACCAGCTTGTCGCACGCATCGAGAATGTCGTGAACACGCTCGGTGTCGCTGCGGGTCACAGGGGAATTGCGTCCTCGAACATTCCTCGGTGGCTCTCGCGCACTGCCGAAGAATCAACAACATCCACATGCTGGCCGAGCAATTCGGTCAGATCCACTTGAAGACCCGCAATGTCGAACAGATCGGCGTCGTCGTCGAATTCGACGAGGAAGTCGTAGTCGCTGCGGTCGCTGTCCTCGTTTCGAGCTACTGAGCCAACCAACGATATGGACCGTGCCTTGGCGCGTTCCGCGGCGACTCGGATCGCTGTCCGATGAGTCTCGAGCACCGCGTCGCGACGGTTCACGTTCTCGACTGTACCGGTGCGATTGCAGACGATCGCTCGCGGCCGAAGCAGCTCAAGGCATCTCCCCTACTCGAGATGGTCGAGTCCGGTGCGCCGTGACGCAACGAGCCCGCCATCGTGCAGGTCGGTCAAGACAGGATGCGGAGGCGCTCTATGGCAGCGTCGAGGACGTCGTGCTGTTTGCAGAACGCGAAGCGCACGAGGTGGCGGCCCTCGTGGACGTTGTCGTACATGACGACATTCGGCACTGCTGCGACGCCGATCCGGTCTGGCAGGCCCCAACAGAACTCGATGCCGTCGTCATGCCCGATCGAGCGAATGTCGGCGGTGATGAAGTAGGTGCCGGACGGCTCGAATACCTCGAGGCCTGTCGAGCGCAGGCCCTCCGACAGCCGGTCCCGCTTGGCGCGCAGATCCTCGGCTTGGGCTGTGAAGTAGTCGTCGCCGAGATCCAGCCCGGCGGCGATGGCATGCTGAAACGGTCCGCCGCTGACATAGGTCAGCCATTGCTTGGCCGTGCGCACAGCCGCCACCAGCTCCGGGCGGGCGCAGACCCAGCCGATCTTCCAGCCGGTGACAGCGAAGGTCTTGCCGCCGCTGGAGATCGTGACTGTGCGGTCGGCCATGCCGGGCAGCGTCGCGATGGGGATGTGCTCGCCGTCGAACACCAAGTGCTCGTACACCTCGTCGGTGACCACGATGAGATCTCGCTCGATGGCCACTGCCGCGATGGCTTCGAGCTCGGCCCGGCTGAACACCTTGCCGGTCGGGTTGTGCGGGCTGTTGAGCACCAGCATTCGCGTGCGCGGCGTCACTGCCGCTGCCAACTCGTCGGGATCGAACCCGTAGTCGGGCGGGCGAAGCGTGACCACCTTCCGCACGGCACCTGCCATGGAGATCACAGCGCCGTAGAGGTCGTACCACGGCTCGAACGTGAGCACGTCGTCGCCCACCTCGGTCAGCGCCAGGATGCTCGCGGCCAAAGCCTCGCTCGCACCCGCCGTGATGAGCACCTCGCTGTCGGGGTCGACATCCATGCCCCAGAACCGCTTCTGGTGCCGGGCCACCGCATGGCGCAGCTCAGCGATACCGATGCCCGGCGGGTATTGGTTCGCGGTACCGCTGCGAATCGCTGCGACTGCTGCTTCGAGCACCTCGGTCGGCCCGTCGGTGTCGGGGAAGCCTTGGCCAAGGTTGATGGCACCAGTGCGAACCGCCAGCGCCGACATCTCGGCGAAGATCGTCGACTGGTAGCCCTGCAGGCGCGAACTCAAATACGGCAGCCGTGCCATGTCGCGGAGGCTACGCGGCTACTGGTACGAGACGAACAACGGCGACGGTGTCTGGGCCAGCACTTGTGCTGCGGTGGGCGTGGGGAAGTCTTCGTCGTAGAAGTTCTTCCAGCCCCAGTAGAAGCGATGGGCGTCTGGCTCGCCGGTCAACGCATTCCATGTGCTGTATTTCGTGTTGATCGGACCCTGCCCGTCCATGTGGATCATCACTGCGAGTTCCGCTGGGGTCTCGACGAGCTCGCGGTTGGTGATCATTGAGAAGCGGAATTGGTGCAGAATCAACAGCTTCTGAGGCAGGGCTTCTTCACGGACGAGGCCGGCCAGCCACCGGACGACCTGATTGATCTCGGCAGCATCGACCGTTCCGATCTGCTGCAGATGCACCTCGCCGGGCCGCAATCGCCATTCGGGGTCGAGCGCCAGACCGACATACGGCAGCCGCAGGAACTCTTCATAGTGCTTGGCCTGCGTCAGGAAGTCGGTTCGGCCCGACTGCAGGTCGAGCACCACGTACATGTCGTTGGCAGCCGCCGCTTCGATCCAGGGCCTGATGTCGTCGAGCGCGGTCTCGTTGGAGTAATCGCCGTCGCGGCCAGCTCGGGCGGAGGCAACGGTGGCGATGATCTCGAACGCGAGCACTACGTCCGACCCGTCAGCGTCGTAGCCCTCCGCGATGGTGGCCAGGCGCGCCACGCCCTCGGTTGGGTTCTGCTCTCCGAGCACCCCGAGCTGCGACGTCGACGGGTGGCCGTACATGGCCACCAGACGGCGAGCGCGACCGGGCTCGAACATGAGCAGGCCGCCGCCGGGCACTTCGTCGCCGCGACGGACGACTTCCAGCTGCCACGCTGCGTCGGGGCCAAGGTCCACTTGCAACTCCACCTGCGCAGCGTCGCGCAGCATGGCGCGAGCGGCCCCAGGCAGGGCCCGCAAGTCGTCGCCCACGGCCACGGTCAACGCTGCTGCGTCGATCTGGCTCCCGAGGGCCCCGAACACCGCAGCTTGCTCTGCATTGCCGACGATCCACACCCGCTCGGGGGGAGCATCTCGATGCGGCAGGGCTGCGGTTGGATTGACGGGAACCCACTCGATGTCGAAGCCGGGGAGCCGTTGGGAGAGACGTTGCTCGTTGAATCCCGCCGCCACGATCCGCTCCGGGGCGAGACGCTGTATTTCTGTCATCGGCTCAGCTGCCGACCACGACTCGATCAGCAGCAGCGGTCCGTCAATCCCGCGTGCGACCAGCGTGAGGATCGCCTCGGAATCATCGGCGAACGCCAAGCCGATCTCGTCGACGCAGTCGTAGAGCGCACGTGATACCTGGACGCTCGCGAGCACAGCTCCAGCGGTGCCGATTGCCAGGTCGTCCGCTGCGGCCCGCGGCGAACAGTCGCGAACGGTCGTCGCAGGCGCAGGCGGCTCGGACGACTCCGGCACCCGGGTCGCGGTCGTCTCGGCAGCCGCGCCGCCCTCCGCTTCCGCCGTGCCGGTCCCGATCGGCTCAGATGTCTCCAGCGTCTCCAAACCGATGCGAGTACACGCGCCCACGGCGACAACGGCAAGCAACATGGCCGCGCCCAGCCTGAGCAGCCGAGCAGCCTCCCGGACGGAAGCAGGTCGACGGTGCGAGCCCGTGAGCATGGGGAGGCGCAAGATCGCGGGGTATCAGAGAGTCCGACGCACGGCAGACACGCAAGAGAGCACTTGCGCAGTACCGGGCGAGAGTGCAGCCGTCACGGCCCCGGAAACTAGTGATTGCGGCGGCAATACTGGCGGCATGCCGACACCAGAGCTGAACTCCCATGTGCCCGCCCGCTACGACACCGCCGCTGTCGACCTCGCATCGGTCGACGGCGTGCTGTCGACCACCCGCTCGGTGCGGTTGCGGCTCGATCTGGAACGCGAGGTCCCCCACGACCTCGTGCTCGACTGCATCGACGTCGCCGAGCAGGGTCCCGGCGGCGGCAACCAGGCCAGCCGGCGATGGCTGCTGATCCGTGATCCCCAGCAGCGCCAGGCCATCGGCGATATGTACAACTCCGTCGTCGGTGCGTTCATGAAGCGGGGGCGCGACGCGACAGCGGGAACCGGACACCCGATGGAGCAGGTGATGAAGTCGGCGTTCCACCTCGCGGAACATCTCGCCGAGGTGCCGGTGATCGTCATTCCGTGCGTCTGGGGAGTCCACGACGACAGCGGCAAGCCGGGCCTGTTCGACTCGGTGCTGCAGTCGGCATGGAGCTTCTGCCTCGCGGCGCGGGCTCGGGGCCTCGCCACCGCCTGGACCACGGCGATCCTCAACAAGGAAGACGAGCTGCGCGAGGTGCTCGGCATCCCCGAGGGCGTCACGCCGGTGGCACTGCTGCCGCTGGCCTATGCGAAGGGCACTGAGTTCGGCTCGGTGCCACGCCGGCGCGCCAACGAGATCGCGTACGTGGACGGCTGGGGTCGCACCTGGGAGGCACGAGGCGACGAGACGGCCGCCCGGACACTGAGCGAGGGCCCCGGCGCCACGGTCGAAGTCGACATCGATGCACCAGCCGAACGCGTCTGGGAGATCGTCAGCGACATCAACGCTGGGGCCGATTTCTCCGAGGAATTCGTGCGCGCCGAGTGGGCCCCGGGCTACGACGGGCCGGCCGCCGGCGCCAAGTTCATCGGCCACAACCAGCACCCCGCCATCGGCGAGTGGAATATCGATCTCACTGTCACCGAATACGAGCCGAACGTGCTGTTCGGCTGGGCGACCGGCGAGACCGAAGAGGTAGCCGGCGCCCGGTGGCGCTACGAGATCGACGTATTGCACGGCCAGCGCTGCCGCCTGCGCCACACCGTGCGCATCGGTCCCGGTGAATCCGGCCTCTCGGTGGCAATCACGGCGATGCCCGACAAGGAGCCTCGCATCCTGTCCCGACGCCAGGACGAGCATCTGGCGAACATGGCGCGCTGCGTTGAGGGCATCAAGGCGCTCGCCGAGGGCAGCGCTTGACAAGAAATCCGACAGTTGGTCGCTGGGCCCCGAGCCCGACGGGCGACCTGCACCTCGGCAACCTCCGCACAGCGCTGCTGGCTTGGCTGTTCGCCCGCTCGGCCGGCGGACGGTTCCTGTGGCGGTTCGAAGATCTCGACGGTGCCGTGCGACCGCAGTTCTACGACTCGCAACTGCGCGACGTGGCCGCGCTCGGGCTCGATTGGGACGGCGAGCCAGTCCGCCAGAGCGACCGCCTGGACCTCTACCGCGACGCCATTGCCGACCTGCGCCGGCGCGACCTCACCTACGAGTGCTTCTGCACCCGGCGTGAGATCGCCGAAGCCGCGGCGGCCCCGCATGGACCGTCACCTGAAGGCGCCTACCCCGGAACCTGCCGACGCCTGACACCGGCTGAGCGAGCGCAACGACGCAGCAGTGGCCGACCGCCAGCGCTGCGGCTGCGAGTGGGCTCGGACGGCCCCGAGCCCACCGAGGTGACCGTTGTCGACCGCCAGCTCGGCACCTACACCGGCATCGTCGACGACTTCGTGATCCAGCGCGGCGACGACACCCCCGCCTACAACCTCGCGGTCGTCGTGGACGACGCCGCACAGGGCGTGAATCAGGTCGTGCGCGGCGACGACCTGCTGCCGTCCACGCCGCGCCAGGTGCATCTGGCGCGCCTGCTCGGACTTGATGCTCCGTCCTTCGCCCATGTGCCGCTGGTGCTCGGCCCGGAGGGTCGCCGCCTGGCCAAGCGGGACGGCGCCGTCACCTTGCGAGATCGGTTGGCACTCGGCGAGACGCCGGTCGACGTGGTCAACCTGCTGCTGTCGAACCTCGGACTCGACCCGGTCACGAGCCTCGATGATCTCGCTGAAACAACGCAGCGCTTCAACCCCCTGGTTCTGCCAAGGCAACCGTGGGTGCATGCGCCGGTGGACTCGGCAACCTGAAGGGCTCCGCCAGTGCGAGGGCCGAGCGTTGAGCGGTGCTACTCCATCACCCGCAGCTGGCCCGGGATGAACATCTTCTTCAGCTTGCGGCCGGGGAACAAAGGCGCTAGCGCGATTGCGGCCAGCGCTACCACGAACGACGCCGCCATCTCCCACCAGCGCACCGACACGATCATGCCGACATCGGGCACAGCCGTCGGCATCTGGAACAACGCCATCCACAGCAACAGTGCGTACCCGAACAGACCGCCGAGCACCACGGCAACCACGCCCAGCAGCAGCCCCTCCACCGAGAGGTTCGCGATCACCCGCCGCACGGGTATGCCGTAGGCGAACATCGTGGCGTGATCGCGGGAGCGCTCGTCCACATTGATGTTGGCGGTGTTGAACGCGATCAGCATCACCAGGAAGATGACGAATATTCGCGTGATGACGAACACGCCGCTGGACTGCTCCAGCGAATCCTCCAAGGACTGGAACGTCTCGTTCAACCCCTGCACCAGTGCCACGCCCGTGCCGCTGCCGAAGAGCGCTCGCTTCACGTCGTTCAGGCTGCTGCCGTCTGCCGGCACGCCGGTCACGATGTTGGCCAGATCGCCGAAGCCCCAGGTGGACGCCTGCGAGAGATCCATGTAGGCGTTGAGCCGCAGCGGATGCGGATGGATCGCCGCGACGGGCAGGCTGCGGGTGCTGTAAGTGAACGCCCCATCGACGAGCGCCGGATGCGTCACGATGACGTCATCGCCGACCCCCACACCGAAGTCACGAGCGGCCTTGTCGGCGAGCACGATGCCTGGCGATCCCCGCGACAGCGCTCCCTCCGTCGCAGTCGGCGTCCACACGGTGCTGCCGAAATCGACGAAACGGACCGCGAGATCCAGCCGGATCGGATCGTCGATGCCTTCGTCGATGCCATCTGACGTAGCGGCGCCGACATTTGCCCCAAGCACCATCGCCGGCTCGCCGAGTTGCACCGTGGGGTCGTTGAGCACGTTCTGGACCTGCGGCCCCTCGACCGGGTAGAAGGAATCCAGCTGCACCGTGAAGCGGTCAGGCTCACCGCCGAGCAGTTCTTCGTTGCCGTCGTCGAGCGTGGCCGTGAAGGTGCTGCCCAGCCCCAGCATGGCGAACATGATCGCGAGGCTCATGGTGAAGGTCAGCAGCGTCAGGAACGTCCGGCGAGGGGCCCTCATGAGGTTCCGGAACGGCATCCGCTCAAGGCTGCGGCCCGGCAACGGGATGCGGCTGATGATGGGCCCCAGACTGCCGCCCCGAGATGCCAGATGACTCGAGCGAATCGCGTCCACCGGCCGCACCCTGACGGCTCGCAGGACGGGCCAGAGCACGGCAAGCACCGGCACTGCGAATCCGAGCGCCATGGCCTGCGCGTAGATGCCTGCCTGGAAGGGCTGCTCGAAGATCGGCAGCCACGCCACCTCCTGCACGACGCTCACCGTCTGGAAGGCGATCGCGTAGCCCACGGCGACGCCCAGGATCATGCCGAGAATGCCGATCTGCAGGCCGATCAGCAACGGCCGGATGACGATCGACCGGGGACGCTCCCCGATCGCCATGGAGTTGCCGATCTCGCGCCGCTGCGACTCGACCATCCGCGCCGAGAAGTTCAGCGCGGCGAACGCAGCTCCGGCGAAGAGCAGGAGCGAGATGGCGTTGTAGATGCCCTGGTCGATCTCCGGCGAGCCGGTCAGGCCGATGTACGACGGCGTCGCCTCTCGGGTGAGGACATCGAGCAGCACGCCATTCTGCGACGCTGCGGCCTCGATGAGCTGCCCGGTCACCGCCGCGGCATCGGCGCCGGGCTCGAGGGTCAGCACAAGATCGTTGACAACGCCAGGTCGGCCCGAGATGTCCTGCGCCGCGGCCAGCGGGGTGAACAGCACCGCCAGGTTGGACTTGCCGAGCGATCCGTTCCCTTCGATGATCAGGAAGAACTCGGGTGACACGGCCTGGCCGACATAGTCCACACCGATGTCGCCGCCGACAGTCAGCGTGCCGTCCCTCGGCAGGTCCCAGAAGGTCGCGAATCCCCGGTTGACCAGCACCTGCGGTGTTGCGCTGTTCGAGACCGGCCTCGCTGCGTCATCGATCAGGTAGACGTCGTTGACGACGGGCTCGCTCCCCGACAGGTCCATGCCGACGATGCGCCCGTGCGCCAGCACTTCATCGCCGTCGACGACGGTCTCGACCTGGGTGTCGAACAGCAGGCGTTCGTTGTAGCGGTCGATGCCGTCGATCTCGCTGGCAATGCGAGCCAGCGAGCCGGCCGGCACGTCGCCGCCCTCGCCGACCGTCGCCCGCAGGTCGTACATGCTGGTGGCCTCGAGGCTCTTGTCGATGGAGATGAGCCTCCATTGCGTCACGCTCGAGAGCCCCGCGTAGAGCCCGATGCCGATCGCCAGTGTGAAGCCGATGGCGACGATCTGGATCCAGCGTTTCCGCGCGTCCCGCAGGGACCACCGCAGCCGGAACAACCACATGGGGGCGGGCCTACCAGTGCAGTTCGGACAGCGGAGTCTTGCCGCCCTCTGGCGGGCCGTCGCTGATGATGTTCCCGCTGCTCATCTCGACGACCCGGTCGGCCATCCTGGATATCTCGCGATTGTGGGTCACCACCAGCACAGCCCTGTCCTGGTTGGCCTGCTCGGCCAGCAGTTCGAGAATCTGAGCACCTGTCTTGAAGTCGAGCTCGCCTGTCGGCTCGTCGGCCAGCAACACCGGATTGCCGGTGGCAAGCGCCCGGGCGATGGCGACCCGCTGCTGCTCGCCGCCCGACAGCTCGTGGGGGAAGTGGCCGAGCCGGTGGCCCAGCCCGACCGAATCCAAGATGTCGGCCGGGTCAGCGGAACCGCTGCGGCCCGAGACATCCATGCCGAACTCCACGTTCTCGGTTGCAGTCAGCCCGGGGAACAGGTTGAAGCTCTGGAAGATGAAGCTGACGGTTTCGCGCCGCAGCGCAAAGAGCTCGCTCGTGCTCGATGACGTGAGGTCACGGCCCCCAACCGTCACCTTGCCCGACGACGGCGTGTCCAGCGCCCCGATGATGTTGAGCGTCGTGGTCTTGCCGCTGCCCGATGCACCCAGCACCACCACGAACTCGCCCGCGTCGACGTGCAGGTCGATGCCGGCCAGCGCTGTCACCAGCACAGGGCCGACTTCGTAGTGCTTGGTGACGCCCTCGAGATCGATCACGTCAGAGATCTCCCCAGTCGCTGCCGACCTCGGTAATGGTACGAACTACCGACACTCTCGACCGACATCATGGTCGCTCGGCATTGCTCCAAGACGCTACTGCTCGCTGGCTTGTCGGCAGGCTGCTCAGCCTCCGAGCCTCAGCAGCTCGGCCAGTAGCTGAGCGGTCGCTGCTCGGGCGGCGGCACCGGCCGATTGGCCAGCATCCGGATGTCGGAGATGAGCACGCTGCGGGTGTCGGCGGGGTCGATCATCTCGTCGATGCGCATGGTGCCGGCTGCCTCGAAGGGATTCGTCGCCTCAGCCACCTCGGCCACGAGCTTCAGCCGCTCGGCTTCGCGCTCGTCGGGATCGGCGATGCGCGAGAGCTTCGAGCCGAACGCCACGTTCACGCCGACTTCGGGATCCATGAAGCCGACCTCCGCACCGGGCCAGCAGTAGATGCCATGGCTCGGCATCCGGGAGCCGTTCATGGCCTGCCAGGCCATGCCGAATGCCTTGCGCAGGCACACCGTGAGCGTGGGCGCGGACGCGTTCTGCAGTGCATGCATCATGCGAATGCCCCAGTGGAGCATCAGGTCGTGCTCGACGCGCTTGCCCACCATGAAGCCCGGCACGTCCACCAGGAAGATCATGGGGATGTTGTACGAGTCGCACACGGTGGCGAGGCGGATGACCTTGTGGCAGGCCTGCGGGTCGAGGGTTCCCGCCTGGAACATCGGGTTGTTCGCGATGACGCCCACCGCATACCCGTCCAGCCGGGCGAGCGCGCACACCACGTTGCGGGCGTAATTCGGCTGCATCTCGAAAACGGAGCCGGGGTCGCAGATGCGGGCGACGACGCGTCGCATGTCGTAGCCGCGGGTGCGCCGGGCCGGAACCATGCGGGCCAGCTCGGGATCGGGCCCGTCGCCGCCGCGTGGCTCGGCCCGTGGCGCTGGCTGCCAGGCATTCGAGGGCATGTACGACAGCCACCGCCGGATGGCCTCGTACCCCTCCTCGTCGGTGTCGACGCCGAGATCGATCTGCCCGGTGATGCGAGCGTGCACGTCCACGCCGCCCACGTCCTCGAATGAGATGACCTCACCGGTCGCGATCTCGAACACTTTCGGCGAGGTGACCGCCAGGCACGAGCCGCGTACCATGACGACGTAGTCGCTCATGGCCGACACGAACGACGAGCCGCCGAACGACTGGCCGCAGATCATGGTGGCCATCGGGATCCGGTGACGTCGCTGGGACATCTCGAACATGGCGCCGGGTTCGGAGATGCCCTCCGAACCCATGAGATCGGGAATGCGGCCGCCGCCGGTCTCGCCGAAGTGCACGACCGGAATGCCCATGGTGAGCGCCCGGTCGTAGAGACGGGTTTCCTTGCGGGTGCCCACGATGGAGCTCGAGCCGCGCAGCACCGTGATGTCGTCGCCGAACACTGCCACCGGTCGGCCGTCCACATTGCCGTGCCCGCCGATCTTGCCGTCACCAGGTGTGATGTCACGCATCTCAGGGCGGAGCGACCGGCTGAACGTGCCGATCTCACGGAACGAGCCGTCGTCGAGGAAGGCATCAATGTGCTGGCGGATAGTCCGGTCGCCTTCGGCTTCCATGGCGCGGACCTTCGACGCGCCGCCCATGTCGCGGCGGATCACGTCAGCTCGGGCTTGCATCTCGGCAACCCGTTGCTCGTGGCTGATCGCGTCGCCGTCTCCGTATTCAGCCATTGCTTGCCTCCTGCACTGTCATGCCTCGCTTATGCATCCGCATAGTCAGCGAGGATCTGCCCGTAGGTCTCGCCGAGCTGGGGCGGCCTGCGCCCCGGCACCATCACTTGGCTCACGCCGAGCTCGACCAGCTGATCGAGATGGGCCCGGTCGGTCCCGCCGGTAGTCCACATCTCGATGTCATTTGGGTCGCGTCCCGCGGCCTCGGCATAGCGGCGCGTCGATTCGAAGAGCCCCGCCAGCACCTCAGCAGGCCGTTCGGCCGGGAAGAACACGTCGCCCAGCTCGCCGGCGCGCCGGGCGGCGCGGTCGCTGTGGCCGCCTACCAGGATCGGCACCGGCTGCTGGATGGGCTTGGGCTGCGAGTAGACCGGGTCGAAGTCCACGAACTCGCCGTGGAACTCGGCTTCCTCTTCGGTCCACAGCACGCGCAACGCCGATATGTACTCGTCGGTGCGGGCACCCCGGCGATCGAAAGGCACGCCGAGTGCGTCGAACTCTTCGCGCAGCCATCCCACGCCGATGCCAAAGTCGAAACGACCGCCGCACAGGCGGTCGAGCGAAGCAATCTCCTTCGCCAGGATCAGGGGGTTGCGCTGGGGCAGGATGAGAATGCCGGTGGCCAGCCGGATGCGGGTGGTCACTGCGGCGGCGTACGCCAGCCAGATGAGCGGGTCTGAGTGGTCGAGCTGGCTTGCGCCCTTGAACAGGCGCCCGCCCTCGTCGTAGGGATAGGTGGAGCTGTACGACTTCGGCACCACCACATGCTCGATCGCCCACAGCGAATCGAAGCCGACTTCCTCAGCGGTCTGGGCGGTCTCCTGCGCCGCAGCGCCATCGACGTTGCCCATCAAGTTCGCGGAGATCAGGCCGAATCTCATCTGGAAGCCCCCGTCCGCCGCGCTCGGGCGGCGCGGCGGCGAACATCATGGCCGATCAGCGCCCTGCGCCGCTGACCAGAAAATCAATTGACGCAGCGAGACCCCCGCGCTGGTGTTGCCACCCGTGACCGACCAGGAATTCCTGCGCAGACTCCGCCGCTACGCTCGCAGGCGTGGGCTGCAGGTCGAGTATCTGCCCGATCGTGGCAAGGGCAGCCATGCCATGATCCGGCTCGGCGTGCGAACGACAAGCGTGCCGCGCGGGGAACTCGGCCCTGGACTGTTGCGCACGATGTTGCGGGACCTCGACATCGACAAGAAGGAGTTCTGAAGCGATGCGTTTCGTGTACCCGTGCACTATCGAGCGCGATGAGGAGGAGGCCGCTGCTACGGGACGAACTTGCTACCTCGCGGTCTTTCCCGATGTACATGCAGGGCACACAGGCGGTTGGTCGGTGGAGGAGGTGAACGGGCACCTGCGGGACTGCCTCGAGACGGCGCTGAGCTTCTGCATCGACGACGGCGAGCGCTTCCCGGCCCCGAGTGATCCCGAGCCCGGACAGGTGCTGGTCTCAGTGTCGCCCGCGGTGGCTTCGCAGTTCGCGCTCCACGAGGCCATGCTGGCTCAAGACGTCACCGCCGCCGAGTTGGCGGGCCGCATCGGCATGCGCCCTTCGCACGCCAAACGGCTCACCGACATCTACCGGCCCGCCAAGCCCGAGCAGGTCGAACGGGCCCTCGCCGCCCTCGGCCTGCAGATGATCAGCGAAGCCGCCCCGCTGGAGCAGTGGGCGCCAAGCGAGGAACCCGCGACCGTCGCCTAACGTGCGGTCCCCGCTACTCGTCGGGATTGTGGAATCGCGCCGCCTTGGCGAGTTCGCGCACCTCGGCGCGCTCATCGGGCGTCAGGCACTCGAAGTCGGGCGCATGCAGCTTGTCGGTGAGCGACTCGATCTCCTCGCGGGCATCGCCGAGATCGCTGACGTCGGGATAGGGCTTGGGCCACCCGAAGAACTCGGCATTCCATTCGCCGGCAGGACCCGACAGGATCGCCTCCAGCGGCCCCATGCCCAGCGCTTGCACGGCCACCGCATGGCGTCCGAAGCGCAGCTCGCGCATGATCTGTGCCATGAAGAACGCGTGAGCCGGGCCGGGTTCCCCAGGTCGGGGCATGTCTCGCCAGCCGACAAAGGTCGGTGCGCCTTGGGGGACCGCAGCGTCGACGACCCGCTCGAGCAGCTCCCCCAAACGCTCCGCGCCCTCCATCCCGGCGAGCCGCTTCTCGCCGTACTCAGTGCAGATGTCGGCCCAGATCAGCGCCCCTTGCGACGGGTTCATCACGGCGCGGCCCGCTTCGACGGCCGAGCGCATCGTGTCGGGATTCCAGAAGAACGCCGCCCCGATCACGTTGTCGACCGGGCACTCGCCGAGCACGCCCAGCCGGCCGGTTGCATACGCCCCGAGCCCCTCGGCCATGCCGCGTTGCGCCGCCTTCTCCAGCGTGGCCGGATCCATCAGCCAGTCCATCGCCAGCATTCCCACTGAACCGCGCATGCTGCGCGCTACCGCCGTTGTCTCCATGACCGTCTTCTCCTGCTTCGATTCGGACCGACGCTAACCGTCGGACCCTCGACCGTGCATGGCCCGGCCACGGCAGGTCGAGAATCTGCCTAACATTAGATTTTGGTCGCGGCACAAGCGGCCGGACACAGGGGGCACGTCATGCACGTCGGTTACTCGGCTGTTTTTCAGAATCCGGAGAATGCTCTGTCGGACCGTGAGGTCTGGGAGCAGGAGATCCGCATGGTCGAGGAAGCCGAGGACCTCGGCTTCGACTCGATCTGGACCGTGGAGCACCACTTCACCGACTACACCATGTGCCCCGATCCAGTGCAGTTCCTGACCTGGGTGGCCGGTCGCACGAACCTGCAACTCGGCACCGCCGTCATCGTGCTTCCGTGGCACGATCCGATGCGAGTTGCCGAGCAGGTGACCATGCTCGACAACCTCTCTGATGGCCGCCTCATCCTTGGCATCGGCCGCGGCCTCGCACGGATCGAGTACGAAGGCTTCCGGGTGGACATGAACTCCAGCCGGGAGCGGTTCTTGGAGTACGCCAAGATGCTCATCGAAGGACTCGAGCAGGGTTACGTGGAGCACGACGGCGAGTTCGTGCAGCAACCCCGGAGAGACATCCGCCCCACCCCGGAGCGTTCGTTCAAAGGCCGCACCTATGCGGCTGCCGTGTCGCCTGAGGGCATGCCGCTCATGGCACAGCTCGGTATCGGCCTGCTGGTGATCCCGCAGAAGCCGTGGGAGATCGTCGAGTCAGACTTCGCCGCATACCACGGCGAGTGGGCCAAGCATCACACCGCGCCGCCGCCCCCGCCGCTGTCAGGCGGGTTCTGCTGGGTGGACACCAACGCCGACCGGGCCGAAGAGAAGGCGATGGAGCACATCGGCAACTACTACGGCACCGTGATGAAGCACTACGAGTTCGGGCCCAAGCGGCCGCACGAGGGCGTCAAGGGCTACGAGTTCTACGAGGGCATCTCCAAGTACATCGACCGCCACGGCGCCCGCGGCGCTGCGGAGGACTTCACCCGCCTCATGCCCTACGGCACGCCCGACCAGGTGCTCGAGAAGCTGCAGGTCATCAAGGACAAGATCGACATGGCGGCGTTCTTCCCGAACCTTGCCTACGCCGGCATGACGTGGACCGAGGCCCGCCGCAACCGCGACCTGTTCGCCACTGAGGTGCTGCCTGTGCTCAAGGAGTGGGACGCCCCGCCCGTGGGCCTCGCCGCCACCGAATCAGTAGCCACAGCCGCCTAGCCGCCTGCCGACTGTGCAGCGGCGGTCAGTCGGCGAGCAGATCCTGGTGCTCGCCGAGGCGTGGCGCCCGTGTGGCGCGCCACGGCGTGGCTGAGAACTTGTACGGCGCGCCTGGGTAGGTGACCGGGGTGCCGTCGTGATCGATCGCGACGGGAAAGCCTCGGGCCACGAAGTGCTCGTCGACCAGCATCTCCTCGGGCGAATAGACGATGCCGCAGGCCAGGCCGATCGACTGCAGACCCACGAAGAGTTCATGAGCGCCGAGCCGCTCGGCCAGGAAGTTGATGGTGTCGCGACCCGCTCCGAACACTTCGGCGCTGAGCGGATCGGCGTCGAGGTGGAGGATGTCGATCTGCTCGTAGCTCTCGCCTAGCTTCAGCAGCTCGGTGTAGGGGCATTCGCCGGCCAGACCCAGTTCGGCCAACCACCCCGAGAGGGCTGCGAACTCGGGTCCGCGTCGTGGCGGCACCCCGGTGTTGAGCCAGCGACTGTCCGCGCAGCGCACCTGGGTGGGCTCGGAGATCTGCGGAAGGGCGTGGCGCCCGGTCTGGCGTTGCACATTGACCTGCTGGTTGAGCCAGAAGTAGGTCGCGAACTCACAGGTCAGGTTGGCGGCCGCGAGCATGGAGACGTCGATGAGCTGCCCGCGGCCCGAATCCTCCCGCCATATCAGCGCCGCCATCAGCGTGGCCGCGGCGTAGTGGCAGGCCATCTGCAGGCCCTGGTTCCCGCCGCCTCGCACCGGAGGGAGGGTGTGGTCGTCGTAGCCGCACGACCACACGGGACCGCCCTCAGCCAGCACGGTGAGGTCGGTGGCCGGAGGGTCGGGGCGTTCTCGCCCGTTGTGCGTGATCGACACCCAGATGAGCCGTTCGTTCCGCCCGCTGGCATCGGTGGAGGGTTGAGCTGCAATCGCCGATGCACTCGAAGGCGCTCCGCGGAGCTGGTTCCAGTCGAGCCCGAGCGCTGCCAGGCGACCGAGCGGCTCCGCTTCGATCACGACATCGGCGGTGCTCACCAGGCGGCGGAAATCACCCGCGCCGTCAGCCGCGTCCAGATCGAGCACCACCGAGCGCTTCGACGTGTTGTAGTGCCACCACCACAGCGCACGCTCGGGGTCGGCCTCGTCGTCGGCGAACGGCTCGTAGGCGCGCATCGGCGATCCGCCCGGAGGCTCGACGACGATCACATCGGCGCCCATGTCGGCGAGCAGCTTCCCGGCGAGCGCGCACCGTTCCGACGTCAGTTCGATGACCCGGAGCCCATCGAGCGGACGGGGGCTTGCCGTTGGCGAGGCGTTGAGCGAAGCCATCAGATGACCCCTTCGGCTTCCAGCTCGGCAATCTCGTCGTCGCTGCGCCCGAGCACATCGCCGAAGACGTACCGGTTGTCCTCGCCCAGGCATGCAGCGCCGCGGCCAATCGCCCAGTCGGTCTCAGACAGGCGGACTGGCAGGCCCTCGACCCGCGTGTCGCCGACCGCGCTGTGCGGCACGGTGACCCACAAGCCCCAGTCTCGGGTTCGAGGATCGCCGTCGATGCGCTCGCTCGGGCGCAGCACCGGCGCAGCGGGCACTCCCGCCTCGACGAGCTGGAGCCCGACGGCGTCCTTGCTGCGCTTCGCGGTCCATCGGCCGACGAGTTGCTCCAGCTCGCCTTCGTGGACCAGGCGACCGGCGAGACGCTGCCAGCGCTCGTCGCCCGTCCACGGTTCGCCGACCGCGTCCGCGAAGCGCTGCCAGTCCTCGTCGTCGCGAACGGCAATCGCGACCCACTCGTCGTCGCCCTCGCAGGCGAAGATGCCGTGCGGCGCCATCGCCGGCGATTGGGATCGGTTGCTGTTGGGCATCCCGCTTCGCCGCGCCCGGCGACCGTTCACCGTGAAGTCCAGCGACGCGGCTCCATGGAGTGTTCCCGCTGCCTCGATGCAGGCTAGGTCCACCCACTGACCCTCGCCGGTGCGCCGCCGGTGATACAGCGCCATCAGGATCGCTATCGCCATGTAGTAGGCGCCGGTGTGGTCCATGAACGAGTAGCCCCACCCGGCCGGAGGCTGATCGGGTAGTCCCGACTGGAACGTCAGTCCGGATACGGCCTGCGCGATCGGGCCCCACGAGCGAAAGCTCGCGTAGGGACCGTCGGCACCGAAGCCGCAGTTCGACACGTAGACGATGTCAAACCTGATCCGGCGCAGCGCCTCGTAGCCAAAGCCGAGCCGCTCCATGACGCCGGCCGCGAAATTCTCGGTGACCGAGTCGCTGACGGCGATCAGGTCGCGGAGCAGTTCTTTGGCCCGGTCATCGCGCAGGTTGAGCGTGATGCCGAGCTTGCCGGCGTTGTGGTTGTTGAACGAGCCTCCGGCCTCGATGCCGCGGTGCTCGCCCACGAACGGCTGGGTTCCTCGCAGGATGTCCCACTTGCCCTGCCGCACGGGGTCTTCGATGCGAATCACCTCGGCACCGAGAGCCGCCAAGATCTTGGTGGCGCCGGCGCCCGCGAGCTGCCCGGTGAAATCGCAGATGCGGATACCGGCAAGGGCGCCCGGCTCGGCGCTGGGCCACACCGGTGAACGGTGACCTGGCCCGATCACGGAACGAGATCGCGCATGGGTGTGCGGGCGCGGCCGGACTCGTCTGCCAGCGCACGCGCGCGCTGCTGGCAGTCGTCGAGCGCGTCGCGCAAGGTCGCCGTCCACGCCGTCATGTCCGGCCGCCTCGCACGGCCTCCGTCGGGTCCGGTCGGCGGAGCGAGCGGCTCCCCCACCACGATCGCGACCTGTGTCCGCTTCGGGAACTTCGCGCCGCTGGGCATTGCCTCGCGTGTGCCCGCGATGCCCACCGGCAGCACCGGTGCACCCGACTTCGCAGCCAGCCATGCAGTGCCATCGAAGACGGGGCCGATGTCGTCGGAAGGCTGGCGTGTTCCCTCTGGGAAGACCAGCATCGTCTCGCCATCGGTCAGCAGGCCGAGCGCTGCGCGCATCGCATCGAGATCGGCCTCGCCGCGACGCACCGGAAACGTGCCGATCGAGCGCATGAACCAGCCGAGCGGCTTGGGATGGAAGAGCTCCTCTTTGCCGAGGTAGCGGACCCGGTGATGGGTGAGGCCGCCGATGAGCGGGCCGTCGAGGTGGCTGCGGTGGACCGGCGCATAGATCAACGGGCCGTCCGCCCGCAAGCGTTCGTACCCGGTGGCTCGCAGCCGGTAAACGCGAAAGAGCAGGATGCGTATGAGCCCCCGCGCCGCCCGCCACGCCAGCGTTCCGGCCATACCGTCGGCCGCGAGCAGCGCACCCGGCCGGGCCAATTGCCGCAGTCGCTTGCCGAAGTCCACACGGTGATTCTGGCGCTTCTCGGTCGCCGCGCGACGACCCGGCCGCCGATGTGGAAACGATGACCGTGTATGTCAGCCGGCGTCGCCGCCCGCCCGACGGTCGGCGCTGACTACTCTCCGTGCCAAAGCGAGGGGAAGCACGATGCCGGTTCCTTCAGACATGGTTGGCGAGGTGATCGGGCCGATCACCCATGATGTGGACGAGCGCTGGACGATGGCCTATGCGGCGTCGCTCGGCGACACCCACGATTGCTATTTCGACACGCTGGCCGACGACGGCGTGGTGGCGCACCCGATGTTCGCCGTATGCCCGGAGTGGCCGGTCATCGTGGCAGGTCGCGACATCTCGGACCGGTGGGGCATCACACCCGACGAGGTCCAGCGCTCCGTGCACGCCACGCATGATTTGACGGTGCACCGGCTGGTGCGCCCCGGCGACCATCTCACCACCAGCGTCACCTACACCGGTGTCGAGCAGCGCAAACCCGGCACTTACCAGACCATGCGCATCGACACTGCTGATGCCAACGGGAAGCCAGTTGCCACGACGTACCAAGGCGGGGTATTCCTCAACGTCGAGACCGCCGGTGGCAACAGGCCCGATCCCGACGCCCCTGCCGAGCCCGACTTCGGCGACCTGCCCGCCGAGCCGCTCGCCGAGATTCCGGTGCCAGTCGCACACGGCGCTGCGCATTCCTACACCGAGTGCGCTCGCATCTGGAACCCGATCCACACTGACGCGGCCGTTGCGCGCAAGGCCGGGCTGCCCGGCATCATCCTGCACGGCACCGCCACGCTGGCGCTGGGCGTCTCGGCGGTTGTCGACGCCGTTGCCGACGGCGATCCGCGCCGCGTCCGCCGGATCGTCTGCCGCTTCCGCGCCATGGTGCTCATGCCCTCGACCATCACCGCGCGCGTCTGGGACGTGGTGCCCGTCAGCGATGGCGGCGCCACGCAGGCCGTCCGCTTCGACGTGCTCAACGCCGAAGGCGGCGCCGCAGTGGACCGGGGTGTCATCTTCCTGAGCTAGATGCCGATCCGTCCAGGGTCGAGGGGATCTCGGGGCTGTAGAGCCACGAGGCGAGCAGGGCCACGGCTTCTGGCCCGCCGAGTTGCGCCACGATCGCCATGAAATCGGGCGTGGTCGCGCTGCTCCCGGCGGACCGCAGGTAGTGCTGCCGCAGCATCTCGAAGAACGTCTCGTCGCCGACATGGCGATGCAGCGCATGCAGGGTCAGCGTCGACCGCTGGTAGACGGACGGGAAGTCGAACAGCTGCTCCACCGTGACGCTGCCGGGCGGCGCTGCGCCCGCGCGGCGCGCTGCCCGCAGTTCGTTGGCCATCAGCGCGCCGATGTCATGGCCTTCATGGTCGGCGAGGTACAGGAAGGCCAGGTAGTGGGCGAATCCCTCGTTGAGCCAGATGTCGCTCCAGTCCCCCGGCGACACTGAGTTGCCGAACCACTGGTGCGCCAACTCGTGAGCGATGATCAGCGGGGTCAGCGTCTGGTTGCCGTGCAGCGAGAGCGTCTGATTCTCCATCGCGAAGCCAACGCTGAACGGCAGCACGAGTGTGCCGTACGCATCAAAGGGGTACGGGCCCAGTAGCTCTTCGAAGAATTGGACGGCGCCTGGCGTGACGGACAGGGCTTCGAGCGTGACCTGACGCTCCGCGTCGGTGAGTGCGCTCGGGATGTAGTCGCGGATCAGCAGGCCCTCGCGCGTCTGCTGGGTGTGGCGCTCGAACTCGCCGATGTACACGGCAGCCAGATAGGTGGCCATCGGGTGGTTCATCTGCCAAGCGAACGTGCGGCGACCGTCGGCCGCCGACTCCTCGGCGAGCACACCTGTCGATGCCGCCGTCAAGTGCTCGGGCACCGTGATGCTGATGGTGAACGTGGCCTTGTCGGTCGGGTGATTGTTCGACGGGAACCACGACATGGCACCCGACGGCTCGTTGACAGTGAAGATCACGCCGCCTTCGTTGAACCAGCCGATGCGGGCGAACGGCACGCCCGGGTCGTCAATGCGTTCGGGCACGCCGGAGTACGCAATCTCGACAGTGAAGCCAGCTCCGGCGGCGATCGGTGGCGCCGGTTGCACGATCAATTCGGCGCGTTCGCGCGAGAACTCTGCTGGGGCGCCGTCCACCTTCACAGCGCTCACCTCGAGTCCGGACAGATCCAAGTAGATCGTCTCGAGCTCGCGGGTGGACACTGCGTGAACGGTCGTGATGCCCTCGAGGGTGTTGGCGACCGGGTCGACATTGAGCACCAGGTCGTAGTGAGTGACGTCGTAGCCGCTGTTGCCGAGCCACGGGTAGAAGCTGTCGCCGGCGCCTGCGCCCAACGGCGGTGACGTGTCGGAAGCCGCTGCCGCACCCGCATCGGTGATGTCGGCTTCGGGCGCCGCAGTCGACGTGGGCTCTGGCGCTGCAGTCGTAGGTGGCGGCGCAGTGGTCTCGGACGGAAGCGCCGTCGTGGCCGGTGAGGCGGCAGTCGTCGTGACAGCCGGGGACGTATCGGGCGGCGGAGTCGTCGCTGCCGGGACCGCATCATCCTCACCGGTGCTGCAGGCCGAGAATGCCAGCGCGACGGCAAGCGCGGGCACAGCTGCCTTCATCCACCTGTGCATCGGAGTCACTCTCTCGGATGTGCGCAGCGAAGTGCCGTCACGCTGGCCATCGGCGTCACTCTTGCAGACGTGTCCGATGAAGTGTCGTCGCGCTGGCGCTCGGCTCGTGGGCGCTCGACGACGCCCGGGCGAAACTGGCGGTTCAGCTCAGATGCGCCGCGAAGTGATCGAGGGTGCGCTGCTTGGCCAGCGCCGCGGCATCGGGGTGAAAGCTGGCTCGGGCATCGCAGTTGAAGCCGTGATCGGCACCGTCGTAGACATGCACGGTGATGTGATCCCAGCGCTCATCAATGGCATGCACGTTCTCGAGCGGGATGCCCTGGTCTTCGGTGCCGAAGTGCAGCAATAGCGGGGCGGTGGGCCGCTCGTCGAGGTGCGGCATGATCTGCCCGCCGTAGTAACCCGACGCCGCAGCGATCTTGTCGGCCAGACGGGCTGAGGCCACGTAGCACATCGACCCGCCCCAGCAATAGCCGACAATGCCGACCTTGCCGCCCTCGGCAGCGCAGTCGGCGGCAGCCGAGATGTCGGCCATCACCTGGTCCACGGTCAGATCTTCGAAGGCGATCTTGCGGCCGACATCGATGCCCTCCGCGTTGTAGCCCAGCTCAACCCCGCCCCGCACGCGGTCGAACAGTGCCGGCGCCACCGCCAGGTAGCCGTCGGCGGCATAGCCGTCGGCAACGCTGCGGATGTGGTCGTTCACCCCGAAGATCTCCTGCACGACCACCACGCCGCCCTTCGGTGGCCCCGATGGCTCGGCCCGGTAGGCGCTGAACGTCACGCCGTCTGAAGCTGTCAAGGAAATCGTCTGTCCCATGGCGCCAATGTCTAGCGGCCCGAGCACTGCCGATGGCTCGGCACCGCCACTTTGGCCGCCGTCTCTGGGTTTCCTAAGGTGCTGCGTCATGGAGTACGTGGGTGACGCACGCCACGAGCGCGACCTCGCCGCCGAGCGACACCGGTGCGAGCGGTGGTTCGTGCGCCAAGGGCTGCCGCAGCTGATTCACGACTATTCCGCAACCACCGACGTGCTCACCCGCGCCGCGCCGTTCTTGGCGTTCGTGGTGTTCATCGAGTTCTTCTTGGTATTGGGCGACCGGTGGACGGGCTGGGCCCAAGCGGGCATCTTCGTGGTGGGCTTGGCGGCAATGGCGGGGGCCATGGCGCTCGTGAACCGCATCCGCGGCCGGCGTCTATTTCAGCTGCCCGAGCGGTTCGGTCCGTGGGAGGTGCTGGCCTATCTCGGACTCGGCGCCGTGTTCGCCGGCCTGGGATCGGCTAACGCGGTCATCGTCGATGCGGCGTTCACCTTGGGTCTGAATGTGGTGCTGCTCGGTGGCGCATATGTGGTGACCAGCTGGGGCCTGGTGCCGATGGTGCGTTGGTCGGTGGGTCAGTTGTGGCGCCAGGTGGGTCAAATGACGACGCTGCTGGCCAAGTCGCTTCCGATCCTGCTGGTGTTCTCGGCGTTCATCTTCCTCAATGCCGAGATGTGGCAGGTGGCCCACGACTTCACACTTCCGTTCTTCGCCATGGTGGCCGGCCTGCTCGTCGCCGTCGGGGCGCTGTTCCTGGGCGTCTCTGTGCGGCGCCTTGCCGTGGACCTTGCTCGCTTCTCCTCCTGGGTCGACGTGCGCTCTCGCTGCGCAGACACGCCGGTGGCCCACTTGGTGCCTGCCGACGATGCGCCCCCGCCGGATGCGCCGCCGCTGGGACGCCGGGCCCGCTCCAATGTCAGCCTGCTGCTGTTCGTGGCTCAGAGCATCCAGACCGTGCTCGTGGCGGGGATCGTCACCGGCTTCTACGTGCTGTTCGGCATGTTCACCGTGCGCGAGAGCACGTTGATGCAGTGGACCACGTTGAGCCAGCTCACCTGGGCAGAGTCGTGGGCGGTGCGTGTGCCGCTGTGGGGCGAGGAACTGCTGTTCAGCCGCCAGTTGGTGTTGGTGGCAGCCTTCATCGGGCTGTTCTCCGGCCTGCAGTTCGCCGTGTCGGTCATGAACGATGCCAGTTATCGCTCGGAGTTCGCCGACGACATGACCGGTGAGTTGCGCGAGGCGCTAGCCGTGCGAGCCGTCTACCACCGGACGTTGGTCACCGAAACGCCCTGAAGCACCTCAGTCCGGGGCTACGAGACCCCCCCCCACCTCAGCCTGACCGCTTTATCAACGACCCGATCTCCTCGGCAGCTCGGTAGCGGGACGCGAAGCTCGGCAGCACCATCAGCTGATCGAGACCGGCAGCCTCAAGCTCGGAGATCTTCTCCACCAACTGATCGGCCTGGCCCACGATGCAGGCTGCTTCGATGAGCTCCGGAGTCGCGAACTGAACCTCGTCGGGGTGCAGATACGTGCCGTGGCCAGCATGGATGCGATAGTGGCGTTCGGCTTCCGGACTCTGCTCCACCAACGCGACGTAGTCGTCCCACACGCTTCGGAGGTGAGGCGGCGGATCGACCCCGAACTGGCGGAAACGCTCATAGGCATAGTGAAGGCCCATCACCGCCATCGGTCCACATTGCTCGACGACACGATCCGAGGTGAGGTCCTCACCCGGCTCGAGCACCGCCATCGCCGTCAACGTCGTCATCTGGAAGCTGTCCTCGTCGAACTCGCGACCGGCACCGGCGGCGCCGCCTGCAGCATTTGCCAGGCAACGCTCAACTGCACTGCGCTGGGGAGGCACCGCTGCGATCAGGCCGTCACCGTACGCACCGGCGAGGGCCTGCCCCTTCGGCCCGAACGCCGAAACGTGCATCGGCACCGGATCGATCACGTTGACGAACCCCAGCTCGGCCATCTGGAACGCGACGTCAGTGGTCTTCCCCCCGTGGGTGAACGGTGCTTCTTCGCCCCTGAGCAGTCGACGTGTGGTGTCGAGGAACGCCTCGAACTCGACTAGGCGCGCTGGCTTCCGTGCCATCAGCCGCCACGCCGTGAAGCCGTTACCCACGCCCAGGAACGTTCGACCGGGAGCCAACACGTTGATGGTGGCGATGCTGTGCGCTGTGACCGGCGCGACCCGAGTATCGACGACCGATACACCAGTACCCAGCTTGATGCGCGTGGTGCGATCGGCTGCCAGTGCCATGCACGAGTAGCAGTCAGACCACAGCATCTGTGAGTCGGCGAACCAGGCCGCATCGAAGCCCAGGTTCTCGGCCCGGACCACCAAGTCGATGTCGTCGATCTTCGAATGCAGACAGATCCCGAACTCCATTGCCCCCCCTTCTTGATGCTGGGTGTGAGAGGCGCTGGCGGTTTGGGGCTACGAGAGCCCCATGCTGTGCCTGATGTTCATGGGGCTACGAGAGCCCCATGAAGCGGCGGGCGTTGGTGTAGACGACCTCGTCGCGCAGGCTGCTCACCTCGTCGTCGAAGCTCTCGAAGGTTTCGTTCAGCTCGGCGAGTGCGCCGGGGAAGGTGCAGTCGTAGTGGGGGTAGTCCGAGCCCCACACCACGGTGTGCGCCAGGCCCATCGCGGCGACCTGCTCGAAGGCCTCGCCCTCGCCGGCTTCCATGGTCACGAAGCACTGCTCGGAGAAGATCTCCGTGGGGTCGCGCTTGAGCCGCGGCACGAGGTGGCCCATGGCCTCCTTGTGCTCGTCGAGGCGATCGAGCCAGTACGGCAACCAGCCCAGGCCGGACTCGAAGAAGCCCACCCGCAGCATGGGGTGGTCGTCGAGCACGCCGGAGGACACCATCTCCATCACCGAGGCCATCTGCTCGAACGGGTGGCAGACCATATGGACATAGAACTGGTTCTCATAGCGGGTTTTGGCGAAGCTCGGCATGCTCGAGCCGAAGCTGCCGTGGATGCCGACGGTCAGGTCGTGGTGCTCGGCTGCGGACCACACTCGGTTCATCTCGTCGGAGAACAGCTCAAGACCTTGATAGCGCTCGGGGCGGAATGTGATGCCGGTCAAGCCCGCGTTGGCGACCTCTTCGATCACCTCGACTGCCCCGTCGATCGACTGCAGCGGGCACACGCCCATGCCGAACAGCCGGTTCGGATCCTCCGAGCAGAAGTCGGTCATCCAGCGGTTGTAGGCACGGGCATTCTCGACGGCGATGTCGGGGTCGTTGATGTCACCCGAGATCAACATGAGCGACGGGAACATCAGCGCCGCGTCGAGGCCCTCGTCGTCCATCACCGACAAGCGAGCGGCCGGGTCGTAACTGCCGGGCACGATGTCGTCCCAAGTGACATCAGTGCCGTATGCGTCCGGGATGCAGGCCGGCGCGATGCCGTTGCGCAGCCTCTTGCCCTCGACGAACATGGCATCGCTGCCGTCGTCCATGATCCGGCACTGCGCGATCAGATCCCGGTACTTGGGATCGGCGTACTCCTCCCACACCGACGTCGGCTCGGCGATATGCGCGTCCGCGTCGTACACCGGCACCTTGCCGTTGGCCGGCCTGGGTCCGCGGCTGCGGTCCTGGGTTGCGGATGTGGTCTCGGTCACCGTCATGTCACGGCCTCCCCATTGCCCCTGTGCGCCCATTCTGCCCCACTCCCGAGGCCCGGCGCTCAACGATCAGGCGGGCGCGGGAGCCTCCTCGCTGACGCCGGTCATCAGCAGGCCGACGCGGTCGGTAGTGGCCTCCGAGCGAGGCAAATCGCACATGGCCTTGCCTTCGAAGAGCACGACAACTCGATCCGAGAGCTGCAGGGCCTCGTCGAGATCCTCGGTGATGAGCAGGATCGCTGCACCGGCCGTGCGCTTTTCCAGCAGGCGCTCGTGCACATATTCGGCCGCGCCGATGTCAATTCCGCGGGTCGGCTGTGCCACGACGAGCACATCGGCGTCGGCCGAGAATTCCCGGGCAATGACCACCTTCTGGATGTTGCCTCCCGACAAGTGCGAGGTTTCGGTGCTCAGCGCTGGGGTTTTCACCGTGAAGCGGCGCACCAGCTCCCAGCAGCGCTCAGCAATGGTGCCGAACTGGAGCAGCCCACCGCGAACGAAGGGCGGCTTGTCGTAGTCGACGAGCATCAGGTTCTCCGACACGCTCATCTCGCCGACGGCGCCGTGGCGCATACGTTCCTCGGGCACGAACGCCATGCCGCGCCTTCGCACCTGTTTCGGTGACGGCGTGGCGATGGTCTCGCCACGAATCTGCACGCTGCCCGACTCGATGGGTCGCAGGCCGAAGATCGCCTCGGCGAGTTCGCGCTGCCCGTTGCCCGACACGCCGGCAATGCCGACGATCTCCCCGCTCGCCACCTGCACCGAAAAGTCGTCGAGCGAGATGTTCCCGCGGTCACCGCGGACGTGCAGGCGGTCCACTATCAGACGCTGGTCGCCGGCGTCCTGATCAAGCACCTCGCGGCCCAGCCGCACCTCTCGTCCCACCATCATCGACGCCAAACCCTCACGCGTGGTTTCTGCCGGCGTGGTGCGTCCCACAACCCGACCGTCTCGCAGCACCGTGATCTGGTCGGAGATGACCATGACCTCGGCCAGCTTGTGGGAAATGAAGATGAGCCCGCGGCCTTCGTCGGTCAGCGATCGCAGCGTGGCAAACAGGTCGTCGACTTCGGGTGGTGTGAGCACCGCCGTCGGCTCGTCGAGGACCAGAAGCCGTGCATCCCGGTAGAGCGCCTTGAGAATCTCCGCTCGCTGACGCTCGCCGACGGCGAGCTGCCAGATGTACGCATCGGGGTCGATGGCGAGCCCGTGGCGCTCGGATACCTCCATCAGCCGTTCCCGTACCGGACCCATGTCCGCCAGACCTCGGCGCCCGTGCAGGCCCAGCGCCACGTTCTCGGCCACCGTCAGCGTCGGCACCAGCATGAAGTGCTGGTGGATCATGCCGATGCCGTGGTCGATCGCGGCGGCCGGCGAGGGAATCTCGACCGGCTCTCCCTGGATCCTGATCTCGCCCTCGTCGGGTCGGTACAGGCCGTAGAGAATCTTCACCAGCGTGCTCTTGCCGGCCCCGTTCTCCCCCAGCAGCGTGTGCACCTGGCCGGGCTGAACGACCAGATCGACGTCCTCATTCGCGATGACACCCGGGAATCGCTTGGTGATGCCGGTCATCTCCAGCATCGGCGAGGCCGGGACCTCGTGCTGCGGCCCAGCCGCAGCTGAGCGTGGCACCGTGGCCCCGGCCGCCGAGTTGTCTGTTGGTTCGACCATCCCCGAAGTGCTGCCGATCAGGCCAGCGGAATCCGCTCGGCGTGCCCGGCTTGTCGATGCTGGTCGTTCAAGTTGGTCCCGCCTGCTATTGGCCGGTCGAGATCGAGCCGTCCACGATGCCAGCGATGGTTGCCTCGGCAGCCTCTTGGATCGCGGCGTCAAGCCCGTAGCCGTCGTTGAACTCGATGACAATGCCGCCGTTGGCGAGCGTCGCTGTCAGCACCTCGCCGCCGAGCGTTCCGTTCTCGATCTTGGAGATCATCTCGGCCAGCAGCACCTCCCAGTGGTACACCTGCGAGGCGACCACGAAGTCTTCGCCGAGCGCCGTCTGGTTGGCCTGGGTGCCGAACCACGCCACGCCACCGTGCTCGCCGGCCACACCAGTCGCTCCCACGACCATCTGCGCCGAGCCGGTCAGCACGTCGGCACTGTTGGAGATATGGGCCTCGGCCGCTTCGGCCGCCAGCGCCACATCGCTGAACGAGTCGGTGTACACGACGTTGGTAGTCACCGACGAGTCCTGCGCCGCTACACCGGCTACGAAGCCGTCCACGTAGAGCTTGGCATCGCCGACCTCGATCGGCCCGATCACGCCGACAACCCCGGTTTCGGTGATCTGCGCTGCGACAGTGCCCGACACGTAGCCGCCCTCGTCCGATCGCACGGTATATGCGAACACGTTGTCCAAGCCCTTGGTGTCGACCGCTGTGCCCCAGGCGAACGAGGTGTCGGGGAAGTCAGGCGCGATCCCCTCCAGCGGGCCGCCGTACTGGCTGCCGTGCGCGATCACCAGGTCATAGCCGTCCTCGGCATAGCCGCGGATCGCGGCACCGGCTTCTTCCACGATGAAGGTGCCATCGGTAATGGCAATCTCTACCTCGCGCTCAGCGGCGATCGCGTTCACAGCGTCCACCATGCTCTGGGTGAAGGCCAAGTCGTTGCTGGCGCTCGGCGCGACGATGGCAATCCGCAGTGGCGCCATTTCTTCCTCGTCGGCGGGCATATCTTCTTCTTCGTCCGCGGGCATGTCCTCCGCTTCTGTGACCTGCGGAGTCTCCTCCGGTGCCTCAGTGGTGCCTGCGTCTTCCTCATCACCGCCGCAGCCCGCGGCGAGCAGCAGTACGACTGCGGCGACCGCTACGAGCTTGGCTGCGAGCGATCTGCGTGTGGTGTGTCTGAACATGTGACCCCTCCCGGATCGGCCGTGTCGCGGGCTCTCGCCGGATCTGATCGCTGCAGTGCGGCGCGGCTCGGCGGAGCCCCGGGCCTGCAGGTGATGCTAGGCGACCCCGAAAGGGCGCGATGCTCCTCCGCACGGAGATTCATACGCGTCCCCACGTGCGGGTGGTCGGCGCGTCCGCGTCAGTTATCTCGATCGAACGGAACCGTCAGCGCCGACGGCGCCCCGATGCGACGGCTGACCAGCACGAGCACCACGATGGTCAAGATCGCGGGTGCCATCGCAGCGATGGTCGAGTTGGCGCCGACGATGATGCCGAGCGTCTTGAGCTGCAGCACGGTCGACGACACAACGCCGAACAGCAGCGCCCCGGCCATCACACCGCTCGAGCGCCACGCCCCGAAGTACACGAGTGCCACGGCGATGAACCCTTGGCCGGAGGTGAGGTTCTGCTGGAAGATGCCGACGTCGAGCGCCAGGGTGCCTCCCGCGAGGCCCGCCATCAGGTTGCCGATGATGATCGCCTGTGTGCGCACCACGTTGACGCGCACGCCAAGGGTGTCTGCGGCCTCGGGGGTCTCGCCCACGGCTCGCACGTTCAGCCCGAAGGTCGTGCGGTTCATGGCGAACCACACCACCGGCACCAGAGCGAACGCCACGTAGGTGAGAACGCTGTGCTGGAAGAACAGCTCCCCCACGACCGGCAAGTCCGAGAGCCAGCCCATGTCGAGACCCCGAAGACCGTCGATCGGCACCGGCGTGCCCACTTGTTGACGGAAGAGCAGATCGGTGAAGCCGAGACCGAACAGGAAGATGCCGATGCCGCTGATGCCCTGGGTGGCGTGCATGACCACGGTGATGAAGGCATACACCACGCCCATCGCCGCACCGGCGGCCATGGCCGCAATCACGCCAGCGACAACACTGCCGGTCCGCAGCGCCGTGATGTAGGCGGCGTACGCGCCGATCAGCATCACACCCTCGACACCCAGATTCAGCACGCCGGCTCGTTGACCGATGGTCTCACCCAGTGCCGCCAGCAGGAACGGCGTCGCCAGTCGGATGCCGGACGCCAGGGTGGCGACGAGCACGCTCACGGTGAAGAAGTCGCTCATGCTCGGCCCCCGTAGCTCGAGATGCCCCCTGCCCAGGTTCTGAGCCGATCCCGCAGCCGCAAGCTCCCCACCACGAACACCACCACGACGCCGTTCAGCGCCACTACCAAGGCTGCGGGCACTTGGATTGCCCGTTGCATGTCGCTGCCGCCGGTGAGCATCCCGCCGAACAGGAATGACGCAGGCACCGTGAAGATCGGATGGAGCGCACCGAACAGCGCCGCCACGATGCCGTTGAAGCCGGCGTTCTGCGTGAAGGCTGCCGCG
The DNA here is from genome assembly GCF_965204195.1 of Candidatus Poriferisodalis sp. Lineage (GTDB taxonomy): Bacteria > Actinomycetota > Acidimicrobiia > Acidimicrobiales > Poriferisodalaceae > Poriferisodalis. Next base: position 3,220,907 of record NZ_OZ241975.1, read on the forward strand.
CCGCCCTCGCCGATCAGCCGGTGCGACTCGCTGCCGAACACCAGCACCGCGCCGGCAATGCCGCAGCAGGCCCCACTGAACGCGAGCGCTTGGGTGACGCTCTTCTTGACGGCCATGCCGGCGTACTGGGAGGCGTCGGGGTTGTGACCGACTGCCCGCAACCGCATGCCGAGCGCGCTGCGGAACAGCAGCAGGTAGCCCAGCACTGCGACCAGGATCGCGATGAGCACGCCGATGTGCAGCCGGGTTCCTCCGGGGAGCAGGGGCAAGTCGGCGTTGGGGCTGAGCCGGCGCGTCTGCTGGATCTTGATGGCACCCGGTTCGATCAGGAGATCCTGGAGCAGGAAGCTCAAGAAGTGGAACGCAACGAGGTTCATCATGATGGTGGACAAGATCTCGTTGACGCCCGCATAGGCCTTGAGCGCCCCGGGAATCGCACCCCAGAAGCCGCCGCCGATCGCCCCGGCGACGATCACCATGGGCACCAGCAGCACCCGCGGCACGTCGTCGAAGGCCATCGAAGTGACCGTGGCGGCGATCGCGCCCAGGATGATCTGACCCTCGCCGCCGATGTTGATCACGTCGGTACGGAAGGCGATGCAGATGCCGACACCGACGAGAGCCAGCGGCATCGCCCGCACCGCGGTGTCGGCAAGGTTGTCGGCACTGCCGAAGGCACCCGTCACCAGCTCGCCGTAGGCCACCAGCGGGTTTGCGCCGAAGGCGAGCAGCATGACGGCGCCCACCAGCAGGGCGGCGACCGCGGCGAACGCAGGCACGGCAACGCCCACGAAGGGGCGCATCAGCCGCGCCAGCCGGCTGACGGCTAGGTCGCGGGGCGCGTCTGTGTCATCGACTTCTGGTGCTACCCGCGCCATCCCCCGTCGCCTTCTGCGTTCCCGCTCGCGATCACGCGAACTTAGAGCCTCGGCAGGCGGTCAGTCGGCGTAGAGGGACCGGAGCCCCCGGCTGACGGCTGGGCCGACCACGGTGTTGTGGTTCTCGCCCGGGAAGACATGCCAGGTCGAGTCGATGTTGCGGTAGCCGCGTGCGGAGAATTGATCCCAGAACTTGGCTTGGGGCGAGTACTCGTCGGTCTCGTGCTCCCCCATCGACATGAACACCTTCACAGCGGGATCGCCGCCAGCGGCGTGGTGCTCGTCCTCGAGACGGAACATGACCTCGTAGTCCCACCACACCGACGGGCTGGCCAGCAGGTAGCGGGCGAACATGTCGGGTGCGTTGAACAGCACGTGCAGGCCGAACAACGCCGTGAACGAATGACCGACGTAGGTGGGCTCGCCGACGTGGTAGCGGTCGTACAGCAGCGGCATCACGTCGCTGGCCAGCCATTGGCGGAATGGCTCTGCCTGACCCGTCTCGGCAGCGGGCGCCCGGATACCCGTCATCGGCGGGGCCTCGGCCGGCGTCACCGTGTAGTCGATGGCCCGCAGGTCGAGCATCTCGCGCATGTCGGGGGTGTCGTGCGCGATGCCGGCCACCACGCAGCGGGGCGTCTCCCGCGACATCGACAGGATGCGCGTGGTGTCCACCGCGGTCCCGAAGGTCCACGGCGCATCGCAGCACACCACCAGCGGGTACGGGTTGGTCGCGTCGGGCCGGTAGCCCATCGGGAGCGCCACCCAGAGCTGGTAGCTGCGGTCGGCATCGTCCCTGTGCAGGATGTGCGTCTCGATGGGCCACGCAGCCTGATCGTTCACGGCCGGGATGCTATTGCGGAGGGCTATGGCTTGGGGCTGGTCATCGTCAGGCCGTCGCCGACGCGAACAACTGCCAGCAGCCCCGCAGTGCCCTCGACATGACCAGCCGCCAACATGCAGACTTCCACGGATCAATCCACTCGGATCCAGCGGAAGCGCATATGGCGGCGAACGAGCACATCCGCTACGAGCCCGATGAGCGTGCGCCGCTGCTGCTGACGCTCAATACGGCATTCCAAGGCACCGTCCTGATCGTTGCCAACGTCACCGCCAACGTCATTCTCTTCGCGGCGGCGTTCAACGACGACGGCGGCTACGCCGAATGGGCGATCGTCGGCGCGCTGGCGGTGGCGGGCATCGTGGTAGCACTCCACGCCTCGAGATGGGGGCGCGTCGGCCCAGGCTGTTTCCTGCTCATGGGCTCCGGGGTCCCGTTTCTTGCCGCCTGCGTCCTCGCCGTCGACACGGGCGGCGTGGCGCTGATGTCAAGCCTGATCGTGGCCTCCTCGCTCGTGCAGCTTGCCGCCGCAACCTGGCTGGCGAGGCTGCGAAGGCTGATCACCCCCGTCGTGTCCGGTGTGGCGTTCATGGCGATCGCACTCTCAACCATGCCCATCGCCGTGCGACGGTTCGACGATGTGCCCGAAGGCACGACCGGGTTCGCGGGACCTGTTGTGGCCGTGGCGGTGCTTGCCGCCATCGCGCTGCTGATGCTGCGCGGCACCGGACTGTGGCGTCTCTGGGCCCTGCCGCTGGCAATCGCGGTCGGGTGCATCGCAGCCGTGCCGCTGGGCCTGTACGACCCTCGCCCTCTCGTCGAGGCCTCGTGGTTCGAACCGCCGAACGTCGCCGGCTGGCCCGGGTTCGGTTCGATCCTGAGCCGAGACTTCTGGTCGCTGCTGCCGGTTTTCCTTGTCGTCAGCGCAGTGGTGGCTGTCCGGGCTGCGGGCGAGGGCGCGGGGATCCAGCAGGCGTGCCGTCGTGAGCCGCGGACAGTGGACTTCCGCGGCGTGCAGCAGACGCTGAACGTCAGCACCACCGGCGTGCTGCTCTCGGGGGTCGCGGGCGTCCCGCCCACGGTCGGCTATCTCCCGTCGACCGTCGCGCTGATGAACTTCACGGGCGTCGCAGCGCGGCGGGTCGGCGCCTTCATGGGTGCCTTGCTGGTCGGTCTGGCGTTGCTGCCCAAGGCAGTGGCCGCGCTGCCCACCGTCCCCCGCCCTGTCAGCGGTGCGCTCCTGATGGTCATCATGAGCCTGTTCTTCGTCGAGGGCATGCGACTTGCGACCCGCGATGGGTTGACCCCGCAGCGTGCGCTGGTCGTCGGCCTGGCCGTGTCGATAGCGGTCGGGTTGGAGAACCACGGCGGATTCGCAACGTCGTCAGGCTCGCCGTGGGCAGTCGTGCTGACGAACGGCGTGCTCGTCAGCGTCATCGTCGCCATCGGGTTGACGGCTCTGATCGATCTGACAGCAGCCCGACGACGGCGCTTGGAGACCGCGCTGGACTTCTCCTCACTGCCTGATCTCGACGCGTTCCTGCACGAGGCCGGCCGCGCACTCAGGTGGGATGACGCATCCATCGGACGCCTGCGCGCGGCGGGCGAGGAAACCCTCGCAGCGATGATGCAGTTGCGCGAAGACCACGACAGCGAAGCGCCGCCACGAATCGTGCTCAATCTGCGGCCCGAACCCGGATCGGTCGAGCTGGAGTTCCTGGCGCTGTTCACCGAGGAGAACCTCGAAGACCGGATCGACTTCATGGGCGAGGAAACCCAGATGCCGGACGTGAGCGATCTGTCGTTCCGGCTCTTGCGGCACCTCGCCGCTGCAGTGCGGCACCGCCGGTACTACGGCCTCGACGTCGTCACCGTCACCATCGAGCGTTCAACCGCCTGAGGTGATGTGCCATCCGATGCCATGACGGCCTGCCGCCGGTTAGCGTGCCGGAGACTGCACGAACATCCACCACACAGGAGCGGCGAATATGCAGGGATACGTCATCATCGACGCCGAGATTGTCGACAGCGAACGGCTCCCGGAGTTCGTCCAGAAGGTCTCCGAGGCCGTCGCAGCACACAACGGCCGCTTCATCGTTCGGGGCGGGCAGCTGGAGGCGATCCACGGCGACTGGGCGCCGCAACGACTCGTGGTCATCGAGTTCGAGAGCTTCGATCGGGCACGTGCATTCGCCGGCTCCGCGGAGTACGCGGCGCTCGACGAGTTCCGTGACCGAGCAATCCGCTCCAACGTCGTGATGGTCGAGGGCGTCGCCGCTGGGTGATCCCGCCGCGCTCGGCGCGGCCGGGTGATCAGTTGAAGCTGGAACCGCCATTCACAAAGATGTTCTGCCCCGTCACGAAGTCGGACATCGGGCTCATCAGGTAGATCAGCGTGCCGACCAAATCCTCGGGCACCTGTGTGCGTGAGAACGCACGGCGTGCCCGGATGGCCACGTCCACTTCGGGCCGCGCGCTCGCGTATTCCTCGTTGTGGGGGATGTAGTCGGGCGTGATCGTGTTGACCGCGATGCCGTAGGAGCCGAGTTCGCGGGCCATCGCCCGGGTGAGACCCACGATGGCCGACTTCGACGAGACGTAGTGCAGGAAACGCAGCGTTCCGTCGTTGACCGTCGTCGAGGAGATATTGACGATCTTGCCGCTCCCTTGGGCCTTCATCGTGGGCGCCACGGCTCTCGAGCACAGCCAGGTGCCCTTGACATTGATGGCGAAGCACCGGTCCCACTCGTCGGGCGCGATGTCCTCCATGAGCACGCGCGCCGCTTCCATGAAGAACCCTGCGTTGTTGACGAGGCCATCGATGCGGCCGTACCGCTCCACCGCCGTGGCATCCATCTCCTCGGTCTGGGCCACATCGGAGACGTCGGTGCGCACCTGCATCGCCTCGGCGCCCAGCGACACCAGCTCATCGACCGTCTCGCCGGCGTCAGACAGATCTGCGACCACCACGGTCGCCCCCTGCTCGGCGAGAGCCCGGCAATATGCCCTGCCGATGCCTTTGGCGCCTCCGGTCACGATGACCACCCGTCCATCGAGCATCCCCATGCGGCACCTCCCCGTCGCTGAAGAAACCGGTCCCCCGCGAATGCGTCGGCCAGCTCGAACGACTGCCTACCGTATGCCAGCGTCACCTCCGCGACGGCTGATCATCGTGAGGCCGTCGCCGATCGGCAGCATCACGGTGCTGGCCCGGCTGTCGGTGGCGACGTGGTCGTTGAACGCGCGCAGCGCCTCGGCGGTTTCGTCGCCGCTGGCGGCGTCAGCGACCGCGCCGCCCCACAGCACGTTGTCCACCAAGATCACGCCGCCCGGCGACAGCCGCCCGAAGATCTCCTCGTAGTAGTCGAGATAGCCGGACTTGTCGGCGTCGATGAACGCCAAGTCGATCTGGGGCTCGGCGGGCAGGGCGCGCAGTGTGTCGAGTGCCGGCCTGATTCGGAGGTCGATGCGATCAGCCACCCCGGCCCGTTCCCAGTACCGGCGGGCAATCGACGTCCATTCCTCGGACACATCGCAGCAGATGAGCTTGGCCCCCGGTTCCAGGGCACTGGCAACACACAAGGCTGAGTACCCGGTGAAGGTGCCCACCTCAACGGCCAGCCGGGGGCGAAGCGCCGTTGCCAGCACCGTCATGAACGCGCCCTGCAGCGGGCCGATCTGCATGCCAGCGATCCGGCCGAGCGAGGTCGTCTCCGAAATCAGTTCGCGCTGCAACTCGGTGGGCTGCAACGAATGTGCGGCCGCATACAGCGCAGCCCGCTCCTCCACAAACACCGAGTCCCGAGACACCCCGGCGAGGTTATGTTGCACAGATGGATCGCCGGCATGTTCAGCCGCTCAACGCACCGCCGCCAGACTGCTTGATGCTCGGATACAAGGGTTACATCGGCGAACTCTCCTGCGACGAAGAGACGGGACTGCTGCATGCGCGCGTGGTCAACAGCGGGACCTACCCCGTCGCCAATGCTGAAGCCGCTGAACCTGTCAGCCTTGAACGTGAATTCCGACGCTCGATCGACGTGTACCTCAAAGGGTGCGAGGAACTCCAGATCGATCCGATCTCCTCAGCACCGGGTGCTGCGTCGAGTCGTCAGTCGGAGTAGGGAACGAACTGGCTTCGGTTGACGGCCGAGCCAATGACCATGCCCTGTGCGGCAGGCCGGGGCATCCAGTCGCACACCGCATTCTGGTTTGAATAGAGTTGTTCACAAAGCAACAGAGAAATTCACCTTGTAAACTCGGATCATGGCGAACACGGGAACGTTGAAGGTGTCGTCCCGGGGGCAGATGAGCCTTCCTGCGACGGCCCGTCACCACTGGGGTCTGACCGAGGGCGGTGAGGTCGGCTATCTCGATCTTGGCAGCCTGCTGCTGTTGGTACCAGGAGGAATCGAAGAATTGCGCGCCCAGCTGCTCGGTGCCATCACCGACGACGTATGGGCAGAGGCGGCTACCGGCTTCGGCGACCCCGAGCTCTCTAGCGAGTGACCCAACTCGTCGATGACAGGGTTCTCTTCGGCCTGCTGCTAGAGCGAACCGCGGAGCGTCAGCATCAGGCCGTCTACACCACCGGGTGCTGGTACCTGCGTCTCTGCCAAGCTGCACTCAGCCCGACGGTCAGCGGGGTGCTCTCGGGCGCCTTCACCGAACTGCCTCCACGTCTGCGCAGCAGGGTCATGGAATCTCTGCTGGAGCTCCCCGCCGAGATCGGACTAGTGAGCCTGAGAATGCTCGCCCCGCTGATCGGCCAACTGCGCGAGCGGCATCGAACGCTCAACCTGTTGTCGATCGAGGCACTGGCGGCGGCTCTGCACCTGGACGCCGAGGTTTACTTGAGCACGCCCTCGCCTCCCTTGCAAGAGGCTCTCGTCGCAGAAGGCCGTCAGGCTGTCGTTGTGGACTGACCGTCAGCCGAGATCAGTCGTCAGGTTCGAACACGAGGTCTGGGATCACGACCTCCCACTGATCGCACTTCAGCTTGTCGGTGTACTTCGGGTCGGATTGGCTCTTGCCCCAGGTAGCGATAGCTGAGACGCTCGCTTCGACACAGTGCATCCCGTTCGGTGCCTCGAAGCTGCTAGCCAGCACACCGACGGCCGTCCCGCGGTGGTCGAGGATCTCCCATCGGTCGTTGCGACGACACAGTTGCAGGGGATCGCCTGGCGACAGCGCCTTGATGCTCCGGTGGATGACGTGACCGGCTGGCTCGCGTCCGGCGAAGCTGAGGTACACATCGCGCAGTGTGAGGCTGCGATAGCTGCGGCCCAATTCGGGCGTCGGAGGCGGCAATCTCACGGCGCGACGCCGCAGCACCGAGCTTCTGCCCCGAAGCGGTTCGTGGAATGGGTGAGCACCATCCAGACTCGACAGGGTCAGCGTCTGCTTGGCCCGGGTCATGGCCACGTAATACAGACGGCGGGGTGCATCAGCGTCCTCGTCGCGGCTTCGTCCTTCCCAGCCTCCGTCGAGCACTGCAACATGGTCGAACTCAAGACCCTTGGCCCGGTGGGCCGTCAGCAGCAGCAGTCCGCGCTGGCGCCGCCGCGTACCGCGACACCATTCCGCCAGCCACTCGGTGACCGAGGCCGCCGGCATCGCGGCACCGCCTGTCTCGATGCGATGCTCCTCGACGGCTTGGCGCAGCAGTTCATACCACGGCCCTTCTGGTCGGCGGTCCAGCCACGCTTCGAGATCTCGGCTTCGAACCAGCGCAGTGTCGTGTTGTTGGATCTGTTGCCTGAGCGCTTGGGTCTCGCGAAGGTGCCACAGGCTCATCTCGTGCTCATTGGCGAGCTGCACCGGGATGCCGTCGCGCACGCAGATGCTCCGTACCGGTTCGAGTTGACGCCATTCACGCGCGATGACTGCACAGCGCGACCAGTCCCAGTCGCGCGCTAGGCCAGACAACCGGTCAAGCTCGGCCATCACCGCCTGCGCTTGAGAAACCCGGTCGCCTCCTGCGGGCACCACCTGCACTCTGCCCGCAGCCACCTGATCCATCTCGTTCCAAGCCCCGCCAGCCGGGTCGCCTCGACGAGCTCTGTCGCGGCTGATCGTGTGCCTGAGCTTCAAGCGTGCAGTCGCCGCGGCGATGACGGCGTTAGCAGCGTCGATGATGTGACCGCTGGAGCGATAGTTCTCGATCAAGTACTCGGTCTTGGCGTCGTAGTCCTGCTCGAAGCAGCGAATGAACTCCGGCGAGGTCCCGTTGAAGGAGTAGATGTTCTGGTCGTCGTCGCCGACGGCGAACAGGGTCAGACGAGCGTCGTCGTCGGATTCGGTCCGTCCCGCGAGAGCGGAGATCAGCCGGTACTCATCGTGACCGATGTCTTGGTACTCGTCGACGAGTATCCACCGAAAGCCCGCCAGCAGACGCGTCCGGGATTCCTCGGCCTCTTCGAGTTCAAGTTCGTCTCCTTGCAGCAACGCGATGGCTTTCGCCATGACTTCGTCGAGCTTCTCGGCGAACTTGCTGTCGCTGGTTTCGCTCGCGGCTCCCGAGAAGCTTGCACCGACGAGCCTCATGGCGAGCGAGTGACATGTCAGCACCATCACGCCGTTCGCATCATCACCAATCAGATCGCGCAGACGTCGGCGGATATCGGCCGCAGCATGCCGGTTGTAGGCGAGGGCGAGGATGCCTCGCGGATTCTGCCGCCTTGCCCGAATGAGGTAGGCAATGCGGTGAACCAGCACCTTGGTCTTGCCTGAGCCCGGTCCCGCAAGCACCAGCACGTTGGTGTTCTCGCGGTCGTCTGCCACGATCGCTCGCTGCGCGCTGGAGAGGTCACCGACGATCTTCTTCCACGATGCCGTCGTGGTCGGACGGTCGATCTCGCTACGCCGCCCCCGGAGCCAGCGGCGGACGAACTCCTCCTCGCCGAGCTCGAAATAGTCGAGCGACAATCGCAGGGCGTCGGCAATCTTGGTGAGGCCTTGCTCAGCGAATTCGGCCATCACATGGATCTGTCGCACGGTGCGGCCGTAGTGCTCGGCGAGTTCGGCGAAGTCCGTTCGCCTGAAGCCCCGGGACCCCGGCTCCAGCGAGATGGTCATCGCGGGGCGGAACACCGTCAAGCCTCTGTTCAGCCTGACGACCTCCTGTTCGTGGAGCCACATCAGCGCCCGCTCCATGAGCCTGCGGGAGTCCCGGGTGTCACCGCCCAGCGCCGGGTCAGCCTCGATTGCTTGGTCGACGGCCTTCTGCAGTTCGCCGAGTGTCGTCTCCACGAGCAAGTCGTTGCCCCGGCTACTCGGCGCCAGCTTCGACAAGAGATGCTCAAGAAGCGCCCCGGCCGCGCCGCGACGACGCTGCGCTATGCCCGCGAGGGACGACCACTCGCGCCGGAGAGTGACCAAGACGCTCTCGGAAGCGTGCTTGCGCACGGAGGCGCTGCCTCGGTCGCCGCCATCTCCTCGGCCATCCTGGGCGATGCCTTCCAGCGCTCGGGCGATGTGCTCAGGCCGAGCGTTCTCGAATTCAGCGTCCTGCAGGTGCTGCGCCGTCACGCGCAGGTTCAGTGGTGTGGAAGAGCCGATCTCCAAGTCAGGCGCCGCCTCTTGCATCAGTCCGATGAGGGCCTCCTCCATGCCTGAGGCCTCGGTGAGCCTGCGATGGGAGGGCCGGCGCACCCCGACATGCACGAACGCTGTCACGACGGTGTCGTTTGTGGAAAGCCCCCGGTGTTCGAGATCGTGCAAGGCGGCCCGCAGCTTGTCCGAGCCGAGGCCAGCGACACCCATCAGGTCATCAGTCGAGATGCCGTCGTCAGGGTCCGCGTCGATGAGGGCCTTCACGATGGCCAGCAGCGCCTTCTGCTGGCCATCATCCAGATCACCTGTGTCGAGCCTCTCTTGGGCCTCTTCCACCGTGCTGACCCGCAACGACGACGGGAACACGCTCACACGGTTTTCCTCGCGGGTCAGCAGCTCTGCTTCCTCCAGCCACGCCACCGCAGTTCGAACACGGGTGTCGTCGGTGGCCGAGTCTCGGCTGAATTCGTCGGCCTCGTCCTCAGTGAGGATCTCACCGGAAGTGGCGATCACCTCGCCGGGCCGCTGGCTTCGCTCGCCTGTTCGTCGGTTCCGACGGTCAATGGCGCGCAACGAGCGCAGCACCCCGTGAATCTCACGCCGGGTGAGCCGCGATCTGGCCGACAGCCCGAACTGGCGCTCCACGTCATCGGTGGTGTAGAGCAGCACGCAGTGCGCCTGATGCTGGTCGCGGCCCGCCCGCCCTGCCTCTTGCAGGTAGTTCTCCAGCGAGGACGGGATGTCGGCGTGGATGACCAGACGCACGTCTGACTTGTCGATGCCCATCCCGAAGGCATTGGTGGCTGCGATCACCCGCAATTCGCCCTCGATGAAGCGCTGCTGGATGGTCTTCTTCTCCTCTGGCTGCAGTCCGGCGTGGAAGCGCTCAGCGTCGAGTCCTTGCGTCTGGAGGAACTCGGCAACCTCGCCGGTGCGCCTGCGGGTCGCGCAGTACACGATCGCCCCGCCGGGCACGTCGGGAGGCAGATGGTGGTCCAGAGTCATTTTGATGTCGGGGAGCTTCATGGCGGGAGTCGTCTGCTGCACCACGAAGTTCAGATTCGTTCTGCGACTGCCTCCGTCGAACAGCCCCATGTCGATGCCGAGGTGCTTGGCGAAGTACTCGCAGATCTCCCCCTTGACCTCTGGCTTGGCAGTCGCGGTGAGGCACAGCACCGGCGGGATCCGCTCGTTGTCGGACTTCTCGCGGATGAAGCGACCCACGTACCGGTAGTCCGGGCGGAAGTCGTGCCCCCACTTGGACAGGCAGTGGGCCTCATCGAGCACCCACGAGCCGATCTCGCGTTGCGCAAGGGCGCTGCGCACTGACGGGCTACGCAGCTGTTCGGGGGAGATCAGCACGATGGCTGCATCGCCCAGCCGGACCTTGTCGAGCGCTGCCGCGCGCTCGGGCACCGACAGCAGCCCGTTGACCGTGACGCACGACGTGATGCCTTGGCGTTCGAGACCAGCCACTTGGTCGGCCATAAGCGCCACCAACGGCGAGATCACCACCGTCAGGGCACCCGTCTTGTCGTAGCGGGACAGCGCGGGTAGCTGGTAGCACAGTGACTTGCCAGTGCCGGTGGGCAGAATCGCCAGCGCGTCGTGTCCCGCCATCGCAGTCTCGACGATCCTCTGCTGCAGCGGTTCACCGGTCTCAGGGTCTGCGGGTTCCGCTCGGAACGAGTCGAAGCCGAACCACCGCTTGAGTTCTTGGGAAGCGTCGTGGCGGTCGCGACACCATCTGCAGCGCGTGTCGTTGCATGCGTCGTCGCGCATGCGCCGAACCAGTCGACTCGTGCCGGGGAACTGATGACGCACCCACGGCGGCATCACGGATTTCCCTCCTGACACAGAAATCCAGGCCATCGCGAACGCAAGATCCCAGCCATGCTCTGGGGCGTCAGCAATTGCCCGTCGAAGCTCTGACTGGCACACGTGGCCGTCAAGGCGACTGCGGATCGCCTCTCTGGCCTCGGACATGTTCGGGCCCTGAGCCTCCCGCAATGAACCGAAGAACAGATTGAAGCCATCTGATTCGCGGCCACGGGTGGTGAGCCAGTGCCAAGCCGTCAACATCTCCGGCGGCACATCTCGCAACGCCTTCGACTGATCCGAGAACAATTCGAGCGCCTGCCGTGCGTCGAGGTAGGGATCATTGCGTTCGCTGCGAGTCAGAGGGGCGTCTTTGTAGTGCTTGACCAGGCGGTGATAGGGATGCCGCGGAAACGCCAATGGGTTGACCCACAGCGTGTCCACCGCTGGCAGATCCAGCAGCTTCATACCCGGATCAGCCGCCTGCAGGATCGGCAGATCGAACTCGATCAGATTGTGGCCGAGAACGAACTCGGCGCCTTCGGCGATGGCGTCGAGCTCCGCAAGCGCGGCGGCTGCCGAACCGATGTGTCGCGACGCAACGATGTGGTCACCCGTATTGGCGATGAGGCTCGCTTTGGCGGTCTCAGGCGATCTAAGCCGCTTGGACCACACGACGCTCTGGCCCGTGTCGGCGCGCACACCCGCCAACGCCAAGATACGTCGGTCCTGCCGTGAGACCTCGAGATCTATCGCGAGGCATCGGGACAGCCCGTCCGGAATTGCGTGCGAGTCAGCCACGTCGTTCTCGATTTAGCAGAAATCGACCTCAACAAGAGATGAAGCCGGCGTAGGGTCCACCCATCGCGTTGCTGCAGGACCGCGTAGCTCAAGCCGGCAAGTAGGCAAAGGCGGGCTGGGTCATGCAGAATTCGGCAGTTCGCGTCTGAGGTCCCGGCTGGTGGGGCGCAGGCGGGAGCGCTGCGAGCCTGCGGGAGTCACATGCCGGTACTGCGATCCCACATCGACACCTCCGCCGAGTGGTTCACCAAGAACTGCGACGACATGCGCGAGCAGCTCGCCGAGCTCGACGAGCTGCAGCAGCAGGCTGCGGCCGGCGGCGGGCCGCGGGCCATGGCACGCATGCGCAGCCGCGACAAGATGCCGGTGCGCGAACGCATCGCCATGGTGCTCGACCGCGACTCGCCGTTCTTCGAGATCAGCTCGCTGGCCGGCTACTGCTCGAACTACGCCGTCGGCGGCGGGCTGGTGATGGGCATCGGCGTCGTGAACGGCGTCGAGTGCATGATCGAGGGCAACGACCCCACCGTGCTGGGCGGGGCCATCACGGTGTTTGCGGGCCGCAAGATCATGCGGGCCATCGAGATCTGCCGCGACAACCGCATGCCCTACATCCAGTTCGTGGAGTCGGCGGGCGGCGACCTACGCGGCGACGACGACCCCGAGCGCCAGATGCTCGAGCAGGAGAGCCACTTCGCCGAATCCGGCCGGCTGTTCTATGACGTCACCGAGCTGTCGAAGATGAAGATCCCCTCGATCTCGGTGGTGTTCGGCAGCTCCACCGCCGGGGGCGCCTACCAGCCCGGCATGAGCGACTACAACATCTTCATCCGCAACCAGTCCAAGGTCTTCCTGGGCGGACCGCCGCTGGTGAAGATGGCCACCGGCGAAGACTCAGACGACGAGACGCTCGGCGGGGCGCAGATGCACGCCGAGATCTCGGGCCTCGCCGACTACCTGGCCGAGGACGAAGCCGATGCGCTGCGCATCTGCCGGGAGGTCGTGGCGCACCTGAACTGGTGCAAGCTGGGCCCGGGCCCGACCATGCCGGCCGATCCCCCGGTGCACGACCCCGAGCAGCTCCTTGGGCTGATGCCGCGGGACCTGCAAGCCATGATCGACTGCCGCGAGGTGATCGCCCGCATCACCGACGGCTCCCGCTTCGAGGAGTTCAAGGCCCGCTACGGCACCACGCTGATCTGCGGCTGGGCATCCATCCACGGTTACCCGGTGGGGATCCTGGGCAACAACGGCCCGCTGTTCAGCGACAGCTCCGAGAAGGCCACGCAATTCATTCAGCTCTGCAACCAGCAGGACATCCCGCTGGTGTTCCTGCAGAACATCACCGGCTACATGGTCGGCAAGGATTTCGAGCAGGGCGGCATCGTCAAGAACGGCTCGAAGATGATCAACGCCGTGTCCAATTCGATGGTGCCGCACATCACGGTCATCCTGGGCAACAGCTATGGCGCGGGTAACTACGGCATGTCGGGTCGGGCGTTCAACACCCGCTTCACCTACCTGTGGCCCACCGCCAAGATCGCCATCATGGGGCCCAAGCAGATCGCGGGCGTCATGTCGATCGTGCGACGGGGCCAGGCGATGCGCCGCGGCATCGAGTTCGACGAGGACGCCGACCGCAAGATCACCGAGCAGGTCGAGCACTACCACGAGCTGAAGTCGCTGGCCCCCTACGCCAGCGGGCGCGTCACCGATGACGGCGTCATCGACCCTCGTGACACCCGTGACGTGATCGCGATGTCGCTGTCTGCCTGTCACAACAACGTGGTGAAAGGCGCCGACGGATTCGGCGTCTTCCGGATGTAGGGGGCGGCTGTCATGAGCGAAACACGACGGAAGACGCCGCAACAACACGGCTTTTCCGGATGCGAGGGCGGCTGTCATGAGCGACTCTGAGCTTCGACCGATACGGCGGCTGCTCGTCGCGAACCGCGGCGAGATCGCCCGCCGGGTCTTCCGCGCCGCACGAGCTATGGGCATCTCGACCGTGGCGGTGTACGCCGACGGCGACGCCGAAGCGCCCTTCGTGACCGACGCCGATCTGTCGGTGCCACTCGGAGGCCGCACCGCCACCGAGACCTACCTGTCAGCCCGCAAGGTCATCGCCGCGGCGGAGGCCAGCGACGCCGACGCAGTTCACCCCGGCTACGGATTCCTGTCGGAGAACGCCGAGTTCGCCCAAACGGTCATCGACGCCGGACTCGTCTGGGTCGGCCCGCCGCCCGAGGCCATCGCCGCCATGGGCGACAAGCTGGCTGCCAAGGAGACCATGACCGCAGCGGGCGTGCCGACCCTGCCGTCGACAGCTGTCACCGACGACATGGACAGCGAGCGCTTGGCGGCCGCCGCAGCCGACATCGGCTTTCCGGTGCTGGTGAAGGCCTCAGCGGGCGGGGGCGGCAAAGGCATGCGCATCGTCGACGAGCCGAGCACGCTCGCCGACGCTGTCGCCGCTGCGCGGCGTGAGGCCGCCGGCGCGTTCGGCGATGACACCGTGTTCTTGGAGCGCTACCTGGCGGCCCCGCGCCATGTTGAGATCCAGGTGTTGGGCGACACGCAAGGCAACATCGTTCACTGCTTCGAGCGGGAGTGCTCGATCCAGCGGCGGCATCAGAAGGTCATCGAGGAGGCCCCGTCTCCCGCCGTCACGCCTGCGTTGCGCGAGCGGATGGGCGCGGCAGCAGTGGCCGCAGTCAGCACGATCGGCTACTGCTCGGCGGGAACGGTGGAGTTCCTGCTCGAGGGCAGCGGCGACGATGCCGAGTTCTGGTTCCTCGAAGTCAATACCCGGCTGCAGGTGGAGCACCCGGTCACTGAGGAGATCACCGGCCTCGACCTCGTGCGGGAGCAGATCCGCATTGCCGCGGGCGAACCGCTGGGCTACGGACAGGGCGACATCGGCATCTGCGGCCACGCCATCGAGGCGCGTCTGTACGCCGAGGATCCTGCGTCGGGCTTCCTTCCGCAGACCGGCACCGTCGATCTGTGGCGGCCCGCGACCGGTTTCCGCGCTCTCGCCGACAGCGTGGCGCAGAGCACCCGCACGTGCGCCGATGACACGTCGGACGGTCTGCCCGCCACGGGCGGCCCGAACTCGGCGTCGTCGTGGGCGCGCTTCGACTCGGGCATCGAAGCGGGATCGGTGGTGGGCACCGAGTTCGACCCGATGCTGGCCAAGGTGATCGTGGCCGCACCCACCCGTACCGAGGCCGCGCTCGGGCTGGCGTCTGCGCTCGACCGCACACGACTGGGCGGCGTGGTCACCAACCGCGACTTCCTCTGCGCTGTGCTGCGCAGCGACGAGTTCCTCGCCGGCGAGACCACGACGGATTTCATCGACCGGGTGTACTTCGGGCACGCCGAAGCGGGCACCGAACCCAGCGGCGGGCTCGCCGCTTCCGAATCGGCGCGCCATCCGATGTTCGTCCACACCGCCGCTGCCGCAGTTGCACTGGTCTCGCAGGAATGCAACCGGCGTGACGCCATTCGACTGGACTTCATGGCTTCGGGGTATCGCAACAGCGTCATGCCCGACGAGGTGCTGCCGCTGTCGGCTGCGATCGGGAGCGAACTCATCGAGGCCAGCGTGCAGTACCGCCGCCAGCGCGACGGAGCCTGGAGGATTCGCGTCGGGTCACTTCCGCAGACAGGGCCATACGCCGGCATAGGCGACGACACTGACGACACCTCCGACGCAGGCGAGTCCGATGAGGCAGCCGACGCTCCGGCACACAGCGACTGGTCGGTACGCGTCCACGGCATCACGCTTCGCCCCCTCGCCGACGCAGACGCGGCCTCCTCCGACGCCGTGAGCGGCGACGGCGTCTACGCAGGCAATGTGGACGCAACCGTCGATGTGGAGGTGCCGGTTCCTGGACTTGCGGGATTTCGCGGCGCATGGGAGGTCAGCCGCCGCGGCAACCGCTGGTACGCCACAGGGCCCCTCGGCGGGTCAGTCACCCTGGTGCAGCGGTCGCGGTTCCCCGATCCCGATGCCGAGGCAGTCGAAGGCGGCCTGGTCGCCCCGATGCCCGGCAAGGTGCTGATGGTCGATGTGCAGCCCGGCGACCGGGTGACCGCCGGCCAGGTGCTCGTGGTGATGGAGGCCATGAAGATGGAGCACCAGATCACGGCACCGGCCGACGGCGAGGTGAGCGAGGTGCGGGCTGCGGTCGGCGATCAGGTCGACAACGGCGAATTGCTGGTGGTGATTACCGCAGACGCATAGCCCGGGCCAAAGAGCACGCCCGCCCCGTCGAATAACGCCGGGCCGCTCCCCGTGGATCGAGGAACAGCCCGGCGCAGCCGTCAGCGTTGGCTAGCTACGCCAATTGTGTTGGTAGCAGCCGAGCGTCTTGCCCAAGCGGTTGCTTGTACCGGGTGGGCACGGCGGCTCGCAATCCTCGATCTGAGGATCGAGGTTGCCTTCGACCAATGTGTAGGTGACTCGGCCGATGCCTGAGAACGTGGCGCAGCGAAGCTCGGGCGGATCGTCGGCGTAGAACCAAGCGTCTTCGGCGTAGTAGATGCCGTTCGGGAAATCAGCGTTCTTGAACTGCGGAATCGCCCTCTCGTAGCGGATCTTCCGCCAGTAGCGGGGGGGATCGCATTCGTTCTGCTCGTCGCCGTAGCAGAACTCCTCGCGCTCGATGGCCGCAACGTAGGAAATTGCGCCCTTGTTGCCTTCGGCGTCCAAGTGGTGCCAGTACGTAATGGCGATGCCGTAGCGGGCGCGGCATCCGGCCCCGCATTCTTCCGTTTCGTCGTCGGCCTCTGAGTGTTGGGGCCGCTGCCATTCGGTCTTCAGCTTGTCGCTGTCGCCTGCGCTGTGTTGGGCGCGTACCCAAACCTTGTAGGTGATGCATTGCTTCACCTTGCCGAACGTCACAGACAGCTTGTCTGCGCCGACGGTCTTGGTCTTGGCCTTGCCGCAGTCAGGGTTTACGCGCACCTTGTAGCCGGTCGGCGCGGTGCCGGTCGTGGCTGCCTGCCAACTCACGGTGAGGCCGTTTCCGGCAGCGTCAACCTGTAGCCCGGTAGGCGGCGCGGGCGGCAGCTCTACCGGCTCAGCAGCAGCGGCAGGTCCTGTCGGCGCCAATACCAGCGACAGCGCCGCCACCGCTGCCACTGCGGCTATGCGTCGGCGAATCACGCCGACACAACGGAGAGGGCTAGCCTGCCCCCCCCCCCCCGGCAATAGGCCTTCCCAGAAGCTTCATTTCAGTCTCCGAATATCCCGATTTTCTTGGTGAGCTCTGATGAGCCGCCCGCGAACGCACGCAGCCGACCCACCGGTCGCCACAAGCTACAACACACGCACCGCCAGCAGGTGCGTCTGCTGCACGTGACCCAGACGGCACGGATCCTGCACTGCCGCCCGCGCCTGCGGCTCCGTGCGGGTGTGTCAGAGGCCGAGCGCGGTGATGGGCACCACGGTGGTGCCGTCGGGCCTGTCATAGCCGTAGCCGGTCGCGGTGATGATGAGCAGCTTGGACGGTTCGCCGGCTCGTGACGTGTCGACCTTGTCGCGAAGCCGCAGCAGCGAGCGGGCGGCTTGTTCGATGTCGCGCTCGCCGCCGAGCTTCACTTCCGCGGCGGCCCAGCGGCCGCCGCGGGCCTCGACGTCGCCGCCGGACGAAGTTCTGCATCCACCGATCCCATGCTTGCTCCAATCTCTGGAGCCTGCGCAAAACAGTGAAGATGTTTGCGGGAAGCGGGCTGTCGGCACCTCGGGTCGCCATGACGTGTGGCTCATCTCACCGCGGCAGACTCGACAAGAGCAGGCCCGGCCTTGACTACTGTCGGCGGCACAGCACGGCGGCTCGGCGTCGTCCGGCGGGCGGAAGGAGCCCACATGACCGCAGCAGCAGTACATCGTCCCGGACGGCTGGGCGATCCGGACATGACCATTGCCGACGATCCGCGGGCCGACCCACGCATGATCGCGGTGCTGGAGATGGTGGGCATGGGCGGCCACGGCGAGCCGTCGCCCGCGACGGCAGAGACGTCGATGGAGGATCTGTACGCCTGGGTCAATGAGGCTGAGCCCGGCTTCGAGATGCTCTTCGACGCGCTCTTCGGCGCCTTGCCGGCTGTCGAGGGCGTGGAGTCGCGCACCGAGGTGATCAGCGGCGTCGACGGCAACGACATCAACCTCTACATCCACAACCAGTCGGATGCTGCGGGCCCGCAGCCGTGCGTCTATCACATCCACGGCGGCGGGATGGTGCTGCTGAAAGCATCGGGACAGTCCTATGTCCGCTGGCGGGACGAGCTGGCGGCGCTCGGGCTGGTCGCGATCGGCGTCGAGTTCCGCAACGGCGGCGGCGAGCTGGGCAACCACCCGTTCCCCGCCGGCCTCAACGACTGCGCTTCGGGCCTGCAGTGGGTCGCGGCCAACAAGGATGCCTTGGGCGTGTCGACCATCACTGTCTCGGGTGAGTCGGGCGGCGGGAACCTGACCCTGGCCACCGCGCTCAAGGCCAAGCGCGACGGCTATCTCGAGATGATCGACGGAGTGTTCGCCCAGTGCCCGTACATCTCGGGCATGTACGCGGACCCGCCCGCCGGCCTGCCGTCGCTGCATGAGAACAACCAGTACTTCCTGGACTGCGAGAACATGGGCGGCATCGCCAAAGTGTACGACTTGGGCGGGCCAGACCGCACCAACCCGCTGGCGTGGCCGCTCCACGCCAGCGTGGACGACCTGACCGGGCTGCCCCCGCACGTCATCTCGGTGAACGAGCTCGATCCGCTGCGCGACGAGGGCCTCGCCTACTACCGCAAGCTGGCTGCTGCGGGCAACAGCGTGCAGGCCCGCACGGTCAACGGCACCTGCCATGCGGGCGACGTGATCTTCCGGGGCGCGATGCCCGAGGTGTACGCAGCAACCGCCGCAGCCCTGCGGGATTTCGCCTACTCGGTGTAGCTGCCGCGCCGCGGTGACGCCGCTCGTTCAGAGGCCGAGGACTCGCGCGGCGTGCATTCTTGGGATTGCACACCGCGCAATCTTGGGATTCGACGGCCCCGCACCCCTCAGCGGGTAGATCGAACCTTCTGTGATTCCGAAGGCGGTACATACTCTCAGGTGTCAGCCAATCCCAGCACTAAGTCAATTGCGGTGATCGACTTTTCCATCGAGCGCTCAACTGCATCTTCGCGGTGAACAGCGGCTATCACTTGCAACGCGGATCGCAAGCCGAGCCCCTGAGTCGGGTTACCGAGAGTAATCGTTTGACTTACATCTTCATCCGCTGCCAAATAGACTTCCGGTGCCAAGCACTCGTGGTCGGCATCAGCAAGAGCTCTCCAAGCATCAGATAACTCTTGCCAATAGGAAGAGATCTGAGAACATAGTACTCGTCGCTGACCGAATGCAAGATACTCGTCATGATGATTATTCCAGAATTCCGATGCCTGCTCGGTACTCATCGACCTGTCATCGGCGATGGCCTGCGCATTAAACCAAATGGCCTCGCTTGGCTCATTTCTCTCATGCTTCATTGTGGCGCCCTCTGCGTAAATTGAACGAATTCAGTAGTTGACATTGGCTCTGCATCCCAGCAATATGCCGATCGATAGGCACGTCATCGGATTTGCCGAATGTAACCATCTTCTCCCCACGCTCTATCCGCCGTCAGTACGACAGAATCAAGTCGGCTCGCCAGAGCCAAGCACAACCGATCCGCCAGTGACAATCCCTCGCCGCGAACATAGCGATGAGCTGCCCATTCTGCATCGTCTCGACTCACGGGCACCACGGTTACCAATTGACGATCTAACAAAAACTCTACCACGACTTCGAGACTGCGTCCCTTGTCAAGCACCTGCTGACAAACTTCGGACCAGTTTGCCGCTCCGCAGAGTGCAGTGTTTTCCAATATGGCGCGTTCTACAAGATCGGCGCCCGATTCGTCTTGCAGGTACGCGAGGACAGCTGATGCATCGAGCACGACGCTCATAATTCGTCTTCTTCGGCTGCTGCTTTCCGTCTCGCCTTGAGCAGATCTCCGAGCATGTCGGTGTCCCCTAAGTATTCTCGTAACGAACGTAACGCAGCTGAGTAGTCTCCTTTGTCGCGTTCAGTCGCAGCCATATTCTTGACGCAAGCGCGAATCGCTGCCACCAGAGCCATCACCCGGGCGTGGACAGTTGCAGTGATGGCTGCTTGCGGCCTACTGGCGGGAACCTCGGCGGACGTGGCTTGCCCATTCATCGTGGTGCTTTCTGTTGTGTCGGCTGATGTGATGTATCTCCAAAACTGGGATCTTCCGAGTCCAAGCTAGCTCTGCTGCTGTTGGCGAGTGAGTTGAGCGTAGAAGTCGGCGGCCGCTTGCCCATGACGGACTCGGCGGAGCCTCCCGTTGAGGTCGTCCCGGCTGATCGATGGACTGCCGGGGGTTTGAGGTCGAAACGCATGCACTTGGGCAGCCAGCGGCGCAGCACCCGTTGGTGCGCTCGTCGGACGGACGCCGCCAGCAGAGACAGTGAGAGCCGCAGAACACCACCTTCGTGCCGAGCGCGTCTTCGATGTCGGCACAGCGGACCCTTTCGCGGCCGTCGTCGCTGGAGAGCGCCACACGAGATCAACCCGATGTGCTCGCGGCCGTCATCGAACGGCCCTTTGACTACCGGACTCCCAACCTGACTCCGCGATCCACCAAGCACCGCCGAACTGCTCACGCCCCGCATCCTGCCACGGCAATGCTCGCGCGCCAGCGCCTTTTTCGGTGCGGGCCGCCCACAGCGTTCGGGGCGCAGCTCGCTCGCCCTCGCAACTGAGCACCTCGGCACGGAAAGCTGCCGCAACCGGCGAGGGATGCACCAGCAAGCCCCAGCGCCTGGCGTCTGAAGCGCATGATGCCGGGCTCATCGCCGGCAGGCTTGGCAGGTACATTTGGGCAGCTTGCATAAACAAACAACAGATTCCAAGCGCATCGGTTGAGGCGGCATCCATGTTCACAGCGATGAAACTGCAGAACTTCAAGTCTTGGGCAAATACCGGTGAACTTCGCCTCGCACCCATCACCGGTTTCTTCGGCGCCAATAGCTCAGGCAAGTCCAGCCTGCTACATTCGTTCGTCTTGATGAAACAAACTGCACAGTCAAACGACATCAGTAGCGCGCTTAACCTCAGCGGTCATCACTCAATAATCGACTTTGGTAACCTGTCACAAGTATGTCATGGCAACCTTCTCAGTAATCTGGGAATGATGTTCACTTGGGATGTTCCACCACTTGACGCCGCGCTAGCACTACTCACCTCTCACAGTCCTCCAACCACCAGCGACTTCAACGAAGCGTATAGCAGCATCCTGCTTCAGGACGACGTGCAGTTTCAGTTCCTTATGCCAGCCTTGGGTGGTCACGCCAAAAGTTTGCGATATCAATCAGGGCCCGGCGTCATCGAGTACGCAGAAACTAGCGGACCTACGTTGCCAGAGAGCCACAGGTACCAATTGCGCATGATCGCCGATGAGTCGAGTCCGCCCGACGAGTATATGGAGCACAGCTATTCGGAGTTACCGCCGCCCATAAAGTGCTACGGGTTCTCAAGCGAGGCACGCACGGCTACCAACGCGTCCTCAATACTCAGGTCACTGGAGCACTCATTCGAGCTTCAGTTCCTTCAACGATTGTTCTATTTGGGGCCCCTCAGACAGAGAGCAGCACGCACATACTTGTGGCAGCAATCTGCGCCATTCGATGTGGGCAGTGATGGCTCGCTTGCAATACAGGCTCTGCTGGCAGCACGCGATCGCGGACGTATCAACGCGCGGCAGGTACCAGACGATACAAGCCCGGCTGAACCGATTGCTGTCGACGAACACGTTGCACAGTGGCTACGTGAATTAGGGTTGGCAGAAGTCTTCGAGATTCGCAAGTTAGGCGACAATGATCGCTATGAAGCACTGATCCGAGCGACCCGCGCCGCACGCCCGATATCGCTGACTGATGTCGGATTCGGTGTTTCACAGGTACTGCCTGTACTCGTTCTCTTGGCTTACGCACCCGAAGGCGCAGTAGTGCTCCTTGAGCAACCGGAAATGCATCTACACCCTGCGTCACAGTCTCGGCTCGCTGACATTCTACTAGAAGCGGCCAAGGTGCGGAAGCTTCAGATTCTCGTCGAGAGTCACAGTGAGCACCTGTTGACCCGGCTGCAACGACGTATCGCCGAAGGCAGTGCCAGCAAGGACGACATGGCGCTCTATTTCTGTAGTCATGATGGCCGAGAATCGACTGCTATTCCGTTGGAAGTGAATGACTTCGGCGAAATCGGCAATTGGCCGCCAGAGTTCTTTGGAGACGCTTCAGGTGAAGCTGTGGCGATGGTCGAAGCGCGGACGTATCGCGCAGAATGATCGACTAATCGCCCGCACCACCATTGAGCATGGATCTTCAAGTCATCGACACCAACGTGCTCGTTGCCGCAAACGGCACTATCGACACGCATGCAGACAGCTCGTGCCAGCTGACTTGCGCACAACGGTTGCAGGCGACTCAGGACAACGCTGCCCTCGTCTTGGATGCACAGCAGAACATCATGCGCGAGTACCAGCGACTGGTTGGTGCTGGAAGTCCCAACTCGCCAGCCAAGCGGTTCTTCGTGTGGGCATCGCGAACGGCTCCGAGACTCGATGTGCAGTTGACACCCCACGCGACGCGGACCTTCACTGAATTTCCTGCGAGCGAAGGCCTCCGAGGCTTCGATCCAGACGATCGCATGTTCGTCGCAGCGGCCGCTGTCGCTTCGCAGTCCGGTCCGACAGTCCTTGCCAACGCGCTCGACAACGACTACGCCGAACACCAAACAGCTCTTCAGGAGGCCGGCATCCGGGTTGACGAACTCTGCCCGCAACACATCAAGGTCGAGCCATAACCGCACAGTCACACGGAGTTCCCGACATCGCAGCCACCGCAGCCCTGCGCGACTTCGCCTACTCCATGTAGCTGCCGAGCCGCGGCGGCGGTGCTCACGGCGGACTCACCGAATGCTCAGAGGCCCAAGACTCGGGCGGCGTTGTCGCGCAGGTACTTGCGCTCGATGTGCGGCGGCAGTTCCCAGCCGGCCACGATGCGGCGCAGGTCGGTGAGCGGGCCGCAGTTGGGATAGACGCTGCCGAACAGGATCTGGTCGGGAAGCTGGCGGGCCAGCGCGGTCACGTAGTCCTCCGAGCCGGGGAACCCGTAGTGGACGTACTGGCCGGGCACGATCACCACGTTGGGCTGCTTGTAGGCCACGCCCAGCGTCTCGCGGACGTACGGCCAACCGCCGTGCTGGATCGAGATGGTGAGGCCCCCGAAGTCGGTGGCGACGTGGTCGGCGTATTCCGGGCGGCAGTCGTCTTGGTACGGCCCGAGCAGGCAGCTCATGGTGGTGGACACGATCAGCCCGAGGCGCTGCGCCTCCTCGTAGATCGGGTAGAGATCGCGATCGTCGAACCGGCGGCTGATCTGGGCGGTGGACGGATCGACCGTGACGCCGCGCATGCCCTGGCGGGCCAGCTCGCCGACGGCGGACACTGCGGCCTCGACATCGCTGGGCTCGACCGAGCCGAACCCCACGAATCGATCCGGATGCTCCGAGACGATCTGGCGGATCTCGGCGGAGCCGGTGGGATCCAGCCCGCGGATGCCCGTCGGCCCGGGCACGCCGATGACGCCCAGTGCAATGCCGGCCTCGTCCATCTCGGCGAACATCAGGTCGCGCGACTGGGCCTCGAAGCTGGGGCACGGCTCGAGACCCATCCGCTCGAGGTAGTGATAGGTGGTCTCGGGCGTCCAGCTGCGCGCCCCGATCGGCCGGAACCGGAAGTCGATGACGGCGATGTCGTCCCTGTCACCACCGTCGGCCGGAGGACTCCCGTCGTCGGGCACGGCAGCGATGCTCAGACCGGCGCGTCGGCGGTGATGACGATCTTGCCGAAGAAGCGACGCTCCTCCATGGCCCGGTGCGCTTGCACGCCCTCGGGCAGCGGCACCAGCGAATCGATGACCGGCACCAGCTCGCGTGTCTGCACCATCCGCAGCAGCTCGTCGAGATCGCTGCGCTGCCACCCGTTGGAGCCTCGGATGTCCATCTCGGCGGTCCAGATGAACCGCAGGTCGGTCGGCGGGTCGTAGCCGGCGGTAGCGCCGCAGGTGAGCACGCGCCCTCCCTGGCGCACACAGCGCAGCGAACGGGCCCAGGTGTCGCCGCCGGTGAAGTTGACGACCACGTCGTAGCCGCCCCCGCCGAAAAGGCCGCCGGTCTGCTCGCGGCAGTACCGGGCGATGTCGACTTCGGAGTAATTGATGGTCTCATCGGCACCGAGATCGGCGAGGCGCTGGCACTTCTCGTCGCTTCCTGCGGCGGCGATCACCTTGGCGCCGCGCATCTTCGAGATCAGCAGCGCGCTGGTGCCCACTCCCCCGCTGGCGCCCAGGATCAGCACCGAGTCGTCGGGGCCGACCTCGCCGCGGGTGATCATCATCCGGTGTGCGGTGCCGTAGGCCACCGGCAGGCACGAAGCATCTTCATAGGAAACGTCTTCGTGCAGCGGGATCAGCTGGCTCGCTGCGACCACGACGTACTCGGCGTACGCGCCCCACAGCGTGTCGCCGATCATGGAGAACTTGCCGGTGCCGCGGTCCCACCGCACGGGGTCCACGAGCACCCGGTCGCCCACCGACCATCCCTCGACGTCGGACCCGAACTCGGCCACCTGCCCGGCGGCGTCGCAACCAGGAATGCCGGGCAGCGGCACCTTGATGCCTGGCATGCCCCGGCGGGTGAACACGTCGTGGTAGTTGAGCGAGCAGGCCCGCACCGCTATCCGGACCTCGCCGGGCTGCAGCTCGGGCGTGTCGATGTCGCGGTACGCCAGCACGTCGATATCGCCGTGCTCGTCGAAGACGATTGCCTTCATCACTGAGTCCCCATGTTGCTGGCTGTCATTCCTGTTTCAGGTCGCTGCGGCGCGGTCTCGTTCGATTGAGGCGTCCATTTCAGCCAGCACATCGCCGCGTAGCGCCGTCACTGTGCCGGCATAGGCACGGGAATCCAGAGTCTCGGCTAGCTCTGCTGCTACCACGAGCGCCCTGTCCACCACCGACTCGGGGCTGACGGCTTCGTCCAAGAACCCCGCCTCAGTCGCGCCTGATCCGTCCAGCAGGCGTGCGTTGGCCACGCAGCGCTGCAGGTGACGCCGCGACAGCCGTTCCTTGGAGATGGTCATGGCCCAGTCGGGCAGCGTCAGCGCGATCGCCACTTCGTTCAAGCCGATCTTGACCGGCGCGTCGGGTCCGACGCGGTGGTCGCAGCCGAGCAGCAGCAGGGCGCCGGCGGCGACCGCGTGGCCGGTGCAGGCCGCCACCACCGGCACCGATGCGCCATAGGCCCTCCGCACCATCGCGCCGCCCGCCGAAACGAGCTCGCCGATCGCAGCACGGTCGCCGCCGCGGATCACGTTGAGATCGAAGCCCGCGAAGAACGCCCGATCATTGCCAGCGATGACCACCGCCCCGATCTCATCGTCTGCCTCCGCAATGCCGATCTGGGCATCGAGCGCCGCAAGCATCGGCACCGAGAAGGCATTGGCCTTGCCGTCATCCACCCGGACAAGCAGCACATCGCCGTGCCGCTCTGCCGAAACCGTGCCGTTCCCGTTGTCTGCTGTAGCGCTCATCGCGCGAATGGTACGGCTGCCAAATGGCACCGTGCACGGCCTCGTGCCCACCCCGCAGTCTCGGCATCGACGACCAGCGTCGGCCTCGACCCGATGTCACGGGGCTTCTGTTCGGCGCAGCAGCCATGTGCTCACCGCAGCCCCTGCCCTTGGCGAGCGCCTGCGACACTCGACACGGAGCGTGCGCCTAACGGCATCGCCGCGACGCTAGCCGGATGACGGTGACCGTCTCGAGCGTCGCGCTCGCCGGTTGACACATTCGGCGCGGTTGGCTACGTTGCGCCGCTCGTGACGGCCGAATGCGCATCTAACCTGTCCGGGGGGGGGGGGGGGTAGTCGCGTAGCAGCCGTGCTGCTGCGCCGGCGGCGCGGCGCGGTGTCGGGGCGGGGATGCGCCCGGTGTGGGGGCTGTTGGGACGAGTCGGGTGTGGTGAGCCTGGGCTGGTTGCTGGTGGCGGCTGCTGTGGCGTCGGTTGCTGCTGCGGGCGTGGTGACGGTGCGGTCGGTGGTGGGCGCTGCGGGCGAGTCGGTGGCGGGCCACAGCGCGCGTTTGGCGGCGGCGAATCTGTGGGCGTCGGAGATTCATCGCGAGGCGCAGGCGTCGGCGCCGGGCGATGCCGATGAGGCCGATCGGCTGAACAGGCGACTGGGGTCGCGTTGCGGGCGGGTGCCGCTGGTGTTCGCAGATGCCGGCGGCACGACGCGCTGGAAGCCGGGCATTTTCGCGGGCCGCCCGGGGAATGCGTCGGATCCGCCGAGGTGGGCGGCGTTGCCGTCGTGCGCGTTCTTGGGTCCGCGGTGAGGGGCCGGTTGGGGCTGGCAGCGGCCGCGGTGCTGGTTGCGGTGGGGGTGCTGATGCCGGTGCCCTCCGCAGCGGATGGGGGCGGAACCGCCGAGGGGGCGACGTCGGCGACTGCGCAGTGCGCGCGGGGTTATGTGTACGACTCGGGCAGCGGCGACTGCCACAAGCGCGAGACGGGGCCTGCGGCCGCTGCGTGCCCGGCGAGGATCGGCGGCCATGCGGTGGAGGTGTCGGGCAGCGGGTGCGTGACCAGCTCTGCGCACTCGATGCTGCCGGTCTATGGGTGCGACACGGCGCAGGGATGGGCGCTGGCGGGCGACCCGCCCTATTGTCAGCGCGTCGTGACCCGCAAGGTGTCCACGCGCCGTACGGTCACCGACATGGTCCACTACAGCCAGACCTACACCGTGCGTGTCGCGACCGTGGTGACTGAGCATGTGCGCTATGCGGTGCGCAAGCGGGTGCCGCCGTTGACAGTGCGGGTGCGGGTGCCGCCGCTCACCAGGACCTACATGGGCATGGAGACCTACACCTACACCGCGCGGGTGCGCTACTGCGCGAAATGGGGCGTGGTGCTGGGCCAGTCGGTGTGCACCAAGCACAGCTACCGCAACGAGCAGCGCACCGGAGTGCGCGAGACGCTGCACGTCGAGCCGGCGTACCACTACGAGAACCGGCCTGCGTACAACTATCGCACCGAGATGGTGTGCTGCAAGCCGGTGACCCGCACCGAGTACCACGACGAGACCCGCACCCGTCAGGTGTGCTGCCGGCCGGTGACCCGCACCGTCACCACCACGCGCACCGTGCGTGACACGCAGTCTGCGGTGCCGTCCGCGGCATGCACCGTCGCGGGCTATGCGATGAACTCGTCGTCGAGGTGCGAGCGGCCCGCCGGCGCCCGCCTCGGCGCGGTCGCCTACAGCTGCGCTGCGGGCTGGACGGCAGTCTCGGGCGACCCCAGCACCTGCGAGCGCACCCTCACCGGTGACCCGCGATGGACATGCGCCGCTGGCCAGTCGATCGACCGGGCCACCACGCCGCCGCACTGCCACCCCGACCCAGACGACGACACCGACGACACCGACACCGACGGCACCGGCACCGGCACCGGCACCGGCACCGACGATGACACCGACGATGACACCGACGATGACACCGACGGTGGCGACGGCGACGACTGCTCGGAGGCGCTGGGCGTGCTGGGCTCGGGGACGGTGACGCGCAGCGGGGTGTGGGCTGCGGGCTGCGAGTCGTCCCAAAAGCACACCGACCAGGTGCCGTACTGGGCGTACAGCTACACGCTCTCGGTGACCGCCGCGGCGACGCTCGACATCGACGCGGCCTCGGCGGGGGACCCCCACGTGTACGTCACCAGCAGCGACGGCACGGTGGCCGGCTCCGATGACGACTCGGGCCCTGACGGCCGCGACAGCCGCATCCGCGGCCTGTCGCTCACAGCGGGCGCCTACACGATCGAGGTCACCACCGGCACCGAGCGCGCCACCGGCACATTCACCCTCACCCTCACCACGACCTTCGACGAGCCCCCGGTCGTCATCACCGATCTCGCCGACGGCACCGGCCACGGCGCAGCAGGAACGACGGTGAGCGCGTCTGACGAGTTCACCGTCGAGCCCGCCGCCGCGGCCTGCACCGCCACCGCTGCGGCTGCGGGGGCGAAGCCGAAGGTGACCGCGGGCCCGGCTGCGGACAAGCGCGTCGTGTCACTGGCTCTGGCAGTGCCGTTCAGCCACACCGTCACCGTCGCCTGCGACGCGCCGGGCCGCTCGCGCGCTGCCGCCCGGGCGACCCTGGCGGGGCGCCTGCGGGCGGTGTCGGTCACCGGCCTGGACGACGCCGCTCCCGCCGACGGCGCCAGCTACGCGCTGGACAGGTTCACCGTCAGTCCCGCCTCCGCGCGCTGCGTCGGCACCGCGGCGGGCCGCGGGGCGGGCACACCGTGGGTCAGCAGCCTGTCCGCGACACGCACCGTGGTCGTGCTCCTGCGGCCCGGCGCCGCCGCGGTCGTCACCGTCACCTGCACCGCCCCCGGACACAGCCCCGGCACCGCCAGCGCACTGTTCTCCACCCAGCTGCCCTGCAACGACCACCTCGGCACCCTCGCCGCCGCGCGGACGGTCCGCAGCGGCACCATCACCGCCGACGCTGCCTGCATCTCCGCGAAGCGCAGCCCCGGCACCCACTACGCACGCCGCCACACCTTCACACTCGGCGCGCCCGGGTGGGTCACCGTCGACCTCGCCAAGACCACCACGAGCAGCCTCGACCCCTACGTGCTGCTGCTCAACGGTCACAGCAGCGACGGCTCAGGCACCGCGCTCGCCAGCGACGACAACTCCGGCACAGGCACCGACAGCCGCATCGCTCGCAGGTTCCTCCAGCCCGGCCCCTACACGATCGAGGCCACCACCTCGGGTCCCGACGGCCGAGGCGCCTACCGGCTGACCATTGCCGTCGACTACCGCATCACGATCACCGGCCAGCCCGAGAAGCTGATCGGCGAGGTCGGCAAGCCGATCACGGGCTCGTGGTCCTACAGCCCGGCCGCTGCGAGGCTGTCGGTCGCGTCGGCGGTCCCCGGCGGAATCACCGCGAGGGCGTACGGCGACAGCGGCGACGCGTCGCTGGTCGCGGTCGCGACCCGCGCCGGCGACTACACCGTCACCGTCAAATACGCCAACGGGCCCCGCACCCGCACCCAGCCCACCACTGTCACCGCGGTGGTCGTGGACCGCAGCTGCGCCCACAGCGACGGGCACCGGGCGCGTCGGGTGCATCACCACGACCCCGGCCGCGGCCACACCAACTGCCAAGCCCACACCCCGCCCGCGTGCAAGAACGCGTATTCCAACCCTTGGATCCCCGGCCACGAGCACCTGTCGCGCAACCTGAGCGGCTGCAATTACAAGAACAACAGAGGCATCGTCAACGTCGAGGAACTCCCCTGGACCCCGTACGACGTTGATCTCGGCGGCCGGCCCGTGTTCTGTACGGATGTCTCGCCGATTGAGTTTCCTGACCCTGGGGATCGGCTCAAGATGTGCATGGATCGCCACAATCTTGCGGTGGTGACGTTGACGAGCGGGTTCAACTTGGACATGTGGATTGCCGAGTACACGGCGGACACGCGTCGCAGCATCTCGACTGAGTTGCGCAAGGATCTCAAGGCGATCCAGCACGCGATCGAGAACGAGGAGACGATTCTCGTCGGCACCGGGGACTACACGCGCCCGACCGGGGACAAGGGTCTCGATGACGCGATCGTGAAGCTCATTTGCGGTGAGGTCGTCGAGTTCGGCGTCGATCGAGGCGTCGACGCGGCCGCGAAGCGAGTGGGCGGCTGGGCCCAGAACAGGTTCCCTGCCGGGACGGTGCTGCGGGGCGCGGTGCGGCTGAGCACCGTGCTGAGTTTCGCTCAGACCGCGCTGGGGGTGCTGTGGGAGAACTTCGCGACGGACGCGGCGTGCGGCTGAGATGCCGTTCTGTCCTCGCGAGCCTCGGCTGGATGCACCGCCCGCCAAGCTCGGCGGAGGCATGGTTCTGGGAACGGCGAGTGCATCAATCGGTCTTCGGGGAAGAAGGGCGTTGCGTGAGATGACGGCATGTGAGAGGGCGGACAGATCGTGACCTCGGCAGGCGACTCGGACGGCGGCGGGCTGCGTGATCGCACCGCCGGCCGCGCCGCGGACGGGCGTGTCCGGTGGGTTGTGATCGCCGTGGCCGTTGTTGCGATGCTCGCGGTTGTGCTGGCGGCTTGGATGTGGATGCGTGACGGCGGCGATCGCGTCGCAGCGCTGCCGGACGCGGAGGCTGTGTGGACACAGATCGCATCTGAGGTGCCCGTGGATCCTGATCGGCGCTACAGCGACGAAGAACTCGGGCTGTTTGGTTTGGTTGATCGCGTGATCTTCGACACGCCGTTTTATGTCAGATTCCGTACTGCCGAGGATGCCGGCAAGGCGGACGCTAGTCGCGACGAGTATATTTCATCGGTTGCGTCGGGTCATGAGCGTGAGCGGCTCGCCTTTGAGCGCGAAATCGAGGACGCTGTCCATAGTGCATACAGTTCTCTGCCTTCGGACCTGGGAGCGGGAGGCTTGCTTGAGGCGGCATTCGTAGATGCGATGAGGGAATGCGCGGCAGACCGGGGTTATCCCAATATCAATCCCATGGGAGCGTCGGAGGAAGAACGGGCCTACTATGAATCCGAGTTCGGACTGTCGTCTGAGAGCTTCTACGACTTGCGGCTTGAGTGTGCTCAGCGGGCTGCGAGTTATCCCACTCTCGACTCCGAGGTGCGGGACGAACTGCTCTACCGTGTCAGAAAGCACTATCTCGAAGCGGCGCATGATTATCTCGGCAACTATGACATTGTAGAGATCCCGATCGAGCATGATGAGAGCGTTATCCACCCGTTGGAGGAGTCGTACATCCGGTACTGTCTTGAATGGCTGGCCGCTGATCGGGAGTCGTGCGCTGACCAGTACCGGGTGGAGCTGACCGAGGAACAGAAAGCAGCGCCTGTCCCCGAACGAGAACCAGTCGACGAGACAACGCCGTACCCGCTGGTGGGGCAGCCCTGCGGGTTCTCGCCGATTCCGGGCGATGTCATCATCGATCGCGATGGCCGTTTCTGTGACAAGTTCGAGAATCTGGAGTTCAGGATCAATCATCCCGATACGAAGGAGAGCCGGTCGTATGTGGGCAACTTCTTTTACGGCGGGCCGAGGCTGTTGAACTGTCCCGACAGCTGGGCGATCGACGGCGAGGGAAAGTGCCGCTATCCCCACCCTGAGGACGCAGCGAAGAGAGAGGCTTTCCTCGAAGCGCATCCGGAGGTGGCAGAAGGGCCGCCGCTGATCAGCTCGTTCTATCCGGGCAGGGACTGATCTTCGGCGGAGCATCTGTCGAGCGGCGAGACGACAGAGGCCCCGCGCCGGGAGCTGTGGATCACGCTGAGCCCCGATTCGAGGCCGAGGTCGTTGGGCTGCTACGGCAGCACCGGCCGCCAGAGCCGCTACGCGGGCCGTCACGCGTTCCGTTTGCTGGCTGCGAGGTCCCCTACGGGAACGCGGCCCGGGGAGGGGTTTATCGGTGAGTGGCTGGAAGCGGCCCGCGCCGCCTAGCCCTGCGAAGCTCTCCTGCTCGCCAACGCGTCGTCCGTTCGCTGTTCGGCCTCGTGCCCGCCCACGCAACCTCGGCGTCAACAGCCGTCATCGGCCTGAACTCGATGTCATGGGGCTTCTGTTCGGCGCAGCAGCCGCTCTGGTTAGGGTTCGGCCATGGCCACTCTTGTTGCTGATGTCGACATGCCTGAGGTCGGCCTCGGAGGCGATGAAGGCGAGGACGAGCGGCGAGAGGCGCTGATCGGGCTCGCTGAGCGCAACTGGATCGCCCGCACCCCGCTGGGGTACGTCATCACCCGTCATGCGGACGTGACCGCCATGCTGCGCGACAAGCGCTGGTTCAGCGCCATCGGCCTCATCGCGCAGATGCAGGGCGTCGACGACGCCGAATGGAACCGTCGCAGCGGGCAGAACATCCTGGGCATGGAGGGCGACGAGCACCAGCGGCTGCGCCGGCTGGTCGGGCCGGCGTTCACTCCCAAGGCCGCCGAACGGCTGCGCCCGTTCATGGCCGAGGTCATCAATGATCTGCTCGACCCGCTGTGTGCTCGCGGGCACGGCGATTTCGTCACCGAGGTCTGCGAGCCGTACCCCATTCCGATCATCTGCGAGCTGCTGGGCGCACCCCGCGACGACTGGGAGCTGTTCAGCCGTCTCGCCACCGACATCTTCCGGGTGTTCAACGGCAATCTGGCACGCGACCTGCACACGATCATGTCCGCGCAGGACGAGATGGGCGCCTACATGTCCAAGCTCATCGCCGAGCGGCGGGCCGAGCCTCGCGACGACCTGCTCTCGGACCTGATCGCTGCGGAAGAGGAAGGCGACCGGCTGAGCACCGAGGAGATGCAGTCGCTTGCCAACGCCGTGCTGCTCGCCGGCACCGACACCACGCGTAACCAGCTCGCCTGCGCTGTGGAGCTGTTCGCTCGCTGCGGGGACCAGCTCCGGCTGCTGCGCGACGAGCCGTCACTCGCACCCCAGGCTGCCGAAGAGGTCATGCGGCACTTCGGCGCCATCCGGGGCACCGCCCGCTACGCCAGCGAGAACGTCACCTACCGCGACATCGAGTTCCCGGCCAGCACGCTGATCTTTCCCAGCTTCACCGCCGCCAACCATGACGAGACGCAGTTCGATCAGCCGATGCGTTTCGACATCACACGCCGGTCGAGCGCGCCGCACATGACCTTCGGCAGCGGCATCCACTACTGTCTCGGCGCGTTCCTGGCACGAGCCGAGCTGCAGGAGGCCCTCAAAGCCGTCGCGAAGCGAATGCCGGACCTGCGCCTCGACGGCGACGTGGAATGGAAGCCGGTGTCCAACGGCATCTGGGGGCCGTCGACACTGCCGATCAGGTTCACGCCGGGGCACTGAACCCCCGCAGCCACGCTGATGGGCCGCCTGCCCGACGTCTTCGAGGTCACGTCGGGCCAGGCCGCATCTAGCCCAGCGGTACCCAGCGAGGTCGGGAGCACCCCGCGCGAGCGCGTCCGCTGGGGACGGGTGGTGCTGGTGGCTCTTTCGGGGGTGGTGTCGCACGTCTTCGGCCGGGCCACGGTCGGCGTGCTGGTGCCCGCCATGGCCGACGATCTCGACCTCAGCGACACGCTCATCGGCGCGCTCGGCTCGGCCAACATGGGCGCGTACTTCACCGGCGTGATCATCGTCACGTTCACTGCCGGTCGAATCGAGCCGTTCACCTTGCTGCGCGCCGGCATCGTCACTTCCACCGTGGGCCTTGCGGTGATCGGCACCGCGTCGAGCCCGGCAGCCGTGGTGATCGGCACTGCATTGGCCGGTCTCGGCGGCGGCGGCATCTGGCTCACAGCGCCAGTGATCGCCAGCGAAGGCGTGCCGGCGAGCCGCCGCGGCGCCGCTCTCGGCACGCTCACCGCCACCATGGGCGCCGCGCTCATCGGCGTGCCGCTCGCGACCACTGCCCTGCGCAGCATTGCGGCCGACGATGCGATCTGGCGGCCCGTCTGGGTGGCTCAGGCTGCGCTGTCGGTGGTGCTGTTTGCGGCGCTGTCGGTGTTTGTCCGGGCTCGGCGCACTGAACGGGTGGCCGGTGCCGGCGGATTCGGGGCACTGTTCCGGATTCACGGGTGGAAGCGCGCTGTCGCGGCGTACATGGCCTTCGCGTACATGGCGTCTTCGTTCGCGAACTTCTTGGGGCGAGCGCTGGAGGGCGATCACGAATTCAGCCGCACCGCCGCGACGCTCGTGTTCTCGTGGATGGGCGCGGGTTCGATCGTTGGGGCGCTGGCCTTCGGACGGCTCAGCGATCGCATCGGGCGGCCCGCAACCATGGCCACTGTCATGGCCTTGAGCGCCGGTGCCGCCGTGGTCATGGCGACGCGTGCGCCCAGCGCCATGATCCTCGTCGCCGTGGTGGTTTTCGGCGCAGCGTCGTTCTCGTTCCCGTCGCTCACCGCGACGTTCGTGAGCGATCACGTCTCCGACCGCACGTTCGCCGCGGTGCTCGGCTCGATGACGATGTTCTACGGCCCTGCGTCGGTGATCGGCCCGGCCGCGAGCGGGTGGCTCGCCGACCGGACGAGCAGCTTCAGCACGACCTATTCGGTCATCGCTGCTCTTGCCCTCACCGCATGCATCTGCATGGCGACGATGCGCCGAAGGGATGGTGTGGCGCCGCAGACGACGCCGCTGAACTGAGCGTCAGCTCAGCTCATCAGCTGCTTTTTCATGGCAGCAGCGGTTGCCAGCTTGAGGGACCGGCTCGGACCGATCTCGATGGACTCGCCGGTCTGCGGGTTGCGACCCATGCGGGCACCACGCTCAGACATGGAGAAGGAGCCGAATCCCGGCCAGGTCACTTTGCCGCCGGCTTTCGCTTCGGCCGCAACGAGATCGAAGAACGCTGACAGCGTCTTCTCTGCGTCGCTCGCAGTCACACCGGCTTCGGCGGCTACTGCCTTGATGGTCTCTGCTTTGTTCGCCACAGTCCAGTTCCTCTCTGAAACGATTCGGGGTATCACCTCAGCACACAAAAGCCCTGAAGTGGTGGAATTGCGGCCCGCTGTCTATCGGCGCGACCCGGCTCTTGCACCCCGCGACGAGCATTGATGCTGCTGGTGGTCAGGCACTCGCATCTTGCGCCTCCGGTGCGGTGGGACCTCGGTGCGTGCTCTTCGCACCGTCGCCCACATCGGTTTTGACGTCAAAGACGTCGCGCAGCCCGTCGCCCACATAGTTCACCGACAGCACCGTGACCACGATGGCCAGCCCGGGCGCCCACACCAGCCACGGCGCGGTGGTCATGAAGCCCTCGTTGCCGCCGAGCATGTTGCCCCAGGTGGCGGCATGGACCTGGCTGATGCCCAGCCCGAGGAAGCTCAGCACTGCTTCGGCCAGGATCGCCCCGGCCACCGCCAGCGAGACGGCGACTGTGATCTCGCCGACCAGATTCGGCAGCAGATGACGGAACATGATGCGCGACATCCCGGCACCCATCGCCCGGGCCGCCCTGACGAACTCGTGCTCGCGCAGCGCGAGCGCCCGAGCGCGGATGATGCGGGCCAGAGGCATCCAGCCGAACAGCGACAGCACCAGCACCACGTCGAAGACGCTGCCGCCAAGGATCCGCGCCAGCAGGATCACCACCATCAGCAGCGGTAGTGCGAGCAGCGTGTCGGTGATGCGCATCAGCACGGCATCGACGTGGCCGCCGCGATAGCCGGCCACGAGACCGACGAGCGTGCCGATCACCGACGCCAGCACGGCCACCGACACGCCCACCAACAGCGACACGCGGCCGCCGTGCAGGACACGGCTCAGCGTGTCGCGGCCCAGCGTGTCGGTGCCGAGCCAGTAGTCGGCGCTCGGCCCCACGAGGATGTCGTCGAGGTGTTGCTCGCCGGGCGGGTAGGGGGCAACCACGTCGGCCGCCATCGCCAGCAGCGCGATGAGCACCAGCGCCCCCAGCGCGACCACCGACACGCGCCGGAGCAGGAAACGCTGCCACGCCAGCGCCAGCGGCCCCTGCGCCCGGGTGCGCTCAGCCCGTGCCACGCCGGATCCTCGGGTCGAGCACACCGTAGAGCAGGTCGGCGGCGAAACTCATCACGAACACGCCGCCCGACACGAGCATCACGACCGGAAGCAGGACCGCATAGTCGCCGGCATGAATCGCGTCGAAGAACAGCGTGCCCATGCCCGGGTACTGGAACACCCGCTCGGTCACGATGAGACCGCCCACCAGCAGCCCGATGTCGAGCGCGGCCAGCGTGGTCACCGGAATCAGCGCGTTGCGCACGCCATGGCGCAGCACCACGGCGCGCTCCGACAGCCCCTTGGCGTAAGCCGTCCGCACGTACTCCGCGCCGAGCGCGTCGAGCAGGCTCGAACGCATGTAGCGGCTGTACGCGGCGACGAGCTGCAGCGACAGCGCCATCGCGGGCAGCGCCAGGTGCCGCGCACGGTCCACCAGATCGAAGCCCACTTGGCCGGGCGAGTACAGGCCCGCTGTGGGCAGCAGCGGCGGCGTCACGCCCAGCCAGTTCGCGAAGTACAGGCCGAAGAACAGCTGCAGCATCAGGCCCAGCCAGAACACGGGAATCGACAGCCCGAAGAATGACGTTGTGGTAGCGGCGTAGTCCAGCAGGCTGCCCCGCCGCACTGCCCCCAGCGTTCCCACCGCGATACCGATTAACAGCGACGCGGTGACCGCCACCACCAGCAGCACCAACGTGTTCGCCAGCGCAGTGCGCAGCATCGGCCACACCTCGGCGCCGTTCTGCACCAGCGACGTGCCCAGGTCACCGGTGACGAAGTTGCCGAGCCAGGCGAAGTAACGCTGCCAGAACGGCAGGTCGAGCCCCAGCGCTTCCACGTACGCGGCCCGGTCTGCGGCGGTAATGCGCGGGTTCACGGCGATAAGCGCCGTCGGGTTGGTGATGCTGTCCGCGGCCCAGAACGTAAACAGCGAGATCAGCGCCAAGATCGGCAGCGCTGTCGCGAGCCGGCCGAGCGCGTAGCGAGTCACGACAGCGAATCAACCTCGGAAAGTGTCCACGACAAGCCTGTCCGGCTGTTCGCCTCTTCGGGCTACTCGCTGATGACCGTCCAGTCGTACATATCGAAGAATCCCCCGTACGGGCTGGACGCATAGGCGCCCGGTCCAGATACCGCTGTGGTATCCCACGCCAGCAGATTCGGCAGCACGTACAGCGGAATCCACGGCACGTCGTCGGCCAGGATCTTGCTGAGCTGATGCACCATGTCCAATCGCTTCGCCGGGTCCACCTCGGCGTCGATGGCAAACGCCCGGTCGCTGGCTTCTTGGTTCCGGTAGGCCGTGAAGTTCTGGCCTGTGTAGCCGTTCTCTTCAGTCGGAACGCCGTCGATGTCGTAGTGGCTCGTCACCGACGGGTCGGGATTGGTGCTGTTTGCGAACAGTGCGACGGGGCCGAAGTTCATCACCGGCAGCCGGTTCTGGAATAGCTCGCCCGCGTCGTAGTTGACGATGTCCCATCCGATGCCGAACGGCGCGGTCATCTCGGCCACGAGTGCCTGAACGTCCTCACGGCGCTTGTTGCCGGCCGTCGTGTTCCACGTCAGCACCAGTTCCTCGCCCTCCGGATTGACCCAGAGGCCGTCGGGAACGGGCCGTGTCCAGCCTTCGGCCTCGAGCAGCTCGGCAACCTTTTCGGCACTCTGGCCGTACCGGTTGAAGTCGGGCTGGCACCAGTCGCCGAACCCCGGGTTCCAGCCGGCGCATTGCAGCACCTGCGGGTCGGGGATGATCGACCCGAGCGCGACATCGGCGATCTGCTCGCGGTCGAGGGAGTAGGCGAGCGCCTGCCGCACGTTGCGTGTGATCTCAAATCTCCGGTCGGGGGCGATCTGGTTGATCCAGAGACCTTCGATGAACGTGCCCGCGCCGACTTCATAGGTCAGATCGCCGGTGATGCGTTCGCGGGCGCCCGGGAACGGCTGCGGGAACGCCGCCATCGCTTCGCCGGTCTGCAGCGCGAGTATCTCGGAGTCGGTGTCCTCGCGGGGCACCATCACGACCCTGTCGATGAGCGGAATCCGCTCGACATCCCAGTAGTTGCGGTTCGGCACCAGGATCTGCTGTTCCTGCGACCATGACTCCTGGATCCACGGCCCACCGGAGACGGTGATCTCATCGTTCCACTGGTCGGCGATGTCGGTGTCGGGGCCGAGTTCGTGCGCCGGCAGCAGTCCACCGAACAGCGTCTGCCACGGTGCGTAGGGCTCGTCGAAGGTGACGACGGCCGTGTGGGGGTCGGAGTGGTCAATGTCGCTGATCTGGTCGGCACCGAGCGTGCTCAGTGTGCCGGTGGTGTCGAGCGCCGCCCGCCAGGTGAACCACACGTCGGTGCTCGTGATGGGCGTGCCATCGCTCCAGACCGCATCGGGGTTGAGCCGGTACGTGAGCGTGAAGGTGCCGTCGTCGTCAATGACGAGGCCGCCGTTGTCGATGCTGGGCATCTCGGTGAGCAACGACGACGCCACATAGTTGTTCGACGGATCGAGCTCGGTCAGCCGAGGCAGGACATGCACGAGCGTCGACCACAGGGTCCACGAAGCGTTGGCACACGACGTGACCGGGTTCAGGCACTCGGGCCACTGCTCGACGGCCAGCACGAGT
Organism: Candidatus Poriferisodalis sp.; assembly: GCF_965204195.1. GTDB lineage: Bacteria > Actinomycetota > Acidimicrobiia > Acidimicrobiales > Poriferisodalaceae > Poriferisodalis. The sequence continues at coordinate 3,259,079 of NZ_OZ241975.1, forward strand.
GTGCCGCCGCTGGAACTGTCGCCTTCGTCGGGAGCGCCGGCGGCGTCGGCGGCGCTGGCCGTTGTCTCGGGTGCCGATCCCTCGGTGGACGTGTCACTGCCGCACGCCGCCATCAGCAGCACAGCCAGCGTTGCTGTCACCAGTCGCCAGCCGCGGGAGAACCGCGTCCCTGAAGAGTTCAACGAGCGGGATGAGCCCCGCGCTCGCCCCTGCGCATGAAGCAATGTCATGGGAGAAACGTAACGCTCTGGCACTCGGCCGCGATGTTGTTCCGCGTTGTTCCGAGTCGGTGTCCTGCCAAGCCGACTGCGTGTGCATTGACGACATGGCACGCATGCGGTGAGCGGTTCTGGCAGAGTTTGCGGGATTCAGCCGGGCACTCCGGCTCATTGGCAACCACTGGGGGCATACCGAGGTGCTGGACGGCTACCGGATTCTGGATCTGACCGACGACCGGGGCCATCTCGCCGGAATGCTGCTGGCTCAGCTCGGCGCAGAGGTGGTGCTCTGCGAGCCGCCCAGTGGGCACCGCACCCGTCACCGTGGTCCGTACGTCGATGACGTGACCGACCCGGAGCGCGCTATCGAATTTCTCGTCTACAACCGGGGCAAGCACTCGGTGGTCATCGAGAACCCGGCGCAGATTACCGAGCTCGCCGCTGGCTGTGATGCGGTGGTCTCGTGCGGCGCATTCGACGTCGACCTTGATGCGCTGCGCGCTGCGAGCCCGCAGCTGGTGACCGCGGCCATCACGCCGTTCGGCGAAACAGGCCCCAAGACCGCCTGGGCCGCTACTGACCTCACCATCGCCGCTTCCAGCGGCACGATGTCGCTCACCGGCGACCGCGACCGGGCACCGGTGCGCATCGGGCCGCCGCAGACCTGGCACAACGCTGCGGTGGACACCGCCGGCGCGATCCTCATGGCGCTGCACGAACGGCAGACCTCCGGGCTGGGACAGCACGTCGACACGTCGGCCCAGCAGTCGTTCGTGGACTGCACGCAATTCCAGATGATGGCGGTGCTCACCGGCGGCGAAGTGCCCGTGCGGCTTCCGGGAGCGGTGAACCTGGGCGGCTTCCTGATCCCCTGGGTGTACGAATGCGCCGACGGCTACGTGACCGTCACGTTCCTGTTCGGTCCGATGATCGCCCCGTTTACGAGCAGGATCCTGAGCTGGGCCTGCGAGGAGGGGTTCTGCGAGCCCGAGCTGCGCGACAAGGACTGGGTGGACTTCGGCATGGCCATCGTGGAGGGCCGAGAGTCGATGGACACGTTCGATCAGGCCATCAAGGCCCTGACCTCGTTCGTAGCCACCAAGACCAAGGCTGAGCTGCTGGAACGGGCGCTGGCCGACAACCTGCTCATCGCGCCGATCACCACCACTGCCGACGTGCTCGCCCTCGAGCATCTCGATGTGCGCGACTACTGGCAGCAGGTCGAGATGCCGCGCGCCGACGGTCCCGCGCCGGTGCGGCTCTGCGGGGCGCTCGCCAAGACCACCGGCGAGCCGCTGGCCGACCTGCCGGTAGCCCCCCGGCTGGGTGAGCACACGGCCCACTACCTCGGCAGCGGCAGCTCCGCCGGGCCGGTGATCACCGCGCGCCCACGGGCAGAGGCCGCACCCGCGGGGCAGCAGATGGAGCGCCCGCTCGACGACATCAAGATCCTCGACTTCATGTGGGCGCTGGCAGGCCCCGGCGCCACGCGCACGCTGGCCGACTACGGCGCCACCGTGGTCAAGGTCGAGAGCGAGCTGAAGCCCGACGTGCTGCGCGGCGTCCACCCGTTCATCGGCGAGGAAGGCGGGCAGGAGAACGCCCTGCAGTTCCACTCGATCAATGCCGGGAAGATGGACCTGACGCTCGACCTGTCGCTGCCCGAGGCGCGTGCGGTGATCCTTGACCTCGTGGCGTGGTGCGACGTGCTCACCGAGTCGTTCTCGCCGAAGGCCATGGAGAACTGGGGCCTCACCTACGAAGTGCTGCGCGAGGTGAACCCCGAGCTGGTCATGTTCTCGAGCTGCCTGATGGGCCAGACCGGGCCGATGCGCATGTACGCCGGCTTCGGCACGATGGCAGCGGCCATCGCCGGCTTCTACCCGGTGACGGGATGGCCCGACCGCATCCCGGCGGGGCCGTTCACCGCCTACACCGACTACATCTCGCCGAAGCTGGGCGTGATGCTGATCCTGTCGGCACTGGCCGAGCGCGACCGCACCGGGCGGGGTCAGCACATCGACTTCGCCCAGATGGAGGGCGCGCTGCATTTCCTGGCAACCGAGTTCGCCGACGAGGAGATCAATGGCCGCACGGCGGGCCGGGCCGGCAACGCCGACCGCCACATGTGCCCCCACGGCGTGTACCCCGCGGCAGGCGACGACCGCTGGGTAGCGATCGCCTGCGAGACCGAGGCGCAGTGGGACGCCCTGGCGGCGCTGATGGCTGAGGCTGCGGCCGGCAACGCCGAACTGGAACAGGCGCTCGACTCGCTGAGCGCCGGTGCAAACGGGGGCCTTGCAAACCTCGACGCAGACGGCCGTCGAGCGCACGCCGAGGCCATCGACGCTGCAGTCACGGCGTGGACGGAGCCTCAGGCAGCAGCCGACATCGAGGCAGCGCTCCAAGCATGCGGCGTGCCGGCCCACCGTGTGAACGACGCAGCAGATCTGATGGCTGACCCGCAGATCGTGGCTCGCGATCACTTCCTGTCGGTACCGCACGCCAAGCACGGCCACACCTGGGTCGAGAACAGCAACTTCGAGCTGTCACGCACGCCCGGTCGGCCGCTGTGGGGCGGTCCGATGTTCGGCGAGCACAACATGGAGGTGCTCGAAGGCATCCTCGGTTACGACGCCGACAAGATCGCCGAACTCGTCATAGCCGGCGCCCTCGCCTGACACTCAGCGCATTCCGTCGCCCCGCGAAGTCACGCACTATGTCCGTTGAGAAAAACTGCGACAGATGCCTGACAATTTCTGCGCGAATAGGGCCAGATCGAGCTGTCATTCCCACAGTCGGCGGATGGGGATCGCGTGCAACCGGTCGCCGAAGCTGGCACTGATCTCGCCGTCGTAGAGCACCGCACCGCACACGAAGCGACCTCCAGCGGCTCGGCGGAGCTTGCGCAGGCCGCTGAAGTCCGACTCGGTGACGGTGGCTGCGGCCTTTACTTCGATGCCTGCAAGCTGTTCAGCACCGCGTTCGATCACGATGTCCACTTCGGTGCCGTCGCGGTCACGAAAGTGAAAGAACTGCAGATCGGCGTCGTGCCAGCTGGCTTGGCGCCGCAATTCGCCGAACACGAAGGTCTCGAGCACGGTTCCGAGCAGTCCGCGGTCCGCCCATAACGCGTCTGGCGAGGCCCCCAACAGCGCGCACGCGATGCCGCTGTCGCCGAGATGCAGCTTCGGCATCTTGACGAGGCGCTTGGCGCGGTTGCTGTGCCACGGCGGCAGCAGTTCGATGATGAACAAGCGCTCGAGCAGCGCCAGATACGAGCGAATCGCGGGCGTGCTCAGCTGAAACGGGGCCGCCAGCCGGCTGACGTTGAACAGCCCAGCGGTCTGCGCGGCTGCCGCGGCCAGCAGGCGTGGCATGACGTCGAGCTGCCTGATCCGGGCTAGCTCCAGCACGTCGCGTTGGATGACCGTCTCCACGAAATTGCCATACCACCGCGCACGACGGCGCCCTTGGGGGCGTGCCAGCGCAGCCGGGAAGCCTCCCGCACAGATGCGTTCGGCGAGCTCGTGCCCGAGTCGCTGATGCGCTGAGGTGCCGAAACCGTCGTCGAACAGCTTGTCCAGGAACCCCCGGCGTTGGGCGATCCAGCTGCTCGGCGTCGTGTCGCGGTACTCGGCCTCGGTCTGAGCACTCAGCTCAGCTTGAGACAACGGGTGCAGCCGGACAACATCCATGCGACCGGCGAGCGAGTCGGCCAAGCGGGGAAGCGACAGCACGTTGGTCGAGCCGGTCAGCACGAAGCGACCCGGCCGGCGGTTCCGGTCGATAGCGACCTTGAGGGCCGACATCAGCTCCGGCGCGCGCTGCACCTCGTCTAACACAACCCGCGGCGGCAGATCGGCGACGAAGCCGACCGGGTCGGCATTCGCGGCGGCCAGCGCTGCGCGGTCGTCGAGCGTCAGATACGCGTAGCGCAGCTCATCGGCATCATTGATGTTCGAAGCACGGGCACCCGGCAGGTGGCTCGGCGCGCACAATGCCTGCGCCAGTGTGGTCTTGCCGCACTGGCGCGGGCCATGAATCAGAACAGCCGGCGAGTCCGCAAGAGCCTCCGCCAAATGCCGCGCAGCGAAACGAGGGATCAGTGGCACATCGGTCATCACCCAGCCTCCCTTGCCCGCCGCCCCACGGCTCAGCTACATCTCGACGGTTCACGGCTGATTGAAACTATATCTAGCGGCTGATTGAAAGTTCATCCATCGGCTGATTGAAATTTTCCTTAACGGCCAATTGCAACGTCAATGCACGGCTGATCGAAGCCTTCTTCCGCGGAACGACGCTGCCGCCGAGCACAACATGAAGGTGCTCGAAGGCATCCTCGGCTACGACGCCGACAAGATCGCCGAACTCGTCATCGCCGGCGCCATCACCTGAGCGGCTGCACCGGTCTTCGCTGCGCTCCACAATGTCGGGATGAGCAATGACGGGGGCGCTTCAGGCGTCGACAGGCAGAACATCTCGAGCGGCGGGCCGCTGGAGCCCGTGGCCGGCTACTCGCGGGCAGTGCGGCTCGGCGATTGGGTCGCGGTATCGGGGAGCACGTCACTAGGGCCCGACGGCGTGGCGCACCCGGGCGACTGCTACGGGCAGGCCATCTACACGCTGGGGGTCATCGAGCAGGCACTGGCGGAGGCGGGAGCGCAGATGAGCGATGTCGTGCGGACTCGCTCGTTCGTCACCGATATCGGCATGCTTGACGACTTCATCCGCGCCCACGGCGAGGTGTTCGGCGACATCCGGCCGGCGTCAACGCTCGTCGAGGTGTCGGGGCTGATCCATCCCGACCTCGTCATCGAGATCGAAGTCGACGCGATCATTCCCTGAGCACATGCGAGCACTGGTGCAGCGGGCCGCCGAGGCTCGGGTGCGAGTCGACGGCGAGGTCGTCGGCGAGATCGGTCCCGGGCTGTGCTGCCTGGTGGGCGCAACGCACGACGACAGCACTGAGTTGGCGCGCAAGCTGGCCAGCAAGATCTGGAACCTGCGGATTTTCGCCGACGAGAACGGCCAGATGAACCGGTCGGTGGCCGAGACCGGTGGCGAGGTGCTGGTGGTGAGCCAGTTCACGCTCTACGGCGACACCCGCAAGGGCCGCCGCCCGTCGTTCGTTGCAGCCGCCGCGCCCGATCAGGCCACCGGGCTGATCGACGAACTGGTTGCAGAGCTGCGCCGCCTCGGCGCCAACGTGGCCACTGGCTCGTTCGGGGCCGAGATGGCAGTCGAGCTGATCAACGACGGCCCGGTCACGCTGATGCTCGAAGTCTGACTCCGGCACTCCCGCTGAACAGCTGTCAGACGGGGGTGAAACGCAGCAGTGCGGGGCCGTCGGGTGTGGGGTCGAAGACGGCCTGCACGGCTTGGCCGATGTGGACCGTCTCGGGGTCGCAACCGACGATGTTGGTGAGCACTCGGGGGCCCTCTTCGAGCTCGACGTAGGCCAGCACGAACGGGGCCGCCTTGCGCCACGAACCCGGGATGCGGCGGGTGACCGTGCAGCTGTAGACGGTGCCTCGCCCCGAAGCCTCGAACCAGGTCACCGAGGTGCTGCCGGGCTGATCGCAGCGTTCCCGCGGGTACCACACGACGTCACCGCTGTCGTCGCAGCGGGGCAGCACCAGTCGGCCTTCGGCGGTGGCATCCCAGAACCGCTGCGTCTCGAGATTCACCGTCGGCGGCGGCACCGGCAGGCCGAACTGCCCGAGTTCGCTCATGTCGACCTGCCCATCACGAGCGTGGCGCTTCCCATGCGGGTGGCGAGGCTGCCTCCGGTGCCGTGCGCCAGGGCCAGCTCGCAGTCGGGCACCTGCACGGCCGCTTGGGCCTCGCCGCGCAGCTGGCGCACGGCTTCGACCACCTTGGTCATGCCGCCGCGGTTGGCCGGATGGTTGTTGCACAGGCCGCCGCCGTCGGTGTTGAACGGCAGCGCACCGCCGGGCGACTGCAGAGCGCCGTCGGACACGAAGCGTCCGCCATGACCCTTTTCGCAGAAGCCGAGGTCCTCCAGCGTCATCAGCACCGTGATCGTGAAGCTGTCGTAGATCGACACGTAGTCGATGTCGGCGGGCGTCACCCCGGCTTCGGCAAACGCCAGCGGCCCCGAGCGCGTCGCCCCCGTGTGGATCAGATCGATGCGCCCGCCCGAGGTGTGCTTGATGGCGGTTCCCGTTCCCAGCACCGGCACGCAGTGACGGTCAAGCGACGCCGCCACCGCTTCGCTGACCAGCACGAGGGCACCGCCGCCGTCGGTGATCACACAGCAGTCCAGGCGATGCAGCGGGTCGGAGATCACGGGCGAGGACACCACTTCATCCACGGTGACCACGTCTTGGAGGAAGGCGTGCGGATTGTGCTGGGCATGCGTGGATGCCGCCACCTTCACCTCGGCCAGCTGTTCAGAGGTAGTGCCGAACTCGTGCATGTGCCTAGCAGCGGCCAGCGCGTACCCGCCGGGCACCGACATGCCGAACTGGTTCTCGAACGATGCCTCCGGCGCGGAACTGAACCGAGCGCTGCCGCCCGGCCCGGCGCCACCGGTGCGCGGCTTGCCGGCCAGCGTGATCAGCGCCACATTCACGTGGCCTGCAGCAATGGCCGCAGCGGCATGCTGAACATGGACCAAGTACGCCGAGCCGCCGGTCTCGGTGTCGTCGATGTAGGTGAGGTCGAGGCCGAGGTACTCCGCCATCGACAGGGCGCCGAAGCCGGGTGCGTCGCCGGCCGAGTAGTAGGCGTCGACGTCGGCCAGGGTCAGCCCGGCGTCGGCCAGCGCGCCCGCAGCCACCTCGGCGTGGATCTGCGGCAGCGTGCGGTCGGGCAGCTCGCGGCCGGGATGCTCGTACACCCCGGCGATGAGCGCCTTGCCTCGAATCGTCACCGGCGGCACGCTAGCCGCCGCCCACGACGCGGTGCCCGATCTGCGCTGGTGCCGAGTCGTCGGTCGGCGTCGGGAGCGAGCGTTAGCTTCGCGGCGATGCTGAAGCCATACCGAGTACTGGACCTCACCGATCACCGGGGCGCCATGTGCACCTCGATCCTCGGCTCATTGGGCGCCGAGGTGATCCTCATCGAAGGCCCCGATGGGCGTGGCAGGGACCATCGGGAGACGGGTCCCGATGGCACCTCGCTGAGCTGGTGGAACCTGCGGCGCGGTGCGCAGAGCTGCGTCATCAACGATCGCAACGAGCTGATAGAGCTGGTCGCCGGCGCCGACGCACTGATCGAATCGCCCGACCCCGGACTCGGTCTCAGCTACGACGAGCTGCGTGCCGTCAACCCCGGACTCGTGCACACCACCGTGACCCCATTCGGCAGCACGGGACCGAAGGCCGGATGGGCAGCATCAGATCTCACCATTGCCGCCTCGGCATGCAGCGCTGCCATCACCGGCGACGCCGACCGGGCGCCGCTGCGCATCACGGCACCCCAGAGCTGGCTGCACGCGGGATCGCATGCCGCCGTCGGCACATCGCTCGCGCTGCGGCAGCGCGACCGCAGCGGGTACGGCCAGCACGTCGACATCTCCGCACAGCAGGCGATGATGCAGACGGCGTTCCCGGGCATCATCCATGCGCCCAACCAGTACCCGTCGGCCCGGCGCACCTCGGGCGGCATCCTGCTGCTCAACTTCCACCTGCAGTTCGTGTACCCGGCAGCCGACGGCTACGTCTCGATCACACTGCTCTTCGGCGACACCATCGGGCGCTTCACCGCCCGGCTGATGGAGTGGGTGCACGAGGCGGGCTGCTGCGGCGACGAACTCGCGGCGCTGGACTGGATCGACTTCGGGATGCGGCTCTTCACCGATCCCGACAGCGCGCCCGGTCAACTCGAGGAAACCAAGGCCGCGATCACCCGGCTGACCAGCACGCGGACCCGAGCCGAGTTGTTCGCGGAGGCACAGCGGCGCGAACTGCTGCTCGCACCGGTGTACGCGCCTGCGGAACTGACGGGTGTCGAGCACTTCAACGAGCGCGGCTACTGGGATGCGGTCACCGATCCTGCGTGGGGCAGCGTGATCACGCCCGGCGACTGGTGCAAGGCCAGCCGTACGCCACTGCGCTCCCTCGGCACACCGCCCGACCTCGGTGCCCACACCGCGGCCACCAAGGCGAAGCCGCGCTCGGCGCTGCTGGACGCCGCCGAGAAACTGCGCGACGGCGGCGGCGATCCGTCGAGCCCGCGGCCCCTCGAGGGGATCAAGGTGCTCGACACCACGTGGGTGTACGCCGGGCCGTTCACGACGCGGGTGCTCGCCGACTTCGGCGCCACGGTCATCAAGGTGGAAGGGCCAGCGCGATTCGACGCTGCACGCGGCAGCGGCGGCGGCCTGCGGGGCGACATGGGACCTGACGCCTCGATCCAGTACGGCACGCTCAACGCGGGCAAGCTCGGCGTGACCATCGATCTCAACACCGCCGAGGGCCGCGACGTGCTGTGCGACCTGGCGGAATGGGCCGACATCTACGTCGAGTCGTACACGCCTGGCACGCTCGACGACTGGGGCATCGGTTACGAGACGCTCTCGGCCCGCAACCCGGGCCTGATTCTGCTGAGCACCAGCCTGATGGGCCAGACCGGACCGCTCGCCACATTCGCCGGCTTCGGCAATCTGGCCGGTGCCATCACCGGCTACTACGAGATGACCGGCTGGCCGGACCGGGCGCCGGCGGGACCGTTCCTCGCCTACACCGACTACGTCACCCCGCAGTACATGGTGCCGCTGCTGCTGGCCGCGCTCGACGCCCGCGACGCCGATCCGCAGGGCCGGGGCCAGCATCTCGACTTCGCTCAGGCCGAGGCCGCGGTGCACTTCTTGGCGACCGAGGTGCTCGAGCACACGGTCAATGGCGTTGCTGCCACCCGATCGGGCAATGCCGATGCGTTCAGCAGCCCCCATGCGATGTACCCGTGCGACCAGGGCGATGCCAGTCCCGACAATCCCATCGAGCCGCCGGAGGCGTGGATCGCGGTGGTGTGCGAAACCGAGCACCAGTGGGAGTCTCTGTGTGAGGTGCTCAGCCGCGACGGCCAGCCCGTGCCGGCCGAACTCGCCGGCCTCGACGCAGCGGGACGCGTCGCGCGCAACGCAGACATTGACGCCGCCATCGCGGCATGGGCCGCCGGGCGCACACCGGCTGAAGCCGAAGCCGTGCTGCAGGCTGCGGGCGTGCCCGCACACGCCAGCCAGAACAGTCTCGGCTGCTTCGCCGATCCGCAGCTCATTCACCGCGGCCACTGGATGGACGTCGAGCACCCGGTGTACGACCGCATGATCGTCGAAGCGCCCCGCCTGCAGCTCGCCGGCACCCCCCACGCCGTCACCAGGTCAGGCCCGAGCCTGGGTGAGCACAACGACCGCATCCTGCGGGACATCCTCGGTTACGACGACGACCGTGTTGTCGAACTCGCCGTGGCCGGCGCCATCGGCTGAACGCTGAGCTGCATTGCGAAAGGAACAAGCACATGAACGCTGACGAGCGAATGGCGACGATCCGGGCGATTCATGACTCGCCGCTGCGCATCGTGCTGTCGGTGACAGGGGGCGGGATGCTGGCGCTCAGCGACCTGCTGACGGTGCCGGGCGGCTCGCGCACGATCCTCGAGGCCGGCGTGCCGTATTCGGTGAAGTCGCTCTACGAGCTGATGGGCTCGGAGCTGGAGCCGCACGTGTCCGATGAGGCCGCGCTGGCGATGGCCGACGGCTGCCTGGCGCGGGCGCAGTACCTGGTCTCGACGCCCAAGCCGGGCACTGAGCCGTGGCCGCTGGCGGGCATCTCCTGCACAGCCGCGCTGGTAACCGATCCGCCCCGGCGAGGCGAAGACCGCGCGCACATCGCCGCCGTCAGCGACTCGGGCACGCGCATCGCCCGCAAGATCACCTACGACACTGACGACCGCATCGAACAGGACCGTGAGACCTCCGACGCGATTCTCTCGCTTATCGCGGAGATCGCCGCTGGCTGAAGACCGGCTGGTTCAGCTTCGACGGCTGCCTGGTGACCCGCCTGCAGGCGCGGCGGCTTAGCGGAACAGGCCGTCGCCGATGCCCTCGGCGATCTCCTCTGGCGAGTAGCCGGCATCGGCCCAGACATCGAAGTTGTGCTCGCCCAAGTAGGCGGGGCTGAGGTAGCGGGGCGTCCAGCGCAGGCCGTTCCACAGCCCCGCGAACGCGTCGACGGTCCGCTCGCCGAACACCGCGTGGTCGACCGGTTGCCAGAATCCCCGCTCGGCATGCTGGGGATCGTCGGCGAACAGCTGGTGTGAGCTCTGCACCGGGCCCGCCGGCACGCCGGCACCTTGCAGGGCGTCGGCTGCTTCGGCTGCGGTACGGCCGGCGGCCCACTCCCCCAGCACCGCATCGATCATCGACCTGCGGTCTCGGCGGGCCGCTTCGGTGACCAGCGAGGGATCGTCGAGCCGGGGATCGGCGAGCAGGCCGACGAGCCCGAGCCACTGCGCCGGCTCAGTCACCGTCACGGCCACGAAACCGTCGCCCGTCGCGTACACATCGTTGGGCACATGGTCGGCTATGCCGTCGCGGTTGCCCTCGGGACGGGGCGGCAACACCCCGGCCGATTGGCGGACAATCGCGGCGCCGATCGCGTAGGTGCCCACTTCGAGTTGCGCCATGTCGATGCGCTGCCCCTCGCCAGTGCGCTCGCGCGCGTACAGCGCGCCGACAGTCGAGACCGCCGCAGCGAATCCGGCCAGGTGGTCATTGAGCGAGAAGCCCGGGCCCACGTCGCCACGGTCGGCGAAGTTGGTCAGGTGGGTGATGCCGCACACGGCATGCACCGTCGGCGCGTACGAGATGACATGCCGCCACGGTCCGTCGTGGCCGCAGCCCGACATGGTCACGTAGACGAGCCGTGGGTTCCACTCGTGCACGGTTTCCCAGTCGAGGCCCCACGAGTCGAGCACGCCGGCGCTGAAGTTCTCGATGAGCACATCGCACGTCTCGATCAGCCGCCGCGCTGCCGCCAGGGCGTCGGGATGCTTCATGTCGAGCGTGGCGCTGCGCTTGGAGCGGTTCCACACGAAGTAGTAGGGGAAGTCCGGCGAGTTGACGAGGGTGGATCGCTCCTCGCTCTGGATGCGGATCACGTCGGCGCCGAGGTCGCCGAGCAGCTTGGTGGCAGACGGTCCGGCCAGCACCCAGGTGAAGTCGGCCACACGGATCCCGTCCAGCGGGCGCCGGTCGCCGTCGTTCCCCGACGACGCTGCTCCGGCCACGCTGCCGATGTCGCCATTGCGAGCTTCGCCCGCGGGCGCCGCCCACAACGCCAATATCTCCTCGAGCGATGTGTCCGCAGCGGCCGGGGTGCCCGGCGGCACGGATCCGGATCGACTCGTATCGCTCCATCGCACCAAGCGCGCCGGCAATGTCACCGAACCGGCGGCGCTGCCCGCGCCTGTGTCCATCGATCGGGCCGATACCAGTGAGCCGTTCGCAGCGGTCCGGCCGGGCGGCAGGACGTCGGCGAAGAACTTCCGGTGCGCGAACTGCGGGTTCGCGCAGACCTCAGCGATGTCGAGCACGCCGCCGAATGCCACGTGCCGTTCCTGCGCTTCCCACCAAACCTCGCGCGCATCCTGCGGCGCGATCCAGCGCCGGACGGCATCCATCACCTCGTCCACGCTGAGCAGCAGCTCGCCGGGGTCGATTCCGATCCACTTGTCGACTTCGTCGGATCCCGTATCGATCATCCACTCCAGCAGCAGGTCGGGTGTCGGCGTCGGCGTGATCATGACGTAGCCGCCGTCGCCGCCCACACACTCCGCCAAGTCGTAGGCACGCAGCCAGTGCAGGGCGCCCTGGCGCGGGGCCACCTTGGGCAGCGGCAGCAGGTCGTCGAAGAAGTACTGCATGAACAGGTTCTCGATCGATCCGGTCACCGTCTCGTGGATGGACAGGTCGAGGTGTGCGCCGCGGCCCGTCGAGCGTGCCGACAATGCCGCCGCAATGCCTGAGGTCGCTGCCACGAAGCCCGCGTAGTTGTACGCCTGACGGCCCCACACGTTGAGCGGGCGGTCGGCCAGGCCCGTCAACGCCATCATCCCGCCCATCGCGGCAGCCACCAAGTCGGAGCCGAGCCACTGCGCCCGCGGGCCGGTGCGACCGAACGGCGTGATCGACACCTGCACGAGCGCTGGGTTGACTGCGCTGATGTCGGGGTAGTCGATGCCTGCGTCGGCCAGCCGCCCGGGGCGCTCGGTCTCCACGACCACGTCGGCCGCCACAGCCAACTGGCGGTAGGCATCTTGGCCTTCGGCGGTGCTCAGGTCCACCGGGCAGCGGCGCTTGCCGCCGTCGTACCACCAGTCGGCGACGCCGCCCAGCGCTGCCGCAGCCGGATCAGCCAGCGGCAGGCCCGGTGCTCCGGTTCCGACCCTCACCACGTCGGCACCCAGCTCGGCCAGCAGCTTCGTCGCGAACCGGCCGGCGTCCCCGGTCAGATCCACGACACGCAGTCCCGACAGCGCTCCATGGACGATCGACGAGTCGCGACCATGAGGGTTGACTGGCTGGATCATGACGGCCCGAAGCTAGCCCCGACGCGACTCACAGAACCAAGCCGCACTTGCAGTCCTCCGCCGGTCAATACGCGAGAGCGCAGCCTGAGCCTGCAGCCCGGCCTCAGATGTGCCAAATCACGCACGTGAATGAGCGCAGCTCATGACACACTCTCCACTTGACCCGCTGCCGTTCAGCTGGCTCGGTTTCTAGGAGCGTCAATTGCGTAAGAGGAAGCCCCGTGGGAATTGACTACGACGCTGCATTTGAATCAGTTGTTCAACGGCCATGGACCGAACTTCCGCAGGAGCAACAGGATGCTGCCGTGCTCTCGGACCGCCAAGGTCAGCTTGCTGCCGATGAACCCGATGCTTACGCCTTACACGACACTCTCAACTACCAGCGCGGGCACGCTGACGTCTTTCGCGAGGTCTACAAGTCTGCTCTCCATGTTCCGCCTGCGAAGGGTCAGCGGCTGCTGGTGGTTGACATCGGGGCCGGGGCAGCCACAGTTGCCGTCGCGATCAACGAAGCTCTCGGCCGAAAGGCGCTGCGGCGCATCGACTACCTGGCGTTCGACCCGAACCAGATGATGCAAGAACTTGGCGAGCGGGTTCTCAGCCGCCTCGATGCCGGCTTCAGGTCTGCTGTGTACATCGAGTCGCTCGACGCAATCAACTTCACGAACTCGGACCGGCTGCTCTTCACGTTCAGCTACGTGTCGCACCAAAAGGCAGTGTCGCCAGCGGACATCGACCAGTGGGCCAACTTGATCGGGCAAGCAGTCGGTCGGTCTGATCACGCTGTCGAACTGCTCTACACGACGGCGAGCAACATCCACAGCATCGAGCCCAAGATCCCGATGCTTGGCCAGAGGCTTGATCAAGCAGGATTCAAGCGACAGATAGAGGCCATCCGTGTCAGAGTCCCACGGAGATTTCCGGAGCCGGACAGCAGCGACGGGCGCGTACAGTGGAAGCCAAGTCCCCGCCTGTGGCAGGTGGAGGCAGAACGCTGGGTCCTGCGGCCATGAGCATGCGGCTACCGCTATTCGCTGACGACACAGTGGCCGCGCCCCCCGGTCTGGAGTACCACGAGGAATTCCTGACGGCATCCGAGGAGCTAGATCTGCTCGGGTGCGCCGATGCCTCAGGGTGGCTCTCCGATATCTCGCGACGCGTACAGCACTTCGGGTTCAAGTACGACTACTCGGATCGCTGGCTTGACGAGACAGCTCGCATCGGGTCGCTGCCCGGCTGGCTGGCTGAACTCGCATGCAAGGCCTATGGCAGCGTTTCCGAAGACGTGCAGCGGTTACTAGACCCGAAGCAGCCCTTCGAACAGGCGATCATCAACGAGTATCTGCCAGGACAAGGGATCGCGCCTCATGTGGACCGAGACTGCTTCGGCCCCGTTGTCGCGACCGTGAGCTTGGGAGCGGCGATCAACATGGACTTCCGCTGCGATGCCACTGGCGAAGAGCACGGCGAGCGGCTGGCACGCCGCAGCCTGCTCGTGCTGCGCGGAGAGGCACGCACCGACTGGCGGCACAGCATTGCCAAGCGGAAGTCTGATCTCTGGAACGGCCAGCAGTTCAAGCGCGAGCGACGCGTCTCGATCACGTTTCGCACCATTGCCGATCTGAACTCTGGATCCGTCTGATGCCGTTCCGATAATGGCCGACAGCTTGGTCGACCCCCGGCACCCCACCTCCGAACAGCGCCGTGCTAGACGCCACCGCAGGTTTCGCAACCTCCTCATCTGCATCGGGATCTTTGCCCTTCTTGCCGCATTATCCGCATGGTGCAGCCGGGGGGAGGTCGAAGTCGAACCCGATCTACCTTCTCCGTTCGAGGAAGCCCTAGCCGATGACCCATGGGCTTTGGCCGAATCCCAGCGCCTACTTGCCGCCGAAGCGGCGAACAAGGGGCGAGTCTCCGCCGCAGTGATACACGCCCGACAAGCCACGATGGCAGCGTTCATGACGCTGCCCGAGGAGATCACTCTTCGTCGAGCCGAACGCGGGGTCACACGCAGCCGAGACGAGCGGGACATCTGGGAAAACGCACAGACCGTCGCGTTTGCTGCGGATGCCAGCGCAACCTGGGCAGTTGTGCGGAATGGCATGCGTCCGAATGACCACACCGGAAACCAAGACCGCGCGTTCACCGCACAGGCAGATGTCCGCACAGCCCGAAGGACGGTGGACGAGGTCTGGGCCATGACCAGAGTTCACTGGGAAGAGCACCGTGGCGACGAGGCCGAAAGTGCCTGGGCCGACACCGCTCTGGCCTGGGCACATGCAGCCGACGCCTGGGCCTACGCCCAAAGCAGCGTCGATGAGTTCTTCAACGAAGCTCTCGCTGCATGGTGGGACAACCACTGATGTTCCAGATCTGGTTCGTCGCTCTTGTCGTCGCCGGCGTCTGGATCACCGCGCTCGAGATCTGGGAAGGGTGGCCACCAGGCCGCTGATCGACTGCATGCGGAGCTTCGCCGAGCGGACGAGGCATCCACAGACAGGGGAAATCACGGGCCATCCAAGCCGTTACTTAGGCAGAGCACGAATTCGAGATGAGCTACCCAGCCATCACCTGGAACAACGTGTCGGGCGTACAGATGTTCGTCGGGCTCGACCTCCAGCGGATGCTGTATCCGCTGCACACCGGCAAGACGGCATCATTGACAGACCGACTTGCCAGTCGCGAACGTTGTGCGGAGGCCGCGCGGCTTGGGGCCAGCCAAACTCACGCGAAGTTGATTCCACTATTGGATACACACGCTCGCGTTGAAGTCACTCTGATCCGGTGATCTGACCTCCGACTGAACCAACGGCATCAATGACGACGTCTGCCCACGATTGGGCCGACCGTTAGTCGAACGCTGCCGCCATGAAATTGCGGTAGAGCTGCTCGGCGTCGGCAGCGAAGCCGACCATGGCGCGGTCGGCGTCGGCAGCGAGCGCGTCCAGCGAGCCGGGGCCGAGCGTCGACTCCAGGGCGTCGCGGTAGGCGTCGATGGCTCCCCAGTTGCGCACCGTGTCGTCTTCCACCTCCACGTGGTACTGCATCGACCACGCCCGTGGACCGACCCGCATGGCCTGCACCCGGCACTCCGGGGAGCTGGCCAGCACCACCGCATCGTCGGGCGGCTGCGCCACCTGCACCGAGTGCCACTGCAGTGCGTGCTGGCGGTCGCTCATCTGGCGGAAGATCGGGTCGCCGCGGCCCTCCGGCGTGAGATCCACGGCCAGCACGCCGATCTCTGGCGGGCGCTGGGGGCCGCAGGTGCCCCCGAGCGCATCGGCCAGCAGCTGGTGCCCCAGGCACAGCCCCAGAAACGGTCGCTGCAGGTCACGCACCCAGCGGCGGATGGCGCGCTTCTCCGGCACCAGCCAGGGGCAGTCCTCCACGTCCCACACGTCCATCGGGCCGCCCATCACCCACATGGCGTCGTAGTCCTCCAGCGGCGGGATGGGCTCGCCCTCGTCAAGTTCCACCGCCGTCCACTCGACGCCGTCGGCACGGAGGAAGTCGCGCAGCCGGCCGGGATGCTCGCAGTCGATGTGCTGCAGTACGAGGAGCCGCATCACCTCCGTTGCTACCACGTTGGCGATCGCCCCAGTTCGGGGCCGTCAGCCGGGAGTGGTGCAGAGTCCGGCGAGACTGCCGATCGCAGTGTCACGGCGGGGCTGGCGAACCTCGTGCTCGTCGTAGCCGTTGGTGGTGTAGCCGAGCGACAGGCCGGTGGCCGGGTCGCCCCAGGCGAGCTGCCCGCCGGCACCGTTGTGGCCGAACGCCATCGGCGACACGGTGCGGCCCAGCCCGCGCATGTTCGACAGGCCGTCATCGCCCGCCAGGAACAGCCCGATCGAGCGGTTTGCGGGCATGCCCATCGGGTCGGGCATCGTGTTGCGCACCTCGCCCGTGCCGGTGGCGAGCATTTCGGGGTCCCACAGATCGTCGGGGTTGTGGAGCAGGCCCTGGTAGAAGCGCGCCAGGTCGACCGCAGTGCCGAACCCCCCGCCGCCCGGCACGCCCACCTCGCGCACCGACGGCTCGTTGAAGCGCAGGATTGCCTCATTGGTGACCTCGGTCATGGGCAGTTCACGCACGCCGAACGTCGCTTCGAGCTCGTCGGGCGTGGCCGGCTCGCCCACCAGGATCAGCTCCGCGATGCCGTCCTGGTCGTCGGCAGCCAGGCCCAGCAGGCGCGGCAGCCCGAGCGGGCCGGTGACCCGGTTGTGCACTTCGTCGCGGAAGTCGTTGCCGGTGACTGCGTTGATGATCTCGGCCAGCACCCAGTGCGCCGACGTCGGGTGGTACTCGTACCGGGTGCCCGGCTCCCAGTTGAGCCGCCAGTTCGCCATGGCGACCAGCCGCGACTCCGACGTGTCCCACTGCGGCGGCTTCAGCGGAGCGTGCGGAAAACCCGACGTGTGCAGCATCACCTGCTCCACCGTGATCTGGTCCTTGCCATTCTCGCCGAAGACCGGCACGTAGCTGGCTGCGGTGGCCTCGAGTTCCACCACCCCCTCGCTGATGAGCTGCCACATCGTCGATGCAACGAACGGCTTGGTGGCCGAGAAGATGCAATAGCGGGTCTCGTCGGTGGCATCGCCGTAGGTGGCCTGCGCAACGATCTCGCCTTCGAATCCGACAGCCACCTGGCAGCTCGGCAGGAGCCCCGCTTCCACCTCGCGCTTGCAGCGGTCGAGCAGCGCGTCGATGCGGGACGGTTGGACTGTGGTTGCAGCGTCAGTTGTTGTGCTCACGGCCTTGGCCTAGCACCCGCGGCTACCGTCTCGCTCCACAAGAGCGGGCAAGGACAGGGGACGCAATGAGCGACAGCACACCGGCCAACGGCAAGATCGAGTTCGGGCTGGCAATTCGTCGCAGCGACGACATCGCGGGGGCTGCGCGTGAGATCGAAGCGCTCGGCTACGACTACGCCACCACCGGCGAGCACGTGTTCTTCCACGTGCCGACGTCGAACGGCTTCATCTCGCTGGCGGTGGCAGCGGGCGCCACCACCACGCTCAAGCTGATGACATCGATCACGCTCATCCCGCTCTACCCGGCGGCGCTGTGCGCAAAGCTCGCGGCCTCGCTCGACGTGGCCTCCGGCGGGCGCTTCCACCTCGGCGTGGGCGTCGGCGGCGAGATGCCCTCGGAGTTCGAGGCGTGCGGAGTGCCGGTGCGCGAGCGCGGCGCTCGCACAAATGAGGCGCTCGACATCATGCGGCGGTTGTTCACCGAAGACGACGTCACCTTCGAGGGCCGCTTCAACACCCTGAACGGCGTCACGCTCGCACCCAAGCCGGCATCGCCGCCGCCGGTGTGGGTCTCCGGCAGGCAGGACGCCGCGTGGCGACGGGCAGCACGCTACGGCGACGGCTGGCTGCCGTACATGTACACGCCCGAGCGGCTCGCGCAGTCGATCGAGGCCATCGCCGGCTACCGGGAAGACGAAGGCAACCCGACACCGGTGGAGCCCGGCCTGTTCGTGTTCTTCTGCTGTCACGAAGACAACGACACGGCTATCGAGTACGCCGCCGAGCGGCTGTCCAAGCAGTACGCGCAAGACTTCTCGCAACTCGTTCACAAGTTCGCCATCGCGGGCGATCCCGACCGCTGCGAGGCGCGGCTGCGCGAGTACATCGACGCCGGCGCGCGCACCGTCGTGTTGAGCGCCGCCTCGCCCATGAGCTACATCGAGGAAAGCGAACGATTCTGGGCAGCGGAGGTGCTTCCGCGCTTCCGCGAGGGGTAGGCCTAGTCGCCGAAAGGGACGGGATGTCCGCAAAGCGATTCTTCGAGACGACGCTGGCAGCGGAGCGCATCGACGAGCTGGGCGCTTCGGGAGCGTGGCCGAACCGGCTGCTCGACGAGCGGATCGACAGGTGGACTGCCGAGCGGGCCGGCGAACCGGTCATCACTGATCGCTTCGGCACCATGACCTGGGGCGAGCTCGGCGCCGACGTGGACGCCGTCAGCAAGGGCCTGCTGGAGATCGGCGTCCGTCCCGGCACGGTCGTCCAGCTGCAACTCCCGAATTGGCGCCATTTCGTGGTGACATCGGTGGCGTGCGACCGCATCGGGGCGGTGGTGAACCCGGTGGCGCCGATCTTCCGGCACAACGAGCTCACGGTGATGAGCGAACTCGGCCGGCCGATGGTGGTGGTGACCGCCGACAGCTACCGGGGCTTCAAGCTCGCCGAGATGCACGCCGAGCTGCGCGAGCAGTGCGAATGGGTCACCGAGCTGGTGGTGGTGCCATCGCCCGAGACCTTGCAGTCGGATGCAGACGGGGACGAGTCGTGGCTGCCGGAGGGCGCGATCACCTGGGAGGACCTGGTCGAGGAAGGCCGGTTCTCGTCGTACGACCGCGCCGCCGTCGACCTGTGCCGGCCGGGGCCCAACGACGTGTGCGAGATGATGTTCACCTCGGGCACCACCGGCCTGCCCAAGGGCGTCATGCACACCCACAACATCCTGTCGGTGGCCGTCGACGCCTTCCTCGACACGGTGTGCGAGGGGCTCGAGCCGCACCCTGGCGCTGGCGCGCCGCAGGCGTACGTCACCCACATGGCCTCCACCCTGGGCCACCAGACCGGCTACCTGTACGGGATGCGGCTGCCGCTCTACACCGGCGGCCACGTCGTCATGCAGGACGTGTGGGACCCCACCGAGTTCGTGGAGCTCATCGGCAAACACCGGATCCAGCTGTCGATGGGTGCGACGCCGTTCCTCGCCGACGTGCTCAACGTCGATGATCTGGCCGGCTACGACCTGTCCACGTGGCAGCGATTCCTGTGTGCGGGCGCAGCGATCCCGCGCCCGGTGCTCGAACGTGCGCTCGAGTTGCTGCCCGATTGCGTGGTGATGCCTGGCTGGGGCATGACCGAAACCGGCCTGCTGACCGTGGGCCGGCCCAGCGACCCGCTCGAGCGCCGGCTCACCGACGGCCGGGCCGTGAACGACAACGAAGTACGGGTGATCGACGAATCCGGCCAGGCAGTGACCGACGCCGAGGGCGACCTGCAATGTCGCGGCAGCGCGCTGTTCGCCGGCTACATGGCCGGGCGGGAATTCACTGAGCAGTTCTGGACAGACGGCTGGTTCGACACCGGCGACCGGGCGGTCATGAACAGCGACGGATACATCAGCATCGCGGGCCGTACGAAGGACTTGGTGATCCGCGGCGGCGAGAACGTCCCTGTCAAGGAAGTCGAGGATGTGCTGCTGCGGCACCCCGCCGTGGGTGTCGCCGCCATCGTCGCCAAGCCTCATGAGCGACTCGGCGAGATCGGCTGCGCATTCGTTCAACCCACCGGCGAGGCGCCGACACTAGCCGAGCTCACAGAGTTTCTCGACGATCAACAGGTGACACGGCAGTTCTGGCCCGAGGAACTCGTCATCGTCGACGAATTCCCGATGACGCCGAGCGGCAAGATCCAGAAGTACCGGCTGCGCGAACGCTTCGACTAACTGCGTCGCTGTATCTCATGGTTCCGACGCTCAAGAGCGTCGCCGTATCGGACGCTTCCGACGCTCAAGAGCGCCGGAAGAGCAGCTGGAACTCCATGATTCCGTGGTCTTCGGCAGACAGGACGATGGGCACCTGCGGCACCGTCACATCGAAGTCGGCGAAGGTGATCTCGACTGAGCCGACAACGGCGATGACGCTGCCGACGAGCTGGGCTTCGATGTCGATGGTTACTGGCTGCGTGATGCCGTTGACCGTCAGGTCGCCCGATGCCATGAGGCTGATGGGCTCGCCGAGTTCCACGGCGCCGTCGATGTGCAATTCCTCGGTGAGCGAGAACGTGGCCGTGGGGTGCTGAGACGTGCCCAGCGCTCGCTGCACCGCACCGTCGCGGCGGATGTCGTCGGTGCGCAGCGTGGTCAGGTCAACCTCAATCTCCACGGAGGTCACAGACTCCTCGGCGATCACCAACGTGCCGCTGACATCGCCGGTGCGGCCTACGGCTGTGAATGCGCCGATGCGCGCCAGCTCCTCATCCACACGGAAGCCAGCGAAGGAACCGGTCGCGTCCTCCAGGGTGAACTCCCCGGTCTCGGCATCCACGGCCCACGTGCCGCCCAGTTCCGCTGTCGAGGTCACCGCAGCGGCGGGTGCCGCGGCCTCGTCGGTGTCGCCGTCGCTTGCTCCCGATACGCCAGCGCTGTCGCCGTCGTCCACGCCCGCGGCGTCGCCGTCTGCGGCATTGGAGACAGCGTCATCGTCCCCAGCGGCCTCACCGCTCGCTGCTGCAGTGGTCGGCGACGCTGGGAGATCCGGGTCTGCTTGCGCCTGTTCGGCGACTTCGACCGCTTCGGCCAGGCTGACCTCTTCGGGGGCATCGCCGAGCACTCGCCACACGCCGACAGCCGCTGCGGCAGCCACGACTACGAGCAGCACGACCACCGTCACAACCGTCCGGCGCCGGGGGCTCATGGCGGCTCACGGTAGCTTGGGGCCGCTCATGAAACTGCGCGACCTGAGAACCGGACTGACCTTCGACGACGTACTGATCGTGCCGCAGCGGTCGTCGATCCGCAGCCGCAGCGACGTGTCGGTGCGCACCCGCCTGTCCCGCAACATCCCGCTGGATCTGCCAGTGATTGCGGCCAACATGGACACGGTCTGCGAGCACGAGATGGCGATTGCCATGGGCCGTCTGGGCGGTGCGGGCATCGTCCACCGGTTCATGCCCATCGTCGCGCAAGCAGCCCAGATCGCCGCGATCAAGAACGCCGACGACGGCGCACTGGTTGCGGGCGGCGCGGTAGGCACCGATCACGACATGGGCGACCGAGCCAAGGCACTGGTGGCAGCAGGAGCCGATGTGCTGGTGCTCGACATCGCGCACGGTCACGCCGACCACGCCATCGACGGGGTGCGCCGCCTGAAGGACAACTTCGCCGACACCGACGTGATCGCCGGCAACGTGGCCACCATCGACGGCGCGATCGACATGGCCGAAGCCGGTGCCGACGCGATCAAGGTGGGCGTGGGACCGGGCGGGGTCTGCACCACGAGGCTGGTGGCCGGGGTCGGCGTGCCGCAGTTGTCTGCGACCGACAGCGTGGTCAACGGGCTGGCCGACGCGGGGTTCGACGTGCCGGTCATCGCCGACGGCGGCATCAGGACATCGGGCGACATCGCCAAGGCGCTGGCCGTCGGTGCCGAGACCGTGATGATCGGCAGCATGCTCGCCGGAACGAAGGAGAGTCCCGGCGAGGTCGAGCAAGGCCCGCACGGGCTGCGCAAGCGCATCCGCGGCATGGCCAGCTTCGAAGCCATCGAGGCCCGGGCCGAGCGTCACGGCGAGGAAATCGACGACGAGTACTTCGAACAGCGGGCGCCTGAGGGCGTCGAAGGCACCGTGCCCTACCGGGGCGAGGCCGGCAAGCTGATCGGCGAGCTGATGGCCGGCCTGCGCAGCGCCATGAGCTACACCAACGCCCGCAACCTGGCCGAATTCACCGAGCGCACCGAGTTCGTCGCCGTGACGCCGCTCGGGTTGGCGGAGAACACCCCGCACGCCACCCTGTCGTACTGACGGGTACCTCTGCCCGCCAGTCGAGGAGTTCCGACATGGGAAGCGAACCGTCCAGAGACCTGATCGCGCTCGACGACCCCTACCCCGACCGCGACTACGAGGTGCGCTGCACCACGCCGGAGCTGACCTGCGTGTGCCCGGTGACCGGGCAGCCCGACTACGCCACGGTCGACATCGCGTACATCCCCGATCGTCGCATCGTCGAGCTGAAATCGCTCAAGCTCTACCTGTGGAGCTTCAGGGACGAGCCGGTCCATCACGAAGCCATCACCAACCGCATCCTCGACGACCTGGTGGCGGCCGTCGCCCCCAAGCAGGCCACGGTCGAGACGCGCTGGCTGGTGCGGGGCGGCATCACCACGACGGTCACGGCTCGCCATCCGGCTCAGGCATCGCTGGGCTGAAGCCGCGGCACGCCTGACCGGAGGCCGTCTGGCGGCCTCAATACACTCGATCCGATGCCATTGTTGGCGCCCGCCGACAGGCGCATTCTGCGCGAGCTGCTCAGCCGTGGGGGGACGGCTGAGATCGGCGAGATCAGCGCGGCTGTGGCGCTGGACAACCAGACGGTGCAGACCTCGCTCGGCACCCTGCAGGAATCGGGCATCGTGGCGCAGACCGGCTCCGTGCCGGGGCTGCGGGGCGCACGCTGGTCGCTTACCCGGCACGGCCATGAAGTGGGGCCGTCGCTGGTCGGCAGCGACCTCGCCGGCGGCCCTGATGGCCACGAGGCAACTGGTCCGACCGACCCGGCCGAGGGCTGGGGCTTTCCGTGGCGGCCGCCGAAGCCCGAAGCGCCGCTCTATGCGACCGGCCTGAGCCGGCGGGCGCGCCGAGCGGCCGACCGCGCCGTCATCGGCATCGCGGGATCTCCGCCCAAGCGCCGTCGCCGTGGCCGTGCGATCGTTGCGATCCTGCTGATCGCCGCCACCATCGGTGTGGGCTTCGTGGCGATGATCGCGCTGCGCGTCACCGAGATCACCGTCTCGGGCATCAACGACGGCGCGATGGTGCGCCCGGCTGGGCTGGCCGGGACCGTCCTGGAGTTCAGCATCGACGGCGGTGATGTCACCTCCGCACAGATGCTGCTCGACGGCTTCCCGGTGAGCGGAGTGCAGCGCTACGACAACCGGATCGTGTGGCCGGTGCCGGAACTGACCGAGGGCGCGCACATCGTGACGCTCGATGTCGATCGACGCTTCTTCGGCACGGCAACGGCAGCGGTCACGTTCACGGTGGACGGGACGCCCCCAGCGGTGGAGCTGCCGAGGGTCTTCGAGCCAGTGGCATTGGACGAGCCGGTGGTGTTGGCCGGGTCGGTCGAGCCGGGCGTATCGCTGCAGATCGGGGATCAGCGCGTCGATACGGCATCGGGCTCGTTCAGCCTCACCCTGCCGAGCCCGCCCGGCGGCCCGGTGCCGGTGATCGCCACCGACGCTGCCGGGAACACCACCGAGTTCGATGTCATCGTGCCCATCGGCTACCCGCACACCACGGGAGTTCACGTGACGGCAGCCGCATGGGACCACGACGGGCTGCGCGAGTCGGTAGTGGAGCTCATCGAGCAAGGCCGCATCAACGCAGTACAGCTCGATCTGAAGGACGAGGATGGTCGCATCGGCCACCGGACCAACGTCCGGCTGGCGCAGCTGTCAGGTGCGTCGAGGGAGCTCTACGACTTGCGGGAGGCCATCGAGGAGCTGCACAACCTCGGCGTACGGGTCATCGGGCGCATTGTGGCCTTCAGGGATCCGACGCTGGCCCGCTACGCCACGGCCAGCGGCGACCGCGACTGGGTGCTGCAGACGCCCGACGGCAGGCCACTGTCGAACTACGGCGGGTTTACCAACTTCAACCACCCGATCGTGCGGCAGTACAACCTGGATATCGCCGCCGAGGCCGCCGCGGCCGGCATCGACGACATCTTGTGGGATTACATGCGCCGGCCCGAAGGCGATCTGAGCGGCATGCGGATTCCCGGCTGGGACGGCGGCGACCCGTCGCCGGTCATCGTGAGCTTCCTGGCTGAGGCGAATTCCATGCTGCGCGAGGCGCAGGTGTTCCACGGTGTCTCGGTGTTCGGCATCGCGGCAGACCGCGGCGAGTGGGTGGCGCAGGACATCGGCGCCATGTCCGACCACGTCGACTATGTGGCGCCCATGGTGTACCCGTCGCACTGGGGGCGCGGCGAGTACGGCGTGGTGCACCCAGAGGCACAGCCCTACGACATCACCAGGGCGTCGCTGGCCCAATTCCAGCGCGTGCTCGCGGGCACCAACACGGCGGTGGTGCCGTGGCTGCAGGACTTCTCGATGCGGGTGAACTACGGACCCGACGAGGTGCGCGCCCAGATCGATGCCGCAGCCGACCTCGGCATCAGCGACTGGCTGCTGTGGGATCCCCAAGTCACCTACACCAACGAAGGCATCCCCGTCTCGTACCGCTAGCGACGATGGCAGCCTGAGCATTGGTGCGACGGGGCGGGCATGATGTGGCGCCGATCCGGCGCACCCCCACTACCCCGAGGAGCACCCATGGCCACCCTCTCTGCGGAACCGCTGTCCAAGTCCTACGCCACCGTCAACGGCAAGCAGATGGCGTATCACGACTCCGGCTCGGGCGATCCGGTCGTGTTCCTGCACGGCAACCCGACGTCGTCGTACCTGTGGCGCAACATCGTGCCCCACGTGCGGCCGCACGCTCGGGTCGTGGTGCCTGACCTGATCGGCCAGGGCGACTCCGACAAGCTGGACGACACCGGGCCCGACTCGTACCGCTTCGTGGAGCACCGCGAGTACCTCGACGGCTTGCTCGACCAGCTCGACCTCGGCGACAACATCACGTTCGTGATCCACGACTGGGGATCGGCGCTCGGTTTCGACTGGGCCAACCGGCACCGCGACCGCGTCGCGGGTCTCTGCTACATGGAGGCCATCGTGCGGCCGATGAGCTGGGCGGAGTGGCCCGAGGCGGCAGCCGGCATCTTCCAGGGCTTCCGCTCCCCCGCCGGCGAGGAGATGGTCATCACCAAGAACCTGTTCGTCGAGGCGGTGCTGCCTGGCTCGATCCAGCGCAAGCTGTCCGACGAGGAGATGAACGAGTACCGGCGCCCGTTCGTCGAGCCCGAGCACCGGCGTCCTACCCTCACGTGGCCGCGCCAGATCCCGATCGAGGGCGAACCTGCCGATGTCACCCAGATCGTGACCGACTACGGCGAGTGGCTGTCGGGCTCAGACGTGCCGAAGCTGCTGGTCAACGCCGATCCGGGCGCGATCCTCAACGGCCCCCAGCTCGAGTACTGCCGCACCTGGCCGAACCAGACCGAGGTGACCGTCGAGGGCAATCACTTCTGCCAGGAAGACAGCCCCGACGAGATCGGCCAAGCCATCGCCGACTGGCTCCAGAACCGCTAGCCGAGCCCCACTGCTTGGCGGGCTCGAGCCTCGCGCTGCTTGCGCTCGATCTCTTCGCGCTTCTCCACGGGCGTCTGGTTGGTGATCACCTGGTACAGGTCGGTGTCGATGTCGTCGAGGACGACGTCGCCGGCCAGCACTGCTGACTTCCAGTCCTGGTGCTCGGCGTCGCGCTGGTGAAACTCCGGCATGACCTCGGCGGCGAACAGCTCGAGGCTGGAGCAGATGTCCTCGTGGGTGTTCTTGCCGGCCTGGTTCAGCAGGATGAGCTGATCGACGTGAGCGTCCTCGTACATCTCCAGCTTGCGGCGGATGATCTCGGGTGAGCCCACGAGGCCGACGTTGTTGCTGGCCTTCTGGCCCTTCGGCGACTTCTTCCATTCCTGGTACTCGTCCCACAGGTTGACCGAGCCCGGCTCGACCGGTCCGTGAGAGTTGTAGAAGACCAGCGAGAACTGGAAGAACGTCCAGCCCTCGGCTTTGGCCTGGGCCTCCTCGTCGGTCTCGGCGCACATGAACGGGCTCACGACTGCGACGCCGGGGTTGGTCTGGTAGTCGCAGAGCAGATCGAGGTGGTTGAGGTAGTTGTTGTAGTAGGCGTTCACCCAGGCCCGGGCGGCGTCGGCCGACACGAATGAGAAGCCCAGCGCGCCCATGCCGCGCTGGGCCGCCATGACGATCGTGTCGAGCTGGCTGCACGCCACCCACAGGGGCGGGTGCGGCTTCTGGTAGGGCTTGGGCACCACGTTGCGGGCGGGGAACTTGAAGATCTCGCCGTCGTAGCTGTGGTTGACCTCTTGGAACATCGGCATGAGGCAGCGCACTGCGTCTTCCCACACGACACGCTTGTCGCGGAAACGGCGGTCGAAGGGGTGCAGCTCGGTGACCGACGATCCCTCGCCGATGCCCAGCTCGACCCGGCCGCCGCTCACGATGTCGAGCGTGGAGACCCGTTCGGCCACGCGGGCTGGGTGGTTGGTGGGCAGCTGCACGATGCCGTGCCCGAGCCGGATGTTCTTGGTGCGCTGGCTGGCTGCCGCCAGGAACACCTCGGGCGCCGAGCTGTGGCTGTACTCCTCGAGGAAGTGGTGCTCGACCTCCCACGCGTAGTCGTAGCCGAGCTTGTCGGCCAGCTCGATCTGGTCGAGCGCCTGCTGGAACAGGACGTACTCGGAGTCGTCGTTCCACGGCCTCGGCAGCTGCAGCTCGTAGAAGATCCCGAACTTCATGGCGTGTCTCCCTGTGCGCTGGACCGCCGGTCATCCTATGTGGGCGCTCCCGGTGCTGACCGGGGCGGGTCCTGTCAGCGAACACCCCGCAGTCCTCGCAAGCTGCGGGCTGCGGGGGCCCCGTTCGCTGCCACCCACCCCTCCGACCGCGCTAGCAAGTGTCTTCGCGAGTGCCGAAGTGTCGGGCCGTTTTGTGCTCGCCGAGTGCATCGGGGCCTGACCGCCCGTTGGTGCGACATACAGCGGTGTTTGGACGGAGATGAGGGCGGTGCGAAGATATGGGGGTGACGGCCGTTGGGTTCGTGGGGTTGGGCACGATGGGCGGGCCGATGTGCGCCCGCCTGAGCCGTGCCGGCCACCCGGTCACGGCATTCGACCTGAACCCTGACGCTCTCAATGATGCGGTGGATGCCGGTGCGGCGGCCGCGGGTTCGGCCGCCGAGGCGGCCGCCAGCGTGGACGTGCTGTTGACGTCGCTGCCTGCCCCGCAGCATGTCGAAGCCGTGATGTGCGACGCCGGGGCGCTGGCGGCGCTGTCTGCCGGGTCGGTGTGGGTGGATTTGACGACGAGCCGTCCTGAGCTGATCCGGCGTCTGGCTGGCGAGGCGCCTGAGGGTGTCGACGTGGTGGACTCGCCGGTGACCGGTGCCGTGGATGGTGCTCGCAACGGCACCCTGACGCTATTTGCCGGCGGCGAGTCTGCGGCGGTGGAGCGCGTGCGACCGGTGCTGGAACGGCTGGGGCGGGTCATCGCGTGCGGGGTGTTGGGCACGGGGTGCGTGACGAAGCTGGTGACCAATCAGCTGTGGTTCGTCGGCGCTGCTGCACTGGCCGAAGGACTGGCCGTGGGGGTACGCAACGGCGTCGAGCTCGGCGACCTCTGGGAGGCCATCAAGGCCAGCGTGGGCGACAGCTTCGTGGCGCGCCATGACGCGCCCAGCATCTTCGCCGGGCACTACGACCCGTCGTTCCCATTGGAATTGTGCGTGAAGGACCTGGGGTTGCTGGCCGAGTTGGAGACCATCGTCGGGGCTGACCTCCCGATGACCACAGCCGCTCGCGCAGCGTTCGCCCTAGCGGCCGAGCGATACGGCCCCGACGCTGCGGAGTTGAGCGTGGCCCGGCGCATCGAGGACGACGCCGGCCTGTCGCTGCGGCTCGACGGCGACTGGGTTCCGCACTGGGAGGCGTAGCGAGATGAGCACCACAGCGGCTGCGCCCTCCGGCTTGGACGAGGGCAGCGAGGCAGCCGAATTGAGCCGACTGATCGACCATGAGCGCTACCCGCTGGAAGGGCGCGACCTGCCGGCGTCAGACTCCAGGCACGCGGCCTACTGGAACGTGGTCGAGCACGCTCGTAGCGGGCTGCGATCCGACGGCTGTGCGGTGCTGAAGCGATTCGTGACGCCAGACGGCGTGCGGCAGCTCAACGAGGAGATCGTCGCTGCGAAGCCGCAGACGCATTTTTCGACGCAGGTCATCAATCCCTACTTCCACACCCACGTCAATGCCGAGTTCGGCGACGACCACCCGGTCAACACGTTCACTGAGCGTTCGAGCGGCTTCATTCCGGGCGACGCATGGCCGCCGGTGTGCGCCATCGACGCGGTGTTCCGTGCGCCGCAGTTGTGCCGGTTGCTGGCTGACTGCCTCGAGATCGACGATCTGCACTGCTACGCCGATCCGCTGGCGGGCCTCACGGCGAACATCTTGGATCCCGGTCAGCAGTTTCCTTGGCACTTCGATACCAACGACTTCGCCGTGACGGTGCTGGTGCAGCCTGCCGACGAGGGCGGGTTGTTCGAGTACGCGCCTGCGGTGCGATCCGCGGATGACGAGGGCTTCGAGACGATCGGCGGGCTGCTGGCCGGTGGGCGCGACGGCGTTCACACGCTGGATCTGCAGCCTGGTGACCTGCAGATCTTCCGTGGGCGCTACTCGTTGCACCGGGTGACCCGGGTGGCTGCGAGCTCGCAGCCCCGCCATGCGGCGATCTTCGCCTACACCCACCAACCCGGCGTCATCGGGCGAGTCGAGCGAACCCGCCAGCTGTTCGGCCGCGTCCTTACCGAGCACGAGGAGGCCGAGCGGAGCCGGGTGCGCGAGGACGACCTGCTCGACTGACGGGGAGCGGTTGGACCGACGCCCGGAAATCACTGTGACTGCGGTGCATGTGCCGCGTACCGTGCGGGCGTGAGCAAATCAGGCGAATCAGGCCCCTCAGACCAGAACAGCACCCAGGCGCCCTCGGCGCGCACCAGGTTGCGGCGCATGGCGGAGCGGGGTCGCTACGGCAGTGACGACGTGCGGGAGATCCTCGACGCTGGGCTCATCGCGCACGTCGGCGTCGACACGCCCGACGGGCCGCTGGTGCTGCCGATGGCCTACGGGCGCGACGACGAGAACCTGTACCTGCACGGAGCGTTGGCGAATCACCTGCTGAACTCCGGCGAAGGCACCGAGATCTGCGTGACCGTCACCCACCTCGACGGTCTGGTGATGGCGCGCACGCCGTTCCACAACTCCATGAACTTCCGCTGCGTCGTGGTGCGCGGCCTCGCTCACCGGGTCACCGACGCCGCGGCCAAGGAACGGGCACTGAAGCTGGTGACCGATCACATCGTCGCCAACTGGGACACCTCCCGGCCGCCGAGTGCCGAGGATCTGCGAGCGACACTGGTGCTGGAGCTGCCACTGGCCGAGGCGTCAGCCAAGGTCCGCGCCGGCGACCCCGTCGACGACGCCGAAGACATGGCTGGCAACTGGTGGGCCGGAGTGGTGCCTCTCACCACCCGCTTCGAGCTGCCCACCCCCGCCGCCGACCTCACCGAGGGCATCACGACGCCCACTGCCGTCGCGAACCTCGCCCACCGCACGCCCGACACCAGGCAGTCGGTCTAGCGATTGGGGTGCCGGCGGCCTACTCGCGGCCCTCGGTCGGGACCGCCGGGTCGAACGTGTGGTAGTCGGCCGCGTCGTTCACGAAGATGGCCCGCTCCGTGTGCAGGCCCGAGGGAAGATCGAGCGTGCCGGCGCAGATTGCAATGGTGTCAACTTGGTGCGACTTACCCTCAGCCACCTTCCAGAAGAGCGACGCGCCGCACTCTCGGCAGAACCCGTAGGCCACGTTGGGGTCGTCGGCCGGGTGGTGCCACGCCAGGGAGGCATCCGAGATCAGCCGGAGGTCGGCGGTCTTGCAGCCCGTCGCTGCCATGAAGTGCCCCGTCCACCGCCGACAGCGCCAGCAGTGACAGTTCCACACATGTCGGATCGGCCCGTGCACCTCGTAGCTCACGGCACCACACAGGCAGTGACCCGAGGCCACTGGCCCCGAAGCAGACTCGGCCGACTCGCTCATCGCAGCACCTCCGAGTTCGCGCCGTGCTCCCGGCGACGCGCGATTCTTCCATGCTGTGCACCACGGCCGTCGGCAACCTCGGCCACTTGCAGTCACCATATATCTTTCTTCACGTTGGCTATATATAATTTGACGCGTGAAGACGATCTCGATCACAATCGACGAGTACCTGAATGACGCCGCGAGGCTTGAAGCGAAGCGGCGCGGCATCTCGAAGTCGGAATTGATTCGCCGGGGTCTCCTTCACATGCTCCAAGACGACGCACCCACTGCCGACGACGATCCTTGGACAGCGCTCGCGGGCTTCGGTCCCGAGGGTGTGACCGTCGAGCCCGGCGAGATCGACGATGTCGTGTACGGCACGTGAAGTTTGCCGACACGGGGTGGTGGGTGGCCTGGGCGCTGCCATCTGACGCCCGCCACAACGACGCGCTCGCCATGCTCGGCAAGCTCGGCCGATCCGAGCAGATCCTGACGACGAATCACGTCGTCGGCGAGACCTGGACGTTCCTGCGCCGCCGTGCAGGTCACGCCTACGGGGTCGCCTACTTGGACCGAATCGAGGCCCTCAGTGCTGGCCATGGACTGGTCGTGACACACGTCACCGAAGATCAGGAGCAGCGGGCAGTGCGCTGGCTCCGCGAACACGACGAACGCACGTACTCGTTCGTGGATGCCACAAGCTTCGAAGTGATGCGCCAGCGAAGACTCCGCGAAGCCCTGGCCTTCGACGGCGACTTCGCCGCAGCCGGCTTCCTACACGTACTCCCCTGATCAACGCCAGCTAGCCGCGTTATCCGTCTTCGATCTCGATCAGGATGCGGCAGTGATCGCTCGGACCCCACTCGTCAGGTCCATTCAACGCCCATACGGAGATCTGCTCGTGGAAGCCGCGTGAAGCGAATACGTAGTCGAGCTGATTGGTAGCGGTTGCTGGCGTTTGCCGCGTTGAGTGATACGTCGGCACATTGCGAGTATCCGACGGCAATCCGGCTGGGATCGGCTCTGCTTGACGCCCTCCATCGGGAGCTTGCGGTCCAAGGAACTCGAAACCCAGTGCGTCCATCCGGTCGATGACCGTCTGTGTCCGGGATCCCAACGACTGCCACGGTTCATTGGTTTCGCCATAGATCATGTTCAGGTCGCCTGCGGCCAAGATCCTGTGGGTTGACGGCCTCGTGTCACCGATGAATGCCGACAGATCCGAGATGATCCGGTGCGCCGAGCCGTCCGAATAACCGACCTTCCATGAGCTATTCGTCGACGGATGCGGCCCCGCCCAACGTGCGTACATTGACACCACTACGAAGGGCTCGGCGGTGGCCGGCGCTACTCGGGCCGCCGCGACGGTTCCGATACCACTGACGGCGATCTCGTCGTCGTCCACCCAGCCGATCGGGCTGACCTGCCGGAACCATTCGACGTCGACACGATCAGACAGCTTCACGATCTTTGGCCACCGGTCGAACAGTCGTGAGAAGCGCCCCTCCCACCAGTCCGAGTTCCAACGATGTGAATCCCAGCTCTCGGGGGGTCCGGTGTCGACCCTGTCGGCGACATCAGTCGGATAGTTGCCGGCCTCCTGCAGGAGCGCCACATCGACATCCATCTCAACCAGCTCGCGCCACGGGGCGTGGCGCTTCGCTACGTTCCAACTCACGACCCTCGTCACCATGGAAGGCGACCGTACCCGCGGGCTGTGACAGGCCTCATAATCGCCTCGAACGCGTTCCAGCGACCACGCAGTCGAATAGCGATCGGATTCGGCACCGCCAGCATCAGGTACGAAACCCAATTCAGGCTTGCGGCGCAAGCATGATGCGATGATGGAGCGGCAACAGGGCGCAGAAATGCCGGTGATGGAGACTCTGCGCGGCTCGATCACATCGGTGGGGTTCGCCTCGGGTCATCGATTCGTGATCGGTGACTGGCGGCAGAGCCCGATCGGTCCGTTCGCCGACGTGATGTGGGCACGGCCTGACGGGAGACGCGTTCTGCTCGGCGAGGGCGGCGCCGCCGCATTTGTCAACTCGGTGTACCCGTTCGACAGGGTCCGAGACGAACCGGTCACGACCGAACGCCGCGGCCGCAGCTACACCGTCCGGTCGGGCGGACTCCAGCTAGACATGAAGATCGGCCTCGCGAGACTCAGCCTGCCGCCACGTCCCCGCTGGCTCACGGCCACGGTTGAGAACTGGTGTGCCCGCAAGCTGCTCGATGTCCGCACCTACGGCACCAGCCCGACCGGAGTCGTCGAGTGGTACCGAACTCGCTCGGCCCGCCGCGTCGTCGCCGCCACGGCGAGCCTCGACGGCACCGACCTCGGCGCGCTCGCGCCGCTTGACCGGCCACTCGGCTTCGGTTTCACCGACCCGCCGCGGCGACCCTCCCACGTCAGGCTGCGAGTAGACCTGCAGCGTCTGCCTCGTGGCAGAGGCTCGTGACGCTCAGGCTCGCGAGGATCGACCAGAGAGCGCTGCCCGCTGGTCTGCAGCATCCCGCGCTTCGTCTACCGAAGGCAGCCCGCCGGTACGGCGCCTGATGACGGCGTTGGAGCCCCAAATCGCCAAGAAAGCGCATACGAGTATTGCGGGCGCAATCAAGAAGTAAACCGACGCAACAAAGAACTGCCATCCATCGCCGGTGCTCGGTCCAGATGTCGACAGCGCGTAGTCGAGGACGCTCGCCAGCACGAACCAAGCAATGCACCATCCCGCGAGTTGGCCGGGCTTGCGACGTGCGTATTCAATGAAGCGATTCTCCCGAACTGCTTCAGTCCGACCCTCTGTCACAACCTCAGCCTACATATGGCAGACACGACGGTTGCCGGTGCGTCGTTCGGCTCTGACGGGCCGCTGCAGCGCCGAGCCACCAACTCGTTTCGGTTCTAGCCGTCTGGGCGCGGTGTGGGGAGGCGGTAGATCCAGTGGCCGCCTCTTGGGTCGATCGCGTGGAACAGCAGGTGTTCGCCGGTCTCGCTCCATCGCAGGGTTGGCGTGCTGCCTGATGCGATTTCGGCGGTTGCCTGCACGGTGACGCTGTAGTCCTCGCTGGCGATCGGATCTTGCAGCGAGCGGATCGCGGCGGTGGCCTGGCCGTCCGACCACTCGCGCATCGCTGCGATCGCGGAGCCGTCATCCGACCACGTACCACGGCCGCCGACAACACCCGACAGCAGCAGCGATTCGGACAGGTCGTCGAGTCGCACCATTCTCAGCTCGTCGCCGGTTCGGTAGGCGATGACGCTGCCATCAGGAGACCACGAGGGCGCTGACAGACTCTCGGCACTGGCAGAGATCACCTGCTCAGCGCCGTCCAACAGGTCCACCAAGACGATGCGGTGCTCGAAGCGGGTGCTTCCGTCGTTCTCGGTCACCCGCATTCGGCGGGCGAACGCGATGCGGCCCTCGTCGGGAAACCAAGTGGGGTCTTGATCCAGCACATTTCCGTGCGTGATCTGAGCAAGACCCAGACCGTTGGGCAGGATCATGAAAATGTGGCTGGCCCTCTCTCCTTCCACGATTGCGCCCTGCGAGAACGCGATCCACTGGCTGTCGGGCGACCACACCGGCGCATTCAGGCCGTACTGAGCCGTGAGGAAGGGAAGGTCGCTGGTTCCGTCGCCATTCGCAACCCACAGGGTGCTGCCGACCCGGAACACCATGCGCCGGCAGTCGGGTGACCACGAGAGATGATCGACGCCTTCGGGCTTGGTGCTCGCGAAGCTCAACGGGACCTGAACACGTTGAGCGGGCAGCACTCCCCTGCAAACGTCTGCGGGCGGGCCGGGCTCGTCAAGCCGGATGCGGCTGGGGATGTACGGTTCGACGCCCGACACTGGGTGCTCTGGTTCGCCGAAGGCCTCCGACAGCTCCGAGCCCGATGCGTCGGTTGTGTCAGTTGGTTCGTCTTCAGGTTGGGGTGGCTCCGATTCCACCGGTGCCTCGGCAGCGGCAGCAGTCGTCACCGGCGCGGCATCCTCGTCGGGCGCAACCGCATCTGCGCTCGTTTCCGGGGCTGCTTCTGCGGGTTCGGCGTCGTCGGCGGCCCCATTCGAACCCAGCTGCGAACTGACTGCGGCAGCAGCAACGAGCAGTACGCCGGCGACGGCCGCAACCAGCCACCATCGCGTTCGAGGCTGATCAGGACCGCGGCGGCCTGAGCTCGACACCACCATGCGCGCGACCGTACTTGCAACCGATCGCGCACAGTCGGTCAGAGGACGCGCGAAGCGGATTCTCTAGGGTGGCCCGGTGCCCAAGCCGCTGATCGGACTGTCGGGACGGCGCCGCGCCGGCGCTCGCATCCGCGGTTTCCCGCCGGTGTTCGTGGATGTCGAAGTCGATCTGTACATCGCTCACTACGCCCAGGCGGTGCACGCTGCGGGGGCCATCGCGGTGCATGTGCCGCTCGACGCCGACCCGGCCGATGTGGTGCCGCGCCTCGACGCGGTGCTGCTCACCGGCGGCGAGGACGTAGCCGCGTGCCTGTACGCCGATCGCCTGCACGAGCAGGTATACGACGGCATCGACCCGTTTGCCGAGCGCGCCGCCGGCTTCGACAACGACACCGTCAGCGCCGTCGACTCAGTTCCGATGCTTGCTCGCAGCGACGGCGAGCACAGCAGCCCACTCGCTGCCGCCGACCGCGTGCCGCTGCGCGATGCGTTCGAGATCGCGCTGCTCGACGCCGCCGTCAACAGCGGCCTGCCGGTGCTGGGCATCTGCCGCGGCCCGCAGCTCATCAACATCGCCGCCGGAGGCACCCTGCACCAGCACCTTCCCGAGCACGCAGCCACGGACGGGCCGCCCGACGCCACCCCCCACACCGTCCTCACCGTCGAGGGCAGCCAGCTGCGCGAGATGTACGGCCCCGAGGTGGCGGTGAACTCGCTGCATCACCAGGCGGTGGATCAGCTCGGCGACGGCTACATCGCCACCGCCCACTCCCCCGACGGGATCATCGAGGGCATTGAGCACACGGAGCTGCCGATCCTGGCCGTGCAGTGGCACCCCGAGCTGATGGCCGAGGCACTCGCCGACCCCTGCTTCCGCTGGCTCGTCGACAACGCCAGCCGCTGACCACTGCGACGGTGCCATAACCCGACGCTGACCCCGTCGGCAGGCTGCCCAAAGGCCGTCGAAGTCGCGCTGCACCGAAGTGACGCCCGCAGGCGGCGCGCAATACTGGCGGCATGGCCGAGTCCTCCCGATGGCGGCGGAGACACTCGCCCCGCGAGAACGGCGCCGCCGACTCGAACTCTCGCCGATCCGCCCGATCGATCGTCGGCTTGCTGCTGTTGCGGGTGTTGACGAGCCAAGAATTCGTGATCGCGCTGGTCGTGCTCCTCATCATGCGGACGGTCATCGGCGTCAGTTGGGCAGACCTACGCGGTACCGCGCTCATCTTGGCCATCATCGCCTTGGTGATCCACAGGCGACGCAAGAAGCGCCGGCAGGAGGGTCCCGAGCCCGAATCGGCCCGTCGCTCGCGCCGCGGCACTTCGCGGCCTCGACGCGAACACGACCACGGCGACCTCGACGGCGACTGGAACCCAGACGATCTCGACTCAGACGACTGGGACGCGGACGACGAGTGGAACGAGACCGAAGATCATCGGGACGACGACTGGGACGATCGCACGCACCCACGAGCACGCGGTCGCCGAACACGTCGCCCGGCTTGGTGGGACGATGACGACGACGCAGATTGGGATGACGACGCTGACTGGGACAACGAGTTCAACCGACGGCCGCGACGCAGACGCCGCACAGCTTCCTGGGAGTCCGATTCCTGGGATGACGACGACTACATCTGACCGACGAACTCAGCGTTGCCGGTTCGCGCTCAGGCATCACCCTCGACGGCGGCGCGTACCCGCGGGATGACATTTCGAGCGAGCCGTTCGAGCGACGAGTTGAACAGCGACGGGGCCATGCCGGGCGAGGCGCCCCAGGTGCATACGTCGGTGAAGCCGTACTGCTGAATGAACCCGGTCAACTCAGTGACGCAGTGGTCCTCGTCGCCGACGATCCAGTTCTGGGGAATCGCACCCTTCGACGGGTCGAACGCCGTGAACTCGTCGGGCGTCTCGGCGAAGAACTTGGCGTACACGCCGAGCCGGTAGCGCTCCGCGGCCTTGATGGGATTCCACTCGCGCTCGACGTCGTCGGTGACGAACACCGAGCGGATGATGCCCACCCGGTAGTCGTCGGGGTCGCGCCCGGTCGCCCGCAACTCGTCTTTCCACGGGTCCATCACCACCTCGGGAGCGCCTTGGGGCAGCAGGTGCGTGTCGAAACGGGCAGCCCGCACGGCCGCATTGCTGCTCATCCCTGCAATCCACAGCGGAGGGCCGCCCGGCTGCACCGGCGCCGGGGTCACCAGCAGGTCGTCGAAGCGATGGCGCTTGCCGTGGAAGCTGAACGGCTCGCCCTTCCATGCCAGCCGCAGGATCTGCACCAACTCCTCGGTGAGCGATACCCGGCGGGACTGGGGGATCCCGAAGCCACGGAACTCATGCGCCGCGTAGCCCATGCCGATGCCCAGCTCGATGCGCCCGCCCGAGATGTTGTCGAGAATCGCCAGATCTTCCGCCAGCCGGATCGGATGCGCGAACGGCGCTAGCAAAATGTCGGTGGACATGCGGATTCTCGACGTGCGAGCGGCCACCGCCCCGGCCACCGGCACGAAGTTCGGCAGATGGCCGTCATCGAGGAAGTGGTGCTCGGTGAACCACGCCAGGTCGAACCCCAGTTCATCAGCCATCTCGAGCTGGTCGAGCGCCTGCGCGTACATCTCGGGCAGTGACACATCGCTGCCGGGCGGGCTCCGCAGATCGTGGACGACCCCGAAGCGCAGTGATTGAGCCATGGCCGGAGACTACGACGGCGTCGCAGAGCCAGGCCGAGGGCCCACGCGCCGCGCTGCCCGAAAATTTCCTAAGACGCGTTCGACTATGGTGAAGCGCAAGGGTTGGGGCGTTCATCAAAGCGATCCGAAACCGGGTCGCAACCGCCGGTTCGCCCGCAACCGCCGGCCCCGGCAGGGCCTCGATAACGGGGGATTTCTCATGGCAGAGGGAACGACGAACGGCACAGCCAACGGTTCGCACAGCGCGGGGCCGTCGGCTGCTGACATGCCCGACTACGAGGTCATCATCATCGGCGCGGGCGTGGCCGGCATCTACCAGATGTACCGGCTGGCCGAGCGCGGCGTCCATGCGACCGTGCTCGAGATGGGCAGCGATCTCGGCGGCACCTGGTTCTGGAACCGCTACCCCGGCTGCCGCTTCGACTCGGAGAGCTACAGCTACGGCTACTCGTTCTCCGACGAGCTGCTCGAAGAATGGCACTGGAAGGAACATTTCTCGGGCCAGCCCGAGAACCTGCGCTACCTCAACTACGTCGCAGACAAGTTCGACCTGCGCAAGTACATGCAGTTCAACTGCACCGTCGAGACGGCGCACTTCGACGACGATGCGGGCGTCTGGCGCCTGCACCTGGGCGACGGCCGCGACCTGAGCTGCCGCTTCCTGCTGACCGCCCTCGGCCTGCTGTCGGCACCCACCTATCCCCGCATCGAGGGCGTCAACGCCGACGGCACCGACGTGTTCGAGGGCCCGTCGTTCCACACCTACCACTGGCCTGCCGATCCGGTCGAGATCAAGGGCAAGCGGGTGGCGGTCATCGGCACCGGCGCCACCGGCGTGCAGGCCATTGCGGCCATCGGCGAGCAGGCCGATCACCTCACGGTCTTCCAGCGGCGGCCGAACTGGTGCGCCCCGCTGCACAACAGTGAGATCTCCGACGAAGAGATGGCCGGCATCCGCGCCCGCTACGACGAGATCTTCGACACGTGCGCCCGTACGCCCGGCGGCTTCGTGCACGAGCCCGACCGCCGCGGCTTCTGGAACGTCGCGCCCGAAGAGCGCCGCGCCATGTGGGAGAAGCTGTACGGCGAGCCGGGCTTCGGCATCTGGATGGCCAACTTCCGCGAGATCTTCTTCGACGAGGAGGCCAATGCCGAGCTGTCGTCATTCATCGCCGACAAGATCCGCGAGCGGGTCGACGACCCGATCGTCGCTGACAAGCTGATCCCCAAGGACCACGGCTTCGGCGTGCAGCG
Organism: Candidatus Poriferisodalis sp.; assembly: GCF_965204195.1. Lineage (GTDB taxonomy): Bacteria > Actinomycetota > Acidimicrobiia > Acidimicrobiales > Poriferisodalaceae > Poriferisodalis. The sequence continues at coordinate 3,297,530 of NZ_OZ241975.1, forward strand.
AGTGCCGCTCGAGACGCGCTACTACGAGACCTACAACCGCCCGAACGTGGATCTGGTGGACATTCAGGACACACCGATCACCAGCATCACGCCGACTGGCATCCAGACCTCCGACCGGCACTACGAGTTCGATCTGATCGTCTACGCCACCGGCTTCGATGCCATCACCGGCGCTTTCGACCGGATCGACTTCCGAGGCTCGGGCGGTGTGAAGCTGCGAGACAAATGGCGGGACGGGCCGGTCACCTACATCGGCCTGATGGTGAACGGCTTCCCGAACCTCATGACCATCGCCGGGCCCCAGAGCGGCTCAGCGTCTACCAACTACCCGCGCGGCATCGAGATCGGCGTCGACTGGGTGACCGGCATGCTCGACTTCGTCTGGGAGCACGACTACACCCGCTTCGAGGCCGACCCCGACGCCGAGCGGGAGTGGACCAACCACGTGATCGAGATGTACAGCATGATGCTGATGCGCAAGGCGCAGGGCTGGTTCACCGGTTACAACTCGAATGTGGACGGCCACGAGAAGGGCACCATCCGCTACCTCGTGTACAACGGCGGCGCTCCGAAGTACAAGCGTCGGATCGACGAGATCGCTGACCACGACTACGAGGGCGTGTCGTTCGCCACCGAGCGCACGGCCGTCGGCGTCGGCTGAACCGAAGCAGCACTGACTACTCTCCGGCAGTCGCGAACTGGGGTCTCGGCTCGGTTCCGTTTCGCTGCCTGATCGTCAGGCGGCACCGCTTTCGGAGGTCGCCCGCCCATGAGCATGCTCGGCACTCGCGTCGAACGGAAGGAAGACCCCGAACTTCTCACCATCGGCGGCACATACGTCGATGATGTCGAATGCGAGGGCGCGCTCGTCGCGGTCTTCGTCCGATCGACCATGGCGCACGCGGACATCGCTGCCGTCCACGTGGACAAGGCATGTGAGATGCCCGGCGTGGTGGGGGCCTTCACGGCCGCCGATCTGGGGCTCAGCGCCGATCCGCCCCGTATGCCGATGCTCAACCAGCAGATGCTGCGCTCGCCGCTGGCCACTGGCCGGGTGCGCTATGTGGGCGAGCCGTTCGCCGTGGTCGTCGCCGAGTCGCAGTCTCAAGCGATCGATGCCGCCGAGTTGGTCTATGCCGACTACGAACCGCTCGATCCGCTGCTGGACACTGCCGAGGCTGCACGCAATGACCGGCTGCTGTTCCCGGAGGCCGACACCAACACAGTCTTCGCCATCCCGCCGGGCGAACAGAACGGGCAGGATCCCTTCGACGCCTGCGAGGTGGTCGTGGAGCTGGCGTTCTGCAACCCCCGGATGACTGCGGCGCCCATCGAGCCTCGTACTGCCCTTGCCTCCTGGGACGCGGGTGCGCAGCGGCTCACCTACTGGGCTTGCACCCAATTCCCGCACCAAACCCGCGACACGCTCTCCGCGTTCTGCGGGCTGGAGCCCAGCCAGGTGCACGTCATCACGCCTGACGTCGGCGGGGGCTTCGGCGCCAAGAACGCCCAGTACGTCGAGGATTTCGTGGTGGCTCGCCTCACCTGCCAGCTCGAACGCCCGGTGCGCTGGGCGGAGACACGCTCGGAGGCCATGGTCGGCTTCACGCACGCGCGGGCAATCTCGTACTCGGCACGCCTGGGGGGCACCCGCGACGGCAACGTGACGGCATACGAGGTGGACGCGCTGCAAGACGCCGGCGCCTACCCGATGATCGGGTCGCTGTTGCCCATGTTCGTCCGCACCATGGCGTCGGGCGTGTACGACATCCCGAACGTGGCGGTGTCCACCAACTCGGTCACCACCAACACTGCGCCGGTCGGCGCGTACCGGGGAGCCGGGCGCCCTGAGGCAGCGCTGGCGATCGAGCGGATGATGGACCTGTTCGCGGCCGAGATCGAGATGGACCCTGGCGAGCTGCGCCGACGCAACTTCATCCCGCCCGACGCGTTCCCGTTCACCACGCCGACCGGCGCCGACATGGATTCGGGCGAGTACGCCAAGGCCCTCGACGCCGTGATGGAAGCCGCGGATTATCCCGGCCTGCGGGCCGAACAGGAGCGACGCCGTTCGGAGGGCTCATCGAGGCTGCTCGGGTTGGGCTGGAGCGCGTACGTGGAGATCTCGAACCCGATGGGAGCTCCGGAGTTCGGCAGCGTGGAGGTTCGCGACGACGGATCGGCGCTGGTGCTCACTGGCTCGTCGAACCACGGGCAGGGTCACCACACGGCGTACGCCCAGATCGCTGCGGACCTCACCGGCATCGATTTCGAGATGATCGAGGTGCGCCATGGCGACACCGACGAGATCAAGCGCGGCGGAGGCACCGGCGGCTCCCGCTCGCTCCAGACAGGCGGGGCTGCGGTATTCGAAGCAGCCGAGGCAGTAGTCGAGCAGGCAAAGGAGACCGCCGCCGCGATGCTCGAGGCCGATCCCGCCGACATCGTGCTCGACGCCGACGCAGGCACGTTCGCCGTGGTCGGCACACCCGCCCGGTCGCTCGACTGGGCCCAGGTAGCGGCGCATGCCAGCCAGTCGGAAGGCCCCGGCCTGCAAGCTGAGAGCGACTTCCAGCCGCCCGCGGCCACCTTCCCGTTCGGCGTGCAGCTCTCGGTGGTGGAGGTAGACCGCGACACCGGCCAGGTCACCCCGCTGCGCCATGTGACGTGCGACGACGCCGGCGTCATCGTGAACCCGATGATCGTCGAGGGCCAGGTGCACGGCGGCGTGGCTTCGGGCATCGCTCATGCGCTCGGCGAGGTGTTCGTCTACGACGGCGACGGCAACCCGCTGACCGGCAACTTCATGGATTACGCGATCCCCTCGGCCGCCGAGCTGCCGAGTTTCGAGCGAATCCCCCTGGAGACTCCCACCGACCGCAACCCGCTCGGCGCCAAGGGCATCGGCGAGTCGGGAACCATCGGTGCGACACCGGCCGTCCACAACGCCGTCATCGACGCGCTGGCGCACCTCGGCGTCCGCCACGTCGAACTTCCGTGCACCCCAGAACGGGTCTGGCAGCACCTGCAGCACCCCTGACCTTCGGCATTCCCAGCGGGGCTGCCGCGCCGCTGTCTCAGGATGGGCCAGCAGTGTCGATCCGGCTGGCCAGAACGGCGACGATGGCGAACGCGCCTGCCGCCGCAGAGCCGAGGTAGGCCCACGTAGGGCTGAAGGCGAATACGGGCAACCAGATCACCGCACCGAGCGCATGACCGCCGAATCGGAGCGAGAGCGTGAACGACAGTGCTCCCGCGCGATTGTCGGGTGCCGCAATCGAGGCGAGCGATTGGAAGCTGACCACCACCGACTGCGTTGCAGCGCCAGTGACGAACCAGAGAACGGCCAGCTGCCATGCCGCACCCGCGGCGGGAAGCAGTGCCACCAGGCCTGAGCACACGGCGATGGCGATGGTGGTCGCCCGCCGGCCGCCCAAGCGGTCGAGCGCGATCCCCCACAGGGGCGCCGCTGCCATGCCGGCCAAGCCGCCGGCCAGCAGCAGCACTCCCACCTGCGAACCCGTCAGTCCCACCACATCGCGGCCGCTCAGGCTCACGAGGATCCTGGCCCCGATGGGTCCCATAGCGCACAGCGATGCCGTGGCGGCCACCAGCAGCGTTGGACGTCGCATCAAGGACTGGAATCGAGGCGGGGCATCTGCCTTCCAGCGAGCGTCCGGCTCAGCTTCGCGTGCGCTGGCCGGCAACAACAGTGCAATCACCGCACCGATCGCGGCAGTCGCGACATAGGCGATGCGCCAGTTCGTGTCGGCACCAATCCCGCCCAGCATCGGAGCGGAGAGCTGACCCAGCGCCTGGCACGCCGCGTAACGGCCCACAATGCGACCGATTCCCCCGGTCGGCGCGGTCTCGGTGAGTGTCGCCAGCAGCAGCGGCGTGATGAACGCATTCATGGCGCCCTGGCCTGCACGGGCCGCGAGAAACCACCCGAAGTTCGGCGCCAGGGCATAGCCGAGCGTCGCCACGGCATACAACGCAACGGCAGTACGCAGCGTTCGCGCCCTTCCCCACTGATCGCCGAGCGTGCCCGACACCAGCAGCAGACCGGCAAATGGCACCAAGTAGACGTTGAGCGCCCAGCCGATCTGGCTGGTGCTGACGGAAAACGTGTCGCGCAGCTCGGGGATCATCGGCAGCATCACGAACGTGCCGAGCGGGCCCATCATCCCGCCGAGATAGAGCAGCACCCGGCGCCACTCGCCGTTCACCGCCGTCCCCCCATAAGCCCCCGCACGCTACTTCGCGGTCGTCGGAGGGGTCCGGGCGATAGCGCTCCAGCCCAGAGCGCAATCGCTCGCGCCTACCATCGCCGCGCGACGAACGGGGGCAGTCATGGCCGAAGCAGCGCCGGTGCCGTCCCGCCGCCCGGCGCCCGTTGTTCCCGAAGCCGGACTGTCCCATGTTCGGGTGCTGGAGCTTGCCGGCAGCGTGGGAGTTGCCTGGGCGGCGAAGCTCTTCGCCGACCTGGGCGCTGACGTCATACGCATCGAGGACGACTACGACCTGGTCAGGTCGCGGCCCCACGATGTCCACCGATGGCTGAACTCCAACAAGCGCTCCGCTTGGTCAGTGAGCGACGAGCTGATCGCCGGTGCCGACCTGGTGATTCACGATCGTCGTGACTTGGCCGATCTGACACAGCAGCACAGCCGGCTTGTTGTGCTGTCCATCACCCCGTTCGGGCTCACGGGGCCCTACGCGCACTACGACGCGGCCGAGATCAATGTCATCCACGGGTCGAGCTGGGGAAATCTGTCACCCGGGGGCGCCGCCGATCCCGACCTGCCACCGCTGAAGGCACCGGGGCATCACGCCAACATCAACGTGGCCTCGGTGGCCGCGATCGTGGCCCTCGCGGCAACCGAACGTGCCGTCGTGAGCGGCCACGGTGAGCACATCGATTTCTCGGCTGTCGCCGCAGCGGCCAAGCTCACCGAGGTCGCTCCGGCGTCGGTCTCGTTCCTGGGCGTGGAGGCCTCGCGGCTGGGCACGCGCACGGTGGTGCCGTGGCGCATTTTCCAGTGTGTCGACGGGCTGCTGCAGCTCATCTGCCCCGAGCAGTCCCAGTGGGAGTCGTTCGTGGAGCTCATGGGCTCTCCCGAGTGGGCATCACTCGACGTGTTCGCCACCGGTCCCGACCGCACCCAGAACTCCGATGTCGTCAACATGTACTTGGCCGAGTGGTTCGCCGAACAGCGGGCCGATGAGATCTACCACGCCGCCCAAGCTGCTCGGATTGCCGTGACGCCGGTGAACACGATGGCCCAGCTCGAAGCCAATGGGCACTTCGCCGAGCGGGGGTTCTTTGCCACGACGCCCGACGGGCTGAAGCTGCCGGGTCCGGGGTTCCAGATCGATCAGCCGTGGTGGAATCTCGCCGCCGAAGCGCCTGACGCAGGGGCTCACGAAGGGGAAAGCTGGCGGCACAGGACGGTTGCCGCTGAGGGCGCCGGAGCCGCCGCGAGCGCCAGCAGCACAACGCCCGCAGCTGCAGGAGGCCGCCCGCTCGAAGGCGTGCGGGTCTGCGATTTCACCTGGATCTGGGCCGGTCCGTTCTGCACGCAGATCTTGGCCCACCTCGGCGCGGACGTCATCAAGCTCGAATCTCCCGATCACCTCTGCATGTTCCGGCGGCTGCCGCTGAGCCCGCCCGACAGCCCGCCGTCGCATGACACCTCGGGCCTGTTTCAGCTCTACAACAGCGACAAGCGCAGCGTCGGCATCGACCTGTCCCATCCGGATGCTGTGGAGGTGGTCGCACGGCTGGTCGCCATCAGCGACGTGGTGGTCGACAACTTCGGCGTCGGCGTCATGGATCGACTCGGGTTCGGCGTCGAGCAACTGCGTGCGATAAACCCGGATGTCGTCATCGCCTCGCTGTCCGGGTACGGAAGCACGGGCCCCTGCGCGCAGTATGTGGCGTACGGACCTGCCGGCGGGGCATTCGCCGGCCTGTACGCCTCCAACGGCTACGAAGGCGGTCCGGCGTACGAGACCGGCGTGGCCATCGGCGATCCGTGCACAGGAATCACCGCCGCGTGGGCGGTGGTGGCATCGCTCGCTGCTCGACGTCGCAGCGGCATCGCCGCCACCATCGATGTCGCGATGGCCGAAGCCGTTGCCGCCACCGTCGGTGAGGGCTGGATGCAGTACCAGCAAAGCGGCCAGTCGCCCGCTCCCATCGGCAACCACGACCCGATCTGGTCGCCCCACAACTGCTACCCGGCCCGCGGAGACGATCAATGGGTCACCATCGCCTGCACCGACGAAGACATGTGGCAGTCGCTGTGCACGGTCATCGACCCCGGCCTCGCGACCCGGCCGGAGTTCGCCGGCGCCGCGAATCGCAAGCGGAACGAGACAGAACTCGATGCCGCAATCTCGGCGTGGACGCAGACGCGGGACCGCTGGCAGATCACCGAGGAGCTGCAGGCGGTCGGCGTCACCGCCTTTCCCTCGCTGGCATCGCACGAGCTGTGGACCGGCGACCCCCACTTCGAAGCCATCGGCATGCTCGAGCGGCCTCACCATCCACGCACCGGCGAGCGGGTGGTGCCCGGTGTCCCCTGGCGCTTGAGCGACGGCCCCAACGGGCTGCGACGCCCGGCGCCGCTGCTCGGCCAGCACACCGTCGAGGTTCTGACCGATGTCTTGGGATACGCGCCCGATGCGGTGGACGACCTGATCGCCCGGGGAGTCGTTCAGGAACCCGCCACGGCTCACACCGATTGAGCGCGCGCAGGTGGCGTACTGGCGCGGCGCCTCAGGCGCTGGCGGCAGCCTGCACGGTGGTGGTGACTTCCGGTGTCAGGTCGAGATCGTGGAAGTTCTGGAGCCGCTCGATGGTCTCGGCGTAGCGCTCGCGCTTTGCGGCCTCCCGCCCGGGGGCACGCTCGGCGAACTCGGGCATGACCTCGCGGGCAAACAGCTCCATTGACTCGCAGATGTCCTCGTGGCGATTGCGGCCCGCCTGGCTCACGAAGATCAGCTCGTCGACACCAGCGTCCTCGTACGCCCGCACGAACTCGCGGATCTGGTCGGGCGTGCCGATGCAGCCGCGCAGCGAGTCGAGGCCGCCAGCCGACACCAGGTTCTCCGCGCCCTCCGAGCCGACGGCCGCCTGCACGGTGGCGGTCAGCTTCGCAAAGCCCATCTCCTCGCGGTTCTCCTCGAACTGGGTCCAGATGTCGGTGGCGCCCGGCGTGTGGGTGCCGAACGCGTAGTAGTGCAGCAGCGAGTAGGCGAAGAAGTGGAAGCCGTCGAGGCCCCGGTCGATCGCCGTCTGCTCATCGGGGTGGCACATGAAGCCCGTCGTCACCGCGATGTTGGGGTTCGGCGCGAGGCCCGCCGGGTCGGTGCAGGCCTCGAAGGCCTCGTAGTAGTCCGACACCCACTGGCGGGCCTCGTCAGGATCGATGAACGAGAAGCTCAGCGCGCCGAGGCCTCGCTGGCCCGCCATCAGGATCGTGTCGCGCTGGCTGCACGCCACCCACATCGGCGGGTGCGGGCGTTGCAACGGCTTAGGCACCACGTTGCGCGCCGGCATCGAGAAGAACTTGCCGGTGTGCCCCTCGTACGGCGACTGCGCCATCATCTTGGCGATCTCGGGGACGGCCTCTTCCCACATGGCCCGCTTGTCGGCCCGCTCGATCTCGAAGCCACCAAGCTCCATGTCGCTCGACGTCTCGCCGGTGCCGAACTCGACCCGGCCGTTCGAGATGATGTCGAGCGTGCCGATGCGCTCAGCCACCCGAGCCGGGTGGTTGTAGCCCGGCAGCACCGGCACGATGCCGTGCCCGATGCGGATGTTCTGGGTGGTTGCGGCGCATGCCGACAGGAACACCTCGGGTGCCGAGGAGTGCGAATACTCCTCCAGGAAGTGGTGCTCCACTTCCCACACGGTGCTGAAGCCCAGCTTGTCGGCGAGCTGCACCTGTTCGAGTGCCTCGTGCACGATGCGAGCCTCGGCCCCGTCGTCCCACGGGCGCGGCAGTTGGTGTTCGTAGAAGATGCTGAAGCGCATGCCGGTTCCCTTCGAGCGGCGATGAGCGGCTCGTAGTGTGCCGTAACTGGCGCGACTCGGCGCGCCCGCCAGTGAGCAGCAGCGGGCTCGTTGCGTTCAGTCCGCCGCGGCGATGCTGGCAAAGGCGGCATCCACGATGCGACCGCCCCGCGGGTCGCCGGTGATGGCGGCATCCATCCGATTCATCACGTAGGCCACCGAGGTGCGCACGTCGAAGTCGACGACGGCGATGGATCCGCCCCAGCCACCCCAGTACATGTGGTTCGGATTCGGGCTGGTCACCCAGCCGTCGAGCTGGCGGGCGAATCCCAGGCCGTGCCGCAGTCGAAGCATCAGCACCTCGTCGATGTTGTCGACCTGCTCTTCGAGGCCCTTGCGCGCCCCGGCCTCGGACATGATCCGAACGCCGTCCACTTCTCCGCCGCAGGCCAGCATCGAGTGCACCCGCGCAACCGCGCGGGCATTGCCGATCCCGCCCGCCGCCGGGATTTCGGCTGCTCGCCACGCACGCGTCCGGGGCTCGGTGGCGTCAAGCGAGCAGCTCGCCAAGGTGCGCACGGCAATCGAATCAGGGTCGATCGGCACCCCGCTCGCTTCGAGCACCTCCAGCAGGGACGGGGGCGGAAGCAGCTCGCCGACTCGGTGGTCTTCGGATTCGGGCAGGCTCATCCAGAAGTCGGCACCGAGCGGCTCGGCGATTTCGGTGCGGAACCATTCCGCCATGCGCTTGCCGGTGATGCGGTAGAGAATCTCGCCCTCGAGGTTGCCCTGGGTGACGGCGTGGTAACCCGACTTGGTTCCTGGCTCCCACCACAGTTCCTGGGCAGCGAGCTGTTCGGCGATCGCGTCGAGGTCGTACAGATCCTCGGCCGAAACCGGCGGCACAAACCCGGGCAGGCCCGCCGTGTGCGACATGACGTGCCGCACCAGCACGCCCTCCTTGCCGTTCTGTGCGAACTCGGGCCAGTACTCGCACACCGGCGCATCGAAATCCAGCTCGCCCCGATCAGCCAAGGCGAGCATGCACGTCGCCGCCATGGTCTTGGTGGTGGAGTACACGTTCACGATCGTGTCCCGGTCCCACGGGGTGCCGTTCGTGTCGGCGTCTCCGGCCCAGATGTCCACGACAGACTCGCCGTCGACGGTCACCGCCGCCGCTGCACCAACTTCGAGGCCTTCGCCAAAGTTCCGCTCGAAGGCGTCGCGGACTGCCTCGAATCCCTCCTTGCACGTGCCGTGTATCTCCATGCCGCCTCCCGAATCACGGTTGCCCTGCACCCTGCAGGCCCGTCTGGCGCACAGCATGGCAGCGTCAATCGCCGAGCACTCCCCACGCCTAGCTTGGTTCCGAGGTACACGCATGAACAACACCGACACCCAGACACCGGTCGACACACTCGGGCCAGCCACGACTCCTGCGCTCAACGTGCGGAACCTCGTGGCCGGTTGGAGCGGCGTGCCCGCCGTGCGTGACCTGTCGCTGCATGTCCACCCCGGCGAGGTGGTGGCACTGCTGGGACCGAACGGTGCCGGCAAGACGACCACGCTGCTGACCATCGCAGGAATCCTGCGGCCGATCGACGGCGAGATCGATGTGCTCGGCGAGCCGCTCGACGGTGCCAGCGCTCACCAAGTGGCGCGCCGGGGCGCTGCCTTGCTGCCCGAGGACCGCGGCATCTTCTTCCAGCTCTCGGTGGCTGAGAACCTGCGCCTGCACCGGCACCGTCGCAGCGAGGTGACCGAAGCGGACATCATCGGCTGGTTCCCGGCGCTCGACACGCTCCTAGACCGCCGCGCCGGTCTGCTGTCGGGCGGCGAGCAGCAGATGCTGGCGCTGGGCTGCAAGCTCATCGCTGATCCGAAGCTCCTGATGGTCGACGAGATGAGCCTCGGGCTGGCGCCGATCATCGTGGAGCGCCTGCTGCCGGTGGTACGGCGCATCGCCGACGAGACCGGCACCGCCGTGCTGCTGGTGGAACAGCACGTGCATGCCGCACTCGCGATCACCGACAGGGCGTATGTCCTCAATCACGGCGAGCTGGCGCTGTCGGGCACTGCGGACGAGTTGGCGCAGCGACCCGAGGTGCTCGAAGCCAGCTACCTCGGGGAGCGCACCCTCGACCACGAGTAGCGTCTGAGGCTCCATGAGACATCTACATGCACGATCATTGGCGCTGCTCGTTGCGTTCTGTCTTCTGGCAGCTGCGTGCGGCGGTTCAGACGGCACTGGCGACGACGCCCCGACCACCACGGCTTCGAGCGGCGCCGCCACGGACACCGGCACAGCGACCGATGACACGACCGCCGACGGCGCTGGCGGCGTCGCAGCGGGAGGCGACGACGCGTCGGGCGATGCGGCGCCGATCGACCGCACCGGCGAGGTCATCCGGGTCGGCTACGTCAACAACGAGGGCGGCAACATCTCGCTGCCGGAGCTGCGCATCGGCGGCGAGGTGGCCATCGAGGTGATCAACGACGCTGGCGGGATCCACGGCGCCATGATCGAGCCGGTCGTCTGCCTCTCCGACGGCACGCCCGAGAGCGCCATCAACTGCGCGATCAAGCTGATCGAAGAAGACGTCGACATGGCCTACATGGGCGTCGAGCTGGGCTCCGAAGCGGCGTTCGGGCTGTGGCTCGACGCCGGCATCCCCTACGTCTCGTCCCACTCGTGGGGCCAAACCGAGAGGAACAGTCCCGGCTCCTTCCTGCTCCACGTGGCAACCGGGGCATTCGCCGTGGGACCCGCCAAGACCTTCTCCGAACTCGGCATCGACCACATCGCAGTCGTCGTCCAGGACTCCTCCACCGCCCTCGACTTCATGGACAACATCATCGCCCCGGTGCTCGAGCACTACGGCATCGAGATGGAGCGCGTCGTGGTCGACATCGCGGCGCCCGATTGGACCGCCGCCATCGCGGCGGCGCAGTCCGCCGGTGTCGAGGGAATGATGGGCCAGCTTGACGAGTTCGGCTGCATCGGCATGGTCGGATCGGCCGCCGCGAGCGGCTTCGACAAGCCGATCTTCGCCGGGTCCTGCACGCTGTACATCGGCGTGCTCGGGTCTGCCGCCATCGGCACCTACACCCAGGGCGACCAGTGGGTCCCGTGGGTTGCCGAGTTTGCGCCGCCCGAGATCCAAGAACGCCTCGCTGAGTACGCCGACCACATGACAGCGGCCGGTCACGAGCAGCTGATCGAGGGCTTCGCCATCGCCCCCTACGGAGCATGGCGCGAGATCAAGTTCATCCTCGAGACCATCGATGGCCCGATCACTTCCGAGTCGATCACCGACGCGTTCACCAACGCCGGCGAGACTCCCGGATGGTTCGGCCCCAACCTGCGCTGCGGTCAAGCACCATGGCCGCCGGAGTCCTCGCACTGCATGTCACACATCATGGTCTGGCAGGTGGTCGAGGCCGACGACGGATCGCTGCGCCGGATCGTGGTCGGCGATGGGCTCTTTGACGCGTACGAGCTGAGCGGGCTCTAGACAACAGCCATTAGCTGTTCTGGACATAGAGGTTGGTAGCAGGGTGATGGGTTGAGCCTCCTGTGCGAACGTGGTGTTGGCGACAACAACACGGACACATCAGGAGGCTCGATGTCTCACGCTAATGCTCGCTTGACGCCCGCTGGGCGGCTGTTGCTGGTCGAACGGATCGAGGCGGGGACGACCCAGGCCGAGGTGGCCCGCCAGATGGGCCTGTCGAGGGGCACGGTCGCGAAGTGGTGGCATAGGTGGTGCTCTGAGGGCGAAGCGGGTCTTCGGGATCGTTCCAGCCGGCCGCACCGTTCCCCCAGGCGCACCGATGCCCGCACCGAGGAGCGGATCTGTCGGCTGCGGCGCTCGACCAAGCGGGGCCCGGCGTATCTATCTGCGCGCACCGGAGTGCCCCCCTCGACGATCTGGCGTGTGCTGCGCCGTCACGGGCTGAACCGGCTCGCCTGGATGGACCGTCCCACCGGGCGGGTGATCCGCCGCTACGAGCGCTGTGCGCCCGGCGAGCTGGTGCACCTCGACGTCAAGAAAATTGGCAAGGTGCCGCCCGGGGGCGGCTGGCGGGTGCACGGCCGCGGGTCGCCCAAGACCAAACGGCGGCGCCGCAAGCGCCGCGGCTACACCTACCTGCACGTCGCTATCGACGACTACAGCCGGGTCGCGTACGTCGAGGCGCTCGATGACGAACGAGCCGACACGCTGGTGGGGTTCTGGCGGCGCGCCCAGGACTGGTTCTGGGCGAACAACATGGCCGTCGACGAGGTCCTCACCGACAACGGCCCGAACTTCACCTCCGCCAAGTTCGCCGAGCTGCTCGCCGAACGGCGGATCAAGCACCGCCGCACCCGGCCCTACCGCCCCCAGACCAACGGCAAAGCAGAGCGGTTCAACCGCACCCTGGCCGACGAGTTCCTCTACGCCCGGGTGTTCAGATCAGAATCCGACCGCAGGATCCGCCTGACGCGCTGGGTCCACGACTACAACTGCCACCGACACCACACCGCCGTCGGCGGCCCACCCGCATCACGCGCACACAACCTCACTAGAACCGACAATTAGCCACACAGCCTCCGATCCATCTGCGAGCATCTGCGGATGAGTTGTCGGGCAATCTGAGGCGGATCTGCCGAAGTGGACCAGTACCTGCTCTTCGCGATCATCGGCTTGGGATCGGGCTGCCTCTACGCGGCGCTGTCGATGGGCCTGGTCATCACCTACCGGGGCACCGGCATCATCAACTTCGCCACCGGCGCGATGGCGATGTGGGGGGCGTACGTCTACGACGAGCTCAGCGACACCGGCGATCTCGTGCTGCCGCTGGTGCTCATCCGCAGCCGCATCAGCCTCGGAGGCAGCTCGGGCAGCGTGCCCTTCGGGGTGGCCATCGTCCTCGCCGTGCTGTCGTGCAGCCTCGTCGGGCTGTTGGTGCACTTCTTGGTCTTCCGGCCGCTCCGACGAGCCCCGATCCTGGCTCGCGTGGTCGCGTCGGTGGGCGTGCTGCTGATCATCCAAGCCCTGATCGTGATGCACTTCATGAGCTCCGCCCGCGTCGTCGCTCCGATCCTGCCCAACGAGCCAGTGAGCTTCGCCGGGGTCAGCTTCTCTCGCGATCGCCTCTGGCTCACTGCCGTCGTGCTGCTGACCGCCGCCGCGGCATGGGCATGGTTCCGCTTCACGCGCTTGGGGCTCGCCACGCGGGCCTCTACCGAGAATGAACGGGCGGTCAGCCTGGCCCGTTACTCACCGCAGGTGCTGGCCGGTTCAACGTGGGTGCTGTCGAGCACCCTCGTCGGTTTCCTGCTGATCATGGCCTCGCCGGTCGTCTCCCTCAGCCCGTGGACCTACCTCGCGATCGTTCCGGCGCTCGCCGCGGCGGTCATCGGTCGGTTGCTGTCGATCGCCGTCACCGTGGCGGCGGCGTTCGGGCTCGGCATCTTCCAGTCGATCGTCGTGTACCAGACCACCAATCCGTGGTGGCCCGATTGGGCGATCACCGGCATACCCGACGCACTGCCGTTCGGGGTCATCGTGATCGCCCTGTTCGGCTTGGGCCACAACCTGCCGACCCGTGGCGCCGTCGAAGCCGATGCCCTGCCCGAGGTCGTTCGGCCGAAGATGCGGCCGAGCGTGGTCGCATCGGCCGTGGTAGCGGCCGGAGTGCTGACCGCGGTGGCACAGGGCAGCTACCGCATCGGGATCATGACCAGCATGATCATGACGATCGTCATGCTGTCGCTGGTGGTGCTGACCGGCCTCGTCGGCCAGATCTCGCTGGCCCAGGCCGCCATCGCGGGAGCCGCTGGCTTCGCGCTCAGCAAGCTGGGCGATTCGGTTGGCATCCCGTTTCCCATCTCGCTGCTGCTGGCAGCGCTCATGGCCACCGCCTTCGGACTCGTGGTGGGCGTCTCGGCCCTCCGCATCCGCGGTGCGCAGCTCGCGGTCGTCACCTTGGCCGGTGCGGTCGCGCTCGAGGAGTTCGTGTTTCGCAACTCCGCCATCACCGGCCTGTACGGCAATCCCATTACAGGTCCTTCGTTCTTCGGGGCGAACCTCAGCATTCGCGAGGGCAGGAACTTCGCCCGTATGGAATTCGGATTCCTGGTGCTGGCCGTGGTGACCGTGTGCGCCATTGCCGTGGGCAATCTGGCCCGAAGTGCGACAGGGCGCCGTTTCCTGGCCGTTCGTTCCAACGAGCGGGCGGGCGCGTCGGTCGGCATCAATGTCGCGGGCACGAAGATGCTGGCGTTCGCGCTGGCGTCGTTCCTGGCTGGCGTGGGCGGCGCGTTCATCGGCTACAGCCGGGGACAGCTCTCGGCGGAGAGCTTCGCCGTGCTCATCGGCCTGAGCTTCCTGGCGCTGGCCTACCTGTGCGGCATCACGAGCGTGCCCGGCGCAATCATCGCGGGGCTGTTCGCCCCGCTCGGCATCGTCTACATCACCGCAGACCGGATCGCCGAACTGGGCCGGTGGTACCAATTGGTGGCTGGTGTCGCCCTGGTGGCCACTGCGATCTTCTTCCCCGAAGGTGTGGCCGGCGCGTACCGCCAGAATCTCGCACGCCTGCGAGCATTCCGGTCACGCAGGCGGGCCCGGGCAGAGGCGCGCGAACGCAGCGATCTCGGAGCGATGCCCGCCGAGCCCGGCCCCGGGACACCGGGCGAGTCGGTCCGCCTGTCGGAGTATCGGCGCAAGGAGCGCCAGAGGAGCTTCGAGGGCGCACCGGTCGTGCTAGGGGTCGAGGATCTCACGGTGCGCTTCGGCGGGCTGAAGGCACTGGACCAGGTGTCGCTGCGAGTTCGCGAGGGCGAGATCGTGGGATTGATCGGGCCGAACGGCGCCGGCAAGACGACGCTGATCGACGCACTGACTGGTTTCGTGCCGTCCCGTGGGCGTGTGACGTTCTGCGAGGAACGGCTCTCCCGTGAAGCCCCCCATGTGCGCGCCCAGCGGGGGCTGGCGCGCACATGGCAGTCGCTGGAGCTGTTCGGTGACCTGACCGTGCGGGAGAACGTGCAGGTTGCCGCCGAGCGGTCTTCGATGCGCTCGGTGCTCGCCGATCTCGTTGTACCCGAGCGGCCAGCGGACACCTCGCGGGTTGATGCAGCGATGCAAATTGTCGGCTTGGTCGGTGACACCGATACACGACCAGCCAACCTCCCGCTCGGCCGCCAGAAGCTGCTCGGTGTTGCACGCGCGCTGGCGTCGGAACCCCGGGTAATGCTCGCTGACGAGCCGGCCGCAGGGTTGACCACCGCGGAGAGCATCGCGCTGGGCGTGCGGTTGCTGGATGTGGCATCGGAGGGCGTGTCGATCTTGCTGATCGACCACGACATGAATCTCGTGCTCGACATCTGCGACTACATCTATGTGCTCAACTTCGGTCAGATCATCGCGGAGGGCACGTCAGCGGAGATCCGGGCCAACGAGACCGTGGTCGATGCCTATCTGGGTTCGGGCGCTCACACCTGAGCGACGCTGAGCCCGGTTGACGCCTCGAACGAACGGCTCAGACCGACTCGGGATCGCGGCGCCGGGCAACCTCAGCGGCCATCAGCAGCGTCGCGATGGCAGCGACGATGCCGATCACCAGCACAATCACGCGTGCATCAGGTTCGTTGGCATCGGGATCCAGGGTGGCAGCGTCGGAGAGGACGTCGTCGAGCAGCGTGTCGATGCCAGCTTGCAGCGCAAGCGTCGCTTGACGGCTCGACTCGATCAGCTCTGCTTCTTGAGCGATGAGGGGAAGCCGGTGTCGCAGCGAGTCGAAGAAGTTCGCATCTCCGTTGCCGAAGGCAATGAACTGGCGTGCCAGCGGGACCAACTGGGGGTGTACTTCGCTTCCGCCCTCTTGCTCCAGATACGCAATGCTCGACTCCAGACGGTGGGCCGCGGTCGCAAACCTCTCCTCGGCCTCGGCGATCAGCGTCGGCTCGGAGATGATGATGGCGATGATGAGGCCCGAGAAGGTCCGGAAGAGCGGGTTGAAGATGAGCGCCAAGTGCCGGTACCGCACGAGCTCCTCACGTGACAGCGGACCAGCACCGCTCGCCCCGCCGTCGGCGAACTCGCTGCGGCCGGTCAGCATGTAATACAGCTGGTTGTCGAGGCTCGAGACCACCGCCGGCCGAAGCTGGTAGTCGAAGAAGGCCCTCAGCTGCGCCCGTTGACCCGCTGCAGATTGGAGAGCCTCGACGAGTTCGGCGCGGCCATCGTGAATCGCGTCGACATTGGATTGCAGACCGTCGACGGCTGAGTACAGGCCCACGACGGCGTCGCCATGGCCTGCGCCCTCCAAGACCTCCAGGTGCTGGCGAATGCCGGACAGGTCGGCTGCGGCAGCGTCGCGGACCGCCGGCAGATCACCCAGCGGCGTCGTCGGTGCGCTCCTGGCCGTGGCAACCGCCGCGACGGCGCCCACGTGCTGGTCAGCTGCCAGAGCTGCATTGAGAACGTCGGCGATGCCGAGGTACCCATCGACGGATCCGACGCTGTCGACCGCTTGCGTCAGGAACGCCGTGGCCTCCGCCTGCAGCGCCGCCACCGTCCCATCGACTGCGGCGATATCGCGCGCCTCCTGCGCGGCCAGACCCAAGCGGATCTTCATCATGTCGATCATGTTCGCCTCGCCATAGGCACCGTCCACGAGTTCCCTCGCGAGCGGAATCAGCGTGGGTTCCAGATCTGGGTGGGGGTCCTCAGCGAAGACATCGATGCTGTCTTCGAGCTGATACATCACCAGATCGACGTTTTCCTCGACCGTGGCAATGAAGGCGATGTCCGACTGCCTGGCCGCGACTTCGAGGAGGACCGATCCTTGGTCGACTTGCTGGGTCATGAGCGCGAGGCGTGAGTACCGCAGCAGGTCGTCGGGTGCGACGGCATCGCTGCGGTCGGTGATCAAGCCGTAGAACACGTCGTCCTCGCTCGCCACTGATGCGGGCACGAGTTCCCAATTGGTCATGGCGATGATCTCTTGCCGGCGTCGTTCGGACTCGCGTCGGACTTCGGCAAGGGCGAGTCGTCGGCGTTCGATCTCCGCAGAGCGCTGCACAAGCTCATTGGTCAGCTCACGTATCGTCGCCGCTGCCTGCGAGTGCCCTGCGCTCTGCAAGGCGTCAAGCTGCTCATACAGAGCCTCAATCTCTGCGTCCATCGAGGCTCGGGACTCCGCCAACGTTTCTGCAGTCATGCCCGCGTGCGTTGCCACCGTGGCAGCGTCCGCCAAGGATTTCACCTGCCGCACGACTGCCAGCGCGCTCGTCACCGCACCAATGTCGGGTTCGTCATCCGCCGGAGTCGCCGAGTCGCCGGCAACGACCCAGCCGACGGCCGTGCTCGCAGCGATGATCGCGAACACGACCAGCGTGATCGTCGCCAGCCGGGCCGACACCCGCAGACGGCCCATTACTGCGTGTCCCCAAGGTTGGCCACCGGCACGAAGCTGCCGTCGTCGTTGATAACCGTCAGCAGGACTTCGTCGGATCCCTGGTTGTCACCCGGGCCGTACTGCAGGCTGACGCCGGACAGGTCGATGGCGCCGAGCTCGGTGAATGCGCCCAAGAAGCACGCGCGGCTCACATCTGCTCCGCACGTTTCGAGCGCCACGATGGCCAATCGTCCCGCCAGGTACCCCTCCAGCGAGACGAACCCGGGCACTGCGCTCGGATCGAGCTCGCTGAGCGCCTCGCGGTACTCCGCCACGACCGGGGTCCCGGCATCATCGGGAATCGGGACCACCTGTGTCACAAACACACCGGACGCTTCATCTCCCAGCTCCTGCGCCAGCGCGTTGCCGCCCACGAACGAAACGGCCATGAAGACCGGATCAACGTCCATGCGCAGCAGCGTGATCGCCTTGGCCACCGGCTGGTAAGCACCGATGAAGATGACCGCCTCGGGCTGCGCTTCTGCGATGTGGAACACCGCAGCCTTCACCGCGCTGGAGTTCCGCTCGTAGTACCAAGTGGCAACGGGTGCCAGCCCGCGCTTGTCGAGGGCCTCGGTCACACCGTTCAGGCCGGACTGGCCGAACGAGTCGTTCTGGTACATGACCGCCACCCGAGTGACGCCCAGGTCTTCGGTGAGCCGCTCCACCATGTGCTCGGTCTCCTGCGCATAGGAGGCCCGCAGGTTGACCACCGAATTCAGGTCGGGATCGCGAAGGAAGCCGGCGCCGGTCAACGGTCCGACAAACGGCACAGCCCGCGACTCGGCGAGCGGGACAGCCGAGCGCGACGTCGGCGTTCCCACCTCTCCGATCAGCGCAAACACTCGCTCTTGGGCGATCAGCTCACGTGTGCTCGCGAACGCAAATCCCGGCTCGTACCTGTCATCTCGCGTGACCAGTTCGAGCATGCGGCCGTGGACCCCGCCTGCTCGGTTCTGTTCCGCGAACGCGGCCTCGATGCCCAAGCGCATGGCATGTCCCAACGCCTGGGCCGGCCCGCTGAACGCCGCGGACTGCCCGAACAGGACACGATCATCGGAAACCCCCGGCGTCGGTTGATCACCGGCCGCCGGCACTGTCGCCGGCGCGGGCGCCTCTGATGTACCGGTCGTTACGCCTTCATCAGGCGCGGCACCGGTGCACGCCGCCACCAAGATGGCCACGCCCGCAACCAGAGCTGCCAACCGCCCGAGCAACGGGGGGGGGGGGGTAGACATTGCGTCGTTCCTTTGCTGAGAGTCGCGGGAGCGCTCCATCCATCGATGGATATGGCGATCGTAGATGTGAACGGCTCGTATATTCGGAATGCATGTGTCTTGGCGCATGCAACAGGTGCACACAGGTCTGCAGTGCGTACATCGCCCGCATTTGTGCAGTGACATCGCCACGCGGGCGCCGGACGCTGCGCTCTAGGGCTGGGAGCGGGCAGCAGCGATTGCGGCGTGGATGCGGGCGGGGCTGAGCGGCAGCTCGTCGATGCTGATGCCCAACGGCGCAAGCGCATCGCAGACGGCGTTTGCTATGGCGGCGTAGGGGCCGAGGGTGCCGCCCTCGCCCACGCCGCGGATCTGGTTCAGGTTGTGCGCAGGATCGGCGATGTGGCCCAGCTCGATCGACGGCATCCGGTCGGCAGTGATGGCCAGGTAGTCCATGAACGTGCCCGAATGCAGCTGGCCGTCGGCGTCGTAGACGAAGTGCTCGTACAGCGCGCCGCCCACGCCTTGGGCGATGGCGCCGTGCATCTGGCCCTCCACGATCATCGGGTTGATCACGCGGCCGGTGTCCTCTACGCACACGATGCGCTGCACCTCCACCTCGCCGGTGTCGAGGTCGACTTCGACCACTGCGGCCTGCGCGCCGGCCGCGAAGGTGCCAGTCATCGGGTCGTAGAAGCGCATGGCCTCCAGGCCGGGCTCGAGGCCGGGCGGGAGGCGGTGGGGCTCGAAGTAGGCCACGTGCGCCACCTCGCCGAGGGTGATGCCGACAGCAGGCGCGTCCTGCGTGTGGATGAAGCCGTCGTCGATGCTCAGCCAGTCGGGCTCGGCTTCGAGCAGATGCGCCGCGATGACCAACGCCTTCGTCAGCACGGCGCGGGCTGCCAGCGTTGCTGCACCCGAGCCGATGACACCCTGGCGGCTGGCGAACGCTCCCATCCCGAACGAGATGCGGTCGGTGTCGCCCATCTCGACGGTCACCTGTTCGACGCCGACGCCGAGCTCGGCGGCCACCACCTGCGCCATGGTGGTCTCAAGGCCTTGGCCTTGCGAGGTGACGCCCATGGCCGCGGTGATCGCTCCGGACGGGTCGACGCGCACTTCAGCCGATTCGTGGCCGGTGCGGAACGGCAGTCGCGGACCCGCTGAGGCCTTCTGACCGAGACCGGTCAGCTCGTTGTAACAAGCGAAGCCGATGCCCAACGCGCGCCGTTCGACTCCAGCAGCGCGGGCTTGGGCCTGGTGTGTTCGGAACCCGTCGTAGTCGATGAGCTCGACGGCTTGGTCGAGGCAGTCGAGGTAGGTGCGTGAGTCGTGCACCAGCCGCGTGGGAGCGGTGTAGGGCAGGTCGTCGGGAGCCACGAGGTTGCGGCGGCGGATGTCGAGGGGGTCCAGGCCGAGCTCGGCGGCTGCATCGTCGAGCAGGCGCTCCATCACGAACACCGTCGCTGGTCGGGCCACACCCCGGTACGGGCCGGTCGGCGTGGTGTTGGTGGCCACGCCCAGCACCTCGCAGTGGTAATGGGAGAGCTTGTAGGGGCCGGTCAGCAGGCCGCCAGCCATGAGCGGCTCGATGCCCGCCGTCCATGGCGGCGAGCTGTAGGCGCCGACATTGGCATGCAGCACCGCATCGATCGCCACCAGTGTGCCGTCGGCCTCGAAGCCGGCCCGCAGCGAGTACTGGTGGTCACGTGCGTGCAGCGCAGTTGCCATGTGCTCCGATCGAGTCTCGACCCATCCCACAGGACAGCCGAGCCGCCGAGCGAGTTGGCTCACCACGACGTCTTCGGGATACAGCGCCCCCTTGATGCCGAACCCGCCGCCGACGTCGCCGACCACCATGCGCACGGCGCTGTCGGCCACGCCGAGCACTTTGGCCATGCCGGCGCGATGCAGGTACGGCACCTGCGAGGTGGCGTGCAGCGTCAGCTTGGTGCCCTCGCGATTCCAGACAGCCACGGCGCCGCGACCCTCCATGGGCGTGGCACCGTGCCGGTTGGTGCGGTAGTGACGTTCGAGCACCAGGTGCGAGCCGACAATTGCCGCGTCCGCGTCGCCGGCGTCGAAGGTGCGAGTGACGATGAGGTTGTCGGGCGCGATGTCGTGCACCGGTTCGGAAGGATCCGTCGCAGCAGCCACGGCGTCGACATGCACCTGGAGCTCGTCGTAGGCCACATCGACGAGCTCGGCGGCGTCGGTCGCCGCCGCGGGGGTGGTGGCGACCACCGCCGCAACAGCCTCACCCTGGTAGCGCACCTTGCCGGTCGCCAGCACCATCTGGGGGGTGTTCACATGGGTCTGCAGCGCAGACTCGGCGACGAGCGCCAGGTCGGCGAAGTCCGGGTCGGCACCGGTCACAACATCGACCACGCCGGGCGCCTGCCGGGCAGCCGAGACATCGACCGAGATAATCCGCGCGTGAGCCACGGGACTCCGCACGAACGCCACGGCGAGCTGCCCGTCGTAGCGGACGTTCGCGATGTAACGACCGCGCCCTTGCAGCAGCCGGCTGTCTTCGCGCCGGGGCACGGGCTTGCCGAAAGGACCGCCCTCGGTTGGTGTTGTCTCATCCAGCCGGAATGGCTCGTCTGCCACGCTGCTCTCTTCTCCGCCGGTTCCCGACCGGCTGCTCTGGCGCAATCCGGACGGAGGCGTCGCTCAGACCATCGAGTAGCCGCCGTTGACGGAGACGGTCTGGCCGGTCGTCCATCCCGACAGCGGCGAGGCCAGCAGCAGCACCATCGGCGGCACGTCGTCAGGCACGCCCACCCGCCGCAGCGGATACATCTTGGCGATGCGGGCCATGCGCTCGTCGTCGGCATTGCCGGTGTGGTGGGCAAACCGCTCCGAGCGCACCAACCCAAGCGACACGGTGTTGGCGCGGATGCCGTTGCGGCCGAATTCCTTGGCAACCGACTTCATCAAGCCCATGGTGGACGCCCGAGTCGTAGCCACCCCCGCCAGACGGCTCTCACCCACCCGGCCAGAGTCGCCCATGAGCGACACGATCGAGCCTTCGATGCCCGCATCGACCATGTGGCGCACCACGGCCTGAGTCATGCGCATGGTGCCCATGACCGTCACGTCGACCATTCGCTGCAGGTCGTCGGCGTCGATGTCGAGAAACGGCCGGGTGTCGGTGTAGGCGGCGTTGTTGACCAGCACGTCGATGCTGCCGAACTCGCTGACCACCTCATCCACCGTGCGCTGCACGTCGCTGCCGCTGGTGACGTCGCAGCGGACCGCCAGTGCCGCGAGACCGGCTTCTTGGGCTGCGGCTGCGCCCTTCTCGGCACCCTCGCTCGAAGCGTTGTAGGCGAAGGCCACATTCGCACCCTCGTCGGCGAACGCCGCAGCGATGGCCAGCCCGAGCCCCTGGCCCGCGCCTGTCACAAGGACGTTCTTTCCCGTCAGCTGCAGATCCATCGCACGCTCCGATTCGTGTGCCCGTGCCCGCACGGGGTTCCGTCAGTCTGCCGCGATCAGCACGTGAGCGCCCGCACGCCCCGGCACCGCCCCACCACGAGGGCAACAAACTCTGCCGCGATCAGCACGTGAGCGCCCGCGCGCCCCGGCACCGCCCCACCACGACGGCAACAAGCTCTGCCGCAATCCGGTACGGCCGGTCTGCTGGCTACCGCTATGGTGACGGCCATGGGGTACGAGCCGACTGAGCACCATCCGGCATTCGAGGAGTACTCCGAGACGGTGTACGAACTGGCGGAGGACGGGGTCGAGGTCATCCAGGCGCGTATTGCCGAACGGCTGGAAGTCTCGCGGCCGGCGGTGTCGGAGATGATCCGCCGCATGCAGCGTGAGGGCCTTGTGAACGTCGACGACGACGCCCACATCAGCCTCACCGATGAAGGCCAGCAGATCGCCACCACGGTGGTGCGCCGGCACCGTCTCGCTGAGCGGTTCCTGACCGACGTCCTCAAGCTGAACTGGGCTGACGCCCACCATGAGGCGGGCCGCTGGGAGCATGTGATCTCCCCCGTCGTGGAACGGGCGATGATGGAGCTGCTCCACGATCCGAACACGTGCCCGCACGGCAACCCCATTCCCGGCTCCGACTACACCGCGCCGACCGACGCGAAGCCGCTCGCAGACGTCGGGACGGCCGGGGGCTTCACGGTGGAGCGCATTCCCGAAGAGCTGGAATTCGCACCCGGACAGCTTGAGTTTCTGGAGCAATCCGGGCTCATGCCGGGCCGCTCGGGAACCGTCATGTCAGTCTCGCCCGACGGCACCGCCACTGTGGAGATGAACGAGGGCACGGTGGGCGTCAGCGCCTACACCGCTGCGCGCATCCTCGTCACTGCAGGCGACTAAGCGTTCACGCGCCCGGCTGCGGCGTCTGCTCAGTTTCGATCTCCGGGTGCGCATTGGCGCGCTGTGCCGATGAGCGCTTGCGCTCTGTCACAGTCAACGCTTGCGCGCGGTGCGTTAGCAGTGCCTAACATGGGTCATAAGGAGTCGTGCACCACGTTGGTGCGCCCTTCAGTACTGCGCCGGGGTCGCCGACGTCGATGATCGTCTGCCAATGTCTTGCGACGAATGAAGCCGCCATCCGGCGGCTTGCCGCGCACGGTGGCACGACGGTCCGCGACGTGTCGATGGCCTGCGGTGCCGGGACCGACTGCGGCAGCTGCGTCGCCATGATCCAGGCCGTGCTCGACCAATGCGTGCTCGAGGCCATCGACCCCGAGCATCACCCAGTCCACTCGATCGCCTTCGAGGCGATCGCGGTGGGCGCCTAGCGCGAGGCCCCGGGCCCGAGCGGCCCGCGACCGGCGCGAACACAAGCGGGAAGCAATAGCCAGCGTGCGCTGTTGTCTGCCGACTCGGATTGCTCCGGCATGCGCGTAGGGTGGAGTTCATGCAGGGATCACCCGAGGTCATCGAGTTCTTGAACGAAGCGCTAACGGCCGAATTGACGGCCATCAACCAGTACTTCGCCGCCTCGAAGATCGCCGGCAACTGGGGTTATGACCGGTTGGCCTCCAAGTACCACGAGGAATCCGTCGAGGAAATGCGCGATGCCGAGAAGCTCATGGAGCGCATCCTGCTGCTGGATGCGCTGCCCAACATGCAGCGGCTGGGCAGCGTGATGATCGGCGAGACCGTGCCAGAACAACTTGCCCTCGACCGGCAGCTCGAAGAGCACGCCATCGAGCGCTACCGCAGCGGTGTGCGGCTGTGCCTCGACCATGGCGATGCCGGCACCCGGGAGCTGCTCGAGCACTTGCTGGTAGGCGAGGAAGAGCATCTCGACTGGATCGAGACCCAGCAGAGCCTCATCGAAGACATCGGCATCGAGCGGTACCTGCTGAGCCAGATCGGCGACGACTAGCGCCCCTCAACGGTTGAGGAACTAGGTGCGTCGGCTGCGCAGGCGGCGAGGGCATCGGTTCTAGACCACTTGGGCCCTCAGGGGTGGAGTTCGATCTCGGGGTCGTAGGCAGCGGCAGCGAACCAGAACGTGTCGATGTGCTCGATGAGCTGGAGCTGGGCTCCCGCCAGGGGGCCGTCGAGCGCCCGGCCGAGTATCGACCAGGTGGAGCCGGTCTGATCGTCGGTGAATGCTCCCGGCCCGGACGAGCTCGCAGCATCGGGCATGCGTGTGAAGGTCAGCGCCTGGCCATCCACGTTGGGATCGAACACGCCGGTAGCGCCCACGTCGCGACCGAAGGCCACCTGCTGGTTCTGGATCGGCGTCGCCGTGCCGGGGAGATGAAGTGCGACAACCGTCGTGCCGCCCAGGTTCAGCGGCAGCACGCCGTCAGAGCTCAGCGTGTCAAGCTGCACTGCGATCGAAGCGCCGCTGTGGCGGATGACCAGCACGCGGGTCTGCGGCGGCAGGCGATCATCAGGTGTGCCGCCGAAGAAGGTCGGGCTTCCGTTGGGCGTGTCGTAGTTGACGTAGGGATTGGTGCCGTATGAGCGCCCGAAACCGCCGGGACGGGTCATCACGAGGCCGTTGGGATGCTCATCGAGGAACGTTTCGAAGGCCACGGTGGCCATCGGGATCAACTCGAGCTGGGATCCGGTGAGCGCGCCGGCGATGGCCTGCCCGGTGTAGTGGGCCCACAGGCTCTCGGTCTGGCGGTCGTACATGACGAGTGCGGAGTTGTAGAGCCGGCCGGAGGTGCCGAAGTCGAAGATGCGATCGCCGAGCTGGCGGTAGTACCCGATGGCGGTGTTGCACAGCGGGCAGTAGGTGATGGTGACCGGCTCGCCGCCGACGGTGTCGTTGACGATCTCGTGCCACAGCAGCACCTGCACCGGGTAGGCGCGGGCGTCGCCGTTGAGCGTGAGCGTGACCACTGCCTCCTGCGGCTGCAGGAAGCCGACATCGGTGGCCCGCTCGAACTCCGGTGCGTCGATGGAGGGGATGCCGTCGGGCGGCGGCCCGCCGGAGAGGACGTCGAGGGGCGACACCAGCGGTTCGGGCAGCAGCGGCGCGGTCATGCCCTCGCGCAGCGCCGAGACGGTGGATTCGCGCGGGTCGCCGGGGATCTGCGTGACCCTGACGTCGACGATCACTTCGGTGGGCGAGGTCGGCGGCGCCGTGGCCGTCGTTGCCGGCGCGGTGTCGGCGCTTGCTGCATCGACGGTGTCAGGCTCGGACGGCTCGTCGCTGGACGAGTCGTCGGCACACCCGAGCGCGACGAGCATGAGCGCTGCTGCGAGCAGCACCAGCACGCCGCGGACGCCGCTCCCTCGTACAGCCGCGAGCTTCAGCCGGATTCGGCCCAGACGGCGGCAGGCAGTCGTACTAGCTCGGATTTCAGCCGGTAGTGACGCCGCTGTCGTGAGAGCCATCGTGCGACGCTACTCCGGCCGTTCGCGCCTTCATGTTCAGGGTGCTGACGCAGGTGCGCTCCGGCAGATGCCAGAGCGCCCACGAAGCGGCCGGTTCGTCGACGAGGTGCCGGGCGTTCGTGCATCGCTGCGCTAGGTCATCATGGGCGATGACCAGCTCGGAGCACGGCCGGTCGCCGGCGTCCAGCTTCACCCTTTCGTGGCCGATCTCGGGCAGCTCCAAGCGGTACAACCAGAGCGCGTACTCAGGCACCGATGTTCGATCGTGGGCAAGACACGTCAGGCCATCGTCGACGGCGTCGGACACGGTGCCTGCGGAGACAACCTGGTCTCGGGCGACGGCACCGACATCGGCCAGGTGGCGGTGATTCGAGACCGTCGCGACCGCTCCGAGCACGAGCGCTGCCGCAACAAGTGCGACCAGCGCGACGTCGGGGATCTTCGCCGTGCGCGGGCGAGTATCCCGACGATCCATGTCAGATGTAGGGGGCGGAGAGGTTTCATCCTCGCCGAGTTCGACTCGCCTGCGCAGCGCTGCGGCGGCCAACAGCACACCGAAGAGCGTGAGAACAAGCGCCGCCATGGCCACGGCACTCAGGCGCTCATCGAGCCACGTCCACGCCGGGCTGAGCGACAGGGTCATGATGCGGCGCGGCGCAGCGTCGTAGCCGCCTGCAACACCGACGACCACCGCGCACGCGACCACCGCCACGGCCGCGGCTGTCCCGAGGACGGCCGAACCGCGGGACGGCAACGGGCTGCGAGGATGCCCTGCCGGCCGGGGAGCAGCACCGATGTCAGACGCCACCGATTCGCTGCGAGGCGTCGTTGGCCGGGCCCCAAGCCAGGCCAGCGTGGCGACAGCCAGCGGCACCGCCCATGGGTCGACATAACGCCCGTACAGCAGCGCGTCGGCCCGCGCGCTTCCAGTCAACGTCCAGCCGCCGAGCAGCACGGCCCCGAACGCGCCAATCGCCAAGCAGACCAGCGCCGCCGAGAGCGCACCGGGGATGCCGGCATGTTCACGCGGCATCCGAGCGGCCGGACTGCGCTCAGCGTCCCCGGACATACGCCCTTCAGGAGGCCGCCGTCCGAACAGCCCGCCGGTTGTCGCTGCCGGTCTGGCCGGTGCAGTCAGCGCATCCTCCTCGTCGGAAGGCCGCCTTCGGACGAACTCGAAGACGACGCCCAGCCCGGCCACCAGGCCGATCAGGCCGAGGCCGAGCGTTCCCCCGCCCAGCGCCAGCAGCTGCCCCGACACCGTGGCGATCGGCTCCGCGCCGCGATCCAGCTGCGCCGCTTCGCTCAGCCGATCTGTCGGCCAGGTGTCGGTGAGGGTCAGCGCCGCGGCCGTGGCTGCACCGCCGGCGACCAGTCCCATGCCGAGAGCAGCCCGGGCGCGGCGACCGATGCGGCACAGCAGCGCCGTTGCCACAACAGCCACCACCAGCACGATCATGCGGGCGTGCAGTGCCACTGCCAACGTGGCGAACAGCCCGGCACGGGCCCACGCCCGCTGGCTCGCCGCGGAGCCGGCATGCAGCACGGCGAAGGCCACCGCTAGCGCCACGATGAGCACGAACAAGGAGAGCAGGGTCTCGGGCCAGGCGATGCGCGAGGCGCTCGACAGCGACGGATGGACCGCCGCGACCAGCCCCGCTGCACCCGCCACCCACCAGCGCCGCGAGCCCACCAGGCCGAGCCGGCCGGCAACCACCACGGCGGCGACCGCCGCCAGCGAGTTGACGACCAGCGCGAGGTAGTGCACCGCCTCGCCCTGCGTCCCCAGCAACGAGACCTGTGCAACGCCCACCAACGGCGCAACCAGCAGCCCGTAGCCCGGCTGGAACGGGATGTGACCCAGCGCGAGCCCGTCGCCGCCGACCCATTGGGCGATTCCCAGGTATGCCGGCACATCGGGCACCGCCACCGGCCCGCCCGCTACGACTGCGATGCGCAGATGCACAACGAACACGGCCAGCACGACGCACATTCCGATCGAGGCCCACATGAACGCTCGCGGTGGGTCACGCCGCATACCGCTGAGAAGGCTGTCACACCCCGGCGCGCCCCGAAGCCTCTCCCCTAACATCAAACGGGGCCTACAGGGAGGTTGAACCGATGGCGGCGAGCCAGGTGGCAACTGACACGAGCACACGTCCGGCGGTCAGCATCGACCCGGAGACGGGTCGCAAGATCTTCAACACCCGAGCTGCGAAGGCGTCAGAGAAGATCGACGGCGTGGGCTACTCGGTCAACGCCGACGAGCATCTGAAGGAGCTGCCCCCTCCCCCGCCCGGCGCCGTGTTCAACGCCGAAGAGCAGGCCAAGTACCGCGACTTCAAGGAAGCGCGCCGGGGCGCTGCCGACTACATGGCCATGGAGGGCGAGTTCAAGCGCTACCTCGACGACGTTTATTCCGAGCCGCCGATCGAGCGCGAGGCGCTCGACGACGAGTGCGAGGTGCTGTGCATCGGCGCCGGGTTCGCCGGGCTGCTGCTGTGGCACAAGCTGAGCAGCGCCGGATTCACCGACGTGCGCTTCTGCGAGAAGGGCGGCGACGTCGGCGGCACCTGGTACTGGAACCGCTACCCGGGCATCGCCTGCGACGTCGAGTCGTACAGCTACCTGCCGCTGCTCGAGGAGATGAAGTACATCCCGACGATGAAGTTCGCCTCAGGCTTCGAGATTCTCGAGTACTGCCAGGCGATGGCCGACAAGTTCGGCTTCTACGACCACTGCCTGTTTCACACCACCGTCGACTCCACGGTGTGGGACGAGGAGACCGGCCGCTGGACCGTCTACACCGATCGCGGCGATGCCATGAAGGCTCGCTACGTGATCCTGGCCAACGGCATCCTCACCAGCCCGAAGCTGGCCCGCATCGACGGCATGGCGAGCTTTGCGGGCGAGTCGTTCCACACGTCACGCTGGGACTACAACATCGACCTCGAAGGCAAGCGGGTGGGCATCATCGGCACCGGCGCCACCGCCGTGCAGGTCATCCCCGAGATCGCCAAGGTGGTCGGCGAGCTGTACGTGTTCCAGCGGACGCCGTCGTCGATCGACGTGCGCGACCAGCGCGAGACCGACCCAGAGGAGATCGCCGAGTGGTCGAAGGAGCCCGGCTGGGCACGGGCCCGCCGCAAACGCTTCTCCCGAATCTCCTCGGGCCGCACCGCGATCAAGGCCAACGACGATTACCTGGCCGGCCGGGTCGACGATTTCAAGGAGCGCAAGCAGCACGCCCGCAAGCTGTCGCCCGACGAGCTGGTGCAGAAGCAGCTCAACACCAACTTCCGGATCATGGAGCAGATCCGTGCCCGGGTGGACGCGATCGTGGAAGACCCCGCGACTGCCGAGGCGCTGAAGCCCTACTACCCCTACGGCTGCAAGCGGCCCACGTTCCACGACGAGTACCTGCCTACGTTCAACATGCCCCATGTGCACCTGGTGGACACCGCCCCGATGGGCGTGCAGGAGATCAACGAGCGGGGCGTGGTGCATGAGGGCATCGAGTACCCGCTCGACGTGCTGATCTACGCCACCGGGTTCCAGTGGATGGCGACCTCGACGTTCAACATGATCAGCGGCCGTGACGGTGTGACGCTGAGCGAGAAGTGGCAGACCGAGGGCACCCGGACGTTCCTCGGACTGCACAGCCACGGCTTCCCGAACCTGTTCATCGTGTCGGGCCCGCAGGGAGGCGGCGGCAGCTTCAACTTCACCGATGCCATCGACACCCACGGCGACTACATCATCTGGATGCTCACCGAGATGCGCGACAAGGCGTGGAACGTGGTGGACATCACCGAGGACTCAGAGGTGAACTACGCCGAGCACTGCAGGGTGGCCGACATCACCACCGCCCCGCTGCGCGATTGCCTGTCGTATTACAACGGTCACGGCGACGCGCAGCCGGGCAGCTTGGCGTACTACGGCGGCGGCTACTGGCACAAGTGGCGCATCGCCGCCCAAGAATCGCTCGACCCCTACCTGTTCGAGTTCAAGCCAGACCAGGTAGCCCAGCCCGCCGGCTAGTCCGAAACCGTCCGCCGGTTAACCCTGCGCCGGGCCGGTCGAGCCCGTTGCTGGCTGGCTACCGCGGTCAGCGGTTGGACCACTTGACCTGGCGGCGTTCCAGGAACGACGCCATGGCCTCGCGGCTGTCCTCGGTGAGCGACGACATGATCTGCGTGCGGTTCTCAAGGTCGATGCCGGCGCGCAGGCTGCCGATCTCAAGGTTCGACCACATCACTTCCTTGGTCATCCACACGCCGAATGGGCTGTTGGCCGCGATCTCCGCGGCGACGCCGAGGCAGGTGTCCATGAGGTCGTCGTCGGGGACCACGGCGCTGACGAGCCCGATCCGGTCGGCTTCGGCGGCGTCGATAACCCGGCCGGTGAGCAGCAGCTCCCACGCCCGGGAGGCGCCGATGAGACGGGGCAGCATCCAGCTCACGCCGATGTCGCAGCCCGAGATGCCCAGGCGCACAAAGGCGGTGCCGAACTTGGCGGTCTCGCCGCAGTAGCGGACGTCGGACGCGCAGGCGATGGCGAACCCGCCGCCGGCTGCCGCGCCGTTGATGGCTGCGATGATCGGCTGGCGCACGTCGCGCATGTGATGGACCAGCTCGGCGATCTCCTGCTGGACGGCCATGCCGCGCTGGGGACCGCCATGTTCCTCGGTGCCTGGGACCGTGCCATAGCCGGTCAGGTCGAGCCCGGCGCAGAAACCTCGGCCGGCGCCCGTGAGCACGATGGCGCGAGTGTCGTGGTCATTGTCGACAGCGCTGAGCGCGTCGTGGAGATCGCTGACCAGCCCGTGCGTGATCGCGTTCAGCCGTTCGGGCCGGTTGAAGGTGATGCGGGTGACGCCGTCGGCGGGCGCATCGATGCTCAGGTTCTCGTAGCCGTCGGACATCGGGACATCCTCTCGCTCAGTGTTCGCTGTGTCGTGCAGCGACAGCACAGTAGCCAGCGGGATCGGGGCGCTCTCGGGCCGATCCGGATTGTCCTGCCTGGGCCGCCGATGCGGCGACGCACGTGCGAACTGGCAACGCCGAACGCTGCCGATGTCGGCGCTGGGCACGGCGAAGCGAGTGGTAGCGCAGAATGTGCCGATGGCTGGCGGAGACGGTGGCGAGCGTCGCACGCGGCGGGGGCGGTCGAGCCGGGTCGCTGCGCGCACTGCCGGCCCGGCGCCATCGAAGCTCGGAACGACACCGCGCCGTCGCATTCCCACCTATGAGCTGCTGGACGACACCGCCTTGGATCGGCTCGAAGCGCACGCCGACTGGATCCTGTCCGAGATCGGCGTCGAGTTCCGCGGCGACGACGAAGCGCTGGAGCTGTTCCGGTCCGCCGGGGCACACGTCGATGGCGTGCGCGTGCGCTTCGAGCCCGGTTTGGCCCGGCAGCTCTGCTCGACTGCTCCGAGCAACTTCGCCATGTGGGGCCGCGACGGTCGACGCATCGAGATCGGTGGCGATCACGTGATCTTCACACCGACGTACGGCCCGCCGTTCGTGACGGACCTAGACGAGGGTCGTCGCTACGCCACCATCCACGACTTCCGGAACTTCGTGAAACTGACCTGGATGTCGCCGTGGCTGGCGCACGGCAGCGGCACGGTGTGCGAGCCGGTCGACGTGCCGGTCAACAAGCGCCACCTCGACATGGTGGATGCCCACCTGCGCTGGTCGGCCAAGCCGTTCATGGGCGCAGTGACCGCGCCCGAGCGGGCCGACGACTCGATCGCGATGGCCCGCATCGTGTTCGGCGCTGAGTACATGGAGACGCACTGCGTCATCCAGGGCAACGTGAACGTGAATTCGCCGCTGGTGTGGGACGCCACGATGAGCGGTGCGCTCAAGGCCTACGCCCGGGCGAACCAGGGCTGCCTGATCTCGCCGTTCATCATCGGCGGCGGCATGGGGCCCGTCACCCAGCCGGCGCTGGTCGCGCAGGCCCATGCCGAGGCCATGACCGGCATCGCGCTCACCCAGCTCGTGCGCCCCGGCTCGCCGATGATCTACGGCAACTTCCTGACCACGATGGACCTCCGCTCGGGAGCGCCCACGTTCGGCACTGCCGAATCCACGCTGGCGACTTACGCGATCGGCCAGCTCGCCCGGCGACTGGATTTGCCGTTCCGCTGCGGCGGCCACTACACGGCCTCGAAGATCGCCGATGCCCAGGCCATGCAGGAGTCGGCTGATGCGATGACGCCGGGACTGCTGGCGGGGGCGAACTTCATCCTGCAGGCGGCGGGATGGCTGGAAGGTGGGCTGACGCTCGGGTACGAGAAGTTCGTGATGGACGCCGACCGCTGCGGCATGCTGCATCGCCTCATAGAAGGACTGACCGTCGACAGCAACGAGCTCGGAGGCGAGGCGTTCAGCGAAGCCGGCCCGGGCGGCAACTATCTGGCAACCGCCCACACCATCGCCAACTTCGAGACGGCCAACTTCGAGGCCGCGCTGTGCGACACCCGATCCTTCGAGCAGTGGTCAGAAGAGGGTGCGCTCGACATGGCCCAGCGAGCCAACCGCCAGTGGAAGCAAACCCTCGCCAACTACGAGCCGCCCCCATCCCTCGACCCCGCCGTCGACCGCGAGCTGCAAGCCTTCGTCGAAGACCGCAAATCAGCCGTGCCCGACGCCTGGTACTGACCCGAACGAGCCCGGGCCGGCCTGGGGCTGTCCAAGTAGCTTCGCTGCATGGCGCAATCGCTCAGGTTCGGGATCGTGCACGACTTCCGCTGCCCGCCGGGCAGCGACGTGACGATGCCGCAGGTGTACGCCGAGACGTTCGAGCAGGTAGTGCTGGCCGAGCAGCTCGGCATGGAGCTGTGCTGGTTCACCGAGCACCACTTCATGGCCGACGGCTACCTGCCGAATTTCGTGCCGGTGGCGGGTGCGGCAGCGGCGCTCACCAGCAGCATCCGGTTCTCCACCGACATCTGCCTGATGCCGTTCCGCGACCCGGTGCGGCTGGCCGAGGACTTGGCCGTGCTCGACAACATCTCCGATGGCCGCATGGAGTTGGGCGTCGGCATGGGCTATGCCGCGCATGAGTTCGCCGGCTTCGGGCTGCCGCTCAGCCGGCGGGTGTCGCTGACCGAGGAGGCCATCGAGATCGTCCGGCTGGCGTGGTCGGGCGAGCCGTTCAGCTATGAGGGCAAGCGGTACACCTACCGGGACTTGCGGGTCACGCCCGACCCGGTGCAGCCCGGCGGGCCGCCGCTGTGGGTCGCGGCCACGAGCCGCGCCGGTGCCCTGCGGGCTGCGCGCTTCGATACGAACCTGCTGCCCCAAGGGCCGAAGGCTGCCGTGCTGGATCCGTGGAAGGAAGCGCTGGCGGCGGACGGCCGGGACCCCGGCGACAAGCGGGTGGGGATCATTCGCGGCGTGTATGTGACCGACGGCACGGATCCTGCCGACGACCCCGTCTGGGAGGCGGTGGCTGCGGCCGAGAAGTACCGCCGCGAGGTCTATATCGGCATCATCAAGACCAGCGCCGACCACAAGCAGACCGCCCGCGAGCGCGCTGCCCGCACCGGTCCGCGCCAGCCCGATCCGCTGAACCCGCTGGTGTGGACGGTCGGCGACGCCGACCATTGCGTCGCCGAGCTGACTGCGATGATCCGCGACCACGACGTCACCGACCTGGTCACCTGGGGCGGCCCGCCCGGCCTCCCGCCATCGGTGATGAACGCCTCGCTGGAGCGCATGGCCCGCGACGTCATTCCCAGAGTTCGCGCCAACCTCGCCCGCTGACGGTCTGGTTCGGCAATCCCGGCCTCAGGCCGGATTCGCCGGGGAACGCATGCGTCGAGTGACCTATGGTCCCGGCATGGACATTGCTGACCGTCTGGAACTGCACGAACTGCCGGGCCGCTACGGCGACATCATCGACGACCGCGATTGGGATCGGCTGGGGACGATCTTCACCGACGATGCGGTGTTCGATCTGACCGATTTGGGCGCGCCGCGGCTGGAGGGCTTGACCGCGATCCGCGACTTCATGGCCGACGAGGCCGAGCACCCGCGCACGCACACCATGACCAACATCTACGTGAACGAGACAGCGGACGGCGTGGAGCTGAAGTTCCGCATCTTGGCGCTGCTCGGCGGCGGCAAGGTCGGCACCGCGTCGTATCACGACCTGGTGGTGAAGACGCCCGAGGGCTGGCGTGTGCAGGACCGCATGCTGAAGCGCCGCCGCATGCAGGTGTACCCCGACTGAGTTGTCGCAGGCCCCGTCTCGGGCCAGCAGGCGGATAGTCGAGACGTCAGTCGGTCGCCGGGGCGCGGCTGTCGAGCCAGGCGCGCCAGCGGGCGTCGTCGTGCTCGGCTGCGGCTGCGCCCTCAGGACCGTAGAGGTACAGCCACACCGAGACCATCGTGAACCCGCCACCGTCCTCCGACGTCAGGAACCCGGTGCCCGGTGCGGGGGTGTCGAGCAGCAGGCTGATGCGGCGTGGCCCGGTGCCGACGACCGTGCCGCCCATCTTCGTGTCGTCGTCGGCCGCCACGTCGAGCCGGTCGCCGACACTGGGCATCTGGCCGATGCCGAGCCCGCCGGCGAGGATCTCCCAGCCCTGCTCGGGCGTCACCGGCCACATCACCATCGGAAGCGCGGAGGTGGCGCTCTGTCCGGCGAAGTGCTCGAGGTGGAGTTGCAGGTTGGACATGAACAGCTTCCAGCCGTCCACCATGGCGTCGTATTGCGGGTCGTCGTCGCCGAAGCCTGCGTTGTGCAGCCGCACGGTGCAGGTGTTGTCGTCGTGCGGTTCGACGATCCACTCGAACGACAGCCCACCGACACCCTCGCCCCCGTCGAACACGATGCGGCGCGGCGGCTCCCATGCCGCCACCCGGCCTTCGATCTGCATCTCGGGCTCAGGGCCGAACGAAGCCACGCCCGCTCCCCCAGCGCGCTCCTCGACAGTGTGGGGCACGTACCACGACGAGATCCCGGGCCCGGTCGCAACCGCCCTCCACACCGTGTCAACGTCGCCGATCACCTCGACCGACAAATCAATCACTCGCCCCGAATCCGCCATGCCCTCATTCTGCCCCGCTGTCGGTGCAGCCAAGACCGAAGCAATCGCCAATCTTTTGGCCGCCGGTGACGTCCCCTGCTGCCAGCGTCCGGAGTGCCCAGAAACCCGAATCGGGCCTGCGCCACCACGTCCCAGACAACAACGACAACAAGAGACAACAACTGCAACAAGAAACAACAAATCCAACAACAGCGCTAACGTAAACGACATGAGACCCGCCGCCAACGGCATCTGATGCGCTCGGCCAACCCCTTCGCTCCGACGTTCGGCGCTCTGCCGCCGGTGCTGGCCGGCCGCGCCGACGTCATTGGCGACATTGCCGCGGCGTGGGAGACCGGGCCCACGCATCCCGGCTACACGGCGCTGCTGCTCGGGCGACGCGGCACGGGCAAGACGGTGGTGCTCGAGGAACTGCGAGCGCTGGCGCAGCGCCAAGGCTGGCTGACGGTCTCGGCCGCGGCGGTCACACCCGGTCTGCTCGACCGGCTCGGCCATGCCGCCGCTGAACACCTCAACCGCGCCGCGGAAGCGCTCGACGCCGATCTGCGCGGCGACCTAGCCGCTGCGGGCATCGGCATCGGCACCGCCTACGACCCCGGCGCCGACCTCGCCCGACGCCTCGCCACCGTATTGAGCGTGCTCGCAGAACATCTCGACCGGCAAGGCGCAGGCATGGCGGTCACTGTGGACGAACTGCACGCCGGCCAAACCGACGAGCTGCGCACGCTCGGCATCGCATTGCAGGACGTGACCCGGCTCGCACAGCTGCCCATGGCGTTCGTCGGCGCCGGGCTGCCGGTGCTCGAAGACACCCTGCTGTCAGACGAGAGCGTCACGTTCCTGCAGCGGTGCGGTCGCTACGAGGTCGGCTTCTTGGACCACGCCGCCGCTCGGACGGCACTCGCCGAGCCCATCCGTCAGCGAGGCGGCCGCATGTCGCCCGAGGCGATCGATCACGCCGTGGAGGCTGCTGGCGGCTACCCGTTCATGGTGCAGTTGGTCGGCTTCCACACTTGGGAGGCTGCCGCCGAGCCCGACACCGCCGTCGCCTTGGCCGATGTCGTCGAGGGCGCTCGTGCAGCTCAACAGCACATCGGCCAGTTGGTCATCGCACCGCTGTGGCGAGATCAGCCCGCCGCTGCGCGACGATTTCTTATCGCCATGACCCACGACGACGGCGAATCGCAGCTCACCGACATTGCACGCCGCATGGACGTGACCAGCGGATACGTCAGCGTCTACCGCGCCCGCCTCATCAAGTCCGGCCTGGTGGCCGACGTCGGCAAACGAACCGTGGCGTTCGCGCTGCCGAGCACAAGAAGCTGGATCAGAGCCCTCGACGAGTTCTCCTACATCAGCGAGAGCCTGCACCTCACCGAGGAGCGCAGCGTTGGCTTCACCCTGCCCCACGACTGACACCGTTCGCAGATGACGACCCACCACGCTGACCGACGCTGGCCGCGCCCAAACACCTGACAGGATGGTGCACGTCATGAAGCGCACGCGTGCACAGCGGGCAGCAGCGCTGGAAGGCTGGGCGGACCGGGTCGCACCAGGCGATCTGGTCGAGGCCGACAGCGTTCGGCGCGCACGCGAAGGTGAAGCGATTGCCGAGTCGTACCGGCAAGTTCCGCAGGGGCCAGACGAGGACGCCGCAGCGTTGGCCAATTCGATCGCCATGACCGAGGCCGAGCCGTAGCAGTTCGGCTCGAACCGCAGCTGCTTGCAACGCCGAACCAGAAGGCCCGGCCTGCGCTTGTGATCACGCGAGACCAGGCGATCCCGGTGCTGGAGTTGTCGCGATCGAGAACCGGTACCGCTACCTGTCGAGGCGTCTGTAAGCATCACGAGGGTGCGCAACCCGGAGTATGACGACTTCACGTCGCACGTCGTCGATGCGATAAACGATCCGGTACGTGCCGCGGCGCGCTGTCCATCGGCCATCGAGCTCACCACCCAATGGTGTTCCGACTCGGCGCGGCGCTTCCGCCAAGTCGCCTGCAATCAGCTCGAGGACGGCTGAAACGACCGACTCCGGAAGCTGTTCAGCGATCGCAGCAGCAGCGGAATGCGCGAAAACGATGTCGTACGGCGTTGCATTCACTGCGCCCGAAGCGCCCTGACAGCCTCCACGCCGCGCACGACGTCACCTTCGGCGATTTCGCGTTCCGCCTGAGCGATTTCTCGCATCGCGTCCGGTTCGCTCAGAATTGCCAAGGTCTCTTCGAGCGACTCGAGATCTTGCGGGCTGATGAGCACCGCTGCGGGCGTGCCGTTGCGCGTGACTACGACACGTTCGTGGTGCCTGCACACACGATCGACGAAGTCGGAGAAGCCATCTCGTACCGTTCGCAGCGACTCAGTCGTCATGACCACAATTGTGCCACGTTGCGGTACCCGGCTCCAATCAGTCTTGTGACAGCCCCTTCGTACGTTGCGGGCCATGACACAACTCACCACACGCATCCTTCCCGACTACAACTCCGCTGAGCGGCCGGCTTGGCTGGTGCACGGCGCCCACGAGGCGTGGCGCGCGGCGCTGCCGACGAACGAGTCCATCGCATGGTCCGAATTCGCCGTACGCGCGTGCGACGAGATGGCCACCGCCGCCGATGGACTTCCCGGCTTCCCCGGACCCGGCAGCGACCCGCCTGACGACGGGCTGCAGGTTGCCATGGCCGCGGCACTGCTGGGCGACATCGCGACCCGATCCGTGTCGCCATACGACTCAAGCGAACTGTGCCGCCGGGCGTACCCGCGTTGTTGGGACTCGGCGTTGGACGAGTTCGCGCACAGCCCGCATGCGACGGCCGAACTTGACCCTGCCCTCTTTGACCACAGCGTTGCGCTGCGGTCGTTCAGCAACCCGGATGTGCGGTGGCCAGCAGGCATGCACGAGGCCCACCAGGCAGTCATGGAACTGGCAAACGAGGTGAGCGCTTCCCGCTCGCTCGGGCTGTGCCTCGCCCATGTCGTTCCCGGACCGGTGGCGTGGCCGCCGCCCGACGCCGGCCCGGCGCTCGAAGAAGCCCGGCACGATCTCGACGACGCACTCGCGGGGACGCAAGTCAGCCAGCGAGAGCACACCTCGATGCTGCTCAGCTGCCTGTCAGCCCGCGACAATCCCGACGTTCCAGACCCGTCACCCGCCGAGATCGACCAAGTGCAGGCGTCAATGCGCGACTGGAACGCATCGGTTGTGCCAGCCGCTGTGCGTCTGGCCACCGCTACCTTCGCCCACGCCTACGAGTGGGCCAGCACCGACACCGAGCGCTGGGATCCACCGGTCGTCGCTTACGCCCACGCCGAGGCCTACGTGTCGATCTACCACCTGCGCCAAGTCACGGACTCGTACGACCTCACCAACGGCGCCGTGTGCAGCTACGCCTGGTGGTGGTGCCAGGACCGCCGCCTCGACCTCGCCAGTCTGCGGAAGTTGGCGAGCACCTGGTAACGCCAGCCTCGGACTGCAACGCGCGCTGCGGGATCAGCCGCTACGGGCTAGGGACACGTACGTTTGGCATTGCATCAGAAATCGATGTGATTAGTTGATATATATCGATAATGTGTCTCGAATGGCCATTCCGGCGGCACAGTTCCCGGCACTGAAGGCCCGCCAGGTGCTGCGTCTTCTCGCCAAGCTGGGCTACCGGATCGAACGGCAAGCCGGTTCGCATCGCAAGCTCGTTGCGCCCAACCGGCCGCCGATCGGGTTTGCGTTCCACGATCGCGACGATGTGCCACCGCGCGCGCTGCGGCACATCCTCAGCGAGCGCGTCGGCCTGACTGAGGCCGAGATACGGGACCTACTATGGAAGTAGGCGCAGAGCCACTGGAGAGGCAGATGCACACCGTGCGCGTGTACCAGAACACCGAGGACGGCACCAACTGGTGGGCGGAGGATGACCTCGGCTTCGCCGGCGGCGCTGACCAGCTGCCGGACCTCATGGATGCCATCCGTGAATGGGCCGAGGCCGAGGGCGTGCTCGACGACCTGTCCGTCAACTTCGTTGAGTCAACGACGGGGGTGGCACCGTAGGTCTCTCCGATGCGGTCAGCGGCCCTGTGCTGAGCCGGATCATCGGGTTGGGGACATGACGGCGGTCCAGAAGGTCAGCATGTCTTGGGTGAAGAGGGGGGCTAGTTCGGGGGTGCCGCCGATGTGGGCGCCGCGGACGCCGTAGCCGGCGTTGATCGAGTAGAGGAAGCCGTCGAGATCGACCATCGACGGGTCTGGCTCGTCGGAGGTCGGCGGGATGAAGGCTCCGTTGTCGGCGATGTAGACGGTGGGCGCTCCCGGCGTTACGGCTGCATCTGCGATGTGCTCCAGCGGGGTAAAGCGGTCGAAGCTGTGGTGAGCGTCGGGCACGATCCGCACCGTGGCGTCGCCGCCTGCCACCCGCATGGCCCCGATATGGGCTTGGACCTGCATCGGCGAGCACCAGTCGTCCTGATCGCCGATGATCGCCCGAACTCGGGTGCTGCCCACCGACGGGTCGACGAATTGGTGGCCCGACCAGGGATAGGCGGCATACGCACCGGCGAGCTCCGGGGCGCCGGAGGCTGCTGCGAGGTGAACCGAGGCCGCGCTCAGCACCGCCGAGCCGCCCCGGCTGTGGCCCTGCCCGCCGATGCGTGCCGCATCGATGTCGGGACGGGATGCCAGCACCTCAGCGGTTGCAAGGACATCCCAGGCGCTGGCGGCGAAGGAGTACTGGACCTGGTTCGCGACGGTCGAGGTGACGCTGCGGGGACCGAATGGGTCGATGCCGCACGCGGCGATCCCGGCGTCGACGATGGCCGATGCGTGGGCGAGATGGTGCGGCTGCAGCCCGAGGCTGCCCGGCACCACGATGACCACCGGGAACGGTCCGGGCCCGTCGGGCAGGAAGAGCTTGGCCCAGATGTCCTGGCGAGGCATCGCCGCAGTGTCGGAGATGGCCTGATGAAAGTTGATCGGGTTTGCCGACGGGACGGTCAGCGCTTCCCCCGACAGGCCATTGGCCAAGCGGTAGTCGTCGGCATAGACAGCGTCCTCGTCGGCTGGCTCGGCTGCTCGCGTTGGCACGTACACAGCCTGCCGCGTTTCGACGCGTCCGGCATCCGCACAGCGCCGATCACTGCGTCGACGCAGGCGCGCTGCCAGACTCGCCGCATGTCTGACCGGATCGAGCCGTCGCAGGGCGAACCCGATGCGCACCTGACCAGCGCGGGACCCGTTCGGCGCCTGACCGCCCACCTGCTCGATGGGTTCTTCGGGCTGCTGGTGGTCATGTTCTGGTGGCTCATCTTCGTGTACCTGCCGTGCTGGCTCTTCTTGCTGGCATGGGGTCAGACACCGGGCAAGTTCCTCACCGGCTTGGTGGCCGTGCGATCCGACGGCACCCCATTCGGCTGGGGCCGCATGTTCGTCCGGGACGTTTTCCAACGCCTCTTCTGGGGCGTCTCGCTGGGCTTCGGCACGATCCTGGACGCGGGCGTCCTGATGCTCAGTGGTGACCGCCGGTCCGTCACCGACCGGGTCGTCGGCAGCACGATCGTCCGCGTCTCGACTCTGCAGTCCTGACTGCGCCGGTCTACCTTGCGGGCATGTCGAACTTTGAGGTGGCCGTTGTCGGGCGAGGGCTGATCGGCAGTGCGGCGGCTCGCCATCTCGCGGAGGCCGGGCATTCGGTGGCGTTGATCGGGCCTGGTGAACCGGAGGACTACGCCGCGTCGAGCGGTCCGTTCGCGAGCCACTACGACGAAGGCCGCATTACCCGGATGATCGATCCGGATCCGGCCTGGTCGCACCTGGCGATCCGCTCGATCGGCAGGTACGCCGACATCGAGGAACGCTCGGGCATCGAGTTTCATTCGGGCACCGGGCTCGTCTATTCGGGGGCCGATCCGCATGCGGACCTCGCCCATGCGCTCGAGCTCGACGTCGATGCGCGCGAAGTCACCGCTGCTGAGGTCGCAGAGCGCTTCGGGATCGACATGTCGAGCGCGGACGCAATCATCCTCGAAGCCGCACCGGCAGGGCATATCAACCCGAGACGGATGGTCGCGGCGCAGAGCATGCTGACGGCTACAGCGGGCGGAGCCGTCATCGACGCGCCCGTCTCGGCGGCCGTGCCGACGGCCGACGGCGTGCAGCTGACCGTCGGCAACGACACGATGCTCGCCAGGGGCGTGCTGCTGTGCACCGGCGCGTGGGCGGCCGAGCTGGTCGGCGTCGATCTGCCGCTCGAGCGCAGTCTGCGGACAATCTTGATGGCCGAACTCGACGATGGCCCCGCGCTGCCGAGCCTCATCTCCCGGACGGACCCGGCCACCTGCGAGGAGGATCCTCGCCACGACGTCTACTGGGTGCCGCCGGTTCGGTTCCCCGACGGTCGGGTGATGCTGAAGATCGGCGGCTACGACCCTGCTGCCACCATGGCCGACGATGTGCCCTCTGTGGTCGACTGGTTCCGCGGCGGCGGGAGCGTGGCCGAGGCAGACGACCTCGAGGAACGGCTGCGGGAGTTCCTCCCCGACCGCACGATCCGGTCGCGCGACTTCAAGCCCTGCGTGGTCACGAACACGCCGCACGACCTGCCGTGGATCGACTGGGTCGACGACCGCGTCGCCGTCGCGGTGGGCGGATGCGGTTCCGCCGCCAAGTCGGCCGATGAGATCGGTCGGCTCGCAGGCACGCTCTTCACCGAAGCGGGCTGGACCGACCCGGTGCTGAAACTCGAATCGTTCCGTCCCTGACAAAGCCGGAGGCGTAACTCAGGAGCGAGGTTCCAAGAGCTCGATGCGATTGCCGAAGGGATCGTCCACATAGACGCGGTCGTAACCCTCGAGCGGTTCGTCGTCCCGGACGGTGACGCCAGCGGCACGGAGCCTCTCAACAAGCGCCAGAAGGTCCTGCACCTGCAGGGCAGGATGGGCCTTACGGGCAGGACTGAACTGGTTCTCGACGCCGAGGTGAACCTTGACGCAGTCGCTCTCGAACCAGCAGCCTCCCCGGGCCTCCAGATGAGGTGGCTTGGGCACTCGCGGCAACCCGAGCAGGCCCTCACAGAACGCTTGAGCGACGGCTTCCTCGCCGGCAGGCATGGCGAGCTGCACGTGATCAATCGCGACAATCCTCACGACACCGAACCGCCACGCCGTCCGACTCCGCTGGCCGTGCCGCTGCGAACGCTGGGCGACACCGGGGATGTGCCGGAGGCGTGGTGCCGATGAGCCATGCTGCAAGCCTGCCAACTGCGGCGGGAGATCGTGGCGGAGGAGTGGTTGTGAGCAGTGTGGTGGTGACGGGGGCGAGCTCGGGGATCGGCGAGGCGATCGCTCGGCGGTTCCTGGCCGACGGGTGGGATGTGCTGACCGGCAGCCGGCGGGAGCCCGATCTTGCAGGTGCCGCGTGGCTGCAAACCGATGTGGCCGATCCGGCCCAGGCCGATGCGCTGGTGGCCGCCGCCGTTGAGCGGTTCGGGCGGCTGGATGTGGTGGTGAACAACGCCGGCGTGCAGGTGGAGAAGACCGTGGCCGACACCACCGACGAGGAATTCGACCTCGTCATGGACGTCAACGTGCGGGGCGTGTTCAACATCTGCCGTGCGGCCGTGCGTCAGATGTCGAGCCAGCACGACGGCCAGCGAGCCGAGCAGCCCGACAGCCAGCGAGCCGGCCGGCACGACGGCGGCGTCATCATCAACGTCGCGTCGATCGCCGCGACCCACGCTGACGTCGGCATGGCCGTCTACAACGCATCCAAGGGCGCCGTCGAGGCGCTTACCCGGGCCATCGCCATCGATCACGGCCATCAGGGCATCCGCTGCGTCGCGGTCAGCCCTGGCTGGATCGCGACCGCGCTCGCCGATGCCGTGTTCGACCTTGAAGCGGACCCCGCCGCGGCCCGGCGAGCGGCCATCAAGCGCCATCCCGTCGGCCGCCTTGGCACCCCCGATGACGTCGCCGAAGTGGTCGCCTGGTTGGCGGGCCCGGCGGCCAGTTTCGTCTCAGGCAGCGTGTTTACTGTGGACGGTGGCCTCACAGCACAGAGCCCCATCGGCTGAGCTGTCAACCGACGGACCGCCTCAGCATGGCGCTAGCAGCAGCATGAGCAAGCCGGCTAAGTGGTCTGACCCAGCGAAGAAGCTGTTCCCGCACCAGGTCGGCTTTACGGCACCGCCGATGGACTTCGACGCCGCTCCCACCGACTTCCTGCGCATGTGCCCGCCGTCGGTGGGCGTGCACGGCCGCCTGCTGCACGCCCCCGGCTACGCGCACCGGCTCAGCGACCGGGCGGGGCTGTTCCACCTGCTCGAAGAGACCGTGCACTGCCTGTCGGGCAGCGGCGCCGACGTGGTGGGGCAGGTCGGCACGAACTGGGTGCATGCCGCCGGCACCAACGCTGCCGACATTCGCCGCTTCACGGCAGAGATGTCCGAGAAGTACGAAACGCCGTTCCACATGGCCGGCCTGACGCTGGTGGAAGCCTGCGAGGCGCAGGGCTACGAGCGGATCGCGCTCAACGCCGTGTACTTCTGGCCCGACTGGCGCGACGGCGTGGTGCGGTTCCTGCGCAGTGCTGACATCGACGTCGTGTGGGCTGGGAACTTCGTCGACCAGGGCTGGTACGCCACCCAGGACGAGGTGAACGGCTGCACCTGGATCTTCCCCGGCGACCTGGCACTGCGATCCTGCGAGCACGCCCTGAACCAGGCACCCGACGTGGACGCAGTGCTGGTGAATGGCATGTCCAACTACCGCGGCGCCGACGGGCTGCCGCGCCGCTTCGTGAGCCTGGCCGCCGACATCGAAGCGCAGCTCGGCGTGCCGATCATCTCCTCAGACATCAGCCTGCACTGGCGGATCTTCCGCACGCTGGGCGTCGCGCCGCTGGGCCGGCAGGGCTCACTGCTGGCCTCGCTGCAGAGCGCAGCAGCGAGCGGCGAGACCGAATCGTGACGTGAAGGAACCGTCGCTGGCATCGGTGCGTTGGAACCCGAACCCGCATCGGTGATGGTGGATCCAACGCCCGACGGGGCGCCTCGGGTCAGCCGCCGACAGCGACTGCCGGCTGCTGGCGGCGGGGTCGGCGCATCGCCCGGCGTACACCGGCGTAGGTGAAGAACGTCACCAGCACCAGCGCCACGCCGAACAGCGCATTCGCGTAGTTCACGCCGCGGTACTGGAACGTCTCGTACAGCGCACCCGAGCTGAGCCCTGCCATCGCGCCGGCGCCGAGCATGGCGAAGTCGCCCACGCCCTGCACCGACACCCGCTGATGGATCGGGTACAGCTCCACCAGCAGGCTCGACGCCGCCACTACACCGAAGCACCAGCCCAGCCCGATCAGGAAGTTGCCCATGAACACGCCGAGGACGCCCGCGGGCGGCGTCACCGCCGCCCACCACGCGCCCCAGGTACATAGCCCGCCCGCGACATACAGCATCGGGTACTTGCCGACCGAGTCGGTGAGCCGGCCGATGAGCGGCGACAGCAGGTACATGCCCAGGATGTGGAATCCCATCATGTGGCCGATGACGTTCTGAGACTGGTCGCCCGCGTTCATATGCAGCGGAGTGAGCGCCATCACCCCCACCATCGTCACCTGCGAGACGATCATGGCGAACACGGCGAGGCGCGCCTGGCTCTGCTGCATGATCAGCGAGACCGCCTCGCGCACTGTGGGCTTTGCCTGGGCTTTCTGCGTGCCGTTGGCGACGCCCTCGGCCGCCAGCTCGTTGGCCATGTGCAGCGGGTCGGGGCGCAGGAAGATCTCCACGATCGCCGCTGCCAGCAGGAACATCACGCCGGCGAACACGTAGGAACCGGTCTTGTCGGGCAGGCCCAGCGAGACGCCCACTTCGCTCGCATAGCCCGACACCACCGAGCCGGTGTACGACCCGAACGTGGTGGCCCACACGATCATGCTGATCGTGCTGGCGCGCCGGTTCTCCTGCGCCAGGTCGGACGCGGCGTAGCGGGTCGCCAGGTTGGCGGCGTTGCCGGCGCCGGCGCCGAACACGCCCAGGCACAGCAGCGGGTAGCTGAGCAGGATCGCCCCCAGCACGGCCAGCGTGGCGCCCCCCGCGCCCACCAGGTAGCCGAAGCGCAGGCCCGAACGGCGGCCGTACTTGTTCATGAGCTTCGACATGGGCGCCGCGACCGAGGCCGAGCCGATGGACAGGCTGCTCGCGGCGATCGTG
This sequence comes from Candidatus Poriferisodalis sp., assembly GCF_965204195.1. Lineage (GTDB taxonomy): Bacteria > Actinomycetota > Acidimicrobiia > Acidimicrobiales > Poriferisodalaceae > Poriferisodalis. Next base: position 3,342,323 of record NZ_OZ241975.1, read on the forward strand.
GCCAGCGTGGAGCTGCCGGTGATGTCCTCGGCCAGCAGGGCGCTCACGATGTAGGTGGCCACCAGGCCGAAGCCGCCGGCGGCCTGGCTGGCAATGAGCACCACGACCGTGCGCCGCTGGACGCGCTCCTGGTCGGCGCGCGTGTACGCGGAGGCGCGCTGTACCGCGAACACTGTCCCCTCCCGCACCGCAACAGCTTGGCGCACCGGGCCGCTGCATGCACGACTGCGCGGAGCGCCGGACTGGCGGGCTCTGCAGACTGGCCGGCTCGGCGGGACCAGCGGGGCCACCGGCACCCGCTACGGGTGTTGCGTACAGTCCCGCAGATGCACGTCGGCATCACCCCCATCAACTCGGCCGCCTATCTCGACCCCGGGTACCTGCGGTCGTTCGCCCAGCAGCTCGAGGAGCTCGGGTACGAGTCGGTCTGGACGTTCGAGCACGTGATCGTGCCGCACGACTACGAGAGCCGGTACCCGTACAACCCCAGCGGCAAGCTGGGCCTCCCAACGGACGCAGGCTTCACCGACCCGTTCATCGCGCTGACCTTCGTCGCCGGGGCCACCGAGCGGTTGCGGCTCGGTACCGGCGTCAACATCGTCACCCAGGCCAACGCCCTGTACTTCGCCAAGCAGGCGTCATCGCTCGACCACCTGTCGGGCGGGCGGCTGGAGCTCGGCATCGGGGTGGGCTGGCTGGAGGAGGAATTCGACGCGCTCGGCGTGCCGTTCGGCCGCCGGGGCGCCCGGGCCGACGAGTACATCGACGCCATGACCGCCGCGTGGACCGGCGAGGACGTGGACTTCCAGGGCGAGTTCCTGGACTGGACTGGGTTCTCCATGCTGCCGACACCGGCGCAGCGGCCCCGCATGCCGCTGCTCATCGGCGGCACCACGCCGCCTGCCATCCGCCGCTTGGTGGCGCGGGGAGACGGCTGGTACGTGATCCACAAGGACCTCGACGACTTCAAGCGCCTGATCGGCGAGATGCACGCCGAGTGCGACCGGCAGGGGCGCGACCCGGCCGAGCTGGCGCTGACCGCGTACTGGAACTATCACCGCGAGGGGCTCGAAGGGCTCGAGGTGTACCGCGACCACGGTGTGCAGCGACTGCTGATCAACACGGCGGCACTGCGCATGGGCCGGCCCGAGGACGCCGTCGCGCAGTTTGCAGATGAGGCTCTGCCGGCCTGCAGGGAGTCGTAGAGAGTCACGTGAGCCCGCTGTGGCATCTGGGCTTGCGGATTTGATTCTTCGAAGCCTCAGTTACTCGCCGATGGAGATACTGATGCTGCCGGAAGGGTGCAGCGAGCAGTAGGCGCTGATGGCAGCCACCTCGTTGAACGAGTGCTCGGATTGCTCGCCCGGACCGATCTCGAACGGGCCGATGGTGTGTGCCACCGAGTCACGGTTCACGATGATCAGCACGTCGCGCAGCGTGAGGTCCAGCTCGTCGGGAACGACCTCCACATCCTCGCCGGCTGCGATGGCGGCGGCCGTTCCGGGCGGTATGTCGATGGTGTAAGTGTCGCCAGGGGGCTGGTCGACGAAGCGCGCCACCACCACGGGGACTGCCGCGATCAGCAGCCCGCCCAGCAGGTACAGCAGCAACGTGCGCTGGTTCGGCCAGCCCCAGTCACGCCGCTGCACCGAGCGCACATCTGGCGCCCCGGTCTGCTCATCGTTGTCGCCTGAAGCGGCACCCGGGAACGCAGAGGCGTCTCGCTCGCCGTCCGCCCCAGTCGGCGACGAGGCATTGCGCCGCTCGGTCACGCGTCCATCCTCGCAGGTGCGTCGCGCCGAGCGGTCCCCGTCAGTCGTCGGACCAGGTGCGGGCGTCGGGATCGTCCCGGTCGAAGTAGCTGCGCACGGCGGCGCGCGAGCTCTCGCTCTTGCCCATGTAGCCGACGGCGACGTGGTCGAGGTGGTTGATCGCCCGGCCGAGCGGCATCGCCTGCGCGTTGATGGATGCCTTGGACGACGTGACCGGCACCGGCGGCTGGTTCACGACAGCTTCAGCCAGTCGCTCGGCGGCCGGCACCAACTCATCGTCGCCAGACACGGTCTCGGTGAAGAAACCCCACGAATCGAGCTCTTCCATCCCGTAGGTGCGACCGAGAATCAGCATCTCCTTGGCCCGGTGCGGCCCCACCAGGTTGACCAGCGCCGGCACCGAATGCCACGTGAGGTTGAAGCCGATGCTGACCTCGTTGAGCGTCAGGCTCATCGACGAGCTGCCGATGCGGAAGTCGCACGCAGCGGGCAGCACCCCTCCCCCGCCGATCATGTACCCGTGGCAGAGGCAGATCGTGATCGCGTTGAGGTGCATCAGCGTGTCGTACATGCGGGCGCCCGCCTTGGAGCCGAGCATGGCATCGAGACTGGTGCCGCGCCCCTGCTTCAGATCGGCCCCTGAGGACAGGCTGCGGCCCTCGCCGCGCACGATCACCACCCGCACGCTCGGGTCGGCGTCCAGCGCCAGGCAGGCGGCGTGAACGTCGGCGATGAGCTGGGAGTTGACGGCGTTGTGAACCTCGGGCCGGTTCAGCACCAAGTGGCGCACCGGCCCGTCGCCGTCCACCCGCACGGTCTCCCATTCCAACGACATCGCTGCTCCCCGTTCAGGCTGCTGTCTACGCGGCAGTCTGACACGCGCCTGATGCCAGGGTTCGAGCGTGATCCTTGCGGAACAAGGCGGACCGGTCGGCAGGGGCCACGAGACTGTCGCCCAGAATCAGCTCGCGTCAAGCAAAGGGCCCATCAGGTCGCCGAAATCGCCGACGATCTCGTCTTCCGGGGGCGCCTCGATCGTGATGTCCGCGTCATAGTCGAAATACTCGGTGACATTGGAGGTATTGGACACGACGAGATCGAGAAATTCGTCGAGATCGCTTCCGTCGCCTTCAATGTCAGCTTCGTCGAGATCATCGACAAGACCATCGACGGCGTCCTGCATCATCGAGCCTAAGTCCATGCTCATGCGCCGGGTCAGCCCGTCATCGTCGATCCACATGTCGACGGCGACCTCGTCGATATGCATGAAACCGAGGTACGGCGTCAAGGCGTTGCCGTCTTGGGGCTCGTCGACGTACGAATCCATCGCGGCGCCGTAGTCCAGCGTCAGGCGCACATGTGTCATCGAAACGCCGTCGATGACCTCGCCGCCGATCACCTCCGCGTCTGTTACGTGCTCGATCATCCACAGGTTGTCGTTGGGCGCCCGGCACAATCCGTCATCCGCTGTAATGCCAGGCAGCGGTGAGGCGCAAATGATGCCCGCGGCAGCAGCGAAATCTGAGTCGAGCGTAAGCCAGCCCTCGGGCAGCACATCGCCAGCGAGGTCTTGCATTTCCTCGGAGAGGATGTACCGCATATAGGTGACGTCGTCGACCAATCGCATCTCGAAGCCGAACCCAGGCATGTCGGCATAACTCGCCCACTCAAGGTTCATCACCATCGACATGTTCTGGTCGTGGTCGCTCTCGAACTGGGCAGATGCGCTGACGAAGCCGCCCATGTCCATGCGCATGTCGCCTCGGGCGGATCGGGTGGCGCTGTTCTCGAATGCCGTTCGAAGCAGCTCCATTGCATCCGTCGGAAGCGCTGCACGGTCGTCGTCAGCGCCGCCGGTGCACGCAGTAGCGACGAGAAACAGCGCCACTAGCGCCGCGACCCATCGTGACCTGCGGATGCGATGTGTCGGCGTGCCGGGTGTGGCAGCCGATACGACCCCGGCGACGGCCTCATCGACCTCCTGCCGGCAGTGCTCGGATGCGGCACCGCTCGGCGACGTGGCAGGGGAGGAACCAGTAGCCGTCATGACCTACTTCTATCAAGCTCATGGCGGTCTCAGCGCAGCAACAGGCCGCGCCGACAGCACCGCCGTCAGCGACAATGACAGCGCGTCAGTCGCTATCGACGACATCGCTGCTGTCGTGTCAACCGGCTCCGAATCCCGTTCCCATCATGTCGCCAAAATCGCCGACGATCTCGCCTGCGGGCGGTGCCTCGATGGTGATGTCGGCGCCGTAGTCGTAGAAGTCGATCACGTTGGTGATATCGAACATGGGATCGCCGATGAGTTCTTCCATGACGGCGCCCAAGTCGACGCTCAGGCGCCTGATCAGGCCATCGCCGTCGACCCAGACATCGAAGATGAACTCGTCGGGGCCGGAGTCCCCGCCGAATGGGATGACGCCTCCGGCGCTATCGCCACCTACGGACCTGGCGATGGTTGCTGCCGCTAGCGCCGCTGCATCGGCGGTGAACCGGACGTGAGAAACAGCCAGCCCGTCGAGGTCGTCCTGACCGACGATCTCGGCGCTGGTCACGTGCTGAATAAGAAAGGTGTTGTCATTCGGAAGCGGGCACGCACCGCCAACCGGCGCACCGCCGGGCACAGGCGAGGGACACACCACTCCCATTGCGGAGGCCGCCTCTGCGTCCAGCGTGAACCAGCCCTCGGGCATCGCGTCGCCAACGAGACCTTGCATCCCCTCGGGAACCACGAACTGCAGATACTGAACACCGGCAACGAACCGGATCTCGATGCCGAGACCCTCGCCGTCGGGTCCCATCATCTCCCCGAATTGCATCGTTATCGATTGGTCTTGGTTGCCGTCGGTTTCGAACTGCACGGCCACACTGGCCATCTCGGCCATGTCCAAGCGCATGTCGCCGCGCACCGACCGCTCGGCGCTGTTCTCGATTGCAGCGATCAGCAAGCCCATCGCATCGGTCGGCAATTCGCTGGCAGATGCGGTCGGTGGCGCCGCTGTTGTGGGCGCCGGGCTGGTCGGCGGGACTGCGGTAGTCGCCGGCGCAGATGTCGCTTGCGTAGCGGCATCTCCCCCATCTCCGTCGCTGGCGCCACTGCATGCAGCGGCAACGAGCGCCACGGCCGCGACAGCCGTCGCGAGCCTCGCCGTGCGAGCCTTCACGTTCATCATCTCCTCGCCGGAGCGGCGGCGCCATCTGCTGGACACCGCAGACACGAACCGGCCTTCGGCCAGTATCTCAGTAGGTCATGTCCGCACTTGGTCACATGTTCGGGCCCGTGCCGGAGCTGACAGCTACGCCGTGGAGAGCGGATCCTCAATGAAGTCCGCGAATCCCAAGTCTTCGAGCCATTCACCGAACTCGCCGACGATCTCGTCGGGCGACGGTGCCTCGATGGTGATGTCGGCACCGAAGTCGTAGATCTCCATAACAATGGCCACCGTCGGTGTCTCGTCGATCTCTTCCCCGAGCGCTTCGCTCAACGCCTCGAAGTTCAGCGTGAGCTCCATGCTCATGCGATGTGTCCGGAGATCATCGTCAACCCACAACTCGATGGGCACCTCACTGGGCATCATCGCCAGCGTCAGTGCCATCAAGCCGCCATCGACGGTTTCGCCGAGGGCCTCTTCCATCAGCGACTTGAAGTCGAGCACAGACTGAACCCTGATCGTCTCGACGCCGCGCACAGTTTCGCGGCCGACGATGGTGGCTTCGAGCACGAAGTCCGCCATCCCGGACAAATCGTTCGGCGGCACGCACTCGTCGCTGCCAGGCCCCGAAGCCGGCACCGGCGGGCCGCAGTTGAGGCCCAGCAACTCCATCGTTTCACGGCCCATCGTCAGCCAACCGTCGGGAAACTCGATGCCCAACTCGTCGAGCTGCTCCTCGGGAACGTCGTCGAGCAGCTCCTCGGGCATGCTGACCCGGGCGTACACGACATCATCAACCGTGAGAATCTCGACGGAGGCCTGCGCTTCAGGGTCGTCCAGTCCCACCCCAATACGGGTGATCGTGCGCGTGTTGCTGTGCTCGTCGATTTCGGAGTACTGCTCCTGCGCCACGCCGTCGGCGTCGCCCGCGTCGGTGGTGGTGCTGACTCGGCTGGATTCGGTGTGTTCAGCGTTCATGGCCGCTATCACCAGTTCCCGGGCGCTGAGCTCGGACGGATCTGGTTTGTCTACGTCGGCCAGACCGTCGGCCTGGTTGCCGGCGATCACTTCTTGGTCGGGCGAACCGCCGCACGCGCTGATGACGAGGACTGCTGCGGCGATGATGGCCGCCAGCAGTTTCGGGGTTGATCGTCGCCGCTTGGGTCGCAAGTTCATCAAGCTCCCTTGCACTGCGCTGTCATGCCTGAGCGCCCAATACTGCCAGACAGCGTGGGGTTTTCTGCTTACAGCGGGTGGGGGCCGGGGTCCATGCCGAGGCGGGTGCGGCCGTACGCCTCGCCGACTGTGTCGAGATCGGCGACCTGGTGCTGGGAGGCCATCGTGACGTCGCGGAAGGCCTGCTGCAGGCGGCTGCCGTCGAACACAGCCCGCCCGCCGGCAGCCGTGGTGACCCGGTCGAGCGCCCGGCGGCACAGCTCGATGGCGTAGCTGCCTTGGTACTTGGCGTGGGCCCGCAGCGCCTTGGAATCGTCGCCTTCGGCGGCCCGGCGCAGCAGCCCGATGGTGTCGTCGATGAGCATCTCGGCGGAGCGCACCTCGGTGTTGGCCTCAGCGAGGCGCATGTGCAGCCCCGGCCGGCGCGACTTGGCCGTGCCCATGTAGCGATCGTCCTGGACGCCGAAGCGGTCGGCGGCATCGTCGAGTCCGGCCCGTGCGAGCCCGAGCGCGGTCGCCGCGACATGCACCGCCAGCCCTGGCAGGACCGGCGTGTGGTACAGCGACGTGCGGTGGCGGGCTGACCACGGCGAGCGGGCGCCGAGCAGCTCGCCGGAGTCGAGCATGCGGTGAGTTGGCACGAAGGCCTGCTCGGCGGTGACATCGCACGAGCCGGTGCCGCGCAGGCCGATCGCGTACCAGTTGTCGTCGACGGTGATGTCGGAGCGCGGCATCACCACGTGGATCAAGCGCGGCCGCTCCCCCGGCTCGAGCACCTGCGAACCCAGCAGGAACCAATCGCCCCAGGCCGCTCCGCTCGTAAACGGCCAACGCCCGTCGACGAGCCAGCCGCCGTCGCACTCGGTGGCCGAGCCCACCGGCGCCAGCGAGCCCGGCACGATCGCGTCGAGGTCGGCCCCGTACACCTCGTCCTGGAGGTCTTCGCTCATGGAGCCGAGCATCCAGCTGTGCCCGACCAGCACCATCAGCACCCAGGCCGCGGCGCCATCGTAGAGGGCGGCCTCGCGCACGTTGGCCACCATGTCGGCGAACGTCAGCTCGTCGCCGCCGACCCGGCCGGGCACCAGCAGCCGCAGCGCTCCCGAGTCGCGCAGGGCCGACAAGGAGTGCTCGGACAGGTGGCGGTGCTGTTCGTTCCAGGCGGCGTGCTCAGCCAGCACCGAACCGGCGTGCTCGTCGATGCGCAGATCGGGGGGCGGACTACCCGAAGCGGCAGCACCTTCTGCCTCGGTGACGGTCATCTCGCTATTCCTAACGCACCGCTACGGCTGGCGCACTCCGCAGGCGTGTCCCGAAGGCTTCGCGACTCGGCTCAGCATCTAGCGGACCACGCCTGAGGCGCGCAGCTCGGCGATGGTGTCGGCCGTCCTGCCGAGCTCGCTCAGAATCTGGTCGGTGTCGGCGCCGCGCTCGACGGCGTGGCGCAGCTCGGGCATGCCGCCTGCGAACAGTGCCGCGGGGCGGTGCTGGCGGATCGGGCCGACGATCGGGTGGTCGACTTCCCGCACCACACCGGAGTGCTGCACCTGCGGGTCGGCGGCGATCTCGTCGGGACGCAGCGCCGGCGCCACCGGCACGTCGGCTGCGATGAGCCGCTCGACCACCTCGTCGCGGGCCACATCGGCCACCACTTCGCCGAGCGTGTCGATCATGTCGCCGAAGTGCGCTGCGCGTAGTCCGGCTTCGGCGAAGCGAGGATCGGTGAGCAAGTCGGGCCGCTCGAACGCATCGGCGACGCCCTTCCAGTGGGCATCGGTGAGCGGCATGATGGCCACGTAGCCGTCGCGGCACGCCAGCAGCCGGTAGTCGGCCAGCAGGTTCGGGCGGTGGTCGGCGTCGTCGGACAGCACCGTGTGGTCCATCATCGCGTCGGGCCACATGAAGCTGACCGCCGAATCGAGCAGCGACAACTCCACGTGCTCTCCCTGGCCGGTGCGTTCACGTGCGAACAGCGCCGCGCACACGGCCTGGGTCCACGTCAGTGAGGTGACCTTGTCGGGGATGAAGCTCTTCACGAACTGCGGCTCGTCGTCGCCGCCCTGCACCGCCGCAATGCCCGACCAGCCCTGGATGACGGCGTCGTAGGCAGGGCGCTTCGAATAGGGCCCGTCACGGCCGAACCCGCTGATCGACACGTAGATGACGTCGGGGTTGCGCTTGCGCACGTCGGCCTCGCCGATGCCGAGCCGCTCGGCCACGCCGGGGCGGTACGCCTGCACGAATACGTCGGCGGTGGCGAGCAGGTCGGCCATCAGCTCGCGGCCCTGGGGCGAGGCGATGTCCATGGCGAGCGAGCGCTTGCCGGCGTTGATGTTGGCGAACCAGCCCGACATGCCGTTGCGGCTCGACCCGAACATGCGCAGCGGATCGCCGACCACTAGGTCTTCCACCTTGATGACCTCGGCACCCTGCGACGCCAGCAGATGCGAACCGCCGGGCGCGGCAATGAACGTGGCGATCTCGACGACGCGGATGCCCGCCAACGGCCCCTGCGGCGCTCCCGACTCGACCGCTGTCACCGCTGACGCCTCGAACGGCACTGCCGGGCAGTCTTCACAACCGAGTGCTCCGGTGAGGTACACCGGCCAAGCGAGCCGTCTGCGGGCAGATGCACGTCCATTCAGCAGGGCTGGCCGCCGCGCATCTTGAGCGGCGACCACGCGAGGAACCGTGTGCTGCGAGCACCGAAGGCACCGAGGCCGCCGTGGGCGAGGAAGCCCACCGAGTTCAGACCCCCGAACGAGATCACCCCGATGCTGTTGAGCCCGCCGATCGAGATGATCCCGATGGAGTTCGCACCTCCGATGGACACGATGCCGATGGCATTCCACCCGCCGAACGCGACGATGCCGATGCCGTTGTTGGTACCCACGGCGATGGCCGCGCTCTCGCTTATCGGAACGTCGTCGAGCAGGCCCCATTGCGTCAAGCCGAACATCAGCGCTAGGCCGCCAGCCAGCAGCACCACCCACAGGAACGTCAGCCCCCGCATCTTGTCGAGCTCATGGCTGTCCATCTCATCAACCATCGCAAGCCCCCTCGTCAATGCGCCGCGCCGCCGCCGAACCTAACCCACGGCCTCGAGCACTGGCAGCAGACCTCCAACGCCGAGGACGACGACCCCGTAGCCGCCTGAGCTAGCAGAGGTGCGCGCCGATTGGGCTCGTCTGCTGGGCCGGGGTACGCGCGAGCGGGCGGTCGTACGATCGGCGGCATGGACGAGGACGCCGACGGACCAGCAGTGAGCTGGATCCAGCTGGTTGGTGCACTCGTGGTTTTGGGTGCCGTCGTCCTGCTTGCATCGAGGTGGCTGTTTGACAGCGGGGATGACGACGGTGCCGAGATCGATGGCGTCGACGCTCCTGCACGGGCCGCGACTGCTCCGGCTTCCGCCACGACCTCCATGGCGACTCCGGCCCCCATTACGACCTCGGATGCGGCCCCCGCCGACGGTGAGGCCCCGAGCGGTGAGCTGACCGGCACGGCGGCCGCTCCCGTCGAGTGGTTCGAATCGGTCTCGACAAGCGGCCTGCACGCCTGCGCGGTCCGCGGCGACTACTCGCTGATTTGCTGGGGGCGCAACACGTACGGCCAAGCCGAACCGCCCGCTGGTGAGTTTGGGCAAGTGTCGGTCAGCACTTCCGGTCACTCATGCGCTGTCCGCTACGACCTCACGCTCGCCTGCTGGGGGCGCAACGCCGACCGGGAGTCCGAACCTCCGTCTGGCGACTTCACGAGGGTATCCGCCGGCGATGGCTTCACGTGCGGTCTGCGGACCGACCACACGTTGAGGTGTTGGGGCAACAACAGGTTCGGGCAGGCTGAGCCGCCTACGGGCAAGTTCACCCAGGTATCAGCCGGCTCGTATCACGCCTGCGGTGTGCGCTCGGATGACACGCTGGCGTGTTGGGGCTTGAACGACGCGGAACAGGCTGAAGCGCCGACAGGCACGTTCTTGGATGTCTCCTCGGGCAACGTCCACAGCTGCGGAGTTCGCAGCACCGGGCAGCTCACCTGTTGGGGTTACAACGGCCCGGGACGCACGGTTGCGCCCAGCGGCAGCTTCTCCTCGGTATCGGCGAGATCTTTGACATCGTGTGCGCTGCGAGTCACGGGCAGCGTCAGCTGCTGGGGAGCGGACCAGGCTGGCGAGACTGACCCGCCGGAGGGGCCCTTCAGGTCGGTGTCAGCAGGCAGCTTGCAGACCTGCGGCGTCACGACCGAGGACGTGCTCACCTGCTGGGGACACGACCTCGGCGACGTGATCGACGCGCCCGGCGGCACCTTCGGCCGAATCTCCACAGGCAGCGGTCACTCATGCGGGATCCGCTCGGACGCGCGAGTCGAATGCTGGGGCGCGGACGTGTGGGATCGCGCGTCGCCGGCGCCAGGCCTCTACTGGGATGTGTCGGCCGGTGCCCTGTATTCGTGCGGAGCGCGCACCGACGGCGTCCTCAGGTGCTGGGGCTACAGCAACTACGGCGCCAGCAGGCCTCCCTCAGGCACCTTCGACCGGGTGACCGCCGGTCAGGAACACGCCTGCGGGCTGCTCTCGGACGAGACCGTGACCTGCTGGGGCGACGATCGCTACGGCCAGCTCGACGCGCCATCGGGCACATTCGTAGAGGTGTCCGCAGGGGGTCATTTCTCATGCGCTTCGGGGCATGACAGGACAGTCCGGTGCTGGGGCGACGACGGCTTCGGCCAGACCCGGGTGCCGGACAAGGAGTTCCTCGGAGTGGCAGCGGGCTGGGCCACCGCCTGCGCCATCGGGCTCGACGGTGAGCTGACGTGCTGGGGCTTCAACGAGACGGGCCAGGCAGAGCCACCCGCTGGCGGGTTCCTGGATGTGTCGCTGAGTCAGGACTACGGCTGCGGCGTGCGGGTCAACGGTTCGGTTCAGTGCTGGGGCGATGTGACCGAGGCCGACATGGAGGTGCCTGAGGGTCCGTTCGCGTCGGTCTCGGTCGGCTGGGAGCACGCATGCGGTCTGCGACGCGATGACACCGCAGCGTGCTGGCTGACCCGGGCCGTGCCGACGCCGCCCGAAGTGCACCGGGACTGAGCGTCGGCGTCGACGGTGAACCAAGCTGACGGGATGGACATCCTTGTCATTGGGGGGACGGGGCCGACTGGACCCCACATCGTGAACGGTCTGGTCGACCGTGGTCACACCGTGACGATCCTGCACACCGGGCGCCATGAGGTCGACACCATTCCCGACCATCTCGAGCACATCCACACCGATCCCTTCGATGAGGATGCGTTCCGCTCGTCGATCGAGGGCCGCAACTTCGATGTGGTCTTTGCGATGTACGGCCGGCTGCGGTCGATCGTCAAGGTGCTCGTCGGCCGCACGCCACGTCTCATCTCCATCGGCGGTGTGCCGGTGTACAGCGGGTACGCCGAACCTGCGGTCGAGTTTCCCGAAGGGATGGCGGTGCCGACGAGCGAGGACGCCCTGCTGGTCGGCGATGAGCGCTCGGGGCCCAAGCCGCTCAAGATGGCCGAGTCGGAGGAGCTGACGTTCTCGCTGCACCCCGATGCAACGCACTTCCGGTACCCGTACATCTACGGCCCCAACCAGGTGCTGCCGCGGGAGTGGACGCTGGTGAAGCGTGCGCTCGACGGCCGGCAGCGGGTCATCGTGCCCGACGGTGGGCTCACCGTCGCAACGTCGGCATTCGTCGAGAACGCCACCTCGGCGGTGCTGCTGGCGGTGGATCACATCGATGCGTCGGCGGGTGAGATCTACAACGTGGGCGACGATCGGCAGTTCACGTACGCGCAGATCGCGCAGATCGTCGGCGACGAGCTCGGCAACCCCTTCGAGCTCGTCTCGGTGCCGGGCGAGCTGGCCGCGACCGGCGGGCCGTTCCTGCTCAATCACTCGTCGGCGCATTCGATCCTCAGCACTGAGAAGATCCGCCAGCAGCTCGGCTATCGCGACAAGATGGATCCCGAGGAGGGGCTGCGGCGGACCGTGCGATGGCAGGCTGAGAACCTTCCCGGTGACGCCGGCGCGGCGACCCGGCTGCAGGATCCGTTCGACTACGCCGCCGAGGATGCGCTGATCGCCGCGACCGAGCGCTATGCGGAGGCGATCGGACGCATCGAGTGGGAGCAATTGCCGGGCTGGACCTTCGGCTACTACGGACCCCGCGAGAATCCCGGGGGGCGGCGCGGCAGCTTCCGGGCGTAAGGGGAATTGCGCTGGCGCAGTGCTGGCCTCGGCGCTTGCGGCATCGGCTCGTCGAATGACCGTCCGGGCGCGTGCGAACCGGCAGCGTCGGGCTGAGTGGCGCGAGACTGCCGGTTGCTTGTCGCGGAGGGCCGATGGCGAGATTCGTGAGTTGGGGGCAGTGTGACGGCGACGATTGCTGATCTGGCGGCGGGCTACCGGGATGGGTCCCGGTCGCCGGTCGAGGCCGCCGAGGAGTGCCTGACGGCGATTGGGGCGCTGGATGGACGGGTCGGGGCCTGGCAGGCGGTGTATCCGGACGAGGCGCGGGCAGCGGCCGGGGCTGCCGAGGTGGCGGTGGCGTCGGCGCGGGACTCGGGTGCGTCGTTGGGGCCGTTCTTCGGGGTGCCCTTCGCGCTGAAGGACATCGTGGACGTGGAGGGTCGGGTGACCACGGCGGGATCGGCCGAGTGGGCCGATCGGGTCTCGCCAGCGACGGCGGTGATCGCTCAGCGACTGCTGGATGCCGGAGGGATCCTGCTAGGCAAGACCAAGACCGTCGAGTTCGCCATGGGCGGCTGGGGCACCAATCAGCACATGGGAACGCCGTGGAACCCGTGGGATCCGGCGGTGCTGCGCACGCCGGGGGGCTCGTCGTCGGGGTCGGGCGCGGCGGTGGCTTCGGGCATGACGCCGTGCGCGGTGGGGACCGACACGGGCGGGTCGGTGCGGCTGCCGGCAGCGCTGTGCGGGATCGTCGGGCTGAAGACCACCGAGGGCCTGCTGCCGATCGACGGCATCGTCCCCCTGTCGCACACGCTGGACACGCCGGGGCCGCTGGCTCGCACGGTGCTGGATGCGGCGCTCATGTTCGATGCCATGCTGGGCACGTCGCCGGCCGAGGTCGAACGTCACTGGCTGGCCGGTGCTGGTCGCTACGGGGCGCTTCGGGCGGCGCTCGAGGGCGGCCTGGGCGGGCGGCGCATCGGCTGTTTGAGCGATGCCGAGCGTGCGGGTGTGGATGCCGCGCAGCTCGCTGCCTACGACGCTGCGCTCGAGCTGCTGGCCGGGATGGGCGCCGAGGTGGCGCCCTTCGACCCGCCGACGTCGTTCGAGGAGATGAAGAACACCCGCTTCGTGATCGTGACCGCCGAGTCGTACCACTACTACGGCGAGATGATGGAGAACCCGGCCTCGAAGGTGGACGAGCGGGTGCGGGCGAGAGTGCTGCCGGGGGCCAGCATCTCGGCCAGCGAGTACATCGCGGCGATGGTGCAGCGGCGTGTCGACCTGGCCGAGTTCGCCGAGGCGTTCGAAGGCTTCGATGCGATGGTGACGCCGACCACGCCGATGCTGCCGCTGCCCGTGGACGAAGCCGACGAGACCAATACGCCGGCGTTGTTCACCCGGGCGGCGAACTTCTTGGCGCTGTGCTCGACGACCGTGCCGACCGGTGTGTCGCCGGCGGGACCGGGGGGCGGCTTGCCGACGTCGATCCAGTTCATGTGCCGGGGCGGCGACGAGACCCTGTCGCTGACGCTGGCGGCCGCGTACGAAGCGGCCCGCGGCCCGATGCCGACGCCGCCACTGTGGGCCGGCGGCTGAGCGGCGGCGTGCGATGAGCGCCGTGGTGGTGTTTGCAGTGCTGGGTGACGACGCCGATCCTGCTGCTTGGCGCGCCTGACGCGGACGGCGCTCAGGCTCAGGCAGACTCAGCCGGGGACAACCCGAACTACCGAGGAGCACGGCCATGGGCAAAGCAACGGTGATCGGCAGCTTCGACTGCCAGGACGGCAAGGCCGACGAGATGGAGGCCGTGCTGGCTTCGATGGTCGAGGCCGCCCGCGACGAGCCGGGCGTGGAGATCTACTCGTACCACCGGGGCGAGGGCAACACGTTCTGGTTCTTCGCGTTGATGAGTGATGCGGAGTCAATGCAGCACCACGGCCAGACGCCGGCAATGCAAGAGGCGATGGCTGCGTTCGGACCGCTGATGGGATCGCCCCCGCAGATGCAGATGACGACCCCGGTCGCGGCCGTCGGACTCGATCTCTAGCGCGATGCGGCAGGCTCGATGATCGACAAGCGGGTTGCGAGCGCAGCGGAGGCCGTTGCTGAGATCGCCGACGGCGAGACGGTGATGATCGGCGGTTTCGGCGAGGCCGGCAGCCCCATCGAGCTCGTCCACGCCCTGATCGACCAAGGCGCCTCGGACCTGACAGTCATCTCCAACAACGCCGGCAACGGGCAGGTCGGGCTGGCGGCGCTCATCCGCTGCGGCCAGGTTGCGAAGATCATCGGCTCGTACCCGCGCAGCTCGAATTCGACCGTCTTCGCTGACGTGTACCGGGCTGGCCGCGTCGAACTCGAGCTGGTCCCCCAGGGCACGCTCGCCGAGCGCATCCGGGCCGGCGGGGCGGGCATCCCGGCCTTCTACACGCCGACGGGAGCCGCGACCGAGCTGGCCGACGGCAAAGAGCAGCGGTCCTTCGACGGCGTGCCGCACGTGCTCGAGCACGCGCTGCGGGCCGACTGGGCATTGATCAAGGCTGGCGCGGCCGACTGGCACGGCAATCTTCTGTTCAACAAGACGGCCCGCAACTTCGGGCCGATCATGGCCATGGCTGCACGGACGACGGTGGTGCAGGCTGCATTGGTGGATGCGCCGGGTTCGCTCGACCCCGAGACGGTAATCACGCCGGGGATCTTCGTCAACCGTGTCGTGCACATCGCCGATCCTGCACAAGAATTCGACCTGGTCGCCCAGGGAGCGCATTACCCATGAGCACGCCGCCGTCGGGCCTGACACGAGACCAGATTGCCGAGCGCGCCGCGCAGGACATCGGCGACGGTTCCTATGTGAACCTCGGCATCGGCATGCCCGAGTTGATCGCGCAGTACGTGCCCGAGGGGCGCGAGATCGTGCTGCATACCGAGAACGGCCTGCTGGGGATGGGGCCGGCGCCGGCGCCCGATGCTGTTGACCCCGAGCTCATCAATGCCGGCAAGAAGCCGGTCACGGCCAATCCCGGCGCCTCCTACTTCCATCACGCCGACAGCTTCGCCATGGTGCGAGGCGGGCACCTGGACCTGTGCGTCCTCGGTGCCATGGAGGTGGCCTCCAACGGCGATCTCGCCAACTGGTCGACGGGTCAATCCGATGCCATTCCCGCCGTCGGCGGAGCGATGGATCTCGTGTCGGGCGTGCGGGTCGTGCGCGTCATGACCACGCATTGCACGCGTGACGGCACGCCCAAGCTGGTCGAGAAATGCTCGTACCCGCTAACCGGCGCCGGGGTGGTGAGCCGCGTCTACACCGATCTTGCTGTGGTCGACGTGACTCCCGAGGGCTTTGCGGTGATCGAGATTGCGCCCGGTTGGTCGTTCGACGAGGTCGCGGCGCGCACCGACGCGCCGCTTCGGGACGAACGCCCCGGCGGCGTCAACTAGCGCTCGGTCGCCGCGCCCGGCAGCGACGAGACGGTCCTCGCAGGCGTCGACGTTATGTTCGACTGCCGAAGGGGCGCGCGACAGCAGCCGCGGTCAACCAGCCGGGGACCGGCCGTAAGGTGAGCGGGGTGCGGATGCGACCGATCGCGTCGCTGGTGCTGTTCTGCTTCGTGGCGGCGGCGTGCGGCTTCTCGACGGACACCACGGACCCCGCGGCCGGCGGCGGCGGGCAAGACGGTGCAGGCGCGCCAGCGGCGATGGCCCCTGCCGATACGGCGGCTCCCGGGTCGACTGGCCCCGCAGCCGGCGGAACAGACGCGCCCGCGGCGACGGCTTCCGTCGCCAGCGCTACCGCTGCGGATCCCACCGCCACCACAGTTGTCGAGCTGGTCGCTAATCGTTTGCCGGCCGACCCTGATGCTCCGACGGCTGAGTGGGTCGCCGGGGTCAATGCAGCCGGATGGGACTTCCACCGGCACCTCGACGGCAACGCCGTGTCGAGCCCGATGAGCATCGGTGTCGCGTTCAGCCTGAGCCGGGCAGGTGCCTCGGCCAGCAGCGCCGCGGCGCTCGACGCGATCTTCGGGTTCCCCGAGCAGGGCAGCCACAGCGCCGCCAGCGCGGTTGATCTATCGCTGGCTGAGGCATCGGTTGAGCCGAACACCGTGGAAGTCGCCAACCGCCTCTTCCCCGATGACGGGTTCTCGCCGCGGGCCGAGTTCCTCGAGACGGCCGCCGCGCACTACGGCGCGACGATGCAGCCGGTCGACACCGCCAACGGCGACGAGGCGGCTGGCGTCATCAACGACTGGGTGTCCGGGCGCACCCGCGGACTCATCCCCATGATCGTCGACCAGCGCACGGTCCAAGGTCAGCAACTGATCCTGGTGAACACCGTCTATCTCAAGGCGGACTGGCTGAAACCCTTCCTGGCAGACCTCACCGGCGATGGCCAATTCACCACCGACACCGGCCAGACGGTGACGGTGCCGTTCATGCGCGATCACAGAGCGAAGGATCGCCGCTATGTCCGGATGGACGGTGCCGATGCCGTGGAACTGCCCTATGTCGGCCGCGACTTGGCCATGTGGCTCATCGTCCCCCACGAACGCGACGGTCTCGCTGCCGTCGAAGCATCGCTCGACGCTGCCGCACTGGCTGAGCTGGACAGCATCGCTCGTTCGGGCACGGTCAAGCTGACGATGCCGAAGTGGGAGCAGACGCTGCCGCCGGCTGATCTCTTCGAGTGGCTGTGCCCGCAGGGGTTCTGCGCCGGGGCCGGCTTCGACGGCATCGCTCCTGGCATCTTCATCACTTCCGCGCTGCACAGCGCCAAGGTGATCGTCGACGAGAAGGGCACCGAAGCGGCGGCAGCAACGGCCATGGCGTTCCTCGAGTCGATGCCCCCGCCGCCAGATCTCACCGTTGTTGCCGATCGGCCGTTCCTGTGGGCGATCATCCACCGAGAGACACAGGCCGTCCTCTTCGTCGGGCGTCTCGTCAATCCGGCCGCGTGAACCTGGGCCGCTGAGCGAGCCTGACAGAGCGCGCTTGCCGGACGGCCGTATGGTGGGCGACGTGCTGGCGGTGCTGATTCTTCTGCTCGTGTCAGTGCCGCTGGTGGAGCTCTACGTGATCGTGCAGGTGGCCGGCGGGCTGGGTGTCGGCCAGACGATCCTGCTGCTGCTGGCCGTCTCGGTTGTGGGCGCGTGGATGGTGCGCCGATCCGGGCTCGGCGTGCTGAACCAGATTCGCACCCGCCTCGAACGGGGAGAGCTCCCCGGCAACGAGCTGGTCGACGGGGTGCTGATCCTGGTTGCGGGCGCGCTCATGCTGACGCCGGGCTTTCTGACCGACGCAGTCGGCCTGGTATTGCTCTTCCCGCCGACCCGTATAGCCGTACGCTCGGTGCTGGTGCGCCGCTATTCCAAACGCATCACGGCCGCCGGCTGGACCGGCGGGCCGGGCGCACCTGGTGGACACCGCCGTTCGGGGCCCACCCTCGACGCCGACAGCTTCTCGAATGAAACGGACGACTGACACGCATGACTGATCCAACTGAATTCCCAGGTCCCCCAGACGGCGGTCGTCCGCCCGGTGATGGCCTCATCGCGATGCGAGATCGGCTCCCGCTCGGCATCTCGCTGCTGGCGCTGGCCGTGGCGATCGTGGCGCTGGTGCTCGCCGTCGACGACGACGATGCCAGCGACACCCAAACAGCCGAGACCGCGACCGTGGCCGCGACGACAGCGGCACCGGTACCGACGACGCCGACGGTGCGCACTACCACCACCCTGGGCACCGTTCAGACCTTGCCGCCGACACCCACGACGGCCGCCGCACAGCAGATCGTCACGGCGACCACGACTGCCGAGGGCGACATGGACTCCGATGAGCCCGGCCCACTGGTGCTGTCGGTGGTCGGCATCGGCCACGACAGCAACTTGAATCTGCGCAGCGCTCCCGAGGGACAAGTGATCGGCCGGCTGGATTCGCAGGCCACCGGTCTCGTGCCTACCGGCACCACACGCTCACAGTCAGGCACGATCTGGCTCGAGGTTCAGGCGGATGAGACGGTCGGCTGGGTCAGCAGCGAGTACGTGGCGCCGCTGGGGACGACGTTCGACATCACGCCGCAAGTCGTCGCGATCCTGGGCGATTCTCCGAGCGCCGAGACGCTGACGGGCCTCGGCCGGCTCGTGGCCAACGCGCTGGCGCCCGAAGAACCCGAGCCACGGGTCAGGATTTCGGAAGCGCCTGTGGCGGGCGTGGTCTCGGGGATCACGATGGACGTGGTCGGATCGCCGGACGACTCATTGCGAGGTCTGCGGCTGCGCGTGTTCGCCCAGGCAAGCGAAGGCGGCGACGGCTACACGCTGCGCAACGTCGAGGGCACGTTGATGTGCTACATCGAGCGCGGCGTGAGCGCAGAGGGCTTCTGCAACTGAGTTCCGCTTCGGAGCACTGCTGCTCGGAAGCCCGAGTCGTTCCGGCTGATCGAGCAACCATCATCCGGGTCATTCGGGTCACTCGGGCTGACGAATGACACCGTGGATCCGCGTCGGCCTGCCCGGCTTGGCAGGGGTTGTCGCCATCGGCGCGGTGGCGGCGGTGCTCGGCGCGACCGTCTATCCCGACATCGACCATCCGCTTGTCGGGACCCCCTACGGCGTGGCGCTGGGTGCGTGCGCTGCGTTGGCAGCGTTGTGCTGGATGGCGTCGATCGTGACGCAGGACGCCTCGTGGGTCGACCGGCTGTGGTCGATCGTGCCGGCGCTGTACTGCGGGATCGTGCTCGCCGAGGTGGGACTCGGCTCGGGCCGGGTCGCCGTGATGACTGCGCTGGCGTGCGCGTGGGGAGCGCGGCTCACCTTCAACCTCATCCGCCGGGGCGGGTGGCGGCCCGACAGCGAGGACTACCGCTGGAGCTACCTCCGAGAGCAGATCTGCCAGCGGAGAATTCTCGGCTGGCAGATCGGCGAGGTGGGCTTCCAGACATTCAACGTGCTCTTCGTGTCGTACGGCCAGATGGCTCTCGTGTGGTGGTTCACGTCGCCAGTGCACCAAGCATGGCTGCACGCGGACGTGCCGCTGGGCTGGCTGGACTACGTCGCAATCGTGGCGTTCGTGGGGCTGCTGGTGATCGAGACCGTTGCGGACCAGCAGATGTGGCGCTTCCAGCAGGACAAGCAACGGCGGATCGCGGCGGGCGAGCCGGTGGCGAAGCCGTTCCTGGACACGGGGCTGTTTCGCTGGTGCCGCCACCCCAACTGCACAGCCGAACAGGGCATGTGGCTGGTCTTCTACCTGTTCGCCATCTCGGCGTCAGGAGACCTGTGGCACTGGACCGCAGGGGGCTGCCTGGTTCTGTTGCTGCTGTTTGCCGTCTCGACGCGACTGACCGAGCGCATCTCGGCGTCGAGGTACCCCACGTACCGGCAGTATCAGGCCGCGGTGCCGATGTTCGTCCCGAACCCGCTCAGCCCGCGTCGCCGCCGGTCACGGGCGGCGTATCTGTAGCTCACGGATCGGGCATCTCGGCGGTGCCGTAGCCCCCGTCGACGACACCCTCGGTGAAGAACGCCTCCCACCACAGGCCGTTGGGGTCGGTGACCCACGACTTGTGCTGCAGCTGGTAGCCGCACACCAGGTCGTCCTGATCGGCGCGGGGCAGGTCGGCCGCGTCGATGTGGTCGCGCATCGCCGCCAGCTCTTCGGGCGACTCGACTTGGATGCCGTAGTGGGCCGAGCCGGGCTGCCCGTCGCCGTGAACGTCGAGCGAGAAGTTGACCCGGGGGTCGTCCAGCATCCACTTGGCGTAGTCGGGGCGCCGCAGCGTGGGCTCGCAGCCGAACAGCCGGGAATAGAACTCGATCGACTCGTCGAGGTCGTCAACCTGCAGTCCGATGTGCATGCGCCGCATGGCTCGAACGATAGAGCGCCGCATCGTTCGAACGAAAGGACGCCGCCGGACATGTCTATGACCTGCAGTGCGCTGGCCGGCTACCGACGACGTGGCGGAGTGACGCGATTGGCCCCAACGGGCGGTTCTTGCGGCAGACTCTTCGGCGCTGGAAGCGCAGCGCCAGCCGCGCCGCCACCAGGAGCAGCACCCAAGATGCCGTATGCGACCGTCAACACGTTTGATTCGTCCGATCCTGACTCGGGCGAGCAATGCGAAACGTCAGAGATTCGGCTTTACTACGAGACTCACGGCGATCCGGCCGATCCAGCGCTGCTGTTGGTGAACGGGTACTCGTCTCAGATCCTCGGCTGGCGGGCGGGCTTCCGCGAGCAGCTTGCAGAACGGGGTCGGTTCGTCGTCAGCTTCGACAACCGCGACGTCGGCCTGTCGACACACCTGGACGGTGTGGAGGTGGATGTCGTGGCGGTCACCAAGGCTGCGCTGGCGGGCGGGCCGGTGCCGCCGGTGCCCTACACGCTGTCGGACTTCGGCGACGACGGCATCGGACTGCTCGACCATCTCGGGATCGGGGCCGCGCACATCGCCGGGGTGTCGATGGGCGGGATGATCGTGCAGCAGATGGCGATCGACCATCCCGAACGGGTGCTGTCGATGACCTCGATCATGTCGACGACCGGTGAACGGGGGTACTTCGAGGCGGCCCCCGAGGCGCTCGAAGCGCTGACCGCTCCGCCGCCGGTCGACCGGGACGAGTTCATCGCCAACGGCGTGGCGTCATCGAAGATCTGGTCCAGCCGCCGCCACTACGACGCCGATGCGATGGCCGGTTTCCTGGCCGTTGCGTTCGACCGCATGTTCTACCCCGAGGGACTCCCCCGGCAGATGGCGGCCGTTCGAGGCTCGGCGCCCCGCACCGAAGCACTCGGGCAGCTGGACGTGCCGACGCTGGTGATTCACGGGCGGGACGACACGCTCATCCTGCCCAACGGCGGCGAACGCACTGCTGAACTGGTGCCGGGCGCGCACCTGCTGCTGCTCGGCGACATGGGTCACGACCTGCCCGAGCCGCTGTGGCCCGTCATCATCGATGCCATCATCAGCCACACTGCGCATGCCGTGGCGCGCGGCGTAGGCGGTGCATGACATGAAGCTCCTGGCCTTTGCCGCATCCAACAGCAGCCAGTCGATCAATCGGCAACTCGTCGACTACGCGCTTGGACTGCTGCGAGGCGGGGAGATTGACGGCGTGGACGCCGCTGCGCTCGAGATCACCACGCTCGACCTGAACGATTTCGAGATGCCGATCTACAGCCTCGACCGGCAGGAGGCCGGCGGCATCCCGCGACAGGCTCACGACTTCTACGACACGATCGGCGCTGCCGATGCGCTGCTGATCTCGTTCGCCGAGCACAACGGTTCGTACACGGTTGCGTTCAAGAACGTCTTCGACTGGGCGTCACGCATCGACATGCGCGTCTACCACGACAAGCCGATCGTGATGCTGTCGACGTCGCCCGGCGGCGGCGGGGGCGGGTTCGTGCTGCGAACCGCCGGCCATCTCGCGAGCTACTTCGGCAACGAGGTGCTCGCCAGCCTGGCGATCCCACGGTTCGGCGAGAACTTCGACGCCGAAGTGGGAGCCGTGTCTGACGCCGCGCTCGATGCCGAGCTGCGTGCCGCTCTCGCCACCCTGGCCACGGTTTCACCGAGCTAGATCTCCGGGGTCACTGCCTTGACCACCGCAGCCGACACCGATACGACGGTGCTCGTCGTGGGTGCGGGGCCGGCTGGGCTTTCGATGGCGATCCTGCTGGCGCGCTTCGGACTCGACGCGATCGTCGTGGAACGTCGCGGCGGCGTGAACCCCCATCCCCGGGCCCGGTCGGTCAACGTGCGGACTGCGGAGCTGATGCGGCAGTGGGGTGTGCTGGACGACATCGAGGCCGCGAGCCTGCCGTTGCCGTGGACGGAGCAGTTTGTGTACTGCGAGACGCTGGCGGGCACCGAGATCGGCCGGGTGACGACGGGGGTGCAGCCCGTTGTGGACGGCGTCGAGCTGTCGCCGGCGCCGTGGCTGCTGACCTCGCAGGACCGGATCGAGGAGATCCTGCTACGCCGCTTGGGGGACCTGCCGCAGGTGCAAGTTCGCTGGGACACCGAGCTGGTCGAGGTGACCCAGGACGGTGAGCGGGTCACAGCCGTGCTGAGCGGCCCATCGGGCACCCGGCATCTGACGGCGCGCTGGCTGGTGGGTGCCGACGGTGCCAGTTCGAAGGTGCGGCGCAGCCTCGACATCGAGATGGACGGCATCGCCAGCTTCGGCACGATGATCAACTGCCAGTTCTACGCCGACCTGGGCCCGTGGACCGACCATCGCCCCGCCGCCCTGTACTGGACGACGAGCCCGGCCCGCAACGTGTTCCAGAAGATCGACACCGACGACCGGTGGCTGTGCCAGATCAACTACGACCCGTCGACGCACCGGGCGGAGGACTTCAGCACCGACGTGGCGACGGATTGGATCCGGCGGTCGATCGGGCCGGACTTGCCCGGGGACTTCGAACTGCGGGTCACCGATGTGATCCCGTGGGTCATGTCCTCGACGGTGGCTGAGCGCTTCCGGGACGGGCGGGTGTTCCTGATCGGCGATGCGGCGCACCAGCTGCCGCCGACGGGCGGCTTCGGCATGAACACGGCGATCCAGGACGCCCACAACCTGGCGTGGAAGTTCGCTGCGGTGGCCGGCGGCCATGCCGCAGAGGGGCTGCTGGACACCTACGAGGCCGAGCGGGCACCGATCGCTCAGTACAACGCCGACCGCTCCCGTGACAATTCACGCAGCGTGGGGCGCATCCGGCGGCTGATCGAGTCGGGAACGGCGACCGTCGAGCAGAAGCGCGAGGCCATCTGGGCCTCGGCGCGGTACGGCAACTGGCTCGGCATGGACCTCGGGCTGCACTACGACGAAGGATGCCTGATTCCCGACGGCAGCGACCCCCCGCAGGTGGACGACCCTGTGTCGGACTACGCGCCGACCGCTCGTCCAGGACATCGGGCGCCGCATGTGCCGATCCGATTCGACGGTGCGACGTCAACCCTGGACTTGTACGACACGCGGTTCGTGCTGCTGTGCGGCGCTGCAGCCGGGGGCACCGCTGAAGACGCGCCCGCCGCTCATCCGATGCTGCGCGTGTTCCGGCTTGGGGCTGATCTTGCGGATCCCGGGGGCCGGCTGGCCGAAGCTCACGGCATCAGCGCGCACGGCGCCGTGCTCGTGCGGCCCGACGGTCACGTCGCCTGGCGCGACCCGGGCTCTGCATGGACCTCAAGCGTGGCGAACGCGTTGGTCGCACTCGATGCGCTGCTGATGCGGTAGCAGGCTTACCTCACCAGCGTCCGCTGGCCTCCAGGACCCAACCGATGATTGCGGCGAGGGTCATCACGAACAGAACGATCGTGATCAGGCCTGACCGCCGTTTGTACATCGGCGGCCGTCCTCCATAGCTGGCCACAGGGCGCGCTGAGCCAGGATCGCCATGCAGCTTGATCTGGTGTCCCTTGGAGATCTCAGTCGCAAGAAACCGGTCGGACGCGGTGGTCCCCGAACCGCGGCGAGACACGTGCATGGCTTCGCGGGCCATTCCCGTGTGGCTCTGCGGCACTCGCGGTCCCCGGAGGGGCATGCGAACGAGCAAGTAGAAGAAGTTGGCGAAGCTGACGAGGGCGTTGCGAATAGCTCGCCAGATGCTCTTCATGACACGTGCGCTCTCGGTGAGTGCCCGATCTTGGACGACCGGGCGGGAGGTCCTCGCTTCGATGCTACGGCGCTCGCTCGCGGCAACGTCCGCCGGTGAGCCCGAATACTCTCGTTGGCGGTGTTCTGCTCGTCGGCAGGCCCACGGAAGGTCGCCAGGTGTTCCGTCTGAAGTCGCTCGACCACATCGTGCTGCGAGTCGCCGATGTCGAACGCAGCATGGCATTCTACACCTCGGTGCTGGGCTGCACGGTCGAGCACATCAATGACGAGATCGGCCTGTACCAGCTGCGGGCCGGCGATTGCATCATTGACTTGGTCGATGTGGCGGGTGTGCTCGGGAGAGAGGGCGGCCCGCCTCCGGGACCGACGGCGCACAACGTGGACCACTTCTGCGTACGGATCGAGCCGTTCGACGAAGCCGATCTGCGCCGGCACTTCGCTGACCACGGCATCGAAGCTGGCCGCCTGTACAACAACTGGGGTGCCGACGGGCGCGGACCGTCGATGTATGTGAAAGATCCCGACGGCAACACCGTTGAACTCAAGGGACCGTCGACTCAGCCGTACGACCCGGCTATCGGTTATATCGCGGCCCCGTAGAGGCAGCCGTGTGGGGACGGAGTGTCCCGCCCCAAGAGTTACTGTTTTCCTGTGTCAGCGTCCTTTCGTTTCTGGACGACCCTGCTCATGCTGGTCGGCGCCATTGTGCCGATCGCTGTCGCCGCGACAATGATCGGTGATCGCCCTGCATTGGCACTGGCCATGTTCTTGACCGGTGCAGCAGTGCTCGTCATGGCTCGGTTTGCTTTCCGATGGATGCTCGAAGCCTCAGATTGACGACCCCGCGCTAGGGCGCGCCGACTACCGCCACTGAGACCAGCCTCGACATCCGAGCTCGGACTGCCGCTGTGGCGGCCTTCGGAGCATCTAGTTGGCCCTAGCGTCCCCGACATGTCGGCAGATCAACGCTTGGAGGGCAAGCGCATCGTGGTGACCGGAGCCGGGGCCGGGATCGGTGCTGCCATTGCGGAAACCGCTCGTGGCTATGGGTCCGAGGTGTTCGGTGTGGACATCGACCGGGACACCGATGTTGACCGGCACTACGACGTCGCCAACGAGGCTGACGTGGCCCATCTGTTCGCGGCCGCCGTCGAGCAGATGGGCGGTATCGACGGACTGGTCAACAACGTCGGCATCGCCGGCCCCACGGGCCGCGTCGAAGACCTCGATCCGGCAGCGTTCGATCACTGTGTGCAGGTGAACGTGGGCAGCACATTCCGCTACACTGCGGCGGCGGTGCCGCTGCTAGGTGCGGGCGGCTCGATTGTCAACATCGTCTCGACGGCCGGCATCTTCGGCTACCCGCTGCGGAGCCCCTACGCCGCGTCGAAGTGGGCAGTGGTGGGCCTCACCAAGACGTGGGCCATGGAACTCGGCGAGCGCGGCATCCGGGTCAACGCCGTCTGCCCCGGCACCACCGAGGGCCCCCGCATGGACGGCGTGATCCAGCGAGAGGCAACCGCCACTGGCAGCACTGCCGAGGAGATCAAGGCCGGCTACACCGCACAGGTGTCGATGCACACGCTCGTCGCCGGCAACGACATCGGCGAGGCCAGTTGCTGGCTGCTCTCGGACGCCGCCCGCTACGTATCGGGCCAAGTCCTCAGCGTGGACGGCAACACCGAAACCCTTCGCACCGTCGCACCCTGACGAACCCGGCCGACAATCCGATCGCCCCACCAGGAATCGATGAGCGCACGGGGGAAGCAAGGGCAGCGAGCAGCGCCGTCCTGAGCATGCACGACCGGGACGGCGTTCTCGATGGGTTCACGACGCAGGTGCGGGAATCGAGGCTTGCGACCGGAGCGGCCGTGCCCGCGAGACCCGTCTGCGGAGAAGCGGCCCTGGCGATCAACCAGCGTCGGACCACAGCGTGGCTTCGTAGCCCGCTTCAAGGTCTTGGTCGATAGCGCTTGGCTCGGCCTGCAGCTCATGCTGGGAGGCGAGAATCTCGCCCGCCGTGGGCACCTCGCTAACCGGCCACGTCGAGGTGTCCCAGAGGTTGGCGCGTATCAGCGCCTTCCCGCAGTGGAGAAAGCACTCGTCGACATCAACGACCACGGCCGTCTTGGGCACCCGATCCCCCACTGCTGTCGCCGCGCAGATATCCGGATCGGTTGTGAGCGATGCAGTGCCGTTCACCCGCACGGTGTGGTCGCTCCCGGGCACGAAGAAGATGAGACCCACTTGGGGGTTGTCCAGAAAGTTGGTGTACGAGTCGAGCCGGTTGTTGCCGGCGAGGTCGCCGAAAGCCAAGCGTGTGCCGTCATCGAGCACCTGGGCGAATCCGGGAGGCCCGCCTCGGGGCGACGCATCGGTCCCGCCCGGGCCATGGGTCGCCAGCACGCACAGCGGCGACAACGCCAGGAACCGGGCCGACTCAGCATCGATCGCCGGCACGTTCTTGTTGGCCACCAGCTTGGATGGCTGGCGGTAGATCTCCCGCAGTGCCGTAGTGTCGCTGACCCGTCCGTTCATCGCCCGTCCCTTCGCCGGCCGCAGTCTTGCCGCTCAGAGGTCACTTTGGTGGGCCTTCGATCCTTCGGCGCTTCGCCGAATCGCGGTCCTGCTGCGGACACTCGCGGCTATAGCCATGCGTGTTCTCGCGCCCGTTCTCCGACCCGCCGCCCCGCTGTCGCGTCGCGACCCTTGCAAGAAACGCCTCGAACAGGCTGCGGCCGTCTGACGGGTCGCAGCAGCGCCCGAGAGCTGCGCGTGTTCGGTAGGTGACCGGGCAGGCGTTCCACAGCTCAGCAGTTCTGCCGGACGTGGTCTCTGACCGGGGTGCGGGGTTTGCGGGGCGGGGCGGGTATGACTGTCCAGCCCTCGCCGGGCGGTGCCGGCGCCGTCGGCGGGTGCAGCACCAGGTTGTACTCGTGCAGCCGCTGGTGGTGGCTGTGGCACAGCAACGCCAGATTCACCAAGCTGGTGGGGCCGTCGTCGAGCCAGTGCTCGATGTGGTGCCCTTCGCAGTGGATCGGCGCCCGGTTGCAGCCGGGCCACACGCAGCCTTGGTCGCGGGCGATCAGCGCCCGGCGAATCGCTGCGGGGATGGTGCGTTTCGCACGACCCACGTCGAGCACCTCGCCAGGGCCGCCCATCACGACCGGTATGACCTGAGTGTCGCAGGCGATCCTGCGCAGATCGGCCGCGCCCAGCACAGTGCCAGTCTCGGTAGTCGCCGCAGCGCCCGGAACCGCCAGCAGATCCTTCGCAGGTCTCGACGCCGCGCATGTGCACTCGGGATCGGTTGCGCTGTGCGGAGAACTGCCGCGCAGGTTGTCCAGGGTGGTGAGCACGATCATCTGCGTCGGACTCGGCACCACCCAGCCGTCGTCACCCGAGCCCACGCCAGCGACAGTTGACCTATCGGGGGCTGCGGGTGCCGCTTCGAGATCACCTGGGGCCGACACAGCATCTCGAGCCGCAGAACCTGCATGCCCTGCCCAGCTGGGGCTCGAAGCGTCACCGGGAGCGGAGTCCGCGCCCTGCGCTGGTCCCGCGCTGCCGGTGCTCCTGGAACTCGCGTCACCTTCTTCCGCGCAATCAGCGCTCTGAGCACTGGCGGCGGTGAGCAGCCATGCGAGCGCGTCGGCGGCGCGCTGGGGGACGCTGCGCCGCTGGGATTCAGGAAGGTCCTTGTCGCTGCGCCAGTTCCGCTCGATCGCGGCCACCAACAGGCGGTTGACGGCATCGCCGGTCAGCGCATCGAGCTTCGCACGCAAGTGCCACATGCCGTCGTGCGAGTCGACCCACATCGATGCCGACCTCGCGGCGCGCTGGCGAGCCCGCCGCTGCGCGTCGTTCTCCCGGCGCCACGCTGCCTCCGCGGCACGCACGGTCTGCCGTGTTTGATCAGCCGTCTGGCTCCTCGCCTGCTTGCACAGCTCGCGCCGCACGTCGTCGGGCACTTCCGCTGCGGCCACCATCGCGGCTTGATCGGAGTTGATGTCGCCGCGCCCCAGCGCATCGGCCACCGGCGGCTGGGCGTCCAAGGCTTGCGCGTCGCGTTCGATCCGACGCGCCAGCGCACTGCTGACCGCGGTGGCATTCACCAGCGTTTCTGCCCCCGATGCCTCCCCGCGGCGCGCATGCAGCCGACGCCGTACCGCTTCGGCAGCCAGCGCGCTACGTGACCCCTCCAGCACGTTGATGGCGCGCTGCACCGCCTGCGCGCACCACACCAAATCCTCATCGCCCACAGACCGAACCGCCACCGCATCCACCAATGGACCAGCACCAGCCAGCGGCCCCACCGCAGCATCGATAGCGCCTCGAACCACAGCAGCGGCGCCCTCGCCGCCATCTACGCCGCCGCACCGCAGCGCCAACCGCGCACGCATCTCCGCCAGGCAGGCCTTCCCCGCAGGGCGCCCGCCCATGCTGTGCGGGGCACCAGCTGGCAAGCGTCGTGCAACCGAGGTCATGGCCGCCACCGTAAGAACGGGGTGTGACAGACGCCTGCAGCCAGCCGACGTCGACCGCTGAGCAGCCGGTTTCGTGCGACGGGGGTGATGGCCGTCACCGCGGACGCTGAGCATGACCCACGGCGGCCACCAGCGGGACTGCGCCGTGCGGCAGCTGATCAGCTTCCGACGACGGCGGTCATGACGGCCAACGTAGAAGGGGGGAGTGACAGACACCTGCAGCCAGCGGACATCGACCGCTGAGCGACCGGCGTCGTGCAACGGAAGTCACGGCAGCCGATGGCCGAAGGGCAGCACGGCTCAAAATCGGGCGGCCCTGACGCCGCCGGCGCCCTACCGTTCCCTCATGGCCGGAGCAACTCACAACAACCGCGAGCGACGCGCCGAGGCTCGCCGCCCGACCGCCGACGACCAGTTCCTAGAACGCCTCGCTGCCTCCATGCAGCGCCACCGCCGCATCCTCGATCGCCTCGCCGGCGAGGCCGAGTGAGCCGCCAGCCATGACCACCCGCTGCGTCGTGCTGCCCAAAGGCATCAACGTGGGCGGGCACAACCGGGTGCCCATGGCCGAGCTGCGCCCCAAGCTGGCCGAGGCCGGCTACACCGACCCCATCACGATCCTGCAGAGCGGCAACATCATCGTCACCGCTGATCAGCCCGACGATGCCACTGGCCCCGCCGCCGTGGCCGCATCAGTCCAGCAACTGCTGGCCGACGAATTCGACGTCCACGTGCCTTGCGTGGCCCGCACCGCCGCCGAGATCGAGGCCATCCTCGAACGCAACCCACTCAGGCACATCGCCGATGACGGGTCGCGCTACCTCGTCAACTTCCTGTCGGACGAACCGAGCCCCGAGGCCGTGCGCGAACTCACCGAAGTCGACCACAGCCCAGAAGTCGTGCACGTCGAAGGCTCAGAGGCATACGTCTGGGCCCCCGAGGGCATCAAGGCGCTCCACCTGACGTACGCACATCTCGAGCGCCACTTCGGCGTGACCGCCACCGCCCGCAACTGGAACACGCTCGAACGCATCGCAGCCAAGCTCTAGCCAGCCAGCCCCGCGCAATGTCGGCCGACCACCGCGGACGGCCAGAATGTCGGCCGTGACGCTGCTGGAGGTCGAATCGCTGACCAAGCGATACGGCTCGATCACCGCCGTCGACGATCTGTCGTTCTCGGTGGCGCCAGGCGAAACGCTCGGGCTGCTGGGACCCAACGGCGCCGGCAAGACCACCACGATGGGCTGCATCGTCGGCCTGCTGGAGCCCGCCGCCGGTCGCATCGCCATCGACGGGCTGGCGCCGAAGTCGAAGACGGTCAGCGCCATGGTCGGCTATGCGGCCCAGCGCACCGCGCTGTACCTGTCGCTGCGTGTTTCAGAGAACCTGGCCTACTTCGGTGGCCTGTACGGACTGCGAGGCCGGGCGCTCGCCGAGGCGGTGGCGAAGATCATCGACCTGTTCGACCTCGACTCGCTGACCGGCCGCCGGGTGAACGACCTCAGCGTGGGGCAGGCGAAGCTCGTGCACCTGGCATCAGCCGTGATCCATGAGCCCACGCTGCTGCTGGTCGACGAGCCGACGGCGGGCCTCGACGTCTCGGCGCGACGGCGGGTGATCGACGCCATCCGACGACTCGCGACCCAAGGCACTGCGGTCATCTTCAGCACCCACTACCTCGAGGAAGCCGACGAGGCGTGCGATTCGCTGGTGATCATCGACCATGGCCGGCGGGTTGCGGCCGGTCCGCTCGGGGATCTGCTCGCCACCGACCCCGACCCGGCCACGATCATCCGGCTCGGCAACGGCGACACAGTGTCATTCGACGACCGTGACCTCATGGCGGCGATCAACTCCGTCGATCAGGACCAGATCGCAGAAGTGGTGGTGGAGCGGCCGTCGGTCCGCCGCCTCTACGAGCGGGTCATCGATAGCAGCGACGCCGACGGGGCGGGCACGGGCAACGCCGGCACGGGCAACGCCAGCACCGAAGCCGACAGCAATACCGGCGACGACAGCAGCAGCGCCGATGGTTAGCACCCTCCTCATCGCCCGCAACGAACTGCGCCTGCTGCAGCGCGACCCGTTCCCGTTGTTCGTGCTGATCGGCATGCCGGGCGTGCTGCTGTTCTTCGTTACCGACGCGCTCATCGGCGGGCCGGCTCACTCGGTGCCCGCCCTGGCCTCGCTGTTCGCCCTCATGGGTACCGGTTCGATGGGGTTCTCGTTCTTCCGAGAGCACGGCTGGGGCACCTGGGACCGGCTCCGCGTCGCCCCGGTGCGCACGATCGAGCTCGTCGCCGGCAACGCCATCCCGATGCTGGCCGTCACCGCCGCCCAGCAGCTCATCATGGTGGCCATCGGCATCGCCGTGTTCAGCCTCGATGTGCCCGGCGGTGCGGCCCAGCTCGTCATCACGGCGTTGGTCTGCGCGGCGATGTACGTCGCCCTGGCGATCGCATTGACGTCGCTGTGCCGGACCATGTCGCAGCTCAACGCCGCCTCGATGCTCGGCACCATGGCGATCGCAGGCGCCGGCGGGGCGATCGCCAAGATCGCAGCGCTGCCGGGCTGGGTGCAGGCCATCGCCCCGGCCAGCCCTGTGTACTGGGTGATCGACGCCTACCGCAGCGTGCTCAACGGCGAGCAGGGCTTCGGCCGCGCCATCGCCATGCTGGTCGGGTTCGCGGCGCTGTTCACCGCCATCACCCTGTGGCAATTCCGAGCCCACAAGCCGAAAGAGGGCCTCGCCGGGTGACCGATCCCGCCTCAGCAGCCTCAGCAGGCTCAGCAGGCTCAGCAGGCTGAGCAGCCTCAGCGGCGCAGTGGGCTGGACAGACCGAGCGCCAGTCGGAGACCGTCGTCGATGCGCTCCATGGTGGCCGGGCCGACGGCGCCGACCGCTTCGGACAGTTCTGCCTTGTCGATGGTGACCACCTGGGACACGTTGGCCACCGAGTCGTGGGGCAGGCCCGCTTCGGCGGCGGGCAGGCTCACGTTGCCGGGCGCGTCGAGCAGCTGCAGATTGCTTGTCACCACCACCCCGACAACCGTCGCTATGCGGCTGCGGTTGAAGCTGTCATCGGAGACCACCACCAGCGGGTGCCGGTAGCCCGGTTCCGAACCGGCCGGCTCGCCGAAGTCCACCCAGCAGACATCGCGCCGCTGAATC
The DNA here is from genome assembly GCF_965204195.1 of Candidatus Poriferisodalis sp. Lineage (GTDB taxonomy): Bacteria > Actinomycetota > Acidimicrobiia > Acidimicrobiales > Poriferisodalaceae > Poriferisodalis. The sequence continues at coordinate 3,373,920 of NZ_OZ241975.1, forward strand.
ACCGGCGGCCTGACAGCGCCCGAGCCTGCGCCTCACGAAGGCCGGCCCCGAGATCGGAGCGCTCGGCCTCGTACACGGCATTGAGCTTGGCCGTGACCTCCTGCCGCCCAGCCTCGGCCAGCAGACGCCGCAGCGCCTCCGCATACAGGCTTGAGCGCGAGCAGCGCTCACGCGCCGCCAATTCCTCCCCTGCCCGAAACACATCGTCCGGAATCGAAACGGCGATCTTCATGCCCGCAGTATAACCAAGTCATACCACCGCTCATCTCGCGGGCGAAGGCCGCTGTCGACGGGTCGAAGCAGATCGGCGCAGCAGACGCCCTGAAGCCGTTCAGTCCTGACGGAGGGCGATCGGCACCAAAGGCCGGCTGACGACGGTTGCGTGGAAGCTGTCGGTGCCTTCGGCGATCCAGTCGGCCGGGCGAATGGCATCCTCGACCTGGCGACCGAGTCGTTTCTCGGCGACGGAGAGCGCTTCGTAGAGCCGGTCGCGATCAGGCACGCCGAGCACGAGGACATCGATATCGGCGACGGGACGTTTCGTTCCCTCGCCAGACCAGCGAGCTGCCCATGAGCCAAAGATGTACGCGGCCTCGATGCCGTCGATGTCCTCAAGAACCTCAGCGAGCACTTGCGGCGGGCCGAACGCCTTGACCAGCACGTCGGCGAGTCCCCGGTAGTAGGGACTTTCGGTGTCGGCTCGCACGAGCCGGACATTGCCGATCCTGCGGCTCGTGACGATTCCGGCCGCTTCGGCCCGCTCGATCTCACGGTGCACGGAGCTGATCGGAACACCCGCCATGGCTGCGATGTCCGTGACACTGGCTTCGAGCTCGGGATCGCCGAGCAGTAGAGCAAGAATCTCGCCCTGCTGGCGCGACCGCAGCAACGGCAACAACTTCGGTGCCTCAGTCTTTCCCATATCCAGAGAAGCTCATTTCATTTAAAGAAAATGCTGAGACGTGACGATTGGTCTCATCGATCCCCTGCTTGCGCTACGCCCTGTGCCGCGGGGACGTCAACGATTCGTTTAGACGCAACTCCGAGAGCGCTCTCAGCTTGGCTTCGTCGATTCGCTGGGCTCGCTCGGGATCGCGCCGCGCCTGGTCTCGCAGTTCGCTGAACTTCTTGGTGCTCGGCATCAGCAGAGTCCTCCTGTTCGCTGCGCTCCCGGGAGACGTCACGGCTTGACTCAAGGTTTGAATTCTCGCCCTGCGCGATCGGCAACAAACTAGTCTGTCTAGTGTGGTTGACACGTGACGGGAGACGAGCTGTTGCGCACGTTGCGCCGTCTTGGTTGCGAAGTGCTGCGACAGCGAGGCTCACACGTGCGACTGCGCTGTGGCGAATGCTTGGCAACCGTGCCGGTACATGCAGGGCGCGACATTGCAGTGGGCACCCTGCGCTCCATCGAGCGCCAGCTTGAACGGTGCCTCGGGAAAGGATGGTTGAGGCGATGACCAGCTATACGGTGACCTACCGGCGAGACCCAGGCGACGATGCCTGGCTCGTGGACATCGAGGCCATGACCGACGTCCACACCTTCGGCCGGAACCTCGATGAAGCGGCGACGAACGCCCGCGAGGCCATCGCCGTCACGGCCGATGTCCCCGAATCCGCAGTGGAGCTCGACGAGCGCATCTGTGTCGCCGACGTCGATGTCGACGAACTCGCACGCCTGCGCGACCAGGCGCTGGAGGCGCACGAGATCTACCTGGCCCGCCAGCGCGCCGCCGCGCTACGACTCACCGAGGCCGGCGTCTCGCGCCGTGATGCCGCCCGGCTCCTCGGCGTGTCGCACCAGCGGGTCCAACAACTCGTCGCCGGCTGACGTGAGCGGCACGAACGCCCGCGGCGTCGCTCACTGGCGGACGCAGCCGACAACTCCCCACTCGGAGACCGAGGGCCAGCTGCAGGAGCTGCAAGCGGTGATCGATCTCGCCCGCACGGTCATCAGTGATGACGCCGTTAGGCCGTGGCTGCGATCTCCCAACCCGGGCCTCGGCGACCGAACACCGCTGGACGTCATCGCCTCCGGCGAGCACCAACGCGTGATCGATCTGCTGCATGCGCTGGCGGAGGGCGTCACGTCCTAACTAGGACGCTAAACAGCCCCGACCGAAGTCGGGGCCGTTGGACCGGGGTTACGCGCCCCGGTGGGGTGCGCTCATCGTACCGGAGGCATCGGTGGCTGAAGCCATGGGGAACCGGGCGACTCAGGCGACCTGGACGGCGTCGTGGAGCCGGCTCGGCAGTTCCGCCGGGAACGACAGCACGAGGTGCCGATTGAGTCCGGACGCAACTCGGGCAAGCGTGTCGATCCGGTTGCGTGCTCCCCCGCCTTCCTCAAGGCGTGAGATCACCGATTGGGTCGTACCCATGCGCTCTGCCAGCTCGCGCTGGCTCAGGCCCGCCTGCACTCGCAGATCATGGATGAGCTGACCCAACGCAAGATCCTGCTCGACGACTGCGCGCGTCGACGCGGAAGGCCCGCCTCGGCCAGCCTTGACATCCTCCCAGCGAGATCGATTAGCCACAGCTCGACTCCATCACGGATCGCTGCGTGCGCAGTCCGCTGCAACGCGACGCGCCCGAGCGATCTCGATGCGCTCGTTGCCACGCTGCTTGCGAAACGTCGTCAGGAGCACCACCCGACCGTCCGCCGTGAATCGATACGTGATACGTCGGGATGTCGGACCGAGTGTGAAGCGAAGCTCGAATAGGCCGCCGCCGAGACTTCGCGACAACGGCATGCGGGCCATGGCACCCAGATCTGCCAGCCGGTCGATGATCACGACGACGCGGTGCCAGTCGGATTCGCTGAGCTGATTGAGCCACCCCACTACCTCGTCGTGGATCTCGACATCTGCCACGCACAGGATAATCGCACTATTGCGATAATGCCACCAAAGTAGTTTTGGCGATGCGCGAACTCAAATCGTCGCGTCGAAGCAGCTGTCGCACGTCACCTAGTGCGCAACTGCGGCCGCCCGAAGGCGACCGTAGGACGTGGCGTTCGGCCGATGGCCTCGGCGCCGGATCGGTGAGCACTACGCAGCTAGGTCAGTTGTCCGTGCTCGGTGAGCCAGGCACGCCACCGCTCCCGCACGTGGGGTGCCAGGTAGATCTCATCCCACATGTCGACGAGAGCGTCGACGTCGACGAAGTACCGCACGTCGGCTTCGAGACCCTCGGTCATGACCCTGGCGTAGGCCCGGCAGCGCTGTTGACGATCTTCCAAGTCATAGACATACGGCGGGCTCCACGCGACATGATCTGGGAGCCTCACCGTGCCCTTTGCCTTGGGCAGCGACCGATCGCCTACGTCTGCGGGGATCGCGACTGGCATCCGCCCAAGCGGACGGCGCTTCGCTTCGCGCGTATCGGTCTCGAGACGGCCGGTCATGAACTCATTGTATTTGCGGGTCGAAATCTCACGATCTGCACTGGTTCCCGCGGCAGTCGAACCGGCAGCTCGTCCCACAGCTTGCCCTCGAGTTCGCGGCCGCCGGCCTTGGGCGTGCGGCCTCCCCACTGCTTGAAGAAGAACGCGACGCCGGCCGAGATGCAGGCGTCGCGCAGCTCGGTGACCCAGTCCAGCTCCATGGGCCGGGCGCCGGCACCGGACTCGCCGCCGGCGATCACCCAATCGATGCCCGCAAGATCGAGCTCGCCGAGCGGGCCGAGCAGCGGCTCGGCGCTGACGAACCTCACCGCTGCGGGAACCTGGCGCAGGTGGTCGATGCGGAACCCGTACCGGCGAGTCTCGACGCTCACGCCCATCCACAGGTTCGGCGGCCAGTCGAGCTCAGGTGCGATCCGGCTCAGCCGCTGCGCTCGCTTGGTGAGCACCTGGTAGGTGTGCTGGGGCGTCTCGCGGATCACCTCGAAGACCTGCGCGATGAACCCCGACGGCACGTCGTCGTGAAAGAGATCGCTCATCGAGTCCACGAACACGAGGCGGGGTGCGCTCCAGCGTCGAGGCACATCGAGTGACGAGCGATGCAACGTGAGCCCGAAGCCCGGCCCGCTCGTCGACGGGTCGCCGTCGTTCTGGTACTTCGGCGACCCCATCGCCTTGAGCCGCTTGGCCAGCGTCTGCGCATAGCAGCGATCGCAGCCCGGCGACACCCGATCGCAGCCCGTGGTCGGATTCCACGTCGCCTCGGTCCACTCGATCCCCGACCTGTCAGCCACGCCCCAACCGTAGAGACGGGGTGTCACTGTCAGGAAGCCGTCAGCTTCGTCAGCTCAGGACAATCGATCCGACACGCGCGACGCGCAACAGCTAGGTCGTGTCTACGAATCGGTGCGATGCCTTGCCACGCCAATCCACGTCTTGCCACGCCTGCCGTGCCGAGCCATGCCTAACTTGATCGAGCCGAGCCATGCCTAGCCGTGTCTGCCGCGCCGTGATCGTTGGGTGTGGTGCGGACCAAATCAAATTGTCCACCCCCACCCCTACGCACCAGCGTAGGGGTGGGGGTCGACAACGCAGCATGATCGGCACGAGTCCGACCGTCGCGTTGACGCTGGCAACCTGCGCCCAGACGCTAAACAGCCCCGGCCGAAGCCGGGGCCGTCGGACCGGGGTTACGCGCCCCGGTGGGGTGCGCTCAGCGTATCGCTATTGATACGCCTGTCAAACACACTCGACACCTAGCCTCGGTATGGCATGTCTGTCGAACGGGTTGTCGCGTACATCGACGGCTTCAACTTCTACCACGGTCTCATGGAGGCCAAGCTCGGATCGTCGCGCTGGCTCGATCTCAGGGCTATGTGCGCCAACCTGCTGAAACCTCATCAACAACTCGTTGGGGTCCGCTACTTCACGACCCGCGTCAGGAACGACCCTACGAAGCAGGCCCGTCAAGGGACCTACATCGAGGCGCTACAGGCACACGGTGGAGTCGACATCGACTTCGGCCACTTCCTCTCCAAGTCTGCTCAATGCAAGCAATGCGGCTACAAGTGGCAGCGCAACGAGGAGAAGAAGACGGACGTCAACATCGCAGTGCGGCTTCTCGACGATGCATACGACGACTTGTTTGATGTCGCGATCGTCATCTCGGGAGACAGTGATCTTGCTCCTCCCATCGAGTCCGTACAACGAAGGCATCCTGCGAAGACCGTCGTGGTGGCATTTCCTCCAAAGCGGCGCTCCGCCGAACTCAGACGAGCGGCCCACGTGGCCTTTCCCATCGGAGACGGCGTCATCCGCAAGAGCCGCCTGCCGGACCCGATCTTCAAAGCGAACGGCCACATGCTGCAGGCACCTCAGGGGTGGTTGCCGACTTAGGGCAGCAACAGCAGGTCAGACGGCGGCGGTGTTGTGGAAGTGCTTGACGATCTCGAAGAACTCGTCGGCGTCGCTTGGGCTGTAGAGCAGTTCGGGGCCTTGGGGAGCGACGCTAATGAATGGTGAGTCGTAGATGCGGCCGGGATCGATCGTGCCGTTGTCGGTGAGGTAGTCGATCACCATCTCGACGAAGCGGATCTGGTTGGCGCTGTAGCGCTTGTCGTCGAGGAACTTGGAGAAGGCTCGCATCGCTGCGGCCCGGTCCAGGCCCACCAACGAGCGGATGAACAGCCCGAAGCTGCCGGCACGTTTCGACGCCTCGGCGAAGGTGTCGGTGTCGCCGATGCCGGCCCCGACCAATACCCGCTGCAAGGCCTCCATGTCGACCAGCGTCAAGGTCTCGCCGCTGCGCACCTTGGCCACCACGTCGTCGGCCAGGTTCTCCTTCAAGAAATGCTCGGCTTTCTTGCGGAACTGGGCGAACTCGTTGCTGTCGATCGCTCCCCCGGCACCCGGCAGCACAACCTCCTCCGCCTCGCCGAGCTCATCGGTGAAATCGCTGTAGAGCACATTCTTCTTCGTGCGCTCGATCAGGTGGACGAGGCCACGGAGTCGCTTGCGAGCGTCTTCGAGCATCGGGTAGGTGGCATCGATCCACCACTCATCGGTCTGGATGGCAGTGATCAACTCCAGCTGCTTGACCACATCAGGAATCGTCGTGCCAAGGTCCTCCAGGGCTGACGCAGCGCCGATGATGCGCCTGCGCTGCCGCTCGAACGGTTCCCGATGCAGCAGGCTCAACTCCGCATTCAACATCACGACATCGAAACGCTTGGCGTCCTCATCCTCGGCCTCAAGCTGATCGGGCAGCTTGGCGACCCGATCGTTCAGCGCCGCGAGATCCTCAAGCGACACCGTCTCCCATGCAGCCAGCGAGCTGAACCGCTCGACGAGCTCCAAATGAGGCCGCACCAAGAAGTTGTTCGGATTCATCGACTTGACCGCCTCATGCAGCGTCGCGGCAACCTCGGCCCGTTCATCGCCGTACGACTCGATGGAGCCGAGCGCCTGTAGCAGCTCCAGCCGCGTGCTGAACAGCATCTCGCCCAGCGACTTCACGCCCGTCTTGTCCGCCGGCACCAGCTCCTGGCTGAAGTACTCCAGGTTCTGGCAGAAGTCGAACACCTTGAACTCGGTCTTGTGGCCGCCAGGCCCGAACAGGTCCGCACACAGCCGAGTGCCCCGCCCCAGCATCTGCCAGAACTTGGTCTTCGACCGCACCAGCTTGAAGTACACGAGGTTGACCACCTCGGGCACGTCGATGCCGGTGTCCAGCATGTCCACGCTGATCGCAATGTGCGGCGGCTTGGCCTTGTTGGAGAAGTCGTCGATCAGACTCTGGCCGTACTTGACCTGATGAGTGATGACCCGGGCGAACCCGCCGGCATCCAGCGTCGGGTAGTTGGCGTCGAAGCGTTCCTTGATGAAATCGGCGTGGCGCTGGTTCTTGGCGAAGATGATCGTCTTGCCCAGCCGGTCGCCGCCGGCCACCTTGATGCCGTCGGTCATCAGGTGTTCCAGCACCCGATCGACGGTGTCCCTGTTGAACAGCCACTTGTTGAGCTCGGCAGCGTCGATCTCCTCGGGCGGGTCGAGCGGGTTGCCCTCGTCGTCCTCGCCCCAATCGAGCTCGTCCCAGGCGTCCTTCTCGTCCTCGCTCAAGTCGTCGTACTTGATGCCCTCCCGCACGAACTTCAACGGCACCGACACACCCCGCGGCGGCACCAGGTAGCCGTCCTTGATGGCGTCATCCAGCGAGTACGCGTCGGTAGGCACGCCGGTCTCGAGGTCGAACAGGTCGTAGGTGTTCTTGTCCACCTCGTCCTTGGGGGTCGCCGTCAGGCCCACCAGCAGCGAGTCGAAGTAGTCGAAGATGCCCCGGTACTTGCGGTACACCGACCGGTGCGCCTCGTCGATCACCACCAAGTCGAAGTGCCCCACGCCGAAGCGGCGGGTCCCGTCGGCCCGGTACTCGTCGATCTTGCCGACCATCGTCTGGTAGGTCGACACATACACCCGGCCGTCCTCGTTGCCTTCGGTCACCAGATTCACCGGCGCCGAATCGGGCAGATGGGTCTTGAAGGCGTTCACCGCCTGGTTCACCAATGCGGTGCGATCGGCGAGGAACAGCACCCGCTTGACCCACCCGGCGCGCATCAGCAGGTCCACCAGCGCGATCACGGTACGGGTCTTGCCTGCACCGGTGGCCATCACCAGCAGTGCCTTGCGCTGCTTCTCATTGTCGAAGTGCTCGGCGATAGCCCGAATGGCCCGCTCCTGATAGTGACGGTCGACGATCTGCTCGCCGACATCCAGCGATGCCAGCGCCTTGCGTGACGTGCGCCGCTGGATGAGCAAGGCCAGTTCATCGCTGGTGCAGAACCCCTGCACCGGTCGAGACGGGTACTGGGTGTCGTCCCACAGCCAGTGCTCGTAGCCGTTGCTGACGTAGATGAGGGGCCGTTGGCCGGTCTGGGCCTCCAAGCAGTCGGCGTAGAGCTTCGCCTGCTGCTCGCCGACCTTCGGATCCACGAGGGCCTTCTTGGCCTCCACCAAGGCGAGCGGCAGCCCGTCGGGGCCCCACAACACATAGTCCACGTAGCCGACGCCCGACCCCGACGGCATCCCGTGTACCTCGTACTCGGTGTCGCGACCTTCGATCAGATCGGTCCAGCCGGCCTCCGCTAGCAGCGCATCGATCTTGAACTTGCGAGTCTCAGCCTCAGACCAGTCGTACGCCTCCGGCGGAATGGTTTCAGCCGCCTGCTTCTTGGCCGCAGCGACCTCTGCTCGCAGCTTCGCCAGTTCGGCGCTCAGCTCATCGGCAGTCCGGGTCGATTCGGCCAATCGCAGCTGAGCGGAGGCAAGCTCGGCTGTCTCCCGCTCGAGCCGTTCCTCAAGCTCCTGTCGCTCGCGCAGCGATGCTTGCTCGGCCTTGCCCGAGTCGAGCAGCCTGTGCGGGTTGAAGCGCAGCGCCGGGTCGGGCTTCGAGGAACGTCCGTAGTTCAAGGCGAACCAGAAGCAGAACTGGAACAGCGCCGAAACGATCTCGACCGCCTCCAGCTTCGACCGCGCCTTCGACTCGTGCACGGCACGATTCCCGGCTAGCTGAATCTTCCGCGCCACGTTGAAGACCCGCCCGCCTTCCAGCGCCTTGAACGCCGCCTCGTTCAGCCGCGCGCCGAGCGTGTCGTCGTATGGCTCAGGCAGCGACCGGTCGTGCTGGTACGCCCACTTGACTGCAGATTCGAGACACTTGCGCGCATAGATGACCGCGGCACCCGGGTCCGATAGCGCGTAACCCTCAGCCCGAGTCGCAGCATCAAACTCAGGTCGAAACTCAGTCCTAAGGAACGAGAACTGAGATTCGCTCACAGTTCCCCACGAAACACCCGTTGCTGGAGCGATGCAAATAGCGTGTCGAGAACTCCAAGCTGGTGCCGGCCTACCTGCATCAACTCATTAATCTCGCCAACTCGCTTAGCATACGCATCCATCAGACTAATCGGTGGAATTGGGATTTCGATTCCGCGCAAAACCTTCAAGTTAATATTCTTCTGAGCCGATTCGGATGCCTGCATTTCCAATATTGGCTGCAGAAAATTCAAACAGCCGCGAACATATTCAGTCGCTGATTCAAATCGAGCAGTAAACCCCACTACGCTGTCGGGGAAACACGCGTCGAACGTGAGGATAGCAGTCTTGGCAATATTCGCCGCAATTGTAATGCAGAGGGTGCCACTCGGCCACAGCCTGCTTTGCGCCAGTCCCTCGTCAGAATAGGTCGCCGAGAAGTTGTCAACATAGCCATTGGAGCCAGCGACATCGCCAGTCTGTACTAGCGGCCAGTTTCCACCCAGCAGAACCGGGTCATTTCGAGGTCGGTGCTTTGACACGCCCCGCTCCAAACTCCCTAGTGCAGTCAGGGAGTCGACTGGCCAGCCTTTTGTATTGCTCACGGGGCTTCCGAACATCTCGACAAAAACTGAATTCGTGAGCACGTTGATTCGATGGAGCGCACTGCGACGCTTCACTCGCAGCGATTCGGCTCCGTCCAACAGTTCTTCTATACGGTATTGAACATCTAGCGGCGGCAAAGGTACCATGAGCGATTGAAGTACACTAGGTCGTACCCGCGAGTGACTACTCCCTACAGAACTGTTCACAGCGAATGCCACTACTCTCGGTAGCCTCAAATAGTGTAGCAAATAGCGTCTCGATAGTGTTGAGCCAGGGCGTATTGGAAGAATATCTGTGCTGCACACTCCATCAAAGTCGGGCACCGCGACCTTAGATAGATGAACCCCGAGCTTGCCATATAGAACATGATTTCTGTCGAATTTCATCTTCGTACTCTTCAACCCAGCATCGCGAGCCGGACCAACCGAAACAAACGAGCCATTTGACGTTATGTTCTCAAGTCCCACGTAGAGTGTGGCATCACCGATGTTTGCGGGCTCTATGGAGGCCCGTTCGAACGCAGCAACCTCACCAAGCTGTACACGGGGCCAACTCCGGTATCCGCTCGCTTCACCACGGCCGCTGGAATCTGGCGTAGTACCGGTCATTCTACCGTACTGCTCTCGCTCCAAGGTGCGCTGGCATCGGCCAGAGTATTGATCCGATTAATTCCACCCTTAATGGCAGAATTAACTTGTCGATCTATGCCTTGAATCAAATATGCGGCCATGCCAACAAATGTGAGTGTGAACGCGGAAACGTCGCGTAAGTCAAGCTCTCTCTTTGCCGAACTCTCGGTGCCTCCGTGACGAATACCCGGATAATTGCTCGCGAACTTGTACAGTGTTTTGGCCGCTTCGCTTAGACTGTCGTGAGGCCAAGTACCGACCTCATCAACGATTTCACTAAAGCTAGGGTCGGCGCCCGCCACGTGACCCGAGCCTATTGCTTCTAGTAGATTGCATTGCTTCTGTATGGCAGTAGCGATGCGGAACTCTCTTGGATCATCGAGGCATTCTGCCAAGGCATGCTCGAAAGCTATCATTTGCTTGTGCAAGTAAACTTGAGGCGATGTCGAAGACTTGATCTGTGCGAAGAGAGTTGACGCAAGGCCGGGGAACGAAATCCACAACGCCGCGTCAGTGTCAACGTAGTAACGCAAGCTATACTTGGTGGCAAATTCACTCAGTAAGGCAACGTATCTAGACTCAAGATCACGAGATCCGACTTCCGCAAGCACTGCGAATACACTCGTAAGCCCGCTGCGCGCTTTTGCTTCGCTCTCAAAGTCAGTGCCTGATAGACTAGACAGTAGCGACTCCGCCAGTTGTTCGTCGCCTTCGGCCCTCGCAGCGAGGTCCACCAGGTTGGGGGCGTTGTTGCGGATACTGCCGTCGCTGTCGTGTACGTAGGAATCATCTGGTTGGCGGACGAACGGCACGAGACTGCGATATATCTGGCCGAGAATATTTTGGGGACAATGCTCGTGATCAATCAGGGGTAGCCATACTTCCCTGTGGGCACGGTCCATTACTGGCCTAAGGTAGCCACTCATGCCAAATTCCCGTCCAAATGCTCAAGATCTTTCTGTATCTGGCGCTCTAGGGACTGGATCTCGGCGATGATCTCTCGTGGTGGCCGATGTTCGACTTCGTGATACACGATTTCCTTATACCGGTTTATGCTCAGATCGTAGTCGTTGGCTTCGATGTCCGACTTGGACACACAAAACGATTGCTCCCGCGTTGATCGCTCAAGTTCGGATCCTCGGCGTGCAAACCAACGGGCAAGCACGTCAGGTAGGTTGTTCTGCTCATGCTCGTCCTCCGTGAGTCTTTCTTCGACGACTGCTCCAAACTTTGCGTCATCGAGCAAAGGCGTTCTCTTGTCATCAAGACTAAGTCCGTCAGCTCGGAGGTCGTAATACCACACAAGATCTGTGCCACCAGAGTTGGTCTTAGTGAATAGAATGATCGCCGTCGTGACTCCGGCATATGGCCGAAATACACCCGCTGGTAGCGATATGATGCCATCAAGTTTCTGTTCTTCCACCAAGATCTGCCTGAGTTTCCTGTGCGCTTTAGTAGAGCCAAAAAGTAGCCCGTCTGGCACAATTATGGCCGCCCGACCTCCTGGTCTCAAGAGACGCAAGAAGAGAGCGACAAATAACAGCTCGGTCTTCTTGGTCCGGATGACTTGCAGCAGATTCTTCGCGGTACCTTCGTAATCGAGTGAACCAGCGAATGGTGGATTGGCGAGGATCAAGCTGTAAGTATCAGAAGAGTCTGCGTAATCTTCTGCCAAAGAGTCCCGGTAGCTAATGTTGGGATTCTGCACTCCGTGGAGTTGCATGTTCATCGATCCGATGCGCAGCATCGTATTGTCGAAGTCGTAGCCAGAGAACATCGCATTGTGGAAGTGAGTTTGCAAACTCTCGTTCCTGAGAGCATCCGGATGCACTCGACGGATGTACTCGCTTGCACCGACCAAGAAACCACATGTACCGCTGGCAGGATCGCAAATGACATCGTCGGGCTGGGGTTCCATCATCTCGACCATCAGTTGGATTATGTGCCGCGGTGTCCGGAACTGTCCGTTCTGCCCTGCCGTCGCGATCTTGGACAGCATGTATTCGTACACATCACCTTTGGTGTCCCGATCCTGCATCTTGACCGCGTCGAGTCCGTCCACCGCCTTCTCCAGCAGCCCAGCCGTGGGAATCGTGAGACGCGCATCCTACATGTGCTTCGCGTGGGAACTCTCGCCTGCCCGCTGCCGCAGAAACGGGAACACGTAGTTGTCGACCAGGTCAAACATCGTTGCGGCTGGACGGTTCTTGAACCTCGACCAGCGCAGCTCCTCATACGGCCGGCCCTCGGCACGTCCTTCGGGTCGGAACTCTCGCCCTTCGGGGAAGATGTTGCTCTCAATCGGCTCCCCGGTACGGTTCGCCCTGTTTTCCGCGAGCGTCTGTTGCTCGTCAAGACCCTTGATGAACAGCAGGTACGTGAGCTGCTCCATAATCTCCAAGGGGTTCGAGATGCCCCCCGACCAGAAGTGGTTCCACACAGCATCGATCTGCTTCTTGAGCTCACGTGTCAGCATGGCTGCCCATTCCAGCCGATCCGAGCACGTCTCGCTGACCCGCTGCGCCTTTGCGGATCGCGAAGAATGCGTACCCCTCCAAGCCACTGAGCGGCGGGCGTGACCGAGCGGCTGGATGCGTCGCTCGACAAACGCGCCAGACTGACCGAATGCTCGATCTCGACCCATTGACGATCGAAGAGCTACCTGTCGATGAACTCGGCTTGCGTATCCTCGACGACCTTGAGGGCGAGTGGAACACCTACAACTACTTCCTCGGCTGTAGCCGCGATCAGCGATACCAGCACGGCGAGGCGCTCCGAGCGATTCAGGAGGCCATCGCCTGGCTGAGCTACCGAGGCCTCATCGCACCGGCCTTGAGCGAGTCAAGTGGGCGCGGGTTCTTCATCACTCGCGCTGGACACGAGGCACTCGTCAAGGGCCTGGCTCATGTTCGCTCGCTCCACCAAGTCGCTGAGGGCCTCCACCCTGAGATCGAGAGTCGCGCGCGTCGACAGTTCCTGCTCGGCGAGTACGAACAAGCCGTATTCGTCTCGATGAAGGCGATCGAGGTACGGGTTCGTGCACTCAGTGGTCTCGGGGACGATCTTGTTGGGGTCGATCTGATGAATCGGGCGTTCGGCAAAGACGGCTCACTGGCCGATGCGAATGCGGTGAGCGGCGAGCGCGAGGGGCGACGGGCACTCTTTGCCGGCGCCTACGCAGTGCTCAGGAATCCGGCAGGGCACAGAGATGTGGATTACGACGACGTCGCAGAGGCCGCGGAAGCCGTCGCCACTGCGAGCCTGCTGATGCGAATCCTCGACGCCATCGAAACTGGCCAAGAATCGTAGGACCTCTGCATCTAAGACCTCGATGACCAGAGGCTGCGGTGGGTCGCGGATCCATGCCCGCGGCGGCCACGGTGCGGCAACAGTCGCTGGCCTGATGCGGCACGGCCAGCAGTTCCTTCCGCAGATGTCGGCCATACAGTCGCCCGGGTGGACAATGCGTTGTTGACGAATCGCGAGATCGCGTCTCTTGTCACGCTGGCGGCGTTTGTGATGCTGGCCATTGTTGCCGTTGTCCGCGACGGCTCAGGTGGGCAGATACTTCAGGTCGGACGTTCAGCGTTCGCGACGCTCGTGAGCACGAAGATCCCGCTCTTGTTCGCCAGCTACGTGGGCTGCATCGCCGTCACCGTGGCATTGGCGAGCCGCTGGTGGCCGTGGGACACAACCCTGTTGAAGGCGACGGTTGTGTGGTGCTTGATCTCGGGCATCGGCCTGTTCGGCAAGGCGTTCAGTGCCGTCGAAGAGAAGGGCGTCTTCATCAGAGCGCTCAAGCGGATCATCGCGGCCGTCGTCGTCTTCGAATTCATCGCGAACTTGGCCTCGTTCCCCCTCTGGGTGGAGATCCCCGCGGCGTTTGTTGCCTCCCTGTGCACTCTTCTCGCCGCGTTCGGTGCGCGGGACGCGGAACACACCGGTGTCGTGAAGATGGCCAACACCTACCTGGGCATCTTCGGCCTAGCGGCGATCGGATGGGCAGCGTGGCGGCTGGTGGACGACTGGTCGGACATTGACAGAGCCCTGCTGCTCCGCGAGTTCTTGTTGCCGCTGTGGCTGACACCGGTCGCACTGCTGCTCATCTATCCGTTGTCCTGGTTCGCGGCCTATGAGGGCGTACGAGCCAGGATGCGCTTCGCTGCAAACGGTCGGCCGATTCGCGCACAGCGCCTGGCTGTGATGATCCGCAGTGCCGGACGGCTCGGTGCACTGCGAGAGCTACAAGGGACCGCTTCTTGGCGCCTCGGGCGCGCCGTCGGGTTCCGTGCGGCTTGGCGAGAGATCGGCGATATCAAGCAAGATCAACGCGAGGAACGCGAAGCCCAGCTCGCAGCAGAACGGCGGCTCGAGCTCAACGCCGGCCTCGTCGGCACAGACTCAACCGGCAAGCAGCTCGATCAACGAGAGCATGCCGAGACCATGCAAGCGCTTCGCTGGTTGGCGACCTGCCAGATGGGCCACTACAGGAACCGAGGCAACCGGTACTACGAGGGCCTGGAGATCATCATCGACGATCTGTCCGACAAGTACGGCCTGCCGAGGCCCAACGGCGTCGTGATGCACATCAGCCGTGACGGCCAGAGTTGGTACGCAGCCCGTCGGACGATCACCGGGCATTGGTTCGCCATTGGTGCCGCCGGCCCGCCCAGCGATCAATGGCTCTACGACGGGCCCGCTGCCCCCAGCGGCTTCCCCGACGAAGCCGAGTGGGAGCAATGGGCACCCGGCGACAACGCCCCCAACTGGACCTGAACCAAGCGGGCCGAAGCGCTCCCTCCTCGTTCGAGACAGCAGCTACTATTTCATCAATGGTGAAATCTAAGCAGTGCGAGTGGTGCGGAGGGCCCCTGAAGGAGACGGCCGGCCCTGGACGACCGAGCAAGTACTGCAGCGCCTCACACCGGCAGATGGCATATCAAGCACGTCAACAGGATGAGGCGGTCAGCCGACAGATGTCTGAGGCGGGGGCCAGTGTCGCCTCGCATCTCCTCCAAGCGGAGCGCATCGCGACGGCGTTGCAGGACTCCGTTCGATGGCGGGACAGCTTCGGGGCGATCACTGCGGAACACAACAAAGCCATGCAAGCGGTACTGGGCAGCGCCACGGCCGCCGCCGCGACCCGATCAGCCTTCGCAAACATCAGCCGCCACACCGACTCGCTAGCAGCAGCCAGAGCAGCGATGGCGCCAAGCGTGGCCACCACACTGGCAGCCGCCGTCAAGCACAACTACGACATCCAGAAGGTGCTAGACGCCACCAACGCCAGCGCCGCGATGCCTTCTGTCTTCGCCAAAATCGGCCGTCATACCGACTCACTCGCAGCGGTCGGAGCAGCGATGGGACCAAACGCTGCCACCACACTGGCAGCCGCCGTCAAGCACAACTACGACATCCAGAAGGCGCTGGGCGCTACCGGCATCGGCCCCCCCGCTCAATCGACGCTCACAGGCATCGGCCTCCAAGCCGACTCACTCAAGGCGCTCGGGGCAGCTGTGGACCCAGGCGTAGACAAACTCGCAAAGGCACTGCACAGTCAGTTCGACGGCATTACCAATGTGCTCAAGTCCTATCGAATTGATCCAGCAGTGCTGCCACATAGGCAGATGTCCGAGATCATGCGCCAACTTTCAATGAGGCCCGACCTCGCCGCTGTCGCTGAGTCAGCTGCAAGCTTGGCCCGGTCGGTCGGCCTGTCGCGAGAACTCGCCGCTGACATTCAGCACATCGCACATGCCGCCAACCGAGCCGATATGGCCGCTGACCTCGTGGGTCCACGAGACCATGACCCGATCAGCCATGACGGCGCCCTCCACGAGATCGTTGAACCGAGCCTTGAGGAGGCCGATTTCAGTTTGCTGCTCATCCTCGTGGTGATGGCAGTGTTTCCGGCCCTACTGGCCACGTCAACGGCTTACGTGACTCAAGCGGCGCAGGACCTGCTGTTCATGTTGCGCTTGCTGGGCAAGCTCACCCAGGTAGACGACGCCATACCCGGCGTGCTGCTGCTGAATGCGGTCATTCGCTCCATTCGACGACCTCGAGGAGAGCCGTAACGCGACGCCGAGACTAGCGAGCGCACGTCGCACTGCTTCTACGCCAACGGTTCGTAGGTGAGCTTTCTGGCAGCGAGGTCGCCTCGCAGGACACCGCCGTCGTTCTCCTTCAGTTGACGCCACGCGGCAAACCCTTGAAACACCGCATCCTCAACCTCTGAGAGATGTCGGCGTGAGACTTCGAGGCCAGCCGTGAAGATCCGAAACGTTCTGAGCGCGTTGTAGTCCAGATGTCGCACGTTCACGAGGCGATTGTGTTGGCGGGCGTACTCAAACATGAAAGCCGCGAACGCCTCTTCGACGACGATTGCTCGGCCACCATCTTCGACGGCGTCGGTCATCGTTCCCCTTGGACGTTTGCGTCCGAAGATCTGGCCACGGGCCACGGGTGACCATCCGAGAACAGCAGCGTTGGCCAAGTGGAACGCATCGTGATACCGGTAGCCACTGTCTTCGTAGGTGTTGTCCCCGAGCCTGCTGGCGACGCGCCGGTTCCGCCAAATCACCTCGACCAGCGGCTCGGGACCGTCGCTGGCCGCTGGGCGAATCGTCACCTCGAACGTGCGAGGAAGCCGATGCGGTCGCCGCTGCCCTGCGTCGAAGTGTTCTGATGGCTTGCGGCGTCTCGGTGGCTTGCCACCGCGAACCGGCCATCGGTCAGATGTCTTGAGCAGGTTTCGCTCAGCGACGTCATCAAGTGAGAGACCAGCCTTCTCGGCGGCATTCGCCAAGTACCACAGGATGTCGCCGAGTTCTTCGGCGACGTTGTCCTTGAAGAGCTCGTACGCCGCCCCGTCTCGCAGACGCTTCTTGTAAGCGGCGAGCAGAGTTCCGACTTCGCCAGCGAGACCGAGCAGAGGGCCCAAGAGCGGATCGTGACCTTCATCATTTGGCCGCGGAAAGTGGTCTGTCTGCCGGGACCGCCGTTGGTACTCGGCAAGAGTGAGCGAGTCGTGCGTCATCAGGGTTCAGCCCTCCATGTGCCGGATTGCGCGCTACTTGTGAAGCTCGACAGATCGATCGCGCCGGCGCGTGCTCCGAACGCGATGAGGTAGTCGACAGGCAACCAGCCATAGCCGCCTGCTCCCCAGCCGGGTCCCCAGCTGTTTCGAACAAGCAGGGTTCGGACCTGTTCGTGCGTTCGCGCTCCAACCACCAGCACGGCGTGGTATGCGCCCTGCGGTGCCGTCAACGGGGGTACCTCGATGGTGCCGTCTGGCGCAGCCTGCTCGAATTCAGCCGTGACCTCGATGATCAATGCAACGACGAGGCCGGACGCCAGTAGGTCTTCGATGTCGTCCTCGATGCCGTCATTAGTCATTGACACTGGGGCCAAGTCGGCTTGATACCAGACAGATGCCTGGGCTGTTGACGGGGCCTGATCGGCTTCGTGACGAATAGTGGTATTGAACGGCCAGTCCGCCAAACGGGGCTGGCCATCCGACCGCAAGGCATCGCTCACCGCCTCCAGCGTCGTGCCGTCGCGAGACGCTGTGCCGATGGAAACGCAGCGGGACCACAGGGCGTCGGGTGCGAGCGGCTCCGGAGGCTGCGCGCGACTCGTTTCGTGGGCGGCGGTCACGGTGATTGGGATACAGAGCGGTCGGATTCCTTGGTCGATCGCTGGCGCGAGCATCGGTCTCAGATCGACTGATGGCCGAACCAGGCTGCGCTGTCGCCTCGCGTCGTAACTGGCCATCGGCTAGCGAGGATCATCTGCCGATGCCGCGGCAGCGGACCGCCGCCGCTCGACCACTGCCTTCGCCCAGTCGTCGTCGTCATCGCTGATCTGACTGATGGGGATCGCCTCATACCGCGGTTCGACGGTCGCGGTGATTCGATACTCGTCGACTGGGTCTGAGTCGCTGTACTCATTGCGCAGCTCAAACCGGAGCTGCGTGGTGCCGGACTGTGTCAGCCGAACGCCGAGCACCCTCCGTCCCACTGCGCCGACAGCAAACGTCTCGTCGCGAACGTGCTGCGCAGCTTCCTGCGCCGCGGAGGCCCCGAGTCTCGCCAGACGGCGGCTTCGGATAGCCGCGTCGGTGACTGCCTGGGGGGTGCCGTCCGCGATGTAGACATCACCGACCACAGCTGCCCGCCCACCAGCGATCGACAACGGCTCCGGCTTCTTTGCAGGCGCCGGTATTCGAGCACGGTCGACGGCTTGGCTCGGCGGCCTGCGACGCGGCGTCGCCTGTCGCTCAGCCGGTAGCAGCGCTTCTGAGCCGGCGGGACGGTTGTCAGCGAAGGGAGGCGGTGGTGTCGCGGCGCGTCGTGGACTCGGGTCGGGACTTGCGATTGCCCACCTGTAGCCGGTGCTGCGGTCCTCAGGCAACGAAATAATGATCTCGTCATCAGTCCGGACGTTGAGTTGTTGGCCGTGCCATGCCATATCAACCGGCCAAACATCGGCTACGCCGACGACCGGTCGGCGTCCGGCCCCAATTGACTGCTTGACCTTCAGAGGTTGCACTCTGAGCACTACTCGCAGTTCACCCTGGGTGAGCCGGTCGAGGTGGTGCAGCTGCCTTGCCGCTGCTTCATAGCTGACGCCTGCTTCGCGGGCGACGGTGTAGACGTCGAGCGGCCCAAGTGATGTCGCATTGCGGCGCGACAAGATGCTGTGGACGAGCGGCGGCGGCATCAGCAACGCACCGGCGAATACCTGCGCCAGCGTCTCCCGCTCGATGCTGGTGCGACCCAACACGTCCGATTCGGTATCGAGGACAGCGTCGTGGCCACCGTCGAGTCGCCAGTGACCCAGTTCGTGTGCCGCGGTGTATCGCTGAATCGGCGTCGATCGCTCGGTGGTGACCAAGATGCCGCCCGTGCCCTCTGGCAGGTACGCCCCGAGGAGCCCATCGAGCGGGAAGAAAGCGAGCCACAGCCCGAGGTCCTGAATCAAGCCGAACACATCCACTTGGCGCGTCTGGTCCACGCCCGCCTCGGTCAAGAGGCGGCTCGCGGAGCTCGCAGCCGCAAGACGTCGAGTGTGTCCGGAAACCACTGACTACTCCGTTTGTTCAGCCCGGGTAGGCCCAGGTCGTCCCGCCCCAGCGAGAAACTCGGCGAAGCGCAAGACCTGCTCCTTGTCTTGGTCCGACAGGTCCGCGGTCGCTCGGTACAGAGGCGTATCCATGTCAACCTCGCCGCCTTCCTCCCCAAGCAGCCACGCCACGGGGCGGCGGTACAGGCGGCCGAGGCGTCGAAGCTCAAGCGATGAGACGCGACGCTTGCCGGACTCGATCGCCGACACGCTCGCTCTGGGGATGTCCAGCGCAGCTGCGACATCCTCTTGCAGTAATCCGATGTACTCGCGTGCATTCCTCAGCCGCTGTGCGAGCGCCATTTCTTCGCCCTCGTCCGACTCGGGCGCATCCGTGCTCATGATCCGTCCTCTCGTTGTATTGCCACATTGGGATCTTGGTGTTCTGTCGATGCGGAGGCGACGGCGATTGCCGCGGCCCAGCCGCTCTCATGAGTTGCCGAGACGTGGAGCTTCGAGATGCCGAGCGATTGGGCCCGCTCGGCAGCCGAACCTCGCAACACGGCACGCGGAGCGCCCGATTCCAACGAGACGATTTCGATGTCTCGCGGGTCGAGGTCGCTTATCCCCATACCGAGGCACTTCATCACCGCTTCCTTCACGGCCCAGCGGGTTGCAAGCCGTTCTGGATCGCCGTTGGCTTCGGCACGCTCGACTGATGTCCAAACACGGTCAAGAAACGCCTGCCCGCCTTCGGTAGCGAGTTGGCTCAGTCGCGGAACCGATACGACATCAATTCCGACGCCGACGGTGCCGCAGCAGTCTTGGCTGAGCGCCGAGGTCTCGAGCGCTGCCGCGAGCGCCGCACACGGCGACGTTGCCGCGGCGTCGACATCCATCACAGCAGTGCTCCGATCGACTCCACGAGGTCGCGTGGCTTTGGCCGATGACTTGGCTCCGCATCGGCCAAAGTTGCATGGACAACCAGCTCGCCGCACTTGGCGCCTGTTTGCTCGCACAAGAAGTACATGAGGTCGCTGAGACCGACCAAGTTTCCGTATGCCTTCGTGATCAAGTACTGATGGCGATACACGGCAGTGCAGTGCAACGTTCCAGCAAGCAAGGAAAGATCGATGTGGACCAAGCAGGGAAAGCCCCGCATCCTTTGATCAGTGGGCGCATAGACCTGCACTCCATCGAGGGGCTCTGACGCGAGGGCATCTGCACCGACATCGATATCGAGCGTGTTGTTGGTTCGGCGTCCCCGAGTGAGCTCATCGCGAATGCGGGAGATCCTCAAGTCCAGCTGATTCGTCCCGCCGGGCTCCTTGCCAGGCCAGGTAATCATCCGAGCGAAATAGGTGCCCCGATTGTTGCCTCGGAACCTAAGCAGCAGGGGAAGCATCTGCTCGTAGCGTTCGTAGAGGCTGTGTGCCGCAGCATCGAGCTCCTCAACAGCGTGCTGACCAAGTTGGGGTGACCACGCGAATCCTGGACTCCGGTAGAGCCTTCTTGGGAAGATGGTGCCCGCTACCGTGTCCACGCTCTGATCTCCCGCAGCATCGAGCGTTCGATCGAGTGCATCGCGGATTGCTTCGTTCTCTGCACCTGGGTTCTCGATCGTCATCACCAGATGAACGCAGCGGCCACCTCGTTGGCTGGCAGTACGCGTCAATGCTTGGAGCCACGCCTCGCTCAACGTCTTCGTCGGGTCGAGTAGCTCGCTCATGACTTGAAGAGTGGGACAGCCTGCTTACGGATCTCCCGGTGCAGCATTCGGCCAAGAGCGGCTGGAGTAGCGAGATCATCCTTAGTGAGCTCCTTAGGATCGACGAAGGGACCTACTCCGCATTCCTTTTCGACCTGGCTGATCGCCCACACCGCGGCGAGGCTGGCCACGCTTGAGCTGGGGCCGCTAGGGGCTTCACCGACACTCGCGAGCAAGTCGTTCACATGTGCCCCAAGCTCGGTCTCAGTGAGTTCGCGGACATCGACCGACTTCTCAACCTGACGCTGAGGAGGGGAAATGGTTCCCGTGTCAATGTCACCTGTCATGACATCAATGTTAGATATTCCGACATACCTTGTCAAGTGAGTTGGTGCCCTGCGGTGACCTAGGCCTAGCCGACAGCGACGAGACTGGACGGGGCTCGCGCCGAAAACGGCAAGCCCCACTTGGGTGGGTATCCCAGCCTCAAGGGGCGATGGTCAACCCGATACACCTGCTTGATTCGGCCAGGACCGTCCAATGAGTGCTCAGGATGAGCGACCCGCGCGTACTTGTCGACCTCGCAGAACAGGTTCTGACAGTCGATGAGCTGAAGAGGACGGCCCCACAGGTCCCGAAACGGTGTCGGCATCGGGGTCATCTCGAAAAACTCGCTGGCTGAATGGGCCATCGCCGCGATCACATCGGCTGCGTCGAGGTCGCCGGCATCCGAGAAGCACTTGCGGATGCCGCGAATGGCTCCTGGCCCGGCGACGACGAACTCCATCTCGTCGAAGTCGAAGTGCGGCGAGTAGTTCAGGTCGATCGCGTACTGAAAAGCCAAGAACGGGCCGAACGACGGCACCTCGCAGAGCTGCTCATACAGGGATCGCAGCGAATGAGCTCGCTCGAGGTCAGCGAGCACACCGGTCCTCAACAGCATCTCGAGCAAGGACAGGTGGTTGCGGTGCTTGCGGTCTGCACCCAATCGCGGATCCGGCATGATGTACGCCGCCGAGTAAACCCGCCGGCGCCGGTCGAGCAGCTCGTCCACCGCCTGTGCGTATCTCTCGGCGCTGAAGCCGGCCGCTGTCGGTGGCCCGACGCGGTCGACCAGGTGTTCCCATGTGTCGATCCGGTTGAAGATCTTGAACAACAGGACTCGCAGAATCGTGTCCGGTGCATCGCGTTCTTCGTCATAGATCACGTGGTGCAGCAGATATTGACTGACGCGGTCTGAGGCTCGATACGCATTGGTGAACCGATGGCGGGCAAGGACGGGATCACTCGTCCACGGGCCAAGCTCGCCCGCGGCACGGCGGAAGAAGATCGCCTGCCGCTCCGCCGCCAGCCGCCAGTACGACCAGAAGACCTCAGTCACCTCCACTCGCCGTCCAGCGAGTCTGATCGAAGGGTTCTCCTCGAACGGAAGCTGGCCTTGCTCGGGCTCACCGAAGGCGAGAGACACTGCGGCTCACAGTACTTGTGGCATGGCACACGGGCGCTGAGGCCCGTCGTGAGCGGCGAAGGTCAATGACGCCAGAATCGCGCCTCGTCAGCATGGATCGCGGTGGATCGTCGACGGGATCGGCCCGTGCATCCAGCGTTACCGTGCCGGCGGGCGGATGACCGTGCCGTCACTCAGGGCGCGGGCCAGATTCTCGTCACGACTGCGGCTAGGGACGCACCTCTGGCCGCAACCGTCGCCTCAGTCCAATCCGCGTCTTTGTATGCGTTCAGCAGGTCCTTGTTGAGATGCAGAACCGTGTGGTCGTCCAGCGTCTCCTGCTTCTGGGCCCATGGCCTGTTCGACAGCGCCGGGTTCAAGCGATGGTTGACCAGCGTGAGGTTGCCGAGGCTGTGGACGAGCCGCTCCAGCTCATGCTGAGCCTGCAGAACGTCCTGCACCGGACCGAGAGGCCAATGCTCCGACCATGATTGCGGCATCACATGCTCGATGGTCAGCGAACCGCGAGCGACGTTGGCTTCCTCCGAAAAAACGCTTCGACACTCATCCTCGATCGCTTCGAGCACCATTCTGAGCCGACGACGGGTCAGGAGCCGGTAGAGCGGCAGGTCGAGGATCGCATGCTCAACATCGCCGTCCGTCGGCCAGCGCCGAGACTCCGAGGTCTGCTCTGCGAGAAAGGCAACAATCGACTCGGCAGCCTCCCCAGGCTCGGCTTCGCGAAGCTCCGCCATCAACTCCAAGAAGAGCCGGTTGTAGTCCTTCGTCGTCATGCGGCAGATCATCCGGCGCACCAAGTAGCTCTCCAGGGCCCCGAGTGCCTGAAGGCGCTGCTCGTACCCGACGACGTGCTCAGGCCGAGAGAACAGCCACAACAACAACGGCGTCAAGGTGCCGGCGTCGACGGTTCTCCAGCGATAGAGAAACGTCTCGATCCGGCTCTCCTGGTTCTCACGTTCAAGACTCTTGTAGGTCTCGCCAATGTCCCGAACTGTGCCGACAATCTCAGCGATGGCCTTGCCCTGGTCCTCGGCGTAGAGCTTGAACCTGGGAAATACGTCCTGCGACTGCACCTCGCTGGCAGTCTCCATGATCAGCCAGTAGTTCAGGAAAACGTCGAGGCGAGGACGAACGATGCGGCCCTGCCTGATCTCTTGGCGCCACCAGGAGTCTTCGAACGGCAGCCAATCTCGCTCGTGTAGCTCGCCAGCGTCGAGCCCAACGGCCGTCGCAGTCTGCAGTACGTAGTTCTTGACCAAGTCGGATGCCAACAACGGCGTGCCGCGGGCGTTCAGCGTCTCAAAGATCACGAAAGCGTCGTCAGCGGTCGCCAGGTCGATTACAACCACCTCAAGCAGCCCGAACATCGCCGCTTCGAGACCGTGGGCGCGTTGCTCCTGATCCGCCTCGTCGACGCTGGCGCTGATCCACTCTCGAATCTGGAGTCGGAAGAAGTCGTGTGCTTGGACTATCAGCGAGTCTTCGTGGCCAGCGGTTGGCGCGCCGTTCTTCATCGCTGCTCGAAAGGGGTCCCGGTCCAAGCTGGTTGGCCAAAGCTTGAACGCTTCGTCTCCGTCGGCGAAGGCGTTGAGGACCAATCGAGAGATTCGCTTGGCCTCAGCCACCGCTCCGAGTTCTTCAAAGACCTCTTGTGCTGCATCCAACAGAATCTGGGCAGTCGTCAACCTCTGCTGACCGTCAATGACCAAGCGGGTCTCGATGTCAGCAACGGCCGTGAGCTGCTGCTGCAGAACGACGGCTCCCATGAAGTGCGTGCCGGTCTGTTCCTCGGCCTTGGGGCGGTGCCCCTCTGCCAGCGCAAGCTCATCCAGGTAGCGCTCGGCGGCATTTCGAACGTCATTCCAGAGTGGTTCCCATTGGTCCTCCTGGTTCCACACGTAGGGCCGCTGAAACGTCGGGATGACGTATCGGACATCCTTCTGGAAGAGACTCTTCAGCGTCAGGGTGTCTGCCTTCATCGCTCCTCGCTCATCTGTAGACGGCTCGATTCACGGCGGTCCATCGCTGCGGATGTCTGGGGCTGACCTCGTGGGTCGGCTCGAGAGGCCTGAACTCGGAGCCACTCCGGTGAATCTGGGCAACAGCTCGGAACCGTAGCCACTCCACATGCCGAGATGCATCTGCCACATAACGTGTTGATCTCACCTGAGGATCCCGTGTTCGGCCAGAATGCTGCGGTGTCTGCTTCGGGGGGCCGTGCTGCGGCCGGTGTGATCGACGATTTCTTGCGTCGGCATCCGCAGGGCGAGCTGTTGGTGGGCACGGGGTACGGATCGGCGTTCGGCCTTGGATGGCTGCATCAGCGAACCAGGCGACGTCCGGTGCGTCTGCTGATCGGAGATCTGCGTACGGGCTTTGACCGGTGGTCCGACGATGACCGCAAGGACGCTCTCGCATTCCTGGCGCGTGAAGACGTGTCGGTGCGCGGCTGCCACTCGCCCGACGGCATGCTGCACTCCAAGGTGTGGGTCGCTCTCGACCCCGCCGGCACCGGTCAGCCCAGCGGCGTGCTGGTGGGCTCGGCGAACCTGACGAGAACGGGCCTGTTCAAGAACGACGAAACGGTCGCCCGCGCTGCGCCGGAGGAACACAGCCGGATACGAGATGACCTAGCCCAGTCATTTCAGCGCAGCTGGGACGCCAAGGGCGAGCTGATGATCCGACTCGGCCAGAATGCGTCCGACATCGGGCCACTGCCCCGTCCCGCGAGGGGGCTGAGGCCGGCACTCAACTCCGGATGCAGAGCGGCAGCGATCAAGCTCGCAGTCCTCGCCGCCGCAGGGCTGCTGCTGCTCTTCGCGCTGTTTGTCGTGCTGCCGTGGCTTGCAGGCCTCGTGGTCGACGGCTCATCACGAATCTTCGACACGTCGCAGGACGGGGCAGAAGCTGCTGGCACGACAATCTCCGAAACCATCCCGCCACCGGCTCAGAGCGGCGAGACCGAAGTAGTCGCGGCACCTGTCGTGAGCCAAGCAGAGGAAGGCGAGACCGCGGCAGTCACGGCACCCGTCCTGAGCCAACCGGAAGAGGGCGAGGTCGCTGTCGTCACAGCACCTGTCGTGAG
Source organism: Candidatus Poriferisodalis sp. (assembly GCF_965204195.1). Classification (GTDB taxonomy): domain Bacteria; phylum Actinomycetota; class Acidimicrobiia; order Acidimicrobiales; family Poriferisodalaceae; genus Poriferisodalis. The sequence continues at coordinate 3,399,195 of NZ_OZ241975.1, forward strand.
CCAACCGGAAAGGGACGAGGTCGCGGACGTCACTCAACCAGTGGTTGGCGAAGCAAAAGCAGCCGACCAGCCAACACCCAGCGCGACGACACCGGCGGTCCAGCTGCCAGAACAGACATGTCCCTACGCATTGCCAGATGGAAGCGATGCTTGCGAGACGCTCGAAGGGTTTGGTGGCATCGAGGCTGTGCCGTGTGACTCACTGCCGCTCGACGCACGGCCGCTTCGCCTCGTCGGTGAGGAGAACCCTGCCGGATACGTCGCCGCGCACGATGCTCCCGAGCTCGTATGCACATGGATCGGTGGCGGTACCTACGTGGCCGGCGAAACGATTCATGCAGGCGACCTGCGAGCTATGAACGCCACCGTGTGGGGAACGGGAGCCTGTCAATTTGAGGTATTCGACGAATCTGGTGCGATGGTGGCCTCGCGTGCCGACTACGAGTACGCCGGCTGGATCTCCTACGCACTGCTTCGGCTGAATCCCGGCACCACGATCCGGACCGACGGCTGCGGATGGGTGCCAGCGGAGTACGCGGGTCTGGCACGAGCGACCGATGGTGTCATCAAGGCTGCTAACCACACAGGCCGCAGCTATCCCCTCATTGTCGGCGTGGATGTCCCGCCGGGCAACGTCCGCATCGAATGCGACTTCTGGGCCTGGCCGAACGCCGAGCCCGATGAGCATGGCTCGTGGGCCGACGCGCTGCCACGCGCCGTAGACGATCGCCGCGTACCCGGCCCCTACCGCGCCGAGTCGGGAATCATCTGGCCCAAGTGCTGACCCGCTGTCGTCTTGCGTTCAGCACTACCAGTCGAGACCGCAACTCCCTCGTCAGATTCACAGATCGCTGTTCAATCCGCGAGCCGCCATCTGACGTGGCGCCTATTGGCCTTGCAGTTGTCGCCCAACCGCGATGATGCGGGCCTGTTCCTCGCCTTCTCGGCTCAGTCTTGATGGTTGCGGGCCGAGGGGCGTGTCATATTTGGCGAACTCGGGATACGGCTGCGAGGTTTCTTGGTCGAGCTCCCACAGAACGAGCTGGCAAATTCTGGTGCCGGTCACGAGCTTGAGAGGAACAGTTCCGCTATTGACTAGCTCAAGCGTCAGCGCGCCGGTAAAGCCCGGGTGCACGGTCACTGCAGTTGCCACGAGCAGGCCGTTCCGAGCCCAGGAAGATCGATTCAGAACTTGCCCGGCTAGCCGGCGTGGTACCCGCAGATACTCAAGGGTCGAACCCAAGAGGAACTGGCCAGGATGGATGATGAGCTCGTTTCCAAACGCGACATTGAACCGATGTTCCCCGTGAGCCGAATAAGGATCCAAGACTCCTTGCTGTGCTCGTTGTACCTCCATGAATTCGGTGCCGAGACGAAGATCAATCGAGGCCGTTCCGACTTGGCGGGGATCAAGCAACGGACACACCACCAGCCGTTCGGCCGCATCCTCATGACTAAGGACTTCCCGAATTGCGACATCAGACAGCATCGGAATCGCTCCAGAGTTGACGGATCTGCGACATCTCAATTGCGCGCAGCAGCACCCTGCTCAATTCGAGATCGCGTGTCGCCTCCACCAATGTCGCCGGCGAATCGCCATGCATCTGGAAGAACCACTGCCACCCCACAACCAAGATCTCCCAAGGCCCGATGGGCTGCTGGTCGACCTCACTCGGCGGCACTCGCATGCGCAGCTGACCCATCGCCTCGGGCGCAAGCGTGTAGTACGCGTCGGCGTCGATGGGCGTCTGAACGTGACCGGCGATGGTGGACTCGATGGCAGGTACCAACACGCTGCAGGCCGACCGCAAGAACTCCTCCTGTTGATTGGCCGGCGCACTTGGCGCAGCCTGTTGCCGGAGCCATTCAGCGGTCTCGGGACACGTCGCCGCCAGGAAATCGCCCCAACCCGCACGAGTCAAGGACTCCAACACGGTGCGGAGTCGCTCGCTCGGGAAAGGGTGACTGCTAGCAGGGTCATCTTGTGCCGTTGCTGGAAGAAACGACGCCGCGGCAAAGAGGTAGCTGGGGCCACATACGGCAGCCGCCAAGCTGTCGCAGAGGAGTTCGTCGACCCACCCGACGAGTTGAGTCTGAGACCTGAAGAGAGTCTCCGTCTCAGCTCCCGAGAAGTGCTGCGCGAGCAAGTCGTTCAGATCAGCGCTAGCGAGGCTCATAGTCGCGCTCCCGAGACTCGCTTGGAAGATTGCCGTATGGCCGATCTCATGGACCAACAAGGGCATCAGTAGCGCGTTGAATGGGTCGAGCACGGGAACGAAGAACGCCACGGGCGTAGGTTTCAGCTCTGTAGGCCTACTGAGCGCTTCGCTCAGATCGAGCGTTGAGTACATATGGGCATTGTCGAAGTGGACGATTGGATCCGCGCCCTGAGGCAACAGCGCCTCGATCGCCGAGTCAAGCGCCACCAGCATGCCTAGGGGCACGTCATCTCTTCGGGCGCTGTCCATTAGCGGCCGTAGGAATGGAAGGATCTTCTCGACCTCGACAAGAGTCCGCTGCAATGTGCGTTCGGCGTATTCACGTGTGGCCGGGTCGTCGTTGGCACTGAGCCTTGCGTCGACTTCGGCAACCTTCGCCTGTGCTTCCTCGATCACTCGGCGGTGCAACTCAATGAGCTGGCTGCCGCGACCCGAGTAGCTCCTCGGTTGACCGCGGAGAGCGTTCTCGACGTGGCCAGCGATCAAGCTCCGGACAAGCTCGAGGCCTCGCTCATCCATCTTGGTCTCCGTTCTGGACTTCGTCTCGCCATAGCGGTCGTCCGATTCAAGGTGGCCGTGGCGAGGCCGTTGAAGAACTCGGAGACGACTCTGATCTGGTCAGTCGTCCCAGAACCGTCCACAATTGCATCGATAGATTCAATGAATCCGTCAAGTAGCGCTCCTACGTCAACTCCCGCGTTTGTTCGCGAGGCGACGCCGAACGTTTCTTCGAGGACCGAGATCGGCCGCATTGTTTGTAGCGCAGCTCGGGTTGGCACCGTCGCGCCAGCAAAACCCTTTAGTTCTTCCAGTAGTGCGCGGGCGTCGCTCAGTGCGTTCCGGTCGTCTTCGTTGAGCGTGCCTGATGCTGCTCTATGCACGGCCAATGACGCTCGGTCTGCAAGGCGCCCGAGAGCTGTGAGATTTGCAACGCTCTCAACGCTCAAAAGATGTTCACGAAGAGTCATGATTCCTCGCTAACGGATCGTGCGCTTGATCGTCTCGTAGATGTGGGCCCAATCATCGGGCTCACCTGGTTGTTTACCTCGGTAGTGAATGCCGGCAAGCATTGCGACGTCGGCTTGAGGGAGTCTTGCGCCTTGGGCAAAAGCCCGCAGGGATGCGGGTAGCTGCTCAGACTCAACCGGTTGCCAGGTGTCAGGCGTTCCCGTCAAGTCCGTGATCGAGGTTCCCAGCGCTGTCGCTAGGCGCCGCAGTACCTCGTGGCTCGGCGTCGTCGACGCGCCATGCTCAAGCTGCGATAGGTATGCCTTCGAAATTCCGGCTCGGTGCGCGACCTCGGTGAGCGAGAGCGCCTGTTCCTGACGCATCACTCGCAGTCGAGCACCCAGAGAATCGTTTCCGCTCATCGCTCCATCATGACTGGTGTCGTTCGTGATGTCAAACATTCCTGCGCGAAATAGTTGACAGGCACGCAGCTTGCCTGTATGTTTGGGATCACGAACACATTCGTTCTTGATCCAGAACCAAGGAGAATCAGTTATGGACAGGGCAGTCACCCAGACAGGCAAGGACATCTACGGGGACATCACCCGGCTGTGCAACCCTACGGCTACATGGTCGTCGGTCTCAAAGGAGACTGCGATCTATCACATCGAGAACTACATCCACACCTATCACGTCCCGTGGAGGACTGGTCGAACCGAGATCAGGGTCGTGAACGGTCCAAACGGCAAGTACCTCAGAACCGATCAGGACCACACGACTCGCAACAACCTCAACGATCTGCCCGACTGCTAGCGCTTGGATCGCTTGAGATAGCTGGCTTGCTGGGCCTCTCCGCTCGTAGTTCGCCCGCTTCACCAACGGTGTGAAACGCTGGCTCATGGCGCGTATCGAGATGATCCCTGACGGCTCCTGGGACGGCGAGCTCGGCGAGCTGCACCCCCGTGTCGCGGACCCCACCCATCGCCGGGTCGACAACATCCTGGCCGTCCACTCGCTCAACCCCCGCTCCATGGCCGCACACCAAGGCCTCTACGAATCTGCCATGGCCAGCACCGCCACGCTGCACACGGTTGAACGCGCGAGAATCGCCGCCTCCTGGCCTCAATGGTGAAGACGCGGCTGTGGTGATTAGCGCTCGCGCCGCACGCCCTTGAACGGGCCGCCTGATTTCTTCATCGCCATGAACCGGCCCGAGGCTGCGTCGCGCTTGGTCCAGTTTCCGTTCTTCGGGTTCTGGAATTGACTGCGGCCTGTTACTGCACCGTGCCGGCCGCCACCCTTCGCACCGTTCTTGGCCATCGTGACTCCCGCCTCCGTGGAACTCAGCGTATTCCTCAGGTGATTGAACTGGGAGTGATCTCTGCGGTGGCCTGTGCGGCATCGCTGAGATGGACCGGTGGCGCTGCGTGGTGCCGGCGTGGGGTTCTTCGGCCCATTCCGAAGTGGTCGGATCCCAGATGTCGTGCTGCCGACCCGGCGGTCAGGGCGCCTTCTAGCTGGCCGCCAACACGGGCGTCTGCAATTCGGCATCGGACACCTCGACGCTGGCGTAGAGCGCGTCGGGGTCCTCGTGCCGCCGTGTTGCGGCCTCGTCGAACAGGTCGTGAGGATCCTGCGGTTGCGGCGTACGCGGTCTCATCCAGAAGACCCCTGTCGCCCCTGCTTCCACAGCATTGACCGCTGACGGCAGGTCGAGAAGCAGCGCACCGGTCGCGCGCAGCGGATCGTGGCCAACTCCTTCAATCGCGAAGACCGTGAGCCCCGTCTTGATGACAGCAGCCAACTCGCTGGGATTCCGCAGCATGCGGTAGTTCAGGGTCACCAGTCCCTCAAACCCGAGCTGGCGCAGAGCGATCAGCAACGGCCGGTCGTCGAGCTCGGTCAACCGGTCATCGATCTGACGAATGGGCAGCAGTTCCAGCGAGCCCATCCAAGGCTTCAGGGCGTTGACGATCGGTTCAGGAAAGTTGTGCTCCAGCGGGAGCTGCATCACGCAGCCAGTGAGCTCTCGAGCTCGACTGCCTCCCTGAAGGCCTCCGTGTCGAAGCCCGGGTAGAGGTCGGCGACCGCCTCGTAGTCGCCGAGGCTCTTGTAGAGCGCGGCGGCGGACAGGGTCGTGATGCGCGAGCCGGCGAGGTGCGGCTCGCCTGAGACCCGTCCCGGAACGATGCGGAGGTTGGGGCGGGGGCGGATGAGGTCGGGTCCCCGGCGGTCGGCGACATCGAACGGACCCAAGAGGTCCATCGACTCGAGCATGGCCGCCTGTCCCGCCTGGTGCGGGACGCCGTCCACGTCCACCCAGATCTTGCCGGAGGCATCAACCCGCAGCGGCGACGTCAGCCGGCCGTCGCTGTCGTCCCAGATGTCCAATCCGTGCCGCTCCAACTCGGCTAGGGCCTCGCGCACCCGCGGTATCGGGCTCGCTGGAACGCTTGCCTCGGTCTCGAACTTCGGGTGCCGCAGCCAATAGACGATGCGCAGCGCCATCAGATCGGCGTAGGACCACAGCTTCACCCGAGTGGGCGACACCGACGGAGTCACCAACCCATTGCGAGCCCAGAGATACACCGTCGACTGCGGCACGCCCGACAGGGCCGAGGCGCGGTGAGCCTCGTAGCAGCCGTCGAATGCGGCGTTCAAGCGTGCGGAGAGCGGCTCGTAAGCGGTCATCGATCTGATCTGGCTCCGAGTCCTGGCCGCGAACGGCTCTCACCAGTGCCGAACTGCGCCTCAATGTACCTATGGCGGTAAGCGGCGAAGAATGGTTTTCGGCGAGGCGCGGCCCGGTGATGTAGCGGCGACCCGATGGGCGACATCGCGCACGAGGCGTGGATCGGCGACGGCGGCAAGCTGGTGCCCGCAAGGCTGCGCGACACCATCAAGTCGTACTGGCCGGACTCGCCCGACGACAGCGCCCGCGACCTGCTCGGCAAAGCGCTCGAATTGCTCGGCGGCTCACTGCGGCTGCTGAATGAGCCCAGGTTCCGCCCCGCTTGGGGCGAGAACTGGCATGAGGAGCTCTGCAGTCGGTACAGCATCCTTGAGAGCCACCGGTTCCGCGTCTCTCCAAACGATCCCTATGTTCACTTGAAGATCTTCCAGAAAGAGCGGAATGCTGCGTCGGCTCTGTTCGGGAGCGAGGCTGACCAGAGACTCCGCAACTCGTTGTGTGCCCGCAACCAGTGGGCCCACTTCGCCGACATCAGTGGAGTGCAGGCACGCGACGACGTCGTCGAGATGATCGATCTCATCGCCCACGGCCGCATAGGCGCCGAGGCCGACGGACTCGCCGTCGACAACAGACGAATCGACCAGCACCTCGCCCGGCTCGAGAACATCCGCCGCGCCCTCGACTTCCAGATCAGCGGGCACTGAGCCCCGGATGCGCTCTGCTCGGGCGGGGCCAGGCCGTCCTGCGCCGGGGCTTGCGTCGAGGCATCGATGTGACCTTCCCACAGCAGCGGCGATCACGACGAAAGCTAACGACTCGATTCCGGGGCAGCAGAAGTACGCTCCGCGTCATGCGCCGGGCCGCCGCCGAGAACGACGGCCGTGTGTCGTTGGGCACCGTTCGCGGTCGTGTCGAGATGCGTTCTGGACGGGACGGGTCGCAATACGCCCTCTGTGAGCTTGTCGACGGCAGAGCGGTGATGTGCTACCCGACCACCGACACGGAGACGGCGCTGCGGGACGCACGTGGCCGCGTCGCCGACGTGACCGGCACGGTGCAGCGAGACCCCGCGACGGACCAGCCGCGTTCGATCCATGGCATCACCAGCGTCGACCTCGTGGAGCAAGGCACCAGCACGGCGTACCGCTCCGCACGCAGCGTACTCAAGACCCGCGAGCCAGCCGAGGTGCTCATCCGCCGAATGCGAGACGCCCAGTAGTCCCCGCACCGCCGTCTGCACGCAGACATCTTCTTGTGATACTAGAATATATTTCAAATTCTTTGCATACCATTCGGCTTCGCGCTATGAACGGCGGCACAACTCTCTCAGGCAGGAGGGCCGGATGCGAGTCGGGGTCTACACCGACGGATTGAATCTGTACTACGGCGGAAGATCCATATGCGGTCGTGGGCGACCGGACTGGCGCTGGCTCGACCTCCGTCAACTGAGCCAGCGGCTGCTCGACCGGCGGCGATCATGGACGGCTCGCTCAGCCGTCCTGCACCGGATCGTGTATTGCACGGCGTTCATGGATGGCGGCAGCAACCCCAGCGGACGGCAGAACCAAGAAACGACAGCGACTTGAGCCTTCCGATCCGCGAGAGCCGCCTGCGTGTGCCCGTCGGTGTCGTCAACCCGAGCGCAGGACAGCTGGCAGGCGATCTACGAGGCAGCACCAGCGACGGCGTGGGCGACCACTGGTGGTACCAACTCGACCGAGCGGACTTCACCAGCTGCCAGCTGCCAAATCCTGTTGGCACGTGCGCCAAGCCGCTCGGCTGGTAGCCAACAAGAAAACCCGGCCCCTCAAGGGCCGGGTGGGTTAGGGACTCAGCATAGCTGCCAGACCCGCCGAAGCAACACCAACCTTGTTGACGCGGCGTCCGCCGACCGCCGTGGTCGACTCACCTCTTCGCCACTTACGCAGCTCACGCACCGAGACACCCGGTCGCAACACGCAAGGGTGTCAAGGCCGCTCTCACCGTCCCCGGCATGAAATAACCCCGCCAGGCCCGGCAAAGCCGGGACGGCGGGGAGGAATGGACACACGGTAACGCCTATCGACACCCAGCACACCGCGCGGCGACTCAGAACCGTCTCGACAGGTCCGGGGTTGTGCCGGGCGGCCGGGCGTGGCAGGCTTGACCCAATCTTCCCCGCCGTCCGCCGCCGCCCAGCGGAGGTGCACTGGCGGGGCTTTTGTTGGCGCGAACGCCGTTCGGAAGCCTGGCGCACGGCCGGATTGTTCTAGAATCGAACACGTGGCGCTGGACACGGCAGAACTTGGACAGCGCATCGCCGCTGCGAGGCGAGACGCCGGGCTGACGCAGGCTGAGTGCGCGACCCGTGCCGGGCTGCATCGCAGCGCCCTGGCCAAGATCGAGACCGGGGGCCGGGGCGTCGGCGCCATGGAGCTGGCCAACATCGCGGAGGCCGTCGACATCCGGATTGAGTGGCTGTTCAACGAGGCGCCTGCTGCAGTGATCTCTCGTCGACGCGGGCGAGTCTCCGACGCGCCGAGCCCAAGCGTCGACCGGATGGTCGAGCGGGCAACCCGCGAAACGGAGTTCCTCCAGCGCCTCGGCGTCGGACTCGAGCTCCCGCCCTCGCCTGCGTTCGACTATCCCGCAACAGACGAAGAGACCGAAACCGCGGCGGCAGCCGCTCGTCGGCTGTTGGGCTATGGCGATGAAGAGCCGGCGAACTACCTCGCCCGTGCCGCCGAAGGGATGGGATTGCTCACGTTCTCTTTGGCCCTCGGAGACGAGAGTGCAGACGGGACCTCGATGCTGCTCACCGAAGGCGGCGTGGCAGTGATCAATGGCAACCGGGCCGTCGGACGCCGCCGGCTCACGCTCGCACACGAGATCGGTCACTACGTCTTCGCCGACGAGTACTCCACCGACTGGATCGTCGCGAACTCACAGGCAGAGGGCGTTGAGGCCCGCATCGACCGTTTCGCGAGAGCACTGCTGCTGCCTCGGGCCGCGCTGCGAGAACGCTGGCACGGCGGGGACGACACCCGCACTGACGCCGTTCTTATCGCAAGCGAATTTCGGGTGGATATGTCGACGCTCGCGCAGCGACTCGCGGAACTCGACGTGGCCCCAGCGGCGGAAGTGCACCGAGTTCGACAGACCCGCACTCGGCAGGCAGACATCGTCGATCACGGGCTCATAGTTCCCGTCGAGCTTGAGCCTCCGACACTGCCTGAGGCTTACAGCAAGGCCGTGCTGCGCGCCTACCGCGGCGAGGAGATATCGGCGGCGCGCGCCCTGGGCCTGCTGTTCGATACCTGGGACGAAGAAGAACTGCCGGAGCTTCCGAAGCTTCCACACGACGATTCGCCGGTCTCCGCATCGGTGTGAAACTCTGGCTCATGGCGCGTATCGAGATGATCCCCGACGACTCCTGGGACGGCGAGCTCGGCGAGCTGCACCCCCGGGTCGTGGACCCCACCCACCGCCGGGTCGACAACATCCTGGCCGTCCACTCGCTCAACCCCCGCTCCATGGCCGCACACCAAGGCCTCTACGAATCGGCCATGGCCGGCACCGCCACGCTGCGCAAGGTCGAACGCGAGCTCATCGCCCTGGTCGTCAGCCTCACCAACCACTGCCACTACTGAGTGGTCCACCACCGGCGCGGTCTGCGCCGCCTCATCGCCGACGACGAACTGGTCGCAGCCGTCGAGCACGACTGGACCACCGCCCCGCTGTCACCCAAGCGCACCGCCATGCTGGCCTACGCCGTCAAGCTCACCACCACACCAGGCGACATGGACGACGCCGACGTCGACGCCCTGCGCCACGTCGGCTTCTCTGACCGCGACATCCTCGACATCACCGAAGTGGTCGGCTACTACGCCTACGCCAACCGCATCGCCGACGGCCTCGGCATCGAGACCGAAGACTGGATCCCCGACTGAGCGACCTAGCGTCGGTCTGGTCGGATCGAACGCCTGAGTTCCGTGCTCCCATCGTCAGAGGAGATGCATGTCGCCAAGTGCTGTATCTCAGGGCGACCGGATTGGCGCGGGCGACATCGTGCGGCTGGTGGCGTCGGCGGGATCGCGTATTCGGATCGGCATCGACGGGCCGGGCGGGTCTGGCAAGAGCAGGCTGGCTGCGGAGCTGGTCCGTTGCTGGCCGGCCGACGTCACGCTTGTCCACGGCGACGACTTCGGGCGGCCGACGGCCGACCCGGCCAGGTCGGAACAGCAGATCGGCGGCCTCTTCGATCTCTCCCGGCTGGAGCGAGAGGTGCTCGAGCCCCACGAACGCGGCGCGCCCATTCGATACCGGCGCTACGACTGGAGCACTGACCGGCTCGGCGAATGGGTCACCGCGCCGCATGACAGCACGCTCATCGTCGAGGGCGTCTACTGCACCCATCCGTCGATCCGCGATCGGTACCACTTCCTGATCTGGGCCGAAGCCGAACGCCCCACCCGATTCGCCCGAGGACTGGCTCGTGACGGCGAAGCGGCACGATCCCGCTGGGAAGACATCTGGATGCCCGTCGAGGACCGCTACCGGGCCGAGTACCGCCCCGACACCACCGCCCACCTAGTGCTCGACAGCACCGACACGAGCGACAGCGACGAGCTGACGTTCCGAGTGACCGGCGGACGCAGCCTGCCGGAGTAAGGCACCTGTTCGACGTGAAGGTCAGGAGAGCTCGACTGCTTGGAGGCTGCTGCGGCTCGCGCGATAGATGAACGGCCCTGGCAACTCGTGCAACCGTTCGATTCGTCGCCACTGCGTCATCAACACCTCAAGCTGGTCCCAGACCGTCTTGGCATCGGTGCTCGTCAGCACAACCAAGCGGGCGTCGTGCTCCATCACCGCATCGAGTTCGGCAACACGCTGCCGGATCCTCCCGTCCCGCGTAACGGCGATCATTCCGTTCGACGCCGTGTACGGGATCCAAACGGTGTCGGGCGTGTCAGCGGTCGTAATCGCGCAGGGTGGACGCGCTCGACCGTGGATCTGCGCCCCAGAGTCTCCGGGATAGGTCACGTCCGGTCTGAGCATGCCCACGACCTTGGCGAGGCCGAGGATGTCCGCGTCGAAATAGAAACGGACCGTGGCAAGCTTCACGCGGCCTGCGCTGCGACACGCGATGTCTCATAGGCGGCTGCCCACCTGACGCTCTCAAGGCCTAGGTCGAACTGCTCGGCTACCTCGCTCTCGGTCTCGCCTCCGTCGAGGTGCTCCACGATCGCCGCCGTGCTGATGCCCGCGATCGCCGGACGGCCGAACCGGTGGTCAGGACGGCAGCGCACTGGCGACGCCTCGTCGTCGTGCGGCCGCCACGCGACCGGCCGATCACCGTCCCATTCGACTCGCTTCACGAACGAGTCAGCAGGCGGCAACAGCAAAGGCTGACCGTCCACGAGAGCGATGAGACGCAGCTCACCGCGTAGCTCGCACAGCTCCTGGAAGCGGACCAGCAGCCGCCGTCCCTCACCGACCCACGGCACGGCGTACGCCAACGGATGCGCCACGCCCAATTCGTCTCGCAAAGCAGCGACGAAGCTGCGGATCTCGTGAAGCCGGACACGTAGCTCACGCGTGTACTGGCGCAGGAGCCCAGCCTCGACAAACTCCGGCCACGTAAGGCTCGTGTCGCCAGTGGCCGCAGCCCGCAGTACTGGGTCATAGCGGCGGCCACGACGCTCGCCTCCCTCCAACCACCAGCCGAGTGTGCTCCGGCTGACAGCGAGGATCTCCGCAGCATCGCTCAGCGAGTACACAGGCCGGCCCAGATCGAATTCGCGCATTCCGTTCAGCATTCACTCCAGTCGCCGAGTCCGTCGAACATCATCACTACCACCAGTTGCCCCTGAGCAGCGACAGGATTATCGGAAGGCCGCGGATCGAGACCGCGGACGGCATCCCCGACTGAACCAACTCGGCAGATCAACCGCGCAGCAGGCGGGTCATTCCATTTCATGTCGAATTGTGACGTGTATTGATCCTGTCGACTCTCGAATACAAATACATATCCATAGAATCGATCCTACGATAGCTATAAGTAGTTCCCATTAGCTGAGTGTCAGATGCTGCGAGACAAACGAGCCCAATCACGACGCCGGCTCGACCAGCGCTTTGGCCGACACGGTGACCTCGCTGATCTTGCCCCCCCTCCCCAGGGCTGGATCCGCACGCTGCGTGACTCACTGGGGATGACCAGCGGAGACTTGGCCCGCCGCATGGGCGTTCACCCATCGCGCATCCCCGCCATCGAACGAGGCGAGCGAGAACGGACGCTCAAGCTCGACACCCTCACCAGGGTCGCCGATGCCATGCAATGCGACCTCGTCTATGCACTCGTGCCCCGCACAGGCCTCGACGGAATGGTCGACGCTCAAGCTCGGCTCTGCGCCATCAGGCACTTGCAAAGCGTCATGGCCCACTCGCGGCTAGAGGACCAAGAAGTCACCCCCGAAGATCTCGAAGCGCAGATCGCGGACCTCGCCCTCGAATTCAAGCGTCGGCGTGACCTCTGGCGTACAGACGAGGACGACCCCCGATAGTCAACGTCGGCATGTCGCCCGCGCAGCGCTCAGCGGGTTCGGCGGAGGGCGGCGACTAGGCCGAATGCGAAGCCGACAAATTCGATGAGCGCCAGGTTGAGTGCCGTGTGGAAGAACACGCCGGCGCTGTCGCCGACGACGTTGGAGTGCAGGTCTGGGCTGTCGATCACGAAGTGCAGCAGGTAGCCGAACACGAACGAGGCGTACATCGAGGCGGCAAAAAGCGCAGCACCCATCCGGAGGCTGCGACGGAACGCCAGCCACACCGCGGCCAGCGGCAGCAGCGTCACGACCACCGCGATGTACACCTGTTGGACGGCCGGTATGGGCACGTCCGCAGCCGCGTGACTGTAGGTATGCGTCAGCCCGACTCCGAGATGCAGCGCAGCGATCCCAGCCAACGTGAACTGCTCGAACCTCCCGGACGCCGCCATATCACCCCCAATTGTCGCGGCCGCTCAATGCCGTGCAACACCGATGAGACACCCGAGTGCCGCCTGTGGACATCGGCGGCGATGCCCCGCAATACCCAGGTGAGCTGCCAGCGACACAACGCCAGGCGATATTGGCGCAACTGAAATAGATTGCTTTATGGTTGCATCAGCGCATAGTGTGCTGTTGTGGCCACTCTGGACGAACTGCTCGACGGCGACCTTGAGTCGGCATCGGAGGCGGCGGCGCGCGCCTTTCCCGACGTTGTCGCAGCGCTCGATGTGCTGGTCAAGGGACTCGACCGAGACGGCGATCTGGCAACAATTCGCCGCTACTGGTGGCAGATCGACACGGTATCGCGCACCTTGGCCGACCTGCCCCGGCGCGAACCGGACTTCACCACGTACGTCAGCCGCACACTGCTTGCCAACCTGTCTCGACGGAGCGCTGCCGAGACCTACTGGGCGGCTCCGAGCGCAGATGGCATCGGCGCCCTCACCGTGCTCGTCGATCGCCTGCGAGGGGCTGTTCGGGGTCTGCCGCACGAATGCACCAAGCCACGCCTTGGCATCGACGAGCATCGCTTCGCCTGGCTGCTCAAGTCGTTTAGCGACATCGAACTCGAACAGCGGTATGCCGAGCCGCTGCGCAGAGCGATGGCGATCCTCGATCTCTCCAGCCGCGATGTGGCCGAGATGATGGGGGTGACGCGCCAAGCAATCGAGAAGTGGCTGCTTGCCGGACCGCCGCCGGATCGGCTCGCCAAGGTGGGTGCCCTGGCCCAGATTGCCGACATCCTGCAGCACCGGCTCCGGGCCGGCATGCCTGCCGCAGTGGCGCGCCGCCATGCCGACGCGTACAGCGGCCGCAGCATGCTGGAAGTCATCGCCGACGGCGAGCACGAATGGCTGGCCGACTCGGTGCGGGCGAGCTTCGACTACGCCACCGTGGCATGAAGCTCGTCACAGTCCACGTCGGCGGTGAGCACTACCGCATCGCCGATCCCGACTGGGGCGACCCGCTCGACTCCTCGTATGCGGCACGCGGCGGGCAGCGGTGGAACCCGCCGGGACTCCCATGCCTGTACCTCAACAGCGACTTGGTTACTGCGCGGGCGAATCTGACCAAGCGCTTCGCTGGGCTGCCTTACGGACCTGACGATCTCGACCCTGCCACGGCGCCGCTGCTGGTTCAGGTGGACGTGCCGGAGGGTCAGGCGGTCGATGCATATACCGACGCGGGTCTGACAACTGCGGGCTTGCCGACGAGCTACCCGCTCGACAACGACGAGCACCTCATCCCTCACCGCATCTGCCAACCCATCGGCCGAGCGGCATTCGACGCTGGACTCGATGGCGTCGACTGCCGCTCGGCCGCACCCGGCGGCACTCGAGAACTCGCGTGGTTCCCGCGCAGCATTGAGGTGCAACCCCGAGCGCGTCTCACCTTTGAGCAGTGGTGGTAACGGCCGAACAGTCGGCGAGCCTCAGCACTCGCCGCTGTCGCTGGCGCGGCATGTCACCCGGAGTTGCTTGTGCCATGACCTAGCTTGGTCGGGGCTTGCAGCTGGTGAAACAGTCAGGACTGGGTATGCGCTCTCGGGGAACGATCACTGTGTTGATGGCGGGGCTCCTCGCCTTGTCAGGGCTTGCCGCCTGCGGCGGGGATGACGGCGACGACATCGCCGGTGTCGGCCAGCGGGCAACAGCCGCTATCGCGGGGCCCGACGGGTCGCCGATGGGCACCGTCACTCTGGAGCAGGGTCCGAACGGCGTGCTGGTGTCTGCCGACGTCAGCGGGCTGACGCCGGGTCCACACGGGTTCCACATTCATGATGCGGGCGCATGCACACCAGACTTCTCCGCCGCCGGCGGCCACTTCGCCCCCAGCGGTCACGGCCACGGGTTCATGTACGGCGACGACCAGCACGCCGGCGATCTTCCCAACCTCTACGCCGCCAGCGATGGCACTGCTCGGGCCGACGTTTTCACCAGCAAGATCACGCTCGCGGCTGACGCCGACACCACAGTGTTCGACGCCGACGGCTCGGCCATCATCATTCACGCCCAGCCCGACTCCTACGGCGCCGAACCCGGCGCCGGCGACCGCGTGGCCTGCGGCGTGATCGAACGAAGCTGAACCGCACGACACCTGCGAACCGCTACTCGGGCTGCGCATGACGTGGGGCAGAACTGATCAGCCTGCGTCACCCAAGGCTGGCTCGCGCCGCTGGCTGGCCGCCATCGCAGTGCTGGCATCATTCGCACTCTTCGGGCTGACGGGTTGCACCGGCGAACCGCCGGTCTCGACGGTGCCGGCCGATTCGAGCGAACCAGGCGAGCGGCAATCGGGCAGCTCCACCGCAGAGACACTCGTGCGGTACGGGTTCTATGCCTACTTCGAACCGGTGAGCGCGCTGGCCGACGGCCAGAACGATCAGCACAGCGAGCATGACGCTTCGGGCAACGGCCAGCGGCCCTCAGACCGAGGCGGCCACATCGGGTACGAAGCCGACCTGCTGAGCGCCATCGAGGCAATGGACGGGTTCGGGCTGCGTTTCGTCCGAAGCCCGATCACCGAGTGGCCCGGCATCTGGCTGATGGCGGCGTCGGATTCCTTCGACATGACCGGCGGCGGCATCACTGCGCTCGACAGCCGCACGCGTGACGCCGATGGCGCCACCGTCATCGCCTTCACCGAACCGCACATCGAGTTCCGTCAGTCGCTGCTGGTGCGCTCCGCCGATGCCGAGCGCATTCGGAGCCACGGCGACTTGCGCGCCACCGACCGTGTGGGTGTGCTCACCGGCACTACCGGCGAGGCACGGTTGCTGCAATTGCTCGGTATCACCGACGACGGCCGACTTGCCCCAGGCACCCGTGTCCACATGCCGGCAGGCGTGGTGCTCGTCGGTGATGACGGGCGGCACAGCATCACGGCAGCCGGTGCTTCGGCCGATCTCGCTCACCGGACCCGCATCGAGCCGCCCGACCCGAACCTGCCCGATGTGGTGTATCCGGGCCAGTCGGCGGGCGAGCAGGAGTTGCTCGACGCGCTGTCCCGTGGCGACGTGGACGCCATTGCCGGGGGCGCCATCGGCAACGCCGCCGCGGCGTTCGACTCAGACGGGGAATTCGCAGTCACCGCACTCGATGAGGCTGTCGAGCACGGCGGCTTCGCCATCGACGCAGCCAATGCCGAACTGCATTCCGCGATCAACACCGCCGTTGCCTGGCTCACCGACAACGGCCGTATCGGTATCACCGACTGGCTCGCCGACAACACCGTCTTCGCCACGCGCGCCCGCCAGTGGCAGCCCTCGGGCTGAGGGCGGTTACGGTGCAGGCGCGCGGACGGCTAGGGGACAGCACGCGCAGCGTGAACGCCAGGGGGCCCTTCGCATGAGCACCGAGCGGGTTGTCATTGTGGGCGGGGGTTTCGCTGGGCTCAGCGCTGCCTACACGCTGATGAAGCGGGGCATCACTCCCCTGTTGCTCGAGGGTTCCGACCGGGCAGGCGGGCGCGGCAAGGGCGAGCAGATCGACGGCTTCTCGGTGGACATGGGCGCGTTCGTCTTCACCGCCACCTACGACACCGCCTTCCGCATCTGCGAAGAGCTGGGGCTGCCCGGGATGCTCGCCGCCTTGGCCGATGTGCCCGAGCAGCTTGCGGGCAACATCGACAACCTGTTCCTGGCAGGCGACTACATGGGCATCCCATCGGTCAACGGTGCCCTCTCCACCGGCGAAAGCACCGCCAACCACGTCGCCGGCCTGCTGATGTCCGTCGCTGGCTAGGCGCTGTCGTTTGAAGCGCTCGCCACGGGCGCCGAGGAGTTGCCTGGCCTCAGGCGTCGGGGCTGTCGCTGCCGGTGTAGAAGGCGAGGGTGCGCGCGGCGGCGGCACGCGCCTGGTCCGGATCACCGGCGGCACCGCCCCGATGTGCCCAGCAGGTGAGAACGTCATGCCGCCGGTATTTCAGCAACCCCCGGCGTCCGCCGCCGCCAAGTGATGGGCGGTTCAGAGTCCGATGAGGTCGGCGATGAGTTCACGGATCTGCCGCAGCGCGACGGATCCGATGTTGGTGCCTGTCTCTTCGACGACGCGGTCGACGCTGAGCGTCGTGGGCAGATGCGCCTGGGCCACACCGAAGCCGGCAACGTCGACCTCGCTCAGCCACCCTCGCCTCGTGGTCGTGCAGGGAACGACCACGATCGCGTGCTGACGAAATTCGAGGACGTCATCGGACGTGACGACGATCGCCGGCCGCACGAATCCCGGCTCGCCGCTCGCCGGCGCCCCGAAGTCGCAGTGGGCGACGTCACCCGCTCGCATCGAGGACATCGCTGGCCGACGCATCCAGCACGGCCTGGTCGTCGGCGCTCAGCGGGGCGCTCGCGAGCTGAGCCCCGATGATGCGGCGGCGTTCCCGCTGGATCAGCTTCTCGATCTGGGCGTCGAACGTCAGCCCCTCACGATCGGCAAGCTGACGCAACGCATCCCGCGTCCGCACCGAAACCTTGATGGTAGTCGAATCGGACATACCACTGAGTATATCTGTCATGCATCCCCTTCGGTCGCTGGCAGCGCCGAATTCAGTCGTGTCCCGATTGCGGTGAGTCGAGCGACAGCACGAGAGTCAGAGCTTGGCTGGGGTCGGTCGGTGCATCGTTTGCGACGACCGGACGAAAGCCCGCGGCCCCATAGAGCGCTGCCGCGGCGGTGTTCGCAGGGAACACCTCGAGCGAGACGGACTCGAGCCCGAGATCTCGGGCCCATGTGATGCCGGCTGCAAGCAACTGCTGGCCGTACCCCCTGCGCCGAAATGCAGGCGCTACCCACATGCCCCAGATCACGGCCTGCGCCTCGATGGAGGTCGAACCGATGCCCATCATCGCCTCGGCCCGGCCGTTGATTTCCACGACGAATACCGCACCACCACGCCCCGCAACGTTACGGCGGCTGTCTCCATGCGGAATCGGGACATAATCTTCGGACGAGTTCCGTTCTGGCACCAACCCGTATGCAGAAGCCTCGTCCTGCTCAACCCGCCCCGGCTTCTAGCGGACCTCGTGCGCCTGGTTCCGAGACCCGTCGCACGGCGACGCTGGGCAACGGTCAGGTCGTTGAACTGGCCAACATGTCCTTGGTGGCGGGGGCAGTGTGGTGGTTCAGGACATAGGAACCTTATGTCGCGAGACATAGGAACTTCGGCTGTGCGGTCCAGGGTGTGCGATGTCGCGGAATCGCCTGGTGATCATGGCTGTTGTGGTGGAGGGGCGAACCCACGCTGATGTGGCTGCTCAGTACGGGTTGTCGCGTTCGTGGGTGACCAAGCTGGTGGCTCGCTGGCGGGCTGAGGGCGAGGCGGCGTTCGAGCCCAGGTCGCGTCGCCCTCGCAGCTCGCCGGCCCGCGTTCCCGACGCGGTGACCGATCTGGTTGTGGGCCTGCGCATCGAGCTGGCCGCCCAGGGGCTCGACGCGGGGCCGGCGACGATCGCGTGGCATCTGGAGCGCCGTCACCAGATCATGGTGTCGCCCTCCACGATCCGGCGGCGTCTGGTCGCGGCGGGCCTGGTCACCCCCGAGCCCGCCAAGCGGCCCCGCAGCTCCTATGTGCGATTCGCGGCGGACCTGCCCAACGAGACCTGGCAGACCGACTTCACCCACACTCGGCTCGCCGACCGCGCCCCAGCCGAGATCCTGACCTGGCTCGATGACTGCTCCCGCTACGCACTGTCGGTCACCGCCCACCGGCGAGTCAGCGGCCCAGCAGTCGCCGACACGTTCACAAAAGCAGCAGACCAGCACGGGTGTCCCGCCTCGGTGCTGTCAGACAACGCCATGGTCTACACCACTCGCTACGCCGGCGGCCGAGGCGGCAAGAACGCCCTCGAGACCCTCCTGGCCGACCTCGGCGTCGCACAGAAGCACTCCCGCCCCAACCACCCCAGAACCTGCGGCAAAGTCGAGCGCTTCCAGCAGACCCTCAAAAAATGGCTCGCAGCCCGACCCCCCGCCCACAGCGTCGACCAGCTCCAAGCACACCTCGACGACTTCACCGACGAATACAACAACCGCAGACCCCACCGCAGCCTCGGCCGCTCCACCCCGGCGGTCGCCTACCGGCGCCTGCCCAAAGCCACACCCCAACCCCACAACAGCCCCACCCACCACCGCGTCCGCACAGACCGCGTCGACAAAACCGGCTCAGTCACACTGCGCCACAACGGCCGACTCCACCACATCGGCATCGGCCGCTCCCACACAGGCACCCCAGTCATCCTGCTCATCGCCGGACTCAACATCCGCGTCATCGACCACGACACCGGAGAACTCATCCGAGCCCTCACCCTCAACCCACAACGCGACTACCAACCCCAAAACTGACAACCGCGCAGGTTCACAACGTTCCGATGTCTCGCGACATCACACTTGGTGGCGGGGGCAGGATTTGAACCTGCGACCTTCGGGTTATGAGCCCGACGAGCTTCCAGACTGCTCCACCCCGCGGCGAGAGCGATAACCCTACCAGTGGCCTCCCGACGCCAGCAAGGCTGGGCACGGGCCCCGCTCATCTCAGAGTCGAAGGCTGCTGAGCGACTCCGGAGCCTCGGGCAGCGGCGGCGGGGGGGTTAGCCGGTGGCGGCTTGTTGGAGGATTCGGGCAGCTCTGGCAATGAGGCGTTCGGCCTCGTCGACTGCCGTTTGGTAGGCGGCGAGATCGCCTTCGCGCAGGGCGGCGTCGGCCCGCTCGAAGGCCCTTGCGGCCCGTTCGAGCAAGTCACCCACGTCGTCAGTGTCCGGCGCCGTGTCGGGCTCGTCGGCCTCATCTTCGGGCGCGGCTGCTGCAGGCTCGTCCTCGGGGTCGTCGGGCGCAGCGGGCGCTTCGTCGGTTCGGCGCACTGTGCCGTTGCCGATGTCGATGCTGGCGCCGATCGCTTTCTCGAGCGCCCCTTCGAACGTCTCAGAGATCACAACGTTCGAGCCGATGCCGGCAATCACCAACTGCAGCTCGGGCACCGCCGTCGGCCCCGTGGCCGCAATGAACAACGGCCGCACGTACAGCAGCGAGTTCTCCACCGGGATCAGCAGCAGGTTGCCGGGCCGCACCACTGAACCGTTCTGGTTCAGCAGCGTCAGCCGCTCGGAGATCTCCTCCTCGGTCTGGATGTTCGAGTTGAACAGCGCCGGACCGTCGATGGGCTGATCCGAGCGGATCTCGAACACCTCGATCTGGCCGTACCGGTCGGGATCGTTGTGGACCACCATGAAGCCCTCGAGGTTCTTCCGGGAATCATCCTCGGAGAACGGCACGAACGGCCGGAAGATCACGAACGACGCATCGTCGTCGCCGGGCAATCGGAACAGCAGGTACTGCGGCGAGATCCTGGCCTCGACCGTGGCAATCACCTGCCCTGTCGTCTCGTCGCGCACCGTCTCCACCGTGGTCTGGCCGATGGAATCGCCCGGGTCTTGCGCCACCGCCCACGCACCAGCAGCGTCGTAGAACTCCGACGGGTCATTGAGGCGGTACCGGCCCCACGCATCGGTCTGCACCCGGAACAGGTCCTCGGGATAGCGGAAGTGCTCCTGCAGCTCGGCGGGCGGGTCTTCGGTGGCGAACAGCGCCGGGAACTGCTTGATGTACGACTGCACGATCGGGTCGCTGCGGTCGACCACGTAGAACGTGACCGTGCCGTCGTGGGCGTCCACCACGGCCTTCACCGAGTTGCGCACATAGTTATGCGGGTCTCGCAGATCGCTGCCCAGCGTGGCCGCCCGCGAATTGGTGCGCTGCGCGTACGGGAACTGCGTGGTGGTGGTGTAGGCGTCGAGCACCCACTTCACCTTCCCGTCGATCACCACGGGATAGGGGTCGTTGTCATACGACAGGAACGGGGCCAACAGGCTCACCCGCTCCTGGATGTCGCGGTTGTAGAGGATGCGGCTGCTGCCCTGGATCTCGCCCGACACCAGCAGGTTCGGCTCGGCGAAGCGCACCGCGAAGGCCAGGCGCCGGAAGAAGCCGCCGATGCCCACGCCGTCGGCACCGTCGTAGCGGGTGGTCTCGGTGCGGTCGTCGTCGTCCTGGAAGTCGACCTCGGCACGCTGGGCGCCCACGATGGCGTAGCCCTGCAGGTCCTCGCCCACGTACAGGCCCGGCTCGTCGAGCTCGAGCGCCTCAGCGCCCGGCGTGATCACATTCGGGATGTCGCCCAGCGCGTACGCCGGGCGGCCGTTGGCGTCGACCCCGTTGGCCGGCGCTGCCGCCACGCCGTAGCCGTGGGTGTAGGCGACGTGCTCGGTCTCCCACGTGTCGGTGGGCAGCTCGGTGGGGCGCAGCTCACGGGCCGCCAGCACGATCTGGGTGACCTGGCCGTCGATCTCGTAGCGGTCCACGTCGATGTCGCGGAAGTCGTAGAAGCTCTTGATGCCCTGGGTCTGCTGGAACGTGTCCTGCATGACGGCGGGATCGAGCAGCCGCACGTTGCGCACCGTGTCGAAGTTGTTCTCGATGTCTTCGGCGGTCAGCCCGGGTTCGTAGTTGAACTCGCGGGGCGACACGTTGTCGAGCCCGAGCGCGATGCGGGTCATCTCGATGTTGCGCTCGATGTAGGGCGCCTCCCGGGTCGACTCCGAGGGCTCCACCTGGAAGCGCTGCACGATGGCGGGGTAGGCAGCGCCCGCCAGCCCGGCGATCACCACCCACAGCGCCACGGCGATCACCGGGTAGGTGAAGCCCCGCCGCCAGATGTTCACCACCAGCAGCAGGAAGCTGAACAGGCTGATCACCATCAGCAGCCGCAGCACCGGCAGCTGGGCGTTGACGTCGGTGTAGGTGGCGCCGTCGACGAAGCCCCGGGTGGACAGCGTGAGCTCGAACTGGTCGAAGTAGTAGCCCACCGCCTTGATGAGCGCCAGCAGGCCCAGCAGCAGCGACAGGTGCGCCTTCACCTGCGGCTGCACCCGGCTGCCGGCAGGGGCTTGCACCCGAATCGCGCCGTTCAGGTAGTGCCAGATGGTGGTGAAGATGAACGTGACCAGCACCGCGGCGAATGCCCAGCCGACCAGGAAGTTGAAGAACGGCAGGCGGAAGACGTAGAAGCCGATGTCGCGGCCGAACTGGGGGTCGGTGAGGCCGAAGTCGGTGGCGTTGATGAAGAACAGCCACGACTCCCACTGGCCCGAGACGCCGGTGCCGACCATGAAGGCGAGCACCAGCGAGACGCCGATGCGGATGAGGGCGCGGCGACGACGGGAGATCTGGTGCCAGCGGGCGGCGATGTCCTCGGCCGGGCCCGTCGGCGTGGCGCGTGCGGCCAGACGCTCGGCGATGAACAGGTTCACCCACAGCAGCACGAAGAAGATCGCCGTGAACAGCAGCCCGAGGCCGATCTTGGCCCACAGCACCTTCCACCACACCGAGGCGTAGCCCAGGCTGTCGAACCACAGGTAGTCGGTCCAGAAGCCGGCGAGGCCCCGGATGGAGAACAGCAGGACGAGGCCGGCCGCGACGACGATGCCGATGATCAGGCGGAACCGGGTGAGGCCGCGTGGGCGGCGTGGCACCCGCTGGGGGCCGCCGGGACCTTGGGGTCGTTGAGGACCCTGAGGCCCGCCTGGTGGCCCAGACGAAGGGGGTGGCATGTCCTCGGGCGGGCGCATACGGCGCTGAGGCTACTGGGGAGCGCGGGCACCGCAGGCGGCGTACCGCGCCGCCGGCGCGCGGGGCGCGTAGGTTCGGCGCCGTGCGGCTGGCGGTACTGGTCTCGGGAACCGGATCCATCCTCGAAGCGATGCTCGACAGCGGGCTGCCGGTGGACCTGGTGGGGGCCGATCGGCCGTGCCGGGGGCTGGGCATTGCCGACGGCGCAGGGATCGAGACAGTGCTGGTGGCCCGTTCGGACTGGACGGGCGGGGCCAGCGACTCAGGTGGGGGCAGTGCGACCGGCATGGACGACGCGGCGGGAGGGCGCGCTGTTTCGGGGCGGCGGCGCTTTGACCGCGAGGGCTACAGCTGCGAGCTGGCTTCCGTGCTCGGCGGTCGAGGCGTGGACGTGGTGGCGATGGCCGGCTTCGGCACGGTGCTGGACGAGTCGTTCTTCGCATGGGGCGACGGGCGCTACCGGGGGCGGGTGCTGAACACCCACCCGTCGCTGCTGCCGGCGTTCCCGGGTTGGCACGCCGTGCGTGAAGCGCTGGATGCGGGGGCTGTCGAGTCGGGCTGCACCGTGCATGTGGCGATTCCCGAGGTGGACGCCGGCCCGGTGCTGGCCCAGCAGGCAGTGCCAGTGCTGGCCGGCGACGACGAGGCCACGCTGCACGAGCGAATCAAGGCGGTGGAGAGGAAGCTCTACCCGGCCACGATTGCGGTGTTCCTGGAGCGCTGTGCCGGTGAGGACGCAATGGGCTTGCGGGAAGTCGAACTCGAATACAGGCAGGAAGGACAGACCCGATGAGGGCGTTGATCTCGGTGTGGGACAAGACGGGTGTGGTCGACTTCGCGACCCGGCTGTCGGACCTCGGGTGGGAGATCGTCTCGAGCGGCGGGACGGCTGCGGCGCTGGCCGAGGCCGGCGTGCCGGTGCTGGCGGTGGAAGACGTCACCGGCAGCCCCGAGATGCTGGACGGCCGGGTGAAGACGCTGCACCCTCGCATCCACGGCGGGATCCTGGCGGACCGGTCGAAGCCAGCGCACTTGGCGTCGCTCGACGAGCACGGCATCGCGGCCATCGACTTGGTGGTGTGCAACCTGTACCCGTTCCGGTCCGATCCGGGGCCCGAGCTGATCGACATCGGCGGGCCGGCGATGGTGCGGGCGGCGGCGAAGAACCATGGCGACGATGACGGCGGCGTGGGCGTGGTGGTGGACCCCGCCGACTACGAGGCGGTCCTGGCCGAGCTGGCCGATGCAGGTGCCGGTGGGCTGAGCGCGGTGACGCGGCGGCGGCTGGCGCGGGCCGCCTTCGCCCATACGGCTGCCTATGACGCGGCGATCGTGAGCTGGCTAGACGAGCCCGCCGAGGGCGAGACCGAGGCAGGGGCCGATGAATCACCCGCTCCCCTGCCGCCGACCGTGCACCTGGCGCTGGAACGGGTGGACGAATGCCGCTACGGCGAGAACCCGCACCATCTCGGCGCCCGCTACCGGCCGGTCGGCGAGTCGACCTGGTGGGACCACGCCTACCAGCACAGCGGGCTGGCGCTCAGCTACCTGAACTTCTTCGACGCTGATGCGGCATGGCGGATCGTGCACGACCTCGGCGCTGCTGAGAGCTCTTCGGCGGTCGTGATCGTGAAGCACGCCAACCCGTGCGGTGCCGCGGCCGGCGACGATCTCGCCGACGTGTACCAGCGGGCGTACGACTGCGATGCCCGCTCGGCGTTCGGCGGGATCGTGGCGTTCAACAAGATCGTCGACCTCGACACGGTCGAGCGCATCGAAGCCGCCGCCCAGGCCGACCTGATCATCGCGCCCGGCTACGAGGACGGCGTGGTGGAGCGCCTCGAGGCCAAGCGGCGCAACACCCGGGTGCTGGAGGCGCCACGGCCCGACGAGGCCGGCCTGTCATTGCGGCAGATCAACGGCGGATGGCTGGTGCAGTCGCCCCACAGGTTCGCTTCAGCGCCTGAGAACTGGCAGGTGGTCACCCAACGCAAGCCCACGGCCAGCGAGCTGGCCGATGCCCGTTTCGCCTGGCGGGTCTGCGGGCACGTCATGTCGAACGCGATCGTGCTGGCGCGGGACCGCACGGCCTGGGGCATTGGCGCCGGCCAGCAGAACCGGGTGGAGTCCGGTCAGCTCGCGGCAACCAAAGCCGACGGGCGGGCTGCCGGCGGCGCCTGTGCCAGCGACGCGTTCTACCCCTTCGGCGACGGCGTCGAGGCGGCGGCTGAGGCGGGCGTGGCCGTAGTGGTGCAACCCGGCGGCGCCCTGCGAGACGACGACGTGATCGCCCGGGCCAACGAGCTTGGCCTCGCCATGCTGTTCACCGGCGAGCGGCAGTTCCGGCACTGATGAGTGCCGGAACCATTGAACGCAGTCGGCACTAATGGCAAGACCATCGAACGCAGTCGACGCGACTCCGATGAAGCGGCTAGGCGCTGCCGCGGCTGCTGCGGTTCTTGTAGCTGCAGGTCTCGTGGGAATGTGGCCGGCGAGCGCAGGCGCACAGGCAGCAGGATCGGCGACGCTGCCGCCGCCCGAGGTGCTGGGCGACTGCGCCGGTGCGGTGCCGGTGATCGTCGCGTCCGATGCCGACGCACAGTCCGACATCTACTCGGCCGTCACGCTCGTCGGCGTGCTGGACGCCAAGAGTTGCATCGTGCTGGCCGGCGGCCGCGACGACCCATTCCCGCAGGACCAGCTGGAGAGGCTCGCCACAGCAGCGGCCGGCGGCTATGTCGTCGGCGGGCCCGCAGCAGTGCCGAACACCAAGCTGTCGGGCCGCAAGATGACCCGCGTCTACGGCGCAGATCGCTGGGAGACCGCAACCGCGGTGGGCGAGGTTGCGGCGGCCCTTGCTGCAGGTGAGGACCCCAGCGGATCCGACGACACAGGTGAGGAAGTTGACGGCACGCCTGCCTGGCAGCAGCGGCTGGCAACCGAATTCTCGGCCGCGCTGCGGTCCAGCGAGGCAACAGACGACATGTGCATGTCGCTGTATCGCAACGGCAAGCCGATCTTCGAACACAAGGCGAACACGCCCCTGCTGCCGGCATCGCTCGCCAAGCTCGCCACGGCCACTGCCGCGCTGAGCGAACTGGGCGCCGAGGCCACCTTCACCACCCGGGTGGTTGCCGACGCCGGCGCGCTCGATGCGGTCAGCGACGGCGTGCTGCGCGGCGACCTGTACCTCATCGGCGGCGGTGACCCGGTGCTGGCCACGCCCGGCTACATCAATCGCATTGCCGATGCGCGCCCCTACACCGACGTGACCCAGCTCGCAGACAGCGTCATGGCGGCGCTCGACGCTCACGGCATCGACACCATCGAGGGCGCCATCGTCGGCGACGGATCATGGTTCGCCGACGGCGAGCAGAGCTACACCTCGCACTCCCTGCCGGGCGCGACGCCGGAGACCCCGGCGATCTGGAAGCAGTCGTACCTGTCGGGGAACTTCGTGGGCGTCTTGTCGGGGCTGATCATCAACGACGGCTACTCGCCCTACGCCATCGACCGCCGGAGCCACACCCGCAGCGCCGATTCGACGAAGGCAGCAGCGTCGGACTTCGACGATCTGCTCGAAGCACGCGGCATGGTGATCCGTCACCGGCCGCGTTCGGGCAGCGCCCCCGCAGCAGGCGATTCGACCGATCTGGGCAGCATCACCTCGCCATCGGTCGCTGAGATGCTGGTGCGGATCCTGCGCTACTCGGAGAACACGCCAGCGGAGATGCTGTTCAAGCAGATCGGTCGGCACGGCGGCGACTCGTCCCGAGCGGGCTCGGCGAAAGCGGCGAGTACCGCGCTCGGCGATCTCCTGGACACGACGGCCGACGAAATCGTCTTGGTTGACGGCTCGGGGCTGTCGGTTCACAACCGCATGAGCTGCGAGGCTGCCGTGCGGCTGCTGCTGTTGGCCGGCAGTGATTCCCGGTTGGTGACCTCGCTGTCGATCGCGGGTCGAACCCCGACGCTGCAGAGCTGCGGCCCGCGGCCCCCCGGAAACGGGCAGGGCCCGGCGAACACGGTCTTCGCCAAGGGCGGTCAGCTCAACGACAGCTCGGCCATCGCCGGGGTCAGCACCGCGGCCAACGGCGACGTGCTCACCTTCGCCATGATCGCCAACGAACCGTTGATCATCCGAATCGGAAGCTGCAACTCCCTGCGCCAACGCACGCTCGACGCCATAGGCCGCTACACCTACGGCCCCGCGAGCTGATCGCTGCCGCCGACAACCGAGTGGATGCCGGTTCGTCGGTACGCTGCGAACCACAGGCGCCGCCATGACTTCATCCACCCGGCCCCCGAACGCACTGGCCGACTACGTGCCGGCTCTGCGCGCCAGCGATGACGAGTTTCGACTCCGTCTCCTCATGCACGACTTCGGACTCGTCTGGCAGGAAGCCAACCCCTACGAGCGAGCTGCCTTGATTGCCGACGAACCAGAGCTGTTCGACTCCCGCTGGGACGCCTTCCTGGCCGCATATGCCGAGCACCTTGCACGCTCCGTAGCCATGGCACCCCCGTCCTGGACATCGGCGGAACACAGGTTTCTCCCCGACTTTTGGTACGCCGGCGGCTGTTACGCCTTCGATCGAGTGCGCACCATCATCACCACCCCCGGTGCCTTCGAGGAACACGGTGTCTGGTTTCCTCGCAGCGAGCTAGCGGTCGTCTGACGGTGATCCCGCTCTCTGAATCTGAGATCCGGTCCGCCCTCAGCGAACTCGCCGAGCGACTTGAGCGTCGGCGAACGCATGCACGCCTCTACATTGCGGGCGGCGCCGCGATGGTGCTGGCCTACGACGCTGATCGGGCCACCCGCGACATCGACACAGCCGTTCTCGACGGCTACGAGGCGGTCATGTCCATCGCCGCTGAGATGGCACGCGAGCGAGGCTGGCCGTCAACTTGGCTGAACGAACAAGCAACGCCGTACATGCCCAAGGCCGAGCAGCGGCACGGGCGCGAGGTGTTCGAACATCCGTACTTGACGGTCATCGCCGCGAGTCCAGAGCACATGCTGGCGATGAAGGCGCGAGCGGCTCGTCGCACCGACATCAGTGACGCGATGCGACTCATGGAGATCACTGGGATCGCCGATATCGACGACATCGCAGCGCTCGTCCACAAGGTGTTCCCCGACGAGGATTTGGGGCGTCGCCAACTCGACTGGCTCGAAGCAGTGATCGAGGAGTCTCAACGCGACCACCGCGCCCGCGGATAGAGCCAGGCTCGCCGCCGATCAACGACCGGGGCGAAGACTGCGCTTTGCCAGCTCAACTAAATCGCTTTGGCGTGGAGGGTCTTGGAGGTGAAACTCCTGGTCATGAACATCAACGACCTCGTGCCAGCTCGCGAGCTGCGCGCAGCCATCCGCGATGGACTCGTGCGCGAACGCTGCCATGCGGGGCTACGCATCCTCAACTACACGAAGAAGTGCCAGGCCGACGCTGCATGGAACGAGGTCACGAACATCTGCCGCGGACTCATCGTCGACGCAGATGGCCGCGTGGTGGCCCGACCGTTTCCGAAGTTCTTCTACCCCGGGGAACCTGCAGCGCCGACGATGCCCGACACGTCGGAGGGTCGCTGGGAGATGCGAGTCTGCGAGAAATTCGACGGAGTGCTCGGCATCGGTTACGTAGCATCCGACGGCAGTTCCCGCCTGTGCACCCGCGGGTCGTTGACATCCGAGCAGAGCGCCGAAGCGAACCGGATACTCGCCGAGAAGTACGCCGACACGAAGTTCTCGCGCTACGTCACACCGCTGTTCGAGATCATCAGTCCGGCGTGTGGCATCATCGTGGACTACGGAGAGCGACGTGACTTGGTGCTGATCGCGGCAATCGACATCGATACCGGTGCCGATATCTCGCTGAGCGATCTGGCGGCTCACGGACTCGACTGGCCCGGGCCGAAGGCGCAGACCCGGCCTCTGACGCTCAAAGACGCCGTCGCCGAGACGAAGCGGGGAGGCCGGGGAACGGAATCAGAGGGATACGTGGTGTGCTTCGATCCGGTGACTCGCGATGAGCCGTCACTGCGCTTCAAGTTGAAGCACAGCGACTATCTCCGGATGCATGCCGCGCGCTTCCACCTCACCAGTCGCAAGGTCTGGGAGCTCGCCGCCGCGGATGCGCTCATCGCAGCAGGCATGAGCGATCCGGCTTTGCTGGTCAAGGCCTTGCGAGTCTCGCCCGAGACCGCAGTCGAACTCGCTGACGCCCATGGCGGCCTGGTCGATGCGCTGCTGGACCTGCTCGACGATGAGATGCACACGGCCGTCGTGCACCTCGCCGCCCGCCTGCTTGCTGACGCCGAGGCACAACTGGAGCTTTATCGCCAGCTCATGGCGGGCGAACTTGCCGGTCTTGTCGATGATCCGCGCTGCTTCGCCCTGGCGGCTCAGCGGGCAGCCGCGGAGCACGGCATCTCCCCTCACCCCCTGTACCGGTTGCGCACTGGCCGCTTGGCTGACGCGCTTGCCCAGATCTGGTCCGACCTGCGCAGCACTACCGACCCCGACCTCGACCCAATACGAGCGGCGCTACCTGAGTCGGACACAGAGTGACTCAAGCTCCGGCGTTATTCCGAGATCAGTCGGTGTGCGTCAGATCGAATCCGTCGACGACACAACGTCCGTTGATCAGCGGCGATTGTCGGGTCAGCCGAGGAGACCCATTCCTCCGACGGTGTCGCGCTCGTCGACCAGTTCGGCCCAGGAGGTTTCGATGCGGGCGCGGCTGAACGCGTCGAGGTCGAGGCCGGTCACGACGTGGTACTGGCCGCCTGCGACGGTGACGGGGTACGAGGTGATGATGCCTTCGGGTGCGCCATAGTCACCGGTGGACGGGATGCCCATCGACACCCAGTCGCCGCCGGGCGTGTCCGAAGACCAATCCCGCATGTGATCCACCGCGGCCGACGCTGCCGACGCCGCCGAGGAAGCGCCGCGGGCGTTGATGATCGCAGCGCCGCGCTGCTGCACGGTGGGGATGAAGTCGTCCTCCAGCCACGCCTGATCGTCCACCAAGGCCGCTGCGTTGTGACCGCCCACCTCGGCGTGGAAGATGTCGGGGTACTGGGTGGCGGAGTGGTTCCCCCAGATGGTCATGCGGGTCACGTCGTTCACCGACACGCCGGCCTTGCCGGCGAGCTGGGCGACGGCCCGGTTGTGGTCGAGCCGGGTCATGGCGGTGAACTGCCCGTCGGCGATGGCGGGCGCATTGCGCATGGCGATCAGGCAGTTGGTGTTGGCCGGGTTGCCCACCACCAGCACCCGCACCGACGGGTTGGCCGAATCGCTCAGCGCCTTGCCCTGCACAGTGAAGATGCCGCCGTTGGCCTCAAGCAGATCGCTGCGCTCCATGCCGGCCTTGCGGGGCATCGAGCCCACCAGCAGCGCGTAGTCGGCACCCTCGAAGGCTTCGTTGGGGTCGGACGTGCCGGTCCGCGACGCCAGCAGCGGGAATGCGCAGTCGTCGAGCTCCATCATCACGCCGTCAAGCGCGCCCATCGCCGGGGGGATCTCCAGCATCCGCAGCTCGACTGGCTGGTCGGGGCCGAGCATGGCCCCCGAAGCGATCCGGAACAGCAGGCTGTAGCCGATCTGGCCCGCTGCACCGGTCACAGCTACTCGTACTGGATCGTTCACTGCGCTCTCCTGGTTCGACCTGCCGGGCACCCGTCCCGGCTGCGGGCGTTTCTAGCGCGGCATCCTTCCTTCTGCACCCCGCTCTGTACCGGTCAGTCTCGCTGTACCAGGCCGGTTGCGGCCGGGGGAAGCTTGGCCCGGTAGGCATCGAGGAACCTGGGCCACCAGCGCTGCCAGAACTGCTCGGAGGTCTCGTCGAGCGACCGGACGATCTCGGCGACGAATGACGACATCGAGTGCGAGTTGCGGTAGAGCTCGCTGTGAACGCTCACCGCCTCGTGGGCAGCCATGAACGCCTGGCGCGCCCGGCTTCCCGCCCAGTCGTCGGGCAGCACTTGGACCGGCAGCAGCGGATCGTCGCGATGAACTGCCTCAGTTTCCGCTGCAGCAGCGAACATCGCTGCAGCGAGCTCGGCGCCGCCGAGACGATCGGCATCCGCTTCGATCGATGCGAGCTTGCGTTCGAGTACGCCGTAGCGATCGGCCAGCTCATCGACGGGCCAGTTGCGTCTCGCGAACTCCGCCAGATCGTCGTCCGCTGGCTCGCCGCTGTCGGCTGTAGGGAGTCCTGTGCGGATCGACGGCGTGACAAAGCTGCGCACCGCATCAGGCACCTCGAGATGCTCGGCGAGTTGGGACACCAGATCGAAGAGGTCGTGCGGGTGCACGTACAGCCCCGACTGGATCGGTGCAGCACCGAGCTCGATAAGCAAGCGACGCAGGGCGTCGCGGGCAGCTCGGCGCCGTTCGGGCACTTCGAAGGCCGTGAGATGCCACCATCGGTCCCACGGTTCGAGACCTGCATCGACGCGATGTGCGTAAGCGGCCCAGCCGATGTCGCTCTCGATGGCCGCACGGCCCGCACCAGTCACCCGGTAGCTGGCGCCGCGGCCCCGCCCTGAATCGTGAACGAGAAGCCCCTCGCCGGCAAGCCGAGCCAGGCAGTCACGCACCGCCTTGTCACTGTGGCCGAGCAAGGCCGACATGACGAAGATCGGCTCGGCGTGCAGTGCACCGTCGGTGCCGACCGTCGACAGCACCAACGCGCGGGTCGGCAGCGAGTGGTGCTCCTCCACGGTGTGATCGGTCAACGCTGGCTCCTAGCTGTTATGCCGTAGATTATCAACGGCCGTTGATATCTTACGGCATTTGGCGTATGCTGCTCGCATGAGCCTCGGCCAGATGATGTTCGACCCCGATTTGGCACTGCCCAATGTCGCCTTTCGTGACCCGGCGATCTTTGCCGCGGAGCTGGATGCGATCTGGCACAGCGACTGGGTGTTCGTCACGACCGTCGATGCCGTGCCCAATCCCGGCGACCAGCTGCCGGTGATCGTCGGCAGGCAGCCGGTGCTGCTCATCCGCCAGCAGAACGGCGATCTCGCTGCGCTGTCGAACCTGTGCGCCCATCGAGGCACGCTGCTGGTCGACCGGCCGGCCAACAGCAAGCGGATCCAGTGTCCGTACCACGCATGGGCCTACGACGACGGCGGGCGGCTGCTGTCGGTGCCGCACGCGCCACGAGATGCCGTCGACAAGCCGGCGCACTGCCTGCCGACCTACCGGGTGGAGTCGTGGCACGGCCTCATCTTCGTCAGTCTGAACCCCGATGCCGAGCCGCTCGCCGAGCGCTTCGCCGCGGTGGAGCCTCACGTCGCCGCACACGGCCTCGACGCCATGGCACACCGGTCCGATCAGCAAGAAACGCAGAAATGGGCCTGCAACTGGAAGCTCGCGATCCTCAACGCGATGGAGAGCTACCACCTGTTCCGGGTGCACCCCGAAACGCTCGAGCCGTTCTCGCCGACCAAAGGGGCCTACTACATCACCGGTTCGGCTCGGGCCACTGCGACGGGCGGCTCGGTCGCCTCCGGCGATGACTACCTGCTGATCAGCCTTCCTCCCGGCTTTGTCGGCGCGTTCAACTCGGGCGTCTTCTTCTGGCAGGCCGTCCATCCCATCGATGCCGAACGCTGTGCCGTGAGAACCGGCGCTGCCTGGGGCACGGCATCGAGCAACCGCTCGCGCAGCAGGATCGCGAACTGGTTCAGCCGCTGGGCGGGTGGCACCGCATACGGACTGCCCGACTTCCTGCCCGAAGACAAAGCGATCTGCGAGCGAGGTCAGCGTGGTGCGATCGGTGACTTCGCTCCCGGCCCACTCGTTCCCATCGAACGGGTCGTTGCCGACTTCGGGCACTACCTCAACTGGCGTCTGAACGGCGTCAAGCCGCCAGCTGTGCATACGGCCCCCGACACAGGAGAGAACCGATGATCCAGAGCTGGGACGATCCGCCGCAGACCCGCCTCCGACGTCCCTGGATGACGTGGGCCGGGCTGGCCGCCCTGTGGGTGCTGACGTTCTCCGGGCAGTATTGGATGTGGTCGGCACTGTTCCTGGGCTGGGCCGCCTACGACATCGTCACGGGCGAGAGCAGCTTCATGCAGCGCGTCACCCGGCGGGGCGACCCGGTCACGTATTGGCTGATCGTCTCGTCCTGGGTGGCGCTGTCACTGCTGTGGCTGCTCTATCCGTACGGATAGAGAGCGCGTCACGACACAGATGCCGCAGGCCGTCGCTCCTGCAGGGCTGAAACGAAGCGCTGACTCAGGCGACTGCAGCGGCGGCGTCGACGGTGTTGGCGAGCAGCATGGCGCGGGTCATCGGGCCGACCCCGCCGAGGCGGGGGGTCACCCAGCCGGCCATCTCGCCGACTGATTCGTCCACGTCGGACAGGATCTTGCGGCCCTCGCGGGTGATGCCACCACCGACGACGGCCGCACCGGGCTTTACCATGTCGGGCGTGATGAGGCCGGGCACGCCGGCCGCGGCGATGACGATGTCGGCCTCGCGGGTGTAGGCGCCCAGATCCGCCACGCCGGTGTGCACGACGGTCACCGCCGCATTCGCCACCGGCCGCTTCAGTGCCATCAGCAGCGCCATCGGGCGGCCGATCGTGAGGCCACGGCCCACCACCACCACGTGGCGCCCTTCCACCGGCACGCCGTAGTGCTCGAGCATCACCTGGATGCCCCGCGGTGTGCACGGCAGCGGCCCGTCCACCCCCATCACGAGCCTGCCCAGGTTCACCGGGTGCAGGCCGTCGGCGTCCTTGTCGGGATCGATGGCCAGCAGCGCCGCTTCCTCGTCGAGCTGGCGGGGCAGGGGCAGCTGGACGATGTACGCGTGCACGGCGGGATCGTTGTTGAAGCGCTCGATGACCGCGTCCAATTCGGCTTGGGTGATGTCGGCGGGCAACTCTTCGTGGATCGAGGAGATGCCCACCTCGCCGCAGTCGCGGATCTTCGCCCCCACGTAGCTGTGCGATGCCGGATCGTCGCCGACGAGGATCGTGCCGAGCCCCGGCTGCAGGCCGTCGGCTTCGATCCGTTCTCGCAGGTTGTCCTTGATCTGTTCGGCCAGCGCCTGGCCGTCCAATAGCACCGCAGTCACGGCCTGCCACCGTAGTGGCGCTGTGCCGGGGCTCTTGCCGTCAGGCGTCCTCAGTGGAAGCCGGCCCGGCCGGCGCAGTCCTACGCGAAGCGGGCGTGCGGGCGCTGCGGCGCTGATGCAGCTTGCGCAGCGTGGGTGATGCGGCGGCGAGGGCACGGTCGGCGGCGGCGAGGACCCGGCCGGGCGTGCCGGGGGTCTCGTTGTCGATGAGGTTGCCCATCACCTGCAGGGTGAGGCGGGCGATGGCGTCGGTGCCGACTGCCAGACGCAGGCCTGCTCGAAGGATGCGGGGGTGGCCGATGAGGAACGAGAACCGCCGGCCCGTCCGCAGGAAGGCGTCGAACTTCTCGGCGACGATGCGGTCGTAGGTGTCGGCAACCGCGGACGGTTCCTCTGCGAACAGGTCGGCAACCAGGATCCCGGTCTCGAGGCCGTAGTCGATGCCCTCGCCGTTCATCGGGTTGATCAGCCCAGCCGCATCGCCGATGGCCACCCAGCCGGGACCGTGCCGCTTGGTGGCGCTCATGGGCAGGCGCCACGCCCGGGGCCGCTCCAGGTACGGGCCGAGCTGCCAGCTCTCGGCTACCAGGTCGCGGTAGCTGTCGCAGAGCCGGTTCAGGTTCAGGTTGGCGAAGCCCTTCATGGTGTTGAGGGCGCCCACGCCGATATTGACCGTGCCGTCGCCGGCGGGGAACAGCCAGCCGTAGCCGGGCACCGCTGTGCCCTCGGCGTCGCGCAGCGTCAGGCAGGCTTCGAGGTATTCGTCGGCGTGGCGGGGCGTCTCGGCATAGGTGCGGATGGCCAGGCCGAACGGCTCGTCGGGATCGCGCAGCGCGCCCAGCATCCGGGCGGCCTGGCCCTGAGCACCGGCCGCCAGCACCACCAAGTCGGCGGTCCAGCGTTCGTCGCCGGCCATCACGCCCACCGCCCGGCCGTCTTCGATGATCGGCAGCGCCTCAGTACCGAAGCACAGCTCGGCGCCAGCGGCGGCGGCGCCGTCGCACAGCGCGCTGTCCAGCCGGCGCCGGGGCCACACCGCTCCGTAGGGGCCGAACTGCCCGTTGGCGGGCCAATCCAGCTCGCGCACTTGCCGTCCGGCGATCATCCGCAGCCCCGCAATGCGGTGCGCCTCGTCCAGCGACACGCCCAACTCGTCCAGCGCAGCCACCGCCCGCGGCGTCAGGCCGTCGCCGCAGACCTTGTCGCGCCCGGCAGGAGCCTTCTCGAACGCCGTCACCTTGATGCCGGCGCCCGCAGCACGCATGGCCGCCGCCGCCCCGGCGGGACCAGCCCCGATCACGATCATGTCCCGGTGCGGCACCGCTACAGCCTGCCGCCGCCAGCACCGGATCGCTCGCGCAGCACGCCGGCGCCTCGCTCAGCCCAATGCTCACCGCTCGTGCTCTCCACCGTTGCGCGACGCACTCGCCGGCCGCTCCTCGGGCCACGGCTTCCCCCGGCTGCGCAGCATCTAGCTTGCACCCATGACCGAAACGCTGACGGGCACCGACCGCTCGGCTGGGATCAGCTACGACGAGCTGTTCGACAACGACACGCACCCGGTGTCGGACGTCCTGCGGCGAGTCGGCGAACACACACCGGGCAACACACGCGTACCGGCCCGCGTGTACTACGCGCACGACGTCCACGACCTCGAAGTCGAGCGGCTGTGGAGTCGCACGTGGCAGCTCGCGTGTCTCGCCGAGGAGATCCCCGAGGTCGGCGACTACCACGTCTACGACATCGCGCACCTGTCATTCCTGATCGTCCGCACTGCCCCCGACCAGATCAAGGCCTACCGCAACGCCTGCCTGCACCGGGGCCGCAAGCTGCGCGAGCACCACGGGCGCGGCTCGTCCAGCCTTCGCTGCCCCTTCCACGGCTGGTGCTGGGAGCTCAACGGCTCGCTGCGGGAGATCCCCTGCCAGTGGGATTTTCCCGATGTGGGCATGGCCGACTACGGGCTGCCCGAAGCCTCAGTCGACACCTGGCACGGGTTCGTGTTCATCAACCCCGACCGCAACGCCGCGCCGCTGGCCGACTACCTGGGCGACCTGGCCGACCACTTCGAATTCGTGCCGTTCGAGCGCCGGTACAAGGCAGCGCACGTCTCCAAGCTCATGCCGATGAACTGGAAGACCTGCCAAGAGGCCTTCATGGAGAGCTACCACGTGGTGGCGACCCATCCCACGCTGATGGAATCTCTCGGCGACGCCAACAGCCGCTACGACACGTTCGGCAACTACAGCCGGGCGATGACCGCAACGGGCGTGCCCAGCCCGCATCTCGACGGGCAGCCCCGCTGGGAGCGCATCGACGACGGCAAGGAGTACGGCCGCTGGCGGCATCCGCTGAGCGGGCACATCTATGAGCGCAATGACGACGGGCAGGTCGCCGTCACCGACCTGGACGGCAACGTCAGCACCTTCGACGAGCACGGCAACCACATCGACGGAGCGCAGACCCAGGCCGACCCGCACCTGTGCAAGTGGATCGGCGGTCCGCTGCCGCCGGGCCTGGAGGAGATGCCGCTGATGACGCCGCATCCCCCGCCGGAAGTGACCAACGTGCGGGGGTGGCTGGCGGACCGCAAGCGGGCCCAAGTGCAACGGCAGGTGGGTGACGCCATCGACGTCGAGGCCGTCAGCGACGCCGAGCTCATCGACTCCATCTTCTTCTCGGTGTTCCCGAACTGGTCGCCGTGGGGCTGCTTCAACCCGATCATGTACCGGTTCCGGCCGAACGGCGACAACCCCCAGGAGTGCATCTTCGAGGTGATGCTGTTCCCGCTGGCCCCGCCTGAACCGGCCGATCGGCCGGCACCGGCGAAGGTGCGCCATCTCGGCTTCGATGATGACTGGACGTTGGCGCCCGAGCTGGGGCCGCTGGCGAAGATCTTCCAGCAGGACTCGCTCAACCTGCCGCTGGTGCAGCAGGGCCTTCGCGCTCAAGAGCAGCAGGAGGTGATCTTCGCCTCCTACCAGGAGACCAAGATCCGGCACTTCTACGAGATATACTTCGAACGGTTGGGGCCGCGCATCGACCGTTCGACGGGTGCGGTGGCTGCTGCATCGGAAACCGCTGTGGGCGTGGCCACGCGCGAGAACGGAACTTCTGACTGAGCTCTTAGTCGCGCTCGCTGCCGAGCCTTCCGCCTGACCACCACGACTCGAAGCGGGGCTCGATCGCCGACCAGACCAGCTCGACGATCGGTCCGCTCGGGGGCACGACGTAGGCGAACACGCCGTAGCCGTCGTCGGGCGGCGCGGACGCTGCGGCAACCTGCCAGCCGACCTGCAGGCAGCGCTCGGTCTCCGCAGCGACGTCGTCGACCCACACGCCCACGTGATGGACCCCGGGATCGTCAGAACCGTCCCAGATCGTGCCCGGTTGGCCCTGCAGCAACTCAAGATGCTGGGGCCCCTCGCACGAGTAGGTGAAGGTCAGCTCGACTGACTGCAGACCCTGCTGCGGCGTCCACACCTGCTGCGCCGGGTTGTGCTGCACTGACGCCCAGCTCACGCCCAGCGTCTCGCCCATCTCTGCCATGGCCGCATCCAGGTCTGGCACCCGGATGCCCGTGTGGAAGAGCCGCTGGTAGTCGATCATCGGATTGACCTCCCGAACCCGGCCATACTCGCGCAGGGGGTGTCAGGATGAGCCGCGAAACGCTTGTCGAACTCACACGCAGGACGCTCGGTCACGCCCGCGCCGGAACAGTGCCGCTGGCAGGCGACATCGGCCGGGTGCCAGCGGCCAACTACTACGACCCCGATCGCTGGCGACTCGAGATGGAGCGGGTGTTCAAGCGCACTCCCCTGGCGCTGGGCTTCACTTGCGAGCTGCCCGAGCGCCGCAACTACAAGGCGCTGGAGGTAGCGGGCGTGCCTGTCCTGCTGTCACGCGGCGCCGACGGCCAGATGCGCGCGTTCGTGAACATGTGCAGCCACCGCGGCTCGATCGTCGTGCCGGAGGGAACCGGCACGGCGCGCCGCTTCACCTGCCCGTACCACGCGTGGAGCTACGACAGCGAGGGCCGGCTGGTCGGGATCCTCGACCGTGAGGAATTCGGCGACCTCGACCCCGACGGCCATGGCCTCACACCGCTGCCCGTCGCCGAGCGAGCCGGCATCGTCTTCGGCGCCTTGACCCCGGGGGCGCCCTTCGACATCGACGCCTACCTCTGCGGCTACGGCGAGATGCTGGCCCATCATGAGTTCGCGAGCTGCGCCTACGTGGGCAGCCAGAGCGTCGACGGGCCGAACTGGAAGGTGGCCTACGACGGCTATCTCGACTTCTATCACCTGCCGATCTTGCACCGGGAGTCGTTCGGGCCCGGCTACGCCAACAAGGCCATCTACGACGCGTGGGGTCCGCACCAGCGGGTGACCTCACCCGACCGGCGGTTCCTGGCGCTCGACAACCTCCCCGAGGACGACTGGCCCGTCGAACTGCTCACCGACGGCGTGTGGACGATCTTCCCGCACACCTCGGTCGCCGGCTTCCAAGTGAGCGCCGACGAGGTGCCTGGCGGCGGGCGGATGTACATGATCTCGACGCTGTTCCCCGGCGACACTCCCGACACGTCTCGCACGGTCCAGCACTTCCTCGCCGCATTCGAGCTCTCCGAGCAGCTCGAAGGACTGATCGAGGCCCAGAAGGCCTTCCTGCTGCACGTGGTGCGCGACGAGGACTACTACAACGGCAACCGGATCCAGCGGGCCGTGAAGACCGGCGCCAAGACCGAGTTCTTCTTCGGTCGCAACGAGGCCGGCGGTCAGCGCTTTCACGGCTGGGTCGATCGCATGGTGGCTGCAGAGACCGACGACGACTTCGCCCAACTCTTCGCCGGCGCTGAGACTTCGTTCCAGCGTTAGCTGCGCGAGGCGAGCCAGCGGGAGGTGGCCTTGGCCATCTTCGAGCCGTCGTAGCCGATGCGCTGGGTCGGCTCCACCTCGAGGATCACCCGCCGGGGCGAGTCCAAGAACGAGACGAACGAGGCCTGGCCCGCTTCGTTGCCCGGCCACAGCGCCGCGGCGAGGGCCGGATAGAACCAGACCTTGGTCTCGGCGTCGTCGTGCACCGTGCAGGTGCCCTTCCACGTGATCGCCTTGTTGCGCGGCATCGGCGAGCCGGTGCTGGTGACCACAATGCACACCCGCGGATCACGTCGCACGGCGCTGATGCGAGCCCGCTGGCTCGACGCTGTCAGCCAGAAGCGGCCGTCCCGCCAGACGTACGACATGATCACGCCCACGGGCCAGCCCTCGCGGTTCGCCCAGATGAAGGTGCACTCGTTGTGCGCGAGGAGCAGCTGTTCCTCGACGTCGGCGTCGAGGTCGTACACCGTGACGTCTTCGTAGTTCTCCTCGGGATGGGCTTCCGACGATTGCTCAGCCATGGCGTGACTCCGTTCGGCAGCGCCGGTCGGCTCGTGTGCTTCGCGCTCTCGCTCACCGTAGTGACACCCGGCGACGAACTGCATGGCCTGCTAGACCGGGCGGATGCCTGCGTATCTCATTGCGAACTACGACGTCGTCGACCCGGACAAATACAAGGAATACCAGCGCGGCGCCGCGCCCATCATGGCGGGAGGCGGCAAGCTCCTCGTGCTCGACCCGGCGACGGTCATCAAGGAAGGCGACGCCGGAGCACAGACGGTCGTCATCGAATACCCGACGATGGAGGCCGCCCGGGCCGCGTACGAGTCGGACGACTACCAGGCCG
Organism: Candidatus Poriferisodalis sp.; assembly: GCF_965204195.1. Lineage (GTDB taxonomy): Bacteria > Actinomycetota > Acidimicrobiia > Acidimicrobiales > Poriferisodalaceae > Poriferisodalis. The sequence goes on from NZ_OZ241975.1 coordinate 3,438,533, forward strand.
TCGTGGGCATCCGTCTGGGCGCGACCACGAACGGCCGGGCGGTGCTTGCCGACGGCATGGGCTGAGGCGACCCTCTTCCTTCCGAGACACGCGCGGCGCCCTTCCCGGCGCAGCCCCAGAGCCACTGCCGAAGGCTGAACCGGGGTTGCCGCTAGGTGGCCGTCAGGTTCACGTCGAGCCGCTTGAGCCCCCGCAGCATGAAGCTGGGGTGGTACTCGAACGTGTTGGCGGGGTCCAGCTCGAACGACGACAGTCGACGGGCCAGCTCTTCGAGGGCCACCTTGCCCTCAAGCCGTGCCAGGGCCGCCCCGACGCAGTAGTGGATGCCCCGGCCGAACGCCAGGTGATCGGTGGCCCCGTCACGCTCGGGGCAGAACGACTCCGGCTCGTCGAACACGCTTGAGTCACGATTCGCGGCCGAGTACATCGCCACCACTCGGGCACCGGCGGGGATGTCGACCCCCGCGACGGTCGTGTCATGGCGCACCACTCTGAACATGCCTTGGACCGGCGTCGATATTCGCAGCGTCTCCTCGATGATCGATCGGGCGCGCTCGGGATCCTCACGCAAGTGCTGCCACTCGCCGGGATGCTCGCCCAGCAGGCGCATCATCTCGGTGAGCATCTTCGTCGTGGTCTCGTTGCCCGCGACCAGCAGCTGTTGGATGATGCTGAGCATCTCGGCCATCGTCAGGTGATCAGCCTCGGCGTCGCCGATGCCGTCTTCGTCGCGGTTGATCCGGGCGTTGAGCAAGTTCGTCAGCAGGTCGTCCTGCAGTGATGTCTCGCGGCTCTCAAGTTGGTGGGCGAAGTATTTCTGGAACTCGATCACCTCGCGTTCGGCTGCGAGGCGCTCTTCGATGCTGATGTTGGTGCCGATGCCGGCGATGGAGGCATCGCTCCAGCGCTTGAAGTCGGCGAGCCGGTCATCGGGAACGTTCAGCGCCTTCGCGATCACTGTGACCGGCAGCGGCACGGCGAACGCCTCCACGAAATCCAGCGACGAGCCGTCAGCCGTTGCGGCCAGCATCCCGTCGATCAGCCCGGTGGTGATGCTGCGGATGGTCGGCTCGAGATCGGCGATGACCTTGGGCGTGAACGCCTTGCTGATGAGGCGCCGGAAGCGGGTGTGCGCCGGCGGGTCGGCGGTCAGCATGGTCCGCACGGGCAGGTAGCCGCCCTGGCTGCGGTACAGGTCGGCCATGCGCTTGGCCAGCTCGCTGCTCATGTGGCTGCTGGTGTCGAACTGCGAGGAGAACGTGTCGGTGTCGCGGACCACTTCGACGACATCGTCGTACCGGGTGATCAGGTACAGCTCTGCACCCGGCGTAGCGGCCTCAAAGACCGGGGCCTCCTGCTGCATCTTGGCGTAGTAGGCGTGAGGGCACTGCTGGATCGCGGGGTCGAACAGCCCGAAGTCGTCCAGGTCGACGTCAGGCGCCTCGCTCGTGTCTGTGGAGCTCAGATCCCGTTGCGGCACCGCTACAGCCTGCCGCGCCGGACTCCGGTCCGCTCAGCCAACGTTGTCGTCGGCGACAGCCGGCTTGCGTCCTGACATTGCCGCAAGGGGGAGCAGCACCAGTTCGTGGGCGAACTCCAGCACCCGCACGGCGATCGCGAATGCCGCTGCGTCACCGACCCCGAAGCGCTCGGCCAGCAGGGCCGCAACGACCACCTCGCGCACGCCCAGCCCCGCCGGCGTGATGCCGACCATGCCGATGACGATGCCGGCGGCGGTGGCCCCGGCGATCAGCCAGATGTCATCGACGCCGGCGGCAAGCAGCGCTGCGGCCAGAATTGCCGCGGCCATGAGGCGCTGTGCCACTGCCAGTCCGTAGATGAATACCGCTCGCCAGACGGCTGGCCGCTCGGCGCTGAGCGCGTCGGGAGGAACGCGTCCCGAGAGCCATCGCAGCACTGCCGCCCGCCGCATCAGCCCGTCGATGCGGCGCCACCAGCCCCCAGCGCCCGCAAGCGTCCATGGCAGCGTCACCAGCCCGGCGGCCGCACCCACGCCGATCACGACGCGGGCGAGCCAGCCCCCTGCCGTGCCCAGCCAGTCGGCTGGCGCCCACAACGCGGCGAATACGGCGGACCAGCCGACCAGCGTGGCGGTCTCGACGATCACCGACACCCCAGCGGCGGCACGGTTCACGCCTGAGGGGGCAGCCAGGCCAGCCCGGGCGACGACCGGTGCCAGCCCGGTCGGCAGGTAGCGCGTTGCCTGGGACAGCATCCAGATGCGCAGCGCCGGGCCTTGCGCCAGCGGCGTGCCATAACCGCCGATGAGCTCCCGCCAGCCGAGCGCCAGGCACCACGTGGCGATCATCGATACGACGACAGCGGCCAGCAGCCCGACGGCATCCACCTGAAGATCGATCTGGCGCAGGTCGTCCCAGTACCGGACGGCGAGCCAGACGATCATCGCCGCAGTCGCCAACCCCAGCGCCCACCTCACGGCGGTGCCGGATCGTTGCCGTTCGCCGATGCTGTCGTCCGATCCCGTCACGTCTGCACGCCCGCGCTGCTGAGCGTCTGGCATGTCCGGCGCACCCGGTACATCTGGCACCCGGCCGGCATCCCGCCGAGCGTACCGGGGTCCCAGCGAACGCCCGGAGAGTCGGCGGAACGGCTTGCGGCAGGACCGCTGCGAGACTGGGCGGGTGCGTGTGGTGTTGGTTGCACCGGGGTTTCCGACGTCGCTGGACGATCACCACAAGCCGTTCCTGCTCGATCACGCACGGGCGCTGACCGGTGCGGGTGCCGAGGTGACCGTGGTGTGTCCCGCTCACCCTGACGCGCCGAGCCGCCATGTGGTGGACGGCATCGAGGTGCGCAGGGTGCGATTCGCCCCTCGCCGGATCGAAGCGCGAGTGGCGCTGGGCGAGAGCTACCGGGTGTTCTCCGGGCTGTCAGCGCTGTGGGTCGTCCCGATGATCGCCCGGTTGACACTGGTCGCAGCCCCGCAGGCACGCCGCCGTTCGGGTGACGGCGCTGCGGTACACGGCCACTGGTGGTTCCCGTGTGGGCTCGTGGCCGTGGCGGCCGCGACACTCGCTGGCCGGCGAGTGTCCAGCGTGGTGCACATTCACGGTTCGGATGCCGCTGTCACCACAAACGCAGTCCACCGATGGCTGGCACGCCGGGTGCTGCGCCGTGCAGGCGCAGTGCTCACGGTGTCGGAGGACCTGCGTGACTGGGCGTCGTCGCTGGTGCAGCGACGCCATGGGCGGCTTCCCCGGTCTCGCGCCGACGACACCGATGCCGCGCGACCCCGAACGCGATTGAGGGCTCTGCGACCGCTGCCCGACACCGAGCGAGCGGTACGGCCATCTGTACCGCTTCTGCAGGTGGTGTCGATGCCGGTGGGAACCGACCGGCTCGGACCCAGCTCGCCTGTTCCGCCCAACGGACCGGTCGTGGCCGTCGGGCGCCTTATGGCCGAGAAGGGCTTCGACGTGCTGATCGAGGCCGTGGCGCAGATGGATGCGGACCAGCGACCGGAGGTCGTCATCGTGGGCGACGGATCGAACCGGGCGCTGCTCGAAGCGCTGGCACTCCGGCGCGGCGTGAACGTGGAGTTCGCCGGCGCCGTGCCCCCCGGCGACATCGGCGACTGGTACCGGCGTGCCCGTCTCGTGTGCGTGCCAAGCCGCCGCGAAGGCTTCGGCATGATCACCGCGGAAGCCCTCGCTGCAGGCCGACCTGTGGTCGCCACCGCAGTCGGCGCGGCACCCCAATTCATTACCGACGGCGTGAACGGCTGCTTGGCCCCGCCCGACAACGCCGAGGCGCTGTCGGCAGCGCTCACCAAGGCGCTGCGAACAGATCTCGATGCGGGGTCCTCGACCAGCGCCGTGGCGCCGGCACCGTTTGGCCCTGAGGCTCACGCCGCAGCGCTGCTCAGGATCTACGCCAGCGTGATTGCGACGATCAGCAGCGGCTCCGTCGGTGAGGCGCGGACGTCATAGCTGCGGAGGCGGCAGGGAACTCTGCGCGGGCGCGCCTACAGCTCGGCGACGATCTCCGCCATCAGCTCGCCGGCCTCGGTGGGGTTGAGCCCGACCCGCGCACCGGCGTCGCGCAGCGCTTCCATCTTGGCCTCAGCGGTGCCTTTGCCACCCGAGACGATGGCGCCCGCGTGGCCCATCTTCTTGCCCGGGGGCGCAGTCACGCCGGCGATGTAGCTCGACACCGGCTTGGACATGTGGTGCTTGATGAACTCGGCCGCTTCTTCCTCGGCTGAGCCGCCGATCTCGCCGATCATCATCACGGCCTTGGTGTCGGGATCGGCTTCGAACGCTTCGAGGCAGTCGATGAACGAGGTGCCCGGCACGGGATCGCCGCCGATGCCCACGCACGTCGTGACGCCGATTTCCTTCTGCTGCAGCTCGTACAGCGCCTGGTAGGTCAGGGTGCCCGATCGGCTGACAATGCCCACCGGGCCGCCTGGCTTGGCGATGTGCCCCGCGGTGATGCCGATGTTGCACTCGCCCGGCGTGATGATGCCCGGGCAGTTCGGGCCCAGCAGCCGGACGTGGGGGTAGTCGCGCTTCAACATGTTGAAGAATCGAGCCTCGTCGTGGGCCGGCACGCCCTCGGTGATGCAGGCGACGAACTCAATGCCCGCCTCGGCGGCGTCCATCACGGCGGCAAACACACCCGGCGCCGGGATGAAGATGCACGAGGCATTGGCGCCCGTGGCTGCGACCGCTTCGGTGCAGTTGGCGAACACCGGCACGCCCTCCACGTCGGTGCCGGCCTTGCGGGGGTTGGTGCCCGCCACCACGTTGGTGCCGTAGTCGCGGTTCAGCATGCCGTAGTAGCGGCCCTGCGAACCGGTGAGGCCTTGGTAGACGACCTTGGTGTCGGAGTTGACGAAAATGCTCATCTGAGGCTCCCGTGATCAGGCCGCGGCCATCGCGACGGCTCGACGGGCAGCGTCGAGCATGGTCGGTTCCATCACCAGCTTCTCGTTGAGGTGCGGTGCGAGGATTTCGCGCCCCTCGGCGGCGTTGGTGCCGTCGAGGCGCAGCACGATCGGTGCTTCGATGTCGACCGCGTCGAGCGCCCCGATGATGCCGTTGGCCACTTCCTCGCCCCGGGTGATGCCGCCGAAGATGTTGATGAAGATGGCCCGCACGTCGGGGTCGTTGTTGATGACCTCGAGCGCATTGGCCATCACCTGGGCGTTGGCGCCGCCGCCGATGTCGAGGAAGTTGGCGGGCTTGCCGCCCACCTGGTTCACCACGTCCACCGTGCTCATCGCCAGCCCGGCGCCGTTGGCGATCACGCCGACGCTGCCCGCCAGGCCCACGTACTGCAGGCCCTTGGCGTGCGCCGCTTCCTCGCGCTCGTCGCGGGGCTGGGTCTCGTCGTACTGCGCGTAGTCCTCGTGGCGGAACACGGCGTTGGCGTCGAGGGTGACCTTGGCGTCGAGCACGTGCACCCGGCCCTCGGGCGTGAGGATCAGCGGGTTGATCTCGACGAGGTCGGCGTCGCCCTCGGTGTAGGCCACATAGAGCTTGCGCAGGATCTCCACGGCCTGATCGGTGGCGGCGGGGTTGAGGTTGGCGCCCTCTACCCACGCCCGGGCAGCTTCTTCGGTGAGCCCCTCGGCGGGATCCACGAGCACCTTGCTGATGGCATCGGGGTTCTCGGCCGCCACCGTCTCGATCTCGACGCCGCCCTCGGCCGACAGCATCCCGAGGTGCTTCTTGGCCGAGCGGTCCAGCGTGAAGCTGGCGTAGTACTCCTCGGAGATGTCCGACGCCTTCTCGATCCACAGCCGCTGCACGATGTGGCCGTTGATGTCGAGCCCCAGGATGTTGTCGGCATGGGTCCGCACGTCGTCGACGGAGACGGCGAACTTCACGCCTCCCGCCTTGCCGCGCCCGCCCGTGTGCACCTGCGCCTTCACCATCACCGGCGTGCCCAAGCGCTCCGCTGCGGCTACCGCTTCGTCGACGCTGAAGGCGACCGCGCCGTCGGATACCGGCATGCCGTAGCCCTTGAAGAACTGCTTGCCCTGATACTCGAAGAGATCCACGGCGGGGAGCATAGGAGCGGAGCCCTGCCGCCCGCTGTGAAGACGCTTGGAAGCTCCAGGCCTCTAGGTGCGGACGCGGCGGAGGTTGGCGAAGCTGGCCACGAGGGTCTTGTTGCCGAGGTCGGCGAAGTGGACGGTGACCTCCCAGTCGTCGCCGTCGGGCCGTACATCCTGCACGACGCCGGCACCGAAACGGTCATGCAACACGTCATCGCCGACGCCGTACCCGAGGTCGGCCGAGGGGGCCGGCTTCGGCTCGCCCATCCGGGCGGCCACCCGGCGGCGGGCCTCCTCCCGGCGAGACTCGCGACCCTTCGCCGCGCTGTCGTCGTGGCGCGCGGGATCGCTGCGGGGCTGGCTCCGGCCCGCCAGCTCCGTCTCGCTGAGTTGGCTGTACTCGCTGGGCTCGCTGGCCCGCCGATTGGCGCCCCAGTCGCTGGTGACGGGCCGCCACGAGCTGCCGAGCCGCTGGGTGTCGTCGGAGCGGTCGTCCAGCAGGTCCGCCGGGATCTCGTCGATGAAGCGGCTGGGCGGGTTGTAGCTGGTCTGACCGTGCAGCATCCGGCTCCATGAGTGCGTCAGGTAGAGCTGCTTGCGGGCCCGAGTGATGCCGACGTACGCCAGCCGTCGCTCTTCCTCCAGCTCGTAGGGATCGGTCATCGAGCGGTGGTGCGGGAAGATGCCGTCTTCCATGCCGGTCACGAACACGATGTCGAACTCGAGTCCCTTGGCGGAATGCAGGGTCATCAGCGAGACCTGGGAGGCGTCGGTCATCTCGTCCACGTCGCTGACGAGCGACACCTGCTCCAGGAACTCGTCGCACGACTCGAACTCTGCAGCAGCACCGGCGAGCTCTTCGAGGTGCTCCAGCCGCCCGTCGGATTCGACGGTGCCCTCATCGTGCAGTGCCTGGATGTAACCCGATTCGTTCAGCGCCACTTCGAGCACAGCTGCGGGGCCCTCGTCGATGCGGGTCCGAGCTCTACCCATCAGCTCGCGGAACTGCTGCAGGCCGCCGCGGGCGGTGCCGCGCACGCCCAGCGATTCGGCACGGTCAATCACCTCGGCCAGCGATGTGTCGCCCCGGGCTGCCGCATCGTCCAGCTTGGCAATCGTGCGATCGCCGATGCCGCGGGCGGGCAGGTTCACGACCCGCTTGAGCGACACCTCGTCGGACGGATTGACCGCAGCCCGCAGGTAGGCCAGCGCATCCTTGATCTCGCGCCGGTCGTAGAAGCGGGTGCCGCCGATGATCTGGTACGGCACGTCATTGGCGACGAGCTCTTCCTCGATCACGCGCGACTGGGCGTTGGACCGGTAGAACACCGCAGCGTCGGACCAGTCGATCCGGCCGTCGCCGTGCAGGCGGCGCAGCTCCGCGCAGACGTAGTGCGCCTCGTCTTCCTCATTGGTGCCGCGGTAGCGGATCGGCTTGGCGCCGCCGGACTGATCGGTCCAGAGGTTCTTCGGCGGCCGTCCGAAGTTGTTGCGGATCACCGAGTTGGCGGCGTCGAGGATCGACTGGCTGGAGCGGTAGTTCTGGTCGAGCACGTAGGTCGAGCTGTTGTCAAAGGTGGCGCCGAACTCGAGGATGTTGGTGATGTCGGCGCCCCGGAACGCGTAGATTGACTGGTCGGAGTCGCCGACCACGAAGACGTTCTGGGCGGGCCCGCTCAGCAGCCCGATCAGCCGCACCTGCGCCAGGTTCGTGTCTTGGTACTCGTCGACGAGGATGTGCTCGAAGCGCTGCCGGTAATGCTCGGCTACCTCGTCATGAGCACTGAGCAGCTCCACGCCCAGCATCAACAGATCGTCGAAGTCCATGGCACCGGCGCGCCGCAGCCGCTTCTGGTACTCGGAGTAGACGCGGGCCACTTCGCGGTTGAACGGCCCGCCGCCGTCGGGCGATTCGGCCCGCTCCGCAGCCTGCGGCGGCGTGGTGAGCTGGTTCTTCAGCGTCGAGATCGCCGCATGCACGGCGCGCTCGTTGTACCGCTTGAGGTCGAGGTCGAGGTCTCGCACGACGTAGCGGGTGAGCCGGCGTGAGTCCGCCTGGTCGTAGATGCTGAACGTGCCCGGGTAGCCGAGCACATCTGCATGGCTGCGCAGCATGCGCGCGCAGGCGCTGTGGAAGGTGGAGATCCACATCCGCTGCGCCACGGGACCGACGAGGCTGCCGATGCGCTCGCGCATCTCGCCCGCCGCCTTGTTGGTGAACGTGATGGCCAGCAGGCCGAACGGGCTGACGTGGCGGTGAGCGAGTAGGTACGCGATGCGGTGGCTGAGCACACGGGTCTTGCCGGAGCCGGCCCCGGCCACCACCAGCGCCGGACCGTCGCCGTGCAGCACCGCCGCCCGCTGGCCTGCATTCAACGGCGCCAAGATCGGGTCGTCGCCTGAGCTTGTCGGTTCGGCGCTCATTGTCTGTGGACTCACGGATTGCAAGTTGGTCGACGCAGGCTGCGCCAACGTCGCCGGATAGTCGCGGGCCGGCTCACGTCGTGTAGTCGGCGTTGATGCGGACGTACTGGTCGGTGAGGTCGCAGCCGTACACGGTGAACGAGCCCTCCGCGATGCCCAAGTCCACCGAGATCAGCACCTCGTCCGACGCCAGGTACGCCTCGAGCTCGGCGAGGGCTTCGGGCGTTGCGGGCGTCGGGTACAGCTCTTGGTCGCCGAAGCGGATCTGGATGCGATCGGGATCGATGTCGGTCTCGTCGCTGCACTTGCCGATCGCCATCGCGACTCGGCCCCAGTTGGGATCGCGACCGTGCACGGCGGTCTTCACGAGCGGGGAGTTCACGATGGCCTTGGCGACACGCTTGGCTTGCGCGTCGTCGCGGGCGCCGTTCGCCGTCACCACGATCAGGGTTTCCGCTCCCTCGCCGTCGAACGCAAGTTGACGGGTGAGGTCCAGGCTGACAGCGCCGAGCGCGGCCTCCAGTTCGGCCTCGTCGACCGGCCCGGCAGCGCCGTTCGCCAGCATCACCACCATGTCGCTGGTGGAGGTGTCGGTGTCGACACTCAGCGCGTTGAAGGTCACGTCGCAGACACGGCGCAGCATGGCGTCGAGCCGGTCGGGAGCGATCTCGGCATCGGTGGTGATCACCGAGATCATCGTGGCCATGTCGGGCTCGATCATGCCCGAGCCCTTCGCGATGCCCACCACCGTGGCGGCGCCTGCTGAGGCGCTCGCCGTCTTGGGATGCGTGTCGGTGGTCATGATCGCCGTCGCGGCGGCCACTGCGTCGTTGCTGTCGAGCGCCGGTCCGGAGCCGGCGATCAGCCGGTCGAAGTACGTGTCCACCTTGCCTTCGGGGTAGGGCACGCCGATCAAGCCGGTGGAGCCGACCAGCACCTGGCCCGGCTCGCAACCCACCAGCTCCGCGACCCGATCCGCGAGGTTCGCTGCGTCTCGCTCACCCTGCTCGCCAGTCGCCACGTTCGAGTTCTTCGATATGACCACCACGGCCTGCACTCGGCCGTCGGCAACGTTGGCCTGGCTGCGACGCACGCTGGCCCCCGAGAAAAGACTCTTGGTAAACACACCGGCTGCGGCCGCCACCCGATCGGCCGCCAGCACCATCACATCGGCGGTGTCGTCCTTGATGCCGATGTTGCCCACATGGCAAGCGAACCCCGCCGGCAAGTCCACCGATGCAGCCGAGTTCTCGGCCCCTGCTGAAGTCATGATCAGCCCTTGTCGCACGCTTCCCGCGGCCCGGCCGCGGCTGTGGAGCCAAGGTAGTTGCGGTTGCGCTGCGAGCCCCCGCCTATTCCCATCGGGCTATTCCCATTCGATGGTGCCGGGGGGCTTGGAGGTGATGTCGTAGACGACCCGGTTGACGCCGGGCACTTCGTTGACGATCCGTGACGACATCAACTCGAGCAGGTCATGGGGCAGGCGGGCCCAGTCGGCTGTCATGGCGTCCTCGCTGGTGACGGCGCGCACGATGATCGGGCGGGCGTAGGTGCGCTCATCGCCCATCACACCGACGCTCCGGATATCGGCCAACACGGCGAACCCCTGCCACACGTCCCCGTCGAGGCCGGCCTTCGTGATCTCGTCGCGCACGATGACATCGGCCGCTCGCACCGTTTCGACGGCATCGGGCGTGACCTCGCCCACGATCCGAACGCCCAGACCCGGCCCGGGGAACGGCTGGCGCTGCACGATCTCGGGCGGCAGGCCCAGCTCGGCGCCGACGGCCCGCACCTCGTCCTTGAACAGGTTCCGCAGCGGCTCCACTAGCTCGAACGCCATGTCTTCGGGCAGCCCGCCCACGTTGTGGTGGCTCTTGATCTTTGCCGCCGTCGGCGAGCCCGATTCGATCACGTCGGGGTACAGCGTGCCCTGCACCAGGAAGCGGGCGTCGGTGATGCCGCCCGCGGCGCGCTCGAAGATGCGCACGAACTTCTCGCCGATGATCTTGCGCTTGTCTTCCGGGTCGGTCACGCCAGCCAGTGCCTCGAAGAACTCCTCGGCAGCCCGCTCATGGATCAGCTCGATGCCCTGCGTGCGCCGGAACGTGTCGGTGACCTGCTCGCCCTCGTCGGCACGCATGAGTCCTGTGTCCACGAACACGCAGGTGAGCTGGCTGCCGATGGCCCGCTGTGTCAGCGCGGCGGCCACGGCGCTGTCCACCCCGCCCGACAGCCCGCAGATGGCCCGTGCGCTGCCCACCTGGGCCCGGATGGCCTCGATGCTCTCGGTGATGACGTTGGCCATCGTCCACTCGGAGTTGATCCCGCAGATGCCGTGGAGGAACCGCTCGAGCTGGGCTTGGCCTCCCGGCGTGTGCGCGACTTCGGGGTGGTGCTGCACCCCGTAGAAGCGGCGCCGCGGGTCTTCGATGACAGCAGCTGGACTGTCGGCAGTGGACGCTGTGACCGTGAAACCCTCGGGCGGCTCGACCACGGCGTCGAAGTGCGACATCCACACGGGCTCGGCGGAGCCGCCGCCGACGCCGGCATCCCCGAGCAGTTCGGAGGGCACTCCGGCGTGCGTCATCGTGGTGCGCCCGTACTCGCCCCGACCGCTGCGATCCACCTGCCCGCCCAGGTCGCGGGCCAGCAGCTGCGACCCGTAGCAGATGCCCAGGATCGGCACGCCCAGCTCGTACACGGCAGGGTCGATGCCCGGGGCGCCCTCGACGTGCACCGATGCCGGGCCGCCGCTGAAGATGATGGCCGCGGGCGAGCGCTCGGCGAGCTCGGCGGCAGTGGCCGTGTGGGACACGAGCTCGGAATAGACCTGCGCCTCACGCACCCGCCGGGCGATCAGCTGCGCGTACTGCGCGCCGAAGTCCACCACCAAGACCGTTGGGTGGGCGACCGCGCCGGCCGCCGGAGAGTGAGTGGACATAAGCCGCAGCTGCGCCGAGTTGGGGAAAACAACGAGGGTACCGCTGGGCTCCGGCGGCACTGCGGGATTTGGCAGCCGGGCACCGCCCGAGAACGACACAGGACCGGCGCAAACGCCGGCCCTGTGCCTGTTTGGGAGGGAGTGGAGCGGGAGCTACATCATCCCGTGCATGCCGCCCATGCCGCCGCCCATGGCAGCAGCAGCCGCAGCAGCAGCGGCAGGATCGGCTTCCTCGGGCTTGTCGGTCACCAGTGTCTCGGTGGTGAGCAGCAGCGCCGCAATCGACGCTGCATTCTGCAGCGCCGCACGGGTCACCTTCGCCGGGTCGATGACGCCGGCAGACACCAGGTCCTCGAACTTGCCGGTGTCGGCATTGAAGCCCGTGTTGCCGTCGGCCTGCTCGATCTGCTGCACGATGACAGCACCCTCGTAGCCGGCGTTCTGCGCGATCTGGCGGCTGGGGCCTTCCAGCGCACGATGCACCATGCGAGCGCCAGTGGCCTCGTCGCCGTCGAGGTCGAGTGCTGCCACAGCAGCACGAGCCCGCAGCAGCGCAGTGCCGCCGCCGGGCACAATGCCCTCTTCGATCGCGGCCCGGGTGGCCGACACCGCGTCCTCGATGCGGTGCTTCTTTTCCTTCAGCTCGACCTCGGTGGCCGCGCCGACCTGGATCACCGCCACACCGCCGGCCAGCTTCGCCAGCCGTTCCTGCAGCTTCTCGCGATCCCAGTCGGAGTCGGTCTCGTCGATCTCACGCTTGATCTGCACGACACGCCCATCGACGTCGCCGCTATCGCCGCCACCCTCCACGATCGTGGTCTCGTCCTTGGTGATGATCACCTTGCGGGCGGTGCCCAGCAGGTCGAGGGTGGTGTTGTCGAGCTTCAGGCCGACCTCTTCGGAGATGACCTCGCCGCCGGTCAGGATCGCCATGTCGGCCAGCATCGCCTTGCGTCGCTCGCCGAAGCCAGGCGCCTTCACGGCTGCCGATGAGAACGTGCCGCGGATCTTGTTGACCACGAGCGTGGCCAGCGCCTCGCCCTCGACGTCCTCGGCGATGATCACCAGGCCCTTGCCGGTCTGCATGACCTTCTCGAGCACCGGCACCATCTCGGCAACCGCGCCGATCTTGCCGTTCACGAACAGCAGGTACGGGTCGTCGAAGACAGCTTCCTGGCGGTCGGGATCGGTCACGAAGTACGGCGACAGGAAGCCCTTGTCGAACTGCATGCCCTCGGTGAATTCGAGGTCGACGCCGAACGTGTTGGATTCCTCAACCGAGATGACGCCGTCCTTGCCGACCTTGTCGAACGCCTCGGCGAGCGTCTCGCCGATCGTGGTGTCGGCCGAGGAGATCCCGGCAACGCTGGCGATCTTGTCCTTGTCGTCGGAGACGTCGGTCGACATGTCGACCATCTCGTCAACAGCGGCAGCCACAGCGGTCTCGATGCCCCGCTTGAGCTCCATCGGGTTGGCACCGGCGGCCACGTTGCGCAGGCCCTCACGGACCATGGCCTGGGCCAGCACGGTGGCGGTGGTGGTGCCGTCGCCGGCGACGTCGTTGGTCTTGGTGGCCACTTCCTTGACGAGCTGAGCGCCCATGTTCTCGAACGGGTCGTCCAGCTCGATCTCGCGGGCGATGCTCACGCCGTCGTTGGTGATCGTGGGTGCCCCGAATGACTTCTCGAGCACCACATTGCGGCCCTTGGGCCCCAGGGTCACCTTGACCGCATCGGCCAGCTTGTTGACGCCAGCTTCGAGGCCGCGCCGGGCCTCTTCGCTGAACTTCAGGATCTTCGGCATGTGTTGGTTCTCTTTCTTGTCAGCGCAGCCAGCGTCAGGCCACGATGGCCAGGACGTCGCGGGCGCTCAGGATGAGCAGATCCTCGCCGGCCACGGTGATCTCGGTGCCGCCGTACTTGCTGTACACGACGGTGTCGCCGACGCCGACATCCATCTGGATGATGTCGCCCGACTGGTCGGAACGCTTGCCGGGGCCGACAGCAAGTACCTCGCCCTGCTGGGGCTTTTCCTTGGCGGTGTCGGGGATGACCAAGCCGCTGGCGGTGGTCTCCTCCGCGTCGCTCGGACGCACGACAATGCGGTCCTCAAGTGGCTTCAGGTTCATGGTCGGCAGTGCCTCCTGTGGCGCTGTGCCCTGTCTGGGGCGTGTCATGGAACTGCCCGGCGGCACTTAGCACTCTCACCGGGCGAGTGCTAACGATACGAGCACGCGTGAGCGGCCACAACCTCGCGGCACCCCGATCCGGGCTCGCTTTCTGGGCTTCCAACGAGCCAGTCGCAGGTCAGTTGAGGAAGTCGATGCGCAGGTTGGGATCGGCGCCGCCGTCGAGGTCGGAAGGGCCGTCGCTGGCCAGGCGGTACCAGGCCGTTGCGGCGATCATGGCGGCGTTGTCGGTGCACATGGCTCGGCTCGGCAGGTAGGCGTTGATGCCGTCTTCCATGCAGATGTCGAGCGTTCGCTCCCGCAGCGCGCTGTTGGCCGCTACGCCGCCGGCCAGGCAGATGCCCGCTGCGGATATCTCGCGGGCCGCCTTGCGGGCTTTGTGGGTGAGCACGTCGGTCACGCAGGCCTGGAACGACGCCGCAACGTCGGCGGTGGCGACGTCGGGGTGGGCTCGAACCCAGTTGATGACCGCCGTCTTGATGCCCGAGAACGAGAAGTCGTAGCCGTCGTCGAGCATGGCCCTCGTGAGCGGGACCGCAGTGGGGTCGCCCTCGGACGCCAGCCGGTCGATGATGGGACCGCCCGGGTAGCCGAGCCCCAGGTAGCGGGCCACCTTGTCGAAGGCCTCCCCGGCGGCATCGTCACGGGTGGCACCCAGCAGGCGGTAGCGGCCGTGGCCTTCGAACGAGATCAGCATCGTGTGTCCGCCCGAGACCAGCAGGGTGACCAGCGGGAACTGCACTTCGGCGTCGTGCTCATCGAGCAGCGCCGCGTACAGGTGGGCTTCGTGGTGGTTGATGCCGATGTAGGGAACGTCCCACACGAGCGCCAGCGCCTTGGCAGCAGCCACCCCCACCAGCAGGCTGCCCACCAATCCGGGACCGCAGGTGGCCGCCACGACGTCGATGTCGCTGTCGGCAGCACCGGCCTCCACGAGCGCCTCGGCCACGACAGGCGTGATGAGGGCTTCGTGGGCGCGGCCCGCGATCTCGGGAACCACGCCGCCGTAGCGGGCATGGAGATCCACCTGGCTGCTGACGATGCTGGAGCGCACGTCGCGGCCGTCGTCCACGACCGCTGCGGCCGTCTCGTCGCAGGAGGTCTCGATGCCGAGGATGGTCGTCATTGCACCCCCATGGCTGTATCTGATCCGCCCTCGGTAATGCCGAGGGCCGCGCCTGATCCGCCCTCGGTAATGCCGAGGGCCGTGGCGATGTCGTCCAGGCGTTCGCCGTGGGAGGGACTGTCGATGTCGTGGCACCACATCACCAGCGCATCCTCTCGCTTTCCGCCGGGGCCACCCCGGTAGTAGTTCTCGCGGGTGCCGACGGGCGCATAGCCGAACCAGCGGTAGAGCCGTTGCGCCGCAGCGTTGGAGGAACGCACCTCCAGCGTCAGCGCTTGCAGCCCATCGATGCGTCGGGCCTCGCGGTGCAGCTCCAGCATCATCCGTGCGCCCACGCGCTGACCTTGGCAGTGGGGATGCACCGCCACGGAGGTGATGTGCCCCTCCCCGGCCACGATCATGAAGCCGCCGTAGCCGATGACGCCGGAGGGCCGGCCGTCTGATCCCGGCGTGCAGGCCACGCGGTACACCCGCTCGCCGCCACGCTGCAACTCGTCTAGGTACAGGGCCATCGACCAGGGCCGCGGGTACACCAGCTTGTCGATACGGCGGATCTCGCGCAGATGCTTGCGCCGCATCGGCACGATGATCGGCGCTGAGCCAAGCACAATCGGAGCACGCCGCCGGCCAGCAGGGATTGCAGCTTTGGGTGCGGCTGGCGTGCTCACGATCGCTCCCGCTGCTGCCAGTTGATGCGGGCGTCGGGGGCGCGCAGGTACATCGGCGCTATCTCGGACGGGCTCACGAACTCCTCGCGCAGCGCCCGGGCGTGCGCCAGCTCCACCAGCGCTCCGGCATTGGGATGGCGCAGCCCCTCCCGGCCGATCTCCGCTCCCCGCACGTCGCCCAGCACCTCGGCGTAGCGCTCGGCACCGTCGCCCACGATCAGCGTTTCGGCACCCGTTGCCATCAGCTGCGCGGCCACGTCGATGGGCTGATCGACTGCCGGCGGGCTCATGAGCTGGATCCCCCCGGGCGCCCGCCGGTAGGTGGCGTAGAAGATCTCGCCCCGGCGAGCGTCGACAGTGGAGACGATGAGCCGATCGCTGAAGCGTGCCGGGAACGCCGTGAGGTCAAGGCTGGAGACGCCGATCATCGGAACCCGGCAGGCATGTGCGATGGACTTCGCCGTCGCCAAGCCCACGCGCAAGCCGGTGAACAGGCCCGGGCCGACATCGACGGCCACCAGGCCGATCTGCGACAGCTTCATCTGCGCCTGCTCGCACAGGAACTGGATCGCCGGCACGAGCGTCTCGGCGTGGCGCCGGTCTCGGGTGGTGTGGAACGAGGCGATGATGCCCTCGTGCCCGCCGATGGCCACGCCGACCTGCGGCGTCGCTGTCTCGATGCCAAGTACTAACACTGCGCTGCCTCCGCGCAGTGGTGAGCTAACACGGCGGCACCGGGAAGCTGTCGGCGAAGTGCCACGCCGCGGCAAGCGAGTCGGCGCGAGCGTGCCAACTCGGACCGACGAGGTCGGCCTCGAAGATGCGGATGTCGGGCGATTCGCCGGGGTCGGCAAGCCGGATGCGTACGCGCAGGAAGTCGCGTGGCAGTTCGCCGATCACCACCTCGCCCCACTCCACGCACACCACCGCATCGTCGTCGAGCAGCTCGGGCAGATCCAGGTCGAGCACCTCGCCAAGGTTCTCCAGCCGGTACACGTCGAGGTGGTGCAACCTCATGCGGCCCTGGTAGCTCTGCGCCAACGTGAAGGTAGGGCTGGTCACCGGCTCGGCGACTCCGAGTGCTGCCGCCAGCCCCTGCGTGAACACCGTCTTGCCAGCGCCCAGGTCGCCCGACAGCAGCAACACATCGCCAGGGCGCAAGAGCGGGGCCAGCGCCGCCGCGACAGCTCGCGTCCCGTCGGCGCTTGTGGTGCGGAACCGCATAACGGAGCTTGTCTAGCGTGCTCTGCGATCAGCGAGACCGCAATGCGGGGAATCTGCCCGGCGGTAGACGCGGGGGACGCGCAGCGAGATTCCGGTGAGCACTTCGTATGGGCTGCGACCGGACCAATCGGCCAGATCGGTGATGGTGACACCCTCGTCGCCCTGGTGGCCGACGAGGGTGACCCGGTCGCCGTTGTAAGCGCTGCCATCGCCGATGTTGACCATCGTCTGATCCATGCAGACATGGCCCACCACGGGGTGCGGCGCACCGTCGATGAGCACGTTTGCCGGCCCCTGTGCTGGCCCCTGCTGCGGACCTGTGCCCAGGGAGCGGGCGTAACCGTCGGCGTACCCCACGGGCAGGGTGATCACCCGGGTCTGGCGATCTGCGGTCCACGTGCTGCCGTAACCGACGGCTGCACCGCGGGGCACGACCTTGAAATAGACGACCTCGCTGTGCCAGCTCAGCACCGGCTCGGTCGGTAGGGCGGCTGCGATCTCGGGTTTGGGAGCCACGCCGTACAGCACGATGCCGGGGCGGACGCGATCGAGGTGGGCTTCGGGCAGGCGGGCAATGGCCGCGGATGCCGCCATGTGCCGGACGGGCGTGGGCAGCGAATGGCGTTCGTAGAAGCTCAGTGCCTCACCGAAACGGTCGAGCTGCATGCGCGCGTCGGACAGATCAGCGCTGTCGGCGTTGGCGAAGTGGCTGAACACTCCCTCGACGCGGACCGAGCGGCAGCGGAGCGATTCAGTGAACAGCCCCTCGGCGTTGTAGTGGTGAACACCGATGCGCTCCATGCCAGTGTCGATCTTGAGATGCACCCGAGCGCTGGTGCCTGCAGCGACGGCGGCTTCGTCGATCTGGCGGAGCTTGTCGATCGACGGCGCCGTGAGGATCAAGTTGTGGGTCAGGAACAGCGGGATCTGGCGCTCGACAGCGCCACCGAGGACATGGATGTCGATGGTCACGCCGGCATTGCGCAGTGCCAGCGCTTCCTCGACATAGGCGACAGCCACGCACGACACCCCAGCCGCCTGCAGCGCCAGCCCGATCTGCGCTATGCCGTGGCCGTAGGCGTTGGCCTTGACGACCGGCACCACCTCGGCCTCGCCGACGTGTCGGCGGATCGCTGCCAAGTTGCGGTCGAGCGCGTCGAGATCAATGTCGCACCAGGTAGGACGCATCTCCGATGCGTCAATGGGACCCGGCTGCGTTTCTGACGCGTCGCTCATGTCGGCCCTGTCCCTGGCTGGGGCCGCTGGAGCGCATCGCGGGCGGCCGTGAGCGCTTCGACTTGAGCGGTGGCGACCATGGGGATCATGACAGGTTGGTCGGCTGGTGATCCGACGCTGGCCGTGCGGCCGTGCCAGTGCGCCGCTGCCGCGACCGCCGACGTGACGCCGTGCGAGTCGTGACCGCCGGACAGCACCGCGGCGATGACGCCCGACAGCACATCGCCCGAGCCCGCCGTTGCCAGTCGTGCGGTGCCTGAGTTCACGGCGAGCACCATCGGCGGTGCCGGCGGGCACGGCGGACTAGCGATCAACGTTGCGGGACCCTTCAGCAGCACGAAGACACCGAGCGAGGCACCGGCGTGCCGCACTGCCTCGAACCGGTCCGCAGCAGGTGGCGCGCCGGTGAGCCTGGCGAATTCACCGTCGTGCGGCGTGAGGACCGTGGCCGAAGCCCGGCGCTGCAGGCACTCGGGATGCGCCGCCACTGCGGTGAGGGCGTCTGCGTCAACCACCAGCGGCAGCGGGCATTCGGAGATGAAGTGCGCCATCTGGACCAACGACGTGGGATCCGTTCCTACGCCTGGGCCGATGACTGCTGCGTCGAATCGCTCGATGCCCTCCAGCGCAGGCTCTGCCCAGGCGCCCGGGCGGAGATCGCGCGCGACCGCCTCGGTGGGTCGGGCGATATCGCCCGAGCGAACACCCGGCGAGCTGATGACGACCATGCCCGCGCCCGCCTGCTGAGCTGCTGCGCACACCAGCGAGCCAGCCCCGCGCATCTGGGGCGATCCGGCGATCACTCGCACCGCGCGTCGCCACTTGTGGGCCGCCGGCTGCAGGCCGACCAATGCAGCATCGGCATCGGCGTCGGTGACAAGCCAAGACCCAGCAGCACTGGCATCGAGACCGATCGGCGCGAGGCGTACCTCGCCGGCTGCGGCGGCACCGGGGTGCAGCAACAGGCCGGGCTTCAGCGCGCCGAACGTGACGGTCTCGGCCGCAGGCCAGCAGCCATGGTCCTCACCGGTCAGCGCGTCGATGCCGGAGGGGATGTCCACCGCCAGCACGGGTGCCGCCGGTGCTCGATCCGCACCCCACGTTCCGCGCAGCCCGGTTCCGTACGCGGCATCGATCACGAGATCCCACACCGCCCGCGCAGGCACCTCAGCATCGGCCGTGGCGACGAGCTCAAGCGCTTCAGGCGGCGTCGCGATGCGGCAGCGCACGCCCCATCGCTCCAGCGCCGCCGCGGCGACCCGCCCGTCTGCGCCGTTGTTCCCCTTGCCAGCGGCCACGAGCACTCTCCGGCCGTAGGTGCCGCCCATCATCCGCCGGGCGGCGATGGCCACGGCCGCGCCGGCACGCGCCACCAGCACATCGGTGCCCTCAGGCGCGGCCGCGTCGATTGCCGCCATCTCAGCCGGCGTCACGATCGGGATCACCGTTTCGCTCCAGGCCTATTGCGCCAGCACCATGGCGGCTGCCACCGAGTCGGTGTGGGTGAGCGTCACCTGCCATTCAGACAGGCCGGCCGCCGCCGCCCGTTCGGCCGCAAGGCCCCGGAGCACCAGTTCGGGTCGGCCGCCCCGATGCCGTGCCACTTCGACGTCGCGGAACTTGCACGCCCCCAAGCCGATGCCCAACACCTTCATCACTGCCTCCTTCGCAGCGAATCTGGCGGCGAGGCGGGTGTCGGGATCGACCGTCCCCATGGCGTAGGCGAGCTCCGCGGGGGTGAACAGGCGGGCGCGCATGCCGCTGCGCCGTTCGAGCACTGCGGCGAATCGCTGGACGTCCACCATGTCGAGCCCGATCGAGGTGCTCACGCGCCCACGGCCCTACTCACGCGGCTCATCGCTGGCGGGCGAGTCAGGTGCGCCGCCGCCAGCGGACGGGGCTGCAGCGCCCAGCCAATGCTCCGCAAGCACGTACACCGGTCGGGTCAGCAGATCGAATACTTCGAGCGTGCCGAGCAGATCGTCGCGGAACCATGGCAGCGTCTCGGTGACCGCGTCGGCCAGCGCCCCGTAACGACCGCGGTAGCCCATCAGCACCGCCCGCATCACCGGCGCACGCAGCCGTTCGACGAAGCGGCAGTGCAGCAGCGTGAGCCCGGTGGTCGTTCCGTCCTTGGTCTCGGGAATGTGGAGCACCGTGCGGCCGTCGCGGCCGCGGGCCACGGTGACCTCCCGCTCGTAGGCGGCACGGTGCTTGCTGCCGCGCAGCTGTGGGTTGGTCGCCGTGCGCGACTCGATGCCGAGCGCCGTGCCGCCCCGATCGGTCAGCCAGATCGTGATCTCCGGGCTGCTGGCCGATGCCACCTGGCCCTCGATGCGGTAACGCGACCAGCCGGTGACCTCGGCCACCGCCGGGTCGAGCGCAGCCAGCGTGCGCAAGGCCGCGTACGACAGCCGATCCCTGGGCGCACCGGCTTCGAGCGCTGCGGCCACCAGCATCGAGTCGAGCAGCGTCTCATCTGCACGCGAGATGCCCACGGTGACGGTCTTGGCCTGGTGCTTGATGGTGTCGACCGGTCGGGTGAGTTCGTCGATGGCGATATTCAGGGCATCGGTGAAGTCGTCGATGACGACCGAGGGCAGCCCCACCTTGCCGATGTCCGCCTGGTACATCTCCAGCGGCGTCATGCCCACGGCGTATCGCAGCACCGCTCCCAGGCGAGCCGCCGTGCCTGCCCGCAGGTGCCCGTCGTAGCTGCCTGCGCGCACGCCGTCGCGGAAGCGATTGGCCGGCGCGCGCAGGCGCTCGGCCAGCACGGCCAGCAGGTCGCCCTCGCGGCCGGGGGCACCGAGCGATGCGTCAGCGCGGCCGTGGGCCAGCGGCAATGACCCGTCGCTGCCGGCAACCGCGAGCAGCGATTCGGTGCTGGCACGCATCTCGCGCAACGGATCGGCCAGGGCGTCGATGGTCAGCGCCGCCTCGTAGCCGTACAAGTGACCAGCGGCCGTGGCCAGCATGAAGTCCACTGCCGGATGCACGGCGGGAACCTCCAGCAGCTCCGCGGCGGCGTCGAAGCGGCCGGTGCCGGCGGAGGCCACCACGATCGGAGTTGCACGGTGCGCCCGGTAGATCGCCACCTCCTTCGCGGCGTCGTCGGCGACTGAGCCCGTGAGGCCGGTCGCGCACACCCAGATGAGCGGCTCGCACGAGAGGTCGATGTGCTTCTTGTCCTCGGTCCCGTCCTCGGCGACGGCGTGGTAGCAGACCTCGGACAGCTTGATGCGAATCTCACGGGATGCGATCCGGTTGGCGCCATTCCCCACCACGGCCCAGTGGCGGTGGGCGCCCACGTGGCGCCGGGCGACCCGGGCGATCTCGTCGTGCGATGCGAGCACGGCTTCGAGTGCGGCGGGCAGCTTGACCAGCCCGCCGAGCAGATCGCTGACGGCAGCGGTCGTCGCGGCGTCGTCGGGCCGGATATCGGCAGCGATGGCGGAAGCGAGCAGCGCGCACGCCGCAACCTGTGCGTAGAAGGCCTTGGTGGACGCCACCGACATCTCCACGTCGCGGCCGTCGGAGGTGTGGAGCACGCCGTCGGCCCGGTCGGTCAGGTCGCTGCCGCGCCGGTTGACGATGGCGACCACAGCCGCACCCCGGGCGCGAGCGAGATCGACCGTCCGATTGGTGTCGGTGGTGGTGCCGGACTGGCTGACAGCCACGACCAGCGTGTCGGACAGGTCGGCGTGCAGGCCGAAGCCGCTGAACTCGGTGGCCAAGGGCGCTGTCACCTCAACGCTGCCCAGCGTGCGCGACGGCTCCAGGAGGGTCTCGAAGAAGTGCGGCAGCGACGACGCCGCGGCGGCTGCTGTGCCTTGGCCGATGGCAACGATGCGGCGGATGGAACCGTCCTGCAGTCGCGACCGGACATCGGCAGGCAGGGCGTCGGGTCCAAGCCGGGCGTGACGCAGCGGGCCTGCTGTGGCTGCGTCTGTCTCTGTGCGGCCACGCAATGTGGCTGTGTCTATGCGGCCACGCAACGTGGCTGTGTCAATCCGGCCACGCAATGTGGCCCGCAGCGACCGGGGGGCCTCGCCGATCTCCTTCAGCAAGAAGTGCGGGTGGTCGCCCCGGTCGATGTCACGGGTGGTGACTTCGGCGGTGACGATGTCACCGGCGTCAACGGGCAACTCGGTGCCGTCGTAGGAGCAGCGGCGCAGCGCGGTGAACTCGGCCGCTGCGCCGGCGGGCGTGCGGACCAGCATGATCTGGCCGCGGCTGCCCACGGGGTTCGCCGGATCGGACGGGGTCTCCCCGTCGAGGCGGACGTACTGGCGGCATTCCTCGACCAGGCCGTACGGCTCGCTGGCGACGACATACGACGGGCCCGTCGCGCCCACGTACAGCGCTTGCCCGCTCCCCCGCAGCGCCAGCGCCACCACGTCGGGCATCGCGGAGACATGCGCCGCTATCGCCACCGAGCCCTCGAAGCTGCTGGCGGCATCAGCGAAGGCTTGCCGAAGCTGTTCTGACCCAGCGAAGGCTTGCCGCCGCTGCACTGAACTACTCGTGGAATGCTCGCCATTGGAGCTTGCAGCGAGCGTCTGGCGCAGCATCGTCGGGATGACCTTGGCGTCGGTCGTGATCTCGGGCGCAATCTGAAGCCGTCGCTGCGCGATCAGGTCGGCGTAGTTGTCGACATCCCCGTTGAGCACAGCGGCGATGTGCGGAACATCGCCGCCATTCGAGCTTGTGGCCGCGGGATCCCATGCATCGAGGGGATGGGTGTTGGGCACCGAGACGATGCCGATGCTGGCCCACCGGGTGTGGCCCAGCACAACCGTCTCGGCACCGTCGGCAGACAGCGCCCAGCGCAGCAAGCTGTCCTGGCGAATCTGCGATCTCAGGGCCACCGTGTTGTCGCCGAGTTCTCCGATTTCTGACGCGGTCTTGTACACGAACGCCAGCCCGTTGCCGGTGTCGCGCGCCGCACCGGCGCCGAAGAGCGGATCGGTGAGCCGCCCGCCGTGCGCACCGCCGACGCTGCGAGCATCGGCGTCGAGGTGTGCCCCGTGAACGAATACCTGCAGCCCAGCCGAGTCTCGCCCTCGAACCTCAAGACGGTCGAGTGCCGACAGCGCCACCTGGATCGACCAGAGTCCTCCCACGGCTGCCGCCGGGGGCGTGCCGCCCCAGAGTCCGACCACCTCGCGGGCCATCCGCAAGCGGTCCCGGCGCAATGCGAATGCATGGTCCTTCAATTCGCCCAAGCCTGCGTTGATGCGCTCGAACTGGTTCTCGACAGCATGAACGTCAGCGCCGCCGGCGCGGTCGCGCTCGTCGCTCAGCACCTCTCCCGTCTCGGCCAAGCGGTCGATGTCGACTATGTGCGCGTCCATGGCCTCCAGCGCAGCTTCGATGTCGAGCACGCACTTGGCATCGGCAACCAGCAGGCGAACCCCCGGCAGCGATCGCAGCAATTCATCGGCCCGCCGCAGCGAGTCCGCGGCGGTCTCGATCAGGTCGACGAAGGAGCTGCGGGCCCCGGCATCGGATCGACTGCCAGCCAGCGCATCGGCGAGCAGCGCCGTGGCGTCATGCAGGAGCGGGACAACATCTGCTGCCTCCAGCGCAACCCGGTCGTCGCGGCGGCCGATGACGGCCACAATCCCGCACACACCAGCGAGGGTACCGAGCACCCGACCGCCCGTCGGCCCGGTGCCACGCCCGCAATTGGGCGGTGTCGACCGCGCGGGCCATGGCCCAACTGTGCAGCAGCGCGCAAGTTCTAGGTGGCGTCAGCCGCCCCGGCCCCGTCGACGACCAATGCGACGAGGCGATCGGCGAGGACTGCCGCTTCGTGCTCAGTCGGGGCTTCGACCATGATGCGGACGACCGGCTCGGTGCCGCTGGCGCGCACCAGCACCCGCAGGTCGGGGCCTGCCCCAGCGGCGATGCCGTCGATCACGCGCCGGGTTTCGTCGGTGAGCGGAGCTGAGCCTGCGGGCACGTTGCGGAGCAGCTGCGGGACGGCCTGCATCGCCTGAGCAGCCAGTTCGGCGCTCGTGAGCGTCGAACCATCAGACACAGCGGCGCTCGTGAGCGTCGAACCATCAGACACAGCGGCGCTCGTGAGTGGCGCATCGCCGGCGGCCCGCCGGGCAACGAGGTCGGCCAAGTGGACGGCGCTTCGCAGCCCGTCGCCGGTGGTGGCTTCGTGCCGGAAGATCACATGGCCTGACTGTTCACCGCCGAGGCTGTGACCGCCTGTATCCAGTGCTTCGAGCACCGCTCGGTCCCCTACCGCGGTCTCCATCACATCAATGTCGGCGTCGGCCATCGCCCGGTGCAACCCGAGGTTGGACATCACGGTCACAACGAGCGTGTTGCCCGCGAGCAGGTCGCGTTCGGCCAAGTCGACGGCGAACAGCGCCATCTGGCGGTCGCCGTCGATGACCTGCCCGTCGCTGTCCACCGCGATCAGCCGATCGCCGTCACCGTCGAAGGCCACACCCAGGTCTGCGCCGATGTCGAGAACCGCTGCGGTGAGCGCGCCAGGATTCACCGATCCGCAGCCGTCGTTGATGTTGCGGCCGTCGGGCTCACAGAACAGCACGGTGACCTGCGCGCCGAGCCGCTGCAGTGCTGCGGGTGCGAGCGATGCGCTCGCGCCGTTCGCGCCGTCCACCACCAAGTGCAGGCCGTCGAGCGTGCGGCCCTCGATGGCGGCGTGCAGCGAATGCTCATAGGCGTCCAGCACCCGGTCCAGCTCGCTCGGCGAAGCCGCCTGTGCTTCAACAGCGCTGACTGCGTCGAGCCGGTGTGCGATGTCGGCCGTCGACGGGCGGTCGCCGTGCGTCAGTCGCTGATCGCCCAGGCGCTGCGCGACGGCGGCTTGCTCGGCATCGCTGAGCTTGGTGCCGCCCGCGGCGAACAGCTTGACGCCGTTGTCGTGCCACGGATTGTGAGACGCCGAGACCATCGCGCCAGCCGCGCCGAGGTGCTGGGCTGCGAACGCCACGACCGGTGTGGGCACGACGCTGAGGTCGATGACCTCAGCCCCGTTCGCTCGTAGGCCAGCAACAAGCGCTCGTGCCAGCGCGGGACCAGATTCGCGTGTGTCGCGGCCAACTACCCAGAGCGCCGGGCCGCTGTCTGCGGACAGTGCCCGGTTCGCTGCGCACCCCAGCGCGTGCGCGACCACCTCATCGATCTCATCGAAAGCCCGCCCTCGAATGCCGTCGGTTCCGAAGGTGGGTTCCACGCCGGGTTAGCGCTTGGAGTACTGGGGCGCCTTGCGGGCCTTCTTGAGGCCGTACTTCTTGGATTCCTTCTTGCGGTCGTCGCGATGCAGCAGGCCGGCCGATTTCAGCGTGGGCCGCGTTTCAGGGTCGAGCACCAGCAGCGAGCGAGCAATGCCCAAGCGCAACGCGCCGGCCTGACCAGCCACCCCGCCACCGTCCACGGTGGCGCTGACGTCGTAGCTCGCTGCGGCCTCGGTGAGTCGCAGCGGCTCGGTGATCTCCATGCGGTGCACCGATGACGTGAAGTACTCGTCGAATGGGCGACCATTCACCGAGATGTTGCCGCTGCCGGGCAGGAACCTCACCCGGGCGACGGCACGCTTGCGGCGGCCAGTGGTCTGCGTCAGCGGAACGGGCACGAAATCGGGGTCTTTCTCGTCGGGTATGGCGTATTGGCTACGACGTTCGGAACGGCGCCTCAGCGCGCCATGGCGTTGGGCAACGGCAGCGGCTGGGGCTGCTGAGCGGCATGGGGATGGTCGGGCCCGGCGTACACCTTCAGCTTGCGCAACTGGGCCCGGCCCAGGCGGTTGTGGGGCAGCATGCCGCGGATGGTGCGCCTCACCGCGTCGGCCGGTCGGCGGGCCAGCAGGTCGCCGTATTTCTCGCTGTGCAGACCGCCGGGGTAACCCGAGTGGCGGTGCACGAGTTTCTTGGTGGCCTTGTCTCCGGTCAGCACCACTTTGTCGGCGTTCACCACAACAACGTGGTCGCCGCCGTCGATGTAGGGGGCGAAGGTTGGCTTGTGCTTGCCGCGCAGGATCTTGGCCACCTCGGTCGCCATGCGGCCCAGCACCATGCCCTCGGCATCGACAACGAACCAGGAGCGCTCGATCTCAGATGCTTTGGGGGCATAAGTGCGCACGCTGGAACTCCGCATGGGGTCGACTGCGAGACAGACCCCAAGAGGCTACCGGGCAGCAGCCACCGCGCTGCAGGGCACCAGCAGTCGCGGCACCGCTGCAGGTGCTGTTTCGAAGTGTCAGCCGACCGCCGTCACCGGCACCGTGTCGCGCCCGGCCCGCAGCAGAGTTCCCGGCCGCGCATCGGTGAACTCGCCGCCGCTCACGGCGACGTCGCCGTTGATCAGCACCGTGTCGATGCCGTCGGCCTCGCCGTAGAGCCGCCAGGCACCCCCGGGCAGGTCCTCGCGTACCTCGATCGGCTTCGGCGCCACCCCGTCAGGGTCGAAGACCACGACATCGGCATGGCAGCCCTCCGCCAAACGACCGCGGTCCGCGAGGCCGTACAGGCGGGCCGGAACGTCGGTGAGCTTATGTATGGCATCTTCCAGCTCGAGCATCTGGCGGTCACGGGCTGCGGCCAGCAGGTACGTCGAGTAGTTGAACGTGGCCAGGAAGTCGAGATGCGCACCCGCGTCCGACGCGCCGATCACGCAGCGGTCGTCGTTCCACAGCTCCTGGCGCAGCGCCCAGCTGTCGTCGTCGTCGCCAGCGGCACGCGGGTAGAGACCGGTCTTGAGATCATCGGCAACCACTAAATCGCACAGCGCATCCCACGGGGTGATGCCCTGCTCGTCGGCAATCTCGCCGATCGTGCGACCCTCGAAGTGCGTGAGCTCGGGCTTGGTGACCTCGCCAACCGTGAGACGCTCCCAGCGGGCCACGCCCCGGAATGCGCTCGGCTGCTGGGCGAGATCGTTTAGCTCGGCGCGGCGCTGCGGGTCGGCCAGCAGCTGCATCTTCTCTGCCGGCGGCAGCGCCATGGGCTCAGCCCAGCCGTGCAGCGTGTCGAGCAGGAATCCGCTCTCGAAGCACAGCCGGCTGACTGCGGGCATCGGGGCGGTCAGCGCCACCACACGCCCGCCCTGGCGAGCGGCGAAGTTGCTGGCTTCGAGCTTCTGGGCGATGGCATCTCGATGACGTCCGTTGGCGAAGATCACGTTCCAGTTGAGCGGCCGGTCCGCCGCCACCGACATGTCGGCAAGCAGCTGGTACACGTCGGTGTCGAAGCGCTCGATGGTCGGAATGAACTCGAGAGCCACCGCCGGGCTCGACCGCAGCACCGAGCACAGCTCGATCAGCTCGGTGGCCGAAGCGTGGCGCGAGGGCACAGCCTCGCCGGCGGCGTCGTTGTGCGTCTTGGCCCACGACGAGCTGAAGCCCAGCCCACCCGAGTCGATGCTCTCGGCCAGCAGCTGCTTCATGGCCTTGAGCTCGTCGGGCGTGGCCTCGTGGCCCACCGAGCGCTCCCCCATCACGATCCGCCGCAGCGCGCAATGCCCCACCAGGAACCCGGCGTTGGGCATCAGCGTGCCGTCGATCGAGTCGAGGTACTCGCCGAAACTGCGCCAGTCCCACGGAACGCCCTCTTGCAGCGATTCGAGCGGCATGCCCTCTACCCGGGCGAGCATCCGCATCAGGTAGTCGCCGTGGTCGGGCTCCAGCGGGGCGATGGTGAAGCCGCAGTTGCCGCCGATCACCGTGGTCACGCCGTGCAATGGCGACGGAGACAGGGTGGTATCCCAGAAGACTTGGGCGTCGAAGTGCGTGTGGATGTCGACGAAGCCGGGCGCAACCACCATGCCGGAAGCGTCGATGGTGTGCTTGGCGACACCTGCCGCCTGCGTGGCCTCGTCGCCGACGGCCACGATGCGCCCATCGGAGATGCCGATGTCGCCCTGGACCCGCGGCGCCCCCGTGCCGTCGATGATCGTGCCGCCCGCAATCCTGGTATCGAGCATGTGCGGTATCCCCCTGTGACCTGGCCGATGCGACCGAGCCGATGCAGCCGGATAGACGATTGTCCGCGACCGCACCGCTCCCAGCGAAGTTACCGTGCCAGCGGTGAACGAGCATGAGTCCGCCCGCGGGTACGGGCAGCGAACCGTGCGGTTGGATGTGGCGTACCGCGGCACGGGCTTTCGTGGCTTTGCGGCCAATGAGGGTGTCCGCACCGTCGCCGGCGAACTGGGTGCCGCGCTGGAGCGCATCCTGGGCGAAACGCCCGTGCTGACCGTGGCCGGCCGCACCGATGCAGGCGTGCACGCCACCGGGCAGGTCGTGTCGTTCCGGATCGGCGGCGAGGGTCTCCGGCGGCTCGGCGGCAGTCATGACCAGCATCTCCGGGCTGCGCGCGCTTTGGCGGCCAGCACTGCCGACGGTTCGGGACAGGGCGACGACAGCCCGGTTGAACTTCCGCGCCTGGCGTCCTCGCTCAACCGCTTGCTCAACCCCGACATCGCGGTGACGGCGGCATCATTCGCCGATGACAGCTTCGATGCCCGCCATTCCGCAACCGGCCGGGCCTACGAGTACCGGGTCCGCAACGCCACCCATCCCGATCCCCGTTCTGCCGATCTCGAATGGCATGTTGCCGCTCCGCTCGACATCGACCAGATGAATGCCGCTGCGGGTCACTTCGTCGGCGAGCACGACTTCACGTCGTTCTGCAGGCGACCCAAGGATCGTCCCCAAGCTTCGCTGGTGCGCACCGTGTCGAGGGCGCGCTGGTCGGCTGAAAGCGCACAGATGCAGTTCGAGATCGAGGCCAACGCGTTCTGTCACCAGATGGTGCGGGCCATCGTGGGCCAGTGCGTGGCGGTGGGGCGCGGTGACCGATCAGCCGGCGACGTGCCCGCTGTGCTGGCGGCGCGCAGCCGGGACGCGGCGGCGCCAATCGCGCCGCCGCATGGGCTGACGCTTGTCGCAGTCAGGTACCCCGACGATGCGCGCTGATGCGACCGCCTATTCGGCAGTGCGGAAGGCCTCGATGCGGTTGTCGAGGTTGAAGAGCAGCGCGATGAACTGCTGCACATCGGCAGCGGTGACATCGTCGAGGGCCACGCGCCGACGTGCCGGAGTGGCCACGTCTGCGTCGTCGAGGTAATGGCGGCTCAGCAGCGGGTTGATGAGCACTGCGTTGGTTTCGAGCGCATAGTTGTCGCTGACCACGGCGATCGCCTGGGCGAGGTCGCGCTCGGTGGGACCGTCCTCTATCAGCTCAGTCAAGATTTGCAGCACTTCCGCGTGACTCACGTCGAGGCCTTCTGACGGGCCAGTCGAGCTGATGCGCGCCTCCCACGTGTCGACCGCAGTGTTCGGCGACACTGATGCACCGACCGAATAGGTGTCGCCGAGTTCCTCGCGCACCCTCCCGACAAGCAGGTCGTTGACCACTGCCGCCGCCACGTCGGCGATGACGGTGGTTCGTACGGAAATCGGTGCCTCCGCTCCGAACATGACATTGAAGCCCGCTGCACCAGCATCGGCATCGACCGCGATCGTGAGGCGCTCGACTCCCTGGGGGAAGCCGGGACGGTGATTGATGAACGTGTCGCTCTCACCGGCGGGCAGCGTGCCGATGTAGCGCGCCGCCAAGCCGGCCACCGTGTCGCGGTCGATGTCGCCCACAACGGCCACGACCAAATCGTCGACATCGCTCAAGCGTGCTTGATACAGCCCGAGCAGCGAATCTGTGGTCACTGCGTCGATCTGGGCTTGGCTCGCAATGAACTTGTGCCACGGGCTGCCGCCATACAGCGCGTCCAGCAACTCCAGCTCCGAGATCCACAGCGGGAACGTCTCGGCGTTCGCGAGCCGCGTCTGCATGGCCTGCACCTGTTCGGCGACCGCCACATCGGTGATGCGCGGCTCGGTCACGTACAGGTGCATGAGCGTGAACAGTGCTTCGAGGTCGTCGGATCCGGCTGCACCGGAGAACCCCTCGGAGAATTCGGCGATGTACGGGCTGACCCGTGCCGTGGTCGTGGCAAGGTACTCGTCGAGCTGGGTCGCGGAGGCGTCCCCCACACCGCTGGAGGCCACCGCGCCGACTGCGTGGCGCACGAGCGCCGAATCGCCCTCGGTCAGCGTCGACCAGCCGCCGAGACTCTCGGCCACGACGTTCACTTCGCCGGCTGCGATGTCCGACGGAGCGAACACCACGCGGGCGCCGTTGGCAAATCGCCACTCGTACGCATCGTCGAACAGGTCGACCTCAGCCTCGGCAACGGGAGCGACCGGGTTCGGCGCCTCCATCAGCACGTCAACGGCTTCTTCTGCCTCCGGCGGGGCAATCGGCCGCGCCGCTTCGACGGCTGAGAGCAGCTCATCTGCGCTCGGCACCGCGGAGGGGTCGGGTCCGATGGAGACCACCAGCGGTGGTGCGATGTCGAGCACCCAACGCAGGTGCGCCGTCAACTCCTCGATCGAGTAAGTGTCCAGCAAGCCTTCGAGGCGGGCGACACGCTCAGCAGTGGACGAGATGTCCGATCCGGACAGGAAGTGCTGGACATAGCCGATCGCATACGCGTCGTCCTGACGCGTCTCGTCGCTCTGCAGCTGGAAATCGAGCGACGTTCGGATCGCGCTGACCGCTTGTTCGAATTCGTCTTGGGTAAAGCCGTAGTGGGCCGCGCCCTCCACGACCGACAGGTAGTCGGTGGTGGCCTGCACCAGATCGGAGCCCTGGTAGTTGGTGCCGTACAGCCGCAAGCCGCGCGCAGCCGCGAACGCGCTGAAGTGGGGCTCGGTCGCCTGGGCCATCAAACCGGCGCGGTGCGCCGCGTCCAAGCGGATGTCGAGCATCTGCGCGATCAGGTTCTCCATGAGCAGCAGCCGCTCGCCGCCACGGGTGTCCGTGGGCCATGCCGGCAGCTGCCAGTCGAGCGAGATGTAGATGGGGCCGTGATCAGGATGCGTCACGACGTCAGTGACCGGCTCGGTCACGAACTGCACCGTGAACGGATTTCGATCCGGCTGAGCAGGCAGAGCGCCGGCGGGCGCCGACAGGTCGCCGAAGTGCTCGACGACGAGCTTCTCCATCTCGCTCACCGGCAGGTCACCCACGACGACGACTGCCATGTTGTCGGGCCGGTACCACGTCTCGTAGAAGTCACGCAGAACCTCGGCGGTGATCGACGAGTTCGACTCCTCGGTACCGCCGAGCTCCATCCCCTCATAGACCGTGCCCTCGTAGTAGATGGCATTGAGGAAGTTGGAGATCCGGCCCGATGCCGACTCGTCGCGCAGCCGGTACTCGTCGAGGATGATCCCCCGCTCTTGCTCGACGTCGGCGGGAAGGATGGTGGCGGCTGACGCCCATTCCGCCAGCACGGTGAACGCGAGATCGAGTGCCCCGGCATCGTCGAGCTGGAAGTCGAGAATGTAAACCGTCTCGTCAGGGCTGGTGAATGCGTTGAGGTCGTGGCCGAAGTCGGTGCCGATGTCGCGCAGCACCTGATCGAGCTCGTTCTCGGAGAACTTCTCGGTGCCGTTGAACAGCATGTGCTCCAAGAAGTGCGCGGCGCCCTCGGCGCCCTCGGGGTCGAGCACTCCGCCCGCGTTGACCGCGAGGTGCATGACCACGGCATCACCCGGCGAGTCGTTCGATCGCAGGTAGTAGGTGAGGCCGTTCGGGAGTTGGCCGATCACCACGTCCGGGTCAACCGGCAGCAGCGACGGGTCGAGGTCGGCAGGCTCGTAGTCGTTGAACGTGCCCAGATCGACCGGGTCGCCGATCGGTTCGTCGGCGGGTTCGGGTTCGTCGGCGGGCTCCTCGGCAGGCTCAGGTTCGTCTGCGGGTTCGGGCTCGTCGGTCGCCTCGGGCTCTGCGTCGGCATCGACAGCGTCTGGTTCGTCGGTGTGAACTTCGGCTGTCTCGTCGTCGGCCGCTTCGGGTTCGCTGACCCCGTCAGGTTCGTCTGGAGCACACGCAGCCGCCAGCAGGGCGGTCACAAAGAGCACGGTCAGGAGCTGGCGCCACAGAGCTGGTTTCATCGAGGGCTTCGCCTTTCGGCAGCGAGTATGCGGAACAGGACGGTACCGGCACCCGAGAGGCCAGCGGCGTCGAACAGGGGCGGAGTCCTCGAAGTGCTTCACCACTCGGCGAGACGTTCAAGCAGCAGTTCCGGCGAGCCCGCACAAGCCGTGATGTCAGCCGTGCTGAGCGCCTCCGACCAGCGCTCGCCGTCGTGGGCCACGATGGCAGGGAGTTGGGCTGCAGCAGCGAGTTGAGCGGCTGTGGCCTCGTCGCGATGCACTAGCTCCAGCTCGACCGGCGTAGCCGCACAGGCCTGCTTCCACTGGCGCGAGCCCATCGGGTTCCAGCCGTGGGTGATGTCGCACAGGGCGCACTTGCTGCGGCCCCGCAGTTTGCCTAGGGCGTAGCGGAGCTCTCCGGCGAGCCCGCCGTCAGCGTCGTAGATGCCTACTAGCTGCACGCGCCGCACCATACCGCTGGGCCAGAACGGCCCAGTCGCGAATTGCATGCCCGGGCGACGCCGAAGTTCTGACTTCCGCTGGCATACTCGCCCGGGCCGGTGACCACATGGGAAACAGATGACCATCCAGCTGCCAGACCTTCCCTACGCTCCCGATGCGCTCTCCCCGCACATCAGCGAGCGCACGATCAGCTTCCATTACGGCAAGCATCACGCTGGCTATGTCAAGGCAGTGAACAGCGGGGTCGCCGGAACGCCCGATGAGGGCCGGGCGCTGGAAGATCTGGTGCGCTCGCTGCCCGCGGGCGGGCTGTTCAACGCAGCGGCCCAGACGTGGAACCACAACTTCTACTGGCAGTCCATGTCGCCCGGTGGCGGTGGCGAGCCCAGCGGCGACTTGGCGGCGGCTCTAGCGGCAAGCTTCGGTGGCGTTGACGCGTTCCGGGCCGACTTTGCCGCTGGTGCGGTCAGGAACTTCGCTTCGGGCTGGGGCTGGCTCGTGTTCGACGGTTCGGGCAGTGACGGAGCGGGCTCGCTGCGCATCGTCCAGACCGACGACGCCCAGACGCCCCTGACTGACGGCCTGAGGGCGCTGCTGGTGATCGACGTGTGGGAGCACGCCTACTACCTCGACTACCAGAACGCCCGGGCTGCCTACGTGGATGCGTTCGTCGAGCACCTGATCAACTGGGAATTCGCCGCAGCCAACTACAGCGCCGCGCTCGACGCCCACGCCTAGCTCAAGAGCACGGCGGTCGTGCTGCTGGCGAGCCCGATACCGAAGGCACCCCGGATATGCTGGCATACATGATGCGGACCACCGTGAAGCTCCCCGTCGAACTCGACGCCCGTCTGCGGCACGAGGCCGCCCGGCGCAACATCACGATCTCGGAGTTGACGAGAGAGGCCATCGAGTGCCATCTCGCTCCGAGGCGGCGTCTGAGTGCAGCGGCAGCAGGCCGCAGCGGTCAGTCGGACATCTCTGAGCGCATCGAGGACATCCTGGCCAGCGAGGTGACGTCATCGCGCTGATCGTCGATGCGGGTCCTTTGTATGCCTATATCGACGCAGACGATCGGCATCACGCAGCCAGCCTCGAGTTGCTCTCAGGACATCCGGGGCCGCTGATCGTTCCCACCTTGGTGATCACCGAGGTGGCCTACTTGGTGGGGACACGCTTGGGCACCACAGCCGAGGTGCGTTTCCTGGGTGATCTCGCCTCGGGTGACCTGATCACCGAACCGGTGGCTGCCAGCGATTGGCTTCGCATTGCCGAACTGGTGCATGCCTATGACGATCTGCCGCTGGGCACCGTCGATGCATCGGTCATCGTCCTGGCAGAACGCCTCGGTGTGACCACTGTGGCGACGCTCGACCGGCGGCACTTCGGCATCGTGCGGCCGAACCACTGCGAACGGCTTGAGCTACTCCCCTGACCAAGAGACATCGCTCATGCCACGATGTCCGTTGTTCGACGCGCGCATCGCGTCGAGTGGCGGCTGAGTCAGCTCGTCTTCTTCTCTCGTGGCGGAGGTGTGAGGTCGATTCGCACCCCCGCGAGCTGAGCTTGTAGATCCTCTCGGTCGAGTGCGCCACTGACTGACAGGTACTCCAAGAGTTCCTCTTGGCGGGGTTGGCCGATGGCTAGCCGGTAGGCGCCGAGCTTCTTGCGCAGCAGGGCCAGCTGCCCGACCTCACGGCTGAAGGGCAGAAGCGGGACAAGACGCTCGATTCTGGCGACGGTCGCCATGTCGCCGGGTTCTTCCGCCGGTGCAATGCCTGGGTATGCCCAGCAAGGCACCATCTCGTTGCCCTCATCCCGCCCTAGTTCGAAGAGTTTCTCCCACAAGTCCCTGATCGGAAGTGTCTCGCGCAGTGCCAGTCCACCTAGGTCGGCTGCGAGATTGCGACGCACAGCGTGGTTCTTGTAGCGATGAACACGACCCTCGCGCTGCTCAAGGTCCACAGGATTTGTCGGCAGATTCCAATGCACAACGGCGTGACACCACAAATGGAAATCGAGGCCCTCTTGACCGACTGAGGTTGAAGTCAGCACGAACGGCCAGAACGGCGAATTGAAGGCCGTCGATACATGCTCGGCACGTACCTGGTCGCCCTGATCCGTGAGGTGAGTCCCGTACGCCACAGCGAAGCGGTGCCTCATTTTGCGTCTGGAACGAGACTCGCCGTGCCCGGAGGATTCGGATGCATACGTGAAATCGACGGTGCCGTTCTCGTGTCGGACTGGGACATCCACGTTGACGGACGCGGTGCGGAGGCTCAATGCCTCGGCAAGCGTGGCTGCGGTGTCGCAGACAGCTGTATTCGGGCATGTCGTGTCGTGGTTCGACCCATTCGACGCCGGTTCACCCGAGCCCGGCCGTCGGGCGCATGTACGACACAGCACACCGCCCCAACCGAAGTCACCACCTGCGCCGCTGTGGCCCGTCCAGCCCAAAGCGCTACTTGCCCACTGCGTCCCAGACGATGGCGGGCCGGACGGCTGGGGGCCATGGCCTCGCCAGTCGCGCAGTAGGTGGACGTGCTCGTCGAGCAGAGCTTGCAGATTCCCCCCTACGCAGTGGCCCACAACCTTCTGCCAGAACGGCGCGGTGGGCTTCGAAACGCGCTCTGCGTGACGTATACCCGAAAGCTCCACCAACGCCGATGCTTCGGGCGTGTTGAAGAAATGGCGAAAGGCACCTCCGACATGGGCTGCCGCGCCCAGCGTGACGGGGTCGTCGACAGCCCGCCCCATGACAGCCCCAAGCGCACGCAACGAGCACACCCCAGGGCCACCTATGGCCACCTCAGTCAGAACATGGAGCAGATCACTGGGGAGTTCCCCCAACGGCGGATGAACCTCGTCGGACGGAGGTGCGAGCCGAGCTTCGAGACGGACCGGCTCAACTCCGTCATTGAAGAGCGCCCCTTCGGTGATGTCCGCAGGGTTCGCAAACTCGCGTTCGGCCATGCGGCCCCAGCGGTGGACCTTCAGTTCGTTCACCGCAAGATCCCACGCCCAACCAGCATGTTTGGTCAGTGCGTTGAGTTCATCCGAATCCTCTGTTCGGCGCTGGTTGCCGAAGTCATGCGAGCACGACCAGAACCACACTGCGAAGTCGTAAGGGGACATGAGCCAGTCCAGCAAGACCGGAGCTGCCCAGTACCAACGGGGATCGGCGCGGCGCTGCTTGACGCGGCGTCTCTCATTGAGGTTGAGCTGATCATTCAGCACGGCTTGTTCCCGTTGCCACAGCAAAGGCCGAAACGCATCTGCGATACGCGCTGCCACCTCAGCGCGCAATTCGTCGAGGGAGCGGTCGAGACCCGCCATGGTGCTCTCGAACCGGCGCGGATTGCCCAAAGTCGCGAGCGCGGGGCTCGGCCACATGAACAGCAATGACGTCATCCCGGCAGGCTTCACCTGCAGGCGGGGGCCGCTCGCGCGCACTGTGCCGCCACTGCGATTCGATCGGACCATGGTCAGAGTCAGGTTTCGACCACCGCGCCAGTCAGAGGTGTAGCGCGCCCGCGTCGCGGCGTCTCCACTAGGCAGATTCTCTCTCGCGCCCACCGCACGGCGTTCGGCTTCGTGGCTGACGAGACTGGAAACCGCTCTCGGCACCATGCGCCACCCGGAGAAGATCAGGCGCTTCGTTAGGCCTCCTTGTCCCTCGGCGTCAGAGGCAGATTCCGTCCCGATCATGGGCGCCGCCTCGGCTTCATAGGGCGTGTCAGCCCGGTAGTACGGAAGCGACGGGGGGATCCAGAGCAAGTCGAACGCCCTGCGACGCTCGAGGTCGTCCACAAGCCAGCGCAGCCGTCCGTTGCGCGGGTCGATCCGCTCGTATCCATCCACATCACTCCATCGAAGTAGCCCGGGGCCCTCGGTATCGACGGGTGGAAGCTCACCTCGGGCCGACTTCTCCGACAGATCTCTCTTGAGCTTGTATTCGGTCGACATGAAGTTCAACGGATAGGGACTCGATTTCCAGTACTCCACGGGGTCGTGATGCTGGATGGCCTCAGAGGTCGCTAGTTCAGCGAACTGCAGGTATGCCTGCACATCCGCCAAGTGCATCTCCGCATGTGTTTCTGGTTGCGCGAGCATCCCAGCACGATCGGCGGTGGCCGCGAGGCGCTCAGTCCGCGACATGACGCGGCCCAACCGATCAGACAGCTTCTTGCAGAGCCCGCGCGCATCAACCAAGGCAGATGCGACCTGCGCGTCGGCTTCGGCGACAGACGCGCCCGCCACGGTACGACCCAATTCGCGTAGCGACCGCCTCAACTGAGTGAACAGGTCTTTGACCGCTTCGGTCTCGTGCGGATCATCAAAGAGAAATTTGCACGTTCGAATGAAGTCGAAATAGTGATCGTCGGCATCGTCGGGACCGGAATACGCCTTGTACGGCGTGGCCGACAACAGCAAGCAACGCACCGATTGATCCTTGCGACCCTTCTTCTCGTCCTTGTGGTTGAAGAACGAGTGGGCGTGCTCGGTGGCCTCGGAACGGTGATCCTCGTCGGGTTCGAGCAGATCCTTGAAGCGCTGGAATTCGTCAAGCACAACCAAATCGGGGTTCAACAGCGAAATGCCAGTACGAGCCATCGTGTGCCGGATGTCGCGGATGAAATCAGCTCGCGCCTCCCACGCTTCGGGCGACAGCTTCGTGTCGCGTCGCGCCGGCATGAGCTTGATCAGTCGGTTGAACGCGACCTTAAGCGAAGGCTTGTCCTCGTCCTTGCGGCGCTGATTCGTGACTCGTATCTGCTCGACAAAGTGACCAACACCGAGGCGTGCCGCACGTGAGCGGAAGTCCTGCTCGACTTCAGCGGCGCAAGCTCGTAGCTTCCGATCGCCGTTCTTGATTCCGTACCAGAACACCCGTCGCGCCGGCGCTGTCCTCAACGACTCGTTGCCCCAGATGCTGGAGAGGAGCACAAATGCGAGCACCCGCTCCTCGAAACGACCGCCGCGGTGTCCCATCTTGAACGACGTAGCGGGCGTCAGCGCCACCAGATTGACTCTGCTGGCGTCTTTCCCCGACTTGGGTTGATGCTTGGGATGAAGCAGCATCGACAGGCGATCTACCGGCTTGGCCGCCGCAACGCTGTCGGGGACGAGCTTGCGGATGTTCTGGCGAGCGATAGCCGCGTTTGAACAGATGTAGACGATGTCATGTCGCTCGTCACCGATGTTGTGCAGATGGTTGAGCACCTGAACGATGACTCCCTTGGCCACGTAGGTCTTGCCGAGACCCACTTCATCGGCAACGAGGAATCTGGTCGTGTAGTCATCATCGACGAACATGCGCCGGAATGCGTACTCGGCCGTGTCTCGTTGGAATTCGCGCAGCTCGCCGAGTTCCGCTTCAACGTCGACGATGGGCAGACCTGCAGTGTTCAACTACGCCTCCCCGTGCGTCCGGGCGCGGCGGCTTTGCCAACCTCGCTGACAGTCCGCCACACATCTCCGAAGCCACTCAGCATCAGCGCGTCGTCGGCAGCAGGGTCGCCAAGGAACGAATCAACGAGCGGCTCAAGTGACCGAAGGCGCTCTGGGTGAGTACGCAGGGTTCGCAGCAACACCTCGAGCGTCGGAACTGAGGCGATGCCTCCAGCTTGCGGTGTCGACTCGACATCGAGCCGTCTGCTCAGTTCGGCGCGCTCACCGTCGCCGGTATCGGCATGGCCGCTCAGCAACGCCACGAGGTACCACAAGAAGCGCTCGCCGTTGCCAATCAAACCTCGCATCACGGCGGTGTCTCGAGCAGTGGCAAAGCCATCGGGCACATCAGCCACACGTGCAGGCAGCAGAGTCGACGTCCACTGTCCGTCGTGAGCGATGACGCGGATCACAAGCCATGCGCTCACATCCTCCAAAGTGCTCGTGAAGCTCACATCGAGCGGGTCGCCCACATCAACGTCCTGCCCTATGGCAGGGCCTAGAGGAGAACAGCTGACTCTCCAGCCTTCGACGGCAACCCGATCATCAGGCAGCGTGACCGATTCGTTAGTGAGGTACCGGGTGCTCCAGAGACCGCCATCTTCAGCGACGCTGGCCGAAACCGACAACGTCGCGCCGAGATGACGCCGGGCGGCATCGAGCGCATCGGCGATGGGATCCTCCTGTGCGACATCAGGTTCGACTGCGTTGTACGGAGCCAATAGCCGGCGAAGCGTCACCCCGTCTGCGTCGGATGCATCCGGTGAGCCGATGAGGGATTCGATGCCGACGCGATCCGTCGGCCCCTCCAATTCGAGCAGTACTTCCACGTTGCGAGTGAACGCTGCGCCCGTGGCGTTGGCAGATCCGATGAAAAGTCGAGAACGATGAGTCTCGCAATCGAACGCAAATATTTTCGCGTGCAGCCCGGCCAGTGGTCGCCCTGGGAAATCGGGAGAGCTGTAGCTGTCGTAGCGATCCGAATCAGTATCAATTTCGGATGCTGCTCCAAGACTGTCGTCGCCAAAGGCGTATACCTCGTCGAGATGGCCAGCCTTCTTCAGGGCGACTGTGTCGAGCCGGTCCAACTCAGCCTCGCGCGACACCAGTGTCGCGGCCTGAGGTCGCTGGACTGTGCCGAAGTAACTGGCACTGACAAATGGCGAGATGACGAGGGCACGCTGACTCTCGGCGGGCAACGGTGACTGCGGGCGGCCGCCTTCGGCACCGGAGATTCCGAGCACATGAGCTTCGACGCTGTCGACATCGCGGGGCATGGCGAAACGGCGACCACGCACATCCGCACTCAGTGTGGCGACCCGCTCACGATGATGTGCGCTGGCGCGGCGAGCCTGCGGCTGAGCAGCCAAAGCGTCAAACAGATCGGCGATCCCAGCCAACGACGTCGCGCCTGCGCCGGAGGCTGTCGACGGCAATGCGTCGAAGCTGGCAACGGTGTCCCAGCTCGGGTCAAAGGTCAAGTTTCGACTGCCGACGATCACCCGAACACGTGGCGATGGTTCCAGATCTGCCGCGGCCTCGTTGACGAGACGAAAGCGAAGCACCCACACCTTCGCATGCACGACGCCACCACTTGGCGCGACAACGGGCACAACGCAGTCTTCAAGGAAGGTGAACGCGCGACGGGCGCCTGGTACCGCTATCTGACCGGCTTGTGCGAACACGGTGATGTTGCTGGCATGTGCTTTCACTGCGGCCAACAGCGCCACCGGCTCGCGGCGTCGCTCGGCAATCTCGCTCGAACGCATCTCAGTCGCGGCCGCGGGCGGTTCATCTCGTGGAGCCAATGCGAGGCCGCCGACAAGAGCGAGGGGTACTGACAGCATTGCCTCAAGGTCCAACGTGTAGGTCACCGCCATCGCAGCATCGAACTCGTACTCCGGAGGCGGCCGAAGCAATTCCGGCAGTAGAAGGCGGTTGTCCGGGGCGAGCATCACGTGCCGACCGCAGCTGACGCCACGGGCGACGTCGGGGTGTCTGTCGGCG
Source organism: Candidatus Poriferisodalis sp. (assembly GCF_965204195.1). Taxonomy (GTDB): domain Bacteria; phylum Actinomycetota; class Acidimicrobiia; order Acidimicrobiales; family Poriferisodalaceae; genus Poriferisodalis. Next base: position 3,478,293 of record NZ_OZ241975.1, read on the forward strand.
ACGAATCCACCAGCTCGCCTGCCTCTGCAAAGTCGGATAGGAATCTCCGTACGGTCGACCAGCGGTAGTCGAGGCGTCCTCCTGTGAACGGCATGCCGCCGGATAGCCACTCGGCAATGGGGCCGTTGTGCCGTCCCAATCGAGCCCTCGCTCCCTTCAAGCGCACTTCACGCTCGAGAATCAGTGAGCGGAGTTCGCCGTTGTCAAGCAGGCCGTTCGGATCATCGAGGACGTGAGGGGCGATTCGATTTACGAAATCGCGTGTCGGCGGGCTCGCCGGCCGGCGACGTTGCCGTTCGCAGAAGGCCCAGAATCCGTCAGGTGCATCGAGGCCACCACACCATGACCGAAGACGCTCGATGTGAAGGCTTGAGGTGATGTGGTCAGCCCAGTCCCTCAGCCTCTCCCTCCATTCATCTGATCGTCTCTCCGCATCGTCATGGGGTGATTCGGCTCCAGCGAATTCGATAGCGCGCTCGGCCAGCAGAAGGTTGTAGGCAATCTGTGGGCCTTCAGTGGTGTCCGAGAAACTCTGAGCGTGGTAGAGAACCTCGCGTTGAGCGTCAGTCAGCCCCCCATCTGGCACTTCCCACGGCCATGCTGGAACCGCCATCCCGTCCTGAGCGGCGCGAACTCCCTCGGCGGCCCTAGCCAAGACCGACATGTGTGAATGCGGCGAACTGCACAGAAGTTCACACAACCGGTCAGCTTCTGCCTCGGTGAGCTGCAGCGACATCCGGCCGTTCAAGAAACTCTCCGGCGGGGCCGGCAACTCGGCCCAGCGATTGCGGAATGGACCGGGCGTGAGAATGCCCCACATCTCGAGTCCATGCCAGTAGATGGAACTGGGCATGCGCTTGAGCCTGGAACCGGCCACGCGTCCGATCACGCCCTCACCGCGTCCCAAATGCTTCAGGCAGTCGATGAGCCGTGCCTCCAGGCGCCGAATGTGCCGATCAAGAAATTCACTGTGCTGCTCGCGCTCGACTTGCTGGCATATCCACGGAATGAACAGGAAATACCGAAGCCGCGTCTGCACCGTGGAGACGCCAGGCGAGATGATGTCCGCCAGCGTGTCGCGCACTGTTCCGAGTCCAAGGGAGTCAAGCGTGCCGGGCTCGTGGAAGGCTCTGAGGAACTCGGCAACGCGATCTTGGGCGGCTCGGTCAGCATCGAGCCAACCCACCACGGACTGGACATTCATGGCAGCTCTGCCCTCGTCGCCGTAGCCAGACGGCGACTGCGGAGTCCACACCAGCAGACCACCGGCGTGACAGTAGCGGTCAGTGTCGACATGCACCTGCTGCTCTACGACCTAGCTCGGGCCAGGACGAGACCATGAGCAGACGGAGTTGCGCTTGCATCCGCTTGCGTCTCTGTATAGTTTGTAATACAAACTAGTTTGCATCACGGACTGAGGAGGCAGTGATGTCGACAGACACCGGAGAATCGACAGCTCTGAAACCCGACGAGAGTTGGGAGACCGTTCTCAGCACCATGCATGGCGCTCGCAGCGCTATGTACACGGCCGGAAGCACGGCGATTTTGCTGATGTGGGCAGGCATCATCACGATCGCCTACCTCACCCAGTACGCCATCTCGACGTTCGCAACCGACTTCGCCGACAGCTACCCGTGGTTCCCGGGACCGCTGTGGGCGATCATCACGTCCTTCGGCGTCATCGGCAGCATGACCATCGGCCATCGCGCCGGCCGTGCCCTGTCGCCGGGCCTCGCCATGCAACACGCCGGGATCCGCGTGTTCGCCTACTGGATGACCGTCACTGCGGCCGCTGGACTGCTCCCAGGCGCGGCGGGCCTGTGGAACGAATCCGGTTCAGAGAAGATCCCCTTCGTCTTGATGGGCGTCATCGCGCTCGGCTACGTGCTCTTCGGCATCCTGAACCGGACCGTGATCGCCGCCTTCGGCGTGGGCATGGCCGCTGCTTTCTACGTTCCGCACTACCTGTTCGACGACATCGCACCAGCAGTGTCGGGTTTCGCGATGCTCGGACTGCTCGGAGCCATCGCCATGTGGGTGCGCAGGACCGGCGAATGGTAGATCCCAACGGGGTGCCCGACGGCGGTGCCATCGACCTCGACGAGATCATCCACCAGCCGGCGCGACTGCAGATCATGTCGTTGCTCGTGTCACTGGACGAGCGGGACCGGCTCGCCTACGGGTTCGTGCAGAAGCAGCTGGGCCTGACGCCCGGCAACCTGACGACTCACCTGCGGAAGCTGGAAAACGCTGACTACGTGGCGACGACCAAGGAGTTCCACGGCGCCAAGCCGCGCACGTGGATCGAAGCCACGGTGACAGGACGCAAGGCGTTTGCCGGGTACCTCGTCAACCTCGAGCGGGCCCTCGGCGTGCGCACCAGCTTTTGACGCCGAGATCGCCCGTTGCGGCTGACGGTTGGCTTCGGCGCGAGATCCTCATGGCTCGGCACGTCCTGAACGGTGGGATTACATCATTAGGCTCCATCCCGCATGGTGATTGGCGATGCCCGATGCCGGTAGAGGCTGATGCCCGGACGCTCGCCGATCTGGAGCCCGAGGTCGAGCGACTCCTCGCGCGCCATCTTCGGCAGACCAAGGAATGGCACCCCCACGCGCTCGTGCCCTGGAGCCGGGGCGAAGACTTCGCGCCCGACTACGAATGGTCACCTGAGGAAGCCAACCTCACCCCTGAGGCTCGCAGCGCCCTCTTCGTGAACGTGCTCACCGAGGAGAACTTGCCGTACTACTTCCGTGACAGCGAGCGGCTGTTCGGCCGTGAGGGCGCATGGGGCGAATGGGTTCGCCGCTGGACGGCGGAAGAGGGACGGCACGGCCGGGTCATCTACGACTACCTGTCGGTCACCCGCGCTCTGGACCCCGTGGCACTGGAGCGGGCGCGCATGGCGCAGGTGCAGTGCGGGCAAGTACCCCAGCCGCCGAGCCTGCTGGAAGGCCTCGCCTACGTGACGCTGCAGGAGTTGGCCACCCGCATCGCGCACTTCAACACGGGGCGCCACATCGACGACCCTGCCGGCAAAGCCATCATGCGGCGGGTCGCCTTCGATGAGAACCTGCATTTCCTGTTCTACCGCGACGTCATGAGCGCCGCGGTCGAGATCGACCCCTCCAGCGCGGTGGTGGCCATCGCCAACCAAGTCAAGAGCTTTGCCATGCCCGGAGTCGGCATCACCGACTTCGACGCCCACTCCCGCATCATCGCCGAAGCCGGGATCTACGACCTGGCCATCCACCATGACCAGATCCTGCAACCGGTCGTGCTGCGCGACTGGAACCTGCCCGGCCTGACCGAGCTGTCGAGCATCGCCGAGGTTGCACGCGACGGCCTGATGAAGATGATCGATCGGATCGGACGCGTCGGTCAGCGCCTCGCGGAGCGTTACGCCGAGGCACGAGAGTCGCTGCGCCGCAACGCGGCGCTCGTGCGATAGACCCCCAACTGCACCCAAGAGCCGAGCGGGCCCGGTGGGGCTAGTGGTCGCCCTTGGGGTCGAGCAGCGACGTGAGCCCCTCGATGCCGAAATCCGGGCTGCGGGCAGCGTCGATGAGGACACGCTCAGCGGCTGCGATCTTCGCGGCCCCCGCGGGAACCTCAGCCGCTACATCGACCGGCACCACGACCGCACCATGGCGGTCGGCGTGAATGAGATCGCCGGGCTGCACCGACATGCCGTGCACCGTCACCGGCACTGCGTACTCCACAACGTGCACCCATGCGTGGGATGGGCCGATCGAGCCGGCCAAGGCGCCGAAGCCCGGCGCCCACTCCCCCAGGTCACGGATCGAGCCGTTGGTGATGACGCCGAGCGAACCCAGCCCGGCGTGAATGCTGCTGTTCACCTCGCCCCACCAGGCGCCGTAGCCGGGCGAGGCGTCAGTGTCCTGGATCACCGTGATCGTGGGCTGAGGGCCTTCGGCCATGTGCCGGTAGTAGCCGACCCGCATTGCCAAGTCGTCGTCACGGGATCGGCCCGATGGCGCATTGGCGCGGATCGTGGCCGTGCGGGCGTAGCCGACCATGACGGTGTCCGGGTCGGGACAGACCAGCGGTGACGTGGTGTACCCGTAAGCGCGGCGGTGCGGAGCCACGACCTCGAGCGCGTTGCAGACGGTCGGCGTGTCCAGCGCCCGCAACGCGTCGAGCACGCCAAGGCTCAACGGCCCAGTGCTCAACGGGACATCGGTGCTCATGTGCCGGGATGCCGCGAGGAGCTAGACCAACTCGATGAGCGCCATGGGGGCGTTGTCGCCCCGGCGCGGTCCGAGCTTCAAGATGCGCGTGTAGCCGCCCGGACGTCCCTCGTAGCGCGGGCCGATCTCGTCGATCAGCTTCTGGGCCATCTCCTGGTCGCCGTTGAGGCTGGCGATGATCTGGCGATGCCGTGCCAGGCCGCCCTTGCGCGCCTTCGTGATGAGCTTCTCGGCGTACGGCCGCAGCGCCTTGGCCTTGGCCTCGGTGGTCTCGATGGCTTCCGCAGCGAACAACGACGCCGCCAGGTTGGCCAGCATGGAGCGCTGGTGACTGGCGCTGCCGCCGAGGCGTCGGCCCTTCGTGGGCGTGGGCATGATCAGCTGACCGCCGCAGGGGTGGCCTGCTCGACGTCGCCTTCGGCATCGCCCTCGGTCTCGCCTTCAGACTCAGCCTCAGATGACGGGCTCATGCCACGCAGTGCCAGACCCCGCTCGTCGAGCTTCTCGATGACCTCGTCGAGCGACTTCTGGCCGAAGTTCGGAACGGTCATGAGTTCATCCACCGACTGGTCGAGCAACTCGCCGATGGTGTTGAACTGCGCACGCTTGAGGCAGTTGCGGGCGCGCTCGGACAGGCCCAAGTCTTCGATGGGACGTTCGAGATCGCTGGTCCGGCCGCCGCCGACCGCCACCTCGGCGATGTCGAGGCCCAGGGGCTCCGGCGACAGCTCGGCGATCATGAGCATCAGCCGGCACAGGGTGTCGCCCGCCGACGACAGCGCTTCGCGCGGCGTCATCGCACCATCGGTCTCGATGTCGAGCACGAGCCGATCGAAATCGGTGGACTGCTCGACGCGCACCGGCTCGACCTCCACCGCCACACGACGCACCGGGCTGAACAGCGCGTCCACGAGGATCACGCCGATCGTGCTGCCGGCTCGCTCGCTCTCGGGTGCCGCGTAGCCCCAGCCGCGCTCCACAGTGAGGTCCATCGCCAGGCGGGCGCCCTCGCCGAGCGTCGCGATGTGCAGGTCGGGGGTCAGGCACTCGACGTCGATGCCCCAGTCCACGTGCCCCGCCAGCACTGGACCCACGCCCCGCTCATCGAGGCGCACCGCTACGGGCTCGTCGATGTGGCACCTCAGCACCACGTCCTTGAGATTCAGGATGATGTCGGTGACATCTTCGACGACACCCTCGATGGTCGTGAACTCATGCAATGCGTCGTCGAAGCGCACCTGTGTGATCGCTGCGCCGGGAATCGACGACAGCAGCGTGCGGCGCAGCGAGTTGCCCAGCGTGTGCCCGAATCCCGGCTCCAGCGGGCCGATGGCGAAGCGCTGGCGGTTGCCCTCGGGCTCGCCGAGGATGTCGATCGTCGGTCGATGCATGACCAAGGTGTCGGAGATGGACACGTTCACCCCTTCGTGGGCGGCAGATGTTGACAGGGCTATTTGCTGTAGAGCTCGACGATGAGCTGCTCGCGAACCGGGATCTCGATCTGGGATCGGATCGGCAGTTCGCGCACGGTGACCCGCTGGCCTCCGTCGCTCGCCTCCAGCCACGGGGGCGGGGTGCGGTCCAGCACATCGAGATTCCAGCGGATGGTGACGATCTCGCGGGCCTTGGTCCGCAACTCGATCACGTCATCCTTGCGGGCACGGAAGCTGGGAATGTTCACGCGGCGTCCGTTGACGTCGATGTGGCCATGGCTCACGAATTGGCGAGCCTGCGGGCGAGTCGCCGCCCAGCCGGCCCGGTACACGATGTTGTCGAGCCGCAGCTCGAGCAGCCGCAACAGGTTCTCGCCGGTGACCCCGCGCTGACGGGCAGCCTCTTCGTAGGCGTTGCGGAACTGCCGCTCTGTCATCCCGTAGGTGAAGCGGCACTTCTGCTTCTCCTGCAGCTGCAGCAAGAACTCCGAGTTCTGGCTGCGCCGCCTGCCGCGGCCGTGCTCGCCGGGCGGGTAGGGACGCCGGTCGAGCGCCTTTGTCTCGCCCTCAGTGCCCCAGATATTGGTGTTGAGCCGCCGCGAGACGCGTGCCTTGGGACCGGTGTAGCGAGACATCTCAGACCCTCCGGCGCTTCGGGGGGCGGCAGCCGTTGTGCGGCACCGGCGTCATGTCGCGGATGCCCTTGATCTCGATGCCGGAATTCTGGATGGAGCGGATCGCGGTCTCGCGGCCCGAGCCGGGACCTTTCACGTGCACGTGCACCCGGCGCACGCCATGTTCCATGGCGCGCTCGGAGGCCTGCTCAGCGGCCTGCTGCGCGGCGAACGGCGTCGACTTGCGGGAGCCCTTGAAACCGGCGTTTCCGGCCGAGGCCCACGACACCACATTGCCCTGCAGGTCGGTGAAGGTGATGATCGTGTTATTGAACGAGCTCTTGATGTGCGCCACACCGTCGCCGACGTTCTTGCGCTCCCTGCGCCGCCCGCGGCGAGGCTGCTGCTGGTTCACTTTCGCCCGCCTCTCATGCGTCCGGTCTCTCGTTGCCGGCCAATTCGGCTGCGCACGTTCACTTGCGTACCTTCTTCTTGCCCGCGACGGTCTTGCGCGGACCCTTGCGGGTGCGTGCGTTCGTATGCGTGCGTTGGCCCCGTACCGGAAGCCCGCGGCGGTGACGGACGCCCTGGTAGCAGCCGATCTCGATCTTCCGCTTGACGTCCTGGGCGACATCGCGCCGCAGGTCTCCCTCGACGGCCAGGTTTGCGTCGATGTGGTTGCGGATACGGGCCACCTCGGCATCGGTCAGGTCACGCACGCGCGTGCGCTCGGCAATGTTCAGGTCTTCGCAGATCTGCTGGCTGGCCGAGCGGCCGATGCCGTAGATGTAGGTGAGCGCGATCTCCACACGCTTCTCACGCGGTATGTCGACGCCGGCGATTCGGGCCATCGATACAGAACTCCTGTCTCAGCCTTGCCGCTGCTTGTGTCGCGGGTTCTCACAGATCACCCGGATCCGCCCGTGACGGCGGATCACGCGGCATTTGTCGCAGATCTTCTTGACGCTCGGACGGACTTTCATCGGGTGACCTGCGCTGTAGACGAGCGAGCAAGTATAGGGGTCACAGTGCCGCCTCGATGGCGGCCGCTGTGCTGTTCGTGCGGCCGCCATGGCCGCCAACAAGAGCTCACAGTGTCGCCTCGATGGCGGCCACGATGCGCCCATGGACCTCGGCGGGGGTTCCGAGTCCGTCCACCGTCACCAGCACTCCCTGATCGGCGAACAGCTTCCGCAGCGGCGCTGTCTCGGCTTCGTACAGCTCCAGCCGCCGGGAAATGGCCTCAGGCGTGTCGTCGGCTCGGCCCCGCTCCAGCATCCGCCGGGTCACTACCTCGTCGGGCACGTCCAGGTCGATCGCCCGGTCCACCGCGTTCGGCGCCAGCAGCGCGAACAGACCGTCGGCCTGGGTTTCGGTGCGAGGGAAGCCGTCGAGCAGGAAACCGGCAGCAGTGTCGGGCTCGGTGAGCCGCTCAGCCACGATGCCCAGGATCAGCTCGTCGCTGACCAGGTCGCCTGCATCCATGACTGCCTTGGCCTGCCGACCCAGCTCGGTGCCTGCAGCGACCGCAGCGCGCAGCATGTCGCCAGTCGAGATGTGGGCGACGCCGTAGCGCTCCACCAGCAGCTCGCACTGGGTGCCCTTGCCAGCTCCCTGCTTGCCCAGGATGACCAGTCGTCGCGTGCTCATCAGGCCAGGAATCCTTCGTAGTTGCGCATCAGCAACTGGCTGTCGACCTGCTTCATGGTCTCGAGCGCCACGCCGGAGGCAATCAGGATCGAGACGCCGCCGAAGCCGATGGCTGCACCGGCGCCACCAGAGCCCAGCGCATCGAGGTCACTGGTCAGCGACAGCAGCACGCTGGGCAGCAGCGCCACCAAGGCAATGAACAGAGCGCCCGGCAGCGTGATGCGGTTCAGCACTCTGGCCAGGTACCGCTCGGTTTGCGGCCCGGGCCGGATGCCGGGAATGAAGCCGCCCTGCTTGCGGATGTTGTCGGCTTGGCGCACCGGGTCGAATGTGATGGCCGTATAGAAGTAGGCGAAGCCCACGATCAGCCCGCCGAAGAACAGGATGTAGGCGATGTTGTCGGGCTGGGTCAGGTACTCGTCAACAGCGGTCTGCAGCCAGCCCCAGTTCGCCACGTTCGACAGCAGCACCGGCAGGAACAGGATCGAGCTGGCGAAGATCACCGGGATCACGCCCGACTGGTTGACCTTCAGCGGGATGTAGGTGTTCTGCCCGCCGTAGAGCCTGCGGCCCACCTGCCGGCGGGAGAACTGCACCGGGATGCGACGCTGGCCCTGCTCGATGAAGATGATGGCCACCATCATTCCCGTGGCCACGATGACCGCGGCCGCCAGGTACACCGTGCCTTGCACCGCCAGCAGGCGGGCCCCGTCGAAGGGGATCGTGGACACGACCGAGGCAAAAATCAGCAGCGACATGCCGTTGCCCACGCCGCGCTGGCTGATCAGCTCGCCCATCCACATGAGCAGCGCCGTGCCTGCCGTCAGCGACAGGATCACCAGCGCCACGCGGTTGAACGTGAAGTCGGGGATGACGATGACGCCGGCGGTGTTGCCCAAGGCGGTGCCCTGGCCCCGCCCGAAGATGAACGTGATGCCCGTGGCCTGCACGAAGGCGATGCCCAGCGTCAGGTAGCGGGTGTACTGCGTCAGCTTCCGCTGCCCTACCGCACCCTGTTGCTGGAGCTGCTCGAAGCGCGGGATCGCGACGGTGAGGATCTGGATGATGATCGACGCCGTGATGTACGGCATGATCCCCAACGCGAAGATCGCGAAGTTGGTGAGCGCGCCGCCCGAGAACAGGTTCAGCAGCGCCAGCACGCCGCCGGTCGAGCTGGCCTGCTCGCGCAAGGACACAATGGCGTCGAAGTCGATACCCGGCACCGGCACCTGGGAGCCCAGCCTGTACGCCGCGATGATGAACAGCGTGAACAGGATCTTCCGGCGCAGGTCAGCGATCCGGAAGATGTTGCGCATGTGGCCGAGCACGATGAGCCCCTAGCGATTTGTGTGCTGGTTGCCCCGAGCGGGTGGCCGGGGGCCGCTGAATGTGGGCGGCAGAATCTCGATGCTGCCGCCGGCAGTCTCGATGGCTGCCCGGGCCGAGCCAGACACGGCATGGGCCTTCACCGTGACGGACCGGGTGATCTCGCCGCGCCCGAGGATCTTGACCATGGCACCCTTGGACACCAAGCCGCGGGCCAGCAGCTCGGCGGGGGTGATTTCGTCGAGACCGCAGTCTTCGAGGGTGTCGAGATTGACCGGCTGGTACTCGACGCGAAACGGGTTCTTGAAGCCCTTGAGCTTGGGAACGCGGACCTGCAGCGGCAACTGCCCGCCCTCGTACCAGACAGGAACGGTGCCACGGGCGCGTGTGCCCTTGGTGCCGCGGCCGGCAGTCTTGCCGCCCTTGCCGCTGGTGCCGCGCGCCACTCGCTTGCGCTTGCGCTTCGATCCCGGCGGCGGGGCCAGATCATGCAGTCTCAGCATCGCCGACCTCCTGAGCTGTAACGGATTCACCTGCGACGTTTTCGACGGCGATCAGATGACTCACCTTGCGCAGCATGCCGCGGATCTCCGGTCGATCCGGCAGCGTATGGCTGCGGCCGATCTTGCCCAGCCCAAGCGCCCGCAGCGCGCCGCGTGCCTTGGGCTTGGCCCCGATGGCCGATCGCACCTGGGTCACCACGATCTGGCTGGTGCCGTGCTGATTCAAAACCGGCGCGTTCATGACGGTGCCCCCGCAGATGCGTCGCTCAGCTTGCGCGTGCGCTCTGTCTCCCGGTATGCCTCGAGCAGACCGGCCGGGATGCACTCCTCGGGCGACAGCCCGCGCAGCTTGGCCACCTCGTCAGGACGCTTCAGGGCCGCCAAACCCGCGATCGTGGCTCGGGCGACGTTGATGTGATTGGAGGAGCCGAGCGACTTGGCCAGCACGTCGCTGATGCCTGCCTCTTCGAGGATCGCCCTGGCGGCGCCGCCCGCAATGACGCCGGTACCGGGCGCCGCCGGCTGCAGCAGCACCTTGCCGGCGCCCATGACTCCCAGCACGGGGTGGACGATGGTGGAGCCGGCCAGGGGCACCTCAAACAGGCTCTTGCGGGCCTCTTCGGTGCCCTTCTGGATCGCCAACGGCACTTCCTTGGCCTTGCCGTAGCCCAGGCCGACCCGGCCCGCGCCGTCGCCGATCACCACGAGAGCGGAAAACGAGAAGCGGCGGCCGCCCTTGACCACCTTGGCCACGCGGTTGATGTCGATGACCCGCGATTCACGCAGACCGTCGTCGCCGCTGTTGCGGGGGTTGTCAAATTGGCGATCGCGCGGGCGACGGCCACCCCGCTCGCGCTCGTTGCCGCCGCCGCGTTCACTGCCGCCGCCGGCTTCATTGCCGCTGCGCGGTTGAGAAGGGCCGGCCTGTGAGGTTGGTGCGTCTGTCACGAGTCCTCCCTCAGAACTCCAGGCCGCCCGCACGGGCAGCATCTGCAAGGGCCGCGATGCGGCCGTGGTAGCGGTTCCCGCCCCGGTCGAAGGTGACCGTGGTGGCGCCAGCCGCCCGAGCCCGCTCGGCGATGAGCCGACCGATCTCGCCAGCGGCTGTGATGTTGCCGCCACCGGTCACGCCGGCCTCGCGCGACGACGCAGCAGCCACTGTGCGGCCGGTTTCGTCGTCGATGAGCTGGGCGCTGATATGCCGGTTGGATCGGTGCACCGCCAGGCGCGGGCGCGCTGCGGTGCCGGTGATCTTCTTGCGGACGCGACGGCGGCGCCGATCACGCCGGGCCGCCCTCGTGGGAGCACTCACTTCGCCGCCTTTCCGGCTTTGCGCAGCACGCGCTCGTCGACGTAGCGGATGCCCTTGCCCTTGTAGGGCTCGGGCTTGCGCAGCGCACGGATGTTGGCCGCGACCTGCCCGACGAGCTGCTTGTCGATGCCCTTCACGATGATGGACGTCTGGCTCGGCACCTCGAAGCTGATGCCGTCGGGTGCCGTCACCGGCACGGTGTGACTGAATCCCAGCGACAGCTCAAGCGCCGATGATCCGCGGGCTGCTGCGCGATATCCCACGCCGACAATCTGCAGTTCCTTGGAGAAGCCCTGCGACACGCCCTGCACCATGTTGGCGACCAGCGCCCGGCTCAGGCCGTGCAGCGACCGCTGCGAGCGGCTGTCATCGGCGCGCTCCACGACGACCTGGCTGCCGCCTTCCCCGTCGTCGACGCGCGCACGGATGCCCGCGGCCAGCTCGCGCTGGAGCTCGCCTCCAGGACCGCTGACGGTCACCACATCGCCAGCCACGGAACCGGCGACATCGGGGGCTGGTTCGGCCGTCACCGTCACCCCGTCGGGAATCGAGATGGGCGTTTTGCCCACGCGTGACATCGCCGCCTCCTACCAGACGTAACAGAGGATCTCGCCGCCCATGCGGTTACGGCGAGCTTCGCGGTCGGTCATCAGGCCCCGGCTCGTCGACAGCACGGCAATGCCGAGGCCGCCGAGCACGCGGGGAACTTTGTCGGACTTGGTGTACACCCGCAGCCCGGGCTTGGAGATGCGCTGCAGCCCCGAGATGGTGCGGTCGCGGTCACCGGTGTACTTCAGGTTGATGGTGAGCGTCGGGGCGGGGCCGTCGGTGCCGTCGCTCACCTGGTAGTCGCTCACGTAGCCCTCGCGCTTGAGGATCGCCGCCAGGCGCTCCTTCTGCTTGGAGGACGGCATGGCCACCTCGTCTTTGAACACCATGTTGGCGTTGCGAATGCGGGTGAGCATGTCCGCAATGGGGTCGGTCATCGACATGTGCGCACCTCCCTCACCAACTGGCCTTCGTCACGCCGGGCACCTCGCCGGCATGGACCATCTCTCGCAGGCACACTCGGCACAGCCCGAACTTGCGGTATACCGACCGCGGTCGGCCGCACACGCGGCAGCGCGTGTAGGCGCGCACCTTGAACTTGGGGGTGCGCTGCTGCTTGTTGACGAGTGCCTTCTTGGCCATCGGTACTGCCTTTGTTGAATCGGGGCCTGGTGAGTTAGCCGGGTGCTAGGTCGTTGGGTGTTGGCGGAATGGAAAGCCGAGCGCAACCAGCAGGGCACGCCCGCCCTCGTCGTCGACGGCTGACGTCACGAGCGTGATGTCCATGCCGCGGATCTGGTTGACGCTGTCGTAGTCGATCTCGGGAAAGACCAACTGTTCGGTGAGGCCGAACGTGTAGTTGCCGTGGCCGTCGAAGCTGCGCGGCGACAGACCCCGAAAGTCGCGGATACGAGGGATGGCCAACGACACGAGACGGTCGTAGAACTCCCACATCCGGTCACGGCGCATGGTGACGCGGGCGCCGATCGCGTTGCCCTCGCGCAGCTTGAACCCTGCGATGGACTGCTTCGCCCGGGTGATCGCCGGCCGCTGACCGCAGATGCGGCTGAGGTCGTCGATGGCGCCCTCGAGCAGGCCCCGGTTCGTCAGCGCAGCGCCGACGCCCATGTTCACGCTGATCTTCGTCAGCGTGGGCACCTGCATCACGTTCGCGAGCCCGAGCTCGTCGAGCAGTTGCGCGCGGACGGTGTCGCGGTAGAGCACCTTCATACGAGGTTCGGGCATCCGGGGCTCGGGCCGCTCGTTGCCGCCGGTGTCGGACGGAGCGGCGGAGGGGGCCTCGGTCACGCTCATGGCAGTTCCTCCCCCGAGACTCGGTGGTAACGCACCTTGCGGCCGCCCTCGAAGCGGAAACCGACCCGACCGGGCTGGCCCGTTCGCGGGCACACCACCGCCACGTTCGACACGTCGATCGGCAGCAGGTAGTCGATGATCTGGCCCTCCTGGTTCTGCTGGGAGGGCTTCTGGTGCTTGTGCCCCACGTTCACGCCTTCCACCGTGAGGCGGCGGCGCGCCAGATCCACCGACACGACCTCGCCTTCCTTGCCCTTGTCAGGGCCGGAGACAACGCGCACGGTGTCGCCCTTGCGGACTCGCAGCCGCGGCAGCTGGTTCTTCTGGCGTGCCATCACGTCACCCCCATCACAGAACTTCCGGGGCGAGCGACACGATGCGCATGAAGCGCTTGTCGCGCAGCTCGCGGCCGACGGGGCCGAAGATGCGGGTGCCACGCGGCTGGCGGTTGTCGTCGACGAGCACGGCGGCGTTCTCGTCGAAGCGGATGTAGCTGCCGTCGGGGCGCCTGCGCTGCTTGCGCGTGCGCACCACGACGCAGCGCACCACGTCGCCCTTGCGCACCGCTGCGCCCGGGATGGCGTCCTTCACAGTGGCAACGAAAACGTCGCCGATCGAGGCGTAGCGCCGACCCGTGCCGCCGAGCACGCGGATGCACAGCACCTCGCGGGCGCCGGAGTTGTCGGCGACTTTGAGTCGGGACTCTTGCTGGATCATGACCTCACCGCGCCCGTTCGATGATCTCCACCAAGCGCCAGCGCTTGGTCTTCGAGATCGGCCGGGTTTCCATGACGCGCACCCGGTCGCCCGGACGCGTGTCTCCAGCGGGGTCGTGGACGTACAGCTTCTTGGTGCGCTGAACGGTCTTGAAGTAGCGGGGGTGGCGCACACGCTCGGTCACCGAGACGACCGCCGTGCGGTCCATCTTGGTGGAGGTGACGATGCCCTCGCGCACCTTGCGCCGGTTGCGCTCGACGGTCTCGGCAGTCTCGGTGCTCATGACGGATCTCCTGTGGAATCTGCGCTGTCCGCGGCCGAGCCCTGCGAGGCGCCGGCCAGACCAGCGGCCGAGCCCTGCGAGGCGCCAGCCAGACCAGCAGCCGAGCCCTGCACTGGGTCATTCGACGGGCCAGCCAGACCAGCAGCCGAGCCCTGCACCGGGCCAGCCGATGGGTCCAGCAGCACATCGGCCGCTGCGATCTCACGCTCGCGCAGCACGGTGTGAATGCGGGCGATGTCGCGCTTGGTGGCAGCCACCTGCGCGGAGTTGTCGAGCTGCCCCGTTGCGAATGCGAATCGCAGGTTGAACAGCTCCTTCTTCGCGCTGTCCAGCTCGTCAAGCAGCTGATCATCCGACAGGGTCCGGAGCGTCACGGCCTTTGCCATCAGATGGCCTCCTCTCGGGAGATCACCCGTGCCCGGATGGGCAGCTTCTGGATGGCGCGCTCCATGGCGCCACGGGCCAGCTCGGCGTTCACGCCGCCCAGTTCGAACATCACACGGCCGGGCTTCACCACGGCCACCCACTTCTCCGGATTTCCCTTGCCCGAGCCCATGCGGGTCTCCGCAGGCTTGGCGGTTACCGGCTTGTCGGGGAAGATGTTGATCCAGACCTTGCCGCCGCGCTTGACGTGTCGGGTCATGGCGATACGGGCCGCCTCGATCTGGCGGGCCGTGATCCAGCCAGGCTCCAGCGCCTGGATGCCGTAGTCGCCGAAGTGCACGGCCGTGCCGCCCTTGGTGCGGCCCTTCATGCGACCGCGATGCGCCTTGCGGTGCTTCACCTTGCGAGGCATCAGCATCAGTCGTCTCCCGGCCGGAAGTTGGGCGTCTGGGATTGGTCGCGTGTGGCCCGCTCGATCTGCTCTTCCTCTTCGAGCAGGCGCTCGAATTCGGGATCGGCCTCGCGCAGCAGCGGGACGGGCTCTTCGGGGATGTCCTCGAGATCACCTTTGCGCCCGGCCGATGACACCACGCCCCCTGGGGGTGCGCCGTCACCCGACGTCTGGCCAGTGGCCATGGCCGCCTCGCGGTGAATGCGCTCGTCGGAGGACACCTTGTAGGGAAGGATGTCGCCCTTGTAGAGCCACACCTTCACGCCGATGCGACCCGCCGTGGTGCGGGCTTCGCGGAAGCCGTAGTCGATGTCGGCGCGCAGCGTGTGCAGCGGCACCCGGCCTTCGCGGTACCACTCGGTTCGGGCCATCTCCGAGCCGCCGAGCCGGCCTGAGCACTGCACCCGGATGCCGAGCGCGCCGGCCTTCTGGGCGTTCTGCACGGCACGCTTCATGGCCCGCCGGAAGGCGACGCGGCCGGCGAGCTGATCCGCAACGCCCTGTGCGATGAGCGCTGCCTCGAGCTCGGGCTGCTTGATCTCCTGGATGTTCAGCTGGACCTTCGGGTTGCCCGAGATCTTGCCGAGCTTCGTGCGCAGCCGATCGGCCTCGCTGCCCCGGCGGCCGATGACGATGCCCGGCCGGGCCGTGTGCACGTCGACGCGCAGGCGATCCCGGGTTCGCTCCACCTCGATGCGGCTGATCGCGGCATGCGGCAGCTCCGTCCGCAGGAAGTCGCGGATCTTCCAATCCTCGATGAGATAGTCCTGGTACTCCTTGTCGGCGTACCAACGGGACTTCCAGTCGGTGGTGATTCCCAAGCGGAAACCGTACGGGTTGACCTTCTGACCCATGATCAGTTCCGTTCTTCTGGGTCGGCAGCTTCAGGGTCGGCAGCATCGTCCCCGCTGGCTTCGCCGTTCTCATCGGCTGCTTCGATCTCGTCCGTCGCAGCAGCCGTAATCTCTCCGGTCTCGTCGGCTGGTTCGGTTGCTTCCTCTGCGCCGGCGGCCGCGGCATCGTCTGTCGCGGTCTCGTCAACTACTGCGTCGATGTCATCGGGCGCAGCCTCTTCGGCCTCGTCGGTGTCGGGAGTTGCGCGGCTGGCGGCCACGCGGGCCGCACGCGCAGCCGCGGCGGTCTGAGAGCCCGAGGCGGCCAATCGGGCCTCGCGCATCTCGAGCTCCTCGGGGCTGAGCTGCGCCACGATCACCGTGATGTGGCTGGTCTGCTTCAAGATGCGCGTGGCGCGGCCCCGTGCCCTCGGGCGCCAGCGCTTCAGCACCGGACCCTCGTCGGCCCAGCACTCGGCCACATACAGCTCGTCGGCGTCGAGCTGCTCGTTGTTGGTGGCATTGGCCACTGCACTCTCGAGCACCTTGGACACCACCTCGGCGGCGCCGCGCTCGCAGAAGCGCAGGCGGTCGCGGGCGAGCGCCAAGTCTTCGTCGCGGATGAGGTTGAGCACCACCCGCGCCTTCGACGCGGACAGGCGCGCGTACTTGTGCGTCGCCTTCGCGCCGGCGATGACGTCGAGGTCAATCAACCCGCTCATCGCCTGCTGCCTTGCTCTCGTCCGGCGCGGGGCTTGAACGTCTGCGTTGGCGTGCACCCGCTCATCGCCTGCCTCCACGTTCCTGGCCGGCGTGGAACTTGAACGTCCGCGTCGGGGCGAACTCGCCGAGCTTGTGGCCCACCATCGACTCGGTCACGTACACCGGCAGGTGCTTGCGCCCGTCGTGAACCGCGATGGTGTGACCGATCATCTCGGGGATGATCGTGGAGCGGCGGCTCCACGTCTTGATGACCTTGCGCTCACCGCTCTCGTTGAGTTCGTCCACCTTCGAGAGCAGGTGGTCGTCGACGAACGGGCCCTTCTTGAGACTGCGCGGCATCGCTCTACCTCCGGGACCCGCGCGTCCGGCGGCGGCGGACGATGAGGTCGTTGGACTTGCGGTTCTTGGAGCGGGTGCGGCCTTCAGGCTTGCCCCACGGCGACACCGGATGACGCCCGCCCGACGACTTGCCCTCACCGCCGCCGAGGGGATGGTCGACCGGGTTCATGGCCACGCCACGGGTCTGGGGCCGGACGCCCCTGTAGCGGTTCCGGCCGGCCTTGCCGATCTTGATGAGGTCGGCCTCGGCGTTGCCCACCGAGCCGATGGTGGCGCGGCAGTCGATCGGCACCCGGCGCATCTCGGTGGACGGCAGGCGCAAGGTGGCGTACGCACCCTCCTTGGCCACGAGCTGCACGCTGGCGCCGGCCGAACGGGCCATGCGGCCGCCGGCGCCCGGCTTGAGCTCCACGTTGTGCACGGTGGTGCCGACCGGCACGTACCGCAGCGGCATGGCGTTGCCGACACGCACCTCCGCCTGGGCACCGTTGGCGAGCTTGTCGCCCACCTCCAGCCCCGCCGGCGCCAGGATGTAGCGCTTCTCGCCGTCGTGATAGTGCAGCAACGCGATGCGCGCGTTGCGATTGGGGTCGTACTCGATGGTGGCGACCGTGGCGGGCACACCGTCCTTGTTGCGCCGGAAGTCGATCACCCGGTAGCGCTGCTTGTGACCGCCGCCACGGTGGCGGGAGGTCTTGCGGCCGTGGTTGTTGCGGCCGCCGGTGGAGTGCTGCTTGGCGATGAGCGAGCGCTCGGGCTTGGTCGCGGTGATGTCGGCGAAATCCGAGACCGTCTGAAACCTTCGGCCGGGACTGGTCGGCTTGCGTACTCGAATGCCCATGACGCCCCGCCTAGGAATTGAAGATCTGGATCGAGTCGCCCTCGACGAGGGTGACGATGGCCCGCTTGGTATCCGGCCGCTTGCCGACGGTGTTGTTGCGCCGGTTGCGCCGCTTCTTGCCCTTGCGATTCAGCGTGTTGACCTTGGCGACCTTGACGTCGAAGATCTCCTCGACCGCTTGGCGGATCTCCGGCTTGCTTGCAGACGGGTGGACGCGGAACACGTAGATGCCCTCTTCGAGGAAGTCATACGACTTCTCCGAGATGACGGGAGCGAGCAGCACATCGCGGGGATCCTTCACCGGTCATCCCCCTCGCTCGCTGCTCCGTTCGTGGCTGGCCCAGTGCTGGTGGGCCCAGTGCTCGTGGGCCCAGTACTGGTCGGCAGCGTGTCGCGAGTGAACACCAGCCAGTCCGAGCGCAGGATGTCGTATGCGTTCAGCTCGGCCGCGCTGACCGAGTGCACCGACGGGAGGTTGCGGAAACTGCGATCAGCCGTCTGGTGTGCCGTGCTGTCGCCCAGAACCAGCAGAACCTGTCCGGAGAGGGACAGGTTCTCGAGCACTGCGATGGCGTCCTTCGTGCGCGGCTGGGCAAAGTTCCATTCGTCGATGACCATGACGCGTTCGCTCCGAGCTCGGTCGCTGAGAGCGGAGCGCAGCGCCAGCCGCACGGTCTTGCGGTTCACCTTCTGGCGGTAGTCGCGCGGCTTGGGACCGTGCGCTACGCCGCCGCCGACCCACTGCGGCGAACGGATCGAACCGTGGCGAGCCCGACCGGTGCCCTTCTGCCGCCACGGCTTGGCGCCGCCGCCGCGTACTTCGGCCCGGGTGAGGGTGCTGTGAGAGCCGCTCCGGCGGGCGGCGCGCTGGGCCGTGACGGCCTGGTGCAGCGCCGCCATGTTCGGCTCGATGCCGAAGATGGCCTCATCGAGTTCCACGGTGCCGGCGGTGCCGCCGTCGGGGGTGCGAACGTCAAGCGTGAGCGGCATCAGAATCGACCTCAGACCTCAGCCGATGCTGTGCTGTTTGACGCGCCTTGCGGCGCTTTGACTGCGTTGCGCACGACAACCGTGCCGCCCTTGGGTCCGGGGACGGAGCCCCGCACCAGCAACAGGCCGCGCTCGGCGTCGGCCTCGACGACGGCGAGGTTGAGCGTGGTGACCTTCTCGCCGCCCATGCGCCCGGCCATGCGAGTGCCTTTGAACACCCGTGAGGGCGTAGCGCAGGCGCCAATGGCGCCGGGGGCCCGGTGCACCCGGTGCGCGCCATGGCTGGCGCGCTGGCCCGAGAAGTTGTGTCGCTTCATGGTGCCGGCGAAACCCTTGCCCTTGGAGGTGGCTGTCACATCGACGAGCTCTCCGGGACTGAAAAGGTCGGCACCCAATTCGGTGCCGACCGGTACTTCGCTCACATCGTCGAGCCGCAGCTCTACGAGCTGTACGCCGGGGTCGATCCCGGCGCGCTCGTAGTGGCCATTGATGGGCTTGTTGACCTTGCGGGCCTCGCGGTGGCCGTAGGTGACCTGCACCGCGGTGTAGCCGTCTTGCTCGTTGGTGCGCACCTGAGTGACGCGGCAGTCATCGACGCGCAGCACAGTGACCGGGACGACGCGATTGTCGTCGTCCCAGAGCTGTGTCATGCCGACCTTGGTGGCGACGAGCGCCCTGTTGGCCATGTGCGCGTCTCTCTCGTGCTTTCGCCCTGCATCTCACTGCCCGCACAGCGGGCAGTTGTCCCTTCGGCCGCCCGCTCAGCGGGCCGCTGTCTCTCTGGCTGCCCGCCTAGCGGGCCGCCATGCGAACGCTCCGCACGGCTGCGCCGGCGGAGCGGTTCTGAGGTTGTGCCGACCGGTTCCGAACACCCGACCCGTAGCGGGGAGGCATCCGGCCTTGCCGGACGTCAGTTCGACGCAGGAAGTCCGCGCCGCGAATGAAGCAGGCTACCGACCCCCCACGACCGCCCCAACCTCGCGCCCGTTCAGCCAGCGGGTTGGGGGCGCCCTCGTTGATAGGCCGCGAACAGCATCACTTCGCTCGCCAGGACCAGGTGGAATGCCGTCGGCAGGTAGGCAGTGAACCACTTCCCTGCAGCGATGCTGTCGTCGCCGAACGCCCCAGCATCGCCGAGGAATCCGACTGCCAAACGCGCCGCCATGACAGCGAAGTACAGGACGCCGAACCAAGCAACTGGTCGCACCCAGCGCCGCCCGAAGAGGTTCCGGCCAACTCGCATTCGCAGCGTCGCGGCAGCGATGATCATCAAGATCACCACTTGGGCCGCGAACAGCGCCGGGAACGGCAGGCTGCTGCCCTGCCAGGCGTCTTGGGAAGGCAGGAAAGCCACGTCCCACCAGCGCTGTACTGCTTGACCCGCGACGCGGGCCAGAAATGCGAGGCCGAACACAAGGCTTGCCGCAGCAAATCGAGTGTCGCTCACCGGTCCTCCAGCGGCACCAGGACGGCCGCGGGGTCGAGCTGCAAGCCCAGCCCGCCGCCGCTGCGATCAGGCACATCGCGGCCGCGCAGCACGCCCCCGTCGCCCCACATGATCGTCCGATCGGTGAGATCGCGGGCCAGCAGATGCGTCCCGAAGGCACCTTCGGCCCCCACAACAGCACCCGGGGCGCTCGCGATGACGGCGAGCGCCGCCCGGGTGAGCAGGCTCGTCTCTCCCACCTGGCATCCGACGATGACGTCAATGCCGGCGCGCGCAGCAGCAGCCACCACGTCCAGCGACCTGACGATCCCGCCCATCTTCGACACCCGCAGGTTCACGATCCACGCCGACGGCTCCGCCAGCGCGTCGAGCTGCCGGGCGAGCCGCAAGCTCTCGTCGGCGATGATCTTCACCCGGCATTGCTGCGCGACGCGCATGCACCCATCGACATCACCCGCCTGCAACGGTTCCTCGACGGCGAATGCGATGTCGCCCAGTGCATCCAAGTGCGCTGCGCACTGCTCGGGCGTCTCCCAGAGGTTGTTCGCATCGAGGCGAACCGTCGCCGGGCTCGACTCCCGGGAAATGAACGGAGCAAGCTTGGCGCGGTCACGCTGCAGCGAGCCCGAGAGCTTCACCTTGAAGTCGGTGAAGCCCCGTACCCGGAATCCGCGCAGCTGCCATCGATACAGCAGCAGACCCATGTCGCCCAGGACAGCGGTATAGGCCACGTCGGGCGGGCCTGAAGCAACGCCCAGCAACTGCTCGATATTGCAGCCTCCCGCCTTGCCCAATAGGTCGAGGGCGGCAAGCTCCATCGCGCAGAACGCGGCCGGGTTCTCGTCGATGGCATCGCTATGGGCGTCGATCCAGGAACGCAAGTCGTCCACGCTCCCGACTTCCGCGCAGAATGACGCTGCGTGCTGGTTGACGAAGGCGGCGCAGCCCCCGACGGTCTCCCCCGTCACGTACAGCCGTGGGCACCCTTCCCCGTAGCCGATCGCGCCGTCGTCGCCGTGGGCCGTCACGATGAGGTTCTCGGCGTGGCGGCGACTGGCGGAGGCATGCCGGAAGACGCGCTTGAACGGCACGGGGAAGGTGAACATCTTCAGGCGGCGGATCTGCACGCATTCACCTCGTTCGGTCGCTCTCAGGCTGGAGCTGCGAAATCGTCGAAGCGAAACGAGCAGTCGGCGTCGTATTGCAGCCGGAGGTATTTGAACTGCACGTCTCGCTGACCGTCGGCGACGCGCTGGCGCCTGAATTCATCGCCGGTGCCCGCTGCGAGCAACCGGACGCGCAGGGGCGCCAGCCGGCCGCTCGCTCGTTTCTGGTCGTACTCGACGTTGGCCTGTCGCAGCGTTCGCTCGATGTTGCTTGACAGATCGCTGGCAAGTTCGGCTCCCTGTGGGCCAGCCGGCGTACTCGCCAGCTCCACATAGAGCGTGTAGCGGGCCTCTGCGGCGTCGGCCAGCATGATGAAGAACGGTGCCGCCGTGCCTCGCTCGGTGACCGCGGCTGTCACGGCTGACATCACCTGGAACTCGTAGAGCTTCTCGCCTGTGATGCTCGTGACACCCTTGCCCTTCTGGATGAAGGACAGCACCGGCGCGCGGTCGACGAATCCCGTCACCCGCACGATGTCGTTCATGTCGTAGCGGTACAGGCCGTCGGCCGTGGTCACGATGACGTAGTAGTCGCGGCCAGGCTCGAGATCGGCGAGCGTGCAGGTCTGCTGGCCACAGTCGGCATCGTCGGCGGCCGCCTCCCACTCATCACGATCTGCGAACTCGAAGAAGTTGTCCTGCAGGGTCGCGACGCAGGAGCCTGCGACGGGATCGATGTTGACAGTGCCGCTCACCTCGCTGGCGAGATAGCCGAGTTCGAACACAGGGCAATCGGGCGTCAGCATCGGCTGCAGACGCGCGACCGCCAGACCGCAGCTCCCCCCGGTCCACGTCACCACAGCACGCAGATCGCTCCAGATGTCGGCATAGGTGAGCTCGCCGTTGGCCTCGAGACGCTTGCTCAACGCCGCCGCTCGCTTGGGGTCCGCGCGAAGGCCCAACTGGTCGTCGCCTCCGGGCACCTCGCAGCCCGCCGGCAGCCTCCCCGCAGCCACCGCGTCGAGCACGATGTCGGCCGAGCTATTGAGCACATCCAGCAGCCGGATGAACGTCGAAGGATTTGCAGTCGCCATCGTGGTCACGGAACCGTCAGCCGCACCCAGCACCGCCATCGCCAGGTAGCGGGCGTCGTAGTCGGCAATGCCTGACACCGGCGCGGGCAGCACATACCGGCGGCGCAGCAGCTTGCCCTGGCTCGCGTACAGGAGCCCTGACGCCGAGCCGTACGGCGTGCCCGCCGGCATGGTGCCCTCGTGCGCGGCACCACTCACCACGAACACCTTGCCGCCCAGCGCGGAGGTGCGCCGCGACAAGGCGTAGGCCGCGAGCCGCTGCAAGCGCTGGATGCGGGCGAGGCCGGCTTTGGTCAGCGGGATGTTCTTCGGCTCGGCGACGGTGCCGCTGGTCTGGTTGTAATAGACCGGCTGCTCGGCGGTGAGGCTCTGCTCGCCGGTGGCTTCCTGCCGCTCGATCGCCTCCCGCAGGTCTTCGTAGGTCTGCACCGGCACGGCACGGCGGTAGTCCTCGAAGCCAGCAATCGAGCCGAAGCGGTGATCGGCGCCGAACACGGTGTTCGCGTTGCCCGACACGATGCGCTGCAGCACCTGCTGCTGAACCGCCCCCGGATCGGCGCATGCACGCACGAGGCCGCGGTAGGTGCGGCCGCTGGCCGCGGCCAGCCCGGCCCGAAGCAGTCGATAGTTGAGACCGCCTATTGCCGAACTGTCTTTCCCCGAGTTGCCCTTCACGACGGCGTCGCCGTCGCGGCTGCTCGCTTGTCGAGTCCTCGAATCAAGGGGGTGCGCATCTGAGCCAGGAAGCCAGTCGGGTAGTCGCGGTTCAGCAGTCCGAGCTGTCCGACCGCCGCGCCGGCGGGAAGGTACCGGGTGCCGAACAGCACGTCCCAGATGATGAGGTTGTTTCCGAAGTTGTGATCTGACTCCGCCGGCAATTCGGAGTGATGCCAGCGGTGCAGCTCTGGGCCGCTGATGAGGTAGTTGAGCCAGCCGAGGCGCACATCGCAATTGGAGTGCTGGTAGAAGCCGTTCAGCGCGTAGAACACGAAGTAGGCCGCGAGCACCTCGCCTCCCACGCCCACCAGCACGAACGGCAACGCATCGACGCAGAACTGGACCGCTTTCTCCGCCGGGTGGAAGCGCCCGACGTTCAGCCAATACAGCCGGTGCGGCGAGTGGTGCACCGCGTGCCAGCGCCACATGAAGGCCGAACCGTGGAACGCCCGGTGCAGCCAGTAGCGGAAGAAGTCGGCCACAACCATCATCAGCGCCGCTTGCAGCGCGACGGGCCAGCTGTGCGGCCACAGACCCCCGAGCGTCAAGTCGCCTGCTCGCAGCCATCCGGCGAACGCCGCCGTCACCGCCAGCGAGAGCAGCAGCGGCAGCACCACCTGGACGGCCACCATGAACGCCACGTCGGCTCGCACGTCAGCACCCTGGGGGCGCCATTCGGGGCGGTAGGGCAAGACGATCTCGTGCAGCGTGACCAGCCCTGCCCCGACCAGCACGGCAACGTACGACGACGCCACAGCCGGCATCCCCAGCGATCCTGCCACGGCGAAGATGCCGACTCCCAGCAGGATCACGGCCGGGTACGAGACCCGGACCGCGAACCTGCCCGCTGCGCTAGGCCGCTCGGGGTAGTGGGCCAGATGCGCGGCCTCAAATCGCCCGGGCGGATCGGCGGCCGTCATGAGCCGAGCCTATGTTGCCATGAACCGAACCCTTGTTTCGGTGCGCTCAGTCGCCAAGGCGGACGATGGTGGTGCCGACGGTGCGGCCGCCGAGGAGGTCGACGAAGGCGCCGCCCGCAGCATCGAGCCCGTCGTAGGTGACATGGCGGGGCACGAGCGATCCGGCGTTGATCCACTCACGCATCTGGGTGCGGGCTTCGTCGTAGCGATCGGTGTAGGAGAACACGAGGAAGCCCTGCATGCGCACCTGATTGTTCACCAGCAGACCTGGGATGCCTCGGGGGCTGGGATCGGGGCTGGCGGTGTCGTACGCCGAGACCGCTCCGCAGCACACGATGCGGCCGAACGTGGCCATGCGGAAGAGCGCGGAGCCGAGGATCTCGCCGCCTGTGTTGTCGAAGTACACGTTGATGCGGTCGGGCGTGGCAGCGCGGAACTCGGCCCGGAAATCAGGCGAGTGGCGATTGATCGCCGCGTCGAAGCCCAGCTCGTCAACCAGCAGCGAGCACTTCTCATCCGAGCCGGCCACGCCGACCACCCGGCAACCCTGCGTCTTGGCGATCTGCCCCACGATGTGGCCCACCGATCCCGCTGCGGCAGACACCACCACCGTCTCGCCCGCTTCTGGTCGCCCGACATCGAGCAAGCTGAAGTAGGCGGTGAGCCCGTTCGTGCCCAGCACGCCCAGGTGCAAGGCGGGATCGAGCGCGCCGTCCGCGACGCGCAGCTCGCCGCCGGCCATCGCAGCGTGGCGACGCCAGCCAGTCGCGCCCACGACGGTGTCGCCGACGCTGATGCCGTCCGCGTTCGACGCTTCCACGATGCCCGCGCCCGCGCCTCGCATCACCACGCCGACTTCCGGGGCGCCCGCGTAGCTGGCGCTGCCCTGCAGGCCGGCTCGCTGTCCCGCGCCGATCGTGATCGCCTGAACCCGCACCAGCACCTCGCCTGGTGCGGGATCGGGTACCTCTTCGGACTGCAGCGCGAAGTGCTCAGCGCTGAGCGGCCCGTCGGGAACCTCGGCAAGCACCACGCAGTCCGATACCCGCGCTGTGTTCGTATCTCCAGTCATGACCCGCTCCTCGGTTCGTCAACGGATGTCGCTGCGGCACCACATGATTGCCGCTCGTCAGCGGCGGTTCTTCGCTCGTTTGCCAGAGGCAGCAGTCACTCGGGACACCGGCGACGGTGGCTAATGCGACGAGCACGGCTCAGCGCAACTAACGTCCGCTGCCGTGTGCGCCGTCACCCGCAGGCGGCGCGAGCGACGCAACCGCCGGGAGACGGTGTGTCGACACATGACGCAACACCCAACGGATCGGGAGCTATCCGCATGAAATATGCCGCACCGACCACCATTGACGAGGCGAGGACACTGCTGGCCGGCGATGCCGACGCCATCGTGTTCGCAGGCGCGACCGACGTCGTGCCGCAGATGCGCGCCGGGCGGCCGGAGCCGTCGATGGTGATCGACCTCAAGAAGATCGACCGCCTCATGTCGGTGAGCCTCGACGGCGACACCTGGCAGGTGGGTGCAGCGGCTCCCAGCTCGGCGCTCACGTCCAACGCCGACTTTGCTGCCGATTTCCCGGGCCTGACCGAGGCTGCCGGACTCATCGGATCAGACCAGATCCAGAACCGCTCCAGCCTCGGCGGGAACCTCTGCAACGCCTCCCCCGCCGCTGACTCTGTGCCTGCCCTCGTGGTGAACGATGCGGTCGCCGTGATCGCAGGCGCTGATGGCGAGCGACGGGTGCCCGTCGCCGACGTAGTGACCGGGCCCGGCCAGACGTCGCTGGCGCACGACGAGATCGTGGTGTGCTTCGAACTCGCCCGGCCAGCCGCCCGCACCTCGGATGCCTACCTGCGGCTGATCCCCCGCACCGAGATGGACATCGCCGTCGTAGGTGCCGGAGTTCGGCTCACGCTGGACGGCGACGGCACCGTCAGCGCGGCCTCGGTCGCGCTCGGCGCAGTGGCGCCGACCGTGGTGCGGGTGCCCGCCGCGGAGGCAGCGCTTGTGGGCAGCAGCCTCGACGACGCATCGCTGGCCGCCGCAGCCGCAGCCGCCAGCGACGCATGCAATCCCATCGACGACAAGCGGGGCACGATCAACTACCGGCGCCAGGTCGCCGGCGTGCTCACCCGTCGAGCCGCCGGCATTGCCGCCGACCGGATTCGAACACGCAACGGACAGAACGGAGCGTCCTGATGAGCCGCACCCATGTGAACTGTGAGGTCAACGGCGACGCCGTTGATTTTCTGACCGAAGACGGCGAATCGCTGCTCAATGCCCTGCGAGACGAGCTGGGCTTGATCGGGGCCAAGGAAGGCTGCGGCACCGGCGACTGCGGCGCCTGCTCGGTCATCATGAACGGGCGCCTGCAGTGTGCCTGCCTGATCTTCGCCCCCGAGGCCGACGGCGCCGCCATCACTACCTGCGAAGGTCTCGCCAGCGCAGATGAACTGCACCCGCTGCAGCAGTGCTTCCTCGAAGGAGCTGCGCTGCAATGCGGCATCTGCACACCCGGGTTCCTCATCGCCGCCAAGGCACTGCTCGACGAGAACCCCGATCCCACCGAGACCGAAGTGCGCTACGCGCTCGCCGGCAACCTGTGCCGCTGCACCGGCTACGACAAGATCGTGCGCTCGGTGCTCGAGGCCGCCGTCCAGATCCGTACCCCAGCCTGATTGACATCGGCTGGCTGAGACTCTCCTGATATCGCAGAAGGACACCTGAACATGAGCACCACTGAAGCTCCGGCAAGCACCGGCACCAATGGCAACGGAACGAGCGGGTACCGCTGGGTCGGCACCCGCCCCGTCCGCCACGACGGGCTCGACAAGGTCGCCGGCAAGGCCCGCTACGCGGCCGACCTGAACCTGCCGGGGATGCTGTACGGGCACATCCTGCGCTCGCCGCATCCCCACGCCCGGATCGTTTCGATCGACACGTCAGCCGCCGAGGCGATGCCTGGCGTGAAAGCGGTGGTCACCGGGGCCGATTTCCCCGAAGCACCGCCCAAGGGCGCGACGCGCAACCTGATGTGCACGGTCATCGCCCGCGACACGGTGCTGTACAGCGGCCACGCCGTGGCTGCGGTAGCGGCGTCCACCCGGCGCGAGGCCAAGGCAGCGGCGGAGGCCATCGAGGTCACCTACGAGCTGCTCCCCCACGTGCTGAACATCTCCGACGCGATGGCCGACGACGCGCCAGTGCTGCACGACAACCTGTTCACGCGCGGTGTCGAGCCGCGGCCCACCGAGCCGTCGAACATCGCGGCCCGCACGGTGTACGAGCGCGGCGATGTCGAGCAAGGTTTCGCCGAGGCCGACATCGTGATCGAGCGGGAGTTCTCGACCCAGGCGGTGCACCAGGGCTACATCGAGCCGCACGCCTGTGTGGTCGACTGCGACCAGGAAGGCAAGGCGGTCATCTGGGCCTCCTCCCAGGGCCACTTCATGGTGCGCTCGTCGACAGCCACGGTGCTGGGCTGGGATACCTCGCGCATCAAGGTGATCCCGGCCGAGATCGGCGGCGGCTTCGGCGGCAAGACGACGATCTACATCGAGCCGGTGGCGGCGCTGCTGTCGACGAAGGCCGGCCGCCCGGTCAAGATCGTGATGAGCCGTGAGGACGTGTTCCGGGCAACCGGCCCGGCACCCGGGGCCATCATCAAGATGAAGGTCGGCGCCCGCAACGACGGCACCATCACCACGGCGAAGGCCTGGCTGGCATACGAGAACGGGGCCTTCCAGGGCATCGCGGCGATGCTCGGCTGCATGTGCGTCGTGTCGGCCTACACCCTCGATCACCTCTATGTGGAGGGCTTCGACGTGGTGCTCAACCGGCCGGTCAACGTGGCCTACCGGGCCCCCTCGGCGCCTGCAGCAGCATTCGCGATGGACTCGGTGGTCGACGAGATCGCGGCGCGTGTCGGCATGGACCCGCTCGACCTCCGCATCCAGAACTGCCCCTCGCAGGGCGACCCGACGCCGTACGGGCCCAAGTGGCCGATGATCGGCCTGCGCGAGTGCCTCGAAGCGATCCGCGACAGCGACCACTACCAGTCGGAGCTGCCCGAAGGGCAGGGCCGCGGCGTGGCCAGCGGTTTCTGGTTCAACATCGGCGAGGCGTCGAGCGCGACGGTGAACCTGAACGAGAACGGCACCGCCACGGTGATCACCGGCAGCCCCGACATCGGCGGCAGCCGCGCGTCGATGGCGCTGATGGCCGCCGAGGAGCTGGGCCTCGACGTGCACCTGATCCAGCCGGTCGTGGGCGACACCGAGGTGGTCGGCTTCACCGACGTGACCGAGGGCAGCCGCGCCACGTTCGCGACGGGCATGGCGGTCGTGGAGGCCTGCCGCGATCTCAAGGAGCAGCTGCGCAAGCGCGCGGCCAAGACGTGGGATTGCGATGTAGAAGAGGTCGAGTGGGTGGACGGCTCGGCCGTGCACGGACCTGGCGAGCAGGAGCCGCTGACGCTGGCTGCCATCACCGGCAATGCCAAGCGCACCGGCGGCCCGCTGGGCGCCACTGCGTCGCTGAATGCCCGCGGCGCCGGCCCGGCCTTCTCGGTCCAGGTCGCCGACGTGTCGGTTGACCAGGAAACCGGGCGGGTCACCGTCGAGCGCTACACCACCGCGCAGGATGCCGGCACGGCGATCCACCCCAGCTACGTGGAAGGCCAGATGCAGGGCGGCGTGGTGCAGGGCATCGGCTGGGCGCTGAATGAGGAGTACATCTACTCCGACGACGGCAACCTCGAGAACCCGGGATTCCTCGACTACCGCATCCCGGTGGCATCGGACCTGCCGATGATCGAGACCTGCATCGTGGAGGTGCCGAACCCGTCGCATCCCTATGGCGTGCGCGGTGTCGGCGAGGTGGGCATCGTGCCGCCGCTGCCGGTGATGGCCAACGCTGTGGCCGATGCCACCGGCGTGCGCATCAGCGACCTGCCGCTCTCGCCACCGCGAGTGCTGGAAGCGCTGACGGCCGCCGAGAGCTGATCGCAGCCCGAAGCCGCTGAGCCGATTCGTCGGGGCGACTCGATGGCGGTCGTTCACTTCTCGACCGACCAGCGCCAGCACACCGGCGGCACATCTGAGGTCACCATCGACGCTACGAATGTGCGCGACCTGGTGCGTCAGCTCGCAGAGCTCTACCCGTCGCTCAACGCACACCTCGTCGAGACGTCCTCAACGGCAGTCGCCATCGACGGCGAGATCATCCCCGACCCCTGGCTCGAAGTCCTCACCCCAACGTCAGAGGTGCATCTAGTCCGCCCGCTCGCGGGCGGATAACTGAGCTGCCGGGGAAACCGAGGCACGGATGCACAACAGAATTAGCCGATGCTCTCGGCCAATGAGCTGTTGACGTGCTACGTCGATTCCGCCGCCGTCGCGCAGCCGATGCAGCATCTGAGGCGCAGCGCGCTCGGTGGAACCAACCTCTGCCCGCAATCATCGGCGACGAAGCGATAGCGGAGGCGCAGCGCGAACGGCTGCGCCAATTGCAGGAGTACAAGGCCAGCGAACCGATCCTGCGGCCTGTGCAAGATCGGGCAGCGCCCATCGACATCCTCGGACTGCTGCTGGCGGCCATGGCGGACGTGATTGAAGCAGCGAGGCTGCTGGATGAGCTTCCGCGCTTCGACGACGATCCACTCTCAGGCGAATGGGCGCAAGGGCACGCGCGGCTCGCAATGCGGATCGGCGGTTGCGGGGTGCGGTTGGACGCACTGGCGGAACGAGCCAGCACCGAAGCACCCGACCAAGGGCATCCAGCACCAGAGATCGCGCTCGCACCGCTGCTAGCGGCGTTTGAGGACGTGATCGAAGCGATGAAGCTGCTGAAGGGGCTTCCGCGCTTCAATGACAACGATCCGCGCTTTAGCGAATGGACGAGCATCTACGCGCGGCTCACAATCCTGCTCGGCGGGCTGATGCTGCGGCTCCGTTCGCTGATGGATCACGCCAGCGCCGAGACAGCACCAAGCGAGCGCTCGAAGCAGCCAACTCCGAAGCGTTCAACGTTCTGGCGGGCTCGACATGATCCAAGACGCTCATGAGCGCTCGAAGCGCCGACTCTCCCAATCCCGCCGAATGCCGTCTACCGCCGCTGCGCCAATTGGCGGACGGATGGCATCGCACAACGACAACCTGCCCTGTTCGCCACTCAGCTTCAGATTGGCCCAACGAAGGAGTCGCTCACTCGGGCTTGGTTGAGGCGGCGAGGCTGTCGGCCAGGACTTGGATCTCGGCGAGGGCAGCTTCGAGGTCTTCGGCGATCTTCGCGGCTAGGACATCGGGCGGTGGCAGGTTGTCGGCGTCTTCGAGGCTTTCGTCTCGGAGCCAGAACAGGTCGAGGCTGACTTTGTCGCGGGCGATCAGCTCGTCGTAGGTGTAGCGCTTGAACCGTTCGGATTCTTCACGCTTGTGGCGGGCGTCGGCTCGGTAGCAGGAGACGAAGTCGTCCAGGTCGGCTCGGGTGAGCGGATTCTGCTTGAGCGTGAAGTGCTTGTTCGTGCGCAGGTCATACACCCACAGCTCACGGGTCCACGGGTCCTCGGCGCCCTCGCGGCGGCGGAAGAACAGCACATTGGCTTTCACGCCCTGGGCGTAGAAGATCCCCGTCGGCAGCCGCAGCAGCGTGTGGACTTCGCAATCGTGCAGCAGCCGGCGGCGGATCGTCTCGCCCGCGCCTGCCTCGAACAGCACGTTGTCGGGCACCACCACTGCCGCGTCGCCGCCGATACGCAGCAGGCTCACGACGTGCTGGACGAAGTTGAGCTGCTTGTTGCGCGTCGTCGCCCAGAAGTCCTCCCGCTCGTAGCTGTCCGATGACGACCGGCCGAACGGCGGGTTAGTCAGCACCATGTCGAACGGCCTGCCCGGCGAGTCCCGAAGCGCGTCGTCCACGATGATCGGCGAGTCCGACTCGGGGCTCTCGATGCCGTGCAGCAACATGTTCATCGCGCACAGCCGCGCAGGCAGATCGGCGATCTCCCAACCGGTGAACGCACCCGACCGCAAGTGCTCGGCCTGATCGGGCTCCAACGGCGAGTGGCGTTCGACGATCGATCGATATGCGCCAAGGAAGAACCCGCCGGTGCCGCATGCGGGGTCGCAGATGCGGTGGCCGGGTTCTGGCTGCATCACGTCGACGATGGCGTTGATGAGCGCCCGGGGCGTGAAGTACTGGCCCGCTCCCCGCGCACCCTCCTGGGCGGTCTTCTCGATCAGGCCCTCGTATGCGTCACCCTTGAGGTCGGCGTCGTAGCTCATCCACTCGTGCTGATCGATGAACTCCTTGATGAGCTGCTCCAGCTTGGCCGGCGTCTGGATGCGGTTCCGAGCCTTGTGGAAAACCACGCCGAGCATGTCCTCGCCGGTGCCCAGCGCGGCCAGCACATCGCTGTAGTGGTCTTCGAGCTCCCTACCCGAACGGCTCAACAACGACTGCCAGTCGTGCTCGACCGGCACGATGCGGTCGCCTCCCAGCAACACATACTGCTCATCGGCCATCTTCAAGAACAGCAAGTACGTGAGCTGCTCCAAGTAGTCGCCATAGGACAAGCCGTCATCACGCAGCACATCGCAGAAGTCCCACAGCTTCTGCACCAGAGCCTTCGGATCCTGAGCAGGCACCGGCTCACGTTACGTCCGCCGACCGGCGGATTCCTGCTACTGCGTCGCGATGTCGAGTCACTAGCGTTCATTCCACAGGACAGCTGGCAAGCGCAGGAGTCGAAGATGAGCCGTGACGGGCGCGCCGACAGGAAACGCTCCTCCCGCGGGCGCGTCGTCAGCCGCTACGGCTACACGCCCATCGGTACTGCTGGCCCCGAGGACGTACCACCTGGAGCATTCCAACCGCCGCCACCGTCGAGCGAGTCCGATCCTCTGGCAGGCAGTTGCAGCGGGAGCTAGTTCCAGCGGTCGAGGCAGTTGACGCCAAGGGCCATCCGCGTCACCCACCCCGCCAGTCTTGAGCCAAGCTCTCTCATTCGTGCCAGCAATTTGCTGGCCGCTCAGTCGTGACCCAATGCAACGCTCCGAAAATCGGATCAGGGTCGCGAGGCCATAGCGCTAGCTTGACGCGATGCCCGACGGAGCGTCCAGATCGCAGTCACAGCGCGCATGGCCACGCGGCTGGAAGTGCGACCGATGAGCGCAGACGGGGACGCTGAGAGTTACAAGCTCAACATCTCTCGGCTCACAATCGACAAGCTCGGAGTGAGGCTCTACGACCGGGCGTCCGCTGTCGTAGCCGAGTTGATCGCCAACAGCCATGACGCCGATGCAACC
Source organism: Candidatus Poriferisodalis sp. (assembly GCF_965204195.1). Taxonomy (GTDB): domain Bacteria; phylum Actinomycetota; class Acidimicrobiia; order Acidimicrobiales; family Poriferisodalaceae; genus Poriferisodalis. Next base: position 3,510,366 of record NZ_OZ241975.1, read on the forward strand.
CATGTGACCGTGAGCCTGCCCATGGGCACGCAGCTTGACAAACCCGACAACGACGGTCAGCCGTGGGACATCATCGTCGAAGACGACGGCCATGGAATGAGTCCCGAAGAAGCGCAACTCCTATTCCTCGATGTCGGCGGTGACCGTCGAACGCGCTCGGTGAACGGGCCGAGATCGCCACGATTCAACAGACCCGTCATGGGCCGCAAGGGAATCGGCAAGCTCGCACCATTTGGTATCTGCCGCCAGATCGAAATCGTCTCGGCAGGAGGCGAACTCGTCGATGGCCAGTACCAAGTGAGCCATTTCGTCATGGACTACGGCGAGATCATCAGGGACGAGCCGGGCGCCGCCCCGGTCACGTCCGGTGACCTCGACCGGACATGGCGGGAAACGAGTGGCACCAGAGTGACGCTGCGGCAGTTCCTTCCGAAGCGTGTTCCCCCAGCGGAGGTGTTCCTCCGCCAACTCGCTCGCATATTTCGAGGCACGACCGACTTCGAGATCGCGGTTCTGAACCTCAGAGAACCACTCTTTGGGGCGCAGCCCCTGCCGCCTTTCGAGATCGAAGTTGACGAGCAAACCCGAATCCTCCTGGACGATCGCCCAGTGCCGTGTGGAGACAGGGAGTTGCCAGTCACGGGCTGGGTCGCGAAGGCCAAGAGTGCCTACAAGAACGACGAAGACGCCGGTGTCCGCATCTATGCGAGGAACAAGATCGTTGCCACGACCCGGGACTTCGAACAGAGTTCCGGCTACAGCGGAGAGTTCGTCGTCCGGTCGTACCTCGTGGGCGAGGTTGTGGCCGACTGGCTGGATGTCGACGGTCACGACGATCTCATCAGGACGGACCGGCAAGACATCCTCTGGAACTCCGAAGAAGGCGAAGCGCTCAAGCTGTATGGCCAGCAGTTGGTGAAGCAAGTTGCGCTGTCGGCCATTCCGGTGCACGAGCAGTCGATGGCCACGCGGGTGCTTGAGAGGTCGGGAGTCGAGTCGAGGGCGCGAAACACGTTCGGCGACGATGAACTCGTCGATTCTGCTGTCGAACTCACCAAGATGCTCGGCAGGTCGGTTTCCGAGGAGAAGCTCAAGGATTCGGAGTACCTGGAACGCCTCGTCCAATTCGTGCTCTCCGTCGCGCCTCACCACCTGCTCGTCGAGAGCTTTGCCGATCTGGCGCAGCTGACAAGTGGCAACTCTGATGCACTGGGTCGCCTCGTAGAGCTGTTTCGGCGCACGGAGGTCGCCGCGCTCGCCTCGTACGCGCAAGTAGCCAGAGGGCGGGTCGAGGCCATTTCGAGTCTCGAAGCTGCCCTAGCGCGAGATCGTTCAGAGCCCGTTGACGAATTGAGCTTGCAAAAGATCCTGCGTAGCGCCCCCTGGCTAATCAACCCAGAGTGGGAAGTCGTCTCGGACAACCAAACGCTGAGAACCTTCGCTGACCGGTATGCCGAGCTAGTTCAAGAACGCTGGCCGAGCGATCTGGATCTGCCCGCAGAAGATTTTCGTCGACGCCCTGACTTCATCATGATGGAGACTTCGGGCCAGCTTCATTGCATTGAAATCAAGCGACCGCATGCGGGACTCGGGCGGGACGACTTCACTCGCTTCTACCACTACATCACTGTCTTCGCCTCCATGCGGGAGCAGGAACAGGCCTTGACCGGTCACTGGGCACGCGGCTGCATGTTTCACCTGATCGTCGACAAAATCGATCTTGCCGACAATATGCAGGCCGACTTGCTCCGCCGCTACATCGACGACGGCACCGTTGTTCATACGACATGGAACGACCTGTTGGCGAAGACAAGACGATCCAACGCCGATTTCCTCCAAGCGCGCCAGGCGTCGCTGCAGGTTGCCAGCGAGTCCGGGCCGCCTGACGGTGAAAGCGCTTGAGATGGGCTCCGGAGCGCTGAGCGCAGTGAGCCTCTTCTCCAACTGCGGAGCCGGAGACCTCGGTTACGCGAAAGCGGGTTTCACCTTCAACGTCATGGCGGAGATCGAGCAACGCCGCCTCGCGGTCGCGCTAGCAAACCACGAGGGCGCGTGCGGGGTGCTGGGCGATCTCCGGTTCACTTGGCGCGAGGTCATTTCGTCATTCCGGAGCGAAGTGGGCACTGAGTCGCCAGCGCTGCTCTCGGCCTGCCCGCCGTGTCAGGGAATGAGCACGGCGCGCGGTGGTCGGGGACGCGAGGAAGACGCCGCTGCAGGCAGTCGTGACGGTCGCAACTTGCTCGTCGAAGTAGTCGCCCAAGTGGCGAACGGACTTCGGCCGCGGCTCGTTGTGGTCGAGAACGTCGCGGCCTTTCTCTCGCGGCTGGTCCTCGACCCTCGAAACGACGAACCGGCGCCAATCTCGGCTGCCGTGCTACTCCGGGAACTGCTCGAACCGCACTACGAGTGTTACCCATTCCTTACCGATCTGGCCGATTACGGCGTGCCACAGCGCCGCGTGCGGGCCTTTATGACATTCATTCGGCGTGATGAACTGGCAATCGCTTCCCTCGCTGAATCAGGATGCATCCCCTACCCCGAGCCAACCGCGTCGGCAGAGGACGGCAACTGGACGACGCTCAAGGAAGCCCTAGAGCAACTCGACCCGGTGAAACTCGACGCGGCAAGCTACGAGACCGCACACGATCCATCGACCCCGATGCACTCAGTGCCTGTTTGGGGCTCAGACCACCGGTACCGCATGGTCGCAGCGATCCCGCCTAACTCCGGCGGGCGCGCTTGGGACACCACGTTCTGCGAGGCGAAGTGTGACGTACAAGTGGATGCTGACGATGCGGTCTGCCCCGCGTGCACTAGGCCTCTCCTGCGACCGGTGGTGCAAGAGGCGGACGGCAGCTACCGGTTGGTGCGCGGTTTTCGGCGATCGAGCTACTCACGAATGCGGCCGGGCGCTCCGGCACCGACCATCACAACGGCCAGCGGTCACGTCGGATCAGACAACACCATTCATCCATTTGAAAACCGCCTCTTGAGCCCCTTCGAGTGCGCACACTTGCAAACGATTCCTCAGGACTTCGACTGGGGAAACTCGCTGGATGACTGGGGCGCGACGGCCGTACGGGCCATGATCGGCGAAGCAGTACCGCCTCTGTTCACCGAGATGCACGGGCGGTCGCTGGCAGCGATCCTCGACGGCCGTACCGACGGGACCGCATCCGCCCATGATCGCCGCGTGACGAAGGCCGACACACGCATGCATCGCGGCTCACCGAATCGAAACCCAGCCTCACTGCGTCACCCATAAGCGCCGCCGCCTCATCAGTTCGATTGGCCGCCGCGGGCCTCGGGGCTGTGGAGCTCGGTCAGTTCTCGGACATGACGCTTGAACTGAAGATGACGCAGGATGAGGTTGTCACAAGCGTCAGCGTCGAGCCCGAGGGCCTGGAGTAGTCCGTGCCGCAAGAGCCATTGTGTCGAGACGAGCGCATCGACTTGTTCTTGCACGCTCAGCTGCTCGGTTCGTGCGTGTGCGACAGCCAATCGGGCATCGTTGAGCACCGACACCAAGTCAGGGCACGCCGACTGGAGGGCCGAGGCCGTTCCGCCGCAGATGCCCAGCACCTCCGCAAGCTTCTCGCGCATCCATTTGCGTCGACTGGTCGCCAGCCGCGGATTTATTGCCGCCTTGAACTCTGGAGGGACCTGCCGCTTCAGTTCCCGCAGTGCCTTCGCGACCTGTGCTTCCTCGGTGACGTGGCCGACGAATCTGGTGCTGTGGAGGCTCTCGATTCCATTGAAGGCGTACAGGAGTGAATCATCGAATCTGAAGCCCTCCGTCTTCTCCTGCGAAGCTGTCAGCAGTGAAAGAGTCGTCATAAACCCATCGTCGTCGATCGCAGCGAAGTAGGCGGGCAGCAGCTGGCTCCACGCAATTCCCTCACTCTTCAGAGCTTTGCGGGTCGCCAACATCTCGTGCTGGCGTCCAACGATGCTGGACTCAGAGTCAAACTGCCGGTTCGCGTCGAACGGTTGCGGGAACCGTACATCCAGATAGGCGGGTCGGCTCGTTGCCGATGTCCCCGCGAGCCGTGCTCGCATGTGTGTCACGCCACTGGTGCCCATCATCAACAGCGACATCAACTGGCTCAATGGCCGGGACCACTTGTCCGCAACGGCGAAGATCGGCAATGTGTCGATGATCCGAATGAGCGCGCCGGGGCTGGCGGACACGCGCTCGATCGACGAACTCACATCTCGGCCCCACCTCACCTCGATTTCGGCGTCCGCTACGGACGCCGTCGCCGAGTGCCTCCCCACGGAGATCGACAGCACGTCAGATTCCCAATCATGTTCGTCGTGGAGCTCCGAAGGATCCGAAGCCCACGCGTCCAGGTCGCCGAAGTACACATCCACTTGGTCGACGAGTTCATCCGGCTCGACCCAGGCGTCGCGCGACTTGACGATCGCACCCACATGCCAGATCTGCACACCGCCGTAAACGCTGGGCATCTGGCGCAAAGTCTGCGGATGGTGGGCGCTGAGCAGGCTGTAGAGGTGCCCGTCAAAATCAGTGCCCCATATCGTCAGTGGCTCAGTCGGGCCGTCCGCGCGGCCATTCGATGCGACCGCATCAGTCGGCCTAGGCAACAACGGACCGAGGGTCTCAAGCCGCCAGCCTGTGAAGCCCTCATCAAGCAGTTCGCCAGCCGCGGTGTGACGCGGCGGGACGTACGGACGCGGGTACCGCTTGCGCTTGTCGACCCACCATTCGCCGTGAATCACTTCCGACTACTCCGATCACGAACTGCGTTGGGCGGCATCCGAATCTAGCCATGCTGATCGCAGCGTTGATCGGCCGGCAAGACAGCCGTCACCTCCGGCTGCAAGGAGGAGATCCACACGCTGCCGAGGTCGTCGGGCTCGTCTCACGTCGGAAACTCAGCCCACAATTACCTCTGCCATCTCGTCGTCCAAGTCTTGCGGCAATTGCTGGCCTGCGAAAGCGCAAGCAAGAATTGAGCGCCTCAGCACCGACAACTTCGCTCGCAACGTCGTCAACTGCTGCTCGATGCGCTGCTGGTCGGCCATGACGCCGACGATTCTCGCAACGGCGGAACGCTGGTAGCCGACAGGCGGTATCGCAACGGGGACGCTCTTGAGTTGGCTCCCAGAGATCCCGACTTGGCCAGCCGTGGTCTTGAGCCTCATCTCGACCTGGCGACGGCCTTCGCCCACCGAGATATACGCAGCGAGCCACTCGGGCAGGATCTGAGCCCGGTCGACCACCACACGGATCAGCTTGTCGGGATGCAGCACCCCGCTGCCCGCGTCGGGAACGACCGCCGCCGCACCGACATAGCTCGGATTACCGCTATACCGAGTGAACAGCACGTCACCCGAATTCACAGCGTACTCGTCAGCCCTCTTGGGCTCTGGAAGGGCGTACCGGATATCTTCGATTCGAAGCCGAAGAGGTCGAACCGCACTGATTCGATAGATCGGTCGGCCAGGCGGCTCCGCTGCCGGCCGTGAGACAAAGACTCCGTTCCGGAGAGAAGTGATGATCTCTGCGAGCGGAACGGTCGCCCACGAACCGCGACACTCCTGACCCACCACCGCCTTCAGCAGCGCGTCGGCCTTCTGCTGTGCAGTCAAGAGCGCTGTCTCAGTCGCGTCGAGGCGGGAGATGTGCTCTTCGATGACGGCGACGATGCGGTCCTGTTCCACGGGTGGGGCTACAGGAATGGGCCAAGCCTTGAGAATCGTCTGGCTGATATTGCGCTGCGTCGCACCCTTGCCGGCTTCCGCTAGTTGGCTGCGCTGGGCGAGCAAGAAATAGAAGAGGTACTGGCTGCTGATGCGAGGGACTGCCGAAGCAATCGCCTGATTGGTTGCCATAGGCATCCCGGCGATGCCCAACTTGCCGATTGACCCGTACATCGCGATCAAGATTGTTCCTGGGCGAACGATCTTGCAGCTGCTGTTGCTCAGCCCCTCATGGGTGATTGAACCCTTGCACTGAGTAACGACCTCATCGTTCAGGTCGCCGATGACGGCCCAAGGAATGTCTCCGCCGTAGTAGCTCTCCTCGGTGCGCCGCGGGGTTCCACCGCTGCTCCAGTCGGCAATCTCGCCCAATGTCGTCCAGAACCAGCCCGGAGGTAGGTCAGCCGTCATGCGGCGAGGGCCAGGGTGAGTTCGCCGAGCAGAGTGTCGAGTTCGTCGCCGAAGAGTTGCTGGGCTCTTCCGAGGCCGCCTTGGGTGCTGAATGGTGGGGCCATCAGTTCTTTAGGTTCGATGCCGAGGTTGGTGGCGATGCGATCCCTGATCAGCTCCAAGAAGGCTGCCTGCTCTTGTGAGAACGTTCGACCGGCGCTCGCTTGTTGCAGCAACCACGCTTGGAAGCGGTCGTCCACGAGATCGGGGTAGGCGACGAGTTCATCGGCTTCGCCGAGCGTGTAGCGGACGAGGCTGACCAGGTCGGTGCTGACGCGATGGCCTGAGCCGTGCACCTTGGAGGCATCGAGCGTCTCGTAGGCCTCCCAGAGGTCGTCGGGAGTCCAGCGATGTGGCGGGCGCGCGATTGCGTTCGCCAGTTCTTTGATGTCGTCGTAGCTCAGACCCCCGCCATAGGGCTGGCCGTAGAGGACCTGCAGGGCGGTGATCTCGTCCTTGTTGTCCTCGATGAACTGGCGCCACGACTCGACCTGGGCCTTCGCACGGTCCGCTGCCTCCTTGGAGAACTCGCCGGAGATCACTTTGTCCTTGGAGGCGGTGTCGATTATCTGCTCGTAGCTGCGCCGAACATCGACCAGCTTCTCGCGCAACGCTGCGTTGCCGGCCAGCGGCTTCACGGCTTCCTTGATCATCTGTGTGCCGGCTGCTTCGATCTGTTCAGTCGTGGGCTCATCGCCACCCACTGCTGCGGCGGCTGTCTCGTATTGCCGGTCGACATCCAGCGCGTTCACCATGCTGCGGACCAGGTCGCTCAACTCGACGCCGGCGACCTTCTCGACTTCGGCCCGGTCCTCGGCGGTCATGCGTCGGTTCAGTCGGGTGAGTCGCGACGCCAGCGACGACACGACATCGGGGTTGGTCGAGCCAAGCCCGATGTCGTGTAGCAGCTTGTCGAAGCTCACTGTCCGCTGGCGTTCCATCGGCACCGTGTCGTGCAGCTCGGCGTCGGTGACGCCGACGGCGTCCACGATCACGAAGCGGTCCTTGACCGTCGCATCGGGCGTGACCGCGCGCAGCTGGTCGCTGTCGATCACCCGTACCCCGCGCCCCTTCATCTGCTCGAAGAAGTTGCGGCTTCGCACCATGCGCATGAACACCACGCACTCGATCGGCTTCACATCGGTGCCGGTCGCGATCATGTCCACGGTCACCGCGATGCGGGTCTGGTAGCTGGTGCGGAACTGGGCCAACAGCTCCTCGGGCTTGTTGCCCGCATCGCCGGAGCGGTAGGTGATCTTCACCGCACCTTCGTTGCCGAGCCCGAACTCCTGGCGGACGACCTGGACGATGTCATCGGCGTGGCTGTCGTCCTTGGCGAAGATCAGCGTCTTGGGGACATGCTCCAGCAGACCGTCGTCCCGGCGCTCACGGTCGGGGAAGATCTCGGGAAGCGAATCACGCAGCGTGCGCACCACGGTGCGGATCTGATCGGGTGCCACCACTCGCTTGTCCAGCTCGTTGGCGTCATAGTCGATGTCCTCGTCGATCTTCTCGAACCGGACTTCGCGAGTATCGCGGTCGCGGAAGTCCGTGACGAAATCAGCAGGGACAGTACCGCCGGACTCGGTGATCTCGGTGCGGATGCGGAACACGTCGAAGTCCACGTTCACCCGGTCGGCCACCGCCTGGGCGTGCCCGTACTCCATCACGAGGTTCTGGTCGAAGAACCCGAACGTCTGAATGCCGGGCGTCGCCGTCAAACCCACGAGGAACGCGTCGAAGTACTCAAGCACCTGACGCCACACTCCATAGATGGAACGGTGGCACTCGTCAACGATGATCACGTCGTAGGACTCGATCGGCACCGCCGGGTTGTAGGCAACCTCGACCGGGGCTGCCGGAGCCGCCTCGAAACCGCTCAGCTCGTCGAGGCTCTCGTCGAAATCGTCGGCCTCGTCGCCTCGCAGGATCGAATGCAGCCGCTGAATCGTGCAGATGTGCACCTTGGTGGCAGCCTCGCCAGCCATAGCGAGACGAGACGACGTGAGATGGCGGACGTTGTACAGCTCGCTGAACTTGCGGCCGTCGTCGGGAGTGGTGAAGCCCTGGAACTCCCGGAGAGCTTGGCGGCCCAGATTCGCCCGGTCGACGAGGAACAGGACTCGCTCAGCTCCAGCGTGAAGCAGCAGCCGGTAACAGACATTGGCGGCGGTAAAGGTCTTGCCCGAGCCAGTCGCCATCTGGATGAGCGCCCGGGGCCGGTTCTCCCGCAGGGACTGCTCAAGATTGCGGATCGCTTCGGCTTGGGCGGGCCACAAGTTTGATGCACCTGCAGCGACATCGAGCTCCGGCAGCAGCGGGATGCCAGCACGCAGACCGGCACCACGGCCATTGACAAAGTCCTCGTGCCACTGGGCCAAGGTTTCAGGCCGATGGAACGTGTACACCCGACGACTGACCGGCACAGGGTCCAAACCGCTCGTGAACCGCGTCTCAGCACCTGTGGACTCATAGCCGAACGGCAGCGCCCCATCGACCTCGAACGCCGGCAGCTCATCGGGGTACGCGGAGCTGTACTTGCGAGTCTGATACTCAACCCCGGTGAGCGTGCTGCCGACCTTCTTCGCCTCGATGACACCAACCGCCTGGCCATCCACATAGAGCACGTAGTCGGCCGGACCCGCCGCGGTCTGGACTTCACGAACGGCGACACCCGGGGCCGCAGCCACCGCCGCACTCTTGTAGTCCTGCACCACCCAGCCGCACGCCACCAACTGCTCATCAATGTCACGACGAGCCAGCTGCTCAGGTGTCAGACCTCCGGACACGGAGATCCCCCACACGACACATCAACAACCCGCACAGCCCGCGATGGTAGGGCTGGCGCGCCCGTTTTCGAGGTGCTGAGCGACTGCGGCGGGGTAACGCTCGATCCCGCGAGCGTCGAAGGGGGCAGCTCACCGCCCTAGCTGACACCTCGGCATAGCGCCTGTACGAAACCCCGCGCGTTGACGACGGCGCGACGAGGCGGGCCTCTGGCCTGAAAAAACCGCCGTGGCGCGCCGGACTGCTGGGGGCATCATGTGAGCGTGTTCGATTGTGGACCGCCCGAAGATGGGCCCAGCGCCGACTATGGGCCTGCGGTGCCCCGCCAAGCGACTGAGGCTTGGTGGAACTCCGAGCGCGCAGAACTTCGAGACTGGTTCGACCGGACGGCACCGCATCTCACCCCGTTGTACTTGGCAGCGCTGCGGATGGCGATGGACGAAGATTTCCCCGGCAGGGTCCACTTCATCGCGCACGCGATTCGCGAACTCGTCCTCCACCTTCCGAACGCAATCAACGGCACACTCAAGCTTCCAAGGTTGGACTACGAGCCGCTCGTGGAAAAGGTACGCAAGCGCTGGATCGCCGACGGATTCCCCGCCGATGGTTCCGGTCCGTCGCTCGACGAGCGGATTCGGCCCGCCGCCGGCCCGAGCCAAGCTGAAGTTTCGGCCGAGTTCATTGACGACGTGGCCAGATTGCTTGAACGGCACGTCACGATCAGGAGGCGCAAAGCGACTCTCGCAACACCTCGCTTCGAGGCATTGGCCGGGCCTGGTCCACATCCTCCATTCCTATTCGGGCTCTGGAAGACGACCTACAGCGATGCAGTGAAGTTCGCACACGGTTGGGACAAGAAATTGCCGCCGACTGCCGATCGTGAATGGACCGACAATTTCTTGGCGTTTGAGCGGTTTCTGATGGTGATCTCGAAGCGTGCTCAGGACAACATCGCAGACCTCGACGGGTTGCTGCGTGAGGCGAACAGCCGATGAGTGCTTGGACGCCGCCCGACGACGCCCAGCTGGATCTGCTGCAGGTGCAGGTTGCCCGCAGGGAGAACCGGGCGTATTTCTTCGATCGGCTGGAGAACCCTGAGTGGGTTGCGCCTCTGGCCGCGCGCGAATTCTTCTCTGCACCACCGAGCGCGATACACAACGGAGAGCAGGGTTCCGTACGGTTCCCACCGTGGCCGGAGGGGCGCTACCTCGTGCGCATGGTGCCGCTCGCGCCCGATGCCGTGATGTCCGTTCTTGAGGCGTTGCCGGCATCGGACAATCCGGTCGCCACGCAAACCGCGCTGAGGATCGTGGGAGCTCTGCCTGACGACCACTTCGGTCGGCTGGCCCCGAAGGTGTTGGAGTGGCTGAGAGAGCCGTTGGGCTTTCGGTTCGGCGATCAGTTCGCAGATGAGGCGGCGGCGACGATCTCGCGTCTCGCGCGCATTGGCGAAGTCGACATGAGCGCGCGGGTCGCGAGAGAGCTGTTGCGACTTGAGCCGCAGTCGGATGCGCACGCATCCGATGAGGCCGACGAAGCGGCCTCGTTGCTGCGGCCACAGCCTGTCAGTCAACTGTCCGACTGGGCATACGGCCGGGCGATCGAGCAATTCCTGCCCGACCTGGTGGACGCGGCGGGCCTTGACGCCGTGCGGATGTTCTCGGCGCTGCTCAACGATGCGCTGAGACTGAGCACATATGCAGGCGAGTCGGCCGACGAAGCCAATCACTCCTATATCTGGCGGCCGGCGGTCGAAGACCACGCTCAGAACTCCGACCGTGACGTTGCCAGCCTCCTTGTCTCGGCGGTGAGGGATGCAGCGGTTCGCTTTGCGAGCACCTCGGCGCACGCACTCGAGGCCGTGGTGGTTCAGCTCGAGAAGGCGACATCTCTGCACCGCCGCATCGCATTGCACGTGCTGGCACACGCCGACGGTGGCGAGACACTGGCCAGCGAACGCATTTCGGACAGGAACTTGTTCGACGATTACCGGCTGCGCCACGAGTACGCAGCCTTGCTGCGGCACCGCTTCGGAGACGCCTCGGCCGAGGCACGCCAGCGCTTTATGGAGTGGGTCTACGCCGGACCCGACCTTGAGAGATTCCGCGAGTGGCGAACTGCGTCCGACGACACGACCCCTACCGGAGACGAAGAGTCTGGCTACATCGCTGACTGGCAGCGCGACTGGTTGAGCTACGTGGCCGACCACCTATCCGACCGAGCAGCGGAGCTCTACCGGAGTCACGTCACGCGCTACGGCGACGCTGAGCATCCTGACTTCGTCAGCTGGATAACGACCGACTCGGGTCCAGACAGCCCGCTGTCCAAAGACGAGATGGACGATTGGCCGCCCTCCAAGGTCGCCGACTACCTCAGAGCCTGGCGTCCAGACTCCGAGCGGCCTCACTTCAGCGCCTCAATGGAGGACCTGGGGCGCGTCGTCAAGGAGGCTGTCGCGGAACGCGCACCCGAATTCGCGCCAATCGCCGACAGCCTCGCGACGCTGGACCCCACGTACGTTCGCCACTGCCTGGACGGCTTTCAATCGGCAATCAAGAGCGGCGTGCAGTTCGACTGGGAGCCTGTGCTGGCCCTGATGTCGTCGGTCGTCGGACATCCCTTCGAAGAGGATGGCGACGATCCCGGCTGGGATCGCGACCCGGGATGGCGGTGGGCGCGAGGCGAGGTCGCGTCATTGATCCAGACGGGCGTCGGCGACCGAGACAACCGCATTCCCTTCCGCTTCCGCGAGACGGTTTGGCATCTCCTGGCAACGCTCATGAACGATCCGGACCCGTCACCGGCACGTGAGGCCTCCGACATGGGCAATGTCCAGATCGTTGGACCCCACCCGCCACCAAACACACCGTCGCCGGCATATGAGGCCCATGTGGCATCTAGGACCGCCACGATGGGCCCTCTCACGCTTTCGATGAACACAAACCGGGGCAAGGCGATGCGCTCAGTGATGTCCTATGCGCTGTGGTGCCGGCGCGAACTCGCCGATGATGGCGCCGACAACAAAACCGGTTTCGACGAAATGCCCGAAGTCCGTGACCTCCTTGCGGCACATCTCAACCCAGCGACCGACCCGTCGGTGGCGGTTCGTGCCGTCTACGGGGAGTACCTGCCTTGGCTCGCTCTCATCGACGAAGGATGGGTCAACGCGCATCTCCACCGCATATTCCCCGCGTCGCCTGAACACGTCAGCCTCCGGGATGCTGCGTGGAACACCTACATCTGCTGGCGCGAGCCCTTTGACCCCGTGTTTGACCTGCTGCGAACCGAGTACGAGGCCGCGATCAAGCGAGTTCCGACCAGCGGCCACCGAGACCTATCCAACTCGAATGAAGCGGACCAAAAGCTCGCCGAACACCTCGTCATCTTCCATTGGCGCGGCAAACTGCCCCGGCAGCTGCTTGAGCGCTGGTTCAACTTCGCCGATGACGCACTGGCCGCCCACAGCATGGACTTCGTCGGGCGGGCACTCCGAAATACCGAAGGCGATGTCCCGGCGGAGGTCCTACGACGCATCCGTGACTTGTGGAACTGGCGACTCGATGCCATCGGCGACAGCCCCGAGCAGCATCCACTCGAGGCCAGCGCCTTTGCGCCCACATTCGTGTCCTCGAAGCTTGACGACGACTGGTCGCTAGCCGGACTCGAGACCACCCTCGCCGCCGGAAGCCCCGAATGGCTTGGACACGACGCCATTGAACGCCTCGCAAACATCGCGACATCCAGACCAGCGACAGCCACGAGGCTCACCCGTCGGATGCTCGACAGCGCCGCCAACGAATGGGACCACGCCAGCTGGGAAGACCCAGTCCGCTCCCTACTGGACGCAACGAGGAACGCCCACGACACCGAGACCCGGGACCACCGCGCAGCAATCATCGATCACTACGTCAAGCGCGGCTACTACGACTTCAAGAACCTCGCCTAGGAACTGATCCCATCTACCCCACAGCGCCCGCTCGCGGGCGGATAGCGCGCTAGGGCTGGACTTTGAGCTCGATCTCTACGCCGGCGGGCAGGTCGAGACGCTGGAGCGAGTCGACCGTCTTGTCGGTGGGATCGATCACGTCGATCAGGCGCTTGTGGATCCGCATCTCGAAGTGCTCGCGCGAGTCCTTGTCCTTATGGGGAGACCGCACAACCGTGTAGCGATGCTTCTCGGTCGGCAGCGGCACCGGGCCCCGCACCTTGGCATTGGTGCGCAGCACCGTCTCGGTGATCTTCTGCGCCGACTGGTCCACGATCTCGTGGTCGTAGGCCTTGAGCCGCATCCGGATCCGAGGTGCTGCCATCTGAGTGCCTGACTGTTCGCCGGAAACCCGGGTTACTGGACGATCTTGGTGACCCGGCCGGCGCCCACAGTGCGCCCGCCCTCACGGATGGCGAAGCGCAAGCCCTCGTCCATCGCGATCGGGTTGATCAGCTCGACGGTCATCTCGGTGTTGTCGCCCGGCATGCACATCTCGGTGCCCGACGGCAGCTCGACCACACCGGTGATGTCGGTGGTGCGGAAATAGAACTGCGGGCGGTAGTTCGAGAAGAACGGCTTGTGCCGCCCGCCCTCGTCCTTGGTGAGCACGTAGACCTGCGCCTCGAACTTGGTGTGCGGGGTGATCGCGCCCTTGCGGGTGCAGACCTGGCCGCGCTCCACCTCGTCCTTGCCGGTGCCGCGCAGCAGCAGGCCGACGTTGTCGCCCGCCTGGCCCTGATCGAGGATCTTGCGGAACATCTCGACGCCGGTCACCGTGGTGGTCTGCGTCTCGCGGATGCCCACGATCTCGACCTCGTCACCGGAGTTGATGATGCCCTGCTCGATCTTGCCGGTCACCACGGTGCCGCGGCCAGTGATCGAGAAGACGTCCTCGATCGGCATCAGAAACGGGCGCTCGGTGTCGCGCTCGGGCTCGGGTACGTACTCGTCGACCGCGTTCATCAGCTCGACGACCTGCTCGGCGGCAGCCGCGTCGCCCTCCAGCGCATTCAGCGCGGAGACGCGGACCACCGGCACGTCGTCGCCGGGGAACTCGTACTCGCTGAGCAGCTCGCGTACCTCGAGCTCGACCAGCTCGAGCAGCTCCTCATCGTCGACCATGTCGACCTTGTTGAGGGCGACCACGATGTAGGGCACGCCGACCTGGCGGGCGAGCAGCACGTGCTCACGCGTCTGGGGCATCGGGCCGTCAGCGGCGGACACCACCAGGATGGCGCCGTCCACCTGGGCGGCGCCGGTGATCATGTTCTTGATGTAGTCGGCGTGGCCGGGCATGTCGACGTGCGCGTAGTGCCGGTTGGCCGTCTCGTACTCGACGTGCGCGATGGAGATCGTGATGCCGCGCTCACGCTCCTCGGGTGCCTTGTCGATCTCGTCGAAGGCCGTGGCCTGGCCGCCGACCTGTTCGGACAGCACGCGCGTGATGGCAGCCGTCAGTGTCGTCTTGCCATGGTCGATGTGGCCCATCGTGCCCACGTTGACGTGAGGCTTGGTCCGCTCGAAACGCTCTTTTGCCATGTCGTACCCGCCTTTCGGGGTTCTGCTCGCCTATCGGGGGTGAGTGAGGTGCAGGGATGTCGTTTTTCTTTGTTTCTTCACCGTTCTGAACGGTGTGAGGCTAGGGATGCCGTGGCCCAGTTCCAATAGGCCCCCAGCCACAAAAGTCGGCCCGGAGACGACTGCGGCCCTCCAGCAGCCAGCCAGGTCATTCGCCGCGGATGCGCTTGATGATCTCCTCGGCGATGGTGCGCGGCACCTGCTCGTAGTTGTCGAATTGCATGCTGTAGGTCGCCCGGCCCTGGGTGCGGGACCGGAGGTCGTTGGCGTAGCCGAACATCTCCGACAGCGGCACCTTGGCGTCGATCACCTGGTTCACGCCGCGCAGCTCCATCTGCCCGACCCGACCGCGCCGCGAGTTGAGGTCGCCGATGACGTCGCCCATGTAGTGCTCGGGCGTGACGACCTCCACCGACATGACCGGCTCAAGCAGGACTGGCCGCGCCAGCCTCGCTGCATCGCGCATGGCCATCGTGCCGGCGATCTTGAATGCCATCTCCGAGGAGTCGACGTCGTGATGGTTGCCGTCGATCAGGTCGACGGCCACGTCCACCAGCGGGAAGCCCGCTAGCGGGCCGTTCTCCAGCGACGACTGCAAGCCGGCATCGACCGACGAGATGTACTCGCGCGGGATCACGCCGCCGCGGATGTGGTCCTCGAAGACGTAACCCTCGCCGGGATCCGATGGGCGCAGGTTGATGACTACCACCGCGTACTGGCCCGAGCCGCCGGTCTGCTTGATGTGGCGGTACTCGAACTTGTCGACCGGTGAGGTGATCGTCTCGCGGTAAGCCACCTGCGGCTTGCCGATCGAGGCGTCCACCTTGAACTCCCGCAGCATCCGGTCGACCAGCACCTCAAGGTGCAGCTCGCCCATGCCGGAGATCACGGTCTGGCCGGTCTCGTCGTCGGTCTTGACCTGGAAGGTGGGGTCTTCCTCGCTGAGCGCCGTGAGCGCCTTGCCCAGCTTGTCCTGGTCGCCCTTGGACTTGGGTTCGACAGCCACGTGCACGACCGGGTCGGGGAAGTCGAGCTGTTCGAGCACGATCGGCTTGGAGGAATCGCACAGCGTGTCGCCCGTGCGGGTGTTCTTCAGGCCGATGCCCGCGACAATGTCGCCGGTGGCGATGTCGTCACGGTCTTCGCGGTTGTTGGCGTGCATCTGCAGGATGCGCCCGATGCGCTCGCGATTGCCCGTGGTGGTGTTGAGCACTTGGCCGCCGCGCTCGAAGGTGCCGCTGTACACCCGGAAATAGGTGAGCTTGCCGACGTGAGGGTCGGTCATGATCTTGAACGCCAACGCCGAGAACGGTTCTTCGTCGCTGGGCTTGCGCTCCAGATCTTCCTTGCCATTCGTCGAGCTGCCCGCGATGGCCGGGATGTCGACCGGTGCGGGCAGGTACATCGTGACGGCGTCGAGCAGCGGCTGCACGCCCTTGTTCTTGAACGCGCTGCCGGTAAGCACCGGCACGATCTGGCCGTCGAGCGTGCCCTGCCGGACCGCCCGCCGGATCGTGTCGGCGTCGACCTCTTCGCCTTCGAGGTAGGCCAGCATGATGTCCTCGTCGACATCGGCGAGCCGTTCGAGCAGCTTGCTGCGGTACTCGGACGCCTGATCGGCCAGATCGGCAGGAATGTCGACGATGTCGTAGGTGGCGCCGAGGTCGTCGCCCTTCCACACCACTGCGTTCATCTCGACCAGGTCGACCACGCCTTCGAAGTCGGCCTCGAGGCCGATCGGCAGCTGCAGGACGGCCGTGTTGGGGGTGAGCCGGTCCTCGATGCTGGCCAGCGAGCCGAAGAACGAGGCGCCGGTGCGGTCGAGCTTGTTGATGAAGCACATCCGCGGCACGCCGTACCGGTCGGCTTGCCGCCAGACGGTCTCGGTCTGCGGCTCCACGCCCGCGACGCCGTCGAACACTGCCACGGCGCCGTCGAGCACCCGCAGCGACCGCTCCACCTCGACGGTGAAGTCGACGTGGCCCGGCGTATCGATGATGTTGATGACGTGATCGTTCCAGTGGCAGGTGGTGGCGGCGGAGGTGATGGTGATGCCGCGCTCCTGCTCCTGCTCCATCCAGTCCATCGTGGCGGCGCCGTCGTGGACCTCGCCGATCTTGTAGTTGACACCGGTGTAGTAGAGGATCCGCTCCGTCACCGTGGTCTTGCCCGCGTCGATGTGGGCCATGATCCCGATGTTGCGGACGCGGTCGAGAGGTTGCGTTCGAGCCATTTCAGCGTTGTCCCAATTGACCAGACATCTCGATCAGATCGCCAGCGAACTGCTCACCAGCGGGCTGTTACCAGCGGTAGTGGGCGAAGGCCTTGTTGGCCTCTGCCATGCGGTGCGTGTCTTCACGCCGCTTGGCAGCCGAGCCGGTGCCGTTGGAGGCATCCATCAGCTCGTTCGCGAGTCGTTCCGACATGGTGCGCTCGCGGCGCTCGCGGGCGAAGCCCACGATCCAGCGAATTGCCAGCGCGGTGGCGCGACGAGGGCGCACCTCGACGGGCACCTGGTACGTGGCACCGCCGACGCGACGGCTCTTCACTTCGACTTGCGGCCGGGTGTTGTCCACCGCCCGCTTCAGAATCTCCAGCGGCTCGCCGCCTGTCCGCTCGCCGACGAGATCCATCGCTTGGTACACGATGCTCTCGGCCAGCGAGCGCTTGCCGCGCCGCAGCACCTTGTTGATGAACTGGGTGACCAGCGCGGAGTCGTAGACGGGGTCGGGAGCGATGTCGCGGCGGGGCGCTGCGCCTCGGCGGGGCACGTCAGGACTCCCGCTTGGCGCCGTAGCGCGAGCGTGCCTGCTGGCGGGCATTCACACCCGAAGCATCCAGCGCTCCGCGGATGATCTTGTAGCGGACGCCGGGCAGGTCCTTCACCCGGCCGCCGCGCACCAGCACGATGCTGTGCTCCTGCAGGTTGTGGCCCTCGCCCGGGATGTAGGCGGTCACTTCGACACCGCTGGTGAGGCGCACACGGGCAACCTTGCGCAGGGCCGAGTTCGGCTTCTTCGGCGTGTGGGTGTACACGCGCGTGCAGACCCCGCGCCGCTGGGGCGAGCCCTTCAACGCAGGCGTACGCACCTTCGTCGGCTTGGACTTTCGGCCCTTGCGGACCAGCTGCTGGATCGTGGGCACCAGAACCTCGGTGAGTTGGGAGACCCCTGCGAGCCGGGGCTGTCAGCGGGACAGATTGCTAGCGGACAGGTCGACAGGCAGGAGTCGGGTAGATCTGCGCAATGCCCCACCCGGCAGCGCGCCGAAACCGGCCTTGAAGGCTAGGCAGCGCGCCCCAGCACGACAACCGCTCAGCCGGCGTCGGTGAACGAGGCGACGCTCTCGTCGAGACTTGCCTCGTCGGCATCGGGATCGCCGCCGATCGAAGCCAGCCATGCAGCCGGGTCCTGAGCGTCCTCGGACGACCAGAACTCCATCGGCTCGTATTCGGGGGCAATCGTGTCGATATTGCGGTACACGTCCTGACCGGTGCCGGCCGGAATCAGCTTGCCGATGATGATGTTCTCCTTCAGGCCCTTCAAGCTGTCGCGACGCGACTCGATGGCCGCCTCGGTCAGCACGCGGGTCGTCTCCTGGAAGGAGGCAGCCGAGAGCCACGACTCGGTCGCGAGCGACGCCTTCGTGATGCCCATGATGATCGGGCGGCCCTCGGCGGGGCGCCGGCTCTGGGCTACCAGCTCGCGGTTGGCTTCACGGTAGTTCCGCTGGTCGACCTGTTCACCGGGCAGGAACGGCGAGTCGCCCTGCTCCCCGACGAGCACCCGGCGGGTCATCTGGCGGATGATCAGCTCGATGTGCTTGTCATGGATCGACACGCCCTGCTCGCGGTACACCTTCTGCACCTCCGAGACGAGGTACTGCTGGGTCTCGCGCACGCCGCGGATCTCGATGAGCTCCTTGGGGTCGCGCGGACCGTCCACGAGCGGGTCGCCGGCGCGGATGTCCTGCCCGTCGGTTACTGCGAGCCGCGACATGGACGGCACCGTGTAGGTGTCCTCGGAGCCGTCATCGCCGATGACGTCGATCTGGCGTCCCCGACCGTCGTCCTCGCCGATGCGCACCACACCTGAGCGGCGGGCCAGCACGGCCTTGCCGCGCGGGGTGCGGGCCTCGAACAGCTCGACCACCCGGGGCAGACCGCCGGCGATGTTCTCGCCGCCGATGACACCGCCGGTGTGGAACGTCCTCATGGTCAGCTGCGTGCCGGGCTCGCCGATGGACTGGGCGGCGATCACGCCGACGGCCTCGCCCACCTCGATGAGCTTGCCGGTGGCCAGCGATCCGCCGTAGGCCATGGCCGACACGCCGAATTCGGAGTCGTCGGTGAGCGGGGACAGCACACGGACCCGCGTGACGTCGGGGTCGTCGCGCAGCGCGATCAGCTCGTCCTCGCCGATCAGCCGTCCGGCTTCGAGCACGGTGCCGTCACTGAGCGTCACTTCCGCTGCGAGGCAGCGGCTGAACAGCCTCGTGTCGAGATGGGTGCGCTTGTCCGGTCCGTCGGGGACGACGTCGTCGATCCATAGCCCGTTCACCGGACCGGGCCGGTCGAAGGGATCCTCGCTGTTGATGATGAGCTCCTGGGCGACATCGACGAGCCGGCGGGTCAGGTAGCCCGAGTCGGCCGTGCGCAGCGCCGTGTCGACCAGGCCCTTGCGTGCGCCTGGCGTGGAGATGAAGTACTCCAGCGTGGCCAAGCCCTCCCGGTACGACGACTTGATGGGGCGCGGGATGATGTCGCCGCGAGGGTTGGCGACCAGCCCGCGGATGGCGGCGATCTGGCGCACCTGCATCATGTTCCCGCGTGCGCCGGAGCCGACCATCATGCCGATCGGGTTGAACGTGGTGCGAGACATCTCGCCTTCAAGCGAGCGACGCACCTCGTCGGTGGCATCGGTCCAGATCTCCACTTCCTTCTGACGGCGCTCGCCATCGGTGATGATGCCGCGCCGGAACTGGGTCTCGACACGCTCCGCCTCGCCCTCGTGGCGCTCGAGGATCTCGGCCTTGTCGGGCGGGGTGCTCACATCGTCGACCGAGATCGTCAAGCCCGAGCGGCTGGCGTACTCGTAGCAGAGGTCCTTGATGTGGTCGAGGCTGACGGCAATCTCGCTCGTGGAGTAGTTGTCGGACAGGGCGCGCACGATGCGGCCCATGTCGCCCTTGCGGACGGGCCGGTTCACGTACTCGAAGTCATCCGGGAGCGTGGCGTTGAACAGCGCACGGCCTGGCGTCGTGGGCGTGTAGCTGCCGTTTCCGTCGCTGAGCTGATCAATGCGCCACTCGATGGGCTGGTGCAGCTTGAGGTGGCCGAGGTCGAGCGCCTGCTCGATCTGGTGCAGGTGGCGGAAGACCGGCACCTCGGCACTGTCATCGCTGTCGACGCCTGTCGCCTCGGTCAGGTAGTAGCTGCCGATGAGCATGTCCAGGTTGGGCACGGTCATCGGCCGGCCGTCGGCAGGGCTCAGGAGGTTGTTGGCCGACAGCATCAACACCCGTGCCTCTGCCTGCGCCTCCGAGGACAGCGGCAGGTGCACGGCCATCTGGTCGCCGTCGAAGTCGGCGTTGAAGGCGGCGCACACAAGCGGATGGATCTGGATCGCCTTGCCTTCCACGAGCAGCGGCTCGAAGGCCTGGATGCCCAACCGGTGCAGCGTGGGCGCCCGGTTCAGCAGCACCGGATGCTCCTTGATGACGTCCTCGAGCACGTCCCAGACGTCGGCGCGGCGCCGTTCGACCATCCGCTTGGCCGACTTGATGTTCTGCGCGATCTCCGAGTCGACCAGCCGCTTCATAACGAACGGCTTGAACAGCTCGAGCGCCATCAGCTTGGGCAGCCCGCACTGGTGCAGGCGCAGCGTGGGCCCCGCAACGATGACCGAGCGGCCCGAGTAGTCCACGCGCTTGCCGAGCAGGTTCTGGCGGAAGCGACCCTGCTTGCCCTTGAGCATGTCCGACAGCGACTTCAGCGCCCGATTGCCGGGGCCTGTCACAGGACGGCCCCTTCGGCCGTTGTCGAACAGCGCATCGACCGCTTCCTGCAGCATGCGCTTCTCGTTGTTGACGATGATCTCGGGTGCCCGCAGGTCGAGCAGGCGCTTCAGCCGGTTGTTGCGGTTGATGACGCGTCGGTAGAGATCATTCAGGTCAGATGTCGCGAAGCGGCCGCCGTCGAGCTGCACCATCGGGCGCAGGTCGGGCGGGATGCACGGCACGGCGTCGAGAATCATCGCCCGTGGGTCGTTGATGCGGCGCCCGTGCTCGTCTCGCCGGTTGAACGCGCTCAGGATCTTGAGACGCTTGATGGCCTTCTGCTTGCGCTGGGCCGACAGTGGCCGGCGCCCGTCGGACGCCTCGATGGCGGCACGCAACTCGGCCTCTTCGACGTCGAAGTCCATGTTGGCCATGAGCTGCGCGATGGCCTCGGCGCCCATGCCGCCCTCGAAGTATTGGCCGTAGCGATCCTCCAGCTCGCGCCAGAGATCCTCGTCGTCGACGATCATCCGCTCGTGCAGGTCGCGCAGCGCCGCGAAGGCGCGCTCCACGAGGTCTTTCTCCTCGTTGGCCTCTTCGTCGATGGCCTCGAGGTCACGCTCGGATTCGCGCTGGGCCGACCGCAGCTCGCGTTCCTTGGCGTCGTCGGCCTCCAAGGAAGCGAGTTCGCTCTCGAGCTCGGCGAGCCGCTCCGCCCGGCGCTCGGCGAGTTCCTCGTCGATGACGTCGAGCTCTTCGGCCTTCTCGGCTTCGAGCCGCGGCAGGTCGGCGTGCAGCTTCTCGCTGTCGACCTTGGTGACCAGGTTCGCAGCGAAGTAGATGACGCGCTCCAGCGCCTTGGCCTTCAGCTCCTGGCGGGGGTCGAGGCCAGTCAAGAAGTACGCCAGCCATGAGCGGGTGCCCCGCAAGTACCAGATGTGCACCACCGGGGCCGCCAGCTCGATGTGGCCCATGCGCTCGCGGCGCACCTTGGAACGGGTGACTTCCACGCCGCAGCGCTCGCAGATGATGCCCTTGAACCGGACACGCTTGTACTTGCCGCAGCCGCACTCCCAGTCCTTGGTGGGACCGAAGATCTTCTCGCAGAACAAGCCGTCCTTCTCGGGCTTGAGCGTGCGGTAGTTGATGGTCTCCGGCTTGCGGACCTCGCCGTTGGACCATGTGCGGATGGCGTCAGCGGTCGCCAAGCCGATCCGGATGTCAGAGAAGTCGTTGACGTCGATCATGCGTTGTGTCCGGCCCTGTGTCTGTATCGGTAGTGCGAGTTCTGGATGTTTCGGTTGCGCTGTGTCGGCTGTGCGGCGTCGCTGCGCTGATCACATGCGCTGCTGGCGACGCAGCTCGTCTTCTTCGTCGGTGCCGCGCTCGGGTCGGCTGATGTCGATGCCCAGCGATTCCTCGGCACGGAAGACGTCCTCGTCGAGACCCTGGATGTCGATCTGCTGCCCGGCTGTCGACATGACCTCGACGTTGAGGCAGAGCGCCTGCATCTCCTTGATGAGCACCTTGAAGCTCTCAGGGATGCCGGGCTCGGGGATGTTCTCGCCCTTGACGATCGCCTCGTACACGCGCACCCGGCCCAGCACGTCGTCGGACTTGATGGTGAGCAGTTCCTGCAGGCAGTAGGCGGCGCCGTACGCCTCGAGGGCCCACACCTCCATCTCGCCGAAGCGCTGGCCGCCGAATTGCGCCTTGCCGCCCAGCGGCTGCTGGGTGATCATCGAGTACGGCCCCGTCGAGCGAGCGTGGATCTTGTCGTCGACCAGGTGTGCCAGCTTCAGGATGTAGCTGTAGCCGACCATGATCGGCTCGTCGTAGGCCTCGCCGGTGCGCCCGTTGAAGAGCACCGTCTTGCCCGAGCGGGTCATCAGGCGTTCGCCGGTCACCGACTCGGGCCGCACGTTCTCGAGCGTCTGCTGGATGGTGGGATGCCGCCCGGCGGCCTCCTCCTCGTCCCAGCGCGCCCCGTCGAACACCGGCGTGGCGATGAACACCGACGGCTCGGTGGTGGGGCGGGTCTTGCGGGCAGTGTTGCTGACCGGCTCCTTGCCGATCATCTCTTCCTTGCCGCCCGCGTCGGTGGCCCTCCAGCCCCAGCGCGCCGCGTAGCCCAAGTGGGCTTCGAGCACCTGGCCGACGTTCATGCGGCTGGGCACCCCCAGCGGGCTCAGGATGATGTCGACCGGTGTGCCGTCGGCCAGGTACGGCATGTCCTCGGTGGGGAGGATCTTCGAGATCACGCCCTTGTTGCCGTGACGCCCGGCGAGCTTGTCGCCCACGCTGATCTTGCGCTTCTGGGCCACGTACACGCGCACGAGCTGGTTCACGCCAGGCGGCAGCTCGTCGTCGGCGTCGCGGCTGAACACCCGGATGTCGGTGACCACGCCGTTCTCGCCGTGGGGCACCTTGAGCGAGGTGTCGCGCACCTCGCGGGCCTTCTCGCCGAAGATGGCACGCAGCAGCCGTTCCTCGGGCGTGAGCTCGGTCTCGCCCTTGGGAGTGACCTTGCCCACCAGCACCGCGCCCGGCTCGACTTCGGCACCGATGCGCACGATGCCCTGCTCGTCGAGGTCGGCGAGGATGTCGTCGGCCAGGTTGGGGATGTCCCGGGTGATCTCCTCGGGACCCAGCTTGGTGTCGCGGGCGTCGATCTCGTACTCGTGAATGTGGATCGACGTGAGCACGTCGTCCTTCACCAGACGCTCCGACAGGATGATGGCGTCCTCGTAGTTGTAGCCCTCCCAGGCCATGTAGGCCACCAGGAGGTTCTTGCCCAGCGCCAGCTCGCCGTGATCGGTGGACGGTCCGTCCGCGATGACGGCCTGAGGCTCCACGCGATCGCCGACGCGGACGAGCGCTCGCTGGTTGATGCAGGTGTCCTGGTTGGAGCGTCGGAACTTGAGCAGCGGGAATTCGTGCCGCTTGCCGTCGTCTCCGTCGATGACGATGCAGTCGCCGGCGACTTCGGTGACTTCGCCACCGATGCCCTGACGGTCGCCCATGTCGTCTTCGACTTCGGCAAGCACCATCTCGGCGGCATCGGCCATGGCGAGACCTTCGATGCCGGTGCCGATGTAGGGGGCCTCGGCCCGCAGCAGCGGCACCGCCTGGCGCTGCATGTTGGCGCCCATGAGCGCCCGGTTGGCATCGTCGTGCTCGAGGAACGGGATCAGCGCGGTGGCCACCGACACGATCTGCTTCGGCGAGACGTCCATGAGCTGGACTTCCGATGCCGGTACGTAGCTGATCTCGGTGGTTGCGGCGAAATAGGTGTCACGCTCCATCTGCAGCCGAAGATCTTCCAGGCTGGCGCCCTGGGGGCTCTTGCGCACGAGCACGCGGGGGTTGCGGAATGATCCGTCGGGGTTGAGCGGCGCGTTGGCCTGCGCGACCACGAACTCCTCTTCCTCGTCCGCGGTCAGGTAACGCACCTCGGTGGTGGCCTTGCCGTCCTTGATCACCCGGTAGGGCGACTCGATGAAGCCGAACTCGTTGACACGGGCGAAAGTCGCCAGTGCCCCGATCAGGCCGATGTTCGGACCCTCCGGCGTCTCGATGGGGCACATGCGGCCGTAGTGGCTGAAGTGGACATCGCGCACCTCGAAGCCGGCTCGTTCCCGCGACAGGCCGCCAGGGCCGAGCGCGGACAGGCGGCGACGATGGGTGAGGCCCGACAGCGGGTTCACCTGGTCCATGAACTGGCTGAGCTGGCTGGTGCCGAAGAACTCCTTGGTGGCGGCCACGACGGGGCGGATGTTGATCAGCGTCTGCGGCGTGATGGCCTCGACGTCCTGGGTGGTCATGCGCTCGCGCACCACCCGCTCCATGCGGCTGAGGCCGATGCGCACCTGGTTCTGGATCAGCTCGCCGACAGAGCGGATGCGGCGGTTGGCGAAGTGATCCTGGTCGTCCAGCCGGTAGCCGGGCTCGGCGTTGGCCAAGTGCAGCAGGTAGCTCGCCGTGGCGAGGACTTCGCTGCGGGTGAGCACCGTGGAATCGGGATCGGGACGGATCAGTTCGGGGTGCTCGAGCGCGTCGGGGTGATCGGCGTCGATGAAGTCGAGGCCGAACAGCTCAGACACGCGGTCGAGCTCGGGCCCGAGCTTGCGGTTCAGCTTGTAGCGGCCGACCTTGGACAGCGAGTACCGGCGCTCGTCGAAGAACGCATTCTGGAAGTAGTTGGACGCGGCATCGGGGGTAGCCACCTCACCGGGGCGGACCCGCTTGTACAGCTCGAGGAGCGAGTCCTGCTGGTTGGGCGCAACGTCTCGATCCTTTTCCCACTGGGGCTCCAGGAAGTCGAAGTGCTCGACGAACCGCTCGAGCAGGCCGGGATGGCGGTCTTCGCCATAGCCCAGCGCTCGCAGCAGCGAGAAGATGCTGAGGCGGCGCTTGCGGGCCACCCGGCTGCCGGCGGTGGGGTCCTTGCCCGGCTTGTGCTCGACGTCGAACTCGATCCACTCGCCGCGGTAGGGATGAATGGTTGCCGTCACCAGCTGGTGCTTCGACATGTTGCGGAGCCGGTAGCGCTCGCCGGGCTGGAAGATGACGCCGGGCGAGCGCACGAGCTGACTCACCACCACCCGCTCGGTGCCGTTGATGATGAACGTGCCCTTGGGGGTCATCATCGGGAAGTCGCCCATGAACACGGTCTGGGCCTTGACCTCGCCGGTGTGGGCGTTCTTGAACTCGGCGCGCACGAAGATCGGCGCCGAGTAAGTCATGTCGCGTTCTTTGCACTCCTCCACGGAGAACTTGGGCGGCGGTCGCAGGTCCTCGTCGTAGGGGTCGAACGAGAAGACGAGCTGGAGATGCCCACCGAAGTCGCTGATGGGGCTGATGTCTGAGAAGGTCTCAGCGAGCCCGACATCGAGGAATCGTTGGAAGGAATCCTTCTGGATCGACACGAGGTCCGGGAGCTCCAGGACTTCGTCGAGGTTGCCGAACGAATAGCGTTCGCGGCCGACACGAGACGACAACGGACTCTCCTAGTGGTTCAGTTGTTCGGGATGGGTCACCGGCGACTGCCCGCGGCAGGCGACGAGGGGACGGAAGCGCGCGCAGTCGCAGGCGTCCGCAGCAAACAGGGAGCCCACCGATGGGCTTCGATGCTGGGGACTGGTGGGTGCGCGAATGGGGAGGCCACCTGTGCCACGGCCTTGGCAACGCTATCCAGCAACGCTGGGCGCCACAACCGCGACACGCGGCGCGCGGTGAGAAATGTGCGCGCGCCTAGGACAGTTCGACGCTGGCGCCGACCGCCTCGAGGGCTTCCTTGGCCTTGTCGGCGTCGGCCTTCGGCACGCCTTCGAGCACAGGCTTCGGGGCGGCCTCCACCAGGTCCTTGGCCTCCTTGAGGCCCAGGCTGGTGAGCGAGCGCACCTCCTTGATGACCTGCACCTTCTTGTCGCCGATCGCGGTCAGCGTGACGGTGACCTCATCGGCAGCCTCTTCGGCAGCCTCGCCGTCGCTGTCGCCTCCGGCAGCAGCGGCGGCCACCATCATCGGGGCAGCGGCTGCAGCGGTGACGTCGAAGCGCTCTTCGAACGCCTTCTTCAGCTCGACCAGCTCGAGCACCGTCATGTTGCCGATGGCGTCGAGGATCTCTTCGGTGGACGTGCTCATTGGTTGTTCTCCGTATTTGTTGGATCGTCAGGTGATTTGCTGTCTGGGTCGTCTGCTTCGGCGTCTTCAGCCTCAGGAGCGGAATCTGCCGCGGCCGTGCTGGCATCGGCTTCGTCTGCTTGAGCCGCGGTCTCGGCGTTGGGAGCCGGGCTGTCCGGTGTCTTGTCGGCCAGGGCTTGCAGCAGGCCCGACACCTCCCCGATCAAGTTGTTCATCATCGACGCCAGCGCACTGAGCGGCGCGGCGAACGCTCCCAGCATCTGCGCCATCAGCTCATCGCGCGACGGCAGGTCGGCGAGCTCGCGCACTTGGGCGTCGCTGAGCAACGTGCCTGCCAGCACGCCGCCCTTGATGACCAGCGCGTCGTGCTCCGCTGCGAACGTGCGCAGGGCCTGAGCGGCCGCCGACGGATCCTTGCCGCAGAAGGCGAGCGCCGTGGGCCCCAAGAGCAGGTCAAGCGTGCCGGCCGGCGCATCAACCGACAGTGCCCGGCGGACGAGCGTGTTCTTGTAGATCTTGTAACGGCAGTCGGCATCGATGAGGCGGCCGCGCAGGTCGGCCATCTCTGCCACGTCCAAGCCCCGGTACTCGGTGAACAGCACCGCATCGGCCTCGGCGAATCGCTGGCGGACCTCGTCCACCACTGCCACCTTGTCGGCCCGCGGCACGCGCCCCTCAGCCGTCGTTGCTGTCGCCATGGTGGAGACCTCCTGTGCTGCGGGGTGTGCGGTGATCGGGCGGTTGGATCGCTCCCGGCCCCAGAACGGGCACCGGTCCGCAGACCAGACAGAACCGCATCCCGACGCACACGCGCACAGGAAGACCGTCCGCCTCATCAGGCTCGACCCGTGCGACTCACCCGAGGCGGGCGAGCCCCTGAGCATGCTTCAGACGGGGCCGATTTCAGGCCGGAGCCACCGGAGTTCTACGGCGAGCAAGTTGTGAAGTGCCGAACGCTACCGGTCGCGCCCGGCTATTCAACTGCGGGAGGGCTAGTTGAACGTGGTGGGGTCGATGCGGACTCCTGGGCCCATGGTCGAGGACACCACCATCTTGCGCACGTAGCGGCCCTTGGCACCGGCTGGCTTCGCCCGTGCCAGCTCGTCCATGACCGCTGCCAGATTGGCGTTCAGGTCCTCAGCGGTGAAGCTCACCTTGCCGATCGCCAGATGCACGTTGCCGTAGCGGTCGGTGCGGTACTCGACCTTGCCGCCCTTGAACTCGCCGACAGCCTTGCCCACATCGGGCGTCACCGTGCCGGACTTGGGATTCGGCATAAGGCCACGCGGGCCGAGCACCTTGCCCAGCCGGCCCACCACGCCCATCATGTCCGGCGTCGCGATCGCCACGTCGAAATCGGTGAATCCGGCCTCGACGCGCTCGGCCAGATCGGCACCGCCCACAACGTCGGCACCTGCTTCGGAAGCAGCCGCCGCAGCGTCACCCTGCGCGAAGACCGCAACGCGCACGTCGCCGCCGGTGCCCGACGGCAGCGCGACGGTGCCACGCACCATCTGGTCGGCCTTGCGGGGGTCCACGCCGAGCCGCACCGACAGATCGACCGATTCGTCGAACTTGGCCGGTGCCAGCGTGCGCACCATGTCGATGGCCTGGGCGGGCTCGTGCATCATCTGCCGGTCGTACCGTCGGGTCGCCTCGGCGTACTTCTTCCCTGACATCTGTTGGGTCTCCTCTGTCGCGCCGCGAATCAGCCGGCGACTTCGATGCCCATCGAGCGAGCGGTGCCGATCACCTGCAGCTTGGCGTTCTCAAGATCGCGTGCGTTGAGATCGGGCATCTTCGTCGCGGCGATCTCGGCAACCTGGGCCTCGGTGACATGCGCCACGGTCGCGCGGCCGGGGTTGTTGGCCGCCTTCTCCAGCCCCGCCGCTTGGCGCAGCAGCACCGACGTCGGCGGTGTCTTCGTGATGAACGTGAACGACCGGTCTTCGAAGATCGTGATCTCCGCTGGCACGATCGTGCCGCGCTGGCTCTCGGTCTTGGAGTTGTACTCCTTGCAGAAGTCCATGATCGCCACGCCGTGCGGGCCGAGCGCCGTGCCCACCGGCGGCGCGGGCGAGGCCTGCCCAGCGGGGATCTGGATCTTCACCACCGCGCTCACCCGCTTGCGGCCCGCCGCGGGTCGTGCCGGATTGTCTGCCATGAGGTGCTCCTCGGGTCTGTGCTGCTTGGCCCTCGCAGGGGCTCAGATCTTTGCGACTTGGACGAAGTCGAGCTCGACGGGGGTCTCGCGGCCGAAGATGTTCACCAGCACCTTCACCTTTAGCTGCTCCTCGTTGATCTCGATGACCTGACCCTGGAAATCGGAGAACGGGCCTTCCTTGATGCGCACACCTTCGTCGATCTCGAAGATCATCGACGGCTTGGTGCGGCGCGGCATCTCGGGCCCGTCATCTGGCTCGGCCAGGAACGCCTCCACCTCCCTGCGGCGCAGGGGCGACGGCTTGCCGCCCGGGCCCGCGTAGCCGGTGACCCCCGGCGTGCTGCGGATCATGTGGTGGGCCTCGTCGCTGGGACGGCAACGGATCAGCAGGTAGCCGGGGAAGACCTTCTTCTTGGCGACGACCTTGCGGCCGCCCTTGAACTCGATCACGTCCTCCATCGGGATGGCGACCTCAAGAATCCGGTCCTCCATGTCGAACGTGCCGATCCGGGCTTCGAGGTTCTGCTTCACCTTCTTCTCGTAGCCCGACTGCGTGTGCACGACAAACCAGCGACCCGGCCGGTCGTACGGCGAGACCCGCTTGGCCTCCGGCTCGTCAACGGCGAGCAGTTCGTCCTCAGTGAGCACGTCGACGGCGCCGGCCTCATCGGCGGCGCCTGCCGTGTCAGTTGGCTCGGCTGCCTCGGCGCCCGGACCCATCAGGGTGGTTGCTGTCTGGGAGCTCAGCAATCGGCGTGCGGTCGCCATCGGGTCGGTCTCGGGCTCTGCGGGAGTGTCGGTCAGATCGCTCATGTTCGTCTGCTCAGATGCTTGTCAGTTCACGTCGAAGAGGCGGAGGACGCCTTCACCCAGGATCCAGTCGAATCCGGCGATCATCGCCGTCAGGATCACGATGGTGATGAACACGACGACCGAGTAGTTGACGATCTCCGCGCGTGTCGGCCAGATCACCTTCTTCAACTCGGAGCGGACCTCGCCCACGAACTGCGCTGGTCCAGCTCGCTCGCTGGTCGGCGATGCCGGTGCTGCCTGGCGCCGCTCGCGCCGTCCCGCGGGCGCGCCGTCAGCCCCCATCTCGCCCTGACGCTGCAGGTGACGGCGTGTGCGTCGGTTCATGGCCATCGGAAGTGTCTCCGGCCTCTATTTCTCAGGGACTTGTGTTCATGGCTTGGGCATGGTCGGTCCGCCGGGCTGACGGTCCAAACCGGCGGAAGCGCAGGGCAGGAGGGACTCGAACCCGCAACCGCCGGTTTTGGAGACCGGTGCTCTACCAAATTGAGCTACTGCCCTCAGCGTCGGCGCATCGCGTGCGATACGCGGGTGACACTCAGTGCGGGCCTTCTTGGCGAATGTCCGCCGCAACAGGCTACCGGCAGCGATCTGGGTCGCGTCCAGAGGCGTCTTGTGAGGAGTCTGGTAGCGGGACTGGGACTCGAACCCAGGACCTCACGATGCTGCGCTGATGGCGGCGACCGCAAGCGGCCGCCGCTGCCGTGCGCTCTGACCAACTGAGCTATCCCGCGTAAGATCACAGCGGCCTGAGTCGAACAGGGTGTGAGTCAGTTTCAATTGCCAGGTCAGACGCGATGGACTGTCGCTGCGGTCCCCACGCTGGCCGTCGCCGAGTCGCAGTTCCGGCTAGACACTCCGAATGCAGATCAGCCGGCGTAGATCGACCATGCCGGCAATGGCGTTGCTGGCGGCTGTCGTCGTGATCGCTGGCTGCACTTCGGCTCCCGAGCCGCCTGCGCAGGTGGCCGAACCCGCGACGGCCGTGGCCAGCGAGCCGCCTCCCACGACCGTTACGCCGCATGAGTGCGCTGCGGTGTTCGAAGCCGACTGGGACGCATACGGCTGGGAGCGGTGCTTGCTGCCGGATGACGAGAGCCCTTGGCATCTGGACAGCAATTCTGCTGAGGCAGTGCTGGCGAGCGTTTGGGCGCGCTACGGCGCTGGGCCCATGCCCGATGTAGCCATCGTGGAGGACTTCGCCCCAGATCTCTGCGCCGAGACGGACGAGCCTTGCCAAGGCATCGCCAGCGCCACCCGCCACGGGGACGGCAGCCGCTATGTCACCCTCGGCACACACGACAACATCAGCCTGTTCGCTGTGCTTCACGAAGCCGCTCACCACATCGTCGGCGTCGGGCGCGACATCTACGCCGGAGGCCATGGGAACGACTTCCGCTGCGTCGCAGTCGAGATGTACAGCACCTACGCCCCCGAGGCGGTGCCGGTCAGCGTTGCGGCGGGCTTCGCTGAGATGTGCGGTACAACCGCCGAGGCGGTGCTGGCGAGGCACTGCGCTGCGGACACTGCGGGCATCATCAGAGCCGCCGAACTGCTCGCCGCTCACGGCACCACACTGTCAGGCCACCGAGACCGACAGGACGAGATCGACCGGCTCATCGTCGGCATAGAGGAAAGCTGGCAAGGCGACCTTGACGCCAAGACTGAGCGCATCGAAGCGCTGCAAGCCGAGCGAGACGAACTCGGTCGAGCCGTTGTCAAACTAAATGAAGCGGTCCGCTCCGTGCCAGAGCCGGACTGCTCAGCGCGCTAAGTCGATTTGGCATGCACCAGGTCGCGCCGAATCGGTTCTATACAGCCCGATTTCACGAATTCCGGCCAACATCCACACTCGTTATCGACCAATACCTACGAGTAGCGGGACTGGGACTCGAACCCAGGACCTCACGATTATGAGCCGTGCGCTCTGACCAACTGAGCTATCCCGCCGTGGGAGCCGCAGGCTAGCGGCGAGCCCCGTGCCGGAATCGAACCGGCGACACCAGCCTTACCATGGCTGTGCTCTGCCTACTGAGCTAACGGGGCGGGTTTCGCGTACGCCGAGACCGTCGTGCGCGGACGATTGTGGGGTCCGGAGTGTATCTGCGGCCCTTCGGTAGCTTCGCTGCCATGCGCACCCGGTTGGCCACGATGGCCGACGCCGACGCGATCGCCAAGATCTACAACCGCGAGGTCACCGACGGCACCGCCACCTTCGACATGGTGCCCCGCTCCCCCGCCGAGCAAGCGACCTGGATGCGGGACCACTCGGGTGCTTACCCCTGCATCGTGGCGGTGCCAGACAACACCGACGCCGAGGCCAGCGCCACGGTGATGGGCTGGGCCTGCCTGTCGCCATACCGCACCCGCCCCGCGTACTCCACCAGCGTCGAGGATTCCGTCTACGTGCATCGCGACCACCAGGGGCGCGGCGTGGGCAGCCTGCTGCTCGGCAACTTGGTAGCGCTCGCCGATGAGCACGGCTTTCACGCTGTATTCGCCCGGATCGCCGACGCTGGCGCTGCCTCGGTGGCGCTGCACGCCAAACACGGCTTCGAGCTCGTCGGCGTCGAACGAGAAGTCGGCCGCAAGTTCGGGCGCTGGCTCGACGTGACACTCATGCAGCGCCTGCGCCCCGCCTGAGTCACCCCACGAGTGAGGCCTGCTAGGTACTTTGGGCCAGCTACGGGCAGCAGAAGGGCGGTCGCGTGACTGATCGGGGGAAGTCAACCGGGGCTTCGTGCCACTGGTGCGACGGTCTGATCGTGGAGGCGGAGTTGTCCAATGGCAGAGCTTGGTACTGGTGTCGAGCTTGCGGAAGCCAGCACGTGTACATCAGCTACACGGACTCGGATTCTGGGCGCGAGATCAGCAAGTTTGTTCCTCTGTCGCCAGTTCCGCCAGCCGGCCAGTCAACGACGAGAGAGGCAACTGCGCCCGGTCGCGAGGGCCCGTCACCGCCGCAGCGACGCCGAGGAAGACGCTGGTTACGGCGCTCCGTCTAGGTGGCAAGCGTCGCGGTGCTGGAACGCGTAGGCAGCACGGCAGTGCCTGAAGATCACCCACACCGAAACAACAGAAACACTCACGAGCTTCAAAGGCTCCACCTAGGTGCATCGCGGCCAGCAACGGCGCTGTGTCGAGAACCTCAGTGGGCTAACGAACTAGCTCCGGTTCCATGCAGTCCGGTCCACGCTGCTGACGCGGGTGCAGCGCCAGTTGCGTCCCATGCCAAACACGGCCTCGAGCCCTCGTGTGCCGCGAGAAGCGGGGCGCAAGTCAGAACGCTGACTCGACACTGAGCCGTTACAACTCCTGTGCCACCGGTAACCTCGGCACAGAGTTCGCTGGCACGGGGTGAACCGCAGTCGAGCAACCAGTAGACAAGGCCACACAGAGGAGCCAGCATGAGCAGTGCATCGCTCCAACTCGTGGTCGACCAGTTGGGACCGGTCGGCCACGGCAAGGTCACGATTCGTCCGCTGACGGTCCTCATCGGCCGCAACAACACCGGCAAGACGTACGTATCACAGGCCCTCTACGCCTGCCGTCAAGCGCTCAGCAATGTGCTTCCAAGAACTTCCGAATCCCTCCGTAGTGAGGTTCGTGATGGGCTGCTGGCGATTGCCCGTGAGCAAATCGGTTCATCCTCTAACGATGGTCGAGACGGGGTGGTACTTCCCGAATCGGTGCGTGGTTACCTTTCGCGATTGATCTCCGAGACGCTTGAGGACGCTGGGCGTGCGCTTCAGGACAGACTGAAAGCGACGTTCGGAATCGAGGAACTTGTCGGTATTGCTACCTGGGGCGATGACCCGCAACTCCGCCTCGAGATGCGGCATGACCGGGCCTTGCCAAACGGGGACGAATGCCTCTTCGGTACTGCCGGGTCCACCGCTTCGATCAACCCAGAACTTGGCCTCCTTGATCTCGATTGGGTCGAGCCTGACATCGCCCTGCAACGTGCATTCCACCGCCGATTGCTGCTACAGCAGATGCAGCAGCAGCTGTTCAGCGAGGAGTTGAGCGGCGATGATCGTGATGAGCGGTTCGGCGAGTTCGCTTGGCGGCTCGGAGGCAGCTATTGGGGCAGCTTCCTTGAACACATTCAGATGGATGGCCAAACGCACTACTTGCCCGCAGGCAGATCCGGGCTACTCAACGCGTGGACGGATGTGGTCAAGTTGCGCATCCAACTCGAACGCGAGCGATTCGGCCTGCCTACTTTCGTCGATCCTTCCCTCGACGGCGTCGCGCTGGATTTCATAGCTTCGCTCGCAGATGTGATGGGTCGTCAGTTGCGGCGTCGCCGCAGGCCAGCCAACCCGTTCGGCGCGGACGAATCCCCAGATGCGTCAGCGCTCGATGCGGCGAAGGCACTGCTCGAGGAGGTCATGGAGGGCAAGATCATCGTCGAGCCCGACGCGGACCTTGTGCCCACGCTCGCCTACGAGCAACACGGGCACCGCATCTCGATTCGTCACGCTTCTTCCATGGTCGCCGACCTTGCGCCGCTGTCAATCTGGATGGAACGACTGCTTGCTCCGGGTGACATGCTGATCGTGGATGAGCCTGAGTCGCACCTGCACCCGGAAGCGATCCGGCTAGTTGCGCGCGTTCTCGTGCGCTTAGCGAACGCAGGCGTGCGCGTCGTATGCGCGACTCACAGTTCCGTCCTGCTGCACGAGATCTCAAATGCGATTCTGCGCCAGGAGACAAGCGTACGCGCCGCCGCCGACCGCGCCGCCGGCTACCTGCAAGACGATTGCCTTAGATCGGAGGATGTAGCCGTGCATCGTTTTGACCGCAGCGCTCCAGGCGCGCTGGTCAAGGTAGACCGGGTGAAGATCGATCCTCTGTGGGGCATACCCGAAGACGAATTCGTCAAGGTTGCGCAAGACCTCGCCGACGATTCCGCTCGCTTGGTCGGTCAGCTCGATTGAGCGAAAAAACCAACATCGTCAAGCTGCACACTGAGTGCGGGTGCATCGTGCGAGTCGCGGATGCCCAGGCTTCTGAATCAGTACGGCTGAGCCATAACAGATGCCGACTCGTAGTCCGCGGCGCTCTCTTGGTCGTCGATTGCGACAGCTGCACAGCCTTCGGGCCAAGCGACACCAAACCGGACCTGCTCGTTCTGCGGCGCACCCCAAGCGGCTTGGAATGGCTCGTCGTCGAGATCAAGCAGGTCATGGACAGCGGCGCTCGGCATCAGGTGCAGGCCGGAATCGATCGGCTGCACGAGAGCGCGATGTTCGAGCCCACCCGGGGTGCCTCGTGCACAGGTCTCTTCGCCAGCAGGAAGGCCAACCGGACAGCCGACGTTGAAGCATTGCGCAGACCATTCAAGAGCGGGGCTCGCAGAATCGAAGCTCGGGTAGTGCGTTGCGGCAGCGGGCAAGAGCTATAGGCGACACTGGCGATATTTTCGACGACTACGCGTGACCTAGACAGCGGACCGAGTCTCTGCAAAGCGTTGACAACACGAGGTCGCTGGCGGCGATCTAGAAGTGCCAGGGAAACTGCTCGTATTCGGGATCGCGCTTTTCCAGGAAGGCGTCGCGGCCTTCAGCGGCTTCGTCGGTGCCATAGGCCAAGCGGGTGGCCTCGCCGGCGAACACCTGCTGGCCCACAAGGCCGTCGTCGATCAGGTTGAACGCGAACTTGGCCATGCGCTGTGCCGTCGGCGATCGGGAGACGATCTCCCCAGCCCATTCCAGCGCCACCGACTCCAGCTCGGCGTGGGGCACCACGGCGTTCACATCGCCCATCTCGAAGCGTTCTTGCGCGGTGTAGGTGCGGCCGAGGAAGAAGATCTCGCGGGCCTTCTTCTGGCCGATCTGACGGGCCAAGTAGGCCGATCCGAAACCGCCGTCGAAGCTGGCCACATTGGTGTCGGTCTGGCGGAAGCGAGCGTGCTCCGCCGAGGCGATCGTCAGGTCGCACACCACGTGCAGGCTGTGACCGCCTCCGGCCGCCCAGCCGTTCGCCACGCAAACCACCACCTTGGGCATCATGCGGATCAACCGCTGGCACTCGAGGATGTGCAGGCGCCCGGTGCGGGCCGGGTCGATGTCGGCCGCGGTCTCGCCGTCGGCGTAGCGGTAGCCGTCCTTGCCCCGGATGCGCTGGTCGCCGCCCGAACAGAACGCCCAGCCACCGTCGGCGGGTGCGGGGCCGTTGCCGGTGAGCAGGATGCATCCCACGTCGGGGGTCATGCGGGCGTGGTCCAACGCCCGGTACAGCTCGTCGACGGTGTGCGGGCGGAAGGCGTTGCGCACATCGGGCCGGTCGAACGCGATGCGAACCGTGCCGTGCTCGTTGCTGCGGTGATACGTGATGTCGGTGAAGTCGAACCCGTCGATGTCGCTCCAGCGAGACGGGTCGAAGATGTCCGAGACGTGCGGCAAGAACGGCATGGGTGCTCCGAGACCTGTGGTTTGGGGGCACGGTATTGGATCGAGGCGCCGCACCGGTTGCCACGGGCACGTGGCTGAGCCAGCGACGCTGACTGACGGGCGCGACCGCTGCGCTTCGTCGGATGACGACCGGAGGTGCGTGCGAGACTGCGGGCCGATCATCGGGCACCGTCCACGACTCAGGTGCTCACCGAAGGGACAGCGACATGAAGTTTGGGCTCAGGTATTGCAACACCGGCAAGTTCGCGATGGACACAGCGCTTGCGACCGAGTTGGTGCAGGCGGGCGAGGCGGCCGGCTTCGAGTCGGCATGGACGGTGGAGCACACGGTCATCCCGTCGGGCTACCAGTCGCAGTACCCCTACAGCCCCGACGGCAAGATGGCCGGCGGCGTGGAGGACCTGTTGCTGCCCGACCCGCTGATGTGGATGGCCTACATGGTGGGCGTCACGTCCACCATCAACTTCGGCACCGGCATCCTGATCGTGCCCCAGCACAGCCCGGTGGTGTGTGCCAAGCAGATCGCCACGCTCGACCACATGTCCGGCGGACGGGTGCTGCTGGGCATCGGAGTGGGCTGGATGCGCGAGGAGTTCGAGGCCATCGGGGTCGGCGATCACTTCGACGACCGCGGTCCCCGCACCGACGAGTACGTGGCCGCGATGCGCGAACTGTGGTCGGCCGACCGGCCGACGTTCCACGGCGAATTCGTGAACTTCGATGCGGCGTATTGCCGGCCGCAGCCGGTGAACGGCTCGGTGCCAATCATCGTGGGCGGCGACTCCAAGGTTGCCGCCCGCCGAGCCGGGCGGCTGGGCGATGGCTACTTCCCTGCCCGTGGCGCGCCGTGGGACCTCATCGACCTGGCCCGCCAGACCGCCGCCGAGCACGGCCGCGATCCCGACGCACTGGAGATCACCGTGCAGTTGCCCAACGACCTCGACGAGATTCCGGAGTTGGCCCACCGCGGCGTCAGCCGGATCGCCGTGCCGGTGTCACCGATGGCCGGTCTGCAGACCGTCATCTCCACGCCCGACGACGCCAGCGCCTGGGCCGAAACCATCGAGCGCTTCGCCGACCTCTAGCAGAAACGGAATTCGACCAGGTCGTCGCGGGCGTACTGGTCGGGCAGAGCGACCTCCCAGACCAGGTAGGCCTCCATCGCGGCGCGTGCCACCTCAGCGTCGGTGGGGTCGTAGGGCAGTGGCGGCTGGCGTGAACGGATCGCGGCTGCGGTCTCGTCGCTGGCACTCTCGAGGAGCGCGGCATCGTCGAGCCAAGAGGATTCCAGCACGCAGGCATCCCAGCCCATCTGGATGAGCCACGAGGCCGTCATGCTGGCGCCGATGCCGTCGCCGTCGGCCAGCACGACCCGGGCCCCGCGGGTCACCAGATACTCGTCGGTGGCCTGCACGAGCTGACCCCCGGGAGCGCCAGTGGCCTCGCGCAAGTGCCCAGCGGCGAACTCTTCCGGCGTGCGCACGTCCATGAAGTAGGTGGTACGCGTGGCATCGGCCAGCCACTCGTCGAGGTGGGCACGGTCGACCGTCCGAACCCCGCAGCGCTCAGCCACCGCCTGCGCGGCCGCCGTGGCATAGGCCCGTCCGGTCTCGCTCGGTTCGGGGGCCATGTCGTCGCGGCCATGCTCCAGCTCAAGGCCGGCCAGCTCCCAGCCCATCGTGCCGTCCTTCAGTGCGAAGACGGCGTTGGGCAGTCCGGCCGAGCGGAGCGACTGCGCGCCCATGATGCTGCGGGTCCGCCCGGCGCAATTCACCACCACCGTGGTGCTGTCGTCGACGAGGTCACCCACCCGGCGCACCAGCTCACCACCGGGGCACGACCGGCCGGTCGGGATGCTCATGCGGTTGAACTCCCGGCGGGTGCGCGAGTCCACCACGACCAAGTCCCGACCGTCGGCCAGCCAGCCCGCCAGCTCGGTCGCAGTCACGTGCGGTGTGTCGAAGTGCTCCTCGACCAGCTCGCCGAACAGCTTGGAGGGCACGTTGATGCCCGAGTACAGCTCGCCGCCCGCGGTCGCCCACGCATCGATGCCGCCGTCGAGCGCCGCCGTGTCGCTATAGCCCAAGACGGTGAGCTCCAAGGCAACGGCTGCGGCCTCTCCCCCACCGTCGTCGCACACCACCACCGGCGTGTCCAGCCGGGGGATGCGTGACGCCACTTCGAGGCCCACATGGCTCGGCGGCAGGTTCGCGGCGTACAGCAGATGGCGCTGGGTGAACTCGGTGGGCTCGCGGGCATCCACCACCGCCAACTCGGTGCCGTCGCCGCGCAGCAGTCCGCGGTGCAGCTCCATCAGCTCGGCAACTGTGATCGTGCGGACGTCAGCCATCACTCTTCCTTCGCATCCGCGGCACCCCGCACCGGGGGCGACTCGGCCAACAGCCGTCGCCTAGCGAACGCGCCGCCACCCGATCGCGTCCTCGTGGCTCAGGCAGCGGCCGTCGCTGGATAGCCCGGGCGGGCCTCGACGATGCTGCTCGAGTCGGCGAAGACCCGCCACTCGCCTTCTTCGGCGTTCCAGTAACGGCGACCTGTCATGTTCTCCATCGCCAGGCCGTAGCAGTGGAAGTTGGTGGAGGCGCCGTCGATGTGGATCGAGTGCACGTCGTGCCCCAGCATCGCGACGCCGGTGCCGCGCTCGACCAGGGTCTCTCGCTCGACGCGCGGCTCGCCTTCGCCTGCACAGCGGTCGTAGAAGCGGTTCAGCTCCTGGCCGCGCATGCCCACGATGACCGCCCAGGTGAGGTGCTCATGCGGCGGCGCCGACGTGCCCTCGGCGACGCTCTGGACATACAGCGCCAGCGTGCCGTCGTCGTTCTGCGCGAGCCGGTAGTTGTGCGAGCCGCGCTCGCCGTCGGGGGCCGGGAAATCCTCCGGCGGGAACAGGTGCTCGTGGGTTGCCAGTTCCAACAGACGTTCCTTGATGCGGGCGATGCCGGCCCGGTCGATGCCGCCGTGCTCGCGGCCATGCGCATCGATCTTGGCGATGTCCTCCATCGCGTCCGCGACCGCTGCGGCCCGTTCTGCAGCCCTGTTCTCCGCGACGTCAGATGCACTCATGGGCTCATCCTCTCAGAACAGGGTGAGGTACTGGTCGACCTCGCCGGCGGTGACGACGCTGTGATGTGCCAGGAATTCTGCCTTCTTGGTTTGTACGAAGTAGTCGCGGTAAGGGCCCTCGGCGGTGTCACCCAGCCCGGCCCCAAGCACCTCGGAGGTCGCCATCTCCTCGGCTGCGTGCAGCAGCGTGGGCGGCAGCACCGCAATCCCTTTCGCCGCCACCTCGTCGGCAGACATGGCGTGCAGGTTGTCCGTATTGGGCTCGCCGGGATCGATGTCGTTGTCGATGCCGTCGAGTCCGCAGGCCAGGTACGCAGCGAACATCAGGTACGGGTTGGCGGCCCCGTCGCCCAGGCGGATCTCGATCCGGTCGGGCTCGGGGATGCGGATCATCTGGGTGCGGTTGTTGCCGCCGTAGGCGGCATATGCCGGTGCCCACGTGGCTCCGGAGGTGGGTGCGCCCACACCCATGCGCTTGTAGGAGTTGACGATCGGGCACACCACGGCCACCAGCGAGCGGGCGTGACGCAGCAGCCCGCCCACGAACTTGTACGCCATGTCGCTCAGGCCCAGGCCCTTGGTGTCGGCGCCTCCGGCGGTGCCGCCGATGAACAGCGGATCGTCGGTGTCAGCAGTCCACAGGCTCAGGTGGGTGTGCAGCCCGTTGCCGGTCTTGTCGGCGAATGGCTTGGGCATGAATGTGGCGTAGCGGCCGTCACGCTGGGCCAGGGTGTGCACCATCAGGCGGAACAGGATCAGCCGGTCGGCAGTGGTGAGGGCGTCTGAGTACAGCCAGTTCTGCTCGTACTGGCCGTTGGCGTCCTCGTGATCGTTGGCGTAGTTGCCCCAGCCCATGGCGTCGAGGTTCTTCGACACCGCTTCGAGGTGCGGCAGCATCCGGGTGAGGCCGCGGGCGTCGTAGCACGGCAGGGTCAGGTTGTCGCGCTCGTCCGCGACGGCCAGCGAGCCGTCCTCGTTGCGCACCACCAGCGAGTACTCGGCCTCCACGCCGCACTTGAGCACCAGGTTGCGCTCGGCTGCCGCCTCCAGCGCCTGGCGCAGGATCACTCGCGGCGCATACGGCCACAACTCGCCCTCCACGGTGGGATCGCACTGCATGGCAGCCACGTTCGGCTGCCACGGCAGTTGCGTGTACGACGCCGGGTCGGGCAGGGCCAGGATGTCGGGGCTGGAGGGGTCTTGGCCCATCGGCCCGGCGGCGAAACCGGCGAATCCGGCCCCGTCGCTCATCAGCCCGTCCAGGGCGCTGACCGGCACCAGCTTGGCGCACGGCTTTCCATGCATCTCCACGAACATGGCGTAGATGAACTCCACGCCGTCGGCCTCGGCCCGGGCTCGGATCTCCTCGGTTGCGTCGGTGACATCGCTCATGTCGCGTTCCCCCTGGTTCGTCCCCGCTGCGGGTGCCGCGCGTGCGCCAAGCACCTCCGCGCACAGTAGTCAACGGTCCCGAGACTGCGAGCAGTGCCCGACACGATGCGCCCTGAATTGCAGGGCGACTGGGGCTGGGCGCTACGGTGCGGGCCGGGCGGTTGTCGGATTCGACCACCGGGGGGAACACCATGTGCGGAATCGTGGGCCTCTTCTGCAAAACGCAAACGCACCGGCACGAACTGGGCCGGCTGACCGAGGTGATGCTGGGCGAGATGGGCGATCGCGGCCCTGACAGCGCCGGGTTCGCTGTGTACGACGCCGGCGCTCCGGACCGAACCCGCATCACCGTGCTGGCCGAAGGGCTGACCGTGGACTGGGGGCCAGTGGCCGCCGACCTGGAGGCGGCGCTGGCCGCCGAGGTGACGGTCCGGGCGGTGCATGACCACGCGGTGTTCTCCACTGACGGCGACGGCCGGGCCGCCCGCCAGTGGCTCATCGACCATGTGGCCGGCGCGACGGTGCTGGCCTACGGCAGCCAGATCGAGCTGTACAAGGCGGTGGGCTACCCCGACCAGGTGGCAGAGCGCTACGACCTGGCATCACGTACCGGCACGCACGCATTGGCCCATACCCGCATGGCCACCGAGTCGGCGATCACGACAGCCGGTTCGCACCCGTTCGCCACCGGTGCCGACACCTGCCTGGTGCACAACGGATCGCTGTCCAACCACAACCGCCTGCGACGGTTCCTGGAGGCCCACGGCGAGTCGTTCCAGACCGAGAACGACTCGGAGGTGGCGGCCGGTTACCTGTCGTGGCGGATCCGCTCCGGTGACAGCATCTCCGAGGCGCTGGTCGGGGCTCTCGACGATCTCGACGGCTTCTACACCTTCGCCATCGGCGTGGCCGATGGCTTCGCCATCCTGCGCGACCCCATCGCCTGCAAGCCCGCGGTGGTGGCAGAGACCGACGACTGGGTCGCCATGTCCTCGGAGTACCGGGCCATCGCTCGCCTGCCCGGCGCCGCAGACGCCGATATCTGGGAGCCGGAACCGGCTCGTATCTACTCGTGGAGCCTGGCCGCGTGAGGGATGCCGTTCGGACCTTCGACTTGGCAGAGGTGACCCGGCGAAGCCTCAACCAGGCGCTGCACGATGCCGCCGACGGAGCATCATTCGAGGTGATCAACCCGCGTGGAGCCCATGCGGTGGCCTGCGGGATCACCGCCGACATCGACGTGGTGGTGCGGGGCTCGGTGGGCTACTACTGCGCCGGCATGCATCAGCAGGGCAGGGTGCGGGTGGAAGGCAACGCCAGCACGGGCCTCGCCGAGAACATCATGTCGGGCGAGGTGCACATCACCGGCAACGCAACCATGTCAGCGGGTGCCACCGGTTGCGGCGGCCTCCTGGTGGTGGGCGGCAACTCAGGTGCTCGCTGCGGCATCTCCATGAAGGGCGTCGACATCGTGGTTGGCGGCAATGTCGGCCACATGAGCGCGTTCATGGCCCAAGCCGGGAATCTGGTGGTCTGCGGCGATGCCGCAGCCGACTTGGGCGATTCCATCTACGAGGCCCAGATCTTCGTGCGGGGCGATGTGGAGTCGCTCGGCGCCGACTGCGTCGAGAAGGAGGTCCGTCCCGAACACCTCGACACGTTGGGCAGGCTGCTTGCCGCCGCCGGGGCGGCGGCCAGCGGGGCCGACCCCGGCGATTTCCGCCGCTACGGCTCGGCCCGGCGCCTCTACAACTTCACGATCGACGACGTGGACGCGCTGGCGGCCGAGGCCACAGTTCAACAGGAGGTCGCCGGCTGATGACTGGAAGATCGATAGGGACATCAACGGGTGCATCCGACGGTGATATCAATCCCCTCGCAACCTCAGACCCCGACTACTGGCACCTGCGCGAGTCGTACACGTTCGACCGCAACGTGATCGCCGAGATCCGCCGGGCCGCCAACACTGGCATCTACCGCATCCGCGGCTGGGGGGCCAAGCGCCGGATGCCCACGCTGGACGACCTAGTGTTCCTCGGCGCGTCCATGTCGCGCTACCCGCTGGAGGGGTATCGCGAGGCGTGCGGCACCGACGTGGTGATCGGCGAGGATCGCGCTGAGCGACCGGTGCGCCTGCAGATTCCAGTCACGATCGCCGGCATGAGCTTCGGCTCGCTGTCGGCGCAGGCCAAAGAAGCACTTGGCCGGGGGGCATCAGCCGCCGGAACCTCGACCACCACCGGAGACGGCGGCATGACGATGGAGGAACGCGAGCACTCGTCGGTGCTCGTGTACCAGTACCTGCCGTCG
Source organism: Candidatus Poriferisodalis sp. (assembly GCF_965204195.1). Taxonomy (GTDB): domain Bacteria; phylum Actinomycetota; class Acidimicrobiia; order Acidimicrobiales; family Poriferisodalaceae; genus Poriferisodalis. The sequence goes on from NZ_OZ241975.1 coordinate 3,552,715, forward strand.
CGCTACGGCATGAACCCCGACCATCTGCGTATGGCCGACGCCATCGAGGTGGTCGTAGGCCAGGGCGCCAAGCCCGGCGGCGGCGGAATGCTGCTGGGCCAGAAGATCACCGAGCGGGTGGCCGAGATGCGCACGCTGCCCACCGGGATCGACCAGCGCTCGGCCTGCCGCCACCCGGACTGGACGGGCCCCGACGACCTCGAGATCAAGATCGGCGAGCTGCGCGAGATCACCGACTGGCAGGTGCCGATCTATATCAAGGTCGGCGCAGCCCGCCCCTACTACGACACTGCGCTGGCGGTGAAGGCCGGCGCCGATGCCGTGGTGGTGGACGGCATGCAGGGCGGCACGGCCGCCACCCAGGATGTGTTCATCGAACACGTCGGCATCCCGACGATCGCTGCCATTCCCGAGGCGGTGCGGGCGCTGCGCGAGCTCGGAGTCCACCGCCGTGAGGTGAAGCTGATTGCCGCTGGCGGTTTCCGATCGGGCGCAGACGTCGCCAAGGCGCTGGCGCTGGGCGCCGATGCCGCGTCGATCGGCACGGCCGCGCTGATCGCCATCGGCGACAACGACCCTGCTTACGAGGCCGAGTACCGCGAGCTGGGCACCTCAGCCGGCTATTGGGAAGACTTCCAGGCCGGCACCGATCCTGCCGGCATCACCACGCAGGACCCGGAGTTGTCGGCCCGGCTCGATCCGGTACTGGCGGGGCGACGCTTGGCCAACTACCTGCACGTGCTCACCATCGAGACCCAGATCCTGGCCCGCGCCAACGGCAAGTCGCATGTGCTGAACCTGGAGCCCGAGGATCTGGCCGCGCTCACGGTCGAAGCCGCGGCAATGGCCAAAGTGCCACTGGCCGGCACCGGCTGGGTGCCCGGCGTCGACTGACCAAATTCAGTGGTTCGAGTCTCGGCCGTATCAGTAGGTTGACGCGCCGGTGCGTCGCCCCTGACACCGCTCATAGCAGGGAAGCGCCTGGGGGCGACGCACTTGCAATCGCAACTATAGAAGCTGCAGTCGGGCTAGCGGCCCTGCCATTGGGGCGGGCGCTTCTCGGAGAACGCCCGCGGGCCCTCGATGTAGTCGGCGCTGTTATTCATGGCCCGCACCGCCTCGTAGCGACCTTCATGCGCAGCCTGAACGCTGGCCTCGTTGAGACCGACCATGGCGGCCTGCTTGGTGGCTCGGATCGACATCGGCGAGCACTCCAGCACCATCTCGGCCCAGCGGCGGGCACATGCGAGCGCCTCGCCCTGGGGGACGACCTCGGCGACGATGCCCAGCTCCTTCGCCTCGGCAGCGGGCACGTGACGGCCGGTCAGCATCATGCTCATGGCGCGCTTCAGCCCGATGTGGCGGGGCAGTCGATGCACGCCGCCCGCCAGCGCGGCGAGGCCCACCTTGGGCTCGGGCAGCGCGAGCAGCGCGTTCTCTGAGGCCACGATGATGTCGCAGGCCAGCGCAATCTCGAAGCCGCCGCCCATCGCCACGCCGTTCACTGCCGCAATGACGGGCTTGTCGAGATCCCAGCGCGAGGTCAGGCCGCCGAAGCCCGACGACGGCATCGCCGAACGGTCGCCGCCCTCGGCTTGGTACCGCAGGTCGTTGCCCGCCGAGAAGGCACGGTCGCCTTCCCCGGTCACGATCGCGACCCACAGCTCCGGGTCGTTCTGGAACTCGTCGAACAGGTCCGACATCTCCGCATTGCCCGGCGGGTGCAGCGCATTCATCCGCTCCGGCCGGTTGATCGTGACGACGAACAGGTGCCCGTCGCGCTCCGCATAACAAAACTCACCCATGCCGCGGCAACCTAGTGGTCAGGCGGCCGCTGCGCTGAGAGGTCCATGGATCGGTGGCCATCCACGGGTCGTCTGGTTCCCCCGGTGCATCGGTCGGGTTGCCCTGACAAGCCCCTGAGTCTGACTGAGACAGCAGAGTCATGGCACGCGTGGTGCGAAACGACAGCAATGCCGGGCCGCTGCCCGCGGATCGAGGAACAGCCCGGCGAAGCCGTCAGCGTTCTATTGGGGACGGCAGTTGTAGAACCGCCAGAGCGAGACTTGCTTGCCTGTCTGTGGATGATAGATGCGACCGCCTTCACCGCCGTCCACGCAGATGGGGTCGGGTGGGTAGTTGGGGTACCACTTGATCGCTTGAGTCCGTGAGCCAGCGCGTACCGAGGCATCGTACAGTCGCCTGTATTCCTCAGACCCGAAACACGGGGTGCGGTACCAGCCTCCGGTGTTGCTGCTATTGGCACGGAAGTGGGTGTGTCGATTGAGCACAATCGCGTAGCAGCCGTCGCCGTGGTTGCCGCTTTCCTCGGCGTACTCGCAGTCGCTCGGGTTCTGGAAGCAGCGCAGCACCTCAGCAAGGTCTGGATCGTTGCTCGCGTCGGCGATGGGCACGCAGCCGGATTCTGACGGCTTGGAGCAGCGCATCAGCACCGGCTGGTCGGCTGGGCCGGCTTCCGTGACCGGCTCGACGTCCAGTCCTTGGGCTTGGGGCCGCTGCCATGTCGTCGCGAGCTTGTCGCTGCTGCCTGCGCTGTGCTGGGCCTTGACCCACACCTTGTAGGTGTCGCAGTGCTTGACCTTGCCGAACGTCACCGTGAGCGTGTCCGCGGCAACGGTCTTGGTCTTGCGCGCGCCGCAGTCAGGGTTGACGCGCACCTTGTAGCCGGTCGGCGTGGTGCCGGTCGTGGCTGCCTGCCAACTCACGGTGATGCCGTCGCCTGCCGCGTCCACCAGCAGCCCGGTAGGCGGCTCGGGCGGCGACTCGACCGGCTCGGTGGCACCGGCTGACGCTGTCGGCGCCAGCACCAGCGACAGCGCTGCCACCGCAGCCGCCGCGGCTATGCGCCAGTGAATCAGGCCGACACAACGGGAAGGGCTAGCCTGCCCCCCCCCCGGCAATAGGCCTTCCCAGAAGCTTCATTGCAATCTCCGATTTCTTCGAGAACTCTCGTGAGCCGACCGCGAACACTTGCAGCCAGCCCACCGGTCGCCACAAGCTACCGGACACCCGCCGCCGCACGGCACATGCCCGACACAGCAGGCGCAGCTAGCCCTTGCGGGTCAGCAGTCCGCCATGGCGCCGAGCGCGGCGCAGACTTCTGGGCGGCGGTGGGGCAAAGCGCTGATGCGCTCCGTCAAGTGTGACTTGAGCACCACTCGAAGGTTGTCGAACGAGGCTGCGCTGGGTTGGGGGAGACCGTCATCTGCGTCGAGCGCTACCTCGGTCGGGATGCCCCGGACGGTGCGCGTGATCGGGGCGACGACCAGCTTGTTGAGCACTCCGATCGCCTCGTTGCGGGTGACGATGAGCACTGGCCGACGCTCATTCTCGCTCTCCGCCCACCAGACGTCGCACTGAGCAGGCGTCACCAGGGTTCCTCGGCGATCATCGTCCGGGTGCTGCGCGCCGCCCATTCCAGTTCGTCGTCGGTCTCGGGTATTCGGCGGTACGCGTCGACGATGGCCTCGCCGATTTGGCGCCGCCGCCGCCGATCGAGCATCTCCTCGAGCGCTCGTCGCACCGCATCGGAACGAGACCGTGCGTCGCCGCTCGCTACGAGCTCGTCAAGCTGAGCGAGCAGGCTGTCGTCGATCCGTGCTACCAATTGCGTCATATATTGAGTCTAACGAATCGCATTACACAGTGCATTACTTTCGGGCTGTTAGCTGCATCGATTCCCTCACCGCGCGACGGCGAGATGCACCGACCGATCCTGCCGCGAGCCAGCGCTCACCCGCCCTGGCGAACCGCTCGCTGCAACGCCGCCCGGCGGCAACGCCGGGCCGCTCCCCGTGGATCGAGGAACAGCCCGGCGCAGCCGTCAGCGTTCTAGCTAAGCAGGCTTGGTTATCGGCCCAATGCTGGAATACACGACGTCGGCGTCGGATACGGTGACGTGGTTCCAAGTGGCGTAGCGCCCGGTGACGTTCGCATCGTCGAAACTCAGGTTGGGAAGGGAGCCGCTTTGGAGTATCCATCCTGTGGTATCGGGCCAGTCGCCATTCAGTGTGATCGTCACAATGCCCTGGTGGCTGCCATAGTTGTCATTGGTGCCCCCTGGCAGGTGGTCGAACTTGAGCACGTATATCGCTGTGATCCTGAGCGGGCTGTGCCCCGAGAGCGTAAACCTCGTGGGGCACTTCGTGTGTCCTGAGCCTGTGCAACCGACCGCATAACCGAGGTCTCTCGCGGCATAGAACTCCGTCTCCATGACAGTGGTGGTGCCTTGGCCGCCTTCGTACTCCGGTTCGTTGCCTTGCTGTTGGGGTCGCTGCCAGAGCGTTTCGAGCTTGTCGCTGTTGCCTGCGCTGTTGCGGGCGCGGACCCATACGCGGTAGTAGTCGCAGTGCTTGACCTTGGCGAACGTCACCGTGAGCGTGTCCGCGGCGACGGTCTTGGTCTTGCGCTTGCCGCCGCAGTCGGGGTTCACGCGCACTTGGTAGCCGGTCGGCGTGCTGCCGGTCGCGGCTGGCTGCCAACTCACGGTGAGGCCGTCGCCTGCGGCGTCCACCTGCAGCCCGGCAGGCGGCGCGGGCGGCAGCTCTGTCGGCTCGGTGGCACCGGCTTGCGCTGTCGGCGTCAGCACCAGCGACAGCGCCGCCACCGCAGCCGCTGCGGCTATGCGCCGGCGGATCACGCCGACACAACGGGAAGGGCTAGCCTGCCCCCCCCCCCCCGGCAATAGGCCTTCCCAGAAGCTTCATCTCAGTCTCCGAATTTCCCGAATTTCTTGGTGAACTCTCGTGAGCCGACCGCGAACGCACGCAGCCGGCCCACCGGTCGCCACAAGCTACCGGACACGCACCGCCGGCAGGTGCGTCTGCTGGTGGTGACCCAGGGCGGCACGGCCCATGAGACAACTCGGGAACCGGGGCGTCGAACGGTCAAAGAAGATGCGAACCGCCCGCGCGGAACCGGCATTTGTCAGCACGCCCAATCTCCTCGGATCACGATGAGTCAACGGATCCTCGAGATCGGGCCGTCGGTACCCCGCCGCGATGGCCGGCGATCTCGCTGGTCGGCCGCGCCGCCGCATCTCACAACCTTCACATGAAAGTTAGGAAAGTTAGGAGTCGTCACCCGACAAGTTGGAAGATGAACTGGCAAGTTGTCAGAGGAGATTGTCAGAGGAGAGCTGTTGCCGGACCCGGATGACGATCAAGAATCACGGGCTGCTCGATGACGAGGCGGTGGCGTGGCTGTCAACGATCGACACCTCACAACTGACCGATCGACAACGACTGGGTCTTGCCTTCCTGCACAGGAATCGCACCGTCACCAACCAGCAGTACCGATCATTGACCGGTTGCGACGCCCAGACTGCGACTCGTGAGTTGGCCGGCCTCGCCAGCGCGGAACTCGTCCACAAGACGAACGACAGACGATGGACCATCTGGGTGCTGCGCGACGACTTTGGTCGCATGGCGCAGCCCCGCTCGGACTTCGGCGCAGAGACACCGCGTACTCGCCGAGACCGGCGGCCCGAGATCAGGGCGCTGCTTGCATCGCGGGCGCAGCCGACCCGTGCACTCGCTGAAGAACTCGAGATGAGCGGGGCAGGAGTGCTCCGGTGGCTGCGCAAGCGGGGCGGAACCGCGGACCGCCCGTGAACTCGCCGGCCCGCCTATTGCGGGGAACGGAGATCGAGCTGTGCGGCCTGACCGCACTGCTGTTCGGCGTGATGCTCTAGCGCCTGCGCTCACCCACCCTGGCGAACAGCTCGCTGCAACGCCGCCCGACAGCAACGCCGGGCCGCTCCCCGTGGATCGCCGAACAGCCCGGCGAAGCCGTCAGCGTTCTAGAAGCAGTAGATGTCGTGGGTACCGTCGCCGTTGCCCGAGACGACGCATACGCCGACGGGATTCGGGTTGTTGGGGGTTTTGGGGACCAAGTGCGGGGGGACGCGTATCTCGTAGGTCCCCGCAAACTGTTCGTCTTGGCAGGGTTGGCCGCTGCGCTGGGTGTTGTCCTGCTGGGGCTGGGCTTCGGGCTGATCGGGTTCGACCTCCGGAATCGCAGGTTCCGCAGGTTCCTCGATCTCCTCGACCTCCAACTGCTGCGGCTGCGCTTCCGGCTCTCGGACTTCCTTGCCCTCCGGAATCGCAGGCTCCTCGACCTCCTCGACCTCCAACTGCTGCGGCTGCGGCTGGGCCTCTGGCTCTCGGACTTCCTCGGCCCCCGGAATCGCAGGCTCCTCGACCTCCTCGACCTCAAACTGCTGCGGCTGGGCCTGCGGCTGCGGCTGCGGCTCTCGGACTTCCTCGACCTCAAACTGCGGCTGCGGCTGGTGGGGCTGTGCTTGCGGCTGGGGCCGCTGCCATGTCGTCGTCAGCTTGCCGCTCGTGCCTGCGCTGTTGCGGGCGCGGACCCACACCGTGTAGGTGTCGCAGTGCTTGACCTCGCGGAACGTCGCCGTCAGCGTGTCTGCGGGGACGGTCTCGCGCATGGGCTGGCCGCAGTCGGGCTTCACCTTCACGTTGTAGCGGGTCGGGGTGCTGCCGGTCGCTGCTGTCTGCCAACTCACGGTGAGGCCGTCCCCGGCCGCGTCCACCTGCAGCCCGGTAGGCGGCGCGGGCGGCAGCTCAACCGGTTGCTGAGCACCGACTGACGCAGGCGCCAGCAACAGCAACAGCGCCGCCACCGCCAGCACTGCGGCTATGCGCCGGCGAATCACGCCGACACAACGGGAAGGGCTAGCCTGCCCCCCCCCCCCCGGCAATAGGCCTTCCCAGAAGCTTCATTACGATCTCCGATTTGTCCGTGAACTCTCGTGAGCTGCCCGCGAACGCACGCAGTCGGCCCACCGGCCACCACATGCTACGCGACACGCACTGCCACCCGCTCCTGCGGCCCCTCGCCGCTAGCGCGACTGAACTTCTTCAACAAGACGTGGCCGTGGTTCATGTGGCCCGCGTAGTGTTCAGGTGGCCAACCCGCTCACCAGCGGAAACGTCGATCTCGGGGGCAGCAGATGCAAGCTCGGGGGTACACCCTCTCGACGCTGCGCGGCGACATCTTCGGCGGTGTCACCACGGCCGTGGTGGGTCTGCCGGTCGCCCTGGCGTTCGGCGTGGCCTCGGGACTCGGCGCAATGGCAGGGCTGTACGGCGCGATCGCCTTGGGTTTCTTCGCGGCGGTGTTCGGCGGAACTCGCTCGCAGATCTCGGGACCCACCGGGCCGATGGCTGTGGCCATGGCGGTGGTCATCACCGAACATGCATCGACGCTGCAGGAGGCGCTCACGGTTGTCGTGATGGCTGGGGTCATCCAGGCGCTGCTGGGCGTGCTGCGATTCGGACGCTTCGTGTCCTACACCCCGTACTCGGTGATCTCGGGATTCATGTCGGGCGTCGGCATCATCATCATCATCCTGCAGACACTGCCCGCGCTGGGTATCGAAGGATCCGGCGGCGCGCCGCTCGACGTGATGCGCGCCTGGCCCGACGCCATCGTGAACCTCAATGCGAGCGCTGTGGCGATCGCCGCAGTCAGCTTGGGGGTCTGCATCTTCTGGCCGGGCCGGCTGCATCGCTGGTTCCCGGCGACACTCGCTGCACTCGCCGTGGGGACGCTGATGGGCGTGTTGTTCTTGGGCGACGCCCCGTCCATCGGCGAGGTGCCCACCGGCCTGCCCGGCTTCGAAGAACCTGTCCTGTCGCTGGGGATCCTGGCTGGCGCAGTACAGCCCGCCATCACGCTGGCTCTGCTGGGCGCCGTTGACAGCCTCCTCACCTCGCTGATCGCCGACTCGATGACCCGGACAAGGCACAACCCAAACCAAGAACTCATCGGCCAGGGACTGGGCAACATCGCCGCAGGCTTGGTGGGCGGGCTGCCCGGCGCGGGGGCCACCGTCGGCACGGTGGTAAACATCCGGGCCGGCGGGAGCACCCGGGTCTCGGGTGCGTTGCGCGCCCTGGTGCTGCTGGCATTGGTGCTGGGAGCCGGGGGCTACGTGGAGTCGGTGCCGCTCGCAGCGCTGGCGGGAATCCTGCTGAAAGTCGGCTGGGACATCGTGGATTGGCGCTTCCTGAAGCGGATGCACCGGGTGCAACGCGAGCACCTGATGATCATGGGCATCACGATGGTGCTGACGGTGGTGCTCGACCTCATCACCGCGGTAGCGATCGGCTTGATCGTGGCGGCCATGTCCGCGGCGCGCCAGTTCGAACGGTTGCAGCTCGACAGCGTGGTCTCCGTGCCGCTGCTCGACCAGAGCTTTCTTGCCGAAGGAACGGATGAAGCCGATGCTGACGGCTTCTCCGCACGGGCCGGTCTGGTGGCGTTGCGGGGCACCTTCACCGTGGCATCGTCCACGAGCCTCATCGACATCTTGGGCGCGGACATCGCCGAGCACGAAGTGGTCATCATCGACTTCACCGACACAGTGCACATGGACGACAGCGCAGCGCTCGTGGTCGAGAATCTGCTCGAGACAGCCGCCGACAGCGACACCGAGGTCATCCTGCTCGGTCTCGAAGGCGCCCCCGCGACGAGCCTGCAGGCGCTCGACGTCCTGCAGCGGGTGCCGCGGGATCGGATAGTGGAGTCACTCGATCAGGCCCGCGAGCTTGCTCGCCACCTGCTGGGGCTGCGCGATGCGTCGTGAACGGGAGGCCGAGCCCGCTCGCTCGGCCACAGCTCCGCCTGCCGGCTGAGCCTCTCAGTCGGCCGGCGAGTAGATGGGATGCGTGCCGAACTGGTTCTTCGTGACCGGCGTGCCGGTCTCCGCGAAGTAGCCGGTGCCGCGCACCACCGAGTCGAGATATGACGGCAGCGGCCGGCGGATCATGTGCTCGGCGTAGTGCTCCCGCTCGGCGGCGGGCACGTCATCGCGCAGCAGCGCGACCACCTTGATGCTGAAGTCGCTGCGCTCGGCCTGGCCTTCCTGGGGGGCGATGCGCCATCGCACGAGGGCCGTACGAGCCCCCGGCGGGCCGAGCACCAGGTCGTAGCCGACGCCGTCGAGCCAGTCGCAGAACTCCCGCTGGTAGTGGACGCCGCTGTAGTAGTAGACGTGGTCGCGGCTGCGAGCGCCGTCCCACACGTTCACCTCGTTGCGCTCGCAGAACGGGTGGATGTCGGTGAGGTTGCCGGCCGGGCTGATGGCCGCCCAGACATCAGCGGGCGGGGCTGCCACGGCGACCCGGCCGATGATCGGCTCCATCTTCTCGTAGCCGTCGCCGGCGTACTGCCGCACGAGTGCTCGGTCTGAAGGCGTCAGTGCGCCGTTCGTCGCTTCGTCCATGCCGCCATTGTGACCCACAGCCCGCATCGATGCAGCCGGCGTGCCGCCGACTGGCTGCGGTCTGGCCGGTTACCCGGTTGCCGTGCCGAGCGGACGGCCTTGCTGGCCAAGGACGCCTTCATGACGGGCCACCGTCTGTTGCAGCGTCGCAACGTCCGTGCGCACAGCCTGTATCTCAGCACGCACCGCAGCGAACTCAGCCTGCATCTCACCACGCACCGCAGCGAACTCGGCTCGCATCTCAGCACGCACCGCAGCGAACTCAGCCTGCATCTCACCACGCAGGGCTCGTATCTCGGCGCGCACATCGGCGAGGTCAGCCCGGATGCCGCGCATGAAGAAGAACAGCATGGCCAAGAAGCCCGCACCCAGCACGCTGATAATCGCTGCAATCACGGCAGAGTCCATCGTAGCGACCTCGCAAATCGTCTGATCTCGGACCCCGGTGTCCGTGCGCTGGACTGTAGCGACATCGTAAACAGATTTACAAGCTATTTAAAGCACTTTAAATGAACTTCATACTGGGTACAGCTGGCAACTAGTCGGAGCGGGGCCAGACCACGGGGTAGCGGTCGAGCTCCATGGTGGAGCCGGCGTCGAGCCCGTCCACGTGCAGCACCTGGGCGGTGCCGATGCGGGGGTCGTAGCGGACGTCGGTGCCGATGTAGCGGGCGGCGTAGCCCCGACGCGCCCGGCCCTGGTCCGCGTTGCCCTGCGAGCCGTGCAGGATCATCGCCCAGAAGGCGACCGCGTCGCCCGGTTCGAGATCGAACGAGATGATGTCGTAGCTGTCGCGGTCGGCCTCGATGTCGGGCATGAGCTCGTAGTCGGGATTGCGTTCGTAGTCGTGGGCGTTCGTCGGAGCGAAGGTGCGTGGCTGGAACCAGCGGTCCCAGGCATGCGAGCCACGGACGTACTCAACCCGGCCGTTGGTGGCGTCGACGGTGTCGAGCGCGATCCAGAACGACATCACCTGGCGACCCGAGATGGGCCAGTACGGCTGGTCGTTGTGCCACGGCACCGGCTGGCTGGAACCGGGTTCCTTGACGAACAGCTGGTCGTAGTACACGCGCACGATGGGCGAGCCGAACATGGCAGCCGCCAGCTCGCCGAGCCGAGACTGCGTGACGAATTCTTCGAACAGCGGATGGAAGCGCCACAGATCCAGCGAGCCGAAGAATCCGGTGGACTCGTAGTTGTGCGCCGTGGGGCTGGGGTTGGCCATCTCGTCGGCAACGCCGCCGCGCAGCCGCTCCACCCACTCGTCGTCGACCACATTGCGCAGCGCCACCACGCCGTCGGCGCGGAACCGCTCGATCGTGTCGTCATCGACGAGGTCGTGTGCTGGTCGGTCCAGAACCGTGTCGCTCATCGTCGTCCCCTGTCGCCAACGTCGCGTCAACAGTGCCAAGTCAACACGATGAATGCACTGCAGTGCCACCGGTCGCACTGCCGGCCATGGCACGGCGCGACGCCGCACTGCCAGACTCGCGGCCACAGACTGAGACCCGGGCCCGAGCGGCCCGCGCGCAAGGCGAACGAGATCGGGAAACAGGGCGGGAACATGAGCGACGATCACGGCAACGACGGCGGCGATTTGGGAGTCATCCCGGGGCTGCCGCCCCAGCCGCACCGGGGCTGGACATTCGACGAGCAGCCGGTCGGCAAACGCTGGAGCACCAGCCGGAGGACCATCACCGAAACCGACCTGGTGGTGTACGCCACCCAGTTCGGCTTCGGCGAGGGCCTGTTCCTGGATGCCACCGCCGCCGAGCGCGCCGGCTACAGCGGGCGGCTGGTGCCCGGAAGCCTGGTGATGTCGCTGGCGGAAGGGCTGGTCATCAGCGGCGGCGCCATAGCCGGCACCGGCGTCGCCTACCTCGGCGCCACCGTCGAGGTGAAGGGCCCCACGTTCGTCGGCGACACGCTCCAAGTAGTAGCCGAGGTCACCGCCGCCCGCCTTACTTCACGCGGCGACCGCGGCATCGTCACCACCCGCAACGAGGTCTTCAACCAGCACGGCAACCTCGTGATGGTCTACTCCCCCACCCGCATGATCCTCTGCCGCCACGCCGACTAGCCCCCGCGCAGGATCTGTCGCGGCAGTACGGTCGGCGGCTGGTGCGGCGGGCTGGTTCTTGGGCTGTCGGCCGGAATTGCGGGAGGACTGATGAGCAGGTTCACGGGACGGGTGGCGATCGTGACGGGGGCGGCCGGCGGAATCGGGCTGGCGGCGTGCGAACGGTTCGCGTCCGAGGGGGCGACAGTTGTGGCGGTGGATCTGGCCACGACTGACTTGGGCGCGGCGGTGGCGACAGCTGAAGCTCAAGGTGCTGCGGCGCTCGCCGTCGGGGCTGATGTCACCCAGTCCGACGAGGTGGCTGGTTATGTGCAGGCGGCCATGGACAACTTCGGCCGCGTCGACGTGCTGTTCAACAACGCCGGCATCGAGGGCACCTACTACCCGATGGTCGACTATCCCGAAGACGATTTTGATCAGGTCATCGCGGTCAACGTGCGCGGTGTGTGGCTGGGCATCAAGTACGCCGTCCCGGCCATGATCGCCGGGGGCGGAGGTGCCATCGTGAACACGGCGTCGGTTGCCGGGCTGTTCGGATCACGAGGCATCTCGCCGTACTCGGCGAGCAAGCACGCCGTGGCCGGGCTCACCAAGTCCGCAGCGCTCGAGCTGGCCACATCAGGGGTGCGCGTGAACGCTGTCTGCCCGGCGCCGATCGAGACGCGCATGATGCGCTCACTCGAGACATTCATCGGCGGCGAGAACGCCGACGACGTCCGCAAGACGATGGCCGAGCGCCTGCCGGCTCAGCGCTACGGCGAGCCCCACGAAGTCGCCGCGCTGGTGGCATTCCTGGCATCCGACGAGGCCAGCTACATCACCGGCAGCCTCTACCCCATCGACGGCGGCTACTCCGCCGGCCGTTGAGGGGCAGTGTGCTGCGCGCTGGTGGGCCGGGGAGGATTCGAACCTCCGTAGGCGAAGCCGACGGGTTTACAGCCCGCTCCCTTTGTCCGCTCGGGCACCGACCCAGATGAGCAGCAAAGCCTAAAGCGTCGCGGCATCGCAACAACCGGACCATCCTTCCTCGCTAGCTTGCGGCTATGGCTTCATTTGACGTTGTCTCCAAGGTGGACATGCAGGAGATCCGCAACGCCGTGGATCAGGCATCCCGTGAGATCGCCAACCGTTACGACTTCCGCAACACGGGCAGTGCCGTGGAGCTGGGCGAGGGCGCCATCAACATGCGGTCGAGCACCGAAGATCGCCTCACCGCGATGCGCCAGGTGCTGGAAGAGAAGCTGGTGCGCCGCCAAGTCAGCCTGAAGGCCGTCCACTACGGCAACGTCGAGGAGGCCTCAGGCGGCACGGTGCGCCAGGCGGCTGCCCTGCAGGCGGGCATCTCGTCGGATCGGGCCCGCGAGCTGAACAAGTTCATCAAGGGTCTCGGTATCAAGGGCGTGCAGTCACAGACCCAGGGCGATCAGCTTCGGGTGAATTCGAAGAAGCGTGACGACTTGCAGGCCGTCATCGCCGAACTCAAGGCCGGCGACTTCGACGTCCCCCTGCAGTTCGAGAACTTCCGCGACTGAGTCCGGCCCGCGTCGCGCGGGCGGCCGGCGTTCGACAGCTGTTGGCCAGGTTCAGATCGCTTCTTGCCAGGAGCCGTCTCGCAGGCGGCGGATGCGCTCCTCCATCGGCGGGTGGGTGGTGAACAGTCCCTTGAAGCCCATCCGGCGGCTGGCCAGCGGGTTGGCGATGTACATCTGGGCCTGATTCGGGTCGGCCAGGCTGGGCACCGTCTTGGAGGCCACGTCGAGTTTCTCGAGTGCCCGGGCCAGCGGTTCGCCGTCGCCGATGAGGCGCGCAGCAGTGCGGTCGGCCTGGTATTCGCGGCTGCGGCTGATGGCCATCTGCAGCAGGGTCGCCGCAATCGGCGCCAGCAGGATCAGCAGCAGCTCGCCGATGGGGTTGCGGTCGTCGTCGCGTCCGCCGCCGCCGAAGATCATCGCCCACTGGGCCATGTAGGCCGCGAAGGTGATGGCTGTTGCGACGGCCGCCGCAACGGAGCCGATGAGGATGTCGCGGTTGCGGATGTGGGCCATCTCGTGGGCCAGCACACCCCTGATCTCGTACCAGCTGAGGTGGCGGATGAGCCCCTCGGTGACGCACACGGCGGCGTTGTTGGGGTTGCGGCCGGTGGCGAAGGCGTTGGGTTGCGGATCGGGCGAGACGTACAGCCGAGGCATCGGCAGGCCCGAGAGCTCGGTCAATTCCTGCATGACCCGCCAGTAGTCGGGAAGCTGGTGCGGCTGGACCTCTTGAGCCCGGGCGGAGCGGATCGCCAGCTTGTCGCTGAACCAGTAGCTGCCGCCCACCACGGCCAGGGCGACGATGACGGCGAGAATGAGGCCGCTCTGGCCCCAGAAACTGCCGATCCACAGGATCAGGCCAGCGAGCAGGGCCAGAAGAAACGTGGTCTTGAACGTGTTGCGCACTGTGCTCGACGCCCCTTTCGCGACGCTCAACCGAGACTGAGCCAGACGCGAATCAGGCTAGTGACGGCTGATGTGGCCGCGGTCGCGGGAGCCGGCCGGACAGGGCGACGGCGGTGGCGGGGCTGGCCGAGGCAACGACGGCGCGATCAGTTCTTGGCGTCGACGAGGCGCCAGTCGTCCGAGCCAGGGCTGTAGCGGCCCCGGAAGTCGGGGTCGTAGGCCGCGGCCAGTTCGGCGGCTTTGCCGATGGATGAGCGGTACGCGTCGATGATGGCGTCCTCGGCGTCGTAGTCGAAGGGGTCCTGCATGCGCCGCTCCTTCGTGCTGCCACGCCTGACCGGGTTGTCGTACAGGTCGCGGGCCGTCATGCCGACCGCCTCGACAACGCCGACCTTGTCGCGGTAGCCGAGCTCGGCGATCATCAGGTCGGGCGCCATCGACCGGTGCAGCGATTCCTCCTCCCCGAGGAAGGGACGCGCAGGCGTCGCCAGGTCGCCGGGCAGGTTGACGATGTCGAGTTCGACATCGAGCGCAGCCGCGATCACCTCAATGGTCTGGCGGGCTGTCAGGGTGTGCTCGTCGCTGATGTTGTACGCCTTGCCGGCGGCAGTCTCAGGATGATCTGCGGCCAGCGTGAGGGCGTGGCCGGCATTCGGGCCGTACGCCGCAGCGCGCAGCGTGAGGCCGCCATCGGCCACGATGATCCGGCGACGGCCGTCGATGATCCGCCGCACGATCAGCCACTCGCGGGGGTTGATCTGGCCGGGTCCGTAGATGAGCGGGTAGCGGAAGATGGTGGCGTCGGGGTGGTGCTCGAACAGCACGTCCTCGGTGGCGACGATCTTGGCCACCTTGTCGTTGGCGTCGTTGACCGCTCGATCGGCCGACTCGCGCAGCGGGGTGAGCAGGCCGCGTGGCCAGTTCTGCGCCGGGCGTGCATAGCCCTTGTAGACGGGGATCCCGCCGACGGCGATGAACTGCCCGCAGCGGCCGACGAAGTACGGCGCCAGGTCGCGCAGCCGGCCGTACATGGCATACACGACATCGAAGGTGGCGTTGCCGAGGGCCTCTTCCACCTCGGCGATGCGGAACGGGTTGGTGTGGATGTGCGGGACCTCGGTCTCGGGCGGGAGGGTGTCGACCTCGTGACGCCCGGTGTGCAGGACCGTGATGTCATACCCGCGCTCGAACAGCCCGTTCACCACGCCAGGCCCCGTCGGCCCCGTGCCGCCGATCACCAGCGCTGTGCGAGTCACCGGCTCATGCTGTCAGGTCCGCAGTCATCACGGCGGGGCTAGTGGGGGTGGTAGCCGCTGTCGATGTAGAGCGTCGGCAGGTCGAGGTCGCGGTACATGCGGACGTTGCGCATGTCGTCGTCGATGGCGAGGCGGGGGGTGTAGCCGCACTCCAGCAGCGCTTGGGTCTGCTCGCCCTTGAACAGCGGCGACGGGCTGAAGTCGCCCATCGGGCGCATGATGAGCAGATCCCAGCGGACCTTGTGCTTGACGAGCCAGTCGAGGGTGGCGCCCGACACCCACGTCGGCCGCGAGGTGAGGGCTACCACCACCAGCTCGGGATTCAGCAGCACGAGCAGCTCGAAGACCTCGTCGAGCACGTCGTCGTCGCCCACGTCGGCGAAGAACGAGTCCCAGTCGCGCCACGGGCCGTCGAGGTGATGCTGGCGGTGGGCGGCATCGGCCAGCACACCGTCGATGTCGACGATCACGCAGTCGCCCGGCGGCACCGGCCCATCCCGCCACCACCAGTACGCCGGCCAGTCCCCCTCGGAAACCGACGCGGCAAAGGTTCGCCTGTGCCTCGGGCCCTTCGCCATTTCCAGCTCAGTCTTCGCTGGGGGCTTCGGCTGCGCGGGTGCGGATCTCCTCCACCACGCCCGCGTCGGCCAGCGTGGTGGTGTCGCCAAGCTGGCGGCCCTCGGCCACGTCGCGCAGCAGGCGGCGCATGATCTTGCCCGAGCGGGTCTTGGGCAGGTCCGGCACCAGCACTACCGCCTTGGGCCGTGCGATCGCGCCGAGCTTGGTTGCGACGTGCTGGCGTACTTCGGCGCGCAGCTCATCGGTGGCGTCGTGGCCGCCTCGCAAGATCACGTAGCCCACGATGGCCTGGCCGGTGGTGGCGTCGGTTGCGCCTACCACGGCGGCCTCGGCCACCGACGGGTGGTCGACCAGCGCCGACTCCACCTCGGTGGTGGAGATGCGGTGGCCCGAGACGTTCATCACGTCGTCGACACGGCCGAGCAGCCACAGGTAGCCGTCGTCGTCGAGCTTGGCGCCGTCGCCGGCGAAGTAGCGGCCTTCGTACGTGCTCCAGTAGGTCTCGCGGTAGCGCTCGGGATCGCCCCAGATGCCCCGCAGCATCGACGGCCACGGCTCGGTAATGGTCAGGTAGCCGCCGCCCCGTTGGACCGGGTTGCCGGCGTCGTCCACCAGCTCCACCGTGATGCCCGGCAACGCGTGGGTTGCCGAGCCGGGCTTGGTGGTGGTGACGCCCGGCAGCGGGGTGATCATGTGGCCGCCGGTCTCGGTCTGCCACCACGTGTCCACGATGGGGCAGGTGCCCCCGCCGATGTGTGTGTGGTACCACATCCAGGCCTCGGGGTTGATGGGCTCGCCGACCGTGCCGAGCACACGCAGGCTGGACAGGTCGTGCCGCTCGACCTCGGTCGCGCCCCACTTCATGAAGGTGCGGATGGCGGTGGGGGCCGTGTAGAGCTGGGTCACGCCGTAGCGCTCGATGATGTCCCACAGCCGGTCCTTGGGCCAGCTCGCCCGGTCTCCGTCGCGGAATTCGGGGCGCGGAGTGTCGGGCGTGCCCTCGTACATCACCGACGAGGCGCCATTGGCGAGCGGCCCGTACACGATGTAGCTGTGACCGGTCACCCAGCCGATGTCGGCCGCGCACCAGAAAACGTCGACGTCGGGCTTGAGGTCGAACACATAGCGGTGCGTGAACGCCACTTGGGTGAGGTAACCGCCGGTGGTGTGCATGATGCCCTTGGGCTTGGCCGTGGTGCCAGACGTGTACAGCAGGTACAGCAGGTCCTCGGAGTCCATGTGCTCGGGCGGGCAGTCGGCCGAAGCGCCCTCCATCAGGTCGTGGTACCAGTGGTCGACGCTGTCGTTCCAGGAGACGTCCTGGCCGGTGCGCCGCACGACGACCACGTTCTCGATAGTGGTGGTGGCCTCGACCGAGGCGTCGGCGGTGTCTTTCAGGCCGAAGGGCTCGCCGCGCCGGTAGCCGCCGTCGGCGGTGATGAGCAGCTTGGCCGACGCGTCGTCGATGCGGTCCGACAGCGAGTCGGCGGAGAACCCGCCGAACACCACCGAGTGGGCGGCGCCGATGCGGGCGCAGGCCAGCATCGCCACCGGCAGCTCGGGGATCATCGGCATGTAGATGCACACACGGTCGCCCCGCTGCACGCCAAGGCCTTTCAGCACGTTGGCGAACTGGCACACCTCGTCGAGCAGGTCGGCATAGGTGATGGTGCGGGTGTCGCCGGGCTCGCCTTCCCACCAGTAGGCCACCTTGTCGCCGCGGCCGGCGTCGACGTGGCGGTCGAGGCAGTTGTACGACACGTTGAGCGTGCCGCCCAAGAACCACTTCGCGAACGGCAGATCCCACTCGAGCACGGTGTGGAAGTCGTTGAACCAGGTGACGTGCTCGCGGGCCTGGCGGGCCCAGAACTCCAACCGGTCCGCGGCAGCCTCGTCGTACAGCGACCGGTCTGCGGTCAGCGCCGCCGAGCGGAAGCTGCCCGCGGGCTCGAAGACACGGTCTTCGACGTAGTAGTCCTCGATCGTCGCCTCGGTGCTCGTGTCAGCCATCGGTGCCCCTGTCTCGTCGTGCAGGCGGTGTGCGAGTGCGGCTCGGGCCAGCGTCGCGTGCAAAGCCCGGACCTGCTCAGCCAGATTCGCAGAGTAGTGGGCCTCCGTCCGACGCCTCACGTGCGTGCCGGTCGGCCGGCGGGCTGGTTGCCGGCGCTCAGCCGACTCGCCACTCGGCGGCCCAGAAGGCGCCCATGCCGCCGGGGTCGGTGAGCGCGGCTGCTTCGTCGAGCAGCGTCCGGGCGGCAAAAGTGTCGGCCGTCGGGTTGGATCGGCTTCGTTGCCAGCGTGCCCGCGCCTTCGCCGTCATGGACTCGATGCCGGCCCCAATAAGCCAATCGACCTGAGTGCTCAACGTCGCACCGGGCGGCAGCTGGTCGAAGGCCACGTCGCAGGTGATGTCTGCGGTGCCTGGCGCATGCAGCGGGTTCTGTCCACGGCGTTGGGACCGGTAGGTGCGCAGCCACTCGCTCTGCGGACGCTGTGCCAGCTCGGTAGTGCGGCGCACGCCGTAGTCGAACATCAGCAGCCGGCCTCGCTCGAGCGATCGCAGCGCCCGGCGGACCCAGACCGCCGCTTTCAGCTGCAGTGGCACGCGCGCACCCGGTGCGGCGCCCGGCGCCAACGTCTCGGCCATCGCCGCCGCATCGGCAGGCGCCTCCCGCAGCACTTCGGCGGAACCTTCGGGCGCCACATGTATCTCCTGCCAGCCAGCCTCTGAGCGTTCCAGCAAGCGGAACGGCAGGTTGTCGAGCAGCTCGTTGGCGAGCACGACGCCCACGAAGGGGCCATCGGGAAGATCCGGCGCTGCGCGGACGGGCTGGGACTCGCCGATTGCCTCCAGCGCCTCGGCGCGCTGGCGCGCCACGCGCTCGACCATCACGTACTGCAGTGCGTCGCTGCACTCCTCGACGTGCGCGAGCACATCGCGGCACAGCGTCCCGCGGCCGGCGCCGCCCTCGACCACTACGAGTGGACTGGGCCGGCCCAAGTCATCCCATGTGCGATCCAGGTAACCGGCGATGCTCTGGGCGAACAGCGTGCCCAGCTCGGGTGATGTCGCAAAATCGCCGCCTTGAGCCGCCGGTCGTCCTCCGCGCACGTAGAAACCCGAAGCGCCATACAGCGCCTCATCCATGAACTCGTCGAAGCGACGGATGTCAGGCATGCGACTGGGCGCCGGGACCATGCACCCGGCCAGTGCTCAGCCGCCGAAGTGGAATGTTGCCACGTCGCCGAAGTGACTCACCAGACCCGGGAGAACGCCGAACGCCACGGTGGCGATCGCAGTGATCGCCAGCGCGGCGGCCAGTGCTCCGGTCATCGGGATCCGCCCCGGGGTGAAGCGCACCATCGTGGCCTGACGAGTCTCGGTGGCCAACCATGCATCGCCGTGCTCGTCCTGCTCGGCCGTCGCATCGGCGACGTCGAGCTCGTCGCCGTCGTCGCCCCCAGAATCGACGCCCAACGCCACCGTCTCGGGCACCGGCTGGAACCACATCTGCACCAGCACCCGGGCGTAGTAGCCGAAGGCGATCACCGCGTTGACGGCCACGATGACGGCGAGCACCCAACCGGCGGGCGTACCCGCACCGGCGAGGGCCCAGAAGACAACGAACTTGGCGAACCAACCGCTCGCCGGCGGTATGCCGGCCAGGGCCGCCAGGAACAGCGTCATCAGCACTGCCATGCCCGGCGCGTAGCTGAACAGCCCGCCATAGCTCGAGATCTCGCCTGAGCGGGTCCGCCGCGACACTGCCAGCACCACGCTGAACGCGCCCAAGTTCATGAAGGCATAGATGACGGCATACACGACAATCGCGAAGTAGGGCGTCGTGATGATGTCGGTGCCCGGCAATTGCCAGGCGTCGTCTTCGAACGCCACGGCGAAGGGCGCCAGCATGAAGCCGCCCTGCGCCACGCCCGAGTAGGCCAGCATCCGCACGATGTTCGTCTGGCGCAGCGCGATCAGGTTGCCGACGGTCATCGTCACCGCGGCCAGCACCCAGAAGAACGGCTGCACCACATCGGCAGCCCCCTCGAAGGCCACAAACACGAGTCCCAGCAGCGCCACAAAGCCCGCTGCCTTCGACGCCACCGACAGGAACGCCGTCACCGGCGTCGGGGCACCCTCGTAGGTGTCGGGCGCCCAGGTGTGGAACGGCACCGCCGACACCTTGAAGGCAAAGCCGATCAGCACGAACAGGATCGCCACGATGACGATCGGGCTTGCGCCCTCGCCCGTCAGCGCGGCAGCAATGGTGCCGAAATCGGTGTCGCCGGCCACGCCGAACACCAGCGACATGCCGTACAGCATCACCGCCGAGGCAAAGACCCCCATCAGGTAGTACTTCAAGCCGGCCTCGTTGGACCGCGGCCCGCCCTTGCGCCAAGCAGCCAGCATGTACGCCGGGATCGACAGCAGCTCCAGCGCCACGAACACGCTCACCAGGTCTCGCGAGCTGGCCATCATCACCATGCCCAGCAGCGACGTCAGCAGCAGCGTGTAGTACTCGTTCTCGTAGTAGTCGCCCTCGCGCACATAGTCGACCGACATGAGCACGACCACGTAGCCGACCAAGATGAACAGCGCCTTGAGCACCAGCGAGAAGTCGTCGACTACGTAGGCCCCGCCGAACATGGGTCGCTCAGCGCCGTCCACCGCCAGCGTCAGGATCGGCACGAGCGTGACCAGCAGACCGATGCCGGCGAGCGTCGGCATCATCCGCTTGGCCTTGTCGTCGAGCGCGATGTCGGCGACGGTCACCAGCGTGCCGACCGCGAGCAGGGTCAATTCGGGCGCGAGCGCGTGCCAGTCAAGATCCGGCCGCACAAACGCGAGCATCGAACCAAGGTTCATCGTCGGCACCGCCTCACGACTGCCTCGACCGTCGTCTCACACCGGCGAACCCAGCCACGCTTCACCCGGTCTCCCATTCGCAGTCCTCGACCACTGTCCCCACTGCCTCGCCGATGTCGCAGGCAATGTCGACGGAAACACCGTCGACCATGCCGAAGATCAGCCCGGGGACCCAGCCGAAGAGCACCATCGCGATGATGAGCGGCGTCCATGCGGCCCACTCGTAGCGGTTCACATCGGCGATTGTGTGGCCTTCCCATTCGGGCTTGGGCTCGCCGAACGCGCTGCGCTGGAACAGCCACAGCAGGTAGCCGGCAGCGAACACCGTGCCCACGGCGGCGATCACCATGTAGGTGCGGAACAGCCCCTCAGAGAGGCCCGCACCGGGGGCGTAGGCGGACAGGATCGCCGGGAACTCACCCCAGAAGCCCGCCAGGCCCGGCAGACCGAGCGATGCCATGGCGGAGATGGCCAGAATCCAGCCCATCCGTGGGGCCGATTTCAGCAGGCCGCCCAGCCGGCTGATCTCGAGCGTGTGGTAGCGCTCCTTCACCGAACCGGCCAAGAAGAACAGCATCCCGGTGATGATCCCGTGGGCCACCATGCCGAACACTGCGGCATTGATGCCGATCGGGGTGAGCGTGGCAATGCCCAGCATCACGAAGCCCATGTGCGCCACCGAGCTGAACGCGATGAGGCGCTTCATGTCGGTCTGCGCCAGGCAGCCCAAGGCGCCGTAGATGATGCCGATCACCGCCAGCAGGCCGATCCAGGGCGCCCACGCCGCGGCGCCTTCGGGCAGGAACGGCAGGGCGATCCGCACGAAGCCGTAGGTGCCGAGCTTCAGCAGGATGGCCGCCAGGATCACCGAGCCCACAGTGGGCGCCTCGGTATGCGCGTCGGGCAGCCACGTGTGGAAGGGGAACATCGGCACCTTGATGCCGAAACCCATGAACAGGCCCGCGAAGATGATTGCTTGGGTGCCCCGGGCCAGGTCGCCGCCGGCGGCATCCGCGAGCGCCTGCATGTCGAACGTGTTCAACGCCGTCCCGGCTTTGTTCGTGGCCACGAAGTACAACGCCACGAAGCTCACGATCATCAGCGCCGAGCCGAACAGCGTGAACAGGAAGAACTTCAGCGAGGCGTAGCGACGGTTCTCGCCGCCCCACACGCCGATCATGAAGTACATCGGCAGCAGCACGACCTCGAAGAAGACGAAGAACAAGATGAGGTCCTGCGCCACGAAGGTGCCGTTCATGCCCGATGCCAGGATCAGCATCAGGATCAGGAAGGCCTTGGCGTTGCCCGGCTCGGGGATGTGCTCCCACGAGTAGATCACGCACAGCGGGATGATCACCATCGACAGGATCAGCAGCGGCAGCGACAGCCCGTCGAGCCCCAGGATGTAGTCGGCGTTGATCGCGTCGATCCAGCCCTTGTGCACGCCGAACTGCAGCTCGCCCGCCCTGCCGTAGTCGAAGGCGAACAGCAAGTACACGCCGACCGCCAGCGACGCCAGCGAGGCACCCAGCGCAATCGTCTTCAGCTCGAGTTCGCGAGCGCGCGGCACCGCCATCATCACGAGCGCGCCGACGGCTGGCAGGAACACCGCGAGCGTCAGCGCCCAAGCTTCGAATCCAGTTGCGTCCACTAGGAAGCTCCCTCTCGGTTACGACTCTGTCTGTTTGCCTGCGTCATCTCACTGCTCACAGCACGATCACGAAGACGATGGCGACCACGGCCGCTGTGCCGAACAGCAGCGAGCCGTAGTTCTGGACCTTGCCGGTCTGCATCACCCGCAGACCCTGACCGCCCGCATCGGCACCGCTGCCGAGCGCGTTGACGGTGTTGTCGATGGTGCCCTGGTCGATCCAGCGGTACACCCAGCGGCCGCTGTCGCGTGCCCCCTCGCCGGCACGGTTGACCACCAGGTCGATCACGTTGTCGTTGAACCAGTTCGCGGCCCGGGCGATAGGCCTCTTGATCGAGCCGATCACGATGTCGGTGTAGAGGTGGTCGAGGTAGTACTTCTGCTCGAGGAAGGTGTACCCCGCCTTGGCGTAGCGGTTCCGCTCGGTGAGCCCGTGCGGCCCCGCGTTGCGCCAGAAGTACATGAACGTGATGGCGATGCCGGTCAGCGCCAGCCCGAGGCCCACGAGTGCCAGCCAGAACGACGGGTCGGGGTGCGACAGCCCGACCGCATTCAGGTAGTGGGTGGGCTCGGCGTAGGTCTGCACCAGATGCGCGAAGCCTTCGAGACCGAACACCCTCATCACCGGCGTCGGCAGGTTGAACACACCGGCCACCACTGCCATGACCGCCAGGATCCACAACGGCACAGTCATCACCTTGGGCGACTCGTGCGGGTGGCCATGGCCCCGGTACTCGCCCCAGAACGTGTACCAGATCACCCGGGTCATGTAGGCGGCGGTGAGCAGCGCCACCACGCAGCCGAAGATCAGCATCAGCGGGTACCAGCTCTCTTGCCCCGCTAAGGCCCCGAGCAGGATCTCGTCTTTCGACCAGAAGCCCGCGAACGGGAACACGCCCGCCAGCGCCAGCGTCGCGATCACGAACGTCTTGTAGGTGTGCGGCATGTACTTGCGCAGGCCGCCCATCTCGCGCATGTCGAAGGTGTGGTGGGCGGCGTGGCTGACCGAGCCGGCCCCCAGGAACAGGCAGGCCTTGAAGAAGGCGTGCGTGAACAGGTGGAACATGGCGGCGGTCCAGGCGCCCACGCCCAGCGCCATCACCATGTAGCCGAGCTGGCTGACGGTGCTGTAGGCCAGCACCTTCTTGATGTCCCACTGGGCGAAGGCCAGCCCGGCGCCGATCAGCGCAGTGAAGCCGCCGATGAACGCCATCAGGTTGATCGACGAGGTGCCGATGGAGAATCCCTCGAAGAACACCGGGTACAGCCGGCCGATCATGAACACGCCCGCCACGACCATGGTCGCGGCATGAATCAGCGCGGAGACCGGGGTGGGCCCGGCCATGGCGTCGGGCAGCCACGTGTGCAGCGGGAACTGTCCCGACTTGGAGCACACCGCCGCCATCAGCGCGATCGACGCCATCAGCAGGGCGAAGTGCTCCGGGTGGGGGCCTGAGCCTTGGCTCGCTAAGCCGATCTCCGTGTTGATGTCGTGAATGCTGAACGTTTCGAACTCGCCGAACAGGATGATGACGCCGACCAGCAGGCCGATGTCGCCGACACGGTTCGTCAGGAAGGCCTTCACGGCCGCGTCGGTGTTGGGGCGTTCCTCCCACCAATGCCCGATCAGCACGAAGCTGCACACGCCCACCAGCTCCCAGCCCACGATCATCTGGACCAGGTTCTGGGCCATGACGAAGAAGAGCATCGAGGCGGTGAACAGGCTCAGGAAGGCGTAGTAATGGACGAATCGCCGGTCGCCCTTGACGTACTCGCTGGAATAGATGTGCACCAGCAACGAGATCGACGTCACCACGATCAGCAGCAGCACCGTCTGGCCGTCCACCAATGTGCCAATGGCAAAGCTGGCGCCTCCGCTCGACCACCAGCCTTCGATCTTGGGTTCGACTGGCTTGGTGGTGGCGTAGCCATGTCCGTCGCCGCCGTGGCCGTCGTCTTCGGCAGCGAGATGCAGCTCGCCGTCAAGCCCGCCGGCGCTTGAAGCGCTCAGCCCCTCGTTGACTGCGATCTGGGCGTGCTCGGTGTCGCCGGACTTGGACGCAGTGCTGTCTTCCACCCGGGTGATCCACGAGACCGCCGCGATCATCGAGAGCACCCACACGATGCCCACGGCGGTGATGCCCACCTTGTGGACCCGCTCGACGCCGATGACGCTGCGGCCGAACAGCAGGATGACGAGGAACGAGACCGCCGGGATCAGCGGGATGAGAAACGCGTTCTCCAGAATCCAGTCCATACGCGCGCGCTCAGCCCTTCATCAGGTCGAACTCGTCGACCGCGATCGACTTGCGGTTGCGATACAGCAGCAGCACGATGGCCAGGCCCACGCCGACCTCGGCCGCTGCGACCGCAATGATGAACAGGGCGAAGACCTGCCCCGACACCACGTCGTGCTGCAGCCCGAACGCCACCAGGTTGAGGTTGACGGCGTTCAGCATCAGCTCGATCGACATCAGCACCATCACGCCGTTGCGGCGCGCCAGCACGCCGTAGACGCCGACGGCAAACAGCAAGGCACCGAGCAGCAGGAACTGGTTCAGCAACATGAACTCAACCCCCGCCTCAGTCCCTGCGCGCCAGCACGACGGCGCCTATCAGTGCGGCCAGCAGAAGCACCGAGACGGCTTCGAACGGGATGATGTATTGGGAGAAGACCGAGTCGGACACGTCAGCCGTGCGGAACACCGTGTTGTCGGTGGCCAGCGAGTCGGTGCCGAAGCGGTCGATGAGGGCATACACGGTGATGCCGCCCAAGGCCAGCGCCGACAGTGCGGCAACCGGCCAAGTGGCCCCGGTCATCTGGGGTATTCGCCCGATCGGCGCCCGGGTCAGCATGATGCCGAACAGGAACAGCACCATCACGGCGCCGATGTAGACGAGCACCTGCGTGGTGGCAATGAATTCGGCGGTGAGGAGCACGTAGTTGGCTGCGAGACCGCCCAGCACAGCCACCAGGAACAGGGCTGCGTGCACGATGTTGCGCGTCGTCACCATCCCCAGCGCGGCCGCCACGGTGATGGCCGCGATGATGCCGAAGGCGATGTTCTGCGCAAGCATCGGGCGTCCTAGCTCCCCGCCTCGAGCTTGCGCGCGGGCGCGAAGTCATCAATGCCGAATTCGGGAACCTTGCGCACCTTCTGCTCCGAGCCGGGCTCGTAGTCGAGAAACTCCGGCACGGTCTCCATCCACTCGCTGAGGCGGATCCGGTCGTGCAGCAGATCTGCGATGTGCGGCTCGGAGTACTCGTATTCGGGCGACCAGAACAGCGCGTCGAACGGGCACACCTCCACGCAGATGCCGCAGTACATGCACAGCGCGTAGTCGATGTCGAACCGGTCGACCACGTTGACCGAGCGCACCGCACCGCCGGCCCGCCGGGGCGGGGCCTTCACCTTGTGTCCCTCGATGTAGATGCACCAGTCGGGGCACGAACGCGAGCACAGCATGCAGGCCGTGCAGTTCTCCTCGTGCAGGGCGATCACGCCCCGTGCCCGATCGGGCGGGGCTTCCTTCTCGTGCGGGTACTGCACGGTCACCGAGCCCTGCTGGGGAGCAGGGATGAGCGTGCGCATGCCCCGCTTGGGGAACAGCGTGCGCATCGCGGTGCGCGCCGTCACGCCAAGGCCTTTCAGCAGTCCGGGAAGTTGTGGCATCTACAGCACCACCTTGAAGATTCCGGTCACGACGATGTTCGCGAGCGAGAGCGGGATGAGGACCTTCCAGGCGAACTTCTGGAGCTGGTCTTCACGCAGGCGGGGGTAGGTGAAGCGGATCCAGAAGATGATGAAGGCCACCACCAGGATCTTCACGAGCATCACGACCGGGCCGAGCACGTTGAGCACCGGCGCGTTGAAGTCGAAGCCGGGGATCCACCAACCGCCCAGGAACATCACGGTGGCGAGCGCCGAGAAGGCGAACGCCGTGGCCACTTCGGCCATGAAGAACAGCAGGAAGCGGAAGCCCGTGTACTCCACATGGAAGCCGCCGACGAGTTCGGTCTCGGCCACGGGCATGTCGAACGGCGTCTGGGTCAGCTCGGCCTGGGCGGAGATCATGAAGATCAGAAAGCCGATGAACTGCGTCAGGATGAACGGGTTGCCGATGAGGCCGAAGCCGAAGATCTCGCCCTCGGCCTGGGCACGCACGATCTCCTGCAAATTGAGCGAGTCGGCCTGGATGACCACGCCCATGACGGCCAGGATCAGCGGCAACTCGTATGCGATGAGCTGGCCAGCCGCCCGCAGGCCGCCGAGCAAGGCGTACTTGTTGGCCGACGCCCAGCCCGCCATCAGCACGCCCAGCACCGACAGCGACGAGACCGCCATTGCGTAGAAGATCCCCGTGTCGAGGTTCTCCACCACCGCGTCGGGGCCGGTGGGCAGCACCACAAAGAGCAGGAACGACGACGCCAGCACCACCACCGGGGCGGCCCGGAAGACTCGCCGATCGGCGGCGGCGGGGTGGATGTCTTCCTTCTGCAGGAACTTGACCGCGTCGGCGATGAGCTGCAGCGTGCCGTAGGGGCCGACGTCTTGAGGGCCGAGCCGGCTCTGCATGAACGCCATCATCTTCAGCAGGAACAGGTAGCCGAGCAGCAGCGCGGCTGTCGGGATGACGATGAGCGCGACGCCCAGCTTGATGCTGGTCTCTGCCCAGTACGCCAAGCCGAGCGCGCCCGACACATCGATCGCCGTCAGGCCCGTCACCGGTCAATATCCCCGAGGATGAAGTAGAGCGATCCGAGGATGGTGATGATGTCGGGCACGTAGGTGCCACGCATCACCCACGGCACGACCGAGATGTTGCTGAAGCTGGGGGTGCGGATCTTCACCCGGAACGGCTCCAGCCCGCCCTTGGACACCACGTAGTAGCCCATCTCGCCGAGCGGGTTCTCGGTGGAGACATACGCCTCGCCGGCCGGCACCTTGATGATGCGCGGCACCTTCGCCATGATCGGCCCGGCGGGAATGCTGTCGAGCAGCTGATCGACGATCTTGGTGGCCTCGCGGGTCTCCTGCAGCCGCACCCAGTAGCGAGCGAACGAGTCGCCGTCGGGATGGGTCCACACCCGCCAGTCGACCTCGTCCCAGGCCAGGCCCGGGTTGGCGTCACGGCGCAGGTCCCAGTCGACGCCGCTGGCCCGCAGGTTGGCGCCAGACAGGCCGTAGCTGAGCGCCACGTCACCCGGGATGACGCCCACGCTGCGGCAGCGGGTCTGGAAGATCTCGTTGCCCATCAACAGGTCTTCCATCTCGTCGCAGAAGCCCCGCATCTTGGCCATCACGGCGTGGGTCTCGTCGATCCAGCCCCGTGGCAGGTCGTCCTTGAGTCCGCCGATGCGGTCGAAGTTGGGATGGAACCGGCCGCCGGTCACCGCCTCGATCTGGTTGAGCACCCGCTCGCGGTCGCGGAAGGCGAAGAACACCGGGGTGAGGGCACCTACCTGCACGCCCATGTCGCCCAGGAACAGCGACACGTTGGCGATCCGGCTGAGCTCGAACAGGATGGTGCGGATCCACTGGGCACGGGGCGGGGCCTCGATGCCCATGAGCTGCTCGGCGGCGAGGATGAACGGCACCTCGTTGGCGAAGCTGCCGAGCCAGTCGATGCGGTTGATCAGCGTGGTGCACTGCGGGAACGTGCGGACCTCGCAGAGCTTCTCGTAGCCGCGGTGCATGTAGCCCATCAGCGGCTCGGCGGAGATGACCTGCTCGCCGTCGAGCTGGCAGGCGATGCGCAGCGTGCCGTGCGTGGCGGGGTGCTGCGGGCCGATGTTGAGCGTCATGTCGCCGGTGTCGAGCTCGACGTTCACCCGGGCGTCGGCGGCCTGCGCCGCCACGTACGCCTGTTGCTCACGCAGGGCGGATGCCGTCGGCGGGGGACTCATGCGCCCGCTCCAGACGCGAGCTTGCGAGCGCCATCGGACACAGCCGGTGCCACGATGACGGGACTCACGCGCCCGCTCCAGACGCCTCGAACTCGGCCATCACCTCGGCCTCGAGCTGCGCTTCGAGCTCGGGCGGGATCTCCTCGATGTCGACCACGCCCGGCCACGGTTTGACGGCACGGGCCAGTAGCGGGAAGTCCTTGCGCAGCGGGTGGCCCTCGAATTCGGTGGGCAGGTAGATGTGCGCCAGATTGGGGTGCCCGTCGAAGACGATGCCGAACATCTCGTGGGCTTCGCGCTCGTGCCAATCGGCGCCGGCGAAGACATCGACGATCGACGGCACCGTGGCGGGGGTGCCGTCGGTGTCGGGCAGGTCGGCCTTGATGAGGACAGCGGCGTGCCGTGCCGGCGCATGGAGCTGGGCGAGCAACTGGAAGCGGGTCTCGCCGCCGCCCCGCCGAACGGTCTCGGCGGCCGTGGCGCTGGTTGCGTCGTCGTCCTCGCCGATGCCGGCGGCATCGAATTCGGTGTCCTCGTAGCGGCCTTCGGGTGCGTCCGACCAGTCGATGGCCGACAGGAAGCCGAAGTAGACGAAGCCGTGCTCACGCAGCGCCGCGAGCGCGGTCCGCCAGTGCTCGACTTCGATGCGCAGCCAGAGGTTCTGGCCGGTTTCGATGTGGGTCTCAATCACTGCGTCGCCCAGCAGCTCGGACAACTCGGCCGCGAGCGCTTCGCGGGCCTCGTCGCCCGGCGCTGCGTCGTCGCCAGATTGGGCGTCGTCGGTCTCGTCGGCCATCGTTCTGCCTACGCCGATCCCGCCGAGACAGCCGACGCTGGGTCTGATCGTCCCGGGGCCGCAGGAACCACGATCGGCTCGCCGCGCCAGCGTTCTTGCATGTCCTCACGCTGGATGCGCTCCTGCAGCAGCACGATGCCCTCCAGCAGGGCTTCGGGCCGCGGCGGGCAGCCCGGCACGTACACGTCGACAGGGATGACCTGATCGACGCCCTTGGTCACCGAGTAGCTGTCCCAGTAGGGACCGCCGCAATTGGCGCACGACCCCATGGAGATCACGTACTTGGGCTCGGGCATCTGCTCGTACAGACGGCGGATGACCGGTGCCATCTTGTCGGTGACGGTGCCCGAGATCACCACCAGATCGGCCTGGCGCGGGCTGGCCGGAAACGGGATCACGCCCAGCCGCATGACGTCATAGCGAGGCGAGCCGAACGCGGCGCCCATCTCGATGGCGCAGCATGCCAGACCCCACTGGTACACCCACAGCGAGCGGGCCCTGCCGAAGTTCAGCAGCCAGCTGAGCGGCTTGGGCAGTTTGACCTTGTCGACCAGTGCCATCGCGAGATTCCCTCAGCCCCTCACACCCAGCGCAGGACGCCCTTGCGCCATGCGTAGAACAGGCCCAGCACCAGGATGAAGATGAAGATCGCCATCTCGACCAGGCCGAACAGGGCGTAGACCTCGAGCCGCGTCGCCCAAGGGAAGATGAAGACGGCCTCCACGTCGAACAGGACGAAGAGGACCGCGAAGACGTAGTACCGGATTTGGCTCTGGGTCCAGTCGCTGCCGACCGGATCGACGCCGCTCTCGTACGCGATCAGCTTCTGCGGTGTCGGTCGTTGCGGGCGCAGAATGCGGGCGACGCCGAACATTGCGAAGGCCATCAAGACTGCCGCTGCGCCGAAGATTGCGACGGTCAGATAGCTCCGCAAGAGGTCGGACACGGACCGCAACGCTAGCGACTTCGCGCCACCCTGCGCCGAATCTGCGACGTTTCGCGGCGAACGTGCCCAAGCGGAATCGCGAGGGCTTGGGGCGTGCGATCAGACCTTCCTGCGGGGTATGTCCGCGTTCTTGAGAACCTCGCCGTGAGCATCGATGATTCCGGCCTTGGACCCAAGGGAGAGCGGGTTCGCGCCGAACAGATCGGCGCGGTTGATGGCCACCCACCGGTAGCCGTCGATCTTCTTCACACGCTTGAAGGCACCCTTGAGGTCGTCCACGCTGGCCGCGACGATGATGGAGCCCTTATCGAACACGAGATCGGCTGCGCCCGAAGCATCGGCAGTCGCGCCAACCGCTGCCGCCACAGATGCAGTCAGCGCGTCATGGTCGAGTCGGCTCATGTCATTCCTCCTCGGTGAGAATGGCCACGACAGTCTCAAGCGCGGCTTCGGCTTGAGGTCCCTCTGAGTGGACTCGCGCAGTGTCACCGGGTCCCGCTCCGAGCGCGAGCACGCTCATGATGCTCACCGCATTGGCGGTCTTCTGGCCGGCCTCGATCCTGACCTCCGCATCGAAAGCCTTCAGCTTCTCCACCATGACCGCGGCAGGCCGGGCGTGAAGGCCATGCGGATTGGTGATGACCACTTCGGCGAACAGCGGGTCCATCGAGATCTCCAACTCCTGGGGTCAATCGTCGTCCGACGGCGCAGCGCTCAACTGGTCGTAGACGAAGTCGGCATCACCCGTCTGCGCAAGCTGCTCGCATAACTCCTCGTCTTGCAGTATCTCGGCAAGCTGCGACAGGACGCGTACGTGATCGTCGCCTACCGCCGCAAGCCCGACCACCAGATAGGCGGTGCCTGGCCCCCAGTCGACGCCCTCGGGATACTGGGCCACCACGATCCCCGTCGATCGGATGAACTCCTTGCTCTCGTTGACCCCATGAGGCAGGGCAACGCCATTGCCCAAGTAGGTGGAGACAACCCGTTCGCGATTCTTCATCCCTTCGACGTAGGGGGGTGTTACCGAGCCACGATTCACGAGCAGACTGCCCGAGTATTCGATGGCTTCATCCATGGAATCCGCACTGCACCCGAGCACAACGTCCGCTCGGGTCAGCACAGACCCAAGCCCGTTGTCCACGCTGTCGTCCACGTCAGAGCTCAGATCTTTGACACGACCGGCTCACCGGCCTTCAACGTCGCGACCAGTTGTTTCACTGATGGGTCATTCATGAAGAGAACGAACGGCACGATGGCCGCCGTCGGGACTTTCTCCCGCGCCTGCTTCGCGAGACCTTGATGGACGACGATCACGTCGGCATCGTCAGCCAGCTGACCTACCGGTCGATGCACGACGGCGATGTCGAGCTTCGCCTTCTTGACCATCTTCTTCAGTTGATTTGCACCCATCAGGCTGCTGCCCATACCCGCTTCGCAGGCGAACACGATCAACTTCACGTCGCTGGCCGTCTTGGTGACTCGCTCCGTCATGTCTGACCTCCGGTCGGTCTTTCCGATGCTGGTGCCGCCCCTGCGCCACAGACCAATACGCAGGATGGCGGTGCCACGAAGAATATGAGCCACTGAGATTAGGAGGACCGGGGCGGTCAGCAATCCTGAGCCGCCCCGGCCTCCTCAGGCTGCGCTCATCTGGGGCTCGGCGCAACCTCCGTGGTGGCTCAGTTCAGCGGGACTCCCTCCATGGCGTCGTCGAGCGAGGTGTCGTCGTCGCTGTCGTCGATCTCCGGAACCGGGAAGAGTCTCAACAGGATCGAGCCGACAATGAATGCGGCTGCGGCCCCTGCTGCGATTCCTAGGAACACCCCTGCGACCGCACCGCCGCTTGACGGCAGGAAGGTGATGTAGGCGAAGATGCTGCCTGGCGACGGCGGCCCGGTAAGGCCTGCATCGAAGATGACGAACACAATGTCGGCCACGTCGGTGGTACCCAGCGGCGTGAGCACCCCATGGTTGATGGCGTTGTTCAGGAACAGCACCTTGCCGACTTCAATGGGCAGATCCATGAGCGGCAGCAGGCCGGCATCGCTGATGCCTTCGACCATATTGCCGAACGCCGTCGCGAGGCTCGACATGATCGGGCCGATGACCACGTAGCCGAGCATCGCCAGGATGACGCCCGCAATGCCTTGCGAGAAGTTATTGATGAGCATCTCGAAGCCGGCCGGACGCTTGTCCTCCAGGTACTTGTCGATCTCCCTCATCACCCAACCGGAGAGCGGGCCGATGACCATGGCGCCGAGGAACTGCGGCGGATCGCCGACAACACCCGACGACAGCTCGAAGGACGCACCGCCGATGACACCGAGCACGGCCACAGCGCCGAGCACACCGCCGCGGTGGCCGTGGAGCAGCTTGCCGCCGGTATAGGCGACGAGCATCGGCAGCAGATACTTGATCATCGGGCCGACGGTGTTCTCGGTTATCAATCCTCAATCCCAGTCAATGCTGGTCTTGGCCAGCCAGCCCGTCGGGATGAATAGAGCGGTGATCAACCCCCAAGCGATGAACGCACCGATATTCGGTATGACCATGCTCGATAGGAAGCCGCCGAAACGTTGGACACGTTGAAGCATGCGTAGAACCCCCTTGCTTCAGGCGATTGGATCATCCTTGCCCTTGGAAGCCATCCGGATCTACTGCCAATACGGCACCGTTCGGCAACGACATTTCGGTGCGCGCGCTGCGTTGTGGCGCAACAGCAATCGGTCTCAATAGCGTCCCGGCTCGACAGCGACAGGATCAGGCGTACTGCGCGACCTGAGCGACATCGGTCGTCGACAGCAGGGGGCTGACGACAACCACCGGCACATCGCTCGCCCGCAGCGGCACAGTCGAG
The DNA here is from genome assembly GCF_965204195.1 of Candidatus Poriferisodalis sp. Classification (GTDB taxonomy): domain Bacteria; phylum Actinomycetota; class Acidimicrobiia; order Acidimicrobiales; family Poriferisodalaceae; genus Poriferisodalis. Next base: position 3,585,370 of record NZ_OZ241975.1, read on the forward strand.
ATGACTAGGTCGAAATCGTCATGCGGGAGATCTTCAAAGCCGCCCTCAGACAGGACCTCCACGAGGTCCAGTTCGGGGAACTCGGACTTGATCCGAGACACGAGCACCCAGACCGTGGCCATCCCGCTGGGGCACACGACGAGGGCGCGGCGCCTCGGCCGGAGCCGCGCTCGTTCCATCGCACCCGAGACGTACATGGTGATGAAGCCGATCTCGTCCTCAGCGACCGCCACATGCATCGTCTCGGCGATCAGTGATGCCATCTCGCCGGCGACGGCATACACGTCGGGATAACGCTCGCGCACTTCTTCGAGCAGGGGATTGTGAATCGGCAACCCATAGCGCAGGCGAACACCGAGACGTTCGAGATGAGCCGCCAACCCACGCCTGAGCTCCGAGTCGTCGACGAGTGCCGTGTGAAGCCTGTCGCCGGCGAGTTGCATGATCGCGTCGAGGAGTTCATCGCCGATGCCCTCCGAACCCGAGTGTGCGGTGTCGAGGGCATCGAGTCCGAGCAGATATTCGGTGATCGTCGCCACCTCTGCCGCAGGGAGGCTGGTGCCTGCAAGCTGCTCCAAGCTCGGAACGATGGTCGCGACGCTGCGGGCAATGGGATGGTCCATCGCCGACCGATGCGAACCAGCATCGAGCGCGACGCAGCGTCCTGCTTGGATCCGGGCGACCGACACTGCCAGATACAGGGCGAAGACCGCATCGCTGCGGCCTGTGGTGAGCGTCTGGCCGAGTGCGCTGGACCGAACGATCGCGGCAGTCTCGGCCAAGGGAAGCGTGAAGATCCGCTCCAGCAGGCCGATCGGCACTCGCGCGGTCGCCTGTTGCGCTGCAGACGGTGCCTCAGCGAGCTGCAGGTGCAGTACCTCTTCTGGGATTGCTTCGAGAATGAGCTGCACAGTCACGCGGCGGATGCGTCGTTCGGTGCCGACCAGCGAGATACCTCGGCCGGCGCGTCGCACCAGCGGGAGTCCATTGCGTTCGAGCCACGGCTCACACCTCTGCAGATCGCGGCGAGCCGATGTCTTCGAGACCTCCAGTTCCAGGTGGAGCTCCTCGAGGGACACCACGTCCGGCGCTTCCCACAGCAGTGCCGCGAGCAGAATCCTCGCCCTTTCAGGCGGGGCATACACCCGCGGCACCTCTGGCAAGGACCGGATGCCGGCCGCGATTCTCGAACGAACATCGGATGTGGCAGTGACGAGCAGGCCTTGGCCCCGTTTGCGTGCCAGCTCAGCACCGCACTCTTGGAGAAACCGCTCGACTTGGTCGAGTCGATAACGGACGACGCGCTGGCTCAATCCGAGGTCTGAGGCAAGCGCGGCAGTACTGCGGGGTTGGTCCTGTTGCAGCAGCCACCGAGTGATGCGCAGGGCACGGGTGTCGAGCAGGGCCGTCATGGGCTGCCAGTCGTGTCGGCGATGATGCTGCGGGCTTCATCAGCAGTGGCCGCTGCAAGGGCCGCCCGGACCATCGAGTCGGCCGTCGACGCATCTGTTGCCGCGACCGCCGCTTTCACAATGTTGACCGCTCGCGGGCTGACCGAGAGCTTGTCGACGCCCATGGCGGCGAAAACCGCAGCACCGAGCGGGTCGGCCGCAGCGAGACCGCACACCGACACGCTGATGCCGTTGCGCCTGGCCGCGGCCACTGTGCGCTCGCACAGAGCCAGTACCGCAGGATGGAGCGGATCCTGGAGTTCGTCGAGCCCGGAGTTGGTGCGGTCAGCAGCCATGACGTACTGCGTGAGATCGTTGGTTCCGATCGAGAAGAAATCCACATGGGGTGCCACGGCGTCGGCCACCAGTGCCACCGAGGGAACTTCCACCATGATCCCGATCGGCGGCATCTCATGGCGCACTCCGCTTGCTGTCAACCCGGCCGAGATCTCGGCAATCCGGCTGCGCAGGTCATCTATCTCGGTCACCGTGGACACCATGGGAAGCATCAGCCAGATCGGGGAGTCGATCGCAGCTCGCAGGATTGCTCTCACCTGCGTTTCGAACACCTCGGGGAACTCGCTGTACAGCCGCGCGCCGCGCACACCGAGGAACGGATTCTCCTCCGCTGCCATGCGGAGATAGGGCGCCGGCTTGTCCCCGCCGATGTCGAAGGTCCTGATCACGACGGGTTCTTCGAAGCTGGAGCCGGCGAATGCGTAGAAGTCGAACTGCTCCTCTTCGCCGGGCGCATCGGACCGATCGAGGAACAGGAACTCCGTACGAAGCAGGCCGATGCCTTCCGCCGCGACGGAGACGGCACTCTCGACGTCATCGCGGGAACCCACGTTGGCCGGCACTTGTACCTGATGTTCGCCGAGGGCCACGCTGATGCCTCGGAACTGATCGGCGGCGACAACGGCGGCGTCGAATGCCTCGCGGCGTGCCGCGAATTCGTCGAATGTCGCCGCGGTCGGGTGGATGACCAGGTCGCCGGTCGCGCCGTCGATGGCGACTGGGTCACCTGCTCGCGTGCGGTCGACGATGCCCGCCGCTCCCACCACAGCCGCTACGCCCAGCGATCGAGCGATGATGGCAACGTGAGAGGTGGGCCCGCCGGCTTCGGTCACGAAGCCGAGAACCGATGCGGGGTCGAGCGCGGCGGTGTCAGCCGCAGTGAGTTCCCTCGCCACGAGCACTGAGGGTTCAGCGATCTGTCCCAAGTCGGGTACCTCGACGCCAGCGAGCCATCGGCGGATCCGCTCGGTGACTTCGATCACGTCCTGAGCTCGTGCCGCGATGTACGGATCATCGATGGCAGCGAACAAGTCCTCGATCTGCTGGCGCGCCTGCTGCAGCGCCGCATTCAGTCCGGCTCCGTCGTCGAGAGCCGCAGCAACAGCGTCGGCCAGCATCGGGTCTTGCGCCATCAGCGCCTGGGCTTCGAGGACGTCTCCGGCTTCGGCGCGCCCCGCCGCCCGAGCCGCCTTGCACATCGCTTCGAGCTGTGTGCACACCGCCGCGCTTGCTTCGCTGAACGCAGCGGGGGGATCCGGCACATCGGGCACCACCACTGCTTGCGGGTCGACGACGATCGCCGGCCCGACAGCGACACCCGGCGAGGCTGGAGTTCCGCCCAGACGGATCTCCGCTGATTCGCTCATCGCTCACCCAGTCGATCAGTCAGGACGTCGTACAAGCAGGCTCCCCCCACCAGCGTGATGCTGGCAGTAGCGGTGAGCAGGGCGAGGCTGAGCACGACCGTGAACGCCGACACGGCATAGCCCAGCGGGATCGCAGCCAGCAGATTGAACGCTCCGAACAGCGCCACGATTGCAAACAGCGCAACCCGGCGCTTGGTGCCCAGGCGAACGCTGGTGCCCAGCGCGCGCAGGCCTCCCTGAGCTGCCCGGTCAGCGACAACGTAGCCATAGAACCCGTAGAACAGGGTCGCGAGAATTGACGGAATCCCGGCCAGATAGCGCAAGCCGAGCAGGAAGGCCGCCCAGAAGAAGATCGCGCACACGAACTGTGCAGCGATCTGCCTGCCGCTGCGCCACGGCCCGGCGATGTCGATCGGCTTGCCACGAGCAGCGTCGAGGGCATACCCGAACCACGGCAGCGCCACCGTGCCGGCCAGCACGAGCCCGACGAGGTCGACGACGATCGACTGAAAGGTCTTGCCGTCGTTGATCGAGATCTGCGCCCAGAAGCGGAAAACGCCGAAGACGGCAATCGTGATCGCCGCGGCGACAGTGAGCGGGACGACGTTCTTGACATACCCCGAGATCCCGGAGCGAAACATCGCCGAGATCGGGAGCGGGAACTGCTCGCGCATGTTCACTCCCCCACCGGCAAGTCTCGCGGCACGCACTGCGACACCACGACTGCACGCCGATCGTCGAGACTGACCCGGGCGCCGGCCGTGCCCAGCGATCTCACCGCAGCCGAGGCCCAGGCGAGCCCCTCAGCGAGCGCCGTCACTCCCCGACCACCTGCAGAAATGAAGCCGGCCAGCAGTGCATCGCCCGCACCGACCGTATTGCGCACATCAGTCGCCGAGACTGTCCCGTAGGAGATCTCGTCGCTCACCAGCACGGCCCCGAAGCGGCCGAGGCTGACCAGCACTGAACCCCAGCCGCGGTCGCGCAGATCTCGGGCTGCCTCGACGACATCGCCCACGGTGCGCATGCACCGGCGTGTGAGTTCGGCCAGCTCACTGAGGTTCGGCTTCACGACGGCGCACGGTGTCCCGACGAGCTGCTGAAGCGGTTGACCGCTTGAATCGACAGCGAGCCGTTGCTCCGCGTCGGGAAGAGACGCGGCGAGCTGAGCGTAGAAATCCGTCGGCGTTCGGGGTGCAAGGCTTCCGCTGGCAATCAGCCAGTCCGAGCCCGTCACTGCGGCCCGCAGCAGCTCGGCAGCCTCGGCAGCATTGAGTTCCGGCCCTGGCTCGTTGATCTTCGTCGTGGTGCCGTCAGGTTCGACCACGGTGATGTTGCTCCGGATGGACCCGCGAATTCGCACTGCATGCGACATCACTCCAGTTGCGGCCAGTGCCGCATCGAAGGCTGCGAAGTCGTCATCGTTGGCCGGGAACACGGCCCGAGCCGCGTGCTCGTTGACGGCGAGGGCGCGGGCCACGTTGACGCCCTTGCCAGCGCACTCGACCCGCACGAGCGAGGCCCGGTGTACCTCGCCACGTTCAAGTGCACTGACGCGCAGTGTCCGGTCGAAACTCGGATTGGGCGTCAGCGTCGTGATCACGAGCCCTCGACGGCGCCGTAGGTCTCGAGCAGCCGCCGTTCGGCTTCGGAGGTCCACTGGCCCTGCGGTCCCAGGGCGCTGCCGATGTCCGGATACTTGTCGGCCAGCTCGTCGAGTCCGAGCAACGGCATGCCGGCGACTTGGGGGAAGATGACGATCTTCCCGGCGAACCGGCCGTCGAGCATCGCCTGCACGCCGTCCCGGCCGGCTTCGATTCCACCGACCGCGGCCAGATTCAAGTCGGGCGACAGGGAGCCCTGTGCCGTCTTGTCGAGCACCAGCGCCTGATCATCCAGTGTCGAGCCCGACGTGCCCGTGTATTGAGCACTGCTCAAGTACACCCGGCTCATGTCGAGCGGCCCGGTGGTGCCGTTAGCGACACCGGCGAAGAACACCAACATCCCATCGGGGCTCATCAACTGCGCTGCCGAAGCCATGACCGACGCCACTGGCACCGTGACGACGACGTCGTCGGCACCGGCTCCGTCCGATCGCCGGTCGATGAGATCACGCACGCTCGGGTCGGATGCGTCGGCATTCAGCACGATGAGTTCGCAGCCAGAGCGTTCCGCGAGCGGGCCGAGCGACTCGGCCAGCACATCGAGGCGCGCCCGGTCGGGATCGATGCCGATAATGACGGCGGGGCCATCAGCCTTCTCGAGCGCCCGCTGCACATGCATCTGACCCATCGGCCCGCCTGCACCGACGAACACCGCCAAACCGCCGGGACGGAGATCACAGCGATTGCGCTGCTCGCCGTATGCCGCCGCAATCTTCGGTCCGCGTGTGCCGACGAAGGCCGTGTAGTCGTAGTGCAAGCGACCGAAGTCGATAGACGACGGACCGTCCAGCGGGCGTTCGCCGACGAGATTGAGCGTGCCGCGAAACGCGATGTGCCGCGCGACCTCGGTCACCTCGGAGGCAGACCTCGGGTCGAGGAGAATGATGTCGTCGAAGCCCTCTCCATCGGTCTCACGATCGACAATCGGGGAGTACTCCGCCAGCTCGGGGGCATCGACGACCGATGTCTCGGTACGCGGACCCGTGGCCTTGAGTACGGCCGTGACGGTGCTCGGGCTCACACCGGTGAGCACGACGCGAGCGGTGTCGCGAAGCGTCTCGCCGAAGTCGTAGCTGCGCTCGTCGTCGGGGTGGCCGATGATCCAGGCCGTCCCGCCAGTGCGCGGCCACAGCCGGCGGCGCTGCGTGTATGCAGCTTCCACGCATGCCCAGGGTTCCGACAGCGCTGCTGCCGCGTATCCGATGCCCTCATCAACCGGGATCACATAGGAGACACCGTCTGCAGCAAGGATCTCGGGACCGATCAGGTGGTACTGGATCAGGCCGCCGGGGATGGTGTAGCCGTAGGCCACGCTGCGGCCGTTCAAGTAGATGTCCGGCTGGATGGCGAGACGATCACCGGTGCGGTAAGTGTCGGCGAGGTCGTCGCCAACCTCGATGACCGTCACCGTCGCCTCATGGCCGAGCCGAATGGGGTCAACCGACAGATCGCGTCCGTACAGCTTGGGATGCTCGGAGCCCAGACGGATCAGCTTCACGTCGGAGAAGCAGAGCCCGACAGCGTCGACCCGCACCAGCAGTTGATCGGGCGCCGGCGCCGGCACATCGACCGGTTCCGGGTGTCCGTCGCGGCCGATGCTCTCGACGCCTCTGCCGTAGCTATTCCATGCCAGATTCGGACGCGGAAGGGGCGCCGTGCCCTCGCGGTATCGGTCGTATGACCACTCGCCGGTCGCCGTCACGGGCTGGTCCTCCCTGCAGGAGCTTCAACCCCAAGCTCCGCAGGCACCATCGTTCACGGCTGCCCGGCGCGTCGCAACCGGCAGTTTGGCCGATGGCAGTTAAGCCAAACCGGCGCGATTGATCGCTTCTGTCACATCCACCATGGCCGCCCGATTCCGCTCCGGTCGGCCATGCCGATCCAAATGCGCACTGTCCAACGCGAGACGCCTGCAGCCTTGGCAATCTCCTTGTTGGTCGCTCCCGCTTCTTGCAGCTTGCGTTCCAGCTCTCGTTGGAGTGCCCGCACCCGCTCGAGGTCGCCCATCTGCGAGGACTTATCCGCAATCTGACGGCCGAGGCTGCGCATCTCACGGCCGAGTGGCGTGATCACGACGTCACGATAGGCACTGCGTTGGACCGCAGGCTGGTTCGCTGCGGCATGCCCAAGTGCATCGCGCGGCCGGCGAGCGCAGTGCCGGGCTACGGGATGATGGACAGGACGGCGTCCCGGCTCCATTCGATGAGTGTCTGCGGGAAGACGCCAACGACGACGGTCACGGCTACCGCGAGGCTGATGGCGAACACCGAGGTCAGGGGCAGGCCGCCCCAGCGTGGCCGGCCCGGTCGGGCGGTAGGAGTGCTGTCGTCGCCGTCGGCCGACCCCTCCGGGGCGTACATGGCCAGCACGACCCGCAGGTACGCGAAGGCGCTCACCACGGCCGTGACCATCGCCACTGCGGCCAGGACGTAGCCCTCGGCGTTAATGGACGCGAGGATGACCTCGAACTTGGCCACAAAGCCGGCCGTGAACGGCACGCCGGCCTGCGCCAGCAACAGCACGGTGAACGCAAGTGCCAGAACAGGGCGGCGACGTGCGAGCCCGCCGTATCGGCTGTATGCGTGGGCGCTCGCATCGGCTTCCGACGATCGAAGCTCGGCACCGACTACCGACAGCACCGCGAAACTGCCCAGCGCCATGAACGAGTAAGTAATCAGATAGAAGACCGACGACGACACAGCGTCACCGCCGCCCTCCTCGGCCCACTGCACCAGCCCGCTGGCCGCCGGGACAGCCGAGAGGCCGACCAGCACGAAGCCTGCGTGGCTGATCGAGCTGTAGGCCAGCATGCGCTTCACGTCGTTCTGGCAGATGGCCATGATCGCGCCGACTGCGAGCGTGGCGAAGGCCAGCCCGACCATGATCGGCGTCCACGCAGTGCTCTGCTCGAACACCGCTACGTACAGCACTCGTGCCAGCGCAGCGAAGCCGGCCGCCTTGGCGATCGACGCCAGGTAGCCGGTGACGGGGCTGGGCGCACCCTCGTACACGTCGGGCGCCCAGAAATGGAACGGGACGGCGGCCACCTTGAAGCCCAAGCCGACCAGCAGCAACGCGATGCCGACGAGCAGCAGGTAGTCGGATTCCCTGGTCGGTCCGATCGAACCAAACAGGAAGCCGCCGATCCCGCTGAGGTTGGTGCTGCCCGTGGAGCCGTACACCAGCGCGATGCCGTAGAGGAAGAACGCCGAGCTGAATGCCCCCAGCACGAAATACTTCATGGCCGACTCGCGTGCCGACGCCCGCCGTCCCGCCAGTGCGATCAGCACGTACAGGGCGATCGACAGCGACTCGAGACCGAGGAACAGCACGATGAGATCGTTCGCTCCGGCCATGACCACCGCGCCCGCAGCAGAGGCGAGCAGCAGTGCTGCGAACTCCGGCGGCGCCATGTCATAGCGGTCGAGGGCCGAATGCGCGACCAGCGCCGTCATGACCAGACCGGCGCCCACCAGCACCGTGAGCAGCAGGCTGAAGCCGTCGCTCACGAAGGCTCCGTTCAGCGTGGGTCGGGGTGCGGCGTCCCAGACAGTCCACTGGACGGCGGCCACGATGGCTGCTGCGGCGCCGGTGCCGATCGTGACGATCGTGGACACCCATCCGGGCAGCGCTCGCGGTGCCAGCGAGGCCACCAGCAGCAGACCGAGCGCAGCGCCCACCAGGATGATCTGCGGGGTGAGCACCCACCAGTCGACGGCCGGGGCTTCGAACGCGATCTCGACTTGGGCCATCAGTGGCCGTCCTCGTCGTGTTCACCGATGCTGTCGCCAGCGCTGCCGCTGGCCGAGCCGGTGCCGTCACGGACTTCACACTTTTCGAAGACGAGGACGGGATCGGCAGGGTCGCTCGGCTCGTCGGAGCTGTGCACAGTGACGTGCATCACCAAGCACTTGGCGGCGGGCTCGGTGGCGGTGAGCAGCGGCTTGGGGTACACGCCGAGCGCCACTACGGCGATGACGAACGGCGCCAGCGTCAGCAGCTCGCCTCGGCGCAGGTCGGCCGTCTGGCGGTCGGCCGCCGCAGGGGGCCCGTGGAACACCCGCTGGTAGGCCCACAGCAGGTACAGCGCTGCCAGGATCACCCCGGTGGCAGCGATGATCGTCCATACGGGCCGCGTGTCGAATGAGCCGATCAGGATCAGGAACTCGCCCACGAACCCGTTCAGGCCCGGCACGCCCACCGACGACAGCATGATCAGCGTGAACACCCCGGCATAGACCGGCGCTGCCGACTGAATGCCGGCCAGCTCGTCGATCTGGCGGGTGTGCCGACGCTCGTACAGCATCCCCACCAGCAGGAACAAGGCGCCGGTGCTGATGCCGTGGTTGACCATCTGGATCACGCCGCCGCCGATGGCCGTCGCGGTGAACGCAAAGATGCCCAGCACGATGAAGCCCATGTGGGCCACTGAGGAATAGGCCACGAGGCGTTTGAGGTCGCGCTGCATGGCGGCGGTGATCGCGCCCCAGATGACGCCCACCACGCCGACCGTCACCAGCACGGGCGCCGCCCAGTCGGATGCCTCGGGAAACAGGTACAGGCCGAACCGCAGCAGGCCGTAGGTGCCCAGCTTCAGCAGCACAGCCGCCAGCACCACCGAACCCGCGGTGGGCGCCTCGGTGTGCGCATCGGGCAGCCAGGTGTGCAGCGGCACCACGGGCACCTTCACCAGGAAGGCGATGGCAAACGCCACGAAGCACAGGCGCGCTGCGTTCTGGCCCAGAAGGGATCCGTTTCCGTCCGGTCCTTCTGCGAGCGTCTGAAGGCTGAACGTGATGTCGCCTTCGGGCGAGCCAAGCACGGCGGTGGCCACGATCGCCACGAGCAGCAGTGCCGAGCCCGCCATGGTGTAGATGAAGAACTTTGTGGCCGCGTAGCGGCGTCCCTCGTAGCCCCAGCCCGCGATGAGCAGGTACATGGGTACCAGCACTACTTCGAACATCACGAAGAACAGGAACAGGTCGAGCGCGACGAACGCGCCCACCGAGCCCGCCTGCAGCAGCAGCATCCAAGCCGTGTAGGGCTTGGGATCGTGGTGCGGATCGACGCCGGCCAGCACGATCGGCACAACCAAGCTGGTCAGCACCACCAGCCACAGCGAGATGCCGTCGACGCCGACATGCCACGAGATGCCAAGCGCCGGGATCCACGGCTGCTGGCTGACGAACTGAAAGCCCTCGCCGACGGTATCGACTGCGGCCGTATCGAACTGCCAGGCGAGCGCCAGCGCCAGTGCGCCGCCGATGGCCGCGAACAACGTGCCGAGCGGGCGGGCGAGATCCGGGCGGCTACGGGGCAGCAGGGCGACGACCAAAGCCCCCACTGCGGGCACGAAGATCAGTGCGTTCAGCAGCGGGAAATCGCTGGCGGAGCCCGAAGCAGCAAGCAGGGAGCCCATGGCTATGAGACGCCCCGCAGCGCCAGCCAGATGACGAGGACGATCGCGCCGACGGCCACGCCCGATGCGTAGTGCCGCAGGTAACCCGACTGCAACGGCCGCACGGCTTCGCCGAGCATCCGGACGAGCTTCGCGACGCCGTTGACGGCGCCGTCGACGAAGCGCCGGTCAGCCGTGGCTGCGGCCTCGAACGCCTTGGTGCCCGGCCCGCCGACGAAGTTGGAGATGGTCGAGTCGACGTAGAACACATTCTCGAGCAGCGCCGGTTCAAGCCGGTTGCTGGGAATGCGCGAACGCAGCCACGCCGCGGCGGCGACCGTGATGCCGATCAGCGCTGCGAGCACTGCGACGAATGCGAGCAGCAGCTTCTTCCAGGTCTCCGATGAGAAGCGATGCTCATGAGCCAAGGCGGGCTCCAAGAAATGCTCGAGCACCAACCAGTCGCCCACCAGCGGCAGGTTCATGATCCCGCCGATGGCGGCCGCCCCGGCCAGCACCACCAGCGGCAGCGTCATGGTGGCGGGTGACTCGTGCGGGTGAGCGCTGTCATCCCAACGCTGGCCGCCGAAGAACACCAGGAAGGTTTGGCGGCTCATGTAATAGGCGGTCAGCAGCGCCGTGACCAGTCCCACGGCCCACAGCACATGTCCAACGCGCAGCCAGCCGAGAGTGACGTAGGAGTGTTCCCAGGCGGCCAGCAGGATCTCGTCCTTCGACCAGAAGCCCGACAGTGGCGGCACGCCAGCAATCGCTAACCAACCCACGATGAAGGTGACGGCGGTGACGGGCATGACTGCTCTTAGCGCACCCATCCGGCGCATGTCCTGCTCGTCGCCAAGACCGTGGATGACCGAGCCGGAGCCCAGGAACAGCAGGCCCTTGAAGAACGCGTGGGTGACGACATGGAAGATCGCGGCCACATACGCGCCCGAGCCGATCGCCAGGAACATGTAGCCGAGCTGGCTGACGGTGGAGTACGCCAGCACTCTCTTGATGTCGTGCTGTGCCACCGCGGCGAGCGCCGCGAATAGCGCCGTCGCAGCACCGACAATTGCAATGACCAACGGTGCCCAGTCCGACGCATCGAGCACCGGGTTGAGCCGCACCAGCAGGTACACGCCGGCCGTCACCATCGTGGCCGCATGCACCATGGCCGAGACCGGGGTGGGGCCCTCCATGGCGTCGGGCAGCCACACGTACAGCGGCAGCTGAGCTGACTTGCCCGCTGCCGCAAGCAGCAGCAGCAGCGAGACAGCGGTGGCGGTGCCGGTGGCCAGCGCCGGCGCCCCTGCCGCGATGCCTGCGTACGACACCGTGCCGAGCGTGGTCCACAGCAGGAACGTGGCGATCATGAAGCCGAAGTCGCCGATGCGGTTGGTGACGAACGCCTTCTTGCCTGCGGTGGCCGCGGTGGGTCGCTCGTGCCAGAACGAGATGAGCAGGTAGGAGCAGGTGCCGACACCCTCCCAGCCCAGGAAGGTGACCACGAGATTGTTGCCCAGCACCAGCATGAGCATCGAGAACAGGAACAGGTTGAGGTACAGGAAGAACTTGGAGTACTTCGGGTCGCCGTGCATGTAGCCGACCGAGTACAGGTGGATGAGCGTGCCCACACCGGTCACGAACAGCGCCATCGTCATTGACAGCGGATCCACCAGCAGCGCAGCGTCGACCTCGAGGCCGCCGATCGGCATCCACTCGAACAGCGTCGAGACGAACCAGCGCCCGCCGTGCCCACCGGCACCGCCTTCGTCCGCCGACTCCAGTCCCAGCAGCCCGCCGAACGTGACGAGCGTGAACAGGAATGATCCGGCGCTCGCCGCCGTCGCCAGCCAGCCGGCGCGGGGCTCGCCCAGGCGCGGGCCGGCCAGCAGCAGCACCGCGAACCCGGCGAGAGGCAGCGCGGGGATGAGCCATACGAGTTCGACCACTGTCTGAAACCCCCGGCCTCAGCCCTTCAGGGCCGACAGATCGTCCGCTGTCGCCCGGGGCGAAGCGCGCAGCACCGCCACCACCAGTCCGAGACCCACCACCACCTCGGCCGCCGCAACGACCAGCACGAACAGCACCACCGTGTGCCCGTGCACATCGCCGAAGCGGTCGGCGAAGGCAATGAAGCTGAGATTGACGCCGTTGAGCATCAGCTCGACGCACATGAGCATGATCAGCGGGTTGCGGCGCACCAGCAGGCCCGTGCCGCCGATGAGGAACAGCATTGCCCCGAGCGTCAGGTACCAGCCGGTGGTCACCTCGAGGCCGCTCACTGGCGTGTCTCCTGCGACGCCGGAGCGTTCTCGGCAGGCGCTGATTCGCCGCCGTGCTGGCCGGCGCGCCGACCATCGGCGCCGTAGCTGCGTCGCGCCAGGATCACGGTACCGATGACCGCCACGATGAGCAGCAGCGACGTCAGCTCGAAGGCATACACGTAGTCGGAGAACAGCGACCGGGCGATCGCGCTCACGTCGATCAGGTAGTCCGTCGCGGCCGGCTCGGCCTCACTGCCAAGTGCTCCGGCTTCCAACAGCGGAGCGCAGACCGCTGACACGTCGCGCCCGAGCTTGGCCGCTTCCTCAGCGCAATACGACGGAAGACCCTGAAAGATCCGGTCGACTGCGGCGACCAGCCAGACCAGCACGGCGGCACCGCCGAGGCCGAATGCGGCCGCGGTCCACCGCTGGGCCGGCAAGGCGCCCAGCGACAGCTCGGCTGCCCGATCCACGCCGAGCAGCATGATGACGAACAGGAACAGCACCACGATGGCGCCGGCGTACACGATGACCTGGACGGCGGCGATGAAGTGGGCCTGGAGCGTGACGAACAGCACCGCAATTCCGAACAGCGTCATCACCAGCATGAGCGCCGCGTGCACCGGATTGCGCGACAGCACCACGCCGACCGCGCCGACGAGGCATGCGGCACCGGCCACCGCAAACACCACCACTTCGACCATCAGTGATGATCTCCTGCCGCCGGCGCGCGGCTGTGCTCGTCGAGGTCGGCCGGCTCGTCGCCGGCTGCGGGCGGGTCGTCTTCGCCGGCTGCGGGCGGGTCGTCTTCGCCGGCGTCGTAGTCGGCGTGCTGACCCTGCTCGGGCGCTCGCACGCCGTAGCCCAGCTCGCCGCTCCAGCCGACACGGCCCTCGTAGTCGGGCTGACCCGACGGCGAGGTGGCCCGCATCCAGCCCGACGTGTGCTCGTCGTCGCCGTCGTGCCACAGCTCCCATGGCTGCCGCCGGGGCCGGCCGTCGTCGTCGGTCAGCAGTTCGTCCTTGGTGTAGATGGCGTCGCGACGGGTGGGGAAGCTGAACTCGAAGACCTTCGTCTCGGTGATGGCCTCGGTCGGGCAGGCTTCCACGCACAGGTCGCAGTGGATGCAGCGCAGGTAGTTGATCTCGTAGACGTAGCCGAAGCGCTCCCCCGGCGACACCGGGTCGTCGGGCGGGTTGTCGGCCCCGCGCACGTAGATGCACCGGGCCGGGCAGACACCCGCGCACAGCTCGCACCCGATGCACTTCTCCATGCCGTCGGGGTAGCGGTTGAGCACATGGCGCCCGTGGAAGCGGGGTGGCTTCGGCCGCTTCTCCTGCGGGTACTCGGTGGTGACCCGCTCGCCGAAGAGCTTGCCGAACGTGACCTTGAAGCCGTCGAGGTAGCCCATCAGCTCTCCCCTCCCGGTCCGGCGTCATCCGGCGACGCCCCTACCGGCATCAAGTCCTCAGGATCGTGATCGTCAAGACCTTCGGAGTCCGTGTTGCGCTTGGCTGCGCGCAGTGCCGCCGCCAGCAGCGTCCAGCCCAGCGCGAGCCCAGCAGCGCTCACCCCCAGCACCACCACCACTTCTTGCAGCGGGCTCCAGCCCTGATCAATCACCAGCTGTCGCAGCCCCAGGAACATCAGCCAGAACAGCATCACGGGGATGAGCACCTTCCAGCCCAGTGACATCAGCTGGTCATAACGCAGGCGGGGCAGCGTGGCGCGGAACCAGACGAAGACGAACAGGAAGGCGAACACCTTGGCCAGGAACCACACGGTCGGCCACAACCACGTCCAGCCGAAGAACACCGGCCCGGCCGTCCCGCCGAAGAACAGCGTCACCATGATCGCCGACATGGTGATCACGTTCATGAACTCGGCCAGGAAGAACAGGGCGAACCGGATCGACGAGTACTCCGTGTGGAAGCCCCCCACGAGTTCCTGCTCGGCTTCCACGAGATCGAACGGGGGACGATTCAACTCCGCAGTGGCAGAGATCAGGAACACGAGAAACGGAACGAAGCCTGTCGTGATGAGGAGCCACTCGTCCACACCGCCCGCCTGAGCCCTCACGATCTCGTGAGTGGACAGCGTGCCTGCGGTGATCACCACGGCGACAACGGACATGCCCAGCGCCGCTTCATACGAGATGGCCTGCGCCGAGGCCCGCACCGAGCCGATGAGCGGGTACTTCGAGCCCGAGGACCAGCCCGCCAGCATCACGCCGTAGACAGCGACCGACGACATCGCTAGCAGCAGCAGGATGCCCACCGGCGGATCGGCCACCTGCAGGATGGTCTTCTTGCCGAAGAGCGTGACCGTGCCGCTGCGACCTGGAGTGTCGGTGAAGACGCCGCCGATGGGCACGATGGCGAAGGCGACAAACGCGGTGACCGCCGAGATGTAGGGCGCCAGCCGGAACACGAGGGGGTCGGCGTTGGCGGGGCGCAGGTCTTCCTTGAAGAAGAACTTGACTCCGTCGGCGAAGGCCTGCAGCAGGCCCCACGGACCGGCCACGTTGGGGCCGATGCGGTGCTGCATGTCCGAGATCAGCTTGCGCTCGAACCAGATCATGAACATGGTGGCGACCAGCAGGGCGGCGAACGCCACGAGCACCTTGATGCCCATGATGCCGATGTCGCCCCAGTCGACACCGTCGGCGAACAGCGGGTCGCCGGTCACCGTGACGCCTCGCCGCCGCGGGTCTCGATCCGCACGTCAGTGACCGGCGCCGTCACGTCGATCAAGGCCCCCACATCGATATATGGCGAGGGGAACAGCACCACGACATTGCCGCGGGCGATGCCGGCGTCGGCCACGATCGGCAGCCGCAGCGCACCGCGGTCGGAGTGCACTTCGACCTCGGTGCCCGATTCGACGCCCACTCGCTCCAAGTCGACCGGGTGCACACGCATCACCGTGTCGGCCGCCAGCGACTCCAGCGCCGGCGTCTGGCTGATCGTCACGCCGCCGTCGTACAGCTTGCGGTTGCAGACCAAGCGGAGGCCATAGGCGTCTCGGGCCGGCGCCACGTGTTCGGGCGGGAAGTCGGGCTCGAAGGCCGCTCCCGATGCCAGCACGCCGTCAGCGGCGAGCTCCGGGCCGATCGCCCCGGCGTGGGTGGCGCACACGGCCGCGATCTCGGCAGTGATCTCATCCACCGACAGGAAGCCGAGGTCGCCGCCGCACATCACGGCCAGCTCGGCCGCGATCATCCAGTCGGGGCGGGCTGAGCCGGGTGCGGTCACCAGCTCGCCGACGGCCGAGACGCGTCCCTCCAGGTTGGTCGTGGTGCCCGATTTCTCCCCGAACACGGCGGCAGGCAGCACGATGTCGGCCTCCGCCGCCGACTGGCTCACGAACGAGTCCACCGCCACGACCATGCCCGCACCCGACACGCCGAGGCGCGCCAGCATGCTGTCGGGGAAATCGGTCAAAGGATCTGCGCCGAGCAGGAAGAGCACGTCGATCTCTCCGGAGGCGGCTGCCGCGAGGATTCCCGTGGCGTCGTGCCCGCGCTCGCCAGGCAGCTCGCCCCACGCCGCCGCGAGCTCCGGCGGCGGGCTGGCGCTCACTGCCCGCCCAGGAAGCATTCCCGGCGCCAGCCCCATGTCGAGCGCGCCGCGGACGTTGCCTCGCCGTGCGGCGACCAGGAAGCGGGCGTGGGGGACGCGAGCGCTGATCACTGCGGCCACCTCAGCCGTCGCCTCGGCCGACTCCGACACCGACGAGCGGCCCAGCACCACGACGACCGATCCGGATGCCAGCTCGCCGGCCAGCGGATCATCGCCGTCGAGCAGGTTCCGCAGCACCGATGCTGCCTCGCCGCCGCGGCACTGTTCGCTGCGAACTGCGTTTCGCGTGAGACCTGTGGTGGTCGGAGCGATCTCGACCAGCCGGGTCGTGCCTGCTCGGGCCGCGCCGCGCAAGCGCAGGTGCAGAACCGGCAGCTCCTCGCGGAGGTCCCCGCACACCAGCAGGGTCGTGTCGGCGCTGCATGCCTCGTCGATCGTCGCGGCGGGCAGGCCCACCGTCAGCTCGGCGGGCAGCCCGTCGCCGAGCTGCGCATCCACGTGGTCGGTCCGCAGCACCGTGCGGGCCAGCTTCGACCAGGCATAGGCGTCCTCGTTGGTGCCGCGGGCACCGCCGAGCACGGCAATCGCGCCGGGTCGGGCCGCCTTCACCGCAGCGGCCACGGCACCGAGGGCACTCGCCCAGTCGGTCGGCTGGAAGCGCCGCAGCGGCTCGGCGTCGGCGATGTCGGAGGTGGTGCCCGACGGTGTGCGTGCCTGCAGCGGCGTCGTCACCCGGTTTGGGCTCGCCACCGAGCCGAAGGCGAAGCGACCCTTGTCGCACAGCCAGCCGTGGTTGACCGGGTCGATGTCGACGCCGAGGTAGCGCACCAGCTCATTGCGCGACGACTGCACGGCGATGCGACAGCCCACGGCACATGTCGTGCAGGTGGACTCGGTCTCCACGAGATCCCACGGCCGCGCCTTGAAGCGGTACGGCGATGCCGTGAGCGCACCGACGGGGCAGATCTGCACCGTGTTGCCCGAGAAGTACGACGAGAAGGGCTCGCCGGGGAAGGTGAGCACCTGTGTCTCGTTGCCGCGCTCGGTGAAGTCGATGAGCGGGTCGCCGGCCACCTCGTCTGCGAAGCGGGTGCAGCGGTCGCACAGGATGCAGCGCTCCCGGTCGAGGTGCACCAGATCCGAAATCGGGATCGGCTTCTGGAAGTGCCGCTTCTCCTCCACGAACCTGGACTCGCCCGGGCCATACGCCATGGTCTGGTCCTGCAGGGGGCACTCGCCGCCTTTGTCGCAGACCGGGCAGTCGAGCGGGTGGTTGATGAGCAGCAGCTCCAGCACGCCTTCCTGCGCCCGCTGCGTGCGCTCGCTGGTGGTGTCCACCACCATTTCCGGCGAGACGGGCACCATGCAGGAGGGCTGCAGCTGCGGCCCCCGCCCGGTGTCGATCTCGACGAGGCACATGCGGCACATGCCCACCGGGCTCATCCGCTCGTGGTAACAGAACCGCGGGATATGCACCCCGGCACGATCCGCGGCAGCGATGACGAGTTCGCCCGGCTGCGCATCGAGGGCGACGCCGTTGATCGTCACCTCCACGGTGCTCGGCGCTGCTTCGGCTGTAGTGGCGTCAGACACGGATGGCCACCTCCGAGATTGAATTCGCGGCAGGGCCGTCAGACGGCCCGGTGTCGAGACGCGCGTTCGGCGCCACCCGAGCCTCGAACTCCTCGGGAAACAGCGTCATGGCCGAGTGCACCGGAGCGAATGCGGACGGTCCCACAAAGCAGATGGTGGTCATCTGGTACGGGAACGGCTTCGGCTCCAGGCCCCGTTCGGGCACCGCGGCGTGGGGAAAGTCGCCGGGGCAGATCGACGCACCCACTTCGAACAGCACGTCGAGGTCGCGTGGCGTGCCGGTGCCGTCGCAGACGCGCCGCAGCACCCGCTCCAGCCAAGTCGCTCCTTCCCGGCACGGCACGCACTTGCCGCACGACTCGTGGGCATAGAACTTCGTCAGCGTGAGCGCCGCCGCGGGGATGTCGGTGGTGTCGTCCATCACCATCACCGCGCCGGAACCCAGCATCGACCCCTGCGGCCCCACCTCGGACGCCTCGAACGGCAGGTCGAGTTGGGCCGGCGTGAACCACGGCGCTGAGCCGCCGCCCGGAACGAAGGCCTTGAGCTCGCGGCCCGGATGCATGCCGCCGCAGTAGTCCTCGCCGTAGATCAGGTCGCGGAACGTCGTGGTGCCGTTGGTGATCTCGTACACACCGGGGCGCTGCACGTGCCCGCTCACCGCCACCATGCGCGTGCCCGGCGACGTGGGCGTGCCGATGGCGGTGAACGCTTCGGCGCCGTTTCGCAGGATCCACGGCAGGTTTGCCAGCGTCTCCACGTTGTTGACGATGGTCGGCTGGCCGTACAGCCCGATGGCTGCCGGGAAGTAGGGGGGCTTGAGCCGCGGCATGCCGCGGTTGCCTTCCAGGCTCTCGATAAGCGCGGTCTCCTCGCCCACCACGTATGCGCCGGCGCCCCAGTGCAGCACGATGTCGACCGAGAAGTCGGTGCCGCAGATGTTGCGGCCCACCCAGCCGGCCTCGTAGGCCTCGTTGAGGGCCTGTGCCACACGCTCCTGCGCGACGGCCATCTCGCCGCGGATGTACAGGAAGCACTGCGACAGCCCGACCGCGTAGCAAGCGATGAGGCACCCCTCGATGAGCTGGTGCGGGTCGAGCTCCATCAGCAGCCGGTCCTTGTAGGTGCCGGGCTCGGACTCGTCGCCGTTCACCACGAGGTAGCGGGGCCACACACCGGGCGGGCAGAAGCCCCATTTCACTCCGGCGGGAAAGCCGGCGCCGCCGCGCCCGAGCAGGGTTGCGCTGCGTACTTCGCTGTGGACCTCTTCGGGCGTGCGCTCCAGGGCGGCACGCAGACCCTCGTAGCCGCCGGTGGCCAGGTAGCGCTCGAGCGTGTAGCTGTCGGGATGGTCGAATCGCTCGGTGACGATGCGGGGCGCATCATTGGCTACGAAGCCGGGCGCGTGGGGAATCGTGTACGACGCCATCAGCTGAGCCTTCCGCCGTCGGACGCGGACCGCACGCCAACGCGGCGGCTGGGGGCCCTCACGCCGAACCTGCCCCATTGCTGGCGGGTGCTGCCATCCAGACCGGCGGCTCGTTGACCGCTTCGGGAGGCACGGCGCCGACTGCTCGGCCGGCCGGGATGTGCTGGCGCACGCGAGCAGTGACCCCGTGCGGCGGGATCTCGTCGTCGAGCGCGCCCGCGGCGAGGTCGTCAACGAGCTGGTCGAACCCGTCGGCGTTAACCCGGTAGCGGTAGCGGTAGTTCACTTGCAGACAGGGCGCCTCGGTGCAGGCGGCCTGGCACTCCGCGGATGCCAGCGTGAACAGGCCGTCGGGGGTGGTGCCGCCGGCGCGTACGCCCAGCCGCTCCTCGGCGTGTTCCATGAGCTCGGCGGCGCCGGCCAGCGCGCACGACATGGTGGCGCAGATGTTCACGAGGTACTTGCCAACGGGCTCTCGCTTGAACATCTCGTAGAACGAGCAGGTGCCGAGCACCTCGGCGGGCGTGGTGTCGACGAGCTCGGCGATCTCCACCATCGCGTCTTCAGTGACCCAGCCGGCCTGCGCCTGTGCGACATGCAACAGCGGGATCATTGCCGACCGGCGCTTCGGGTAGCGGCCGATGATCTCGCGCGCCAGCGTGCGGTTCTCCTCAGTGAAGAAGCTCACCGGTCGACCTCCCCACCACCGTCGGGCGCGGAGCAGGCAATAACGCGGCGGTCGCGAACCCTCACCGGCTGCTCTCCGCCACCGTCGGACGCGGAGCAGGCAAGAACGCGGCGGTCGCAAACGCTCATCTGTCCACCTCCCCCATGATCGGGTCGACGGAGGAGATGATGGCGATGGCGTCGGCCAGCAGGCCGCCGTACATCAGATGCGGCAGGCTCTGCAGGTTCACGAACGAGGGCGCCCGGATGTGCACACGCTGCGGCTTCGGCCCGCCGTCGGAGACCAGGTAGCAGCCCAGCTCGCCGCGGGGTGACTCGACTGCCACATACGTCTCTCCGGGCGGCACCCGGAAGCCCTCGGTGAAGATCTTGAAGTGGTGGATCAGCGCTTCCATCGACTCGTCGATGCGAGCCCGCGGAGGCGGTGTGACCTTGCGATCCTCGGTGCGGTAGGGACCCTTCGGCATCTTGTCGAGGCACTGCTCCACGATGCGCATCGACTCGCGGATCTCGTTCAGGCGGATCGAGTACCGATCGAATGTGTCGCCGTAGGCACCCACCACGACGTCGAAGTCCACCTCGTCGTAGGCCAGATACGGCATGGTGCGGCGCAAGTCCCACGCCTCGCCGGTGCTGCGCAGCAGCGGCCCCGTCGCCGACATGGCGATGGCTTCATCGGCGGTGATCACGCCGACGCCCTGGGTGCGGTCTCGCCAGATCGGCTGGCCGGTCATCAAGGTGTCGAACTGCTCGAGCTGGCCGGGCAGCACCGTCAGAATGTGCTCCACGTCGTCCTGCCAGCCGTCGGGCAGGTCGGCTGCCACGCCGCCGGGGCGGATGTAGTTGTGATTCATCCGCAAGCCGGTGACGCTCTCGAAGAACCGCAGGATCTCCTCGCGTTCCTTCCACCCGTAGAGCATCATCCCGACTGCGCCGAGGTCCATGCCGTTGGTCGCGAGAAACAGCAGGTGGGAGCTCATCCGGTTCAGCTCGCACATCAGCATGCGAATCCACGTAGCTCGCGGCGGGATTTCCGTTCCCAGCAGATCCTCGACCGCGAGGCAGAACACCAGCTCCGTGAACAGCGGCGAGGCGTAATCCATGCGGGTGACGTTCGTCGGCCCCTGCAGGAACGTGAGATCCTCCGCAGTCTTCTCCATCCCGGTGTGCAGGTAGCCGATGATCGGCTTGGAACGCAGCACCGTCTCGCCCTGGAGCTCCATCGCTATGCGCAGCACGCCGTGGGTGGACGGGTGCTGGGGGCCCATGTTGATGAGCATCGGCCCGTCGCCAGGTTCTGTTGTGATTGCCGCCGCGTCGTCGTCAACAGCGGCTGCATCCAGCGCAGCCTCTTCGGAGATGCGCAGCACGGCGTCCGTCGGTCGGCGGATGGCGGCGGCCGTTGCAGTGCTCATCGGCCTTCCACCGCCTTGAACTGCACCGGGATGGCACCGATGGCGTAGTCCTTGCGCAGTGGGTGACCATCCCAGTCCGGCGGCATGAGAATGCGGCTCGGATCGGGGTGATCGCTGAAGCTGATGCCGAACAGGTCGGCCGCCTCCCGCTCGGGCGCCTCGGCACCCGGGTACAGGCCCACCGCGGAAGGCACCTGCGGATCATCGGCCGGTACTTGGGTGCGGATGCGCAGCCGGCGCCGGCCACGGAGATCCAGCAGGTTCACCACCACCTCGAAGCGCTCCGGCTCGATGCCGGGCGCCACGGCGCGGCCGCGATTCGTGAGCCCGTCCACCGCACACACGTCGACGCACAGCTCGAATCCGTCAGCAGCAGCCATGCCGAGCACATCGAGGTACTCGTCGCGGCTCGGATGCAGCACCTGCTGGCCACGCTCGTCGGTGCATGGCACGCCGAACATGGTCGGCTGCTCAGCGATTTCTGTCGCCGGCGCGGCGTCGTCGGCTGCTACGCCCTCGTCTGCCATCAGCGCGTCGCCGTACTTGACTGCGGCGCCCCATGCGCCGCCGGATTCGATTGCGGTGCCCCATGCGCCGCCGGATTCGATTGCGGCACCCCATGCGCCGCCGTGCTCGATTGCGGCACCCCATGCGCCGCCGTGCTCGATTGCGGCACCCCATGCGCCGCCAGATCCACAGCAGCGCCGCCGCCGCGCTCGGCCCGGCGCTGGGTCAGCTCGCCGGTGCGGATCTTCTCGTGCAGCGCCAAGATCGCATGCAGCAGCGTCTCGGGTCCCGGAGGGCAACCGGGTGCGTACATGTCGACCGGGACAACCTGGTCGACGCCCTGCACGATGGCGTAGTTGTTGAACATGCCGCCGCTGGACGCGCACACGCCCATCGACAGCACCCACTTGGGCTCCATCATCTGGTCGTAGATCTGGCGCAATACGGGCGCCATCTTCTGGCTGACGCGGCCCGCCACGATCATCAGATCGGCTTGACGAGGCGAGGCGCGGAACGTCTCCATGCCGAAGCGGGCCAGGTCGTAATGGGCCGTGCCCGTCGCCATCATCTCGATGGCACAGCAGGCGAGCCCGAAGGTGGCGGGCATCAGGCTGCGCCGGCGTGCCCACTTCACCAGCTCCTCCACCGGTGCGGTGAAGACGTTGTGACCGAGCCCGGCGAGACCGTCGTCGATGCCGAGTCGCGACTTGAGATCGTCGATGCCCGCCATCAGCCTGCCGCCGTACTGCTGCTGGGTTGCTGTGCGCCGCTCCACGCGGCGTCGGGGACGTGCTCGCGGCCGGTCAGCCCAACCGTGCGCACGCCAGTGATCCCGCTGCGGCTGGCAGGCGGCAGCGGGAGGACACGGCGCTTGCGCGGGCCCCACTCCAGCCCGCCCATTGCCAGCTCATAGACGAACGACAGGAAGAAGATCACGACGAAGATCAGCATCGCCATGAATCCGAAGAGGCCGAGCTGGCTGTTCGCGACCGCCCACGGGTACAGGAAGACGATCTCGATGTCGAACATGATGAACAGCATCGCCACGAGGTAGAAGCGCACCGGGAATCGCTCGGGAATGGCGGCCTGGTCGACGATGCCGCACTCGTACGACGCCAGCTTGGTATTCGTGCTGCGCTGGGGTGCCAGCAGCCGCGATGCGATGATGCTCACCAGCACGAACAGCACAGCAAGCACGCCGAGAACCAACACCGGCAGGTATTCCGCCAAGCCGCTGTTCATGCTCTGGACCCCCTCGGCGCGTCGGTGATCAGATGCCGGCCCCAGTCTGGCCCAAAACAGGCCAGCCGGTCACTGGCCCGCAGCTTCGCGCACCGCCCAGATCGCCTGATCCCGTCGATGCAGGTGGTAGCAGCCCAAGCCGAACAGCAGGGCAGAGAAGATCGTGAGCAGGGCCGGGCGGAGCCGCACGCTGCCGTGGTCACGCACCAGCACCACCGAGTACACCGGCTCGTTCTCGTCGATCTGGGGCTGAGGCACCACGATCTTGCCGTCGTCGCCGAACAGGTTCGGATCGATCTCGACCCTCGGCAGGTACGGCTGGATCTGCACGACGGCGTAGTGCGGCCTGCCCCTGCTCGGCAGGAAGTACTGCGTGACGGCGTTGTCGGGGATGCTCAACGGCCGGTACCGCTCGCCGCCCCGGATCAGCACCCGGTACGTCTTGTATTCGTCCGCGGCCGAGAACAAGCACGAATTGACCGCCAGCAGCCGGCGCGGGTCGGCACCATCGCAGACGACATGTCCATCGGCCGCCGAGCGGGCGTCTGCCGCGAATGCCTGCGCTTCGACGATCTCGGGATCGACGATCTCCTCGGTGTCGTCGTCGGACTTCTCCTTGATCACGATCTCGATCCAGCCGGGGGGCGGTTGATCGATGGGGATGCCCCCGAGCTGCTGCACCTCGTCGACCAGCACCGTTGCGGGATTGGAGGTCACCTGCAGCACGTTCCATCCCGGCTGGCTGCCGATCCATCCGATGCCGAACACCCACCACACGATGGACATCAGCAGCATCCAGCCCCACAGCCCGGTCCATGCAACCAGGAAGCCGAGACGGACCCCGAGGTTGGTGGCCAGCAGCAGGTACACCGAACCGCACAGCACGGCGATGCCGATGATGACGGCCAAGTATCCGGTGAGTACCGGATCCCAGCTGACGATGCCGAGCAGGTGCGAGGCGGTCATTCGTCGTCTCCCGCTTCGTGCAGCCGATCGAAGCCGACCGCGTTCTGGCTCTGCGGGTCGAGGCTTCGTTCGTACTCGACGATCTTCCGGATGTCGTCTTCGGTCAGCACCCGCTTGAAGCCGGGCATGCCGTAGTTGCCGAGGCGTGCGAACTGGCCGTACGCCACATTGTCGGCAGCACCATCCGAGACGAACTTGATGTGCTCTTCGATGTCGGGGAACAGCCGCTCAAGGCTCACGCTGTTGAGCGCCGGTCCGTAGCGGCCGGCACCGTCGGGTCCGGGAAGCACCTCCACCGTTCCGCCGTTGTTGGGCAGCTGCGCGGTGCCGCGGCCCGGCCAGCGCGGCGTGTGGCACCGGGCGCAATGCAGATCGAACAAGATCTTCCCGTCCGACGCTCCCGCGTACGCGTCCGACGCTCTGGCAGCCTCGAACCGGGCCGTCGCCCGAGCGTGGGCCTCTTCATTGAGCGGGTCGTCCAAGGCATCTGCTGCTGCGTCTAGCAAGAGCTGGGCGTTCTCGTCGCCTCCTACTGCGGGCGCGAGAATCTCGCGGGCGATCTCGTCGGAGGCGGCATCTGCTGCGTCTTGGTCTGCGCCGATCCGGTTGGCCCACAGCCATGCCACGAGGTCGTCGATCTGCTGATCGTTGTACGGACCGCCGCCCTCGAGGCCCCACGCCGGCATCACGCCGCGGCCATACACCAGGATCTGCCGCACCTCGGTGACCTCGTCGAGGGTCTCGGCATCGGTGTCGAAACGCGTGAACACGTCGTCGAGAGACGGCGCCTCCCACGTCGTGTTGATGACGAACGACTCCTTGTCGGAGAACTGGTGGCCGATGTCGAGCACCACCGGAGCGAAGCGCGCGCCGCCGAGATCGGCACCATGGCAGTCGAAGCACTCCGCTGCGGTTGCGACGGCCTCACCGCGGCTCACAGCCGCGTTGGAGAACGACGTCTCCGCACCTGAACGGCGCCCGCCTTCGAGCATCCAGTAGACGGGCAGCACCAGCGCCATGATCAGCAGCATCAGCACGCCGAAGGCCTGCACCTTCTCCAGCCGGCGGCCCTCGAGTTCCTCGTCGTCGGGCAGGTTGCCGCGATTGGGCGCCAACTCGATCTCGCTGCCCGCCTCGGCCTTCGCCTGGCGGATGTTGACGAAGACGTAGATCGCCCAGCCGACCACGACGACCGCTAGGAGCACGATCGCGATCGAACGCTCCGTGCTGACGGCCAGCATGTGACTGAGCTCAGGCACAGTGCGGCCCCTCGAGGCCCTGGCCCGTGCTGTCGGTGCCGATCGCCGGTCCCTGCGACACCTTGCCGGTGTCGACGAAGACGCTGCCGCCCTCGATGGTCACCGGGAAGCGGTCCATGCCGCGGGGTGCCGGACCGGACTTCTTCTCGCCGACGCGGTTGTACTTCGAGCCGTGGCACGGGCACTCGAACCACTGGGAGCTGCCGCACACCGGCACCTTGCAGCCCAGGTGCGGGCAGACCTGCCACAGCGCGACATAGCCCAGCCGCATGCCCTCGAGCACCGCACCGCCGTACACCGCCTCGGCGTTGGACAGCGTCGCCGAATCGGTGGGGTAGGGCTGGATGTAGCTCTGCGCCTCGGAGAAGTACGAGAAGTTCTCGGCCGGAGTAGACGACGAGATCGCCTCGTCAACCGATGCGACCGTGCCGATCTTGATCTTCGAGCCGAACCCGCCGGTCGGGCGCGGCCACAGGAAGGCGAGCATGGCCGCATTGAAAGTGCCCAGACCAGTCGCCATCAGCAACACCGAGGACCGGTTCAGGAACTGCCGACGGGTGACACCCACCTCGTCGGACGGCGGCGGTGCCCAGTCCTGCGGCAGCTCGGGTTCCGCGGTGGCGACAGGCGACGGGCGGCGCTCGGCGGCCACCGAGCGTTCCAGCTCTTGTGCTTGCGCGCTGACACCGAACGCACCGGCGTCGTCGCTGGCAGCGGCGTCGTCGCCGGCACTGGCGGCCAGTTCGTCCCGACGGCGGGTCTCGCGCGACAGGTGCCCCAGGCCGGTGGCGTCGCGACGGCGCAAGGATACGAACGCGACCACGGCACCCAGCACGACGATGACCGGGATGGCAATCGCGAGAATGGTTCCGGTGGACATGCCGACGTGCTCCTACAGGTGGAAGATGCCGTGCAGACCGGTGTCCCACGGGTAGGTGAAGTTGAAGCCCTGCCCCCGGAAGAACGAGCCGATGATCACCAGCACTGCCCAGAACATGAGGTGGATCGTCTGGACCGAGATGGCGAACTTGCGGTCTTCGGGGCGCAGAGAGGGGTTCTTGTCGACGTAGGGGGCGAAGGCCAGCAGTATGAGCGCGACGCCGGGGATCGTCACGCCGGCGATCATCGGATCGAACATCGTGAGCAGTTCCTGCAGGCCCAGGAAGTACCACGGCGCCTTGGACGGGTTCGGCGTCTCGTTGTGGTTGGCGAGCTCGAGCAGCGGTGCGTTGATGAACAGCGAGAAGACCAGCGTGAAGGCCGTGATGAACAGCGCTGCGGTGAATTCAGCAGCCAGCAAGTGCGGCCAGACGTGGACCTTGTCGCCTGGGCTGGCCTTGACGTCCTGGATCGAGCCCGACTTGACGACCGTCAGCAGCCGGTGAGTGTTGCCTGCGGGCCCCGCCATGAGCGGCGGCAGAGCGGTGGCCACTCCCCCACCGCCAGCCGCGGGGCCGCCGGCCTGAGCCATGCCGGCAACTGCGGGTGCGCCGCCGGGCTGCTGGCTGGCTTCCAGCAGTGAACGAGGGATCGTGACACCGTCATCGTCGTCGGGCTGCGCGGCAGCCGGCGCCTCGCCTTCGCCCGGCGCGGGCGCGCCAGTTGCGCGGGCCCTGGCTTCGGCGCTGCGGCGCAGGAGGTGTTCGGGGATCTCAGTCATGCTGATGGTTCGGGACGGCCACGCTTCCTACAGCGGCCCCGAAATGCCTCCGTCCTTTCTCACTCGCCAGAAGTGGATCGCCATGAAGATGACGATGACAAAGGGGAGCATCAAGACGTGCAGCACATACCAGCGCAATAACGTCTCGGCTCCGATCTGTTGGCCGCCTAGTAGGACGAACCGGACTTGTTCGCCGAATACTGGCGTGAAGCCCATCATGTTCGTGCCCACCGTGACCGCCCACAGCGCGAGCTGGTCCCACGGCAGCAGGTAGCCGGTGAAGGCGAGCAGCAAGGTGAGCTGCAGCAGCATGACCCCGACGACCCAGTTGAACTCTCTCGGCGCCTTGTAGGCACCGTGGTAGAAGACGCGGGCCATGTGCAGGAACACCGTGATCACCATGAGGTGCGCAGCCCATCGGTGCATGTTGCGCACGAGCAGACCGAACGCCACCTGCGTGTGGAGGCTCTCGATGTCTGCCCAAGCCGCCGTGTCGGTCGGTCGGTAGAAGAACATCAGGAAGATGCCCGTGATCGTGAGCAGGATGAACAGGAAGAAGCTCAGACCGCCCAGGCACAGCGTGTAGCTCACCTTCACGGCGTGCCGCTTCACCTTCACCGGGTGAAGGTGGTACAGGACGCTGTTCATGATGACGTAGGACCGGTTCCGCGGGCTGTCGGTGTAGCCCTTGCGGAAGATCGACCCGGGCCGGAAGATCGAGGTCCAGAACTGGCTGTCCTGCATCCAATCGGCCGCCTGCTGCTGCGCGTTCTGGAGACGCTGCGGCAGCTTCGGCTTGGTATCGGGGGACTCGAGCGTGTTCGCCATATCTCTTCGATCTAGGTGGACCGGGTCGTTCGCAGTCTCAGCAGTACTGGCATTCCCGCCGGCCTACAGGCGCATCCCGTAGGCGTAACCGTGGGTGTGGGTGCGGCCGTGGACGTCGCCCGACGGCGGAGGGTTGTTGCTGACCCGCCCCAGCGTGATCACGCCGGTCGGGCAGCGGTCGACGCACAGTGCGCAGCGAGTGCACACGTCGTCGTCGATGATGAAGATGGCGTTGTCGGTGGGGTCGAGCCCCGGCAGATCCACACCGACGGCCTCGTCGACCGCCTCGGTGGACACGTACCAGATGCACTTCCACGGGCAGATGTCCACGCAGCCCTCGCACTGAATGCACTCGGACTGGTCGATGTTGATGAACTGCTTGGGCTTGACGGCCGCATCGAGGTATGAAGCGTCGACCTGCTGCAGCAGGTAGTCATCCCGGAACTTGGGCATCGGCGGGTTCGCGTCGTTCGCAGCCATTCGTCTTGCCCTCAGTTGCCCTTGACCAGTGGACGGCCGTAGTCGGAGATCGGCTCGGCGGCGGGTTGGGCCTTGTCGCGCTTCTGCCACCACATCGCCAGCACTGGCAGTCCGATGAACGCGATCAGGTGCTCGATGACGACCACGATGTCGCTGACCTTCTTGAGGTCGATGCTCATCGGCGGGAAGTGAATCGGCGAGGTCATGAACTGCCCATCCGTAACCAGGAAGCGCTCCACCGACCAGCCCCACTCGTTGTCGGTCAGGCGGATCCAGCGGTCGGGCACGATGCCGAACACCAGCAGCATCAGCATGAAGACGTAGGCGGCCCCGAGCATGGCTTCGCCCCAGGTAGTGGGACGGTCGGTCGGGCGGCGCTTGCCGTACCACACCAGCAGGTAGACCATCAGCGCGGTGACGAGGATCGATGTGACGAGTGCAACCACTCGGTGTTCCTCCCGCGTTCTCCCGTCGGCGTGTCAGGACTGTTGCGAACTGGCCCAATCGATAGTGCATCGAGTGCGTCAGCCGCAGCGAGACCGGGGCAAAGATTACCGGCGCCCCGGCCATGGCGCGTGATGTTCTAGCACGACAGCCAGCACTCGCCACAATTCGGGCTGACCCATTCGGACGGCCTCATCGGATGGCCCAATTGGGCGTGACAGTCTGCGCCATCAGCGCGGCTGCATGGCAGACTTGCGCCTCGGTGCGTTCGGGCGCGTATCGTGCCCTGCGAACTTGGCACTGCCGCTGTGCCAGAACCCCTGGGGGCGACCCCGCGGAGGATCCCGTGACCGAAGTTCCCGAGTACCTGCTGGAGCGCTCGCGACAGCGTCGCATCGCGCTGGGGGTGCTCGAAGACGACGGCAGCGGTGGCGGCGGTGATGCGGGCGCAGCGGCGCCCGCAGCCGGAGCAGCTGCGGCCGCTGGGCCTACCCAAGCCGAGATGATTGCTGCCGCGCGCGAGGCGGCACAGCTCGAAGTGGAGCCTGAGGCTCCGCCTGATCCGTCATGGGTGATCGCGGCCCAGACGCGGCATCGGATACCGATCTGGGTGCTGCCCGTGTTGTTCTGCCTGCCGCTGTGGGCGTTCGTGTACGTGAAGCTCACCGAGCCACCCCCCGAACCGATCACCGCCATCAACGAGGGAGCAACCACCTACGCAGTGAGATGCTCGAGCTGTCACGGCGGTGACGGCGCTGGTTCCGACGGGGGCTTGGTAGGGCGCCCGCTGTGGAACGGCGAGGTGCTGCTGACATTCCCGAGTCTGGACGACTCGTTCATCGAGTGGATCTCGGTGGGCTCCGAAGGGCTCGGGCTCGGGCAGGTTTACGGCGATCCCAACCGGCCCGGCGGCGCGCACATCTCGGGCGGCAGCGACAACGCAGCCGCCATGCCCGCGTTCGGCGATGTGCTCAACGAGCATCAGCTCTATTCAGTTGCGCGCTATGTACGCGAGGTGATCGGCGGTGAAGCGATCAGCGACGAAGTGGCAGCCGAGCGCGATGCCGAATGGGAACATCTCGGCGGCGGCGCCCTGTCCGGCGGCGGGGGTGGCGGCGGCCATTAGCGCCATGCCTTGAGCGAGACACTCGATTGCGATGTGCTCGTCGTGGGTGGCGGGCCAGCGGGCAGCGCTGCCGCGTACTGGCTGGCGCAGGCGGGACGCGATGTGCTGCTCATCGAGCGCTCGACCCATCCGCGCGAACGCGTCTGCGGCGATGCACTCACACCCGTCGCTGTGGGCGAGCTCATCGACATGGGCTGTGATCCGGGCGCTGCGCGCTGGCACCGGCATCACGGGCTGCGGATCACCGCCCACGGGCAGAGCCTTGAGGTGTCGTGGCCCCAGGGCGAGCAGTGGCCCGGCTACGGCGTGGTGGTGCGCCGGTCACGCCTCGACGCGCTGACGTTCGCCCGAGCACAGTCGGCGGGGGCGCGCGTGCTCATTGGCACGGAGGTCACAGCTCCGCTGATCACCGATGGTCACCTGCGTGGCTGCGTCGCTCAGGGCGGCAGCGGAGCGCTGCACGAGGACGTGGTTGCGCGCGCCCGTTACATCGTGATCGCCGACGGTCCGCGTTCGAACTTCGGCCGGGCGCTCGGCACCGTGCGAACGCGGACCTACGCGCAGGGACTGGCGATGCGCGCCTACTACCCCACCCCGCGCCACGCCGAACCGTGGATCGAGTCGGTCTTTGCGTTGGCCGATCGCGCCGGGAGCCAGCTGCCGGGTTATGGATGGGTATTCCCGGTGGGCGATGGCACGGCCAATGTGGGAGTGGGCTTGCTCAGCCATCACTACGGGAACGAGGCCATATCCCTAGAGCACCTCTTTGAACAGTGGACCCAGCAGGTCCCCGAGCACTGGGAGATCGATCCTGCCGGGCCTCGCAGCGAACCGGCCGGCGGTCGATTGCCGATGGGAGGATCGGTGCGCCCGCGCTCGGGACCGAACTGGGTGGTGGTCGGCGACGCAGCCGGCAGCGTCAATCCCTGGAACGGCGACGGCGTCGGCCCGGCACTGGCAACCGGCCGGCTGGCGGCCGAGGTCATCGGGCGGGCGCTCGACGCCGACGACGGACTCGAGCTGCGGCGGTACGAGGCTGTGCTGGCTGAGCGCTGGGAGCGGTACCACAATCTCGGCAGGCTGACGACCCGCGCGCTGGGCCGGCCCGGGCTGATGAGGAAGCTGACACAGCTCGCGATCCGCTCCCCCCGCATGGGGAACCTGGCCATGCGCGTCTCGACAGATCTGCTGCAGAGCCGAGCCGGTCCGCGCGGCCCCCGCGGCATCTACCGGGCAGCGGCGGGGATGGCGCGGCTCTGGCGCGACCGCACCTGAGCGCCATTGGCGATGCCTGCTGTGATGCGTTATGGCAAATTGTGCTTTAGATAATCATGATATTCTAAAGTTGATGTTTGAACGCAGATTGACATTGCCGGCGTCGGGCACTGAGACGTTCTTTCTGTGGGGGCCTCGACAGGCAGGAAAGAGCACGCTGCTGCGCCAGCAGTATCCCGACGGCGTGTGGGTGGACCTGCTCAAGGCCGACGATTTCCGCCGCTACGCCACTCGGCCCGAGCGGCTGCGCCAGGAACTCGAAGCAGCCAGCCCCGCTGGCCCGGACTCGACCCGCCAGGTCGTCATCGACGAAATCCAGAAGGTGCCCGCACTGCTCGACGAAGTGCATTGGCTCATCGAACGCCACCGGCTGCATTTCGCGCTGTGCGGGTCAAGCGCACGAAAGGTCCGCCACGGCGCGGCAAATCTGCTCGGCGGGCGGGCGTTGCGCTATGAGCTTCGCGGCCTCACCTCGGGCGAACTCGACGACGCGTTCAACCTCGACCGGATGCTCAATCATGGCTACTTGCCGCGCATGTACGAATCGGAACGGCCCCACCGCCTGCTGGATGCCTACATCGCCGATTACCTGCGGCAGGAGATCGCTGCTGAGGGCCTAGTACGCAATCTGCCTGCGTTCTCCGACTTCCTCGACGCCGCGGCCCTCAGCGACGGCGACCCCGTCAACTTCGCCAACATCGCCCGCGAATGCGGTGTCTCGGGACCGACGGCCAAGGCGCACTTCGGCATCCTCACCGACACGCTGCTGGCCCGTTGGCTGCCGCGCTGGCGGCGACGGGCGAAGCGCCGCCTGGCTGGGGCACCCAAGCTGTACTTCGAGGATGTCGGCGTGGTGAATCGCCTCGCCCGTCGCGGCACGGTCGAGCGGGGCTCAGACGCGTACGGCAAGGCGTTCGAGAACTGGGTGTTCCACGAGCTGTGCGCGATGACGGCGTACCACGAGACCGGCGAGGAGCTCAGCTACTGGCGGCTGCCCAGCGGCATCGAGGTGGACTTCATCGTGGGCGACATGCGTGTCGCGATCGAAGCCAAGGCCACCGCCACCGTCACCGCACGCCATCTTCGGGGGCTGCGCACACTCGCCGAGGAGCACGCTGAGCTACGCGCCCGAATGCTGGTCTGCCTCGAAGACCGGCCACGCCGCACCCACGACGGCATCGACATCATCCCCGCACACGAATTCGCCCGCCGCCTCTGGCAAGAAGGCCTAGCGCAATAGCACCTGAGCGTCGTCGTAGACAAACGATCCGACGGCGCTGACCTCGCCCTGGCGCGGTATCGTCTCTGGCGTACGCTCCTCGTCGGCCTCTCACGGAAGCTGCTTGGGGCACAGTTGCGGCGAGGCGGCACCGTATCGGTGCCGCCTCTGCATTCAGAGACGATTTTCGGATACCTGATGCTCGACGCCGACGGCCAGCAGGGAGATGCAGGCGTGCGGACCACGAAGATCGTCTACTGGCAAGAGCACGA
Organism: Candidatus Poriferisodalis sp.; assembly: GCF_965204195.1. Taxonomy (GTDB): domain Bacteria; phylum Actinomycetota; class Acidimicrobiia; order Acidimicrobiales; family Poriferisodalaceae; genus Poriferisodalis. The sequence goes on from NZ_OZ241975.1 coordinate 3,617,797, forward strand.
GTGGTGGCTCGGCTACCTCGCGGAATTCCCCGACTATTGGACCCATGGGACGACGCTGGAAGACCTCGAAGAGCACCTGCGCGACCTTCACGCAGACCTGACGAGCGGTGAACTATCTGGGGTGCGTCACGTCGCCGATCTCACGTTGGCGTGAAGCGGACCGAACTGGTGAGACGGATCAACGCGACATGACCGCTTCACGAGGGCCCCGACAAGTCACTTCGGTAGTAGGCCATCAATTGAAGGGCAGACACTGGGACGAGCAGGATTCCGAGACGCGTAATGGTTGCCAGCAGGCAGGCGCCGATCACAATCAGGCTGATGCGGAGAACAACTGCGATTGCCTTGGCCGAGGCCACGAGTGGAAGTCCAACAATGCAGCCGACGATCCAGAACGCTGCTACGACCGCGCGTGGCGGATTGGACGGCGTAGGCGCATACGACACGGACGTTTCAGGAGCCTGGCCGACTAGGGGAAACACGGCATCCAAGTCGAGTTCGTCGCCTTGCACGATCAACATGTAGGCCGAGACCAGGACCCAATAGAAAAGTGCCGCCGATGTTGTCCAGCGCACTCCATTGGAACCCATGACCGCTACGGCGAGTGCCTGAGCGTCGGGTGCGTTAGGCCTGTGACGCGGCTGAGGCGGCCGTGGCGATGTCGGTGAGGGTTTCGTCGATGACGTCGAGCGTGTGGGCGAGGCTGACGAAGACCGCTTCGTAGGCACCGGGTGCGAAGGCCACACCGCGCCGGAGCAGCTCGGCGTGCAGGCGGGCGTAGGCCCGCTCATCGGTAGTGCGGGCATCGTCGTAGTCGGCCGGGACCCAGCCGGGCTCGACGACCGAGCCGCAATACAGGCCCACGAGCGTGCCGACCTGGACGACAGCGGCGTCGAAGCCTGATCGCGTCAGTGCTGCGCGCAAGCCGTCGGCGAACTGACCGGCGCGGGCCTCCAGCTCCGCATAGGCCGCCGGCGTGAGCTGCTCGAGCGCAGCGAGCCCTGCGGCGGTGGCGAGCGGGTTTCCGGACAGCGTGCCGGCTTGGTACACAGCGCCCGTCGGGGCCAGCGTCTGCATGATCTCGGACCGGGCTCCGAGGGCGCCGATGGGCAGGCCGCCGCCGATGACCTTGCCGAAGCAGGAGATGTCGGGCGTCACGCCGAATCGCTCGGCGGCACCGCCACGGCACAAGCGGAATCCGGTGATGACCTCGTCGAAGATCAGCAGTGCGCCCGATTCGTCGCAGGCGGCACGCAGGCCCTCCAGGAATCCGGGCACGGGCGGCACCACGCCCATGTTCGCCGCCACCGGTTCCACGATGACCGCCGCCACTCGGTCATCGAGCTCGGGGACCTCGTTGTACGGAGCGACAACCGTGTCAGCCACGCCGCTCGGCGGGACGCCTGCAGAGCCGGACAGGCCCAGCGTGGCGACGCCGCTGCCGCCTGCGGCCAGCAGCGCGTCAGCGTGGCCGTGGTAGCAGCCAGCGAACTTCACGATGCGGGACCGGCCGGTGTAACCCCGTGCGAGACGCACGGCAGTCATGGTGGCCTCAGTGCCGCTGCTCACCAGGCGCACTTGCTCGACACCGGTCGCAGCCTCAGCGATCCGCTCGGCAAGCAACACCTCGCGCCGCGTCGGCGCGCCGTAGGACGTGCCGTCGGCCGCCGCCTTCGCTACAGCTTCGGTGACCGCCGGGTGGGCGTGGCCCAGGATGATCGCCCCGTAGGACTGCACGAAATCGAGATACCGGCGGCCTTCGACATCGAAGACATACGGCCCTTCGGCTCGCGCAACGAAGTACGGCGTGCCGCCGACCGAGCCGAAGGCGCGTACGGGCGAGTTGACGCCACCGGGAATCACCCTGCGCGCAGCTTCAAACAGTTCGGCGTTCGTGCTGTTCGACCCGGTCACGGCCTCGCAGCGTACGCGAACCGGCGTCTGCCGCTGTCAGGCGGGGGCGAGGGATTTCAGCCGTATCGCGGAGAGGCGCTCGTTGCGCGGGTCTACTTCGATGCCAGCTGCCTCGAGCGCGGTCACACCGAGCAGCGGCTCAGTGTCGTCCTCCACAAAAACCACCTTGCCCGCGACTATCTCGTCCATGAACTCGATCTGGGCTACCCCGTGGTCATACGGCCGACGGCTGCCGTCGGCGAGTTCGTAGGTGCGGGTGCCCACCGGCGCTATGCCGATGGCTTCCAAGTGCTCGCGTGGCACCAGGGAATCTATGGCCCCGGTGTCCACGAGGAACTTGCCTTCCCAGGTTCGATCCGGTTCAGCCGGGTTCCTGATGGTGACGTTGACGTGTGTTGCACCCATGGGCAGTTTCCCTCGCTTGACAGGGCGGAACCCGACCAACCGGCCGGGGCGGCGCTGAGTCTCGCTTGCAGCGTCGCGGGGGTCCGTGGGATTTTCTGGTGTGCGCGTCATGGCACCAGTGTCGCGCTGCGCTCGCGTCAGCCATGCACAGCGGCGGCGACAGCGTCGACGAGTCCGGCATCGGTAGGACTCGCCGCGACGACCGCCACCGGCAGGTCGGCCTGGGCGCAAGCGGCTGCCGTGGTGCGCCCGATGCAGACCACTCGGCCGTTGACCAATGACCCCGCAGACGGCGGCGCGGAGGGCTCATTGAGCGACTGGCGCGGCGGCGGATCGTTGCCCGCCGCCGACAGATCACCGCCCGGCGGCGCGGCAGTGCTGGCCACTTGCGATAGGTGGCCTTGCACGGCGGAGGGTGAGGCGAACACCACGGCATCCGCGCTGGACACGTCGGCGGCTAGATGGTCAGACAGCGTGGGCGTCACAGTGCGATATGCGCTCACGGCATCGATGTTCCAGCCGCGAGCGCGCAGGCCGTCGACCAGATCGGGACGGGCCTGTGCCGACTGGGGCACGAAGCACCAGTCGTCTGGGCGGGGCTCAGGGAAGGCAGCGGCCAGCCCGGCAGCATCGTGCTGCTCGGGCACCAGCGTGACCGGACGGTTGATCTCGGACTCGACGCGGGCCGCCGTGGAGGGGCCGACGGCCGCTGTGCGGATACGCGCGAAGCGCTTGCGAACGCCGCGCCGGTCGGCGCGGGCGAACGTGGCCGCCACGGCATTCGAGGACGTGAACGCAACCCAGCTGTACTGCTCGAGCCGCAGCAGCGCGTCGTCGAGCGGTTGGCCGCCGTCGAGCGGGGGCACCACCGCTATGGCGGGAGCCAGCACCACGTTCGCGCCCCGCTCACGCAACGCTGCCGCGAGCGGCGCGGCTTGATGCGACGCCCTCGTGACGACGACGGTGCGGCCAGCCAGATCGGCAGCCATCGGGTCACTCATGGCGCTGTACGGTCCAGCAGTTCACGCGCAAGCGCCTCGCCGACAGCTTCCCCGTGCGGGCCTACGAGCGAGGCGCGCGCGATGGCACTGTCAAGCCCAGCAAGCATCGCTGACATCGCGATGTTGCCGTCTGCGTCGATGGTGGCGTGAGCGCCAGCGGGCAGTTCGCAGCCGCCGCCCAGCGTCCGCAGGAATGCTCGCTCGGCATGAACGCATCGTGTGGTCACTTCGTCGATGATCGCGCCGACAGCGGCAGCAGTGTCAGCGTCGTCAGAGCGGTGCTCGATCGCGATGGCACCCTGGCCGACTTGGGGCACGATCTCGTCGGGGCCGAATAGCTGTGCGACCCGGTGAGACTCGCCGAGACGCTCGAGTGCCGCCGCCGCCACGGCCACGGCATCGATGCCGGGCCGATCGGCTGCTGCGATGCGGCGGGCCATGTTCCCGCGCAAGCCGGTGAAGTGCAGATCAGGCCGCAAAGCCGCCAGCTGGCATTCGCGACGCTGCGAACCCGTGGCGATCAGGCCACCAGCGGCGATGTCATCAAGCGCCGCTCCGACGAGTGCGTCGCGCGCGTCGCCCCGCACTAGACAGCCTGCGAGCATCAAGCCCGGGGTCGGCTCAGACCGCATGTCCTTGGCGCTGTGCACGGCCATGTCGGCGCGCCCATCGAGTACTGCCGCTTGCACCTCGGTCACGAACACGCCCCTGCCGGACATCTCCGAAATCGGCGTGGACAGGTCGAGATCGCCGGTGGTGCGAACGGGCACGAGCTCGATGTCGCCCCGGGAAGCTCCGGCTGCCTCCAGCGCGGTGGCGACGGCACGCGCCTGCCAGGTTGCCAGCGGGCTCGATCGTGTCGCGATCCTCACGCGATCAAGAGGCTGAGCCAGCAGGCGAAGCCGTGGCCCGAGCGGCCCGTGAGCCCGTATCCAATACGAACTGGGAACAAGAGCGGGAAACAAGCAGGGTGACCACGGGACGGTGCACCTATCCGCGCATTACCGCAGATCTACAGATCGAACAGGTCGCGCACTGAGTCTGCGAGCCGGTCGCCCTTGGCCTTGCCTGCCGCGGACCTCAACGCCACGGTGGGCTCATGCATCAGCTTGTTGACGAGCGCGGCGGTCGCGCGCTCGAGCGCCTCGCGTGCGTCGTCGTCGAGATCGGGGTGGGCTGCCAAGGCGCGTTCGAGCTCGGATTGGCGCACTGCTTCGGCCTTGCCGCGCAGCGATTCGATGAGCGGGGCCATTTCCCGGGCGGTGCGGTCGGCGGAGAAACGCTCCGTCTCGTCAGCCAGGATCGATTCGACGGCCGCCACCTCGGCTTGCCGGCCCGCCTGACCGACCTCAGCAAATCGCGACAGGTCATCCATGTCGAGGAGGGTGACACCGGGAAGGCGAGCTACAGCCGGGTCGACATCTCGCGGCACGGCAATGTCCACGATCAGCAGCGGGCGACCGGCGCGTCGCTCAATGATCGCTCCGACGCTGGCGTGGTCGACGATCACCGAACTGGCACCGGTGGACGTCAGCAGCAGATCAACCTCGACCAACGCATCTTCCAAGCTTCCGAGCGGCAGGTGGTGGCCTCCGACCCGAGCTGCCAAGGCTTCGGCGTGCGAAGGCGTGCGGTTGGCTACCTGCACTGCTGCAGGACCAGCTGCCGCGAGCGCGACGATCATGCCCTCGGCCATTTCGCCGGCGCCCACGACGAGCACCTGAGCATCCTCCAAGGTGCCGAGGTGGTTCTTGGCCATGCTCACTGCCGCGTGGCTGATCGAAGCGGTCCCCCGTGCGATGCCGGTTTCGGTGCGTGCGCGCTTGCCGGCACTGATGCCGTGGCGGAACAGCTGGTTCAGGACTGCGCCCGTCGCGCCCTCGGTTCGTGCCGTGTCCCATGCGGTGCGGACCTGGCCCAAGATCTCATGCTCCCCGACCACGGCGGATTCCAGGCCGCTGGCCACACGGAACAGGTGACGCGCCGCGTCGTCGTCGTAGTGGACGTAGAGATGGTCGGACAGCTCGGCGGGCGCTGCACCCGACAGCGTGCAGAAGAAATCGCGCATCTCGCCGAACGCCGCATGGAATTTCTCGGCTACGACGTAAGCCTCGGTGCGGTTGCACGTGGACACGACGACGGCCTCGCTGACGTTCGCGCACGACGCGAGATCAGCAAGTCGTTTCGGCACGTCGGCGGCGGCAACCGTGCAGCGCTCCAATAGCTCAAGCGGTGCGCTGCGATGGCTCACGCCCATGACAACGATGGACACGAGGACTACCCAGGGTTCGGAAATGCGGCCCGCACAGTCTCGCCGATCCGGCACCCCGTTTCCACGCGTTCGACAAAAGATCGCGCAGCAAATGGGGTCACAGAACGATCAGTCGAGCGCCACGAGCAGCTGGATGGTTGCGGCGAGCAGGATGACCGCAGCGAGCGCGGCCAGCACGAGCGCTGTTCGAGGTCTCATGTCACCCTCTCATGTCACGGTCTCACGCTGTGGGGCGCAGCCGGACTTCGGTACCCACTGCGAAGCCAAGATGAGCGGCGCTCCCGCCGGCGATCGTCAACTCGAGCAAGCCGAAGGGATCGTCGCACAGGGCGAGGCTGCCTGTGTCCGTCGACCCCGCAGGCGCCAGCCGGACCGACTGCGAATTCGCTGCCGCGGGCTGTGACGCACTCGCGCCTGCCGTCCATTCCATGACCAGGAGATCGCCGAGGGCTGCCAGCGTCTCGCGGTCGACGTTGAGCTGCACCGTGCCCCAGCGCGTCACCGACAGCACTTCCGCGGTCACCGAACCGTCGTCTTCGACGCGGGGCACCGCAACGAGCGACGGCAACAGCAGCGAGGGGTCGATCGGCGCGCCCAACGCTTCAATCGGCGCTCCGGCCGCCAGCAGACCGGCTGCGGGCGCGAGCACATCGCGCGCCGGGTGAAGCACAGATTGGGGATCGCCGCAGTCGGCAACCTCGATGCACACAGCGATGTCCGCTCCGCCGACCGTCGCCACCGCAGCCGCCAGCATCCCATTGTCCGGGCCGACCAGCATCGATTGGCCGTCGCCGACCGAGACCGCTATGGCGGGCCGGTCCAAGCGGCGTCCCACCGATGCGAGCACCACCCCCGGCGCAAGGTGCGGCACGCTGCGCGCCAGCATCAAAGCTGCCGTGCGCGTATCGCCCGGATCGATCTCGTGGCACAGGTCGATCACGGCGGCGTGGGGAGCGGCCTGGCGCACGATCGAATGAACGACGCCCACCGACTCGTCTGCGGTGCCCAGATCGCTCAAGCACGTGATCGTGTCGAAACCTGTCATGGCTGCAGAGCGTCTCGTGGCGACACGCTTATCTCCCGCTCTTGTTCCCAGTCTCGATTGGATACGGGCTCACGGGCCGCTCGGGCCCCAGGCGCTCGATCACGCTGAGCCGAGTTCGGCGGAGCGGCGCGTGGCTGCTTCGACGGCCGCAGCGAATGCGGCACGCACGCCGTGGCCCTCCAGCTCGCGGAGCCCGGCCGCCGTCGTGCCGCCCGGCGACGTCACGTCGGCTCGCAGATCGGCCGGCGAACGTCCCTCGGCCAGCAGCGTCGCGGCACCCAGCAGTGTCTGGTTGGCCAATTCCGCCGCCACCGGTCGGCCCAGGCCCATGAGCACGCCCGCCTCGATCATTGCCTCGGCCACCAGGAACACATACGCCGGTCCGGACCCAGACAGACCGGTCACCGCATCCATCAGGTGCTCGGGGACGCGCACAACACGTCCTACGGCACCAAGAATCTCCTCGGCCCATCCGAGGTCGTCTTCGGAGGCTCGGTCGTTGCCGCAGATCGCCGCCGCGCCCTCCGACACCAGTGCGGGCGTGTTCGGCATGGCGCGCACGATCGGGGTGCCGGTGCCTGCAGCGGTGTCGAGCGTCGAGAGCGTGACTCCGGCAGCGATCGAGAGGATGCGCTCGGTGCCGGCGGCCGTGACCGCGGCGGCGACGGTCGGGATGACGTCGGGCTTGGTGGCGAGGATGGCGCCGGCCGACGCCGGGACGTCACCGGAGACAGCGACGCCGTAGCGATCGGCCAGCTCATCGCGGCGCGCGGCAATCGGCTCAGCGACGCAGATGCTCTCGGCGCTGCGGCCGGCCGTGAGCAACCCGCCCAGCAGCGCTTCGCCCATCTTGCCGCCGCCGACGATCAGCAGTTCGACGCTGTCAGCCATGCGGTCACGGTACCGGACCGCATCAGGACCGCTGCCAAGCCCAATGGCGGTGCCGGGGCACTCGCGGTGAAGTGGGACGCTTCCCTGCGGCCTGCAGGCGAGTGCCCCGGCAAGAATCAAATCAATCAGAAACCAATGAAACGTGTCAAATGATTTTCGCGGTTTATGGCTTGAAGCCGAGGCGGATCAGCGTCGTGAAGTCACGCTCGATGTACGCCCAGAGCGATCCGACGACCCGGTCAAGCTCGTCCTCGTCGACGCAGTGGGTGGGCAGCTCCCCCGTCAGGTACACGGCATCCTCGGGGCCGATGCCGTATTGGGCGCCCACCAGCGAGTAGTTGCGGCGCAGGATGAAGTCGGCCACCTGGTCCGCTCGATGCTGCGGCGTCGGGAGCACGTAGGACTCATACGCCAGCGTGCGCTGGCGTAGCGTCAGCCAGATGGCGATGACATCGCGCGATTCCCCGGCCAGACGCACGTACCAGCGCCGCGGAACCTCCTCGTCACGGGTCACGTCGAGCAGCATCGGGCGCTCGTCGGCGCCGCCGTCGGCCTGTGAGCGGGCCCAGTCGGCGAGCCAATCGTCCATGCGAGACTCGAGCCGATCGAGCTCGGCGTCGGACGCCGGCCGGCGGGTCACAGGCAGGCGACGAGCTCTCGCCGGGCCGCGGTGTCGAGCACGTCCAGCGCCGCGGCCGCACTCGCACGCCAGCTATGGCGCTCGGCGCGGCGAGAGCCGGCATCGCCGAGGCGCAGCGCCAGCAGCGGATCAGCGAGGATGTCGATGACCCGGCGGGCGAACGCGTCGCTGCTGCGGTCGGAGATGAGGTAGCCCGTATTGCCCTCGACGACGTTGTCGCGCAGACCGCCGACGTCGGACGCGACGACCGGTGTCCCGCACGCCGCGGCTTCGAGCGCAACGAGCCCGAACGATTCTGAGCGGCTGGGTACCAAGCACACATCGGCGGCCCGGTAATAGGTCGACAGCAGGTAGTGCGGGAGCGGATCGACGAACCGCACGTGGTCTGTCACGGCCAGCTCGTCGGTCATGGCTTTCAGGCGGGACAGCGTGGCCTCGCCGCGCGGACCGCTGGGCCCACCCACAACGATGAGCTGGGCGTGGGCGCCCGCTGCGCCGGCAGCTCTCGTGGCTGCGAGCGTCTCAACGGCCAGCTCGGCGCCCTTCAGCGGCTGCAGGCGACCCACGAACAGCAGCACCGGTCCCGGTGGAAGGCCGATCGCTGCACGAGCCCCATGGCGCTGGCCGGGCGCGAACATGGCCCGGTCCACGCCGGGTGTCAGCACGTGGAGACGCTCGGGCGCAACGTCGTACAGCGACGTGAGCTGGGCCGCCTCAGCGTCGCCGGAGGTGAACACGGCGTCCGCGCAGTCGATGACTCGTTGCTCCGCGTCGCCCCGGTGGCGTGGCTCGGCGTCGCCGGTGCTCGTCTTGACGCGCCCCAGGGTGTGAAACGTGACTGCCAGCGGAATGTCCAAGCGGTGTTTCAGTTGGTGCCCGGCCATGCCGCTCAACCAGTAGTGAGCGTGAATTGCGTCGACTGGGCGTCGAGCGAGGTGCTCGCCGACCCTGCCGGCAAATGCCGCAACGACCGCCGGCAGGTCGTCCTTGTCGAGCGACGGGGCACCGGCATCGACATGTGTGACCGTCACCCCCGACTCCACCTCGAGCTGATCGGGTTGCGACGGATCGGTGCGGCGCGTGTAGATGTCGCAGTCGACGCCGAGATGCGCCAGCGCGGCAGTGAGTTCGCGCACGTATACGTTCAAGCCGCCGCCGTCGCCGCTGCCGGGCTGGCGCAACGGCGAGGTGTGCATGCACAGCACGGCGACCCGCAAGACGCGGCCAGGCATCTGGCGGTCAGGAACATCGTGGGCCACGGCCGATAACGCTACGCAGATCACCGCAGCGTCACGAACTGAGTGCGCAGCAGCGCCGTGGGGATGAGACGTTCAGATGGCGAGAAGTCCCAAGCCCCACAGCCACGCCAGAGCCGTGACGCTCAGCGAATCGAGCCTGCGCACGGCCCACTCCCCGGCCAGACGCTCCCGCGCACGCTGGAGCCCGCCGGCGGGCTCCGATGCACCGCTGCCGGCGACTGATCGTCTGTTGGCGTTCGGCGGGCCTGCCCGGACGTGCTCTCGGCGTGCGGCGAGCGCGGTATTCGGCCGGGCGAGCGCGGGGCCGAGCGGCAGGGTCAACGCCGCGAGCACACCGAACCTGAAGACGTCGTTGGGTGCAAACGGCGGCACGCTCAGGCCGGTCAGGGCAAAGACGGCGATCACGGCGGCGATCGCTCCCATCAGCGGACCGCGAAGCCCCGGCTGCCGACCCGACGCGCTGAGGTGCGCGCTGGCGTCGTGAGCGGCGGCCGCGCTCACGAGCACGAGTGCCGCTCCCAGCGAGTAGCGAGCGATGGCTGCCAAGCACGCGGCCGCGACGCCGACCTGCATCCAGGTGCGAATCAGCAGCCCTGCACCGCTCAGGTACCGCAGCGGCGACGCCTGTTCCCCCATTGCAGCGCCGGTGTCGGGGCGGCGGGGTCGCAAGGCTGCGACCACGATGAAGCTGGCGGCGACCGCCCCGCCCACAACGACCCCCGCCAGGCGGGTGTCGAGGACGCCTGCGAATCCGACTGCACCGGCGAGCGCGGCAGCGGGCAGCCGATGACTCTGGGGAAGCACCAGCGATTCGGCAATCTGCGGCCGCGCCCCGGTCGAGCTCGACGATGGGCGTGTCGCTCCGGCGCGGCTGCGAACGCCCGCAGCTTGCCAGGCGCCGAGCATGGCGACCGCTGTCAGTGCGATGCCAAACGTCACCGCTCCCGCCCACAATGCACCGATCAACCCGGCGAACCAGATCAGTCCGCCGCTGATGGTGGCGTCGCCCAATTCGACCGCAGGGCCGAGCCATTGCGCCGCTGCGGAGGTTCGCGGCCGCGCCAGCTCGAGATCCGGCGACGCTGCCACGGTGCAGCCGCCGCTCAGCCGCCCGAGACGGGCGGCAGGACGGCGATCTCGTCTCCGGTGCTGAGCTTCGACTCCCCGAGCGCCGGTTCGCCGTTCAGCCAGACCCTGCTGGCGGCCAGAACAGCGCTGAAGCCCTCACCGAAGCTCGCCTTCGCCCAGTCCAGTGCTTCGGCGACTGAGGACGCCTCGGTCTGGGTGCTGCCGACACCAGCCGCTTCGCGCGCCCCCGCGAACAGGCGGATCGTCACCGTCGGCATCGCTGCGATGCTACCGATCACGTCCCAGAGGCAACGAGGATGAGCCTCTAGGGTCGGGCGCCGTGACACAGCATTCAGAGTTGCTGGCGGTGCGGCATGGTCAATCCGAATGGAACCTGCGCGGCCGCTGGCAGGGACAGGCCGATCCCGTATTGACCGGCCTCGGCGAGCGGCAGGCGGAGATCGCCGCCGACGCCTTGGCGACGACGCTCGCTGCCGCGGATGACAGCTGGCGGACACCGGTGATGCGGGGGCGCGATCTGCACACCGGTCGGCATGCGTTCGACCTGCCTGCATTCGACTTGATCGTGTCCAGCGACCTGCAACGGGCGCGGCGGACCGCCGAGATCATTGCCAAGCAGCTCGGCGTGAGCGACGTCGTGACCGATGAGGCACTGCGCGAGCGCAGTGCGGGACCGTGGGAAGGCCTCACCCGGGCCGAGATCGACGAGGGCTGGCCCGGCGATGTCGCAGCGAGGAGGTGGCCGCCGGGCTTCGAGTCTGAAGACAGCATTGCCCGGCGGCTGCTGCCGGCGCTGCGGCGGCATATGTCTGTCTGCGGCCGCGTCCTGCTCGTGGGCCACGCAGGTGTGCTCAAGACAATCGACGCGCGGGTGGGTCTCGGCGACGAGCGGGTGCCGAACCTTGCGGGCCGCTGGTTCTGGCTCGACGGCGCTGCAGCCGACGCCACCTGGAGCTGGGATCAGCTGGAGCCTCGTAACAGGGTCGAACTGGTCTCGTCGAACATCGACCTCACCATCGAGTAGCCGCGCCGGCTCTCGGGACGCCGCCTCTTAGGACTCAGTAAGCCAGGCCGTTGCCGCTGCGGCATCGATGTCGTCGTCGGCCAGCAGGCTCAAGGTTCGTTCCGCTCGTGCCAGATCGTCCTCGATGGCGTCCAGCTCGGCCTCGCTGAACAGATCCGGCTCAGATGCCGCGGCGGGCATCGCGGCTGGCGAAGGCGACTCTTCGGGCCCGGATGCTGGAGACACTGGCGTCAGGCTAGAGCGAGAAGCCCCACCAGTAGCCTCGATACGAGTGCCGGAGCGCCGAATCGGTGCCTGCGGACGTCGGGCCGCTAGCTCATCGGGTAGAGCAGGGGACTTTTAATCCCAAGGTGCCGGGTTCGAGTCCCGGGCGGCCTACCGCAGCCATGAATCGCGGGCTTCGAGCCAGCTCAGGCCTCACCTACAGTGCTCGCCGTGGTGGCAGTTCCGATACGGCGCCTCGATCCCGACCTTCCGCTTCCGGCGTACGCCAAGCCCGGTGACGCAGGATGCGACCTGCTGGCCGCCGAGACGGTCACGCTGGCCGCAGCCGGCGGCCGGGCCATGGTGCCGACCGGCATCGCTGTGGCAATCCCGCCCGGCTACGCAGGATTCGTGCAGCCCCGCAGCGGGTTGGCGTGGCGGCATGGGGTCACCTGCGTGAACTCGCCCGGATTGATCGACAGCGGCTACCGGGATGAGCTGCGGGTGCTGCTGCTGAACACCGACCCCAGCGAGCCCTACGAGATCCAGCGCGGCGACCGGATCGCGCAACTGGTGATCCAGCGCGTTGAACAGGCAGAGTGGGAAGAGGTCGATTCGCTCGACGAGACCGAGCGGGGGCTTGGAGGGTTCGGGCACTCAGGTCGCTGACGCCGTGCGCCCCGCGCCAGCACTGTCACACCCCATCTGTAGCCATGACGGCATGGCCACGAAGCCGCCGACGCAGCCACCGCTCACCCTGTTCGATGTTTCTCAGTTCGAATTCGAGACCGATCACACGGCCAAGACGCCATCCCGGCCCCCGTCCGCAGGGCTGGCAGCCAGCGGCCTTGTTGCCGCAGGCGCTGGCCGAAAGATTGCAAGTGCCGCAGCCGTGAAGGCCCGCAGGCGCCGCGCCCGTGCGCGGCTGGCGAAGCGTCGTTACCTCGCTGACACCGAGGGTTACGAGCGCATCGAGCAAACTCGCCGCGCCTTGAACCTCGTGGCCGACTAGCGCTCGCCGTCGCCGGCTGCGTCTTGGCGCAGGGCAGCCTCGGCCATGTGTGCTCCGCCGATCTGGTGCGGGTTGATGACGCGATCGGCACCGGCTTGTTGCAGCTTCGGCAACGCGTCGCCCGAATTGGCTCTCGCCACGATGAACAGCTCGGGGCACAGGGCGCGGGCGCTCAATGCCACATAGAGATTGTCGGCGTCGGAATCCAAAGCCACCACCAGCGAACTGGCCCGCTCGAGCCCGGCATTCCGCAAGGTGCTGTCGTGGGTGGCGTCGCCGGGCACCAAGTGCAGATCACCGGGATCGACGTCGGAGTCGCTGTCGATCAGCACCACATCGGTGCCTGCGTCGATCATTGCCGCGGCGATGGCTTGGCCGACCTGGCCGTAACCGCAGACCACGGCGTGACCGGAAAGACTGTCGATGGAGCGCTGCATGCGTCGCCTCCTGATGTGGTCGTCGAGCCGTCCCTCGAACAGCATTTCAATGACAACACCGACGGTGTACAGCGACGTGCCGGTGCCGAGCAGGATGAGGGCGATCGTGAAGATCTGGTAGCGGCCTCCTGTGCCCGCTGGATCGCTGTAGCCAACCGTCGAGACGGTGATGACCGTCTGATACAGCGCGTCGAGCAGACCGAGGCCGAGCAGTACATAACCCGTCGTGCCGGCTGCCAAGATGACCGCGAGCACCGTGAGGCCGGCAATGAGCCGCTCAACGGGCTCAAGTCCACCGGAAACGAGGCGCCGCCGCGATCCGCCGCGAGATCGCTGAGCGCGGCGCGCCTGCCGTCGTCCCAACACGACCTTCATCGATGGAACGCTATTGCGGCCAGCAGCCCGGGTCGTGCCTACCATGGCCGCCGTGCTGGTCTGGCTGGACCTCGAGATGACCGGGCTGGATCATCGCCGCCATCGCATCGTGGAGATCGCAACCGTGATCACCGACGACTCGCTGGAGGTCGTCGCCACGGGTCCGTCGCTGGTGATCGGCGCTTCGCAAGCAGATCTCGATGCCATGGACGCCGAGGTCCGCACGATGCATGAAGCCACGGGATTGCTCGACGAGATCGCAGCATCGAACATCACCGTCGCCGACGCGCAGGAACGCACGCTCTCGTTCATCACCGAGCACGTCCCCGAACCGGGCACCGTGCCGCTGTGCGGCAACTCCATCGGCACCGACCGTCGCTTCTTGGACCAGTACATGCCGGCGCTCGAGCAGCACTTGCATTACCGGGTGGTCGATGTGTCCACCATCAAGGAGCTCGCCAAGCGCTGGCAGCCCGAGGTGGCCCAGGCGTGGGCGGACCTCAGCCGATCGCGTGCCGGGTCCACCAAGCACCGAGCGCTTGACGACGTGCTCGAGAGCATCGACGAGCTCCGCTACTACCGCGACCGGTGGCTCCGACAGGATGCTGCGGACGCAGCCTCAGCGTGAGCTGCTGTCGCTAGATCAATAGGCAGATCGGGTGTTGCCGGTTGGGCTGGCGAGTGCTCGTTCGAGTGCGGTGAACAGGTCGAGCACTCCAGTGGCTTCGAATACTCGGTAGCGCTGGCGGCCCGCGTTGCGTTGTCGCAGGATGCCTGCTTCGGCAAGCTGGTTGACCGCATCGGCCGTGCGCGCCTTGGAACGGCTGATGAGGCAGCTCGCGGATTCGACGGTCACGATCGGCGCGCCCGGCAAGACCCCCAACAGCAAGTCGGTGCTGGAGTTGGCGCGGACACGGCCGAGCTTTGCATGCCAGCCAGCGGTGACGGCACTGATGTCGGCGCTGTAGCTCTGCGCATCCCGGCAGGCCCGGTTGGTCGCGACGGCGAAGATGCGCATCCATTCCGCCGCTGCGGCGGATCGCTCGGCGCTGTGGGGCTCGCTGAGATGGCGAAACGTCATCAGGCCCCCGACGTAGTCGTCCGACAGCGTGGCCAAGGCCAGGCTGATGGGCGGGACGAATGTGGGCGCGAGACCGCGTCGCCTCAGAACGACATGAATCAGCGCGCGGCCCGTCCGGCCATTGCCATCGGCAAATGGATGGATGGTCTCGAACTGGGCGTGCGCAAGAGCGGCTTGTGTCAGCGGTGAGTGATCGTCGCGATTGACGTAGTCGAGGAGATCGGCGAGCAGCTCGGGCACGCACTCGGGAGGCGGCGGGACGAACGCCGCGCTGCACGGGTTGTACGAACTGCCGCCGATCCAGTTCTGCTCCTCCCGGACGACTCCCCCGAGTTCGGGAGCAGGCGATCTGTCCATCAAGGTGCGATGCACCCGCAGCAAGTCGTCAAGCTCGAACCGCGCGCTGCTGAGCGCGAGCTCGAGAGCAGATTCCATCGCTGCGATGTTGGCGAGCACCTCCGCGGCCACTCGGTCTCCCGCCTCCCCGCCGAGCGCAATCGCCGCCTCCGCGAGCGCCAGCCGACGGGCTCCCAATTGCAGACCTTCGATCCTGGATGACGCAACAGACTCAGCCCGCAACAAGAACCGCGCGAGACCTTCGAGACTCACATGCGATGCGTCGGCAACATTCAGCGCTCGCACCGCCGACTCGGCATCTGCAATGTCCGCGGCCACATCCGCGGTGATCGACGGATCCCACCCCACGAGTGGGTCGGCAACGTACGCGTCATAGAAACAGCCGCGCCGATCCTGCCGACTCATCCCCTCGAATCTCGGATGCCAACGCTTTCGCAAGTGTGACGCCATCGATCACCTAAGTATCGGTTATACCTCAACCGTAACTTAAACTGTGCCGAAGGCCAGCAGCAACTCGGCGCCGCCGCTCAGCGCGGCGGGACGGCGGGAAGGGTTATGCGGGCGTGGGTGCGCTCGCCCTTGCCGGCGTCGTTCTGCGCCCGCACCCACACCTTGTAGGCCGTGCCGGGTTCCAGGTTGCGGAAGGTGGTCGTGAGCTTGCCCGCCTTGGGACGATGCGTCTTCCCGCTGCCGCCTCCCACCGGCTTGAGCTGCACGATGTAGCCGTCGGGGGCGCCGCCCGACTCCGGGGCCTGCCAGGTGACGGTGACCGTCTTCTCGGTCGCCGACAGCGCCAAACCGGTCACCGGCCCGGGCACCTCCGCAGGAGCATCCGGCACCTCCTCGGGCGGCTGGGTCTCCTCCTCGGGCGGCGTCTCCTCGGGCGGCGTCTCCTCTTGCGGTTCAGGCGTTGTGCCCATCGCCGAGGCCGACCATTCGCCCGGGCCTACCGAGTTGACCGCCCGTACCCGTATCTCGTAGCTGGCGCCCTTGTCGAGGCCGGTGATCTGTGTGGTGGTTCCGCTGCCGGTGTGGCCGGAGTCCACCCAGCCGGAGCGGGGATCGCCCGGCGTCGCAGCCGCTCGATCCTCGGCTGCGCTCTCCTTGTACTCCACGTCGTACCCGGTGACGGCATCCCCGCCGTCGTCGGCCGGGGGACGCCATGCCACCGTTATCTGCCCGCTTTGCTGGCCGTTGGGATTGGCCGCTACCACGTCGCGGGGCACGCCGGGAACAAAGTGCCCCTGCGTCACTGTCACGGCTACATCCATGAAGACGCCGTCGTATTTGGGGTCGCTGCTGGCGGAGATGTGAGAGATCAACGTGGCGCCCGACGCCACTCCGGTGACGGTGAGCGTCTGGTTCCGGTTCCAGTCCGATGCAGTGAAGGTGAGCGGGCCGCCGCTGACCACAGCCACGCCCGGGGCCACGCTGGCGGCTGCGATCGTCACGTCGGCCGTCGGCTCGCTTGCCAGCCTCACCGAGTAGGTGTCCTTCGGCACCACGGTCGACACGGTGAGCGCAGTCACGGTTCTCAGCTCCGCCGTCACCACGTCTCTGGCCCAGTCGTCACCGGTGACGCCGGTGTCGTGCAGCTTGACCAGCAGCACGCCCGCCGTGTCGTCGTCCTCGATGGTGAGCGTCTGGCGCTGCGCCCGGATGGTCCTCGCCACGCCCTCTTCGGTCCGGGTCGCGCGGGCGTCGACCACGATCGTCTCAGAATCCTCGGCGATGTCGTCGTCGAACACCGTCAGCATCGTCGAGACCGACGTCTCGCCTACGGCGATCGTGAGGGCCCGCGGCACGAACCAGGAGTAGTCCTTGTGGCGGGTTGCGGTGCTGCTGTTGTCCACCGACAGCGCGACCGTCGTCTCTGCCGCGGCCGCCTCGGTGAGGGTGGCCGTCACCCGCACCGTCTGCCCCCGTTCACCGGCGGCCTCCTCTGAGGCGACCGCGTCGAAGGCCAACTCCAGCTCCGCCTGCGGCGTGCCTCGGGCGGCGGCCCAGGCGCTGCCGGGGTCGATGCCGTTGCGGGCCCTCACCCGCACGTCGTAGCTCGTGCCGCCGGTGAGCCCGGCGATCTCCGCCCTCGTGCCCGTCCCGCTGTGGCCCGCGTCGACCCAGCCGGTGGACGGGTCGCCCGTGGTGGTGGCCGCCCGGTCGGCGGCCGAGGTCTCCTTGTACTCCACGTCGTAGCCGGTCACGGCCGCGCCCGCGCCGCCGGCGTCCGTGGGCGCCGCCCATCTCAGCGTCAGCTTGCCCACCCCGGCGGTCGCCGTGGGCGCGGGCGGCGCGCCGGGCACGTCCCAGGTGGTGGCCTCCACCGACGGGCTCGACCCGGGGTTGGCCGCCGGGGTGGCGCCCTTGGACACCAGATGGGCCCGCACCGTGTAGGCCGCGCCCTTCTCGAAGCCGGTGAACACGTCCGAGCCCGCGCTGCTGGCCGCCGCGTCGCGGGAGACGCCGTCGGGAAGCTGATGCGACGTGGCCCGGCTCGCCGGCCAGCCGCCGGACGACTCTTTGATCTGCACCACCACGTCGAAGCCCGCAGAGTCGGGGTTCGACGTGACCACCGTCAGCGCGGGCTTGCCGCCGACCGCGCCCGCGGTGACCGACGTGAGGGTCGGGACGGCGTATGTCGTCACCGTGACGGTGTAGTCCTTCTCAGTGCCGTTCTCCGCCGTCACCGTGACCGTGATCGCGTTGTCGGCGTTCTGGGCCAGCGCGATGGCCGACGTCTCCGAACCGCTCATCACCGTAGAAAGGGCAGAACCCGCCTTGCCGGCCTTCACCGTGGCCTTGCCGGTGTCGGCCACCGTCGGCGTCAGCTTCACATAGCCCACGCTGTTGAGCACCGAGGCGGCATAGGAGGTCTTCGCCGCGTCGAACGCAGGCGACAGCGCCAGCGAGGTGTAGGTGCCGTCCTGGGCGGTCGAGCTCGTGGCCGTCAGCCCGCTCAGGTTCGCGTTGGCGGACTTGGGATCGTCGTTGTCGGTGATGGTGATGGTGGCGGTGTCCTGGCCGGGGCCGGCTTTGGCCCAGCGGGAGTCGCCGACGGCGATGGTGACGGTGAACGTTTCGTCGTTCTCGTCGAGGTCGTCGTCGACCAAAGGCACGGTGACGGTGGCTGTCGTCTGCCCGGAAGCGACCGTGACCGGGCTGGTGATCGACCCGACGTCGGCGGAGGTGGCGGTGGACGGGTTGGTGTAGTCGGCGGTGACGGTGAACTCCACCCCCGAGGCGGGCGCGTTCTCGCTCAGCGTGATCGTCAGCGAAGCGTTGGCGCCCTCTGTCGCGGTCGTCGCCGCGGTGACCGCGAAGGTGCCGAGCTCGGCGGGTAGCACCAGCGAGGTGCCCTGCCACAGGGCGGGGCCGTCGGTGTAGGGGGCGACCTGCACGCCGTAGGCGCGGCCGTTGACGAGGCCGGTGAAGGTGAACGAGCGGGCCGCCGGGTCTGCCAGGGTCTGGACGGTGTAGGCGCCGGAGGGGTCGGAGCGGTCGCGGTGGCGGACACGCCAGCCGTTCACCGAGGGCGCGGTGTCGGGCCACTGCCAGCTCAGCGTGGCCCGCGTGTCGCCGGCTGCGGCCGTCAGGCCCGTGGCCCTGGTCTGGCCCCGCGCGTTGACCGTGAAGTCCTCGGCGTTGATGTTGTGGGTGACCCACCCCAGCGGGGTCACCGACAGGGTCGCGGCCCGCCCGTTGGTGCTCCAGGCCACCGTGCCGGTCGCGTTCAGCTCGTCGCCGGTCAGCAGGCCGTCGCGGTTGGTGTCGACGAACCGGAACGAGCCGACGCCGCGGCCGTTCACCGAGGCGTTCAGCACCACGTCGCGAGAGCTGCGGTGCGGCACCACCGCGGTGGCCGAGCCGTCGAGGCTCAACGCGGCCGAGAACACCAGCGCAACGCCCAGATCAGTGACAGTGTCGCCGTGGGCGACAGCGGAGCCGTCGGCGGTCGCGGAGACGACCAGGGTCGCGGAGTCGTTGTCGGTGATGGTCAGCGTCGCCGGACCCGACACGTCGTTGTAGCCATGACCGAGGTTCCCGCCAAAAGACACCGCCAGCGTCTCGTCGGGCTCCACCAGCGTGTCGTCGCGGGTTCCCAGCGTGTACGTCGCAGAAGTCGCCCCCGGATCCGCGGTGAACGACGAAGGCCGCAGCCCCAGATCAGCAGAACTGGTCCAGCCGTGCACGAACGACAGCGGAATCGGCAGCCCGCCGGCCCCGGTCACCGCCGGAGCGAAAGACGCCACCACCTCCAGATCAGCGCCCTCGACGGCCTGCGCGTCGGCCAGACTCGCCGTCTTGGCCGGCTCGCTGTGCGCCACACGCACCGACACCGGCAAAGAACTGAAATCCTTGGCCGCCAAACGGGCGCGCTCACCGGGGTTCTCCTTGAACACGAACGAAAACGACGTCCCCGGCGCCGCGACCGGGTCAGGCACCGTCCACGTCGCCGTCGCGGTCCGCTCCGCAGCCGTGTTCAGCCACCGGTCCTCGCCGCTGCCCGCGAACGTCAACGTCACCCCGCTGGCCGCGTCATGGAACGACACCGACGACGCAGCGTCGCTGTCAGCGGTCAAACGGCCCACCTCGATCGAACGCGCCGACAACAACCGGCCCGTGAACGTCACCTGCTCGCCCGCCTGCGCCCGAGCAGGCGACACCGACACCACCAAAGCCGCGGCGTCGTCGTCCACCACCGTCACCGACACCTCGCCGTAACCCGCCAGCACCTCCCAGCCCAGATCGGCACCATAGCCATCGGGCAAACCCCCAAGCGAGAACACATACGTCACATCACCGGTCACGAACTCGTTCTGCGCCGCCCGCACGATGTAGTACGCGGCCGGATTCGACGGCGTCAACCGCACCCTCTTGAACAGACGCCCATCACGCAGCAACGGCACCACCACCTCCTGGGCCGGCCGCGGACTCATCTCCACCAACAAACGAATCAACCCGCCCTCACCAACCGACCCCGACTCAGCCGACAGCGCGAAGTACTTGTCCGGCAGCGGCGTGCCCGAGGCCGAAACCCAAGCACTCTCGCCCACCGCGTTCTCAGCCCGAACCCGCACGTCATAGTCCACCGCGTTGGTCAAAGAAGTGATCTCAACAGAAGTGCCAGTGCCCGAATGCGCCACAGCCACCCAACCAGTAGACGCATCCCCCGAAACCGTCGCCGCCCGATCAGCCGCCGAAGACTCCTTGTACGCCACGCCGTAGCCGGTGATCGCCGCGCCCCGGCCGCCGGGGTCGGCGGGCGCCACCCATCCGACGGTCAGCTTCGCGTCGCCGGCGGTGACCGTCGGGGTGTTCGAGGGCGCCAGCAGCTCGACGGTGATCTGCTGGTCGTCGGTCCATGTCGGGCCGCCGGTCCAGAAATAGAGTTTGCCGGGGCCTTTTGTCAGGGGGTAGCTGACGCCGTTGTTGCCGCCGATGCGCAGTTTCGCGGCCCGCAGGCCTGCGGGGGCGTCGCCGGCGGTGGCGATCTTGAGGTTCAGGTTGCCGTCGGCGTCCACGTACAGCTCCGTCACCTGGAGCGTCTTGCCGCCGAAGGAGAGCTGGTCGCTGCTGAGCGCGTCGGCGCAGTCGTCGAGGCCGCCCGCAGCGTTGTCGCAGCCCAACAAGCCGCCGTCGGCGTCGACGGTGAGCGTCGTCGACCATGCCGCTGTGTCGGGGCCGCCGGGCGCGCCGGGATCGTCCCAGGCGGTGAACGCTTTCTCAGATGACGAGTCCGCTATGACAACAGGGGTGGCGGCGGTGGTGACCAGATGGGCCCGCACCGAATAATCGGTGCCCTTGGCCAGACCGGTGAGCACGTGGCGGTCAGCGGTGCTCGACGACGCACGCGACACACCAGCCGGCAGGCTGTGAGCCGCGGCCCGCGCCGGCCACACAGCCGACGCTTCTTTGACCTGGACCACAACCGTGTACGCAGCGGCGTCGGGGTTGGAGGTCACCACGGTGGCCTTCGGTGTGCCGTCGCTGTGGGCGCCCTCGGCCACCGACACCACCGCCGGCACCGGGTAGGCGCGTTTCGCGGTGATCGTGTACGTCTTGGCAGTGGTGCCGTCAACCGCGGTCACCACCACCGTGACCGTGTTGTCGCCGTAGCCAAGAGCGACCACCTTGGCGGCGCCGGGGGTGCCGTCGACAGTCACCGCCGCGCCGGCAACGGTCGGCACGGCCGAGACCTTCACCTCTGTGACGTCGTCGTCGACACGGACCGTGAACCTCGACCCGAGCGTCAACCGCCGCGGCGTCAAGGGAACCGGCGTGCCCCCGGCGTCAGTCAAAGCCACCTCCAACGACTTCAACGACGCATCAGTGGGATCCGCGGCAACACCCGTGCCGGACACCCAAGAACTCGCGCCGGCCGCGTTCTTGGCCCGGACCCGCACGTCATAGGACGTGCCGTTGACCAGGCCGCCGATCGTCGCAGCCGCCGTCGCGGGGCCGGGCACGACGTCCACCCAGCCCGTCGACGGATCCCGCCCCGGCGACGCCCGATCAGGCGCCGAGTCCGCCTTGTACTCCACCTCATAGCCAGCAAGTCTCACACCACCGGTATCAGCGGGCGCCGCCCACGACAACACCAGCTTCGAGTCGCCCCCAGCCACGACCAGATCAGTGGGAGGCCCCGGATCGTCCCACGTCACGACCCTGGTCTCAGCGCTCGACGCCCCCACAACCGAATTCGTCCCCTTCACCACCAGATGGGCACGCACACCGTAGGCGGTGCCCTTCTTCAAACCCACGCCGACATACGTCCTGCCAGGACCCAAACCAACACCAGCACCACCAACACCCCGGGCAGCCCACTCAGCCGATCCCTCGCGCACCTGAACCACCACCGCGTAACGGCTCGAATCAGGATTGGTGTAACTCACCAAAAGGAACGGCAACCCACCAGTGCCCGCCCCAACCCTCACCGAATCGACAACAGGCACAGCCAGCACCGCGCGGTTCACAGTCACCACATACTCCGCAGCTGTCGTGCCGTCCTGCGCGGTCACCGTGATCACTATCTTCACGGGCTGCTGACCCAAGGGGAAGGCGTCGCTCGCCTCGCCGCCGGCCAGCGCCTTCTTCGCGCCGCCGGCCAACCCCACCGTCATCGACGCGCCCGAATGGGTGGTGCTCGCCGTCAGCGTGACGCCGGCGGTGCCGCTGGGCACCGCCAAGGCGTACGCAACGGTGCCCGACGCGAACGCCGGCGACAGGCTCCCCGCAGAAGCCGACAGGGCGCTGAGAGTCGCGTCGGTGGAGAGCACCCTCACGTCCACCGACGGGTTGCCGCCCGCGCCGATCCGGTAGCCGACGTCGCTGCTCGCCGCCACATGGGTGATGACAGACGTGCCCACAGCGACGCCGCTCACCGTGAACTCACGGGCCGTGGCCCAGTCCACCGGAGTGAACGTGTAAGAAGCAGGCGCGAACGAGGCGGAAGCACTGCTGCTCGAAGGCGTGACGGTGACGTCAGCCGCCGGCTTGCTCGTCAACGCAACCGTGTAGGAACCCGTCGCGCCCTTCGCGACCTCCAACTCGGACACAGACACCGCCACCCCCGCGGTGTCGTCATCGAGGATGGTGACCGTGGCAGTGTCCTTGCCAGCCCCCTCTTTCGCCCACCCTGAGGCGCTGGTGGCGATGGTGACGGTGAAGGTTTCGTCGTTCTCGTCGAGGTCGTCGTCGACCAAAGGCACGGTGACGGTGGCTGTCGTCTGCCCGGAAGCGACCGTGACCGGGCTGGTGATCGACCCGACGTCGGCGGAGGTGGCGGTGGACGGGTTGGTGTAGTCGGCGGTGACGGTGAACTCCACCCCCGAGGCGGGCGCGTTCTCGCTCAGCGTGATCGTCAGCGAAGCGTTGGCGCCCTCTGTCGCGGTCGTCGCCGCGGTGACCGCGAAGGTGCCGAGCTCGGCGGGTAGCACCAGCGAGGTGCCCTGCCACAGGGCGGGGCCGTCGGTGTAGGGGGCGACCTGCACGCCGTAGGCGCGGCCGTTGACGAGGCCGGTGAAGGTGAACGAGCGGGCCGCCGGGTCTGCCAGGGTCTGGACGGTGTAGGCGCCGGAGGGGTCGGAGCGGTCGCGGTGGCGGACACGCCAGCCGTTCACCGAGGGCGCGGTGTCGGGCCACTGCCAGCTCAGCGTGGCCCGCGTGTCGCCGGCTGCGGCCGTCAGGCCCGTGGCCCTGGTCTGGCCCCGCGCGTTGACCGTGAAGTCCTCGGCGTTGATGTTGTGGGTGACCCACCCCAGCGGGGTCACCGACAGGGTCGCGGCCCGCCCGTTGGTGCTCCAGGCCACCGTGCCGGTCGCGTTCAGCTCGTCGCCGGTCAGCAGGCCGTCGCGGTTGGTGTCGACGAACCGGAACGAGCCGACGCCGCGGCCGTTCACCGAGGCGTTCAGCACCACGTCGCGAGAGCTGCGGTGCGGCACCACCGCGGTGGCCGAGCCGTCGAGGCTCAACGCGGCCGAGAACACCAGCGCAACGCCCAGATCAGTGACAGTGTCGCCGTGGGCGACAGCGGAGCCGTCGGCGGTCGCGGAGACGACCAGGGTCGCGGAGTCGTTGTCGGTGATGGTCAGCGTCGCCGGACCCGACACGTCGTTGTAGCCATGACCGAGGTTCCCGCCAAAAGACACCGCCAGCGTCTCGTCGGGCTCCACCAGCGTGTCGTCGCGGGTTCCCAGCGTGTACGTCGCAGAAGTCGCCCCCGGATCCGCGGTGAACGACGAAGGCCGCAGCCCCAGATCAGCAGAACTGGTCCAGCCGTGCACGAACGACAGCGGAATCGGCAGCCCGCCGGCCCCGGTCACCGCCGGAGCGAAAGACGCCACCACCTCCAGATCAGCGCCCTCGACGGCCTGCGCGTCGGCCAGACTCGCCGTCTTGGCCGGCTCGCTGTGCGCCACACGCACCGACACCGGCAAAGAACTGAAATCCTTGGCCGCCAAACGGGCGCGCTCACCGGGGTTCTCCTTGAACACGAACGAAAACGACGTCCCCGGCGCCGCGACCGGGTCAGGCACCGTCCACGTCGCCGTCGCGGTCCGCTCCGCAGCCGTGTTCAGCCACCGGTCCTCGCCGCTGCCCGCGAACGTCAACGTCACCCCGCTGGCCGCGTCATGGAACGACACCGACGACGCAGCGTCGCTGTCAGCGGTCAAACGGCCCACCTCGATCGAACGCGCCGACAACAACCGGCCCGTGAACGTCACCTGCTCGCCCGCCTGCGCCCGAGCAGGCGACACCGACACCACCAAAGCCGCGGCGTCGTCGTCCACCACCGTCACCGACACCTCGCCGTAACCCGCCAGCACCTCCCAGCCCAGATCGGCACCATAGCCATCGGGCAAACCCCCAAGCGAGAACACATACGTCACATCACCGGTCACGAACTCGTTCTGCGCCGCCCGCACGATGTAGTACGCGGC
The DNA here is from genome assembly GCF_965204195.1 of Candidatus Poriferisodalis sp. Classification (GTDB taxonomy): domain Bacteria; phylum Actinomycetota; class Acidimicrobiia; order Acidimicrobiales; family Poriferisodalaceae; genus Poriferisodalis. The sequence continues at coordinate 3,642,243 of NZ_OZ241975.1, forward strand.
CGGATTCGACGGCGTCAACCGCACCCTCTTGAACAGACGCCCATCACGCAGCAACGGCACCACCACCTCCTGGGCCGGCCGCGGACTCATCTCCACCAACAAACGAATCAACCCGCCCTCACCAACCGACCCCGACTCAGCCGACAACGCAAAAAACATCCCCGCCACACCCGAACCCGACACCCAACTGCTCTCACCGGTAGCATTCGTCGCCCGCACCCGCACGTCATAGGCCCTGCCCGCGGTCAAACCAGTGACCTCAACAGTCGTGCCCGTACCAGAATGTGACACCGGCACCCAGCCCGTCGAGGGATCACCCGGAGTCGTGGCGGCCACATCAGCAGCCGCAGTGGTCTTGTAAGCCACGTCATAGCCGGTCAAGGACGCGCCGGACCCGCCGACATCAGCCGGCGCGGTCCACGACAACGCCAGCTTCGCGGCCCCGCCGGTCACCATCAACGCGGTCGGAGGGCCCGGATCGTCCCAGGTGACGACGCTCACCTCGTTGCTCGAGGCCTCGATCACTGTTCGGCCCGATTTCACCACCAGATGGGCACGGACCAGATATTCGGTTCCCTTCTCCAGACCGGTGCCGAAGAAGAACAAGTCATGGTCAGTGCCCCGGGCGCCCCAGGCATCGGTTTTCTTCTTGATCTGGAATACCACCTCGTAGACATTGCTGTCGGGGTTGGCATAGCTGAAAGTCAGCCTGGGCGTCTTGTCTGAGTACACCCCGGCGCGAACCCAATGGACGACAGGAACAGGCCGAGTGTCCGCCGGCGTTGCAGAACCGGTGATCCAGACGCTGTTGCCGACCGCGTTGGCGGCCCTCACCCGCACGTCATAGGCCGTGCCGTTGGTCAGGCCGGTGATCTCGACTGTGGTGGCGGTGCCGGTGTGGGAGGCGTCCACCCAGCCGGTGGACGGGTCGGCGGGGGTGACGGCCGCCTGGTCGGCGGCCGAGGTCTGCTTGTATTGGACCTCGTAGCCGGTGATCGCCGCGCCCTGCCCGCCGGGGTCTGCGGGCGCGAACCAGCCGACAGTCAGTTTCGTGTGGCCGACGGTCAGTTTCGGGGTGCTCGACGGTGCGAGCAACTCGATCTGCACAGCCTGGCCGTCGGTCCATGACGGGCCACCGCCCCAGAAATGGAGTTTGCCGAGACCCCCTGTCAGCGGGTAGCTGACGCCGCCGGCGCCGCCGATGCGCAGTTTCGCGGCCCGCAGACCCACAGGGGCATCGTCGGCAGTCGCGACCTTCAAGTACAGATTGCCGCCGGTGTCCACATACAGCTCTGTCACCTCCAGCGTCTTGCCGCCGAAGGAGAACCCGTCGCTGCCCAGCGCGTCGGCGCAGTCGTCGAGCCCGCCCGGGGCGTTGTCGCAGCCCAACAAGCCGCCGGCGGCGTCGACGGTGAGCGTCGTCGACCACGCCGCGGTGTCGGGGCCGCCCGGCGCTCCCGGGTCGTCCCAGGCGGTGAACGCCTTCTCAGAGGACGAGTCGTCGACCACAGCGGGGGTGGCGGCCTTGGTCACCAGATGGGCGCGCACCAGATACGCCGTGCCCTTCGCCAGGCCGACGAGCACATGGCTGTCGGCGGTGCTCGACGATGCACGCGACACGCCCGCGGGCAGGCTGTGAGCCGCGGCCCGCGCCGGCCACGCAGCCGACGCTTCTTTGACCTGCACGACGACGGTGTACGCGGCGCTGTCGGGGTTGGAGGTGACCACGGTGGCCTTGGGGGTGCCGTCGCTGTGCGCGCCCGCCACGGCCGAGGTGATCGTCGGCACCGGGTAGGCGCGTTTCGCGACGATCGTGTACGTCTTGGCAGTGGTGCCGTCAAGAGCAGTCACCACCACCGTGACCGTGTTGTCGCCGTAACCGAGCGCCACCACCTTGCTGCCGCCCGAGGCGCCGTCGATGGTGACCGTCGCTCCGGCGACCGTCGGCACAGCGGTGACCTTCACCTCTGTGACGTCGTCGTCGACACGAACCGTGAACCTCGACCCCAGCGTCAGCCGCCGCGGCGTCAACGCGACAGCCGTGCCCTCCGCGTCGGTCAACGCCGCCCCCAGCGACTTCAACGACGCATCAGACCGATCCGCGGCAACACCCGTGCCGGACACCCACGAGCTCGCGCCGGCCGCGTTGGTGGCGCGGACCCGCACGTCGTAGGACGTGCCGTACACCAGACCGCCGATCGTCGCCGTCGTCGTCGCGGGGCCGGGCACGACGTCCACCCAGCCCGTCGACGGGTCCCGCCCCGGCGACGCCCGATCAGGCGCCGAGGCCGCCTTGTACTCCACCTCATAGCCGGCAAGGCTCGCACCGCCGGTATCGACAGGCGCCGCCCACGACAACACCAGCCTCGAAGCATCCCCGGCCACGACCAGACCAGTCGGAGGACCCGGATCATCCCAAGTCACGACCTTGGTCTCAGCGCTCGACGCCTCCACAACCGAATTCGTCGACTTCACCACCAGATGAGCGCGCACCCAATACTCGGTGCCCTTCTTCAAACCCGTGCCGACATACGTCCTGCCAGGACCCAAACCACCACCAGCACCAGCAACGCCGCGGGCAGCCCACCCAGCGGCTCCCTCGCGCACCTGAACCACCACCGTGTAGAGGCTCGTATCAGGATTGGAGTAACTCACCAGAAGGAACGGCAGCCCCCCCCCCACAGCAGCCCCCACCCTCACCGAATCCACAACCGGAACAGGCAACTCCGCCCGTTCCACAGTCACCACATACTCAGCGGTGGTCGTGCCGTCCTGCGCGGTCACCGTGATCACTATCTTCACGGGCTGCTGACCCAAGGGGAAGGCGTCGCTCGCCTCGCCGCCGGCCAGCGCCTTCTTCGCGCCGCCGGCCAACCCCACCGTCATCGACGCGCCCGAATGGGTGGTGCTCGCCGTCAGCGTGACGCCGGCGGTGCCGCTGGGCACCGCCAAGGCGTACGCAACGGTGCCCGACGCGAACGCCGGCGACAGGCTCCCCGCAGAAGCCGACAGGGCGCTGAGAGTCGCGTCGGTGGAGAGCACCCTCACGTCCACCGACGGGTTGCCGCCCGCGCCGATCCGGTAGCCGACGTCGCTGCTCGCCGCCACATGGGTGATGACAGACGTGCCCACAGCGACGCCGCTCACCGTGAACTCACGGGCCGTGGCCCAGTCCACCGGAGTGAACGTGTAAGAAGCAGGCGCGAACGAGGCGGAAGCACTGCTGCTCGAAGGCGTGACGGTGACGTCAGCCGCCGGCTTGCTCGTCAACGCAACCGTGTAGGAACCCGTCGCGCCCTTCGCGACCTCCAACTCGGACACAGACACCGCCACCCCCGCGGTGTCGTCATCGAGGATGGTGACCGTGGCAGTGTCCTTGCCAGCCCCCTCTTTCGCCCACCCTGAGGCGCTGGTGGCGATGGTGACGGTGAAGGTCTCGTCGTTCTCGTCGAGGTCGTCGTCGACCAAAGGCACGGTGACGGTGGCTGTCGTCTGCCCGGAAGCGACCGTGACCGGGCTGGTGATCGACCCGACGTCGGCGGAGGTGGCGGTGGACGGGTTGGTGTAGTCGGCGGTGACGGTGAACTCCACCCCCGAGGCGGGCGCGTTCTCGCTCAGCGTGACCGTCAGCGAAGCTGACGCTCCCTCAGCCGCCGACGCCGATGCCGTCACCGAGAACGTCCCGGCCAGCGGGGTGCCCTGGACGGCAGCCCAAGCGCTGCCGGGCTTGACGCCGTTGGTGGCTCTGACCCGCACGTCGTAGGCGGTGCCGCCGGTCAGCGGGGCGATCTCCGCGGTGGTGGCGGTGCCGGTGTGCCCGGCGTCCACCCAGCCGGCGGCCGGGGAGCGATCTTTGCGAACCAGCGACACCCGGACCTTCTGGCCGTCGCTCCACGACAGCGAGCTCCCCCAACGCGCGGCGCTGAAGTTCCTGAGTTCGTGGTTGAGCGGGAAACTCGAGCCGTCGATGACCAGCGAATAGTCCACGAGGTCACCGAAATCGGAGTCCGTGATCAGCTGCAACTCGCCGCTCTGCGAGTTGCGGCTGATGGCTCGGACTGTGTAGTCCACGTCGCCCAGGCTGAAATCGTCGTCGTCGAGAGCGACGTCACAGTTGGCCAGGAGGCTGAAGCTCTCGCAGCCAAAAATAGTGTCGCGCTGGTCCACGGTCAGCGTGGCGTCCCACACCACGGCGTCGCGGTCGGGCGCCGAGCTCTCCTTGTAGCCGAGGTCGTAGCCCGTCACGGCCGCGTCCGTGCCGCCGGCGGTCGCGGGGGCCGCCCAGTTCACCGTCAGCTTGCCGACCCCGGCAGTCACCGTGGGGGCGGACAGCGCGCCGGGCACATCCCAGGTGGTGGCCGTCGTTGCGGCGCTGGAGGCCTCGAGCGCTGTCGGAGTCGCGCCCTTGGTCTTCAGGTGGGCCCGTATGTTGTAGACGGCGCCCTTCTCGAGGCCGGTGAACACGTCGGCGCCTGCGCTGCTGGCCGCCGCGTCGTGCCCGACCCCGGAGGGCAGCTGGTGGGAGGTGCCGCGGCTCGCGGGCCAGACGGCGTCGGACTTCTTGATCTGGACGACCACGTCGTAGTCGCCAGGTGACGGGTTGGAGGTGACGACCGTCAATATGGGGGTGCCCGACGCCGCACCCGCGGTGACCGAGGTGATGCCCGGAACCGGGGTTTCCGGAGTGCCGTCGCCGGACAGCCAAGAACTCTCGCCCACCGCGTTCTTGGCGCGAACCCGCACGTCGTAGCCGGTGCCGTTGCTCAAAGAGGTGATCGCGGTGCTGGTGCCGGTGCCGCTGTGGCCGGCCTCCACCCAGCCCGTCGACGGGTCGCCCTTCGTCAACGCCGCCCTATCAGCCGCCGAGGACTCCTTGTACTCCACGTCGTAACCGGTGAGCGTCACCCCTGTGCCGCCGGTATCGGCAGGCGCCATCCACGAGACGCCCAGTTTCTTGTCGTCGGCTGTCACGACCAAACGGGTCGGCACGCCCGGGTCGTCCCAGGAGGTGACACTCGACTCGGGGCTGGAAGCCGCGACGACCGTACTGTCGGATTTCGCTACAAGATGGGCGCGAACGTCATAGGCGGTTCCTTTCGCCACGGTCAGCACATGTCGAGTCGTGGTGCTGGCCGACGTGCGGGCAACGCCGGCCGGAAGCGAATGCGATGTGGCCCGAGCAGGCCAGCCGGTAGTCGCAGACGTCTTGACCTGCACCACTACGTCGTAAGTGCTCGAGTCCGGGTTGGTGGTGACGACCGTCAATATGGGGTTGCCCGACGCCTCACCCGCAACAACCGACGTGATGCCGGGAACAGGGGGGGCCACCGGGGTGCCGGCGCCGGTCAGCCAGGGGCCTCCGCCCACCGCGTTCTCGGCTCGGACTCGCACGTCGTAGCCCGTGCCGTTGGTCAAGCCGGTGATCTCGGCGCTCCTCGCGGTGCCGCTGTGAGCGGCATCCACCCAGCCGGTGGAGGGGTCGCCGGCAGTTATGGCGGCTCGGTCCGCGGCCAGGGTCTCCTTGTACTCCACGCCATAGCCGGTCACGGCCACCCCGGGTCCGCCGGTGATTTTGGGCGCCTCCCAGCCCACCGTGAGGCTGGCGTCACCGGCGGTGACCGCGGCGTGGTCCGCCGGTGCGATCAGTTCAACAGTGACCCTTTGGCCGTCGGTCCATGACGGAGGCGCAGGATTGTCCCAATACCACCAATTGCCGCCCTGGCGTCCCTTCGACAGCGGGTAGACAACCCCGCCGACTCCACCAAGGCGCAGTCTTCCCTTGTTCAAGGCCCCAGGTACGTTGTTCTCCGGCTCGAAGTTCAAGTTCAGTCGTGGTGGACCCGGTGGAAAACGCGGATTTGCCTCAACGTATACGGCAAAGACTTCAAGGGTCTCGCCACGGTAACTGATCTTGCCTGCGCCGCAGGGACTAAGCGGGACAAATCGGCTTGCACAGCCTTGAACCCCACCGTCGTCGTCGCTCACGGAGACGGAGAACGTGTGTGACCACACCACATCATCCGGAGCACCCGGAGCACTTGGCACATCCCAAGTCCTCACACGCTGCGCGGCACTGGAGGTGAATATCTGACTCGCAACCAGGTGGGCGCGGACGTCGTACGAGGCTCCCCTCGCCAAACCGGTGAACACATGGCTGTCAGCGGTGCTCGCCGCTCCGTCGCGGGACACGCCGTCCGGCAGCGAATGAGACCGGCCCGGCACCGGCCACTGCGCCTCGGCCGCCTTGATCTGGACCACCAGCTCATAGGTGTTCGCATCCGGGTTGACCGTGACAACGGTCAGCGTCGGTGCGCCGCCGGCCGCGCCCGCAGTAGCCGACGTGACCGCAGGAACCACGCCCAGCGGGGTACCCGAGGCAGTCGCCCAGGAACTGGCCCCCAAGCTGTTTCTGGCCCTGACCCGCACATCGTGGCTCTCGCCGTTCGTCAGGCCGCTGAGTACCGAGTGCCAGCAGAGGACGCAAGAGGGATGAAGGGCTGCGGTGCCGTCCACCCAACCCGTCGACGGATCATTGGGTGTCGACGCCGCCTGGTCGGCCGCCGAGGTCTCCTTGTACTGGACCTCGTAGCCAGTGACGGACAGTCGTTTTTCTAGTTGGTTTCCGCCTATGAACTCGTGAGGAGTAGCCCAAGAATCGCCGACCGAATGATAGAGAACATCCAGCCCCGCGTCCCGCGCAGTCACCACCGGGGCCGTCTGGTACCCGTCAATGCTGATCTCCACCCGCTGATCGTCGGTCCATGAGGGACCGCCGCTCCAAGTCGCAGTGCTCCCATTCAACGACAGCGGATAGACAATCCCGTCGTTCCCCCCGACTCTGACGAACGCCGCAAACCCCGCAAGGCTGTCCCCAGCCGCATCCAAGTCCATGACCAGATCGCCGTCGGCCTCCACATGGAGAGACGTGACCTGATAGGACGCGCCGCCGAAACTGAAGCTGTCGTCGACGAGAGCTGTGCTGCAACCGTCCAACCCGCCGGCATCGTTGTCGCAGCCCTTCAAGCCTCCGTCGGCGTCGACGGTCAAAACGGTGGACCACAACGACTCGAGGGGACCTCTCGGGGCATCGGGCACACCCCAGTTCACACTGAACTCCGGACTGGAAGAAGTGCCGACGGTGGAATCACCGATCGTCACGAGATGGCTGCGAACGACATATTCGGTTCCCGTGGTGAAACCCCTGAAACTGGCGATGTTCCGCACAAGGGGCCCCGGCAGGACACCGGCCGGCAGCGAGTCTCCGGCTGTTCGCGTCGGCCAGGATTCCCCCGCGACCTTGATCTGGATCACCACGCTGTAGGCAGACGCATCAGGGCTTTCGGTTTCAAGCCCCAGTACGCCTTTACCGTCGGCCGTGGTCATACGGCGTACGCGCAGTCCCGGAAGCGGCGGAGGCCCGGCCGATGAAGAGCCGAATTCCCTGTCTTCAACGGTGACGGTCACTGAACGACTTGCACCCGCGGTCACGCCCGGTGGCAGCGTGCCCAATTCCACAGTGGCCGACTCGCCTTCGATATTGAGATCGGCGACCGTGGTGATCGTGCCGGTGCCAGTGGTCTCGCCGCTTTTGATCGTGATCGACGTGAGCGAACCCAAGCCATCGGGGGCTGTCACCGTCACTGGAATCGACAGGTCGCGCGCGGCGAATGGGGCCGACAATGTGGCCGTCACCGAAATGGGCGAGCCCTCCGGCGGGTCATCGGCTTTTGACAACGACACGGTCCGCGTCGCAGTCGGATCGGGAGTGCCGGCGCCGGTCAGCCAAGAGCTTGCGCCCACAGCGTTGGTGGCCCGAACCCGCACGTCGTAACCCCTGCGGTTGGTCAACCCCGCTATCTCGGCGATGGTTGCGGTGCCGGCATGGGCGGCATCCACCCAGCCGGTGGAGGGGTCGCCGGAGGTCGCCGCGGGCTGGTCGGGCGCTGAGGTCTCCTTGTACTCCAGGTCGTAGCCCGTCAAGGTGGCCCCGGGCCCGCCAGTATCGGCGGGCGCCTGCCAGCTGACGGTGAGGTTGGCATCGCCCGCGGTAACTTGAAAGGCCGTGGGGGCATCCGGGTCGTCCCACATCGTCACTGAACGCGTGGAACTAGAGCCAGGAGCAATTGCATTATCGGACCTACGCACCAAGTACACGCGGACCTCATAACGAGTGCCCTTCTTCAGGCCCGTGAACACATCGCTGAAAGCGAAAGTCCAGTCGTCATAAGTGCTCAGCGCGCTGTCATGGGACACGCCGGCCGGCAGCGAATGCTGCGAGCCTCTCGCGGGCCAACCAGCCGATGCCTCCCTAATCAAGACCACAGCCCTGGAAACGCGCCCATCCGGGGAGGTAGCAACTACGGTCAGCGTCGGCTTGCCGTCAGCGCCGGCCCCCGCCGTTATTGACCTGACTGATGGCCAACTGGAGAAACTCTGGGCCGACGCAGGCGCGGGCGGCAGCGCCAGCACCATCACCGAGCTCACCATCAACACGGCCAGAGCACCGGCGAAGCAGCGCCGCGGAGACAGAGCCGGGCGCGACGCACCGGCTTCGGCGCGAGGTCTCTTGGTGAATCCGGTCATCTGCTAGCGCTCCTTACTCTGGCCCCAAGAGCGGCGGCAGGGTGACGGTGGCGTGGACGCGCTCGCCTTTGCCGGCGTCGTTCTGCGCCCGCACCCACACCTTGTAGGCCGTGCCGGGTTCGAGGTTGCGGAAGGTGGTCGTGAGCTTGCCCGCCTTGGGACGGTGCGTCGTTCCGTCGCCGCCGCCGACCGGCTTGATATGCACGATGTAGCGGTCGGGGGCGCCGCCGGACTGGGGGGCCTGCCAGGTGACGGTCACGCTCTTTTTCCCGGCTGCGAGTTGCAGGCCGGTCACCGGGCCCGGGCCGGGCAGCTCCGGCGGCGATTCGCTCTGCTGCGCCTGCGGTTCGCGCTCCGGCTCGGGCTGTTGAGGATCGGGCTCCTGCGGCGGCGGGTCGAGCTCTTGGAGCGGCGGGTCGTCCTGCTGGGGTGGCGGGTCGCCCTGGTCGGGTGGCGGGTCGCCCTGGGGTTGGGGTTGGGGTGGGGTTTGGGTGATGTCGATGCGGTAGTTGGTGCGCTTGCCTGAGATGGTGACCATGAACCACAGCTCGGTGGGGCCGCCGTCTGGTGCGAGGGCCAGCTCGACTGGCGTGCCGGAGGGGCGTATGCGGGTGGGGCGGGTGTAGGTGGCGGCGCCCCAGCGGGATCCGCCGAACACGCTCGTCCCGTCGGCAAAGACCGGGGTGAGCGTGACGCTCGTCGTGCCCGCCGGGACCGCGGCCCGGTACGACGTCGTGTCCGGGGCGAAGTCGGGGCTGAGCGCCACCGCCTGCGACCCCGCCGACAGCGCGATGCCGCACAGCGGGCCGCTGTCGGGCTCGCATTCGGGCAGCTCGGGCTGCTGTTGCTGCTGTTGTCGGGGCTGCTGGTCTTGGCGGGGCCGTTCGACGCGTCGGGGTTCGCGGTCTGTCGATGCGTCGCCGCGTGTGACGGTGAGGGTGTACTCGCGCGGTGCGGGGGCTTTGGGTGCGTCGACCTCGACGGTGATGACGTTGTCGCCGATCTCGAGGGGAACGTCGACTGCGGCGCTGTCGGTGTCGAGGGGTTTGCCGTTGACTTTGGCTGTGGCGGCGGAGTAGACGGTGGCGGGCTTGACGGTGATGCGTGTGACGTCTCGGGGGACTCGCAGCCCGAAGCTGTCGCTGGGCGAGGAGATGTCCACGTCGCTGGTGGGCAGGCTCTGGGAGGGGTCGGCGGGGTTGACGGTCAGCGAGCGCAGGCTGAGCCCGGCGGGTCCCATCAGCTTCAGTTCCTGCGCGGACAGCCGCGGCGCGTCGGTCCACGCGCCGATGGAGAGGTGTTCCACGTCGAGCCGCAGGCACAGCTGCGCCGTTGCCTGCTGTTGGCCGGGGGGTATGGCCAGGTTGTGTCTGCCGTAGAGCCGCGCAGCCGACAGCGCGGTGCCTGCGGGCAGGCAGTCGCCCCAGTAGGCGGCGCCGACGCCGTTGATGCTGAGATGCACGGTGATGCCCGGCGCGGTGGGCCGGTCGAGGCGCGCGGTGATGGTCACGGCGCCGCCCGCTGCGGCGTCTTGGGGTTCGACGCTGAGGGTCAGCGCGGTGGGCGGGTTCGGCCCCAGCACCCGCACCTTGACGCCCGCCTTCACGACATACGGGCCCGAAAATCCCGCAGTGACCGTCATCGTGCGGCCCGCGGCCGCCGCGGTCGCGCACAGCTTCACCGTCGTCTCCTGCCCGCCGGGGGCAATCATGCCGGCCGTGCCGTGCTCCCAGGCGCAGTCGGGCCCCCAGCGCGCCCCGCCGCCGTCGCCTGAGGTGTCGAACCACACCTCGGTCAACGTCAACGCGGGCCGGTCCAGGCGGGCCGTCACCGTCACCGAGCCGCCATGCGCGATGGCGCCAGGGGCCACGCCCAGCGTCAGCGCCGGCGGCGGCGGAGGCGGAGGCGCCGCCGACGTGCCCGCGCCGGTGGACCAGCGGCTCGCCGCCTGGCCGCCGGAGAACTGGCGCACCCGCACGTCATAGGCCGTGCCGTTGACCAGCCCCCCAACGGTGTACTCGGTGCGGTAGAGGTACTCCGTCACCCACGTCGAGCCGTTGATGAGCGCCCTGGGCGCCACCCAGCCGGTCGACGGGTCGCCCGGCGCGGTCGCGTCCGCATCGGGCGCCGAGGACGCCTTCCAGTTCACCTCGTAGGCCGTGTTCGGCCCGACCGGCTTGTTCCACGTCAGCGCCAGCGCCCCGTCGCCCGACTCCACCGACAGATCCAGGCCGGTCGGGTCGCGGTCGCGGTCCCATATCTCCACCGTTTGCGATTCCGGGTAGTCCTCGTAGTAGGGACTGAAGATCTCTTCCGCGCGCTGGGTCGGGTACGCCTGCGAACCCCTCAACAACCCCGAGGGCAGCGGCGAGCCCAGCGCCACCGTGAAGGTCTCGTCGTCGTCGTCGTCGTCGCGCACCGTGGTGATCGTGGTCTCGCCGATGATCTTGCCGGCTTTGATCGTGACGGTCGCGGGTGAAGGCGCCACGTA